>JAFPWY010000015.1 GCA_017412605.1 Fibrobacter sp. | reverse complement strand
GCTACGTTCAGCACCCCATTCTTGAAGACACCCTCGTTCACAACAATATCGGCGGTGAGTTCAACACAACCATGAAAATATTTCCTTTCGTCATAATACTGGACATTCAGAAGTTCGGCAAAGCCGTACAGTTCTTCGGCATTTGAAATCTGGTAACAGCCGTTCACAAGCGTGGGCACTTGTGGGGTAATCGTCCTTTTCTCTGCATTCGCAGATATAGCCAGCAATGCGATTGCGGCAAGCAGGATTCCTTTTTTCGTAAACATATTCTCTCCTCTGGGTTGATGTAAGAGAAAATATATTTTTTCAGAGCCTTCGGATATTCTAAAGTTCTTGGAATGCGCCCTTAAGCCATTCAAAGCGGTCTAAAATCCATTTCTTTGTAAATTCGACTTCGCCGTCATAGGAACTTGAAAAATTCCGCCCCTCAAAAACATCCCAGATTTCATTATTGATAGAAGCAGAGAGCTTGATTTGCCGGGCGGTTTCGTCTAGATATGCAACAATCTCATCCTTACGGGCATAGAAATAACCGAAACGTTCTTTTGCCATTTGAATGAATCTGGAATCTTTAAGAAATCTTGTAAACCAAGGAACCGTTTCCATCAAGAACCCTTCAGTCAAATTGGCCTCCGCTAACCACAAGGAATTTGCGAAAGCAAGGTCGTAATCCCAGAAAGGTCCCATCTTCAACTTCCCCCCACGTTCGTAAGTCATATACCAGTTAACAACATTTGAAGGATTCTTGACTATCTCGGTAACCACGAACCATTCAACCAACGAAGGCAAATCCACGTACTTTTTATAACCTTCATCAGGGTCAAGGAAATTATCCGAGAAAAGAACGCTGTCTATTTTCTGAATCGCATTTTTCGCATAATTGAAGTCTTCATCCCCTTCTATCACATCGGGATGGTGGATCTTTACTGGCTTGGTCAAGTGCTTGACAGTAAAAATCACGTCCGACGAACTCGGATGGTTATCCAGCTCCAACAAGAAATCCTTCTTGCCTATATTGACCCTATTTTTGCCAACCCTTACCTTTTCCGCCAACTGGTATGTTCCCAAATGTTCGCTATTCAAGACCAGTTCGACAAAATGGGTTCGCGGCGTGTACCGGGCATTAGAGAGAGTCGAGATATAATAGGCCAAGGCATTTCTGGCCATGGTCTTATCGTAGTGATTCGCCAACAGCACCCAGTTCTTATCTTCAGGGAAAGAATAGGGCGAAATTTTGTCGACGCACTTCAGCCTATAGGGTTTCTTCGGAGTTATCCAAGTTGAATTTCCACGTCCCTTGACATTGCATTTCACAAGCACGCCGCCATCTTGGGCTTCGTTCCAAATGCGGACTTCCACATATTTATAATCCGTCTTATTCGTTATACCCGAACCATCGACTACATCTATGAATATGTAGGGAAGCCCGGTATATGGATAGCTACTAGAAACCTCTTTAAGAGCAATATTATCAACAAATTCCACAGCATCAAATTCCACCTCACTATTGCTGCAGGCATTCAAGAAGGCAATTGCAATGGCAAGGAGTAGCCCACTTTTCAAAAGGCAAAAATGCAAGTTTTTCACAGAAAAAAAATATAACAAAGGCTCTGAAAAAAAAGAATCCCCGGACAAGCCGGGGACAACAAGCGTGATAATCTTTGGGGAAAAGTTCTTATTTCACCGAGACACAACGTACCCACGAGCCGATGCGCACCAGGTAATTGCCCGCATTACCCATCGGGATGGTGAAACTGCTGCTATGGACATCACCCTTGCGAAGAACATGCCCCTGCATATCGAACACGGTGTAAGAGGGCGCCAATTCCGAAACGCCCGACACCTGGATGTCACGACCGACAGCCGACAGCATGAATTGCGGGGCAACGGCAACCGCCGGCAAAGCGTTCTTGCCCTTCTTGCTAGAACTGCTGGACTTCGTCGAAGAACCCGATTTCGCACTGCTCGAGGATTTCGATTTGGAGCTGGAGGATTTTGCTACAGACGAGCTCGAAGTGGCTTCCGGATTCTTCACGATGATTTTCACCTTTGCCGTATCGTTGTTCTCGTAACCTTCGGCGACAACCTTTATGTTGTATTCACCACTCGCCTTTTTGCTCACCGCGCCTTTAACGGTAATGGTTTTTGCCTTTGTGTCCCTTTCAGCGACAAGCGTCCCCTTGGGGAAGTTTAATCCCAATGCGTTCATTGCCAGTTCGTACTTGAATACGATGGGTTCAATCGAATCGCCGGCATTTACGGTCTGCGTGGTTTTTCCGCTGACATGTTTAATTTTCGTTTTGCCGGGTTTGTGTTTGATTACGAGCTTTACGAATGCCGTGTCGTTGTTGTCGAGGCCTTTTGCGCATATACTCATGACAAGTGTCGAGTCACCGAAATCTTCTGGAATGGCACCCTGCAACAAAAACGTTTTTGCCTCGGGGTCATCATAGGGATCCAAAGTTTTCGGGATGTCCTTAAAGTGCAAGTCGGTAATGTTTTCGTATTTGAGCGTGATGGGCTTGATGCTGTCTCCAGCAACAACAACCTGCGAATCATTTTTGAGTATCTTAATGTCTGTAACGACGGGAATATGTTCCACTTCAAGTTCGATGTTATAGACAACAGAATCCCGTTCTGTTAAATAAACGACCAATGCAAACGTGTATTTTTCGTCTTTATGAGAGTCTTCGACAGCTCCTTCAATCGTGATCGTCTTGGAATTAGTGTCTTTTTTGTCTATCAGGCCCGATGGCAGATTATCGATGCGATAATTGTGAAACTTCTGGTAGTCGAACACAATCGGCTCGATGGAATCCCCAGCCATAACGTTCTGCTTCAAGCTTCCGCCAGAAAGTACAAACGCATCCTTTAACGAGAGGACCGTAATATAAAACATGGAATTAACGATGGTTCCATTTACCGTATCCGTCGCGAGAATCTCTATCAGGTATTTGCCGGGGTCCGTGTCAGTAGCGACAGTCCCCGAAATAGTGGCAAGCGATTTTTCAACCCAATTGTCGTACTCAAATACACCGGTGAGCGAATCCAAAAGCGTGTATTCTACAACATGGGCCCCTTCAACCACAAAAACAACGGGTTCTATGGTATCGCCAGGAAATACCGTCTGCTCAGTACCTCCCATGCGCAAGTTCATTTTGGGTTGGGGTTTATCTGTTTGACCTATGGCAGCCGTAGCCATCAGCATCAACGAAATCAATACGATCAGTCTTTTCATGCATACTCCTCACACACAACCACAGTGTTCCCTTTGGCAAGCAAATTTAGAAAAAAGGAGCCCCTGGCGCATTGCCAGGGGCTTTCCTTTGCAAGGGGATCCCCGCCTTCGCGGGTCTGTGATGGCCACGCCCTTGCGGGCTCGCCATGACACAGTCTAGACTACGAGAGTCTGGAAATCATGTAACCGGCGCAGACTGCGGTACCGATCACGCCGGCCACGTTCGGGCCCATGGCGTGCATCAGCAAGAAGTTCTGCGGGTCATACTTGGCACCTTCCACCTGGGAAACACGTGCGGCCATCGGCACGGCGGACACGCCAGCAGAACCGATGAGCGGGTTCACGGGGTTCTTCGGAGAGCACCAGTTCATGATCTTCGCAAGGAAGAGGCCGGCCGCGGTCGAGAAACCGAAGGCGACAACGCCCATGGCGATAATCATGAGGGTCTGCGGTTTCAGGAAGATGTCGGCAGACATCGTGAGGCCCACGGAAGTACCGAGGAAGATGGTCACGATGTTCATGAGTTCGTTGGAGGAGGTCTTCACGAGACGTTCCACGACGCCGGCTTCCTTGAAGATGTTACCGAGCATGAGCATGATGATAAGAGCAGAAGCATCGGGCACCACGAGGATGCACACGATCATCACCATCACGGCAAACACGATGCGTTCGGCCTTCGACACCTTGCGCAGAGCCTTCATGCGGATCTTGCGTTCCTTGTCGTTGGTCATGAGACGCATGATAGGCGGCTGAATGAGCGGCACCAGGGCCATGTAGGTGTAAGCAGCCACGGCGATGGGGCCGATGAGGTGCTTAGCAAGCTTGTTTGCAGTGAAGATGGAGGTCGGACCGTCGGCACCGCCAATGATACCGATGGAGGCCGCTTCACCGAGAGTAAAGCCACCGAAAGCCACAGCGCAGAACATGGTCGCAAACACGCCGAACTGAGCGCCACCGCCGAGGAGCAGTGTACGCGGGTTAGCGATAAGCGGTCCGAAGTCCGTCATGGCGCCCACGCCCAAGAAGATGATGGGCGGGAAGAGTTCCAGGTGGATACCCTGGCTGATGTAGTAATAGAGGCCGGCCGTCGGGGTAAACATACCTTCGATGCTCCAGCCGCCATCGTAGAATCCCGCACTCGGGATGTTCACCGCCAATGCGCCGAGCGAAATCGGCAAGAGCAGCAGCGGCTCATACTTTTTGACAATCGCCAAGTACATCAAGACGAAACTCACGACCCACATAATCACCATCGAAGGGGTGACATATGCGAACCCGGTATCGCTTGCGAACTCGACGACCGATTGCAAGAGTGAACTCATTTATCTGTACCTCTTAGGCGATGGTCATCATGGTCTGACCGTCAACGACGGTGTCGGTTTCCTTGACAGAGATGGAGGTAACGGTACCTGCGCACGGAGCGACCACCGGGTTTTCCATCTTGAGGGCTTCGATGATAGCCACTTCCTGGTTGGCTTCGACCTTGTCGCCAACCTTGACCTTCAGTTTGAACACGGAGCCAGCGAGCGGGCTCTTGACTTCGGTACCACCAGCAACGGCGGGAGCTGCGGCAGGAGCGGCAGCGGGGGCGGCAACCGGAGCAGCAGGAGCTGCGGCAACGGCAGAATCAAGAACTTCTACTTCGACGTCGTAGGTCTTGCCTTCGAAACTGATACGGACTGTTTTCTTCATTTTGATTTTTCCTGGCTTTAAGCCTGTTAAGTTTTAAAAGTTTACCTTACTTGACGATCGTCCAAGCAGGGGAGTTAATGTTTCTGTAGGCGGTCACGCGGCAGGGCTGACCAATGGCCTGGGTCGCAGCGGCGGTCACCAGGGCAAGGAACTGTTCGTTGCTCATGCCGGGGTGTTCTTCCAGGGCGGCGACGGCGGCAATGCCGAGGAAGGCCTGGAGCTGCTTGTTGGTGAAGCCCGGGTGTACGCTCTTCGCGTTCGGATCCCAGTCGCAGTGGGCGGGGCCGATAGTCACGGGCGCGACAGCGGCAGGTGCCGGAGCAGCCTTGACCGCGGGGGCAGGAGCCTTGTCCTTGTTGAGGCCGAGCTTCGCCATGATGAAGTTCATGAGGTAACAGAGCACCGTGAGGCCCACGATGACGCACATCACCACGATAAGGCCGGTCGCCTGGAATTCAACCAGGGAGCCGATGCCGAACGTGTCAGAGTCGCCCTTGCAGCCCTGTTCGGTGGAGTACTGGCCCTTGCAGTAGGTGGACCCGAGCTTCGCCTTCGCGATGGGGAGCACCTTGTGGCCAGCGGCGTTCTCGATGGAATCGCGAACATCGCGGGCAAGGACAGCCTGTTCGTATGTCTTGTAAAGAACCGAATGGTTACCGCTGTGGGTTTCCACAATCTTGTAAACCATCGAATCATCCATGCCCGGCATGGAAAGCTGCGCCTGGACCTGGGCGGCATCGGAGGGGAGCATGAGCCCGAGCTGTTCGTCGAACTTGCCCTTCACCTTTGCTGCAGGTTGCGGAGCAACGAGAGCCGGCTGCTGCACGTCCGCTTCCTGGACTGCGGCGGGAGCCACTTCCTGGGATTCGGGTGCATTGTTCTGTGTTTCGTTCATATTGGATTCAATCCATTCTTATGGGTTTCTGTTTTGTAAAAATCAGCGCGGGGAAATATAGAATTTTAGCAGAAAGCAGGAGGCCGGAAGGAGAAATTGAAGGGCGGTTATCGGGAGTTAGATACGCACAGAAAAGGCGCGCATTTCTTGCGCGCCCCAAATGTTAACATTCCTAAACAAAACCTTATTCAATGATGGTCATTTTACCTTCATCGAGGCCCTTGACCGCATAGAACACCTTGGTTCCGTCCGGCTTCAGGACCACCGCGATACCGGCAAGATAATTCAGCCAGTGGTCTTCCGGAGACTCATAGTACCTCAAGTCGATTCGTCCTTCGGAAACATACGACACAAGAGGTATGAGCATAATGTCGTGCGTAATGAACACGCCTATCGTCTTTCCGGAATTTTCCAGCGCCGGGATAATATGATCTTCCAGCAATTCGGAGCTTCTGCTCTTCAAATCGTAGAACGCATCGTCGTAGCCGCCTTCGAAAGCCCATCTCGTCGTGACACCCCTGCCATCGTCATTTTCGTTATAGAGGGCCATGTAGTAGGACATCTGGTTCCTTACGAACCAGCCCTCGTTCAATACTTTTATAGTATCGCCAAGCGTATCGGCGTCACCACGGCCTATGGCAATATTATTGTACGTCTGGTGAGTACGGATATATTCCGAACCTGCATAATAGATTTCCGGGCCACCCACCAACTTAGCCCCGAGCTGTTGGGACTGCAGCCTTCCGTTATCCGTCAGCGGAGTTTCCTTGGTAATCGTGTTCACGCGTTCGGCATGGCGCAACATCACCACCAACTTTTCACCTTCGGCGAGCCCCGCAAAGACCTGTTCGACCGGGGTAAAGTCACTGACCGCAGATTGAGTGACATACTGACTGTTAATGACCCCCATCTTCTCCGCTTCAGTAGCTAAGCGCCAAAGGAGCGTTCCGTTGTCGCAATAGAAATAACGATCTTCGCCATTAATGGACGCCACCTTGAGTTCGCCCTTAGTCGAGTCGTTACACGCGCCCAAGTAATCCTCCGGTCCATGGACAACCACGCTATCCACGACATGGATACTGTCAATCACGTTAACGCTATCCGTAATACGCAGGCTATCGATGATATTCAAGCTGTCCATGATATAGATACTATCAATGACGTTCAAGCGAGTCGTCACGCGAAGGCTATCAATATAGCGCACGACATCCTTATAGCGGACGCTATCGATAATGTTCAAGCTATCGACAAAACGCACGCTATCTTTAATACGCAAACTGTCAAGGTAGCGCGTCACTTCCCTATACTGGATGCTATCAACAATATGTAAGCTATCGATAATACGCACGCTATCCGTAATGCGCAAACTATCCAGATAACGAGTGACATCCCTATAACGGATGCTATCAATAATATTCAAGCTATCCTTAACACGCACGCTATCTTTAATACGCAAACTATCGATATAACGAATGCTGTCCATCAGATTCACACTATCCCGAATCACGACCGAATCGGAACCAGCAGAACCAGAAGCAACCGCATCTGCGTCTTCCAGGTTTACGGAAACAGTAGCACTGTCATCGCAGGCAGCAAAGAAAAAGACAAGCAGAGCGCTTGTCAGCAATTTTAGGGTGTTTGATTTCATTTTGTGCAGACTCCTTTTTTACCAACACCATTTGTCAGTAAGTTTAAGTTGTACGCAAAATATATTCTAGTCAAAGCACAAAGTCAATCTTTATCTGCAAAGCAGTTCTACAAATAAGGTAAAATTTTTATAAACAATTTATTTGTAATACGCCATCTATAATTTGTACAGATTATTTAATTTACAAATAAAAAAAGCGCCGACCCGGAGGCCAAGCGCAATACAAAAGGGCGATCCGACAAGCGGATTCAAAGATTTAGGACTTAGGATTAACTTCGGCGCCGGGGGCGTAGCCGAGTTCGTCGCAATAATCTCCATCAGTGCATTCATTACTGCCACTCAGCAACGAAGCCTGATGCTTGAGATCCAACACTTCCATTTCCGGAGCTTTGTATTCTTTTTTCATGTTTCCCTCCAAAAATTAACGAACCATTTTCTGTTTTCCGACGTACACGCCGTGATTTGCAGGCTTCCCGTTGATGAGACGGCCGTTGAGGTCGAAGCGGCGGCTGTCCATCTGGATTTCGCCCGTAACGGGATTCAACTTACCGATGGACAAGGTGCTGTCACCATCAACGAGACGGACTTCAATAGTCTCGGGCAATTCAAAGTCTTTTTCGTTGTCAGAAGATTTCTTATACATGGCATTATCATTACCCACATACTCCAGGTAGGCACGCAGCGGCGGGAGATAAGCACCAGAACCAATCTTGACAAACTGGCCTCCCGAAACAGTCCCCTTGTCTTTAGCTGCATAGCCATAGATACCCTTCGTTTCTGCCCCTTCCCATTTCTTGTATTCATAAGTTCCCGACAAAACGAAATCCACATATTGCGTTTCTTGGTTGTACAGCGAAGAACGAAGAGGCATGCCTTCAGGTGATTTTTGGAAGGTTTCTGACTTTGGCGTAAACTGGATTTCCGTAAGGGCCGCACATTCATCTATATGAGTATCGGTAACCATGATATATGGCGTATATGCGTCGATGTCGCCCTTGACGTTATAACCAACAGCCTCCCATGTACCATTACGCTTCCCAAAATTATCTATCTGATAAAACCGGACGCACTCGTAATCCGAAGTAACCCCGAACGGAAGCACCAGCGTTGAATTGGTCTTGAGCGGAGTATCTCGCTGGACGACAACCTTTATTCCGCTTTCGCCCTGATTAGCGCACGCAACAAAGTCATCATCAAATTTGACGACAGCGCCTTCTTGAGCGAAGGACTCCAGATAGAGCGTGTTGTTGGAACTGTAGTAGGCACCACCCGTAAATGAGCAGGTAGGAGTATCACCCGGGCGCTCCGCCAAAACGGCGGTAGCAGAAAACGCGAGTGAAGCAATAAAAACGGCTTTTGCCGTGATTAAATAGTTGTTTTTCATTTTTTCACCCTTCTTGTTTCCATTGAAAATATAAAATCCGCTTACAAATTTCAATGGGAAAATAAAAAATAGGGCCCGTTTAGGCCCCATTTTCTTCTTTTATTCGAATTTTAAGTCAGAAAGTCTACATCGTTCCGGATTCAAGTCCCTTCACCGCATAGAACACCTTGGTCCCGTCCGGCTTAATGACGACGGCAAAACCGGCAAGATAGTTCACCCAGCGATTTTCCGTGGACTTGTAGTACTTCAAATCGATATTCCCATCGGAAACATACGCAATCAACGGCAAGAGCATCACATCGTGCGAGACGAACACCCCGATGGACTTTCCGGATTTTTCCAATGCCGGAATGAGATGTTCTTCTATCAATTCCGAACTCCTTTCGGCCAAGTCATAGAACGCATTGGTGTATCCGCCCTCGTACGCCCACTTGGAGAGGAGGTTGAAGGCATTGCCTCCTGCCTGCCACGACGCAGAATTGTAGGCACTCTGGTTCTTTATGAACCAACCGTCATTCAGTACAGACAAGGTATCGGCCAGTGTATCGGCATCGCCGTGGCCCTTGGCAATGTTGTTGCACGTCTGGTGGGTACGGATGAATTGCGACCCCGCATAATAGATTGCCGGACTGCCAATCATTTTCGCACCAAGTTCCTGTGACTGGAGCTTTCCATTTTCCGTGAGCGGACCCGTCCTGGAATAATCGGCACCGCGTTCGGCATGGCGCACCATTATCACCACCTTTTCACCTTCGGCAAGCCCATTAACGACTTCGTCGAACGGAGTGAAATCCGTAACTGCGGATTGGGTCACAAAATAGCTGTTCAGGTCATGCCCGGCGGCGATACGCCAGAAGAGCGTTCCCTTGTCGCAAACGTAATAACGATTTTCGCCGTTGATGGTGACAGTCTTAATCTCGCCCGCATTGGCTCGGCCGCATACGCCCAGGTATTCCTCCGGACCATGGAGAACAATGCTGTCCACGACACGGGTGGTGTCCTTATAAAGGATACTATCAATCAAATTTAAGCTATCCTTAATGCTGATACTGTCGATGATGTTCAGGCTATCCTTGATGGAGATGCTGTCGATAACATGGATGCTATCGATAATATGCAAGCTGTCCTTGATGGCGATACTGTCAATAATGTGCAAACTATCCCTGATGAAGATACTATCGACAATGTGCAGGCTGTCAATAACGTGGATACTGTCAATGACGTTGATGCGGTCAATAACATGAATGCTATCGATGACGTTGATGCTATCAATAACGTGGACACTATCGACGACATGGATACTATCGATGATGTGCAAGCTATCGGTAATGCGCAAACTGTCGAGGAAGCGAGTGACATCCTTATAGCGGATGCTGTCGACAATATTCACGCTGTCCGTGATGCGAATACTGTCAACAAAACGCGTGACATCTTTGTAGCGGACACTGTCAATGATATTCACGCTGTCCTTAACACGCAGGCTATCGATATAGCGAACAACATCCTTGTAACGAACGCTGTCGATGATATTCAGACTGTCCTGGATACGCAAGCTATCCGTTATGCGCAAGCTGTCCAGAAAACGCGTCACCTTCTCGTAGCGAATGCTATCGATGATATTCACGCTATCTATAATTCGAACGCTATCTACGTAATGTACACTGTCTATCCAGTTTACGCTATCACGGACAACTACCGAATCGGCCACAGACACGCTTTCCGTTTCCAGACCAATTGCCGTCTCCTCACAGGCATTAAAAACAAAAACGAGCGAAGCGCTCAACAGGGCTTTAAAGATTCTTGATTTCATTTGGCACATCTTCGTCGCAACCGCGACTGGTGGTTCAATTTAAGTTGTGCGCAAATTTACTTTTTTCTTACGATTTTTTCAAGCCTCTTTTTCTGTTTAGTTTAATTTACTTTGTATTGGTCAAGATGAAATTCTTCCAGCGTCCAGGCCCTTGACGGCATAGAAAACACGGGATCCGTCCGGTTTCAAGACAATGGCAAAACCAGCAAGGTAGTTCAGCCATTTTTTAGAATCGTAATACTTGATGTCTATTTTCTTAGCCGAGATATACGCCACCAAAGGCATTATCAACAAATCATGCGTCGCAATGAACGCCACGTCCGTTCCGGCCCGCTCGGAAAAAGGGATAGCCACTGAATCAATCCATTCGGAGCACCTCGGCTCAAAATCGTAAAACGCACTCGAATAGCTGTTCTCATAAGCCCACTTGGAAAGAACATACCAGCTACCTTTGCTGTTCGTTGCCGTATTGTAGGCATCAGCATCTTTCACATACCAGGATTCTCCCATATGGGAAAGCGTATCGACAGAGAGATCAGCGAGGGTATCAACGCCGGCCCGGCCCGCAGCGATGTAGCGACAAGTCTGCTGGGTGCGAATGGAACCCGAAGCTCCATAATGGTATTCTAGGTTGGAGGCCAGTTTTCCACCCAGTTCTTTTGCCTGCTGCACCCCGTTTGCATTCAAAGGTGTCCCAGATGCAGAATCAGTATTCCGCTCTGCATGGCGAATCACCACGACCATTTTTTCGCCCTCTGCCAAAATGCCTGCAACCGAATCCAAACGGACAAACTTGGTAACCGCCGATTTTTGAACATAGTAGTTATTCACGTCGACATTGCTCGCAGCGCGCCACATTACCGTTCCTTCGTCACATAAAAAATAGCGACGTTCTTCTTGAATGATGGCCAACTTAAGCGTTCCCTTGTTTTCTTGGCTGCATTTTCCTAGAAAATATTCCGGGTCCCGAACGGCAACACTGTCTCGCACTTTCACGCTGTCTTTAATGTGGATACTATCTTTCACGACAACGCTGTCTTTGATGCGGATGCTATCTTTCACGACAACACTGTCTTTGATACGAACGCTGTCCTTCACGTTCACGCTGTCGATAATGTGGACGCTATCCTTTACATCTACGCTATCGACAATGCGGACACTATCACGAATCTTTACCTTGTCCTTAACCCGAACACTATCGATAATGCGGACACTGTCCTTCACGACAACGCTATCGATAATCCGGATACTATCAATCACGTTCACGCTGTCATGAACGACAACCGAATCGCGTTCCCTCGCATCTGAATCTCTTGAACTTACCGAACTTTCTGCGTCTGCGCTACAAGAATTGAGCAAAGCTAGAATAGATAAACTGAACAGGATTTTAATTAATTTTCTCTTTCTCATTTTTGTTTTTACTTAGGCTACATGGTCATTGTTCCTGAGGCCAACCCCTTGACAGGCACATAGCGAGCAACGCCCTTTGAGTCCAGTATAATGGCGAGTCCAGCCAAATAATTTATCCACTGCTTTGTATCAAAGTAACGCAAATTCACTTTCTTGCTTGTGGCATAAACAGTCAACGGCACCACCAACATGTCGTGGGAAATCCAAACACCGACACGGCTCACTTCGGAGAATCGCGGCATCACGACCGTATTCATGAATTCTTCGCCACGCGTATCCATATCATAGAAGGCATCGCTATACTTGCCCTGGTAAGCATAAGCCGAAGTCACGACCCAACCACCGCCATCGGAATTCTTGTAGTTCTCCAGTTTCGAGTCATCCTTCACGAACCAGGCACCGTCCAATTCCTCGATGGTATTTTCGGCAAACGTCAAACCGGCTCCCTTAGCAAAATTCTCCGCCGTTTCCATGCTTCTCGTATAAGTCGAGTTCGCAAAACTGATACTTTCGCCATTCAGCTTCGCGCCCACCGACTGAGACTGCTTCTTGCCGTTGTCGGTCAAGTGGCCATTTTTGCCGGTATCGTCGGTACGTTCCCCATGGCGAAGGATGAAGATGACCTTTTCGCCAGGAGCAACCGTCGCGAGCACATCGGCGATATCCTCGAACGGGGTGACATCGTCGGCGGTCGCTTCGCGCCAAACACGCTTGCTCTGTTCGTAGACGTAGGACTTGTCCGTATTGATTTTTCCGTTACGGATCTGACCGGCGTAGGTCCCGGGCCCAAAGCCCACCGTATCTTTTTCAATGTCGGTGGCCACGCGCCAGGACTTAAGCGTATTGTCGCAGATGAAACGAATCTTGGGGCTATCCGGATGGTCGTAGTACGGAGCGAAATAAGCACTGAGGCTCGTGTTCACATTCTTGACCTGGCCCGCCGTATAGGAATTGCAGGTCTCAAAGCCGTAAACCTTGGACCAGAAATTGCGCAAATGCTTTTCGAAATCGGGAGCTTCGCCCCTGCCCCACGAGGCAAAGACCTGGCGAATCTTGTCGTAGCCGCCGCTCGCATCCAACTCCATGAGCCAGTCCGCCAAGTCTGCACGGGCATTGTTGTCGTCCCAGTTGCCGTTTCCCTTGATGCGTTCGGCAATGCCATCGGCGTAGCTCACCATCTCCTGACCAGAGCCCTTACGCTGCATCATGATCGAAATCGCAAGCAGGGCCGCACTATACTCGTCGCCACCAAAAAGGCTCACTTCGTCGGCCGTGACCGAGGAACCCGAAGCTGTAGTGGTCTGGGTATGGCTTCCACCCCAGCTACCGCCACCACTATTTCCATTCCCGCCAAAGAACCAGCCGCTGTTGTTTCCGCCGCCATGGCTTCCTCCACCGCCACCAAGGTCGATGTTGAATGCAGAGAGCACATCCTTGAGCGCCTGCGCTTTCATGCTCCGGATAGGCTGGTTGAAGCCGGAATTTTCGACGAGCTTTAGCAGACGCGGGGATTCCAAATGAGTCAGCATGTTGACGTTCACGGAATCCCGTTCCGTCAAGTCCGTCACGGAATGAAGCGTGACCATCGACGTCGAGAGCCCGCCCGAAAGTTCATTGCGGAAATACCCGTTCACCTCGACACGCACGTACGGCGAGACCAAGTTAACACCAGGGAACGCATAGCTGCCATCGCCCGATGCAATGCAGGTTTCGTGCGTCCTCTTGGAATCGGCCATGCGCATCGCGCTGTCCAGCTCGACAATCTTGACAGAGGCTCCATAGCGGAACGGTCCCTTCTGGGCAGCACCTGCAACCGGGACCGCCACCCTGCGGTACGTTCCCGCAAGCGTCGGGTCTTCGGCTTCGGCAGCGTCACTTGCCGTAAACGGATCCACCGTCAGTACACCTTCCGCACAAGTCGCCTTTACAACACCGATTACAGAAGTTCGCCATTCACCATTAATGCAGAAATACAGGTCGCTGTCTTCGTCGACCATGAAGGTTTCACCTTCGTTCTGGGCCGTGCAAGGAGGAAGTTCCTTTTTCGTGCTCACGACGCTCGTATCGACGACAACGGTGTCAAGAGTCGGGGGATTCACGCCCGAATGGTTCAAAGAATCCTGACGGTCATGGTTTTCCCAAGGATTCTTGGAATCGGAGGAACCCTTCCTAGAACTGCTGGAATATTTTTGCCTGTGGCTATGGCCCGTATGGGTCGAATCGTTGTCCGAACTTTCGGACATGGCATCTTCCTCTGGAGAGTACGACTTGTCGTCTCCACAAGACATCGCGAACAAGGCGATGAGGAATGTAAGCCACAGTTTCTTCATAGTAGTATAGATATAGATTTTTTTCTTTTCTTATCCAAATCCTATTCACTGATTTTTAGCTTACCATCCCTGGAAATAGGCCTCTTTAAGACCTTTGAAGGCCTCATAGCGGCGATTTCCGGATTTATCCCAAATAATGGCGATTCCGGCGAAGTAGTTGATCCACGTTCCACCGCCCTTAACATTCATGTTTATCCTCAACTTCGAGCAGTACGCCACGAAGGGAACCATGAGCTTGTCATGGGAACTGAGCATGATGAAACGGTCGGATCCGTCCTTGTACTTGTTATACAAAAGTTCAATCAGTTCGGCAGAGCGTTCTTCCAAGTTATAGTACGCCTTTATCGTGGCGTCTTCGCCGGAATACGCACCTGTGTATGTATAAAGCGACGTGGCCTCCCAGCCGCCGCCGGCATCGGATTCCGCCTGGTTTACAAGCTGTCTGTCGATCATGTACCAGTCGTCGTTCAGTTCGGGAATCGTATCCGCTATAGTCGTATCTTGCCCGCGGCCCATGGCAATGCCGATGACCGTCTGCTGGGCACGGTAGAATTCCGAGGCGCCAAGTCTCATCGGCTCCTTGAACTTCGTCAGTTTCTTCCCTACGTGCTTCGAAGAATCCAGGCCGGCTTGCGAAAGTCCGTCTTCCTTGCTCGTGGCATTCTGGTCACGTTGGCCATGGCGGAGCAGGAAAATAACCTTCTCATCGGCCTTGAGGCCCTCGTACACCGTCTTGATGTCGACAAAATCGGTGATATTGGATTTATCTACAAAGTAGTTGTTGATATCCACATCGGAGGATACCACTCGCCAACTATCGCTAGCTTCATTGTAGGTATAGATAATTCCCGCATTGACAAGTCCCTGGCGGATTTCACCATCCTGGCCGGCTTCAAACCCGTAGGTGTCCTTTTCCTTGTCCAAGGCTTCCCGCCACGCACCCGTATTCTTGTCGCAAATAAAACGTGCCGACGTAACGGACACATCGGACAGTTCCGAAGCGTAATAGGCGCTGAACGGGTTCTTCGAGAAGAAGATGGTGCCGGCATTTTCGTCGGAGCAGGCTTCAATGCCCAATTCCGCACGGTAGAACATCCTGATGTACTTTTCAAAGTCGGGAACAGGGGCAAGTCCCAGCTTTTCAACATTCTTGTGGACCGTTTCAAAATCGTCATTCACGTCTTCGTTGAACGCCCAGTCCGCAATTTTCGCACGGGCCAAGGAATCATCCCAGGAGCCATCTGCAAAATCAGCAGCCACATTCCACAGGCTAGCCACTGTATCTTTGACAAAGGACTGCATCAAGATAGTCACGGCAAGCATGGCGGCGCCCGGTTCACTTCCGGCAAAAGACGTCACCGAGTCAACATGACCAAGGCCGTCCGCATCAAAGTTAAACATCTTCCATACTGCGTTCGAAGCTTTTTCGGAAGCTTTCGCCTCAGTCGTTGTTTTGGATTTCTTCAGCAAGCTCTGCATATATACCGACTTCAAAAAAGTCAGCACATTGATATTGGCCTTGCCGCTTTTTCCCTTGGCAGAAACAAGCGCATACAAGGTATCATTCAAAGTTATCGAACCACCGTGCAGCAGGTCGCTCGCCTTTCCCTGAATATACGCCCTTGCATAGGGCGGGGTAAAGCTCACATCCGAGGCCGAATAGGACCCATCCGTGGCAGATATCGTTGCAGGGAAGCTAGTCCCGGTGCTCTTGAAAGAATCATCCAGGACCTCCACGACAACCGAGCTCCTGGAATCGAAAATACCATAACCGAACGTACCCGTGACCTTGACTTTTTCCAGCCCCACGGATTCCTTGCTGACCTTTTCGGACGAATCCGGATCGGCGACTTCGGAGGAATCCTGACGAGACAACGTGTCTGTAGTGACTGTGTCGCGATTCAGGGAATCCACAGTCTTTGTCGTATCCTGATTAACCTCGGGATCTTTCTGTTTTAGGGAATCTGTGCTAGAACTGTCCGCGGTGCTATCCGACAGGTTGAGCCATTCGCCTTGACTACAAACATAGCGGACTCCTTCCAGCGAATCGACAGCCCCTTCGGTTGTGTCGTCGCATGTGCTTAATTCTATCTTCGGATCCGAGCCACTGGAGCTATCGTCACCGCATGACGCCAAAAAGCACAATGCACAAGCAATGTACACTGCAAGCCCAAAGACCTTCAAACCAACCAGTCTACCCAAGCATTTTTTTGACATATTGCATCCTTGCCGACAAAGCCAACAAAGCATCCCAAAAGCCCTTGTCGGATAAACAAATCCGTCCAAGGGTTCACGGAAAAATAATTTTTTATAACAAAAATTCAAGGTCGTCAGACGGTTCTAGGCACCAAAGACGACGATATGCCTTTTTTAGAGCATTTTCCCCGTTTCCAGGAACCGGTTGTGCATCTCGAACGCACGGGACAGGGCCAGCGGGAGGTGTACTCCCTTGGCATGCTTCAGCCCGAATTCCAGCACGTCGGTCAGTTCGTCACGGAAATCGGGATGGGCGCAGTTCTTGATAATCAGGCGGGCACGTTCCTCGGCGGGGAGCCCGCGCAAATCGGCCAGGCCCTGCTCGGTCACGAATATCATCGTGTCGTGATCGGTATGGTCCACGTGGCTCACGTAGGGCACCACGGAACTGATGGCTCCGTCCTTTGCCACCGACGGAGTAAGGAAAAATCCGAGAGCGCAGTTTCTCGCAAAATCCGCCGAGCCGCCGATGCCGTTCATCATGGCGGACCCGCAAACAAGCGAACTGTTCACATTACCGAAAATGTCCATTTCGAGCGCCGTGTTCATCGAGATCACACCCACGCGACGGATGACATCGGGACTATTGCTCACTTCCTGCTGGCGCAGGATAAAATGCTTTTTCCATTCGGCGCTGTTCTCGACGAATTCCTGCTGGGCCGCCTGCGAAAGCGTAAGCGCAGTACCGCTTGCAACACCCAACTTGCCTTTTTTCAAAAGCGGGAGGCAAGCTTCCTGGATAACCTCGGTAAACAGGTCAATCTGCCCCAGGCGATCGTCTTCGGCCATGGCACAAAGCACAGCGTTGGCCACCTTGCCGACACCGCTCTGGTAGGCCATCCCCTTGGGAATGCGCCCGTGCGATTCTTCAAAGCGAATGAAATCCAAAATGCGTTCGCCAATATTTTTTGAAACGGCATCCGGCTCGACAAAAGGAGTCACCTCGTCAAAGCGGTCCTGCTCCACGATGGCGACAACCTTGTTCATATCGACACGCACAAATTCGCCGCCCACGCGGTCGCCCGCAGAATAGATGAAAAGCGGTTTCGCATGGGGCGGAAGTTCGGGAAGAGCATTGTCGTGCATACCCAGGCAGCTGTCCCCAAGGCGGGTGTTCAGCTCCAGGATAATCTTTTCGGCCATGTCCAGGAAACAAACCGAGTTACCGCCCGAAGTGGAAAGGCACACGCGACCGTCGGGCAAGATGGCGGACACCTCGATAATGGCGACCGTCGGTGCCGGCACGACCCCGGTGCGTACAAGGTAACCCATCTTTCCGAGGTGGGCGTCGATATAGCGGATGCTGCCGCTGTTTATCGCCTTGCGCAAGTTCGGGTTGGACTGATAGGGCATACGGAGACTCACGGCATCGGCGCGAGCAAGCGCACCGTCGCAGCTGTCGCCCGTCGAAGCGCCCGAAAAAACCGTCACCTTGAATTCCTGACCCATCTCGTGAAGTCTAACAGCCCTCTCGGCAAGCGCCGAGGGGACCGCCTTGGGATATCCGGCCAGCGTAAACCCGGAAAGACCCAGTACATCCCCGTTCTTTATCATTCCTGCAGCTATTTCGGCACTGCATTTCCTTGAAGTAATCCAGTCCATAGCCATAATTTAATTATTTTGCGCTTGTGCTTCACTTTATCAAATACAATATCATCGGCATTCTAAATACCCTCATCACGCTCATCGTGGTCTGGATTCTCCACCAGATTCTTGACTGGAACCTGGAACTTTCAAATTTCCTCGGATTTGTTGCGGGCGGCCTGAACAGCTACCTATGCAACCGCATCTGGAACTTCAAAAGTACGAACAAGAAGCGGACCGAAGTCATTCGCTTTGCCATCGTCTTCCTGTGCTCGTACTCGATAAACCTGCTCGTGCTCGAAGGTTGCGTCTATCTGTTCTCACACGTTTCCTGGTGCATGAGCATCAGCAATTTCATGTCTCGCTTCATGAAACCCGGCTATCTTGCGAACATCATCGCCAACGTAGTATACGTGATCGTGAGTTTCATGCTCTACAAAAAATGGGTCTTTAAAAAATAAGGCACAAATAAGGCACAAAAAAAGCTCCGCCATCGCGGAGCCCTTTTTGTATTCAAGCTTTTGCTTACTGGAACACGACCAGTTCGATGCGTTCCTGCTTGCCGCTCTTCTGGTTGGCTTCTTCGCCGCTGAAGCTTGCCGTGCGGAGGCGGGTTGCATCGACACCCTTGGACATCAAGGTGCTCTGTACCGCGATAGCACGATCCTGAGCGAGCTTCTTGTTCTTTTCGGCATTGCCATTGCCACCGACATAGCCCTGGATTTCGAGCTTCAAGGTCGGAACCTTCTTCATGAGGGCGACGATGTTCGCAATGGAGTTAGCACTGCCCTTGGAGAGCGTAGCGGTGCCCTTGTTGAAGGTAAGCCCGCGGCCGAGGACCTCAAGGTCTTCCTTCTTGCTGGCAGAGCAGCCCCTAGCGTCGACAGAAATTCCCTTCGGAGTACCCGGGCACTTGTCCTTGTAATCCGGAACAAGGTCACCATCGCTATCCAGAGAGCAACCGGTGGAATCCACAGGTGCGTTCTTCGGAGTGTTCGGGCACTTGTCCAGACCATCAGGTACGCCGTCCTTGTCGGTATCCACCGGGCAACCCGTGGAATCGACCTTGGCACCCGGCAGGGTGTTCGGGCACTGGTCAATCTGGTCAGGCACGCCGTCCTTGTCAAAGTCAAGGGCGCAACCGACGCTATCCACCGTGATACCCTTCGGAGTCTTCGGGCACTTGTCCTGCTTGTCCGGGACACCGTCCTTGTCGTCATCCTTCACGCAGCCGAGGCTGTCCACTTCAAATCCAGCCGGAGTGTTCGGGCAGCGATCCACGCCGTCAGGAACGCCGTCCTTGTCGAAGTCCGGTTCGCAACCGAGAGTGTCGACCTTTGCGCCCTTCTTGGTGTTCGGGCACTGGTCGATACCGTCAAATACGCCATCCTTGTCCGTATCGACCGGGCAGCCAATGGAATCAACCTTGGCGCCGAACGGAGTATCCTTACACTTGTCGAGGTAATCAGCAACACCGTCCTTGTCCGTATCGACCGGGCAGCCATCCGTCGACACCTTGATGTCGGCCGGAGTGTTCGGGCACTTGTCGAGCATGTCGGCAACGCCGTCCTTGTCAGCATCGAACGGGCAGCCGAGGCTATCCACAGCAAAGCCCTTCGGGGTGGCCGGGCACTTGTCGAGGTCGTCCATGACGCCGTCATCGTCGCTATCGCCGACGCAGCCCACATCGTTGACCTTTACACCCTTCGGAGTATCGGGGCACTTGTCATCAATATCAATAACGCCATCGCCGTCGGTGTCGATGCCGCAGCCGAGGCTGTCGACCGCTGCGCCGGCCTTGCTATACGGGCACTTGTCCTTGATGTCCGGAACGCCGTCGCCATCGGTATCGTTGAACTGCTTCGAAGCGAGTTTGTCACCCTTCGTAATGATGGTCGGATCTTCGTAGGCCTTCTTGCGGACATCGAAATGCCACACAAGGGCAGCCACACCGGCAATGATCGGAGTCGAGGCGTAGCAGTAGGTGGCCGACTCGCCATCCTTGCGGAACTTGACCTGGTAATTCTTGCAGTTTTCGCGTTCATCACCCGAATCGTAGCCGGGGTTGCTGAAGAAGCGAGAAGAGAAGTCGACACCCATGGTCAGGTCGACATGTTCGCCGAGATGGGCGCGGAAACCCGGAGTAATGAGCATCGGGTCAACAAAGGGATCGCGCGGGTACTTTGTCTTTTCCACGCGCATTTCGCCGGAAAATTCGACAAAGAAGTCAACCGCATTGCCCGGAACCAGGTTCAAGGCCGTAGCATAAGAGACTACGTTGGCTTCGTCATGACCAAGGGCCTTGAGGAAGCCGCTGCTCAGGTTCCAGCGGAGCGGGAAGCCAAACTTGGTGAAATCAAGAGAAAAAGCGAGGGATGCGGAAAGGGCCATACCTTCGCCAGAATAGGCGGAAGTCGCACCGGCATCGTCAAGATACCAGGCATGGCGGGGGCGCACACCTGCACCATCGGTTCCAGACGGGATATACATCTCGAGGAAGGTGGCTACGCCGAAGAAGAAATTGTCGTCGAACGGGACACGGAGCTTTGTCCAGACATCCACGTCGCCCATACCCGAGGACCACATCTTGTCGCTCACCTCGGAGCCCTTGTCCGAGTTGGCATGGTCGTAGTAAACCGGCAGGCTAGCACCGATATCCCAGAAGTTGAGGAGACCGATACCCAGGTTCACATTTCCCGACAACGAGGCATCGTCCGCATTGAATGAAGAAGTCTTGCCATTTTCATCGGTATAGGTACCGCCGCGACTAAGAGACCAGGAATCCAATGCAAAATCACCACCCAGACCGAAGGAGAAGTTCCATTGACCCAGCGTTTTGGCGTTCACCTGATGAAGACCATCTGATCCGCCCTGCAATCCGGTCTGTGCAAAAGCCATCCCGGCGGAGAGCAGCGAAAGTGCTATTAACTTTTTCATCTATCATCCCTTGTTGTTTAAGGTTTGTGATGAAAAATATATTTTTTTGACAAAAAGTTTGCATCCGGACCCTAAAACAAGGCATCTAATTGGGCAAAAAGGAATTTATTTTAGATATGTCCCCTATTCTTTCCATCCAAAACCTGCGTCGAGACTTCAAAATGGGCGAAGAAACCGTCCATGCGCTCCGAGGGGTGTCTTTTGATATATATAAAGGTGAATTTGTGACCATTATGGGAGCGAGCGGCTCCGGAAAAACCACTATGTTGAACATCCTGGGGTGCATGGACCGGCCAACCTCCGGACACTATATATTAGATGGCGAACACACCGAAAAGCTGAAAAGGGACGCCCTCGCGAACATCCGCAACCGGAAAATCGGCTTCGTTTTCCAGAGCTACAACCTGCTCAGCCGAACAACTGCCATCGAGAATGTGGAACTCCCGCTCCTCTATAATTCGAAGATTTCCGCCAAAGAGCGCCACCAAAGGGCCGTCGAAGCGCTCAAGATGGTCGGGTTGGAAGACCGAATGAACCACCTGCCGAACCAGATGTCGGGCGGCCAGCAGCAGAGAGTCGCCATCGCACGCGCCCTAGTGAACGACCCCGTCATCATCCTCGCCGACGAAGCGACAGGAAACCTCGACACCCGCACGAGCTACGAAATCATGATGATTTTCCAGGAACTCAACCGCCAGGGGAAAACCATCGCCTTCGTGACGCACGAGCCCGACATCGCGACCTTCAGCGGGCGCACCATCACGTTACGCGACGGACTTCTGAAAAAGGACTCCGTGAACGAGAATATTCAGGACGCCAAGGCCGCCTTTGAGGCGCTGCCCCCACCGGAGGAGTATGAGCTTTGAGCAATGAGCTATGAGGTATGAGGTATGATTCCCGTAGATTCACGACTCACTGCTCATCGCTCACTGCTCACTGCTCATCGCTCATAGCCCCTAACCCCCTACTGCCTATGTCTCCAATAACTCTTATCAAAATTTCCCTTAGGGCATTGCTCCGCAACCGCATGCGCACCTTCCTCTCGGTGCTCGGCATCGTCATCGGTGTCGCGGCAGTCATCACCATGGTCGCCATGGGCGAAGGCTCCAAGAAGTCCATCAAGGAGCAGATGACCGCAATGGGCACGAACGCCATCATCATCATGCCGAACCGCGACCGCCGCGGCGGCGTGCAGACGGAATCCACCGAATCGCTTGAAGAAGCCGACGTCATCGCCATCCGCGAGAACGCAACCTATATCAACGGGGTCTCGCCGATGATGACCGTGAACGGGCAGGCCATCGTCGGCAACAACAATTCCCCCACAGCCCTGAGCGGAGTCTCGGCGGACTACCTCAAGATACGCAACTACGAAATCGAGGACGGCGTGATGTTCGACGACGAGGCCGATCGCATGGCGAAAGTCTGCGTCATCGGGCAGACCGTCATAAAGAACCTGTTCCCAGGAGTGGACCCTATCGGCAAGACCATCCGCTACAAGAGCATCCCCCTTAAGGTTATCGGCACCCTGAAAACGAAAGGCTCCGGCGACTTCGGGCAGGACCAGGACGACGTCATCTTTACGCCCTACCAGACCGTGATGAAACGCTTCTCGGCGACGACGAACATCCGCCAGATTTACGCGAACTCCATCGGAGAGGGCTACGCCGAGAAGGCAACCGAAGAGATCATGGGCATTTTGAAGGAACGCCGCAGCTGGACCAAGCCCACCGACCCCTTCCGCGTGTTTACGCAGGAAGAAATGATCCAAATGGTC
Organism: Fibrobacter sp.; assembly: GCA_017412605.1. Lineage (GTDB taxonomy): Bacteria > Fibrobacterota > Fibrobacteria > Fibrobacterales > Fibrobacteraceae > Fibrobacter. The sequence continues at coordinate 120,401 of JAFPWY010000015.1, read as the reverse complement.
ACAAGCACCTCCGACCTGCTTTCGCTCGTGCTGACCGCCATCGCGGGAATAAGTTTGTTCGTAGGCGGTATCGGCATCATGAACATCATGTACGTCTCCGTTACCGAACGCACCAAGGAAATCGGGTTACGCATGGCTATCGGCGCCCGCGGCCGCGACATCCTGCTGCAGTTCCTGTTCGAGTCCGTCATCATCAGCCTGCTCGGCGGCGCCATCGGGATTGCGCTCGGCATCGCCGCCTCCGAAATCGTGAAGAACTTCATGAACTGGCCCATGAGCGTCTCCATCACTAGCGTCATCGTGAGCTTTGGCGTATGTTTTGCCACCGGAGTATTCTTCGGCTGGTACCCCGCCCGCAAGGCGAGCCGTCTGGACCCGATAGAAGCATTAAGGTTTGAATAACCGAGCAACAGCCGTCCCAAAAGAAAGTTGTGACAAAGTAACGTGATGTATACCACGTAAAAGTCACAACATATTTGCATTAGAAGAAAAAGGCATTATATTCTCATTAGGTTTGATGAGGATGTTTCGTACATTCAATCAAACGATCTTTAGCATTTCTCTCTCACTTAAGCTTGGTCCATTAACAGACCAAGCTTTTCGCATCTTTTTTGCCACCACTACCGAATTTTCCTATACTATTCACCATGGATCTGCTAGAATTTTTAAAACCGATGCCGGTCGTGGGCATTCTCCGCGACATTCCGCAAGGTGCCGAAGAGGCCTGCGTCAACACCGCCGCCCAGTGCGGACTCAAAGCCATTGAGGTCACCATGAACACGGCGAATGCCGCGGCAATCATCGCCTCGCTCAAAGCAGCCGCCAAGCCTCACGGCATTGCTGTGGGTGCCGGAACCGTCCGCCACGGTTACGATCTGGAAAAGGCGCTCGCCGCCGGAGCAGAATTCATCGTCACCCCGAACACGCGTAGCGAAATTATCCGGCTATCCTGCACCGCAGGCGTGCCCATCATCCCGGGAGCCCTCACCCCGACCGAAGTGCAGAAAGCATTCGACCTCGGCGCCTCGGCCGTGAAGATTTTCCCGGTGAACTGCGTAGGCGGCCCCGAATACATCAAGGCCCTGCGCGGCCCGTTCCGCGACATACCGCTGATGGCCTGCGGCGGCGTAAATCCGGAAAACGCCCAATCCTATTTCAAGGCCGGGGCAAACCTAGTCTCGTTCGGGGCAAGCATCTTCGACCCGAAGCTGATGACGGCAGGCGACTGGAAGACCATTGCCGAAAAGCTAAACAAGCTACTTGACGTAATAAAGTAATCCGGACAAAACAAATGGCGGGCCGAGACCCGCCATAATTGTTCCTGTAAGGCAGTTCCTTACTTTCTTCCCGCGTGCATCTGCTTCTTGCACTCGTACATGGATGCGTCCGCGCTGTGCAGCATGTCGTCCATATCCTTGTAGTCATCGGTAGAGTGAGCCACGCCGTAGGCGAAGGTCACGGACTGGTCCACGATGGTAATGCCAGCAACCGCCTTCTGCATACGTTCGGCGCAGGTCAGGGCACCCTGCCTGTCGGTATCGGGGCAAAGCACCATGAATTCGTCGCCGCCCATGCGGAACAGCACGTCGGAATCGCGCAAGAGCTTCTTGACGACACCCACCACGCTGCGCAGCAACAGGTCGCCCGCCTGGTGACCGTACTTGTCATTGACCAGCTTGAGCCCGTTCAGGTCGAAGTACACCAGCGAGAACGTCGTCCCGTAGCGCTTGCTGCGGGAGAACCATTCCCGGAGCGTGTACATGGCGTGGCGCCGGTTGTAGCACTTGGTCAAATCGTCGGTCAGCGAGATGTCGCGCAGGAACCGGAGCGTCCTCGACAGGCGGATATGCACGTTGACGCGTGCCAGCAATATATCGGCAATAGCGGACTTGCTGATGAAATCCGAGGCGCCGGAATGGAAGCCCTTCGTCACGCTGTCGGAATCTTCGCGGCTCGTTAGGAAAATAATCGGAAGGTCGTCCAGCGCATACATCTGGCGAATACGCAGACACACCTCGAAACCATTCAGGCTCGGCATGTTGATGTCAAGCAAGACAAGGTCCACCCGTTCATGTTCAAGTCGTTCAAGAGCCTCTTCGCCCGAAGTACAAGTCACGACACTGTATCCGACATGCGACAGAAGTTCGCTAGTCTTATCCAACATCTCGACATTGTCGTCGACAATTAGAATTCTTTCCTCAACCATGTTTCCCTCGCTGCGGAACACAACGAAACGTACCGCGGCACATCTAATCTAATATTCTTTTGAAGAAAAAGACACCCCTACGCAAAAGGAAATCTAGATACTCTTTTTTTTCGCAAAAAAAAGCCATTTTTCCCATACAATGTAACATCTTTATAACAAACGCTGACCTACTGGAAGTTCTAGAGAAATTCCAGCCGAGGGACTTCAGGCACCACGCCGCGACGGAACGCATACTCGAAGAAAAGCTTGAGCGATTCCTTGCGCTGCTCCGTAAAGCGGTAATCCAGCGCATTGTAGTACTCGTCCACCACAGGCCGCGGAAGGTTCACCGGAAACCGCCCCAACCAGCGGTCAAGCGCGCCGGCCTTGTCTTTACGGAACTTTTCAATACTTTCCTGCGTCAATTCCATATAACGTTCCACAATCGGTCGGCCTTCCGGCACAAGCGCCGACTTGGATATGACCCACGCCCCGAATACGAACGGGACCCCCTGCCAGGCCTGCCACAGCGTACCGAGATCGTAGCCGAAGGCAAACCGATGCCGTTCGTTCTCCTCGAGCGCCTGGTCACCAATCAGGAGACAGGCGTCATCCTCCGGAACAACGGATCCTCCGCAGACATAGTTAGGCTTCAAGGAGAACCGGTCTTCCAGGAGAATCCGCAACAGGGTGACGGAAGTCTCGCTCTGCGCCGTCATGCGGATGGACTTCCCCGAAAGTTCCTCGATGGGGAACCTCGAAAAAAGTTTCACCGAGCGGACCTCGAAACCGCAGGAAGTGCAAAGATCCGGCGAAAGGACGAACGCCCCGGGCTTCTGCGCGAACGTGATGGACGACGCCGGGGACAGGTGGATGCGCCCTTCCTTAAGCCCTGCACAATGGGCGCTGGGCGGGCCATCCACAAAATCGACGCCGGGCAAAACGGCTCCGACTCTCAAAAAATCGTGAAAGAACGGCGCACAGACCAAAAAAGGAATCCGACCAACACAAATGTTCATGCAAAAAAATTAACTTTTCTTCGCTAGCCTAGGAAGGCTATTCACTGAACAAACGATTAAAGATAGTGACTAAGGTATAATGGCTGTATTTCACGTGAAGAAAACCTCCGTTGGGGACGACCAAACGAGCCTGGTATTCAAGGGGAAAATCGTCGAAGGGCCTATCAGCAAGGGCATGACCCTCGAAATTCCAGTGACCCAGGAAGCCGTCATCAAAATGGATATTTTCGACGTCGTCCAGTTCGAAAAACAGAAGGACGAAGACAAGAAAGTCGGACTCGTGGTCGATTTCCGCGATCTTCCCGATGATATGGAAGTCATCATGGGACTGAACATCGCCGACGAAGACCTGAAAGTCATCGGCGAATAAAAAATCGGGAAAGGGATGTTATGAAAAGAGAACGCCTGCGCGGTGTGAATTTAGGCGGCTGGTTCAGCCAGGTCGACTGCATTGAAGAAAAGGACCCGGCAGGATTCCCAGGAATTCTCGAGCATATCCGGACTTTCCTTTCCCCAAAGGACTTCGGGAGAATCCGCGAGGCGGGGTTCAACCACGTGCGCCTGCCCGTGGACTATTTTAATCTGTTCGAAACGGATTCCCTCAAGCCCAAGAATGAAATTTTTGCACTGCTGGACAAGGCCCTACAGGACATCCAAGCAGCTGACCTCGACGTCATCCTGGATTTGCACAAGTGCCCAGGGCACGACTTCCATCTGGGTTCGTACCAAGAACAGCCCTTCTTCGTGGATCCCGAAGCCCGTCAAGGCGCCTGCAAGGTATGGGCGTACATGGCCGAGCGCTACAGCGACCAGCCCCGCGTGATGATGGAGCTTTTGAACGAGCCCGCCGGCACCGATTCCAAGGTTTGGGACAAGGTAAAAGACGAACTTTTCTGGACCATCCGCAAGCACGCTCCCAAGAACACCATCGTGGTGGGCAGCAACAAGTGGAACAGCGCCCGCGAATTCCAGTACCTGACTCCGCTCGACGACGACAACGCCATCTACAGTTTCCATACCTACACCCCGGTCACGTTCACGCACCAGGGCGCCGCATGGATCAACGACCCGTTCTTCAAGATTGAACGCCCGTGGCCCGGTGATTACGCCCCGCCCGAACAGGGAGGCGCCACGCGACTGGACGTAGAATATGGCAAGTGGGACAAAGCGAAATTGCAGGCAAGCATCCAGAATGCGCTCGACTTCCGCGCCAAATACGACCTGCCCGTCGCCTGCAACGAATTCGGCGTTTATGTACAGGTCCCGCGCAAGTACCAGATGGCCTGGATGCGCGACTTCCTCGACATCCTGCGCGATGCCGACGTGGGCTACAGCTACTGGAACTACAAGAACCTGGACTTCGGTATTGTCTCCAAGGGAGAATCGCTACACAACGACCTGCCGCAATACAACAACCCGGACAGGCTCGACAAGGAAATGCTGGAGTTACTGGCGAAGGGATGAGGCGCGAGCTATGAGCGGTGAGCTATGAGCGGTGAGCTATGAGCAGTGAGCTATGAGCAGCGAGCAATGAGTCTTCACTACTCATTGCTGATTGCTCAGAGGGAGCCCGGAGGCGACCGACCTCACAGCTCTTAATTACAATTCCACCAGGATTCCGGCTTGCAGATAAACGTATCCTTTGCCGCGATCTTCAAGGAACTGGAATCCGCCCATCAACAGGATTGAGGAATAGTCCCCGTTCTTGATGTCGAATCCGCCACCGGCGCGCCATATCATCTGGCTGTCGTCGCCAAAGGCATAACCGATATCGCCGGTCACCACGGGCAATGTCTGCCCGCCAATCGGCAAGCGGATCCAAGCCGAAGCCATCACGGGAATGTACCCGACGTTATCAAGCTCATTGTAGCCGCCGCCAATGCCGAAGAACACCATTTGGTCGATAGGGTACCAGACATGTCCGAACACATTCAAGTTGAACGACATAATATCGCTCACCGCGTTTGCGATACCGCCCTGGACATCCATGGTGAAAGCGTTCGCCTTCGTCGCCGAAAACGACAAGGCACAGACAAACAGGATTGCAAGCAAGCGTCTCATTTCAGCTCCTATGCGTCATCGTCACCGCGGGCCTCACGGGCCCAGCCGCCACTCTTTTCTTTTTTGAACGAAAGAAAGAAACCTTTCAACATGGCAACATTCATCGTGATGAAGTAATACGCATGGGGAACCATGCGCGATACGCCCACAATGATGCAGAAAACCGTCACGCCAAAGAAAAGCTGATAGAACAATCCCTTCGGCAAAAGAATCGCGTTGCATAGCGCAAGCAAGATGAAAATATGGGGAGAGAACCAGCGTACGACCTTGTGGCAGAAGAACAAGTAGGCCCTCAACGGGCGAAGCGGGTTCAGCAGCGGAAGATAAGAAAGCAGGAAGTTGAAGTTAGCACGGCCGATGCGGACCTTGCGGCGGTACTCGCCGGAAGATTCCTTCGAAGTCTGCTCCGTACCGATGGCGCTGCCAACGAACGTGCTGTAATAGCCCTTCTGCAAAATCTTCGTCGTGATGTAGAAGTCGTCCATGACGCTCTTCTTGACCGGAAGTTCCGTGTAGAGTTCCCTGCGAATGGCATAGAGGGCACCGTTACCGCCAATGAGCAAGTCCAGCGCCCCTTCAAACTTCTTCATCTCGGATTCCAGGTCCCAGTAGGAACTTTCGCCCTTGCCCAGCACACTTCCGCTACGGTCCGACAAAATAAGGTGACCACAGACGCACCCCATCTTCTTGTCGACAAACGGACCAACCAGCTTGCGCACCGCATTGGGGAAGAACATCGTGTTCGCATCGCTGAAAACGAGAATGTCGCCTGTCGCATACGTGACAAGCCTATTCAGCATAGCGGCCTTGCCCGCATTCTTGGGAGCCTTCACCAGCGTAATGCCCTGGTCCGCATAACCGGCGATAATTTCTGCCGTCCTGTCTGCAGAACCGTCATCGCCAATGAGGACTTGCAGCTTGTCCTTCGGGTAATCAATCGAGAGAATATTGTGAATCTTGCGCTCGATAACAGCCTCTTCATTATAGGCCGAAACCAAAATGGAGACCGTGGGCAAGAATTTTGTCGAAGGCTGCGGTTTTCGCCTGCGCTTGAAAATTTCGCTCACGAACGGGAGCGTTATCGGGAACAGCGCATAACAAAGCACCAGGAGGGAAAGGGAAACCCAGAACCCAACCTGAGCCACAAAATAAACCTGTTCCATTACCGCGCTATCCATTCGCTCTCTTTACTCAAAAATTGCTGCAACAAAAACCGCATGTCCGCAACATCCAGTGACTGTGTGAGAGTAAGGATACTCATGCCTTTCGGGGCAACCAGCACATAGGACGGCACGGCAGACAATTCCCACACATCAAAATAGCATCGTTCCACCGTTTTGGCTTGGCCATCGCACATAATCGTGTCCTGCGACTCGGCATTTAGCTTCACCGGGATAAACCTGGAATTCAAAAGTGTCGCCACACTGGGGTCCGTGTACACGTTTTTTTCCATCACCTGGCAGGGGATGCACCAGTCGGCATACACCGACACGAACATCAGCTTCGATTCCTTCGCCGCCATCTTGAGGCCCTGCGTATAGGAAAGCCAGTGGACTTTAGTGTCCTTTTTCAGAGGCGCCGCAAAAGCGATACAGGCACCCAAAAGCAACAGCAAGGCGATCCTCACTTTTTCGCCCCCTTCTTTCCCAGCGGTTCAAGAGGGTTCCCGAGCAAGGAATCGATATTGCGAACGACCGCCTGCTGAAACGGGACCCAACGACTGTCGTCTTCAAGAATATTATCAATGGCTTTCTTATAGGATTCAAGAGTGTAGCCGTGCTTTTCGACAATGCTCTTGCGGGCGAGCCGCGCCTCCGGAGTCTCGGTCCCGAGGGATTGTTCCATAACGCGGATGTCAACATACGTGGAAACGAGCCTAGAATCTATCGAAGGGGATCCCTGGTCGCAGGCACACAGCATGATGCAGCCCATGCAAAGCGACATGACGGAAGCACGCCATGCCCATTGCCGTCCAAACCGAATCCAGCCCAGCACTTTTAGCTACCTCGCCTCTTCGAGCGCATTCTCGAAAAGACCGTCGATATATTCGCGCTTGTTGAATTCCACGAGCTGGTCAATCTGTTCGCCCATGCCCACCCAGCGGATAGGAATCTGTAGCGAGCTCGTGATGGAAAGGACCGAACCGCCACGCGCCGTGCCGTCGAGCTTGGTCACCACGAGGCCCGTGAGCGGGAAGCTCTGGTTGAAAATCTTCGTCTGGTTGATGGTGTTCTGTCCGGTATTTCCGTCAATCACGAGCCACATGTCTTGCGGGAAGTCCGGATTCACCTTCTTCATCACGCGGACAATCTTCTTGAGTTCCTCCATCAAGTAGTCCTTGTTGTGGAGGCGCCCGGCGGTATCGACAATCAGGATGTCGCAACCACGGGCGACGGCAGCCTGGCAAGCATCGTAGGCGACCGCAGCCGGATCGCTGCCTTCCTGGTGTTTCACGAACTCGGCACCGCTGCGCTGCGCCCAAGTTTCGAGCTGGTCGATGGCCGCGGCACGGAACGTATCGCAGGCGGCGATCATCACCTTCTTGCCCTCGTTTATCCAGCGGGCGGCAAGCTTACCGATAGTCGTGGTCTTGCCGGCACCATTCACGCCGATGACAAGCACCACGTGCGGTTTGCCCTTGAGTTCAAACGGCGGCGGGTCCTTCAGGAGACGTTCGGCCTCGTTTCGCATGATGTCGAGCACCTGCTCCGTCGTAAGCGACTTGCCGAGGGCGTTCTCACGGAGGGCATCCGTCAAAAGGAACGCAGCCTCAACGCCCACGTCAGCCTTGATCAGGTGTTCTTCGAGCTCTTCCAAAGTGTCGTCGGTAATCTTGCCGGCACCGACAATGCCCTTGAGCTCGCCCACCAAGGCGTCACGGGTCTTGGAAAGACCCTTCTTTATCGCAGAAAACAAGCCCATCAGATAAGACTCTCGACTTTGTCCACAAGACCGTAGGCCTTAGCCTCTTCCGCCGACATGAAGTTATCGCGTTCCGTATCGCGGTCGATTTCCTCGATGGTGTGTCCGGTCGTTTCGGCAAGGATCTTGCCCGTGATTCCGCGGATGCGCAGCATCTCTTCGGCCTGGATCTGGATGTCGCTCGCCGGGGCGACGATTTCGCCGTGAATGAGCGGCTGGTGAATCATGATGCGGGCATTCGGCCATGCACAGCGCTTGCCCTTCGCACCGGCAGTCAGGAGCACGGCACCCATGGAAGCTGCCTGACCGCAACATACCGTGACCACGTCGCTCTTGATGGCGTTCATGCAGTCGTAAATGGCAAGGCCGCTGCTGATGACGCCACCCGGGCTATTGATGAAAAGCACGATGTCGTCGTGGTTCAGGGAATCCAGATACAAAAGCTGCTGTACAATCTTCGATGCGCTCTCGTCATCGACTGCACCCCACAAAAAGATGCGGCGTTTCGAGGACAGGAACTCCTCGGCCTTCTTCAAAAAATCCGGAGTCTGCTTCTCATTTTTGTCTTTGCAATCTGCCATAGGTTATCCTTTTCTGTTCAGCGACAAGTTAGCAATTTCACGGGCACGGGGCCGGGCCACAGCCCTGTCGGGGCGCCTTTTTTAGTATCTTTGCGGCATGCAAAGAGATGACGCAAGCAAAGCACAGAAGAAGAACCTGGTCGGGCTCGTGAGTCCGCAGGTGCTTTCTGCAGCCGAGGCCGACCCGATCAGCCCGGTGGTCATGGACCTGCAAGCCTGCGACATGCTCGAAATCCGCTACGACTGGTTCGAGAAGGGAATATGGCCGGAACTATCCACCCGCGTCCGCAAGCTCGCCCCCGAATCGGCACAAATCGGAACTGTCCGGCTTGCCCGCGACGGCGGGACTTTCCCCGACGACAGCGCCGTGGAAAGACCCGCACTGTGGCAGTCCATCTTCGCCGCACCGGATGTTCCCGAATGGATGGACCTGGAACGCGACTGTCTCCACGACTACGGCGCCCTGGCCGAACTCGCCAAGCCACGCGGCACGCGCATCATCGTCTCGGAGCACAACTTTGTACGCATCCCCACACTCCTCGAGTTGAAAAAGTTCGCGCAGGACGCCCAGCGGGTCAAGGCCGCAGGGCTCAAGATTGCCGCCATGAGCAATGGTCCCACGGACTGCCAGAGGCTTTATCAGTTCGCAAGCAAGAATGCGAAAAATTTTGAAATGTTCGCCGCCTTCGGCATGGGCAAAACAGGCATGCCCTCCAGGATATGGTCGCTCCACGAAGGAGCAAACCTTACTTACGGTTCCATAGAGGCTTGCGCCGCCCCCGGACAGATTGACGTCCTGACCATGAAAAAAGCTATTGACGCCCTCGACAATTTTGCTTCCGAAAACGACATAGCGGCGTTTTTGAACAAATTTGAGTAAATTTGCCTACTTTCATGCTACAATTTTGGCACATTTGAGTATTTTCTCGTAAAAACCTCGTCAAAAAGCATTTTTTTTGCTAAAATATCAAACTGAACAATATAAGAGGTTTCACCATATGAGACTTTCCGAAAGATTTGTTGACAACTGCATCTTGATCAACTCTGCCAGCCAGACCAAGGAGGCCATCCTGAACGAGCTGGTGGACACGCTCTGCAGTGCCTACAAACTGGAACACAGGGACGAGATATTCGAAGCCGTCTGGAACCGCGAGAAGAGCCGTTCCACCGGTATCGGATGCGGGCTCGCCGTGCCGCACGCCAAAATCGACTACGTCGACCGCATGTGCATGGTGGCAGCCACCGTCGAAAAGGGCCTGGATTTCGAGTCCTTCGACGGGGAGCCGGTCTACCTGATCATCCTCATCGTAAGCCCGGGCAACACCGTGGGACCGCACCTCAAGGCGCTGTCCTCCGTAAGCCGCCTGCTTGCCGACGGAACCGTGCGCAAGGACCTCATCGAGGCAAAGACCCCGTCCGAGTTCCTCACCATCCTCCGCGCCGCCGAAGATAAGTTTCTATAAGCTTTGAGCTATGAGGGATGAGGTCGCCACGCTTATGCGTGGCTCTGAGCAAAAAATTAGGCACCTTTGGTGCGATATTATAGCTCAAAGCGAGTGATAACGAGCGACCTCAAGCCTCAAAGGGCTAAAGCCCGACCTCATAACTAATATCCCCTTGACATCTCAAATATTCTTTTATATATTTGCACCCACCTCGGACGGTTAGCTCAGTTGGTTTAGAGCGCTGCTTTCACACGGCAGAGGTCACTGGTTCAAATCCAGTACCGTCCACGAAAAGGCCGCCCCGCAAAGGCGGCTTTTGTTTTTCCCTTCCATTTCCCCCATACAAAATATTGCTATTTTCCCCCGCACACGCAACGCAACCGCGCAGAGAGGCATCTAAACGGCATGAATACGAAAATAGCGATTCTTCTTGGGTTCCTGGTCCCGGCAACAGCCGCCTTCGGCGGCACATGGACGCTTGCGGACTGCCTCAAGCAGGCCAAGGAAAAGAGCCTCTCGCTGGAAACGGCCAAGCTCCGCGAACAGAAGGCGGACATCAGCGTAAAGCAGGCCAAGACGGGCAACCACCCGACCGTAAGCGCCAGCATCCAGAACACCCTCTACGACCACCCGTTCGTTGACGACGGAGACCACTACCGCCTGAACCTCGGCATTTCCGGTTCGTACACCATCTGGGATGGCGGGGCCACCAGCCTGAACGTCGAGGCAAGCCAGCTTTCTAAAGAGGCCACAGCCCTTTCGACCAAGCAGACCGAACGTTCCGTACAGGAAAGCGTCTTGAACGCCTACATGTCGCTGCTTGCCGCCATGGAGAACCTGCGCACGGCAAACGCATCCGTCGAACTGTCCCAGGCGGAATTCGAACATTACGGCAAGCTCTACGAAGCGGGCTCCATCACCAAGAAGGAACTCACCCAGAGCCAGTCCAACGTACTGCAGAAGCAGGTGGCTCAGCTTTCGGCACAGCTTTCCGTCAACAGCGCGAAGACGGCGCTCCGGCAGCTACTCGAGCTGGGCGACAGCGAGGAATTCGAAATCTCGGCCCCCGAGAGCAACATCGACAGTCCCGACTCGCTTCCCCCGTTGCCGACACTCGACGATCTCAGAAAGACGGCCAAGGAATCGCATCCAGGTCTCAAGTCCGACAGCGTGTCCGTCAAGGCCGCTAAGAAAAGCACCCAGGTCGCCGGCAAGGCAAGCTCCATTACCGTGACCCTCGGGGCGAACTCCAGCACGGGCCTCCAGGCCTGGGAATCCGACCGCTACGGCCGCCAGCTCAAGAACGGATGGCAGAACTCCATATCGCTCGGCATCAACATTCCCATCATCGACGGCGGAGCGACCACCAACAAGGTGCTGCAGGCCCAGGTCACCGAGGCCGAGACGCAAATCAGCATGCAGGAAACCGCCAAGAACATTGAGAACAACGTAGAAAAACTCCACATCAACGCCGTCAGCGCCGACATGCAGTGGAAAGCCGCCACGCTCCAGGTGCAGGCCGAAGCCGAAGCCCTGCAGGTCGCCGAAGAACAGCGGAACGCAGGCGCCCTCACCTACACCGACTACCTCACGCAAAAGAACAACCTCGAGAAAGCGCAGATTACACAGACCAACGCCAAGTACACGAGCCTGCTCGCCAGGAAGATGCTGGAACTGTACCAGGGAAAGCTGGACTAGCCCCGCGCAATTCATTTTGAAAAACAACCCTGTTTCGGCGGTGCAACACCGCCGTTTTTTTATGAAATAGGTCAAGATGCGCAGGAAATCCGGGAGCATCGAAAATGCCTTTTTTGAGCCAATTTCGACATTTTTGAAAAAATTTTGGGCTTTTTTCCGCCAAAACGCCTGCAAAGGCCCACTTTGGCACGGCGTTTGCATATACCCTAGCGAAAACAAATGGGCCACACGGCGAACGCCGGGGACCCGAAAAACACGGAGGTATTCCTATGATCAACACTCAACTCTTCCCGACAGCTTTCTACGGTATCCAGAACTTCCTCGACAGCCTCAACAACGCCTCCAACGCGCAGGGTGAATGCTCCTACACGCCCAAAGCCGACTACTACGAGGTAGAGAACGGTTTCATGTTGGAAGTGGAACTGCCCGGCGTCAAGAAAGAAGATTTGGACATCCAGATCGAAAAGAACATCATCACAGTCAAGGCCACCCGCGCACGCAAGGACAGCAAGTACACCTACGAGCGCAGCTTCCGCCTGGCAGACGACATTGATACCGAGAAAATCAAGGTCTCCCTTGAAAATGGCGTCCTGTCGTTCGCGCTCGCCAAAAAGCAGCAGGCCGCGGCCAGAAAACTGACTGTTGAATAAGCAATACTGCTCCTCATATAACATCATACTGCACCCCATCCGGGGGGAAGGAGTTAGGACCTCCTTCCCCCTTTTTTTTTTCTTTTTTTGAGCCATTTTTGCAGAATTGCCACAAGTGTAAACATTTGGTTATGGACGATTTATCCATGCCCACCCTCTCGCCGAATTAAAAAAAAGGCAAATCCCGATATATGTTATAGGAAGTTGGTTTAAACAAGGGTTGTATGGGTTTCATAAAAAGGAGTAGTTATGAAAAAAGTGTTCTTCCCAGCCATCCCGCTCGCAGTAGCGGCATTTTTTTGTTCCTCGGCATTCGCCTACAATGTAAGCGGAACCGTTAAGGACGAAGCCGGTCTTCCGATTCAAGGAGCAACCGTTGCGCTCGTTGAAATGTTCAAGTCCACCGTGACCGATGCCCAAGGACAGTTTGTGCTCACCGACAGCACCACCGCCATCCACGCCCAAAGCCAAAACCTGGGTTTCATCAGCATCAAGGACGGGGTACTGGATTTCGCACAGGACGGAAACACTCCCGTACAGATTCGAATTTTTGACATGATGGGCAACCAGGTTCTGAACCACTCCATCACCGGTTCCGGCAAGGTGGATTTGCGCCAGGGCGTCAGCGCCCAGGGTGCCTACCTCGCCCGCGTCCGCATGGGCAGCGCAGAACAGACAGTCCGCTTCACTGCCAATGGCAACTACAGCAGCGCCTTCAAGAACAAGCAAGGCAATGCGCTTTTCCTCATCAAGCAGGGCAACTCCGGCAATCTCCGCGTCCTCGCCACGGGCTACGATTCGCTCCGCGTGTATCTCCCCAATCTCGATACCGTGCTGGCGCTGACACTTAAGAAGGCCGGCACCACCCCCGTAGCGACCTCCAGTTCCTCCGGAACCAATCCCACCTCTTCTCCCACATCTTCGTCCGCCATCGCTCCCGAATCCTCTTCCGATATCGGATCGGGCGAGCAGACATTCGCATTCGGCTATGCGCTGAAGAACTCTCCGCGTCCGAGTAAGGGTTGCGGAAAGAGCTCTTCCTTAGGGTCCGGCAAAAAAGTCGAAAACGGCGAACAGTTCAACCTTAATGTCGGCGGCAAGAATCGGCAGTTCTTCATCACCTTGCCGAAGAACTACGACAACAACAAGGCCCACAAGCTTCTCATCGCAAACCACTGCATGGGTAGCCACGCCGAAGACTTCGTGCACCACAACCCGGACTATGACCATCCGACCCCGTACTATGGCCAGCAGCAACTGGACAAGAACGGCGACTACATCTTCGTCGCTCCGCAGGGTAACGACAACGGCACCTGGAATGGACAGGAAGACCATGATTTCGTCGACCAGATGATTACCACGATGTTTGACAACTACTGTATCGACACCACACGCGTGTTCGCAACAGGCTTCAGCTTCGGCGCCATGTTCACGAACTCTCTCGCCCAGCACATGCAGGACCGCCTCCGCGCTGTAGCCGTCTACGCCACGGCCGACTACAACATCTGGCTCCCGAAAAATACAGGCAAGCCGATTGCATGGATGGGTGTGCATGGCAAGAACGACGGCGTTTGCAATTACAACACCGCCAAGACAAGCGCCCTTCCGCGAATCCTGAAGAACAACGGCAAGGCCGGTGCAGACGGCAAGTTCACTGACGCCAGCGGCGAAAAACCCACCGAAGTCCAGGGCAACACCGGACACGTCTGCTACGACTTCACGACAGTCGACGAGCGCTTCCCCGTCAAGTGGTGCAGCTGGCCGGGTGGACACCAGTGGACCGCCCACGACAACGGCAGCATGGAAGTCGGTGCCGGCTGGCAGGAAACCTGGGTGCCCGAAGAGGTCCACAAGTTCCTCGAGCAGTTCTAAAAGTTTAACTCTCCAACCCCAACAACCTAAAGTTCCCTTCTGTTGAAAACAGGGGGAACTTTTCCTTTATTTGTCTTTTTTGCTTATAAAACGGCATTTGGGAAAATTTAATTTACCCTGACAAATCGCTTGTTTCAAAAATTATATTGATTATTAATAGCTACAGGCCCAACAGCAGCTAAAAACGGCTTGGAGAAGGAGACAGAAGATGAAAAGAGCGATCTTTTTCATATTTCCAATTGTGCTGGCGGCAACATTCTCTGCGGCTTCCGCATTCACGCTAAGCGGAACCATAACCGACGAAGCAGGGACACCGGTCCCTGGCGCGCTCGTAAAGCTCCTGATTACGGGAGATTCCACCTCTACAGACCAAGACGGCAAATTCTCCATCCAATCTGACAACCAGCAGTCCCTACTTTCCGGCAATTTCAAGCCCGGCCACATCGACATCGTCGACGGCGTGCTCCGTTTTGCGCAGAGCAGCAATGCACCGGTGCAGGTAAGCATCTTCGATATGGTCGGCAACCGGATTCTCTACCAGGAACTGCACGGCTCGGGCCAGGTGGACCTGCGCCAGGGAGCGACCGACCCAGGCTCCTACTTCGCGAAAGTCCGCGTCGGCAGCGCCGTCGAGACCGTCCGTTTCGTCACGAACGGGACCCGTTTCAGCAGCGCCATCCGCCAAAATCGCGGCAAGGCACTCCTGAAACCTGGCGAAGGCGACACCCTCAGCGTCTCCGCCACAGGATTCGATCCCCTGAAAGTCGCCCTAGCGAACCTCGACACGGCGGTAACTCTGAAACTCACGAAGACCGCCGACGAACGGACCTACGCATTCGGCTATGCGCTCAAGAATGCCCCCACGCCGAGCAAGGGCTGCGGCAAGGACAATACGCTCAAGGACAACTTCATGTTCACCGGTGGCGGCATCGAGCACGAGATTTACCTCACTATGCCCGAGAATTACGACAAGAACAAGCCCTACCGTCTCGTGTTCGGCATGCACTACATGGGCGGTTCCGCCAAGAACGTGGCAACGAGGGAAGCCTACTACGGATTCAGAAACCAGCCGGGCGCCAAGGAGAACACCATCTTCGTCGCGCCGCACGGATACACTACCGAAACAGATAGAACCGGGAAAGAAGCAAGCAACCCTTGGCGCTGCTACGATGACAAGGACCACATCTTCTTCGACGAGTTCCTCACCCACCTGAACGATAACCTCTGCATCGACACTTCGCGCGTGTTCTCCATCGGGTTCAGTTTCGGCGCCATGTTCAGCAACGCACTCGCACAGGATTTCCAGCACCGCCTGCGCGGCGTGGTGGTATTCTCGACCATGGACATGGTGATTTACATCCCCAAGAACAAGGGACTCCCCATCGCATGGATGGGAACCGTCGGCATGAGCGACGAACTTTGTACGCCAGAGCTCGGACGCAGTTCCCGCGACAGGATATTGAAGAACAACGGAATACCTGACGCCGAAGGGAACTTCACCGACGCCAGGGGCGAAAAAGCGGAGGAATACGCTGGCGACAAGCACGTGTGCTACGACTACAAGACGGTCGACCCGCGCTTCCCCGTGAAGTGGTGCACATTCGACGGCGGTCACTCATACAACCCCCGCGAAGACGGCAAGGTGTGGACAACTGAAACCGGCTGGGAATTCATCACGCAGTTCTAGGATATAAAACAAATCTTCACTCAAATAAAACAAGATTCCCCCCAAAAAAGCTTTCCTTCCCGGAAAGCCTTTTATTTTTTTCACTTTTTCTCTTGTACTATTGTATGAAATAAATTAGATTTCCTGTACAAAATTTTTTACTTTTAGGGGTTCTTTATGGACGTACTCAAAACAGCAGCATCTGCTCTTCTCATCGCCTCCACGGGCGTTCTCGCAGCCGAAGGTTTCCACATGGGCGCCAAGGTTGCAGGCACATACAACATGTTCTGGAACACGGACGTCACCATTGACGCAAACTCCCTCGGTGTTAGCGCAGAAATGATTGACATGAGCAGCGACGAAAAGGGCAAAATCAAGGGCTTTGAAAAAGCTGGCGGCATGGGCGTAGACTTCGGCCTGACCTTCATGCTTCCCTTTACCAGCAGCCTCGCGCTTGAATCCGAACTCCTTTTCTCTTACCGTTCCCGCAGCACGGACCTGACATTCTCTGCGGAAACCGGGGGTTCGTCCAACACAAGCAACTCGTCTTACGATTATGACGACTATGGCTATACCTACGATGATGATGACTATGGATACGGCGACATGTCCGGGGCATTCACATTGAACGATGTCAAGTTGATTCAGTGGTACCTGGAAATCCCTCTCATGCTCCGCGTCACTACCGCCCCCGGCGTCTACCTGGGAGCCGGCCCTGTATTCTCGCTGAACCTGGATACCGAAGGCAAGGTTATGTTCATATCGCAGGATATTGACGACTACACCTCCACTCTCATCGTCGGCGTTGCAGCAGACCTCGGCTATGCCCTGAAACTTCCTAACGGCCATCAGTTGGACTTCGGTTTCCGTTTCCAGATGGGTCTCACCAGCATCATAAGCGACGAAATTGAAATTCCTGCTGACGAAGTCAGCATGAAAATCGATGGAACTAAGCTGATCGATCCCAAAGACCTCATCTTCAGTCTGGGCGTAGGCTACTGGTTCCTGTAATCCCGATCCTCTTTTTTGCCGCAATGGCCACGACCCTTCGAGCAGAAGCTCCGAAGGGTTTTGATGTTGTACAGCCCTACCATCTGGGCATCACTGCCTCCGGGACGTACATCGGAATCTGGCACCTGAACAACGACGTTTACGTCAAGAAGGAAGATAAGGAGACAGAGACCGACGACGGGTTCGAAAAGGAACATTACGAGCAGTACCTTTCCGGGGGCGACGACTTCAAGGGTATCGGATTCAGCCTTGGAATTTCAGGAATGAGGGACATGGGGGAATGGTTTGCTCTGCATGCGAACCTGTACATCTCCCTGCGTCACCGCTTCGTGAATGCCAAGGAGCACCACTGGAGAGAAACCGAATATTACGTAGGCGATTCCCTGGACCATACCGAAAACAAAAAGGGCAGCAAAGGGCGGTACGACATCGTACTGAACTACTGGAGCGTCGACTTGCCCGTCGGCATACGCTATAAGGCCCCGAGAGGCTACTTTATCGAGGCGGGCGGACTGTTCGCCTACATCCTTTCCGCAAACCTCCAGGTAGACCTGATTTCGCTGGACTTCCATTCGTACGCAGCGGGCCTTGAACTGGGCGTTTATACGACAGTCGGAAAAACGTTCCCGCTTCCGGGAAACAAGTCGCTGGAACTGTTCTGGAACTTCACCTTCGGGCTGACACCCCTGCTGAACGACAGAGTCGCAAACTACCTCTACGACTCCATCCGTCCACGCGAGTGGCTTGCACAAGCAGGCGCCACCCTCTGGCTATTCTAACCCCCGCGCAACGTACTTATCGTACGTGAGGGGGTATTATATGAGCTTTTCGACTTTGCTGCACAAGGCTTCGGCTTCCTCGGCAGTCGGAGCTTCGGCAATCACGCGGATGACCGGTTCGGTATTGCTCGCGCGCACATGCACCCACGACTTTTCGCTCCCGAGCCAAAGGCCGTCGCGTTCGTCCGTTTTCCAACCGGCGAATTCGGCCTTGACTTTCGGAAGAATATCTGCGACTTTTTTGTCGCCGAGTTCGAACTTCTTCTTGGGCATCGCATAGGACGGATTTTCGGCCACGAACTTTTCAGGTCCGCCATCATGGTGGGCCATCCAGCTGAGCACGAGTGCGGCCGCCACCAAGGAATCGCGGCCGTAATGCAGCGCCGGAAGAATCACGCCTCCATTGCCTTCGCCACCGATGACGCATCCATTCTCGATCATCTGCAGGCTCACGTTGATTTCGCCCACCTTCGCGCGGCTGAACTCGCAGCCGTACTTTTCGGCAACATCCTGGTTCATGCGGCTCGTGGAGAGGTTCACGCACACGCTGCCCTTCTTCTGCGAAAGCACTTCTTCTGTCGCAATAGCAAGCGTGTATTCCTCGCCGATACTTTGTCCCAAACCGTCCACCAGAGCACAGCGGTCCGCATCGGGGTCCACGGCAAAGCCGACGGCGCAGGCGTTCGCCTGCACGGCTGCACGGAGGTCGCCCAGGTTTTCGGGAATGGGTTCTGCGCCACGCGGGAACGTGCCATCGGGTTCGCAATGCACGCGCACCACCTCGCAGCCGAGCTCCTCGAGCAGCCGGGGCACGATATAGGAACCGGCACCGTTCACGGCATCGACCGCCACCTTGAAATGTTTCGCCTTGATCGCTTCCACGTCCACGAACGGGATCTTGAGGGTGCCGTCCACGTGCACGCCGTCGGCGTCCTTCATGAACTCGTACTTGCCCATGTTGCGGTAATCGGGATAATCGAATTTGTCCGCATCCGCCAGCTCAAACAGCTTCTTGACATCGTCAGGACCGAGGAAAAGACCCTTGTTGTTCAGGAACTTGAGTGCGTTCCATTCAAGCGGGTTATGGCTTGCGGTAATGATAATGCCCGCATCGGCCTTGAGTTCCGTCGTGAGGATCTCGACCGAAGGCGTCGTAGAAAGGCCCACTTCCACCACATCGACCCCAGAAAGGCGGCAGATGCCCGCCACGAACTGGCTGATGGCATCACCCGTGGGGCGGCTGTCGCGACCGATGACCACGCGCTTCGCCTGGGTAATCTGCAAAAAGGCGCTCACGTGACTTTTGAGAACTTGTGGGGTCAGGGTATCACCCACGATTCCGCGGATACCCGAAATAGAACGCATCAACTTGGACATGGAAACCTCTTCTTGCTGCATTTCGTTTTGTGCAGTTCGGTTGGAATTATAGCAATATCTATATTGGGTCACGTGAAAGGGGTACCATTGGAAAAAACAAACCGGCTCGTCGCATTCCTCGCGCCCTGGATTTGCGCCTGTGCGCTCTGGGCGGAGCCCGCAGACACGTCCGCCACCGACAACGGCGCGGACCATTTCCAACGTTTTTCGTCACTCCCCATACTTGGCTACTCCGAAGAAACCGGCCTGGAGTACGGAGCCATGCTGCTCCTGTTCTTCAAACCGGAATACGAAGGCGGAAAGACCACCACCCTGGACTTCGCCCTCATAGGCACAGCCAAGAAGCAACTTGAAGCGCTTGTCGTGCCGCGCTATTACTTTTTCCATGACCGCATCGTCGGAATTGCGGCACTCACCTACGACAACTGGACCAGCTACTACTACGGCACCACCAATCATCCCGACCCGGACGACGGGCGCCTTTTCGACCGCAACACGTTCAAGGTCGAGAACACGACCACGACCAACCTCGGCCTGCCCGACACATGGCACAACTTCATGTACGGGCCAGCCTTCCGCATGGAATACTCGGACATTTCCTTCCGCAACTACAGGGGGACGATCGCAGAACCCGAGACCGACGACAAGTGGCGGACCGGCATCGGCTACCAGCTTTCCTATGATACGCGGGACAACATCAACTGGGCCAGGCACGGGTTCTACGCCCACTGGAACCATCTCGTCTTTTCCGACATGCTGGGCGACTGCGGGTTCACCAAGCAGGAACTGGACCTGCGCGGCTACACTTTCCTGTTCTGGAAGACTTCGATGGCCGTGGGCGCCCTCTGGCAGCGCGCCAGCGGCGACGTCCCGTTCGACATGCTTGCCGGCCCCGACGGCATAAAGAGATTCCGGGGCGTGGAAGACCACTATTTTCGCGGCAACCAAGCCCTGATTTTGCAGGCCGAGCTCCGCAAGGTCCTGTTTTGGAGGCTCGCCGGGACAATCTTTTTCGAGGGAGGCAAGGCCGGGGACTACTTTAGCGACCTCATGCGCGAAAAATGGCACCAGTCCGTCGGTTTCGGAGGTGAACTTGGCCTGAACATGAAGGAAGACCTCTATGCTAGGGGAGACATTTCCTGGGTAGATTACAAACAACTGGGTCTGACGGTCTATATCCGGCAGGCATTCTAGCCGAAGCCTTCAAAACACTTCCCCAAAAGCGGCAAACGCGGACCCGAAGGCCCGCGTTCGCTTTATTTTGAGATAGAATAGCCTTTAGTCGGTGATGCGGGACCAGTCCAGCACGCCCTTCTTGAGGAGGTAGATGTAACCTGCTTCAAGAATGACAAGGAATCCGAGCAAAACGAAAAGGAGTTCCCAGCCCCCAACGAGGAACTGGACCGTCCACGGGTAGAGGAACGCCACTTCCAGGTCAAAAACCAGGAAAAGCATCGCTACCATATAATACTTGACCGGGTAACGCTCGTTCGCCGTGCCCGAGACATGCGCAAGACCGCATTCGTAGGAAGATCCCTTGATAAGGACCTGCTTAATCTTGCCGGGATGCAGAACCCAGTTCGCCAAAAGGAGAACTGTCGGAATGCAGAGAGCCATGATGACCAAGATGGTCAAGGCGAAGGTCGTATCGAATATTTCAACATTACCCATAGTGTCCGCAATTATAGTAAAATTCTTTTTGCTAATCTATAGCCCGTTTGTAAACTATATTTCATAACATGAAACACTTTATATCTCTCTTGGGAATCGTAGGGGTAATTACCGTTCTTTCCGCTTGTTCTGGCGACGACGCGCCCGAACCGGCACACCCCAATGAACCCGAAGCAACGCTTTCCTCCTCAAGCCTGGAACCCGGCCCTGTACCGACGTCCTCCGCAACAAATGATGCAACTTCCTCCCCCGAGGCAAGTTCCCTTTCCTCCAGCAGCAAGGGCAAGAAGGATAAAGACAAGGATCCTGTCATCCTGAAGACGCGCGTCACCATCGACACCGGAGCCACCACGTTCGACGACCCCTACTTCAGCAGCGGCATTTTCTGCTGGACTGAAGGTTGCGAAGAATGGGCATCCTCCGCTTCCGGTCCGGACGTTCCGCCCGAAGATGAAATCTCCGTCGGTGGCGATGTCCCCAACAAGATCAATCTCGATGCAGCACCCGTCATTGAAGGTCTGGTCATGACCGACATGCGCGACTCGCAGAAGTACGACCTCCAGGAAGTCAACGGCACCCTGTGGACGAAGAAAAACCTGGATATTGCCCTGAGCGGTAGTAACTGCTATGGCGGCGACATCAACAACTGCAAGACCATGGGACGCCTCTATAACTACTCCGCAGCCCGTGATGCATGCCCCACAGGATGGAGACTCCCCACCCGAGCCGAATTCAACGCAGCCAAGGGCGACCTGAGTTTCTGGATATTTAACGGCCGTGGAAAGAACGGCACCGACGAATTCAAGGGAGACATGGGCTTCTACTGGCTTGCCGAGAGCGAAGAGTTCAACGAAGGCGAGGGAGACGAGGACAACTGCAGCGGAAGCGCTTGCGGCCTGATCTTCGTCGTCAAGTCCATGGATTACGGTGATGGCGAAACCAAGTTCCAACGTGACAGCCAGACCAAGGCGTTCGGTGTCCGTTGCGTCCAGGCAAAGTAATCACCATCCACGAATTTAAGAACGGCCCTCCGGGGCCGTTTTTTTTATGCTTCCGGATTGTCGGGATTGTCGAGCCCGTCCGCACAATACTGGGCGACCTGCTCGCGGAGTCTGTTCCCGCGCACCTTCCCGAACAACATTTCGATATCCTCGAGCGGGGCCGCCATGAAGGCTTCTGCGCTCCTGTACTTCGAAAGAATCTTGATGCGGGTTTCATGCCCCACACCGGGAATCTTGAGCCATTCCACCTCGAGGTCCTTCTTGCGCTTGCTGCGCTGGTACGTGATGGCAAAGCGATGCGCCTCGTCGCGGGCGTTCTGGAGCAGTTTGAGCGCCGGACTCGTGCGGTGCAGCACGATGGACTTGCGGTCGTCCGGGAACACAATTTCCTCGAGACGCTTCGCGAGGCCTATCAGCGGGAGGTCCTGGTCGTGTCCCAGTTCCTTCAAGATCTGCATCGTCGCGTCGACCTGGCCCTTGCCGCCGTCGCACACCCACAGGTCGGGCATGGGAACACCCTCGTTTTCGAGCCTGCGGATACGGCGGGTCATCACCTCGCGCATGCTCGCGAAGTCGTCCACGCCCTCGACGGTCTTTATGATAAACTTGCGGTAGTTCTTCTTGTCGGGCCGCCCATTCTTGAATGCAACTAGGCTGGCCACGGTGTTCGTGCCCGAAAGGTGCGAAATATCGACGCACTCGATGCGGAATGGCGTCTTCTTGAGCCCGAGTACCTTCTGCAACTCGAATACGCTCTGGTCCACCTCGCTGTATTTTTGCACCTCGGCGCGCATTTCCACTAGAATCATGTCGGCGTTGGCGCCGGCCAGCTTGAGGAACCCGACCTTCTCGCCGCGCTGCGGCTGCGTCAAGAGCACCCTGTGACCGGACTTTTCCGAAAGCGCCTGGGCCAGCATGTCACGGTCGGGCAAGTCCTCTACGTCTATCGCTATTTCGGCAGGCACAAGCGGCACGTCCATGTACCACTGCACCAGCATCTGCCGCAATATTTCCGGCACGTCGTCTTCGAGCTTGCATTCCAGCCGGTAGTGCCTGCGCCCCATGAGCACTCCCGCACGGTACTCGAGAATTACGGCAGCGGCCATGGAGCCGTTGCGCCGCAGGCTGAGCACATCCAAGGACAGGTTCGGGTCGCTCGTGTCCGTCTTCTGGTGCACACCCGTAGCCTGCAGCGCCTGTATAGCATCGCGTTTCTTGCCGGCAAGCTCGAAGTCCAGGTTCTCGCTGGCCTGCTGCATCTCGGAGGTCCACAGCGCAACAAGGTCGTCGCGCTTGCCTTCGAGCAGGAGTTTTGCCTGGGCGACATTCTTCGCATAATCAGCCTCGCTTATAAGGCCGGCACACGGGGCGTCGCAGCGCCCGATGTGGTAGTTCAGGCAGGGCCGTACCGTACGGGCAAGCGGCAGGTTCAGCCGGCATTCGCGGATATGGAAAAGCCGTGCAGCCAAGTCCGTCAGCTGCGCAATCACGCGCGAGTTCATATAAGGTCCATAATACAGGCAATCGTCCTTGCGCACGGACCGGGTCAAGAAAAGCCGGGGAAAAGGCTCCTTCACCGAAAACGCCAGGTACGGAAAATGCTTGTCATCTTTCAGGAGAACGTTGTACTTGGGCGTATGCTTACGAATAAGCGTTGCCTCGAGGATCAGCGCTTCCTCCTCGCTTTCCGTAATGATCCACTCGATATCGCGGATAAACGGGAGCATCAGGGTCGCCGCACGGTGCCCTGCGTGGTCGCTCCCGTCAAAATAGCTGCGGACGCGGTTCTTGAGGACCTTCGCCTTGCCAATATAGATGATCTTGCCCGAAGCGTTGCGCATCAGGTATACACCGGGCCTCTCGGGCAGTTCGGCGAGGCGGCGGCCTATATGTTCGTTCACTTCAATCATCTGTCCATAGAAAAACTAAAACTTTTTCTTTCTTACGGCTTAAATATTAATTATCTTATGGATATAAGGAACGGCTCAAACGCCATAATGGAGAAAAAATGAATTTCGACAACATGAATATCCTTTCGCAAAAGGTCGAGGGGGTCCTAACCACGGTAAGGAACCTGCGCGCACAGGTCAGCGCACTTCAGCAGGCACTACAGAATTCACAAGCCGAAGCACACGACAAGTCCATGTTGCTCGATGCAGCCAACAAGGACCTCATGGACTGCAAGGCCGCACTCGATGCGCGAGCCAACCAGGCAGCCGCCCAGAGCGATTCCCTGAACGAAATGCGCTCCGAAGTCGAAGCGCTGAACAATAAGCTCTCCGAAGGCGCAAACGCCATCAACATGCTCAACGGCAAGATTGCCGAACAGGCAAGCTCCATTGCGACGCTCAGCAAGCAGGTCGAAGAACGCGACGGTCTCATCGAAAGCATGAACGGTCAGCTCGCCGAGCAGGAACAAATCATCAACACGCTTAACGCACAAGTTTCCGAAAAGAACGGCCTGATCGACACGCTCAACGCACAAGTCATCGAGAAGACCCAGGCCCTCGAAGAGAAGAACCAGGTCATCAACACCCAAGGCGAAGAAATTGCCGAGGCGCAGGAACGCTTCCAGCAGTTGCTCGCCACCATCGAGAAGGAACTCGGCACCGAGATTCCTATCGAGCAACACGCCATGCCGGCTGAAGAACCTGCACAGGAATCCGAAGCCCCCACACAGGAAACCCTCGAAGAAGCTGAGAAACTGCCCGCAGAAGAATCCATCGAGGAACCTGTCATCCAGTCCGCGCAGAGCGATTTCGACATTCCACAGGAAAACCCCTCCATTGATGACGAACCCGTCATCGAAGTTCACCCGGCCAATGAAAAGGACAACGACCTGTTCGCGAGCAATGGAGGCTCGCAAGGCGGTTTTTTCGGCTAAAGTGGCTGATGGACGATGATCCATTCGGCGTAGGAATGAGATAATGGCAGACTTAGAACTCAGATCCGTCACAGTCACGGTCGCACAGGAACGCATCCAGATCCGCACGGACTTACCCGATGCGGAACTTGGTGAAATCATCGCCTTTATCGACGAGCGCTTCAAGCGTTACGAGAAATACCAGATGGACTACAAGAAGCGCCTGTCGCTCCTTGCCGTCGAGCTCACCTCGGAACTGTTTGAGGTGCGCAAGAACATGCGCCGTGCCAAGCTGTACTGCGAACAGATGGACAAGTCCGCCAAGGACCTCGGAAGTTTACTCGAAGAAGGCATAGATCACCCCGATTCCCAGATCTAGCACTACATGTGCTTTTTGTCACATTTGTGTTAAAAAATGCCGATTTAGGCCAATTTAGCGCTGACAAAAAATACAAAACTATTACTTGCTTTCTCGTTTTTTTGATATATATTATAAACATCAGGCGGTCCCACGGTATTAACGCCCGATCTAACAGAATTTATACAGCTCGTTGCTCTTGCGGTTCAGTTTAGGCGCACTCCGATGCGAAAAACAAAGCCCCGAGGCGCTGCTATCATTACAAGATTAGTAGTTTCGAGTGTTTCAACCGAAGGGACCGTCTTTTTTTGTACCCTGTCAGCGGTAATCCCTTTCCAGCTCTACGGACTTAGTTTCTATGGAAGTCGGCGACAGCATATCCTTGAGTGTCTGCCCGACAATCTCGGTGCCTTTTGAGATAGCTCCTGTACGCACCGCATCGACCAACGTCGGATCCTTGTTCACTGTACTGACGGAATCGTCCAGAGCCTTTACCTTATTGAGAGAATCGCCGGTCACGACAAGCGGCCGCTGCATGGACAAATTAACCTTTTTCTCCGCCGGGTCATTTTTCTGCACAAGCTGAGCATAGGCTGCACCAACGCAGAGCAAGGAAGCAAGTATCAGAGTGCTCTTGACCATACGACTTTTTCCGCCATATAAAATAGCAAATCTATCCGCAGGCCGATTTCAAGTATTCCTTGGCATCGCAGTCAACGACAACGTCCTTGCCGAGCAAGTTGCGTAGACGTTCCAGGTCAGCGTTCCCCTCGTGTTCAAATACGACAGCCGTACTGAACCGTTCGCGGTGCTTGAGCAAGAATTCAAGATTGTTCACGTCAGTCTTCGGGAACCCGTACCCGACAAAGATGATTTCGCGCGCATGAGCGAGATAGTAGTCAGCTCTCGACCAAAGCAGGTTGAACAAGCTTCCCCGCAAGAAGGATTCCTTCGCATGCGCCATCGGGATGTAGATGGGAGTGTCCTCGCTATAAATCGGGAAGCTGCGGTCCTGCGGCTCCACCTGGCATACGTTCTTCAAGTCGAGTTCGTCGGTGGCGCCCTTTACCGGGAACCAGTTGAGCGAGCCATGCAACTTGATCAGGTCGACCGTCTGGGGCGCAGCAATTCGGTGTGCGGAACGGTCGGCAGGTTCGATGCGCACGCCATAATCCACGGAAATCTGTTCCGACAGTTCGGGATGATTGGCGATGGCCGTCTCGATAAGCGTGTCGTAGTTAAAACTGAGCAACAGCGTCTCGCGTTCGCCCGATGCGGAATGGTTTGCGCACGACTTCAGGAAATTCTTAAGGATAAACGAAGCCTCACCCTTCACGATTTCGTCGCGGCGAATGACGCTCGCAATAAAGCGCAACAGTTCAAAGCGTAGCGTCGCACGGTAGAGGCGGTCTCGTTCATCTGGGAAAATCCGTGCGGAAAGAATCGATGTCGCCAGCTGCTCAATACCCAAGTACTCGCGCTGTCCATTGCAAAGGCCAAGGAAACGCTCGCAATATTCCTTGAAATGCGGGAACTCGTCCGGAATGCCATCGGGAATCAGGGCGTTCAAGTCCTTTAGCGTGGGCATACTCGGCAAGAAAGACTTGCTGAAACCAGACCCCAGGACAAAAACACGGCGATATGTACTAGAAGAGGAGACCATGGTAGTAATATAATAAAGTGATTAGAGGCTAGGATCTAGGAGCTAGGGAAAAACATCACGGCTTCGCCGTCTTATATTGACGCACGAAGTGCGTGATTCTTATTCACTAGTCTCTATTCTCTAGTCTCTATTCTCTAACCCTAAAACTCCAGCCAGCCGGTTTCAAGGCCGGTCACGGGAACGATGCGCCGGACGTTCTTTTGCGCATCCGTCACCACAGCCATCCCAGTCAAAAAGTTCATCCAGCGCTGCGGCGTAAAGCGCATCTTGCAAAAATGCGTAAGGCACGGAACAGACCAGGCGTCGTGCGTCGCAAAAATGTTGAAGCGCGCATTTCCCTTTTCGAGCATCATCGAAAGCATCTCTTCGGAACGGCTTGCTAGCGGGTGGAATGCCTCGATTTCCTTGCGCAGCTTGCCAGCTATCTCGTTCGCCAGCCACTCGCAGATGCCCTCGTAAAAACCGGCACGCAGCACCTTCGTGAATTCGTCATAATTTTGAACAAAATAATTTCCCAGCCAGTCAAGCGATTCCACCTGCGGCAAGCCCGGAGCTAGAGCAACACCTGCAGCAGAAGCGTGCCCCCTCCCGATGCATTGTGCCGTTTCCACGCAGCGCCCCACCGGGCTCGAGAAGAACACCATATCGCCATCGGGAATGCACCGGCCAAGTGCCAACGCCTGGGCGCGGCCGCGTTCCGTGAGCCCCACATGCGCACCATAGTCGGCGTCGGTGGGCTTGATATGGTCCCGCTCGGCATGCCTTACCAAGAAAAAGACACGCTCGTCCGGAAGGATTCCCTTGAAGAAATCCCTGGCCTGGACAAAATCTGCGTTTTCATTGAGCATCAATGTGAATTTAGAAAAAAATGCTATTATTTAAACAAAAGGACGGGATATCATCCCTAGACCCTAGATTCTAAATTCTAACCCCTAATTTAACTATGCGCGTACTCGTTTTAAATTGCGGCAGTTCTTCGGTCAAGTTCGCCGTCATCGATACCCAGACCAAGCAGTCCATCTCCAGCGGCCTCGTCGAAAATATCGGCGTGAACGGTCACGTGAAGGCCAAGGGCCCCGAAGGCAACATCGACTTTAACTTCGACTGCCCCACGCATGCCGAAGCCGTCGCCGAAGTCCAGAAGTTCCTCGCCGAACAGAAGCTCATCGACACGATCGAAGCCATCGGCCACCGCGTGGTGCATGGCGGCAAGTACATCAAGAGCGAGAAGGTTTCGCAGGAAGTCATCGACTACATCCGCAGCATCACGCTGTTCGCCCCGCTGCACGAACCGGCACACGCAACCGGCATGGAATGTGCCACCAAGTTCTTCCCGACGCTCCCGCAGGTCGCCGTGTTCGACACCGCCTTCCACCAGACCATGCCGCGCAAGGCTTTCCTCTACGGCATCCCGTACAAGTTCTACGAAGATGACGCCATCCGCCGTTATGGTTTCCACGGCACTAGCCACCGCTTCGTGACCGCCGAAGCCGCAAGCATCCTCGGCAAGAAGCCGGAAGATTGCTGCTTCATCACGGCCCACCTCGGTAACGGCTCCAGTTGCTCCGCGATTCTCAACGGCAAGTGCGCCGACACCACCATGGGCTTCACCCCGCTCGATGGCCTTATCATGGGCACCCGCTCCGGCAGCCTCGACCCGGCCATCCTCTTCTTCATCAGCAAGAAGTACGGCTACGACATCGACCGTCTCGACAAGCTCGTGAACAAGGAATCCGGCCTGCTCGGCCTCTCCGGACTTTCTAACGACATGCGCACCTTGACGCAGGCCGCAAGCGAAGGCCACCTCGGCGCACAGATTGCCCTCGAAACCTTCTGCTACAAGCTGACCCGCGAAATCGGTGGCATCGCCATGGCCCTCCCGCGCATCGACGCGCTCGTGTTCACCGGTGGTATCGGCGAGAACAGCCGCGTGGTCCGCAAGACCGTGATGGAAAACCTCGCCCTGCTCGGCTACCAGATCGATGACGCCCGCAACGAAGACAACGGCAAGAACTCTGGCCACATTATTTCGAAGGACGGCACGCCGACCGCCATGGTCGTCGCCACCAACGAAGAACTGCTGATTGCGCTCGACACCGAAGCTCTGGTGAAATAGCTATGAGCTGTGAGCGATGAGCCGTGAGTTCGTTGGCCCAGCAAAAGATTAGAGGCTCCGCTTTAGCGGAGCCTTCTTTCGTCTGTAGGGCCGTAGGCCCGTTCTTTCGTCTATTTAATCGTCCAAGTCTGGTTGTTGACGCGGAGGATCTTGCGACCCTGCACAGCAGCGGCGGCGCCACGCACTTCAGCTTCGGAGACCGGAAGCTTGGCCTTCCACATCACGCGACCCTGCATGTCCATCATGACGGCCATACCGCGGTCCGCAGCGATTGCGCCCTGCCAGTTCAACTTGGTCAGAGCAACAGCGCGAAGACCACTTGAACCGAACCTGTCTGTCGTGAAGACAAACGTCAACTGCACAGTCGTTTTGGAATCCTTGACATCAACAACGACTTCGTAGTCTGTATACGGAACAAGCTTTTCCTTCGGCTTGACTTTCAATACGCTTCCCTTGAGCTCCAAGTCCAGATATTTGGACGCCTTGGTATTACTCTTGGAGAGAGCATACGTCAAGGTATCATCAACATCCTTCATCAGGGTATCCAGGTCATATTCCAAGGTCCAATCAGTGAGCTTGACACCCGCCAGAATCTTATCGGAAATGACCGGCACAGGAGCATCGTTGACGGCTTTAATCTTCACAGGTATGGTCAACTTCGTCTCGGCGCCAAGGCTATCGGTAGCAATGAAGGTAATCTCGGACTCGCCACAGGAATCCTGAGCCAGGGCAAACGTGATTGCCGTCTTGGACTTGGAAATAACCAGTTTGCCGTCTTCATTGATGGCATCGAAGGTTAGCGCATCGCCGTCCGGATCTTCAAACCACGTATTCATGGCCTTGAAAGCGAACGACTTTGCCGAAGAAATCTTGTCTTCTTCAAGATCGGCAAGCAATGTCTCGAGAGAATCCGCAACACCTTCGCGGACAACAGGAGCCATGTTCCTGCCAGCCACAGTGATCGTTACCGTTGCCGGGCCGGACTCCACTCCCGCATCGTTCACGCAAACATAAGTGAACGTCACCTCGCCACGGTACGCCGCATCAGCTTCGTACTTGAACGAGCCGTCATCGCTCAAAGTCAACTTGCCATGTTCCGGCTTCGTCTTGATCTTGGCGGTCAGTTCGGCATCGGGATCATCCGGATTCTTGTCGTTTGCAAGCACGCCTTTCTTTGCAGCCACCTTGATTGTAGAATCCTGAACTGCATCGTACTTGTCGTCAACGGCCACCGGCGGATCGTCAACCGGAGCCACCTTTACATAAAAGTCAACACCGGCCTGGAATTCTCCATCATCGGCATAATACGTCACCTTGGCCAAACCATTGGCATCCTTCTTGGCGGTAACTTCTACGTAATTCACGCCTTGGAAGTTCACAACCTTCGCGTTTACCTTACCATTCGTCTTAGCCTTCATGGTAAGTTCTAGATCGTCCACATCCGAGAATGCCATCTTATCGGGATTCATTTCAACCCATATGGTATCCGTGAAGTCCTCGTCTACATCTATAGTCTTCTTGGAATCGTTGAGCGTTCCTTGCTGGGCAGCGCCATCGATATCGGCAACATAATAGTCGAATTCCTCATCAATAACTTCCACGGTCGGAGGATCGTTGATGTCCAGGACGCGAATCGTGTACTGCTTCGTTTCGCTCTTGCTTTCCGGATTCTTCACTTCATAGGCATATATCGAGATGAACACATCTACGTCCTTTTGATAGCCCGTGGGCGCCACATAGGTAAACACACCACTGACTTCATCAAAGTTAAGGAGTTCGCCTTCTTCCGGTTCTTCGACAAGCGTAAAGGCAATGGAATCACCGTCAAGGTCTTCTGCCAGGGTCCCGACGAATTTGAACTTCTTGGAGAACTTCAGCGTATCTCCCTGAGTAACCTTGAATATGGAATCCTTGAGGGTCGGCACATGCGGGACATCGACAGGCGTGATGGTAAACGTCCAAGTCGCCTTCCTGCCCGTGGGATCGGTAGCGACCAACTTCACGGTATAGAGGTCAGAACTCGGATTCGGGTTCACCTTGAATCCAATGGAGTCCTTCAAGGTGATGTGCTGTGTATCGTCGTACAAAGAAACCACGTCAGCATTTCCCGAGAAGGTACCCGATATTGACAACTCGTCGCCATCCAAATCGCGGAAAACGTCGGACATGCGGAAAATCAACGTTTCACCTTCATTTAGTTCATACTCCGTATCAAGATAGGGATTCGCTTCTGGTGCATGTTGCGGGCATTCGTCACCAAGCATCAACATGTAAATTCCCACCTCGTTTTCTGTCCCGTACTTCTTGACATGCTCGCCCTTGTAGCTGAACTGGAGGCCCAACTGTCTTGCGGCATTCCACTTCCACGTCGTTTCTCCCTTCCAGCCCATTTTCAGTTCATCGAAGGCAACAAACTTGTTCACCTTGTTGCCATCGGTTGCAGGGAGCATTATACCGAAATAGTTATCGTCGTCAATATTATCCTGCTTGAAATCCATGCGAACCGGATTTGCCGCCGAGTAATTCAGGCAGACACCGCTATAACCCGCAAGGCTTGTTCTCATGGGTTCGTAATCACCATCTTCGTCCACGTTCCAATAGAAACCGAAACCAGCGCCTCCCTTTGCACCATCATCAGCAGTAAACGTGGCCTCCATGTAATAAGGGACCGCAGTAATTTTGGTTGTATCCAAAGTAATGCGCACATCATAGCTACTGCCCCCCTTGTATTTATAGGAGTAGATACTCCGCGGAGGATCGGTTTTGCTTGCGCCATTTTCATTCCAAATAAGGGTCTCGGCAGCGCCAACCTGTGCTATCAAAGACAAGCACATAACCATACAGAGAGGCAGTATGGAAGAGCATTTTTTTCCAAAAGAAGCCATAGGAGTCTCCCTTGTTAACTTTCGATTACATTACTATAAAATTATATCAAAATGTGCATTTTGTCACAAGGGAAACCCAAAATATAGTTTGGATTATTTACAACGGCCAAATTGGCCCAAAAAAGCCAATTTTTAGAGGGAATCGAGGTATTCGTAACGTTCGTAAGCCTTCTCGAGTTCCTGTTCCCGGTCGGCAATTTCCTTCTGGAGCTCCACAATGCGGGCCGCATTGGTAAAAACCTCGGGTTTCGAGAGTTCCGCCTGGCGGTCGGCAATCTCGGCCTCGAGCTTCTCGATCTTGTCGGGCAGGGCCGCATATTCGCGTTCTTCGTTGTAGCTGCGCTTTTTCTTTTTTGCCGGAGCAGCGGATACCTCGGAATTCTGGGATACCCGCGCCGCCTTTTCGGCTTCTTTTTCGGCAGCGATGCGGGCCGCATTCGCGGCTTCCTTGTCGCGGACTTTTTTCTTTGCCTCGTAGTCGCTGTAGCCGCCCACCAATTCGAACACGTTGCCGTTGTCCTCGATGGCGAGGATGCTCGTGACGACGGAATCCAGGAAGGCTCGGTCGTGGCTTACGGTAAGCACGGTTCCCTTGTAGTCGGCCAGCAGTTCTGCTAGCAGGTCGAGCGTTTCCATGTCGAGGTCGTTCGTCGGTTCGTCCAGCACAAGCACATTGCTCGGATGGCTAAACAGGCAAGCAAGCAGCAGGCGGTTCCTTTCGCCACCCGAAAGTGCGCTGATGGGGCCACGGGCGCGGTCCGCCGAGAAAAGGAAGTCTTGCAAATAACTTAACACATGGCGCTTAACACCGTTGAGCGTGATGTAGGCCTGGCCGTCGCCGATATTTTCGACCAGCGACTTGTCTTCGCGCAGGCGCGTCCGCATCTGGTCGAAGTAGGCTATCTGCAAGTTGGAACCAAGACGTACGTCGCCCTCGTCGGGCTTGAGCTCGCCCAGAATCAGACGGAGCAGCGTCGTTTTGCCGCTGCCGTTCGGGCCCACGATGCCAATACGGTCGCCGCGGGAAACTTCGGTAGAAAGGTGACTGATGAGCGGGGCGCCGTCGTAGGTATAGCTCACGTCGGTAAGCCGGGCCACCAGGCGCCCGGAACGCTCCGCCTCGGTAATCTGCATGTTCACGGTGCCCGTGCGCGTACGGCGGGCGGCACGTTCCTCGCGCATCTTGATGAGCGCACGAACGCGGCCCTCGTTGCGGGTGCGCCTCGCCTGGATTCCCTTGCGGATCCAAACCTCTTCTTCGGCGAGCCGCTTGTCGAAAAGCGCGTTCGCCTTGTCTTCTTCGGCAAGCGCCTGGTCCCTGAACTGCACGAACTTGTCGTAGGGGAAATCCCAGCCTCGCACACGGCCACGGTCCAGCTCGAAGATGCGGCTCGCCACGCGACGCACGAAGGCGCGGTCGTGGCTCACGAACATCACGGCGCATTCCAGCCGAGTCACGATTCCTTCCAGCCACTGGATTGCTGGAATGTCCAGATGGTTTGTCGGCTCGTCCAGCAGCAGCAAGTCCGGGTCCTGCGCGACGGCCCGTGCAAAGAGCACGCGACGCTTCTGTCCGCCGCTCAGGCTGTCGTACAGAGCGTCGCCCGCGATGCCCGTCTTGCCGAGGATGGCCTCGGCATGGGCATCGTGGTGGCCGCCGCCTTTCCCAATCACCACATCGCGGACAGTCCCCTCGATGTGTGCAGGAATTTCCTGAATCATGCGGCTCACGCGGAGCCCCGACTTTTTCACAATCTCGCCCGACTGTGCCTCCATCTCGCCACTAAGCACCTTGAGCAGTGTGCTCTTGCCTTCGCCGTTACGGCCGACAAGGCATATCCGGTCGCCCGCCTCGATGTCGAAAGACACGTTGTCGAGCAACGGAGCGTTCGCACCGATGCGCAGGAGCAAATTCTGGGCAGAAAGGATCGGCATGGCCTTGCTACTATCCCAATTCCGGAACGGTGGCACAGAACACGAGCGGTTCCGCGCTTTCGTTAATCAGGCTGTGGGAATGTCCCTTGGGGCAAAAGTGGCACTGTCCGGCTTTCACGTATTCCACGCCGTCGTCAAAGAGCACCTTGCCCTCGCCGCTCAGGATGAACATGATTTCGCTGTTCGTCTCGTGCTTGTGGAAGCCGATGGATGCCCCCTGTTCAAGCGTTCCGCGCATTATACGGGTCGTCCCGTCGAAATACATCTTCGCCTTGAATTCCTTCTCGCCGCCCTTGAAGTTCGGGAGAACGGTCGTCTCCATGCCATTCAAATCAATGATCATAATGCTTTGCCTCGTTTAGCTACAATATAGAAAAGGGCTAGTGTGCCTGCGACCCCGCAAGGGATTCATCGATGAACCGCAAAGCCGAATCGTAAGCGGCATCGCGAACTTCCTTTTTCGAAAGGAACACGTCGTGCAGGGCTCCATCCACCTGGAGCGTTTTCACGTGCGGTCCAAGTTCCGGTGCGGCATCACGGACAAGGCGCGCATCGAGGATGCCGTCGCAACGGGTGTATTCATCCACCCATTCCTTCCCCTTCACGCTACAGCCGCTATGCATTACCAGAATCGGGGATGCGATATGCAGGCCACCATGCACCTTGCTCTGCGCCTTGTAAACGGCACGAACCCAGTGCAGGTATGTTTCCGGACGCTGGAAAGGTTTCCAGTCCGTATTGTAGTCCCACTCGCCCTTCTCCCCCTTGTACAGGGAATTCGCATAGTTCGGATTCCCTGTAGAACCGACCGAGAATTCCGGGAAATAGAGAGCGACCGAAGCCACCAGCGGATAAACAAGTTTGCGCACCACATAACCAAAATTCATCTCCAGGAAAGGGCTGTTCATCACGACCGCACCAAACTTGTCCTGTCGACCGTCTTCCATATAGAGCGACGCAATCAAGCCTCCCTGCGAATGCGCCACCAATATATTCGGCGGGCGCTTTATAGACGTAATAGCCCTTGTAATCACTTCGTTCGAGGAGTCGCGCACAGTATCGTAAACCTTGTGCTCCAAATTCGACTTGACCATGTGCCAGCCCATCTCTACGGCATAGTCGATTTCCGTGAAGAACTCCGAGGCAAAGCGCATGTCGCTGCGCGGCTCTCCAGGGCGGATAGAACGTCCATACCCGTGCAGGTCTACAGCAAAAAAAGCATACCCTGCGGAGTCCATCTTTTCTGCCATCTCTTTTTGGAAATAGTAGTCGTTGAACCCGTGTATATACAGGGCAATCCCCTTAGGAACCGACAACGTGTCCGTCCGGCGCGGGGAACTCCCGAACGGGTATTCCACCAAGGTCGCATGACGGTCGTTCACATCAATCGGGTACACCTTGAAAGGCGCACCGAGTGCGGCATCTTCCGTACTGCGGACAAGGAACGAATAAAGCAGCTGAAGATCTACATGGTGAGACGGCCTGGGTTCCATAGCGGCTTCCTGGTCACCAAAACTTCTCGCTAAAAAAAGTGCAATTACGAGAACGGGAAGCAACGCAAAGGACATCAATGCCGCCCTCAACCTCTTCCTCGTCATTTCGCACAACAGTTCACGCAACTTTTCCTGATCCAGATTCATAACATCCCTTCAAGAACTATTTCAACTTTTGTCTGTGCTTCTGGAGTTCCTTTTTGATGTATCCGCACAGGAACGAGAAAAACTGTTCGACATGCGCATTGTCCTGCTTGTTCTTGCGCAACCGGACAACAATATCACGCTTGAGTTCGCCATCGGTTATTTCGAGGAGGCGCACTTTGCGATGGTCCATCTTTCCCCACGAAAACTCAGGCCAGAAACCGACTCCGACGCCACCGGCAATGGCATCCTTGACAGCGGTCGCGTTGTCACTCACGAACGATACGTTCGTATGGAAGCCGACACGGTTACAGAACTCGGCACAAATAGAACTCAACTGTTTCGAGCCATAAAGGCCGATAAAGTTCTCGTCCTTCAGTTCCTTGAGCGATATACTCTTCCGCCGCTTGTATTGCGGAGTGGTCGGCACGGCAAGAAAAATTTTTTCCGAGCAAACGAATATCTCTTCGTCGGAATCCTGTACCGGGTCGTATTTTTCATAGGTATTCACACAGACATCGTAAAGAGTCGTCGACTCGTTCTGAATCAAGTTTATCCTCAATGCAGGATCGGTCTGTTTGTACTTTATCACCGCATTGGTCACCAGGGACGATGCCGCAAGCACGTTCAGGTTTACCGTTTGGTTCAGTTCGTTCGCCATCGCCCGCAACCTGTCGGGAAGGGCTTCGATGTCGTCGTAGAGGGGCTTTAAGCGCTTGTAAAAGAACTGCCCGCATTCCGTAAGCCGGATATTGCGCCCGTGCACCTTAAAAAGCGACACGCCCAATTCAGCTTCCAGCTTGTGAATAGCCTGGGTGAGGGCCGGCTGTACGATACACAGGTTACGTGCGCTCTTGGTGACGTGTTCATTCTTCGCCACTTCCAGAAAATACTTTAGATGTGTCAGTTCCATATTGCATCCAACCTATAATCACAGATTATTCACAATAATAGTTAATTTATTCACTTCTGTTAGTCAACCTATCATTTTTTCTTATTGATTTAATATTTATAATCTATTGGATTTTGAGGTCAAAAGAAATTATTTTGTGTGTCACCTCAAGAGGTTGTTAACGTCCATTTTAACAACCCATTGTTTTCCAATATACTCCTGCAGACAACTCATAAGAGCGGTTCTCCTAAAAAAAGAACCGCTCTTCCGTTATTTTCTGCGAAACAACAATACAAAATGATGTCAAAAATGCTATGGTTACAGAGAAAACAATTCTATAAGGCCTTAAGATATCGCTATGCACTATTGGTTACCGATTTCGCTCTTTCCGTTCCTGTTTGCTTCCTGCGCACTTTTTCAGTCAGACCCAGGCTTGCCCCAATTTTCCGACGGGACTCCGTGCGGGGAATGCAAGTATATTCACCGGGACACCCTGGAAAACGGGCATGTGCAGGAAACAGCCGTGCAGGGGAAAAAGTACAACGGGGAACAGAGGGAGTTCGATAACGGCAAGCTAGTCCGACTGGCCCACTTTGTCGACAACCACAAGGCCGGCAAGGAGTACACCTACGAGAATGGAGTTATCAAGGATTCCGTCACCGCAGACTATCTGAAAGGGAGCGCTCTTTCGATGGCCATGATCCAGCCCAAGTTGCCTGACCTTGTTGTCAAAAGGTTCTCCGCAGCATTGCAGGCATCGCTTGCAAACGACTCCTCGGAAACCTTCACCGAGACCCGCGACGGGAGAATTACGAAGGCCGGGGAAAAGCGCAACGAAATCAACTACATCTTCTTCGACATTGAATACGGGAAGGACGCACCCGAAAAGAACTACCGCGTACAGACCGGAAACAACTACTTTGTCGTAAGCGACGGAATCATCACCGAAGAAAAGGGCTACGAAGGCGAAGTGCTCGTCAAGGACTTCAAGAAGGCCGACCACTACAAGTCCTACTACGGGAACGGAACCCCCAAGGAAGACCATGAGGGCGACGTGACCATCAACGTAGACAAGGCCGCCTGTTCCGGCAAGTGCCATGTGACGTCGTACAACGAGAAGGGGCAGAAGTACATCGAGTACTGGCAGGAAATCTCCGACTCCGCAGGAATAACGCAAGACAAGGTCATGAGCAAGTCGTACCGGAATGGCACATCACTGGAATTTGAGCTGCACACGGTCAACGGCGAAACGATTTCGTACAAGTTCTTTGACGACAACGGCAACCTGTCCACCGAATACAACAAGTCGGAATTTTACTTTATCTACAATGATAAGGGAAACATGATGCACGAATTCCACGGCACCAGCCGCTCGGAAGGCAAGAAGATTTACTACATCGACGGTACACAGACCATCTATCTGCCCAACGGACTTCCCTTCTCCATCTTCAAGTGGGAAAACGGGCGCGGCAAGCAGATCAAGTAACGCTTGCAACGGGTTTTAGGCTAGTAGAACATTCCGTAGAATTCGTCTATGGCAAAGTAAACTTGGCGGGATTCCCCATTGGCGTCGACGACATTAAAGGCGTCGTAATGGTGGTTATTCTCTTGTGCCAAACTCTGGCTCTGCACAGTAAGCCCAAGCTCGGCAAGCACCTCATATTCTTCCACAATGCTAATCACGTACATTGCGGTCTTGGGAGTCTTGCCATCGCCACTATTGATGATGGAGTTAATCAGCGCATTCCGGACGGCAGCATGGAATTCGCGGACCGTCGGGTAAATCGAGAGGTTCTTCGACAGGGCGGTATGCGCCGCAATGCTCGTATAGTCACGCTCTAGGATGTCGTAGGCCAGTTTCGCGACATCCGCCTCGTAACTGCCATTTGCGGCTTTCTGCAGTTCGCTCGTCTTCTTGATGGGAACACCGAGATTCGACGGATTGGCGAGACGGCATTTGAAAAAAGCAGTGCGGAACTGTCTCCAGTTCGTGTACGGAATGGCAGAAAGCGAATCGCGCTCTATGGCTTCGAGTTGCTTCTTGTAGTACATGCCGTCTTCAGGGACGGCAAGCTTGCCGCGAAGAAGTGCAGTATTGCCTCGATTCGCGCTGCATCCTGCAAGCAGGAGCAACACGATGAGCACCGCAATGCCGTGCCATTTCCTAATCATACAATCCATCCTATCCGCCCCCGGTTAATGGATGCGGGAAAAAATTATTTCTTCTTGCTAGAAGAACTCTTGCTCGACTTTGACGACGAACTTTTCGCTTCGGGATCAGAAGGGATCTTGATATATCCCCAAAGAGTGTCTATGACGTAGCCATCACATTCCATTTCGATCCCGTAATCCGTGCTGTCCTTATTTACAACGACCTTCGTATTGCATCCGAGATCCAAATTGGGAGTATCGGCGCTCCAGAGCGTATCCACGACCTTATCGTCGCAGCGGACTTCGATTCCCTTGCGGGTCTTGGACTTGTTCGACACCTTCTTTGCCGTGCAGCTGGTGCCATCGTCGCCACGGTCGCCCTTTGCACCCTTTTCACCATCAATTCCGTCCTGGCCGTCAACACCATCCTTGCCATCGCGGCTTTTCATGTTGACCCATTTCTTGCCATTGCAATAGAAGACGGCGCTGGAATCGGTCACGTACAAGATATCACCAAGAGCATTCTTGTCGCAAGCGGGCATTTTCTGCTTGGACTCGAGAACCTTGAGCCCCGTTGTATAATTTTCGGTCACTTCCGTCACCTCGTCACCACATGCGACGAGCGAAAAAACTGCCGTAACCAGGAGCCCCATTGCCAAAAAAGACTTCTTTCTTCCCATGACTCCTCCTAAAATGTCGCCAATAAGGAAATACTTAAAAAATTTACAAAAAAAGCCCATCCCAAACGAGGAGACGCTCCGAAAAACCGGACTTTGGGGCGCAAAACAAGTCGAAATCGCCTTGATGGGCCGAATAACGGATAAACTAGTGAACTTCCGCACTTGAAATCGTCACATGCAAGCAAAGCTTTTGAAAAAAGGGACTTTTATAATATTTTTATGGGAAAGGAGCAAGAAAGATGAAATTCGTGCCGTTTTTGTTGAGTGGAATTCTCACTACAGGCTT
The DNA here is from genome assembly GCA_017412605.1 of Fibrobacter sp. GTDB lineage: Bacteria > Fibrobacterota > Fibrobacteria > Fibrobacterales > Fibrobacteraceae > Fibrobacter. The sequence goes on along the minus strand of JAFPWY010000015.1, from coordinate 80,997 downwards.
ATATGCAGGGGAATGCAACGTCACCCACCATCAAGGCGACGGTGGCAGCACCGATGCCTACCTAGGTTACCCGGCAACAGCGCTCTACCTGTTCGAAGACAGCTACCTGGACCTTTCCAAGATGAGCCAGCGTGAGCCCGCCGTCCAAAATGCCGCCGGCACTGATACAGCATGGGTATACAGGTCCGAACTCGATTCCACCATGATTGTAATTGTCACCGAGAAGGTGGTCAAGGTCGCACGCGTCACCTATTCCGCAGACGAAAGTACACGTGCAGACTCACTTTTCACCGTGAAGCACAAAGACGTGTACAAGGACGAATTCACGCGCCTGCAGAAGGCGGGCGCATTCAAGGGCACGGCAGAACAGGCAGATTCCCTCGTGACGCATGTATTTGAATTGTGCCAGCGATTCTACAGCAAAGATCTCGGTTACGCCGGCTGTGAATTCAACCCGCCCGAGCAGAGAGGAAGAAACGGCGGGAAGGACGTCGACATGGTCGATATGCCACTCGCATTGGCCGCCGTTGCTGGCGAATTCACCATTCTTCTTGACACACTGAATACTTGCCCGGACCTCAAGTTTACGGCAACGACGGCGGTAGATACTTCAAAGACCGACACGACTCAAGCTGATACATCGGCAACAGACACCGCTGCGACCGACACGTCTAAAACGGACACGACTTCGGTCCATCCGTCAGAAAGCTTAAAACCAGGCATGGCAAAAGCGAACATTTTCAAGCTTGGCGATAGACGTTACCATATCGCAAGCACCATGATGGGTTCGCAGTACAGGGTATTTAGCATCAACGGGCAACTGCTGAAGCAGGGAACCTTGACAAGCAATATCTTTGTTGCCCCGACACTGCCTGTCATCCTGATATTAAAGGACGGACAGAACATCTACTTGAAGGATTAAAATCATCGCCGCGGAAATGTTGCGGCGACCTTAAAACTATTCGTCTTTCTCGAATTCCAGAATATCGGCCTGGATGGTGACATCGTCCGGGAAATATTTCTGCGCAATGCGCAACAGGCGGAGAGCTTCGTCGTCGCGCTTTTCGGCATGGGCGTCGTAGGCCATGTTCTTGAAACCGAACACGGATTCTGTGTTTCCCTGCTTGGCAGCCAGTTCATAAGCCGATTCAGCACGATCATAGAACTTTGCATCGTAAGCGAGGTTCCCGAGGAAAATCGCGGCATCGGTAAAGTCAGGCTTGATATTCACTATGCTATTCAGCACATCCATCGCCACAAAGGGCTTGTTGTCTTCGGCAAGCACATCCGCTAGTTTGTACATAGTCGCAACTTCGTCGGGACGCACACCCAAAGCTTCGCGGTAGGCACCGGCGCTTTCTTCGTACTTTTTGTTCAGGCGGTAGACATCACCCAGGTACACGAGGAAGTCAACTTCGTCGGGGTGAGCCGCATAGCCCTCGCGGATAACGGATACGGCGCGGTCAAAATCGTTCAGCGCGATGTTCGCCTCCGAAAGCTGGTAGACAATGCTGATGTCATCCTTGTCGAACTGGTATGCCTTTTCGATGGCACGGAGCGCGCCGACCGCGTCGCCGGTTTTACTGTAGGCTTCGCCTAAGTAAAGCCAGCCGGAAACGTTTTCCGGCTCCAGTTTCAACGCGCGGTGGTACGCCGCCACGCATTCGGGATACTGGCGCAGCCTAAAGTACACACTCGCCATATTGAAAAGTGCGGGAGAAAAAGCCCCGTTCGAAAAATCGACAGCCTTGCGGTAAGAGGCTGCGGCCTCGGGGTACATGCCGCTCTGGTAATAGCTGTTTGCGATGTTGAAACTGGTGGCGACGGGGTCGGCCCCACGGGATTCCGCCTTGCGGTAAAGCATGATGGCCTGCTTGAATTTGCCATCGCGATAAAGGGCATTTGCACGTTCCATCAGATCGTAGGAGGACTGAGCAGCAAAAACAAAAGCGACAAGGGAAATGGCGATGAGCAATGAGCGGTGAGCAGTGAGCGATGAGCGGTGAGCGGTAAGCGCATTATTTTTCACAGGGGCTTTATTCGTCACACCTCTCAAAAACATCTTATTCAGTATCTTATCTAAATTGCCCATTTTTCAATCCTCACAGCTCAAAGGGCCGCTAGGCCCGACCTCACACCTCATAGCCACTAGTCCCTGAACTTCACTTCGAACGGCTGTTCCATTCCGCAGAAGGGCACGGCCTTGCCTCCCTTCTCTGCCGGAGTAAACGTCATACGGCCAAGAGCTTCCCGGCCGGCTTGGGCAAGCCCCGAGCCCGCCGGGGATTCCTCGACAACCTTGATGTCGTAGGCCTTGCCGCTCACGTCCACGCAAAAGCTCAGCCGCAGCATCGCATCGACTTCGCGATCGCGAATCTGCGGCGGCACCTGGAAATTCGGCATCGCACGACTTTCGGGCTTCTTGTCCACGTCGCCCTTCTCGGTCGAAAGCGCGCCCCCGCGGAAATCGGCAACAAGTTCGTCGCTGATGGCGGCACCGCCCGTTCCCGAAACGGCACCCAGGTTCATCGCGAGACGCGGGCCCGCCTTGGGCGAGCGGGAATTGGACCTCTGGCGGTTCGGCTTGCGTGCAGGCTTTTTCTTCTCGATTTTCTTCTCGACTTCTTCGACTTTTTTCACGGAGACTTCGGTTTTCACATACTTCTTTTCGTGGAACACCTTGCCCGTCAAAAACAAGTTCGCCATCGTCACGGAGAACACGAGCAAAGCGCTCGCGAGAATCGCCGCAAGCAGAATGCTAAAACGCTTTACCAGTTTTTTAATCCATCTAAACATTACGTTACCAATTAGCTTTGAGCAGTGAGCGATGAGCAGTGAGGGGTCAGATTTCTGGCTGAGATTGCTTCAGGGCTTCGCCCTTCGCAATGACAACCAAGGCGAATGCCACGCCAAAACGCTTGCGTTTCGGCATGGCTGAGCCGACGAGTCATGCGCCTGCGAATGACAACCTTTTTCCTCTTTCGTCTATCGTCATTCGTCTTTTCCTAACCACCAATCACTTCCTACTGTCTACTGCCTATTTCCTACTTCTTGCTACCTCATAGCCTCTATGATTCTAATCCCTAGATCCTAGCCTCTAGATCCTATCCCCTACTACTCCGCCTGCGCCGCGATCGACACTTTCTTCACTCCAGCCAAATTACACATATCAATCACCTGCACGAGCACGCCCGTTTCGGACCCCTTGTCGGCAATCACCACGGCTTCGCGATCCGGAGCCTTCGCGAGCGATTGTTTCAAGATATCCTGCAAGCTCGCAAGATCCACCTGGCGCTCGTTCATGTGGATTGTGCCCTCGCGCGTGATGGCGATGAGCAGGTTCTCCTTTTCGAGTTGGCTAGCGGACTGCGCCTGCGGCTTGGTCACATCGACACCGGTCTCGCGGGTAAACGAGGACGTCACCACGAAAAAGATGAGCAAGATGAACACGATGTCCATCAGCGGGCCCATCTCGATGCCCATATCCTTCTGTTTTCTTCTCGGCAAATTGAATTCCATACAAACCTTCATCCTTGGATTGCCACGGCCCTAAGGGCCTCGCAATGACACGTTAGCGATCCTTCTTCTCCACAAAATAGTTTTCTATCACCGTCGCGCCGAGTTCCATTTTCTGGCGCAAAATTTCAACACGTTCGTCCAGTCGCTGTTTCAAAAGAGTCAACGGGAAGGCCACCAAAAGCCCGCTCTGCGTCGAAATCAACGCTTCGGAGATGCCATCGGCCATAAGCACCGGGTTCTGGTTGCCATACAATGTAATCACTTCGAAGGTCGACACCATGCCAGTCACCGTGCCGAGCAAGCCAAGCAGCGGAGCGGCAGACGCCATCACGGAAACAACATGGTTTCCTTGCTCCATGTAGCGCACCGTCTTGGCGAGGCGCACTTGCATATAGTCACGGAAGCCTTCCGGATTATCTTTCGCCACCTCGATCGCATAGCACAGTTCCCTACCGAGGAGCCCGCCACGTTTGCGGAGCCTGCGCAGGGCCTTCTCGACACTCGGCGGCTCGCCGTTCTTCTCGTATTCCTCGATACCACCATTCAAGTCAAGTCGCATGCGCTTGATGACCCTGTGGATATCCTTGCGGAAGAAATCGCTACCGATTCGGAACCAACCGGAGAACAAGAAGTAGAAGCCAACGACACCCGCCAGGAGAATAGGGAGCATCACCACGCCGCCCGCTTCGTACGTGTTCTTCAACGATTCGATGAATATGTAGAAGGAGTTGTTCAATTTTTTCCCACAGCAGAATGTTTAGCCAAAGTGCTTTTTGAAAGGTCAGTGAGCTTGCCGAACTGACCCTTGATCAAAGCCTCTTTTTTAGAGCGAGTCCAACCTTGCACTTGCTTTTCCCTCGCATAAGCGTCATCAACCCTTTGAAACTCCTCAAAATAAACAAGTTCTACAGGAAGATGCTTTCGAGTATAATTTGCTCCCATGCCCATGTTATGTTCCATAACACGCTTTTCCAAGTCTCTTGTACTACCTGTGTAGTAAGAGCCGTCAGAACACTTTAGTATGTACATGTAGCTACTCATTGTTTTTCCTTTCTGTCACTTCGGCCCTTCGGCAAGCTCAGGGGCCTTATCAGCGATCTTATAATTCTTTCCATTTCCACCGCTTCAGTTGATTCAGCAAGCCAAGGGAACTTAAACGGTCTCCTTTCCAAAAATGCGGTTTAAAAGGGCTGTACTTTGCACATACATTTCGCTAGTGACTTTTTCAATCTTTTCGCTCAGCAGGCCGTGCAGGATCATCACGGGGATGGCGATGACAAGGCCAGTTTCCGTAGTCACGAGGGCTTCGGAAATACCGCCAGCCAGCACGCGGGCGTCATTCGTGCCCACTTCGGTAATCACGGTGAAGAGAGTGATAATACCCGTCACCGTACCCAAAAGACCGAGCAGCGGAGCGATCGTTCCCATGGCAGCAAGCAGCCCCATGCGGCGTTCAAGTTTCGGCTGTTCGCGGAGCAAGGCTTCCTGCAGGGAGCGTTCCGCATCCTCGCGGGTTTCGCGGGCGCGGTTGAGTACTGCAAACAGCACCATCGAAAGGCTCGTTTCCTTTTTGAGGCAAAGGTTTGCAGCATCCTCGTAACGGGATTCCTTCACCATGCCGTTCAGCTTCTTGATAAAACGACGGCTCAGATGTCCGCGGTAAGAAAGCACGAGGAAGCGTTCCAGGCAGAGCAGCAAAGCAAAGATTGCGACAAGGGCGAGCGGATACATCACGATGCCACCCTTCTTGAAGAACGCGTAAAGTTCTTCACTCCAGGTGAGTTCCTTCGTGTCGGTAATTGCATTCTTGATGGCCTTGTTCTGCAAAACATCTAGCGGAATATTCACAATGGTATGTTCCGGAGCCAGCGTCACAGCCTGCTTCACATTCGCGGCCATTTCGGGCGGAAGATTCGCATTCCATTCGAACACCTTGCCCTGCAAGGCACCCGAGCGGAGCAATGCTTGCACTTCGCCATTGTCCACGGCGACTTCGCCCAGGAACACCGTACCGAGACGCAAGCGGTTCACGTTCACGTCGGGGCGGTTGCCCACCTGCGAAACCTCGCGGCCGTAAGACTGCGTGTAGGTCAGTTCCTGGCGCAAAAGCAAATCCGTCAGGTAGCCACGAGCAGCACCCAGCGTGTTCGGGGTCTGCGCATCGGCTTCGGCGGCGGCCTGCTTCAAGCGCAGCAGGCGTCCGTTCATGCCCACGGGATAGTCGCCCGTCACTTCGCCGAGCGTCTTGTCAATGGAAAGTTTCACCTGCGTGTTCAGCGCATCGTAGGCGGATTCTTCGGCCTTCGCATTTTCTTCGGCCTCGCCCGTCACGTTCTTGCTCGCCATCACTTCTTCGTTGACGCGACCCAAGTCCGTCGAGAGCTTGGAATAGCGGCCATCGAGTTCGCGCGTTTCTGCCTGGTGTTCCTCGGTCAGTTGCGATTCAGCGTAGCGCTTTTTCCAGTGTTCCGCTTCCATTTTTTCGAGCGAGTCGGCCTTCTGCAAACGGATGCGCGTGAGCGTTTCGACTTCGCGCTGCAACGAGCGGACTTCTTCGAGCTGCAGGGAATCCTTGATGCGTTCCTGGTCTTCGGCCGTTGGCTTTTTCTCTTTAGAAGACCACGGCCAAGCAAACGCCGACGATGCCAACAACAATGTAACCAAAGCGGTGCAGGCAAAGCGCCCGCAATTAAATCCACTCGGCAAGTTCGCTAACTTTTTAACTCTCTCGCCTCTAGCCTCTAGTCTCTTATCTCTCATTTCCCACCTCCCACAACAGAGAGGCTCACCGGCAACTTCACGACCTGTGGCGGCTTTTTCGCCTGCTTTACATCAATCGCGAGCTTGACAGCGGCACGTTCTTCCAAGTTCAAATCTTCGTTCCATTCGTAAACGATATTGCCGTTCTCGATTTTGCGCACAAGGCTACCGAAAACAGTTCCATTGTCGTCACTGTAGACCATCCACTGGTTCCCGATGCGCAATATCGAGGCGTTGATGAGTTCGCCATTCTTGCGCGTGAGCGGGCTGTTGATGATCGCCACCTCGTCACCGAACCGAGTCTCTTCGGCGATGAGCGACTTGAGGCGAGAAAACGCTTCTTCTTCGCTGGCATTCCCGCCCTCGATATCGCGGGTCAGGGATTTCACGCGGTCGAGCCTCGTGTCGCGTTCCCAAGGGAGCGTCTGGGCCACCTGGGATTCCAGCTGGCGGCAGACGGCGGAAAGCGCCGAGCGCAATGCCTTGCGCTTTGCCGCGACGTTTTCGCTACGGTTCTTGGCGCGCGCCTGCTTGCCGCGTTCGTCTTGCAACTGTTCTGCGACATTGCGGATTTTCGCGTTCAGGCTGTCGATTTCGGCACGGCGGCGCTCCGTATCGGCCTTGTAACGCTGCTGCAGCGTCTTGTAACGGGAATCGTCTGCCTTGAGCATCGAATCCGTCGCGGCAATCTGCCGGTTCAGCTTCTGGATTTCAGAATTCAGCTTTTCTTTTTCGAGCTTGAGATCCTGAATTTCCGAGCTGCGATCCGCAAAGGCCGCACCCGCCAAAAGGAAAAATACAGTCAATAATACTCTTGTTTTCATAATCACCTTCTAAACACCTAAGCCTAACTCATTTGTCACCGTAAATACAAAGTCTTTCAAAGTTTCTACTGCCGCTATCACTGGCATTTCACCGCCCCCTTGTCATTTATCTTGCACCAATTGTTACAAGAGCGAGCATTCCAATGATAGGTTGTCTTTTTCTTGTTCTTGTCGTTCGTCTCGTCTTCCCAATAATAACTACAAATAGATTCCACTTCCCGCTGCAATATGCTTGATTTCGGCGTTTCGATATAATAACGGCTTACAAGTGCAGATTTGCACTGCGGGTATCTCGATGTATCCCAATTCCGGTCGGCACACCATATCCACAAATACTCCTTGCAATCGTTCTTTTCAGGGCTTTCTATGCACTGATCGTACATTTCCGCACAATCCGCAATGTGATTGCTCTCGAAATTAGAAGCGACACAGTAACGCTTGAGCCCATCTCCATAAGCTTCGGCCTTATCTTCCGCGTCAATGGAGTCCGGCAAGAAAATCGACCATTTCGTGGTATCGAGCATCATCGCCGCCTTCACATTGGATGCATAGCAAGTCTCTAGATTGCGGTTAGCGACCGTATCCCTATATTTTTCATATGCTCTTTGGTTTAAGGCTTCCCAATCATAGGAAAGGCTCTCATCGATCGGATCCCATCCCGAACACGCGACATCCTGGAAAAGCCTGCAGCCCTTAGAATCCCAGCTATCAGAATTGTCTCCTTCCTCATTTTGGCAATTTCTCCAAGCGATATGCCCGAGACTAACACCTTCTCCCTTGACATACAAATTTACAGTCGACTTCGCCATTCCAAAAAAGACACCCATTCCTTTTTCAATATTTGATTCTGGAACAACTCTGGAATCGCTAACCGATTCTTTCACCTTTTGTTCATAGTCAATGTAAGCAGCATCCGTTGCATAGAAATCAACCGAAATATATCCCAGAGGAAGCATCATGTTCATCAGGTAAAGCGTGTCAAGCGCATAGTAGCTCCCCACCCTGCTGTTCACCGTGAAGCCCAAAGTCTGCGAACGCTCCAACGGATCGTGCATGGCGATGCCCCTATATCCCGTTGAGTCTTCTTCAGTCAAGCCCTTGAACATTTTATTGATGGTTGTCTCCTGAGATTCGCCATTGTCTATGCCGTAATTCAGCACAGATATAACGCCGCGCGCAGAATGGTCGTAATCCATAGCACACTTTATGAATTCCATATCCATCGGGAACTCAAGGAATTCCACTTCGACCGTCTCACCGGACTTGTATTCAATCCACTTGTAGCTTCCATCCTGCTTGGGCACATTCACACCTTTCGCCCTCACGGAATCAGGAATCGTCGCTACCGCCTTGTACTTGGACCTCGCCGTATGGCCCGAACTGTCCCATTTAAAGACGGCTTCCATGGTATAGGACTCGCCCACAATACCGCGATATTTAGAGTTTTCGAAGCAGTTAGGATTGTCGGAACTCACATACAAGACAACGGTCGTATCGACTTCTTCATCACGATAGGTACTGCCAAAGCGTCCCTCCACAGTCACATGGGCGCTGTCGTAGAACGCAAAATCTTCTGCCATCACTTCGTCCAGTTCGTACACCTTCGAAAAGCAGATATGCGGGCCGCTTCCAGACATGACATAGCCATAAGTATAGACGCCCAGATAGACATCCCGCTCTTCGGGATAGTAATCCCACGGCCCGTGAAAATCACCACAAGAAGCCAGCACGAACGCAAACACAATAAGCGCGGATCTAATCACTTTAGAAATAGTATTCATAGCTAATCATTATCGGTAAATAGGGGAACTGCGCAATAGAGGTCTTCTCGGGAGGGTTCTTGCTCGTATCGTAGAATGTATAGAACATGTTCTCGTGGTCGGTCAAGTTGATGATGGTCCAGCTGAAGTTCCACTTGCCTTCTTTTCCAATATCGATCGGTTTCACATCGATGCGGAAGTAGTCCGTCTGGCGACCCGCATTGCGGTTACCCGGCAAGACGGTAATATCGTCCGAATAAGTCTGGCTCCCGATTTCTTCGGGATAGTAGTAGCCCAGATATTCGCTGATGGGCATACCCGCGGAATACTTGAGAATGATGGACGAGCGGAAATAACGACCCGGTTTTTTGTGTTTCCTGCGGGCGTTCTCGTCACCCTTCCAGTTGATGCCTGCATCCATCTTCAGCGCATAGGGCTGATGCCAGCTAGGGAAATACGCCTTGGTACCGTCATTGGTGCGGGCAACGCTAATGCTCTGGCTCCAGTTGATTCCTCCAAACCACCAGCCCCGATCCTTGCGCAGGGAAAGTTCGTAACCAAAGGAATAAGCTTCTGCCGTGCCGAAACCATCCGCAATCACAAAGTCGTCCGAAGCCGTTTCCTCGTTGCTGTCGAGCACCGCCTGGAACGTGTTCAAGTCGTTCTGTGTCTTGTAATAGACACCCACCGTCGCATCGTAATCATCGAAGATGTTGCGCTGGCTGTACTCCGCGGCAAACAGCCACGAAGAAGCCGGCTTGACATGCTTGCCCTTGGTGGTGGTCGTCGCTGGGTAATAGAATTCGTTCAGCGTTTCCTGGTCGGTATAGACAATGGAATTCATGTATTGCAGGTAATAGCCACCATACAGCTCAACTGTCTTGTTCTCGTCCAGGTTGACGGTGAAGGAGGCACGGGGTTCCACGCCAAAGTGCTCCGCCGCTGTCTGGTAATTGAAGCGCATGCCATATTGTAGCAGGTAATCCGGCGCAAACTTCCAGGCATCCTGCAAGTAGGCAACATGATGGAACGGCTTCTGGATATCGGTAATGCTTATCGTGGCGATGGCTTCCTGGTAACGTTCGTAGTCGTATTCCAGTTCGTAGCCAAAAGTAATCGTGTGGTTCGCGATGCCACGATAGTTCAGCCACTGCTTGCCGGCAAAGGTGTAGAGATACATCTCGATAGACATGAGGTCGCTGATTTTCATGGTCTGGTAGAACTCGCTGAAAGCGAGAGTCATATTGTAATCCCAGTTCCCGTTAAAGCGATGGTAGAAATTCAACGGGATAGCGACATTGCCCCAGTCCATGTAAAGCGGGTCAAAGCTCAGGCGATCCTTGCCCACATAATAGCTGAACTTTAGGCGAGTATCATCGGTAAAGTTGTACATGAACGTGCCTTGCAAGTCCGTAAATTCGTAATCCAGATCAAGGTCCAAAATACCGATGGCGTTGCAGAGGTCGAGCATGTAGCCGATGTAGGTGGTGCGTCCGGCGAACACCCAACGCGCAGGGCCTTTATGGCCTTCGGTGTGTGCCTGAGCCGCAAACGTGCTAATCTTTATGCTCGACTTGCTGAACCATTCCTCGACAGTATCCTGCCCGCCCGCACGGCCGTCCATCTTGAGCACGGAACTCAAACGGTTACCGTACTGCGCCGGGAAACCGCTCTTGTAGAACTGCACTTCATCAATGCCTTCAACGAGGAAGGTGCTGAACAGGCCGAAGAAATGCACCGGGGAATACACCACTGCATTGTCGAACAAGAAAAGATTCTGGTCGGCAGCACCGCCACGCACATAAATCTTGGAACTAAAATCGGAACTTGCGACCACGCCCGGGAGCGCCTGCACGCTCTTGATGACGTCCGCTTCGGCAAGGCCCGGCATGCGCTTGATCGACTTCGCCGACACAACCGATTCACCGGGTTTGCGTTTGGGACGGCGACGCAACTGCACCACGACCTTCTTGAGCTCGGTGACCTTCGTGTTGTCACCCCCCGCAAGAAGCGCATCCACATCGACATCTTCTTTGGGCTTTTTAGCTTCAGCAGGAACGGCTGCGCTATCATTCGAGCCTCGAGCCTCGGGCGCCGCAGCCACGCTATCATTTGCGCCTTGGGCCACGGGCCCCATGCCTTCATCAGGTTCTACAAAAGCCTCACCCAGCGCCTGCGAAAAGCTACCTTCATTTCCCGTGTACACGAGCTCGTAGCACTTTTCCTTCTCGGCACCCGCCGTATCGGAATTGGTAACGCAAATGTTCCAGAGCGTGTCTTCGGGGAGCACAACGCTGAAAGGCGTTCCAACCGTTGTCTGCAAAGCCTCGCCCGATTCCAGAATTTCAACATTCAGTTTTTCGCCTGCAGCAAAAGAGGAATCCTGCACCACGCCATTAAAGACAATTCCCTGAGCACGCGTTGAATCTACGGCTGCCGAATCCGCTGCAGACGCACCTTCTTGGGCTGCAACAGCGGCAACCACCAACATACAAAAAATAAAAATCCTCTCAATCAACGGCGTTCTCTTTCTTATCTGTAAAATTTAGAAATTCCGTCACGGGCACATGTCCCATGTACCCCTTAAACACTCAAGCGCACAGAAGGTGTCACCGGGAAACAATCTTTTTAACAAAAAAATTCCCCCGCGGTTCACGCGGAGGAAAGCAACTAAGGAGAACATTCTGAATGGGAGGGCACTAAAGCTTAGAACCTTCCGACCGTCAAACCGGCATAGAAGCCCAACCACCTGCGTGCCTTGTGCTTTTCGCTGCCGAAGTCATCGTGATAATCAGCCAGCGGCTTCAAGTAAAGGTCGTCCCCGTAACCGACCGACGCCACGTTAATCGTACCGCCGACGGAAAGGCCGAGGAACGGAACCAGCTGGCTCGTATAGCCCAAGCGCAAACGGTGGTGATAGCCGACATCGTCGTCAAACATCCTGCCCTTGCATGTATTCAGGAACATGTATTCCAGTTCAGCGTGGCTTCCGTACTTGCCGAACTGCGTACCGAAACCGACACCATTTTCATACACATCGCTGAAGTGTTCGAATTCCGTACCTTTTTCGATAAGGCGCCCGCCTTCAAACGAGGTGAAGAAATAGGCCGTTCCGAATCGAAGTGCGAGATCGAGTGCGCCCATTTCGTTCATGGAAGTCGTTGCGGACCACACGCCATTGCCGACAATGCTCAAGAAACCGATCGGCGTCTTCTCGCATTTTGCACAGACGTTCATGAAACCAATCTGGTGGCCCTTGGCAAGCGTCTCGTAGTTGAAGAAGCCCACCTGCGTCCCGCCGACACCGCCGTTCACGTTTGCGAAGCCAACTTGAACATTCGAGGAATCCCTAGTCACATTGGTAAAGCCCACCTGCAATGCCGACGAGGTCACAGCCACATTAGCAAAACCGAAACCGTACTTTCCATGCCTCATGTAGTTTGCGAAACCCGCCTGCATAAAGCTCACCGTATCGGCACCGATGTTCAGGTAACCCAACTGCATACCTTGAGAGGCCCTGCGAGTAAGGTTCACAAAGCCCGCCTGAACACCCTTGAACTCACCAGCGATATTGATAAGCGTGGACGCCTGCGCACCTTCGATCCTATCCTTCACTATGTTCAGACCGAAGGTCAGCTGCATACCGTGAATTTCCCTTCTCGCAGCGTTTGCAAACAAGCTCACCTGCGAGCCCAACATATAGTCATGGGCGACGGTCGCAAAGAGCCCGAACTGCATTCCCTTACGCGGATCCCTTTCCCGATCCACAAGGTCGAACGTCATACGGTATTTTCCATAGTGATCGAGAGAATCCAACGAGATCAACACAGAATCGGCACGGTCCGTACTCTTGAATTCGCCACGGAGCGTCGTCTTTTCGGCAGAGACCAGCACAAACTGCTTCTGCGAAAGGCGAGCACGGTAGTTGTCCTGGAGAGTGACACTCGCTTCCTTGTATTCGGCGGGACGTTCCAGCCGAACAACATACTTGCCAGCCGGAAAGCCGAGACTCATAGAGCGACCGCCCTTCTTATAGAGCTCTGCAACCAGCTCGCCCTTCTGGTCACGGATAAACAGGCGGCCATCCACATCTTCGTCCAGTTCCAGCCCAGCGCTCGTGCTGCGCAAATCCGTCATCACCACGTCACCCGTACCCGCAAGGTTCATGTCGCGGCTCGGATGCTGGGCACCGCCCATAGTCGCTTCCGTCTTCTGCAAAGTCTCGTTGAAGGCGAACTGGTAAGCTTCAGACAGGGTCACCTTACCGTCGCCGCTCAAGTCGCCAGCGCCGCGCATGCCGCTCACCAGGGAGTGCGTGAAGAAGGAACCCTTCAGCTTGTCACTTTCCTGGCTCGATTCGTCCTGCGTGCTGCTCGTGATAAAGGCGTAGCCCTTCATGTCGCTGCTCTGGTCCACCATGAACGCAGGCACCGCCACACCGCCCTTGAGACGGGTAATCGCACCGGAACCACATGCATCGATGACAGCGATTTTCACATCGGCATTCAGCGCATCGATTCTCTTGCGCAAATCCTTCCACGCATAAATCTCGTTGCCCAGGCGAAGACCCTTTTCGTCGGCATGGCCGCTGTAATAGACCAGCACCTCGTTACGTCCGTTTACGGACTTGTTCTTTTCCATCTTCTTGTCAAGGACATCGAGTTCCTGCTGGATTTTAGAAATGTTCGGCTCCTTAATCTGGAACACGTTCTGCTTTTGCACGCCGCCCATTTCTTCGAGCACCTTAGCAAAAGATTTCGCGTCGCTTTCAGCATAACGGAGCTGCGGGCGACCTTCCCCGCCGTAATTCGCACTGATCGCGACAATGTAGCGGTTGATGCGTCCGTCATTCGTGGCCGCCGGGGAACTGACCGCGGCAAAAAGGACCAAAATCAACAGAGAGAACAGGGGCAGCAGCATTGCCGCATCCATCTTCATCAAAAAATTCTTCATTACTGAGCCTCCCCAACCTTGCGAAGCGTAAGGGACTTGACTTCGACACCCTTCTGCTTCAAAACTGCATCGATATTGTTCACGTCAATAGAAAAGAGCGTATCGGACACCAGGAAAAAGAACTTTTCGAATTGCGGGGCGTCGTCAAGCTTGTATGCATAAGGCAGCGTCACCATCTTTCCCGGCTCAAGGGCAATCGCCTTGTCACCATCGCCCATGTGCATAGTGATAGCACCGTTGCCGTCCATGCTGAACAACAGACCGTAGCACTTTTGCGGCACGGAATAGCGCAGCTGGATTTCGTCGCCTTCACGGACATCGCTCATGTCTTCGAGCTTGGCAATGCCGCCATCCGTCTTTTTCCAGGCTTCCATGCGGGAATCCATGCCCTTGATGCGCGTGCTGTTTCCGGAATCCATGAGCATCGCGACATCCGTCCCGGCACCCTGTTCCATACCGGACGGGGTGATTTCCTTCTGGCTAAAAAGCGCAACCGTCACGACAGAAAGCACCAAAGCCGCAGCCACGGCGAACTTGATGATGTTCGAACCAGCCAACTTCCGCCCATTTGCCTGGGAAGAAACCTTTTCCAGCTGGGCAGAGAGTGTTTCGAAAGGCATCTTGCGGAGAATCGCCCTGCTATCTTCGCGGAACATGCGAACGCGACCGGCGAAAACCTCGTCCGATATTTCGAGGTTGCGAATCTTGCGCATTTCCTCGTCAGGCAAATCGCCCGTCAGATATCTTTCCAATTTCCAATCGGGAACCATTACTTTACCTCCAGGTTCTTGACTCTGGCCTGCAAGCTGCGCAAACGCTTGCGCACACCGCTCACCGAGAGTCCTACAGTTTCGGCAGTCTCTTCAAGAGTCATACCATCCACATAGTGGAGGACCGCCATGGTACGTGTCAATTCCTGTTCGCGGGAAAAAATCCTCGAGAGCACGCTGCGAGCTTCAAGACCGTCGTCTTCGGCGCAGGCGATGTTCAGGAGCAACTCGCTCGAATCCACATTCAGGCCGCGTCTGCTCAGGTCGCGGATGCGGTTCAAGCAAAGCCTCGTCGCCGTATTCCAAAAAAGGCTCGACGGCTGCGACAAATCCAGCGAATCCATCCGCTCGTACACGCGCAAGAACACGTTCTGCATCAAGTCCTTCGCCTCGGCGTCATCCTTGAGCATGGCCATGCAGCGCCTGTACACCATCGGGGCGTACGTCTCGTACAGTTCCGAAAAAGCGGTGCTGTCTGTCTTTGTTTTCCCGTTCATACCAGTTAAACACCCATGGAGGGTAAAAGTGTCACCCCCAAATTTAAAAAATTAGCGGGAAGCACAATTCCGCCCCATCTTGTGCGCCTTATGGCCATAACGTTCCGGCAAGCCCTGCATCTTGCGAGTGCCCGGAATCACCAATTTTCCGCGAATCTTGAACCCCGAGGTGCCCAAAATTTCCTTGAGCGCCTTGAACACGCCCGTCGACTGGCCGCAAAGCACGTTAAAAGGGAAAGGTGTCGTGCAAGAAGTAATGAGATAGGCGGCCTTGCCCTTGTGTTTCGGAATCGGAATGCCCACCTTGGTCTCGCCCATCAGCACGTACACTAGGCGATCGAAAAGCACCTTGAGCACGCCGGGGATATTGCCCCAGTAAACGGGCGCCGACACCACGAGCGCATCGCAAGCGCGAACCAGCTCAGCAACCTTGTGGGCATCGTCTACCGGCTGGCAGCAGTTGCCATGCTTGCGGCAAAAGAGGCAAGCCTTGCAGGGAGCGACATCCAGGTCGTTCACGTTTATAACGTCTATATGTACCGGCTCCTTGGAAAAGTCATCGGCACCAGCAGCTTTTACACCCTCTACAAAGTGTTCCGCCGCCTGTGCGGTAATTCCGTGCCTGCGCGGACTCGCGTTCAAGACTAAAACGTTCATTTTGCATTCCTTTTTTTGATTAAACACCTAAAGAGGGCGAAAGTGTTACTATAAAAAAGGGGCTAGAGACTAGAATCTAGAGGCTATGACGCACGGGGCTCGGGGTTAGGGGCTAGAATCTAGGGAGTAGGTTGTCATTGCGAAGGGCAAAGCCCTGAAGCAATCTCTGTCAGAGAATCTAGAGATTAGGATCTAGGATCTAGGGGCTAGGGAGAAATATCACGGTTTCGCCGTCTGTTATTGACGCACGAAGTGCGTGATTCTTATTCACTAGTCTCTATTCTCTAACCTCATCGCTCATAGCTCACGGCTCATTGCTCATAGCTAAAAAAATCTCCCGCAGCATTTCTGCCACGGGATGATTTTAAAAACTACGAAATAACTCGATTACACCTTGTCGAGGGCCTGCGTGAGGTCGGCAATGATGTCTTCGATATTTTCGATACCCACGCTGAAGCGGATCAGGTCAGGGGCGACACCGGCTTCGATGAGCTGTTCGTCGCTGAGCTGACGGTGCGTGTGGCTTGCCGGGTGCAGCACGCAGCTGCGGGCGTCGGCCACGTGGGTCACGATGCAGATCATCTTGAGGCTGTCCATAAACTGGATGGACTTTTCACGACCGCCCTTGATGCCGAACGTGAGAACGCCGCACGGGAGGCCGCCCTTGAACTGCTTCTGGGCGAGTTCGTAATACTTGTCGCCTTCGAGGCCGGCGTAGTTGACCCAGGCCACCTTCGGGTGGTTCTTGAGGAACTTGGCGCAGGCGAGAGCGTTTTCGCAGTGGCGCGGCATGCGGAGGTGAAGCGTTTCAAGGCCGAGGTTCAGGAGGAACGCATTCTGCGGAGACTGGATGGAACCGAAGTCACGCATGAGCTGGGCAGTCGCCTTCGTGATGAAAGCGCCCTTGCCGAAAGCCTTCGTGTAGGCAAGGCCGTGATAGCTCGGATCCGGTTCGGTAAGGCCCTTGAAACGGTCGTGGTTTGCTTCCCAGTCGAAGTTGCCGCTATCGACGATGCAGCCGCCGACGGCAGTAGCATGGCCGTCCATGTACTTGGTGGTGGAATGCGTTACGATATCAACACCGAAATCAAACGGACGGCAGAGAATCGGGGTCGGGAACGTGTTGTCGACAATCATCGGAACGCCGTGCTTGTGAGCGATGTCAGCAAAGCGCTTGAGGTCCAGAACCTTGCCGGCCGGGTTTGCGACGGTTTCGCCGAAGAAGCACTTGGTGTTCGGGCGGAAAGCCTTCTCGATTTCTTCGTCAGAGGCATCCTGGTCGACGAACGTGCATTCGATGCCGAGCTTCTTCATGGTAACGGAGAAGAGGTTGCTCGTGCCGCCGTAAATAGCAGAAGTGCTAATGAAGTGGTCACCGGATTCGCAGATGTTGAAAACGGCGTAGAAGTTCGCAGCCTGACCGGAACTGGTGAGCATGGCCGCCACACCGCCTTCGAGAGCGGCAATCTTCGATGCCACGGCGTCGTTCGTCGGGTTCTGCAGACGGGTGTAGAAATAGCCCGAAGCTTTCAAGTCGAACAGGTCCGCCATGTCGTTGGTGGTTTCGTACTTGAAAGTGGTGCTCTGGTAGATGGGGAGGACGCGCGGTTCGCCGTTTTTCGGCTGCCAGCCGCCCTGGACGCATAAAGTTTCGGTCTTAGCCATTTTTTAGCCTCTTGTTAGTTTCAAATTCAAATATAAAACTTTTTTTATTACCAAATATAGAAAAAGCCTATCACCCGTCAATGCGTTTATGCAAATACTCGCATAAATAATTTTGATATCTAGCTATAGCTTTTTACTATAACACGGCCTTCGCGCAGTTTTTGGTTTCCGAATTAAAGAATTAGTCCTTGATACAGCGGACCGGCAGAGTCATGGTGCTGTTGAGACCCGCCTCTTCGCTGATGCTTGCGCTGCGACCATCATAACGCGCGGGCTTCGGTGCTTCGCAACCTTCCGTTTCGCATTCGGGGCGCGAAATCGCCCAAAAGCCGAGCTCGTCGACTTCGTTCGTAGTTTTCCACTCCCCCGAAGACTCGATCAGCGAACGGAATTCCATATCGCTAGGCAGGTGCCAACCCTGGGGACACACCGTCTGGGCGGCATTCCAGGAATACATCCGGCCATATTCCGTGCAGTATTCGTTCAGACCGTTATAGCAACCGCCCTCGGCGGCTTCGTAGCGCAAGTTCTCTTCCATCCACATCCGGCCCCCGATCTTGACCGTCTTGTACATCTGGCCGTCACGCGGATCCTTCATGACATCGCCCTGGATGCAGCGGACAAAGTGGAAACTGTCGGGGCTCAACAGGGCTTCGCAATAATCGCTGCCGCCGAACCGGTAATGTTTCAACGTCTTCACCTCGACATTGCCTTCATCATCCGGCCAAAGGGAAATTTTTTTCGAATCCAAAGTCCAGTAAGAAGAAAAAGCCAGATATTCCCCATGGTCCTCGGAGCATTCGCCCTCGTAATAGCGGCGGGTCAACGTGGAGAAATTCAGCCCGTACGCGTCGGTCGGATAAAAGAATATCTCGACGTTTGCCGGGGCCGACGGGTCGCCCCTGCGATTCCCGTATATGGCATAGAAGGGTTTGAGTTTCGATGTCGCGAAAAAGTCGTCGAAGGAGGCCGTTTCGGGGAATTGCGCCATGAGCCCAGCAAACTCGGCAGCCTTGGGCAGGCGCCAGCCTTCGGGGCAGATTCCGCCGTCGATTTCCGATTCCGGGTACTCGTAGCCGGCATCCGCAGGCAGTTCCCTCATCTTCTTTTTATGGGGGTCCGTGAACGAGCGGCTTCCCGGAGTCCTGTACTGCAAATCCTGAGCCATCCAGACCTGGTCCCCGACCTTGACGGTATTGTAGCTTTTCCCGTCGCGGGCGTCTGTCATCTTGCCCAGTTTCACCTTACGCGGCGCCTTGACGAATCCCCAGAACTTGACCATGGCAAGGCACACGTCGGTCCATTTCCTTCCCGGGTAGATGTCCTCAATCTCGATGATTATCTTGCGCACGTTTTCGAGAGGCGGGTCGAACACGATAACGTCGGGATGATTTTTTCCACGCCCAAACCATTTCGGCTTGGCGAGCTTGACCGTTTTTACGAGATTGCTTTTTGAGTTCAAGTAAATCTTGATGGTCTTCGCAAGGCTGTAGTTCTCGTAAGCAGCCGAATCGAGCGTATTCCCGTTAAACAACGTGATTACATTGACCTGTTGCGCTCCTACCGTGAATTCAAGAGTGACCGTATTGTCGTTGAACGGAGCTCCCCATACCTGGAAAAACGGGGGCACGTTCTTCTTCATGATTAGGTTTTCGGGCCTAAAACTCTCTTTGCCCTTGTCCAGCAAGGTCGCCGAAGCCTTGACTCCGTCAATAGGGATAGACGTAATTGCATGGGAAAACGGGACGCCCGCAATAAAAACAGCAAACATCAATAGGGTCAAAAGCTTCTTCACACGACCCAATATATTTTTTTTTGAGGAATCTTGGGCCCTAAACCCCAAGAAAACATTGACAATAACAAAAAAATATCAAAGTATGATAAAAAAATTTTATCTTTGCCCCCGATGACTCCCTCGCGCAACAATATGGCCCTCTGGCACCTGCTCGCCGTCGTGACGGTTGCCTTCTGGGGCACAAGCTTCGTGAGTACGAAGGTACTTTTGAACCATGGGTTCTCCGCCGTGCAGATATTCACGATGCGTTTCGTGGTTACCTACCTGCTGCTGCTCGCGGCATCCCACAAGCAGTTCCGCAGCAAGAACTGGAAGCACGAACTGATCCTCTTCATCTGCGGCATCACGGGCTGCACGCTCTACTTCTGGACGGAGAACACCGCTCTTTCGCTCGCGCCGTCGAGCAACGTCTCGCTCATCGTCTGCATCACGCCGCTGCTCATCATGATTTTTGGTGGACTTTTCTACAAGAGCGAACGACTCGGCAGGCGGCAGATTTTCGGTTGCATCATCACGTTCATCGGCATGGTGCTCGTGGTGCTGAACGGAAAATTCATCCTGAAGCTCTCCCCGTTCGGCGACTTCCTCGCCATCAGCGCGGCATTTGTATGGACCATCTATTCGCTTGTCGTCCGCAAGCTCAACGGCGAGTATTCCACACTGTTCATCACACGCAAGATTTTCTTCTACGGAGCGCTCACGTCCATCCCTGCGCTGTTCATCGAGGCGGGTGGCAACCTAGCGAAAGTGGCCGACATCCCGTGGCAGAATTTTGCTGAACCTGTCGTGACGCTCAACTTCCTCTGCCTCACGGTTTTCTCGTCGCTGTTCGGCTACCTTGTATGGAATAAGGTAATGAAACAAATCGGCACGGTGCTGGCCAGTAACTACCTCTACGCCATTCCGCTCGTCACCATCATCACCGCGGTCATCGCGCTTGGCGAGCGCATCACCATCGTCGCCATCGCGGGTGCGGCAGCGACTATCGCCGGAATGGTCATGGCCGAATTCCGGCGGAAACAGCGTTAAAAATTTCTAGAAACTATTCCCTGTGTTCGTACAGGTACAGGTTCGCCTCGCCCACGGCAAGTTCGGAACCCTTGATATGCCACTCGTCATCCGTTCCGGTGCGGTATTTCACGACGACGCGGTACTTTTTATCGGTCTGCAGAACTTCCGGCGGAACCGTCCAGAAGTTTTCCGTACCCACAACCATTTCAAGTTCATAGGATTCTTCGGAATCGACTCCGTGAATCGAAATAGACTTGACCATGTCCTTCGGGTTTCGCACGTGGACAATGCTCCAGAACGTACTCGCGCCTTCCTTGACCCAGAGCGACGTGGAATCGCCCCACACGCCTTCGACGCCTTCGCAACTCACGAATTCCCATTCGCCGTAGTAGCGACCAACAGTAATGCCCATGATATCGGACGCCGGAGCACCGCCCAAGTCCACGCCGCAATTCGCATCGGGGCAACGGTCGGTAATGCGCACCGTGACGCGCTTCCAGCCATCGGGAGTCTTCGCCTTCACGCGCACGCAACCGCCACAGGCCGCACCGCCATCCCACGGACCTTTATCATCACCCGGCGAAACATTCACGTGGATAGCTGCATAATACTGAATGTTGGTTTGTCCATAATTACAAGCGCCACCCAAGCTCGTCTCTTTTGCCGTGACGCTACCGTAAGTGGTCACGGAACCCTTGCCGCCCTTTTCGGTAAGCTCGGGGTCTGCAGCGGTAAAGCTGTCGCAGTCGGTACACTTGCCATCGTCGCCACCGTCATCGTCGGAAGAGGCCGGAGCCGCGCTAGACGCAGGTTCACCACTGGACGCCGGAGTTTCAGCACTCGATGCCGGAGCAGCACTAGACGAAGGCTTTTCAGCACTGGACGAAGATGTGGTAGACGAAGCCGGAGCGGCACTCGATTCAGGCGCCTTGCTCGATGAAGACTTTGCAGCACTACTATTCTCTTTTGTAGCTTCCTGCGAGCTGGACGTTTCGCCCTCTTCAGAAGAGGTTGCTTCGGCAGAACTCAACGCAGGCTGGGAGCTCTCGTTTGCAGGAGCACCCGTACTGGAACTGGAATCATCACCGCAAGCAACGAGCACTATGCCCAAGCAAAAAAACAGGACTCTTAAACTGCAAAATCTAGGCATTTACGAACCACTATCTACTTATTATAAATCGCTTCGAGCGCGGCGGCAAGGTATGCAAGCGGAGCGTTCCAGTTAATGGCCACTTCGTTCGTCGCATAGCTGCAGCGATCATCAATATAGGCAAGTGCAGGCTTGTCGGCAGCGGCATAGTTCGGGCACTTCCAGTTTTCCTTGCCATCCAGGTTGATATCCTGCTTGCCCAGGTGCGGCCCACCCACGAGCATTCCCGGCACCGGATCGTCCACCATGTCCGATTCGCTCGGGCGGTGGTGCGGGTTGCGCGGGCTACGGTAACCGAAACCGGTCACGTAGGTAATGTCCTGCGGGTTCTTGCCGAGCAAGTAGTCCAGGCACTGCTGTGCGCCATCCAGGTAGCTCTTGTCCTTGGTAAGCAGGTAAGCATGCACCAGCACAATGCCATTGTTCGACATCGCACTGTTGCTGCCCCAGTTCCAGCTCCACGGGAATGCTGGCAAGCGGTAAGCACTCGTGTCACCTACAGCACGGAGGTTGTTCGCCTCGTTCAGCACGACCTTCTTTGCAGCAGCAACCAGCTCGGCATCAAAATCTGCGGAATCCAGCGCAACACGGAAAGCGGAAAGCATGTTCACATTGCCCCACCAGGCGCCATCGGGCGTGAACGGATTTGCCTTCAGGTCTTCCTGATAAGCGGCAGTCGCCTTGTCGGCCTTTGCACCTGCGGCAATCTTCGCGCGGAAGAGCTCGGCAGCCGCCCAGCGGAATTCGTCCTTGCCGTTCTCGTCGCCGGGCATATAGCTACCCGTCTGCACGTCGTCGGGCTGCTTGTAGAAAGCTTCCGGATTCTTCTTGGCCCAGGCATACGCACTCTCGGCAGCCTTGAGCATCTTGTCGGCATAAGCCTTGTCGATATTCCTGTACACCACGCTCGCCTGCGCCATCACGGCAGCAAAGTCCAGCGAGGCCGTCACGTTCTTGATAATCGCGTAACGCGGAGCGATATCGTTTTCGGGCAGCACGCTCCCGCCGAACTTCAGCGTAGTCACCTTATGGTACACGCCGCCGTCCTTGTCCTGCATGGTCAGCATCCAGTCCAGGTTGTAGCGCACCTCTTCGAGGAGCTCCGGGTATTTCGGGAATTCGCGCGGGATGTTCCACTTGAGGGAATCCGCATATTTCGGGAAATGTTCATAAATTTCGAGCAAAGTAAACACGGTGATGCCGGAGTTCACGATGTACTTGCCGTAATCGCCCGCATCGTACCAACCGCGCTGCGACTTGATGGTCTTGCCATTACCCTTGCCGCCCGTCACCTTGTCGGAGCCGTAGACAATCACGTGATCGTCCTTGTGGCCCGCGGCACGCGCCCACTTGCCCGCATACTGCGGTTCCAGCGCCATGCTCGCACGCTGGTAGTAGAACCACTTGAGGGAAGCCTTCACCAGGTCGCCGTATACATTTTTCCCGACGACAACGGGCGTGCCCACATATTCGCCACCACGGAAAAGCCGATAAGTTCCAGGAGTCTTCACGGCAGAAATATCGAAGGTCTGCACTTCCTCGCCGCTGTAATCCCAGTCGTACACTAGGGGTGCCTTGAGTTTCAGGACCGTTTTTCCTTTCAGGTCGCGGACTTCGAGCCCGTTCGCATCGTTACCGGGGAAAACGACCGTCTTTTCGGCATCGGGATAATAACCCAGCTGGTTCACGAGGGGGCCAGCAAAAGCCGAAGAGACAGACAAGGAAACCGCCAAAGCGGCCGTACAAAAACAAACATTCCATGACATATTCATGCCCAGAATATACTTTAAAATGCCCCCTGTAGGGCGTAACACGCATCACATTCCGTTTTCAGCGGGAAACAAAGACTATCCGCAAGCCCTTTTTTATATTTGAAAGCAGGAGGAATTTGCCCCATGAACATAGGTCTACACAAAATAGCCCTTTTTCTCGCCTGTTGTACCCTGCCGTTTACGCTTATCGCCTGCGGCGACGATTCCTCGTCGGTCGACAGTCCTGAAGAGGTCCAGATTTCCCTTTCCAGCTCCGAAGAAGACGACTCCTCCTCTTCGGGAAAGACGGATTCCAAGGCAAAATCGTCTTCTTCCAAAGAAACCAAGCTATCCAGCAGCAAAGCCGATTCCACCTCCACTGACGAGCCGGAATCGTCTACCGACACATCGTCTACTAAAAAGACAAATTCGTCTTCGTCAAAAGAAAATCCCAAGGATTCATCCGACGTAAAAGGAACCGACTCTACTGCAGTCGAAAGCTCCTCTTCCCAGGAATCCTCCTCCAGTGAGATCCTCAAGGTTCCAACGACCTCCTTCACAGATTCCCGCGACGGCAAGACATACAAGCTGGTCAACATCAACGGACAAATCTGGATGGCCGAAGACCTGCAATACGGAGATTCTAGCCTTTATACATTTATGGATGCAGAAGTCGTATGTCCCCAGGGATTCCACCTGCCAAGCATGCAAGAATTCGAAGCCCTCGTCGAATACGCCGGCGGGATGGAGGTCGCCGCAAAAAAATTGAAGAGCACCACGGGCTGGCCAAACGACTCGACCTATGGCGACTGGAACGGCACCGACGACTACGGCTTCAATGCGAAACCTGTCGAAAGCGGCAACGGCACAGGTACGGACGAAAACTTCTGGACAACAATGCACAACTTCTACAATTATGCATCGGTAAATATCTTCAAGATAGAACCGCATCCCACATCCAAGATGGACTCGACCGCACCGCAACCCCAATTCGGAGACTTCGGTCCCTTCTGCTACACGAGGGTGGCTCTGACTTCTGCGGAACTCTCGTCATTGGCCTGCTTCATCAATGCCGAGCCGGACTCCCGAATTTCCGTCCGCTGCCTGAGCAATATCCAGGAATGCAACGGTACGGCGTTCGACAACACCAAGCAATTCTGCCAGGACGGAGCCATATACGACATTTGCCAAAGGCACCAATACGACGGGACAAAATACGAATGCAGGAACGACACTATCTATGAGCGGGGCACCGACTCTGTCTACAAAATTTCCTGGAAGATCTTGAACCCGCAAAAGACTTATGGTTTATTCCAGGATCCTCGTGACGGGCAGTACTACAAGACCATCACGGTAGAAGGCTCCACCTGGTTTGCCGAAAACCTCAACTACGATGTACCAGGGTCTATCTGTTACGACAACAAGCCGTCTTACTGCGACATCTACGGCAGGATGTACACACAAAAGCAGGCTCTTGGAGGCATCGATACCGTTCCCGATCGCAGAACGGAGGGAATATGCCCTCCGGGAACCCATCTGGTCACACTCGCCGAATACAATGCGCTCCAAGAAGCTTACAGCACAGAAGACATGTTTAGCAGCTATGTCGAATACGATCTCACCGGGGAATTCGGGACATTCACAAACAATTCAGGCGTAAGCCTTCTGTTTGGCGGATATTACAGCAAAAATGCACGCTCATCGTATTATTTAGAAGAATGGAGCGAAATGAGTCGGGCCGGCTACCTCATCGGCTCGGAATTCACGTACTTTTTCTACCATGGTGGATGGCCTCGGACATCGCCTAAAAACTACTACAGGCTCAACGGCGAACCGGCGATTGCTCCGGATGATGACCAGTTTGGCAGTGTCCGCTGCGTCGTAAACTACTTCTAGTTCCCAATCAATATGAGACGATGATTGTCAGGGCGATAATGAGGACGATCCAAAACTCGGCATCGTCCGCCGTGTTGTAGACTAATCTGCTTTTTTCGTTCTTGTTTTCTTCTTCTCACCGATACAAATACTCGTGTTGCCCTTTGAGAACGTCAAGCCTCTTTTGAGGGAAATGATTGTTATCGCTATGATAAGGACAATGAGCAGGCCACACACATACGGAACATTCTCCGAAGATATAATCGGGTTATTTTCCTTTCCTGAATGTTCCACATTCTTTTTTCCTTGAGATTCTTCTATTTTTCTTAATTGTTCTTTCAGATCTGTAATCTGACTTTCCAATGTTGAGGAATCCCCCCTTAATTTATTGATTTCTTGTACGTGATTGACCAAGTTTGCATTTTCCGGTTTAGCGTTTGCAAATTCACTAATAGTCTTCTCGTAATTTTCAATCTTCTTCCCTTGACTTATAATTGTATCCCACATATCACTCATTTCATGATTCTGATTTTCAAGCAAATTTATCTTTTGCTGTAATTGGAGAGAGTCAATTTTGAAATTATACACAATCGAATCTATTGTATGCTGCTCATTTAACGAATCCAATTTTTTCTTATACGAATTATTGAGCGAATCAACTACATATTTACTATAGCATTTTTCTGATGATGACAAAAGAACATAATTTGAAGTTTCATTTCCTTGGGACAACGGATTGGAGTCTGCAGATTCGGTCATTTTTTTACCTGTACCTTTTTTTTGCGGGATATGTGAAGGGTTATTTTTTTATACGCTATATATCCTTACAGGTAAACCTGCAAGTCCTGGGAGCACACATGCGATTCGGGGCCACTTTCAACCAGCCCGGCAAAGGTGTTGAAAGGTTTTCACAAAAAAGAATTTACTTCTGTTCTTCTTTCTTATTTTCACCGATTGCAACAACGGTCCCGTTCTTCGAGAACGAGAATCCCTTCTTGAGGGCGATGACCATTATCGCAAGGATAAGCACAATCAGCACAGCACAACCACTCGGCGAGGTAAGAGCTGCAACCGGAGATTGGTTGGCTTTCGCATCTTGGAGCTGAGTTGTCAGATTTGCCTTGTCCGCTTCCAGCTGATCAACTTTCACCTTCAAATTGGCATTTTCAATCTTCAGCACCTGGACATCCTTCGCAAGCAAGAGCGAATCCTTCTGGAGATTGATGATAACTTTCTGGACGCTATCCGCATGATGTTTTGCCTTCTTGAACATTTCCATGCTCTTGAAGTCGCCCTTCTTAAACGCTGCAGATGCAGTCGTTGCGGTGGAATCGTTGTTTACCTGTTCTGCCATTTTGTTACCTGTTCCTTAGGTTGAGTTTTAAAATCGGTGATGTAAAGTGTTACTTCTTCAGCCCGAGCAACTGGAGAATCAAAGAAATAATCATATCGAACAATGACGTCGGCTTGCTTGCCGCCGGCTTTGCGGTACTTGCCTGGGCGGGCTTCTGCGATGCGGTCTGCGCCTTAGGAGCCGCTTGCGGCTGTTGTGCGGGAGCGGGTTGCTGCACGGGAGCGGGCTGCGGTGCGGGTGCGGCCGGTTCCGGAGCGGGCTGCGGTGTCGGTTCCTGGACAGGTTCCACTTCGGGCGCAGGCGCGGGTGCGGACTTCGCCTCTTCCACGGCAGGCTCAACGCTTGCAGGCGGTTCAGCGGGCTGCGGTTCCGTTGCCGTAGCATCCGGAGCACTCTCGGGCACTTCGGGGAGCACGTCGGTACACTTGGAAATGATGGCCTTCAGCGACGGCGTAAAGGGCCAGTCGAACTTGTCCTTCCTGACGTTGGTGTGGTAGAACACGCCCTTGAACGCCAGCGCTTCTGCATCGGTTGCAAACGGATTATCGTCCGGCTTGAAGTTCATCGGGATGTTGTGCTTGCGGCCCAGGTACTTGACGAGCGCGACAACGGCATCAATCTGGACATCCGTCATCGAGGCGTAGTAGTCGTAGCCCCTGTAGCTGTGCTTGTAATAGAATTCCGTCTCGGACACCTTGCAGTATTCGTTCTTGTAGGCGTCGACCAAGTTCTCGCCAGAAAGCTTGAGCGGACCGTAATTCGAAATCTCGATGCCAATGGACTGCTTCGACATGGCTCCGTTTCCGCCAATAGCACCGCTACCGAGATGGTAACTCCATTCGGTGTCCGGGAACATTTCGTAGATCCTTCCCGAGCGGTCAACAACGTACGATACAGACACGTGGTTGTCTGCCTTGGAGAGGGAACTCGTATCGGACTTGATATAGCCGACGGTAAAGTGCAGGCAAATACTCTTCTTTACGGTTCTGGCATTGTAATAGTAGCTGGTGAAATCTGGCCGGATAGAATAAACCTTCACGTCATTGCCGATATCGGTCGTCGCAGTCAGTTTGTACTTGACTCCAGACGAATTTGTCAGGTTCGAAAAAAATTCATCTTCACGTTTCTTAATGGTTTCTGGCCTCATGCAATTTTCCCTTTCTAAACAAAGTACAATATATATTATTTTCTTCTACCAAAATTTAATTTGTTATCAGAAACAACCGAAAACAAATTCACTTTTTGTTCAAAATAAGCGTCATTTGCAACTTTGAGCAGAAAAATGCGGACAAGCCGTCAATTTACAGCCAAAACAAGCGCCTATATAATTTTTTTTCGCATTATTCACGCATAAAACAAGTTTTTTATTAAAAAAAACAGCGATTCGGGCACTTTTTTTAAAAAATTTATTTTTGTTGATTCTTTTTTACGTTTCGTTACTATATTTAGTTAAGCAACTCAAAAAAACAATAGGAGTACACATGAAAAAACTTTTCATCCTCGTTGCAGTTCTGCTTTTCGCAGCTAGTTCTGCATTTGCCCAGTTCAATCTCGGTGGTCACGCAGCCGCCAACTTCAGCTCTCTCTATGGTGATGACACTGATGACGTTCCTTGGGGTCTCGGTTTCAATGCCGGTGTTGCTGCCAAGATTGGCATTGCCGGCATAATCGCTGTCGCACCGGAAGTTGATTTCGACATGCGCCGTCAATCGGACGACGATGCAACTTGGACGACATTGGCTCTCGAAATTCCTATCCTCGCCCGCATCAACGTCCTCCCGATCCTCTTCATCGAAGCCGGTCCGCAGATCGCCTTCCTCCTGAGCTCCAAGCAGGAAGTTGAATTTGCCGGTGAAACAGTCACCACCGACTACGGTGATCTCGACATGCTCAACACCTTTGAATTCGGCCTGGCCGCTGGTGTTGGCTTCTCCGTCCTCCCGAGCTTGGATGTTAACTTCCGTTCTGTCTTCGGCCTTACCTCCATCGTGGACGGCAAGGACATGCTCGGCAACGACATCGACGTGGACATCAAGCACATCCAGTTCCAGGTTGGTGCCACCTACTGGTTCATGTAATCGAACCTGAAGTTCTAAGAACTTAAAAGGAACCCGCAAAAGCGGGTTCTTTTTTTATCTAGACAAAATCACAGCAACAAAAAACCCGGCTCCGGAGAGTCGGGTTTCCTTAAATCCTTCGGCTAGTACACTTCGGCGAGCTCAGTGTACTTTTCCGGGAACATTACTTCTTGCTGCGGTGGCTGTTCTTGATCCACTCGGTCTTGTGGACTTCGGGGATGTCGTCGAGCAGTCGGAGCGTATGCGGTTCGTCCGTATTGTCGAGCACCTCGGCAGGGGTACCCTGGTTCACGATCTTGCCGTCGTGCATGATGAAGATACGGTCAGAAACGTAGTTGGCAAGGCCGATGTCGTGAGTCACGAACACCACGGTCATCTTGAGCTCGTCTTTCAACTTGCGCAGGTAATCGAGGATGTTGGCGCGCACGCAGGCGTCCACCATGGAGGTGGCTTCGTCGGCAATCAGCACCTTCGGGCGGAGCGCGAAGATACGGGCCAGCAACATACGCTGCATCTGGCCACCGGAAAGTTCGAACGGGTACTTGCCTTCGATATCGGCAGGCGTCACGTTCACGGCCAGGAGGCCTTCGTCCACGCGGCGGCGGACTTCTTCCTTGCTCGGCTTGTTCTTCAGGATGTTCAGGGAATCTTCCAGCTGGCTACGAATCGTAAAGAACTGGTTGAAGCATCCGAACGGGTCCTGGAACACGGACTGCACTTCGTTCCAGTGAGCCTTGAGGTTCGTAATCTTGTGGTCACGGTAGAGGAACTGGCCGCGAGTCGGCTGGTAAAGGCCCAGCATGATCTTCGCGAGCACGGACTTGCCGCAGCCCGAGCCACCCACGATGGAGATGAATTCTTCGTCGTAGATATCAAAGGACACGTCGCGGACGGCCGTCTTCAAAGTCTTGCCGGCACCGAAATCCTTGCTGATGCGCTTGGCAGAAAATACAACTGGCTTATTACTGAGCATAATCGCACCTCACGTCACGATCGCCGACAATGCGGAGATTCTGGGTATTCTTCTTACAGTCGGGGCATGCCTTCTTGCAACGCGGGGCGAAGCGGCAACCCACAATCTTGTTCTTGAGGCTCGGAGGAGCACCTTCGATGGCCACCGGATGGCGGGTACGCTGGCTGGCTTCCGTGCTGAGCATGGCGCCCATGAGGGCCTGCGTGTACGGATGGCGCGGATCCTTCACGACCTGTTCTGCAGTACCCTTCTCGACGATTTCACCCGCGTACATGATGGCGATGTTGTCGGCCACGTGGTACAGGAGCGGAAGTTCGTGGGTAATGAAGATCATCGTGGAGAAGATGCCCTTGTCCAAGAGGTCGAAAATCAACTTGATGACTTCCTTCTGGGTGGACACGTCCAAAGCAGAAGTCGGTTCGTCGGCAATCACCATCTGCGGGTTGAGCAAGGTGGAAATGCCGATCACGGAACGCTGGCGTTCACCGGCGGTGAGCTGGATCGGGTAGGAGTCGAGCACGCGCTTCGTGTCCATGCCGAACAAGTCGAAACGTTCGCAAAGGCGGTCGTAGATTTCCTTGTGGTCGAGCTTCTTGCCCGGCTGCTGGTGGGCGGCGATCACGTCGGCAGCGATGTCCTTGATCTTGCGCACCGGGTTCAAGGCGTTGAAGGCGCCCTGCGGAATCATGGAGACCTTCTGGGCGAGCACGTTGGCGCGGACATCCTCGATGGAGCGGTTCATGAGCGATTCCATCTTGTTGCCGTTCTTGACGCGCACATCGCCGTTCTCGGGATAGAGAGGCGGGATGCACATGCCCATGAGGCCGGAAACGAGAGTGGACTTGCCGCAGCCGGATTCACCGGCGATACCGAGGATTTCGCCCTGCTTCATGGTGAAGGACACGTCGGTCACGGCGTGCGTCTTGTCGCCGAAGCGTCCAAGGTAATAGAGGCTGAGGTTTTCTACTTCAAAAACATTTTCAGACATTTCGTTACCTCTTACTTGCGCAGGCGCGGGTTAAAGACGCCTTCCATGGAAGTATTGATCAGGTAAAGGGCGAACACCGTAAGGGTGATGATAATGGTCGCCGGGAGGAAGGCAATCCAAATGCCGTCCGAAAGGGCGCCCTGGTCCTTGGCCTGGTTCAGGATGATGCCGAGGGACGTGGAATCCAGAGGTCCGAGGCCGATCATGGAGATGGAGGCTTCGGAAAGGATACCGGAAGACACCTGCATGATGAACACCATGAACACGTACGAGAGCAAATACGGAAGCACGTGCTTGATCACAATCGTGAGCGTGGAAGCACCGTTGATGCGGGCGAGCGCGATGTGGTCGCGGCTACGCAGGGACGATGCCTGGGCACGCACTGCACGGGCAGACCAGCTCCACGCCGTAAGGCCGATGATAAGGCCGATGAGCGTGAGAGAACGGCCGTCCTTCACAGCGGAGCTGATGAGCACGAGAATCACGAACTGCGGAATCACGATGAAGATGTTGGTGAGCATGTTCAGCACTTCGTCGATCCAGCCGCCGCGGAAACCGCCGAACAGGCCGATGAGCACGCCGATGGTCGTCGCGATGACGCCAGCCACGAGGCCCACGTAGAGCGAGGAGCGCAGACCAGCAATCAGGAGCGACACGTAGTCGCGGCCGAGGTGGTCGGTGCCGAGCAGGTGGTCTGCACTGGAACCGGCGTACGGGCCAGCCACGATGTCACGGGCGTTGATATCCACATGGTAGAACAACGGTCCGAAAATTGCGATCAACAGCGTGAGAATGAAAATCGAGATACCCACGACGAACATCGGGGACTTGAGAAGGTTTCTTAAAAGCTTAACCATGATTACTTACCTCCCATCTGGAGACCGGCCTTGACACGCGGGTCAAAGACAGCGATCAAAACGTCAACTGCGAAGTTCGCGACGAGCACGCAGGTCGAAATCATCAAGGTACAACCCTGAATGGTCGCGTAGTCGTTCTGCTGGATTGCGGTAAGCATTGCCATACCGAGACCCGGGTAGGAGAAGATCATTTCGGTAATGAGAGCGCCACCCACCATGGTACCCAGCGACTGGGCGAGACCCGTGAGCTGCGGGAGCATGGCGTTGCGGAACACGTAGCTGATAATCTTGCCTTCACGCAGACCGAGCCACTTGGCGTACTTCATGTAGTCGGTACCGAGTTCGTAAATCGACATGGAGCGCATACCCGTCGCCTGACCGGAAAGCAGGATCGGGAACACAGAGAAGAACGGGAGCACGTAGTAGAACCCGACGCTCTTGATGCAGTTCCAGTTGAACGAGAGTTCCGGGATGTCGGGGCTGTAGGCGCCCATCGCGGGGAACCAGCCCAACGTGATGGAGAACAGAGCCACCAAGAGCATACCGAACACGAAGAACGGGATACCGTTCAAGAACATGGCGAGCGGGAAGAACACCTTGTCGAAAATGCCGCGCTTGTAGGCAGCGAAGGCACCGAGGAGGTTACCGATAATCCAGCCAAGGAGAATCGTCGGGGCCTGAATGGCGAGCGTCCAAGGCACGGATTCCTTGATGATGTCGGCGACCGGCTTCGGGTACTGGCTGTAAGACAGACCGAGGTCACCCTTGAACACGTTGCCAATGTAGACAAAGAACTGGGAGATGCCGGAGGCGAGCTTCGGATCGTCCTTCACGACGACCTGATCGATCATGACCGTGTCCTGGCGTTCGACCTGGAACTTTTCCATGACAGCGACCTTTTCGATCTTCTCGACCTTCTTCTTGGTCTTCGGGTCCTTGACCATGACCGGATTGCCCTTCTTGTCGAGGACGGGCTTTTCTTCGAACACCGGATTGCCTTCGGCATCGACGGCCTGGCGTTCTTCCATGACCGGGTTGCCATCGGCGTCAGTCACCTTGACAGTCTTGAGCACCGGGGCGCCGTTCTCGTCGAGCTTCGGCACCTTGACAGTCTTCATCTGGCCCTTTTCGTCGACTTCGGGTTCATAGACAACGTTGCCCTGGTCATCGAGTTCGGCCATACCGAAGGCCTTGAGCAGGCCTTCCTTCTTGAGCTTGGCTTCTTCGGGAGAAAGACCCTGTGCGGCCTTACCCATGATAATGTCCACCGGGTTGTTTTCACCCATACGCGGCAGAGTAAAGTTAATCGCGACAGCGACAACAAACGTCAGGAGATACCAGAACGCCTTCTGCAGGACATAGCGTAGCATAGGATATTGTGTAAGCATTTCTCGTCCTTCTATTTAGCAAGCTTTAAGTTCCACAGGACCTTCGTACCCGAGGCAATCCACGGCAGCTGCGGCGGAGCGTACGGATTTTCGGCGGTGGGCCAGTTGGTCCACACGCGGTCGCTGAATTCGTAATACTGTTCCGGGAGGTAGGTCAGCGGAATGGACGGCTGGTCCTCCATGAAGATCTTGTTCAGTTCGCGGTAGGCGGAAGCCTTGGCTTCTTCGTCCGTCATGAGCGGGATGAGGCCCAGGAGGCTGTCCACTTCGGGACGGAACTCCGGAGTGCCCGGCTGGTTGTAACGGCCGATGTTGGTACCGGCCCAGGCGCCGAGCGGCTGCCAGTCGCGGCTGGCCATGACTTCGTTGAAGCGGCTCCACGGGAGAGACGGGGAAACGTCGGCAGTCGGCTTGTGCATGATGAGGTCGAAGTTACCCGTACCCATCGCAGGCCAGTACTGGCCACCGTCCACAAAACCTTCGCGGATGTCGATACCGGCCTTACGCATGCCTTCGACGGCGATGGTCACGATAGATTCCCAGTCGGTCCAGCCGGCAGGAGACGTGATGAAGAGGGTCGGGATCTTTTCGCCCTTGGCGTTATAAGTACCGATAAGTTCGCCACCGTCGGTGAACTTGGACGAATAACCGGCTTCGGCGAGCATCGACTTGACCTGGTTGATGCGCTGGGCCTCGTCGGTGATACCGAGGTTCACGCCCAGCTTCTGGTCTTCGGCGTTGATGTACTTGCCTTCGAGGTTCGTCGGCATGATGAGGCCCGGCTGGAGCGGCGTCGTGTAGTTGGACACGGCGAACATGCGGATAGCCGTATAGTCGATGGCCGTCGCGAGGGCGCGGCGGAAGCGCTTGTCGTTAAGCGGCTCCTTCATCGTGTTGATCATCATCATCGGCATGGCACCCGGAGCAAAATACGGGGGGTCGTTGAACCAGGTATGGACACCGGCGCCCTTCTTGTGCCAAATGCGCGGGACAAAGCTCATGGAAGCGTCCAGGGCACCTTCGCGAAGCGCGATCGTGCTGTGGTCGTTGCTCTTGTAGATCGGGTGAACGATGTACTTGGGAGCCGGGAGCTGGCCGTTGTGGAGGGCGGCGTTGCCCCAGTAGTCGTCGCGGCGTTCAAGAATAATCTTGTTTGCAGAATAGTCCTTGATGTTGTACGGGCCCGAAACCACCGGGTTCTTGTCCATCATCATCTTCTTGACTTCGTCGAGGCCCTTTTCGGCAATAAGCGGTTCGAAAACGTGGGCCGGGGCGATACGGATAGCCTGGAGCAAGTCACGCACAGAAAGCGGGTTGTTCCTCTGGGCCTTGTTCACGATGAAAGCGAGGCGTTCGCCAATCATCTTGCGCTCGGCAGACGAGTCCTCGGCTGCCGGTTCGGCATAAAGTGTGTCCACATGGATTGCGGAAATCTGTTCGGCGGTGTTGATGGAACCCTTCGTAAACATGAACTTCACGTCGTTCGAGTTCACCTGCTTGCCGTCGCTCCAGGTCGCGGCCGGGTTCAAGTCAACCACGATGCTGTCGTTGTTGGACAGTTCCTCGACCAGGTGGCCCAGGAGGTCCTCAATCTGACCGTTCAGAGTGTTATAAGTAACAAGCGGTTCGTAAACCAGGTTGAAGCGTCCGCCGACAGGCCATGCGGCCATCCAGCTTTCTGCAAGCGGATTAAATGTCGCAGGGGCGCCCCATTGCTGGCCGGACAGGTACAGGGTTTCCTGACGAGGCAAAGCCCCTTCAGCCTGATCACTGCCACCGCACCCTGAAAAAACTGCTCCACTTGCCGAAAGCACTAAAGCCGTTCTGGCAATCGATTTCAATCCAATCATTGTGTCCTCTTTTATAAAGCATTGATATGCTTGTGATTAAAAAATTCTTTCGTAATATAGATTTAAAATTTTTCGTTGTTTTTAAAGACCGAAAAAAAACTGTTTACAGCGCTACGACAGAAAGCGCCTAAACCGCATAAAACGGGCAAATCGTCTGCAATGTATCTCAAAATTTACAAAGAAACGCGAGAAACGCCCTATTTTCCGCAACAGCGGAAACGCGATTCCGCAGGTAGCCCCGGAGCACAGCACCTTTCTATATTTTAGCGGCAGGCCACCATGAAATCCATACCGAAAGCCCTACTGCTGGTTCTATCACTCGCGGGAACAAGCCTCGCCAGTGAACCCACAACGGGGAGCAGCCAGCAAACCGAGCAAGAACCCGAGATTTCAACCTTCCGCGACCGGTTCTCGCTCCGGTTCCTTGGCTCTTACAACTACATGTCGATACAGAACTCGGCCTACGGCGATGAACCGCTACGATCCAACCGCCCCTTGAACCTGGGCATCGGATTCGGATACGACAGTCTTTTTACTCTATTCGACAAGTCCTGGGACCTGTCGTTCGACATCCGGTACAACCTCCCGTTCACGACATCCAACGGGCATTCAAATTTCCGCGCTTTCGAGACGGGGATCAACTTTTTCCCGGACGACTGGTGGCTTTCGGGGAACCTGCGCCTTTACAGCGGCTTCACGACAAAAATCCATGACGAACCCAGGGACAGAATCAAGTTCGTGGACCTCTCCATCTACGACATGTACTTTTCGGCCCTGTGGATGGCGAGCGCCAACGGGAAATTCACCCCGCGCAGCGCCTACTTCCTGGAACGGCGGCAAAAGCATTCCGCAGGGAGCATCATCGTGGGCGGTAGACTGCAACGGAACATCGCCAAGGACAATGACGGGATACTCCTTTACGAGAACAACCGCCGCGACATCACCACGACCTGGGGCGACGTGGGATACACCTACAGCTTTATTTTCAGGAGGGGCTATTTCGTGAACCTGTGGGGAGTCCTCGGGCTCGCCTACGGCCGCATCGTCACCGACGACGACAACGACAACGACGACAACGTTTTGCTTCCCGAATTCGACATACGCAGCGCATTCGGGTATCTTGGAGACAAATGGTCGTGGAACATCGTGCTCAAATCGGGTTACTCCATCGTCCTGTACGGAGAACACAGCGAACGGAAAAACACGAGCGCCCTCGAAACGCTCGCCGTGAGAAGGTTCTAGGAATTACGAAAAAAGTAATTCTAAAAATTTTACATACAAAAGAAACCGCGCCTCTTCTTGTCATCCCCGCGCAGGCGGGGATCTCCATACAAAAGAAACCGTCCCGAGTGGGGACGGTTTCTCTTAGTAATTCTAATGGTTTAGAAAATTACTTCTTGCACTTGCAAGCTTTCTTGCAAGCGGGCTTCTTAGCGGCCTTGGCACCCTTGCGCGGGTCACCGGCGTAGACGGCAGCCTTGCCGAGTTCTTCTTCGATGCGGAGGAGGCGGTTGTACTTGCACACGCGGTCCGTACGAGAGAGGGAACCCGTCTTGATCTGGCCAGCGGCAGTACCGACGGCGAGGTCAGCGATGAAGGTGTCTTCGGTTTCGCCAGAGCGGTGAGAAACGATCGGAGCATAGCCTTCGTTCTGGGCGCGCTTGATGGCGGCGAGAGTTTCGGACACGGAACCGACCTGGTTCACCTTGATGAGGATGGCGTTGGCGATGCCGGCCTTGATGCCTTCGTCGAAGATGGTCGGGTTGGTAACGAACAGGTCGTCACCGACGAGGTTGATCTTGGAGCCGAGCTTGTCGGTCATGACCTTCCAGCCAGCCCAGTCAGCTTCGTCGAGACCGTCTTCAATGGAGAAGATGGAGTACTTGTCGATGAGCTTTTCGTAGAGCTTCACCATGTCGGCAGACTTGACAGTCTTCTTGGTGCTCTTCTTGAAGGTGTAGGTTTCCGGCTTGCCCTTCTTGGTGTTCTTGTCGCAGAATTCAGAAGAAGCAACGTCGAGAGCGATCTTGATGTCGGTACCGAACTTGTAACCGGCCTTTTCAGTAGCGGTCTTGAGGGCGGCGAGAGCCTTTTCGAGGGTCATCACGTCCTTGATTTCGTAACCGAACTTGTTCTTGGCGGGCTTGATAGCAACGCCCGGAGCAAAGCCACCTTCGTCACCGACGGTGGTGTCGAAGCCACCGTTCTTCAGCACGGACTTGAGGGCGTGGAAGATTTCGGTGACCATCTGGAGGCCCTTGGAGAACGTCTTGGCGCCAACCGGGGCAATCATGAATTCCTGGAAGTCGATCGGAGCGGAGGAGTGAGCACCGCCGTTGATCACGTTGCACATCGGGCACGGGAGCGTGAGCTTCTTGGTGCCATGGAGCTTGGCGATGTACTGGTAGAGCGGAAGGCCAGCGTCCTTAGCGGCAGCAACGCAAACAGCCATGGAAACGCCGAGGATGGCGTTTGCACCGAGCGTGTTCTTGAGCATGCGGTTGCCGTCGAGAGCGATCATGGCGTCGTCGACTTCGGTCTGCTTGGACGGATCCATGCCGACGATCTTCTTGGCAATCTTGGTGTTCACGTTCTTGACAGCAGTCTGCGTGCCCTTGCCGCAGTAAGTCTTCTTGTCGCCGTCGCGGAGTTCGCAAGCTTCGCGTTCACCGGTGGAAGCGCCGCTCGGAACAGCAGCGTGACCAACGATACCGTTGTCAAGAGTTACATCGACCTCGAGAGACGGATTGCCACGGGAATCCAGAATCTGACGAGCCCAAACTTTAGCGATTTTAGCCATTTTGTTAACCTTCTGTTAGGGTGAAAAATATTTGTTGCGCGAAAATATAGCAATAGAGAATAGGGGCTGGGGGCTAGAGGCTGGAGATATTCCTAAAAAAGACAAGTCTTTTTTTAGGCAAGGGGGGGGGAGCCTCCCCCTCTGCACCTACTTTTCCACCACGCGGCCGGAGAGC
Source organism: Fibrobacter sp. (assembly GCA_017412605.1). Taxonomy (GTDB): domain Bacteria; phylum Fibrobacterota; class Fibrobacteria; order Fibrobacterales; family Fibrobacteraceae; genus Fibrobacter. The sequence continues at coordinate 43,547 of JAFPWY010000015.1, read as the reverse complement.
TCCCGGAAATCGTTCGTTTTGTACAAGGTAACGCCAGGGGAAACCAAGTGGTACACCGACTGCACGGCGAGCGCCTCCAAGTTGAACTCGAAGGAATCCAGGCGGATGCGGTAGCTGTCCGTAGAATTGTCGAACGAGACCATGTAAGGCGGGCGCGGAATCTTGCCCTGGTTCGCAAGCGATATCAGCTCGACTCCGACCCTGTCGTTCGACACCACCCACGCATCCACAGGCGGGATTCTCTTCACGAGCGACATTAAAATCTGCCTATAGCGAGCGTGCGCATGCGGTTCCAGCGAAAAGTCATAAGGGCTCGCATGCGATGCATCGGTCGCCTCGAACACCTCGAGCCCCACCTTCTTGAGCCCTTTCAAGCGGTCCCTCGACCACATGCTCATGTGATACGGAGACACAAAGGCAATCCTCGTCAAACCCTTTTTCTTCAAAAAACGCCCGACAGTGCGCCCCGGGAATTCACCAAAAGCGAGATTAAAAAACGCAAATCGCTTCTCTTTTTTCAGCGCACGCGGGATATCGTACAGCGGGTGTTCCCACCACACCGCCACCGGAAAGCGCGTACACGCCAGCTCCGCAAAAAGGCGATTCACGTTGAACACAAGCATCGTCGAGACGACCGCGCCAAAACACCCGCGGCAATCTTCCATATCCACACGGTTGCCACCCGCATCCAGGAACACGCAGCCATCTTCGAAATAGCCGAGCAGCTTGACCTTGAGATTGTTGCGGTGCGCCTCCGCATACACCTTCTGCATGAACGTGAGCTCGCGTTCGCCGAGGCAGCTGAAATCCCCGCCCGGGTTGCAACGCATGATCAGCAGGATCTCCTTTAGTCTCGCCTCCGACATGCGCCGCGCATTCGCGAACCAGTAACGCCCACGCCCCTTGCGTTCGAGGATGCCCTTGCCCCGCAGCGCCTCGAGCGTGCGCCGCAGCGTGCCCGCCGAAGTCTCGAAAGACGCGCACAGGTCCTTTATGGAAGGCAGCGGGCCATCCGCAGAAATCTTCCCCGATTTCCAGCCCTCCAGCAGCAAGCGTTCCAAACGAGCGCCCTCGCGCTCGTGGACAGCAACCGCAATCTCGGGCTTGCGGCCCCAAAAGTAGCCGTTGCCGTGCTCCGCATAAATCTTCCCCTGGGCGACCAGGTTCTTGTACGCCCGGAAAACCGTGAACGTCGACGCCCCCGAAGACGCCGACACCTCGCGCACCGAAGGGAGCCGGTCCCCGTCCTTGAACCCCGACGATTCAATCCACTTGCAAAAATCCTCGACAGTCATGGTGAGCCTCGAAAAAGAACAGTAGATACAGTTTGGAGGAAATATAAGATTTACAGAACGGGAATCTTTTTTGAACTACCGAGATTTCCTCGGCAACTGGACTGTTTCCAAAATGGAAATTCATGCGGTTCAAAAAGCCTATTTTGCCAAAATATAGGTCGAAAATTCGCCAAAGTCTTGGTTAAAAACTTGCCAAAGTCTTGGTTTTAGATTATATTAAGACCATGGAATACAGAAAACGCCTAGCAGATGAAGTATTAAAGGACAAACTCGAGGCCTCCGGAGCGGTCCTGGTCGAGGGGGCCAAATGGTGCGGAAAGACCACCACATCCAAGCAAATCGCGAAAAGCGTACTCTACATGCAGGAGCCGGCGCAAAAAAAGCAGAACTTGTTAATGGCAGACACGAATCCGTCATTACTTTTGCAGGGCAATACTCCCCGCCTTATTGATGAATGGCAACTCGCCCCAAAGCTTTGGGATGCAGTGCGCTTCGAAGTGGACCAGAGGGACGATTTCGGGCAGTTTATTCTTACCGGTTCCGCGGTCCCACCCGATACATCAGAAATTTCCCATTCCGGAACAGGCCGTATTTCGAGAATGCTCATGCGGCCCATGTCGCTTTTTGAATCGGGGGAATCCAACGGGAGCGTTTCCCTTGAAGGCCTGTTCAATACGGATTACGAAGTTTCCGCCTCTGTAGAATCCGACATAGAAAAACTCGCGTTCTTGATATGCCGTGGCGGTTGGCCGAAAGCGGTAGGCAAATCCGTCAAGGTCGCACTTCAACAGGCGCTGGATTATTACGATGCCGTCGTGAATTCGGACATTTCTCGAGTTGACGGCAAGGAGCGCAATCCCGAGCGGGCCAAGCTCCTTATGCGCTCGTATTCTAGGAACATCGGGTCGCAGGCAAAATTCGAAGAGATCCGTCAGGATATTCTAGGCAACGATGTTGATTCGTTCAGCATTGACACATTGTACGACTACTTGAATGCGCTCAAGAAAATTTTTGTGGTAGAGGACGCGCCCGCATGGAACCCGAATCTCCGTTCAAAGGCGGCCATCCGAAATACGGACACGCGCTACTTTGTCGACCCGTCAATCGCCACCGCCAGCATGGGCCTTGGCCCCAAGGATCTAATTAACGACCTAAGCACCATGGGGTTGCTTTTTGAGAATCTTTGCGTCCGAGACCTGCGCATTTATGCACAATCTATTGGCGGCGAAATTTATCATTACCGCGACAAGAGCGGGCTGGAATGCGATGCGGTAGTTCACCTACGTAACGGCTCCTACGGGCTTGTAGAAATCAAGCTCGGTGGCGACAAGCTAATTGAAGAGGGCTGCGCGACCTTAAACAAATTCGAAAAAATCATCGACACGACTAAAATGAAATCCCCCAGCTTCAAGATGGTTCTGACCGGCGTCGGGAACTACGCATTCAAGCGCCCTGACGGTATTCTTGTTGTGCCCGTAAGGAGCCTGGGAGTTTAATTGGTTCTTTCTAAAGTCTATTCACAACCTCTGGAACAATGAAACAACCTCAAGAAAGTCGGCGGTGTGGCTGCGGGAGCACTCTTGGTGGTACTAGCTGGCGGGAAGATGAGGAAGAAATAAAAGACCTCTTGTTGAAGTCGAGATGCCAGTTGCAGAAACCATCCACTTGACCGCCCGTCAAGAAAAGATTATCGCAGCGCTGAAAAAGAACAACTTCCTTACCGAAAAGGAATTGGCAGAAAAGTTTGCCGTCACCCCAAGGACGATTGAACGTGATCTAGCGAAGTTGCAGCAGAACGGAACGCTTGAACGAGTCGGTTCAAAAAGAGACGGTCGCTGGATTGTCAAAGCCCTCCCGTTCTAACGAGCGTTCCCCCACTGCGTGGGGTCGGGCTATACTCGCTTCGCTCACGGAGCCTGTAGTCTCGGCCCCTTAACGACCGTTCGGCTAACGTCTCTCTCTCGCCAACGCGACTCGTCTATACGAGTCGTGTTTGGCTCACGGGGTAACCATCCCTAACGCAAAAGCCGTAGTTCAAGATACCCTTATCTACTTTGACCATCTTGCGAATGAGCAAGTTGCTCTTTCATCTTTTTTTCTAAAGACTTCAGCAACTCATCACGACGAAGCAGAAGCAGATTCCTCATGCAGCTATAATCCTCATCGAAAAATTCTGCCGCATCCTTGATAATTTCACTTTTCTTTTTCAAGTCATCATAGGCTTGTTGATATTGTTCAGTATTTGTAAGATTATAGGTCCCAGCAAACCCATGAACCAAGTAATTTCTCGTTTTACGAAATTTTTCGAATTTTGCAGTTGCCCGGCGCCTACGCCCTTTCCAGTCTATCTTAATATCTATCTTGCAAGCAAAAAGGTTTTTCTTTTTAGCATCTTTTATATCCTCATTACAACGGGGCGTATAAATGGCGTCAAATATTTCCCGTCCCACATCCACAAGGGGAGATTTATTCTCTTTTTGCTGTTCATTAACAGCCTTACTCATTGCATTTATAAGTTCTTTAGGGGTTTTGCCTGTCCAAATGCCTCCGCGATGCTTATACATCCAGCGCAATCTCAACTCTATAACATTGCAAACATAAAGCAATCTGCCCAACAACTCAAAAACCTGCGCTTGCGTAGGTTCCTTTGCTTTCTTTTTTTCAAAAACACCGGACATAAGCAAAACCTCTCTTAAATCCTGGAAATAAATATATATTCAATTATATGAGATTGAAGTTATTCTCCATATTGTTTCTTTGCGGGTTCACCTTGTCGGGAGCGAACAGCCTCCAGTATAACCCGTTCTTGTTGCAGACCAAGGACAAGAAGGGCGAAACCTTGGCAAAGGCGCTGGACAGAGTTTACGGGAACAAGATCATCGTCAAAGACGGACGGTGCCATTTCTTTGAAAAGCAGGCCAGGGGCGCAGACCTAGAATACGAAATCGACAAGTGCCGTATGGAGACTTCCCAGCAAAAAGTATATAGTCAGGCAGACCGATTGAACGGCATCGAAATCAAGGGATCGGTTTGGATTGAAGGAAACTCCTTCAGGACCCGGCCTTACAATGGAAAGTGGAGCGACTGGAAATCGTCCGAACTATTTCCCAGCTTGCACTGGCGAAACAGAACGGGATACGATTTTGAAAAGAGGAACGGGGAATTCCGCTTCAACCCGACATTCGGAGTCAAAAACATCCGCGGCAAAAACGGCTACATCAGCGAAAGCAAGTCGAAAGCCATCCAGAACGGCGAAGAAGCAGGAATCGTGATTCAGGAAAGCGGATCCGGAAAGATTGTTATCCAAGAAAGCCGGTAAAATGATAACGATTACAAATCTTCGGGAAAGGAAAGGCCAATGACTCAGAACCTCTGGAACAATGAAACAACCTCAAGAAAGTCGGCGGCGTAGCCGCTGGCGCGTTGTTGGTGGTAATTGCCGGCGGGAAGATGAGGAAGAAATAAATCCTAAATTGGGAACGCAGTGCGTTCCTAATTATACAATCTTAATTCTTCTTCCCGTTAACACGCTGAATATGCGATTCTTTTTCTGCCTCGGACACATTTGAAAAAGGGACAAGCTTTTGGTACAATTGTTCTATTTGGTCAATCGAAAGAGCCGTTGACGTTGTGCATAGTTTTTTCACAAGAGAGTCCCTTAAATTATGCCGCCGCAAGATAAATGTAGATGCGTTATCTGGCGGCACTTTTTTGAGTTGGCAGCGTTCGCTAAAGACAATGAAGGAATAATATTGCAGGTTCTGGCCAAGGACACGCTTAAGCGCCGCTATATGGCCGCGATTCTGCCAAAGAGGATTGTAGAAACGATGCTTCTCGCGTGGATTAAGTGACTGAGTCCATTCCTTCTGCTCTGCAGATCCAAAAATAAAGCCCGCATAATTCTTGCTTTCAAAAACATAGACCCCAGTCTCATGGATCAAGACGATATCAACCTCGGTTGTTACATCAGAACTATGAAGGTATATGTTATTCAAAATTTTGTAAAAAGATTGAGTTTCCCCGCACGCCCTCACAATCTGCTTTATAGTCAGAAATTCTCCGTACGGGCCAAGGTTCTCGTCTCCAGGGTGAATATTCAGCCAATCGTTCACATTATAAGGGCTCTGCAGGACTAACGACTCGTAATATTTCTGATTTTCCTTAATCTTATTCTGTTCGGCAAATGGGCGATTCCCTTCCAGTTTCGGAGGAACATAGGCCGGAGATCCCACGCTCTTTTGCGACATAATCGAAATCAGCGCAAATAACGCGATAATCAAAAATGCCAAGATTATAATAATGCCCATAGCACAAAAATAAGCTTTTTTGGGGAGGAAACGACAAATAAATATCGCTTATTCCTGATTACTCGTGAGGTGGAAACCACAGCCATTGGGACATGGATAAACGTGTAGCGGAACCCCGATTTCTTTAGAGCGGTGCTCCGCAACAATAAGCGCCTCACCCTCCGTTGAATACATCATCTTCTTCTTGCCATCTTTGCCGCAACAAGAGCACTTGTCATTTGCAGGGATTGAATCATCCGCGTTCACGGTCAACTTCGCTATTTTCCGACCTAATTCCTTCGATTTCGATGCTTTAATCTTTTGTGACTTTTGTTCCGAAGCCCATTGATTCACTTTCTTTGAGACATACTCGGCATCTGCACGCTTCTTCTGTTCTGCAGCGACAAAATAATTAATCCTGCTAGGAACCCGCGTATAGAATTCATCAAATTTTTTTCTTTGCTGTAAAAGCAGCCCATAATAAGGCGACTTTTTAAATCCTCGAATATCACTCAGCTCAACAAGTAACTTACTATTATCCTCAAGCCACTTTTGAATTGATTCCTTCGTTTTGCTTGCATCAATATAGTCCGACAACGCCCAAGAAACCCGTCGTAGCAACTCGTTGCATAAGCTGTCGCGTTCAACGGCAAGGGCCTTGCGGCGTTCAAAGAATTTTTTGATGAAGGAGAACATACAGTACTTGATGCAATTAAAAAAAATGTCAGAGCATTTTTTGGAGGTAAGCTATACAGTTTTATCCATTTGCTTTCATTGCAATATTATATAATAATTCTTTCAAATCATTGCCCCAAATGACTTTCACATTTTTACTTGCCGCATATTGTTCAAACTCAAGATTCAATTGTTTTTCGCAACCAGTCAGAATAACCCATTTCTCAAGTAGCTTATTTTGTTCATTTTCCCACTCATCATAGGAATCTGCTTTTGACACTTGATCAATTGGCCCATAACCAACGACTTTAGTATAATCTTTAACCTGAATTGCAATGATATAATAGGATTCATCGTAAGTGAGCGGCGATGGAATTTTAATAACGATATCCGCGCCATGATCCTTCTCTATCTTGCCACCCACTCGCTCAACCTTATAATGGGGATACAATTTTCGCAAACCATGAACTAAAGCAAATTCCCATTCAGATTCTGAAAATTGGGAATACATTTTTTCATAAAGTTTAGATTTTATTTCATTGGCAAATAAATCAAAAACAGATTCTTCTATTTCCTCATATCTATCAACATAATCTTTAACTTCCAGCAACGATTCCCTTGGTGCCGCAATTAATTTTTCTATGGTCTCTGCAAAATCATTAAGACTCCAAAACCGCATGGGTGTGCGAAGCGAAGCCTTAAGCTTGCCAACAAGAGAATTATGACGGCGGAACTCTGTAACATATTCTGCAGGGAATATATGACCAAAGTCCTTTAAGGTTGGATCAATTTCAAACCGATAACCGGTCGCAAAATCTTGCGTTGCACGAACAATCGCAACTGTATCTGGAGAACAAAGACCAGGAACAAGAAGAATATCTCCCTGTTTAACCTTAAACATGCTCCTATTACGAGATGCACCTTCATTTACAGTCATATTTCTTAAATCTTGCCCAGGGTCATACCCCCACCCTTGGCGAAGTCGTTTATGTTTCTGCAATTCTTTTTGAAAGAATTCTCTGTTAGATGTATCGATTCGGTATCCGAAGTAATTGGGCATAATCACATCCTCTTTTTTAATTCTCTGTCAAATCTCTTTTATTCCAAGGACACAAATCAATATGCCCTTTAGTCAACTTCTTTATATCTTCTTCGCTACAGTTTTTATACATGTACTCAAGGAGTTCTTCGGGATTTGGCTGACCTAATGTCAATCGATAAAGAGATAGAATCTTTATCAAGCGCTCATAACGCATAGAATCACGGCTCATAGGATAAACAGGAACATGTCTCTCAATTTTGACCTGCTGATTTTTTCCAAATACCCAATAGGGAATCAATTCTGGATCACAGGGGCCTTTTTCTCTTGCAAGTGCCTCGTCAAACAATTGAGACCACATATCCTTTGTGTCATCCAATTGAATATCTCCATGTAATTTTGCAACATTTTGACGAATAGAAAGACACTTATATCGATTTATTCGCCCTTCTCTTTGTTCCAAATCAACTGGATTAGAAGGCAAGTTCCAATGCATAATTTTCCGGCAATAATTGTGAAAATCCAATCCCTCTTGGCCAATTGATGTTGAAGCCAACACAAAAGGTCTCAACGGAGAATTAAAGGCATTGCGAATCTTGTCCTTACGATTTCCTTCTTTCTTTTCGGACGATTCGGTAAAGCATACCGCAAAATGAGGATACATATTAATTCTATCACCTTTTTTTAGTTTTCTATGCTTCACCGTCTTTTCAAAGGCTCTAAAAGTATCAATCGAATAAGGCGGATTTTTTAGCAACTCCATATTCTCTATAATATCTTCCTGACACAACTCAACGTCATTTTTCATAAGCAGGTGAACATATTCGTCCAGCATCCCCTGAAAACATCCTTCGATACAATAATCGTAAACATATTCAATATATTTTTTTTCTATACCCGTAGTATCATTATCACGATTTATACTATCCAGAACTTCCATTGTTTCAGGAATATTAAAATTCTTTATAAAAGTACGGCCGAATCTTGTTGCGTTTACTTTTGTTACATCAATGCATGCTTCACCTGTCTTAAATGATCGATAAAAACATGTAGCGAAAGACCCCATCGTAACATCAACAAGGAAATCTTCCAAATCTTTCGGCATTTGACCAAATTTCTTTTTTTCCAAAATATTTTCAACGTATTTCAAACAACGTGAAAAAAGAACATTTGTTTCTTTTTCTGCCGATTTTTCCTCATTTTCATCATCTTCTTCGTCTTCATCATCGTCATCATCAATATCATTTTCTTCAGCATCATCATTTTCCGTATCATTAAACAATTCTTCATCAATTTCTTGATAAATATCCTCCTCATATAGATCGTTAGACATCTCTTCTTTCTCTACACTTTTATCTGACATCAAACGATCCAGCCAGTCTTGAACATATTTACGATTATCTAAAAAGATTAAGGCCGCGATATACCAATCTGTATCTTCAGGCCATTCTGAATTCACCCTATGTTTTAATGAATTTAATTTTTTGTTGATTTTTTCGCGAAGAGAATCTTTTATTAAAGATTTTGAACAAATCCCATTGTTTAAATACAATATTGGGTTATATAAATTTGCCAAAAATTCTGACGGGTACAGTTCTGAAAACAGTTTTTTCCCATATCTATTCCTCATGTCTAATTTCAATTGACTAGAACGCTTCCTCTTAAAATAGCTTCCTTTTTGCTTTTTATTCAATCGTATTCTGCGCTCCTCTTCATAAGATACTAAGCAGCTTAGCATTCTAGGAACCATTTCCCACGCAGAAAAAACCAAGGTTTTTGAGAAACCATCTGAATCAAGATACGCCCCTTCTAATGAGTAATAAGGTTTTGTGGGCGGACACCACAACAATTTCTCCGAATTGTTTTCAAATACAATTTTTTTTAATCTTTTTAATCTTGCATTCGATTCAGGAAGTTCACCATATTTCTGTATCTGAGGCCTTTCTAACCATAAAAGAGGTTTGTTTGCAACTTGAATATCGCTAACCATTTTTTCTGAAAACGCCTTTACAATGTTTTTTTTCAAAACATAATTTTCCATAAAAGACATTATATAAGGACAACTTTTTATATAATCAGGAGGAATATTTCTAGGTATACCGCATTCACTAATTAAATTATGCGCCTGAACATACGATTCTATATCCTCGCGAGAAACATCTAAATGTTGATTATCTTCAACACCTTTCACTTTATAGAATTCATTGTCATCCATTACGGAAATGCGTTCCGTTCGGCATATTCCTCCATATAGTACGTTTTCTAAATTTCTTGCCCCCTCAAGCAGTTCTTTTATATCCAAATCTGTAATCTTTTTCTGAGCTTTGTTTTTATCAGAAAAGGCCTTCAATCTTTTAGAATAGACTTCCCATTGTTTGTCAAAAGGCAAATTTTTCTTTTCAAACAAAAAATTTACAACAGCAAGAAATTCTTTACAAGAATCATCATCCTTAGATTCATACAATTCTTCTATTGTTGAGAACAATTTATATGGAGTGGCAGAGAGCAGAAGAACCTGCGTCTTTGTACTTCCAGAAGCGTCGTTCTCACGAATAAATTCTCTTGCAAGAACAGCCTCATCACTTTGATTATCTATTTGAATCAGTTTACTAAATCTTTGGAACTCATCCATAATCACTAAATCTGGATTGAGCATTTCTGCACCAACCCTTGCAAAAAATTTTCGCAGCACAGATACTATTTCTCTTCGTTCACAACCTTTTCCTTTTTTTTGACACTTGCCACAATCAGGCGTCCAACCACACTTGTTCTTCTTTATTTTCTTTCGGCAACTATCAATTGAATCAAATATTTTTCGCCCATCAGGCATAGTCTCTTTGCTAAGAGACAAAAGAATATTCTTGGGATAATTTAATTTATAATCACAAGAGCCATCAGACTGCTTTTTTTTACACATTCTGATAACCATATTAAGTTCGCTTCGTTTTTTTTCAACGCTTTCCTTCCAAGATTTATGTCCGCAAGTCAATGACAGCAATTTACCCAGTAGATTCTTTTTATCCTTTCGGTATATCCCTTTGCATCTACCAAGTAATACGTAAATAAGAGCCCTTTCTCTCACATCTCCACCGCCATCAACATCAAAAGAAGTCCCAGGCGTTAAAGGTATAAGTTGAATAAATTTTTTCTCTAAATCATCTTGACATTCCATGCGCATGATATTCAAATGTTGCATAGAAAGTCGCGCATCTCCAATATATGGATCTGAATTTAAAATGTCGATAGTTCGAATATTTTGCTTTGCAATAGATTGATTAGAACAAATATAAACAACCTTAAAAGACTGTTTTTTTATTTGTTTCTGAGCAAGTTTTGCAATAACGCCTCTTGCCACCATTGTCTTGCCTAATCCGACTTCATCAGCAACAAGAACTCTATTTTGTTCATTTGAAAAAAGAAAATCTACACGATTTACGGTTTCCCTTTGAAAGTCCTTCAAGGAACCCTTTTGGCAATCTATTCCAAATAACGCATCATTAATGTTTTTCAACTGCTTTTCAATCACTTTTTCTTTTGAATCTCTAGACGTCATGTTCCACCTCTTTTTTTGCCACAGTTTCAAAAAGACCGAACAATTTTTTTAATGTCGTGGGAACAATTTTTTCATCATCTATTTCAGCGACGTCTTGACCAAGATTAATAATTGCCTGTGGATTTGAAGCACTCGCTTCCAAGAGAGATTCGTAAAGTCCCTTGCTTCCCGAAGTAATATTCCACTTAGCAGAATCATGTTTATCTTTTCGTCTTTCCAATTGAGCTACTACAGAATTGGAAGCCAACATTAATGAAAAGAATTCTGCAAAAGAGTCATTATCAGTAATGACTTTCTTTCGTAAAGCATCGCGCCGCTCTTGCTCCGGAAGCCCCTCCGTAGGAATCTTTATAAGGCGTTCTACTTTTACATCTTTACCTTCTATGCATTCTGTTGCAGAAACAACATAAAACATCGACAATTCTTCTACTTCCAAATCATCAAAAACAACCGAACTAACAAGATCTTTTACATGCAACCCTATTATTGTTCCAATAGTAACTTTTATTCCATTAAAATCTGGTAAATCCACAATTTTTATGCTAACACGATATTTATCCTGTTCTTTTTCAACAATTGCTTTTGCCTTAACATGGACTAAAGACCTCATCAAGTCTTCAACCCGTTTATTTATGATTTCTTCCAGATCCGTTTTCTCGACATCATCAATCCGAATAAACATATCATTATTTGAAGAATTTAACGATTCAATAAGTTGATCTACATTTAATTCTTTTGATGTCGATTTCAGCCTTACTAAAAGCTCACTATTTCTAAAAAAAGCAGAATTTGTTGCATTGGCAGAACCGATAAACAACTCCTTTTCCGAACCCTTTCCAATCTTTTTTTCTGTCACGAATATTTTCGCATGAATATCATATCTATTTCGCTCTGTTTCAGCCTTATCCGCTCCGTCTTCCTCTATTTCAACCTCATTTGTTTCGCTTTCTTCATCATTTACAAAATTGATATCCGGGTTCAATTTATAGAATTCAAAATTTGAAAGGAATTCTTCTTTTTTCCATTTTTTTTGAGATTCAAAAACAGAATTTAATGATTCTTGCCTTGTGACAATCTTGATATTTTCCTGTTCATCATTATTCAACGCTTTCTTTAATTTCCATAGGATATCCCACGAAAGAAAGGGAGACATTACAAAAATTTTATCATAATCGCCACTTTGCGGCAAAACTACTTCTTCAAATCTATTCTTTTTTTCCTGATCTTTCCCATATAAAGGATAAAAATCAAATTCAGCATTATTAAATATTGAATCACTTAAATCAAAGCATACTCCTTCCTTTTTCATATCTTCCAATAAGGAGTTAAGCATTTCAGTTTGTTTTTTATTTAAGTTTTCTATAGATATCAAATATTGCAGATATTCCAGCAACGACTTTGTCTTATTTAAAGAACTATTTTTTTCTTTTGGGCCACAACTATCCAAAACAAGCGCAACATCAAAAGTGTTATCATACGAAATATTTCGACTAAGAACAACTAATCTGTAATTATGTTTCTTCCTCTTTTCATCAGCAAATTGCAATAGCCACATTTTAGGGTGAAATGCAGGATATACCTTATTGACCTTTTCCCTATAAACAGGAACAATAATCTGCTCCAACATCAAAGCAAATTCCTGGTTCGTTTTTTTCAGTACCTTTATTTGCCCAGGGTCACAAAAAACTATAAGTTTTTCCGAAAGTTGGCGCATTGCAGAAAGAAGGCAAACCTTATTTTCAAATAATTTACTATTCACATCATCTGAAAAAGCCAACGGAACCATACATGAAATTAAAGCGGAGGCATCCAATGAATAGGATGTCGCTATAGCCCTTTCTAAAATAGGGAAATCTTTGGGTGGAATCAAAGAATCACTATAAACAATATGCTCTTTTCTGTTTTGGGGATCAAGCATTATTCAGCCCCTTTTTAATATCTTCAATATATTGTTTTGCTCTATCAAATCGGAAGTTAAATCTTAAATTAGTCATATTTTCATATTTTTTTAAATCCTGGCTTGAAATTCTATCTGGGTGACCAATTTTTGCATTTTTTTCTTTCTTCTTTTTCAGTTCTCGCTCTTTTATTAAGCGATCCACTTCACGATAATCTCCAGATTCTATGGCTACTGGAATCGCCTTTTTCAAATTATTCAAAAAAATTTCCAAGGGATCTCTATGTATATTCATTACTGAATAAATTTTTTGAGGATTGAATTGTCTGCAAATCTTTAGGGCGTCCTTCGCCATTTTTTCCCAATTGTCTTTAAAACGTTCCTTATCAAGAAGAAAGGAATAGCGAACCATTACCATATTATAAAAGTCATTCAATTGTGTCGCTAGCACTAGCTTTTCTTTGACTTCGTCGGGAAATTGATTCTTATACACATTTACAAAGGTTGCAAAATCCATTTTATAAAAAACATCTGACAAATCATTCATTTTTAAAAGCAAGGCGAATAGAGAATTCTTTGAGAACTCACCATTAATGATTCTATTTTTCAAATCCTTGGCTTCTTCATTCGACAAATCAATAACGGCATTTTTTTTCCAATTTGAATCATATTTAAATTCATTCAACGGACTAGAAAATGATTTTCCAAGATTATGTTCATCTTCATCATCTGTTCTTAGTTTTTTCCATGTGTTTTTCTTAGCATCTTTATCCTTCGCTATTTCATAAAAAAATACAAGAACATCATTATAGGAAACTAGATTTTCCTTTTTTTTCAAAAAACCGTATGTTCTAAGACCAGTCCAATACACAACTAAAGGGGTTCTATCTACCCAATAGCTTTCTTGTTTTTTAGAACTTCCAAAAACACCCTCTTCGCATTTGTTTTTTATTAAACAATTTTTCACACTATGTTCTTCTGAGTCAATCAACTTTCTCATTTTTTCTTTAAACACAGAAGGATTTACATCAAATGGAATTTTAGAACCGTTCTGATCTCTGCACTTTTTTTGAAAATCAAGAAGCATATAGTAAACGAGATATAAGTATTTAGGACGTGTATGAAGCGTTGATATTCCAGGGAAAAAATCATTCGCAAAAGCATTTCTAAGCACGCCAAAACCAAGTTCATCAAGAACGTCTGATTCTTTTAAGAGCCACATTACTTTTAACGCCTTGTCCTTATCTTCTTTTGAAAAATCAATCCAACCTAATTGCATATTCTAACTCTATATAAAAATATTTTACTTCTTTTACCCTACCGCCACCTGGCCGTTCATTAGGAGCAGATGATATAAAACATTCTCTTGATTACGCCTCTAAAACTACATTCCATTTCCTCCAAAACAACAAAAAAATCAATGTTTTTCCTCATTTTTCGCAGAATTAGGCCGATTTAACCCTCAAATACCGCAGAAATCGCCACCTTACATTTCCAACAACTGATCCCTAATATATATTTACACTGAAAAAAGCTATGTCCGATCTAAAGCCCGAAGAACAGGCACGTGTATTGATAGATGAAATGCTCACTAATGCTGGTTGGGCAGTTGTTTCGCGTTCCGAGTATTCAGAGGCACAAAACGCTTCGGCTGTAACTGAGGCGTTGACTAAGGGCAACCACGAAGCAGATTACCTGCTTTTTCTGGATGGCAAAGCAATCGGCGTTCTAGAGGCGAAAAAACAAAAGAACTCTCTCGGCAATATGGTTGCCGAACAGACGGTCGGTTATTCTGCGGGTGCACTTCCGTGGTATCAGACCTGGTTAAAGCCCCTACCGTTCCTTTTCATGAGCAATGGTGACAGGTTGCTGTTCTGTGACCGAAGGGATTTTGCAGCCGGCGAACAGTTAGAATTCGTCGAACTAAAGAAGATGCTCACACCAAAGGAACTGGCGAATCGTGCAAATCTCCAATCCGAATTTGCAAAGATGCCCGCAGTTCCCGCCGTGCAGACCAAAACAAAGGCTGGGCTGCGCCAATGCCAGTACGATGCAATCTGCAACCTGGAAGTGAGTTTCAAGCGCGGCAAGAAAAAGGCTCTGATTGTCCTTGCGACAGGTGCTGGCAAAACCTTTACGGCATGCACAGCGGCTTACCGTTTACTCAACTATACGCCCGCCAAAAAGGTTCTTTTCTTGGTGGACCGCAATAACCTCGGGAAACAAGCCGAAGGCGAATTCGGGACATACAAACTGACAGAAACGGGCATCCCATTCAGCGACGAATATGTGGTCCAGCGACTGCGCGATGTGAAAGACATTGAATCATCAAATGTGGTAATATCCACCATTCAGAGACTCTATGCCGTTTTGACCGGGCAAGCCCTAACCGACACCGATGATGACGAATCGGAATTTGATGACGAGAGCCCCGCAACCATCGAACTCCCCAAAGATCTAAAGGTTACGAGGGATACGTTTGATTTAATCATCGTCGATGAATGCCATCGTTCCATTTATGGGAAATGGAAACAAGTATTGGATTATTTCAATACAGCACGCATTGTCGGCTTGACCGCCACCCCGACTGAAGAAGCCTACGCATTCTTCAACAAGAATACAGTCGTAGAATATACCCTCGAAGATTCTATTCGCGATGGCGTAAACGTTCCTCCGCGAATCTTTCGCATCAACACCCAAGTCAGTTCACAGGGCGGCACGATCAATCGCGGAGAAAAAGTAGAACGCATCACCCTTCTAAACGGTTCGAAGCAAAAGAAAATCCAGAAGGACAATCAAGTTTATGGTTCTACGGATCTTGACCGTAGCATTGTAAACCCAGCGCAAATTCAGTTAGTTGTGGACACCTTCAAGGAATCTATATACACATCGCTTTATCCCGAACGCTTAAGCGACGACCCTATCCGCAATTGGAAATACATTCCCAAGACGCTTTTCTTCGCAAAGACTGATAGCCACGCGGACAACATCATCGAGGCCATCAAGAAATCCTTTGCCGTTGAATTTGAAAAGGCCGGGCAAAAACTTCCGGAAAAATTCGTACAGAAGATTACCTGCAAGGCGGGGAATTCAAACCAGCTGATTCAGGATTTTAGGAACGAGAAAGAATTCCGTATTGCAGTTACGGTGACTCTTGTGGCTACCGGAACCGACGTAAAACCATTGGAAATCCTCGTGTTTATGCGCGACATCAACTCTGCAGTTCTGTACACGCAGATGAAAGGCCGCGGTTGTCGAACCATGGAAGACGACAAGTTCCAATTGGCAACTCCGAATGGAACAAGCAAGGATTGCTTCTACCTAGTTGATGCGGTCGGTGTTACGGAACACGAGATGAAGATTCCGAGCGCAATGAGCGATACGGAATATCACAAGACCTTAGGATTCGAAAAGTTGATGGAACGCCTTGCCCATGGCGAGGTTCCTGACGAACACCTGAATCTATTCGCCGGATACCTTTCAAAAATCAACAACAAGGCTGAACAAGAAGACTTAAATGAAGTAAACCATTTGCTCGCTCCTGCAACTTCCTTGTATATCTTTGTGAGCCGAATCTATGATGCCCTTACAGGCAAGAATGAGTTCTCGGCACATCCTCTACCGGATTATACGGATATCAACGCGGCAAACACGGAACGTAAGGAATTGATTTCGGCAGTTATTGACAACACAAAGGTGCGCAAAATTCTCCTTGAAATCAATCGTGGCTTTATCAAGATACAGCAAGAAGGCACGGATAACCTTGTTTATGCCGGATTTAGCATTGATGAATCCAAGAAATACTCGGAACTTTTCAAAGAATTCATCGAGCAAAATTGCGACGAAGTTGAAGCACTCCGCATTATCTACAATAGCGAAGATGTCGCCATCACCTACGAGATGCTTTCTGACTTAAAACGTAAACTAGAAAAGTTCAACCCGATGTTGACCGAGAAAAACCTTTGGACCTGCTATAAGACATTATACGTGAATAAGGTTGGCAAAGCGGGCAAGGTCAAGGATTTGGAAAAGGACGAAGTCGGCCTTTTGACGAATCTTATTCAACTTGTGCGTTACGCATTGGGCAAAAAAGACCAGTTATACTCCTTGCAAAGCACATCTGCCAGCCTTTTTGAACTATATTGCGGTCAAAATCAACGCGTGTTGACCGAAGACCAAAAGCAGGTATTGAAAAGAATCGCCCAATATGTAGTGCAAAACGGTTGCGTATCGGCACCCATCCTTATGCAGTACGAAAAGCCGCTATTCTTACAGACTGCAAAACTTTTCGGCCCCGAAAATATTAACACAGAAATTCAGAACTTGACAAAGTTCATGTTCCAGTAGCAAGATGAAAAAACAGATTGAAGTAAAATCCGAAACAACTTTGACAAAAAAGGTCTGGAATATGGCCGATGTGCTGGCCGCCGCCGGCGTGGGCTTTACAGATTACATTATTCAGCTTACTTATTTGCTGTTCCTCAAGATGGATGATGAAAAGGAATCCTATGGCTTGGGGAGCGCGCTGCCCAAAGGCAACCGTTGGAAAGACTTGCTGAAACTTGATGGTCCTGATTTACAGACCAAATACGAAAAGATTTTGGACACGCTTAAATCTAAGGATGGGCTAATTGGAGCCATCTTTACCGAGGCGCAGAATAAAATTCAGAAACCCGCCATGCTCAGAAAACTCATCAGCATGATTGATGAAGAAAACTGGTTCAGCATGGAAGGCGACATCAAGGGAGCCATCTACGAAAGCATCCTTGAAAAGAATGGGCAGGATAAAAAGAGTGGTGCGGGTCAATACTTCACCCCGCGTCCGCTAATCAACGCCATGGTTGATGTCGTGGCCCCGAAAATCACCGAGACCGTTGCTGACCCTGCTTGCGGAACGGGCGGATTCTTGCTTGCCGCTTACGACTATATGAGACGTCAGAGCAGCGATATCAGCAAGTTGAAATTTCTGCAGACAAAAGCGTTAAGCGGAAACGATATTACGCCGTTGGTCGTGACTCTTGCAAGCATGAATCTTTACTTGCACGATGTAAGCCCTGATACTACGCCTATCAAATGCGTAGACTCGCTGGAACATGAACCCGAGCATTTGGTGGACGTCATCTTGGCGAATCCGCCTTTCGGTACCCGCCCTGCAGGAAGTGTCGATATTTCCACCATGCGTACGGACTTGATCGTAACCACGACCAACAACCAGCTGAACTTTTTGCAGCACATGATGTTGATGCTTAAGGACGGCGGTCGCGCAGGCGTTGTGCTGCCGGATAACGTTCTCTTTGCCGATGGCGCAGGCGAGACCCTCCGCAAAAAGCTTCTGACCGAGTTTAATCTACACACCATCCTTAGGCTCCCTACGGGTATTTTCTACGCCAACGGCGTAAAAGCGAACGTCCTTTTCTTTGTGAAGGGAACTCCCACCAAGGAAACATGGTTCTACGATTACCGCACAGGTATAAAGCATTCGCTTGCCACGCGTCCCATGAAGCGCAGCGACCTTGATGATTTTGTGGAATGCTACAACGCAAAGAATATCACAAAACGCAAGGAAACCTGGAGCGAAGAGAACCCGACAGGTCGTTGGCGTAAGTATAGCGTCAAGGAATTACTTGCTCGCGACAAAACTAGCCTCGATATTACCTGGATTAAAGACAAGGACGATATCGAGGACGTGACTCTCGCAGACCTCCTCTCCAACATCAAGGATGAGGCAAAAGAAATCGCAACACACTCCGAAAAACTCGCCAAGATGCTCAAGGGAATCGCGGAATGAACACGAAACTCCTGAGACAGAAAATTCTTGATCTCGCTATCCGCGGAAAACTTACCGACCAGCGCAAAAGCGATGGCTCGACTGCAGACCTGTTGAAACAGATAGTCACGGAACGAGTTTCCCAAAACTCTCTGATTAGAAAAAAATCAATTGTCCCAAAATCAATTATTCCCATAAATAAGGGTGATGGCCCATTTGAAATTCCAAATAATTGGGAATGGGTAAAGTTGGGAGATTTATCAGAATCCATACAATATGGCTATAATGCCCCAGCAAAGGAATGTGGCCGTATAAAAATGGTTCGAATTAGTGACATTCATGACAATGAAGTTAAATGGGAATCGGTTCCGTTCTGCGATATAGAAGAATCAGAAATCCAAACCTATCAGCTAAAGAAGGACGACATTTTATTTGCTAGAACTGGTGGAACTGTCGGAAAATCTTATATCGTTAACGACATACCAGAAGCCGCTGTTTATGCAGGTTATTTAATAAGAACAAGATATAGTAAAAATATCAATGCCCAATTTATGAAGTTCTTTATGGAAAGCAACTTGTATTGGGAACAATTAAGAGACGGCTGCATAGCAACAGCTCAACCAAATTGTAATGGGAAAACACTAGGAAACATGTTTATTCCCCTCCCTCCGCTAGAGGAACAGCAGCGTATTGTCGCAAAAATTGAAGAAGCCTTTGCTGAAATTGATGCAATAGAAAAGAACAAGGAACTCCTTAAAACTCACATCAAGCAAACCCGTCAAAAAATCCTTGACCTAGCAATTCACGGAAAACTCGTTCCGCAAGACGAAAACGACGAACCCGCCAGCATCTTGCTTGAAAAAATCCTGCAAGAAAAAGCCCAATCCGACAACAAAAAGTCTCCCAAAAGGAAAAAGACCGACGATATCGCAACAAGTGATAACCGCCCCTACAAGAAGAATAGCTCACTTTCCGTAGAAGATGCGCCTTTTGATATACCCAATTCTTGGGAATGGGTTAAAATAGGAGATGTGTGCGACAAACTTATCGATGGCGATCATAATCCGCCTAAAGGAATTTCTGAGAAGACTGATTATTTAATGCTGTCGTCAAGAAATATCAACAATGACACTCTTGTTGATCTAGAAAACGCAAGATATCTAACTAAAGAACTTTTCGAAGAAGAAAATAAGAGGACTGAACTGAAGAAAGGTGACATTCTATTTACTTCTGTTGGTAGCCTAGGTCGCAGTTGCATTTACTCGGGCAACGGAAATTTTTGCTTTCAAAGAAGCGTCTCCGTAATACATACATTGATAGAAAATAGATATTTAAAATATTTCTTTGACTCCAATTATTATCAACAAGTAATCCTTGAAAACGCAACGGGAACCGCTCAATTAGGTTTTTACCTAGAGCAAATGCGCAATTCATGTATTGCAATTCCTCCGCTTGCAGAGCAAAAACGCATAGCATCAAAAGTTGAGTCGCTTTTTTCTGTTCTTGATGCTATGGAAAAAGATTGCGATTAAATTACCAAGTTACGACTGTATCGACAATTTCCTGTTGTTCGCTCGCGGTTCTGCGAAGGTAGATTCTAGTCGTTTCAATGCTTTCGTGACCCATCAAATCGGCAAGTAGCGAGATGTCATTGAATTTCTCTAGAAAATTCTTTGCGTAACGGTGTCGGAAAGAATGTGGATACACGACCTTGGTGCTAATTCCATATTTGATGGCGTAAGTCTTTAATTGCGAAGCAATCCCCCTTGTAGTAATCCGCTTGCCAAAACGATTCAAGAAGATAAATCCTGAATGTCGATTAATACTAGACAACCATTCAAGCGCTTCTTTGCGGAGAATTTTAGGAATATACAGTCGCCGAAGTTTACCGCCTTTGGAATACAGATCAAACCAGCCGATTTTCACATGTTCCACCTTGATTTGCGTCAGTTCGCTGACACGCGCTCCCGTTGCCGCCAGGAACCACACCACAAAATACCACTCCAAATTACAATCAGCCTTAAGCATTGATTTAAAAAACTGATAATCCGCATTGCTGATGACGTTCTCCAAGAAATTTTTCTGCTGTTCCTTGACGAATTTCAGTTGCAATTTTCCTTTCTTGATAAAAATCAAATACTTGTTCAATCCCTGCAAGCGAAGATTAACCGTCTTGGGCTTAAAGAATTCAATAAGATATTCCTTATACGCCAAAAGATTTTCCTTTGAAAAATCCTCGTAATGCTCGGAATAGTATTTGACAGTCCATAAATAGGATGTTAGCGTATTTTCAGAAAGATTCTGCTTTCGCAGATACCGTTCAAAAGGCGTTTGTTCTCGTTTTTGTTTTGGCATGTTGATTCCTTTGTTTAAATGATGATATCGATTTATAACAAAGAATCATTTTGCAAGTTTACACTGCCGCCCTTATGAGAAGATAGAGAACATTCCCTTTGAAATACCAGAAAGTTGGCGTTGGGTAAGAATGGACGATATTAATGATTTTCAGTCATATACTGAAAATCCGATGTTAAAAGAAAATAAGAATCGCGTATATGAATTATATAGCGTCCCGTGTTTTGAAGTAAGGCATCCGGAAATTGTAACTGGATCAGAAATAGGATCTACAAAAGTTTTAGTAAAAAAAGACGATGTTTTAATTAGCAAAATAAATCCACACTTAAACAGAGTATGGCGCGTTCCTCAATTTACGGAACACCGGATGATTGCATCTTCGGAATGGGTTATTATTAGAAATTCTAGATTGAATCCGCAATATCTAGTTTATGTACTTCAATCTAATTATTTTTTGAATAAAATGCTTTCAAACACATCAGGTGTTGGCGGCTCTTTAACTAGGGCAAAACCATATGAAGTAAAAAAATATGAATTACCAATCCCGCCCTTAAATGAGCAATCTCGTATTGTTTCAAAGATTGAAGAATTGTATTCCACATTAGATCAGATGGAGCAAAATCTCATCTAGCGATTTGAAAAGCTCTTCGACCTTGTCTACGATTCGTTTCTGCTCTGCTAAAGGTGGAAGAGGCATAGGGATTTCACATATAGCCTTACTACTAATATTAGGTTGGGCTCCTCCATATGCATCAGCAAGAATGCGATCGCTTTGTGAAAAAAGGAATATGTTCCTATAGCCACGTATAAGCACTTCTTCATTCTTGATTTTAACGTTTCCAACTCGTTGATTCAGATAAGCCTTGTCGCAATTTGTGTAAATACCCATTTTCCCGGTTGTAGCTCCGGACATCGCTATAAGCAAATCACCATCAATGACCTCGAAATTTGAGCTCAGTATATCTTTTGAATACACGCAATTAGATAAATCAATAGATTCTTTTCCGATATTAGAAATTCTAATAATAGGAATTCCTTCTTTTTGAAAATCTTTACTATCGAACGCAAAACCATTTAAAAAAGTGCATACATCGCCCAATTTTACCCATTTCCATGAACTAGGAATATCAAAAGGCGCATCTTCAACAGTTATCTTCTCATAAGGGCGGTTATGGAAAGTAAAAAATGTGGTGCGCGCAGTCCTAGTCAGATTTCATTTGCAACAGCATGCACTGAAAACTCGCGAGAAAAGTTTTCTGCCGAACAATTCATCTAATCTTGCCGAAGATTTTTACAATACAAAGCCCCTTCGTCATTTACCTGCACATCAAATTAATATAAATCGTTACATTTTCAGAATCTTTACTTACTTGCGCAAAAGAATGAACTAAGGGTTATCATTAAACATTTCATTCCGATTAACAACAGCCGCTCTTTTATAGCCCGGTTTAATTAAACGCCTGTATGCATCAGCTAGATTGTCCAACTGAATACTTATTTTTGTCACATTATCTCCACGCCATTCTTCTGGACAAATCCAATAATTACTTTTTTCTTCACAAAGCATCGCCAAATCTCGATCTATATGCCTAAGAGGAATCGCTGCTGCCGACCAATAACGAGATAATTGCTTCTCTATTTCACGATCTATTTCATTTCCTCTTCTTAATCCTGCATAATAAATTTGAGTCTCATGCAACGCATGAGAAATCGCCCTAAGAGCGTTATCCTGCAGTTCCCTTTTTTCTCTACCGAGAGTCGCTATCGGGCCCATTAGACTAGTCAACTTTTCTATTATGGTCCAAATCATGTCCATTTTTATCTCCTTAAAAAAGTTTAAGCGTTTTATTCTATTACCATTTCTTCAGATTGCATAACCAAATACTTAGTCAGCTGTTCAAGAGCTTCTTCCTTTGTGAAATTCGTTACAGAACGAAACAAATCATCCGTATCCGTTGTCCATGAAAAACCAACACGAGGATTGTAAATTTCTACTTGATAAATATTGTGCTTATTTGAAGAAATCCAATCAAGAGCCAAATAAACAATTAGTTGTTTGATATCTGCAGGCTGAATATACCTATTTCCACCCTTAACTTCTATGAGCTTATTTCCTTGAAGAATATCTCCTCTACAATTATCAATTATTCCACAACCAGAAAAGAATGGATCCAAAACAAGGTTTGTTTTAGGAATTTTCTGCAAATTTTTCAACAACGTTTCAATAACATATTTATCATTTAAATTAAACTCATATGTTAACACATTATTTCTTGGGAAACGCATCATGTACTGGAGCGCTTCATCCCTTGATTTTTCTAGAGAAAAATTCAAGTTTGACACCAAATTTCGAAAATGAAAAAAAGCAATCGTATTATTAATAGAGCGATGCTCTGCTTTATCAAATTTAGAAAAGGGCGCAGAAAACCTATTTAACTGATATTCATTCACAGTTTGAGAATACGAATTTAGCCACGGAAAACATTCCATCCAAAAGGATGAATAACCTCTTGCAAATGTTGTTTCAGAAATCATATTGGAAATTTCCAATCCTTATTTTCTCTAATTTTTTCACCAACCCAATCCATAACAATGGTTTCAAATTTAGAGAATTGTTTCTTTGCATGTATTTGCCAATGTTTTCCTTCATCATTTAAAAAGAAGGATGAAGCAATAAAAGCTCTTCGTTCCCAAGTAGAAAATGATGGAAAATCAGGTCTTTTATCTGACAACCACGGACCATTACCTAAATTAGCCATTGCATATAGACAATTAGACCTGACTAAAGACGACGCTTCTCTAGAATATAATTTATCAATAGCCTGATAACTCACTTCATCATTATACTTAGCAAACACGCGGACTGCGTAAGAAGCGTTATTTTCCGTCTGAAGAATATAAGAATCTTTTTCAACTAAATCAAACAAAGTCGAAATAAATTCTTTTTGTATATCTGGTGAAACTTCCTGTATTTTTTTACGAACAATCTGCATAACAGAGGGAAAAATTGCATACAAATTTTCAATATTCGCACCAATCACGCTAAATGCGAGATCTAGCTTCCTTCCATCTAAAAAGGATACTGCATTTAGGATTTGTTTTCCCAAAGCGTGGTGAATCCTACTTTTCCGCACTTCATTTTTTAATATAGATAGAACATCAAAACTCTTTATATTCTCTTTTAATTTTTCGTAATCTTCTTCTGCTGTAGCAGAATACGGATCATAATGTATATGAAGTCTTAAAAACTCAGCACGTTTTTTGGAGATTTCATCACTTTCTTCTTCCATTGATTCAAGAACATTTTTTGTTTGCGATATAAATTCAGAAATAGTCATCACTTGTGTTTTACTTTTCTGAAGTCCTAATCCCTGATTCTGCAAAAGATACTTTGCACAATAGTTTAGTTTTTTAAACGCATCTTCTCGTGAATCCGCAAATAATATATAATCATCTACATAACGACAAAAAACAATTCTTTTTATTGCTAACATCTGATCAAAGGATGTTAAAAGTGTTTCTGCCAAAATTCTTGAAGCATTTCCACCTACAGGAAGTCCATAAGAGGCATCATCTGATAACGCTTGCAAAATCTTCATTATTCGATGTATTACATTGCCATCAGCCTTACATCTAATCAAATTATTTTCAAGACGATGATGATAGATACGATTATAAAAATCTGATATATCAAAACGCACAACAAATCGATATTTTCCTGATTCAGCATATTCAACAGCTTTTGTGCAAAATGCTCTCCAATTCTGATCGGGATCAAAAATTTTACCAGATTCTTCATCTATTTTTAATCGATACGAGAAAACACTTTGTTTACTAATCGGAATACGATTTTTTTCCAACTTCTCTGATATCTTAAGCGTTTGATACAATAAAAAACAATTCCATAACGGATCAATGGAAGAGGCCCAACGATAACCAGTATACCCCACAGGAACACACGTTTTTACGCATTTAACCGGATAATCAGCCATCCAAGCATCAAAATTCCGTTCCATATCTATAATGAGATTTCTAACCAAATCAGGTTTGTCATAAAAAAGAGCATTTTCCACAGAAAAAGGGAAAATATCCGTATCACCCCACTTTGATATATTATCTATAGCTATTTTAGCAAAATCCATTATCATAACCTCTAATTATCTAGTCAATTTATAACGCTCTAAATGTATACTCATTCATTCATTTGCAAAAGTAACTTATCCGAAAAATTTATTATAAATATGCTACATCACAAGAAACGCAATCATTTTCCAAATACTTTGTTGCAGATATAACACAAATTCACAAAATTAGAACAAATGGCACTGGCACATTTTTACTTTACCCTTTAAAATAAGCACCTGATTGCTCCAGAGCCTTCATTTTTTTTACCCCAACTGTCCGAGAAGGACGAAAATCTCCTTCCACGGACTTCTCGCGAGGGGAAGCCCTTCCCCACCCCCAGCATCAAAAAAAAGAGGTATTATATGGACTATGTCCCGGCTTCACCACACCTATTTTTCAACTAATCAAAGCCATTTTCGATATTTTTTATATCGTTTTTGCGTTTGGCGTTGACTTTTTCGGCTGATTAAGCTATTTTAGGGGTATGAAGAACTCAACGGTCATATTGAAGAGAATCCTCCTTGAAAACTTCAAAAACGTCAAAAAAGGCGAAATTTCTCTGGTTCGCAAGGACGAAAACGAGGCCTGTATTGCCGGTATTTACGGGCAAAACGGTTCCGGTAAAACAGCGATTATCGAAGCCCTGGTCTTGCTGAGGCATTGCCTTATGGGATACCCCATGCCCCAAGACGTCGCCAACTATTTCATATCTTGCATCAATGTCGATAGCGAGTCTGCCCGTCTTGAATTCGAGTTCGCCATCGAAGATAACGATAGCGGAACCAGCTACAAAGTAGTCTATAGCTTCACACTAAAGAAAGCCGAAAGCGAACACCTCACCAGATTAGTCATTTGCAACGAGAAGATTTCTTATTCGAGCAAAAATAAGGATTCTGCGACCAAGTTTGTCGATTACATAGACACCGACAGCGAAGCCCCTTTTGTCCCCAAAGCGAAATACGACGCGCTCATGGGCAAAGACAAAAACAAAAAGACCGCCCTGCTCGTCGCAAAAAAAATGGCCGAAGCAAATACCGCCTCCTTTATATTCTCGAAGGAAATGAACGATGCCATTATACCTGGAGAAACTAATTCTATTTTGGCACGATTGGCGTGGTATGGCGCACGTGAACTTTTTGTAATCAGGACGGCTTCTACGGGGCGCATCAACTTAAACGACATGCCGCTCCATATCTCTCTGGACCACGGCGAAAACCATACGTCCCTAAGCCTGTTGCTCGCATTAAGAAGATCAACACCTGTTTCTTCGATTGTTTTGGAGATTCTGAAAAAAACAATCAACAGCATAAACATCGTTCTGCCGCAGATTATTCCCAATCTCAAGGTCGGCCTGAAGATTCTCGGCAAGGAACTTATGCCCGATGGTACGCTGGGCTATATCGTGCAGATGACATCTTGCAAGGAAGGCCATGAATTCCCGCTCGTGATGGAATCCGACGGCATCAAGAAAATCATATCCATACTCTCCCTGCTTATCGATGTCTATAACAACCGTTCCATCACGGTCGCCATAGACGAGCTCGATTCCGGCATCTTCGAATACCTGCTGGGCGAAATTCTCCGCGTCATTTCCGAGAAGGGCAAGGGGCAGCTGCTGTTCACGTCGCACAACCTGCGGCCCCTCGAAACGCTGGACAAGAACTTCATCGTGTTCACTACCACAAACCCGATGAACAGGTACATCCGCTTCAGCGGCGTGAAGACGACCAACAACCTGCGCGACTTCTATTACCGCGACATTATCCTGGGCGAACAGAGCGAACCCGTTTACGAATCGACCAACAATTCCGAAATCGCCCTGGCTTTCAAACTTGCCGGAGGTTCCAATGCCTCGTAAAAAAGTCATATTCGTCATTGTTGAAGGTCCCTCCGACGAAACCGCCCTCGGCGTGCTCCTTTCCCGCCATTTCGACAAGGATACCGTCTATACCCACGTGATGCATTGCGATATCACGACGGAGTTCGACAAGGACACGCACCAAAAAGTCGGCACAGCAGATATCACGAAGAAGATTGCCGAGGTCGTCAAGAGGTGGGCCGATTCCTACCGCTTAAAACCGGAGCATTTCGAACGCATCATCCACATCGTAGATACCGATGGCGCTTTTGTCGCGGAAAGCTATGTAGTGCAGGGCAATGTGGATGCACCCTTCTACACCCTGGACAAAATCCTATGCCCTGTTCGGGAAAATATCATCGAGCGCAATTCAAGAAAGGCGAAAAACCTTTTGCGTTTGGCGAGCACACCGACAATCTGGAAAGTCCCCTATAACGCCTACTACATGTCGTGCAACTTGGATCACGTGCTTTACAACAAGCAAAATTCCAACGACAAGGACAAAGAGATTGATGCCGTAAATTTCGCCCTGCATTACAGGGAAAACATTCCCGGATTCAT
Source organism: Fibrobacter sp. (assembly GCA_017412605.1). Classification (GTDB taxonomy): domain Bacteria; phylum Fibrobacterota; class Fibrobacteria; order Fibrobacterales; family Fibrobacteraceae; genus Fibrobacter. The sequence continues at coordinate 16,136 of JAFPWY010000015.1, read as the reverse complement.
CAATTTTATTTCAAAGTCCGACTTCGCATACAAACCGAAACCTGAATTGTCGCTGACGGATAATCACAAGGAATCGTGGAAAGAAATCCAGGTAGGTCGCAATTCTTTGGAACGACGTACGAATTTTGGATTAGCGTTTATGTAGCGGGAGGAACCATGGATAAAAACGAACTAATAAGAAGCATCAACAAAAAAGGTCTTCGCAATAGCCTTATTTCCATCTATTATGACATAGGCAGGGTCTTACCGTTTCGCGCGCAGCGATATCCTGACGGTAGAATATCTAATTACTACAAATCACAATACGTAGAAGTGCACGAAGTGAAGCCCGGCGGAAAAGGCGGAAAATACGGAGACGCTTATGGTTTCTATTATCGGAATGGCGAAAGAGCTGATGCAAGGGAAAACGATCCAGAACAAAGCTGGTGCCTAAAGAGCGACACAACGCCTCGAGGCATTCCTTGTGCAGCATGCGGTTCATGGGTGCTGTTGGATATTCTAAATGACCCAACAGCTGAACCCGCTAAATTAATCGGCATCAACGATGTTTTGGAAATGGGCAAATATAAAGGGAGAACCTTAGCAGAGGTGGTTCACACAGATTGGCCATGGGTACAATGGGCAGCTCAGAACATCGCGTATTATTTTGCGTTCTTTGATATGGACGCATTGGTAAAAGAAAGATCAAAAGACCTTGAAAGCTATCATATTGAGGATCAACATCCAGACGACACATTAACCTTCGGAAAATATAAAGGCAAGACAATAAGGTATGTCGCCGAGAACGATATGGACTATCTTAAATGGGCAACTTTGAATATCAGTGGATTCGCCGTAGACTTTAAGGAACTGTAATATGGCCAACACAAACAATCAAATCGATCGATATACGGCATTTAAAAATGCCCTCATAACCTTCTATAATAATTGCAAAGAAGAAAATAGCCGGTATAAATCTTGGGAACACTGCTATGAGCAATTTTATCTAGCACGCAAGAAGAGACTTAACAATAAAGATTACGACGCCTTGTGCCTGCATCTGGCCTTTTATCTTGCAAGTTGGGGGATGTTAAGAAATTCATTCCTACTGCAAAGAGATTATAAAATCCATAATGACGTAATAAAAATCATTCTAAAAAACAAATATGATTGTCTATTAGGAGCTTCCTGCAAACAAGTTGTGGAGAACTGGGCTCTCTTAAAAGATTTAAAGGAGGAAATAAGGGAATCATATGATACTCTTCGAAAAAAATTGCCTGAATATGCCGATGTAAGCCATAAAATTTCAGATGTCCTAGTTACAAAAGTTTTAATGGGAACTTTAGGTTGCGCCCCAGCGTATGATCGTTTTTTTAAGAAGGCTGTAAAAGGCACTAAACGTAAGAAAAAAACGGACGAAGAAAAACCTTCTAACACATTTTCAGAGAAATCTATTAAACAACTCTGTGATTTTTACAACACCCATAGCAAAGATCTTGAGGCCATCCGTAAAGAGATGAAGATTAATCACAAAATCAAATACCCTCAAATGAAACTAATCGATATGGGATTTTGGCAATTAGGTTTTGAAGCAGAAGCTAAACGAAAAAGAAAAAAATCAAAGTGATCCTGTAAAAACAGGCGCCGGAATACTCCGACGCCCTAAATTTATCCCTGCCGTCTTAACGCTATATCGAAGCTATCAGAGCGTCAATCGCGGCCAACTGCGTATCGAGAACATTCGAAATCTGATTTATACCTTTCTCAACCTGTTCTCTTACCACGTCCTCCTGCGCAAACTCTTCCTTAAATTTAGTGATTTCAACTTCGGCGTCTTTATGCGCCATCTTACGCCGTATAGTCATTTCCATCTTTATTTCTTCTTGATGAAGGTTATCTAGGGAAGGAACAACCGTTTCCTGAACCTGCCTTATGTCGCTAAGGCATCTTTGTAAAAGGTCCGTTATTACAACGCACACTTTATTCGCCTTTTTGGCGATGCGAGCTTTTTTGCAATTAATGACATATTTTTCTTCATCTTCCGCGGTTTTTACTACACCACATTTGCCCTTTCGCTTTCTATCCATAAAATCAACTTCTGCCTGAAAATCTTTTGCAAGGCGAATAAGCTCATCCAAATCACGCCTATCGATAGCTGTTTGGAATTGCTCCGACAACGACCGGAAACGTTCTTGGCCGTGCGTTATAAAATTCTCAAATCTTTCTCTTGAAGAATACAGTTGCCCTGGCTGAGATTTATTCCAATGAAGCGACGATGGGTGGCTTACCCAAATATATTTGAAGTTTGTTTTCTCCGCAAAAGTCCAAAATTCATCTGAAAAGTAACGGGAATGGAACGTTTCCAACAAAGTCATAATCTTTTTTGACGTAACTACAACTTTGGTAGGGCAAAGCAATTCTATTGCCCTGTGACATGTTTTCATACCCATTTCAATGTCAATAGCAGCATCAACGCATTTATGATCGCCAGCTCCATGCATTGCTATAGGGCGTTGAAAAAAGTTGAACATGGCAATATCGTCCATAGAGTAGCCAGCTCTTTTTAAGGATCTTTCAATATTCCGAAAGAATCGGCTTTTTCTCAATTTTACAGCAGCACGGTAATTGAGCCACTGCTGCTGCCCGGTAGACAAGCCATTTTCGTTTCCGTAAAATTGCTCAGGCGTGATCTCTTCCGCCACATACATTCCATCACCAATAACAAGAATCTTTTCATCTTGCTCTTCATATTTTTCCCCGACATACGCGGCCATGCATACAGGGATTTCCAGCTCTTCCCATAATTCGTCAACGAGAGAAATCAGACCCTGGGACATTTTGACCTCCAAAGATATTGACCAGATGGTATAAATATAGCACAATTTAAACATTTAGAAGCCTTTTATAAACTTTTTTCTAAAAAACAAAAAAAATGTTGCAAATTTTAAAAAATAAGTGTATTTTTAAATCAAAACTCTATAAGCGACATAGAGAGATGTAACAAAGTTAAACATAATAAGGAGTTCCGTAATGGACACTAATGCAACAACCCCTTCCCAACTCGTGACCCTTCTCCAAAAGGGCTACGAGGCCGTCGTAGACGGAAACATCCCCGGCATGGAATCGGCCAAAGAACTGGCGGCATCCTACCTCAAAGATTACACCGACCGGAAGGACGCCGCAAACGCCCTTGTCCGCTGGCAGAATGTCAAGTGCGCTATCGACGGCTTTATCACGGGCGTCCCCGGATTGCCCGCGCTTCCCGTAACCCTGCCAGCAAACATCATGTCCACCTACATCATCCATCTGAGGATGATTGCCGCGATTGCCGCAATCGGTGGTTACGACCTCAAGGATGACAGGGTCCAATCTCTAGTCCTCCTATCGCTAGCCGGGGAATCTCTTGACAAGATGCTGCGCCCGATGGGAATCTCCGTAGCAGAAGCAATCGCCCGCGGAGCGATTTGCAAAGCGATTCCCCGAAGCCTACTAGGACGCATCAACTCCATGGTTGGACTCAAACTCATCTCAAAATTCAGCGAGAAGTCCATAATCCAGCTCGGAAAACTCATTCCTTTTGCTGGTGGGGTACTAGGCGGTGTAGTAGATGGCGTCACATCAAATATTATTGGCAACATCGCTATCGGAACTTTCTTGAGAGGATGTGACGAAACCGATTCCCGGATAGCAGCATAGGAGGCAACAGATGATCAACCAAGCAGACCTTTGGAGCGTAGAGCTGAACAAGATGCTTCGCCGCATGTACGAATCTCTTGGAACTATGAATGTGAGCGAGGCCATCAAGAAGCGGCTTTCCGCTCCGCTAAGGACAATGGTTGGGCCCAATTACGTACCCGGCCAGTCCTTACTTATTGTGGGTCAGGAAACCAATGGTTGGGGCGGAAATCCTGAAACCATAGGTTCATCCTTCCACAGTTCCGAATCGTACCACGGCAAATATTCGAGCGACTACATCCTAATGGAAGGGCAGACCGACTTTCTATTGAACCGATATGGATCAACTTCGGCTAGAACCATCAACTCTCCCTTCTGGAAAGCCAATGTCAAAGTTTCAGGCGCAGATAACATGGCTGACTTGCTCTCTGCAGGGGTGGCTTGGGGAAACCTCCTGGCGTGCGATCTTGATGGAAAGTCCCCATTGAGAAAAGGCGCAATGAACCGCGATGAACTGGCGGCGCTCCTGGACTACTCAAACAAGGCGTTCAAAGGACTTCTTGAACTCACACGACCAAAGGTGGCCATGCTGTTCACTGGACCAAACTACGATTGGATTTTAGAGGATTGGTTTAACTTGCCCAAGAACTGGAAAGACACCGACCTTCGCTCCCTGCCCGAATGCACCAACCCGAATGAGCCACTACTTGAATTCGTGAAAGTCTTCAACTGGAATAACACACTCTTCATCAGAAGTTACCATCCGGGTTTTTTGACCAGGAACAAGAAGAAGGGTTACTTGAAAATCCTCGACATCCTTGCCGCAACACTCAAGAATCTTGGCGTCACTAAACCTTGAGGGTAAGATGACGAATGAAATCTTAGAACAAAGTTGGTCGGCTGCGTGCGTTCACAGCGGAACGATTAAGGATGTTATTTCAGCGGTACAATCTTTTGCTAGAGACATCGAGCAGATGGCAGCAGAACATCCAGAGCAAGAGATTTGTGCAGAATGCCGTGCAGGGACCATGGGCTCATTCAAATTGCGAACACTTGACGATTTGAGCCACGAATCTAAACGGAAAGATTAAACACCACCGAGTTCGGGATTTTAGGGACATCCCCCTCCCGCAATATCACCCGTACCACTTCTCGTAAAAGGCCTTGAATGCGGGGATTTCGTCGCTCACGGAATAGGCCGTTCTCATGTACCGGTTGAACAGTAGCGCCTTGAAGTACCTGAAGAATTCGGCCATGCGCCTAGTCCCTCACGACAGGCTTGACGGTTTTCAGTTCGGAGATGTCCGAGATTTCGATGATGTCGCACTTTGCAAACGGGCTGTAGGCATTCCACAGGTGGTGAAACGGATGGTGCGGCACGTCGTAGTAGCACACCTTCAAGTCGCGCGGGCCTCGGCCATCGTGCAGCCGATCCAGAACTGGTCATCGCCCGGTCTGTAAGAAATGATAAGCATTATAAGTTCATCTAGTCGTTTTCGACCACCGTAAAGCGGCCCAGTTCGCAATAAACCTCACCGGTATCAACTTTACAAACATTGACGATGATTTCTCCGGGACCCTTCATATCCATGATTACCCGTATCGGAAGCTGGACAAAGTCGTCGCCCTCCGCTCTGATTTCCAGAGGGATATCAGACATAAGGCTCGTGCCATTCGTCGAGATGGACCTGACGACATAATGATTCGCATCAACAGAACGATCCAACTTTACACCGGCAAAAAAACACCAACGCATCGGGTCTTTCCAGCGCTTTTCCTTTGGAAGATTGTTCACAACTTTTCCTGTTCGATAAATGCCAAGAAGCATATATCTTCCATTCGCCTCCTGGCGAAATTCTTCACTCAAGACTTTGGATTCTACTTGCATAGGGCAAACGCTCCTTCATACGCAGAACAAGGATTAAAATAGGCATAAAGATCTATCACATTTTCACCATGGGCAACATCAGCATTACCAAGCTGATAATGCCCATCCGTTTGATATTCATCATTTTCTAATTCCCGGGAATCCTCTTCCGGACTTTCGACATTGACTTTCAAATCGCCATCGGCAAAGCCTTCTTCGGCAAAATCAATCAATTTCGGCTGAGATGCAATATAACGAGCCAAGGCCAACACAGTTGCAGAAATCTGCTTTCCCTGCTTCCAGCGATACACCGTATGCGGAGCCAAATCAAGGGCCCGCTCCAAACGGGCATCGGAATAGCCTGCATTATTGATTTTTTCAATCAACGAAGGCATGCTTTCGTCGCCTTTTATCTTTTTTTGTTTTTCTACTTCTTCTCGAGAGTCCGAATCCAATCGAATTCTTGCGCCGCATTCTTTACAATGACAAACGCAAACATTTTGATTGGCAAATTCTGCCATAGGCACGAAAATTTTTTTAACCTTATGAATGATTTCGATATTTTTAGAATCACAAACAGGGCATTCAGATACATTTTTCATATAAGCATTCCTTTTTGTTTTCGTCATTCTTAAAGTAAAATCAATTTATGATTTTGAGTTTTGGCTTGTTTAGTTTCAGCGATTTAAGAATCTGCTGTAGTTCTTCACTTTTTAATCGTTCAAATATCGCCACATAAAGATTATGAGTACCATAGTTCAATGAATAAGAATATACAGGTGTCCCTGCCGGGCCTTCCATTATATTTTTTTCCAGTTTGACAACCTTTATAAATTTGGGTTTCGACGTCAACGAAGCAAACCAAGAAGCAATATCCTCATCCGTGTACAATTTTAAAAACCTATTGGCATCATCAGAGGGGGCATCTTCATACACAAGAATTCCTTCACCTGATTTGCACAGAGCAACAAAATCATCCCACACAATATACGGATTACGAGACGGTGCAACTTTTAGTTCATCTTTTTTCTCACCACAATCCACTTTGACTCCTTTATGTTTTTAAGATATTTCGCTTCTCCTATATCAAATTACACACTATGTGTAATATAGATTTGTTAGAAAGAAAAAACAAGGGAAGAGAGCAAAAAATACAACATTTTTTATACATTATGTGTATTTTTGAATCCAAGACAAAAATACCGTTTTTTAGCAAAATTTCGGCAAATGCGCCAATCCATCGTCAAATTCGTGGCATTTTTTAGAAAAACATCGTCAAATTCGTGGCATTTTTAAAGAAAAAGCGCCAGAAGGGTTCCTCCTGACGCCTGCTTCTAGCAATCTTGCGTATCATTTAAGTAGAGATTGCTTCGTCGCTACGCTCCTCGCAATGACAAGCAAGATTCTTCGCTCAAGATGACTCAATCGCAATTTACCCTAACTGCCCAGGCAATTTGAGCTTTTCCTTCGGCGGGAATTCCGCGTCGTACTTCTCGAACGCCTCGGGGTTGCGCATCGCGACAAAGTACGGTTCGGGGTCGCGGTAGCTGCCGGTGATTCCGTCGAGGAACCCTTCCTGCAGTTCCTTGCAGAGGAAGTAGGGCGCGTCGCTTTCGGGGTCGTCGGCATAGCGGATTCCCCTGGTGCTCGCGACCACGAAGCCGCTCTTGCCGTAGAACGCGATGTTCCCGCAAATCAGGAGGCAGCCCGCGCCCATCTCGGCGGCAATTCGCATGGAATGGTCGAGCAGAGTTTTCCCGTATCCCTTGCGCTTGCAGTCGGGGCGGATGCTGATGGGCCCGAAGGTCATCATGCGGATTTTGCGCCCGTCGTCGGCGTCGATGTGCGACCACGCGTACATCACGTGCCCGATGATTTCGCCGTCCACTTCCAGCACGAGCGAGAGTTCCGGCACAAAGTCGGGCTCGCTCCTGTAGCAGTGCAGCACGTAATGCTCGGTGCATCCGGGACGGTAAACGTTCCAGAAGGCTTCGCGGGTAAGGTTTTCGACGGTCTTAAAGTCGCCTTGGAAGACGTCCCAAGGCCCTAGACAATGAACCAAGATTTGCTAAACAGCATCCAGTCTCCGTAAGTTGGTACTAGAGGGAATATAGAATTTAAATATCCATTTTGACGAAAAAATCTTCGTGAAGTCACAAATTGTGACTTCACACTAGGGATGCGAAATGAACCGCAAGAAATCTTGATGTCCGAAATTCGGATATCAAGATGGGGCGGAGATGGAGAACTAAACCCCTAAAGTGGTTGTCAAGGAATACTTGACAACCATTCAACACAGCACAATTACTGAATGCTTTCGTTTTTATCGAGGTCGAAAAAATCGGCCTCAAGTTGGGGTGGAGCCAGGTACGCTCCCTACGCCTTCACGGAGCAGGGCATCTACATGCTCATGACGGTCCTCAAGGGCGAACAGGCGACCGCCCACTGTTCGAGAAGCTGTTGCAAGACTCATCAAATTGCCGTTTTTAGCGTAATTTCGTCAAACACGTATAAAACATCGTCAAATTCGTGGCAATTTTAGCGCTCATATTGAAAAAAGTATAATTTCTGATAGTTTTTATATTGAAAAATCTATAATTTTATGGTATAATTATGTTGAAAAATCTGTAACTTCTAAAAAAGACGAGGAAGCATGTTCAAGCGCAAGGCGTATGACAAAATGAAGGAGTGGAAACAGACTTACTCCGGGCGGTACGCCTGCCTTCTGGAAGGGGCTCGACGTGTAGGCAAATCCACCATCGCCGAGGAATTCGCCAAGAACGAATACGAATCCTACATCCGGATCGATTTCGCCAATGTCACGAACGAGATGCTGGATGTTTTTCGCGACATCTCCAAGCCGGACCTTTTCTTTTTGCGGCTTCAGGCAGAAACGGGCGTAACTCTTAAAAAACGCAAGTCCGCAATTATCTTTGATGAAATCCAACTCCAGCCCAAGGTGCGCCAAGCGATCAAATACCTTGTCCAAGACGGCCGCTACGACTATATCGAAACAGGTTCGCTCATATCCATCAAAAAGAATGTCCAGGGGATAGTCATCCCTTCCGAAGAGCACAAGATCAATGTCTATCCTATGGATTACGAAGAGTTCATGTGGGCCATCGGCAAGGATCCTTCCGTAATACGCGAAATCTATAAAGCTAAGACCGCCATCGGGAATGCAACCAACAGGAGCTTGATGCGTGATTTCAGGCTTTACATGGCTGTCGGCGGCATGCCGCAAGCGGTTGACGCATACATCCGCAAAGAAAACTTCGAGACCATCGACGGAATCAAGCGGAAAATCAACGACCTGTATTTTGACGACTTAAAAAAACTGGACCCGACGGGCCGCCTGTCCAACATTTACAAGGCCATCCCAAGCCAACTTGCGCTGAAGAAAAAGAATTTCACAATCACTAAAGCGACGGGTAAGCAGAAAACGCCAAAAGACGAGGAACGCTTTTTTGAATTGATGGACTCCAAGACGGTGCTCGCCTGCTACCACGTGACCAACCCGGGCACGGCCCTCGCGCAGACAAAGGATTTGAACAAATTCAAACTTTACACCGCCGATACGGGAATTTTTATTTCGCTGATGTTCGACAACTCGAAACAGACCAACGAGATTTACAAGAAACTCCTAAGCGACAAACTGGATGCCGATTTAGGCTACCTGTACGAAAACATCGCGGCCCAGATTATAGCGGCAAGCGACAGGGAGCTGTATTACCACACCTGGCAAAAAGAAAACAGCACGCATTACTACGAGATTGACTTTCTGCTGTCGCACGGCAATAAGGTTGTCCCTGTCGAAATCAAGTCATCGGCAACGCGAAACCACGAATCCATCGACCAGTTCGCAGAAAAGTTTTCCAAAAAGATTTACCGCAGAATCCTTTTCTCGCAAAAAGACGTGGACCATGTAGGGACGCTGCAACTCAAGCCCCTGTACATGTTGCCGTTTGCACTGGAAGAACTGTAGTTTATTCCAATTGCCCGGGAAGCACGAATTGCTAGGGAAAACACACCTTTTTCTCACGAAAAGACATCCCCCCCCTATTGACAGGCGGTGCACAAAAGCGTAGTTTTAGGAATGTTTTTTACAACCTTTTTTGTGAGTATCGAAGGAGTATCTCATGAACAAATTATTATGGTCATCGTCCCTTGCTCTGGCGACGGCAGCTTTTCTTACGGCCTGCGGTGACGAAACTACCAACGTCACCGAAACCACTGGCCCGACTTCGGTCACCAAGTTCAAAGACCTGGGCGAGTGTACTGCGGACAATTCCGGCGACATGGTCTACGTGAAGGACCAAGCATCCATATACTTCTGCGCCGACAGCGTGTGGAAGGAAATGAGCGCCTCGACCACAAACGGCTCCGACGGAAAAGACGGTTCCGACGGTAAGAACGGGTCGGATGGCAAGGACGGTAAAGACGGCAAGGATGGAAAGGACGGCAGGGACGGTAAAGACGGAAAGGATGGAAAAGACGGCGAGTCCGCTTATGAACTGTCTGGTTCCCAGCTTTCGCTGGAAGATTGGCTTAAGTCGCTGAATGGCGATAACGGTGAAAGCTGCACTGCCGTTGAAAATGCAACAGACAACGGCTACGATATCGTATGCGGGGGCACTGTCAAGGGTACCGTAAAGAATGGAACAAGTAGCACAAGCTGCGAGATTGTGAGCGACAAGGACGGCATTGTCACCTTGAAATGCGGTGACGTGGAGACCGAGCTCTACAAGGCTGTATGCGGCGCAACACCGTATGACCCGGCGAAGAAGTTCTGCTTTGATATGGAACTGTACGACTTGTGCGACGGCGAGGCTTATACTCCCGGCAAAGACCTCTGCGAAAGTGGAAAGTTGAAGAAGCTCTGCTATTTTGATGGCAACGATCCAATCCGCTATGACGTACAAACTCACTTCTGTTATGGCGAGAAGGTGTATGAACTTTGTGGCGGCGAGGATTACGACCCCACGAAGTATGATTGCGTTGAAAATCAGACACAGGAAAAAAAGACCTGCAAAGGAATACAATACAACTCGCAAAACGAATTCTGCGCAACGAAGGGATCGGTCGAGATTGGCACTTATAAAATGGTAACGATCGGCACTGGTGATAAAGCGCAGACCTGGATGGCGCAAAACTTGGATTACGAGGTTCCTGCCAGCGCCTGCTATAACGGAGACTGCTCCCAGTACGGCCGCTACTATAGCTGGAACGCTGCTATAAACAGTAGCACGCCTGATGCTAACGGAAACATTCAGGGGGCTTGCCCCGACGGATGGCACTTGCCTACAAAAGACGAGTGGGAACAGCTGATTTCGAATGCGCATGAAAAGGGGAAACTTGAGGCGGGTGCGGTGCTCAAGGATTCTGTTGTTTGGAGAGGAGACAACGAATACAAAGGAACCAACGAGACTGGCTTCACGGCGCTTCCTGCTGGCTTCATGACATCTGAAACCACGCGCGAATTCGAGACCGAACGCGCATATTTCTGGAGTGTCACTATATCCGGGAATGACAATCACCCGTTCTTTATGGTCTTGGGCTACGACAGCAAACAGGCGGTTGTGTCCGATGTTCTTAACCCAAACTACAAATTGTCAATTCGTTGCTTGAAGGACTAGCAGTAAGGCGATTGCCGCATTAAAAATCTCGCCCGAGGTCAACAAATGGCTTCGGGTGTTTTTTTATCCCCGCCTAGCTTTTTGAGCAAACACTAGATACACTTTGGCAAAATCATACAAAACAGCCGTTAACGAAGGGCTCCGGCCGACTTATTTTTTAGTGTACAAAGCGGACCCTTCCGCACACCATCAAAATTGAGGACCTTATGTTCAAGAATCTCCTTTTCACGCTGGGAATCCTGCCTATGACTACTTTAGCTTTCCAGATCGGCGCCTGGGTCGGCGGGCCCGGGCAATACCCGCAGCCCACACAGCAGAACGTGCAGGCATTCCAGGATTTGCAGGGCACGCACCTCGACCTCATCAGCTATTTTGCGCTCTTCGACATCAACGACTGGGACGCAACCGCGCAGTATGCGAATGTTGCGAAGAACAACGGCTCCACGCTGGTCGTCACATGGATGGCGAACGGCTACAAGGCGCAGGAACTGGTGGACGGCAAGGCCGACACCTACATCCGTGACTATGCAAAAGGCGTGAAGGGCTTCGGCGACGAGATCTGGCTCAGGCCGCTCCACGAAGCGAACGGAGACTGGTACGACTGGGGGGTAGGGAAATCCGGTGCCGGTAACACCGACGCGAATGTCGCCGAGGCCTTCCGCCACATCGTGAAAATCTTCAAGGAGGAAGGCGTCACGAACGTCAAGTGGGTATGGACCACCAACGCATCGAACCAGGGCAGCGGAACCACGCTCACGGGCAACTACCCCGGCGACGAATACGTCGATTACATCTCCATCGACGGCTACAACTGGGGCACGTGCCAAAGCTGGTCTAGCTGGCAGTCGTTCTCGCAGGTGTTCAAGAAGGCCTACGACGCACTTGCCAACATAAACAAGCCCCTCTTTATCGCCGAAATCTCGAGCTCCGAGAAGGGCGGCAACAAGGCCGAATGGATTACCGACATGTTCGAGCACTTCGCCACAGACTTCTCGCGCGTGTTCGCGGTGATGTGGTTCAGCCAGAGCAAGGAAGACAACGAGGCAGACTGGGCGCTCAACACGTCGCAGGCCGCCGTGGACGCCTGGAAGGCGGGCATCGCCAAGATGCAGAGCGCACAGCCGTCATCTTCCAGCGGCACGGGCGATGTCAATCCGGCTACATCGAGCTCATCGGGCGAAGGCCAGACAACCGGAATCGGGACAGTCCGCCAGCCTGGCCAGGGATCGCTCGCCTACCGCGACGGCAAGCTCTACGTGCGCACCGCCAGGCCCATCAGCGCAAGCGTCGTACAGTTCGACTACCAGGGCCGCGTCCTGTGGCAGAGCCCCGTACGCCAGTTCTTTCCCGGCGAACACTCGGTCGACACGCCGGAAGCAGGCACACGCAGCATTTATAAACTGAACGTGCTTCCGTAAAAAAATACCCTTCTTCACACCAACAGAGGCCGTAACCAGCGAGGTTGCGGCCTTCTTCTATTTGAAAAGAAAAATGCCCGGCCAAAAAGCCGGGCAAATCGTTTCAAATGATTTCAGCGAGCCTTACTTGGCCGGGACCATCCTGCCGTAGTAGGCGCCGCGGGCCCTGTTCGTGCTGTTGACCTTGCAACCCTTCAGGTTGTAGTCACGCTGCATCGTGTACCCGTAATCGCGCATGTACATCTGGCGAATCGCATCCGTGGTGTCGCCCGGTGTCAGGGTCGGCGTGGTGACGCCAGGATTCGTCGTGACAGCCGTAGAATCACCCGGTGTCGGCGTAGTGGTCGTGGAATCGCCGGGTGTCGGCGTAGTGGTCGTAGAGTCGCCGGGCGTCGGCATGGTGGAAGCGGCCGTGAAGGTCACCTTGTAAAGCTGGCAATCTTCGAACCAGTCGATGGTGTCGCCTTCCTTGTAGTCGGTATCGCCGATCTTGGTGGCTTCCATCGTCTTTTCCTTCACGTCCTTCGGCTTCGGCTTCCAAATCTTGAAGGTACCGGAGAGGTGGAGCATGGCGAGGTAGTGGACTAGGCCGTCGTAGTAGCGGTACTGACCGGTCATGAACGGTTCGTCCCAGGCCATCTGCAGGTTCTTCTTGATAATTTCATCGTAACCGCTCACGTCCTTGAGGGCCAGGGCGGCCACGGCATTTGCGCCCTTTTCACCCTGCGTGTATTCTTCAGAACCACCCGTGCCTTCCCAGTTGAAGCGGGCATGCTTGTAGCCATCCTTCTCGAAGAAGTCGATAATGCGCTTTGCCATCTCAACTTCGCGAACAGAGTCGGCGCCGAACAGGTAGAAGTCCATACCGAAGTTCATCGCGGAGCGCATGGCGTCGTACATGTACTTGGTCGAATTCGAGTTGTACGAATAAGACTGCGGCTGGCCATTGAAGGCGCTGTAGTCGGCGAACAAACCGGAGTTCTTGTTGGAAGACACATAAAGGTGATCGCGTGCGGCGGACACAGCCCTTTTCCACTTGTCGGTATCCTTTTCGGCCCAGCGAGAGAACAATTCCAAGTAAGCCGGCAAGTCATAGGACGGGTCGGAGAAATCGTTACCGCTACCCAGCGGCTGGAACACGATAATGTAGTTGCCCTGGTTGAAGAGCTTGTGGCTCGGGTTGTTCCACATCTTGTCCATGATATAATGGGCGTCCTTTCTGTACTGATCATCGTCCCAGCGGTTTGCTGCGAACAGGAGGGACATCATGAAGTACATTTCGCCGTCCGGCGCGCAGTTGTCATCGCCACCGGTGCCACTGTCGTTACGTTGCCACGCAAAGTAGCCGTCCCAGTCGCCGCCCTTGTGCCACATGTGGTTCTTGGCCCAGTTCCAGAGCTTGTCGAATTCTTCCTTGTGTCCCGTCTGCACGGCAATCATCATGCCGTAGGACATGCCTTCGGAACGGACGTCGTTGTTGTTGATGTCCTTGATGTAGCCTTCGTTACCCTTGTCGTAAAAGACCTTGGAATTATCATCACCCTTGAAGTAGTGATTCCAAAGAGCATCCATTTTTTCCTGGATTTCTTCATCGGTCTTGCCCAAGTATTTCTTGAAGGCGCTGGTGTAATCGCCCGTATAGTAGGCGCCGCTGTAGTTCTTGTCCTTGTCGCAGTCCGGGCCATAGTAGGCGCCGTTCTCGTCGAAGAATTTGGTGGGTACGGACGTTGCCGCCGCGGTGGTTTCTTGAGCCATGGCCGAAGCCATGCATATGCCAAGGCACAATGCTGCCTTGATGGTTGTTCTTGATCTCCTCATGGTACTCCTTTTTTTTACATACCGAACAAAAGATAATTGACAAAATGTCAAAAGAGGGTAAATAGGCCCTTTTTTGCGTTGTAGAGCTTTTAAACACTTTTTTTCGCGGAAAAACAGCGATTTTTGGGGAAATTCGGGCAATTTGGGGGATTGCAGCCGGCCGTAGGAATCATTCCTTCTTCTTTTTTCTTTCTCTTATCGCTTTCAGTTGTTCTTCGGTGCAGAAGCCGGAAATGTAGATGGTATTGTCACCAGAAAATTCTTGTTTTTGTTTTCCCATTTTTAAATCGTAATCCCATTTCAATCGATTCGTCGTTCCCAAAAGAGATTTTACAAGCAATGAATCTTTTTGAAGAATGTAAAAATCAATTAAGTCATAAGGCGTTACAGTCCTGTTTTCTAAATATTTCCGACCTCGATAAAATCCAGAACCACGTCCTTGCGTACCTCGAAAAGGATTTATGATAATTTTATTTCTATCAAGATCTGGAAGACTTACCCAAAAAGAAGAAACATCCGTAGTACTCTTAAAATTGATTGAAAATGTGATTTCGTTCTTCATTTCATAATAGGTTAGAGCATAAACACTATCCTCTCCATGAATCCAAGAAATAGAATCCTTGTAAAAACAAAAATAGGCAAAGATAGGGTCATCATCCGATTTTTCATCCGGATAATCGGCAGCATTGCAAAATGCGAACGCACATGCGATAATGATGCAAATTTTATAAATCACTCGGACAGACATAATTATCCTCAGGATATTTAAACGAATCGTATTTTTTATGATATCGATCCGTCGCTCTTTTAAACCGTTTATCATACTCTTTTTTCATTTCATCCAAATATGGCTGTACACTTTCTGTTATAGCCGCATTCAAAGCATCCTTCTCGTTACAAGCCTCCACTTCAACTTCAATATACTTAGTTTCTTCAGGGAATTTTTTTACAATACATTTAAAATCTTCCACATGCCCTTTTTCATGTTTTTCTACTGCATTATGGTCGTTTTGCGTAGTAACATATCCGTCAGGAAAAACAAAACCAACATCCACAACATAATAATCAATACTAGTAAGACTCATTTGAAGTGTTGTCCCCACTCTCACCCAAACTTTCTTATATTCGCAGTCCTTAACGATGCATGTTTCCTCTAAAAATTTGTTATCTAATACATTGGGAGTGCTAAAGAGAGGTCCTGCATCAGGACATGTAATCCCCCCAACTCTTTGACCATTCTCTATTATTCCATAATCACCTCGAAGATGCCCGCAATCATCTCGTTTAAAAAGGGCTCGTCTAGAATTTCTTTGGTTTATCCCTTCAAAAATATTCTCGATGGTTCGCTGTAATCGATCGTTTGTGTTTCGATTATGTAATTTATCATTACTCTTTTTATAGGTAATTTGCTGAGTAGAGTTTCTTTTCGAGACTTTTCTGCCTAGAACATCAAAGTATTTTGCCGTATTAAATAAATCAATGGAATAGACATCCCCCCTCTCATCTCCTTCTTCACCAAAATCAGCCATTTGTTTCTTCAACGCAACCCCATCAGGACATTGGCCACTATGTTCTTCAAACGGGTCATAGCAATCCACCTGCTTGAACCAACTGTGAGTGGGGAAATTGTAATTCCATAGCCAATCTGCATTGCAATCTATGTAGTCCTTGCTGTTATCGCACACATAACAAGACCCATTGTGCGCATAACAGGCAGAAACTTTGTCTGGTTTAGAACCCGGG
>JAFPWY010000014.1 GCA_017412605.1 Fibrobacter sp. | reverse complement strand
TAAGCCAAAGCGGAAGAAATGAGACAAGAAATAAATCTGTGAATATGGCCGGAAGCCTTGATTTTATTGGGTTTGCTTGTCTCATTTGACCCGATAAATTTGGGTTTTACGAATTTTCCGTTTTTTCGCAAATTTCGCGATTTCTTCTTGCTCGCAAAAATGTCTCACAAATCATGAGACATTTTTTTATTAGTGAAATGGCGTTTTTAGACCATTAAAGCTGTTTTGAAAAAATCCACAAAAAAGAGGTGCGGAAATCGGGTGCGGAAATGAAATTGAGCTTTTCGCGCTTCGTGGGAAAAAAAAGAGGCAGGATTTTGTATCCTGCCTTTAATTTTTTTGCGGGTGGAGAATCTAGCCTTCGGCTTTTTCCGCTTTTTTCTTCTGGAACATTGCGGAGAACTCCTCGATAGTGGGTATACGGAGTGTTCCTTTGCCGTAGGGGTTCGGAGAGCGCATCTTGACGCATCCGGTGCCAATTTTCTTGCTGGTGTAGTAGTGCTTGACCATTTCCTTGACCTCTAAGGCGTTGAACGGGTATTCGAACCTGTCAAAGCCGTAAAAGTTGAGCACCGTGCCTATGTGCGGATCATTGAAAACGAGGTCTTTCTTTTGCCTGGAAAGACCTGCCGTTTTCTTGAGCAGCAGCGGGAGGAGGAGTTCAAGCTTGTTGTCGGTTTCGGTCTGCTCCTGCGTCTTCTGCTCGCCCTGGTAATCCTTCCAGTTCCTGAGTGCGGCATGCCAGTCGGAAAGCGGGAGCCCGGATTTCATCTTCCAGCCAGTCATTGCATAGTAGTTGTAGAAGCGCTTGGCGCAATCGGCAGACTTGCCGAGCTTCGCGGCATACTCGACGGCTTCCTCTTCGCTCGCCGGACGGTTGCCAACGTTCGTCCTGGTGTTCTTGCCCGAGCGCTTGACTGAAAAGATGCAATAGTCTTCCTTGATGCCGTCGATGTCCTCGGAGTGCATGATGACGGTGATGCGAACGGTGAGGCTCCTGCCTGTTTCCTTGCCACCGTCGGCCTCCAGGAGCAGCAGGCGGTCGCCTGCACTGTAGAGACGGTCAACCTTGCGGATTACGAATGTCAAATCGCCGTTCAGGAGCGATTCAAAGTTCTTTTTTCTCACTTTCAATACGTGTTCCATGGTGTTTACCTCACGAATTGCCAGGATTGCGGGGCCCTTTTGATGTGCAAGTCTTCGGGATAGAGCCAGTCGGGGCCGTATTCATCGACGCCGCAGATTTCCCAACCGTAGAGCTTCCCCCTGCCTTTTGCCTTGTATTGTTCGATTTCTTCGAGCGAAAGGCACGAATTTTCGACGATCTTGGGCGTTATTTCGGTGATTATGTGGCAAAAATTAACGGATATGACGCCCGTGATGCTTTTCAGGTCGGTTTCGTAGAGGTAAACCTTGATTTCTCCTTTTTCGAAGCCTTTGGGGGCAGTCTTGCGGAGCTCCAGTGTCTTTTCGCCGCTGTAGATCAGCTGTGCCCACTTGTGGTGGATACTCATAAGGATTTCTTTCATTTTATCCTCCATTTTACAGCAGTGCGTTCACCTTGGCGGCTATTTCGAACATGCGCTCTTCCAGGTACTGGCCCGGGCAATCCTTCTTCGCGAACCACTTGTGGATGGTCATGTTCTGCCTGAGCTGCCCGGTGGTGTCTTCCTTACCTACGAGCCCCTTGTCGTGGAACCAGCGGAGCTTCTGGATGCCGTTCCTTTTGCAGATGTCGGCGACCAGGTAGACGAGGCTCGAAAACGCAGCGTCGGTTACGCTGTAAGGTGCCTTGTAGTCGCTCGACACCTCGATGGTGACTGCACGGTTGTCGTTGTCCGCATTGCTTGAACACCAGCTGCGGTCGGTTTCGTCGACATAGAGTGCGATGTGGCCTTCGTCGTCGATGCCGTAGTTACTCGATGCCATGCGGGCGGATGCTGCGAAAATCTTTCCGAGCGCACGTACATCGATATGGCCTGCGGTGCAGTGTATTGTGATGGTGTCTATCTTATGGTTACGGGGAGAAGTCCTGTTCGGGCTTATCTCGGTATGCGATACGAGCGGGCTGTTCATGGGTTCTCCTACATCGATAGGGCTATCTGGCAGAGTACGGTCACGAAAAGTGTGAGATAGGCGACACAGTAGGCCGCCTTCATGACGGGTTTCATCTTCTTGAAGAACATATTATCCGCCTCCCGTTGAACCGCTTGATGGAGAAGCCCTTTTCGTCCAGCCACTGGAACTTCACGAGTCCCTTGTTCCTGTTGTAGATGTAGCCCTGGTCCTCGTCGAGCCGGTTGTAGTGCGAGCCTGCGAAGAACTTGACTGCATAATAGACCGCATGGCTCTTGACGGTTCCCAGGCCGGCATGTTTCAGCATTTCGAGAAGCAGCCTGTCTGCAAGTTTCTTGCTGGTGAAGCCGTGATAGTTCACGTCGTGGATTAGCCAGGCGAGCGCGAGCTTCGTGTCGCCGATTTTCGGGATGAATGGGTTCACTATGGAAGGACCGCTGCGGAAGTCGGTGACGTAGGTCGGCAATATGTTGTAGACGAACGTCCCGGGAAAGCACTTGGCCTGGATTTCGATTCGGAGCGGGTTCTTTATGCTGAACATGTTTTCACATCTGGAATAGCGGTTCCACATGGGTCTTGACGGCTTGTAGGCGAGTTTCATTTGCGTTCGACTCCTTGGGGGTGGGTGGTGTCGCAGGCCTTGCAGACCCACTTGTGGCCTTCGAGCTTGCAGTATTTCTTGTAACCGCACCAGCTGCATGTCACGTATTCGGGGTATTCTCTCTTGATTTTCATATCATTCTCCAAAAACTTTTGGCGGTTGTTTTACCGAGGTGCGTGACCGCCGCCAATCCTCGAAATCTACCGAAACCGTCCAGCGGTTCCTGCATCTGCCTTGCCGCCCGTGATGCCCGGATGACATATCCCGCAAGGCTAGGAGCCAGTTTTTCGAGTATTCGTAGAGTTACGAACGCTCACGTCCCCAAAGGGGCGTGGTTTCACGCCTTTTCGTCATCTGTGGATTCCATCGTTACGCCAATAAGAGCGGATCTCTCAGTGGGCGTCTGGACTTAACCTGCTGACGCCCCTATGGAAAACACATCTTTCGAAAAGATGAGCCACCGCTGAATCCCTGCGATGGGTCTTGGTTCTGCTCCACCCGGAGCATAGGGTCAGTGCGGGGGCTCGAACCCCGCCGGGCTCCGGTCACAACTCCGGGCCCGTGGCCAACCGCAACCGACCGGGTTAACCGTCACGAAAATGGCTAGATCGTGACGGTTATGGTAAGGACTGCCGCAGCCACCCAGTAGACGACCTTGCGCACGTCCATGTCAACGATTCCGTAGACGACGGCTGCCGCGAGGTCGAGCAGGATGAGTACGAGCGGGAAAACCTGCGTTCTGTTCATGGTTACTTTTCCATCTTTACGGCGAGGTCTTCGAGCGCCTTGCTCGGGCTGGAGCCGACACCCTTGACTATCGGCTTGCCCATGTCGTGACGGATTGTGACCGCGTAGCCGAACTGTGAATCCGTTTCGAGCGAGATTTGTCTCTTGAAGAGTTCAAGCATCCTGTAGGTGTCGTTATTTATCATCTGCCTTCTCCTTCTTCTCGGATGCGACGGCATCGTTGAAGTTCAGCACGACGGTTTCCCACACTTCGCCGGAATCCTTCTTCACCTTGCGCTTGAAGTTGATGGACTGCTTGGAGGACTTGACGATGATCGACTCTTTCAGCATGCGCATGGCCTTCTTCCATTCGGAATCCTCGATTTCGAGGTGCAGGAGCTTCATGAGCATGGCGGTGTTCACACGGCCTTGCTTGTCGACGTTGAACGCCTGCGTGATGACCTTGCCGAGGTTCTCGTCGATGCCGTCGAGCCGCCCGGCAATCCACTTGTCCACGATGGTCTTCACCATCTGGAGCTTTTCGTCGAAGCCGATGTTGTCGTCGATGCGGCGCTCGATGCAGAGCGACTTGTCGAAGTTTTGCAGGAGGATGTTGCCCTTCCAGTTCTCGCGGACGCGGTTCTCCTTCGCGAGCTCGTCGAGATACTTGTCGATGGAACCGACGATTTCGCACTTCGTCTCGGCAATCTTTTCGGAGAGCTTCACGACCTTCTTGAAGGTGCGTTCGACGAGCTGGTCGCGTTTCTTGTCGGTCGCGGGAATGTACTGTTCGGGAACGGGGCGGCCTCGGTCGTCGAGCCAGTTGCCGTCTTTGTCTTTTGTTGCCATAGGATTACCTCTGGTTAGTGTTCTTGTTTCGGTTAAATTCTTCGGGGCTCTGCGCCCCCATGGCGTGTATCGCCTTGATGAGTATCTTCGCGTCGTCCTTGCAGATCCAGCTGATGACCTCGACTCCCGTGAGTCGCTTGCAGAATGCGTTCAGCGCCTTGTGGCGGGCATCGGAAGTCTCTGCGCGGCTGACCTGCGCCCACATCGCCTCGATTGCCCGGAGCTGCGCGGGGCTCGCCTTGTGCCTTGCCCTGCCGGAGAGTTCGCTGAACTTCTGCACGTTACCGTGCACCTGTTCGCGCAAGCTCCTGACAAGCGCGAAGCGCTGCTGTGGCGAGAGGTCCTTGCTGCTCCTTACACCGTAGCGGTCGGCCAGCATGTCGCGGTAGGCAGCGTCGTCGAGACCGAGAAGCCGTACAAGCCCGTGTATCTGGCGGAACTGTTCGGCCCTCCTGTCGGCTGGCGTCGTCATCTTGCCACCACGAGCATCTGCGACGCTGTGTCCAGGACTTCGTTGTCGAGGGTGTCGCGGTTGTTGTTGCGCATGATTTCCTTGCTCCACATCACGAGGTGCGAAAGCAGGCGGAAGTTCCTGCGGCAGATCTGCGCGGCGTGTTCAATGCAGTTCGCCTCGAAATCCTTGAAGCGGCTCTCGATGTAGGATTTTACGTCGGTGTTGTCCAGGAGCTTCGCACGGCACGGTGCGCTGATTCGGCTGTTCAGCTGGGCGTAGTGGTTCTTGTCGCCCTGCACGTTCTTTTCTAGCCTGGGCATGCCGCAGAGCGCGATGCCCACGCCCGCCTTGTCGTGGACGCGGCGGATGAGTTCGAGCGCACGGTAGGGCAAGTGCTCCGCCTCGTCGATGATGATGAGACGGCCCGAATCCTTGAGCTTGTCAACGACGCGCACGAGCTTCTGGTGGAGACTGCCACGGTCGTCGAGACCGAGTTCGGCACAGAGTTCGTCGAAGAGCGCCTTCGCGGTGTAGCCGTGGTCGGCCTCGATGAAGATGATGGAGGGGTGCGCCTTCGCGAACGCCTTGAGGGCGGTGGTCTTGCCGCATCCGGCGTCGCCCGTGAGCATCCCGCAAATCTGGTGGCTGAGGACCAGCGAACAGAACTTGTGGATGGTCTTGAAGCACTTGGTCTGCACGATGCCCTCGTTCTGCTTGATGGTGTCGCGCTGCGCCTCGATTTCCAGGAAGTCCTTCACCTTGTCGCAGATGGCGTCGATGTCGCCGGTGTAGGTGCCCTTGATGAAGTAGCTGAGCGTCGCGGGGCTTATGCCCATGGCGTTAGCCACCTTGGTCTGCGATGCCCCGTTGCGGGACATGTATTCCTTGAGCTGTTTGATGATTGCGTCCATATTCTATCCTTTATGGTTGCGGTGTTTGTGTTGAAAGGGGGTGCCTCCGGGGGCGGTTTTAAGGAGGGAGATAATCGTGTCGTGGCTACTGTGCCTGCCCCCATCGGCTAATTCCTAGAGGATGCCGTGGTCTGCAAGCGATTCCTTTACCCTGAACCAGGTTCGGACTTCGCTCTTGAGCAGGCCTACCGGGAACTTGCCATTGTTCTTGATGATTTCCAGGGCGATACGCACGTGCTTCTTGGCTACGGGCCCCGCCACGGCGCGGTATATGCGGAGCATGGCTACCGTATCGATGTTCTTGTCCATTTACATTGCCTCGCCGGTTGAAAGTTCGTCCCAGAGGTCGGTGGATTCGCGTTCCTCCACGTCGTCCCCGAGAAGGTTGTAGAAGTCCGCGTTGCCCACCTTCCTGTCGGTCCTGAGTTCCTGCGCGTCCTTGTCGTGGCGCGTGAGGTGCGTGGGGCCCTGCGGCACGAAGATGTCCTGCGGGCCAACGGCGGTGCGCATGGCGCTGATGTAGTCCGCCGCCTGCTCCTTCGTCATGTCGGGGCAGATTTCCTTCAGGAGCTTCTCTTCGTGGCGCTTGCGGGCGACACCTTCGGCAATCTGTGCCTTGCCCACGGCGTCGTCGTCCTTGACCATGGCTCCCACGGCGCTCTGCAAAGCGCATTCGCCGATGAGCTTCTTGTTCTGGTCGTAGCACCAGGCGGTTCGCATGTCGTCGGGATCGTAGCGGAAGATGACCTCGCGGCCCTTCCACACGGGCATCCATTCGGCCCAGTACCAGGAATCGAGCTGCGGGAGGTAGAAGCCCATGTGGCGAATCCTGCCCGACACGGTACGGCTCACGAGCATCGACAGCGTATCCTTGGAAACGCGGCGCATGGGTTCGCGCTTGACGATTTCTTCGTTCCAGAGCTGAGAACGCGTTTTGCCGTTGTGGTGCTTGCCCTGGCAAGGGAGTCCGGGGAACACGTTCTGCATGTAGTCCTGCGCCATGTCGTAGAACTCTTCCCAGGTGGCGAAGTCGCCACGCTTGAGCACGCCCTTCAGGGGTTCGGGCTTCTCGACAACGGTGCCACCCTTGAAGCTGTTGAACAGCCTGTCAAAGCCGTTTTTAATGATGAGGAAGTTGCGTTCAATGACCTTTGCACGTGCGTTACGGACGATGGCGAAGTGCATCTTGATTCCGAGCCGGCTTGCGAGCGATTCGGCGTATTGCTCGTCTTCCACGATCTGGTGCCCGCGCGACTGCCCGGAGAAATCCTTGTTGCGGTATTCGCGGCCGTTATCCACGTAGATGTTCTCGGGAATGCCGTAGCGCTGGATACCGTTGCGGAGAGCCCGCAAGGTATTCTCGGTGCCAGGAGCGTCATGGTGCAGGCACCATCCCATGGGCATGTACGTCTTGAAGTCGATGAACAGCGTGATGTAGCAGGTGGCGGGCTTTTCCTGCCCCTGCACCTTGACGAACACGTCCCACGTGCGGGTATCGCCCACCCAGACTTCTCCCGCCTTGAGGTCGGAATAGTCGCGGTCGAGGTGATATCCCTTGTTGTCGTAGAACTTCTTCTTGCCTTCGCGGGCGAAGTAGATGACGTCGGGTGCATACTCGTTCTTGAGCCTGCGCACGAATGCCGACTTGCTCGGAAAATCGGATTCGTCCTTGCATTCGCCGCGTTCCATCGCCTTGCCGAGCGCAATCATCCAGCTGGAGTAAACGCTTATCTTGTTCGCGGTGAGGTAGGCCGTCTTGAAGTCGTCGAACATCGCATCGGTCACGGTGGACTTCATCGTCTCGCGGTGGTTGATGAGGGCAATCTTGCCGCAGTCCTCGACAGAGGCGCGCTGGCGGTAGATGCTCTTGATGCTCGTCTTCATTTCGGGGTGGGCCTTGTTCCACTCGTCCACGAAACGCCCGAGTTCCTTTGTGCCCGTGATGCCTTCGCACTTGAGCAAAATGAGAGTCCACTTGTCGAAGTTCTTCTTTGCGCGGTCGGTGGCGCGGTCATAGCTTCTGATGACCGTCTCCACGTCCTCTGCGCGGGTGGCGACTTCGGTGGCTTCGGGCAGGGTCTCCTGGACATAGCGGTTCGAGGCCTCGGCGGGAAGGCTGCGGACATCGATTTCGAGAACCTTGCGCCCGTCCTTTTCGCTCCAGCGGTAGTTCCACATGGAGACGCTACGGCGAACCTGCCTGTCGGAAATCCCGAGAAGCTCCGCTGCCTTCGTTGAACTAATCCAGATCGGTTTCATTAGCGGCTGGCCTTACCGAGGAGAAAAGCGCGGACACGGCGGGACTTCATGCAGTCGCCGCAGAAATGGTCACGGTTGATGGTGATGCGGGCTTCTGCACCGCAGATGTCGCAGTGGCGGACTGGGGCGACGAAAGCGGGACGGGCGGGGATAGTTGCGGTTGCGGTAATCATGGAAAACTCCTTGGTGGTGTGTGGCGGTGTTGTTTAGTTCATCAGGCTGTCGATACCCTTCTTGACAAGGAACTTCAGGAAATCCTTGTTGGAAGGGAAGGTCGTGCCGTGTTCGAAAAGGCTCTGCTTCGCGGCGTTGATTTTTTCGGTCAGGGGCCTCGGGAACGTCATCGAGGGCATCATGTTGGGGAACAGTTCGCATTGGACGGACTCTTCGGCAGGGGCGACCGTCGTGGCGTCGGTGGCGGACGTGTAGTCAATCTTGCGGCGCACGGTGTACTTGCCCGTCTTGCGGATGGTGGGCAGCACGTCTTCGACGACCCACTTCTCGAACTTGCGGGCGTCGGGCATGCGGCTACGCATGATGAGACGGTAGAGGTCGGGTTCGTTGATGGCGATCATCGCCTGCTTGCCACCCTTGGTGTCCACCGTAATCTTCTTGCAGAGTTCGGTTTCGCCTTCCACCAGGTCCTTCGAGTCGGCAACCTTGCCGCAGTGGTCGGCAACGGCCTTAGCCGTGTTCTTGTAGCCCAGGACCTTGCACACGTCGTCGGCGACGAACCACACTTGCTTGTTATCGTCCTGCACCATACGGATGCCGTCTTCGCCGTTGAAGAGACGGTAGCGCAACTTGAGCGCGGTCGCGGTGGTCGGGTCGAGCTCTTCTGCCTTGGGCGGTTCTTCCTGGACGGCGGGCAGGGTCTCGCCCCTGACATCACGGTCGAAGTCGGTGTCACCTTCGCCCTGGATTTCGGGTTCTTTTTCGTCCAAAGGGTATAACGATTCGTTAGACCCTTCGGTGGTGGTTTCGGGTTCTTCGTCGAAAATTTTCTTGATCATTATGCTACTCCTTTGTTGGTAAGTCCCAGGTCCTTGAGGATGGGAGCGAGTTGTTTGTTGGTGCGGTAGCCGGTGGCTACTTCCCTTATATACTGGGCGCTGTAGGGCTTTCCGGCTATTTCGGAAACCCTTTCGGCGGCCTTGCGCCATGAGAATTTCGTTACTGTGAGAGTATTGTCCATTTGAAAGGTTTCCCTGTTTTTAGTAAATTGG
Organism: Fibrobacter sp.; assembly: GCA_017412605.1. Classification (GTDB taxonomy): domain Bacteria; phylum Fibrobacterota; class Fibrobacteria; order Fibrobacterales; family Fibrobacteraceae; genus Fibrobacter. The sequence goes on along the minus strand of JAFPWY010000014.1, from coordinate 17,159 downwards.
TTGTAGTGGTTGTTTGAACCTACTACAAAATATAACTACTTGGTTATAAATAGTCAAGTGGTTATAATAAATTTTTTGTAAAATTTTCATATGATAGGGAAAAGATTAAAAGAATTTGCCAAAAACAAGTATGGAACAGTGTCGGCATTCGCAGAAGCCTGTTCTATGACTCAACCCCAGATGTCCGCCTATACGTCGGATGCCAAAAGCCCTAGTATAGATGTTCTGCTGAGGTTCCTGCAAGCCGGTTGCGATATTAACTGGTTGCTTTCAGGTAAAGGTGAAATGATATATCCAAGTAGTTATAATCAAAGTGAAGTTTCTCTTACGGACGATGAAATTCTGCAAATTAGGGAACTTTTAAAAGAACGTGGTTCGAAGAACGTAGCAGGGTGATAAAAAAGGTCGGAAACATTATTTGGGTGGATTTTTGACATGAAAAAGAAAAAAATTAAATACCCGGCTGATTTTCCGGTGGACTTGTATTTTTCTGCATCTGAACGAACAAAAAAGTTTGTTGATAAGTGGGTGCACATTTTGACCTATTGGCGAAATTACAAAGGTTCTAATAACATTCAGATGAATATTGACTTTTGGAATCAAGATCATCCTGACGATACAATCACAATCAAAAGTTTTTACAGGAACAGAAAACGTTTGGAACAATATGGGTGGAAGGCTTTTTTTGTCCACAAAAATGAAAAATTGAAGAAAAAGACTGTTGAGCCTCCTTTTACTGATGATGAAATAAGACGCATTCGTAAAATTCTTGCTTTAATGGAATCACAAGCCTCGGCATAAAAGGTCGTCGCCCTCGCCCTGAGCTCCCGCCACGCCGCCACCACGCCCGAAGCAGAGAACCCACCCGCCCAAGCTACCGCGTAAGAAGGAACATTATCGAGTTGGTTCCGCGTTTTGGCAGAATGATATAATTTATGGCTTGAGCGGGGTCGAAAGCTGCCGCTCCAGCCAATAATGTCAATTGGTTGAAGAATAAGGAAACGCGTATGAAAAAACGTGTATGGTTCTCGGCAAACGATGTTTTCTACATCTCTGCCGTTAGTGACTCCCCGGCTTTTGCCTATCCTGATGGAACTCCGGTCATTCCAAACGGAATCGCTGTAGTTTACTATCAGTCGGAAAAGTCCAAGTACAAACTGCCTGAAGATAAGTGCTGGGCCGCTGTCTATGGCACCGGAGCTTGCGCAGCCACTGCCATGCAAATGGCTATTGCTCGACTTACAGCTTTGTATGGTGGGGCGGCTCCTCAAATTGCAGATGTTCAGGATCAAACGACGGAGCTTCGCCGTCTTCTGGATGCCTGCAATGACATTTGCAGCCAGGGAACCTAAATAACCGATGGGGTCCGCCCTGCACCTGCGGGGCGGCACCTTCTTTTTCAAGGAATTATTATGCCCACCACGACCGTCATTGATACCATCCACCACGTCATCTATGACACCGTGCATACATCCGTATTTGATACTGTTCATACAGTCTCCTTCGATACGGTCAAGGTTGCGCTTGACTCGAATTACTCGGTTCAGATTCTTCATGAAGCCCAGCAGTTCTACTCGACGTCGTTTAGTGACATTCAGTTCATGATCGGAATTCTTGTGTCTATATTCCTTGCTGGTGTCGGAATTTTTTTCGGGCTCAATTTCAAGTGGACTATTGAACGAATCAAGAAAGAAACGAGGCTTGGAGTAGAAGAAGAAACTAAAAAGGCTATCGCTGATTACAACGAAAAACTTGACAAGTGTCTGGACGATTGTCGAAAAGAGATGGGTTTCATTTCTGAAAAGTCCAAGGCCGTTACAAACAAGATGATGTTTGCGATTCTCGCCCAGGCAAAGATTACGACCGATGCGAACAACGCCTTGAGAATGTATCTCATTCTTATAAAGTTTGTTGACGATGAGTTCGATGTTATCCATATTCCGTTGGCTGAAATTGCTGTTAAAGAAATGAAAGCGCGGTTCTTCAGTTCTACGATTTATTCTGGCATAAACAAGTCGCTTTGCAAAAGCATCTATGATGAATTGGGTTCTTTCAGGCGAAACTTGTACGATGTCAATGATGCCGATGTCAAGAAGTTTGTCGAAGAATTTGACCCGATTATCATCAGTCTCAGGGAAGAACTGTCGGCCAGATTCTAACCATAAAGACGTGCATAAAATATCAGGTTAGCGACAATGTACGGAATAGTGTTTATTCCTACAAGGAACTTGTTTTCCATAACAAGGTCGTAATAGTATTCGAACATTACCTTGATTGCTGTGAAAACCTGTTTCATAGCAACTCTCCAAGTCGTTCGACTGCGTATTCTACGATGTCGTAGGCCTGCACAATCGCCAGTCCCAAGACCGCGATATTGAGCAGCAACGATGCCAGGATGATTTTGTTCAGGTCGTTCTTGTCCTTGTCGGTAAAGTTGCCGTCCTTTTGAAATTCTGCACGGAAGTATTCGTTGACGAACGCGGGCCATGTGAATTGCAGCGTGGCGAGCGTTGACAGCTTGCCGATGAGAGAGACTTTGTTCTTGAGTTTCATCTTGGTTCCTTTGTTTGTGGTGGGTGATTCGGTAGTTTCCTTTGGCGGGTAGTTGTCGGTGCCGTTGATACGGTTGATGGCGGCTTCCAGGGCGTCAATGGTTTTGTTGTCCAGTACAATGTTTTGGCCGCTTCCAATCATGCAACAGTGAATGCAGACGGTGCGACCGTCAACGGTTGTAAGCGGGATGTGGAATTTGTCCTTATTGCAGGCTGCACACCTGAACTTTTTCATGTGCTTTCGCATCGGGTCGCTGTCGCCGTAGACTGGAATCGTATGTTCGAATGTCGTGAAGTCGTGCATGGTTTTCCTTGGAAGAATTTTTTATGTTGTTGTTTTTTTCGCGCGTTTTGATTATATTTGGGATACAGAATGAGCTTCTGGGATTCCCTGACAATCGACGACCTTCCGAATGACGACCTGAAGTGGGTGGCAAACACCCTCGGGCTCGACATTGCCAAACGTATCTGGAAGAAGTTCGCGGGCAACCATGTAGCCTGCCCAGCCAGGATGAACCCAACAGCAGTGCGCCGCTATATGCGCGACAACTTCGACAAGCCAGTTCACCAGCTTGCGTTTGAAACCGGAGTCAGCGAGCGCACGATCTACAGGTACATGAACGTGGTTGAAAAGAAGCCTGAAAACAAAGGGCAGCTTAGCCTGTTCTAGGGTCATTTGAGACCTCCTTTCTTTTTCATTTCATCGACGATTCTGTTTGCCAGGATATCCTTGATCTTGGTTTCGTCCTCTTCCTGGAGAAGCATGTAGGGGCGGGCGGGAATGTTTGCGCCCGGGTGGTGGGCGCTCTTGCGGTAGAGCGTGAGCCCGCCAACCGTGAAACGAAGCGCCCTTCGGTTCTTGGCCACGATGTCGTGTGCTGGGATTGATCCGCCGAACTGGTGGATGTGGGCGTATTTCTGGGGGCCGGTCATTACGGTGACGGCGTTGCCGTCGCCGTCAAGCTCGTAGTGGATGTTTTTCATCAAAGCCCCGGTGCCAACCAGGGTCTTTCCCTTGGGCTTTTTCGAGCTGGGCCACCGGACGGGGCGGCCCCCTTCGCGGAAGTTCTGCTTGACGCTCTTTGTCACAAGGTTGCCGATAGCCGCCATGGCGGGCTTCAAGTCGCTTGCCGTCCGCTTCGCGATATCGATAATTTCGTTGAATTTATCGATTTTTACGTCTGCGTTGATAAAATCTGACATGGGGTATTGACTTCCGTTAAAAAAAGATTTATATTATGGGTATAAGAATTGGCCTGTGAAGCGAGAACCGTGATTCGTGTGAGTGGAGCAGGTAGCCAGGTGTTTCGTCACGGCGAGCATACTGCCTCCATTTAAAACTTCCTGAAAATACATTTACCCTTCCTTGCTGTACTGCTATCTTTGTAGCCGGTCCAGATGGTAAAACCCTCGAAAATACCTGAATTGGCAATGACTTCAATCGTAAATTCTTCGCCGTCAACCTTGAATCTGTTGTAGAAGGCTGTTCGAATAGCGCGTTTATTCGTTCCGGTGCTTTTTAGATACTGAACTCGAATTTCGGCTGGGTTTTTCAGGGTTTCCAGGAACATCGGCAAGAGTCTTTCGCGATGCTGATTCGCCCTTTTACCATCCGTGATGTGATTTACGAAATCTTCGATGTGTTCTCTTTTGATAATGGTCTCGTAATGGAAGCCGGTCTTCTGGTTTTCGAATGGTATGGACACCTTTGCATCTTTGCCTTTGGGCAAGCCAATGGCTTCACTCATCTTGTCGGTGAAGTTTTCCTTTGTGATGCTTTTGTCTGGTGCAAACTTCTTGTTTTCAATAACGGGGAGTGGCGTATTGTCCTTCGGAGAACTGCTAGTTTTTCCGTTGAGCTCAATTTCGACCCAATCGTTTTTTCTCTTCTTCAGTTCTTCCCGCTGGGCCTTAGTCATATATGCTCCCATATCGGCAGACGCGATGCTATAGTCCCAATTTGCTCCGATGTTGGCGGTGTCGTTTGGATCCAGTTTATTTTCCTTGGTGCGGACGGTCTCTTTTTCGTCCCCACGGTCCATTTCGTACTTGCTGATGAACTCCTTTTCGCAGAGACAGCCAAAGCCATTGGGCGGGCTGTGCTTTTCCCACCAGGGGTCATTCAAGGGAAGCACTATTCCATTCCATGCCTTGTGCTCTTCGCGGCTTCCGGGGAGCATCTGGCAGATATACTTTGCATGGGTGAACACGTCGGGCATGGCCCTTGCCTGCCGTTCCTGCGCTGCCGCCGCGGCGGTGACCATGTTCGTCTGGTAGATGACCTTTGAACGCCATGCGCCGTATTTGGGTTTTTCCATCTTGGCGTCGAAGCTAGGGTCTGCGGCACGCCACTTCTTCGCGATGTCGTAGAAGTTGTTTCGGAAGTCTTGCAGGGAATCGCCGTTTGTAATAGCCCTTTCTACTGCACTGCGAAAATCGAGCAGGATGTCTTCACGCATAGCGCCTGCAACGACGAACGCCCTTGTGTGCATTGCACCTTCAAGGTCATTCCAGCGCTTTGTAGGAAGGTTGATTTTCTGCCTGAAATAATCGACGGCTTCCTTATACGCCCCCTGCTTGAACCCGAGTTCCTTAGCCATTGACGATTCCCGCTTTCTTAAGGATGGAGAAACGGCCCGCAAGGTCTGCGGCAAGGAACGCCTGTTCCATTTCTTCGGCGATTTTTTCCATGGGCATTTCGGCGTAGCAGCCGATGAGCTTGTCACGGACTTCTTCGAGGCTGTGCGCGTTTTCCACGAGTTCCCGGATGGGTGCCAGGATATCGACCTTCTCGCATTCGTCTTCCAGGTGTTCGGTGAATGCGTTCACCTGGTTGCGGAGCTCGTGGCTGGTGTTGCGCACTTTGCCTTTCTTTTCGGGGCCTTCGGCGAACATTCCGCCCTGCGGCTGGACTTCGGTCATTTCGAAATACTTCTCGTCGATACCGTAGATGTCGCTGATGTATTGGGCATTGAACCTGACTCCCAGCTGCGAGAGCTTTGCGTCACGTTCGAGGCGTGCCTGCTGCATGTCTTCCGGGAGAATGATGTTAATCCACGGTATGACCTTTTCGCCAGGCCAGTTGATTTCGTAAATCCACCTGATAAGCTGATTGAAGCTGGATTCAATCATGGCGGCATCGTCAAGGGCCAAGTCCAGGCGCACGTCGTTGTGCACGGTGGCCATTGCCTGGGTGCCGCCGGAATTTGTCTGTTCGGTGGTGAGGGTCTCGCCAAGCCACGCCTTGCTGATTTCGGAATCCGCCCAGGCAACGATTTCGCTGTGGGGATTGGTGCCGCTCATCTTGGTTTCCAGGAGTTCCACGGAGCCTGTCTGCGGGATGACCGCCACGGCGTCGCGCACAAGCCCCGAAAGCATCCTGAGGAAGGTGCTCTGTTCCTTGTCGGTCGCTCCCGGAGGGATCTTCCCGACGGCCTTGGGCATGCCGTATTTTTCGACGAATATCATCCAGAACTTGAGACCGCCCTTCTTGAAGGCCATGGGCCAAAAGCAACGGGCATAGACTGGCTCGCCATAGGGATTGGTGGCCGTGGGGCGGTTGCGGGTCACGATGAACTTGCGGTCTGGTACGGGAACCTTCGCGTTGAACTTGTTCTGGAACAGCAGCTTGCCTTCGTCGTCGAAGCGGAACCATTCCTGCGGGCGGTCCTTGATGGCAACGGGCAGGATGAGTGTTCCGTAGGCCGTGGGTACTGAATCCCACACGACTTCGTGGACGGCGAAACCGAAGCCAATGGCCTGGAGCATCTGCGAAATGGTGTTGCGCAGTTCCAGGTTCCAGAAGTATTCTTCGAGCATCTTCGCTTTCTTGGGGTCGCCCTTGCTACCGTCGATGGTCCATGTGCGACTGGTGATGGAAGCGAAACGCTTGCTCTTGACGGCATCGAGGTGCCCGTCCACGAAGTTGCGGTAAACCTTGATGTTTCCACCCTGCGCCTTGAGGATAGGGTCGGGGTTGGGCAGGTAATCTTCGCCCGTGACAAAAGTCGCTGCCGCTCGGGTGGCCACTTCGGTCGCCAAGCGGAGTTTTTCACCGCCGTTCTGGGTGTTTTCGGTCTGTTTTTTCCTTTTTTTGCTCATGCAGTCCTCGGTGTATTTCTAATCTCGTTGAATGGCCGTTCAAATTCGTTGAATTTTGATTTTCTAAAATCGGATGACCGTTTACTAGTCCAAAACAAAAACGGGCTAAAAAGGGCCTTTCTGTGCGATTGTCAGAAACCTTTAAAATTCATGCTTTCCCCTTTGAACGGATTTGCGGTCTGGATGAATACCGGACCCGCGTCACTTGCATTTTTCGCATGGTATGCAAGTGCGGCTCCCCAGAAGAAGTCGCCGTGACCCTGCTCGGTGCTAGCGGCATCGTAGCGCACGTTCCCCGCACTCGTGACAATCTTTCGGACGGCGTGGATGCTTTCGGCCTGTTCGTCCTCGATTTTGGTGTCGATGCCCGGGAACTTCGGGCATTTCTCGATGATGAGCTTCTGGTCTTCAAACGCCTGCAAAAGGTTGATGGCAAGGTCGGCCTTTACCGTGTTGGAGAAAAGTACGCCCTCGACCTTGACAGTGCCGAACTTGTCCTGGGCCCGTTCGGTGAACTGGTCGCCGCATCCGGTGCGGTCGATACATCCGCGGACAAGGTTCGGGAGTTTCAGGAACTTGTAGAGTTTCTGTTCAAGGTAGCTCCACTTCTTGTTCTGATAGGCTTCTACTGCACGGCAAATTAGGCGGTCGCCGATGTCTTCAAAAACGTAGATGACGTAAAGGTGACGGTGGCGTGCCACGTCGCAACCCAGGTAGAGCGGGCCTTTGGCTTTTTCGAGCCCGAGAACGCCCTGGCGCTCGCAGCTGTGAATCAGGTCGTAGCTGATCATGGCCTTGGATTCGTCCTGCGGGTTGCAGCAGTATTCCTCTTGCCATATTGCTTCGGTAAGGCAGCCTTTGTGTTCCTGCTCCAGCCATTCTTCGCGTTCTTTCCGGGAGAGTTTGCGACCGCAGATGCGGTCGGCAACGCCTTCCTCTACAGCGAGCTGGATTGGCACGGTGTGAACGCTGTAGTCAAGTTCACCTTTTTTGCACTTCTCGATGAGCTTGTAGAATAGGCTGTTCACGCCGTTGTGGGTTGACAAGATGCGGATGGGATAGCCCCACATGGCGGCAGGCTTCGCGGCTGCCCACATCTTCTGGTCGTTTTCGTGGTGGGCGGCTTCGTCCCACACGATTTTACCGCCCTTGCTTCGGAACGCCTTGGGGTTGCTGGAGAGCACGTAGATTTTGGAACCGTTGTTGAACTCGATTATCTTGCTCTTGATTCCCTTGTCCTCGTCGGCAAATTCGCAGTCCTCGATGTCTTCGGAGTTGATTTCGGCGAGGGCCTTTGCGATGGCGTTGAGTTTTTGAATCCAGGATTCGCAGTAGTCGATGTATTCGGCTGCTGCGGTCATGTCAGCTGAGCTGAAAAAGACCTTGAGCCCGGGCTGCTCGATACAGTCCTGCACGTCTTCGAAGCTTTGCACCCACGTGCCACCGATACGGCGGGACTTCTCGAAAATCTTGACTTTCGACTTGTCGGCTAGCCACCGTTTCTGATAAGGAAAAAAGAATTCGTCAAGTGCAGCCATTATACGCCCAGGTGTTTCTTGATTTCTTCGAGCGCCTTCTTGGCACGTTCTTCCGGGGAAAGCTCCGACTTGTTCTTCTTTGGTGCTACGGCCTCGTACTTGCGGGCGTGTTCAGCTGTGTCGATGATGCGCTGGAGCGCGGTGTAGCGTTCGGGGGCAATCTTTACGCCGTCGAGTTCGTCCTGCTTGATCTTGCGGGCCATGACTTCGCCCAGGCTGAAGAGTTCGGCGTGGAAGTTCTTTTCGCCGCCGCTGATTTCGGCGCGGGTTTCTTCCCAGCGGTCTTCGGTCTTCCAGTTCTGTAGAGTGCGCGTGGAGATGTTGAGACGCCGGCTGATGTCTGCAAGACTCATCTGGTGGATGGTGTAGAGTTCCTTCGCCTTGGGCTTGAGTTCGGACTTGCTCATTGCTGTCTCCCTGCCTGGTGGGCTTCCGTGCAGCAGGCGCGAATCGCTTCGAGTGCACGTTTCTGGTCGTCGCTGTATTGCTTCAAGACTGATTCCCAACGCAGTTGGTCGTTGGCTGTGTTCTTTTCCCATTTCGCGTTTTCGTTGGTGTAGAAGATGCAAAGCATAAGGGCGAATATTGCGCCCACACCGAACTGCCGCAAGGCTTCTTTCCAGAATGATTTGTCCATGATATACCTCCTCGCAAAGTTACCTCATAGGCTCTGCCATAGGGCATGACATTGGCATGTGCTCTTTCTCTTTTGTTCGAGTACCTTTGGGAGCATGAAAGACAAGTTTCCCAAAATTCTCAAATCCGAAGACCTGAAAGAACCGTGGGTCGAGGCGTTCAAGACTGGCGAAGTCGTGGACATGGCTGGCAAATCCCACAACTTCAGCGAAGCCGACCTCAACGACCTTAACGAAGGAATCCACAACCAGCTTGCAGCCGGTTACCAGCCGCCGATGGTCAAGGGCCACCCGAAGGTTGACGATCCGCGTGTCGCCTCCATTGTCGATTCCAAGGTCGAAGACAACGTGCTGAAAGTCAAGCTTGACGACGTTTCCCCGGACTTTGCCGACGAGGTGAAGAAGGGCGGCTTCAAGTACATTTCGGCCGCGATTTACAGCAACTTGAAGAAGGGTTTGCGGCACCTGGGCGCTCTCGGTGCGCATGCTCCGGCGATGAAGGGTATGGCCCCGCTGTGCTTTGGCGAAGGAATGTTCGCCGAATCCGACAAGGGGTCTACAGAGCAGGACGTGTGCGTCTTTGCCGAGCCGTTCGCCTGGGACCGCCTGGTGCCCCGCACTGCTTTCGAATCTCTCGTGTACAAGCTGAGCGGTATCGGCCGCATGTTCCGCAGCCAGCGCGAACAGCTTATCGAGAAAGACGGCATCGAGGCTGCCGACAAGGTTTTCCCGGAATATGCCATCAAGGATATCGAGGATGTCGAAAGCGTCCTGAAGGATGCGAAGGATTTCCCGAAGCAGCAGCCCGCCCCTGTCGCAAGCGAGAAGACGGGCGACGGTTCCGCGAATTTCGCGGAAGGCTCCCCCAAGAACAAGAAATCCGGTCAGGGTTCGCTGGAGAACGGGAACCCCGACCCTCAGCCTACAACGCCCCCTCACGACGAACCGACCGTATCTATCCCGGAAGGTAATTCTAGCGAAGCGGCGCGGCTGAGCGAAGAGAACGCGGCACTCAGGGCGGAAAACGACGCCCTTAAGGCTGACAAGCTTGCAGCGGAGCGTCTTCGCGCAGGTGCTGCGTTCTCCGAGACCTTGGACCAGGCGATTGCCGAAGGCCGCTGCAACCAGGGAATGAAAGACCGTTTCGTGAAGGTGTTCAATGCAATGCAGCACCTGCCGCTCGATGGCGAAGGCTGCTTTGGCGAGGGTGAAGACCGCATCAACCCGGCTGCTATGCTCGAAGATACGGTAAAGAACCTCCCGAAGATCGTGGAGTTCGGCGAATCCGGCCTCTTCAAGGGCGAGAACAAGGCTGCAAGCGCAGCCCAGGCCATCACGAAATACAAGGCGGAGCAGGAGGAGAAGGGCCGCGAGCTCACCTTCGCAGAAGCCGCAGAAGAATGTTTCAACCAGTAAGGAGTCCCAGATGAAGGGTAATATCCTCGGATTTACGGCAGAAAATGCCGTCCCCGCCTTCCGCTTCGCCAAAGCAGGCACTGCGGATGGTAATGTCAAACTTGCCGGTGCTGGCGATCCCTGCCTTGGCGTAACCACCGATGTCGATTCCGCAGAAGGTCATCCCTGTGACGTGCAGGTTGACGGTATCGCCAAGGTCGAATGTGGCGGCTCCGTGGCGTTCGGCGCGTCCGTCGAATCCGATGCCAGTGGCAAGGCTGTCACCGCTTCCGCGACTCCCGGATTCGCTATTGCCCTCGAAAGTGGTGCATCTGGCGACATCATCCGTGTGAAGCTCGACGGCGTTGGTGTCCCGACGACCCCGGTGAACGCCGTGAAGTACAAGGCTGCAACCGGTGGCGTGTCCAAGAACACCTTCGTGAAGCTCGGTTCTGCCGCTGGCGAAGTCACCACCGCAGGTGCTGGCGATGCCGTGCTTGGCGTGGCCATCAACGATGCCGCAGCAGGTGCCGACGTTGAAGTGCAGCCCTACGGTATCGCTTCCGTTGTCGCGAGTGCCGCCATTGCTGCGGGCGCAAAGATCAAGAGTGCGGCAAGCGGCAAGGCTGTGACCGCCGCCACTGCAAACGATGTCGTGTACGCCATTGCCCTCGAAGCAGCCTCTGCCGCGGACGATGTCATCAAGGTCCAGGTCGGCTACGCCGGTGTCATCTCGGAATAATCAAAAAAGGAAGTGCAACATGAAGAAGATTACCAAAATCGCCCTCGTGCTTATCTCTCTTGCGTGCGCCGTCTGCGTCTTTGCAGGTGCCGACACGCTTACCGCCTGCGGCGTACCGCAGATTGTCTGCGACATCTTCGGTGTCGGTGGAGCCGGTGCTTCGATTGCGCCTATTCTCCCGATTGGCGAACAGCAGACCGGCCTCGTGATCGCATACAAGAACGCCGAACTCATCGCAGACCAGGTGATGCCGGTCGAAAAGTTGGAAGGCAAGGAACTGTCCTTCAAGTATTTCGTCAGGACCAAGGGTGATGCGTTTACCGTGCCTGATACGAAGGTAGGCAGAATGTCCGAGCCGAATGTGATCCACCTTTCCGGCGAAGAGAAGTCCGATTTTGCTGTGGCCCATGGCCTTGAAGATATCGTACCGATCGAGGATATTGACCAGATTGGCGACAAGAACCGCTACGTCAACACCCGCTTCCAGTATCTCATTGACCAGGTGTTGCTTGGCCGTGAAGTCCGCGTCGCAGGCATTGTACAGAATACGGCGAACTACGCCTCCGGCAACACCCATACCTACGAGAATAACCAAGGTATCGGTGCGGACGGGTTCAATATCGTCGATGTGATCAACGAGTATCTTGAAAAGCTCATCGTTCGCCCGAACAGACTTGGAATGGGTTCTACCGTGTTCAGCAAGCTCCGTACTGACCCGAACGTGCTCCGTTGCGTATATCCGAACGGCAACGGCCAGGGCATGGCTACCCGCCAGCAGCTTTGCGACCTCTTCGAAGTGGACGAAATCATCGTGGGCAGGGCCCGCGTGAACACCACCAAGAACGCCAAGAACCTCGAACTTGAACGCTGCTGGGGCAACAACATTTGGGGCCACTACCAGGAGCCGCTGTCCAGCCTCAAGGACGGTGTGGCATGGGGCAAGACCGCCCAGGTTGGCGAACGCTTCTCTGCCATCATCGATGCACCGAACAAGGGCCTCAAGGGTTCTGAAGTCCTCAAGGCTGGCTTCTACCAGAAGGAAGTCGTGCTCGCCAAGGATGCCGGCTTCCTCCTGAAGAACGTCGTGAAGGTCCCCTAACAGATGAACTACTGTACGCTCGAAGATATCCGGGGCCATGTCCCCGAAGCCCGCCTGGTCGAGATTACCGACGACACGAACCCGAATGCCACGGGTGCTGTGAAAACGGAAATCGTGGACAAGGCTATCGCCGAGAGCAGCGATATCATCGATGCCTATATCGGCAAGCGGTTCCAGTTGCCGCTTCCGGGTATCCCGAGCGTACTGCGTACCATCTGCATCGACCTTTCGATCTACAACCTGTACGAACGTGTGACAGAGCTGAACGTCTCCGACGGCATGCAGCTCCGTTACAAGAATGCCATTGCCCTTCTGAAAGGCATTGCCGAAGGAGACGTGTCCATCGGCATTGTCCCGGAAGAGGCTCCCGCTGAAATGGGTTTCAGCACCAAATCAAAGTCCGGTGACGCCGTGTTCACGATGGATTCAATGAGGTCCCTATGAGCGCTCCGCAGCAAGTCACTGACTGTTTCATGATAGAATCGGCCATAAAGACCTTGATTGCCAACGGGAACGACCCGCAGATGGTATTCAAGGCGGTCGATATCCAGAAGAATTTACAGACCATCACGCAGCCGAGCTTTACGGTGGCTGCCATTTCGGGCAAATTCGAACCGCAGGACAACAGCGGGAATATTGACGAAAATGTTGACGTGGTGGTGACACTCGTCGTCAAGAATCTTGCGAACGAGGAACAGCGCAGGAGACTCATTCACCCCATGGTCTCCTACGTAGTGCAGAAACTGCACGGCAACGATCTTGGGCTAGACATGGAACCGCTCACGGTGAGCGGATGGGACGATGTGACATCCAACCAGCACCTTGCCTTGGCCCTCTCGCTGTTCGAAATCAAGTTTAAGACGCAGTTCACGCTTAAGCCGGAGGCTGCCGAATGCAGCTACAGGGAACTGCTGTCCATCGGCTCTACATTCAAGAGCGAAACGCCCGAACACGAAACGCTTGCGCAGGGCGAAGTCATTTTCAACGAGGTAACCAATGAGTCTGACTAACAACATCCCGGAAACCATGGTTCCGGGCTCCTACACGGGCTTCAACTTTTATGCCGGCCCGAACGGTCTCCCCGCCAACATCCAGAAGGTGTTGCTTATCGGCGACGTGTCTTCTGCGGGCTCGCTCGCGGTGGAAACGCCCACCGAAGTCGGCTCCGAAAGCGAAGCTTACGAGCTTGCCGGTGCGGGTTCCGTGCTCATGCAGATGTACAAGGCCGCGAAGAAGGCCTGGAAGTACGCCCAGATAACGATGCTTCGCCATGCCGCCGTAACGGGGTCTCCCGCCAGCTGGGCGTTCACGTTGACGGGGGCTGCGACTAAGGCCGGAAAGGTCACTGTCATCTGCAACGGTATCGAATATGCCGTCGGCGTCGCCAAGACCGATGCACCGGACGATATTGCCGTAGGCCTTGCCGATGCCATCAACAAGACTCCAGATGCACCGTTTACGGCTGTTGCTACCACGGAAGAAGTCACGGACCAAACCACCCATGAAACATCGAACGTACCGACCGGCGAAGTGGTGCTCACCGCGAAGTGCAAGGGTGCGTATGTTTCCGCAGCTGCTGGTGGCCTGAACGTGTCCGTCAACAGCGAAGCCAAAGGGATTACTGCCGGCTCGATTACCGCCACCGCAGGTGTCGGCACCGTGGACATCGAAACTGCCCTTGCTGCCGCTTTCCCGGAACGCTACCACATCATCGTGTCCCCGGTGAACGATTCCACAACGCTCGGCCATCTCAAGACGCATCTTGAAGCCGCAGCTGCACCGCTTGAACAGCGCGGCCAGCGCGCCGTCTGTGCGGTGGTCTCGGCCACGGCATCCGCTGCCAAGGCTTTGGCACTTGCCCAGAACTACGAACGCCTGCACATTGCGGCGGTCAAGAACAAGATCAACGCTACCGTGTGGGAAATCGCAGCCGGTCTCGGTGCCATTTTTGCGAGCAACACCAAGCCGAACGTCCCGATGAACGGGGTCGCCATCCCTGGACTTGCCATCCCCGCCACCAAGGACAAGTGGAGTGGCGAGGAACAGGACCTCCTTCTTTACGGCGGCGTGATTCCGCTGGTAGAAGAAGACAGCCAGCTCTGCATCGTGCGTGCCGTGACGACCAGGAGCAACAACAGCGGCTCCCGCTGGACCAAGCTCGTCGATACGGGCATCATCGCCTCGCTCGACTACTTCCGTGACAGCATCATCGCAATGCACCGCGCCAAGTACAAGATCAAGGTGATCCACGAACTGCTGTGCGACGCCGTGAACGAGGACAACAAGAAAATCGCCAAGGACCTTGAAGGCGAAGAAATCCTGCGTTTCATTGACTATTACGCCGACCAGTTCATCACCGAGGAATCGAAGACTGAACAGGGTCGCCTGCTGTGCCAGATTCCGGCTCCTGTCGTGCCTGGCCTGAACCAAATCTATTCCACCATCGACCTTTACCTGTAAGGAGTTGAAAGATGAAAATTTCCAATGTTACAATCGTCCTCGACGGCGAGAAGATTACGGGCTTCAAGCAGTTCAAGGAAAACGAGATCGAGGAAGCCCAGACCGTGGAACTCGCCGATGGCGTAGATGTGGTGGAAGTACCGCCCAACTATGGTTTCCAGCTTACCGTTGTGCCCGATAGTGGTGCCGACCGGGATTGGACCGGAACCAGCGACGCCACTGTTGTCGTGCAGTACAAGGGCGGCAAGAAGGTGGTGTTCACCGGTTGCCGTCTCCTGAAACAGACTCCGGGTGACATTGACGGCAAGACCGCCAAGGAAACCCAGCTCGACTTCTATGCCCGCGCTCGCAAGGTAAGCTAATGACGGAACTCGAAAAAGCCATTCGCGACGACGAACCCGACGAACTCATTGCCCGCATCAAGACATCGCACGATGTCAAGCGTGTCGTGAGTTGGCCTGGAAAGCCGGACATCCAGATTGAAATCCGCCTCTTGTCGCTTTCCGAAGCTCGCAAGGCAAAGGTCGATAACCAGCTGGAGTTCAAGAAAGATGGCATTGCAGTCGAATGGCACAATGCAGCCGACTACCGTGAACAGGAAGCTGCTCACGGTATGTGGCGGGCATTCTACAACCCCGATACGGGAAAACGCATTTTCCGCTCCGCAGAGCACCTGCGTTCGTTCTGTACTCCCGACGAGCTGAAGAAGCTCTGCGACGAGTACAACGCTTTCGCCGAATCGTGTGACCCGAGCATCGACGAACTTTCGGACGAAAGTATCGAATCGCTCATTGACACGCTAAAAAAAAAGCCGGACCAGGTTCAATCGAAAGTCGTAAGCTTGAATACGGCCTGGAAGCTAGTGCGTACTTTGGTTGCCCGGTTGCAAGCATAACTGACGCCCAGTGGCTCCTCGTCTTTGCGATGAAGGGGCTCCTGGAACCCAACGAAGAAGACAAAGGATGGCAGACAATTGGCGAATAACGAAGTCACATTGCGAATCGGGGCTGACGCTACAGGTCTCCAGAATGGCCTGCGTCAGTCATCGACTGCCGTCTCTTCTTTCGGGACGAAGGCACGGGCGACCATTGCACGTGTCGGCGGGTCCATGCGTGGCCTTGCCGACCGTATGGTGACTCCGTTCAATTCGTTGGTTCTAGGCGGAGGCCTTGGCATGGCCGTCAAGAACGTGGGCGACCTTTCCGAATCGCTCATGTATTACGGTTTTGCGGCAAAGAAAAGCGACGCGGACACGAAGGTGTTCCGCGAATCGCTGCATAAGACGGCCATCGAAACAGGTGTCGCCGCCAATGAAATCCTGAACGGCGTTTCAAAGATTGGCGAAATTACAGGTGATTTTGATTTTGCTGAAAAAATGAGTGAAAGCCTGGCTAAAGCGTCCAAAGCATCTAAGGCTTCTGTTGAAGATTTGGCCACTGTAGCGTCTTCCATGAAAGGTTCCATGGGGTATAGCGCCGACCAGGTTTTTAAAGCCTTTAATGCCTTGATTATCCAGGGAGAAAAAGGGTCCTTTACTTTACAGGGCTTCGCCACCGAAGGTAAGGCTTTGCTGGCGTCTGCTTCTACTTTTGGCATTAAATCTACGGATCAATTTGCCAAATTCGGGGCATTCTTACAAATTGTCAATGAAAAAATCAAGAGCCAGGCGGAAACGACGACTTCCGTTTCGACATTGTTTTCGGAACTCATTGACAAGGCCGCCGATATTAAGAAGAAATTTGGCGTTAGTGTTTTTGACAAGAACAATGAACTTCGCGAATTTGATGTAATTATCAAAGAAATCATGAAAAAAACAGGCGGAAGTCTTAAAAAATTGTCGCCTGTATTTGGCGCTTCTTCGATGAAGGCAATCAACCCCCTGATCGGGGAGTTCCAAAACAACTGGGAAAGAATGGATGAAATTGCCCAAGCTGGTATCGAAGGCATGAAAAATACCGATGTTTTGGAAGATTATTATGAAAAGGCTTCTAATTCCTTCAACAGCAATGTAGACAAGATGAAGGCAGTCGCCCTGCAATTTGCAGACACGAACCTTACAGGGCCTGTTGAACAGCTGACGACCGCTCTAGGTTTTCTGTCCCGCCACCAAGGAATAGTTACGGCGGGTTTCAAGATGATGGCCGTTGCCGCTGCCGCCCTTGGAGTCGTTAAGATTGGCGGTCTAGTGAAGGATGTGGCCGGACTTGCCAGGGATATCAAGGGTATCTGGAGCAAGAAGGGCGGTGCCGGGGCATCTACCGCAGGGACGGGCGCTTCCGCGTTGGATGCATCTGTCCAAAAGGTATTCGTAGTCAATATGCGCAGCGGTTTTGGCGGTGGTTCTGACTACATGGACGATGATGCGCCTATGTATCAGCCTGCTACCCAGAAGGCGGCCCAGGCTATGGAATCGACCACAAAAGAGGTCGGCAGATTCCGCCAGGGCCTTTCCACCGCACGTGCGGGGCTGAACAAGTTCGGGAGCAGTGTCATTGGCGGCACATTGATGACGGCTGCCACAGGCTGGGCCATGAATCAAATCTACAACTTTGGCCAGGCTTTCATGGAATGGCGAAATGTCGTTGCCGATGTCGAGGCCAACAGCCGGGCCATGGTGGACCGTAACCAGGCAGAATT
>JAFPWY010000013.1 GCA_017412605.1 Fibrobacter sp. | reverse complement strand
CTGGAGCCAGATGGGCGGCATGGGCGGCGACATGGGCGGCATGGACTGGAGCCAGATGGGCGGCATGGGCGGCGACATGGGCGGCATGGACTGGAGCCAGATGGGTGGCTTCGGCGGCGACATGGGCGGCTTTGACATGAGCCAGATGGGTGGATTCGACATGAGCCAGATGGGCGGCATGGGCGGATTCTAACTCTCTCCCCAAATCCTTAACTAAAGAGAAATCCCCCTTTCGGGGGATTTCTTTTTTTACAGATCCTTGTAGAAAGCAAGCTTTCGATGCGCGCCAAGCCCTTCCCGGACTAGGTCGTGTATTTTCGATTCCATGCGCGGGAAATCCGAAGGATGGATTGCAAGCCGAGGGACCCCCACCGGGATCTTAAAAATCATCCTTCCCCAAGCAAAAGCCAGGTTTTCGAGCGTACGCGGAATACCGGCGAAGCTCGCCACCGGCGACAAGTAGCGCCGGCCCTTTACCGTCGTCATTGACCAGCGGTCTTCGTACAACATTTTCGCGGCATGCACCTGCGACGGCAAGTAAGCGTTACTGTACCAAGTCGGCGGAACAAAAGCAACCGGATACTCGGCGGATTCTTGGAACAATTGGCGCCACGCATTAATCCCGGCTTGCAGCAGGCGCGAGGACTCGTATTCACTCAAACCCGCAAACTCGGCCTCACCGTGAGTGAGGTTCATGCCGATGAGCCCCATGTAGCTGCGGCCCTGGCTGAACTCGGCCCGGTGTTTGTAACCGTGAAGAGCAAGCTCGAAGCCCTCCGCCTTCAGGCGGGCGAGCGTGTCGCGAAAGCCCTGGATTTCTTCAGAAGAGGCCTTCTCCGTATCCGGGATGACAAGCACGCTGAAGGGCGCACCCGCCAAGTCCTTGAGTTCCTCGAGAATCGGGGCCACCTTCTGGTAGTTCCAGACACTGAAATCGTGAAAGCAAAGGAGAAATTTGTTAGCCATGGTAGAGAAGATAATAAAAGGTTGTGAGCGATGAGGTATGAGGACGCTCGTAAACTCGCTTTGAGCTATAGTTTGGCGCCAAAGGCGCGATTTTTTTGCCCAAAGCACCGTAGGTGCGCGCCCACACCTCAAAGGGCGAAGCCCGACCTCATTGCTGATTTGCTACATTTTTTCTACTATGTTCGAATCCATCATCTTGGGCCTGTTGCAGGGCCTCGCCGAATTTCTCCCCATCTCCAGCTCCGGACACCTCGTTCTGGGGCACGAACTTTTAGGCATGAACGAAGCGGGCATGTTCTTCGACATCATGCTCCATGCCGGGACGCTCCTTTCCATCTTCGTGGTTTTCCACAAGAAGATTACCGACATCATCGTGGGCTGCATCCGCCGTGACCGCGACCAGCTCAAGGAAGCGGGCTACATTATCTTGGCGAGCATCCCGACCGCACTCATCGGCCTCGGTTTCAAGGACTTGCTCGAAGGACTGTTCGAAAACCCGCGCGCCGTTTGCGTCGCCGAACTCTTCACCGGCATTCTGCTCTTTACCTCGCAGTGGGGCCCGACCGGCGCCAAGCACTCGGATAACGAAGGCGTCAAGATGAACTGGTGGCGCGCCCTCGTGACCGGCACCGTGCAAGGCATCGCCTGCATCCCGGGTATCAGCCGCAGCGGCTCCACCATCAGCGCCATGATGTTCATGGGCGTGAACCGCAAGTACGCGGGCGAATTCAGCTTCCTCATGAGCATTCCCGCCGTAGGAGGAGCTGCACTCCTCGACGTCATCAAGTGGGCTAAATGCCAGAGCGTCGAGAAGGTCGCCCAGATGGCTCTCGAGAACCCGGAAAAGGCAGCCAAGTGCGCCGACGCCGGAAGTTTCACACCGGAACTCCTGGTGGGCATGGTTGTCGCCTTCATCTTCGGCGTCATCGCCCTCAAGTGGCTCATGAACTTCGTGCAGAAGGGCAAGTTCCAGCACTTCGCCTGGTACGTGTGGGCCGTGGGTATCCTCGGACTGATCTTCATCTAATAGTGCCGGTTGGCATGGTTCTTGCGATATACTCCGCGAAAACACAGCGGAGACGTATATTTTGTTTCATTTTGAAACAATGAATTTACGTTTCTGATTCAATTTTGAACAAAGGACAGAAAAATGGCAACAGAAAAGATGGAGTTCCAGACCGAAGTTCGCGACATGCTGAACTTGATGATCAATTCCCTTTACAGCAACAAGGAAATCTTCCTGCGCGAGCTCGTTTCGAACGCGGCGGACGCACTCGACAAGCGCCGTTTCCTCTCGCTCTCGAACGCCGACTTGCTCCCGATGGGCACTCAGCTCCGCATCGACATTTCGGTGAACAAGGAAGGCAAGCGCATCGTTGTCGAAGACAACGGTATCGGCATGAACAAGGAAGACTTGATTAACTGCCTCGGTACCATCGCCCGTAGCGGCACCAAGAACTTCATCAAGAATTTGAAGGAAGGCGACAAGGGCAGCGTCGATCTCATCGGCCAGTTCGGTGTGGGTTTCTACTCCGTGTTCATGGTCGCGAAGAAGGTTGAAGTGTTGACCCTCAAGGCCGGCGAGAAGCAGGGTTACCTGTGGGCCTCCGAAGGCACCGGCGACTTCGAGATTTCTGAAGCACCGCTCGACAAGGTCGGCACCAAGATTACGCTTTACCTGAAGGACGACGAAGACGCCGAAGATTTCGCAAGCGAATGGAAGATCAAGGACATCGTCCAGAAGTACAGCGGCTTCGTAAGCTACGGCATCTACTTCCACCCCGAAGCCACCAAGAACGACAAGGGCGAACTCGAAGAAAAGCCCGAAGAACGCCTGAACGAGAAGCAGGCCTTGTGGCGCCAGAGCGAAAAGGAAGTCACCGAAGAACAGTACAAGGATTTCTACAACGTCATCAGCCACGAAGCCGATGAGCCGGCCGCATGGAGCCACAGCCACGCCGAAGGTTCCCAGGAATTCTGGAGCCTCGTCTACATTCCGAGCAAGGCTCCGTTCAACATCTGGCACAACGACGCACTGCATGGCCTGAAACTCTACGTGAAGAAAGTCTTTATCATGGACGACTGCAAGGACCTGCTGCCGCCTTGGCTGCGCTTTGTACGCGGCGTGGTAGATAGCGAAGACTTGCCGCTGAACGTGTCCCGCGAAATCTTGCAGAACAACAAGATTATCACCAACATCCGTAAGCACGTCATCAAGAAGGTGCTCGACTCCCTGCAGAACATGGCCGACAAGGATGCCGCCAAGTACAACGCCTGGTGGCGCGAACTCGGCATGGTGCTGAAGGAAGGCTTCTACATGAACTGGGAACATCTTGACGAACTCAAGAAGTTGCTCCGCTTCGAAAGCACCAAGACCGAAGGCGACGCTCTCGTGGGCCTCGACGAATACGTGAAGCGCATGCCGGAAGGCCAGAAGGAAATCTACTACCTCATCGGCGACAAGAACGCCGTGAAGTCTAACCCGATGCTCGAAGCCTTCAAGGCCAAGGGTTACGAAGTGTTGCTCATGAGCGACGGCATCGACGAATTCATGATGTCTAGCCTCCAAGAATTCGGCGACAAGAAGTTCCACGACATCGCCCGCGGCGACGTGGACTTCGAAAAGACCGAAGATGAAAAGAAGGCCGAAGAAGAAAATAAGGGTATCTTCAAGGGCCTCTGCGAAGACTTGCAGAAGATTCTTGACGAAGACATCAAGGAAGTCCGCGTGTCCAGCCGCCTCAAAGACAGCCCCTGCTGCCTGGTGACCAGCGAAGACGCGATGAGCGCCCAGATGGAACGCATGATGAAGGCGATGGGCCAGAAGAACTTGCCGAAGAGCAAGCGCATTCTGGAAATCAACCCGACGCACCCGATTTGCGAAATGCTCAAGAAGAAGGCAGAAGCGAAGGAAGACCTGGGCGACTGGCCGAAGGCCCTCTACGGTCAGGCTCTGCTCGCTGAAGGCTCTCCGCTCCCGAACCCGGCCGAGTATGTGGCTGCGATTACGAAACTGCTGACCGCCAGCGTGAAATAACAGTTGTCATTGCGCAAAGCGCATGACTCATCGGCTCGGCAATGGGAATACAAGTATTCCCACCGCTCTCGCCTCGTACGTCATTGCGAAGGGCGAGTAGCCCTGAAGCAATCTATGCACAGAAAAAGACCGCGATTCAGTCGCGGCCTTTTTTTTGCATTTCTGCGGCGCTCACCTTGCTAATCTTTTACGCAGCGGACAGACAATGCATTATCCATCGACTCGCCCCAAATACCCGAATCCGTATAACGATCATCCAAAGACATACAGAAAGCGTGATCGACCCGAATCCTATTGCCGTCAAGCCTTGTCGACGTTTCAATATCTTCCGTAGAACTCCAGAAATATGCCAATGCTCCGTAGCCAATAAAATCGTACGACTCAATATTTTGGGTGACAAAGCCGCTCAAATCATCTTCTCTTCTGTAACCTCCGGGAAGTGCGGTAAATCCGTAATCGTCAGTACCGACAGCCTCTTCTCTCGCAGATTTCCAACCGCTTGCGGACTTGAGCTTTATTCCCGCGCTATCTTCACCACCGACCGTTTCTATCAGAGTTTCGAATTCGGCCTTAGAGGGCAAGTGCCAACCACCGGGGCAAGCCTGCTCTGCCGCATCCCACTTGTAAAGACGACCGTACTTATTGCATAAGCCAGGGTTACTATTTTGTATGTATGAAGGTTCTTCGCCATAGCAGTAGCTGAGGCCCGTACTGTAATTCAAATTTTCCGCCATCCAGACCTGGTCTCCGATTTTCACGGTCTTATAGGTCATGTTATTGCGCGGGTCCGTCATGGTGTTGTTTTCCTCGTCGTATATGGCCTTGGTGTCGCGCGCGCTTGAAGACGATTTCGCAGACGAAGAAGACTTTGCAGAACTTGATGAACTCTTTTTGCTCGACGAAGACTTCGCCTTGCTACTGCTCGATTTTGCGGAAGGAATTTTCTTCACGCAGCGAACGGAGAACGATTCTTCTGGGCTAGAGTTGATTATATCAATTTCATCCAGATCGCTTATCAAATTGACGATGAACGTATCACTGTACAAAATTCCTTCAGTACCCCAGAAAATAGCCCATTTACCTTCGCCGTCGAATTTTCCGTCATGATTCATAGCTCCTGCTGGGAGCGCAGCAAAGGAATATTCATCCGAGCCATTGCCGTTATCTTCCCAGCCGCTTTTTGACTTAAGCGCTAAGCCCGCCTCTGACAGTCCTCCCGCATCTTCGATTAACATGAACCAATCCAAAAACGTCGGCAGATGGAATCCATCAGGACAAACTTCGTTGGCTTCGGCCCAAGTGTAAAGGCGGCCATACTTACCGCAATTGCTTTCTTTGTCTTTATAGCAGACGCTGTTCTCTGTTTCGTAATTGAGGTTTTCCGCCATCCAGATCTGCTCGCCAATCGTCACGGTCTTGTACTTCTGTCCGTCACGAGAATCCTTTAACGAGCCGCTTTCGATATCGTCTGCACTTATTGCACTGCTGCTGGATTTCCCAGAATCACCCTTCTTGCTGCTGCTGGATTTTTTCTCAGTACTGCTGGACACCGGTTCGTCCGGGCTTGCCGACGAGGAGTCGTCACCTCCGCAAGCGGCAAACAGGAATGCGGACATGACGCACATTGCGAATATCTTTTTCATCCAATCCTCCAAGAAGCACATTGAATATTTCTTTTAATGTAAGAAAAAGAAGTAGTAATGTCAAGGAAAAAGCCCCCAGCAGAGCGGGGGCGCGTGAAGTTTCCGAAGAAAAACTACTCGCATTAAAATTAGGGTTTCTCCCCTTTCAAACAACGGATGGAGAGTCCATATAAATAGTCGGTTGCAGAAGTTCTAGACTCTTTATAATTAAAGAGGACATATCCAGCGTTTACCCCCTCATCTGTTGCAGTCCAAAAAAATGCTTCCCAATACTCACCGTCATAGCGAACGTCTTCATCAGCCGAACCCTCATAATCACGACGCCCCGCAGGCAACGCGGAGAACAAATAGGAATCATCCCCATCACCAATGTTCTCATCCCAGCCGCTTGTGGACCGGAGCTCTTTCCATGCATTTTCACCGACAGTTTCTAACAAAGTTTCCCATTCAAACTTATTCGGCAAATGCCAACCATCAGGGCAAGCCTCTAAAGCGACATACCACGTGTAGAGCCTTCCATACTTGGAACACTTGAGTTTATTTTCATTGTAGCAAAAACTTTCCTCTGTTTCAAAATTCAGATTTTCAGCCATCCAAACCTGATCTCCAATCTGGACGGTTCTATACGATTGACCGTCACGCTTGTCCGTAAAGCAATTTTTATCCTTTTTCTCATTGCAGCTTTTCGCGGAACTTGATGATTTCGCAGAACTGCTAGACTTAGCAGATGTATCGACATCTCTCACGCAACGAACAGAAAAAGCATTATCACTCTTAGTGGAGCAATTAAAACCACTACGATCTCCTTCTGAGAAATTAAAAACACACGGGTTTTCCGGGTTCAAGAGAGTGGGTTCCGTGGCCGTTGTCCAAAAATAAGCACGGGTTCCCATATAAGAAAATTCTCCTGAACCCTCCTCCCCAGTTGGGAGTACGGAGAACCCAATAGCATCCGAGCCGTTTCCATCATTATCCCAGCCACTAGTTGATTTGAGTTTTTTGCCTGCTACAGAATCTCCACCAACTTCAGAGAACAATTTTTTAACGTCGTTCCTTGATGGAAGTCGCCAACCTTCGGGGCAAACTTCTTTAGCTTCATAACCTCCGTAAAGTCGTCCATACTTACTGCAATTTTTGAGAGAGTCGTTATAGCAGGAACTATATTCCGATTTGTAATTCAAGTTCTCCGCCATCCAAATTTGGTCACCAATTTGAACAGTCTTGTAAGTCTGATCGTCGCGCTCGTCAGTGAAAGAATCAAGCGTAAACGAAAGTTCGTCCGGGCTTGCCGACGAGGAATCGTCACCTCCGCAAGCAGCGAACAGGAATGCGGACATGACGCACATTGCGAATATCTTTTTCATCCAATCCTCCAAGAAGCACATTGAATATTTCTTTTAATGTAAGAAAAAGAAATAGTAACGTCAAGGAAAAAGCCCCCAGCAATGCAGGGGCATGTGAAGTTGTATCATATGAGAGGGGGAGGCTTTACTGCGTCACGAGCTTGACAATCAATGCGACAAGGCCGCCAACGGCAACTCCGGCAATCACGACCAAAGCGATTAGCATCCACTTGAGATACTTTGCCAGACGCACCGTCAAGGCTCCCTGATCCTTTGCAAATTGCTGGTAGAGGTTCAGTGCGGCCATCGCAGTGAAACCAAAGTCGTCAAGCCAGCCCAACACGGGAAGCGCATCCGGGACCGCGTCAATGGGAGACATGTCGTAGGCGAGCGCAACCATCGCAATCAAGACAGAAAGAGCCTTCCACACGACGGAGACTCCATTCTGTTCTTTCTCCGCGCCCTTGTTCCTGCGATCAGAACGTTTGTCCATCTCGCTCATGTCGTGAACTTCAACGTCTTCAAAAACTTTACCTTTGCGCATTGCAACCTCTACAAATCCTCTTTAGAATATATAAAATGCCGTACACGAAGTACGGCAAAGAAAATGTAACGCAGTATTGCGCCGATTAGCGAATGTTCTTATCCGTGATACAAGTTACCGCTTTGATAGTTCGGTTCCGTAGTCAGGTTCACACCGAGGCGGCGGAACACGCCCACGTCCACCTGCGAGAGAATCACGCTGGAATGCACTTCGCAGTGGCGCAGTTCCGGCAACTTCTCGAGGGCGATTTTAGCGTTGTAGTCCGTGAGGGCACAGACGGAGAGCGCCACGAGGGCCTCGTCCATGTGCAAGCGCGGGTTCCTGTGGCCAAGCTGCTTCGTCTTCAAGTTCTGAATCGGCTCGATGACCATCGGAGAAAGCAGGCGCACTTCGTCGGGAATCTTTGCGAGGTGCTTGAGTGCGTCAAGCAGCATGGCAGAAGAAGCGCCCAAAAGCGAAGATGTCTTCGCCGAGATGATGGCACCGTCGTTCAGCTGGATAGCAACCGCCGGGCCACCGGTCTGTTCGGCCTTTTCCACGGCAGCGGCGATCACGGGGCGGTCGGCAGTGCTAATCTGCGCCTGCTCCATGATAAGTTCCTGCTTGTAAATCTGGTCTTTTTCCGCATTGCCCTTGCGCACATCGCAAAGCGAGTTGTAGTAACGGCGGATGATTTCCTGGCGCGCGGCCTCGCAAACGGCGTCGTCATCGACAATGCAGTTGCCGGCCATGTTCACGCCCATGTCCGTGGGGCTCTTGTACGGGGATTCACCGAGAATGCGCGTAAACAGAGCGTTCAGCACCGGGAAAATTTCCACGTCTCGGTTATAGTTGATGGTCGTCTTCCCGTAAGCTTCCAGGTGGAACGGGTCGATCATGTTCACATCGTTCAAGTCGGCAGTAGCGGCCTCGTAAGCGAGGTTCACCGGGTGCTTCAGCGGAATGTTCCAAATCGGGAACGTCTCGAACTTGGCGTAGCCAGCCTTCACGCCGCGCTTGTTTTCATGATAAATTTGCGAAAGGCACACGGCCATCTTTCCACTCCCGGGGCCCGGGGCGGTCACCACGACGAGTTCGCGGGTAGTTTCAACAAATTCATTCTTACCGTAGCCGTCGTCGCTTACAACCAAAGGAATGTTGCTCGGATAGCCAGCAATCGGGTAGTGGCGATAGACCTTGAGTCCCAGTCCCTCCAGCTTCTTCTGGTAGGCAATGGCGCTCGGCTGTTCCTGCCAGCGGGTCAGCACCACGGAGCTCACGTACAGGCCGTAGCCACGGAAGGCGTCAATCAGGCGGAGCACGTCCTGGTCGTAAGTAATGCCGAGGTCGCCGCGGACCTTGTTTTTCTCGATATCGCCCGCGTTAATGGCGATGATGACTTCGGCCTTATCTTTCAGCTTTTCGAGCATGCGGATCTTACTGTCGGGAGCGAAGCCAGGCAACACACGTGATGCGTGATGGTCGTCGAACAGTTTTCCGCCGAATTCCAGGTAAAGCTTTCCGCCGAACTTAGCAATGCGTTCCGCAATCTTTTCGGACTGCATCTTGAGGTACGCCGCGTTATCAAAACCTACTTTGAACATCTTTCTTTTCGCCTTCAGACAATCTTAAAATTAACCACACAAAAATAAAAAAAATGGGGAAAACCTACAACAAAAAAAGCCCGCCGCATCGCTGCGACAGGCTCTTTAAAATCGTCAATATGACAGGGCGCGATTACACGACCTTGGTCATACCGCTCATACGGTCTCTCAGCCAAGCACCGACTTCTTCCACCGGATGCTGACGGATGTTCTTGTTCACCTTGATGAGTTCTTCGTTATCCACAGCGGTGGTCTTGCCTTCGCCGAAGATAGCGCCGATGTCGTCCTTCTTCACTTCGTTCTTCATGAAGTCGGCGAGCAGAGGCACGCACTTGTTGGCGAACAGGTAGCAGCCGTATTCGGCGGTGTCGCTGATCACGCGGTTCATTTCGTACAACTTCTTACGAGCGATGAGGTTGGCGATAAGCGGAGTCTCGTGGAGAGATTCGTAGTAGGCGCTCATCGGCTTGATGCCCACGGAGCACATGGTTTCGAAAGCGAGTTCCACACCGGCCTTGATCATGGCGGTCATGAGAACGCCGCGGTCGAAGTATTCCTGTTCGGTGATAACCTTGTCGGTAGCTTCGACCTTTTCGAATTCGAGCTCACCCGTTTCGCCACGCCACTTGAGCAAATCCTTGTCGCCGGCTTCCCAGTCGACCATCATGGTGCTGGAGAACTTGCCGGAGATGATGTTGTCCTGGTGTTCCTGGTAGAGCGGCTTCATGATCTTCTTCATCTTTTCGGCGAGTTCAGTTGCGCGGATCTTGGCCGGGTTGGAGAGACGGTCCATCATGTTGGTGATGCCGCCATGCTTCAGGGCTTCGGAAATGGTTTCCCAGCCGTACTGGAGCAGCTTGACTGCGTAAGCCGGTTCAACGCCGAATTCCTTCACCATCTTGTCGTAGCAGAGGATCGTGCCGGTCTGGAGCATACCGCAAAGGATGGTCTGTTCGCCCATGAGGTCAGACTTCACTTCGGCAACGAAAGAGCTTTCGAGAACGCCCGGACGGTCGGCATGGAGGCCAGCGGCGTAAGCCTTGGCGTAGTCCCAGCCCTTACCTTCAGGGTCGTTTTCCGGGTGCACAGCGATAAGGCAGGGCATACCGAAACCGCGAACGTATTCGCTACGGACTTCGGAACCCGGGCCCTTCGGGGCGACCATGATCACGGTGATGTCCTTACGGATTTCCTGGCCTTCTTCAACGATGTTGAAGCCGTGGCTGTAGGAGAGGGCGGCGCCCTTCTTCATGAGCTTCATGATGGCCGGGATCACGTTGTGGTGCTGCTTGTCCGGTGTGAGGTTGCAAACGAGGTCTGCATCCGGAATCATTTCTTCGTAGGTACCGACCTTGAAGCCGTTTTCAGTAGCGTTCTTCCAGGACTGGCGCTTCTGTTCGATGGCTTCCTTGCGGAGCGTGTAAGAGACGTCGAGGCCGCTATCGCGCAGGTCAAGACCCTGATGGAGCCCCTGGGCACCGCAACCGACGAACACAATCTTCTTGCCCTTGAGGGCTTCAACACCACGGCTGAATTCAGAATGTTCCATGAAACGGCAGTGGCCAATTTCTTCGAGTTGGCGACGCATAGGGATAGAATTGAAATAATTCATTTTTTGAACCTCTGTTAAATAAAATTGTTCCGAGGGGAAAGATAGTAAATTAGACGAAAGACCGCTTCGCTGGTAGACGAAAGACGATAGATTACCTGTTTTTTTCCATGCAAAACGCCTTTTTTCTCTTTCGTCTATAGTCTATAGGGCCATAGGCCCGTTCTTTCGTCTATAAAAGGGGGAAGCCTCCCCCTGTTTTCGGCCTCGTCTCAGCCTGCACCGCACGCGAACAAGGGCTCGGCCTTCGGCCTCGATTGTTCGCTTAGCGGCCAGGCTATCACCGAGTCCTACACCACCCCCTCTGCGGGCTTCAGTCGCCAGCCCGCAACACCCGGCTTTTCCAAAAGACTAAAATTCTCCCCTAAATCATTCTCTTTTTCGGCTATTTATTTTTCAATCAATCAACACACTATCATTTGAAATTGTACATTTCTACTTACATAGAATTAGAGTAGTACTCTTGTTCCCGTAACGAAAAGTCTGGTAAATTTTTCATGGGCGAAAGCCCTGCAATCAGGGAATAGGACGAACACTCACACCGATCGGGTGTGGGTCGTTGGGTGCATGCCCACGGTCATGTTCGGTTTTTGCCGAGCATATCGTCGTGCTTAAGATTGCGGGTTTACCAGAGCCTTCGTTACATAAGCCGAGCGACACCATGCCTTTTTTGTTTCAACAAAGGCTTTGTCAACATAGCGACTTATCGCACAAGATTGCCACTCACAAACCATCTATGATGGAAAGGTATGGCAATATGCAAAAGAAAAGACTACTCCTTATTATTATAACGAGTTGCATGTGTCTGCTATCAGTAGATGCATTTGCCAACAAAACTCGTGCTCTCGAAAGAATGGTTAAAGGTTCTGAGAAAGTATTCAAGAACCAGAGACAGTGGACCCCTAACTACGCCGCAGGAGCTAAGTATATTAACAAAAGAGCGTTCGACAAACAAGATTCCCTATATTTAGATTCTTCAAAAATAAATGAGTTCTATAAAAATCACACAATACAATCGCAAAAACCATTTTCTCCCAAGAACCTCGCCCCATATAAAGACGATTCATTTAACGACGATTTTTTTGAAAAAGAAATAATTGATTCAAACAACGATTCTGTCCCGCAACAAAAAAACACTGACACTATAGAACAAGAAAAAACAGCAGAAAAGAATTTGATTTCAGACAATCCAATTGCAAAAGACACATCAAAAAGCGACATCCCGCCAAATAACCCTGCAAAAGAAGAAACGCATTTACATTGGATTCTTTTACTTGGATTTGGGGTTTTCATTCTTTTAATTATCTATGGCCTCATCAAAACGTTTAACAAAAAAGGGACTGACAAATGAATAAGATTACAACAATCATTCTGCCCCTAGTGGCTCTATCCTTCTTAACGTTCTGTTCATCGCAAGATAATGGGCCAACCCAACCAACAACCCCTACATATTATTGTAGTATTAATAAGACTACTTACTACAGTGAAACTCAATACAAAGCCTATTGCGTACCAAGTTCTTCTAGCACACAACCATCATACTACTGCAGCATCAATAACACCACTTACTATAGTGAATCGCAATACAAAGCCAATTGCATTGACAAACCAATAAGTTCCTCTAGTGCTGCAGAATACTGTTGTGCAAGAACAGGAACATGCTATCCATCGCAAGCTCTTTACAATATACAATGTTCTGATTCGCCATCTAAAACCCAAAGTAGCAGCAGCACGGCTTGCACAACATGCGATTGCAACAGCCGTTTCAAAGATGTTTACAATTCAATGAAAAACACAGCATCATGCGCATCCCTAGGTGAAAAACGTTGTAAAGAATACGTTGCAGGGCAAGTTGGATGCAAACTCTAACTTTTCAAAAATTTCCATCAAAAAAAGTCAACATGATTAAACAACTTCTTCTAGGAATCTCCATACTTCTTCTCAGCGGATGCTATTCTTGCAGAGAAGCAATGGAAATGAATTACGACAGTTGCATGAAGGAACGCAACGACAAAGAATTCTGTCTTAAAACCGCAGAACTAGAGTCACAAACCGATGGTTATTGTTCAACAACATCGGTAAATTACAACATTCCCTAATATCTTACCAAAAGCGCCCGCAAATCACGGACGGCTAAAATTTTGGAAGCAATAAGCCGCTAAGCCACGGTCTTCAACAACTCCCTGCCTATGCGGCGGAGTTCCTCGTCAATGAGTTTCTTTCTTGCCGAAGATGGCTTTTTCGTACCATTTACATACGCAGCAAAGAGAGGTTGCGGGATTCCCAATCGGCGGGCAAACGCCGAGGCGTTAAGTTCGGGGAACAGCCAAAATACACGGCCAATGGGATTCGTTTTTTTCGGCGAAAAGAATCCCGAAAGTTCCAGGCCCTCGTCCAGATCGTCAAACCACACGCCATCGCAATCAACGCGGCAGTTCTCCAACTGCTTTCGCGTAGCCTTCCGCAGCGGTTCGTAATCTCGGATGAGTTCACGCCCGATTCGGCCGTCTTTCAGTTCCACGCAAACAGCGTCTTTCTCAACCCAAAGCCTTTTTACATCTTTTTCCGTAATCTCATTCATAAAGAGATTCCACCCCTTTCAAATATCTTCGGCACAATTAATATAGGTTATTATTTAATAACCGTCAATAGATTAAATATTTTTATTGCCATACTCCTTCACTATTACTAGACAAAAATCAAGGTTAAGGGGGTATATTTTGCAAAAATAACAGAATTTACACCTTTAAATGGTTTTATTAATATAGAGGTGTGGAACCAGTGTTCGCCGCCGTCCATCACGGTCAACGGAACATCTTTCCGCACAGGTAAAGCGGTAAATGCAGTGTTTCCGTCTGTCCGTCATTCGTCACGGCGATATTCTTTTGCGAAAGTACGAATCCTTTCTTAGGCGAAAACCTCTTGCAAAAGACTCCATAGCTTTTCGCTTTCGTGTGTTCTTCCGCCTTGACTTCGATCGGCATCAACTCGTTTTTAATCTCAATCAGAAAATCGAGTTCAGCCTTGTTCTCGGACCGCCAGAAATAAGGGTGCAGCCCCTGCTTCACAAGTTCATTCATTACATAGTTTTCTGTAAACGCACCCTTGAAAGTTGCGTACAGCGGTGTTTCTTCAAGAATCGTGCTGGCGTCAATTCCAGACTTCACACGCAACAACCCGACATCGCTCATATAGACCTTGAAAACCGTGCCATTGGCATTGTTCGATAGCGGCAGTTCCGCATTCGTCACACATTCCAGTTTGTGCAAAAGTCCAGCATTAAAAAGCCATTGCAGCGCATCTTCCAAATCAGCAGCACGCTTGCCCGCCTTCACATGCGAGAACATAAACTTGTTGTTGTCCTTCGCCAGTTGCTTGGGAACGGAATCCCAGATAAGCCCTAGTTTCGGAATATCCGATGGAGGAGCATGCTTTGAAAAGTCGTCCCCATAATCCAAAAGAATGTTTTTCAGGATTCGGTCCACTTTTTCAAAATCATTTTCCTGTACAAAAGACGCTACCGCAGCGGGCATACCGCCGACAACATAATAAAGTTTTAGATAATTCTGTAACGGAATGGTGTACATTTCCGGTAGCGCACGATGCAGGTCATAGTTCGAAAGACCTTCGAGCAGGGACCGGCCGTCATCAATCGCCATCAAGAATTCCTCAAAACTCATGGGGAACATCTGCAGGCGTTCCACCTTCCCCACAGGGAACGAAATTTCCGACTTGCGGATAACCACTCCCAGGAGAGATCCTGCAGCAATCACATGAAGCCCGGAACGATCTTCGCAGAAATACTTGAGGCTCGTTAAGGCCTTGGGGCACGCCTGGATTTCGTCGAAAAAGACAAGTGTCTTGCCATCCGTAATTTTCTGCTTAGAATAGCGCTCCAGTTCCATCACAATGCGAGCCACATCGAAATCGTACTCGAAGATGGACTGCAAGGCAGTATTTCCCTCGAAATTGAAATACGCCAGATTTTCAAAAAAACGGTTCCCAAAATCCTTGATTGCGTAGGTTTTACCGCACTGACGTACCCCGGTCACCATAAGCGGCTTGCGCCCTGGCTCAGACATCCATTCTATGAAATTCTTCAGTATTTTGCGTTCCACGCTCCAAAATCTACATTATTCATATCAATTTTGCAACAATTTCTGCATTTTTGATATGAATAACGCAATCAAAGCCACATTTTTTGCATCAATAAGGCCAAAATCGTGTTTTTTTTAGCAATTTAGCATCCACTTGTCCAGAAAAACCATCTGCTCGGCGGTGTGGAACCAATGTTCGCCGCCGTCCATCACGGTCAGGGGCGCGCCGATTCTCTGGGCGAAATCGCGCATCGTTTCTGGCGAGGTCAGGTTGTCGTTCGAGCCGTACAGAATCCTTGTCGGGATGCGCCACTCGATCGGGTTTTCACGCACGTAGCACAGGTATTCCCACGAAAGCGTTTCGCCGAAATTCGTCGGCACCGTTTTCTTTTCGCGGAGTTCCTCTTCGGAGACGCCCGCCCACGCAATCATGTCGCAAATCAGTTTTTCCATGTTAACTATCGGCGAAATAAAGTAGGCCTGCTTGATGGGCTTATCGGCCAGCGCATTCATCGAGAAGAACGCCCCGATGCTATTTGCTATAAGGGTCACTTCGCCGTAGCCCGCCGCGACGGAATCAAAATAAACCGGGAATTCCTTCTTGGCATCCCACGGGGTTTCCGCCTTGTAATCAAATCCGAGAACATCGGCTTCCGGGAACAAGCTCTTGTAATGCAACGCCTCGTCAGCGTTCCCGCCCTTCCCATGCACATAAATAACAAGATTTTTCATTCCCAGCTAGTTTTTGAGGCAACGAACTGAAATGCCCGCATTCTTGAGTTCCCTGAACGGCCCCCCATCACTGGTATATATGTGCATGCAGACTGCGTCATAGCTTCCCTCGTCGTCATCCGCCTCTGTAGAACTCCAGAAATTCGTTTCATTGCCTCCGTAATCAAATTCCCCAGAGGGAGCGAATACGGTATTGATGTAGCTTACGCCAGCAGGCAAGGCACAAAACCCAAAGGCATCGGTACCGGTACCGCTGCCTTTATCCCAGCCACTCTGCGACTTGAGAAGCGTGCCCACCGCGACATTAAATCGACCGCCCAACGCCAGGACCAAGGTATCCCATTCGGCGTAACTGGGCAAATGCCAGCCCGGGGGACAAATGCCCTGCACCGTGTCGGAAAGTCCGCAAATCTTGTCGGAACCACAGTCCAACGGGTTGTCCGCATCGTTCGCCAACTTCACCGAATCAATGGCAGCAGCCCAGGTGTAAAGGCGGCCCGTCACATCGCAATTTTTAGGTTCTCTATTATAGCACCAGCTCTTTCCCTTGAGGCTCGGGGTTGTTGAGCTGTCGGAGTAGTTCAGGTTCTCCGCCATCCACACTTGGTTACCGATTTTCACTGTCCTGTAAACCTTGCCGTCACGTTCATCGGTCATAGTTCCGTAGTCAATATTAGGATTAAATCGACATTCCTTCGGTATATCCCAACTCCACTTACCATTTTCCTTTTCTTCTTCCAAAAGAGCAGAACAGTCCACATTGTTTGCAGAACTGCTACTCGACTCTATGCTGCTACTAGATTCCTGTTTTTTACTTGACGAGGATTGAAGATCCTCGCTTGACTGCGGCATGACGCCGGATGACGATTCCGCAGAAGAAAACTTTTCGACGCCAGCAGAACTGCTGCTGGACAAATTCTTATCGCCGGAGTTCGACTGCGGCATGACGCTGGATGACGATTCCGCAGAAGAAAACTTTTCGACGCCAGCAGAACTGCTGCTGGACAAATTCTTATCGCCGGAGTTCGACTGCGGCATGACGCTGGATGACGATTTCGCAGAAGAAAACTTTTCCTCGTCCGCAGAGCTATTACTCGACTTTACGCTGTTGCCAGATTCCGGGTCAGAGCCCGAAATGACGGAGGAAGAGGACGGTTCGTTATCCGGGGCAACACTGCCGCTGTCGTCGTCACCACACGCTGAGAGTAAAAGCACCAACATAAAGATTGCCACCACACTTCGCTTGTGGCAGGCACCCATCGTACTCGTAATGATATTTCGCATAAAGGCTCCCCAATAGTTTGATTTATTTTATAGAAATATAATCTTTCCTAATCCACTTGTCCAGAAAGGCTATCCGCCCGGTGATGTGGAACACAAGCTGTTTCTCTCTATCAGTCCTTTACGCAGCGGATAGAGAATGCATAGTTCTTACCGTAATCCATAACGCCCGAATACTCGTTTTCATAACTGGCGTACAGAGAGAACGCCTGCTCCAAATCGGACTCGGTAGCGCTCCAGAAATCGGTGCCGTCGCCAAGGCCATCAAAAGACCCATTACCGTACCCGATGCCGGCAGGCAGGACATTAAAGCCGAAAGTATCGGTTCCGTTTCCGCCTTCATTCCAGCCGCTCTGCGACTTAAGAACCGTGCCCGCGATAGAATACCCGCCAACGTGGACGAGCATGTTCGAGAAATCCTGATAATCTGGCAAGTGCCACCCGTCAGGGCAAATACCATGCACCACATCGGGCAAGATATTCTTGCTACTCCTCATATAGCCGCAATCCTGCGGATTCTCGCTATCCGTCGCGAGCGCTACAGAATCGATTGCCGCGGCCCAGGTGTAAAGGCGGCCGTATTTCGCACAGTTATCGGGCTCATCGCCATAGCACCAGCTTTTGCCCTTGAGGCTCGGAGTCTTCGCACTATCCGCGTAATTCAGGTTCTCGGCCATCCACCATTGGTTTCCAAACTTCACGGTCTTGTAGGTTTTGCCGTCCCGTTCGTCTTTCAACTCGCCGTATTCGCAATCATCCTCCGTTTCCGTCTTGCAGGGAACCGGCATAACAAATGAACTCGAGGTACCTGCTGCAGATGACGAAGACTCATCCTTGTCCGCAGAACTGCTGCTAGACTTAGGCTGTTTCGCCGAGCTGCTTGACTTCGCTTTCTTTTCAGAAGAACTTGAGACCGACTTGGTTGACGAGGAGCTTCGCGATTCGCTGGACTTGTTTAATTCTTTTGCCGAAGAAGAGCTCTTCTGTTTTTCTGCACTGCTAGATTCCGGATCGGAACTCGAAATGACGGAGGAGGAGTCGTCACCATACGCCATCAAGAGCAGCACAGCAAAAACAAGTCCAAGCTTTTTCATTTTTTATCCTTCCAATTTCCAGCCGCAATCGTTGTGGTAAATCATCTGGCGGGTCATGCCGCCGTCGATGCAGACGTTTTCGCCGGTGATGAAGCCGGCCTTGTCGCTTGCAAGGTAAAGCACCATGTTCGCGATATCGAGCGGGTGGCCGACGCGGCCTGCGGGCTGTTGCGTGGCATCGGGGCCTTCGTAGACCTTGAAATCCGTATCGATCCAGCCCGGCGAAATCGAATTCACGCGCACACGGCCTGCAAAGCTTACAGCAAGCGCATGCGTGAGGGCCGCAATTCCGCCCTTCGCCGCCGTATAGCTTTCCGTCTGCGGTTGGCTCATGCGGTCGCGACTCGAAGAAATGTTTATAATGCTTGCTCCCTTCGCAAAATGCGGAGCGAAAAGTTTCGCGAGGTAGAACGGGGCCGTCACACCGACAGCCAGCGCGTAGCTGAATTCCTCGTAGCTACATTCGTCTATGCCCTTCATCAACGGAAGCGCGTTGTTCACCAGCACATCCACGAACCCGTATTTTTCGATGACAAACTGCGCAAATTTTTCAAGGACATCTTTCTTCGACAAGTCCCCGACAAAGCAGGGATTCTCGCGAATGTCGATATACGCGACCTTTGCGCCCTCTTTTTCGAATTCACTCACGATGGAAGCACCGATTCCGTGCGCCCCACCCGTCACCACGACCACTTTATTTTCAAAAGACATCATGAGGGAAAATATACACTAAAACACACTGCAGCACGCACCTCAACTTGACGCGCATGCTGCATTATCCTATTCTTTCCAAAAATGCTCCAGTTTTTCGATGTCACAAAGAAATCCCCGTGTTTGCCGCAGGTCAAAATGCTGTACGAATCAGCATTCCCGGCGAACGAACGCATTCCGATGAAGCAATTGCTCGACAACAAAATCAAACGGGAATTCTGGGCGTTTTTCGAAAAGGAAGATGGCGAGAACGGCGCAGCCCCTACGTTCTGCGGGTTTTCGAATTCCATTTCACACGGTGACATCACGAACATCGTTTATTTCGCAGTTGTGCCAGAACTACGTTGCCGTGGGTACGGCTCGCAAATTTTGCAGGCCATCCGCGAAAAGCATCCCGACGCCCGTATTGTCGTCGATATCGAAGTCGAAGAAGATTCCAAGGACGCCGAGGAACTCGAACGCAGGAACCGTCGCCGCGAATTTTACACCCACAACGGCTTTGACGCCGCTCCCGTCGAATACCACTGGCAAGGCGAACACTACCGCCTACTCAGCGCAGGCGGCACCGTCACCGAAAAGGAATTCCGCGATTTCTGGAAAGAAATCCTCAAGGATTTTCCCGGCGCGAAATACCCGTAATTATATTATCTTATAAGAATTCTTTATGACCCGAGGGAAAAGATGTTTCGCTGTAGTACGGTAGCTAGTATTGTTCTGTTTTTTCTTTGCAATGCTTTGGCACAAAATGTGCTGCAGAAAGGGAAGGACATTTTTTATTTAAAAGAAAGAGCCTCTTCGCAATGTAACTTTTCTTATGTTGATGACTTTATTTATGACATCAATTTAAGGGTGGATAAAAAAGAATGTTCCCATGGAGATTGCACTTTTGAACTTAGTGGCTTATATAATCGTTTGCCACCCAAGAAGGGATGCTTAGAATCATCTCTTGCTGAAGTTGGATTGAAATACAATAAGAAAAATTTCATTCCTATTTGTGATTTCGTCAAATGCAGTAAACCATCAAATATGGAAAAAACCGGAATGTTGTCATTTTTGCATGAAGGTTTATGCTTGTATAAAGTTGCGGATAAAATCAATTTTGTTAAGAATGATTACAAATATAGATTTGGGGTCATGAAAATAATAAAAGATTCAACGAATTCACTTGTTGTGGAAGATCGAAATGGGGAATATTGCAATCAAGGTGAATGTGAAATGGATCTTGTATTCCATTCATGTGATGTGAAAAGATGTCGTTTTTCTATTGCTCAAAGAGGGGGACTTTATAATTCGTCATCTAAAGTCTCTATATATCCATTATGCGATTTTGTTGAAATAAAAAGAGATTTTAATTCTGAAACAATGTCGTTAGGGACAATTTCTGCAACAAAATCAGGATTATGTGAATTAAGAATGTTAAATAAATTTGGTAGTTATAAAATTTCGATAGAGATTCCGAACGATTTGCGTGATATGCCGTTGCATTCTAAAAGTTGGAAAGAGTAATTTTGAACCTATAAGAGACGCCGAGTTGATTTTCAACTTACTTGGCGGCAGAAAAACTTAGTCAATCAAGTCATTTTGGAACCGTGACAGGTGTTCGAACGGCAAGATTTGCCGGCCTCTGAACAGCCCGCAGCCATCGTTGATAAGGTGATTGTTTATAGCCTTGAACATGTTCACGTCAATTTTCGCGAGTTCAAGCTCCTGCAATTTCACCAGGCGTTCGTAAGCCTCGTCAAAGTAGACGCACTCGCCGCTCGGAATCTGGTCGTGCTTGGAGCGACGTTCTTCTTGCGACTTTTCGTAGCCAAAGTGGTTCGCTTCGCCGATTTCGGCAAAGTCGTCCATGTCCTTTGTGCGCAACTGGACTTCCGTGTAGCAGCGCGCAAGATTATCATAAAATGTTATATGTAACGACTGGTAGCCCGAGCTCCTGGGTGTCGCCACCGAGTCATGGTAATACGGCCTGACAGCATCCTTGAGCAGGTCGGAATGTCCGCTGTCACTCAAGTGTTTGGAAACTTCTACCGTGAAGCCCCGCTCTTCGAGGAATTCGGGCAAGGCATTGGCGATTTCGTAGAGATATTTTCGTTCGACTTCGCTGCGGTCTTCGCTTTTTCTGATATGGCAAACCGGCATCGAGATGACGATGCGGTAAGCAATCAGGTCGCGGAAATTCAGTTTGCTCTTGATTTCGGCTTCGGACGGAAACGCGCCATTCTTCTTGTAATAGTTGTAGATAAATTCAAGGATATACCCATTGAACTTTTCTTCGGCACGGATTAACGACTTGATGCGCCCCTTGAACGTGAACGCAAGAAAGGGATATTCCTTCGTCATGAATTTATAGAATTCTTTTATCCGTTGGGACTGCGAGGTCAAGAAGTCATTGTGTTCGAGCAATTCGATAATCTGTATCAGAAAGTTCGAGTGCGCGAGGTCAATGCTGTTGCGCGTTCCTTTCGCACTGTTCCTGAGGTCGTTCGAGTACTGGTGCAGAATCTTCAGCACGGTGTTTCCAGAGAACAAGTAGTCGTTCAAACAAATCATCTCGAGCCTCCTGAAGCCGAGCTTCACATAGGGGTTTACGAGACGAAATATATAAACGTTCGTCGCCCATCGTGCTAGACAAAGTAGCTCAAAAAAACTTTTTCAAAAACGCTTTACACGGGATGAAAAGCGTAATGTCCGATTTTACATTTTCTTCATACCATCATTGCACAAATACGCCAAAGGATTTTAGTGCGTATCATAAAGTACGGAACGAAACGGATTGTATCATAAGGCGCGGGGTACAGAAAAAACACGTAGAAAAGGCGTGATTGATGCTGCAATGTTTTGCTTTTTGTACAAAAATCCTTTTTTTACAACCAAATTCATTTTTACGATATATATTATAAGAATAATAAAGGAGAAAGTCCATGAAAAAGCATTTCCTTCCGTTATTGGCTTCGCTTTCGATTGGCCTATTTTTTGCGGCCTGCAGCGGAGATAGCGCTGGCGCGATTGTCATCAACAGCGATGAAGAAAATAGCGAAATTCAAATCGCCTCAAGCTCGTCCGACATCAGCAGCAGCGAAACACCCGAACAGCACAAGCTTAGTTCAGAAGCTATCTCCAGCAGCAGCGAAAAGCCGTCCGACAAAGATACAGTCATACCGGGAATAGCCGCAACATCGGGCGCCTCCAGCATGTTCGGAATCCCCGAAGGCTATGAGAGTGTTTCATTCAGCACCTTAGACGCAGGAGCACCTTCTAGCATCGTCGTCAAAGGCGTCGGCGGCAAAAGCGGTAGCGGCGAAGGCAATGGCAGCAACGAGCGGATGTCGGGTCTGCTCACGGCAAGCGAATGGAACGACCTGGACAATTGGGATTTCTGGACCAATCTCCTCAACAACAACAGTTTCTACGACAAGCCCGATTACTGGAAATTCTTCCCGAAGAACCTCGTGGCGGTCAAGGTCGTGGATGCAGACAGCAACGGCATCGCCAACGTCACCGTAGAACTCCTTAACGGCGAAGATGTGGAATTCGCCACCAAGACTGACAACTCCGGGCTAGCCTACTGCTGGGTCAGTCTTTTCGGCGGCGAAGCCAAAGACCTCAAGGCTGAAGATTTCTCGTTGAAAATCAACGGAACACAGTCCGAGGAAACGCTCAAGCTCACCACAAAGAGTGACGAGAAAATCAATATCAACGTCATCGTAGACGAAGACGCCAAGCATCCCGCCCCTACCGCCGATGTCGCCTTCATTGTCGATGCGACGGGATCGATGGACGACGAAATCAGCTTCCTCAAATCCGACCTCGAATACATCATCCAACGTGCGGCCCTGTCAAGCACGACGGCGTTGCGCACGGCTGCGTTATTCTACCGTGACGAAGATGACGACTACCTCACCCGACACAGCGACTTCGCCGACAACGTGGCTGAAACACAAAAATTCGTATCCAACCAGATAGCCGATGGCGGTGGAGACTACCCCGAAGCCGTACATACCGCACTCGAGGCAGCCCTGCAAGACCTCTCCTGGAACGAATCAGCACGTGCACGCATAGCCTTCCTTATTCTTGATGCACCGGCCCACTACGAAACCGACGTCATCGAAAGCCTCCAGAAATCCATCACCCTCTTTGCCAAGAACGGCATCAAGATAATCCCCGTGGCGGCAAGCGGCGTGGACAAGGATACGGAATTCATGCTGAGGTTCTTTGACCTCGCGACGGGCGGAACGTATGTATTCCTCACCAACGACAGCGGCATCGGTGGCGACCACATCGAGGCCTCCGTTGGCGACCACGAGGTGGAACCCCTCGCCGATTTGATGGTGAAGCTGATAAGGAAATACATAGATTAAAATTGTGGGTGAGAGAATACTATCTTTTCACCCATTATGTCGCTTTTATTCGGTATATTATTTTTCTCGCTTTTTGTCAGTGCGCTCATACGCGGCAATTTCTCGTACGGCAAGGCGGATTACGATTTCCACGAGCATCCAGTGCAGTTCGTGATTGTTCTAGTGTTCATTCTAGGAATATCAGCGCTCTGTTTCTACAGGTTTCTCGTTGAAATGGAAATCATCGGATAAAGCAACATGATTCTCCGCAAGCCCGATTTTTACGACAGGTTCAAGTGCATCGCCGGGCGGTGCACAGACACTTGTTGCGTCGGGTGGGAAATTGACGTTGACGAAAATTCGCAAGAGGCATACCGCAAGGTGATAGGCGTTTTTGGAGACAAGCTGCGGGACAACATCGAAGATGGGCATTTCAAGCTGCAGCCCCACGACCGCTGTCCCTTCCTGGATAAAAACAACCTCTGCGAAATTTTCACGAACCTAGGCGAAAGTAGTCTTTGCAATATTTGCCGCGAGCATCCGCGTTTCGTGGAAGCGTACGGCGACATCATGGAAAAGGGAATCGGGCTCTGCTGCGAAGAGGCCGTGCGGCTCTTACTCGAAGGTGAAGGGCCTCTCGCATTCACGGGAGAAGAATGTGACGAGCCCGAAGATGAAATTGACGATGACGACCGCGAAATACGCGACCAGGTGCTTTACGAGCGCGAGCAGATTTTTGCAAGCCTCGCCGACGATTCCTTGACATTCCAAGAAAGACTCTACGACGCCTTCGGATTTTCCGAAGGCACCCCCTTTGCACCGCTGGAGGATGCAGGCGCCTACGTGGAACTTCTGGCAAACACGGAAAGTTTCGGCCCTGCCTGGGACGAGGCTCTTGCGCGAATCAAGAAACGTATAGCCTCAGGCGCCATCAGCGACCAAGGATTCTTCTCCGAAAACGAGAGCATGCGAATCCTCGCCTATCTCGTTTACCGGCATTATGTCAAGTGTTTGTTCGACGGCTACGAACAGGGCAAGCGCCTGTTTGCGGTGTTTTTTTGGAATGCGGTGAGGTTCTTTACACGGGAACTCGCAGGCAATGCAACGCATCC
Organism: Fibrobacter sp.; assembly: GCA_017412605.1. Taxonomy (GTDB): domain Bacteria; phylum Fibrobacterota; class Fibrobacteria; order Fibrobacterales; family Fibrobacteraceae; genus Fibrobacter. Next base: position 321,801 of record JAFPWY010000013.1, on the reverse strand, counting down.
AGTACAGGACAACGATTCCGCCATCAAGATCAACGCTATCAAGATTCTCTCGCGGCAACTCGAATACTGCGAAGAGAACATGCAGCGCATCGAAAGCGCACTCGATTCCTGCGAAAATTTAAACGACACCCCGAACAACTGATTACGCGTCGAGTGTTTCTTTGTCCATCACGTGGCGGCGCCACTTGCCGCTTTTCCAGCGTAGCCAGAAAATGACCGGGGCCGTTCCATACACCGCGACGACGGCAATCCAGGCGTAATGCGCAGGCAGGTGGAAAATGTAGGCCGCCACATACAGCGCACCCGAAACACACCAGTTCATGATGGCGCAGGCGAACATGACCCACACCGTGTCGCCCGCACCGCGGAGAGCGCCCGCATACACAACAAGCAGCACCTCGACAAAAATGTAGAAGGTCGCGATGCGAAGCATGAAGATGCTCATGGGGCGAGCAGCATCGAAAATCGCAATCGCCTCGGCCGAAGCTTCCGCCATGTCGGGCCTGAATATATCCGTCAGCACGCCCGGCAGGAATACGAAAAAGACGCCCATGAGGAGCGAATAGCCCCACCCGAGTTTGAGTCCGGAATAGGTCGAGCGAGTCGCAGCAGCAGCGTCGCGCGCACCCACGTAACGCCCCACGAGGCTCGTGGAAGCCACTTCCAGGCCCATCAGCGGAACGTACGCCACCATGTCCCAGTTGAACATCACCGACGACGCAGTGGCCGCATCGGGACCGAGCGCGTGGAACATAAGAATCATGAGCTGGAACGCCGACATGTTCAGGAACATCTCGACGCCGGAAGGAATGCCCTTCTGCAAGAGTTCGCGGGTCAAGGGCCAGCTGAAAGCGAAGGAGGAGCGCGTATTGAAACGGCTATTGCAGGATTTCGCGAAGAACTTCGCGAACAGGATGACCGTGGAAACGAGGTTTCCGATGAGCGTACCGTAGGCGGCACCGGCCACGCCAAGCGCGGGAATCGGGCCCAAACCGTAAATCAGTACAAAGTTGCAGGCCACGTTCACGATCATGCCCACAAACGCCGCCTTCATCACAATCTTCGTTTCGCCGATACCGCTAAAGAAGCACGGGGCAGCATTGCGCACCAGGTTGATGACGCCACCGAACATCAAGATGTTAAAGTAGGTCTTCTGGTATTCCAGTTGGTCGGCGGGCAAGTGTTCCATGCCGAACGCCAAGTGCCCCAGCGGAATCGTGAGGTACAGGAGCGGCACGGAAATCAGCGAGAGGTACACCGCCTGCATAAAGACGCGCGCACAGTCGGATGTCTTCTTGGCTCCCAGGCGTTGCGCCACCATCGCGGTCGTGTAACTGATGGCACCGGTAAAGAACATCGTGAGCGCAAGCTGCACCGCCCCAGCGCCAAGCGCCGCGTTCATCTCGGCAGGCCCGAGTTTCGAGAGGAACAGGCGGTCGATAAAGGTCATGATGGTGTCGAAAGACATCGACAGGAGCATCGGAAGCGCCACAACAAGCACATCCTTCACGTCCCCGTTCTTCTTGAATTTTTTAGGGCGATAAAAGATATTCAACAAAGAATCGACCATATTGGGCGACAAATATAGAAAAAAGAACTAAAAAATCAACGTTTCAGCTTATTAAGACTTTCAAGGCGATTCAGCGCATCGTATAGCGTCTCATCTTTTTTCGCAAAATGGAGGCGCACCAGGTGGTCCACCGGCTCCCTGAAAAAGCTGGAGCCGGGCACCGCGGCAACACCCACCTTCTGCGCCATGTCGATGCAGAACTGTTCATCGGGCAACTTGTCGCCATCATGGGAATTGCGTGAGCCATATCCGAATTCGGAGATGTCGATTAGGACAAAGTAAGCGCCCTGCGGTTCGGAGAAGCGTAGACCTAGGTTCCGCAAACCATCCGTAAACAATTGACGCATGTGCGTGTAGTGCGCCTGCAGGCCAGCATAGTACGAATCGTCAAAGCGGAGCGCCGTCACGGCGGCTTCCATCAGCGGAGCAGCGGCGCCGACCGTCAGAAAGTCGTGGACTTTCTTGACGCGGTCCATCACGGGGGCCGCGGCAAGCACGTATCCGAGACGCCACCCGGTCACCGAGTAAGTCTTGCTCAGGCTGCTGCATTCAATGGTGCGTTCGAACATTCCCGGGAGCGTCGAGATATACGTGTGACGGTGAGGCGCATAAATAATGTGCTCGTACACCTCGTCCGTAATCACGTACAGGTCGTACTTCACCGCCAGGGAGGCAATTATCGAGAGTTCTTCGCGGGTAAAGACCTTCCCGCTCGGGTTCGCCGGGTTGCACAGCACGAGCGCCTTCACGCCCGGCTGCTTCATGGCGCTTTCCAGAACATCGGCATCGAAGCTCAAGTCTACGGGAGAAAGCGGCACGTACACGGGAGTCGCCCCGCAGAGAATCGTATCGGCAGAATAGTTCTCGTAGAACGGCGAAAACAGCACGACCTTGTCGCCGGGATTGCAGACCGACATCATCGAGGCCATCATCGCCTCGGTACTGCCGCAGGTGATGACGATTTCCGTTTGCGGATCATAGCGCAGTCCGCTAAAATGAAACTGCTTGTCGCTCAGGGCTTCGCGAAAATTCTGGGCACCGAACGTAATGGCGTACTGGTGCGGACCCGCAAGCGCCACCTCCGACAACCGCTTCGTCAGCGCTTCCGGAGGGTCAAAATCTGGGAATCCCTGCGAAAGGTTGATTGCCCCGCAGGCATTCGCGATGCGGGTCATCCGGCGAATAACGGAATCGGTAAAAGTCTCGGTACGCTGGCTTAGGGGTTGCATAGTGAGCCAAATTTAAAAAATTTCCTGCAAAAATCCTAAAAAAAGGGGATTCGAATCTTTTTTCATGCGGCAGTCTTTTTATTATTACAAAATAAGGCTATATTATCACCTAAAGAACTTTTTAGACATATATAGGAGTTTATATGTTGCAATATTGCACTAAAGCCATGCTTGCCGCAACGCTGATTTGCGCAGCATCATCTTTCGCACAGACTGACGATGGTTACGCAGATCCGTCTTATGGTTCAGAAGACACCCAGAGCTATGCAGCTCCTGCTCCAGCCCCTGTCGCAGCCCCCGCCCCGCAACAGAACAATGCCCCTATTTACGTAAACGCTTCGCAGGCCAACCAGATTTATGCCGTTCCGCAACAGAACTACAACCAGAACTATGCGGCCCCGCAGCAGAACTACAACCAAGGCTACAATAATGGGTATAACCAGAATTATGCCGCCGTTCCTGTAGCTCAACCGCCAAAGACCGGCCGAACGCTGCAAGCCCTCAGCTTTGCTCTTCCGATCGAAACCGTGACATGGGAAATTGACGATTCCAATACAGACATTGAGTACAGCTCTGTCGGATTCGAATTCAACTGGACCCGTTACAGGGTAAACGACAACGGCTATTCCTCCCTCTTCGGGCTTTCTATCGGATACGTCACTGGCGAAACCGAGGGTAAAAGAGGTATCAAGGGTCCCGACATGGACGGTATGGACTTCAACCTGAAATTCGGTTGGGGTATGGCCCCCGTGGCAAAGGAATTCATTTTTGCATTCCATATCTTTATGGGCTTCGACATCAAGGCTCTTGAAGGCGAATTCGAAGATTCCGATTCATATGAAGAATATGATTACAACAGGGATACCTACGTGACATCATCACGGACCGTCTCCATGGAATATTCGTCCACCTACATCGGCTCTATCCTCGGTGGCGACCTGCTTCTTGCCTACCAGGTTAACGATTCGTTCGCCTTAGTGGGCGGTGTCGACATTTCGACCAACCTCGCCGGCTTTGGCATATTCTCCTATGAATACAGCAGCTATTCCGACAACAGCGACGCCATTACCTTCATGTTCTCCGGGATCAACATTGTCCCGCACATCGGTATCTCGTTCGTCTACTAACATAACTTTATAACACAATTCGGCCACGACCAAGCTAAAACCGCTTTGTCGTGGTTTTTATTTTTTTCTATCTTGTAGCCCACTATGTTTTCACAGCTGACCGACTCTCTAGAATCTACTCTCAAGAACCTGCGCGGGCAGGGCAAGCTCACCGAAGAAAACGTCGCCGAATCGCTGCGCGAAGTGCGCCGTGCATTCCTCGAAGCCGACGTGAACTTCAACGTGACGCGCGACTTCGTGAAGGCCGTCAAGGAAAAGGCCCTCGGATCTGAAGTCCTGACCTCGGTAACTCCCGGTCAGCAAATCGTGAAAATCATCCACGACGAACTCGTGAACGTCATGGGTGGTGAAACTAAGGAAATCAACCTCTCTGGTCCCGCTCCGGTGGGCATCATGATGGCGGGCCTCCAGGGTTCCGGTAAGACGACATTCGCCGGCAAGATTGCGCTCTGGATGCGCAGCAAGAAAAAGAGGAAACCGCTCCTCGTGGCAGCGGACGTGTACCGCCCGGCAGCCATCAAGCAGTTGCAGGTGCTCGGCAAGTCCATCGGCATCCCGGTCTACGACGAAGGCCAAGGCAACCCGGTCGAAATCATCAAGCACGGTTACCAGTATGCGAAGGACAACGGTTTTGACCTTGTCATCTACGATACCGCAGGCCGTCTGCAGATTGACGAAGAATTGATGCAGGAACTCGAGAAGGCGAAGGAAGCCGTACACCCCGACGAAATCCTCTTCGTGGCCGATGCAATGATCGGTCAAGAAGCGGTGAACGTCGCCGAGACCTTCTGGCAGCGTCTCAACTTCACGGGCGTCTGCCTCTCCAAGATGGACGGCGATACCCGCGGCGGTGCAGCCCTCAGCATCAAGAAGATGACGGGCGTGCCCATATGCTTTATCGGCGTGGGCGAAAAGCTCCCCGACATCGACCTGTTCCATCCGGACCGCATGGCCAGCCGCATCCTCGGCATGGGCGACGTGGTCAGCCTCGTGGAAAAGGCCCAGCAGGTCATCGACGAGAAGGACGCGAAAGACCTCAAGAAGAAGATTCTCAACAACACGTTCGACCTGAACGACTTCCTGACACAGCTCCGTACCATCAAGAAACTCGGCCGCATCAAGGACATTCTCGGGCTCATCCCGGGACTCAACAAACTCCCGCTTGACCAGATTGACGAGAAGCAGCTCGTGTACGTGGAAGCCGTGCTCAGTTCCATGACCCCGAAGGAAAGGAAGAAACCGCAAATCCTGGACGGCAGCCGCAAGGCCCGCGTCGCCAAGGGTTCCGGTACCGACATCGGTCGCGTGAACGCCGTGCTCAAACAGTACGAGGGCATGAAGGAAATGTTCAAGAAGGTCGGCGCCTTTGCGAAAAAACAGAACAACGGCGGGACCGTCGGCAGCAACTATACGCCGCCCAAGGTCAAGAAAAAGCGCAAGTAAGTTATCGTCAAGACGCGAATTTGCCACAAATTCGCGTTTTTGACAGCAAAAAGAAGCCCGGATTACATTACAAACAAACTTTGACTAAAGTTCCCATTGGATTTGTTAGTTTTTTATTATATATTTGTAACATTCCACCAAGGAGAGTTTATATGTCCAAACTTCATGCGTTTCGTAAGGGGCAAATTGTAGCCATATCGGCACTTTTTGCTGCAACCTTTGGATTGTTCGGCTGCGGAGACGACTCCAGCAGCGACGGCGGTTCTACCAAACAGGAATCAACCTGTACCGTTTCCAAGACATCTTCAGCGGTAACAGTGAAAATGTCCGATGAAGGCGTCAACACAACCATCATTTTCGCATTCAACAAAGACGGGAAGATGGTTTCCGAGACCCAGATTGTAACCATGCCCGATGAATCCAACGCCACGGCAAAGGCTTCTTGCAAGGCCATGGACCAAGACGAAGACGGCGTGGAAGTTGAATTTGAAGATGGGGCCTGCACCATTACCACGACCAAAGGCCTTACCGGCACCCTGGACAAGACATACAAGGCACAAAAAGCCCTTTGTGACGACAACTCCAGTAGTAAAGAATCTTCTGACAATGAATCCGAAGAAAAGGACGGACCGTCCAAGACCATTTCCAGCTTGACAAAGCTTTACTCTACCAAATGCGCAAAATCCAACGCCGATGAAGTCGTTGCCGTAAAGGACGAAAGCACCGATTACATCTGCGCCAAGATTGACCTGGGAGTCGGGGATCCGACCTATATGTGGGCACCCGCCGTCGACGAGATTGGCGACATGCCCAAGTGCACCAAGACATGGGCCACGGCCAATCCCAAGCTGACTTACGCCTATGACATGTCGGAAGAAGAAATCTTCACCTGCTCCGAAGGCGAAGATTCGAAATGGGCATGGACAGCCTTGAAAGTCTCCGACAAGAATGGCGAAGGTGACGACGAAGGTGACGATGAAGGTGATGACGAAGGCGATGACGAGGGCGACGATGAAGGAGACGACGAAGGCGATGATGAAGGCGACGATGAAGGAGATGATTCTTCCTCTAGCACCAAGGCCAAGTCTTCGTCCAGCGCAGCCAACGACAAGGCCGTGACTTTCAAGGACGACGTTCTCTGGGAACCGGGTTATGGATCCCGCGCCCGCACCTTCTTCAACACAGTTGACGAAGACAACTTCCTCGAAGACAACGAAAAGACTGGCGACAGTTCTGGATGGTGGTTCAAGTACCTGGACGACGACAATAACGGAATTTCCACTGCAATCGGCAAGTTCACAACGACTTCCCTCGAACTGACTATCACGCTGAATTACAAGGGATGGGTCTATAAAGATGCCGAGTACAATGCACCGAATCCGTATCCCTATGCCGGTTTCGGCTTCAGCTGGTCGCCCAACGGAGAAGGCGAAGCTGTAGATCTGTCCGACTGGGAGGGCATCTGCATGGTCTATGAAGCAAGCGATGCATTCGAGGTTTCCCTGCAAGCAGAAGGAGACGGAGGATTCTCCTGGTATTATCCGGCCAGCATGAGCTCATCCACCAAGACGGTCAATATTGACTTTGCCTCATTGACAAGGTCTCAATACGCAACAGCAAACTACCCCAGATCAACTGCGTTAACGCAAGTAACAAGCCTGCAAATCAAGTACACCAACGACGAATCGCATGCTGACCAGGAATGCGACAGCCGCTACTATACAGCGTCGGAATGCAATTCCTACGGAATCAGCGCCAGCAACACCATCAAGATTTACAGGATCGGCAAGTATGGCACCTGCAGCGGCGTAAACACGACCCTGTAATTTCTGCTTACAACTGTATACAGAATTTTTGATACGTCCCCTAGCCTCTGGCTGGGGGCGTTTCTAATATTGAGGCGCATGCAAGTCAAGGACCGTTCCCTACTGAGCCTCTCGTGGCCTTTGTTCATCACCTTCGGCATCGGCACCATCCAGCCGATGATGGACAGCTGGTTCCTGTCGCGCACTTCCGAAACGGCGGCGGCGGGCGTGGGGGCACTCATGCCCATCCTGGGCGCCCTCTTCATGGCCATTCTGGCGTTCGCCCAGGCCGGGGCGAGCATCGCCTCCCAGTTCATTGGCGCGGAACGGCCACGGCAAGCGGCCACCACGCAAACCATGGTCCTCATCGGAAGCCTGCTCCTCGGCGTTGCCATCACGCTCGTCGTCATCCCGCTTGCCGACAACATTGTGAGCTGGATGGGACTTACCGGCGATGCCGCCCTCCACGCCCGCGACTTTTTGCACGTGGTCTCCATCGGCTTTGCATTCCGGGCACTGCAATCGACGCTTACTGCGCTTATCGCTACGCACGGGCTCACCATCTGGAACCTCTTCGGCAACATCATCACCATCATCTCGAACGCCGCGATGAACGTCGTGTTCCTGAACGGCTACTTCGGCCTCCCGAAAATGGGAGTCAAGGGCGTCGCACTCGCGACCATGCTCTCCTGGCTCATCGCTTCGGCCATTCTCTTCCTCGTCCACCATTTCAAAATCCACCACAAAATTCGCAGCACCGACTTCAAGCGTTCACGCATCATTCTGCCCGACTGGATACGCATCGGCTTCCCCGCCGCTGTCGAGCCCGTCAGTTTTCAGCTTTTCCAAGTTGTGCTCACGGCCCTCGTCGTCCACCTAGGAATCACCGCCATGACCTCGCGCATATTCAGCGCAAACTTCGCAATGATCGCCGTCATCTTTAGCGTGGGTCTCAGCAGCGGTAACCAAATTTTAGTGGCGCACCTTGTCGGCGCGCACGACTTCGCAAAGGCAAACCGCAGGCTGCACCAGAGCCTGATTGCCGGAAGCGCAAGCGGCCTCCTGATCGCAATAGCTGTCGCCCTATTCGGAGAGCATTTGCTCCGCTTCTATACCGCCGACCCAGAAGTCATCAGGCTGGGCAGGCTCTGCCTGTGGTGCGACGTGGCCCTCCAGCCCTTCAAGGCGGCAAACATGGTCATCACGTCTGCACTCCGCGCCTCGGGCGATTCCAAGTTTCCCGCCATCGTGGGGTCTTCCATGATGTGGACCTGCGGCCTGGGCACCGCACTGCTGCTCGCCTTCGTGTTGGACCTCGGACTCGTGGGAATCTGGCTCGGCATGGCCTCCGACGAATTCTACCGTTCCATCGTCAACTACATCCGTTGGCGCAGCGGGAAATGGAAGAAATCCGGCGTGGTATAGCCTTGTATCATATGCAATCCATTTTGTTTCATTTGCAAAAATAAATTTTTCTACAATCACATTTTTCTGCATTTTTGAAACAATTTCAATGTTTTTGTATCACAATATATTGACTTTCTAAAAGTTTCAATCTATATTGACTACGAAGGGATACAAGACATGAAGCCTATAACTGAATACCAAGATTACCGACGCTACATGCTGGAATTCTACGAAGAACGCAAGAAGTCCGGCTTCACGTGGCGCGAATTTTCAAAGGACGCAGGATTCTCCTCACCGTCTTACCTCAAGCTCGTATGCGAAGGAAAAAGTTCGCTCAGTCGGGTCGGTATTCCCCGCGTTGCCTCCGCCATGGGACTCTCGGGTTTCGAGCGCTCTTACTTCGACAAGATGGTGGAATTCGGGAACGCCACGAACGATGAAAAGAAAAAGGCAGCCTTTGCAGAACTCACCCGCATCGCAAAAGAACAGAGGGCACGCGTCATCGATGCCGACACGTTCGCCTACTACGAATCGGCAATCAACTCCATCGTTCGCGAACTTGCGCCTCTGATGCCGGGCGCACTTCCGAACGAAATCGCCAAGCGGATCAAGCACCTGTTCACGGCTCAACAGGTCCGCGATTCTCTCGCCTTGCTGACCAAAGCGAAATTCCTCGAAGAAACCGACGAAAATACCTACCGCCAGACGGACAAGGCCATCACCGGCTCGTCCGAAGCCATCCCGCTTGCGCTGCGATCCATGAACCGCGAAATGACGGACCTCGCCAAGGAAGCCATCGATACCGTCGACTCAGGCGAACGCAACATCTCGGGCGTCACCATGGGCATCGACGAGGCTACATTCGCACGGATTTCCGAAGAGATCGACAATTGCCGCAAGCGAGTCATCGTCCTCGCTAACGGTTGCAAGAACATCAACCGCGTTTACCGCCTGAACCTTCAACTTTTCCCGCTCACAGACAAAGTATAGGAGTATCAACATGAAATTACTGAAAAAACTTCTATTCTTCGCAGCAATCCTTCAAGCCACCCTGCTCCTGATTGCCTGCGGCGATTCAAAGGTCAGCGGAACCGATGAACAGACGAACTCCGTAACCGCAGCTATCGACAGTGCGCTCACCGAATGGCTCTCAAGCGACACGCTTATAGCCCCCAAACAGCAAGACACTTCAGTTCACTGGTTCAGCTACATCATCGAGGACCCCAACAGCACCATCAGAAATCCGGGCATAGAAGTCAAGAACGGAACACTGTACAACGCGCTACGCGACGATTTCAAATCGCTCACCTGCGAAACCGAAACAAACTGGTTCGTCTATTCCGTCAATGCCAGCGATTCGCTGATACGGAAGTACCTCGTTCTACCGGACACCATGAGCGCGGACAATTTTGAATCGGATTGCATCGCTGAAGGAGGCGAGTTCGCGACGGACACGACAAGCGAAACCGCAGGCCAGCTGATACACTCCTGCAATCTAGAAACCGCCGAACACCTGTCCGAAAGCAGGCATTACGTGGACCCGAACTGGAAGAAATACGTTGAACTGATTGTAGGCATCTGCCGAAAATAAGAAACTAAACCGAAATAACAAATCACGGCGTCAAGGCTTCGTGCCATGATGCGTTACGAAACACATCCTTAAAAAGGAGGGAGTCATGAATCTCTTAGCCAAAACCATCGCCTGCGGGGTTGCCGCATTTGCACTGTACGCCTGCTCAAGCGAAAACATTGCCGCCCCAGAACAAGCCCCATCCCAGGCAAACGGCAGCAACGAAAATTACCAGCTCGTCAGCGCCAATTTGCCAGACGAAACGAAAGAAACTCTCGAAAGCTGGCTGCAAGGCAACTCGCTCAGCAAAATAATCGCGGTCGACCACTGGTGTGTCGAAAACCCTGATTATCCGGACAATCCGTGGTGGTGCCTCCCTCCCAGGATCCAATTGGAAAGCGGAACGGTATCCAAATTCTATTTAGGAACCAGCGACCGCATCAGCTGCGAACTGGCACAGGACACCCTTACCTACAGCGGCTACATGAACGATAGCACCGCCACGAAAACGTTGAGCCGCAACCTGGTCAACTATATTAGTGATATCGCAGAGGAATTCCGGGATTCCTGCGAAGCCGAGGGAGGGGCCTTCATTGAAAATAACGAGGGGGACATGGAATGCGAGGTGAAATTGAAACCCTGGGACTGCGAAACCTGTCCGGAAGGAATAACCCCCCTCTACAGCGACCCGAACTGGAGTTTTTTCGCCCAGAAAGCCATCGAACCCTGCCGGACAATGCCCGCAAAGCGACCTTAAAATAGTTCAAAAAACAGCGAAATCAGCAAAAATTCGCTAAATTTCGCCGTTTTTAGAATTACTTTATTTGTAAACAACGGAAAAATTTTACATTCCGTCCTTTACGCACAAGATTTTAATTGCTATATTTGGCCAAAAATGAACAACACCCCCGATTTTTCGGGGAAAACCCAAAAAGAGGTTAAAATGGCAACCGTTATCCGTCTCGCTCGTTTCGGCAAGCGTCACAACCCCATCTACCGCGCCGTGGTTATCGACAACCGCAAGGCCCGCGACGATAGCTTTATCGAACAGGTGGGTTTCTACAACCCGAACACCAAGGTGCCCGAGATCCGCTTCGATCAGGAAAAGGTCCTGAAGTGGCTCAAGACTGGCGCTCAGCCGTCTGACACCGTCCGCAACCTCCTCAAGAGGGCTGGCATCATGGAACTCTTCCACGAACTCCGCGCTGGCCGCTCCATCGAAGGCAAGGTCGCTACTCCGCGTGCCGAAAAGGCCAAGAAGGCTAAGCTCGGTCCTAAGGCTCTCGCCAAGATCGAAGCTGAAAAGGCCGCCAAGGAAGCCGCTGCTGCTGAAGCTGCTGCCGCTGCCGAAGCTCCTGCCGCCGAAGCCGCTGCTGAAGCCCCGGCCGAAGCATAATCAAAAAGCTTTGAAAAGGTCCTGTGCCCCGCGCACGGGACTTTTTTCGTCTCTCGCCTCACTTCCCCCGTCTATATGTCCGAATCCGAAGAGTACATTACCGTCTGCCAGCTCATGCGCACGCATGGCGTCAAGGGCCATATCAAGGCAATGCCCCTGACCCACGACATCACGCGCCACAAGAGCCTCAAGACCGTATCGGTGAAAAAGACGAACGGAGAAATCCAGGAGCATGAAATCGAGGAATCCAGGCAGGCCGGCAATCTCTGGTTGCTGAAGTTCAAGGGAATCGACACCCCCGAAGCAGCAAAGTTCCTGGTGAATGCCGACGTGATGATTCCGGAATCGGAGAGACTCCCCGCACCCGAGGGCGAATACTACATCGACGACCTTGTCGGTTTCCGCGTCAAGACAGAAGACGGCCGCGAAGTCGGCGAAGTGCTCGAAGTGCAGGAACTCATGACGGTCGACGCCTTCCATATCCAATTCGACCCGGACATGCAACAGGAGTTCAGCAAGAAATCCATCCTCGCCCCGTGGATAGACGACTGCGTCAAGGAAGTGGACGAGCAGGGCCAGTTCATCGTCTGCGACTCGGACTATCTCAAGTCCCTGTGCCCGGAGGAAAGATGATCATCGACTGCATCACCATATTCCCCGAGATGTTTGCGCCCATGAAGAGTTCCATTATGGGGCGAGCCCAGGCCAAGGGACTGTTCGAGTTCAACACGGTCTATCTCCGCGACTTCGCCATAAACGACTACGGCCAAGTCGACGACGTGCCCTACGGGGGCGAACCGGGCATGGTGCTCCGTCCGGAACCGCTGGCCAAGGCCATCCGTAGCACGGGTGTCAAGGAAGACGGCGGAAAGGTCATCTACCTTACAGCCGACGGGGTCCCCCTCACCCATGCGATTGCGCAGGAACTTTCCAAGGAAAACCACCTGGTGCTCGTCTGCGGGCACTACAAGGGAATCGACGATCGCATCCGGCAATCCGAAGTCGACATGGAAATTTCCATTGGCGATTTCGTCGTCAGCGGGGGCGAATTGCCCGCCATGATCCTCACGGACGCGGTTGTCCGGCTGGTGGACGGAGCCCTCGGCCACAAAGAAAGTGGCGAGACGGACTCGTTCGCCCAGGGCGTACTGGGATGGCCGGTCTACACCCGACCCGAGGAATTTGAGGGAAAAAAGGTGCCCGAAGTGCTGCTTTCGGGCCATCACAAGAACATTTCCGAGTGGAGACGCCAAGAATCGTTGAAAAGAACGCAAGAAAGGCGTCCCGACATCTTTGAAAAACTGAAAATAAATACTAAATTTGGCGACAAATAAAAAGAGGTACACACTATGTCCCTGAATATCGAAGCAATCCAGAACGAAAACGTGAAGTCCGAAATGCCGGATTTCCGCGCCGGCGACACCGTCACCGTGAACGTCAAGGTCATTGAAGGCACCAAGGAACGCATTCAGCCGTTCAAGGGTGTCGTTATCCAGCAGAAGAATTCTGGTATCGGCAAGACTCTCACTGTCCGCAAGATGTCCGGCTCCGTTGCCGTCGAACGCATCTTCCCGGTCAACTCTCCCCGCATTGACTCCATCGAACTCGAACGCGCCGGTAAGGTCCGTCAGGCTCGCATCTACTACATGCGCAACCTCCGCGGCAAGGCTGCCCGTATCGACGAACGTCAGGCGTAATCAGTCTTGATTTTCGAAGGCGGTTATTTCCCGATGGTTACGGGGGATTCCCGACAGCAAATTATCCCGCCCACGCGGATCCACGTGAAGGCGGGTTTTGTTGTATATTCCCCCGAAACCGGCGAACGTTCCATCATCATTTTGGATGAAGGCGAACTGACAGCAATAGACACCTCGGGCGGAGACCGCAAGGTGGTTTTCAAGATGCACCCCGGCGACCTGGTCGGCGTGGCATCCCTGCTGGAACGGGAACCCTTCCACCTGACCATCGAGGCATCCAAGGATTCTGTCGTAACCTTGATCAACGAGGACTGCATGGAATCCGAGCTCAAGACGCTGCCGGTATGGCTCCTGGCCGTCATCAGGACGCTTTCGCGCAAGACGCGCAAGCTCAAGGCATCGCTCTACGCTCCCTCGACATCCAACTCCCTCATGAGTCTCGCCGCTTACTGTGGCAACCTTCCAGAATACACGGACATCCCCCTGGATGACGTCATCCGTGAATTCGGCTGGCTCACCAAGGTCAAAGAAAAGGACATTCAGGAAGACATCAAGGCCCTCGCCCGCCGCCGGTTCATCGAACTGAAGAAGGAGGGGACAAAGATTTCGCTCATGGTCCCCAACCCATTCCTGCTGGAACTTTTCGTGGACTACCAGAGGTCCATCGAGCAAACCGGTTCCTGGGAGCCGTTCAAGCTTTCGATCATGCAGAAAAAACTGCTCGTCACATTGTCCACAACAAACAACGACATGCAAATGGACGGCCCGTCGTGGCTATCCTTCCTGGCAGAACGCGTCAAGGACATCAACGTGACCGACTGGATAAGAATACAGAAAATGGGCTGGTGTACCGAGACGACCGCGGGAATGTTCCGCGTAAACCCCGACAAGATTAACTACTACCTGACGGCGCTGCGTTTTGAGACCAACATCCGGGGGGTGCTGTAATGATAGTGACTGCCGGAGAATATGTCTGCCTCGAAAGCGACAAGGCCAACACGCTCTTTATCGTCAAGAGCGGCATGATCGTCGCCGAAACCCAGGACCAAAGTTCGGGTGAACGCTACATCAATTTTGGACCGGGTTCCATCATCGACGAACTCAGCCTGCTCGAGGGCGCACCTAGACAGTACACGCTCCGGGCCGCAGAAGCAAGCGAGCTCATCGTAATTTCCAAAGAGACGCTTAACGACACGCTGGAACAAAAACCGTCCTGGATTACTTCCATACTGCAGTTCCTCTCCAAGCGTTTCCACATCGCCGAAGAGAACAAGCGCAAGAATGGGCTCATCCAGTCGTTGCCGCCGCTCCTGTATATCATTTCTTCGAGCCTCAAGAAGTCAAACACAAACAAGCTCGAAGCAAGCGCCCTGCACAGGGAAATCCATGCACTGGCTGGCACTTCGGTCGAAAATGCGACTAAGCTGCTCGAAATCCTGCAGGAACTCGGGATTCTCAAGATTCAGGACAACGTAATCAGCACTTCAAGCCAGCAGATCGTAACGATACTCTACGAGACCATCAAGTACCGGGCCCTGAACAAGAAGGTGTCGCCAAACATTTTGTCCATGACCGACCAGATGATTCTCTCCACCTTCCTGAAGGTCGCTCGAGAAAGTTCATCGCCGCGTCCCGGTGGCATCTGCACGGTCACGACAAAGCAGCTCTGCGACGAGGCGAAAAAGTCCATGCACGGATTCACACTGACCACGCGCACCATGAGTTCGCTCATTGAACGCAAGCTGCTGTTCCCCTCGGCAACCTACGACATCCACATGCCCATAGAAGAGATCCAGTTCTTCTACGCCGACTTCGACAAAATCATGGACCTGATTGAGCTCAACCGCGTATTCCCCCTGCTCGACAAGAAGTTGGTTTAGGGATCAGGATCTAGAGTTTCTATATTTTCCCCGGTAACAACCATTCACCTTAAATCAAGGCTTATTATGAAAATTTCCGCCCTTCTCGTGACCCTTTCCGCCATTGTCGCTTTCGCCGAGGACGCCGCTCCTGCAGCCGAACAGCCGAACGCAATTGCCAGCTTCCTCCCGCTGATTCTCCTCTTCGTCGTCATGTGGCTCTTCTTCATCCGCCCGAAGCAGAAGGAAATGAAGCAGATGGACGCCATGCGCAAGGCCCTCAAGAAGGGTGACAAGGTCATGACCGCCGCTGGCATCATCGGCACTATCACCAACATGGAAGAAGGCTCCAGCACCGTCACCGTTCGCACGGCATCGACAACGCTCATTGACTTTGACAAGTCCGCCATCCTCCGCGTGCTGAACGCCGAAGCAAAAGCCGAGACAAAGTAATACAACGAACCGACAATAAAAAGGCGACCCATGGCACTGCTCCCCATCAGAACCTACGGTGACCCCGTACTGCGTAAGAAATCCGAACCGATTACAGAAATCACCCCGGAACTTCGCCAGCTGGCGCGCGACATGCTCGAAACGCTCTACGATTCCACAGGCTGTGGACTCGCGGCGCCCCAAATCGGCAAGAACATCAGGCTCGTCGTCATCGACACGGCTATTCCCGACGAAGAGGAACCGAGACCTTACATCATGTTCAACCCCGAATGGGAAACCGAGGCCGACGCCGAGATGGTCGACTATGACGAAGGTTGCCTTTCCATTCC
The DNA here is from genome assembly GCA_017412605.1 of Fibrobacter sp. Classification (GTDB taxonomy): domain Bacteria; phylum Fibrobacterota; class Fibrobacteria; order Fibrobacterales; family Fibrobacteraceae; genus Fibrobacter. The sequence goes on along the minus strand of JAFPWY010000013.1, from coordinate 305,916 downwards.
CGATTTGTTCTGCAACGTTGTCCGTCCCAACAAGGTCGCGGTCCGCTTTTTCGATATCAACGGGGAACCGCAAGAAATCCGAAACTGCGAAGGCCTGTTCGCCCGCTGCATCCAGCACGAATGCGACCACCTGAACGGCGACCTTTTTGTAGATAAGATTTCGACATCCGACCGTACGCTGAACCAATCCAAGCTACGGAAGATGGCGAAGGAAACCCAGGAAAAGCTCAAGAAGAACAAGCGATAGCCGGGACAGCAAACTTAGATGGGAATACTCCGAACAAGCTTACTCAGCGCGACACTCCTTTTGACACTGGCCCATGCCCAAGACGGCATGGACGACGGCTTTGACCTCCCGGAACTTCCGCCGCCGGCAGCCGAACAGCCCGCAACCGTTCCGCCTTCAAGCGAAACCGCTCCGAGCGCAGAAGCGTTCGAAGCAGAACCGGCGCAGGAAGCCCCTTATGCCGGTCCGCAGAACGATGCTATGGACGCTCCGGAACCGGAACAGCCGGCTGCTGAGCAAATAGAGGCCGCCGAGCCTGCACAAGTTCAAGCCACGGCAGCGGAACCTGTCAGCGAAGGCGAACCCGACAAGTTCGGCGACACGCCTCCCAAAATCAAGGTCAGGAAATTCCCGGACAATCTGGACCGCCCCGTACGCGTAGGCGTATTCGTAGACGAGAAGAAACTCTTCGTCAAGCAGGGCAACCAGACCATTGCCATCACCGCCATCGGCAACCAGCTGGAAATCGAAAGCAACGGCACCAAAGAAACTGTCGGCCAGCGAGAGTTCTATGCAGACGACAACAAAAAATGCCTGAACATCGCACCAACGGAAAAGCAGTTAAAATCGTCTTGCTATCCGGGCTACTTTATCGTCAAGGCCACAAAGAGCAAGGTTACTGCAATCAACGTGGTCGAAGTCGAGGACTACATCCGCGGAGTCGTCCCCTACGAAATCGGCAAACTGGACAGCAGCCGTTTCGAAGCGCTCAAGGCGCAGGCAGTCGCCGCACGCACCTACGTATACAAGCACTTCAACAGCCGTGACGCCATGGGCTTCGACGTGTACGCCGACACCAAGGACCAAGTGTACATGGGCTACAAAAGCGCGACCCCGCTGACCAATGCAGCTGTCAAAGCCACTGCAGGCGAAACGATGACATACAAAGGAGAATTCATCATCGCTTACTATCATTCCACTTGCGGCGGCAAGACGGAAACGATGGTCACCTGGGACAAGAAAAACCTTCCCTATCTCAGAAGCGTTCCCGATTTGCGACCCAATGGGCAGCCCTGGTGCAACGAATCCAGCTACGGCAAGTGGGGACGGAAGTTCACCGACAAGGAACTGGTCACGCTATTCCAGCAGAACGGCAAGGAAGCCAAAGCGAAAGTTCCGAAGTTCAAGAAGCTGAAGGACATTTCCATACGCAAGAAGCTCCCCAGCGGAAGAATCTACACTCTGCAAGTCTCCACGGACAAGGGCTCGTTCAAGGTTACCGGAGACAAGGTCCGCTGGCTATTCAAGCAGAAGGGAACCATTCTCCCGTCTTCGCTTTTCACCATCAGCCACAAGGGACACAACTGGATTCTTGAGGGCAAGGGCTACGGCCACGGTGTAGGCATGTGTCAGATGGGCGTGCGAGCAAGGGCGCAGGCCGGACAGAACTATCTCGACATATTGAACCACTACTATCCCGGCATTACGCTGGAACGATTCGAGCACTAAAATGCAGGCGCCCCTCGTTGCAATCATCAGCCAGGGATGCGCCGCCAACTTCGGTGACGGAGAAAAAATGGCGAGAGCGCTCGCCGCAAAATTCCGTATTGCATTTGACTTGCCAACAGAAGAAACCCCAGCCGCCATCTACCTGAACGTATGTACCGCCAAGGGGATTGCAGGAGCGCTAAAACTCTTGCGCAGGGCAAACGAAGCCTTCCCCGGCATACCTCTTTACATCACCGGTTGTGCGACAAAAGACCTGCGCGAGGCGGCGCTCGCATACCTTCCTTCCGTACAGTTCACGGATTTCGAAGACATCGAGCGTAGCATGAAAGAATGCGCAAGCCAGGCAATGCTTGCCCACAACACGCTCCGCACATCCCGTTTTACTGGCATCGTCAATATAGAGCAAGGCTGCATGGACGCTTGCTCCTTCTGCAGCACACACCTGGTCAAGGGCCGGCTACGCAGCTACCCTACAGAATCCATCACTAGACAAGTCCACGACCTGGTAAGCAGTGGCTGTTCCGAAATACTGCTGACCGGACAAGACTGCGGATGCTTCGGTTTTGACACGGGAACAAACCTCGCCGAACTTGTGCAGAACATCCTCGTCCATGTCCCAGGAGACTACAAGCTACGCCTCGGCATGGGCAACCCGCGCCACCTGCTCACCTACGCAGACGCATTGCTGGATTGCTTTACAGACAACCGCGTGTACAAATTCATTCACCTGCCCGTCCAAAGCGGAAGCGAGCGCATCCTCAAGGCGATGAACCGCCGCCACACTGCACGCGACTACGCCACGCTGGCAGAGATGTTCAATACACGATTCAAGCGTTTCACGCTGAGCACGGACATGATTGTCGGATTCCCCGACGAAACTGATGCCGATTTCGAAGCCACGCTGGACTTGCTCAAGGAAACCAGGCCGACAGTCTGCAACATCACACGCTTTGTCGCACGCCCCGGCACACCGGCATTCGCTCTGAACCAGAATGCCGCAGTAAGCGATGCAGAAAAGCACCGACGCTCGGCCACACTCGCCCAGGCATTCCAGGATATCGCCTGCGAAAACAACAGACAATGGATTGGTTACGAAGGCGACGTAGTCACCGAAAAGCAGGGGCACCGCAGCGGAACCACCATCGCAAGGAGCGAAGCCTACAACCCAGTCGCCATACAGGGCGAATTCGCACCAGGCCAGAAAATACGCGTCCGCATCACAGACGCCGAAGCATTTGCGCTTATCGCCGAGCCCCTCGCCCCATAAAAGCCAATCGCCCATTTTCCATACAAACAAATAATCCCGGACATGAGCCCGGGATTCTGAATTTTGTGTAATGAACACTACTTCTTGTTCAAGCGACGGTAACCGCGGCGGTATGTCTCGGAGGTACGCTGGTAGCGCATGTAGGAGTACGAAGGAGTCGTTCCGCCCTGCATATAGCAGTATTCGTATTCTTCCTTAATCACGGACATCTGGTAGATGTACGGACCCGTACCGAGCTTACGGCCTTCCTGGGTCACCGGATACATCTTCACGGCAACAAGCATTGCACCGGAACCGGTCGGGAACAAAGTCGTACCCGGATTTACCACCTTGCTTTCACCGCAAGACGTGCGAGAAGAACTCCCATTGGCCTTCTGGAGAGCAGCGGCGAATTCTTCGGCACTCACGGACTGGTTGTACTGGCTCACGAAATGACCGAGATGGTCAAATACGCGGATATTCACCTTGAACGGCTGCGTTGTCGTAAATGCATAGCTCACGCAGCTTTCGTTATCGTTAGCCGTAAAGCAGCGCGGATTTTCCGTGGGAGACTTCTTGTAGGCCACAGAAGTCGTCATCGGGTTAAGACCAGCATTTCCGCCATCAATAGCAGGAGCCGCCGTATACAAGGCAATCTGTTCTTCACTCAGCGTCAACGGATCCTGGCCCGTAACAGCCGGAAGCGCTGTCAGCAAGAGTTCACCCGTCGCTTCGTCCGGAAGGCCGTTGCTGCCCGCCATGTTGGTAAGTTCCTGAGCCTGTTCATCAAAATCCGGACGGTCGATGGAATTGTCCTGCGGGACAAGGACAGTCTTCGGCTTGACATTCAGCGTGATGGGGCCCCATTCAGCCGGGAAGCCATCAACAGACTTTCCTCCCTTGGACATGATGCTGAAGGGAGCTCCGGCATACTTCATCTTGGAATTCCAGTTATAACCTTCAGCCGTTGCATCGGAAGACGGGAAGTTAAAGGCCAGTTCATCGCCACCCAAAAGGCCGGTGGACACCGGATTGCCGTTCACGTCAACAAGATTGCCTTGAATTTCGTACATGAAACCGTCAGTGCCCTTGTTCTGCGGTTCACTCATGGCCGTAACGACAAAGCCAAGCGTATCCTTGCCGATAACCTTACCGGAAGCATCGTACTTGTTACGAGTCACCAAGATGGACGGCATGCCTCCCGTAACCATTCCAGCGACAACACCCGGATCCAGTTCCGTATTCAGGAACATGCTGTTCGTCGTTGTATCGCCCTCGATTGTGATGATGAAGTCCATAATGGAAGGCTGACCATACTTGGTCGGGGCAATCTGGGAAAGAGACGTGCGGATGTACATGTTGGAACCATCGGTCTGACGGTCCGCATAGAAGAAGTGGAGATGGTGCCATGTATTGTTCTGCCAAGTCGTCGTTCCAGGAACGCAGTTGGCCTCGTTCATCAGAGGAGGAGGACCCATGAATGCGGCAAGGGCCGGATCCGTCTGGCAACCATGGTTGTTGGCAGCGAGCACGGCAATGTCCACCTTGCCCGGAGCAGAAAGGTGAGTACCACCCAAGTCCACAACCAAGACGCCATCCACGAAAATCCACATGTCATCGTCACCGGTAAATTCGAACACTTCATGGTTGGGAGTCTGGTTCAGTTCATTATACTTGAACTTTGCATAGCCCATCATCGTGAAGTTGTAGTTGCGCAGATGGCTCAAGCCAATATTGGAAGAACCTGCAGCCGTAATCGCCGCATCCAAGTTACGCGGTCCACCCGCATTGAGCCAACTCGAGCAGAGAGCACTCGTATTCTGCTTAAGGAAGTCCGTCTGGGTGCCAGCATACTGATAATCATACGGCGGGCAGAAAATGGACAGGGACTGAGCTCCCCACGTTTCACACTTGTCCGTTTTGCATTCCGCCGGGCTCAGCCAGTTCAATGTCTGCGGATCAATTTTATCCAACGGGAAATATCCACCGTTATTGTAGTTATAGTCGATAACGTAGAAATTACTCTTTTCGTCTTCCTTGGGGATGGTCATAACAGCATTGGTACGCTTGTTCACGCCGTCCACATCCATGTACCATTCCGCAAAATGGCTGTTGTCACACAGGTCCAACATTTTCTCGATAATCACACCATCAAGCATGTCGTCCTGTCCAGTCACATTACCGTCGCCATCCACATCGGAGAACTTCAGGTAGGGTTTCACCATGCCGGGGGTGTAATAAACCGGGTTTTCCCAAATAGTACCGCTGGTGCAAGTAGCCCCGTGAACAGCCGGCTGTCCATCGGAACCTTTCGCCACCTTTGTATAGCCGCGCTTGGTCACCGCCTTTCCGTTATAGTTTCCGTCTTCGGAGCACTGGCCATATTCCAACGGCTCCGATGAAGAAACCATCTTGGCTAGATAGCTGGGAAGAGACGAGTTTTCCACCATCGGATAGCCATCCTGGCCAATCTGGGCACCCGTCTTGGAACGTCCGTTTCCGCAGGAGCGATGCAAGTCTTCCTGACCATACCATGTCACATCATAGCCATCACAGGCCTTGCCGCCACACAATGTGGCGTTGTAGATGTTGTCGCGGCACATGCCACTGGTACATGGAGACGGAGAATCGCCCGGGCTGACGTATTCTTCCGAAAAGTTTTCGAAATCCGGGTGATTCGGTTGAAAGTCACGAATAACAATATCCAAGTCGGCGGTCGCCACAGGCGCCCCCAAAGCAAAAGATGCAGAACCGACCAAAAGGCCGGCAACAAGCCAGCTTCTCTGTGCCATAAAATCCATGCTCCAATAAAGGGTTATATTTCTCCCCCTAAATATATACCTTTTATTCCCAAAATCCACTCAAAATAAGCGAAAAACTATGTAAAAAAGAGGTTTGCAAAAATAGGGTGATTTTAAACAACTCAAACATCGTCAAAGCTCTAGAAATAAGGGTTAGAACGAAAGTACAGCACCCCCGATTTAGCTATATTTCGCCCAATGAATTGGGGCATTTTTTTCTTTATCGCCATAGCGGCCATACTCATGCGAGTTTTCTGGTTACGCATAAAAGCAAACAGCATGGAATCCGAAAATTTCAAAGCCTTGCCCCCTAAGGACAAACTGGCGGTACTCAAGGAATGCCTCCTCAACAACCCGACAGAAACGAACCTGCGCAATCTCGACGAATTCTGCCAAAAAAGCCAAATTGATGTTGACGCCGGCACATACCGCCCATTTATCGCGAAACAGGTGGAACTGACCCGGAAAAAGGACGCCATCGCCGAAGACAACGACCTGTACGCCCAGGAATCCGTCTGGATGGACGCCATTCGCCCACTGGAATTTGCCGAAGCACAAACGGCCAAGGAAAGCGGTGACAACGAGCTCGCCATTTTGCGCACCGTCGAAGGCATTGCGCGCCTCTACTCGGACGAAGCCATCGAAAAGGCTCTCCAGGACCTGGAAGCTGTTTACCCCAAAGCCACACGGCTGCTCGAAGGATACCGCAAACTCACCGAAATCCGCGACACCTCCGGTGCCGACGAAAAATCCCTCGAGAATCTCCGCAAAAAACGCGACGCCTGGCAAGAAGACCTGCTCTCCATCGAGCAATAGTCCCTAAGCTCCCCATAAAAAATTCCCGGCGGAACCGGGAACTTTTACAATTTCGATGCTTTGTACCCACAAGGGGCTTCGCACTAGAACCAGCGCCAAGTCAGGCCGAACAGGATCATGTCCTTGTACTGGGCGTCCTTGTCGAGATCCTTGTCGTAGACCATGTCGAAGCCGACCTGGAGTTCGATGAGCGGAGCAATCGAGATGGTCAGGAGGTTTTCCCACTTTCCGTCGATTTCGTCAACACCCTTGAAATTGGCAAAAGCCCAAAGGCGGGTCTTGAAGCCCATGATGTCGGAGAAGGCATACTTGAACTCGGTGATACTTTCAAGACCCGGTTCGTCCTTAACTTCTTCGATTTCGTCTTCGGTATCCTTATCGTCGGCATAGCCGTAGCCATGAGAAACCGTCACACGGTTGGCAAAACCGAGACGCTGGGAGAAGTTATCGTTCGGGATGTAGGCAAGACCGGCAACCTGAGTGAAGTACACCGGATCCATAAAGCAGGAAACGGGCGTCTTGACTTCGTCACCATCTTCATCTTCGCTGTAGCTGTAGCCAGTCATGAACTGGGTTTCGTAACGGAGACCCGCGTACGGTTTCAGGACTTCTGTCATATTGAAGTCTACCATGGATTCCCAGAAAATCTTGTCGGCAGATTTACGCTTGCCAAGACCGTCAGTCCAAGTCTGTCCGAGGTCCAGATCGATCAAATTACGCCAGTTAGCGACCGTCCACTTGCCCTGCACATCGGCATCGTAAGTGACAAGCCAGGTATAGCTGGAAGTTCCGTCTTCAGACCAGTTGCTGTAGTGCATACGGGTGTACTTCACTGCAGCGACAACGTCGGCAGTCCAGTTCTCAGGAAGCGAGCCCTCGAACATGCCGCCCTCGGCAAAAGCCGAAGTCACGCAAGCCAAAGCGGCAATGCCCAACATTTTGAGTGACTTTTTCATTTCTACCTCTCTTTTTTGCCCATGGGGCCATGTAAACTGTTACGAAAAAAATAAGAATTTTTAGATGCCAATCAAGGTTACCACAAAAGTAAAGCCTATTTTTCCCTATATAATTAGCTAGTTTTTGAACATGCGACAATTCTTTTTAGCCCTCATGATTCTTGCCTCCATTTGTCTTGCATCCGGAGCATCCGGATCCGATAAAGAACAGATAAAAGAAAGGAGAATCCAGTTCGGCTTGTCTGCAGGTGACCCCGCCCCCCTTTCTGTAGTCGTCGGATTCGGCTACAAGTCCGCAATCATGCGTATCCAAGGCATGGGGTGGCGAAACGGAGAAAACGACTACTGGTGCGCCATCCGCGGAGGACTCGCCTGGACGTTATTCAAGGGGCTTCCTTTCAACATCGACCTAGGCATCGGCAGCGGATACTCATTTGCCGAAGCACCAAACGGAATGCACAAAGCATTGAACGATGCAAACGAAGCCATGTATGCGCTGCCATACAACTACGAGGAAACGCTCGATCTGTCAGCCGAGGTTTGGGTTCATTTATACGGAATCTACACGCAGATTTCTTATCCGCTATACTATTTCATGGATTACACAAAACCCACTCTCCTGTGGAGAGCGGGCTACTTGTTTGAAATCTAGACAAGGCCCCGAACGGGGTCCAAGGACTAGTACGTTCCGAGCAGGGAGCGCACCTTTTCCATCATGGCCTTGGACTTCACGCGGGCCTTCTCCTTGCCGTACGCGAGGATCTTGTCGATTTCCTCGGTGTGGTCGAGCAAGTAGAAGTACTTTTCGCGGGCAGCGCCCAGGTGTTCCTCGAGAACGTTCTGGAGTTCCTGCTTCGCGTGGCCCCAGCCCATGCCGCCTGCGCGGTAGCGTGCAGCGAGCGCCTCGGTCTGTTCAGGAGTCGCAAAAAGCTTGTACAGCTTGAAGACGTTGCAAGTATCGGGATCCTTGGGTTCTTCGATTCCCTGGGAGTTCGTGACAATCTTGCCAATCTTCTTCTTCAATGCCTTGCTCTCGAGGAAGATGTCAATCACGTTGTCGTAGGACTTGCTCATCTTGCGACCGTCGAGACCGGGGATGATACCCGTCGTTTCCTGGAACACCGGTTCCGGAATCGTAAAGACATCTTCGCCGAAGTGCTTGTTGAACTTGATGGCGATGTCGCGGGCGAATTCCACATGCTGCTTCTGGTCCTTGCCCACAGGCACGATGTCGGCGCTGAACATCAGGATGTCGGCGTCCATCAGGCAGGGGTAGCAGTAGAGGCCCATGTTCACGTTCGCATCCGGGTCCTCGCCGGCGGCTTCGTTCTTGGCGACCTTGTCCTTGTAAGCATGGGCGCGGTTCATGAATCCCTTCGGCGTAAAGCAGCTGAGTGCCCAGCTGAGTTCGAAAATTTCGGGAATATCGCTCTGCTTGTAGAACAAGCCTTCTTCGGGGTTCAGGCCGAGAGCGAGCCAAGTGGCGGCAATCTTGTAGATATTGGCGCGCATCTCGGCACCGTTCTGGACGGTGGTAAGCGCGTGATAGTCTGCAATGAAGTAGACCGTGTCATAGGTCTTCGAAAGTTCGAGGGCCGGGCGAATGGCGCCCAGGTAGTTGCCTAAATGCGGCGTGCCGGTGGGCTTGATGCCCGTAAGGGATATCTTTTTCATGGGCGCAAATATAGAATCTTTTTCAGCCAAGCAGAGCCGAGACAACCTGGACATCGGCAGGGAGCCAGTCCAGATTACGCATTTCCGAGGAGTCAACCCACTTGGCAGCCTCGTGCTCCAGCAGCGTAAGGCGACCGCTATCTATGGAACAGAAAAAGCAATGCATGGTCAGATGGAATGCAGGATAGTCATGTTCAACGGTACAGATAAATTCACCAACAGACACGTCAACAGCCAGTTCTTCCTTGAGTTCACGGGCCAGTGCCTGTTCCGGCGTTTCACCGGATTCCATCTTGCCGCCCGGGAATTCCCAGAAATCCTTGAAGTCGCCATAGCCCCGTTGGGTCGCGAAATACCGGGTTCCCGGCGCCCGAGGAGCTCCGTCGCAAATGATTCCCGCCACAACTTCAATCCGTTTCATGGCCCCAAATGTAACAAAAGACTTTTTCTATTTTTTACGTCATGGATAGAGCCCGCCGCCGAAAATTCGGACAGAACTTCTTGGATGTCCCTACCGCGAAACTGATTGCGGGGGACTTGCCCGTAAATGAGCACGACGTTGTGCTGGAAATCGGTCCTGGCCACGGCGCGCTCACGGAGCACCTCCTGGACCGCGCCGTGGAACTCACTGCCGTCGAAATCGACGAGCAGTGCGTCGAATTTTTGGAACAAAAATTCCAGGGCCGCGACAACTTCCACATCGCGAACATCGACTTCCTAAAATTCGACCTGCAGGCATTCCTCGACACCCACGAAAAGCCCTGGGTCACCGGGAACCTCCCCTACAACGTGTCCACGGCCATCATTGCCGGGCTCATGCCGCGACTGCACCTCACGAAGGGATTCATGGGCATGGTCCAGCTCGAAGTCGCCGAGCGCATCTGCGCCACCCCGTGCAGCAGCAACTACGGGAGTTTGTCCGTACTCGTCTCCGCCTACGCCGACACGCAAATCCTCCGGAAAATTGGCCCCGAGCACTTTACGCCGCGCCCCAACGTCGACAGCGCCACGATGCTCCTCACGCCCAAGGTAAGCCCGCTCGAGGCTCCCGACGGATTCTTCGATTTTGTCCGCGCCGCATTCACGCAAAAGCGCAAAACGCTCGCGAACTCCTTCGGTCGCGCATACGACAAAAAGAAAATCCAGGAAGCCATCGAGTTCCTGGACTATCCCACTACCGTCCGCGCCGAGGAACTCTCCCCCGCACAGTTCCTGGAATTCTACAACGTCATCAAGGGCTAGTCCCGCCTTGACCCTAACACGGAAAAGTCCCGCAAGCATGAACTTACAGGACTTAGGGTGTATATGGAAATTCTATTCTAGAGGCTCGCTCTAGGCTTCGGCGCGCAACTGCTTGGCTGCGGCGACCAGGTTCTTGAGGCTTGCAGTCGTCTCCGTCTCGCCACGGGTCTTGAGGCCGCAATCGGGGTTCACCCACACGTTCTCCTGCGGAACCTTGTCAAGAATCTTGTGGAGCGTATTGACTATTTCCTCGACAGAGGGTACGCGCGGCGAGTGGATGTCGTACACGCCCGGGCCAACCTGCGTTTCGAAATGCGCCTCGTTGAGTGCATCAAGCAGTTTGAGGTCAGAACGGCTCGCCTCGAACGTAATCACGTCGGCATCCATGGCGTCGATGTCGCGGACAATGTCGTTGAACTCGCTGTAGCACATGTGCGTGTGGATCTGCGTCTCAGGCTTGACCTTCGCGTGCACCAGGCGGAATGCGGGGATAGCCCAGTCGAGGTATTCCTTGTGCCAGTCGCTCTTGCGCAGCGGCAGCTTCTCGCGGAGGGCGGCCTCGTCAATCTGGATAATCTTGATGCCGTTCTTTTCGAGGTCAAGGACTTCGTCACGGATGGCAAGGCCAATCTGCTGGGCCTGCGCCTTGAGCGAAATATCTTCGCGCGGGAAAGACCAGTTGAGAATCGTCACGGGGCCAGTGAGCATGCCCTTCACGGGCTTGTTCGTCTGCTTCTGGGCAAACACGGACCATTCGACGGTGATGGGCTTGCTGCGGTGAATATCGCCCCACACTACAGGCGGCTTGACGCAGCGAGTGCCGTAGCTCTGCACCCAGGCGTTCTGCGTGAAGATGAACCCGTCAATCTGCGTTCCAAAATATTCCACCATGTCGTTGCGCTCGAATTCGCCATGCACAATAACGTCGAGGCCGATGCTTTCTTGCAGAGCGATGCATTCCGCAATCTTCTTCTGGTTGAACGCCACATATTGTTCGCGAGTGATTTCGCCCTTCTTGAAGGCGGCACGGTTCGCACGGACTTCAGCCGTCTGCGGGAACGAACCAATCGTTGTCGTGGGGAAAGCCGGGAGACCGAAGACCTTCTTCTGCACCTTCTTGCGGTCGGCGCGGGACGGGCTACGCACGAAGTCGGCATCATTGAGGGCGGCAAGCGCGGACTGCACCGCAGCATTTTCGCTCACGCGAGCGGCGGCAAACAGGGCCTTGTTCTTTTCGAGGGCGGCCGCGTCGGCATTGGCGAGGTCGGCAAGTTCCACTAGCTTTTCCTCGGCGAAGGCAAAATGCTTCAGGGTTTCCGCGGGGAGTTTCTGCTCGGCGGCAACGGTGTAAGGCACATGCAGCAGGGAACAGGAGGTACCCACCACGATGTTGGCGGCATCCACGAACTTCTCGATTTCGGCGAGGAGGGCGTTCTTCTGCGCATAATCAGCGCGCCAGATGTTCTTGCCGTTCACCACGCCCGCAAAGAGGACTGCGTTCTTCGGGAATCCGGTCTTGATGAGTTCAAGCGACTTGAGGCCTTCCACAAAGTCGAGGCCAATACCGTCGAAGCCGAACGAAACGATATCCTGGTAAACATCGCGGATATCGCCGAAGTAGGTCTGCAAGAGAATCTTTGCGGAAATCTTCGCATGGACCTGTTCCAGCAGGAACGCATAGATAGACTTGAAGAGTTGCTTTTCTTCATCGTTCACGTCAAAGACGAGGGCAGGCTCGGCAAAAGCGATCCATTCGGCTCCAGCAGCCGCAAGCTGTTCCACCAACTTCAAATAGGCATTCACGGCAGAAGCGGCAAAAGCGTCAGCCTTCTTGTTGCCGTTGTAGCGGGCCAAGCGCAGGAACGTGTAGGGACCGATGAGGCTCGGCACGGTCTGGATGCCGGCGGCCTTGGCTTCGTTGTATTCCTGGAGGGGCTTCACGTCGCCGGAGAGGGCGAGCTCGGTGGAATCGTCCAGCTCGGGCACGATGTAGTGGTAGTTCGTATTGAACCACTTCTTCATCGGGAGCGCCTTGACGTCGCCCTTGGCGCCCTGATAGCCGTGGGCCGCGGCAAAATAAGTCTCAAGGGCGGAAAGGCCGAGTTCCTTATAACGGGCCGGAACGGCACCGAGCAAGAACGCCGTATCGAGAACGTTATCGTAGAACGAGAAGTCGTTGGACGGGATGAACGAGATCCCGGCTGCCTTCTGCTTCTGCCAACCGTACTGGCGGATTTCTGCGGCGGTCTTCTGGAGATCCGCTTCGGAGACTTCGCCCTTAAAGAATTTTTCACTAGCAAACTTGAGTTCGCGGGCCTTGCCAATGCGCGGGAAACCGATAACCGATGTCTTCTTTGCCGTCATATTGATTTACCTACCTTTTTTACATGTTTTTCTTGAACGCTCCCAAATATACCCTCTTTTTTGAAATAGGTAAAATACTATTTTTTATGCGTTCACCATAGTTTAAACCTATGATAGAACAAAGTCACTAACCCAAACCCCTCATCACTCATTGCTCATAGCTCACAGCTCACCCCCCTATGACTTTACAACAACTTAAATACGCCGTCGCGGTAGCCGATACACTGAACATCACCGAAGCATCCAAGCGTGTCTTCATTTCGCAGCCAAGTTTGACCGCAGCCATCCACGAACTCGAGGAAGAGATGGGTGTCACCATCTTCAACCGCAGCAACAAGGGTGTCACCATAACAAACGAAGGCGACGAATTCCTCTCGTACGCGCGCCAGGTGCTGGAACAGGCAGCCCTCCTCGAGGACCACTACAAAGGCGGCGAGAACGGCAATACAATCTTTTCCGTCAGCTGCCAGCACTACTCCTTCGCCGTGAACGCCTTTGTCGATGTCATCCGCAAATTCGGTGGTCCAAGCTACGACTTCACGCTCCGCGAAACGCAGACAAACGAGATTATCGACGATGTAGCCAAAATGAAAAGTGAAATTGGGGTACTCTACCTCAGCGGCAAGAACGAAAAAGTCATCCGCAAGCTGATACAAAAGAACAATCTCGTTTTTGAACAACTCTTTACAACACCGCTCCACGTATTCATGTCATCGAAGAATCCGCTCGCAAAAAAGGAACGCATCTCGCTCGCCGACTTGAAGCCATACCCGTACCTGACTTACGAACAGGGCAACTTCAACTCGTTCTATTTCGCCGAAGAGCCGCTCACGGCCATTGACTTCGACTGTCCACGCAATATCAAGGTCCGCGACCGCGCCACGCTTTTCAACCTACTCATCGGCCTCGACGGCTATACCATCTGTTCAGGAGTCATCAGCCACAAGCTGAACGGCAAGGACATCATCGCAAAGCCACTCGCAGTCCTCGACAAGATGACCATCGGTATCGTGACTCGCAAGGGAATCACGCTTTCGCGCTACGCCAACTCCTACATCGAGGCACTCAAACGTCATTGCGGGTAACGAAGCAAGTCCCTTTATCGAGCCGTCTTTTTCATTTCGGAGTTCTCATTTTTTCGCAATTTAGTTACATTTCACAGGTAATGTTGCAAAACGAAAAATACATCTTGGTAGACAGCGAGGAATCCCTCGCCAAGCTTCTCGAAGATCTCGACTTGTATGATATGGCCGCCGTCGATACGGAGGCCGATTCTATGCATCATTATTTAGCACGGCTCTGCCTTATCCAAATTACCATCGGGGACCATTACTATATCGTCGACCCCCTCTGCGGTATAGACCTCGCCCCGCTATTCAAGGCACGCGCCATGCAGACGCTTATTTTCCACGGTGCGGACTACGACCTGCGACTCCTGTGGCAGACCTACCAGTTCAGCCCGAAAAACATTTTCGACACGATGCTCGCTGCAAAGTTGCTCGGCGAGCCACACCTCGGATTGGCCGATCTCGTTCGCGAATATTTCGGCGACGAGCTCAAGAAAGAGAACCAGCGTGCCGACTGGACTATCCGCCCGCTCCCGCTCGAGATGTGCGAATACGCCATCCACGATACGTTCTACCTGCACGAACTCTGCGCCATCCTGGTTGAAAAGTTGCAAGCGGCAAACCGCATGAGTTGGCTGACCGAACAGTGCAACGCACTGATAGAACATTCTAGGCACCCGGCCCCGCCCAAGAAAGACCCCTGGCGCATCACAGGTTCCAGCATATACAACCCCTGCGCACTGAACATTCTCAAGCATCTTTGGGAATGGCGGGAAAAAGAAGCCGAGGCCATGGACCGTCCCCCATACAAGGTCATGCCCGCAGAACTGATGCTCGCCATCGTGCGCAACGTCCAGGCGACATTCCCCAATTTTGACGAGAATAAACTGCCCAAGTTGCCCCGCAACTTCAAGGGAGAACGCTACGATTCCTTCATGGCCATGCTCCGTGCAGCCTGCGCCACCCCCGAAGAGAACTGGCCAGCCAAGCTGCCCAAAGCACCTCCCCCGCCAGTGGTACCGAATGCCGACCTCCTACTTTCGCTCAAGATGTGGCGCGACGAAAAGGCCGAAGCACTCCATATAGACCCTTCGATGGTCGCGAATAAGTCTCAGCTCATCTGGCTGGCCGCACCGGGAACCATGCCCTGGCAGGACCGCTACGACGAAGCTCACCTGATGCAATGGCAGCGCAAAATCTGGAACGAAATCCTTCAGGACAAACTCCCGACTGCAGCGCGCGCCATCAGGAGCTAGAAATGGGAACCTCGATACTCGTACTGTTCCTTGCGATATTCGTGTTCGGCAGCAGCCCCATCATCGAACTTATCCTGAAAAAGCGTCGCGACAAGAAAGGCGACGACATCATCGGCGAACCCTGGCAAGAAATCCACGACATTCCGGGATACCACGACGCAAGAAACATCGCCGCGTTCTACCCGATGAAAGGCGAGCCGAACATCATGCCCATTATCGAAGAACTCGCCCGCGAAGGCCGCCTGCTGCTGCCGCGCTGCGAAGGCGAGGGCATCATGAACTTTTACAAAGTAAGCAGCCTGCGCAAGGACCTTGTTCCTGGGAAATTCGGCATTATGGAACCGAAGGATGGCCTTGAAAAATTCGAGGAAGATATTCCCATATTCCTCGTTCCAGGCACAAAATTCAATTTTAATGGAAATCGCATCGGACATGGCAAGGGTTACTACGACAAGTTCCTCGCCAAGCACCCGCATTCCTACAAGGCTGGCATCGCCACGCCCGCACAGATTTCGAAAGAGCCCCTTGAGCAGAAGGACACCGACGTTCAAATGAACGTCGTCATTCCTTGCAGGGAAAAATACTGATAAACAACACGGAGACCCCCATGAGTTTCAACGAAGACGACAACCGTCGCGATCAGCGCAGACCAAACAACGATCGCATGCGCCGTTTCGGTCGCGATGACCGCCCCAGATTCGGCGAGAAAAAATTCAAACAAGAAAACGTCGTGGCTGCTATCGGCGATGCCGATGCCGCGCCGCAAGTAGCCGTCGGTGGAATCAAGGAAGTCGAAAGCCTCCTCACCAACGACCCCATGCGCGTCCACCGCATTCTCTTTATGCACCAGTCCGGCAACCCCAAGCTGTACAACTTACAAAAGCTTGCCAAGCGTGCGCATGTCCACGTGCAGCAGGTGGATTCCAAAATTCTCGACAGCTACGCCAGGCCAAACCAGGGAGTCGTCGCGCTGATTAACGAAAAGGCTCTCCTGCAGTGGGAAGACGTCCGCGAGGAATTTTTTAAGGCGAAAGAAAACGGCGAGAAGAAACTCATTGCCGTGGCCACAAACATCGAGGATCCGCGGAACCTTGGGGCGTGCATCCGCAGTTCGTTGGCCCTTGGCGTGGACATTCTGCTCATGCCGGCAAAAGGCATGTGCGGCATCACCCCAAGTGTTGCGCGGACCAGCGCGGGAGCGCTAGACAAGATGCGCATCTGCCGTCCGAACAACCTGGAAGCCGCCATCGGCGAGCTCAAGCTTGCGGGCTATCAGATTTTAGGCCTTGATGCCGACACCGAGACAAGCCTCGCCGGGTACGAATTCGCAGACCAGGTTGTGCTCGCCGTTGGCGGCGAGGACGTCGGCCTGCCCCCGTTCATCCGGAAACAGTGCAACGACATCCTCCGCATTCCAATGAAACCCGAAGCGCATTCCTACAACGCATCCGTTGCTCTTTCCCTCGGACTTTACGAATACGCCAGGACACGCATCAAGTAGTCGCCGTTTCAAAAAACGCATATAAAATAAGCCGCCCCAAGGGCGGCCTATTTCATACACACTTATGCAGCCAGAGAACTAGCGGTTATTCAGGTAATCTAGCACCTTCTGCGTCAAGTCGTTTTCCTTTTTCCAGAACAGCACGGAACCGGTTGCACGGTCCACGACCATGTCGTAGCCTTCCTGCAGGGCAATCTCGTTCACCGCCTTGCGAATCAGCTGGATAATGGGGCCGCTAATTTTCTCGTTTTCAGAAATCAGTTCCCCGTTACGGCCATACACGCGATCGATGAAGTTCTTGAGCTCCGTGTCCTTTTTCTTGTAGTCGGCTTCGAGTTCACGGCGCTTTTCGTCCGAAAGCATCAGAAGCTGCTTGTCAATCTTTTCCTTGATGGCGGCGAGTTCCTTTTGCAGGAGGTTCGCCTGCTGTTCCCACTTAGCCACCTGGCGGTCATACTCTTCCTGAGCTTTCTTCGTGCCCTTATAGCCGTCAAAGATAAGCTTGGAATCGACATGTGCCACGCGAAGGCCATCATCAGCCATACCCGCAGTAGCAAGTGCAAACACCAAAAGAAGAATTAAGCGACGAATCATCATGCGCCTCCTTTAGAATCCCTGGCCAATCACGAAGTTGAACTCCATGTCGCCCACGTTGGTACGCTGCAGACCACTATAGGTTTCACCCACATCCAGAGGCCATGCAAAGTCAAATCCGATAATACCGAGCATCGGCACAACTACACGGAAGCCGAAACCAATATCCTTCTTAAGCGAAGTCGGGTCCCATTCTTCCAACGGGCTACGAGAAGGCTTGGGAACCTTGGTGCTCGGATCGTAGCGGTCACCGAACACGTTACCCGCATCGAAGAAGAACGGCAACAGGTAGAACGTCTGCGGCACGAGGCCGAGTTGCAGTTCCGCACCAACATACTGGTAGCTGCGACCTAAACGACGATAGCCGATAGAACCGGAACTATAGCCACGCATCATACCTTCATAACCGAGCACGCCGCCCATAGTATAGAGCGTACGGTATTGCAGCTGATCGCCGAAGATAACACCATACTCGTTCGTGAGTGCAATCGCAAGCCTGTCGCGGAACAGCGGGAACCACCACTTGACCGTGAGTTCCGTCTTCACAAAGTTGAAGTCGCTGAACAGCACATCGTCAGCCCACTGGACATCCAGCACATAACGGGAGCCGTCCGTCGGGAACTGCGGCAGGTTCTTATCGTCACGCACTAAGCGGAAGTTCAATGCAGACTCGACACCCGTGTACACCACGTAGCTGTCTTCGATGTTCGGGCCCTGCTTGTTCATGAGCCAGCTGTAACCGATCTGTCCGTAGAAGTAGTCGTCAGGCCACTTGAGACGCTTACCCACATACACGTTGCCACCGTAACGGGTGACGTTCGGGTCGTAATCCAAGTGCCACCACGAGTAACTGAGACCACCACCCACGGTAATAGGCTTATCCATGAACCACGGTTCCTGGAAATTGATGGCCGCACTCTTCTTGTCGACACCATATTCGAGATTCAACGAGGCTGCCTGTCCGTTACCCATACAGCAGTTCGGGATAGAAACACTGGCCGTACCCACAAGGCCATCACTTTCACTATAGGACACGCCCAAGCTGAACTGTCCCGTACCGGCTTCCTTCTCCTGCACAACAAAGTCGAGGTCGACTTCCTGCTCGCCGACAACCTTGATGTCCGGCGTGACCATGTCGAAGAAGTTCAGTTGCATGATTTCGCGGAAACTACGTTCCAAGGCCGACTGGCGGTACGTATCGCCCGGATACAGGCGAACTTCGCGGCGGATGACCTTTTCGTTCGTTCTCGTGTTGCCGTGGATATGCACCTTGTGAATCTGTGCCGGGAGCCCTTCCACCATGTGGTAAGTCAGGTTGACCGTCGAATCGTTTTCGAAGGTACGTTCTTCGGTAAACTGGGCGAACAGGTAACCGTCTTCGCGATAAGAATCGAGCAAGGCTTTCTTGGACGCTTCGTAAACATAGTAGTCGAACACCTCGCCACTATCCAGACGATAGGCATAGTTCAAGATGTTGTCGTTCAGGACCTCGTTACCGGTGAAATGGAGGGAGCCCATGTAGTAGCGGCGGCCTTCAATCATATTGATATGGATGATGATGGCACTGGAAGTCTTGATGTTGTCATACTTGTTCAAAGTGGAGAACAAGTCTTCCATCTGGTAGCGAACAATCAACTTCTCTTCGTAGACGCCGCGCTTCTTAATGGCCAAGAGGGAATCAATCTTCGGATTGTTCCACTTGAGGTCGGCCGTAATTTCGAGCCATTCCTTACGAGCGCTCTCATAACGGATAATGTCGTTGAGCATCTTGAGAGCTTCTTCTTCGTCCTTGACCTGCTTTACCTGACGGCTCACCCAGGGTTCCGTGCTCTTGTGGAACTTGCGATAGTAATGCGTGACCTGCATGGTCGGTTTGCCCGCCATCTTGTAGAGCGGCGAAGAAGGTTCGGCCAAGGCCGCATTCAGTTGGTCGTACATGGTCGCCAGACGATTGCCAACGGGGACCATACGTCCCAGATAGAACAAGCAGCTGGAATCCGGGAGGTACTCGGCCCTATAATCGGTCAACTCGGCATCCAGGTAACCAAAATGGCGGATAGCGTTCAACACTGTATCGCGATCGGCCTCAAAGACAATCTGCTTGAACTCGCCACCGCCCCACCACTGGTCTTGTTTGGTGAGCATGTGTTCCTTGATGTCCTCGGCCGGCACATGTTCGTTGCCCTGAATGTCGAACTGGGTCACCTTGACCTTGCCGCCTTCGCGGACAATGAAGGTCACCTCGTTCTTATTGTCATCGGTCGGGGTCTCACGATAGCCGACTTCGGCCAGCAGATAGCCCTCGGAATGGAAATAGTCAAGCAAAGCCTGGCGGTCACGTTCCAGCTGGCTCTTACTGTACACCTGGCCTGGAATAATGCGCAATTTCAGACGCAGGTCTTCTTCGGAAATCTCGTCACAGCCGTCAAAATAAGCCGTGTCCAAAGCAGGAAGCTCCTTAATCTTGAAGATGACATCCACATCCGTGCCATCATCCACATAGTCAATCCATGCCGTGACGTCGTCAAAAAGTCCTGAATTATAAAGGTTGGCCACCGAGGACTGGATCTTCTCGGACAGCGCCGCAGGGGAATATGTCTGTCCGTCACGGATGCCGATACGGCTCAACACAGAACGTTCGTCCATGTTCTCTGTACCATCCACCATAACCTTGCGGACCTTATTTTCCGCCATAAAGCTATCAGACACTTCCAAAAGTTGTGCTCGGGTCACAGACACAATGGCCAGTATCAAAAAAAACAATCGTAAGCGCAGAATAAACCTACCTATAGATACAGAAAAAAATCCAAAATACCGCCCAAAAATACAAAAAATAAACCAACCCAACCCACCCCGCAGATTATAAAAGCACGATACATCCTATGAATCCATTTTTACACGCCATGTAAAACGGCTCATGTGCCGTCTTTTGCAAAAAAAAGAAAAACATCCTTTTCACACTCTTTGATTTTCCGAAATAATCCTATATTCATAGGCGCAAAATTCAACTAAAGGAACCCCTATGCGTTCAACCGCCTGGAATGACGAAGAAAACAAGGTCCTGCCCGAGATGGCGCTCGACTTTATGCCCGAAGAAAAACTGCGCGACCTGCAGTTGCAGCGTATGCGCGCCACTGTAAAGCTCGCCTACGAGAAAGTTCCGCTCTTCCGTGAGCGCATGGACGAGAAGGGACTCAAGCCCGACGATATCAAGAGTCTCAAGGATGTGGCCAAGCTCCCCTTCACCATGAAGAAGGACCTGCGCGACACCTACCCGTATGGCCTGTTCGCCGTCGACCTGAGCGAAGTCGTGCGCCTGCACGCAAGTTCGGGCACCACCGGCAAGCCCATCGTGGTCGGCTACACCAAGGAAGACATGGACGTGTGGGCCCAGGTCGTGAAGCGCGGTCTCCTCGCTTGCGGCTTCCGCAGCACCGACATCGTGCAGAACTTCTACGGCTACGGCCTGTTCACCGGCGGTCTCGGCATCCACGGCGGTTTCGAAGCCCTCGGTGCGACCGTCATTCCTATCAGCGGCGGCAATACCGAACGCCAGGTGATGCTCATGAAGGATTTCGGCGTCACTGCGGTGGGTGGAACGCCGAGTTACTTTGTCCGCATCATCGACGTTGCCGAAAAGATGGGCGTCAACATCCGTGATTTGAAGGTCAAGCGCGGTATCTTCGGGGCTGAACCCTGGAGCGACGGCATGCGCGACTACATCGAAGAAAAGACCGGCATCAAGGCATACGACATCTACGGCCTTTCCGAAATCGTGGGCCCGGGCGTGGGCTGCGAATGCGAGTGCCGCGACGGCATCCATATCTTCGAAGACCACTTCTACCCCGAAATTGTGGACCCCGAAACGCTTGAACCGCTGCCGGACGGCGAAGAGGGCGAACTCGTGCTTTCTACGCTCAGCAAGAAGGCCATGCCCATCATCCGCTACCGCACCCGCGACATTACTGCCATCGAGAAGACCAAGTGCAAGTGCGGCCGTACCATCCGCCGCATCCGCCGCATTGGCCGCCGTAGCGACGACATGATTATCATGCGCGGCGTGAACGTGTTCCCGAGCCAGATCGAGACGGCCCTCCTCCGTGCGGAGAAGGCATTGCCGCACTACCAGATCGTGCTCGATACCAAGAACAACATGGACACGCTCGAAGTCAAGGTGGAAGTTTCCCGCGACATGGTGAGCGACTCCATGAGCGCCATGGAACAGCTGAACAAGAAGTTCAAGCACTCCATCGAACAGATTCTCGGCATTTCCGTCATTGTCACGCTGTGCGAACCCGATTCGCTGCCGCGTAGCGAAGGCAAGGCCAAGAGAGTTGTCGACAACAGGAAGAAGATGTGATAAGAGGATCTAGAGACTAAGGGCTAGAGGCTAGTGAATGAGAATCACGCACTTCGTGCGTCTATAACAAATGGCGAAGCCATGATATCTTTCTCTAGCCCCTAAATCCTAGATTCTAACCCCTAAAAGTTTTAAAACAGGAGAAAACACAATGAAAATCCCACAGGTTTCAGTTTTCGTATCCAACCGTCCGGGCCGTCTCCAGGCGGTATGCCGCTCGCTTGCCGACGCCGGCGTGAACCTCCTTTCGCTCACGCTCGCCGACTCGGGCGAATTCGGGCTTATCCGCCTTATCGTCAGTGACCCGGAAAAGGCCGTGGACGTGCTCGCCAAGGCCGGCCTCAGTGCCACCATCACCGACGTGGTCGCCTGCCCCGTGAACGCCGCCATCGGTGGCCTCGCCGAACTGCTCTCCACTGCAGTCGGAACCCAGCAGATTGACTACATGTACGCTTACCCCTCCACTCTGAACGGCCAGAACATCATGATTCTCCGCTTCCAGGACGTGGACAAGGCTATCGAAGCACTGAAGGCAACAAACTTCAAGGCTATCAGCAAGGAAGAATTGCTGGGATAACCACCCACGGCACCAAATTTCAAACGTCGGGCAAATGCCCGACATTTTTTTATACAAATTGTCCACAGAAAAAAAATTTTCCTTTGTTCAAGAGATTGAAAAAAGATATTTTTTGAAAAGAAACGAACAACATATTTTGTTTGGAGGTCCTATGAATATTCGCAAGCATTGGAAA
Source organism: Fibrobacter sp. (assembly GCA_017412605.1). Lineage (GTDB taxonomy): Bacteria > Fibrobacterota > Fibrobacteria > Fibrobacterales > Fibrobacteraceae > Fibrobacter. Next base: position 283,552 of record JAFPWY010000013.1, on the reverse strand, counting down.
AGCATTTTACTCTCTTCGACAGCACTTTTTTGGGCCAGTTGCGGCAGCGACAGCGAAAGTTCCACCGCACCACAAGTCCCCGAATCTAGCGCAGCGATCAGCTCATCCGAGACGGCGGAACCCGCATCGTCCGACGCGACCCCCAGTTCCAGCGAAATCGGAAGCAACATAGAAAGTTCCAGCAACGCCGTGCAATCCAGTTCCAGCGGCGAAACCGGGGCCTTCAAACTTGCAAGCGATCCAAATGTGACCTGCAAAATGACAGGTTCCTCTCCCACCGGTGCCTGCATAGAACTCACAAAAACAACATCGACCGGTTCATCCAGGCCTTCCCAGCAGGATCTAAAAGAGCAACTTGAAAACAACACGACCAAGACTCTAGAAGAACTCGAAGAAATCGAAGGCGAACTGGAAAACACTCCCGATTTCACGGAAGTCGCCCTTTACGGCGTTCAAATGCCCTCTTGCATGAGATACAATTTCCAGGAAACATTCGAGTGTTCCAACGGCAGCACCTACAACACTTTTGCCGACGATAGCGGCCCGCATGTTTTAAAAGACTCCACTATATACTCTCGCGAAGAATACAATCAAAAATTCTCCAGCAGCTCTAATGTCGCAGAAAGCAGTTCCAGCGCAGAGCCCATATCCAGCAGCAGCGCGGAACCGCCGTCCCCGCTTTGCACCAAGAATGATTTTGCCAACGCCGATGACTTGCGCGAGCAATTCAAAAGCGACAAGGCCGCAATCATCGACAGTGTAAAACAGACCGCCGACACAACGGCAAATGCTTGCCTGGATGCAATTCCGAGCCGAGAATCCATAGCCGCAATTAAGGGTCTGGTTGCCAAGCAACAGATTTGCGATGGAGACACCATCGTGAATCCGCGCTACCAGGCAAAACTCGATTCCAACAATGCGTTCGTCAAAGAGATGAGCGAGAACTGCCTGAAGGATCCGGAATAAAGCACAAGCATAGCGCACTTCCCCTCACAAAAAAACATATATTGGAGAGGAGGAGTGAGGCATGTCTAACAAGAATCTCTGCAAAAAATTTCTAGCCGGCCTGGCATTCGCCATCGCCGGTTTTTCTACCGCAAGCGCTACACCGCTATTCATCGGTTATTACCCCGACTGGGGAAAATGGCACAAGCCTGCCTACACGGTAGACAAGGTGCCGTACGAAAAGTTGACGCACGTACTGTGGAGCTTTATTACGCCGAATACGGACGGCTCGCTCAAAGGGGATGCCGCAGACGATCCGAGCGCCCTCGATTCCATGGTGACCCTCGCCCACGCCGTCGGAACAAAAGTCATCGTCTCGCTCGGCGGTGGCGGGCAAAGCGAAAACTTCGTGCCTGTCGCATCGGACGACGCTCTCCGCGGAAAGTTTATCGAGCACCTCGTTCAATTTGTCGCTGACCACAACCTGGATGGCCTCGACATGGACTGGGAATGGGAATACAATCCCGTGCCCGAAGCCGACACCATCGCCTACAGCAAGTTGCTTACCGAGCTCCGCGCTGCACTCCCTAAAGGCAAGACGCTTTCCGCAGCACTCCCCTGCTCGCAGTATTACGGCAAATACTTTACGCCCGAAGTCCTCGTCGCAAACCTGGACTGGTTCGGGTTCATGACCTACGACATGACCGGCGACTGGGACGATAAGGCCATGTTCGATTCGCCGCTCTACCCGCACGAAGGTTACACCACATGGTCGTGGGAACAAACCCGCGACTACTGGAAAAAACGCGGTGTGCCCACCGAAAAGATGGTCTTTGGCATTCCCTCTTTCGGATTCCAATTTGAAGGCGCCACGGGCCCCGGCACCAATTTCACCAAGGGCACGGCAAAGCAAGTCCCGTACAAGGACATCGTCGCAAACACCGAATGGGAATACTTTTTTGACAGCGTCTCCGTCGAACCTTACGGCGTATCTTCAACCGGATACGTGACATTCGAGGACCCGCATTCTTCCGCCGTCAAAAGCCGTTGGGTCAAGGATAACGGCTACGCGGGCATCATGGTGTGGGAAGTCTCGCACGACTACATCGAAGGCACCGGCAACCCGATTCTCGACAGCATCGCCGTGGCTCTCCAAGACGATTCGACAACCGCCATACGGCCCATACGTAAAGCCCGCAGTACCGCCACCACCAAGAATTCCGTAAAGGTAGACGCCCTCGGGCACAGAATACGTGGCGAGCGACCGATTATTTTACTTGATATCGGAGGGAAAAGATGAACAAATGGTTTATCTCGGGAATCGCGCTTGCCACCCTGACCGCAGCAACATTTGCGAAAGACCGCTCCGTCGCGCTGAACAAGAGCATTGAATCACTTGAGCCCATGAAGGGTATCGTACTCTGGCCCGACCAGGCAGAAGAACAGAAGGACCTGCAAGGTTCCATTTCGCTCGAATTCTCGTACTGTCTCCCCTGCGCCGTTGTCAAAGGCAAATCCGACGACAAAATTGAATACGATTGGAGCAGTTTCGAAAAATTACTCGACGGAATCAAGAGCCGCGGGCACCAGGCCATCGTGCGTTTCCGCATCGAATACCCGGGAGAGTCCATCAGCAACGCGCCCAACTGCACCGAAAAAGTCGTAGGCGCCACCGCCGTACCGAAGTACATCAAGGAAATGGACGGCTACAATGAATCGAAGAACGACGTGGACGGAGACGGAGTCACCTATTATGCGAACTGGAACTTCGATGAGCTCAAGTGGTTCTACAAGCAGTTCTACACCGACTTCGCCGCAAAATACGACACCGACCCGCGCATTGCCTTCGTGCAGGTCGGCTTCGGGCACTGGGCAGAATACCACATCTTCGGCACAGACTTAACGGACTCGAATTTTGCAAACAAGGATTACCAAAAAGAATTCCTGAAGCATGTCGACAAACAGTTTAAAGAAACACCTTGGAACATTTCGATTGACGCCGCTGACGACGAATACACCCCCATCGTCGCAAGCAAGGATTTGATGAAGCTCCACTTCGGGCTTTTCGACGACTCCTTCATGCACGAGGAACACGACATCTCGCAGGGGGACGGCGACAACGAAAAGAACTGGCAGGCCATAGGTAAGGACCGTTGGAAGACAGCACCTGCTGGCGGTGAAATCAGCTACTACGAGGATAAAGACCAACACGAGTTCCTAAACCCGGCAGGCCTTTACGGCGTCACCTGGGAAAAGGCCGCCGAGAAGTACCACATGACATATGTCATCGGTAACGACGCACCCGAAGGCAAGTACGCCACCAAGGACCGCGTTTACGAGGCCAGTTCATACGCAGGCTACAAGTTCGAAGTCACTGGTTACACTGTAAACAAGGTATCTGCAGCCGTTCGCGTGAAAAACATCGGCATCGCCCCGTTGTACCACAACGCCTACGTGACCGTAAAGGGTGTGCGCAGCGAAAAATCACTCAAAGGGTTACTCCCCGACGAAGAAGCCACGTTCACCATTTCGGGAATAGAAATCGGTGACAAGGAATCGCCCGAAGTATCCATCACCAGCGACAAGCTTTTGAATGGCGCAACCATTCCCTACAAAGCAAGCCTAGATGGAAGCGAAAAGCCCATCGAAGGAACCGTAGATGAAAAAGGGAACACCGCCATCAAGAGTGCCCGTATAGGATACAGCAACAGCCAAAACCGCGCCAACATGACCGATATCAAGGGTCGCACGGACACGCACAAGGCCCGCGGTGCGTATTTTCCCACCTCGAAACAGTAAGAAAATTCCGTTGTACAAATTATCCACGGAAAAAAAGCAACTCTCGTTCATAGGGCTAGAAAAAGAAATATTTTGAAAGCATAACAAGTCAAGATATTCCGTTTGGAGGCCACCATGAACATTCGCAAGCATTGGAAAAAAATTCTGCTTTCTTCGACAGCGTTCTTTTGGGCTAGTTGCGGCGGAGACAGCGAAGATCCCATTTACGTTACAAGCGATCCGAACAACGCATCAAGCACCAACCCCACAGTCAATCCCGACGACCTCGACGGAATCAAGACCGACACCCTTTACGGAATCAGGCCCGTCTATAACACCGACTCCGGAGCCATTTCAAGTTCAGACGCATGCGCAGACTGTAACGCCCCCGCAAGCAGTTCCAGCGAAGGAACCCAATATAAACTCGCCAGCGACCCGACTGTGACATGTACCAAAGGCAATCTTCAACCAGGCGACGAATGCCTTTTGTACAGTACAGAATCTGAATCCAGCACAGAATCTGAATCCAGCACAAAACAATCTAGACAAGAAAACGCCGACAACTTACAAAATTTGTTAATAAATAACAAGACACGCACTCTGAAAGAACTCAGCGCAATCGAAGACTCCTTGGAAAAAATATCCCCATTTTTGGAAGAACCTCTCTACGGGGTTCCAGAGATACCACGTATATCATGTATAAGAGTTGAAATGCAAACCCCGTTTGAATGTTCTAACGGGCAAAAATACATCACCCACGATAAAACCGAAGCTTACTATTGGTTAGAACATCGTGCGCTCCGTCAAAATGACTACATACAAGTCAATGGTTTGCTCTATTCTTTAGACGAATATAAAGAAAATTTCGTCAGCAGTTCCAGCAGTGCACCAGAGTCCAGCAGTGAAGCGGTGTCCAGCAGCGAACCAGAATCCAGCAGCGAAGCAGAGTCCAGCAGCAGCGTGGAACCGCCATCACCGCTTTGCACAAAAGATGGCTTTTACATCAACAGCCAAGTAAGGCGCACTTATTACGACAACAAAGAAGCCATCATCGACAGCGTCAAGACGACATTGAACGAAGAGGAACTCGAAGCGAAAAAAGCCTGTCTAGATAGCGTCCGCACAAAAGAAATAGACTTCATCGGGGTCGTCGCCACAAAACAAATATGCGACGGGGACACCATCGTGAACCCGCGCTATCAGGCAAAACTCGACTCAAACAAAGCATACGTCCAACAACAAATTGACGAATGCTCGAGCAACTAAAAATATTTAGCAGTGTACCAACGTACCGAGGTCGCCTTCGATAGCCGCACGCGTGAGGTTGCCCTTTTCCATCTTGAACACGAAGATGGGCATGTTGTTTTCCATGCAGAGCGCAACGGCCGCGGTGTCCATGACCTTGAGGCCGCGGGAAATGACTTCCTGGTAGCTGATGTCGTCGAAACGGGTCGCTGTCGGGTCCTTGACCGGATCGGCCGTGTAGATGCCGTCCACCTTGGTGGCCTTCATGATCACGTCGCATTCGCTTTCGATGGCACGGAGAGCGGCACAGCTATCCGTCGTAAAGAACGGGTTGCCCGTACCGGCGGAGAAGATAACCACGGAACCAGCGGAAAGGAGCTTCAAGGCCTTGCGGCGGTCGAAGAATTCGCAGACCGGCTCCATGCGGATGGCGGACATCACTACGGAGTCGACACCCTGCTTGTCGAGAGCATCCTGCATGGCGAGGCCGTTCATCACGGTGCCAAGCATGCCCATGGCATCGCCCTGGGCGCGGTTCATGCCACCAGCAGAAGCGGAAATGCCGCGAACGAGATTGCCGCCGCCAATCACGAGCGCAACCTGCACGCCCTGCTTGACGATGGAGGCTATTTCAGATGCCATGTCGGAGAGAATCTGGTTGTCGATACCGTGGCCCTTTTCGCCTGCGAGGGCTTCGCCACTGAGTTTCAAGAGAATGCGTTTGAATTTGGACATAAGAAGTGGTTCGTGATTAGTGGTTAGTAGTCAGGGTGCGTTCCGCACCATCTATTTTCTTGAATCTAATTTAGAAAAGTTGCGAAATGTGTCAAAATTGGGAGTTAAATAAAACAAGCCAATGCACGACGGAATGTTTTTTTCGAAAAAAACAGTATATAATTATAAATGGATGGTTCGATTTTGGAGCGCTTTATGAAAAATTGCCTTTTGCACCTCAGTCTTGCACTGATATCGCTTCCAACGATGCTTTTTGCAGACATCGTATATCAAGGAAAGCGTGTCCAAGAATGGCCCGCCGAGGCAATGCCCACGTTCGACAATTCTCGCGGTGCCCAGACTCACGCCCTCATGAAAACAACGGCTACGCAAACAAAAAGCCACTACGCCGCACCCAAGGGAAAATTCTACAGTCTGACATTGCTCGTCGATTTTTCAGACAAAGTAGCTCCAGTTTCTACAAGCGACATTGAAGACTGGCTCAACAAGGAAGGTTTCAACAAGGACGGCTGCAACGGTTCCGTGCGCGATTACTACCTCGACGTTTCCAACGGGCAGCTGGACATCGTAAACGAAGTTTATGGATGGTACCGTGCAAAGCATCCCAAGTCCTGGTACGAAAGCACCGACAGGTTCGAGGGAGGCAACAAGTACAAGGGCTCCGACATCCTCATGCAGGAGGTTTTCGACTACTTCGATCCGCAAGTGGACTTTTCACGCTACGACAACGACAAGGACGGAACGACCGAAGCCATTAACATCGTTTATGCCGGCGCCGGACAGGAATGGGGGCAGGGCTTGTGGCCCCATTCGGGATGGTCCAGCGAAAAACGCGACGGAGTCCGCCTCACGCACCACCAGATGACGGATATGCCCGGCAAATTTTCGATATATGTTTTTGTTCACGAAAGCGGGCACATGATTTTTGGCTGGCCGGACCTCTACTGGTACGGCGACTACTGCACCATGGGCAATCGCGCAAGCGATAACAACCCCGTTGCAATCAATGACTTTTACCGAGCAGACCAGGGATGGATTCCATTTGTCGATATAACAAGCGAAGATGTGAGCAGAGAAACCACCAAACCCGGTGAAGTCTGTTACCGCTACAAGAACCCAGCAAGGCCTGACAAAGAAGGACTGGTATGGTCGTACGTGCGCAACAGCGGTCGCAACAAAGTGCTTAAAGGCAGCGGCCTCCTAATGCAGCATTACGATTTCGCCTTCAAAGACGGCAACACCTCTGCAGACTCGCTCACCTTAAGGATCGTGCATGCCAATTCCGCCGGCAAGTCAAGCGACAAGGAGGCAAAGCAGTGGCCGGACCCCGGAAGCACCGCGAATACGTTCTTCAAAAGCGGCTCCTACTCCAATTTTTCTGACGACAGTTACCCCGCCATTCGCTGGTATGACGGCTCCAAAACGGGGCTCAAAATCACCGACATCGGGGTCCCCGGAGATTCGCTCACGTTCTGTATTGGCGGAAACTGCCCTGCAGAACTCGAATCGTCCAGCTCGTTAGCCGAATCTTCGTCAAGTTCGTCAAAACCAGAGTCTTCATCGTCCGTGAGTTCCAGCAGCAACCAGGAAAAACCCACTGCAATTACCAGGAACATCCAAAAAACAAGGCCTGGCAAACCCGGAAACATGATTTTTAACGCTTTAGGCAAACCTGTAGGGCAAAGAACCGAATTCGGAACCCTACCCAACCTACCCAAAGGGGTCTACCTGGAAATCGAGAAATAACGCCTAAAAAAGGAGTGACAAAGGGTCAAACTCCTTTTTCCAAGGGCAAAATCGTTTATTACAAAAAAGCGTCATTCTTCTTACTTCGTCATGACGTGGAAACGACTGGAAGTGGCAGTTGGGCGGCTTTTTGAAAAATTTCTATCTTATACCCCAACAAATTAAACACTAACAGTTAAGGATATAATGAGTCTTAAAATCGTTGTGCTTGCCAAGCAAGTACCTGACACACGAAACGTAGGGCCCGACGCCATGACGCCGCAGGGCACTATCAATCGTGCCGCATTGCCCGCGGTCTTCAACCCCGAAGACCTGAACGCCCTGGAGCAAGCCCTTCGCCTGAAGGACCAGTTCCCCGGTTCCACCATTACCGTGCTGACGATGGGCCTCCCGAAGTCTGCCGAAGTTATCCGCGAAGCTCTGTACCGCGGTGCCGACTGCGGTTACGTGATTACGGACCGTTCCCTCGGTGGCGCCGACACGCTCGCTACAAGCTACACGCTCGCCCAGGCCGTCAAGAAGGTCGGCGACTATGACATTATCCTCGGTGGCCGCCAGGCTATCGACGGCGACACCGCACAGGTCGGTCCGCAGATTGCAGAAAAACTCGGCCTCACCCAGGTGACCTACGCCGAAGAAATCCTCTCCCTCGACGAGAAGGCCCGCAAGGTCGTGATCCGCCGCCACATTGACGGTGGTGTGGAAACGGTGGAAGCACCGCTCCCGCTGGTCGTGACCGTGAACGGCAGTGCCGCTCCGTGCCGCCCGCGCAACGCGAAGCGCATCATGAAGTACAAGAACGCGACCGCCGTCGCCGAACGCGCTCCGGAAGCCGCCGAAAAGTACGCCGCCCTCATCGCGAAGAAGCCCTACCTCGACATCCCGCAGTGGGGTGCCGCGGATATCGACGCCGACCCGACGCAGATCGGTAAGGCCGGTTCTCCGACGAACGTGAAGGCTGTCAAGAACATCGTGTTCAAGGCGAAGGAAAGCCGCACGCTTACCGCGAGCGACGCCGACGTTGAAGGACTTATCAAGGAACTTTTAGACGAGAAGATTATTGGCTAGCCTATGAATAACGTATTTGTATATTGCGAAATTGAGGGCACGACCGTCGTTGACGTTTCCCTCGAACTTTTGTCCAAGGGTCGCAAGCTGGCCAACACGCTCGGCGTTCAGCTCGAGTGCATCTGCGCCGGCAAGGGCCTCGATGGCATTGAAAAGCAGGTTTTCCCCTACGGCGTGGACAAGGTTCATGTATTCGATGCCGAAGGCCTGTTCCCCTACACCACCAACCCGCATGCAGCCCTCGTGGTGAACCTCTTCAAGGAAGAGCAGCCGCAGATTTGCTTGCTCGGTGCAACGGTGATTGGCCGTGACCTCGGCCCGCGCATCTCCAGCGCCATGCACAGCGGCCTTACCGCCGACTGTACCGAACTCGAAATCGACAGCTTCGAAATGAGCATCGGTGGCGTGAAGAAGGCTTACGAAAACCAGCTTTGCCAGATCCGCCCGGCATTCGGCGGCAACATCGTCGCGACGATCGTGAACCCGGAACACCGTCCGCAGATGGCAACCGTGCGCGAAGGCGTGATGAAGAAAGAAATCGTGGACCCGAACTACAAGGGCGAAGTCATCAAGCACGACGTGGCCAAGTACGTACCGGAAACGGAATACGTGGTCAAGGTGCTCGAACGCCATGTGGAAAAGGCCAAGCACAACCTCAAGGGCGCCCCGATCGTGGTGGCCGGTGGTTACGGTATGGGTTCCAAGGAAAACTTCGACATGCTGTTCGAACTTGCCAAGGAACTCCACGCTGAAGTCGGCGCAAGCCGCGCCGCCGTGGATGCGGGCTTTGTCGATCATGACCGCCAGATCGGTCAGACCGGCGTGACTGTCCGCCCGAAGGTCTATATCGCTTTCGGTATTTCCGGCCAGATCCAGCACCTCGCTGGCATGCAGGATTCAGGTATCATCATCTCCGTGAACTCCGACCCCGAAGCTCCGATCAACGCTATCGCTGATTACGTGATCAACGGCACCGTCGAAGAAGTCCTCCCGAAGATGATCAAGTATTACAAGGCAAACAATAAGTAGGCGATATGGCGAATTTTTATACAGATCATCCCGAGATTAAATTCAACCTCGAAAGCAATTCCCTGATGCCGCGCATTGTCGAGCTCAAGGAAAAGGGCTATGCCGACAAGGACGCTTTCGACTATGCGCCGGAAGATTTCGCCGACGCGATGGACAACTACAACCGCGTGCTCGAAGTCGCTGGCGACATCACCGCGAACACCGTCTTCCCGAACTCGGAAGAAGTGGACGCCGAAGGCCCGCACTGCGAAAACGGCCGCGTTCGTTACGCAGCAAAGACCTACGAAAACCTCGAAGCCACCCGCAAGGCTGGCCTCAACGGTGTCACGATGCCGCGCCGCTTTGGCGGCCTGAACTTCCCGATTACCGCTTACACGGCCATCAACGAAATGATCGCCTCTGCAGACGCCGGTTTCGAGAACATCTGGTCCTTGCAGGACTGCATCGAGACGCTCTATGAATTCGGCGACGAAGACCAGCGCTCCCGCTTTATCCCGCGCATCTGCGCCGGTGAAACGATGTCGATGGACTTGACCGAACCCGATGCCGGTTCCGACCTGCAGCGCGTGATGCTCAAGGCCACCTACAGCGAAGAAGACAAGTGCTGGTACCTGAACGGTGTGAAGCGCTTCATCACGAACGGCGATAGCGACATCCACCTGGTGCTCGCCCGCTCCGAAGAAGGCACCCGCGACGGTCGTGGTCTTTCCATGTTCATCTACGACAAGCGCGACGGTGGCGTTGACGTCCGCCGCATCGAAAACAAGATGGGTATCCACGGAAGCCCGACTTGCGAACTTGTCTACAAGAACGCCAAGGCTGAACTCTGCGGCCGCCGCAAGTTCGGTCTCATCAAGTACGTGATGGCCCTCATGAACGGCGCACGCCTCGGCATTGCCGCCCAGTCCGTGGGCATCAGCCAGATGGCCTACAACGAAGCACTCGCCTACGCCAAGGACCGTAAGCAGTTCGGCCAGGCCATCGTGAACTTCCCCGCCGTCTATGAGATGATTTCCAACATCAAGGCACGCCTCGATGCAGGCCGCGCCCTGTTGTACCTGACCGCAAGCTACGTGGACATCTACAAGGGCCTCGAAGACATCGAACGTGACCGCAAGCTCACCGACGAAGAAAAGGCTGAACTCAAGAAATACCAGAAGCTCGCTTCCGCATGCACTCCGCTTGCCAAGGGCATGAACTCCGAATACGCGAACATCAACAGCTACGACAGCATCCAGGTTCACGGCGGTTCGGGCTACATGCTCGAATACGCTTGCCAGCGCCTGTACCGCGACGCCCGTATCACTTCGATTTACGAAGGTACGACGCAGTTGCAGACGGTTGCGGCTCTCCCGCACGTGACCACCGGCACTTACAGCCAGATGCTCGAAGAATTCGAAGCTCAGGATGTGCGCCCGGAATACGAAGCACTCAAGGCCCGCGCAAAGGCCATGGACATGAAGTACAACGAAGCTGTGGAATTCGTGAAGGCCGCGAACAACAACGAGTTCACCGACCTCTGCAGCCGTCACCTGTACGAAATGGCCGCCAACTGCGTGATGAGCCAGCTGCTCCTCCGCGATGCCACCAAGTCGCCTGAACTGTTCGACAAGAGCGTGAAGGTGTACCTGAACCTCGCCGAAGCCGAAGTCGCGAAGCACTACAACTTCGTGAAGAGCCTCGACGTTGCCGCGATGGAAAGCTACAAGCAGGCGTAAGCCGCGAAAGCGATAAAAAAATGAAGGCCTCGGATGCAGATCCGGGGCCTTTCTTTCGTTCAGGACTATTTCACTTCAACAGCCCTTGTTTGACTCCCTATTCGTATGAAATAGGAACCTGCACACGGCGCTACAATATTGTAATTAACAGACTCAACACGCCCTTTTTGCAACACACGACCTTGCATATCAAAGAGAGCATAAGCCTTGCCAACTGGAGCCGCAGATATTTGAATATTTCTTGAAACAACATTTACCGACATACCCAAATTGGCAAAATCTCCCGCCATTATTCCGGTCACCTTTGTGCTATCAAAAATCGCATAAAACTCCGTTTCTTTTGCAACAGGCCCCAATTTCGGTGACCAACCAACAAATTCATAAGAATAGTCGTTAGTCGATTTTTTCGTAGGTGTTTTTCCTGTATACTTAGGAGTCTCTCCATAAGCAACGGAAATCGTTTGCAACTTGTCATTACCGTTCTTGAATACGACTGTATACTTTTGAAGGGTGCTATCAAACAACGCTTTGTATGTTGCCTTGCCGGTCACAGCCGTAATTCTTGGATTCCAGCCTTTGAATGTGTAGGTATATTCCTTTGTTTCCTTCTTTGTCGGCACAGTTCCTTTGTAGGACGGAATTGTGCCATATTCTACTTCGCCACTCTGCAGCTCCGTATTTCCATCCATAAAGGTAATTACGTATTTATTCACCACGCTATCAAATACCGCAGTATAGGTTGCAGACTTTGAAACTGTCTCAATTGCAGGATTCCAACCCTTAAAGGGGTAAGTATATTTTGCTGAGGCTGCCTTAATAGGCATGGAGCCTACATATTCAGGCAAAGATCCATACGGCAGGCTATCTAATTGCAATTCTGTTTCACCATTCATAAAATTCACAGCAAAAATCTTGATACTGTATTTTGCATCAATGACAGTATTCTCGCTAACAGAAATCACGTCACCAGAAAGTCCTATCGCCGAATCACCCAGGAAGAAACCAGCAAAATCATAGCCGATGCTGTCGGGAACTTTAGGCAAGGTGTAATCCGTCCCCTTTACAACAACAGCACTATCAAGCGATCTTTCACCAACATGAACGGTGACATACGCAACATCCCAAACTTTTACAGGCACTGTCATTTCAACAGAATTGTAGTTTACTCCATCATTCGGAGTAAAGACAACCACATACCCCTCATTTTCTAAAGCAGGAATGATTTCAGGATTTTTCCATGCGAAAGAACCCGGAACATTTGCAGTTCCATTAGCCAGGTCCGACAACGCAAGAGTAGAGCCAACAGTAATATCACTTGCACCGGGATTTTGGGTAATAACCGGATTCGCTTTCCCTATCGTAAATGTTTTGATTGCAGAGCCACTATAATTCTCCTTCATTGTTATTGCAACGGATGCCGTTCCTGCATTGACATTATCACTATATTCGACAGTGTAGTCCGAAGCATCTAGCAATGTTTCCCCATTATAAACAGATATTTCGGGAGTCATCGTCCAACCCGTATAAACCACATCTTCAATTGCAGAAATGGTCGGCAGAATAGCCTTAGGGGCAATTTCAAACTTAATGGCCTTGCATCCACTATACGGGTTTAACCCACATACACTTATTTTTGCAGTCCCTGCATTTACATTCCTTTCATATTTGACAGCATAATCAACATTTTCGGTTAGAGCATCTCCATAAAGCGTTACCGCTGTCACCTGCGGTGCCTTGGGGAATCCATCATATTCAAATCCTTCGAGCGATTCCGTTAGGACTACGGCATTGATCAAAGAATTGGCAAATATCTGTAGGAAAGGATATGTGTTTTTTTCTATTCTCCAAGTATTTGTAAAATCCCAATCAACAAAAGTTGATTGTGTTTGCATTTCTTCGGTCGTCTTGGCGGGATTACCCGTTATCGTCGCGGTATTTTCACCACCATCAATCCCAAGATTGCACTTTGATTTATCGTAATAAGTTTTTGTCACAGATAAAGAGCCATTTACATAGCCTACAATGCAGCCTGTATAAACAGGTCCTTCTTCTATACCCTTAACAACACCACTAGCATAGGATTCATTTACAGCTCCCTTCGCATAACCAACGAGACCGCCGATATAGTAATTGCCAACTTCGTCGGCCGGATTACCATAATAGTCGCCAACAACATTGCCATTTGCATAAGATTGTGAAATAGAAGTTCCATCAAATCGACCTACAAGGCCACCTAACTTTGTTGTTCCGTTGACATTTCCCAACGCCATTGATTTGCTAACAGAACCGCTATATTGATAACCTACAAGACCACCCAAGTTATCATTACCTGCACTGGAATTATCCACATCACCATCAACATTGCCCAATGCATAGGAATTAGATATATTGCCATAAGCGCTTCCTATAAGGCCGCCAACATTATCGTCGCCCTTGACATTGGCTGTAGAATAAGTACTATCAACTGCTTTTGCCGCATAACCGACGAAACCGCCTACCTGATAAAGTCCTGTAACAGAGTCTCCGCTAAAATAAGAGTTCTTGATTGATTCAAGAGCATATCCTATAAGCCCTCCTACAGCATTTCTGCCCTTTACATTTGTCGCCCCGACATAGGAATTTTTTACGATGCCTTTTACAACTCCCGCTAGACCTCCAACACTATCGACGCCAGAAACATCTCCCCTTGAATACGAATTTTCTATTGAGCCGTCAATTTGCCCCACCAATCCACCAACCTGATCATCTTGCGTAGTCACATTTCCTTCGGAACAAGAATTCACTATTGAACCGCCTATCTGACCGGCCAATCCGCCAACGAAATTCTTTGTTCCCAACACGCTGCCTTTTGAACAGGAGTTCATCACCGAATCAACTACCTGCCCAGCCAAGCCCCCAATATGTTTTTTTGTACCAGTCACATCACCTTCGGAATGTGAACGATTGACCGACTTAGACGCGTAACCAACAATGCCACCAACATATGTGCCCCCATCTACTTTTCCCCCTTTAAATACCGCCGAATCTATGGAACTTCCTGCGTAACCAACAATTCCACCGACATATGAATACGAACCATCGCCTTTTATATCGCCTTCGGTATGGGAGACAATCCTAATTGTACCGTCTGCCTTTCCGGCGACACCACCAATATATGTTTTCCCTTCGATGTTCCCTGCAATATGGTATGACGAAGTAACATTTCCCGTTGCATAACCAACCACTCCACCAATATATTTTCTTTTACCAATAACATCCCCAGAAGAATAAGAGCCGCTAATTGATTTAACATATCCGGCTACGCCCCCAACACAGGAATCCCCACCAGAAACATTTCCTATTGAATAGGAATTATTCACTGATTCACCGGGTCCGTATCCAATCAAGCCCCCGGTGTGAGAACCGCCTTTAACAGAACCTAGAGAATAGGAATTAGAGACACTACTATTACCATTAGTTGAATATCCTATTAACCCACCCGTTTTAACACCACCATTTATGTTGCCTATAGAATGCGAATCATAAATACTTACATGCCACGCATCTCCAACTAACCCGCCTACCATCGATCCATAGCCATCAACATTTCCTTCCGAATACGAATTCTTTATTGTTTCGTTCACAGATGAGTTTGCATTATGAAAGAAACCAACCAATCCACCTAAAATTTCATATCCAAAAACATCTCCTTTCGAATACGAGTTAAAAATGCTGTAATATGTTTCTCCCGCTAATCCACCACGATAACCGTAAGAATCTCCTTTTGTTCCGATGTTACCATTAACATGATAGCTGCTATCTATTTTTGCGTAAACGTCAAATTTTGCCCTGGTTAAATATACCGATTGGCCAATAAGTCCGCCACTATACGCAGATTTTCCATAAACATTACCTTTTGAGTATGAGTTTAGAATAATTCTATACACCTTTGCCGTTGTTTTCGCTGTATTATCGAACGCCGAAGTACTCAAGGAATCATATCCAACAAGGCCACCTACATACCCATATCCGTAGACATCTCCTTTAAAATATGAATTTTTTATAAAATAAATCGGAGAGCCGTCAGGCTCATTATCGAAACATGTTGTTTGGTTTCCAGAAGACCCACAACTATACATTTTTACAATAGGACTATATGGATAATGCGAATAACCTATTAGGCCTCCTACATAATTTCGATCACTGCGAACTGAACCTTCTGAATATGACTCAACAATTTCTCCTTCATACAGTTCTCCAACAAGTCCTCCTGTTTTCTCACACAACCATGATCCTGTATGAGTACATTCAACCTCACCTATATTATAAGAATTGAATATTTCTGGTATTTCATCGCGTGGCACAAAATATGTTTTGCGATTATTCCCTTTTATATAACCAGCAAGGCCACCTACATTACCTCCATCACCCAAAACTTTTCCATTTTTGTGATAAGATGACGAAATACGGTTTCCAATACCAACCAAACCTCCTACATAATTTCTATGATTACGATCAGAAGAAAGTTGCCCTCCAGTTACATTTCCTTCCACATATGATCGCTCTATGGCACTATCAGCCCTTCCAGCTAAGCCTCCAACATACCCATAACCACTCACATCTCCACCAATATGATATGCAGAGTCTATAGTTTTCTTTGCATAACCAGCAACTCCACCAACATAATCATCATCTCCAGTCACATCACCTTCACTGTGATGCACCGAATCAATTGTTCCTGTTGCGTAGCCGACAACTCCACCAACATACGAAGAATCAGCATGAACGTTTCCAATAGAATAAACTTTGGATAGCGAAGCACTAGAATCAGCAGCCCCTAAGATACCGCCAACATAAGCCTTGCCACTAACAGTTCCTTCTGAATAGGAATTTTTCACATTACCCGCAGCAGATCCAGCCAAACCTCCTACATATTTCACACCTTCAACATTTCCGTCAACATGATGTGCAGAAACAATAGTTCCTAAGACATTGCCAGCAACGCCGCCCACATAATCGCCACTTCCAGTTATAATGCCTTCTGAATAAGAATTTGAAATAGCCTTTTCCACCAATCCAGCAATTCCACCCACATTTCCTTTTCCGCTTACATCGCCATTAATGTGATAAGAATTTTCAATCGTTCCCGATACATATCCAGCAAGTCCACCAACATATGATGATTTTCCAATAACCGTTCCTTCCGAATAGGAATTTTTCACATCACCAGCAGCTAATCCAACCAGCCCTCCAACATATCCAGATCCGTTTACATCTCCACCAATGTGATAAACGGAATCTACATTTCCCTTAGCATTTCCAGCGATTCCGCCAACATAACTTGAATCTCCCTTTACGGTTCCCGACGCATAACATTTTGACACGCTTTCGCCTGCCCCTATCAAGCCACCGATGTACTTACGTCCTGTTACACTTCCCATGAAATAAGTATCATTTTTTGAAGAACCAGAAACAGAACCAGTCGTAATGCCCACTAGCCCACCAACAGAATCTTGCCCTGCAATAATTCCCTTTGCTGAACTAGCCGTAATCGTCACCTTGGAATAGCCGACAAGCCCTCCAACATGGTTACTTCCAGTCACATTGACGTCACTATGTACATTGGATATAGTCCCCCCATCAGCATAACCAACAAGGGCTCCAGTATTATTTTTCGCCGTGATGTATCCGCCAAGAACATCAAGATTGCTAATCTTAACGTTATTCGTATAGCCAAAGAATCCCATATAATTTGATGAAGTATTCTTTATGTATAATCCAAGGATTTTTCGGTTATTTTTGCCTGCGATACCGTCAAACTCACCCTTGAAAGGACGAGAATATGAACCAATAGGGGTCCACTTATTTCGTGAAGATTTTTCCCATGTGCTAGAAGTTATGCCAGCGGTATCATTCAAGAAAATATCAGCCCCTAAAGTGATTGTTTTTCCTTCAAAAGAAGATGTTCCCTGATTCACTAGCTTTGCAAGGCCCGCCAACTGTTCGGCTGTAGTCAAATTATAAGTCTGGGCACTGGCATCATACCAAGAAACATCTGCCGAACCGTCCCAAATGGCTGGTGTAGAGAAAACAGATGCAGAAAACAAGGCGACACAGAAAGCCGCTTTGACCATCGTACTATTTTTTTTGTTAAATCGCTTCATGGTGTCACCTCACTTTATATATGATTTTTTATTTAATTACATTAGGCTCCAAAACACCATCACATAGAGGACATAGTTGTTGGCCTTCTCGCCAACATTCTTCACATACGGGATGATGACACTCTATGCAAATAAAGACAGAATCACCTTTATGTAAGATCTTGCCGCATTTAGAGCATTTGTATTTTTTTGAAGAATTAACAGGCATACTTTATCTCCTTATTTTGTTATGTTTAACAGTCTAATCATTTCGTCAATAGATTTATGCGACGCAGTATCCAATGTTCTAAAATGCATCATGGCATTTCGTGCATTTCGAACATTTTCCAACAGTTGCACAAACAAATTATAATCCAGGGAGCCCATTTCCAATTTCGACCAATTTTTAGAGAATAGACTTATAAAATCACTGAATACATACTTTTCTCCATAAGCATCATCAGGAGACAGGATACCGAATTTAACAAGCCTGTCTCGGATAAAACACTCTATGAATTCTAGTTGTGAATACGGAATGACTTTTTGTTTATACAAAACAGCAATGTCGAAGGCTGTTATCATACGTTTGACAAAAGTTCCTTTGCTATCCAGCACAGTGATATACTCGTTTCCACCCAAATTTTCCAACACCGATAATAGGGTGCTATCCTCGGTACATACCGACAATTGCCCCTGTTCAACAAATTCGCGTACAGGAGAATCTATTGATATGCTGGTAATGGCCAACCGGCTAACAATGGATCGCAAAGAAATCACCCCTACAATATGTTCCCTCAATACCATATTATTTGGCATTCGTTTCATTACTAAAAGTTGTGAGAACCCTTTTGAAAGCATTAAAGTTGTTGCCTTGGACAGCGGATCCATCTCCAAAACACAAGCAACAGCTTCATCAAGATTCAGAAGATTTTTCAAAAGGTGATTTGAAAAATAGCCTTGCTGTATTTGCAATTCTTGATTACTCATCGGATGCAGCCTCTATCGTTTACACTTCAGGAGTTCGCCCCTGTTCAACAAAGAACGGCACCAATTTTCGAAAAAATAAAAAGGCGCGAGTCATTGCATTTACCACCTTGAGGCTAGGGAAAGCCTATAACCGATAAACGCAAACGACCCACGCCCCAAAAGGGCTGTTGCCCATACCAGCTAAAAGTTGGTACGACAAACCGAGATACGCCGTAAAACGGCATACCTGCGTGAGCGTTCGCCTTGTCCTCGGTTATTGAAATTTTCCCTATTTCAAGGTGAGAACAAGAGCTAAACTCTCTAATATGTCCAATTCAAAAATAACTTAAATACAGTGCGAACACGCAGAAAATTCACATAAGAATCCGATTTTGTGCCAAATACGGCATTTTTCAGCCAAATTGTAAAGAAAGATGGGTTTTCTGAGGCGAAAGGACCTTGTTTCGAGATGCCGTTCCTATCAAATAAAGCCCAGTAATTACCCTACAATCACTAAAATTTTGTGTATTGTAGGGTAATGAGTATCGTAAACGGAATATTGAAAGAAGAACTCGATCGGCTGGAAAGGCTTCAGGCGAAGTATTCTGCCATGCTCGAAGCTCTCCCCAAAGGGGCTCTGCGGAAAAAGAAAATCGGACAGAAGATTTACTTCTATCTGGTTTCAAGAAAAGGCGACCAGATAGTAACGGAATACCTATGTCAAGGCGACAGCCCCGAAGCCAAGTCGTTCGAGGAGCAAGATGCCAAGAGAAGGGATATCAAATCCAAGTTCAAAAGCGTAAAAGAGGACATTGCCGAAATAAAGAAGGCTATTGGAAAGTTCGCCCGAAAATAACTTTATAGAAAAGGATCTTTGCTAAAGATTATTTTTCCTTAGCAACCGCTTTTACAGCCCAATCTTCCGGGAACGAAATGTGATCCAACTGAATTGCAGACGAATACTTTTCAAACAATTCTTTAATTGACGGGAGAAATTCTTCGTTCCACTTTGGAGGATTCGGATACAAATTCCGCACCGCAAGGAACGCCGCCCAAAGAGAGCGTTCGTCTTTTTCTTCTACTTCCTCAATATTTGCAGGAATTGCGGAGAAAATTCTATAATAGAGCCGTCCGTAATGGGCACAGATATTGCGCAAGTCGGTTGCGCACCTTAGCCAGCTTTTGAGATTCTTCGGAACGGTCTTATAATACTCACTAGCAAAGTGCTTTTGGTCCGCAAGAACAAGGTCGGCATAAAAATAAGACAACATCCCAAACGAGAACAATTCTACAGCCACCCAAATAGGGAAGATTCCATTATAACAGTCTTGATGGTGCTTCACAAAAGGAACATTTGAACTATGCTCAACTTCCCTATTGAACATGTCCAGAAATTTCTGATGCTTATGCGATTGTGAATAAATCGACGCATCCAAATAGCCAACGGGGCTGTACTTATGCGCATGAAAATAAGCAAGCCTCGCCCTCATAGAAATTTCTATTTCTTCAAGAGCCGAAAAGAGCGACCTTCTCAACAGGCGGTCAAACTCATATATCTGTACAATCCTTGAAAAGCTTGTTCCGGTAGGACCCATCTGCTTTTCTAAACGGCAGGAAATAAGCGGAGAGTCTGTAATAATTTATGGATTCAAGGCAGCGGATGGCATCGTCAATATTTTCGATACAACAGCCGCGTTGTTTGATCTTTTCTACTTGTTCCCTATAAGTTGTCGCCTTTTTTACTTCCATAAAAAAATGTCCCCCCTGGGACACATCAATGAGAGGTGCGGGGGGTCCTGTTACCTTAAAAATACAATCTTTTTCAGAGAAAGGCAAGCATCCTTTCACTCGTTTAAATGAGAATCGGCCCTCATTTCGAGTAAATACTGGCAGGTTGAGTCAAACCCGGGCGTTGCGGCCTTTGGACACTTAGCACTTTTATACGATACTTGGTGCTTTAGCACCTTAGTAGAGTTATCCTCTTTGGGGAAGTGCTTAAGTGTCCATGGCCACCTTTAGGTGGTGCGGGATTCCTCCCCCTTTAAAATACAATCCAACCATCAAGAAATACTTGATTGTTCAAAAGGAAGGTAAAATAATGTCCTATATTAGCATCATCACCCAGGAGGCATTATGGACTTGCAACAGGCGATTCGCGAGAGGCATTCGGTGCGGAAATACACGGACAGGCCTATCGAGCCCGAAAAGGCGGCCGAAATCCAGAAACTGATTGACGAGTGCAACGCGGAAGGCGGCATGCACATTCAGCTGGTGCAGAACGAGCCCCTGGCGTTTTCGACCGGGATTTTCAAGTACGGGCAATTCTCCGGCGTCAAGAACTACATCGCGCTGGTGGTCAAGAAGGACGGCAACCACGAAGAGGCGGTGGGCTATTACGGACAAAGGATTGTCCTGCTGATGCAGTCGCTGGGGCTCAACAGTTGCTGGGTGGGGCTCACGTTCAAGAACATCAAGAGCGCCTACCAGATGAAGCCCGACGAAAAGTTGCGGATGGTCATCGCCTGCGGATACGGCGAGTCAAACGGCGCCACTCGCAAGCTCAAGCCCATCTCCCGTTTTTACAAGGATGCGCGCAGCGAGAACGCCCCGCTCCCCGAGTGGTTTGAAAGGGGAATGGAAGCGGCGCTCCTCGCCCCCACCGCAATGAACCGGCAGAAGTTCTTCTTCACTCTGCTAGATGATAACAAGGTGGCCGCCAAGGCGAGCTTCGACCTCATGGGCTACGCTCCCCTGGACCTTGGGATTGTCAAGTGCAATTTCGAGATTGCCGCCGGGAAAGAAAACTTCGAGTGGGTGTAAATACGGGCTGGCGTCCGAAGCCCGCAATGGGAGACGCGGAAGACGAAGTAAGCAGGAGCATGTCCTGCAATTCGGTTATTCTTCCGGTTCGGTAACGTCCGCAACCGGCTCAACGATTTCAAAGATGTTTTCCGTAGCGACCCGAACATTATCGAACATTCCCCTAGCATACAAGGGGCCATAAAGCAGGTTCATGCAGCAGCCGCTCTTATAGCCGATCTGCAAGACATTCTCGGACGAGCCTCGATCCGAAGGGCTGTAATAGGCGTTCTCAACCGCACCAAATGCGATTTGTTTTCCATCCAGGAACAATGCGATATATCCCAATTCGGCATTCCACTCTGCCGTAATACGGTACCACTCGTCCCTTTCAAGATTCGCTTCTCCAGAAATCACGACATAAACATTGGTGTGATTCTTGTAGAAATAAAGTTCACCGTCAGAATAAAGCACACTCATCCGAGCGCCGTCATTGCTCACAAGCGCATATGAACCATAAGTTGCGAATCCCGAATCGGGCTTATAATAAAAATCGAGCGAACCGGCTTGAATCGTATCATCCAGATTCCACGGCATAACAACATAACTGTCCGATGTCAACGAGAGAGCCTTGCTACCATCAACGCCTGCAGAACCATCTATGGAGAGGCCCGTATCATCCTCAAGTTCGAAATTTTCGAAATCTTCGAAACATTCGGAATCAATGCAGTTGCTAATGGTCTCGTTCCTTGAAGAAGACGTCAACGCACTAGACGAACTACTCCTCGACGAGGAGGATTCCTCGCTAGACGAAGATTCCCTGCTGGATGAAGACACCATGCTAGAGGAAGACTTTGCGCTAGACGAACTTGAACGTTTGCTGGAACTGCTCCTGCTGAGGTATTCCTCCTCGTACTCACCGCAATCCTCTTCCATATCATCAACAACATCGCTTATAGAGACTTTGTTGGTCCACCTAGTAATGGAATACTCAATATGGCGTTTTTCACAGAGCAAAGACCCGTAATCAAAAGAATATTCGGCTTCTTTCAGCGAGTCACACTTATTTAGGAACTCCTCGTCATCAAGCGCATCCAGGTCCTCGATTCTCAAAGAAACGACTTCACCACCATTCACGGTCACCTTGGTAGAAACAATCCCGCTTGCCGGATCCTTGATTTCCTGCCTGGCCCAATTCCTGCCAGACGAAACTTTGCAATAGAACTCGCCATTTTCAACAGGAACAGGATCGGACGAACCGCTACTGCTGTCACTGGAGCAGGCCAGCAGACCCAGGAAGCAAGAAGCAAAAACGATGGAATAAAGTCTCGATTTCATACAGGCCCTTTGGTTTATCACGACAAAATTAACATTTTTTAAAAGGCGCCTCTTGCGGGCAAAAAAACTGGCCGCCCCGCAAAGGAGCGACCAATTCAATTTACGGTCTGGATCCTTCGCGCTGTCGCGCTCAGGATGACACGATAAGCTATTTGCTCAAAGGGCCGAAGGCCCGACCTCATAGCTCATCGCTCAAAACCTCTTAGTTACCGCGTTCGAAGCGGATGAAGTTCACGACCTTCAGGCTGGAAAGACCGAGCTGCTTGGCAACGACTTCCTGGAGGTAGTCCTTGACAGAGAGCTTCTTCGGGTTCTTGTCAGACATGAAGAATTCCTGATCTTCGAGAACGATTTCCTTGAGGACCTTGGCGACGCGGCCCTGGAGCTGGCGTTCAACAAATTCCGGCTTGGTAGCCTTGCCGGTCTGCTGGGCCTGGAGCTCGATCTGAGCGCGGGCAATTTCCTTTTCCTTTTCAATCGTTTCGGCCGGGACAGCAGCGTCGTTCAGGGCAACCGGAGCGAATGCAGCGGCCTGCATGGCGATGTCCTTGGCAGCCTGCTTGAGAGCAGCTTCGTCAGAAGGAGTGCCTTCGAAAGCGAGTTCGGTGATGACACCGATCTTGCCCTTCATGTGGCTGTACAGACCGAACACAGAGCTCGGGACCTTCTTGATGACGGCGAACTTGCGGAAGTCGATGTTTTCCTGGATCTTGACGAGCACGTCCTGGAGTACATCGTTCACCTTCTTGCCATCGACGACAGCGTTCTTGAGGTCTTCGACGGAATTAATGTCCTGCGTTTCGACAGCCTTCACAGCCATAGCGGCGAGAGCGACGAAGTCGTCGTTGTTGGAAACCGGTTCGGTTTCGCAAGAGAGCTCGAAAGCAGCGGCCTTGTCGGCAGTTTCGATGAGGTAGATGCGGCCTTCCTTGGCAGCCTTGTCGGCACGCTTGGCGGCAACGGCAGCGCCCTGCTTGCGCAGGAGTTCAACAGCCTTGTCCATGTCGCCGTCAGTTTCGACGAGGGCCTTCTTGCACTGCATCATGCCCACGCCAGTCTTCTGGCGGAGTTCGTTAACGAGGGATGCGGTTATCTGCATATTACTTCTTTTCCTCACCGTTGTCGTACTTCTTCGCTTCTTCCTTGTCAGCCTTCTTTTCGGAAGAACGGGTCTTCACGTTGGCGGCGATGTAGTCCACAATGAGCTTGATGGACTTCACGGCGTCGTCGTTGGCCGGAATCGGGTAGTCCACGAGGGTCGGATCGACGTTCGTGTCGCAGATGCCGATGATAGGAATGTGGAGGCGACGGGCTTCGGCCACGGCAATCTTTTCGTGAGCGAGGTCGGTCACGACGAGGAGGCCCGGGAGGTTCACCATCTCGCGGATGCCGCCGAACACGCCGAGCAGCTTTTCGCGTTCACGGGTCTTGTCGAGCACTTCCTTCTTGGAGAGAGCCTGGAAGGTACCGTCCTGTTCCATGGTGTCGATCTTGTCAATCTGCTTGATGGACTTGCGGACAGTCTGGAAGTTGGTGAGCATACCGCCCAACCAGCGGTTGGTCACGGAGAAATGCTTGCAAGCGGCAGCAGCGTCGAGGACAACCTGACGAGCGGTCGGCTTGGTGCCCACGAAGAGGACAGTCTTGCCAGATTCAGAAATCTTGGCAGCGGCCTTGCCGGCTTCTTCGAGGAGGTCACGGGTCTTGGACAGGTTGAGAACGTAGATGCCGTTCTTTTCAGCCAAGATGTAGGGTTTCATTTTCGGGTTCCAGCGCTGAGTCTGGTGACCAAAGTGGGAGCCTGCAGCGAGCAGGTCTTCGACGGAAGGCAGATTTGCCATAATATGTTTTCCTTTTCGGTTATAACTACCCAGTCTGCAACTAAGCCGCAAAGCATCGGGCGGACCCAGGGGTCTGGACGGTGCCACCGAAGCGACTCTCGCAAACCGGTGATTGGTTTCACCCAGGCGAAATTGCCAAGGCGGGGCTAAATATAGAAAAAGCCGAGCAACCCTGCAATCCCGCTACAAGCCCTTCCAGCCGAACAAACACGCGAAAAGGGAAAAAAAGGCCCTTTCGGCGAACACCGAAAGGACCGAAGAAACAGTCAGCCCAGGGCACGGCTAGGGACGCACATTCACGACGAACCGTCCGCCAGCCGCAAGCAGGTAGTACCTGCCCGCAGGAACGCCTTCCAGCGCAATCCCGGAATGTCCGCTCACGCCGGACGCCACCTTATGGCCCAGCATGTCGAACATGACGAACTGCAACCTCGCGGGGATGCCCGTAATAAGAATCCCGCGGCCAAACTGCGACGCCTCTATATGGATAGCCCCGCGATCAAAGAGGTGCGAAACGATACTAGACTTGCTGCCGGAAGAGCTCTTCGCACTACGGCTGGAACTGCTGGAACTCTTGGCCTTGCTGCTGCTGGACTTAACGTCGCCCGAATTGCCGGATTTTGCACTGCTGCTGGACTCGAGTTTGCCGATTGAACTGCTGGAACTCTTGCCCTTGCTGCTGGAGCTAGACGCCTCGACGGGTCCGGGGACAATATCCCCTTCGCCAGCAGAATCGGCCACACCGACCAGCGCATTCTTGAATACCGGCAGAGAATCCACGCCCACTTCCTGACCCCAGATTTCTCCGGTAATGCCATTTGCAACAACATCCCCGTTTTCATCTTTCTGTACATAGTCGTGGAGAAGTTTTGCAACGTAGCCGTTCCTGAAAACTGCGGGAGAAGCCGAAATTCCAAGGCCGGTCGTATCGCCGACGCCCTCGGAATAGTAGACGTTGTCCAGGTAGATGGCGTATTTATCTCCATGAAGCGGCGGAGAATCGGGAATACCCACAATGCCATAATTGCCCGCATGGATTCCTGCACTATAGGAATTTATAATCTTGAGGGAGCCGAGGAAATGATTGCCGACAAAGCCTCCGGCTTTCATTGCACTGTCAAAGTTATTCGCGCTATAGCAATTAACGATTTCCAATTCCCCATTGTTGAATCCGGCAATGCCACCAGCATTCCCTCTCCCACAATCCCTGGTAATCTTCCCGACATTATAGGAATTCGAAATAACGGCCTTGCCCGAATTATTTCCCAACAGGCCTCCAGAACATTTCACTGAGCCCGTATTGTGCACATGATCCAGCACAGCAAAACCACTATTGTCACTCACGATACTGCTGCCGCCCGTATAGATGGCTCCGGTATTATAGGAATTCGAGACATACAGGCTGCCGATGTTGCTTTCGACGAAACCTCCGCTAGGAAAGCTACTGAAACAACTGTCGATAATGACAACACCTCTATTACTTCTCACAAAAACGGAACGACCCTGATTGATAACATGAGATTCCTCGATGCCCAAATTCTTGATGACAAGGGTGTCCCCTTCTAGGACATCCGTGAAAAGGCCATGGTCGTACAGGCCCGAAATCGTATGACCCTGGCCATCAAACACGCCATTAAAGCCATACAATCCAAGCCAGTCTCTCAAATGGAACTCGTCATCCAGATTCATATTGACATTGATAACGATATCTTTCATCAACTTCACGCACACCTTATCTACTTTAATCCCGCTAACGCCATAAAGCTCGCCGACGGACGATACCAGGTAGCACCCGTCTTCATCTTGCGGAGGATCAACGGGATCGCCCGCCCACCTCGCAATCAAGTCGATGTCGCCATATTCTGTTTTGCCGATAGAAGTTACAATGGAATCCGGATTGTCTTCATAAGCCCAGCCCAGGAATTCATAACCGTACTGCGAGCACACCGGGAACTGGTCTACGCCTTTTGTATAGACATAGGACGTGATATTGGTATCGGGAGAGCACCATTGACCATTGGAGCCAACGTTATGGATATAGCCCAAATGCAATTTGAACTCATAAGTGCCAAAAGTCGCATGCAGCTTGGGATAATAATCCTTAGACGTATCTTGTCCCCAAACGTCCCCGCCCTTGTTGTTGTGCAGGTGTATCGCAAGCACCCCATTCCTCACTTCATTGTCAGTTACAGGTTTCGCCCCCATATTGTCGGCGCAGGAAGCGGTCACGGGTGCCGAGCAAAACCCACCGCAGTTTTCTAGATAGAATGTATTCTTGAGCGATATACGTCCACCGCAACCCGCGACTATAGGATCCCCCGAAACGGATTCCCACGTACACGCGCTATAGGAATTGGTAATAGAGAGGGAATCCTCATTGACACCGACAAAGCAGCCGGACATGGTCCCCGAAACACCGCCCCTTATATACGAGTTCGCAATATCCACAATGCCGCGATTCACAGCAACAAAGCCACCCACCTTGGCCTTCCGATCCGTGGCCAAGTAGTAAACCATCGCCGTCGTAGATATGGAGATTTCGGCATCCTTTTCATTGACGCCCACGAGGCCGCCCACAACAGAATCCGCCCAAACGGAATTTTCATCCACCTCGATATTCCTAATCGAAAGGCTGGCCAATTTTTCATTCAGGCCCAGAATAAGGCCCGCATGGCTATTCGCCACTACGTAGGCACCATAACCGCTCGCGCCATAATGGGCTACGTCAAATGCTATTTTCAGGGCTAGGCTATCCACATCCACAGTTCCTGAATTGGATCCGACAGCACCCCCCACAAACTTTTCACCTTCGACACTACTTGTCACACCCTTCTTGACAACAAGATGTCCTTCGTTGCGGCCCACAAAAGAACCTGCGTGGTTCCGCGCACTTATACTCATCAAGGACGCCACATCATCCAACAAAAGATACCCGCTATTTTTAGCGACAATACCGCCAACCGTATCCCGTCCGTTCAGCACGGCGTCGCGCAGAGTCAAATTGCGGATAACGACCGGACTTGCCTTCGTGCCGCCGACAACAGACGCGATAAAGCCCAAATTGTCCTGCGTCGAGTCCTCAACGTTTTCGAGTTCCCAGATAGCATGTCCCTGGCCATCAAAAGAACCGGAAAAATTCTTCAACGGAATCCACTGTTCGCGAGGTTCAACAGTTGCGGGGTCGACCTCCACAAACCGGGATTGTGCAGAAGAATATCTGTAACAGACGTATACAGAATCTTCCTTGCCCGTGGAATCATCCGTTTCTACACTATAGCCGCAAAAAGTTCGCACGGAGTCATTTGCCCAGACATCGTTTTCGAGCTTGCCACAGGCGGAACTCTCCGCAGCGCGATCCTCTTCGAAGGTGCCGTTCACAATCGCGGCAAAGCCATACAATTCATCGGTAGTGGAAATGGAATAACAACCGTTCTTTACAGCAGGTGCGGTCGGATTCACTCTTGCACAAACAACCATGCAAAAAAGTAGGACTAGCAGGAAGGCTCTTTTCATGTATCGCTCCTTTTTCTCTTTATCTAAATATAACACCTAACGAAAATTTCGCAACACTCAAAAAATTTTAGCTTCGAGAAGAAAACAAAAAAAGGAACACCCCGCGCGGGCGGGATATTCCTTTCGAAAAGCAAATTCGCAGATTAGCGCTTGCTGAACTGGAAGTGCTTACGAGCCTTCTTGCGGCCGAACTTCTTACGTTCAACGGCACGAGAGTCGCGAGTCATGAGGCCTTCCTTCTTGAGGGCGGGCTTGACTTCGGCGTCGTTAGCAACCAGGGCACGGGAGATGCCGAGACGGACAGCGCCCATCTGGCCGGCGATTCCACCGCCACGAGCGGTGACTTCGACGTCCCATTCTTCCGCGTTGCCGAGGATGGCGAACGGAAGGTTTGCAATCATGTTCTGCACTTCAGAATGGAAGTAATCCTTGAAATCACGACCATTGATAGTGCGCTTGCCGGTACCCGGCTTCAGGATCACAGCGGCGATGGCATTCTTGCGACGGCCGGTGCCGCGGTAGATCTTCTTACTTTTTGCGGTAGCGATAGATTTATCCTCCGTTCTAAATTAAAAGTCTACGACTTCGGGATTCTGTGCAGCGTGCGGATGTTCGGCGCCAGCATAGATTTTGAGTTTCTTGACCATCTTGTGACCAAGAGCGCTGTGAGGGAGCATTCCCCAAATAGCGGCCTCGAGCGGAGCGGTCGGATGCTTGGCCAAAAGGTCGGCAAAGTTGATCCAGCGTTCGCCGGCGATGTGACCGGTGTGGTGGAAGTATTCCTTCTGCAGGTTCTTGTTACCGGTAACGAGCACCTTGGCTGCGTTGATAACGACAACGAAGTCACCAGTGTCGACGTTCGGGGAATAGATGGCCTTGTGCTTGCCCATGAGGAGACGAGCAACTTCGCTTGCAACGCGTCCCATCGGCTTGTCAGCGGCATCCACAAGCTTCCACTTGCGGCTGACGGACTTCGGGTTTACCGTAATAGTCTTCATGTAAATCCTCTAGTTAAGATTTCCGGGACAACCCTTGCCCCGTGAAAGTGGAACAAATATAGATGGATTTGGGCAACCCTGCAAGGGTAAAAAAGTTCTATTATTGCAAAAAAGTCCGTATTTTAGGCGTTCAGCATTCTATCAATTAATATAATTGATAGAATTAATAAATATTCGTCAAAAATAATTGACGCCAAATTACATCATTTCTACTTTTTCATTACGCCTTTTGCAGCCCTGCACCGATGAATAAAAAGGAAAAAACATTTCTAAAATCCATAGGATTATGTTTTACGCTATTCCTGTGCTGCGCGTGCAGCAACAGCGAATTGTATCCTGCATGGGCCGATTCGAACGAATCCCTTTTACATGTCTATGATTCCCTAAAAATTGCGCTAATTCCCGTTGAAAAAAAAATCATTTCCACCGATATAATAACGGACACCACCGACATCGAGAGCGATTCCTCCAACGTAAGAACAGGCTCGAATACACGGCCCCAGTCACTGATTCCAGATGCCGCATTCACAAGCCCATTTACAATACCCCCTCCTATTACACAAGGTCAGGTCCGTTGCACTTTTGACGGATCTGAGCCCAATTCAAGTTCCCTGATTTTTTCAAAGGCTATGTCGATTGATTCAACGACTGTCGTTCGTTGCACAGAATTCATCAATGGCAAAGCCGCAAGAAAGCAGTCCGAGACTTACTTTATCAACGAAAAAATAAACATGCCGGTCGTGTCCATTAGCGTAGCCCCAATTTACGTAAAAGAATACCTCGATGAAAAGCCCTGCATGTCAGACCCTTGCGACAACGCTAAATTTTGGGAAGACATCGAATACCCAGCACACGTGGAATATTTTGCAGAAGGAAGCGTCTCAAAAGCGAAATCTTTTGAAATAGACGCCGGGATTTCAATTTCAGGAAATTACAGCAGAAATCAGCAAAAAAAATCTGTTGCCATCGTAATGAGAAAACAATACCAATCCGGAAGAATTCATTACCCCCTATTCGATACACGACCAGAAAAAAACACCTTCAAGTCATTCGTCCTACGCAATAACGGGAACCGCTTTATCAGCGACTACATCGGCGATCCAATGGCAACAAGCCTACTGGAGGGAACCAATGTCGATTACCAAAGATCCAGACAAGTCATTGTCTTTTATAATGGAGACTACCGCGGTATTTACGACATGCGCGAAAAACTTAACGAACACTTCGTAGAAACCAACTACAATATTAATCATGACAAAGTTGATTTCATCAAAATTTCGTACAACGAAGTCGATGTACAAAACGGTTCGGCTGATGATTACCTAGATCTCATGCACTTTATTGAAAGTGCGAACTTCATAGACGACAATACGGCATACCAAACTGTTTCTAAAAAAATCGACATGCCAAACTTCATGGAATACATCGCCGCTGAAATTTATTATGCCAACGATGATTGGCCACATAATAACGTCCGGGCATGGAAAAGCGGTAATTCCCCATGGAAATTCATCGCCTTCGACATAGACCATGGCTTTGACTGGACTGCAAAGGTGAACGGTTTTACAGGAAACACAAACATGATTGACTGGACAATTAGCGGGGGAAAACCCAATACCAGCTGTTCGGACGGTGGGGATTATATCTGTTTCCCGAACATATTCGCCAAACTTATTAAAAACTCCGACTTTAAGCAGGCATTCATTAACAGGGCCGCTTATTTATATTCAACTTTTATCAATAGCACCAAAATATTTCAACAAATTGACTATATAAACAGCACCATCGAAAAGGCTCAAATCACAAGAGATCAAAAAAGATACAACAGGTACAATTACAAAAACGCATGTAATGATGGATTCGATGAATATGGCATCTGCTTAAAAGCATGGTCTTACATCCGCGACAAGACTGTAAGAGCCGAATTTAAAGAGGTCTTTGAGCTGAATGACGAAGTCCCCATTACCATAGAAGTAAAAGGTAACGGAATTTTAAAACTTGACAACTTCAGTATCAAACAAAGCAAAGAATACAATTGGAATGTTTTCAAGCATCATCCTATGAAATTAAGCGTGGAATGTCCAAATGGTTCATCATTCATTGCATGGGAAAATGGAAAGACCGATCCCAGCCGAATAGTTGATCCTGTCAAAAACGCAATATACATAGCAGAATGCCAATAGACATTCCTCAAAAGCAATCACGAGGTTCCACATTCGCCGACAACAACCGCTCAACGAGGTGACAAATAGTCAATACGAGAGTGAAAAAAAAATTGACAAACTTCGCAGAAAAAAAATATTTTTTATTTACGCAATTCTTACATTCGATAAAGTGCCTAAAAATGAACAAAAATTACAAAATCTGCTGGATTATATTCTCTCTACTTTGCGCATGCAGCAATAGTGAATTATATACTACAGAAGATTTTTCGACCGAGGCAATCTCTTTAATCAACGATTCCTTAGAAAACGCCTCCATTGAAGAGGAAACCTCCACCACCGGAGCAACAACCGACTCAAGCAAAATCAAGAAAGATTCTTCCAGTACAAAAAAAGACTCTACAAACGTCAAGAAAGATCCTTCCAGCACAAAAAAAGGCTCTGCAAACGTCAAGAAGGATTCCTCTAGCGTAAAAAAAGATTCTACAAGCGTCAAGAAAGATTCCTCTAGCGTAAAAAAGGACTCTGCAAACGTCAAGAAGGATTCCTCTAGCGTAAAAAAAGATTCTACAAGCGTCAAGAAAGATTCCACCAACGTAATAAGCGAACGAATTACGTTCACACAGCTACTCCCAGATGCAGGTTTCAAAGAACCATTTACGCTATCCCCTCCAATGGCATTCGGCATTGTCCGATGCACTTTTGACGGATCTGAACCAGATTCAACCACACCGGCATTTTCAGAAGCCCAGTCAATTGATTCATCCACCGTCGTTCGTTGCACGGAATTCGTCAATGGCAATGTTGTAAGAAAACAATCGGAAACATATTTTATCAATGAACAAATCAACATGCCGGTCGTGTCCATTAGTGTCGCACCCAATTTCGTTCAGGATTATCTCGATGAACCACCCTGTTCACCAAACCCATGTTCAGGGGCTAAATTTTGGGAAGACATCGAATACCCAGCACACGTAGAATATTTTGCAGAAGGAAGCGCCTCAAAAGCGAAATCTTTCGAAATAGATGCCGGAATTTCAATTTCAGGAAATTACAGCAGAAATCAGCAAAAAAAATCTGTTGCCGTCGTAATGAGAAAACAATATCAATCCGGAAGAATTAATTTTCCCTTATTCGACACACGACCAGAAAAAAGCACCTTTAAGTCATTCATCTTGCGCAATAACGGGAACCGCTTTGTCAGCGATTATATCGGCGACGCAATGGCAACAAGCCTTCTGGAAGGAACTAACGTCGATTACCAAAGATCCAGACAAGTCATTGTCTTTTATAATGGAGACTACCGCGGCATTTACGACATGCGCGAAAAACTGAACGAACACTTTGTAGAAACCAACTACAACATCGACCACAACAACGTTGATTTTATCA
This sequence comes from Fibrobacter sp., assembly GCA_017412605.1. Taxonomy (GTDB): domain Bacteria; phylum Fibrobacterota; class Fibrobacteria; order Fibrobacterales; family Fibrobacteraceae; genus Fibrobacter. The sequence goes on along the minus strand of JAFPWY010000013.1, from coordinate 251,157 downwards.
AGATATCGCTCAACGAAATCAATGTACAAAATGGCACAGCCGATGATTACCTAAATCTCATGCGATTTATTGAAAGCGCGAACTTCATAGACGATAATACAGCATACGAATCTGTTTCTAAAAAAATCGACATACCAAACTTCATGGAATACATCGCCGCCGAAATTTATTACGCCAACGATGATTGGCCACATAATAACGTCCGGGCATGGAAAAGCGGCAATTCCCCGTGGAAATTCGTCGCCTTCGACATAGACCAAGGGCTTGACTGGTCTGCAAGAATGGCCGGTTGGACGGAAAACACAAACATGATTGACTGGACGATTAGCGGAGGAAAAGCCAATACCAACTGTTCGGAAGGCGGGGATTACATCTGTTTCCCGAACATATTCGCCAAACTTATTAAAAACTCCGACTTTAAGCAGGCATTCATTAACAGGGCCGCTTATTTATATTCAACTTTTATCAATAGCACCAAAATATTTCAACAAATTGATTATATAAATAGCACCATCGAAAAAGCACAAATCACAAGAGATCAAAAAAGATACAATAGACGCACATACAAAAATGCATGCAACGATGGATTCGATGCAGACGGTCTTTGCTTAAAAGCATGGTCTTACAATCGTGACAAGACCGTAAGAACCGAATTTAAGGAAGCATTTGACCTGAATGACGAAGTTCCCATTACTATAGAAGTAAAAGGCAACGGAATATTAAAATTGGATGATTTCGACATCAAACAAAGCCAAGAATACAAATGGGATGTCTTTGAGCATCATCCCATGAGATTGAGCGTAGAATGTCCTACAGCATTCATAGCATGGGAAGACGGTTCAACCGATCCAAACCGGATAATAGACCCTATCCGAGATTCAATATATACAGCAGAATGCCAATAGACATTCCTCAAAAGCAATCACGAGGTTCCACATTCGCCGACAACAACCGCTCAACGAGGTGACAAATAGTCAATACGAGAGTGAAGAAAAAAATTGACAAACTTCGCAGAAAAAAATATTTTTTATTTACGCAATCCTTACATTCGATAAAGTGCCTAAAAATGAACAAAAATCACAAAATCTGCTGGATTATATTCTCTCTACTTTGCGCATGCAGCAATAGTGAATTATATACTACAGAAGATTTTTCGACCGAGGCAATCTCTTTAATCAACGATTCCTTAGAAAACACCCCTGTTGAAAAAGAGTCCTCCACCATCGGAGCAACAACAGACTCTACCTATGTTAAAAATGATTCCGCAAACATCAACAACGATTCCGTCAATGTAAAAAAAAGCTCCATCAACATTAAGGATTCCCTCAACACAAATAACGACTCCGCAAACGTTATCAATAATTCCGTTGATGTAAAAAACGACTCCGCAAACGTCAACAACGATTCCGTTGATGTAAAAAACGACTCCACAAACATTAAGGATTCCCTCAACAAGATAATTGCGCAAGCCGCATCCCGGGCGCTGATTCCAGATGCAGGTTTCAAAAAGCCATTTACGCTATCACCCCCCCCAACACAAGGCATCGTCCAATGTACCTTTGACGGTTCTGAACCCGATTCAACCACACCGGCATTTTCAGAAGCCCGGTTGATAGATACAACTACAGTCGTCCGCTGTTACGAATTCATAAGCGGAATGCTAGCAAAGCAGCAAACCGAGACCTACTTCGTCAACGAAAAAATCAATATGCCCGTTGTATCTATCAGCGTAGACCCGTATTATGTAAAAGAATACCTCAACGCCAGCCCATGCCTGCCAAACCCTTGCAAAGAAGCCAAGTTTTGGGAAGATGTTGAATATCCGGCACACGTGGAATATTTTGCCAACGGAAGTTCCTCGAAAGAGAAAGCTTTTGAAATAAACGCAGGGCTTTCAATTGCCGGAAACTACAGCAGAAATTTTGAAAAAAAATCCGTTGAAATAAGAATGAGGAAAGAATATCAATCCGGAAAAATACATTATCCTCTATTTGAAACACGGCCGGAAAAAAGCGCATTCAAAGGATTCAAATTACGCAACAACGGAAATCGCTTTGAAAGAGATCTTTATGAAGATGCTTTGGCAACAAGCCTTCTTGAAGGAACAAATGTAGACTATCAACGCTCTAGACAGGTTATTGTATTTTACAATGGTAAATATCAAGGAATCTTTGGCATGCAAGAAAAGCTCAATGAGCATTTCATAGAAACCAATTATGGAATAGACAACAACAATGTTGACTTCATCAAAATTATAAATGATAACATATATCTAAAAAACGGCTCTTTGGACGATTATCTTAACACAATACAATTTATTGACAAATCAAACTTTAAAGACGACAGTGCGGCATATCAGTCTGTTGCCAAAATGATTGACATTCCAAACTATCTGGAATATATGGCCGCAGAAATTTTTTATTTCAACAACGATTGGCCTCAAAATAATGTGAGAGCATGGAAAAGTGGAAATTCCCCATGGAAATTCATAGCTTACGACATAGACAATGGTTTCGACTTTTTACCTAAACTCGCCGGGTTTACGGAAAATACAAATATGATTGAGTGGATACTCGGCGGAGGGCGACCAAATTTACCATGTTCTGGCGGGAACAACTACAAATGTTTTGGAAACATTTTTATAAAACTTATCCAAAATTCCGATTTCAAGCAAAAGTTCATCAATCGCGCATCTTACCTGTATTCAACATTTATCAATGGCAAAAAAGTAGCGCAACAAATAGACCTCATAAATAAATCAATCGACCCAGCGCAAATTACAAGAGATTTAGAACTATACACAAGAAATAGTCATAAAAACTCTTGCGGGACATACTTTGAAACAGACGGCAGTTGTTTAAGAACATGGTCCTACAATCGTGACATAACAGTACGAAACGATTTTAAAGAAGCATTTGACCTAAATGACGAAGTTCCCATTACTATAGAAGTAAAAGGCAACGGAATATTAAAATTGGATGATTTCGACATCAAACAAAGCCAAGAATACAAATGGGATGTCTTTGAACATCATCCCATGAAATTGAGCGTAGAATGCCCTACAGCATTCATAGCATGGGAAGACGGTTCAACCGATCCAAACCGGATAATAGACCCTATCCGAGATTCAATATATACAGCAGAATGCCAATAACCGGCTAGTCATCACGGTCTCTTCTCGTTCTTGTGCATCGACGCAAGCGCATTTGAACGGCGGCGGGCAGTTTCCTGCAAATTCACGGATTCGTCGTACTCGTCCACGATTTCGCGACCGAGGATTTCTTCGAGCACGTCCTCCAAGCTCACGATACCCGCGATAGCGCCCCACTCATCCACGACACCCACCATATGACCTCGCTGCTTGAGGAAGCGGAGCAGGAGTTTGTCGAGCGTCAGGCTGTCAGGCACAAGAAGCAGGGGCCGCATCATCTGGCGGAGCTTGATGTCACGTTTGCCTTCCGCAAGCTTGTTGTACGCATCACGGCGGAGCACGATTCCCACCCAGTCATCCTTCTTTTCGCCATGGAGCGGAACACGGGAGAACGGCCAGTTTCCACGTTCATCCACAGTCTCGCCAATCGTCTTGTCGGCTGGTAGCGAGAACACGACCTGGCGCGGAGTCATCACCTTGCGCACGGCAACGGATTTCAGGGCGAGAATGTTCTTGATAACTAGCGCCTGCTGGCGGTCAATGACATCTTCGCGAAGCCCGAGGTTCACAAGACTATTGATGTCTTCCACGCTGACGTCCTTCTTAGTTTCGTCCTCACGGGTCCAGCGCTTAGTGAGTGTAAGACAAAGCCAAATAATTCCAGTACAACTCAAAATCTTGGTGATGTAGTAGAACGGCACAGCCACCAGCGGGGCCGCAATCTTTGCCTGCTTCACGCCGAGCGTTTTCGGCGTGATTTCGCCAAAGAGCAGAATCAATATGGTAAGGATGACGGGCAGCGCCATTGCGCCCATGGGCGAGAGTCTCTTCACAGCAAGAGCCGTAGCGAGCGATGCGCCCACGGTGTTCGCTACGGTGTTCACCACCAGCACAGAAGCGATATAGCGGTCGATGTTCTCCTTGACATGCGCAAGGTACCTCGCCGTGAATCTCTTGTGCCGCCGGAGCGATTCCACTGTAGAAGGAGGCACGCTGTAAAAAGAGGCTTCGGTCACCGAGCAGAAAGCCGAAATGGCAAGGCACCCCAAGACAGTCATTACTATCGCAAACATATCAACCTCGATGCTCCCGGCTACTCAAAATCGAAACGCTGCGGTTCGATGGCCCAGAACTGCGTCCGGCCGATTCCGTCCACAAAGTCAAGCCAGGCGGAAACGCCTGTTGCGGGGAGAATCCTAGACTTTTCCGTGTTGACAAAGATGACTTCGATGTTGGTACCCTCGCCGATACCGGCAAGACGCTTAGCTTCTGCGATTGCGGCATCAATGCCGCCTAGTTTGTGCACTAGACCGTACTCAAGAGCCTTCCATCCCATGAACACCCGGCCACCACCATAAAGGGAGTCGATTTCAGCCTTGGGCTTGCCAATGGCCTCGGACACGACACCAACAAAGCGGTCGTAAAAATCATCCATATATTCTTGAAGGGCTGCTCTTTCCTCGTCCGTCCATGGACGGTTGAAGGATTCCGCATCAGAGTACTTGTGCGTCTTTACCGTCTCGGCCTTGAGTCCGAGTTTGTCAAGAAGGCCGGATGCATCGACCTTGCCGCCGTAAATGCCTATGCTACCCACAATGGAATACGGTTCGGCAATAATCGTTTCGGCACCGCAGGCAATGTAGTATCCACCCGAAGCGCCCATATTGCCGATGCTTGCAACCACCGGGATACCCTGTTCACGGACAAACTTGACTGCCGCCCAAATCTTGTCGGAAGCAAGAGCGCTTCCGCCAGGCGACGAGACTCTCAAGACAAGAGCCTCCGCCCCACTGCTGGGGAGAGCCCTCAACGCGTCCAGTACGGACTTTTCCATACGTCCGTCTATCGACCCGTCAATATTCAGGAGGGCAATATGGCGGCGCCAACCCCAGTCTTCAAGGAACAATTTCTTGTCCGATGGTTTCCATGTCTTGTAACGGGCCATGGGAACATCTATATCAAAGAACTGCTTGAGCGCATACGACGGGACCTGATCAAGATAGAGAAGCGTATCGGCAAAACCGTTCTGCACAGCACTCTTTGCCGTCAGAAGCGGAACACCGGCCAAGGAATCTATAGCGCGTTTCGCATCGTCAGGATGTACCCCGCGACGAGCAAAGCGTTCTGCCACTGCGGTCGTTATGGCGCTCCAGTAATCGTTATAAAGCTCTTCCCTGTTCGCACGAGCTTCCGCCGACATAGAATCGGCCGTGTATGGTTCCACAGCCGACTTGTAGGCGCCATGACGCAGGAATTCCACCTTCACGCCGAGCTTGTCGAAAAGGCCCTTGTAATATAGCGAAGACCCGCCCAACCCGCGCCAAGAGAAGTGCGCAGAGGGTTCCACGACAATGCGATTGCACGATAGAGCCGCAAGTATAACAGAGGGGCGCAAGTCGTCGACATAGGCAATGACCTTGGAACCCCGAGCAAGAAGTTTTTCTACGTAGCGCTTGATTTCCATCGATATGGCGACACCGCCACGATACCCGGAAAAATCAAGGATCACGATTCCCGCACCAGGATCGTGCAGCAAATGTTCGAAATGGTTACGAACCGTATGGATGCCCATGGTGCGAGAGCCCAAAAAGACAAAGTCGCTTTCGACCTCGCCCACTTCCTTATCCAGCGGGACGCGGTATATCTGAGCCGAAGTCGTCGCACGCGGATTCTTTGCCGCATGATAGCCCCATGCACCGCGCTTTATCATATAATCGTCGAAGAACGTGACCGCAGCGGTATTGTGGCCTCCCAGCGAAGTAGACAAGGTAAGCGTATACTCGCGGGTATCGTCATGGAGCGGCATCTTGAACCCGACACGGGTACCGTAAAGCTCCAGTTCGAAAAGCAAGCGGTGTCTCTTGAAATTCTCGACATCGTAACTCACGCTGAACAGGCTTCCCAAACGCACCGTTGCGCCTAAGTCATGGATCTTCTTCTGCTCTTCGGGTCCACCCTGCAAGAGATTCCGCCCGGTATACCCCAGCGAAACAAAATCCATCGGGCGAACAATCGCACCGGCAGTAAAAAGCCATTCCGTCCCGTTGAAGGCGGCACTACGTAAGGCCTCGACTCGAGTTCCAAGGAAAATGGACCGTGCCAACCATTCCGAGCCATGGCTCAAGCTCCAACGGGACTCGTCAAAGCCCTTGCCATCGCGGCTGTAAGAAAATCCCGCCGCCAAGTGATCCAGGTTTCCACCAATACGGAACGTGGAAATGCCGTCGTCAAACTGGTAATCGGTCAAGGCTCCCCAAGAATCAAATGCAGGAATGGCTGCGGGGTTCCCGAAAATGCCATGTCCACCATCAAGCGAGGCGAATTCGGATTCGCCCGGCAAGTAGGCAAAGCAGAATGCCGAAAGCATGAAAAAGGGTAATAAAAATCGCTTCATAATCCGTCTTGTTTACTAGAAGAAGAATGTCGCCACGCCAAATGCGGTTAAGGCTCCGGCAATTCCGTAATACACGCCACGGAGCGTCTGGCGGCGGTCAATGCTGCGTTCCGCTGCATCGCGGTCCTTTTGTGTGCGGACGGCAAGATTGTTGTAATCGTCAGCACGGTCGGAGGCCATCTTGTTTTCGAGCAGGCCAGCACCCAGGAAACCAGCAGCGGCAACAAATGCAGATACACGGGCATAGCCACGCCATGTCCACCCTTCCTTCACCTGCTCGGTCGCCTCGGCCAGCGCCACCAAGGTCACATCCATTTCGCGATTTTCACGAGCCTTGAGCGCCAATGGAATATTCTGCGTTTCGTACCCATCCAAATTTACGGTTACCGTCAGAGACTCCGGGACAACCTGTACAAAATGGGCGGGAGACTCTAGCGTCTGCGGTTGCGATGAAATCTTCACCGAAGCCTGTTCGGGAACGGTATTCACCAGCAACGATCCGAACATGCCCATCTGGATTTTCTTGAGCGTGTTCGCAGCGGCCTTCAGTTCGCCAAGGCGCGACATCATGGCGGCGGCGTCCTCTTTTTCCCGCATGGTCCTGTGCATATCAACATCATACTGATTTTTTCGCGCCTCGTAAACGGAATCCGATTCATCGTCGGCCTTCGGCGCAAGAGGTGGCAGAGAGTCTTCGATAGAAGCCATTTTCACCTGGAGGGAATCCTCGAGCACCTTGGCGCTCGTCTCGACCAGTTCAATCCGCCTAGTATATTCCCCATAGTCCTCGCTGTCTTCAGTCGTGAGCTTTGCCAAATCGGGAACCGGAGCCCCCTCCGCCGAAAAGCACAAGACAGTTGAAACAAGAATTCCAGCAATAATGTTAATCCACATAAGCGAGTTCCTCTTTAAGTCCTATAAAACTAATAAATTCTACCATTTTCACCCCATACTTCCAAACACAGGGCCATCCTTTTTTGTTACCTTTACATCCAAGGCATCTTCCCCAAGGAATCTCCTTAGGAGCAAATGAAATATCCAAACGGAATTTTTTATGGCATCAACAAAGAAAAAAGAAGAAACTGACCTTTCTGAACTTTTGAATGACCTGATAAAAAACTGGAAGATCATGTTCCCGTGTATTATCCTTTCGGGAATCATAGGCGTATTTGTCGCCCTGTGGATTCGTCCAGTGTATCAAGTAGACGCCCTGTTACAGATTGAATCGAAAGACAACAAGGGTGCCGGCATGATGGCCGGGCTCGGCAGCCTTTTTGCCACGACAAGCCCTGCCGAAACCGAAATCGAACTCATCAACAGCCGCCAAATTATCGGTGACGCCGTAGAAAAGATGCGGCTCCAATACATCGCAGTCCCCACCAGCCGACTCAACCGACTTCTGCACCGCGAAGGGAGAATGGACATCAACCTGTTCGAAATTCCCTGGGATAAGCTTCCCGAAGAAGAGGAAGGCACCCCCTGGATTGCAGCGGCAAAGGACGACAGCACGGAATATGTCCTTTTTGACCACCACAAGAAAAAAATTCTCGAAGGCGTTGTTGGCCAAACATACAGATTTCCCTACGCCGGGGACACGGCCATTTTCAATGTTTCAAGCATGAAGGCCCACAAGGGGCAGAAGTTCGAAATCACGAAGCTCACTCGACTCGAAGCGATAACTGCCTTCAAGAATGCATTTGAGGTCAAGGAAAAGGGTAAAAAAACCGGCATTCTCGAATTCACCTACCAAGACATTTATCCCGACCGCGCTACCGAAATCCTGAACGAAATCGCCTCCAATTATTTGCGACAGAACGTGGAACAGCGTAACGCCGAAGCCCAGAAGACGCTTGAATTCCTGGAAAAGCAGCTGCCCGACGTAAAGGCGCAGATGGATTCCTCGCTACTCAAGTACAACACCTACCGCAACAAGATTGGCTCTATCGATATCAACGCGGAAACGAAAATCATTTTGGACAACAGGACGAAACTCCAGCAGGACCTCCTCGATCTCCAGCAAAAGAAACAAAGTGCCATCCGTCTGTTCCAGCCGGAGCACCCGACAATCAAGACTCTAGAAGAGCAGGAAGCTACCCTCAAGCGTCAGCTCTCTATCAATACGAACGAGACCAAAAAGCTTCCCGCCACACAGCAGGAAGTATTGAAACTCACGAACGAAGTGGACATGAGCAAAGTCATGTACACCACGATGCTCAACAACATCCAGCAATTGAAATTGGTTTCGGCCGGCGAAGTCGGATCCGTCCGCATCATCGACTTTGCCGAAGAAGTTTCCAAGCCGACCAAGCCGAAAAAGAAGGTTATCCTCTGCATTGCCCTGTTCCTCGGCTTCATTTTCGGAGCTTTCCTCGTCACGCTAAAGAACAAGTTTAGCAGCGGCGTCAAAGACGCACACTTCATCGAGCGGGAAACTGGATATAGCGTTTACGCAAAAGTTCCCAAAGGCAACCCGAAGGGAACAAAGGGAACTCGACCGCTCGCCGTGGTCGAGCCGGACGATGTCGCCGTGGAGTCGCTCCGCGCCCTGCGCAGTTCGCTCGAGTTCAGTATGGACGAAGGTTGCCGCCCCATTATTGGCATCAGCGGTCTCATCCCAGGTGTCGGCAAGAGCTTCATCTCTGTCAACCTGGCAGCGCTGTACGCCGGATTGGGCAAGAAGGTCCTGCTTATCGACGCAGACCTCCGCAAAGGCCGCCTGCACAAGGAATTCGGTATCAAGCGCGGCAACGGGCTTTCGCAGATTCTGTTGCACGAAGTGACCAAGGAAGAGGTCATTTCCCATACCGAAGTCGAGAACTTGGATATCATCCCATGCGGACTGGTCCCCCCGAACCCCTCCGAAATTCTCGGCAGCAAGCATTACACCGACTTGATTGACGAAGTTGAAAAGTTGTACGATATCATCATCATCGACACTCCGCCGATTATGCTTGTGACAGACGCCACCTTGGCAAGCCGCGTCGCCTCGCAAATCGTCATGGTGCTGGAATACAACAAGCACAGCATCGACGCCATCCAAGACGGTATGGCCCAGTTGCTCAAGGGCAACAACGATGCCCACGCCAGTTTCGTCATCAACAAGTACGAACACCGAAACAGCGACGGCTACGGTTACAAGTACGGAAAGTACTAATTGTTACGGGAACATCCATTTGGCATAGAGCCCAATGGTGTGCCCCGTTTCCATTCCGAATAAATCCCCTCGGTTCATCTCGTAAAATAGGGCAATACCGAGGGATTTTTCATAGAACAAAAAATAGCGGGCCATATCGAAACGCATTCTGAAACCGCTATGGAGGTCGTCCATCTCGCGGTAGGGCTGTTCCATGTTCATGTTTTCGGATTCCTGGATACGCCAACGGTATAGGAAAACATAATCCAATTTCCAACCCGAACGGCTACCGCGGTCCCACAACACTTTCCACGAAATAGAGCCCTTTACGCCCAATTCATCGCCCGGCTGGAAATTCTGTTTTTCGAGAAACGTGAAATATTCTACCGCAGTGCCAAGCGTCATGTTCCGAGAAAATTCGTAAAGGCCATACGGAGATACACCAAATCGGTGAAAGCGATTCACTCTTGCCCCCTCACGCGGCGGAAGGCGCCAGCTGGCATCAAGCCCCAAAAACGAAAACGGCATTAATTTCATGCCCAAATAAGATTCATTCAATCCATTGACTTGCATATTCAGCGCCTCGTGGCGCTGGTCATGGAACGTGAAGTCATATTTATAGCTTAGGAGACGGTACGAAAAATCGCCGTAAACAGCGAAACAATTGCAAGGCGCGAACTCTCCTGCCAAATTCAGATCTGCGCTGTAGACATCATCGCGAAGTTCCACAAGCGAGCCAAACAAGGCATAGCTTTCAGGAGCACGCACTGGCGATATGGTTTCGCGAGCAAGGCAAAAAACAGCCAAGAAGAGCGCACAAGCAGGAATTATTTTCAAAGAAAAATATCGATTCACGGCGAGATAGCCCATAATTTAAAAAAAACGTTCCTAGGGGCGAAGTCGGTTGTTAAGTCTACGACATATTTATATATTACAGCATACTATGAAAAAAATCATCACATACGGAACTTTCGACCTGTTGCATTACGGGCACATCAACTTGCTGAAGCGAGCCAAGGCTTTAGGAGATTATCTCATTGTAGCCCTTTCTACGGACGAATTCAACTGGAACCAAAAGCAGAAAAAATGCTATTTCAGCTACGAAAAGCGCAAACAGCTTTTGGAAGCCGTCCGCTATGTGGACCTAGTTATTCCTGAAGACAACTGGGAGCAAAAAAAGACAGATGTCAAGGAATATCATGTAGACACCTTTGTAATGGGCGATGACTGGAAAGGAAAATTCGATTTCTTGAAAGACTACTGCGAAGTAGTCTATTTGGAACGCACTCCAGAAATAAGCACCACCCAAATCAAGAAAGACCTGGAATCATTAAAGAAATAGCAAATCGCAATGAAGCGCCCATTAAAGAAGCTTCTATCGATATTTTCTGTTCTTTTTTTATTTCTTTTTATGAGCTCCTGCAGTATCTGGAGCGAAGAGTCGGCTACCGATTCCAATTCAACCTATTTGCCATTGGATGATTCGGAATACCCTTATGCAGGGTTACCCCGCCTCGTCATCGAAACCGACAATTTCAGACAAATTAACAATAAAGACACGAAAGTCCCCGCACATTTTCAATTCTACGGAAAAAGCAAGCCCTCTGGCCCCATTCAGGACCTTACAATCAGGGGCCGGGGTAATTCCAGTTTTGTCATGACAAAATATGGGTACAAAATCAATCTTGCCGAAAAAGATTCCATGCTCGGCATGCCCAAAGACAGGGAATGGGATCTTGTGTCCAACTTTCGCGACAAGTCCATGCTGCTAAACTACATCACCTACCAGCTGGCAGGAATCCTCGGCGACGAATACCATCCCCAATGCAAATTTCTTGAATTGTTCCTGAATCGGCAGTACCAAGGAATATACCTTTTGGTCGAACACGTCAAAGTTTCCAAGAACCGGGTAAACATCGCTAAAAACGATTCCAGTTTTCTCTTTGAAAAGACCACCGAGACATCTACGAACGGAGTCTTGTTTACGTCTAGCCTAAATTATATTTTCAAGTTCGACCAGCCCAAGGAACCCAACACCCAATCCCAAGAACTTCTCGAAAACCACATCAACGAATTTGAACGTTTTCTGCAATCAAAAAACATTTACAGCTTGGACAGCATCGCCCAATGGATTGACATTGAGGACTTCATAAGGTATTACTGGATACAGGAATTCACAAAGAACATCGATGGTCCTAGACGGAGTATCTTTTTAATCTGGGAAAAGAAGGATGGCATTAATACGCCTATCAAGATGGGCCCTGTATGGGATTTCGATCTAGGTTACGGAAATTCAAGTGACAAAAAAGCCGTTCCCGACCAATGGCTGATTCGTAATTACGGATGGAACCGATTCCTTTTCAAGAACAAGGAATACAAAAAACGGGTCAGGGACTATTGGAAAAAGAACCGGACCATTTTTGTAGCCACCCTGGACTCCATAGATTCCATGTCCAAGAAACTGGCTAAAGCGTCGTCAAACGAATTCAAGAGATGGCCTGTACTCGAAAACGACTCGGGCTTTCCTTTTTTTAGAAAATTCAGTAATTATCAAGAAGCCGTGGACGCTATAAAATCCTGGATAGAGCAGCGAATCCAGTGGATTGACGAGAACTTGTAATGCTATATTTGCGGGGTATATGTCGTTAAAGCAAAAGACATTCAAAGGTGTCATCTGGAGCGCTGTAGAAAGGTTCTCTACGCAAGGTGTGCAGTTCCTTTTCGGCATCCTCCTCGCAAGGCTTTTAACGCCTAACGACTACGGCATGATAGCCATGCTCACCATCTTCATGGCGGTGAGCCAGACCTTCATCGACAGCGGTTTCGGCAATGCACTTATCCGTAAACCAGACCGTAACGAAAACGATAAAGCGACCGTATTCTTCTTCAACATTTTCATGGCGGCAGCCTGTTATGCCGTAATCTTCTTGGCGGCACCCTACGTAGCCCGATTCTACAATATGCCGCAACTGGCAGACATTCTTAGAATTTTGGCGATAAATCTCATTATTCAAGCATTCGGTTCCATCCAGCGTTTGAACCTGACCATCGACCTGAATTTTAAGATGCTCGCAAAGATATCCTTCTCGGGAGCGGTGGTAGGCGGAACGGCGGGTCTCATTTGTGCCTATAACGGGCTCGGAGTGTGGTCACTGGTTGTGCAACAGATGACCACGACATCCTTCAGGGTGCTTCTCTTCTGGGGTTTGGTTCGCTGGCGCCCCAAAAGTTTTTTCAACAAGACCTCGTTCAAGAGCATGTTCGGGTTCGGCTCCAAACTTCTAGCCTCCGGCCTACTGAACACCTTGTACGAAAACATCTACGACCTGATTATCGGCAAGTTTTTTTCTGCATCCACCCTTGGAAACTACAGCAGGGCATCTCATTTCGCAAACTTTCCCTCGTCAAACATCACAGGAATTTTCCAAAGAGTCACCTTTCCTGTTCTGAGCAAAATCCAAGACGATCACGAAAAGTTGAGAAAAGGATATTTAAAGTTTCTCAACATGTCCACCTTGGTCATATTCCCGCTCATGATTGGCCTTGCTGCTCTGGCAAAACCTTTTATTCTCCTAGTCCTTACCGAGAAATGGGTCAACGTCATCCTGATACTACAAATTATCTGCATCGCCCATATGTGGCACCCCGTACATGCAATCAACCTGAACGTACTGCAAGTCATGGGACGATCTGACTTATTCCTAAAACTGGAAATCATCAAGAAGATTACAGGCATCATCATACTTTGCGTCACGCTTCCCTATGGAATCATCGCTATGTGCTTCGGCCAATGGGTCGATACCTGTTTCGGCCTTGTGATAAACACGTACTATTCCGGGAAGTTGTTGAACGCCGGTCTTTTGAGCCAAATGAAAATGTATATTCCCACACTTTTGAACTCCCTTATCATGGGAGCCATAAGTGTAGGCGTAACCATGATTCTTCCAGAAAAAGAGTATGCGTTACAACTCGTTCTAGGCATTGCTGCTGGAGCCCTATACTATGGGGTGAGCAACTGGATATTTAACAGGGAAACAGTCAAGGAACTGCTAGAACTTTTGAACAAAAAGAAAAATAAAATGTAAATTACCTATTATGAGCGATAATAAAACTATTACAGTCACCTCCCCACTCTTTCCGAAGCTGGAAGAATTCATTCCCATGCTTCAGGATATTTGGAATAGAAAATGGCTGACCAACAACGGCCACTACCATCAGGAGCTGGAAAAAGCCCTTGCCGAATACCTCGGCGTAAAGTATATCAGCCTGTTTACCAATGGGACCTTGCCGCTGATTACTGCACTGCAGGCAATGAGAATTACTGGGGAAGTCATTACCACGCCCTATAGTTTCGTGGCAACAACACACTCCATCTGGTGGAACGGCCTTAAGCCTGTTTTTGTCGATGTTGACGAAAAAACCGGCAATATCGATCCCGAAAAAATCGAGGCCGCCATTACACCGCGCACAACAGCCATCATGCCCGTACACGTTTACGGAACACCCTGCAACACGAAACGCATTCAGGAAATCGCCGATATCTACGGGCTCAAGGTCATCTATGACTCCGCGCATGCATTTGGAGTGCAGGTAAACGGAGAATCCGTATTAAAAGCGGGCGACATGAGCACGCTCAGTTTCCATGCAACCAAGGTATACAATACAGTTGAAGGCGGCGCCCTTGTTTGCCATGACGAGGCTACAAAGAAGCGAATCGATTACTTGAAGAACTTCGGCTTCGCAGATGAAACGACAGTCGTCGCCCCCGGCATCAACAGCAAGATGGACGAAATTCGTTCAGCATACGGACTATTAAATCTGAAGCAAGTCGATAGCGCCATCGAAAATCGCAAGGCGGTTGCAAACAAGTACAGAGCCGCGCTAAAAGACATTGCCGGAATTCGTTTCCTCCCCGACATCGAAGGGGTCCGCCACAACTACGCTTACTTTCCCATCTTCATTAGCGAAGAATACGGCGTTAGCCGCGATGAGCTTTACGCTTTACTGCAAAAGCACAATATTTACGGGCGTCGCTATTTCTACCCGCTTATCAGCACTTTCAGCGCCTACAAGGGGCTGGATTCTGCCAATCCAGCAAACCTGCCTATCGCCCACAAGCTTGCAGACCAGGTACTTTGCCTACCGATGTTTGCCACCCTCGATGACGAAGGCGTTAATAGGGTGATTGAAGTCATTACTAACAAGAAATAATCTGCAATGCTTGAGCTCATTAAGAAAGTCGACAACGAATGCGGCACGCCATTTTACTTTGTGTATCCGGAACGATTCGTCAACAATTTGCAATCGTTCCGTAAGGCGTTTACCGATATATACCCCAATTTTATCCTGTCCTATTCGTTTAAGACCAACTACACATCTGTCCTATTACAGAAAGCAAAGGAAATAAGCTGCTTTGCAGAGACTGTATCCTCGATGGAATACAATCTTGCTGTTCAAAAAGGCTTTGCAACGGACAAGATTATTTTTAACGGTCCCATCAAGAGCTTTGAAGACATCAAGACAGCATTGATAAACAAGTCCATCGTTCAATTGGACAGTGAATACGAAATTACACATGTCCTGAAACTGCAAAAAGAAAATCCGGGACAAGAAATTAAAATCGGGCTCCGCATAAATATGGAAGTCGGCTCCGGCAGCATAGCACTCCAAGGTGGCCTGCGTCAGAGCCGTTTTGGCTTCACTACGAGCATGCTGGAAAAAGTCATCCCGTTGCTAAAAGAAGCCAACATCAAAATCATTTCGCTCCACGGGCATACATCCTCTTCGGACCGTATCGTAGACAACTACCGGCACATTGCAAATCGCCTAATGGAGATCCGTGCGAAATTTGATTTAAATGACATCCGGTACATCAATGTTGGTGGCGGGTTCTTTGGCGCAGCCCCCGAAGGAATCGATGTTTCGAAAAAACCAAAATACACAGACTATGCCAAGGGAATCTGTGAAACTCTCCTTGCCGACAAATGGTTCAGCGAGCGCAAACCTTACATCGTCATCGAACCCGGCGCCTCTGTAGTCTCTAACGTTTTTGAACTGGTAACAAAAATTCACCAGCACAAGAATATCCAGGGTCAAGATTTCGTCTTTGCCGATGCTAGCTATTTTCAGGTCCGCCCTTTCCTCACCAAGATGAATCTTCCGTTCACAGAATACAGTGACAACCCAGAACAACCCGAAATCATAACGGATGTCGTAGGTGCCACTTGCATGGAAGTCGACAAGATTGCCGAGGGCGTTTCGCTAAAGCACTACTCCCACGGAGATTACCTGCTGTTCAGAGCAGTCGGTGCCTACAGGCAGAATCTGTCCCCTCTCTTTATCATCCCCTGGAGTCCGGTCGTCGAAGTGACTTCCTCAGGCCATATAAACATCCTCAAGAATCGACAGGATGCATCGGATTTATTAAACATGCTGGAAAAATAAGCAAGGCGAATAAAACATGAACATTCTCCTGACATCTGCAGGCCGCAGGACCTACATGGTCGAATATTTCAAGACGGCACTTAACGGCTCCGGCAAAGTGTTTGCCTCCAACAGCGTTCTCACGCACACGCTTCTGCAAGCAGACGAATACGTTTTGACGCCGAACATCTACGACGACCAATACATTTCCTTCTTGGTCGAATACTGCAAGCAAAAGAGCATCAACGCCATCATTTCACTGTTTGATATTGATCTTCCCGTTCTGTCTAAAAACCGCTCGGTTTTTGAAAAAGAAAACATCAAACTTGTCGTTTCCAACTACGAGGCGACCCTGATTTGCAACGACAAATGGGAAACATACAATTTCCTGAAAGGCATAGGCATAAATCAGACGCCATCATTTATTACAATTGCCGAAGCTAAGGCTGCGCTTTCCAATGGGGAAATATCTTATCCAATTTATCTCAAGCCACGTTGGGGCATGGGCTCCATCGGCATTTACAAAGCCGAGAACGATGCGGAGCTCGATGTGCTCTACAAAAAGCTCCATCGTGAAATCTTCGACACATACCTGAAATACGAATCTGCCGCAGACGCAGAAAAAAGCGTCATTATCCAGCAAGCCATAAAGGGACAAGAATACGGCATTGAGATTCTGAACGACCTGGACTGCAAATACGTTACCACATTTGCCAAGAAAAAAATTGCCATGCGTTCCGGCGAAACAGACATTGCTGAAACTGTAGACATAAAAGAATTCGAAGATATCGCTAAGAACATTTCTGTTCATTTAAAACATATGGCACTCCTTGACGTAGACTGTTTCAAAAGCAATGACGGGAAAATTTTCGTACTCGAAATGAATTGTCGCTTTGGCGGGCAGTATCCATTCACCCATGTTGCCGGCGTTGATGTCCCGCAGCAAATAATAAACTGGTTAAACGGAAAGGATACAAATTGGGATTTGCTTCACATCCAGACTGGTGTTTCCGCCTGTAAGGAAATTTTGCCCACGATCATCAACAAGAAACTCAATATTTAATATTATGCGAATAGTCCATATTAGCCTTGACGAAAAATTCATAGACTGCGCCATAGAGCAATTTTCCGATCTACATGGCGTGGAATCAGAATTCTGCGTATGCGCTCCAGGGGACAAGGCAAAACTGGTAAAATCGCCCAACATCAGAATTTTCCATACATCGGAACAAATTGTAAACTATGCAAACGGGAACCATTTTGACTATGCGGTTCTCCATTCCCTTTGTCTTTCTCCTAGAATCCTGTCCAAGTTGCAAATGCCTATCTTATGGAGTTCTTGGGGATACGACATTTATTCCGACAAGAAGAATGCCAAGCGCAGACCCGTAGTTCTAGACTTGTTCAAGCCGCTAACAAGAAAAGCTCTCGGACCGCAACAAAGAACTTTTAAAGAAAAAATAAAATACGCTCTTCTAAAAGTCGGGTATAAATCTTCGTGGCAAAAACATCACGATGCCTTCCTGAAAAAAATCTCGTACTTATCCGTCGTGCTGCCCGAAGAATTTGAAATGGTAAAAAAGAATTTCAATCAACTGAAATTCTATCCATTCCGATACGTCGATAAAGACAACGGCGCTCTCAATCACAACATTCTATCGCCCACAAAATCGATCCTTCTAGGGAACAGCCTTGACCCAGCAAACAACCATATTGACATTCTTCAATCACTAGAAAACCTAAAAGTCAATTGCAAGGTCTATATTCCGATCAGCTACCCGGACGTTCCCGGGCCCTATAAAAAAAGGCTAAAGGAATTCGCGAAGCGCCTCCAGCATGTCACGCCGATTTTCTTGGAAGAGTTCATTCCCAGAGAAAAATACTTTGCCATAATCAACGAATGTTCAATCGCATTCTTCGGCCATATCAGGCAACAAGCCGTCGGAAACATCCTTCACATGCTTTGCGAAGGGCGCAAAATTTTCCTATACAAAGATTCCATTGCATATAAGCATTTCTGCAATGCAGGCGCGAAAATTTTCTCTATCGAAAATGATTTAGAGCCAACTATTTTCGACAGCGTTCTTGACGAAGACATCCAGAATAAAAATAGATCTGTTGTTTACAACGAAGAATACTACGAGACCTACATCAAGCAACTTCAGACTTTTTTTGACAATCTTGCGAATTCTGCAAATGAAGGTGGCTAGATGTCATATTCCATCATCATCCCCCACTACAATCTTCCGGCCTTATTGGAACGCTGCCTAAAAAGCATTCCTAGACGCGATGACATTCAGGTCGTAGTCGTCGATGATATGAGCAGCGAAGAAAACCGCCGAAAGCTCATAGAAATGCAGGAAACATTCCCTTACGCACAATTCGTATTTTGCGAAAAGAACGGCGGAGGGGGTGCCGCACGCAACCGAGGCCTCGACGAAGCCAAAGGCGACTACATCCTATTCTCCGATGCAGACGATTATTTTTGCAAAGGTTTCGAATTTCTTTTAGACAAGTACAGCGCCCAAGACAACGACATTGTCTATTTCAACGCAAACTTTGTCAACACCGATACCGGAGAACCTGCAAAGATTCCAAACCATGTAGCCGAAATCATCAGCATATACAAAAAAGCTCCAGAAAAGGGCGAAAAACTTTTACGCTACTATTTTGGAGAGCCTTGGTGCAAGATGGTTCGACGCTCAATCATCCAAGAAAATAAAATCCGCTTCGAAGAAACCAAGGTTCACAACGACACGCAATACTCCTACCTTGTCGGTTTCCATGCAAAAAAATTGGCCGTTTGCGACCACCCCATTTACAATTACACCATCCGCGAAGGAAGCGTTTCAAGGATCGTTTCCGACGACAGGCTCCTGACACGCGTAAGCGTTTTTGCACGAAAGAACCGTTTTTTACAAGACAACCATGTGGATTTCATCGACAAAATGATGCTTTGGCCGTTCAAATATTGCCAAAAAAATCACAAAAACGATGTTTACAAGCGCTGTGTCGCAGAAGCCCAAAAATATGGTTTTGACGAGAAGTTCATAAAAAAGCAACTGCAACGGCATAGAATCAAGAGTTTTTTATTTAGAGTTCAGAGAAAAATTTGCAAAATACTGGGCGTTAAAATTCCACAAAAGAATCTTGCATATTCCTGAACAGCCAAACCGGCCTAGCACATCAAACATTATTTTAAAAAATTATATTTGTGCTATGGAACATTTTGATTATCTCATCGTGGGGTCCGGACTTTTTGGGGCTACATTCGCCCATCAGGCAACAAAGGCCGGAAAACGCTGTCTCGTCATCGATAAGCGAGACCACCTTGGTGGCAACGTCTATTGCGAAAACGTTGAAGGAATAAACGTCCACAAATACGGGGCACACATATTCCACACATCCAACAAGAAAGTCTGGGATTTTGTCAATTCAATCGTAGAATTCAACCGTTTCACCAACAGCCCCGTTGCAAATTACAAAGGCAAGTTATACAACCTCCCCTTCAACATGAACACGTTCTTTGAAATGTGGGGAGTAAAAACGCCCGAAGAAGCCGCAGCAAAAATAGAAGAACAAAAGAAGGAGGCTGTCGCCGCCATGGAAGCCGCAGGCGTCAAGGAGCCCCGCAACCTGGAAGAACAGGCTCTCCTCCTTATAGGCAAGGACATCTACGAAGCCCTCATCAAAGGCTATACCGAAAAGCAATGGGGACGCAGTTGCAAAGACCTTCCAGCATTCATCATCAAGCGGCTGCCTGTACGCTTCGTTTTCGACAACAACTACTTCAATGACAAATACCAAGGCATTCCCGAAGGCGGCTACAACAAGCTCGTCGAAGGTTTGTTGAAAGGCGTCGAAACTCGCACCAACGAAGACTTCTTTGTCAAACGCGATTACTACGAAACCATCGCAACAAAAATTGTCTATACCGGCGCCATTGACGAGTTCTACAACTACAAGTTCGGCAAACTGGAATACCGCACGGTAAACTTCGAAACCGAAATCATCGACAAACCGAACTACCAAGGGTGCGCCGTCGTCAACTACACGGAGCGCGAAGTGCCGTACACTCGGATTATCGAGCACAAGCATTTCGAGATGTTCGGGAATTGCGTTTACGATGTTCCCAAGACGGTCATTTCTAGGGAATTCTCCACCGAATGGACCGAAGGCATGGAACCCTACTACCCTGTCAACAATGACCGGAACAACCTTCTGGCTCAAAAATACCGCGAACTCGCCCAGAACGAGAAGAACGTCATATTCGGCGGCAGGTTGGCAGAATACAAATACTATGACATGGCACCTATCATAGAACAGGTCCTGAACCTCACGGATTTCTAAAATGCTTGACTCATCCAAAATAAAGATTCTCGTTTGCTGCCACAAGCCGTGCCCCGTTCCATCTCAAGACTGGTTTTTGCCCATACAGGTCGGGGCCGCACTATCTAAGCAAGACCTCGGTTTTCAAAAGGACAACCTTGTCAATGGGGAAACATGCGACAACATCAGCGAAAAGAATCCTAATTACTGTGAGCTGACCGCATTGTACTGGGCATGGAAGAACATCCGTAAGATCTACCCGGAAATTCAATATATCGGTTTAAATCATTACCGTCGCTATTTCGCATTTGACGAGCATCGCGCTACCGGCAGCGGCATCGCCAAAAACATCAGCGAACTCGACAAATACAATCTTGACAAAAAAAAGATTGAACAGTGGCTCTCCCAGGGAAAAATCATCATTCCCCCAAAGGCATACCTCAAGACTTCAGTGGCTTCTGCTTATGAGCATGCCCACATCAGCGTGGATCTCCGGCACCTCCACGATGTAATAAAAGAGCAGTCTCCAGAATTCCTGGACGATTTCAACAACTTTTTCATTTGCAACAATTTCTTTTATGACTGCAACATGTTCATCATGCCTATCGACGAATTTGAGAAATATTGCGAATGGCTGTTCAAGATTCTCTTCGATGTCGAAAAAAGAGCAAGCATAGAGAAATACGATTCTTACCAGAAGCGCATTTTCGGGTTCATGTCCGAGCGCTTGTTCACATTGTGGGTTTTACACCACCACTACAAAACAGTGAGTCTAAATTACTTCGTCTATACGGAGAATCCTGTTCCGCACAAAAAAGGCCTTGCGGCCCTACTCCGCTACCAGAGGACAAAAATCAAACGCGAACTTGGGTTCTACATATCCAAACCACGCAACAAGCAGACTCTGGAAAAATACTGGATAGTTCCATAAAGGGAAATTATGATAGAAATTGTACTCTGTACCGACGACAATTACGTCATGCCCACCGCGGTGCTGATGACATCAATTGCAGCATCCAATCCAGAGGCACAAATTCATTATAATATCATTTCGGCGGGACTAAGCCAAAAGGCACAGGATACGCTTTCGAGAAATCTCGTAAACCCTTCTTTTGGCATATCCTTTTACACCATCGACGAGTCCTACCTGAAGGATTGTCCTATTCGCCAAGGCGAACACGTATCTATCGCCACATATTTCCGTTTGCTGCTCCCAACAATTCTACCCAAAGAAATAGACAAGGTCCTCTACATCGACGGCGATATTATTTGTCTGGACTCTCTCGGAGAGCTCTGGGAAACGCCTCTGGAAAACTTCTCCGCAGCAGCTGTTCCAGATATGCGCTGCAACGACATACGAGTTTTAAACAGGCTCTCTTTCAATCGTGCGGACGATTATTTCAATGCCGGAGTCATGCTCATCAACCTTGACTGGTGGCGCAAAAACGACATACAGAACAAATCCATCAAATTTGTTTCCGAGAACCGGGACATTTGCAAGTTCCACGACCAGGACGCCCTAAACGTCGTCTTGCACGGGACCATCCAGACACTGTCTATCCGTTTCAATCTTCAGGAGCACTTCTTTGAGCCTTTTGAAAACCAGTTTATAGACAAAGTTTATCTCAAGGACATGGAAGAAGCCAAAGTCAATGCAACCCTGATTCACTACACGGGCTACAAGAAACCTTGGCATAAAGAATGCGTCAACCCTTTAAAATCCATTTGGCGACACTTCTACAACAAGACTGAATGGAAAAACAAAAAGTTGGTTTACCGTTACACAGGATTTCGCCATGTCAAGTACGAGATTCGTACTCTTTTCGACAAATTCGGGCTAATCAAATCAAGGAACTTCTACAAAGGCCTCGATTTCTCCAACATTGAACAAAAACTATTCAATAAAATTCATGACTAAGGTTCTCTCAATTCTTCTAATCTTGCTATCGTGTCTTCTAGTTCCGTCCTTCGGAAGAGAACTCAGCTACGCATCTTGGAACATTCGTTGGGAAAGCGCAAAAGATATCGAAGAAGGCAACGCCTGGGAAAAGCGAAAGGAACCTATCGCCAATATTATCAAAGACCACGATTTCGACATCATAGGCCTCCAGGAAGGAAGCCCCCCTCGCCTAAAGCAATTGATGGAACTTCTGCCCGATTACGAAATCATTGTTTCCGACACGATGGAATTCAACCCCATTGTCGTGCGTAAGGGAATGTTCGCCGTTGCAGACTTCGGACGATTCTACCTGTCCAAGACCCCGGAGAAAAAAAGCAAGAGCTGGGATTCCAAGCACGCCCGCTACTGCACGTGGGCAAAACTCGTATTCAATCAAGATACTCTTTACATTTTCAACGTTCACTTTGATTACCACGGCAAGGATGCACAAAGGGAAAGTGCCCTATTGATGAATAAAAAAATTCTTGCCATGGCAAAAGAGGCCCCATTCATATTTGCGGGAGACTTGAATTTTACCGCGGACTCCAAGTCGTATAAAAACCTGGGTACCTGCATAAAGATGAACGATTCGAAAGACGTTGCCGATTCCACATTCGCCCCTAATGGCAGCTACAACTACTTCGACCCAAACAAGGCGAGCCCCTGGACATTTGACCATATTATGGTATCCCCGCTAATAAAAATCCGTCGTTACGAAATTTTAAACGAGACTTACCTCGACAACGGAACGCCTCGCTATCCATCGGACCATTCTCCCGTAACAATCCGCTTTAAATTCAACAGCAGTAAAGAATGACTTCGATATTTTCTATATGGAGATTCAATCATAATATTACGCAAAACGCATTTTTCGCGACGTTCAACCTAGTTGTCAATTAGTATATTTGGAAAATGAGCTACGTTGTCCTGCTATTCTTTTTCGGGCTTCTTACATACATGTTCCTAACGAACACCCAAGGAAGATTCCTGGCCTTGGTTATGGGGACAGTGTTGTTTCCGACAACGGCTCTCCTAATTAAAAATCCTTCTGTTTCTCCACAGCATATTTTTCTGTATGCATTCTTCATCATAGAATTTTTTAAGGACAGGCAGAACTTCAACAAAAGTATTTCCAACAATCTCCTGCTTTTCCCAATTGGTCTAAGCCTCGTCAGTTACATATTCACATCCATCTACAATTCCGGCATCGCATCCAAGGACATGTATTACGGCATCCGCGATGTTATCGATGGGTTCGGTTACATTTACGCAGCCTTTATTTGCGGACGCAAAGAAAACGTTTATGAATTCGCAAAGAAGCTTATTCCCTTTACCTTTGTCATCTGTGCTTTCGGTATTATCGAAATTCTCTTAGGCGACAACTACCCCTATAGAATTGTCAATGCGGCTTTTCCTTACTACGAAGGAGGTCAGAACCTCCTATCTTCCATGAACCTCACAGAAAGCTGGAGATTCAGGACCTGCTTTACAACAAAGCATCCCACCGCATTTGGCACTCTATTAATGAGTTTATTCTTGTTTTATGCGCCCTACGTCAAGAATGAAGTTTCCGAACAAAAAAAAATTGCGCTGTTGCTTGGCCTGCTGGCTGTGAACCTATTTCTGTGTGGCTCCAGAACAGCAATGCTGTGCGTCGCATTTGGCGTTTGTCTCTACATATATTTCAAACTTAAGCCACTTCTGAAAATCATCATTGCTGGAATTGTAATTTTCGCCTCATCTGCGGCATTGACCATACTGCTACAAAATTTCCAGACAAATACAGACCACGGAGGATCTTCCCTCGATTTCAGAACATCCCAACTCCTATTTTCCATAGCCACAATTAGCAATTCCCCTATTTTTGGCAACGGGAATAAATACACGTCTCATGTCATTTTCGGCGAAGACGTAAGAGCCTCCGACAGCAGCGGAAACGACCTCGGAGGCCTGGAATCCATCATCTTCTCTCTTCTCATCGATAGAGGATTCCTGGGTTTATTCTCCTATTATCTTCTTTTATTATGGATGTTCGTTCTGCTTTTCCGCTACAGAAACCAGCTAAAGGGAATTCGTGGTGGTTATGCCCTGATGGCTAGCGGAACATTATTTTTGACACTCTCAGGTACTATCGGGAACAGTTCCTCGTTCCTGTTCATGTTTGTGGGCATTCAGCTAGGCTATATTTCCCATTACAAACAAATCGCCTTTGAAAACAACACCAAGGTAAGCGACTCAGAAACAGCCAACGAAGACGTCAGCAACGCAGAAGCCATCGACGCTGAATCCTAGTCCGCAACTCGTACATCAAGGCCGTTAAAAAAAATAGTCCATGGCTCACCAACTTGCCGAAGCTTTTTTCATTGCCACAAAGTTTTAGGGTCTTTGCCTTTTCCACTGCGGTATTATAAGGTTCCGTCAAAAGAATTGCTTTAAAAGCCCTGTATCGGCGATAGAACGTTCCTTGCGCACCCTTGCAAAAGAAACTGCGCAAAGCCATCTTCTTCGTAAGGAAAAGGGCCCTTGCCAAGAAAGCCGATTCAAGAGCGCGATCTTTGTCGGTCGCATCCATGAAAGATTGGACTTCACTTAAGATATTGGAACTATCCGTTACCAATTTCTGTTCGTTGATATGACAAAGCGAATTATTTAAAATCCGGTAATGGTATGTCGGCACCTGCCTGTACGCGACACTTTTCGCAAAATGGAAAACCTGCAGAGCAAATAGGCCGTCTTCGTACAATTTTAGAGTTCTGGAGAACTGGATTTCATTCTCGAGCAACAACTGCCGACGAATCAATTTAGACCAAAGAGCCGAAAACATGTAGCTGCAACGATCAGAAGGATAAGGAGAATAGCCCCTGTACAGGACCGTGCGCTGCAAGGCCTGAATGCCCGTTCTGTCATTTACAACAAAATCCTGAGCAAAGAACCGATGCTCCGTTTCAGTGCCGTTATCCTTCCAAGTCCAATGGTCAGTAATGACCACGTCGGCCCTAGTTTGGCAAGCCTCGTCCCAATACACCCGAAAAGCATTTTCATCGACCCAGTCATCGGAATCTATGAATAGGACATATTCACCTTTTGCCGCCGCCAAGCCGTCATTGCGCGCAGCCGACACTCCACCATTTTCTTTGTGAATAACCTTAAAGCGGGCATCCTTTGCTGCATATTCATCCAAAATGACCGGCGATTCATCGGAACTGCCATCATCAACAGCAACGACTTCCCAGTTCGAAAAAGACTGGGAGACAACGCTATCCAGGCATTCGCGCAAATATTTTGCGGAATTGTAAACAGGGATGACGACACTTATCGCAGGCATAAGACCTAGCCGTTTGCTTCAGAAGATTCAACCGTTTCCAGACCATGGTGATTACGATCGTCCATCTTGGGAGGAGTCATGTAATCACCATAAAGCTGTGTGCAGACAAAATCATAGTCTTCGGGGCCGCAAATTTCCGTATCTTCGAACGGGTACATTTTGCCCTTGCCGTAATACTTCTTATGGAACATCTCACGGAACTTGTAGGCGCCCATGGCATTCACTAAGTAGTTAGACTTTTCATAAGGAGTCGAAGTCAGGGCGCGTTCCATCCGATCAAGGCATTTCTTTGTATTAAAGAATTTCTGAATCGGCGTGTGGAGCCCCACCCACACCAAAATCTTTTCATGCAAGGGGCGCCCCTTCTTGTTCACATCGACAAGCGTGTCAAAGCAAGAGAAACGGAACATGGCGCGCAGGGCAAGCACCTGCCACACCTTCAATTTCCGAAGCAAGCCGTTGTTCGGCATACCATCCAGAGGGAAGAGGTCTATCCAGGCATAAGTTTCCTCGTCCTTAAGTTTGTCATGACGCACAACCTTAAAGCTGGTATCTTCCAGATGCCCGAAATAACGGATATATTCTTTCGAATTGCGGAAAGTATGGAAACGTGCTTTTTCTCCCAAAGGTTGCGTTTCCAGAATCTTGCAAAGTCGGTCGTAATCCGGGCGCGGGATACCTACGTCGATATCGTCGTCCCACGGGATAAAGCCCTTGTGCCGAATAGCGCCGAGTAAAGTCCCGCCCAGCGCATAATAAGTAATATGGTTTTCCTTACAAATTTGTTGAAAGAGTTTCAGCAGGCTGAGTTCCTTCAACTGCAACTGTCTAAGAGAAGAATCCGCCATAACTACTTGTTCTCGTCAGCCGACACTAGATGTGCATCATGGACATTCTTTTTACAGTCTTCGGGCTCCTTCATGTAGTCGCCGTACATCTGCGTAAGCACCTTATCGTAATCTTCCGGGCCCATCAATTCCAAGTTTTCAAACGGATAGAGTTTGCCCTTTCCATAATAGGATTTGGGGAACATCTCTTTAAACTTGTACTGGCCCATAAAATTCACGACCCAGTTCGTATCCTGGACTTTGTACTTTTTCAACAGGACATCCAGCTTTTCCAGCCACTTCTTATAATTCTTGCCGCCATGGACGTTAAACATCTTAACAATAGCGATAACAATCCTTTCGGAAAGCGGCCTATTCGGACGGTGCAAGTTCACTTTGTCAAAGCATGCGATATGGTACCACATGCGGACCCATAATAGACGCAACATGTGGATGCGTCTGGAAATCGCCCCGTTCGGCATGCCATCGAGAGGAAACACATCAACCCACACGTTTTCGTAGCGGGCCACAAGGCTCCCCTCGCGCTTCATCAAATAGCGGTTGTCGACAATCCGCGAAAAATAATAGTGGTGGTCAGACTCGTCGCGGAACGTTCTCAGTTCCAGATGATCCGGCAAATTAGCGGGTATTTCCTGGATAAAACGTTCGTAATCCTCGCGGCACAATCCGATATCAATATCATCGTCCCAAGGGATAAAGCCCTTATGGCGTACGGCTCCGAGAAGCGATCCACCCAGCAAAAAATATGGCATGGAAGCACCATCCAGGTACTTCTTTACCAACTTGAAAACTTCAAAAATCTTCTCCTGCGCACCGGTCAATGCAATTGGCTGTTTCGTTTTTGAATCAAGACCCATTTTTTATTCGTTTCCTTTTAGCAATTGCGAGTATGCATAACCTCGCCTAAAGCATCAGAACCAAACACCATACATCCTATATTATTCTGCTTTTCCCTTTCCTATTCCAGACACTTCAAAACCAATCTTGCGGAGAGCGTCGGCATCCAGAATATTGCGACCATCGAACACGAAGGCCGGCTTGGCCATGCCCTTGTAGATACGGTTCCAGTCGAGTTCGGCAAAGCACTTCCATTCGGTGCAGACCACCACAGCATGTGCGCCTTCGGCAGCCTTGTACGGGTCTTCTTCAAACTGCACCTGGTCGAGTACGTCCTTCAGGTCGCGCTTGGCATCGGGGATGGCCTTCGGGTCGGTCACGACCGGCTGTGCATGTTCGGCGAGCAAGTCGCGGACTACGAGATTTGCAGGGCTTTCGCGGGTATCGCCGGTATTTGCCTTGAAGGCGAAACCGAATACGGCAATCTTCTTGCCAGCAATCGTATTGAACATCGTTTCGAGCATGCGGTCTACCACGCGGTGAGTCTGCCACTCGTTGATTTTCACCACGGATTCCCAGTAAGCAGCCACTTCGGGGAGCCCATAGTAACCACACAGGTACACGAGGTTCAAAATGTCTTTCTTAAAGCAGCTACCGCCAAAGCCGATGGAGGCCTTGAGGAACTTCGGACCGATACGGCGATCCTTGCCCATCACATAGGCGACTTCGTCCACGTCGGCGCCAGTCTTCTCACAGAGGGCACTGATGGAGTTGATGGAGCTGATACGCTGCGCGAGGAAGGCGTTCGCAGTAAGTTTCGTGAGTTCGGAACTCCAGAGGTTCGTTGTAAGGATGCGGTCACGCGGCACCCAGTGAGCATAAACATCTACGAGTTTCTGGCAGGCAGCAAGGCCCGATTCCGTCTGGTGCGATCCGATAAGCACGCGATCCGGTTCAAACAAATCGTTAATGGCCGTACCTTCGGCAAGGAACTCAGGGTTGCTAAGCACTTCGAAATGCAGGCCCTTATCGTTGCTGTTCAGGATGCGTTCCATCGCGGCGGCGGTACGCACCGGAAGCGTGGACTTTTCGACGATAATCTTGCCTTCGTCGGCAATTTCCAGAATGTTGCGGGCAGTCTTTTCCCAGTACTGCAAGTCAGAGGCCTTGCCAGCACCATGGCCAAACGTCTTGGTCGGAGTATTCACGGAAACGAAGATGATGTCCGCTTCCTTGATTGCGGCAGGAATATCCGTGCTGAAGAACAAGTTACGGCCGCGAGCACGCTTCACCACATCGTCTAGACCGGGTTCAAATATCGGGAGATTCTCGCTGTTCCACGCGTCAATGCGAGACTGGTTGATATCGACTACGGTAACTTTAACATCGGGGCACTTGTCGGCGATAACGGTCATAGTGGGGCCACCGACGTAGCCCGCACCGATACAGACAATATTGGTTTTAAAGCTCATAATGCTCCCAATTTAGCAAATTGGGATGCGCATCATCAAAAGAAATCGGCCATATACCACGTTATTTCTACTGCAACCCGTTTATTTCCAAATCCAATCTGGAGATTTGATTTATATAAACGGTCTTGAGCATTTTTACAGCATCATCGAAACCGAATTTTTCATCCCCTATCAAATCACGTTTGATTCCAATGCGCCATATAGAATAGTTTCTTTCATTGGAATCATGGATATAATCGGCGATAGAATCGATAAACACATCGTTCTTTAAAAACGCATCTTTATAAGAATTCCATTGTTGTTTCAAGAGCGAAATAAAATTCTCATTTTTCAACAGTTTATCGTACCACAAACTTTCTTTGCAACAAAGGCCCAATCTTGATGGATTGAACGTCATATAATCAAAATCCCAAACAGGCCCTATTTTCAATTTACCATTCAGGTCCTTATGCATAAAAACACTCTTGGGACCATTTATTTCATAATTTTGCGCAATATTATTTACAATAAAATAATCCACAAAACTTTTCAGGTCGATATATTCTTCAATGTCTAAGCCATCCATCTTTCCATACAAAATAGACTCAACGGTATCGATATAATCCTGAATATATGCAAAGGAGGCAGCCGTCGGATTATCAGGATTTTTTATATTCACAGGATAATTTTTTATCGTCGTCCTAAATTTGTATTCTTCATCGTAGTTCTTGTCAAATTCGAGCAAATACGCATTTTTGTCAATATTCACCCTAGATTCTTTCACCTCTACTTTTTCGCAGAGATAATAGTTTCCCAAAAAGGTCCCGTTCAAAAACAATTCTACAAAAACGCCTTTCGGAGACCATTCCAAATCGGTATTAGACGCCACCTTGAAAGCCAAGGCATTTCGCATTAATGTACGTTCTCGATAATTCGCGAGCAAGACCCAGTTCTTTGCACCCGGCATGCCGAACAAAGAAACTTTCTTATTAAACTTGATGGCATACGGTTTTTTAGGATAATACACCCATGTCGTGTTTCCGCGACCGCGAATCACCATGTCATAAACTCTAGATTTTTGCTTGTCTTGTCCAAAAATTTGGAATTCTGCATTCACATAATTTTCGCGATCTTTGATTTCTTTATCATCCTCAGTTCTAATGACAACCCTAGGCAAGCCGACATACGGATATTCAGAATCATCAAACGGGAGACTTTCCATCACAGGCAAGCCTTCTTCTTCCAAATTGTCAGAATCTACGTTAGAACTTACTATCGAACTCGAATCGATCATTTTTATCGATTCCGCCACACCTTGAACATTCTCAGAAACAATGAGGTTCGCGCCACTATCAAAAGATTCACTATTGCTACAAGCCGCAAAAACGACAGCCAAGCATAGACAGTAGAAGCAATAACGTAAACAAATAAGTAACATTGGCGCAAATAATAATAAAAAAAACAAATCCCTCAAAGACGGAAAATTGTTCTTATGCCGGTTTTCCCTAAAATACAGGCAATAAAAAGGCTCCCCGCCATAGCGAAGAGCCCTAAAGGAGTTGTTTTTTAAGAAATTTACATCAAAATCACTTGAATTGAGCGGTAATGCTGGTCACTTCGCCCGGATTGACCGTGCGCGTTTCATCCTTCACGCCGTCGCTCCAGCCAGAGAACACGCCTCCGTTAGTCGCCTTGGCCGTAAGCGTCACCGGGACATTGCTGTAGAAATTCGCCGTGATGGAAGACTTGCCAATCGGGAGACCGTTGACAAGAACCGAACCCGATCCAGAGGTAGCAATAGTCATCGGAACCGGGTTGCTCAGCGAGAAGAACGTTTCCATTTCCGACGTAATCTGCTGCTGTCGGGAAGAAGCAAAGTTCGTAATCGTGGCAAAATCCTGATCCATGCTAGAAGCATTGAAGCCCCAGAGTTGCTGATCTCGCGCCATTTCCGACTGGACCTGGCTCTGCAAGTCATTAACCATCTTCAGAATGCGTTCCGAAGTGAAGTAAGAGGCCAGCAAAACGACAAACCGGTTCACAAACGAGCGAGCAAAGGTCGCATTTTCAAGAAGCCTGCGGAGCAGGAGCGTTTCCTTGGCAGTGCCATTGCCGCCACCACCCATACCGAAGCCGGCTGCCATCTGCGTACCGCTAGCGCTAGTGACATAGCTGAAGATATTCGTCGTATTCATGGAATAGTTTGTTCCAAATCCGAAGTCGGTGTCGTAAATAAACCATTTCCATTTGGTCTTCTGGCTTGCCACGCGCCACTTCTTCAAGTTATTGTGCGGCCAGTCGCGGTTGTTTATGAACATTTCTGTCTGCATGTAGTTGATATAGTTGTCTATATCGATCTGGTTCGCAATCTTGCTAAAGTTTGCATCATCCTTCAAGCTATTGGACTGGAGCCAATCCATCATGGCTACGTAATCGGCGCTGGAACCGGCCGTAGCTTCGTCATTGGCGTCGAGCAGGTCGATATCGTTGCCGTCAAAGCCATACTTGGTCTCGTAATAGTACTCGTTGTTACGCTCGCGCATGTCGTGGATGCCATAGTATGTACCATTGTAATAGACAATCACGTAGCGGCCACGCTGGTAATCAACATCCAGGCCTTCCGTAATCTGCGTTCCCACACGGTCACGTACGTAGTCATTTCCGCAGTTGTTACCGAAGTTACGCACCGAGAACGCCTTGAACTTGGTCAGTTCAGGATGGTCGGGGAACAGGGTGTATTTAAGGCGTTTGTCGCCGTACTGTTCGCGGAAAGTGACTGAGAAGGATTTCTTTTCCTTGGCACGGCTGTACTGGCCGGAAATCTTGAAGTCACCCATGATTCCGAAACCAGGCTGCTTGGCACCGGGTTCAATCAACTCCACGTACACGGGGAGTTCTCTATTGCTCCAGTAGTTCGCACCCTTGTGCGGGTCCATCATCTGGGCACCATCGCCGGTCATGTACAAACCCGAATCCGCGCTGAACATGGACAGCGAATCTGTCGTGATAAAGAGGGCGGGGAGCGAGGGCTGCGTCTCGAACACATAAGTGCGGTTAAGCATTTCACTGCGATACGCACCATCGACATATGTCACGCAACGGAGCACCGTCGTAGAAGAAATATTCAAAGATTGCGTTACCGGACTGCTGTTAATCGTGGGTTCAGCACCTCCCGTAGCACAACGGCTACCCTGCGGGAGCGTGACCGTCACGGGCGAAGAATAGAACCCGGACGGAGGCACGGACGATTCTCCGGAAGACGCCTGAGTCGCGCTCACTTCGCCAAGCGTGGCGCCATACGGGCTAGGATCGCCGATGCCCCACTTGCCAGCCGTATTCATGGACCATGTCGCAGTGACAGGGACCGCATTGTACCGGACGGAATCCAGGATTCCACCTTCGGTGTTCACCAGGTAAAGCGCACCGCCATCCTTGTCCACCTTGAACGTGGTATGGGGCTCATGGCCACGGTTGCGGGCAATATAGGAGAATATCTTGATTTCAGTATTTTCTACGGCCTGCGATTCCGAGAAGAATGTCGTACCGGACACGTTCGCAAGGTTGACCCCCATCGCATTGTCACCAAGGCGGATGCTGTACTCTGTAGTAGAGTCGCCAGTACCCTTGAGGTTCTTGCCGCTCCAGCTTCCAATAGAGCCGTTATTGTCATTCAGATTCAACCGGATCTTGTGCCCCTTCGAGATATAGCCCTTGAGCACCAGCTGGTTAATCTTACTCAGGTTAGTCGTGCTCGGATTGACGACGAACGAAGCATTCGAGGCTCCGGCAGGGACGCTCAGAACAGCGCCGAACATGTTCGCCCCGTTCTGGTTAAAGCACAGTGCCGACTGGCCAGGCAGATTGCTGACGGCCGGAGCGCTTGCAGCAGCCGTGGTACCGCCCATACCCATGCCACCCATGTCGAATCCACCAAAGTCAAATCCACCCATGCCGCTAACAGTGCTTTCGTTAGCATGGCAATTCGTGGAGACCATGTCAATGGAATCAGAAGGCGGAGTGTAGTCCGGAAGGTTCTTGCCCGACATGAACACGACCATGTAGGACTTGGCCGGAATGACGGCCTTGCCGAAGGTCCAGCGACGCGGGAACTTGAGGTCATTGCTCAGCGCGATGCCGCTCAGGTCTACCGGGGAATCAGACGTATTATATAACTCGAGCCAGCCCGGGTCATTACCGTCTTCATCCTTGAGACTTGCGTTCGACGGCGAAACCTCGCTGAAGACCACCGGGAAGTTCCCTACATAGGGAGGGGGCTCCGTCAGTGGGACCTGCGTAGTGTCTTCGCCAGGGAGAAGCCCTTCGTGCGAGTCCTTTGCCGAGAAATCCCTAGCCGTGCTACTGGCCGGAACCGCGCTACCGCTGGATCCGACGACCTCGCCCGTAACGGGATCGACATACGCCGAACTGCCCGGTTGAGGACCCGCCGAACTAGTGATATCGCCATTCAGGTCGCCACTGGAAGACGAGCCCAATAACGAAGTATCACCGCCCAATGGGTCATCTGACAGGGCGATGGGATTCGGACTGTTGGAATCCGAATCGTTGGAACATGCGACCATGGAGACGCATGCGGAAGATAACAAAACCGTAATCCATACAGTCAAGAGTGGAGATTGTCTGTACTGCATACCCTTAAAGTAATCATTTTAAAGGCACCACCCCAGAAAAATCCATATTTTCTTTTTTTTATTGTTGTGCAATTTACATCAACGGAATTGGGCTGTGATGTGCGTCACTCTGCAAGGTAAAATTTCCCTTACTTCTTCCTTGATTCCGTCGTCCCAGCCCAAGAATACAGCCCCTTCAGAAGGATGAGCCGAGAGCGTGACTGGGATGCTCTTGAAAAATTTGACACGCATGTTAGAACGGTCCAGAGCAAGCCCATGAACGGCTATGGAGCCTCGACCTTCGGCAACGAGCTCAACAGAACATTTCTTTCCGAGATCAAAATGCTCCACTAATTCGTCCATCACTACCGCCTGGCGATTCTTTGCGAACGAAACCATTTTTGACATTGCCTCGTCCATTCGCGAAGCACTCAGATGCCAACGTTTTTGGTCACGCACAATTTCATCCGCGATTTCATCAGTCAAGGCATCGATTCTCGCCAACAGGCGTTTCGATTCAAAATTCATCGAAAGAAGCGTCGTCATTCGATTGATGAACGCAATGCGAAAGCCTTCGTTTTCAAGCAGGCGACGCAACAAGAGCGTCGATCGAGGTCCATTCGGCCAGCCAGGGCCATCCTCGGCCGTCACGAAATCAAAGATATTGTCCGTGTTGTCACTGAAATCGCTACCGAATCCAAAATCCAAATCGTAAAGGAACCACTTCCAAGGGCTTTTCTCATCGCTTCTGCGCCATTTTTTCACATTGTTTGCAGGCCAATCCCTATTGTCCAAGAAGATCTCAGACAATACATAATTCAGGAAATTATCCACATCCACCTGCGTGGTGGCATATTCATAATCCTCCTCATCTTCCAAATCGTTCTCCTCAAGCCAATGCACAAAATTGATATAATCCGAAGCGCTGCCGGCAGAAACGGAATTGTCCGCCTTTAGCAAATCAATTTTATCCGGATCGTAGCCGTAATGCGTTTCAAAGTAATATTTCGAGGAGCGCTCGCGAATATTATGAATTCCAAAATATCTTCCATTGTAAAAAACAATCGCTGCCCGACCTCGCTGGTAGTCCACCCCGAGCCCTTCCGTAACGGAACTCGCTAGGCGATCGAGAAAATAGGTCGTGCCAAAACCACCTCCATTATTCCGCAATACGAACGACTTGTATTTTCTGAGTTCAGGAAAATCTGGAAACAATTTATATTCCAAGCGACTTTTACCATACTTTTCGCGGAACGTTATAACGAAAGATTTTTTTGCACTCACGCGGCTGAATTGGCCAAAGATGGAATACCCGGCATTCTCGGCAAATGCCGGACTTTTTGCGTCAGGTTCCATAAGTTCAACAAATACCGGTATTTCCTTGTCCTGCCAATAGTTCGCCCCATAGTACGGGACATTGCTCCACGCATCGTCTCCCTCGACATAAAGTCCCGTATCAGCATCAAACAGCGAATTCGAATCAACAGCGACAAATAGGGCAGGAATCGTCGGAGCCTTTTCGAAGATATAAGTACGCGTTTCGACATCACCAGGAAGCATCCCTTGAATAAAAGATGCACAGCGAAGCACTGTAGTTGAATTCACTTGAAGCGATACCACCTGACGGCTTTCAGCCGAAGGTAACGCACCCCCCATTTCACAACGAACAAAACGGTCCTCCGGGAACTCGACCTCAAATGGTTCCTGATAGAACCCCGACGGGGGAAGCTCAGGCAATTTCGCAGATTGTCCCGGCAATACTTTGCCTTTCTGTTCCTTGAGCGGCGAAGGATCCGCATACCCCCAACTTTCCTCGCCATTCAAGCCGCGACCCAGCGACCAGGATTTTCCAAGAACAGCACCCGGATAAAACACATAAGAGTTCACAACGCCTAGCGAATCTACCAAATAGAGTTCCCCTCCATTCTTGTTCAACTTAAACGATGCATGAGGTTCATGTCCTCTGTTCCGTGCAACATACGAAAAAAACTTCATGTCCACAAAGCGGGTCTCGCGTACACCCGGACTGAAGCGGCTTCCATAAATCTTGGAAAGATTCGGATAATTTGTTTCAACCGGAAGCCTAAAGGCATACGTCGTGCTGGAATCTCCCGTTCCCGTCAATTCCACTTCATACCCGTTTTTCTCATCAATATCCGGTTGAGCAAGCCGCAACGAGACCTTGTAATCCTTTGGAATATAACCCGTCAACAACATCTCGTTAGTTTTCGAAAGGTCTACGGTCTGTTTGCGCTCACCTCCCCGAGTGCCAACGAAAACAGAAATCGAGGGCCATTCCGATCCATCGTTCTCGCGCAACTGCATGCGTGCCCCAAACATGCGGCGCCCTTTTTCCGAAAAACAAATATCCTTCTTTCCTGACAACGGCTCTGCAAAACTATTCCCGGGAGGGTCGTTCTGCGCATCTGTCCACAACCTGCAACCCTTTCCAATCATGTTCACCGAATCGGATGGAGGAACAAAGTCCGGATAATTCTTTCCGGACATAAACACCACCAAGCGCTCCGAAGGATGCAATTTTGCCTTGCCAAATTTCCATTTCTGCTTTTTCTTCAAGTTGTCCGTCAACGAATAACCCGACAAGTTCACCGTATGCGACGATTTATTGACAATTTCTACCCATCCTGCATCATCACCTTCGTCGTCCTCATAATTGACATTTATCGGGTTTACCTCACTGAACGCAAGAGCCGATTTTTCATTTACCGGGAAATCTATAACTATCGCAGACGAAGAAGAAGCAACCGCAGTCTCTGCGGAAACCGGTTCGTACGGTTCCAAAAGTTCCGACTTGTAGTCCGTACATGCGCACAACATAACGACAACAAGACAGAATCCAATGCGGTCAACAAATAATTTCACTTTCTCAATATAAAACTATTTGAAGTCTCTGTACTCAGCATCAAACTATTTTTGTGATTTTCTCGGTCTGCGAACAACAAAAAGAGCCGCGCCTATCAGCACCAGCGACACCGAGACGACTTTTCCCAGCGGGAAAGCTTCAGCAAATACGATTCCACCGGCAAGCGTCGGTACAGCGGCACCGACTGCAGCACTAAACGGAACGATAAAGAGCGCACGGCCCCTCGAGAAGGACACCTGCGAATAAAGAAATGCGATAGAGTAAGTCGCGACGTAGCCCCATAGACGAGGGTCCAGCAGAAGGCCAAGAACCGTGTCGACGCCAAGCTTGTCCAGGTCAAAATCCATGGCCATGCTCTTGTAGAACACTGCAGATAGTCCGAATCCCATCCCCATAATCAAGGAATCTACAATTTCTCGATTCTTGTAGCACAGGTGCACAAACAACGTAACAATCGAAAGCGTGCCGGCGTAACTCCAGAGCATCGCGACATTCTGCGTGCCGGTTGCCGCCCCCATTGTCTCGACCGAATAGGTAAGCCCCGCTACGACAAAGCATATGGCCACGATAATGCGTTTCGTCAATTTTTCCTTGAGCAGCCAGAATCCCATGAGTGCGGTAAGAACGGGATTGAGCACCATCATCGGCTGCACCAGGCTCAAATCATAACGTGCCATGGCGATGTAGTAACCGATCGTCGCTATCGCCGAACAGGAAATTCCTAACCACCAATAGCCATTGCTCAGGACGCCCTTGAAAAACTGCCATGGGTTTGCGACACCGCCTGTACGCTTGCCCACCTTGGAAATCCCCGACTTCTCGAGGATGTTACCGCAGGCAAAGCAGAACGCGGGGCCAATTGTCAACAAGAAAAAGAGCATCTTCAGAAAATCACTGTAATAGCGTCTCGCGCCAATGTAGAATTTATACCACGGGAATCTCTACAGCTTGTCGTAAATTTCCTGGTAAATCCAGTAATTGCCCATGACGCGTTTCACGTACTCGCGGGTTTCCCAGTAGCTGATTTCCTCGGCGCGGACGTCCCAGGGGAGGCCCTCGCCAGCAGCCTGCCAGCGTTTGGTCGGCTTGGGCCCAGCATTGTAGTTCCCAAGCACGTACATATAGTCGTCCTGATATTCAGCCTTCAGGTCGACCAGGTAACGAATTCCCAGGCGGATGTTCATGTAGGCGTTGTACAGGAGTTTCGGGTCGAAATTCGGAATCTGTTCGGCTTCGGCCAGCATCTTGCCCGTCTTCGGCATAATCTGCAAGAGTCCGCAAGCACCCACCGGAGAAGCGATCTCGAAGTTGAAGATGGATTCCTGGCGCATCACGCTGTAAACGAAGAACGGATCGATACGCGTACCCGAGTGGTAAACGACCTGCTCGGTGTACGGCACCGGATAAAGGTAATGCAGCACGGCAATCGGGGGCGCCATCAGGCGGCGGCGGTCTATATTGTTCTGGAACTGGCGGGCCAGACGGTAGCCGGCCGCAGTCTCCCCCATCTCGTAGAAGAGCTTCCCATATTCGTAAAGGAAGTCAAGACGCTTGTAGTTCTTTTTGCGTGCCTCGTCATAAACAGCGAACGCCTCTTCGGCAAAGCCGTACTGGAACAGCGTCCTGATGCGCTTGTAGCGTTCCGGGTTGTACGAAGTGTCGGCACGGACGCCCTTCTGCGACGAGCGAATCCAGGCGAGCGTCTGCTCCGGCGACATCGGGATGCCATGGGCGAACGGGATATCCTTCGCAGCCATGAGCTTGTACTCCTCGAGCTTGATACGGCTGCGGTGAGCATAATAAGCCAACGGGAAGTCACGGATGCAGTCCAAGTAGGCGGCACGTGCCAGGGAATCCTTGCCGAGTTTCATGTAGGCGTCGCCCAAGAACATGCGGGCACCGCTACCACTCCAAAGGTACTGATCCTTGGTCGCTTCCGTAAAGGCCGCGACAGCCTCATTCCACATTTCCTGCTTGAAGTAGATGAAGCCGATACGGAACTTGGCCCACTGCTTTTTCACATTGTTCTTGAAACGTCTGTCCGTCAATTGCCTAAAGCAAATCAATGCGCTATCGTACTGCTGCTTCTGTTCGTATTCAAAGCCGCGCACCCAAAGGTTATTCGCATTTTCCTTGCTGAACTGGTTCGCATCGTGCAGCAGGGAATCCATTCTCTTGATTTCAGCAGCATTCTTCGTCGCATTATTGCGCAACAAGCGAAGCGTAGACTGCATCCACAGCGGACGTGCTTCAACAGAATCAAGGAGGTAGCGGAACTGGGCAATGGACTCGGAATCGCGTTTGAGCGTACGCAAAGTGACAGCGCGTTTTTCCCACAGATAGATGCGAGTATCACGGTTGAGAGTGCTCGGCGGAAGCGGCTTGAACGTCGTGTCCTCAGGTGGCGGGGCAACCTGTTCAGGATTCGAGACCACGAGAGCCGAATCGATAATGCGGATGGAATCCAGCAGAGACAAGCAAACGTTCGCTTCGTCCTTCGCACAGGCCATCCTAGCATAGGCAACTTTTTCGGCCAATGTTTCCTGGACACCGCCAACCTTACGCAAGCGGCGAATAGCGGCAAAGGCGGAATCCTTGAACGACGTCGGGCTTGTTAACAACTTCGTGTACAGTTTCTTGGCCGCCTTCAGCTGTTTGAACTTTTCGAGATAGCACGCATAGCGGTACTTGAGCACGTCGGCATCGGAAGACTTGGAATACTTGTCCAAAAAGACCTTGAGCGAATCCGCATGAGCGCGATCGCTCAGGGAAGAATCCGCCATGGCCGCCTCAATACGCAAGCGAGAAGACACTCGCTGCCACTTTTCATCCTTTTCTAGTCCCTTGCCCAATTTCAGAGTTTCCCACATCCTGCGGTAATCCCCCTTACGGTACATGGAACGAGCCATGCGCAAAATGACCTCACCCATCAACTGCGGATCCGCAGAGCGTAGGGAATCGTAGGCCGCATAGGCGCTATCCCAGTTCTCCTTGTAATAGTAAGCAGCAGCCTTTGCGAAGTCTCGCACTATCTTGGGAAGTGTGGAGTCAAGGGAATTCTTTACAGCCCGTTCGCCACGGATAACCACGTTCTGGAAACGGTTAGAGGGAATTTGTTCCAAATCTGCATAGGGGCTCGGGGGAATGACAATTGCCGTAGTCGAATCCAGCACCGCCGCCGATGACATCGCCGGAGCGACGGTCACAGCATCGGCACTCCAGGCAAGCGACGCCATTAGCAAAACACATACAAAATAACCAAATCTCATATTTTCTCTCTTTATGCAGCACACATCACCATTGGATGCTGCAAGTCCAGCCATGTTACAGGCGTTCTACCTGGCCCACGAAACTGGATATACCCAAATCCATAATCGTCTGCGCATACTTCTTGTACAAGTACTCATTGACGTCCTTGGCATCATCCATCTGCAGGATAGTCAAAGCCGTCTCGCGAACGTCCTCGAAGTTGATGGAACGGATAATCTTCTTTGTAGCCATCACGCTCCACGGAGTCATCGAAAGTTCATCCACGCCAAGCCCAACAAGCAAAAGAACACTCAGCGGGTCCGAACTCATTTCACCGCACACAGCAACAGGAATCCCTTCCCGGTGCGCAGCAACGACCGTCTGGTAAATCATGCTCAGCACTGCAGGATGGTGCGGCTGGAACATATCCGTTATAAGTTCGTTCGTACGGTCCACGGCCAGGGTGAACTGAATCAAGTCGTTCGTACCGAGACTGAAGAAGTCGACCTCTTTGGCCAACTTTTCCACAAGCATCACAGCCGCAGGAACTTCAATCATCACGCCCACTTTGATGTCGCCCACCTTCACGCCCTCGGCGACAACCGCCTGACGACATTCCTCGATGCACTCCTTGGCCTGATGCAGTTCGCTCATGCTAGAAATCATCGGCAGCAGGATTCTCAAATTGCCCGCGGAACTTGCGCGAAGCATCGCCTTCAGCTGCGCACGGAAGATATCCTTCTTGTCGAGGCACACGCGAATGGAACGCCATCCCATGAACGGGTTCGCCTCGTTGGGCGAAGTCACGCCAGGGACCAACTTGTCGCCACCGGCATCCAGCGTTCTGATAGTCACCGGGTTAGGCGCCATGTTCGAAAGAATAAGGCGGTAAGCGTCTTCCTGCTCTTCTTCCGAAGGCGTGTCCTTGCGGAAATACAGGAACTCGGAACGGAACAGGCCCACACCTGTTGCACCATAGTCCTTGACCTTGTCGGACTCCGTCGGCAATTCGATGTTTGCATGCAACGTAATGTACTTGCCGTCGCGAGTCATCGGTTCCAGCTGGCGCATGGTATAGAGTTCCCTGCGCTGCCTCTCGTAGACTTCCTGTCGTTCGTGGAACTTGCGGATATCGTCTTCATTCGGGTTCACGATAACCATGCCACCCGAACCGTCAACGATAATCATGTCATCGGGCTTGGCGAGGCCCGCCAAATTACGTAGACCGAATACGGCCGGAATCTGCAACGAGCGTGCAAGGATGGCCACATGGCTTGTACGTCCGCCCGTATCCATGGCAATCGCGCTGACCTGTCCCGGTTTAACCGACATCAGCAGACTGGGCAAAATCTCGTGCCCTACCAGCACAACACCATCTTCGGCAG
This sequence comes from Fibrobacter sp., assembly GCA_017412605.1. Lineage (GTDB taxonomy): Bacteria > Fibrobacterota > Fibrobacteria > Fibrobacterales > Fibrobacteraceae > Fibrobacter. Next base: position 210,181 of record JAFPWY010000013.1, on the reverse strand, counting down.
CGATGTCTTCCAGTACCGGTCCGGAATCCTCCATGGCCGCCATTAGGCGGTTGTGCAAATCACGAAGGTCGGTTGCCCTGTCACGCATGGCCGGAGAATCGATTGATTCAAACTTGTCAATAAAGGCGCCCAGCACCACATGCACCGCCCAGCGGGCATTCTTGTGGCCGACGCGAATTTTCTCAAGGACCCCATTCACCAATTGCGGGTCCTGCAAAATCATAAGGTGGGTCGCAAAAATCAGGCTATCCTTGATACCCGCACGGCTCTCGGAGATTTCCTTGATTTGCGCAATTTCCTTGGCTGTCTTACCCACGGCTTTCAGGAACAGTTGTTCCTCGGTGGGAATTCTGCTTTCGGGCAGAGTCTCCTCGACAACGGAGACTTCACGATTGATTACGGGGAAAACCCTCCCCATGGCAAAGCCGGGCGACGAAGGAACACCGACCAGGACAGTCCTGACCTTAGCCTTCCCAGCATTCCCGACCTTCACTGCCGGATCAAGCTCAACACGGTTCTTCGTTGAAGTGGTCATTGAAGAGTTGTTCCAATTGCTGAACTATGGTTTCTTCATCCTCACCGTCAACTTCGAACTTGACTTCGGAACCGGCGGGAATCGCAAGCATCATTACATTCAAAATGCTCTTGGCATTGGCCTTCGAGCCTTCATAGACAATGGAAACATCACTCTTGGCTTGCCCCGTGATATCCACAATCAGGCCCGCAGGCCGGGCATGCACGCCAAGTTTATTAGTGACCGTCAATGTTTTTACAATCATCGTTTTCCTCAGAAGAAGTCCACATTAATATCCAGACCATCCTGAAGAATGATTCTGAACAGGCTATCCGCAGAATGGATAGTCTTGACAAGATCGTCATGCAGAGTCTTGTCGTTCAACAGGAGCCCAACGGTATTGTCCTTAGACTGCGTCTTCGCCTGAACCTGGCCGACCAGTTCATCCAGGTGCTTGGTAACGCCTTCCAGTTCCCCAATGAGATTGTTGGCGTTGCCCACCACCTTGTCCGTGTTGGCAAAGAGGCTGTCGATAGGCTGTTTCACGCCGTCAACAAGCTGGTTCACCTTGCCCGTAGCCTCGTTCAGGCCTGCCAAGGTCTTCTTGATCTGCGGGTCCGTGTTCTGCACGAGGCCCATCAAGCGGTCCTCGAGATTTTCGGCCTTGTCGAGCAAAGTCTTGAAGCGATCCTGGAATTCCGGATTGGAAATGGTCCCGTTCAAAGCGGCCTTGACGGATTCAAGCAAGACCTTGGTGCTGTCGCAGACCTCGCCGGCCAGGCCCAAGGCCTCAGCAATACCGGCATCGAACTGGCCGTCGATGGTATCGCCCGGAGCAAAATACTTTTCCTCGTCGCCAAGGATAATGCCTATCTGGCGTTCACCCATGATACCGATGTTCTGGACGCGGATTTCGGAATCCTTCGGGATTCTCACGTCGGTACGGAGGCGAATCGTCACCACGACGCGGTGCCCCGACAACTCGATATTCTCGACCTTGCCGAGCTTGACACCATTAATCTTGACAGGGTCATCCAGCACAAGCGTGCTCACCTGCGTAAACTTCAGATGGAAGGTATTGAACGTCTCGCGCGGGTCCTTCTCGTTCAAAAAGAATATGCCGAACACCAAGACGACTACGGCTAGGAGAACGACTAAACCTACAGAAAAGTACAGGACCGAATTCTTTTTCATTTGTTTCCCAATCTAGTTTATTTTAAGAACGTCAAATGCCCAGAAACCGCAAAAATGGACAAAATTTCCCTTTTAGGCATCAATTCTCACTATCGGGCTATTGTTCTCGATGCCGTTCACGTGGCGATCCAGCCAATCCAACAGCAGCTGGTCCCGTTCGGCAGCGGGCAAGGCGAACTTTTCGCGGCCTTCCCTCTGCATATAGACATCGAGATAGGTCATCAACACGCCCCCGGCGACCGAAACATTCATCGATTCAGTGATGCCGTACTGCGGTAGCTTGAACTCGTAGTCGGCATGGGCGAGTGTATCCGGGTGGTTCCCGTGGAACTCGCTTCCGAGATAGAAGGCGGTAGGTTGGCTCAGGTCGAGGTCCAGCACGGAATTCGTGGTGTTCGTGCTGGCGACCGCAATCTTATACCCCTTGGCGCGGAGCTTTTCCATGCAGAGCATGCGCTTCTTGTACAGGTACAAGCTCATCCACTTGTAGCTACCCTTCAAAATGGACTTGTTCACGCTGTAAGCGTTGTCCTCTTCGATAATATGCACATCCTGCAGGCCAAACACTTCAGCCGTACGGATAACTGCCGAAATATTATGCGGGTCGAACAAGTCCTCGAGCACCATGCAGAAATGTCTTGTACGGCGGTTAACGACTTCCGTAAGCAAGTCACGACGGCGTTCCGTCACACGGGCAAGCAGCGATTCCAATTCACTCATCTCTATTTCCCTTTCTTTTTTTCAATGATAGCCGGGGCCGATTTTTCGTCCATGATGATGGGGACACTGTTCTTGTCCCTTTCAGCCCTTTCCTTCTGGAGCTTTTCAAAATCACCAAGGCGCCAATGGCCACCGTTCACGACGTTTTCAAAATCGATAATGTACTGTACGTTCTCGTCGGACTTCAGCACGGCACTCTTGAGCATCGGTTCCTTGTTGCCAGAGAAGTAGGAGCCCGAAGCCTTCTTGATGTCATTGACGATGTTGTCTATTTTCTGGTCCACGACACTCTTGAACACCTTCATCTGCATGATCGAGTTCAACACCGTGTTCGCCGGAAACACAATAGCCGTTAGCTTGTACTTAAGTTCATTCCGGCTGACCTCATCCATGTCCAAGTAAGCAATCGCCGTCCCGTGCAGCGACCACTTCAATATTTTTGCATGCCCATAACCAAAGAACAGGTTCCGCATGCCCAGCTTATGGCCGGCGCTGTCCTGCAAGGCCCAATAAAAGTCGCCCGAGAGGCTCCGCCCGTTACTGCCCGAGAAGAACCTGCGGTTCGAGCTCGTGTAATTCAGTTCGTAGTGGGAATCCAGGTAAGCGTTAATCAGTTGCGCCGTAAAGGGCATGTTGTCGAACAAGTAGCTAATAACATCGGCCCCCAGCGGCAGCGTTCCCTTGTTCTCGTAAATCACGCGGTACTGGCGACCGAGACGAGCAAAAATTTCGACGGACATCGGGACGGCGAGATCCGCCTTGAACCCGCGCTTGGTAATCTCGATAAAGGGGGCGCAGAATTCCGAATCGTACTTCACTTTCGGCCAAGGGACCTGGTCCTCGTCACGGCAGGTTGGGAAATCCATGTTCAGGCAGGCCTTGGTACCGGAACAGAGCGACCGGTAGTCATCCTCATTTCCGAGACGCGACATGATAGCGGAACGCAAGCGAGCCTCGGCAACAGGAAGCATATGGACAGACGCATCCTTTGCAGGTTCGGACGGAGTGCCAGCAAAGCACACCGCCTGCAACACAGCGAGGGCGCATATCAGGCGTTTGAACATTCCTATCGCAGAGCCGAAAGTCATCCGCTACCTGAATTCAAGACTGTCCAAAGAAAGGACCGTGAAAGGTTTCAGAGCATCGAACTTCGCCACCGGTCCAACAATGGAAATCGTCATCTTGTCGCGACTGAAGTACTTGGCAATCATCGCCTTCACCTGCTCGGCAGTCACAGCGTTGATTTCCTTTACATATTCCAAGTAATGATCGTCGGTCTTACCCAAAAGTTCACCCTTCGCAAAGATGACAGCTGTCGCTTCCGGAGAATCGAACAGGCTCGGCAAACTTTCGACCAGGGACTTCTTGGCCTGGGCCAGTTCGTCGTCGGTCGGCCCTTCCTTCGCCAGCTTGTCGACTTCCTCGAACACAAGCTTGATGGCGAAATCGACAGTTTCCACCTTGGTCTGCAACGCGATGGTCGTGAGCGCCGTGTCGCGGTATTCGTTTCCGACTGCGCTGTAGACGCTATAGGCCAGGCCCTCGTCGCTACGCACGCGGTTCATCAGGCGGCTAGAGAAGCTCCCCCCGCCAAGGATAAAGCTTGCAACGGCGGCCGGATAGTAATCGGGATGGGGCCTGCGCACGAACGGCTGGTTCATCACGATGTTCGCCTGGGTAATGTCGCGGTCCACCACATACACACCCGGCTTACGCAGGAACTCGAGCGGTTTCGGCGGTTCCTTCACGGTGACCGGAGCCGTCGGGAGGTCGGCAAAGAAATCCTTGAGCACGGCCATCGCGGAATCGCGGTCGATGTCGCCAGACAAGGCGAATATGATGCGGCGAGACGAGAAGAGTCCCTTCGAAAGGCGCTTCACGTCGGCAACGGAGACCTTGGAGTATTCCTTGGCATTTGCATCCCAGAGCCTGGGCGAAGGAGCATAGTTGACCTTCATCTGCAAAGCCTGCAAGACCTTCCCCGGAGTATCGTAGCGACGGTCGTAACTGGTCACGAAGTTCGCCTTCACGATTTCGAGTTGGTCCTTGTCGAACGCGGGCTCCTTCACGATTTTCTTCACCAAGGAAAGCATCGCCGGAAAATCCTTCGAAAGGCAGTCGATGTCAAACGACGAGGTGAACGTTCCTGTCGATGTCGTGATTCCGGCACTGACAAACTCGAGAGAATCGTCCAGTGCGCGTGCGGAAATCCCTGCCGCGCCACCACGACGGAACATGGCTCCGACCATGGAGCTGGCGGCCTCGTCCTTCAAGCCGAGGGACTCATGAGGCTCGTCGAAAAACACGGTAAAGTTCACGAGCGGAAGCGTCCGGTCTACCACGACATAGCCCGTAACGCTGTCGGACACCTGCACCCTGAAATCCTTCGGGTACGGGGCCACATAGCGGAACTCGGGGAAAGCGATGTCCCTGTAACTTGCCGGTACAGCAGAAGCGGCGGAAGCCACGGGAGCGGGAGTCACCGCAGAATCCTGGGCGGCGACACGGGGGCTGGCCTCCCCAGCCGAAGTCTCGGGAGCAGGCGCCCCGGAACACGCAGCCAGAGCCAGCGCGGCAATAGCGGAAAACGATACAAACTTACGCATTTGGCTAGAAAATAGCAAATGATTCGGCACAAAATACCTATCAATCCAAATTGGAGTATCGATTCGATATTTTTATCGTCCCAACACCAAAAAACATCGTATATTCATTAATGAGCCTTCCTGGTGGATACAACATCGGTCGCCGAGTTCGCTCGGCCCGCCCGACTCTCAAGAGTCAAACCCACCCGGGAGGCTTTTATCTATCTTCCCTAGGAGCCCAGTGCCCGCAGCACTGGGTCTTCTTGTATATACTAGCTGAACCTGCCGGCAAGCTGGCGCCGACGGCGGCCGCGTTCGGAAACAAGCGCTTCCACAAGGAACAGGAGCGCCGCAAGGCCCAGGAATATCTGGTAGCGGTCCTGGTAGTTTTCCATGCGGTCCGTCGCCTGGTCCTTCTTTTCGAGCGTAGCGATTTCGGTCAGCACCTTCTGCAGCTGGAACTCGCTCGGGTTCGCATAGAAGTACAGTCCACCGGTCACGTTGGCAATTTCCTGGAGCGTCCCGTCCTCGAGGCGCGTCGTGACGATATTGCCCTGCATATCCTTCTTATAGGCGACTTCCCCGTTCTTGGTCTTCACCGGTATGGGCACACCCTCGCGGGAACCGATGCCCACCGTATAAATCCTGATTCCGAGTTCGGCGGCTTCCTTCGCCGCGTTCACCGCTTCGGCTTCGAGTTCTTCACCGTCGCTCATCAAGATCATCACGGAATACTTCCCGGCGCCGCCGGAATTCTTGAACAGCTGCATACCCTTGCGGATGGCAGCCTCAAGGTTCGTGCCCGGCATCAGCCATCCCGGATTCAGTTCTTGCAGCATCATCTGCACGGTACCGTAATCGAGCGTGAGCGGTACCATTACCTGAGCCTCGCCGCTGAACGCTACCAGGCCCACTCGGTCACCCGAAAGCGATTCCAGGAAGGCGGCAATCTCGTGGCGCGAACGCACAAGACGGTTCGGCTTGATATCCTCCGCTAGCATGGACAGGGAAATGTCCTGCAACAGCACAAGATCCAGGCCCCTGCGCTCGATATGCTCCATCTTGTGTCCCCACTGCGGACGGGCCAGCGCAACAAACAGGAACGCAAGCGCGAGCAAAAGCAGCAACATCTTTGTCAGGCGCCGCCAAGGGGACACCGACGTAGAAAGCTTGGGAAGCATCGAGAGGGAGACGAACCGGGCTGCAAGTTTCTTGCGGCGATGATAGGCGTAGACAAACAGCAGGGCGAACAGCGGCAGCGTAAAGAGGCACCACAAAAAGTCGGGTTCGGCAAATCGCATTGAAGTCTCCTATGGAGCACGCACGGGGCGGTCTCCAAAAACACCCAGAATATACAAAAAACGGTACAAGGAAAGCGGACTATTCAGCAACAGCCGCCCCTATCCACCATAAATGTTCACATTCTGTAGACAACTTGTTTACAAGAGGGACGCCCGAAAAAAAAGAAAAAAATTTTTTTTCTTAATTATTCAGCCACTTCCGTTCTTTTTTCTTATAATATTGCTATCTCCATGACGTATTGTCCTTGAGGAACCCGAGAATATAGATGCACAACATCGCGCTGATAGAAATAGGCATCTGCTGCATAGCCATCCTGTTACTGGTCCTATACCAGTACCGTATCTCGCTACTGCAGTTTCCCGAAGAGCGCACGTTCAAGAAGATCCTCATCTTGATGATTGCGGAAACGTTCCTGGACATCGTCGGCAAGCTCCAATTCCCAGAAAGAATAAACAACCCGGACATCAAGTACGTCATTGTCGTGCTCACCGCCGCCATAACGCAGTTTATTCCCTACCTTTGGAACCTTTTCGTCCATTACAAGATATACGGGAGCGCCTACCATTTCCGCAAATATGCCATTCCCATCACGATTCCGCTCGTCATGGGCATCCTGTACTGCGTAACACGCATCTATCAGCTCCAGCCGGGAAGTCCCAAGGAGTTCAACATTCCCGAACTGTGGGCGATTACAAACTCCATCTGCATTTTCTACATCGCAATGGCGAGCGTCATTTCTTTCAGGTCAGCCCACAGGAACTTCACCAAGACGGGCTGGAGACAGGAGCAATACTTGTGCTGGATCATGGTCCTCCCCGTAGTGGCCATCCTTATCCAAATAGCCCTGCAAAGGCTGGAAATTCCCATTGTCACGCCGGTCATCACCCTGGTGCTGTTGCACATCCACATCACTCAACAAAGCACGCTCATCACGATGGACCACCTGACCGGCCTCAATAACGAGCGTAGGCTCAACAATTTCCTTCGCGACAAGACAGCAGACCTGACATCGGAACAGAGGCTTTTCCTGTTGACCATTACGCTTGACAACATGCGCCACATCCGCCGCAAGCTTGGCAAGAAAAAGGTAGAGGCCATCGTCATCGCATTCGCCGACTTCCTGAGAGCGCGCATGACCAGCGACAACATGTTCCTGGCCCACTACCAGAAGCATTCCTTTGCCATCGTCCTCGAAAAAAAGACATGGAACGACGTAGAAGCCTTCTGCAACATGCTCATCGCTACGAGCAACACCGCTAGGCTGCAAAGCCTTGCGCCATGGCCGATAACATTCAGCATCAATTATTCTGAGTTCGGCAAGCCGGGCGTGAACAACGTCATCGAATTCCTGGATGACACCAAGAACAACTGCTTCAAGCCGACAACGTCGCTATACGAAAAAAATGGTTTCGAGCCCTAGATTAGGGGATCCTGACGAAGCGCGTATTGGCAAGCAGGAGTTCAAGCAAAATAAGCAAAGCGCCAATCAATAGCCACGGATAGAACTTTTCCGAATAACGGGCATAAGCAACCGTCTCTATCTCGGTCTTTTCGAGTTCGTCGATTTCGGAATAGATGTTTTCCAGCTCTTCCCTGTTCTCGGCACGATAGAAGCGACCTCCCGTTTTCTGGGCGATGCCCTTGAGCATTTCTTCGTCGATGCCTTCCTCGGGGGTAATATCCCTTTCCGCCCACGAAATTTCGCCCGTCCAGGGATTTTGCTGGAAGCCCAGAATCTTGCCTTTCTTCTTGCCCACGCCGACGGTGTAGACCTTCACGCCCAACGCCTTGGCCACATCCGCAGCATGCAGGGGCGAAACAAGGCTCGCATTGTCCTTACCGTCCGTGAGGAGCACGACAACACGGGACTTCGCAGTAGACTTCTTTATACGGGCGAGCGAGTTCATGAGTCCATCGCCAATCGCCGTTCCATTGCCCGTGGCTGTAGAATCGTTCACAGCCGAAAGGATCTCGAGCAGGGAGCCATAATCCAATGTCAGCGGGCACTGGGTAAAGGAGCGCCCGGCAAACACGGAAAGACCGATGCGGTCGCTATGACGTTTCTGGATAAAGTCCGCAATGACCTCCTTGGCATACCCCAAGCGGCTATACTTCCAGTAATCGCCGCTCTTGAGCAGGCGTTCCGCGTTCATCACGCCAAGTTTGGCCTGTTCGGCACGGGTCAGCATGTCAAGCGTACCCATGGAGCCCGACACGTCCAGGGCGAGCATGATGTCGACGCCATCGGTAGAGGTGTATTCCACCTCCATCGCATTTTGCGGGCGTGCAAGCGCTATAACAAAGCAGCTGAGGGCCAAAAGTCGCAAGGCCGGAACAATATGTCTCAGACGGACACGGCGGCTGGGAACAGCCTTCTTGGCAATGGAAAGCGCAGGGAACTTGATAGTGCTTTTGCGGCGCCTATTGCGGTAAATGTAAAGCACAACAAGAATAGGGACAAAGACTAGCAGCCAGAAGGCTTCGGGATTCTGAAAATGCAGCGCACCAATATCCATTTCGTTTCCAATTCCGTAATCAAGGGGATTCCCCCAAAACACACAAGAATATACAAAAAAAGACCGTGGGCGAACCCACGGCCTTTTTCAAAAATCCTTCCGGATTACTTCACGATGACAGAGCGAACTTCGTTGCCGACGCGGATCACGTAGGCACCCTTGTTCTTGACCGTGACAAGCTGGCTGCCGTTCTTGATCATGCCGGTCTGGATAACCTTACCCTGCATGGAGAACACAGCGAAGTTAGAACCGACAGCAGCATTGCTGATCTGGATCTGGAGGCCGTTAACGGAGGTATTGAACCTAGCCGGAGCAAAGACCGTAGCGAGGGCATTGCCCGAAGAACCCACAGCAGGACCAACGCCGGAAGAGTTCGGGTTGGTACCCGAAGAAGTCGGGTTGCTACCCGAGGAGTTCGGATCGGTAGAACCGGAAGAAGTCGGAGCAGTCTGGGTGATTTCGCTGCGGACACCCGGCATTCCGGTAATAGAGACCGGATCAATCACGTTGCCGCTAGCATCGACGAATTCGATAGCGCTGATGGAGACATCACCGATACCGCCTTCCTTCTGCTTGACTTCGAACTTGAGGCCCCTGACATCCTTGATGATGTCCTTGCCTTCCGGAGCAGAGTTCTGGTCAACCCAGTCAAGAAGACCACCATTGTTCTTGTCGTCCAAGCCCTTGAAACCCATTTCATACGGAGTAAAGTCGTACTCGATAACCTTGTAGTCCGAAGAATTTTCGACATAAATACCCGGTTCGGAACCAGCTTCTACAGACTTGCCGTTGAGGACAGCCATGCGGATAGGACCGGAAGCCTTGATGGTAATACGGAGTTTTGAGACTCCGAGAGCCTGGAGGTCGACACCCTGCTTGCTGTCGGGGAGGAAGGACATGGCAATACCAGCAGACGGATACTTGAGGGTACCTGCATCAGCGGCTTCCTGAGTCCATTCCGGTTCAGGACCGATCTGCATGGAAGCTTCGGCATAAATCTTGCCACCACGGAGAACCAGCGGAGACGTGCCGGAGTCCGGCTTCATCGTGGTACCGATACCATACTTGTCATGGTAGGCACCCCAGTGCCAGAAACCAGAAACACCCACGGTCGTATCCTTCATTTCCATCTGCTGGCCATCAAGTTCGCTGAGCGACGGAGCCTTGCTCGGATCCGGAGTGAAGGCGGTGAAACCGGTCATATCATAGAAGTTGGGCATGTTACCGGTCATGAGGAGGAGGTAAAGGAGGTTCAAAGTAGACATGTAGTACTTTTCGCCCGGATTGTCACCTTCACCACACTTATCGGCCTTCTTGCAGGCCGTCTTGGAAGCGAGGTAGCTATAGACCGTTCCGAGGTACTTCTGACCAATTTCAGTTTCGTCACTGGAAGCGGCGAGACCGAGACCACCGGAGAACGTGGAAGAAGCGAAGTTACGCTTGACGGATTTTTCAGGCTTGCCATCTACATAGTAACCGGAATTGATTTCGCTAGCCACAGGAGCTTCAGTATAGAGCCACTTGGTAATGGTAGCGTTAAAGGCCTGAGAAGAGGCCGTTCCAAACCAGTAGTAGTCCCAAGCCGTGCGCCACGGGGTACGGGCGGCGTCATCGAAGAAACCGGCAGCTTCGGACTGCTGCACGGAAGCAGAAGTCTTCGTCGGCTGGTGGCTGTTCCAGTCACACCAGTCCGGGACGAGACCCGTAGTTTGGTTCTGGCAAGCCTTGATTTCGTTTGCGCCCCAAGTAGCAACACCATTCCAGTCGCCAGAGCCGCCCACCGCAGCGAAAACGCGGAAGTTGGCCAAGGTGGCATAACTCGGGTTGAAAGCGTCATTCCACTGGCTACCCGGCTTAATCTTAGTGCCATTGATATCGTTGGTGGACATCCAAGAAATAATCGTCTTGGCGTCGTTCAGGTAGGAATCCTGACTCCACTGCTTCGAAGCCATGATAAGGGCGAGGGCGGCGTCGAAGTCAGCGTCAGATGCAGAACCAGAACCGCCATCGCAACCGACACGCCAGTTCATACCGCCGCCGTTGCCGCCATTGGTCTTCCAGGTCCCATAGAGCTTATCGAACATGTCCTTGGCGCCATTGCTACCATCGTCCATATACACGGCAATCAACATACCGTAAGCAATAGCTTCGGACACCGTAGAGCAGGTGCCTTCCGGAGCGTAAATCCAGCCCTGGCCTGCATCGTACCAGGCACTTTTCCACTTGCTGAAGTGGTCCTTGATCATGGAAACATCGGCGTACTCGATAATGTTACCGTGGGGATGCTTCATGTTCTGGGGGAACGGGTATTTCGGAGCGGCCATGGAGGAGACCGCCGCGAGGGCTACCGCCGTTGTCAAAACTGTAAATGCTTTTTTCATTCTGTTACCTTCTGAAAAAAATGGATAACTCCCAGCACCACCTCTAAATACACAAACACCAATCCAATTTAAAGGCAGACACTATAAAATATAAAATCAAATAGCATTTTTGAAAGATTTCCAAGTGTAATAAATCGGTTTCATTTGAAAACAGTGAAGAAGCGCACGTCTTTTTACGCATACGGCGTGTGATTCATCACGCCATACGTTTTCTTTGTTTTCAAAACTTTACACAAGGTGTTGAACAACGCTTCAAGCAGTAGGGCGCGAGCCCCCTGCAGACTGCTTCGCCTTCTTGCGACGCCATACCTTGAATTCCATATAAAGCGTACTCACTGTATATATAAACAACAGCAAAAGCAGCGTATTCTTGGGACGATTCAAGTTGCAGATTCCCCAGGCAATCGTGATAATCGGCAGGTGAATCAGGTACGGGTAGAACGAAGCCCGGCCGATTTTACGGACAAGCGGGATGCAGAAAATCCATGCAAGGAAACCCTTGCCGCTCAGCAGCGAAAGTACGAGCAGCCCGTAAATGAGGATAGGCAAACTGTGGTGGAAGGCGTAGTTGAAGCCAGCGTTCAAATTCGGGTTCAGCAAGAACAAGCTCCCGTAAAGGGCCGCAAGCAACAGCGCCTGGGCAATGCCGCTCACGTAGTCGCGCTTGAGGAAGTCGAAGTAGCCCTCGTTGTAGAGTCGGTAAATTATCATGCCAAGCAGGTACTCAAAAATGCGGACCGGAGCGAACATGTGGAAGAACCTGTACTTCGCGTCATACCCAGTAAACCAAAGGTTGTCCGTAAGTCCGAATACCGCAGCCCATGCGATTCCCGGGATAAACACAAGCCCGAAAAGCACCCAGAGGCTGCGGCGACTCCGCTTGAACAGCCAACGACTGAACCAAGGCGTAATGGCATAGCAGGCGAAGAAACTCGTCAGCGACCACGACGGCTCGTTAAGCTTCATTCCAAGATCAGGAACGATGGACCACGTGAGCGTCAAGTGCATGACCAAGCTGCGCCAGGGATGCGACATGGCGGCAAGCCCCTTCGATGCGCAATCCCCCAGTTCGCTGAACCCGGGCAGATGCGTGTACCCGCTCAGCTTGAACACGAGCACGACAAACATCAAAAGCGTCATGAAGAAATGCAGGCGGTAAAGCTTTGCGATACGGCTGAACATGAAGGGCACCACCGGAATCCGGCGATCCGGGTCACTGAACTTGCTTGCGAAAAGGAACCCGGCGAACACATAGAAAATACCCGCAGCGAAAGCCGGCGCATTGAATATAGGCATGAGCCAGGTGCAGTCCGCCATATAGGCAAGGGCGTTGGAGCTGCCCAGGTGCAACATCACGATATTGAGGCTCGCCAGCAGGCGGAGTCCATCTATGGCGGGGAAATAATTCGCTGGTTTCGGCATTATGAGCCCAAATTTAGCAAATATCGTGACGTTTTTCACATGGTCCAAATGCCAACCTTTTTTTTCCATTCTATTTTTCTTACTTCTTTTATATATTGCTTTATTATGATAAAAATTGCCCAGAATCTCATCGACGCACTGACCTATAAAGCTTATGGCTATTTCGAATGCAACCTGACCAAGGATGTCGTCATAGGTGATTTTTACAGAATCATCAAGGGGCGCACAGTCCCCATGCGCAAGGGAAGGCACCACGAAGCGGCACGCTACTCGGAATTTGTCAACCAGTGGGCCAAAGAGAACCTGCTCACCAAAGCTAGGGAATTCCTGGAAACGGCTAGCCGGGAAAACCTTCTCGAGAAGTTCAAGAACAACGAACTTTGCACCCAGGCCAGCTACTGGACCGTTCCAGCAGACGGGACCACCCCCATCTGCCTCGAACAGAAATTCTACCTGATGAAGGGCGAGGACGGAGATATCTACACATTCTGCGTGGTAAAGGACGTTTCCGAACGCGAACGGAAGCACACGCGAATAGCGCAGATGGATGCCATGCTGAACGGCATCACCAGCGACTACGAAAGCATTTTCTACATCGACCTCGACCGCGACACCTACTTCTGCTACCGCACCAGCAAGCTGATGGAGGAATGCATCAAGAAGTTCGATATGCAGCCGCCTTACAGCAAGCAGATGGAAAACCTGGTTGACCACCTTGTTGTCAAGCAGGACCGCATGAAGGTGTACGCCCGCCTGCAAAGAGACTACATCCTCAACTATCTCGAACGCGAACCGGTGCTGTTCATCGAGTTCAAGGCGAACATCGACGGAAACGAGCAGTTCTTCCGAATCAAGCTCACACGCGACAAGGAAAGCCACACAGGCAACTGCGTCATTTTGGGCTTAAGCAACATAGACGACGAGCGCCGAGCAGAACTTGAACAGCGCGAACAGCAAAACCGCCAGAAAACCGAACTGCAGGAAGCCACGGCCAAGGCAGAAGCAGCGAATGCAGCGAAGAGCCGATTCCTGTTCAACATGAGCCACGACATCCGGACCCCGATGAACGCCATCCTCGGGTTTGCCTCCATGGCGCGGAAGTACATCGACAACAAGGCGCAGGCCATCGACTACCTGGAAAAAGTCGCCCTCGCCGGCGACCACCTGCTGAGCCTCATCAACGACGTGCTCGACATGGCACACATCGAAAGCGGGAAGATCAACCTGAGAAGCGATGCCATCAACCTGCCGGAGTTCATCACCAAGTTCATCTCCATCGTACAGGAAACAGCGGCCAAGAGCGAAACGACGCTGGAACTTTCGATGAAGGGCATCCAGAACGAGAACATCTATGCCGACTCCATGCACCTGGAGCGCATACTCCTGAACATTCTGAGCAATGCCATCAAGTATTCCCCGCACAACAGCCACATCCAGTTCACCGTAAAGCAGACCCCGAGTTTCCAGGGCGTCGCTTGTTTCGACTTCATCATCAAGGACAACGGCATCGGCATGAGCAAGGAATTCCTGGCCCATGTTTTCGATGCGTTTACCCGCGAACAAAGCTCCACCACAAGCGGGGTCAACGGTACAGGCCTCGGACTTGCCATCACCAAGAACTTCGTCGAGATGATGGGCGGTTCCATGGAAATCGAGAGCGAGCAGGGGAAGGGAACCACAGTGACCTGCCACCTCAGTTTCAACGTCCAGGAGAAGTTCTACACCTTCAAGAAAGACGCAGATGCCCTGTCCAAGGCATCGCTCAACGGACTGTTCGAAGGGAAGAGAGTCCTGCTGGTCGAGGACAACGAACTGAACCGCGAAATTGCGCTGGACCACCTCAAGGAACTGGGCTTCATCGTGGATGAAGCCGAGAACGGCGCCATAGCCCTACAAAAAATCAAAAGCAACAAGCCAGGCATGTTTGACCTCGTGCTGATGGACATCCAGATGCCCGTAATGGACGGATACGAGGCCGCCAGTGAAATCCGCAAGCTGGGCAATTCCGGCTACTCGCAGATTCCTATCGTCGCCATGACGGCGAACGCTTTTGAAGAGGACCGGCAAAAAGCTTTCCAGGTCGGCATGAACGGCCACATCGCAAAACCGGTCGACCCCCAAAAGCTTTCCGACTACCTGGCCCAATTTTTCGTTGAACCCTAAAGAACAAACACAAGGAACACCATGACCCTACAACAATTCTACGACAGTGTGGGCGAATCCCTGGACGAAGTCCTTGTCCGTCTCCACAAGGAAGAACGCATCTCCAAGTACCTTGGGCTCTTCTTGCAAGACCCGAGTTTCAACGATCTCGAAAAAGCATTCGAAGAAGAAGACATCGAGAAGGCGTTCCGCTCGGCTCACACGCTCAAGGGCGTTGCCGCAAACCTCGGATTCCAGAAGCTCTACGAAGCAAGCAGCGCATTGACCGAGGACCTCCGCCCGAGGGAATTCACGATCAACTCGGACACGCTGTTCACCTCGGTCCTGAACAACTACAGCAACGTCATCGAGAACATCCGCAAATTCTTGGCCTAAAAAATTTTCGACATTTCCCAAACGCCCCTGCCTTTCGGCAGGGGCTTTCGCATACAAAAAATCGGTCCCGGCGTTGGAGAAACCGGAACCGATTCGTGTATGGATTAGGATTTGGTTTTATGAGAGATTCTATTGTCTAGCGGACGATACGGACCGCCTGCATCTTGCCCGTGGCACGGTTGCGCAGGTAGTACATACCCGAGCTCTTGACCGCACTGGAAGACCTGAGCAGTTCCGCAGTCGCCTTGAAGCCATACCCGCTGATTACGCCCATGCGCACGCCCTGCGGGTCGAGCACATAGTAGTGCTGCAGAGTATTGGTTTCGTCCAGCTGGAGGTTGGAAGCAAATCCCAGCGGATCGCCACCGCCAATCGGTTCCGGATCAGTCGCGTTGGCCCCCTTCACGAAGGTGAAGTAGTCCACGTCGAACCAGGCACCGGTCACGTCCATGCGGAGGACATGCTGACCAGCCGGGAGCGTCACGTTGGCAGAGACCTTGTTGTAATCATCATAATTCTCTTCGCCAGACGAAGCGGCAGGAACACTGATGGTCTCAGTAAGGGGATTGCCATCCAGAGACATCTTGAAGCTGGAAGTAGAGCCTGCAGCGGCCACGGCGGCAAAGAAGGTGTATTCGCCGGCTTCGGACACGTTGATCGTGTATTCGAGCCAGTCGCCTTCGCTGTTGTAGCCCACCACGACGCCAGTCGCCTTCTTGTAGAGGTCGACACCGGTATCGCTACGGTAGTCGGAATCACCGTGGTTCTCGGTATCGGAATCCGCGTAGGACTGGTTGCTCGTGCCGTCGTCGTTCTTGCCCTTGCCCGGGATATCGAAATCTTCGGCTTCAATCTTGCCCGGAATAGCGAAGGCGGTGCCCTTGAACGGAAGTTGCGGTTCCGGATCAACCTTGGCAGCGGCATCGCCAGTCGGAAGGCCCGTCGTATTGACACCCTTGTTCTTGGAGAGGTAATCCTTCAGCCAGGTCATGGCCGCTCGATCCCTGCCATCCTTGATGATACCGGAGTTTCCGTTGGTCACCCAGGTTGCACCGTAGATGTAGCCCCAAAGAGTGATACCGGCAACGTGTTCGTTTTCCATGAACAGGGAAATCTGTTCTTCGTAGCACTTCTTCTGGGTGTTGTCGTCTTCGGTACCGATATCGTATTCAGAAATGAACATCGGAGTTTCGGTCTTCTGCCAGATTTCATCAAGAACACTCTTCAGCGTGTTGATGTTCAAGCAGCCGCCGCCACCACCGGTACCACCGGCACCACCGCCCTGAGTCATCATGTCATGAGCCTGGAGGCCGTAGGCATCGACAGGAGCACCATTTTTCTTGATGGTCTGGATCAGCTGGATACCTTCGTTCTTCTGCCACTGAACGGTATTGTAGTCGTTATAAATCAAGATGGCATCCGGCCAACGTTCACGCGCCATCTTGAAGGCCGTGGTCACGAAGGTATAGTCACCGTTGTTATCGCCACCGAGGGCCTGGATAATCTTGGTGTTGGGATAGCCAGAGTGATACTGGTTGTTACCGGTACGGATGGCTTCGTTCACCACGTCGATCATATCCAGGTCGGGATACTGTTTCTTCACGCGGTCGAACCAATCGGTAATGGCTTTCTTGGTGTCGTCGGCACTCAGGTTGCCCAACCAGTTCGGGTACTGCGAGCCCCACACCAAGGCGTGGAACTTGAAGAAGCCTCCATTGTTCTTTGCCCAGTTATAGGCGGCATCGCAGCCACTGAAGTTGTAGTTGCCACGGGAGCCTTCGATAGATTGCCACTTACATTCATTTTCAGCAGTAATCTGGTTCCAGTAAGTACCGAAATCAGAACGCACCTGGCCGCGGGTCGTAATGTTACCGACAAACTTTGCGGCACCGTCAGCCAACCCAGGACCAGCAAACGAATACGCCGATGCAAGAAGCACGGCTGAGGTAATTATAGATTTAAAGTTAAACATATCCACATCCTTGTTTTGGTTAATTCCATACTATCTATAATCTATCCCGACACCATCCATAGAGCCTTTTCCGAGGCTTAAAATCTATGGATAAATAGTCCATGCACCATTGCCATTTTGTCAATGGCATCGTGGTTTTTTGGGGCAATGGAATAGCGCATTTTTTGGCAAAAACGCTTTCTATTTCGCGATATTGACCATGAACGTTTCGCGGCCCCGAACCTCGCGGACAATATAGACCGCAGGCCTGAAACCTTTCGCCCGAAGAGCCGTCGCCGCAGAGGTGCGATCCATGATCACCTTGCCCACAAAACGGCCTCCCAAATCGTAAATTCCATACGTATGCGGGCCTGCGATATCCACACGAAGAGCCTTACGCATATCCGTCGTCGAATCGACTTCCGAAGCATCCTTACCGCTGACAAAATTGATGTAGTCGACATTCACGTAGTTGCCGACAATGACCATCTTGAGCACATGTTCTCCCGCCGTCAATCCGGTTACGTTCGCCGACACGCTCGCGTAGGTGGACCAGTCTTCGCCTTTGGTTGCAACAAGCGTATCCGTGACCGCCACGTCGTCGATGAACAGTTGGACGCCCACATCGTCGGCGTTAGTCGCCATGCTCGCAAAGACGGTATAATCCCCGGCCGTCTTCACATCGACAGAATACTTGAGCCATTCGCCATCGGCCGTATAGCCGATTGCATAACCCTTGGAAGCATCCGCCGAGTCAATCTGCACGATATCCACGCCATCTTCGCGGTACACGCCGCCCTCATTTTCGCTGTCACTATCGCGGTAGGCGCGGTTCGCCTTGCCCTCGTCATAGTTCTCGGCTTCGATCTTGCCCGGAATCGCAGCACGGACACCCTTGTACGGAGTCGGAGGAGTGGTATCCTGCTCGATGGCATCCAGGTAGATTTCATCCTTGTAGTCAGTACCAATCTTGAACCAGTCAAAGTCGGCATAGCCGCCCGCCGTCTTGGTCGCATAATTGAACAGGCCGAAGCGATACCCCACGAACATGTGGAGCGAGTAGCTGAGGCTTACGTTGTCCCCTATCTTTTTCCATTCCGTACCATCGGTACTATAGTAGAACGAGGCCGTACCGCGATCCACCGGCAAGTCGAAATCGACTCGCAGGTAAACCTTGGAATCGGAAAGCGGTTCACTCGCCTTTTCGGCTTCGCCCTTTTCGCTTCCGCTGTACATCACGACCTTGTAGCTATCGCCGCTCTTGGCTAGCGCGACAAAACCCTTGTCGTCTTGCAGGGCGACAAGGCCCGCAATATCGCCGTCCTTCATGCCCGAGCCATCCACGAGCGTCCTGCCGGAGCACTTGGGGCCGAACGTGCGCTGGGTAAGCATGTTCTTCGCCGTCACAATCCTAGAATCGGTGCGGCTCGTGGTAATGCGGAAATACCCGGGATTCGCCGTCAAGCTCCAGTTCTTGTCGTCGGGATTGTGGTTCCATTGCCATTCGAGCGGGAGCACGTCGGAATCGAAATCATCACTTGTGACCATGCCGTAGCCCGGCAACGGGGATGCGGGCAATTCAAGCGTCGCCGGGGCCTTCTTAGAGCCACCCTCGGGTTCTGGCCAGCCATCCTTCCAGACCATCGGGACAAGGTGCGACATGCGGCCAACCGGGCCGGAATCGCGGAACAGGAGCGCATACCACTTGCCATCCGGAGTGTCGAAAATGCCACCCTGCGCAACACCGTTATCCTGCAAGAAAATGCGACCGGAAAAACCGTCCAGGAGGCTCTTGGAACGGTAGACAACCTCCGTACGGCACGAACCGGCAGGCCAAGAAATCGTAAACAGGTAATATTCCCCGTTGATCTTTTCCATGTGCGAGCCTTCTTGCTGCACGTAATAGTTGCTGGAACCTGTCACCCGGTTGATACTCACGCCACCGAGCTTTCCGCTCTTGCCACCCTGCTTGACACCGCTCGCGTCGTCATTGAGTTGCACATAGCTGATCTGGTCACCACTACCGTAAAACACCCATGCTGTACCGTCATCGTCGAAGAACAGGGACGGATCATGGTAGAAGGGCAACTGCACCTCGGTCCAGGGGCCGTTTTCCACGTCCGCAGTCTTGTAGAGGTGAGTCTTGTTGCTCGTGTATGACGGTGTCAATACATAGAAAAAGCCGTCACGGTAACGGATGCTTGATGCCCAGGAGCCCTTGCCGTAGGCGTCCTGGCCGTTGAGGTTCATATTGTTGTTGTTGATGAGGGTCTGGTAGGCGTATCCCACCGTGCGCCACTGCGCAAGGTCAGTACTCTTGAAAACAGGTACGCCCGGCGCAAAGTGCATGGTCGTCGTCACCATGTAATAAGCGTCGTCCACGCGGACAATGGAGGGGTCCGGACTATCGACATAGAGAATCGGGTTATTGACCGTGTCCGCATTTGCGGTATCAAAAACGGCAAAAACAGCCAAAACGGCCACAACAAGCCTAGAAAGGCGCTTAAACGTTCCCATACTTACTCCTTGGCAACACCACCCTTCGCGGGAGGGCGCTGCGCAACAAAACCACGCCTATAAAATACCCTTGAAAACCGGACATATTATTTGTTCCAGAACCGTTTTTATGGATTTTTTATCAAGACAAATCTTGCCCGTAGTTTATTGGCACCTGGGCATTCCACCGCGGGTCTGTAAATTTTCGCATACAAAAAAGTGTGGACATTTTGCATTATTTCCACCCTTTTTCTCAATATTCACAACACTTATTACAAGGCCTTTTTTAAAAAAAAACGGATTCAAGGCAGCCACTTCTATATTAAAGGAGGAGTATGCTCAACGGCCATTTCACATGACCGTTGGAAATATGTAACGAACCAAAAAGGAGTACACATGATCGGTTCACACGTCAAGGCAATTGCAAGTGGGGTTGCATTGCTGAGCACAATGACCTTCGCATGGTCCATTTCTGGCACGGTGGTGACAGAAGCGGGCGTAGGCATTCCCCAAGTAAACATTTCCTGTTTCAATTTCCCCGGTTTAGCTGCACAAACCGATGCTACAGGTGGTTTTGCCATTATCCATAATGATGATGGCACATTTAACGCCATAAAGGCATTCTCGGGAAAGCAGGAGTCTGTCAATTATTCTGGCAACATCCTCAGCATGGAAGGGCTGAACGCACATACCCTTACAATTTCCCTTATTGATGTTCTTGGCAAGGTGACTTACAACAAAGAATATCGCAATATCCAGGGGAGCCTCTCCATCGATATGAGCAAGTACACGAGGCAAAAAGCCTCGTTCCTGCGCATAACGACCGACGGCAAGAGCAGCACCTATCAGTTGACCTCGAAAGGGGCTCTGTTGAAGGAAGGCGATCCGCTGGCCATGCTCATGTTCTCGAAGGCAGGCTTTGAAAACCTCAACTACCAGATGGCAGCCGAAGTCGAAGCCAATGTCAGGATTGTCTTGAAGGCTACAGGAGCTGCTGGCTCCAGCAGCAGCAATATCACCACGTCTAGTTCTAGCAATTACATTCCCTTCGATAATCCCTTTGGCAGAAGCAGTTCCAGCGTCGTTGCTGGCTCCAGCAGCTCCACCGTCACATCGAGCAGCAATCCGGGCCAGCAGAGCTCTTCTAGCGTAGCTCCTGCATCCAGCGGCAACGACACTCAAGCAACTGTGACTGTTGACTGCTCCGGCAAGACAGCAAAGGTCGGAGATAAGCAAAACATGTCCGTGACCGTCGATGGCAAGCAGCGCACCTTTATTATGCACATTCCGAATGCCTACAAGGGCGACAAGCCCGTACCGCTCGTTATTGACTACCACCCGATTGGCGGTTCCGGCAATGGCGAATTCGGAAGTTCTCCGTATAAGGCCAAGACTGACCCCGAAGGCGTAATCACACTTTACCCGGACGGCACCAGCAAACCGGGTGGAATGGGTAACGGCTGGAACGTCGGTCCCTGCTGCTCCAACGACGACGACGTCAAGTTCTCTTACGCAATGATTGACAAACTCAAAGAAATCGCCTGCATCGACCCGCAGCGCATCTACGCAACCGGTTTCTCGATGGGTGGCGGTATGAGTAACCACGTGGCTTGCATGATGTCCGATGTCTTCGCCGCAGTTGCTCCGGCAGCTATGGACTTGAACAAGACCAACAGCGCAGCTTGCAAGATGTCTCGTCCTATCTCCGTCATCAACTTCCGCGGCACAAACGACCCGGTCTGCAGATATCAAGGCGGCGACAGCGGATTCAACGACGGTTTGAACTTCCTCGGCGCCGAAGGCACCTTCAGGTTCTGGGCCGAAAAGAACGAATGCCAGGGCTCTCCGACCAAGAACTCCAATGGCTGTGACGAATACTCCAACTGCAAGGACGGCACGAAGGTCGTGCTCTGCACCAAGCAGAACGGTGGCCACGACTACGGTGACGCAAGCATCGGCTGGCCGTTCCTCAAGCAGTTCACGCTGCCTGCCAGCTTCGTGAAGTAATATTTATTCTTCATATTCTCTCCTCAGGCGCCCGTCTCCGGGGCGCCTTTTTATATGGTAGCGATGTATTAAGGAGCCACAAGGCAAACGACAGAAACGCCCCGGGTCTCCCCGGGGCGCCGCGCTTTTAACGCGTTTGGGTGTGGAGTTCTATCTCAAATGCGCTCTACAGGAGCTTCATTTTCAAGGTCTTGGTTGCAGAACCGCAGCGCACCACCGCTACATAGACGCCGGACTTCAGCGAGGTGAATTGCACAGCACCTGTACCGCTGCCCGCCTTCCTCGAAACGAGATGCCCGTTAGCATCGTAGAGCATCGCCGTGTAGGCATTGTTCCCAGGGACATTCACCATCAGCGCGAGTGTCGCGCGGGACATTTTCACTTCGTGTACGGACATCGTCATTGGCACACGTTCTTCAATCAAGGTTGTCGAAGCGGCCGATTCCAATTCAAACCAGTCAATGTTCAGCAGGTACGATTCCCCGCCGGCATACTGCAGCACAAGCGTCTGCTCGCCCGCAGGGAGCTCGATTTCCGTTTCGCTTTCGTACCAGTCGTTCCATCCCATCGTCTTGACAGGGTCGACAGTCAGCGAGCCCAGGGCATTCCCCGCAGAATCTGCAATCACGACCGTAGACTTTTCCTCGGAACCGGATGCGACCCTTGCACGGACCTTGTATGTCCCTGCGCTGGGCACATTCACGAGGTAGCTGGACCAGTCGCCATCGTTAATCCAGCCCAGGTTAGGCTCGCCATTTTCGTCGGGCTCAATCTGCACGCCGTCCATGGCGATATAGCTTTCGGCCTGAATCTTGCCCGGCACCTTGACCGCTTCATACGGCTGGTTGGTGAGTTTCAGGTTGCCATCGAATTCATAGACTGCGCCGGGGACTGTCGATGTAGAGAACGTATTCGAGCCATTTACGACATTGAGGGTCTGTCCCACAAGCGACTTGATAGAAATGTAGGCCAGCTTGCCGCCCTTCCAAGCCATCGAATCGATTTCGAAACCGCCACGGGCGCGGATACCCTTGACAGAGCCGTCCTTCCATTGCGAGGGGAGCGCCGGGAGCAAGTTAATCCTGTTGTTGTGGCTCTGCATGAGCATCTCGTTCACGCCGGAGACCGCACCGAAGTTGCCGTCAATCTGGAACGGCGGATGCGCGTCAAACAGGTTGTTGTACGTCTTGCTCGGGGTAAGGAGCATGCGGATCATCTTGTAAGCATGATCGCCATCGTGCATGCGGGCCCAGAAGTTGATTTTCCAGGCGAGAGACCAGCCGGTCGCATCGTCGCCGCGCTGTTCCAGCGTGACGCGGGCACCCTTGATCAAGTCGGGCGTTTCTTCCGGGGTAATCTGCGCGCTCGGGAAAAGGCCGTACAGGTGCGAAATGTGACGGTTCTTGTTGTTCGGATCGTCCCAGTCCTGGAGCCATTCCGTAATCTGCCCATACTTGCCCGTTTTCGTGGGCGGGAGGCGCTTGACCG
This sequence comes from Fibrobacter sp., assembly GCA_017412605.1. Taxonomy (GTDB): domain Bacteria; phylum Fibrobacterota; class Fibrobacteria; order Fibrobacterales; family Fibrobacteraceae; genus Fibrobacter. The sequence goes on along the minus strand of JAFPWY010000013.1, from coordinate 187,067 downwards.
TCGCTTCCATCTTGGCACGCACATCCTCGTCGACGCCCAAAATCTTGGACGCCTCGATGGTGTAGTTCAACACGTCGCGGATAATCTGGTTGTCCATCGTCGGGCCAAAGCACACATTGTAGCCGCCGTGGTCGTTTTCCGGAGAATCGCTCGGGGCCGTGACCAGGTACTTGTTGCCCGTTTCCGGTTCTTCCACGAGGCTGTTCACGAAGAAGAGCGCCGCCCCCTTCATGGTCGAGTAAACGTCCTGGAGGTAAGCCTTGTCGGTCGGGTTGAAGAGGAAATGTTCCCAGAGGTGCGTGCTGAGCCAGCCGGCACCGCTCGGCCACAGGCCCCAGGCTCCGTCAATCGGGGCGGTACGGTTCCAGAGGTCGGTATTGTGGTGTTCCACCCAGCCTTCGTCTACGCCCCAATGGACCTTGGCGGTCTTTTCGCCCTGCGGCACCATGGACTTAATCTTATCAATCAGCGGCCACACGCATTCGCCGAGGTTGGCCGTTTCAACCGGCCAGTAGTTCATTTCGAGATTGATGTTCGTGGTGTACTTGCTGCCCCAAATCGGGTTCGTGTCCTTGTTCCAGATGCCCTGTAAATTGGCCGGTTGCCCGCCCTTGCGGGAACTTGCGATGAGCAAGTAACGGCCATACTGGTAATGGAGTTCAACAAGGGAGGGGTCGTTTGTCGAGTTGAAGTTTTTCACGCGGGTGCTGGTGATGTCGCCCGCGCTCTTGTCGGGTTCACCCAGATTAAGGCTCACGCGGTTGAAAATTGCCTGGTAATCGGCCAGGTGCGTAGCCTTGAGTTCGTCGTAAGACTTGCCTTTGACCTTGCTCATAATATCAGCGGCAATGGAGCCCGGATTGCCGGAAACATCGTCAAACGCCTTGAAGTTCGTCGCGGTCGTGAGCACGAGCGTCGCAGAGTTCGCGCCTTCCACAGAAATGTTGCCGCCCGACACCGTGACCTTGCCGCCGTCGGCAAACACGTTCAGGCGGTTCTGGAACTTGATAGAATTGACGGTCACGTCGTAAATGAGCGTATTGCCTTCCGAAGACATGCTGTTGCTGCGATGCGGGGTCGTCATGGTGGCGCCGAAACTCACGGAGCCGTCCTTGTCGGCCGAGAGATGCACCACAATCACATGATCCGGATAGCTCGCGAAATACTCGCGCGTATGCTTCACGCCGCCCACCGAATACGTCGTCTTCGCAATAGCCGTGCGGAGGTCGAGTTCACGGCGGTAGTCCCCCGCCCCGGTATGAGACGTCGTAATCACGAGGTCGCCCACCGGCTGGAAACTCGCCGGGCCGGGGCCGATCATGCGGTCGCTCACAATGGATTCCGCCGCGCGGTAATCGCCGCGGAACAGCGCATCACGCGCATCTTTCAAGTAGTTCGCCGCACCCTGCTTGTTGTTGTCGCCCGGGCCGCCAGACCACACGGTGCTTTCGTTCAAGCCGATATAGTCTTTGGTGACCCCACCATAGATAAGGCCGCCCATGTAACCGTTACCAATGGGCAAGGCGTTCGTAAATTCGGTACCGGCATCGGTATTGTACCAAAGTGTCAACGGATTTTCGGCCTGTACCGGAACAACGGTTCCCAATATAAGGCACACCAAACAAAAAGATTCAGCGGCAAAGCGCTTAACAAAACCCATACATCCTCCTCATTTAAGGAACCCGCTTTTCGGATATCCCTAAGATATCTTATTATCCCGCTATCTAGAATGCCGCAAAACAATTCTTTTTGGACGAATTATCAATAAGCGATAATCGGTAGACCCAACGGGGTGGCGCAAAAATTCAGTTAATTTGTAAAAAAGGGCACCTGCGAATATTTTCCGCAGATGCCCTCGGGTATGGTGTGTAGGAGGTTCTATTTCCTTACGGAAATCCTGTACGTCTGCCCGCCCTTCTTCGCCTTGACCAGGTAGACACCGGAACGCTGGACCGCACCGACAGTCTTCGCATGCAAATCCTCGACACCGCGAGTCGTGAACCTGGACACCAACTGGCCCTGCATATTGAAGACGACATAGTCCTTGGGTTCAGCATGCCACTGGAGCTTCTGCCCGGCAACATCCGGAATCTGCGTCGTCGTATCCGGTTCAGTACCTGTCGTATCGGGGTCGGAACCCGTCTGTTCGGTATCCACGACTTTTTCGGTCGGGTCTTCCTTCGCATCGTTCGTGTAGATATCCGTCGGGTACTGCGCATCCACGAGACTTGTTTCCAGGTTCTTGAAACCGAGATTCGCGTATGCACTAGGATCGTTCAGTTTTTTGCGAATCGGAGCGAGGCGGAACTTGTGGCTATACTCGTTCTTCGAGAACAGGCGGTAGGCGTCAAGCGGCTCTGCACCCCAGCTGTTGATGCCGCCGAGGCCCATCTGGTGCAGGTCCACGCGGAGGACGATATCCTTGTTGCGCTTGAGTTCCCACGGGAGCTTCACGTCGGTGAGCTGTTCCGGAGAATAATGCTGGGCGCTGAATTCCATGCGCGGGGAACCCACAATCAACAGGCCCTTACCCTCGTCGTTGGTGAGGGCGGCCCACTTCACGTCGGTGCGCTGGCCCGTTTCGCCAATTTCCATGTACATCACGGTCATGGAGTCGGCATAGGTGCCGTACATGCCCATGAAGCTTCCGCGGTTACGGCCGATGTAGTTTTCGTCCGGGCCACGTCCAAAGTAACGCACTCTTTCGTAGCCGCCCGGCACCGTAAACAGCGTACCGACATTCGGGATGTAGCTCTTGCTGCCGTCGGGGTTGAACGTGTATTCCACGATGACATCGCCGCTACCGTAGATGGTATAAGTCAGGCTCATGCGCGAAGAACCCACATCCGGGAATGCCAACTGGAATGTCACCTGGGTTTCCTGGGCGGAGACTTCCTTCACCTCGGCACCTCTCACGGAGCGCTTCGCCCCAGCATGGCGCCATTCGCCGTGACCGCGTTCCATGTTGAAACCCTTGTCGTTGTCGGTCGGGGCACGCCAGAAGTTCGGGATACCGCCGTCCCGGATAATCGTATCGCCATCAAGCACGTAGCTTGCAATCGTTGCGCTCTTCTGGTCGATGCGGATCTTGAAATCGTCACCTTCAACCGTGAATTCGTCGGTGCCACGGGTCACGCGGTGGCCGGGCAAGGAGCTGACGTCGATTTTAGCCGACTTGGCCTGACCCACGTTAATCGCAAACTGCTCATGAGCAATGCTGAAACCGGTCTTTGCCCAAAGCTGGTTCTTCTTCAGGCGGAAGTCTATGTCGAGATGGTATTCCGAGCCGTTCTTGAATTCGACTTCCGGCATCTTGATAGAAATGTCCTTTTTCTGGTTCGGAGCGATATTCAGCTGGGAACCGTCAATTTTCCCTTCTTTGATGACCTTGCCGTCTTCCTTGATTTGCCAGTAACCATCGAGGAAATCACCCAGGTTCAAGAAGAGGTAACGGCTTTCGACGCTGAGCTTGCCCTGCGAAGCGTCCACGTTCCTCACGCGAATCTGGCTGTACTGATACTTGACTTCCCACATTTCGGGCTGAATCTTGCGATCGGGGAACACGAGACCGTTCGCGCAGAAGTTGTCGTCGTTCTGCCAGTCGCCCCACATGCCGCCAAATTCCCAGTACGGAGTGCCCTTGTGGTGCAAGCCCTGGTCGATAAAGTCCCAGATAAAGCCGCCAAAGGCGCGCGGATTCCTGTAAAAAGCGTCCATGTATTCCTGCAAATCACCCACGGAGTTGCCCATGGCGTGTTCGTATTCGCAAAGCATCACGGGCTTGTTTCCATCGTTGTAACCGTTGATGTAATCGTAACCCCAGTACATCTGGCTCATCACATCGGCATTGTTGTTGTCGCCTTCGTAATGCACGTAGCGTGTGGAGTCAATCTCGTGGGCACGCTGGCGTTCAGAAGCGAACACGTTTCCGTTACCCGCCTCGTTACCCAGCGACCACAGAATAATGCAGGGATGGTTCTTGTCGCGCTGCACCATGCTGTTCAGGCGGTCCACCACCGGAGCGCGCCAATCATCGCTACTCTTGGGCAAGTCGCCGTTCGCTCCGTGGCTTTCCACGTTCGCCTCGTCAATCACGTAAATGCCGTACTTGTCGCAAAGATCAAACATCATCGGGTTGTTCGGGTAATGCGACATGCGGAGCGCATTGATGTTGAAGCGCTTCATCAAGATGATGTCTTTTTCCATGCGTTCGTAAGTCACCGCACGGCCGTTATCCGGATCGAGTTCGTGGCGGTTCACGCCGTGGAACTTCACGGGCATGCCATTCACGAACAGGCGCGGCGCCCCGTTGTCCTTCTTGATTTCCACCTTGCGGAAACCGATCTTGTTGCTTTCGACTTGGATAATCTTGCCAGACTTGTCCTTGATGGCGAGCACCGCAGAATAAAGGTACGGCGTTTCTGCAGACCAACGGTTCGGCTTGCTGAGCGGGAGTTCAAAATGCACGCTCTTTTCGGCTCCGTTCGGGCCAATGCCCGACACCTTCTGCGAACTGGGGGAAATCACCTCGGCACCGGATGCGTCGTAGAGGGAAAGTTCCACGGTAAATTCGTCGGATTCGGTTCCAGTGGAATTGTAAATCCATGCCGTCGTCTTCAGCAAACCATCCTGGTAGTTGTTGGTGAGCGTTGCATCAATCTGAAAATCCTGGATATGCACAGGCGGCACCGCATAAATGTACACGTCGCGCATGATGCCCGAAAGACGAATGAAGTCCTGGTCCTCGAGCCAACTACCGTCGCACCAGCGGAACACTTGCACAGAAATGTTGTTCTCACCCTTGCGCAGGTACTTGTTGATATCGAATTCGTGACCCGTAAAAGTGTCTTCGCTATAGCCCACGTAGTTGCCGTTCACCCACACATAGTAGGCAGATTCCACGCCTTCAAAGTGGACGCGGATACGCTTGCCATCCCACTTTTCGGGAACAGTGAAAGTGCGGCGGTAATGGCCTACCGGGTTGAACTCAGTCGGAGCGCCCGGAGCAGAGACCCTGTTGTTCTGCGCCCACGGATAAACAACGTTGGTATAAATCGGGTGGTCGTAGCCGTGCAGCTGCCAGGAAGACGGCACCGGAAGATCGTCCCATCCCGACACATCGTAATTGTCCTTGTAGAAGTCGTTATTGCGTTCACTCGGCTTTTCGACATGGAAGAATTTCCACGTGCCCGAAAGCGTCTGGTACCATTCCGAAGCATGGCGATCCCCCTTGATAGCCTCTTCCACCGTAGTGTAAGGCATCGAAGTCACGTGCGGCGTAAGCGTATTCACGCCGAAAATACGCGGCTTGCCGTTCCATTCGTCATTAGGCTGGGAATTTGCTGTTGAAACCATCACGGCACAAAATGCCGCACACGACATCAAAGTCGAAAGCGAAAAACCATTCATAACATCCTCTTTGTTTTAACCCTTATAAAAAATACCCCCATTTAGGAGGTATTTTATAGACGATTATGCAACTAGTGTGGATTTTTTGTCAAAAGGGCGGGACAATGTCCCGCCCCTTTTTTGAGGGTTAAGAAATTGATTACAAAAAGCTTTTTTATCGCACCTGCACACGCAGAGCTTTAGCATGTTTTGCACCACGAACAAGGTAAATACCCTGGGCAAAACCTTCGCGCAAAAGCGCATTGCGGATGGATTCTCCGCGCAATTCCACGCGGCCCAAATACTTGCCGGTAAGTCCAAATACGTCGTAGGCAGTTTCCGGGCTCACCTCAAGCCGCACCTTTTCAACCCATTGCGTTGGCGGCAAAGTCTGGTTTGCCGAATCCGCGAACTGGATCCAGTCAATGTTCAGGTAGTCGCCAGTAATAAGCAGCCGGATAACATGCTCGCCCTGCTTGAGTTCAACAGTGCCCACATCGATTTCCTTATACACGTCCCAAGTCGAATCGGTTTTCGGGACCGCAACGGTATCTGTAACAGCATTATTGTCCACCAGCAACATGAAGCTAGACGTTTCGGAGGCCGTAGCCACATTCGCCTTGACAAAGTACTTGGCGTCGGCGGGCACGTTCACGGAGTATTCCATCCATTCGCCAGCCTGCGTATAACCAACGGCAAAGCCTTTGCAATCCTTAGTTGCCGCGGAATCGGAGCATTCCAGCCCGACAACATCCACACCATCTTCACGGTAGACATTTCCCTGGTTGGCAATATCCTTATCGCTGTAAGAAACGCCCTGGCCGCCTTCGTCGTAATCTTCAGCCTGCACCAAGGCGGGGAACACGAAGGCATTCTTGAACGGAGCCTGCGGAACCGGGTTCGAGAAATCAGCCAGCGGGATGTTCGAAATCTTGTCGGCAAGATTCTTGAATTCGCCCTGGAGGCCTGCAGCGGCCGCAACAGACTCGATATAGCCACCGTTGTTGCGTTCTGTAAACTGGCCCGCTTGATTACGGCCGACACCACTCGGAGCATTCCTGTAAGAGTTATTTTCGACAACAAAGCCACTAGAACCCTCATCGAGGTAAATCGGGAGAACCCAGTAGTCCGACCACTTGGAGGCACTGTAATCGTGGAGGTAGTTTTCCTTGATTTCGCTACCAGTGCCCTGGTTGCTCAAAGTATAAATCGGGCCGGAATCACAGAGCAGGCGAGAAATGTGGTGAATATTGTTCTTGTTGACATGGTTGTTGGTCATGGCCGTTTGGTCTTTGGTCCAGCCAAACCCAAGGGAAATTCCTGAGTAGTAAGTGTAGGAAATTTCGTTGTTTTCAATCACCACATAGCGGGGATAGCCAGCACCGATACCCACAGCACCCTGGTGTTCGTTTGTCACGTTGGTCACGAGGTTATTGCGAATGGTGTCGCGTGTACTGATTTCTTCCTTGTCGCTCGGATTGTAGGCGATATGAATTTCGGTCGTGGAGTCCTGATAGAACTTGCCAAGCATAATGCCTGCAGCGCCAATTTCGTAGAACACGTTGCCTTCGATTACGTCGTCGTTCGTGCCCGACACAAAGTCAAGACCGGTGGCGGCCATCTGCGTAAAGGTGCAGTTCTTGACCAAGAAATGGTGAGCGTTTTCAACACGGAAGCCGGCATCCGGGCGCCACAGCAAATACTTGTTACTGTTCAACTTTTCCCAGTTTCCGCGGCCAGGATCCGGAAGGACATCCACATTGAAGTTTGCAGCCTGCAAATCCAGGAAACCTTCTTCGCTGGGGCGGGTAAAGTTGGAATGAGCAAAGGTTAGGCCTTCGAAACTCATATAGCCCACCTTGTTCTTGGTATCCTTACCTAAAACGCTGAACATGGTATTGAGGCGGGGAGCAACCACATTGGCGCTACCCATGTTTTCGCCGGAACGGGGCTTGTAGTAAAGCGTTTGATTCTTTTCATCCAGATACCATTCACCCGGTGCATCGATCAAATCGTAGGAGTTCTCCAGATAGAAAACCTGTTGCTTGGGAGGATCGCTCATAAAGGCAGTACCCAGCATAGGATAAGCGCGATGGAACAGCTTGGTGCGTTCAGGATCCTTGGGAATGAGTTTTGCAGTACCGCCGTTCACCTCAGCCTTTTCCAATCGCAAGATGCTTTCAGCCCAGGCGATCATCAAATGGATTTCGACATCCTCAATGTTCTTGATATTCTTGATGTATTCCGCAGAAACATCAAAGGCGCGGCCCGTAGAGTCCACCTTCGAAAGGCGTACAAAATCATGATCAAAGGTGCCAGCGCCCTTCTCATCTGAAGCAATCGCGTTGGGGAAGCAAGCGCGAACAGCCTTCTTGCCGTTCACGTACAGCTGACGGAATCGACCTTCGACGCCTTCGGCCTTCCAGATGTTGTTCGTTTCGTCGTGAATTGTCCAGCCCGTAACCGGCATACCTCCCGTAATGAGCGGCATTTCGCCTTTGTAGGCTTTGTAACGCACATAATGGCCGTCCTTGCCGCCGTCGCGTTCGTCAAAGTTCACCGTGCTGTTTAGCTGGTAGGTTCCCTCGCGCAAATACACAACGATATCGCCCGTCATGGTGCCGTTGATTTCGCGAACGGCCTTCTGCGCCTTGGTGATTGTCTTGAAGGGAGCCGCTTCCGTTCCCGGATTAGCGTCGTTGCCTGTGGGAGCAACATAAAATGTCGCCTGTTCCTGAGCAAAGCCCAAGCCACCCACTAAGCAAAACGTTGCAAAAGCAACAAAACCAAACATTCTACACATTGTCACATCCTCTTTTTTGGACCCTTCTATAAGATACCTTTAACAGGGTGCTTTTTCACCGAACAGGCTCAAGTTATCGTGGACACTTTATCCAAAAGAGGAAAGCGTAAAATAAGAAATCAGACGCTCCGATTATCCGGAACGCCTGACTTTTGGGATGTGTATATAGGAATTCTTTTTTACTTGGCCGTGTTCACCACATGCACGCCGGAAGCGTTACGCACCATGTAGATTCCAGGCCTGTAGCCAGCCATCTTCAGGGATTCCGCGATGGTACCGCTGGCAACATTCACACGGCCAAGACGCCTGCCAGACACGGAGAACACCTCGTAGTGCGACGTCTTTGCAGCATTCACAACCGGAGTCTTTATGCTGAGAGCCGGTCCTGCATTCGGGTCGGTAAATTCCAACCAGTCCACATTCAGGTAGCCGCCCGTAATGAGCAACTTGAGCACATGTTCGCCCTTCTTGAGTTCCACAGAGCCGACATCGACAACCTTGTACGTTGTCCACACCGTGTCTATCTTTTCGATAGCCACGGATTCCGTGATTGCCTTGTCATCTATGAGCAACTGCATCGCAGAAGCGTCAGATGCGGTCGCCACATTTGCAGTAATTTTGTACGTCGCATCGGCGGCGACATTGATGGTGTACTCTACCCATTCGCCTTCATTGGTGTAGCCAATGGCAAAGCCTGTGCAGGCTGCCTCGCCACACTTGGAATCGTCAATCGCCACAATGTCGACTTCATCCTGACGATAGGCTTCGCCCTGGTTTTCGCGGTCGTTGTCGTAGAAGGCCTTGTTGTGGCCACCCACGTCGTAGTTCTCGGCTTCAATCTTGCCCGGCACCGCAGCCGCGACATCATTGTAGGGAGTCTGCGGAACAGCGGTCGCATTGCTGACCATGTACCAGTAGTCAAAATCAAAACCGCCCTGCTTCACGACAAAGAACAAGTCGTCGACTCCGGCCGCATCCGTCAAGGCAAAAGTATGTTCTTCCCACTTGGAACTGGACGGGACATCGATAGAGGCAAGGAGCGCACCCTTTTCGGAACCCGCATGGAGTTCGAGTTTGCCTGCATCACCCTTTGTGCAAATGGTGATACTGTCGGCACCATCGCCCATGTCCACAGAACGGACCTTCGTATAGAAATTGCCACCCATGTTGGTGAGGTAAACAGCACCATTTTCCGACGCCACATGGTTGATAATCGTGTAATTGCCACCTTCGGGGTCACGCGGTTTATCGACATTGATGCCGCCCACCCAAGACTTGGTCTCGGCTTCCACGCGCTCGAACGGGTCGAGGTTCTTGATAGGCTTGACCACGCCATTATCGGTCGGCTTGATGGTCGGAATCGTGCCGTCGGCATTCCAGGTAAATTCTTCAATCGCAGTAGAACGGCTGTAGCCGCCACCGCTCACGTTTTTCTGGTTGTGGTAGAAGAAGAAGCTACGGCCCTTGAAGTCGATGATACCGCAGTGGTTGGTAAACGCAGCACCGTTACCCGGTTCCATGATGAGGCCACCCCAAGTCCATGGACCCGTCGGAGAATCACTCGTGGAATACGAGATTCTTTCGCCGCCGTTGCCAGTGCCATGCGATGCGTAGAGCATGTAGTACTTACCGTCGCGTTTGTGGATCCACGGGCCTTCGGTGTACACGGAGTTGCCATTCGGAGAGAATCCGCGGCTCATGTCGAACACCTTGATTTCGCCGTCGAACTCAATCATATTTTCCTTGAGCTTGGCGTAATAGAGCTTCGGGTTACCCCAGTAGAGCCATGCCTGTCCGTCGTCATCGATCCATACAGTCGGATCGATGTAGTCCCAGTTCGGGCCGGCGAGGTGCTGACCGTTGCGGGCATCCTTGAACGGACCTTCGGGCTTGTCGGCCACAGCGACGTTGATAGCGCGGCCACCGCGGGTCGATTCCACAGTCACGTAATAGTAATACTTGCCGTTGCGACGTACGACTTGAGCAGCCCAGTCACCATTCTTCTTGGCATTGCCACCAAAACTTTCGTTGGAGAGGATAAGCGTCCCCTTGTCGGTCCAGTTCACCATATCGGTGGTGCAGGAGACGCGCCAGCCGTGCATCGTGAAGAAGTGGCCACCTTCGTCATTACCGGTGTACACGCAGACCGTGTCGCCAAAGACGACAGGAGCCGGGTCCGGAGAATAGTATGTCTGGATAATCGGGTTTTCGGCCATAGCCTGCGTACAGAGGCCAAATCCAACAAGGGCAACAGCCCATTTTGCATATCTTACAAAACTCATTGTAACATCCCTTTCGCCATTTAGGCGGCGATTTTCATAACCCACCCTGTAAAAATACCCCCAAAAAGGGGGCTTTTTTTCATTCAAAAGGCATTTCGCATGGACAAGTTATCAATAATTAGAATACGCAGAAATCCATCATTTTACGCGAATTTGGGCATTCAAGCCACCCCCTCGCACCAAATAGACACCACCAGCGTAGCCGGCATTTTTCAGTAAAGCCGAAATATCCGCACCAGCGCCGATGCGTGAATCCACGCGGCCGAGGAAGCGCCCTGTCATGCTAAACACCTGAAGAGGCTCCGAAGACACGCGCTGCCACCGGACATTCCCATGGAGAGCCGCCGAGCTATCCGCAGACGAATCCGGGGATGCAACAGGCTTTCCGGCCGAATCCGGCGCAATGCCGGGAGTCGCGACAACGAGAGAATCCGTACCAGGAACAGTAGCGGAATCCTTCACACTCGTATCCGCAACAACCGTATCCGTCGATGTCGTATCGGTAACGGTGGTATCCTTGGGTTGCTCTATCGCCACGGTGTCCGCCCACGCGCGATGCATGCGGTCCACGCCCGACTGGTTCACGATTTCGAGCTTGATTTCCGCACCCTCGCCGACGCGCTTGGTCATGCTGTACCAGTCACCATCGCGGAGGCCCGGCCAGTAGAAACTGCCCATTTCCCATTCGCGCAACTGGTCGCTCATGCCGCGGATATAGGCCGTGAAATAGTTGTTGGGCGGCTGGTTGTAATCCATGTAGTCGTAATGCACGCCGTTCTTTTCGCCGGGGCTCATCGCGCCGCCCCATTCCGTACAGACCGTACGGTCGACATACTTGCCCACCTTCCCCTTGAAGCTTCCTTTCCAGCCGTCCTCGGTCGTGATGCTCATGTTCCAGAAGGTGTATTCGTGCACGGCAAAAAGGCAGCCCTCGAAACGCGGGTCATCGGCAATGTCGGGAACGTTCCAGGCAAGGCCCGAACCGTCGAGCAGAATATGGTCGCGCGGCACGTCCGGGAACTTTTCAAGCCACGTCGCATATATTTCGCGGAGTTCCTCCTTACTGTACATGTGCGGCTCGTTGAAGATTTCAAAGTAAGCGTTCGGATGCTTGCCGTACTTCTCGACAAGCGTCGCCCACATTTTCCACCAGTCGTTCATGTCTTTAGGAGGAGCCGGCTGCGCAGGGCCCCAGTAAGCCATCAACAGGCGGCCACGCTTCAGCGCTACGTCCAGAACGCCCGAATAGGCGGCAAGGTGCCTAAGCACCGTCGGCTCGTTCACCGGGATTCTCACGCTGTTCGTGCCCAGCACTTCCTGGAACTGCCCGATGACGCGTTCCGCCACCACAGAAGCCGACTCGTAGTCGTACGACTGGCTCAGCCCCGAAAGCACCAACACATCGGAGACGAAGTTATCGCGTTTGTCGGCCCAGTTGACGCCACGGAACTGGCTCGTGACCGCAAAGGAACTCACCGCAAACGAAAAAATAGAAGCAAAAACTATTCCTGCTTTCATACAAACATCCTCATATTGCCAGTAAAAAAGATACCTCTCCCAAAACAAAAAAGGAACCCCCAAAAAGAAGTTCCTATGGACAAGATATCAATGGCTCGTCAACCATGATCTAGAATTTTATATAGCATAGTATAATTTTTTAGTTTCTTATTGTTCTTTCCGGAGCAGCGTCGTAGCGTAACTGTAACCGTCGCGCTGGATTCTCAAGACATACGTTCCGTTTTTCATGTTGGCAATGTTAACTCTAAAAGAGGCTTGCCCTGCCGAGAGCGCCTGCGATTTCACCAAGCGACCGTTCATCGAGAAAATCCTTACAGTATAACCCAGCGGGAGAGGGGTTCCCGCCTCGATTTGCAACTCTCCCCCATAAATACGCGCTCGCAAGTCTGGACGCACGGGAGTCATCGCAGTGGCCGTAGTCGCCACAGTATCTTTCGGTTCGGGTTTCGGCTTGTTGCGCAGCAATCGTACGCCAAAGATTCCGCCCACCATGCCCGATTCCGCCTTGAACGTCAACCGGAATTCCTTCTTGCCTTTCACCATACTGTCTGGAATCGGGTACTTCACGTTCACGAACTCGTCCTTTTTCCACTTGCCTGCAATGTCCTCGGTCACGAGTTTTTCGTTGTCAATCATGATGTCGAAGGTGCGGGTGCAACTTTCGTTCCCCCAGTAACGCACCATGAGCGTCAAGGAATCTTCGCTGTTGGTTTCGAGCAGGTAGCTGATAGAACCGCCACTTCCGCCGGAACACTCGCCTGCATCGCGGTAGAATTCACCCTGATGCGTTCCCGAGTTCGAATTTTCGCACTTCATCTGGTGATCCGCTTCGGGTTGCTGCTCGCCAGGCGCTACTTTATCTACAGTCTTGTTGTCCAGTTCAAGCGCTTCTTCCTGTTCTTTCTGCAAGCGTTCAAGGATAGAGGGGTCGGTCAGCACCATCCAATACATCATGTAGCGCGCATCATGTACTTCGTAGAACGGTTCCAGCAACAAGTTCGCATCCTTCTTGTTCGCAAATAAATACGGGGCCTTGAAGTGCATCGGTTCGCCCTTCACGGGTTCCACCTTCGAGGGAATATCCTTCTTTTCACTCGCAAGCATCGGGGCCTGATCCAGGGACTGCAACGCACCCGAAGCGATATGGCTCCAGCGTCCGTCATCGGCAACGAGGCCAGTCAAGCCGTCCGTTCCCGTCTTTGCACTGAGCACAATCGGGCCATGCAAAAGCGCCACGTAGTCAGAAACGTTCGGGAGGTCTTCCACGTGCGTGTACATCGGGAACAATACCTCGATTACGTCGCCCGACTTCCAAGACTTACCGGCTGAAACATAGCTCGACGGCTCCGATTTTTTCACGACAGTATCGCCATTCACGATGACCTTGAAGGCATCTTCCTTCACCCAGTACGGATGGCGAATTTTCATGTCGAAACTGCCGCTACCTGTAACGGTAAACTTTGCGGATTCGCCCTTCGGGAAGGCCGTCTCCTGCTTGATAGTCACCTTCTTGTCTTTCCAGTTCAGCAGGGAAGCCGCAAATAGGTTCACATAGAGGTCGTCACCATCTTTCGTGTAGATGAACTGCGAGTATTTCGCGGGGTTTTCCATACCCGAACCCACGCAGCACCACATGGCAGCATTCACCTTGGAATAGACGCGGTAATGGCGCGGCCTTGCAGGAGTGAAGTACACATAGCCGCCGTGCTCCGGGTGGATTGTCGAGAGGATATGGTTAAAGAGTGCACGCTCGTAGAAATCTGCCTGTTTGGCATCGTGATCCATATTGAACAGGCGTTCCGTCAGCTTGAGCATGTTATAGGTATTGCACGATTCGGGTCCTTCGCGTTCCTCGACATATTTTTTGTGGTTGTCGAAAGACGGAAAATGTTCCGAAATGCTGTTGCCGCCAATCGCGATGCTGCGATTGTTCACAACTCGATCCCAGAAGTATTCAGAGCCCTTCACATAGGTTTCGTCGTTCGTGAGTTCTGCAATGCGCGCAAAGCCCACGACCTTCGGGACCTGCGTATTTGCATGCACGTTCGTGAGGTTGTCATTCCCGGCCGCCATCGCATTCAAAAGCCACTTGTGAGCCCAACGTTTGGCTTCGTCCAGGTACTTCTTTTCCTTGGTCAGCGCATAAGCGTCGGCATAAACTTCAGCCATGCCACCGTGTTCCGTGCCGAGCATCGATTCCATCTTAGAATCGTTGAGTCCTCCCGTAATCGTGAGTCCCCAGTCGCACAATGCGAGAAACATGTCCTTCGCCTGTGCGTAACCCGCATAGATATAGGCATCGCGCAAGCCCGCATAGAGCTTGTGGATATTGTACCACGGCACCCAATAACCATTCTGGGCACCCGCATCACCGTTCTTGAACTTGAGCCACATCGCTTTGCCGTTCGGCACGCCGCTGATATAGCCCTTGAAATTCGCTTCCTTGGAATTCTGGTCCTGAATCGTCTTGAGCTCGCTCAGCACGTATTCCAGGCGTTCTTTCACCAGTTCGTCGCCACTGGCCGCATAGTGCATCGCCAAGGCGCTCAGGTAATGGCCCAGCACATGGCCATCAAGCCCCGCCCAGTTCGAAAACTTGGTTGCTTTCGGCTTCATGCCCGCTTCTTCGTAGAACGGAGCGATCAATTTGTCCGTATCGTAGCTGAGTAGCGTTTCTACGTTCAAGTCCTGACGCTCCTTCAAAGGGCCGCCAAGCAGTTGCACGTCGCCTAGCGCGAACATGTCGGAATAAAGCAAATCCTGCGAAAAGCCCTGCGTGAAAGACACGCCAAGAGCAACGAGAGCAGCGCAGGCGCCACGCCCAAGAAAATCACCAAACATCATTCACCATCCTTCAGGTTAGAGGCTCGAGGCGCGAGCGATGAGCGTTGAGCCATGATAAGTCTCAAAGCGACCGAAGGTCGCGCCTCATACCTCAAAGGCGCAATGCGCCGACCTCAAAGCCTCTAGATTCTAACCCCTAGATCCTAACTCCTATTTACCATCTACACGTACTCGCTGGGTAACTCCGTCACCACGCACGAGGTACACGCCCTGGGCATAGCCCGCATGGCGCAAACTCTTGGATACTTCGCGAGCCGATTGTTCGCCCTGCATTTCCAAACGGCCCAGGAACTTGCCCATCACGCTGAACACCATGAGCGGTTCGGCAGAACTGCGCACAAGGTTCACCTTACCGAGACGGAGTCCGGGTTCGGGTTCCGTTTCCGTTCCGGGCTCAGGCGTCGAAGCCTCTTCGCCCTTTTCCTTATCACTGAAGGTGATGTAGTCGATGTCCATCCAGTCGCCGGTTACCGTAAAGCGCAGGATGTGTTCGCCCTCGGTCAGTTCCACGTCGGCAGTGACCACGTTGTATTCGTCAAAGTTGTCTTCGCCCGTAGTAGCGGCAGGCACAGCAATTTCTTCGGTGATGTTCTTGCCGTCCACGGAGAGCTGGAAACTCGAGGTATTGTTGGCAGAAGCAACCGCGGCATTCATGACATAAGTACCGGTAGAGGCAACCTTCACGGTGTATTCGAGCCATTCGCCTACCTGGTTGTAACCCACAATGATACCCGTAGCCTTCTTGTAAAGGTCAACGCCCGTACCTTCGCGATAATCGCTGTCGCCATGGTTTTCGGCATCGCTTTCGCTGTAGCTCGTGTTACCCTGACCCACGCCGTTCACATCGAAATCTTCCATTTCGATCTTGCCCGGAATAGCGAGAGCCTCGCCCTTGAACGGTTTGCGCGGAACCGGTTGGACAATCAAGCGGAGCAGTGCAGAACCGTGAGCCGGGAGTTCGATAGAAACGTGAGAAACCGGGCCCAAGTCCTTCTTTTTCCAGGCATCGCGAACTTCCACCTCGCCTTCGACGCCAATGTCCTTAAAATCGCATTCGACGGTCTGGGTAGAGCCATTGTTGTTGAGGAGCGCCACGGCAATATCGCCATTCTTCAAGGGCTTTGTCCAAACCTGCTTGCCGTCCTTGTCAGAAACACGGTGGCCCTGAACGCCCAGAGAATCCTGGTTAATGGCAATCATGTCCTTGTTCAGATAGAGTTCCTTGGTCTCATCGCTCATACTGCGCACATCGGAACTGATCATGATGGGAGCGGCCATAATAGACCACATCGTCATCTGGGACCTTTGTTCTTCGTATGAAAGGCCTCTGTTGCCGACTTCGAGCATATCCGGGTCGTTCCAGTGGCCGGGCTTTGCAATTTGCCAGTACTTGTTATTGGCGTCGATAATTTCGTAAACCCCGCGATACCACGAAGTCGAAATCCATTCGGGGCCGATATCGAAGGTGGTACGCCAGAGGTTCGCGATTTTAGGCATCCAATCCTTGTATTCCCACATGCAAATACTGAACACGATGTCGCGTCCGGAATTGCGGAGAGCCTTGGACATGGCGGTATAGTCTTTTTCCTGAGTACTCGGATCGGAGTCGCAGTTGTCGTACTTCCAGTAGTCAACACCCCATTCAGCCAACTTCTTGGCATCCTGTTCCTCACGACCATTGGAACCGCTTTCGCTTTGCCAGTTGCTGTTGTAATGGTGGCAGGTACGTTTGCCGCGGTCGCCGTAAAGGCCAAACTTGAGTCCCTTCGCATGCACGTAATCGGCAATGGCCTTCATGCCGCTCGGGAACGTTTTCGGATTGTTCTGGAGGTCGCCATTGGCATCGCGCTTGGTATCCATCCAGTTATCGTCAAGGTTCAGGTAAATGTAGCCGGCGTCCTTCAAGCCCGAAGAGACCATGGCATCGGCAATTTCCTGAATCTGCTTTTCGTTGATGTTTTCGTGGAACACATTCCAGCTGTTCCACCCCAGCGGGGGCGTAAGCACCAAACTATCGGGATGCGCGAATGCCTGTACGGCAAGACCCGCCATGGCACACACCCAAAACATGCCAAGGGGCATTTTCTTCAAACCAAACATACTATACACTCCTTTAGTGCTGTTCTTAAATTACTCCCTTTTTACGGCAAAAGGCGCGCACAAAAAAAACTCGGCATTGATTTTTTATCCATGCCGAGCAAAGAAGGAGAATAAAAATGTTTAACGGTAAAGCAAACCGAGTACAACGACCATTAACGAGAATAACAGGATTTGCTTGACTACAGCGGCTTCGTTACCTTTCATAGACTACCACCTTTTGCATTAACCGGTGAGAACCCTTTGTATTGGAAACAACAAAGTATATTCCTCCGGCTGACCTGTTTTGCGTCATGTTTGCCTTACTCTTTTCAACGGCCTCTGCCATAGTTGCAGCCTTTATCTCGCCCAATTTGCGACCCTGCATGTCAACGATTGCAAAGCTGGACTCGGTTTCGGTCGCATGCGACACAAATGCAGGCCGGGCGATAATCGTCGTAGAATCGTCACCAACGCTCGGGCCGGATGCGGCCTTGAACGTGATGTTGTCGATGTCAATCCAGTCGTTGGTAATCTCGAGTTTCAGTTCGTGATCGCCGGCCTTCAGGGTAGCCTTGCCGCCACTCACTTCAGTGAAGTTGTCAAAGCCCTTTCCTTCGTTTGCTATTTCGCTACCGATCTGCACATCGTCCATGTAGAGCACGAAGCTTCCCGTACCGTTTTCGCCAGCTACAAGAGCCGAAATTTCGTATTCACCATCGGCAGCGACATTCACCGTATATTTGAGCCATTCCGTCTTTTGGTTGTGGCCCACGGCAATGCCCATATTCGGCTGGTTGATATCCACGTCATCCTTGCGGAACTTGCCGCCTTCGTTGCCCTCACTCAAGTCCATATAGGCCTTGCCGGCACCGCCCTTGTTGTAGTTTTCGGCTTCGATTGTGCCGGGAATGCTTGCGGGAGCGTCGCCATAAGGGCCGTATTCCTCAGGAGGTGCATCAGGAACCGTAGACTGAGTCGGATCCGTCAAGTTCACCGCCGGAGCATTGGGGTCAATATCCTTGTTAATCAGCTTGAGCATTTCGGAACAGTAGCGTTTGCCAAGTTCAATCACGCCCGCGCGGCCAAAGTGGTAGGGATCCCTGCCATTACCCTGCAGGCCCTTGGAAGAGGCCAAACCGAACTTCTTGAACTTGCTTTTAAGCTGGGCAATACCGCCATTCTTGCTGCCGCAGCAGTTATTGCCTTCCTGGAGCAATTCACCTGCCACGAAAGCCACTTCGTTTTCGTCCAGTTCAAGAGCGTCTACAATGTCCTTGTAGGTCTTGTACACGGCATTCTGCCATTCCGTGCCAGATCCGTCGGTTTCGCCCTGGTGGAAGATAAAGCCCTTGATGACGCCCACTTCCTTGGCCTTCTTGCCCAAGTCCACGATTCTCTGGTAAGGGTTGGAATCGTAGTCCCTGGCCCAGTTCTGGATGTAGCTTTCGGCAGAGCTGAAGTAGGCTTTGTACTGATCCTTGTCGAAAGCCTTGATGGCCACGGCACCGATTGCCACAGGGATAATACCCACGGTGACACCCGGCAGCGAATCGACCATGGCGCGACCGAAGTAGTCCGCCGGGGAGAGGTTCTCTGTAGGATGGAACATCGGGGGAATCGCCGGATACCATTTGCCCGTCTCGATAGACTGGGTGGTACTACCGCTACGCTGCCTGGCATTTGCGTTATGGGAGGCAATCATCAGGAAATTCTTGGGATCGGTCGCCTGGTCTTCGGCAGGGACGATATCGCCGTTACCCGCCATGTTGGACTGGCCGTAAGCAATGTAAATATGGAAATTGGGGTTCGGAGCCGCATTGGTGAGCATCGGGCTCAGCAAAATGCCGCCGAGCACCCAGAACAGAATCGGCAGTAATTCTGAAATTTTCTTAAGATCCATAACACACCTCTTTGCTTTCCCTTAAATTACCCCAAAAAACGCCAAAAACATGCAAGAAACCGCATATTTTATGGACAAATAGTCAATGAACCTTAACGTGGATTATACTCCTCAAGGGCCATCAATAATTCCCCAAAAATCCCTGAAACCAAGCACCCTTTACTTGATTACACCATAATATAATCAAACAGAGGAATTTTTAACAGCATAGTTTTTTTTTACAAAAACGGACGCTCACAAGGAACGTCCGGGAAAAACAGCAAAATTTCAAAAATTCAATGCCTTAACGGCCAAAAAGCCCATCCAAAAGCAATTGTAAATTCTAGCTATCAGAAGGGATTCGGCACCTGGCTACTTCACCTGCACCTTGACAATCTTGCCATGGGCCGATTTGGCAAGATAAACGCCGGCACGACCCGTAAGTTTGGCAACGCCAGCACGCAGCGTCTGCATGTCGGATGCCTCGACCATACCGACATAGCCGCCGTTCATATCGAACAGGCTGAACTTGCCGGAAACTTGAGCGAGCTGAGCGAGAGCAGACACCGCAGTCGTACCCTCGCCAGCATCGCCAAAGCGGAACCAGTCGACATTAGCATAATCCCCAACAATAGTCAGGCGCACAATGTGTTCGCCTTCCTTGAGGTCGACCGTTCCCGCATCAATATCCTTGTAAACGCTCCAGTCCTCGCCCGTCTTGGGCACCGCAACCGCCTCCGTCACGTTCTCGCCGTCAATGGAGAACTGGATGGAAGAACTTTCGCTGCCCGACGCGGCATGGACAACCAAGGGATAGGAACCCGCCTTCGTCACCTTTACCGAGTACTCCAGCCACTCGCCGGCCTCGGTATGGCCGACAGCATAGTTGTCGCCGCTTTTCTCGATATCCACACCGTCTTCGCGGTATTCTCCGCCCTTGTTCTCGGAATCGTTATCCTTGTAGGCGATGTTATCCTTGCCCGTGCCAGAAATGTCGTAATTTTCGGCCTCGATTTTACCCGGAAGTACAGCCACTTGACCACCGTAAGGCTGACGCGGCACGGGTTCGGCCGGCGTTCCCACGCCCACGAGCGTCACGATGCAGTCCTTGTTTTCCGTATCGCCAGCATCCATGGTGATGGTCACGGAACCGTTCTTCACCTCAACTTCGCCTTCGTCTTTTGCGTTCTTCGCCTCGCTAGTCGTGTACATGTGGAACGTCGCGATTTCTGCACCGGGCACGTTCACGGTTACCGTCTTCTTGTTCTTGTAATCGCGATTCACGAGCACCACGATGACGCTGTCCCCATTGGCGCTCTTGTAGGCACTAGCAAACAGATTCGCTTCGGGTTTCGCAGTCGCCCCCACGCGGATAGCACCCGGGCGAATAAATCGGGCAAACTGGCTCATCACGTAACCGCGCTTGGAAATCTTTCCGATTTCGTTCTGCGGCACCTGCAGCTTGTTACCAAAATCCTTATCCATGATGAGGCCGTAGCAGCGGCGAATGTACCACCAAGTATATTGGTTGAAATTGCCGATGACAAGGCCACGGTGGATTTCGTAAGCCAAATCCATCGCACGCACCGTATCGTAAACAGCCGTATTCGCCTGGTCACCCGTCTTCATGTACTTGCGCCAGTAATTGCCGCTCCCCTGGCTTTCGGTGTAGTGTTCCGTCATCCAGCGTTCCACGCCCTTCTGGTCGGCCAGCTTGTACTCAAAAAAGTTGTCGCCCGTAGAGGCCTGGCTCGCATAGAAGTGCGCCCCGAGGATATCCCAGTTCTTGAGTGCGTTCGCATCGTTCAGCACTTTGTCATAGAGACCCTTGTCGTACCTGAATGATTCTGTCGAAATCACCTTCGTGCCATTCTTGCGCATCTGATCGGCATAGCCCTTGGTGAAGTTGTAGATTTCGTCGGCACTCCAACAGGCCCATTCACCGCACCAGTCCGGTTCGTTACTAATGGAAATTGCATACAGGGGAACTCCCTGGTTTTTCATGTAGGCGGTAAAGCTGTTCAAATGGTCCACGTACTTCTGGTAGTTGGACGCAGCCATGTGCTGATTGGCGCCCGCATAAGGCGATGTCCACGGGGTTGCATACAAGATAAAATCATCGCCGGCGTACTTTTTCGCCGATTTTGCGGCAGCCACTTCCTTGTTGAAGTCGTTGGAACTGGCATACACAGGAATACGGAGCGTATTGAGGCCAATCGTGCCCTCGCCCGTACCAAACGCAAGTTTCGCATCGGCGTCGGAAAGCCCGCCACCGTTCTGCCACTGGTTATGCACCATGCCGCCAAAGCCGCGGATAACCTGGTGTTCTTCGTCCAATTTTACGTCTACCGTGGCCGCATTACCGATGGTAATGAAAACCCCACAAGCAAGGACGATTCTTTTGAAGCCTTTACAAAACATAACATGCCCTTTACACTTAACCGTGGACATTCACGGCTTTTTTTCTAAATCTAACATGCGCAAGAGCACAAATCACATATTTGAAAAATCGTTCCAATGACATTTTGTCAAATTTTGCCACTTCACATTCAATACAAACTAACTAGCACAATATAAAAAAGAGCCGACATCGCAGCCAGCTCCTTTGCAAGGTAAATATTTATTTTTATTTCAGTTTACTCTTCTTGATACCGAAGAATTCGATATCGTCAATCCAGAACTCGCTCGTCCCGGGCCCACTGAAGAGGGAGAAATGCGTTATATGAGTCTTGACAGCATCCCACCCGCGGTTTTCTCCGTTAGTATCGGAACTGTCAAGCATGTCGGCCGGGGTAACGCAGTAACGCGTCCAAACGGAATCAAGATCCAAGTGCGTCCAGGACTTGCCTGTCACGACATCTTCGGTACTGTCCGCATTCACGTCGAACGAAACACTGATATGATCCGTGCCCTTCGCCCAGAACACCACGGAATCCAAGCCACTGAAATCTACAGGATTTTTGAAGGCATATCCCATGAGCGCCCAGTTCAAGGCGGAATCGTTCACAGAAGTGAAGTGCGCCACCCATCCATCACGGTCATCCACCTGTTCAGATTCAAGCTTAGCCTCGGCATATTGGGAAACACCGGTATGCCAACCAGACGTGCCATTTTCAAAATCAGCAAACAGGGCATAGAAAGGTTCCGGCTCGCCAATTTCCAAGGAATCAATTGTCTTCTTTGACTTGATCTCTGCGGACTTCGAACCGATAATCCTCATGTCTTCTACATGAGACTCCCAGCCGTTCTCATCTTTATACGTGCTGTCGGAATAAATAAATGCGACAACTTCAATTTTACCTTCCGGCAGGGACTCAAATTCGAACAAACCTGAAGTGTCGGTCTGAACGGAGTAATCCAATCCGCGAACAGACACCGTCACGGAGCCCGTACCATCGGGGAGATTCACCTTGCCGCTGAGGGCACCGGGTTTCTGGACGCGAAGGGGCATCTCGATAATGCCTGTATCCGCCTTGGTAATCTCAATTTTCTCGAAACCCTTCAGGGAATCGTTCCTAGCCTCAATTATATAGGACCCGACATCCATGGTATTCACTTTCAAGAAACCATTTTCGTCCGTCTCGGCATTAATATAATTCGTGGTCACCTGCTGATTTGCGCCAGCAAGGAATGAGGCCGGACGTACAATAACTTTCGCATGGGCAGCGGGAGAACCATTAGACAAACTCACAGAAAACGCGACGGAGTTTTCCGTCTCCAACGACGAACCGGCCACGTCGGTGGATTCCGAACCGCAGCCTACAAGGCATAGCATAGCGCCACACCAAGCCGAAACTCCTATATTCCACACCCTTGTTCTCATTTCGTCTCCTTGTGTCCGTCCCCCATCGAAGAACCCGAGTCACCTTTGCGAGCCACCGGGTAAAAAGCCATCGAAAGTTGCATAACGCGATCCGGGGACTTCGCCTCGTCAACACGTTTTTGCACCAGTCTGCGGAATTCCCGGAGCATATCCCCCAGGTCCTCGAAGCAGGATTGGTCGACCGACAAAGTAAGTGTAGAAATATTTCGTTCATTAACAGGCACGTTATCCAGCGCATCACTCGCTAAACCCAGTACCTGTTTCTGGAATTCACGCACGGCAGAGGCCTTTTCGGGCCCGCCAACGGTCAAATGGGCATCCGTCAGCGCCAGTTTACCCGACGCCAACTTCTTGACCAGACCGACCTCCTTCAAAATTTCAATGGCCTCTTCGGCCTGGGCCTCACTAATCGGAGGGCAAATATCGCGGGCAATCTGCTTGATATTGACTACGCCGCCATTCAGTTCCAAGTAGGCGCGCACGGCGGGAATCCACCAGTTGCGCAAAAGCTTGAGCTCGGCAGCTTCAAGGTTGTGGCGATCGACGTCGCGCAGGGCGAGCGCCTTGGCCATAAGTTCCTCGCGCTTGCCTTTATCCTTGCTGACGGCAGCGGAGTAGAGCAGGTCGAAGTATTCTGCAGAACGACCCGACAAAGCCAAAATATCTTTGGCCGCCGGCAACGCATGCGCCGGCAGGTGCTGCTTCTTTTGAAGCACGCGATACAGGTAGCTGGAATCCAGCCCCAACTTATCGCCCATCATCCTGTACGAGTAGAAAGGCATTTCCTCCTTCCTCTTGTCGTAGTAGGATTTCAAGAAGTCGCGGTAGTCCGCTATGTCAGAAAAAGTAACCATCGTCTATAAAGTTATTTTTTTCATGCTTCCAAAAGTTTACCCGCCATATCACTTTCTATGGATGTTTTATCCAAACCCCTGATACGTAGGGCGTGACCTTTGTCACACAACGGACCAGACTCATTATACTTCTGTCGAAAAATAGCTAAAAAAGCCCTTTTCGGGAATACACAACCAAGCATGTATCTCCAAAAAGGGTTGCTCTATTCTCAACGGAAAATCAAATATTTAGCGGGTTCCCAAGTATTCAACCGCAAATATCAGTGTAGCGCCGCCAGGAATCGGGCCTGCACCACGGCTTCCGTAGCCAAGTCCCGGGGGAATGATAAGAATTCTCTTTTCGCCAGGCAACATGCCCTGCACACCGAGTTCCCACCCACGGATGACGCTTCCGCCGCCCAGCGCAAAGGTAAACGGCTGGCCGCGATCGCGCGAACTGTCGAACTTGTAGCCGTTCACCATCCAGCCTGTATAGTGTACGCGCACCTTGTCGCCAGACTTGGCGGGTTCGCCCTCGCCCTGCTTTACAATAACATAACGCAACCCTTCGCTACCCGGTTCAAACTGCAGCGAAGCCGTATCCGGGAAGAAATCCATGCGTTCAGCCACCTCAGGGTCAATTTCAGACGAAACCAATTCCACACGGAAAACAAGCGTAGAGTTCGGAGGAATCATCGTATACGCCGTAGCACCGTAACCCATGGACGGAGCCACACGAAGCCAGCGAACGCCGCCCGTGCGCATACCCTCAAGGCCCTTCTCCCAGCCCTTGATCATCTTGCCTGCGCCAAGCGTAACCTCGAGCGGTTTGCCAAGTTCCTTGGAACTTGCGAACTTGCGGCCCGAAAGAATCCAACCAGTGTAATGCACCTTCATCACGAAAGCCGACATGGCAGGAGCCCCGGAGCCAGCCTTCTCATCGTATATATCTAGTCCCTTGGAAAGGTTCTTCCACTTTAGTTTGTTCACATCCTTCGGGAAAACGTCCGGTTCCATGGGCTTTTCAGCATGGACCAGTTCCACCTCGAAAAGCAAGTCACTGTTGGGCGGGATGCCGTCCAAGGAGTTCTCGCCGTAGGCCATTTCCGAAGGCACCGAAAGACGACGGACCTCGCCCACCTTCATGCCCATGAGGCCCTTTTCCCAGCCGACAATCACCTGGCCCATGCCAATGGTAAACTCAAGAGGTTCGCCCGACTCGTAGGTGTTCGCAAACGGACCATGGGGGGCAGCATTCTCCGAAGAATCCACAGGAGCCTCGGCAGAGTCCTTCGCAGCAACTTCTTTAGCCTTATTTTTATCTTTTTCTGCATTTTCGGACGTCTGCGGAGCAGCCGGAGCAAGCATCAGCGCGCTGTCCGCCGCCAAAAAGCCCTTGTAGTGTACCTTTATCAGCTGGCCGGCACGAATCGGGTCGCCCGAGCCCTCTTTGACCGTTTCAACCTTATACGGAATAGCCCAAACCACACAAGAAAGCAGCAAAACAATAAAAAGATTTGTTTTAGACATAAAAACTCCTGTCCCACAAGATAGAAAATGCTAGTTTTAGAGAGTATTGAAAAAGCCATAAACGGAATTGAATATGCTATCAGTCATCATCGTCATCGCGATTATAGTGTTGTCGCTCATCCTAGCGGCCATAGGCGCCTACGTTGTCGTGCACAATTCCGACGATAAAGAAGAAGCAAAGCCAATCATCGATGTGTCGGGCCAATACTCAGCCATCGGCCGGCCGGCAAGGGAATGCCTGACAGCGGTCAAGCCCTCGGAAGCATCGCTCAGGTCCTGGCTAGAGACGCAAGATTTAACCCCAGATGCCCGCGAGGAACTCATCCGTCAGTGGAACGAATCCATGGAAGAGACCATCCGCACCATCAACGAAGGCGACCAGAACGGAACCGCCACCTACAGAATAGAGATTGGCCCCAAAGGCAAGAATTACTGCAAATTTGTAGACGAAGACAACTTCATCACCCGCGAACAGATCCGCCACCACGCCGAAATCCTCCCACCCTACGTGCTGGGCTGCGATTGCAAGCTCATGCCCAGGCATCCCTGGGAAACCCAGAGCATGGCCAACTGGAAAGCGGTAATCCCCACACACGGAAACTCTTACGACGTCCCCGATTGGAGGCAACTTGCATAAGTCACTACTTGGATCCCTTATTTTGATACCCGCACTCTCTTTTGCTGCGGGCTCCGCGATTATCACACTTGAAATGCCCGTCGGTGCAAGACAGTTGGGTATGGGCGAAGTCGGTGCCGCACTGGCAGACGACGCCACGGCCATGTATTACAACCCCGCAGGACTTGCCTTCGGCCCCCTTGCCGACGAATGGCGCATATCCTTCCCCGCCGAATCAAAGAAAGCGCCCTTCTTCACAAAGATGACCGCCCGCGTCAAAAACGGGTTCTTCAGCAAGAGCGAACTCTGGGCAGGCACGGCGAACGGCATCCTGAAGTTCGACAGCGAACAGTGGCTGGACTACCATTCCGTAACATTGCAAGGCAACGCCAAAATCAAGGACGTCGTACGCGTATTTGTCGGCAGCGAACGCGGTCTTGACGAATACACCCGCCAGGTCAAGAAATTCAACAACATCAAGAACGCCGACGACGAATCACACGTTGTCGAAGTCAACATTCCCTGGAACCTCGTCGTCAAGGACACCATTACGGCCATCCTCTACGAAGACCGCACGGAAAAACTCTGGGTCGGTACCCCCAAGGGACTGTTCCGCTTTGACGGCAAGGGCTGGAAGAACTACGAGAAAGAGTTGGGTGTTCACCGCGTAAACGCACTCGTAAGCCAAGGTGCATCCATCTGGATCGGTACCGATGACGGTCTTTTCGTCTACCGCAACGGCGGATTCGAACAGAAGGGCAAGGTGCTCCCGAGCCAGAAGATTACCGCACTCACCTGGTCCGAGATGCGCAAGGAACTCTACGTCGCAGTCGACGGTGCCGGCATCGCCCGCCTCGTCCCCAAAAAGAGCGTAAACGACAAGGACCGCTGGAGCCTGTTCAACGAAGAGGACGGCATCATGGACCTGAAACCGACCGCGCTCGCCGTGGATAGTTCCGGTCACATTTGGGCGGCCCATGCAGGCGGCCTCAGCCACTTCACCCTACGCAAGTGGGAACAGGTCAAGTTCGAGAACAACAACATCAACGACGTCTCCGTCGACGGTAAAGGCGCCATCTGGATTGCAACCGACAAGGGCGTGTGGCGCCACCTGCCGGACTACGCCACCGCAAGTGGACGCAAGGCCGAACTGGAACGCGGCACCGCCGAACAAGAAGGCGCTGTCAAGTCCGAAGACGAATGGACGCACTACCACTCCGGCAACGGCCTTTCGACCAACAAGGTCTGGGCTGTACTTCCGCAAGGCAACGACGTTTGGTTCAGCACAGCAAACGGCATGGAACAATTCAAGGACGCCGACTACCAGTTGATTGCCTTCTACGAAAAGCTCCTGCCGATTCTCAACATCCCCGACCTGTACCACCTGTACGGCGGCATGACCATTCCTCTTAACGACTGGGGAACGTTGGGTCTTTCCGTGAACTTCGTGAGCTTCGGTTCCACCGTTGTTTCCGGTGACGTGGATGCCGACGACCTGGTTGCCTACAACAGTTCCGAAATCGTAGGCGGCATCAGCTACGGCACAAGATTCCCGAACGACTGGGGCTTGGGCCTTTCCGTCAAGTTCTTCTACTCCGACTTAAGTTCCGGCGGTTCTACCGACGAAGACGAAGCGACAACGTTCGGCTACGCTTTCGACATCGGCCTCCTCAAGAAGAACCTCCTCGTTGACAAGTTAAACCTCGCACTCGTCCTCGCAAACATCGGTCCCAGCGTCTACTACGTCGACAAGACCATCGAAGATCCGATTCCGCTGACCTGGCGTCTCGGCCTTGCCTACGAGTTGCTCTCGCTGGCCGACTACCGTTGGACCATCGCGGCCGACTATAACCGCGAAACCATCTACGATGATGAAAAGGGCAACCCTGAACCGTTCTACATCGCCTGCTGGAAGTCCATCGCCAACCCCGACAAGAAAGACACCAAGGGTCTCGAAACGGCAAAGAACTCTATCATGCAGGGCGTGTTCAACGTGGGTACCGAATTCATCTATGCGAACACGATTGCACTGCGTCTCGGTTACCTGTACGACCGGACCGGCAAGCGTCAGGAAGTGGACTTCGGCTTCGGCTTCATGCTGAGCGACATGCTGCAGTTCGACTTCGCAACCATCAAGGACGTCGGCGACAACGACGGCGTGCGCGACGGCCAGATGCGTTTCGGCATGTTGTTTAAGTTCTAGGGATTAGGATCTAGGGATTAGGATCTAGGGATTAGGATCTAGAGACTAGGATCTAGGAATCAGGGAAAAATATCACGGCTTCGCCGTCTTATATTGACGCACGAAGTGCGTGATTCTTTTCACTAATCTCTTGCCTCTAGGCTCTATTCTCGAACCCCGAGCCTTGACTCTACTCCACACGTTCCAGTATTATCAGAGCACGTTCCTGCGTGCTGTTGGGTATTGTATAGAAATGCTTGCCGACAAACTTGTACCCGAAATCTTCGGGATGGAATGTCTTGAGTTCGTCAGCAACGGCAGGTCCCTTCATAAAGTACACGCGGCCACCCACCTTGAGCGAATTGGCAATACGCGGAAGAGTCTTTTCCATTAGTTCAAAGGCACGGCTAATGACACCATCTACGGGGAGCGTCATGCTGCGGCTCGTCACCTTGTGCCCGAATACGTCGATACCCTTGAGCCCCATTTTTTCGATGACCATATTCAAGAAGTTGATTCGGTTCGGACGCGGTTCGCACAAAGTAAGGCGAATCTGGGGATTGACGAGTTTCAGGGGTATGCCCGGGAAACCGGCACCGCTGCCCACATCAATCATGCGAGCGGGCCACTCGGGAACAAAAGCGTTGATAAGCGTGCAATCTGCGTAATGGCGTTCAACCATCGTTTCGAAAGCATTGAGGCGCGTCAGGTCCTGGTCGTCGTTGTTGGCGCGAAGCAGTTGGTGAAATTCCCAAATCTGCTCCAGAGTTTTCCCCTGCAGCTCCACGCCATAGTAATGCAGCAACTTGTCCAACCCTTCAAGCGAAGGCTTTACACGCTTGCCGCCAAACAGAGGGAAATCGGTACGCGGAGCCTTGAGGTGCGGCACAAAATCGCGACCCGCAGAAGAGCCTGCACGGGCAGGCGTATGCCCCGACGGTTTCTTGGACCAGGAAGACTTAACCATATTGTAAAAAATAGAAAAAGAACGAAGCTCACCGGAAAAAAAACAATTCTCGCACGTCTATATATGCAGGAGTCAAAAATTGAAACACCGCATTCGAAACCTGCGAAAACAAATCTTGCATTCCATCCTTTCCATATTCTGCCTTGGATACGTGCAGACGCCCGCCATCGAAGAATCCGAAGTGTTCGACTGGTGGGACAACGGCATCATCTCGCAAGACGAAGCCGAAGACATCCTGAACTTGCTCGAAGAAGGCAACACACAGGAGGCATGCGCCCTTGCCGAAGTCTATGCGCAAGAAGTCTGCCAAGACGAATCGCTCCATTCCACACCGGAAGCAAAGCCCACAAGGCAATACGCAAAACGCACCAAAAAAAACAAGGCCATCAAAGGCGCCCCCCTCGCCCCTCACGGCTACATCCTCTGGAAGGCCCGCATCGACTCCACGGGACACCGCATAAACGACCGCAAGGAACTGCAGGTCACGTTCTACTACTACACGCTGCGCCTAGGATCACAAAACTTGCTCAGCTACAAAGTACAGGGCTACGAAGCGCATTTCGGCGACATATCGACACGCGAGTTCCACAGCCAAATTCCCATGGACACGCTCATGGGGACTGTAGCCTTTTTTCCGCTAGGCCATTTTCGCCTCGGGGGAACACTCGACACCTCATTGGCCAAAAGCGCTCACACCGAGTTCACTTACGGCAAGAACAACATCGCGGCTGCATACTGGCGCACACAGGGAAACAATTCATTCTTACTGCAAGCCGGCACCGACGAAGCAAGCATTGCCGCCTGGTACCAGATGCAACAAAGCGCACCCATCGTCAAGGCGCAAATACACGCACGGGAGACGTCCAAGCAGGCACGGGAACACCAGCGCAATTACATCATTTCATGGAACACGACCGCCTACATGCACGGCTCACAAGTCCCCGACTATTCGCGACTGAGTTCCACAGTGCTAAAAAACAAGCTATGGGCCTCGCAGAATATCGCTGTCGCAAAGACCGGAGAATCCCGGACAAAGGCTGGCGCCACCGCAAGTCTTTTCGCCCCCATCGATGCCGATACACTAAGAGCGCGCTTCAAGCTGGCCGCAGAAACCGGCCCAAATATTCTTCATGCAAAAATCAGCGCGACCTGCCTGGACGCAGCTTCCCACTGCATGCAGGACTACCTCGCAGCCAAGATAACAACCCAGCACGGCACGGAAAAAACATTCACATTAGACGCAAGCGCCAAAACAAGATACACCCACGAAAGCAGTGGCCGGGATAATTTCAGTCCGCCTCGCCTCGAAGCGGGTATCACCTACGCAGAAATGCCGCAAAATCGCTTCCGTATGGCTGTAATATTGCCCAAAGGCACCCCACAAGAAGCCATCACCCTGCGAAACGAATCCAAAATAAGCTCAAATTGGCTCCAATGCACCCTCGTTGTCGATTTCAAGCAAACAAGGAATTCGAAAATGCACCCCGCACGGGCGCATATCCAGGCAAAAGCCCTTTTTTAGAGAAAAAACGCATAAATTTAAAAACAGGAGCATCGGTTACATGTGTATACAGAAATTGCCCCGCAAAAAGATTTTTTTCACTCCAAGATATGTAATTTATAGCCAAGCATACTTCCCTAAGGCGCTTTCAGGTTCCCTCCTTTACCTGGAAGCGTCATTTTTTTAACTTTGTCACCATGATTGCATCCATTATCGGCGCCATAACGTTTCTCCCCTCCATCGCCCTCAACATAGCCCTCGGGCTGGGCGCTCCGCTCGGAGACTACGCCATGAACGGCAAGCACAAGGTCGTCCCGCAAGAAATCCGCAGGGCGTTCATCGTGCCGACGATCATGCAGTTTGTCGCGCTGTTCATCCTGTTGTTCGCGGGGAAAATCCTGCCCGAAATCATCCCCTACATGATTACACGCATTTTCTGCTTTTTCTTCGCCCTTTACCTCACCTTTTACACGGCCACGGTGCTCTTCAGCACGAGCCGCAAGGAACGCTGTGTCATGGGGCCTTTCGCCATCATCACAGCCATCTGCTTCTGGGTGACAGCATTCTGGTCGCTCGACTGGATCTAGCGCGATGGGCGAACAATACCACAACTATCAGCGGGACCTAGGGTACATTATCCGCTGGAACCAGCGCAAGGGCATCGTCCCCACGCTCCTGATGCACGCCTGCTGCGGACCATGCAGCACCTACTGCATCGAATACCTCTCGCAGTTTTTCAAGATTACCATTTTTTATTACAACCCGAACATTGCCCCCTCCGAGGAATACCAGCACCGCGTCGCCGAAATCAGGCGTTTTGTCGCGGAGTTCAAGACAAAATATCCGGTTGAATTCATCGAGGGCGAATACGACCCCAAAAAGTTTTACGACACCGTCCGCGGATTGGAAGACGAGCCCGAAGGTGGCAAGCGCTGCCGCAAGTGCTTCGAGCTTAGGCTTGGCGAAACAGCAAAACTCGCCCAAGAAATGGGATTTGACTATTTCACAACAACGCTTTCCATCAGCCCCAAAAAAGACGAGCAGGTACTGAACCAGGTCGCCAAGGAAGTCGGGGCCATCTACGGCGTCAAGGCATTACCTGCAGATTTCAAGAAGAAAGGCGGGAACAAGCGATCCATACAGCTTTCTACCGAATACAACTTGTACCGGCAAAATTACTGTGGTTGCGTTTACTCCCGCCGCGATGCAGCCGAACATGACGGCTAGTTTTACGGCTCCTTTTTCTGACCGACGCGGTATTCCACATTCTTGTCTTCAAGCCATGGTTCCACGTCAAAGCCGATGAATCTCTCGCGGCCATCGCTATCGCAGTTCAATTCGCCACCGATGTATGCACACGGCAAGAATCTCCATTCTCCGTCCAGCCTGCCAGCACCCGTTTGCATGCTATCACAACCGTGCTCGGCATTTACGAACAAACAACCATTAAGTTTGGATTCCGCCACAAGCAAAATCGTGATATCACCCTTTTCGGCACCTCCATCAAACGACAGCATCAAGGTATCCTCGCTAAGGCTATATGCAACTCTCACCGTATCGGCAAAACGGAAGTTATCGTCCCACTTGCCAGTACTCTCGTCTTGTGCACATTCCTGAATGTCCCTGAACATAAAGACCAGGGAATCGTTATCTTCATCAATCAGCATCTGCCCACCCTGCAATGCACACGCATCTGCAAAAGGCGTATGAAGTACTTCTTGCGGATCCGGATTGCCCGTCGCGACCCAATCCTCGGTAAAGCCGCTACACCCTGTCATGGCAAGGAAGCTGAACATCGCCAGCAAGAGCATTTTCTTTATAACTTCCTTATTCATTTTCTGAAACCCCTTTCCGACTGAGTGGAAAAAGTTGCAGGTTCAATCGGTAAACCCTATCGTATTTTTTCGCCTTTGAAATAATATCCATGATAGTCCGGCGGAACTTGTTGACTTCCTCTTCAATCCGCTCATAAGTTTTTTCGTCAGCACCAAACGTGAGCCCAGAGACATTGCGGTCCTCTTTCGGGATTGTATCCAGGGCATCGGCAGCCAACAGTGCGAACTGTTTCTGCATCGACTGCAAAGAAATAGCAATCGGTGCACCCCCGTTAGAAAGCCAGCGGTTTACCTGCCTATAGTTCCCGGCAGAATCCCTTTCCAGGAGACCGAGCCTAAGCATCAGTTCCAATGCATTGCGGACCTCGCCCGCGGTCGCCTCCGGCATGCAGTTCTTAGCAATCTCGGAATGTTTCGCCCCCGGCATAATCGGCGCCAGTTCGCGCACCACCGGATTCACCCAAGACCCGAAATACTCAACGGCCTCCGCCCCCACAACTTGCACCTTGTTCTTCTTCGCCAGGGAGCACATCCGCTCGAATACCTGAAGGCGCACCACATCGTTTGCAGCCTCGCACAAATCCACCATCAAGCTGAAATATTCAGCCTGATAACCGGCAAGGTTCATGGCGCCCGCCACCCTCACCGCACCGACACGACTCAAACGAGTCTTGCCATCGCAAACAAGCTTCAAATAGCCGGACGACGAGAATCCCGCGAGTTTGGTAAACTCACGCCACGAGAAATCGGAGACCCTCTTGCGTTCCTCGTAGAATTCCCGCATATACTGCCGGTAATCTTGATAGTCGGTAATCGGATTCATAGTCAGTCCTTTCCCTTAATTTATTTAATTCATGAAACAAACAATCTCATTTTTTGCATAAAAACAAACATTTTTAGACAAAAAATCAGTATTTGCAAGTCCATATGAAACATCCCGTTTCATATGGAAGACGGCAAAAGCGCCAGTCCTGATTTTCTAGTTCGCAGGGATTACTTGTTGTACCCGATGGCGTGGTTCAGCATCGGGATCTGCTTTTCGCTTAGGCCCAACAGTTTCTGGATGCCCGGGCCATCCATGCTAGCGCGCACACGCGTCGCGATACCCAAGGCAGAACAGTACAGCGAAATGTTCTGGGACACGATTCCCGCATCGAAAGCCCCCATACGACGATGGTCATCTTCCGTGCCCATTCCGCCAGCAAACTTAGAGACATCGCTCACCAGCAAAATGATTATCGGGGTCTTCATGCGCTCGGTAAACAGCGAACGATGGTCGCCCTTCACCACGAGGTTCATCGAATGGTCCTTGGGATTATACTTGTAGACGCTTTTCTGGTCGAACACGTAAAGGTCGATATCCTGCTTGTTGAGTGCAGAAGGAGCAGTGCGCATTCCCGATTCGGGACGGTTGATTCCGTTGGCCGCCCAAAGGACATTCCCGAGATCCTTCATTGGAACCGGACGCCCGCTAAAGCCCGTACTGGACTTGCGGTTTGTAAATGCCTGCATAATATCGCGGCCCACCTTCTGCGGCGGAGCATCAAACTTGACCACATCACCCACTTCGGCAGCGAACGCAATCAAAGGCAACATTAGAGCCACAATTGGCAATAATCTCAGTTTCATAAAACCCCCAAATTGTAATGGAAAATACAAAAAAACAATTTCCGTTTCATCCGCCATAAAACAAAAACGCCCCCATTTGGAGCCCACGCTCTTCGGTTTAGACTTTTTAATAACGGGAGGTTTAAAATTTCTATCTTCTCCATTATGTACGACCCGCGTTTTTTGCCCATTTGCAAGGAAGACCTAGACGAACTCGGCTGGGACTATGTGGACGTGATCATCGTCAGCGCCGACGCCTACGTGGATCATCCGTGCTTCGGGCATGCCGTGGTAGGCAGGCTTTTCGAGCATGAAGGACTGAGAGTCGCTATTTTGCCGCAGCCGAACTGGCGCGACGACCTGCGCGATTTCAAGAAGCTGGGCGCCCCGCGAATGTTTTTCGCGATTTCGAGCGGCATGGATTCCATGGTGAACCACTACACCGCCGCAAAGCGCCTGCGCAGCGATGACGCCTTCACGCCCGGCAACAAGGCGGGGTTCCGCCCCGACTACGCGACGTACACCTACGCAAAGATTTTGAAGAAACTCTACCCCGACGTGCCGCTGATGATCGGTGGACTCGAGTCGAGCCTGCGGCGCGTGACGCATTACGACTACTGGAGCGACAGGCTCAAGCCGAGCATCCTGTTCGACACCCAGGCGGACCTCCTCGTCTACGGCATGGGCGAAAAGCCCCTGAAAGAGATGGTCAGGTTGTTAAAGAAGGGCGTGCCGTTCTCCAGCCTGCATTCCATCCCGCAGACAGCCTACCTGGCCCCCAAGGGGAACATCCCCAAAAGCAACCAGTGGGAAGACTTGCGTCTTGCGAGCTACGAAGAATGTCTTGCCAGCAAGCGCACCCAGATGGAAAACTGCCGCAAGGTGGACATCGAATGCAACAAGTGGTTCCAGCGCCGCGTATTGCAGGATGTTGCGGAGCAGACGATCGTCATCAATCCCGCGTACCCGCCGCTCGAATACGGCGAACTCGACGAAAGCTTTGAATACCCGTACGCCCGCGAACCGCATCCGCGTTACAAGAAGCGCGGAAACGTCCCTGCGTTCGACATGATCAAGTTCAGTATCAATACGCACCGCGGATGTTTCGGCGGTTGCAGTTTCTGCGCCATCAACGCGCACCAGGGCAAGTTCATCGCGAGCCGTAGCCGCGAAAGCATATTGCGCGAAGTGGATTTGATTACCAAGATGGACGGTTTTGCCGGCACCATCACCGACTTGGGCGGACCGAGCGCCAACATGTACAACATGCGCGGCCGCGACCCGAGCCGCTGCCAGAAGTGTGCACGTCCCAGCTGCCTCACGCCCAAGGTTTGCGACAACATGGACACGCACCACAAGGAAATCCTGGAACTCTACCGCGAAGTGCGTAACCACCCGAAGGTGAAGCACCTGTTCATCGGCAGTGGCGTGCGTTACGACATGCTGCTGCAGGAAACCGACGACGAAGAACTGCGCAAGGACCACGAGGAATACGCCCGCGAACTCATCGACTACCACGTGAGCGGCCGCCTGAAAGTCGCACCGGAACACACAAGCGACGAAGTGCTGAAACTCATGCGCAAGCCGAGCTTCACGCTGTTCCACAAGTTCAAGGAATTCTTCGACGACGAATGCAAGCGCATCGGCAAGCGCCAGCAGATTATCCCCTACTTCATCAGTAGCCACCCCGGGTGTACCGAGGCCGACATGGCCGAACTCGCACTCGAGACAAAGCAGCTTGGGTTCCAGCTGGAGCAGGTGCAGGACTTTACGCCCACACCGATGACGATTGCAACCGAGATGTTCTACAGCGAACTCACGCCCGATGGAAAGCCGCTTTACGTGGCGAAGACGCCGGAGCAAAAAAAGAGCCAGAGACAGTTCTTCTTCTGGTACATCCCGGAGAACCGCCCGCAAATCCGTGCGACTCTTGAACGTTTAAAACTCGGCAAGATTGGGCGCTTGCTTTTAAGCCGCAGCGCCAAGGCCGAAGGCAAGGAATTCTTCCCGAGCAAGGAGCGCGAAGAAAATGCCGACTATCGCGAGCGCGAACAGCAGAAACGCGAACAGCGCTCCGTCACCATCGTGCCCAAGAAAGTCGGCGAGAAGGGCCGCTGGGAAAATTCTGCACGCAGGGAACGCCGCGCCGCGCAGTTCGGCGAAGCATCCGGCAACAACCAGCGCCGCGAAAACAACCGCAACGAGCGCCGAGAATTCAACCGCGAAGAGGGGCGACGCGAATTCAATCGCGACCGTCGCGAAGAAGGACTCCGCGAATTTCATGCCAACCGCGACCGCAGCGGCTTCAACAACAACCGCAATAACGGCAGCAACAAGGGCGGAAACAAGAACTCCTCCCCCGTGCAATTCAGTTCGCGCCGCCGCGGACGCTAAAGACGCTACACCACAGGAATTCTCATGGAATGGAACGCCGAAATCAAGAACCGCATCCAGGCACGCCAGGCAGACAAGGAAACAACGCTTGCGCCTTACGCATGCAGGTCCTCGACTGCAACCCGGTTCCGCGCCGACCGTGACGACATCCGTCCGAACTTCTCCCACGATGCCGACAGGATTATCCATTCCTACTGTTACAGCCGCTACATCGACAAGACGCAAGTCTTTTACCTCGTCGAGAACGACCACATCACGCACCGCGTACTCCACGTGCAACTCGTCTCGAAAATCGCGAGGACCATCGGGCGCTACCTAAATTTGAACGAAGACCTCATCGAGGCCATCTCGCTCGGGCACGATGTCGGACACACGCCCTTCGGGCACGACGGCGAACGTATTCTTTCGGCATTCCTTGAAAGCCAAAGAGCAGGCATTTTCGAACACAATGTCCAAAGTTTCCGCCTCTTCCATGAACTCGAGAAGCGTGGCGAAGGGCTGAACCTCACCGCGCAGGTACTCGACGGCATCATCTGCCACAACGGAGAAATTCTCAAGAACAACTACGGATGCGACCGAGCCAAGACTCCCGAGAAACTGCTGGACGAATACCACAGCAGCCTGAAAGGCGAACTCAAATCGAAGGCGATGGTCCCGATGACTTTGGAAGGCTGCGTTATGAGAATCTCGGACGTCATCGCCTACATCGGCCGCGACATCGAAGACGCCATCACGCTCAAGCTCGTCGAGCGCGAAAGCATCCCGCACGAGATTACGGAAATTCTCGGCAACACGAACAGCAGCATCGTCAACACGCTCATCACCGATCTCGTGAACAACAGTTTCGACAAGGAAACGCTTTCTTTCTCGCCCGACATATTCAACGCACTAGACGCCTTGAAGAATTGGAACTACAAGAACATCTACCTCAACCCGAAAAAATCCTCGCAGGATGCAAAAATCAAGATGATGTTCCAGACCGTTCTGGAAGAATGCCTAGAAGAACTGGAATCCGGCAAGTCGCGCACCGGAATCATTCATTGGCGCGATTCGCTGGGCGAAAATTACAGGGCATGTCCAAAACTACGCATCGTTGCCGATTACGTCGCCGGAATGACGGACGATTTCCTGATGAATACATACAAGGAAATCGTCATTCCCAAATCTTTCGGAATAAATTTTTCTAGCCAGCAGTAGCGCCGTTCACGGCAAGCACGCTCCACCACTCGCCACTTTCGCGCTCTACTTTCACCTTGAAGCCGGCCTCTTCGAACCAGCGGAGGATATAGTCCTTCTCGGTAATGAGCTGCCCGGAGATGATGAGTTCGCCGCCAGCGGCAAGCAAGTCCTCGATGTCGTCACGCAGGGGCCAAAGTTCACTACGGATCATGTTGCAGAGGATGACGTCGAATTTGGCGCCGTCCTTGAACGCGTCCAGGAATCCGAGAATGCAGTCGCTCTTGTCGAAACCGTTGCGTTCGAAGTTTTCGGCAATGCAGGGAATGGTAAGCGGGTCGATTTCCGTGCCAACGGCCATGCTCGCCCCCAGACGGCGGGCGTACATCGCGAGGATGCCCGTACCCGTACCGATGTCGAGCACCGTCTTGCCCTTGAAATCAATATTTTCCATGAGAGTCGCACAACTGCTCGTCGTGTCGTGCTCGCCGGTACCGAAGGCCGTCTTCGCCTCCAGTTCAAGCACCACAGCCTGCGGGTCTTCGGGCGTAAATTCCACCCAAGGCGGGCGCACCCAAAGATGCGGAGAAACAGACACAGGCTGCGCACGGTCGCGCCACCACTTGTCCCAATCCTTCGCGGGCTCGTCGCTCAACACGAAATGGTACTGCGGGAACTCGGCCACGATGCGGTCGCGTTCAGCCTTGTCGCCGGTATAAAAGCAGAAGTCCGTGCGGCCCTCCGCCTTGGGATCCAGTTCCTCGAGCGTCGCCACACCAGCCTCGAAAAGCAGGTAGCTCGCCAGTTCATATTCTTCGGAAGGGCAGTAGCCCTCGGCCTTGTACCATGTGTCAATTTTCTGCATGCCATAAATTTATGAAAAAATAAAGCATGTCCGGCAGCACATTGGTTTATGACGCACTTTTTGCGTAGAAAATGTTATATTGATAACATGCTGTACATCCACCAGTTCCCCGACTGGACCCGTTTCCGGTTCGATTCCAAGGCCATTATCAACGAGCTCGGCCAAGTCCGTCTCGAAGAGGGACGGCTTTTGGGCATTTCGGAAATGCTCGACGACGATACGCTCGAAGACGAAATCACCGTCCGCGACATTGTTGCGACATACGCCATCGACGGGCAGCAACTGGACCGCGAGCTGGTGCAGGAGCAGGTCGAAAAAAAGGAGAAGGCCGACAAAGCCGCATTCCGGAGCCTCATGGGAGCCGTCAAAAACTTCCGCAACGAAATTGACGAGGCCCGAATTTTAGGCTGGTACGCATCGATTACGGGCAAGTCGCAACGCAATTTCCGCGACGGTCCGGGACAAGTCCTTTTGCGCACCGACAACTCGGTCGTGTTCGCAGGGCCCGGTGCGGAACGCCTCCCGCACGAAATGGGAAATTTCATAACGTGGCTCAACACGGCACAACTGGATTCCGTCCTCAAGGCGGCCATCGCGCAGTTCTGGTTCCTCACCATCCGCCCCTTCGACAAAGCGAACGGCAAAATCGCGCGCCTCATCACGAACCTGCTTCTCGCCCGCACCGAATCAACCGGACACCTGCAATATTCGATCAACGAACAAATCCTGAACGACGTCGACAACTATTTTAGAATCCTGGGTACGGCACAATGTGGAAACGGAGACCTCACAGAATGGATACTGTGGTTCCTGAAAACGCTACGCAAGGCCATCCAGAACGAACGTAGCGCCATCAAGATGTACGCAGACATGGTCAAGTTCAAGGGCAAGAAAAGCGCCGAAGGAATGCAGCCACGCGTCCAGAAAATCGTGGACGCCGTCATCGCCGGGAAAATACCGCAACCCTTCAAGGTCAAGGACGTAGCCGGGTTCACCGGCACAAGTCACGACAGCGCCCTGCGAGACATCCAAAAGCTTATCGCACAAAAACTCGTCGAACCCAGCAAGAAGGGCGGACGAAGCACGAGCTACAGCCTCGTCATTTAAATTTTTCTTATTGTATCCTTGTCTGTCACGTTGAAATGGGAAAGCTGCCCATACACCGTCTGCAAGAGCTGAGTCGTATTCGTAAATCCGTGGCTGTTGCATGCCGCCACAATACCACTCACGGTCACGTTTATATCCGGATGTTCCGCCCACGAAAGATGGGTAACATCTTCGCGGAACTTCTCGGCACGAGTCAAGGCCTCAGCCTCCGATTCCACCTGCATCACATGTACAAAGTCATGATTGCCAAAATAGGCAACGCACTCACCACCGCCAAGCAGTTCCATCTGCCCAATCAGGCGGCCTACGTCGCAAATGATTCCGTCACAGAAGAACGGGCCATAAGTCTCGCGAAGCTGGTCCATATCGTTTATACGGTACATCACAATGTAATACCCGTTCCGTTGCATCCAAACAATGTTGCCAAGATAGTCCAGCAGGTGACGGCGGTTGCTGAGCCCCGTAAGGGAATCGTGGTTTGCGAGGAAATCAAGCTTCGCCACCAGGTTCTTTTTTTCCACGACCTCCCTCTCGTAGGCCCTAAGTACGTAGCTTCCCAGGGCAAATACGCCCAAGCCAAGGACCACAAGGGAAACCGTCATGTCAACAAAAATCATCTCATGCGAAATGGGATTTACAACCTGCGGATACAAACTGGCAATCAGGAACGTGGCGAGAAATACCGACAGCGAAATCACAAACAAAATTCTCTTCGCCAGGCCTGTCGGGCCCAACGACAAAAGAAGGATTCCGGCCAAAAAGTATAACGGCATCGCACTGGCAAAGCCGCCACAGGCAAAGAACAACATCGGCTGCAGGAACATGCAGACAATGCCGCACATCACCAGGTGGCAGGAAGCGTACAGATGAGTATTATACGCAAAGATGCTCAGCACGACAAACAAGACACAGCAAACCGAACCGACGATTACGGATGCCATGCCGACACGCTCATAAGCGGAAAGAATTGTAGAGCAGACTCCCACGACAGAGCACAAAGCCATGATAACCCAGAAAAGCGTCTTTTCCAGGGTATCCTGTGCGCTCCAGAATTTTTTTAGCTTGTCAATCATCCCCGACCTGCGCAGATGCATTTATACACAATATATACTTATGCCCCTCAAAAGTCAATACCCCGCTTCTCGCCTAATCCAAGTATTAAGCATTCACGAACAGTACAGCAAATAAAATAACAAGCAAAAATTTATAACAATAAAATTTACGGTTCGCGGCCGAGCACCGCCTTTGCAAGCTGATCCGCACATGAAGTGGGCTTGCCACCGCAAGTATTGCCCAGAAGTTTGGCGGCAATGTCCTCCGCCTTCATGCCTTCACAGAGTTTCGCAATGGCTTTGAGATTTCCGTTGCATCCCCCCGTGAAACGGATGTTGCGGATGGTTTCCCCGTCACGAGTAAACTGAATCATGGTGGCACAAGTGCCTTTGGTCTTGAAAGTTTCTTCCATAAGGGGGAATATACATTTTTATACGAATTAGCGTATTTCCCCAAAAAAAACAGTTTACGGTATATCGCCTAAGACAACGGCTCTGTAAAAATATGTTTATAGATAATTCGTCCATAAGCAAGAGACGGCTTTGCGTTACCTAGACCCCATTGCGATATAAATTAATAACTAATGGGAAAAAAGGAGAACAAATGACAGTCAAAGCCCCCTCTCTCTTTACAACGGCGTGCCTTTTAGCATTCTGCGGATTCGCTTCGGCATACACAATAACAGGTTCGGTCTCCGACGATCAGGGGGCCGCCATCAAGGGGGCATCGGTCAGCCTTCTCAAGGAAGGCAAAGCAGCAACAACCGACGACCAGGGCAAATTCACAATCCACGAGGACGAAGCCGCTCCGTCGGATTCGCCTAGTTTGGCAATCCTGTCGGCTTTCAAGTACTCCGTCGGGTATATCAGCGTCAATAACGGCGTCCTTTCTTATGCGCAGAGCGGAACCTCGCCGGTACAGATCAAGATTTTCAATTCCCTTGGCCATCAGGTTTTCAAGAAGACTTTGCACGGTGCGGGTTCCTATGACCTGAGCCAGGATATCAAGGCTCGTGGCACGTATTTCGCACATATTTCCGTCGGGAATGCAAGGCAGAATTTCAGGTTTACGACCAATGGCAACTACAGCAGTACGTTTGGTTCGCAAGCCGGCACTGCCGCACTCATGAAAGCTGCCGCCCAGGGCGAGGCCATCCGCTTCGCCGCCGACGGCTTCGACACGCTCACCGTCCCGCTCGGCACACTCGACACAACACTCGATGTCAAACTCAAGAAGGCTGCACCGACATTCAAGTTCGGCTACGCCCTGAAAAACGACCCCACCCCGAGCAAGGGCTGCGGCTCGGCATCCAAGTTGCAAAAGGTCAAGAGCGTCGAAAACGGCGACCAGTTCCAGATCAAGGTCGGCAGCGACAACCGCACCTACTTCATCACCCTGCCCAAGAACTACGACAACACCAAGCCGCATAAGGTGCTGTTCGCGCTGCACTGCTACGGCAGCAACGGCGAGGACTTTGTGCACCACGCCGCCGACTACGACCATCCGACTCCGTACTACGGCCAACAGGTACTCGACAAGAACGGCGACTACATCTTTGTCTCTCTTGACGCGATTGGCGGCCTGTGGAACAAGGGCCAGGCCGACCACGACTTCTTCGCCCAGACGCTTACCACCCTGAACGAGAACTACTGCATCGACACAAGCCGCGTGTTCATCACGGGCTTCAGCTATGG
The DNA here is from genome assembly GCA_017412605.1 of Fibrobacter sp. Taxonomy (GTDB): domain Bacteria; phylum Fibrobacterota; class Fibrobacteria; order Fibrobacterales; family Fibrobacteraceae; genus Fibrobacter. Next base: position 145,090 of record JAFPWY010000013.1, on the reverse strand, counting down.
AGCCATGTTCAGCTACTCACTGGCCCAGGACATGCAGGCCCGCGTGCGCGCCGCCGCGACCTACGCCGTGGCCGATTACAACATCTGGCTGCCCGAAGGCGACGGAATGAAGGAACTGCCCATCGCCTGGATGAACGTTCACGGCAAAAACGATGATAGGTGCGACTACAATCGTGCGAAGACGAGCGCCCTCCCGAGAATTCTCAAGAGGAACGGCAAGGCCGACGCGGATGGCAACTTCACCGATGCGAGCAGCGAAAAGCCCGAAGAAGTCCAGGGCAATACCGGGCACGTCTGCTACGATTTCACGACGGTCGACGAGCGCTTCCCGGTCAGGTGGTGCAGCTGGCCCGGAAACCACCAGTGGACAGCCCACGACACGGGCAACATGAGCATTGGCTGGAACTGGGAACAGACCTGGGTTCCCGAAGAAGTCCACAAGTTCTTTGAGCAGTTCTAAACTCCATTTATATTTTCCCTTTGCGCAAGGCGGTCCAATAGGATCGCCTTTGTTTTGTATTATTTTTTAAGAAAAAAGGAAATGTCTTATGCGCTTTTTCGTCCCCACAGACATCTATGTTGAAAAGAACTGCGTCAAGAATCACGCACAGAACGTGCTCTCCATCGGAACACGTGCACTCATCATGACAGGGCGACACTCCGCTGCGACAAATGGCTCCCTGGACGACGTGACGGACGTATTGAACGTAGGGAATGTTCCGTTTCTCGTTTTCAATGAAGTCGAAGAAAATCCCTCAACGGATACACTCCGCAAGGCGGCACGGTCCGCAACGGAATTCAAGGCCGATTTCGTGATTGGCATCGGAGGGGGTTCCGCCATTGATGCGGCAAAGGCCGTGGCTTTGCTCCTTGCGAACCCGAGTGTCGATGCCGACGACCTTCACAAAGTGCCAAACCGTCCGCTGAACCACATGCCGGTCGTTGCCGTACCGACTACTTGCGGAACAGGTTCGGAGGCAACTCCGGTGGCCATCATCACGAGCCACAAAATTGGTCTCAAGAAGAGCATCCCTCATGTCATTTTCCCGGTGCTTGCGCTCGTCGATGGCAAATATCTCGCCTCGGCAAAAAAGCAGTTGGTCGTAAACACCGCCGTCGATGCATTATCCCACATGGTCGAAAGCATTCTCAATGTCAAATCGAATGCGTTCAACCGCATGTTCCCGGAATACGGACTCAAACTTTGGGGAGAGTGCAAAGACGCCCTTCTGGCAAACGGCGACGTGGAAGCAAGCCTGTATGAAAAGCTCATGCTCACGTCGACGATTGCAGGCATGTCCATCGCGCACACGAGCACCACCTTGCCACACGGCATGAGCTACGACCTCACACTCCATGCAGGCGTTCCGCACGGACCCGCAGTTGGCTACTTCCTTGCAGCATATACCGAAGTCTGTGCCAAGTTCGTCCCCGACGATGTAAAAAAAAATCTCTCTCTTTTGGGACTCAAGGACATCGGAGAATTCACCGCAATGCTCCAGAGCCTCATCGGGACCTATTCCGTTACACGCGAGATGCGCGACCAGTTTGCAGCGGCCATGAAAGTGAACCATTCCAAGCTCGACCTCGTCCCTGGAAAAATCAGCCCCGAAGACGTTGACTCCATTTACGAGAAATCCTTGACACTGCTTTAAATTTACTCCGTTACCGAAAAAATCCCGTTTTTGACGCTTTGTCAGAATTTTAACAAAAAAGCCCCAAACCATTCGACAAAGTTGTTAAATATGTTGTATGTCGCATTTCGGCTACAAGTTGATTGCTGTTTTTCTTTTATTGCTTTTCGGGGAGGCCTTTTCGCAGTCTGTCCCAATTCCTGACAGCATCAAGGAACGCCTTGCCGATGAAAACGCTATCCTGAGCATAGAAGAAGCCTACACCATCCGGACAGCCATGCGAGGCGATTCGGCAAATACGGCCGAAGAGCCGACCGTCATGCCCAAGGATAGTCTCTTCGGCACCCACGTGAACCCCCTGATTGTTTCGGCAGAAGTTCTCGGGCAAAACGTATTTGTCTGGGCATGGGATTACTATGTGCTTGACAAGGATTACGCACATACCGGCCCCAGCTATTGGAAAAGAAACTTTCGAGAAGGTTGGAAATGGGATCACAACCACTGGGCTATCAACTTTTACGGCCACCCTTATCAGGGATCGTTTTATTATGCAGCGGCAAGAGGGAGCGGTTACGGTTTTTATTCCAGCATGATGTTTGCCGCGCTCGGCAGTTCTACTTGGGAAATGTTTTGCGAGAGGGAATATCCGGCTCCGAACGATTTCGTGTCTACGACCGTGGCAGGATCCATGTTCGGCGAAGTTCTCTATCGGCTTTCTAGGGCAGTGTACAATAGGCCGGGAGCACCTTGGTATAGGCAAATGGCCGCCTTTGCACTTGAACCGGCCAGCTATACACAACGTGCATTTTTTGGCAACAGGGATTTTTATACGGGCATGGTGCCAATTGAACTTTCCATCGCCATGGGCATGGGATCCAGATTCGGTTCGGATTATCGCTTTGGGGGCGAAGACGCCGATGAACTGGATGATGAATGGAATGACCATCATGGCATGTTCGCCTTATCACTCGAATATGGGTTACCTTATGCGAGAGTCAAGCGGCCCTTTGATTACTTCAAGATCGATGTCATGGGCGAAGGCGGATTGGAAGGAAATGTTCTCCAAATGGATATTATGGGAAAATTGCTGAATCGCGGCATACATGGTCGCGGCCATTGGCTAGATTTTTCCGTAAACCTGGATTACGACACCTTCTATGGCGATTTGGCGACGGTGAGCACGCTTTCGCTAGGCGGCGCCATGGATCTTGCTTTGTGGCTCACTCCGAGATTGCGGTTCCGTGTAATGAATCAGCTTTACTGGATAATGCTCGGCTCTGCGGACATGGGCTACGACGACATCATCAAGGAATTTCATCCCGAATATAACCCGGACAAGGACAGTTATCAATATAACAGCGGCGTAAAATACAGTCTGATGCTTGAGACGCTCTACAAGCAAAAGTGGCGCTTTTACGACAAGATAACGATTGATGCAATGAAGACCATTGAAGGTTCCACGCCGGACTATGGCGTTACCGGCTGGGACTTTTTGCTGCTCAACAATACCGCACTTGAATACAGATTTTTGTCGTGGATGGATATCGGCTATAGGCTCGATACGTATGTCAAGATGGCTGCTTATTCGTCAGAGATGGCGGAACCCATGTCCAGGCGAATTTTCACCTACACCCTTTACCTCAACTTCCATCTGCTCTAATCCAAGAACTGCCTACTTGAAAAGTCATAATTTAATTAGTTCAATCACTGGGACCATTTGGATTATGAGGTAGTAAAGGAAACGGAACCACGCATCAAGAAGGTGGCAACAGCTATTGGCGAAGGAGAGCATTTCGAATATTGGGGTTACCCTGCCGAAGTATTTAGGCAAAGAAATGACGGAACTGGGCGCAAAGCGCTACCTGACCGTACACCATTCCAAGTTCTGCCTGAGCAAGCACACCTATTTTGAACCGCTTGAAAATGCAAAAAGAGCTGCCAAGGAATCCGGCAAACCACTGCTCATGCCGCAAATGGGCGAAGTTGCATATCTCGATTAAATCCACCGAAGACAACAGTACCAGCGTATCGATGGCATGGTCAAACTTTTCGACAACGCCCTTGTGCATATTGAACCACCGTCTGTCGCGATAGCGGCTTGCGCCCTTGCATAACTTTTTATATATATTTCTCGTTATGCTTGGATGTATTCGCCCTTTGGCTACTTTTGCGTTTGCCCTGTTACTGGCCGCCTGCGTAGAAAACGACGTAAGACGCGGTAACGACGCATTGCGCATTGGCGACTACGACCGAGCCGTTACAAGTTTCAACAAAGCCCTGGATGCCGACCCCGCCCATAGAGACGCTCGCTACGGCCTTGCGCTTTCGTATTATGCCATCGCCGAGGCGTCGGAACGCCTACGTGTCCCGACTTTTGACCTCTGGAGTCAGGCGGCAAAGGAATTCCGAATCCTGTCCAATATCGACAGCAGCGGAAAGATCAACGCCAATTATTCAACATGTCTTTTCTACCTGGCGCGGGCCGCGCTAAAGCGGGACGGTTCCGTGGATGTCATGCCCATGCTGAACCAGTCCATACAGCTAGACAGCCTGAACTATTTCAGCTACAACCTGAAGGCATTGATTCTTGCCAAGAGCGATATCCCGGACAACTTGAAGGCGGCCAAGAACATCTACATTCACATCATCACTCATGACCCGCTTTTTGTTTCGGCCTACATCAATCTTGGAAACATCTATTGGGATGAAGGCGATGTGGAAGCCGCTTGGGACACCTGGTCGGCTGGGCTCCAAAAGTCCCCGAAGAACCAGTCCCTGATTCACTGGACGCATGTTGCCGAAGATTCGCTGAAGGCGATGGTCCTTTCGGGGCGGCTATGAGCGAAAATTCATCCATTCTAGACAACATAGAATCATGCCGTTTAATCCACCGTGGTGGAGAGGCCGATATCTATCTAGCCTCTGGGAATAGCGGCAAGTTTGTCCTAAAATGGTACCGTAATGGTTCGGCCTTCGAGACCGAAGTCGTTGAAAAGTTGAAATGCATCCGCATCCCCGGAACTTGCCGGATTCGCGAATCGGGCTTGCGAGATGGAAACCCGTACTTAGTCTACGATTTTATCGAAGGCGTAAGTTCCCGCGATGTCGGGCACATTCCCGTGCCTGTCGCATTGGGTCTGCTCCGCGAAGTGGCACAATCGCTGCTTGCCCTCAATGCCGTCGGCGTACACCATGGCGATTTGAACCCGGCAAATGTATTGTTGAACAGGAATCCGGACAAGTCGGGTTTTCCTGTCCAGACGACGCTCGTGGATTTTGGTATCGTGGGCCCAGGCACGCCAAGCTATGCGGCTCCCGAACGCTTTCAGGGGAGACCCGCCTCTACGGCAAGCGACCTGTTCAGCTTGGGCATGCTTTTGTACCGCTGGATCACCGGCGAAGATCTAATTCAGGCCTCGGGATACGAAGAATTCCAGGACGAAATTCTCAGAATCGATTCGATCTCGGTCGATGAAAAACTTTATGCTTCGGGAAATTTTTCTGCCACAGAAATATCTGCATTGAGCCCGTTATGGAAAGCGCTCTTGCGTCAAAATGCCGAAGAGCGGTGCGAGGATTTCGACGAGCTGGACGAAATCGCGGAGATTGCGCTGGGCACACTCGATGTCGGGGAAATCAAGGCTTCCGTGGATGCACAGAAGTTTGCCAAGGCCCTAGAAAACCAAAAACCGGGAGGATTCCCCCCGGACGGATCTGCAAACGGGCTAGACATGGCGTTTCCGTACGAAAAACGGGGTATTGCACATCCTAAAAAGAAGTGGAAATACATGTATCTAGCGGTTTTTGGACTTATATTAACGTTGATGGCATTCTTTTTTATTGTCGGGACAAACAGCTCCGATATCGACGAGACGGGCAACCTCCTGCTGAAGAAGTCCAGAAATTCGGTGACGATGGAACCGGACAGCGGACTGGAGTCGCAGGATTCTCTGCCTTCGACAATCCTTAAGGACTTGCCAACACCTTCGTTGGACTGACATTGCTTTTTATAGGGGATTATCATGAAGTCTGAAACCATGCTCGCTACCGAGAAAATGCTCGACGTGGTCAAGACCCTGCTGGACGAGGTTCAGCCGGAATCCCTCTTTGTGAAAATTCTCGAAGTGGCCAAGGAAGTGTTGCACGCCGATGCGGCCGTTTTAGACCTTGCAGGCGAAACACCCCTGCACCTGAGCAACCCGGAACAGGTAGCCATTTCCATCTCGGCGGTGATGCAGGCCAAGTCCGAAAAACGCGCGGTCGTCTGGAACCAACTGGACGACGATTCGGCGGACCTTTCAAAATCGATTGTGCAGAACCAGCTGACCAGCATCATGGTTTCGCCGTTCCGCACCCCCGATAGCGAAGCGGGTTATCTGTACCTGCAACGTGCCGCCCGAGAGGAACCCTTTACCGAAGACGACAGCAACCTTTTCGACGCATTCGTGAATGTCTGCGAAAAGTTCGCCTTTGCCGCCTTTGACCGGTTACGCGACAAGGAATCGCTCGACGTGCTGAAAAACGTAGTCCGCAAGGACGGCATCGTATATTCCAGCGAAAAGATGGCCGAACTGATTACCCTTGCAGACAAGCTTGCGCTCTTGCCGCTCCCGGTAATCATCCGCGGTGAGACGGGTACCGGCAAGGAAGTCATCGCAAAGTATATCCACAGGCACAGCCCGCGCGCCGAGAAACCCTTCATTGCCGTGAATTGCGGCGCCATCCCCGAACAGCTTATGGAATCACTCCTGTTCGGACATGCAAAGGGTTCGTTTACCGGCGCCATCGATAATCGCAAGGGCTTTTTCGAAGAAGCCGACGGCGGGACAATTTTCCTGGACGAAATCGGGGAACTGCCGTTGAACATGCAAGTCAAGCTTTTGCGCGTATTGCAGGAAAAGCATATCACCCGTGTAGGCGACAACCGAGAAATCCCCGTAAACGTGCGCGTCATCAGCGCAACGCACGTGGACTTGGAAGAGGCCGTCAAGGAAAAGCGTTTCAGGGAAGACCTTTACTTCCGCATTCAGGTCATGCCTATCATGCTGCCGCCCTTGCGCGAGCGCGGCCAAGACGTCGTGCTGCTGGCCAACGAATTCCTCACGCGCTACGGTGCGGAATATGGCCGGGGCAAGTTCCACCTGAGCCGTAATGCAGAGAAGGCGCTGCTCAGTTACCATTGGCCGGGCAACGTCCGCGAACTCGAAAATAGAATCCAGAAGGCGCTAATCCAGGCGGTACACGGCGTGGTACAGCCGAAGGACCTGGGCCTCGACGACACGCAGGCCATGGTCAAGGAATCCCCGAGGACGCTCAAGGAAGCGAGAGAAGCCGTAGAACGCGAGGTGATCAGCCGAGCATTAAAGGACAGCGGGGCGAACCTGACACTCGCCGCCACCATCCTGGGCATCGACCGCAAGGTGCTCCGTGAAATCATGGAGCGAATCGGATTAAAAAAGGAAGACTTTAAATAACTGGCATGGGTTTTGCAGGAGAACGAGTATGATGACGAGAATCCTAACAATCGTTTCTGTCTGTGCGGCAATCACTTTTGCGGCGGAATCTTTCGAACGCCCGGAATCTGCCGTACCTACACCAGCCGAAGAGTTGGGAATTTCCAACAATTCCCGCGAACTGGCGCCACGTGACAAGGAAAGCTGGCAAAAGATGCGCGAAGAGCGCAAGAAAGCGAGGGAACAAATCCTGCTAGATTTGCGGAACAAGCCCGCCATCGACAAGGAACCCAAGCTTATCGAGAAGGAAAAAAATAGGGACAAAAAATCCCGATTCGAGGAAGATTCCCCTAAAAATCTCAATCACGGGAAAAAGCCGGTCATGGATCATCCAAAAATGCATGAGCCTAATCCGCCACACGAGAGGCCCGGTTTGGAACACAAGGGACCTTTTCACAAATAATGCGTTTTCTGACGTTAGCGTTTTTACTTCTCGCCACTCTTGCCATCGCTGAATCGCAAGAGGACGTCTATTACCGTGCATTGAAAGCAGAAGAAGCCGGAGACATTCCCCTCGCGTTGGAAACGTTCGAGGAAGCCCTCGCCGTGCCCGGTCCGTACACCGCAGAAATCCAGGAGATTGTCGACAGCTACAAGGAAGCGATGGGACAATCCGCTAGCGAATCCCCGAAAGATAGCGCTGTTAGTCCGTGGGAATTCCACTCGTACGGCAATGTCGGCTACTGGAACCTTTATTACAACAGGGACGATTCTACAAACGAAAGCGGGAAGGAGCTTTCGACTTCGATGACATTTTCCCTAGATTACGATTCAAGAGACATGCTGCATTCCTTCGAGCTGAACCTTTCTGGAGACTGGTTTATAGACAAGGACGACATGCCCTCACTGGACACAAGTGCCTGGGAAGCCTCGTTTGGCCTGGAGTACAGCCTTGTCGGCAACTCTTTCGTATTTGACATCGGCTCAAACATGAACGTCTCGGAAGAAGACGGATTGACACCCGATTTTTTCCTGTGGGCCGAAAAATATTTTCTGCGGTTCGACAAGCATAAGTTCGGCGTAGCCCTTTCGGGTTACGAAAACCTCGACGGCCCATTGTCCACGGCGGCCTACGTCTCGTGGCGCCGTTACGCCAAGTACGGCTGGAAAAGTTCCATGTATGCGGGAGCACGCTTCGAGGCGGACTCCATCAGTTCATCCGAATTTTGGCTCAAGTGGATAGGTCCGTCCCTGAAGCCATCGATTTCATACAGGTTCAAGACAGAAATATCCATCGACCTCAAGGCAAACCTGTTCTACGGATTTGTCGTGGACGGTCCTGATGCAGAATACGAAAAGGTCCAGAAGTTCAGCGCCTCGTGGGGATCGTCCGTTTCGTGGAAACCCACCTACGTAGGCATCCTTTTAGGGTTCGATCAATTCTACAGGTCGTACGATGTACCCGCAGGCTACGTTATCGACTATCCCGAAAAAAGCATCTTTACAGAAATAAAGGCATCCCTCATCTGGGATATATAAAAAGACACGGTTTTTACCCGTGTCTTTGTTGGGATTGGTCTCATTTTGTGGAGCCAGCTACTTGTCGCGGCCGTTCCCCTTGTTCGACTTACGTTCTTCCTTCTGCTCGTTCTTTTCGAACTTGCGCTGTTCCTTTTCAACCTTGCGCTCTTCCTTCTGGGCGTCGCGTTCAGCTTTGCGGTCTTCTTTCATTGCCTGCTTTTCAGCCCTACGTTCTTCCTTGGCCACGTTCTTTTCAGCCTTGCGTTCTTCCTTCAGGGCTTCCTTTTCAGCCTTGCGTTCGGCACGGGCAGCAGCACGTTCCTCTTTTAGGGCCTGCTTTTCGGCCTTGTGGTTTGCGATCTCGGCCTTCTTGGCATCCTTACGTTCGAAGCGTTCCTTGGCGCGGTCGGCCCTGGGATCTTCCTTGTCGGCCTTTTGCTTGACAGCCTCGCTAGGAGCGGCCTGTTCTTCGGCAGTGACCTGCGGTTCAGTGGAAACGTCTTCCTGTGCGAAAGACGCGGTAGCAAAGAAACCCATCAGGGACAATGCCATAGCGGGAATCAGTTTGGTTTTCATAGTAGACCTCATTAGGTTGGGGGTTTAACACCCACAACGGAGCAAATAGCATGCCAAAAAACCAACACACGGAAAATGCACCTTTTCACACAAAAAAACACACTTTCAAAAAAAGAACCCGCATAAAAAACGGGGAGATTCGTCTCACCGGGAAGAATTACCTCTTTTTTCAATAAGCAAGAACTACGGCCACACGAAGGTGCTGTTCAGGTCCTTCTCGCCGTTATCGACGAGGATATCCTGACCCGTGCAGTTCTTGTTCACCACCGTCAGGAACCAGACCCATTCCGCGATGTCTTCGGGTTCGGCCCAGCGCCTGAGCGGCGTCACGTCCATGATGCGGTTCCAGAGCGCAGGGTCGTCCATCACGGGCTTGTTGAGGTCAGTCTTGACGCCACCCGGAGAAATGCTGTTGCATGTCGCGCCGAACTTGGCGACACGGCGGCCCACGTTCTTCACGTAGGTCAAGAGCCCGCCCTTGGATACTGCGTATTCGGGGAATTCGTCGCCTGTGTGCGCGCTGGAAGATGCAATGAAAAGAACCGACTTGATTTCGGATTGAATCGCGTATTTCTCGACAAAGTTCATCGCGCCCATCAGGTTGATTTCGATATCGCGGCCGGAGTTCTGTACGCCCGCGTTGCTCACGACGATGTTTGCCGCAATAGAAAGTTCCGGGAAAGAAGCCTTGTCCGAGACGTCGGCAATATGATGCTCGTATTCGGTGTGGTCAATCGTCGATTTCTGGATATCGAAACCGACAACGTGCGCGCCCCTGCTCAGGAACAGCTCCGCGATAGCGCGGCCAATGCCGCTGTGCGTTCCGCTGATAAAGACGTTCATGCTTGCCCCGCCTTGAATTTGAGGTAATCGCTACCGACGTTTTCCTTTTCCCACTTGCAGGCCATCTTGTAACCGACGGGGCTGAAGACGACTTCGCAGAGGAGTTCCATGACGGCACCCGTAATCGAACAGATGAGGACCTGCTTCATGGTCCAGCCGAAGAACACATGGCTTACCGCAAGGGCAAAAATCATGTTGTCCACGAACTGCGCGACCATCGTCGAAACGTAGGAGCGTGCAGCAAATGTCTTGAAGTCCTTGCCCTTTGCGAATTTCCCCATGCCGTAGTTCACGACGGAGTTGACGAGCGAGGCGGTGAACATGGCGAGCGCCGAGCCGAGCACCACGTACCAGGAACCGCCAAACGTGGCGTTGAGGGCATCGTTTGCCACCTTAGCCGCATCAGGGTTCGTGTCGATGTAGCTGTAGAATTCGCCCCACATTCCCGGCGCATGCGAAAGGATGTTGAAGAACAGGCAGGTACACAGGTTCACGAAGAGTGCGACCACCGAAACCTTCATGGCGGCCTTGGGTCCGAACCGCTTGCATATCATGTCCATGCAGAGGAACGAGAACCAGCTGAGCGTAAAGCCGCAGTCAAGGGCCATGTATTCGAAGGAGACCAGTTCCTTGTTCGCGAGCAAGTTCATGCACACGACGGAGAGAATGAAGAAACTGACGACGAGGGAGGGAATATTGCGGAGGAGGACAACCAGATCCTGCCATTCGCGCTGGATATAGCTTTTCATGTTGTTTTTTTAGGAAGGTTAGACAATGACTTCCGGAAAAATCCTGCAACATCGCAGAATTCTAACGCCTCAAATATAGACAATCAATGAATAATTATCAAGAGGGGTTTTCGCTTCGCTCGCATTTGGAAAGATAATTCTGCAATTCTTCCACGTAACGCTCGCCTACTAGACCAAGCAACATGTTGCGCTTGGTGATGTAGCCGATTTCCATGACGCGGTGGGCCTCGGCACTCTTGTCCTTGAAGGGTACCGCCAAGTAGTCGCTGCCGTTCAGCTCTTCGCAGATAATACCGGAGCAAAGCGTGTAACCGTTCAAACCGATCATCAAGTTCAGCATGGTCGCACGGTCGTTCGCCTTGATGGTGCGCTTGTATTCGCTCGTACTTAGGATCTCTTCGGCAAAGTAGAACGAACTGTTGTCCCCCTGCTCGAACGAGAGGCACGGATAGTCGGCCAACTGTTCGAACGTGATGAAAGGCTGCTTCGCAAGCGGATGCCCCTTCCACAGGTAAACATAGGCCTTGCAGTCGATGAGCTTGTGGAACGCGAGGTCACGGGCATTGAGCAAGCTCTGGATCACCTTGCGATTGAAATCGCTCAAGTAGAGAATGCCGATATCGCTCTTGAACGAAGCCACATCCTCGATGACTTCCCTGGTGCGGGTTTCGCGGATGGCGAACTCGTACTTCTCGGTATCGAACATCTTCACAGTCTCGACAAAGCTTTTAACTGCAAAGGAATAATGCTGCGTAGAAACAGCGAACTTCTTCTTGCGCTTGCCCGACTTGCCGTACTTGTCCATGACGATTTCGTAATGGTGGTACAGCTCGCGAGCGTAGGCGATGAATTCCTCGCCCTCGTTGGTGAGCGACACACCACGGCTCGTGCGGTTGAAGATGAGGATGTTCATCTCGTCTTCAAGGTCGCGGATGGCGGCCGTGAGCGACGGCTGCGAGATATAAAGTTTTTCGGCCGCCTTGTTGAAGGAGCCCGTTTCTGCAATGCCAATAGCGTATCGAAGTTGCTGTAGAGTCATTAAATTTTATTTTCCTATTGTTTTAATAGGTTTAAATATAAAAGTTTTTCTTGATAATGGCAATGCCTGATTATAAAAAAAAATTATTGCCCGCACTCATTCTCAAAAAAATACGCTTTTTACCTTACTCGTGAGCATTTCCTTCATTTTACTTTCCTTTTCCACTCCCCCCACGGCACACACTTTGTTATATTTTTATTAACGCAACTTGAAACCCCTGGAAGGTATATATATGGAACTGACACCTTTGGACATCCGAAATCAAACTTTCCACAAGAAAAATTTCGGAGGAGTCGACGGAGAAGAGGTCAAGGCATTCCTCGAAACGGCAGCCGTTGCCTTCGAGCAGATGTCGCGCGACCGCACCGACCTGACCGAACGGCTCAAGATTGCGGAACAACGCGTAAACTACTACAAGCAGATTGAAAAAACCATCCAGGACGCCGTCGTCACCATGCAGAAAACGGTAGACGAAGTCAAGGCGACCGCAGAAAAAGAAGCCGAAATCATTATTGCCGAAGCCAAAGCCAGAGCCATCCGCGAAGTCGAAAACACCAAGCGCGAAGCCGAAAACCTGCGCATGGAAATCGAACAACTGAAGCAGCTGCGCAGCAACTATTTCATCCGTTGCCGCGCACTCATCCGCGGGCAGGAGGAACTCCTGGAAGCCATGGAGAACGACCAGCGCGAACTGGAAGCCAAGTCTCCAAAGGAACAATCCGGTTCCTCGATAGGCAACGTTCTGGCATAAGCGGGACGCCATGCGCATCAACATCAAAGTCCATGCGCGTAGCAAGCGTGACAGCATAACCGTCCAACCAGACGGAAGCCTTAAGGTGGAGGTCAAGGCCCCACCCGTAGACGGTGCAGCAAACGAGGCGATTTGCGAACTTGTTGCGAGCCACTTCAAGGTCCACAAAAGGGACGTCGAGGTGGTGCTGGGGAGCACGAGCAACAAGAAAGTCGTCGAAGTTCGCGGCCTTTGACAAAAGGGAGAAAACATGAGAATACCGATTCACAGAAAAATATTCGGGTTGTCATTGTCCGGCCTGGTTCTCTGCACGCTCTCGCTAGGAGGGCTCGCCCTTTACTTCACCAGCAACATTCTCGAGAAGCGCTCGCAAGAATTCCTTGAAAACAGGCTCGCCGCAGAGTTGCACAAACTCGAGCCCATCTTCATAGACATCGAGCACTACGCAAACAGCATTTCGGCATTCATTCTCACCGACATCCCTTCGCTGGAAGCCCTCAAGCAAGAAGAGACTCGCGACGAAATTACTCAAAAAATCAACCAATACACCACGGCATCCTTGAACAACATCAAGAATGCGACTTCGGTATACCTCCGTTACAACCCTAAGTTCACACTTCCCACGTCGGGAATTTTAATCACGAAAAATAGCGAAACCGGCGAATTCGAAAACCTTTCCCCGACCGACCTATCCAAATACGACTCCGACGACATGGAGCATGTCGGCTGGTACTACCTGCCTACCAAAATAGGCAAGCCCATGTGGCTCCTGCCCTATCAGAACAAGAATATCAACGCCTATGTGATTTCCTACGTCATTCCGCTAATCAAGTTCGGCGAAGATATTGGCGTTGTCGGAGTAGACCTGGACTTCAACAAAATCATCCAATTCGTCCTGGGCATCAAGGTCTATCAATCCGGCTACGCATTCCTCGAAGACGAAAACGGAAAAATCATCGTCCACCCCTCCCTAAGCCCAGGAAAAACGCTCAAGTCAAAGAAGGGTTTCCGGGTACTACGCAGCACGCTGCCGAACGGCATGTCCTTTGGCATCCGGGTTCCTGAAGCAGAAATTAACGCAGAACGCTACAAGCTCCTCGTAGAAATCATCATATTCGCCATATTCCTGCTCATTCTGTTCTCGTTCATATCGGCCATGGTGGCTTATTCTATCACAAGGCCAATCCTCACTTTGACAGAAACAGCGAACAAACTGATCAACGGGGATATGAAGGTAAAATTCAAGGTGGAAACCAATGACGAAATTGGAGACCTTTCCAAGAGTTTCCAAACCGCAAAGGACCACATGCAGGAATACCTCGGGCAAATCCAGGGGCTTGCCTACAGGGATTCACTGACAGGCATACGCAACCGCACAGCCTATGACGCTTATTGCAAGGAAATGGACTCCAAGATTGTCACAAAGCAACTGCGCGAGTTTGGCATCATCGCATGCAACCTGAACTACCTAAAAGTCATCAACGACAACTACGGAAATGACTACGGCAACTCCTACCTCATCAACTGTTGCCAGCTGATTTGCGACATATTCTGCCATAGTCCCGTATTCCGCATAAGCGGAGACGAGTTCATTGTCATACTCATGGGCAACGACCTGCGGAACCGCGGCGAACTGATGATACAGATCAACGAAAAAATGAACGCATCGACCACTGCCGGAAATGCATGGGAGCGTCTCAGTATCGCCTGCGGGTATTCCCTCAAGGACTTCCGTGACACGGATGTCGTCACAGTGCAGAAGCGCGCCGAAAAGGAAATGTACCGCATCAAGAAAGAAATGAAGAACTCTCGGAAGACCGGCCCCGAAAAAGCATCTTCGTAAAAATGTCATTTTATGACATTGATTTGAATCTATTTTTGTATCATAGCCACACGGGCTCCACCCATATCCCACGAGGTAGCTATGAACGACTTGATTCTACACCCAGGCTATTCCGCCCTTTTGCAGGAAATCGAGACCCTCAAAAGCGAGATCGTTTCCGTCCAAGCGCAAATGGACCTCGCAGAGAATGTGGAGATTCCCATGCTCAAGGCCAAATACAATGAATTTTTCGGCGAACTGGAAATGGTTCTTGTCGAAAAATACTATCTCGTTCGGCTTCTCAAACGGGAACTAGAGCTTATCCAGGCGGAACTCAACAAAGGGGCAACTCCGGACTTTGACGCCATCGCCGTCATCATCGAAGCCGAAGCAAATGAATACCAAGCGGTTCTGGACAGCAAGGCCGCCGAAATGCAGACCCTTTCACAAACGAAATTCACCCCCATGCCCCCAAAAGAGCACGCCGAAATCAAGCGAGTGTACCAGAAAATCGTGAAAGCGCTCCATCCTGACCTCAATGCCGGGGCAACCAAAGAAGACCAGGAATGCCTGCAACAGGCGGTGGAAGCGTTTGCCGAGGGGGATTTCGCCACACTCGATGCCATCGCGGCCATTCTCGAGTTCCGCGGGAAATTCCAGACCCCGGCACCCAGCGGCACGCTCGAAGAACTGGAAACAAAACGGGCCAAACTTTTCGATACGCTCTCCAAACTCGCACAAAAACTCAAGGACATTCGCTCAAGATTTCCCTTCGACTGCAAGGAACTGCTCGCATCTCCAGAAAAAATCAAGGCGAAAGCCAAACAAATGGAAGCAGACATCGCAAATTTCGAGGTCATCGCCTCCGATTACAAAAACAGGCTTGAACAACTGCAAGGGAGGTCCCATGAATAACGCACTCGCCACAACCGCCCCGGGAATGCTCGCGCTGCTCCACAGCAACGGTTTGAGCATACCCAAGCCGTTCTCTAAGCCCGTCTTTCTGCTTTGGGTTCCTGTCATGGGGATGCAATTCGTCAAAGGCATTGCTAAACTTCTCGAAAACATCAAGGAAGGCGACCGGCTCACGCTGGTCCGCGAACCCGACAACAAGTACGACAAATACGCCATACTCGTAAAAAACTCTGCAGGAGAAAAAATCGGCTACATTCCTCGCCGCAACAACCTAATCCCCGCGCGGCTCATGGATGCAGGGAAACTACTCTACGCGACCATACGCGGGAAAGACGGTTCATACGCCTATCCCGACGTCACAGTCGATGTGTATATGGAAGACTAAAAAACTTATTTAACCACGATGTTCACGAGCTTGCCCGGAACCACGATGGACTTCACGACGGTCTTGCCAGCCATGAACTCTTTCACGCGGTCGTTTTCCATAGCGAGCTTTTCCAGGGCGGCCTTGTCCATGTCCTTGGCGACAGATGCCTTGGCGCGGACCTTGCCGTTCACCTGGAACACGACTTCCACGGTGTTTTCGACGGCCTTGGAGTGGTCGGCTTCCGGCCAGGCGACGTTCGTGAGGGATTCGTTGTGACCGAGGATGCTCCACATTTCTTCGGCGATGTGCGGGGCGAACGGGTGCAACAGCTTGACGAACGTTTCGCACGGTTCGCGGTAGCGCTTGTCCATCTTCATCATTTCGTTGTTGAAGATCATCAGCTGGCTAATCGCGGTATTGAAGCTCATGTTCTCGATGTCGTTCGTCACCTTGATGACAGTCTGGTGCATCACCTTCTCGATAGCTTCCGGGGCGGTCTCGTCAACGAACACCGGGGCTTCATCGCTGTCGCCCACGACAGAGCGCCAGGCGCGGCCGAGGAAGCGGTTCATGCCTTCGATGCCCTTGGTCTGCCACGGCTTCACGGCGTCGAGCGGACCCATGAACATTTCGTACAAACGAAGGCTGTCGGCACCGTAGTCGCGCACCACATCATCCGGGTTCACCACGTTCTTGAGGGACTTACTCATCTTCGCCACAATCTGCTTGAGTTCGATGTCAGTACCCTTCTTGAAGAACTTGCCGTTCTTCTCTTCGACTTCGTCGGTGGGGACCTTGGAGCCAGCGGCGTCTTCGTAAGCGAAGGCAAGAATCATGCCCTGGTTGAAGAGCTTCTGGAACGGTTCGTCGGTAGAGACGAGACCGAGGTCGAACAGGACCTTGTGCCAGAAACGGCTGTAGAGCAAGTGGAGCACGGCGTGTTCGGCACCACCCACATAGAGGTCGACCGGCATCCAGTACTTTTCAAGTTCCTTTGCAACAAATGCGTCGCCGTTGCAGGCATCGATGTAGCGGAGGTAATACCAGCAGGAGCCAGCCCACTGCGGCATGGTGTTCGTTTCACGGATACCCTTGCGGCCGTTCTTGTCGGTCACCTGGAGCCATTCGGTGGCGTTTGCGAGCGGAGACTGTCCGCCGTCACCCGGCTTGTAGTCCTTGAGTTCCGGCAAAAGCACCGGCAGTTCGGAATCATCGACGGTAGAGATTTCGCCATCTTCCCAGTGGATGACCGGGAACGGTTCGCCCCAGTAGCGCTGACGGCTGAAGAGCCAGTCGCGGAGCTTGTAGTTCACGGTGGCCTTACCGATCTTGTTGGCTTCGAGCCATTCGATGACCTTCGCGATGCCCTGCTTCTTGTTGAGGCCGTTCAGGCAAAGCGTGTCGTTCTGGCTGTTGATGTAGGTGCCATCGGCAGCCCAGCAGGCTTCCCCTGCGAGGACCTTCGGGCGAACGTCTTCGGGGCAGCTTGCATCCGGTTCCATGATGCAGATGACGGGCAGGTTGAACTTCTTCGCGAAATCGAAGTCGCGGGTATCGTGGGCGGGCACGGCCATGATGGCGCCCGTGCCGTAGCCGGTCAGAACGTAGTCGGCAACCCACACCGGAATCTTGGTGCCGGTGAGCGGGTTCACGGCATAGCTACCGGTAAACACGCCGGTCTTTTCCTTGGCGAGTTCAGTACGGTCGAGATCGCTCTTCAATGCGGCGGCGTGCACGTATTCTTCCACGGCGGCCTTCTGTTCGGCAGTCGTGAGTTCCGGCACCATCGCGTGTTCCGGGGCAACGACCATGTAGGTAGCACCAAACAGCGTATCGCAACGGGTCGTATAGACGCGGAGCTTCTTTTCGGTCGGCTTGCCGTTAGCGTCGGCAATCGGGAAATCCACTTCGGCACCGTAGCTCTTGCCGATCCAGTTCTTCTGCATGTCCTTCACGCCCTGCGGCCAGTCGAGCTTGTCGAGGCCCTTCAGCAGGCGGTCGCCATACAGCGGGATGCGCATGAGCCACTGCTTGAGGTTACGGCGTTCCACTTCCTTGGTACCGCACTTTTCGTGAGAGCCATCGTTCAAGACTTCTTCGTTTGCGCAAACAATCTTGCAGTGCTTGCACCACCACACCTGAGCGTCGGCGTAGTAAGCGAGGCGTTTCCCATCCTTGTACTTGCGGACTTCGGCAGCACCCTTGGCTTCCACGTCGGCAGGAATCGGGAGTTCTTCAATCGGGCGGCCTTTCTGCTGGTCTTCATCGAACCAGGTGCCGTAAAGGCGCTTGAAAATCCACTGCGTCCACTTGTAATACTTCGGGTCGGTGGTGTTGACTTCCTTGTTCCAGTCGTAGCTGAGGCCAAGGCGCTTGATCTGGCGGCGGAAATTGTCGCAGTTCTTCTTGGTGGTAATGGCCGGGTGCGTACCGGTCTGAATAGCGTACTGTTCAGCGGGGAGGCCGAAAGCGTCCCAACCCATCGGGTGGAGCACGTTGAAACCGCGGCTGCGCTTGTAGCGGCAAATGATGTCGGTGGCGGTGTAACCTTCCGGGTGGCCCACATGGAGGCCTGCGCCACTCGGGTACGGGAACATGTCCAGGCAGTAATACTTGGGCTTGGACTTATCGGTGCCCGTCTTGAAAGTCTGATGTTCTTCCCAGTAGGCCTGCCACTTGGTTTCGATCTCTTGCGGATTGTACTTTGCCATTATTTTATACCTCAATAGGTTCTGCTAGGTATGAGGTTCGAGGTCGCCGAGCCCATACCTCATAGCTCTATATTTTTCGGGCATAAATTTAGAAAAAGCCCGGGAGAGCGGCTTGCAATCCCGAGGCGAGGCATCCACAAAATGTGTATTTACAAATCTATTCTTCCTGAACAAAACTCGAATCAGCCGAATCATCGCCGGGTTCTTCACAATCCTGTTCTTCCCAGGTTCCACTGCCAGCATACCTGTAGCATTCCCAGGTGTCAGAACCAAACTGGATTCCTCGAAAAGAAGTTTGCAGCCGACAAAGATCCCCTTCGTTCACCCCGGTGGTATCACAGGCAACCCATGCCGGACTTTCAACCCAATTCTCTTGCTCACATCTGTAATAGACACGTGCGTTCCCGCCTTTGGGATTGATATTTCCAGTCGTTAAACTATCGACAATGCCCTCGTTTTCTGCGCTGCATTTCTTGAAATTCAACATGCCAATTTCTTCTGTGCGATAGACAACATCATTATCCGAAAACATTTTCGCATCTTCAGGAACATCTTTGGCGGGAACAAAGGACCATTCATTGTGCTGACACTTAAAAGTACAGCCTCCTAAACCAGGATATGCATAGCCTGAAAAGTGATAGTAATGCTCATCTATTTGCAGTGATTCGTTGCATTTATAAGGCGGCGTAGCAACCGTGAGGGTATCGCAATAAGCGGAATCCCTTTCAGCAGATGTTTCCGTCAAACTAGACGGGTCAAAATCCTCACAAAAAATTGCTTTTCCCGCAACATCACACACACTGCTTGCAGGAACTTCATTCCAGGTTCCCTGCTCGCACTTGTAATAGATTTCGTATCCGACATGGTATCTTGCGTATACGGCATTGTATTTTAGACTCGCATATGAATAATCAGTAGAATAAGCAGAATCTATCAGCCCTTCATTTTCAGCGTTGCATTTCTTGAAAAGAATTTTTTTGAACATGACGCTACTAAAATTTGGCGACGCATGCCTATCTCTAGTCAAAATCACTTTTGCACTATCCGGCAGTTCATTCTCTTTGGGAAGAAGAGACCATTTATTATTTTCGCATTTGAAATATCGCGTCCACTCAAAACCATAATCCTCGGATAAAACTTCATAATATGCGCCATCAATTTCATACGATTCATCACACTGCATATCCGGTTCAAAATCACGGAGAGACGCATCCCACGTGGATTCGACATCCCAAATCCACTCATTGTTTTCGCATGTGTAGAATGCTACTTTCGTGGTCGAACCTGAAAATACCGTTGAATCAACAAGGCCTTCGTTCTTGGCGTTGCACTTCTGGAAATCGTCAAGAGTCCTCGTCCATTTGCCGTCAACTTCCATGCAGTCGTCACAAGACAAGTCGCCAATTTCCGTAGGCGAACTTGTCTCAGTAGCATCGCAGGCGGTCAAGATGAGTACCAGCAAAAAAGCCAGCGCGCAGGCGGCCTTGAACAAGCATTTATTTTCCCCGGACAATATTGACATAAAAACCTCCAAGCACAGGAGCACTCAAATAAAATATAATTTAAACAAAAACCATATAAACTAGTTACATGTTTTTTTGTTGTAAATAACAGCAACATTGCCCCATAAAGCGAAATCGCCGAGGCATAGCTAATTGTTTTCACATTCAAGGCCGCTGTACTCACCCTGCCTCGCCCAGCCATCTTCGGTGTATTTATAGAGAACGCTATGAGATGCGTGAATCACCATGAAACTACTATAAACGACATCACAGCATTCGTCACCAACCTTTGTTTCTGCCGTGGTGCACTCGGCGAGGGTTCCGTTAATCAAGTTCCACTTGTTTTTGTTGCACATGTAGTAATAGTATTCAGCGCTTTCTTGCTTGTCCGAATCGAAATGTGATTCGGCAACAGAATCTAATGAGGCTTCGTTTTCTGCAGTACATTCCGCCTCTGGTAACGGAGGAACATATTCCGCCTCGACCCAAGTCCCCTTTTCGCACCGGAAGTAATCCGATTGAGCACAGCGACCCTTGAAATAGTAAGAGCATTTTGATTCAAAAAGCCCTTCATTTTCGGCATTACATTTTTTAAACCTTAAGAAAGGATCCTCATCGTGCGGGTCACAACAAGGGTGTACAGCCGAATCGGCGGGTATTTCCTCTTTTGCGACAATCCGCCATTCATCATCCATGCATTTATAATATATGGTCTGCGCACAAGAGCCCGTCATGTGATTAGTGAGGCCAACATATATCCCGTCCGTTTGCAAATTCTTGTTGCAAGTAAAGAACGGGACATCCGCAGAATCCAAATTAAAGGATTCACCGCAGTACGGCGTGTCTTCGGCATCATCAGCCGACGACTCCGGCGTTTCTCCGTTTAGGGACGACGTAGCTTCGCAGGCGACAAGAGACATTGTTGTAACAAAAGCGATTGCCACGACAGCCGATACGTAACGAAGACCTTTCATACGACTATTCACTTTCGAAAATTTTAAACTAAAGATCAAATCTTTTGCGTATTATGCCAAGATTAATCTTTAGTCGTCGTTTCTCATCCACTTGCCAGAAGTGCATTTAAAATGGCAAGTCACGGTATTGACATCCTGCGTTCTGGATTCCAGCGGCAAAAGGCCCTTCGTGGAATCAATTTTCCCTTCGACATCTTTGGCGCACGCCGTTTCCGGAGCAGGGCAATCGACCCGCTTCCATTCATTGGATTCGCAGTGGTAATAGGAGGTCTCGTATGCGGGACTTGCCCCCACCTTCACGATGGTATCGACCTGCGTCACGTACGAATCCTCGTTTTCGGCAGAACAATCCTTTGTCAGCGGAGCCAAATGAACGCCCTTTGATTCCTCCCAAATTCCATTTCCTGCATAGATATATATTTCTTCTAAAGAAGAACCCGCAAACGCAGCTCTCTTACAAGTGTCCCCCACAGACACTCCCTCGATATTGCAAGTCACCGACGATCCCCTTTGCACCCAGGCGCCTTGTTCGCACCTGTAGAAATCGTAAGAGGCAAGCTTGCTATCCGGGCTAGGCAACGAATCAACAATCTTCTCGTTGTCCGCATTGCATTTTTTGAAATCGTAGAAGTGTTTCTCGCCCAGTTCGGCAAAGAAAATCACGGAAGCGGAATCCAAGACGTTCTCGTCGTCATCGATGTTTTTTTCTCGGAGAATAGACCATTTACCGTCCTCACACTTGTAATAAAGATATTTGGACATTGAATCAGTTAAGTCTACATCATAACCATTATAAATCTTAACGGTTTTATATTCATGTTTTATAACACGGCCATCTATTTCCAATGTTTTATCACAGGGTCTAATTTCATCCGGATTGAAAGAATTGACCGCCGCAAGAGAATCCTCTATAGGGACATAAACATCTTCACTTACATCATGCCATTTGACACCATGTATAGGATTGAAGTACGTATGATATTTAGAACCATCAAAGGAGACACCCGATTCATAACGTACAATCACATCCATACATTTGCAATAAATTGAATAAGTATAGGATCCGTTGTCCTTGGAAATCTTTTCATACGACAAATCATCATCTGTGGCCGTACATTCTTCAGGCAAAGAAGTGTTGCAACTGAATTCTTTCCACTTGCCATTCCCCGCATACGAATATATTCTGTCCCAATATTGATTTTGCGTTCTCGCTGAATTTCCAAAACCCCGACTCACAACATTTACATACTCGGCCCTTCTACAAGTGTCGCCCACAGACACTCCCGCGGTATCACAAGTCACCGAGCGGTTCTTGTAAATCCATTCGCCATCTTCGCACCTACGGTAAAAGTAGACGGGTATACCGCCTGGCCCATCTGCATTCCATACCGAATCAATAACGTTCTCATGGTCGGCGTCACATACGTCATCTTTCCATGAAGACACGAAAAACACATCAGAATCAAGCGGGACCTCTTTATCGGCGGCAGGCAGCCATTCGCCATCTTCACATTTGAAAAAAGCGTACTTATATGCATCAAGGCTAGGTCCGCCCTCTATATATGAGCCATCGCTTGCCGAGGATGACGGGCCGCCAGAACCACCATAAAGATATGCATACTTTAGGTAACGCCCATCAATAGCTTTATCACAGGCCTTGTATCTTTCGAGACCAAAAGTATTGGGTTTCGCAGAAGAACTCGAAACATCGTTCGAAGATGTAACAGAAGAGGAACTCACCGAGGCGGGAACATCCTCAGGATCCGTAGAAATAGCGATGACAGTGGTATCATCGGAAGAATGATCGCAGGCAACCAAGAAGGACGCCAACATAAAAGCCGATGCACCGATTGCATTGAAGATTAATTTATTTCTTTTAAAAAATTTAGACATGGATTCTCCTGATTACAACCAACCTTAAAAAAAATATAAATCGGGAATGGCCCCTAATATACTTACAAATTGTTTTTGTTGTAAACAACAACAATAAATATTACGGGTAACATCATTTTTTGCAAAAAAGTATTCTGGGAATACTCTTTCACCATTTTTTGAAATTTGAAAAAAGGCTATAGGAGGCATACTTTTTTAGGCTCAAACGGTCCTTTTTTCTCTAAAAATGCGTCAAAACGGCCATCATTCCTTAAATATATTCCATAATAGCATATAAAAAAACATCCATACACTGCACTAATAAAAGGAATTAAAACTATTTTTATAATATGTTATCAAAAATTCGCATATACGCTGTTCTTTTTTTATTGATGTGCGTCACATCATTTGGTCAAAACACATACGAATCCGAAACGGATTCCGCATGGATTGCCGCGCAGAACGGCGGCCGCACAGACCTTAACGACGGCAACAACGAGCCGAACCCCGAATGTATTGGCGACGGTTGCGGGGAAACTACATTCCAGACACGGACGGCAAGTTCCGATTCACAAGCCCAGGCTTCCGACGACGAAGAGGATTGCACTCCGGCCGATTCCGCCAATCCGGAATGCGCCGATGATTCCGCCAAAGCCCCGGCCAAAAAGAGCATCACCTACAACGAAGATGCCGATGCAACCTACACCAACGAGAACCGCGAAATCTACCGCGCACGCAAAGAAGGTTTCTATACCTCCATCAATTTGGGATTCCGCCTGGCTGGCGGCGTGAATATGCTATTCGGCGAAAAAGCCGACACCTGGAACCCTGGCTATCTCGGCAATTTCGGAATTTTCGTCAGGATCCCGT
Organism: Fibrobacter sp.; assembly: GCA_017412605.1. GTDB lineage: Bacteria > Fibrobacterota > Fibrobacteria > Fibrobacterales > Fibrobacteraceae > Fibrobacter. The sequence continues at coordinate 121,491 of JAFPWY010000013.1, read as the reverse complement.
TCGGATTCCAGACCTTTAGGCTCATGACGGCATTGGACTTCAGCTACCGCCGCTACCTGTACGAAGAAACGACGGAATACAGCGACAACGAAGCCTATGTCGAAATGTACATGTTCGAAATCCCCTTCATGTTCCGCTACATCGGCGAAGACGACGGATTCTTCTTTGGCGTTGGCGCAGACCTCGGCCTCAAGCTCTCCGGTTACTCCCAATTTAAGCAGGAAACCTCCGTCGAAGGTAAAACGCAAAAGGACAAACGCGAGAAGTCCATTCCTACAAACGGGGTCGAACTGGGGGCAGTCGTCGATTTCGGTTTCGTTTTCAGCGGCCATTTCGGGTTCGACATCCGCGTAGTGCAATATTTTTCCAACCTCGTAGACGAGGCCAATCTGGCCGAACCGACGCTGTTTGATTCCAAATTATGGCCATTTAACGCCACAATCGGCATTTTTTACCAATTCTAATTTGTTCGTGGGGTCTTGACGGGGCAAAAAGCCCCGTTTTTTTCGCTCTTTTCGTAAAAAACAAATTACCAATATATTTTCTCAACATTTTTTTTTGAAGATATTTTTAGAGGAGCGTTGTTTATCAATTATATTATTATAATTCAAGTATGAAACCGAAAACACTCTCCCTGATTTGTGCTTTTATTTTCGCGTTTTCTGTAGCCGTCTTTGCACAGGACGACGATTCGGATGATTGGATTGGTGGTGATTCCAATAACCGCAGTAGGCCTGCTAAAACCAGTTCCTACGACGGTGGAGATGACAGCGAATTCGCAAACGATGCAGACTACGCACAGGCGTACGCCCGTTACAAGAACGAGGCCACGTCCAAGGCCGAAATCAACCGTCAACGCACGGAAGGCTTTGCCCGTTCCATCATGCTCGGCGTGCGCGCCCAGGGCGGTATAAACACGTTCTTCGGTTCCAATTCCGATGGATGGGGACTGGGCTGGCAAGCCGGTGGTGGTCTGATGGTCAAGATGCCTCTAGGCTTCAAGTACACCTACATCGTCCCGGAACTCACGTTCAATTTCCGTCAATACCGTTACGAAAACCAGACCGACTACGGTACGGACGAAGCGACAATCGATATCATGATGTTCGATATTCCGATTATCGTGCGCTACAACTTCGAGGACTACAACCTTTACGCAGGTATCGGTCTCGATATCGGCCTCAAGCTCACGGGTTCCTCCGAATACACCAAGGACTATTCGGGAAACAAGAAACCTGAACCGAACACCATCGCCACTTCTGGTGCCGAGGTGGGCGGAGCGATTGATCTCGGCTACATGTTCAGCCGCTATGTCCATTTAAACATCCGCGTCGTGCAGTGCTTCACCAACATGCTGATTCCTGCCCGTACGTACCAGCCTGAATTTAGGGAATCCACCTTGCTCACGTTCTACACGACGGCAGGTATAAACATCTTCTTCTAAACGGAAATGGCTGTTAAAGGCTATGTACACTCTTTCATCACCGGGGCCGCATCAGACGGTCCCGGTGTTCGTTTTGCGCTGTTCACTACAGGCTGCCCGTTCCGCTGCCTGTACTGCCACAATCCTGACACCTGGAACCTGCACGACGGCAACGAGACAGACTCCGATCACATCCTCGCCGAAATAGGGAAATACGCCGGGTTCCTGCGCATGGCAGGCGGACTGACTATCACCGGCGGAGAACCGCTAGTTCAGGCAGACTTCGTTCACGACATCTTCGAACGTGCAAAGAACGAGCTACACCTGCACACAGCGCTCGACACACAGGGATTCCTCGCCGCAGGCCTGCCCGACGAATGGTTCGACAGCGTAGACCTCGTGCTGCTCGACATCAAGGAAATGAACCCCGAGACCCACCAGAGGCTCACCGGCAAGCCCCTCCAGCCCACATTGGACTTTGCGCAGAGGCTAGCCCGCATGGGAAAGCCCGTCTGGCTACGCTACGTACTCGTTCCGGGCCTTACCGATAGCGACGAGGACCTGCACGCACTCGCAGACTTCATCGAGCCCCTAAAGAACATCGAGCGCGTTGATGTGCTCCCGTTCCATAACATGGCCATCCACAAGTGGGACGACCTCAAGATACCCTATACGCTCCGCGACACCCCCAGCCCTACAAACGAAGAAGTGGAGCATGCCAGGGGCATACTCCACAGATAAAGGCCTAAAGGCTCAGCCTGTTATTTCTGCTTGGGCCTCTTGTAGCCGAACGACTTGAGCAGTTCGTCCGAAGCATGGCGCTTGTGGCCGATTTCTTCGTCCGGAAGTTCACAGCGCAGCTCGGCAACCGACTTGACCTCTGTCTTGAAGATGTAGGCACCCGTTCCAAGCAGGCGACCGTCCTTTGTCCGCACATCACCATCCAAATCGGGAGTCAGTTCAAAGAACATCTTGGCTTCGCCGACATCGCTGACATATTTCGGATCGTTCAAATCCTGTTCGAACCGGTATTCGTTCAAGAACGAACCCAGATTGGAATAGATCCAGACATTCACGTGCAGCGACATCTTGTACAGGTTCGCACTCTTGAGGTCGCCCTTGTATTCCTTGCGGAATTCTTTGGTACAGTAGTTGTTGACGTATTCGTCGACCGTTATTCTTTCACGGTCCCAACCACCACCGACACCGAGCGAGATCATGCCGTCGCGTTCGACAAGGTCGTCCAACGTGCAAAGTCCAGCAGCGGGGTTTTCACCACAGCGCGGGGCCACAGCTTCGATGGCGAGCGTCGGGCCGAGATGGCCACCATTCACGCCCGGATAAGGTTCCTTGCCGTTGCCCTTCTTCTTGCCAAAGGAGCCGCCGACAAGTGTCTTCGCTTCCCTGTCTTCAGTCGGGTCATACATGCTCACAGCAAACGTCTGTCCCTTCTTCGGCGGATTGTCGCCATAGTACTTCGCAACGGAATCCACATCGATTATCGTGACAGGCTTTACAACATGCACATCGATGGATTTCGGATCCTTCAAGACCACGATGACCGTATCCGAAGCCTCGTTGCCCGCCTTGTCGCGATAGGTGCGCACAATGGGGTTCACACCGTTCTTAAGCGCCTGGAGAACAAGGGTATCCTGGACAACGCCATCGACAGTCCATTCGACATCAATGCCACGCGTATGCACGAACGACTTGTTCTCGGGAGAATTGATCTTGACGACCGGAACAACCTTATCCACAACGATGAAGATGTTCTTCGTGGATACGTTGCCGAACTTGTTCTTGTAGGTGTAGCTGACCTGATAGCCGTAGTTGCCTTCTTCGTTCTTGATGATTTCGCCCTTGTCATCCACAGCATAGCGGACACCCACGTGGCCACCGAAGTCATCGTCAAACTCGTAAGCATACTCGTAAACACCGCCAATGTCGTTTTCAATCAGTTCACCGGTGGAGCCATTCACGTAGTAAGAAACGGTAACATCCTTGCCACCGACAACAGTCTGGAACTCGACCTTCATTACAACGACACCGTCATCATTCTTGATCGGGTTGCCCTTCTTGTCGGTATTGTAGGACACTGTCAACTTCTTGCCATTAACTTCCTTTTCAAAAGAAACGGCATACGTTTTGTTATTGATCAGGTTCCGCCTAGTCTCGGCAGATTCCGCATCATCCATCGTGATGTTCTTCTTCTTCGAAACCTTCTTGATGTCCGAGAGAGAGCCCTTGATGTTCAACAGGGAATCCAATTTGAGGTTCGTGTTGAACGTGGAGTCGGTCTCGGTCGCATTGTCCCTGATATGGATGCGGACTTCGTTCAATTCGTGATTCACATAGAAGTTCGTATCGCTTTCGTCAACCTGTTCAACAATGGTCACGTTCGAAATGGCAGCCGTGTCTTCCGCCGTCTTCGATATAGTCACCTTCGGGATAGAATTGTCCACCACGATGACAACCGTGTCACAGCCAGGCCTGTCCTTCGTCGGGTCATCATAGCACAGCCTGACAATGTAGGTGCTGTCCTTCGGGAGATTGACCAAGGTGTCGGGCTGGAGTTTCTTGTCGACAGTCCATTCCAGGTTGACCTTCCTGGTATGAGTGTAGATGGTATCGGGTTCAAGCCAGAGAGAATCCTCGTCGTTTGCACGTGTAATCTTGACCTCGGGCACTTCGAGAACGTTCTGGACCTTGATGGTCACATGAGCCGTGTCAATGCTGCCGTCTTCACCTTCGACAGTAACGACCAGGTCGTACTTTTTCTTGCTTTCGTAATCAAGCGTATCGATAAGCGTGATTTTGCCGTCATCCGAAATCTTGAACACCTTGGTCTTGGTGATGAGTTTCACCTTGACCTTGTCCCCTTCGGGATTGTCGATGATGAGCTTTGCAAACGTCGTATCCGGCTTTGCATCTTCGCGAATGACAATGGTCGTATCGTCAATCGTCGGAATTTCGCGGATATCATCAATCAGGATTCTCACGATTGCCGTAGAAGAAGCCTTCTTCGTATCGGTCACGGAAACCTTCAAATCGTAGCGGTTCTTGGTTTCGTAATCGAGGTTCGCACCCTGCTTCACAGTAATGCGGCCAGAAGAAGAAATCTCGAATTCATTGGACTTCTCGGCAAGCGCGAACACGAGCACGGAATCCGGTTCCTCAGCATCGTGGGCCACCACACGGCCGACCTTCGTCTTTGCCGGGGAATTTTCGGCCACATGGAATTCAGCAGGTTCAATTTCCGGAGCCTCATTCACATCGTCCACGATAATCAGGAACCTGGCCGTATCGGACATGCTGTCCGTATCGGTCACATAGATTTCAAGGACGTAGCTCGTCGTTGACTCATAATCAAGCACGCCGCTCTTCTTCACGGTAATGCGGCCGGACTTGGAAACATCGAACTCGTCCGACTTTCCGACCAAAGCGAATGTCAGCAGCGAATCCGCATCTTCCTGGTCCATACCGATAGCCTTGCCGACAAGCGTCTTGGCCGCGGCCGTTTCAGCCACGTGGAACGTATCGGCTTCGATAACAGGAGGTTCAGGCACATTCAGGATATTAATCCTTATCTTGCCCACGGTAGTGAGGCCCTTGAGGTCTTCAACTTCAATCTGCAGCGTATAGGACTTGGTGCGTTCGTAGTCAAGTTTCGCGCCCTTCTTCACGGTGATAATGCCGTCGGTCGAAACATCAAATTCCTTCGAGGAACCCACGAGGCTGAAGAGCAACTTGGAAGCCGGATCCTCGTCGTCAGTCGCCCGAATCTGGCCGACAAACGTAGATTCCGGAGAGTTTTCCTTAATCTCGAACGTATCCGGTTCGATAACAGGAGCCTTGTTGACATCGTTCACGGTAATAAGCATTACCTCTTCGGCAGCAAGCAACTTACTAGGCACGCTGTAGTCAACAACCTTCACCGTCAAGGAGTAGTCGTTTGTGCCCGTGTTGCTGTAAGCAAGCACTTCTTTCGTCGTAAGCTCGCCCGTCAAGGAATCGATAGCGAACTTGGCCGTATCGCCGTCGATAGCGAAATACTTGTGCATCTTGAACGCCTTGGCCGTATCCAGATCGCCGTCCTTGACAGGGCTTCCGTTCAAGACCGTTCCAACAGGTTCAAGTTCATCGACATCGAACTTCTGCTGCACAATCGTCGGCTTCTCGTTCACGTCTTCGACGTTGATGATGACAAGCATCGTATCGGCAGATTTTGCGTCCCTGTTGTCGGTCACCCGCACCTTCACCTGGTACACAGCAACAGACTCGTAATCCAGGGAATCCATGGCGACCGTGATTTCACCCGTCGACGCATCGATAGTGAAGAACTTCGCCGAATTCTTGGAAACCGCAATCAGGGAATAGGCCAGATTGTCCTTGACGGTATACTTGTTATCTTCGTCCTTGGCATACTTGGCAATAGACCCCACAGACGTTCCCACAGGAGAATTTTCTTTCACGCCGACAGTCACCGAGCTAGAGTCAAATGTCGGAGAATCGTTCTTGTCGTTGATATGCACCTTAAGCAAGGCCGTATCGGCAAGGCTTTTAAAGCCATTGTCCTTTCCATTATCCGTAGCAACCACATACATATAGTAGACGCTATCCTTTTCGTAATTGAGGACAGAATCCTTGAGAGTGATTTCACCACAGAAATAGCCCTTATCGCAAGTGGACGAAGAGGAAATCTTGAAGACGCTCGTAGCACCCGCCGTGGAATCCAGGAGCTTGTAGTTCATCTTTGTCCAGAGGTCTTCATCCGTAACCTTGACCTTACCGACAGATGTTCCGGTCGACGAGTTCTCGTCGATGTAGAGGTCGGCAGTCACGATATTCGGATATTCGTTCACGTCGTTAATCTTGATGGTCACATCGGCCGTATCGCTGGCAATTCCGTCCGTCACAGTGACTTTGAACGTGTAGAGGCTATCGGCTTCGTAATTGAGCTTCGCATTGTTCTTCACAACTACCTTAATTTCCCTATCAGAAACCTTCTGGAATTCGAACGGGACGCTAGAACCAGACGGAAGCAACATATCAAATGTCAGTTTATCCTTCAAGTCCTCGTCTTCAGCCTTGATTGTCCCGACAAGCGTTCCCGACGAAGAATTTTCATCAACATCAAAGTTGAAAGGCCTGTTCTCGAGATAGGGAGGATCGTTCTCGTTGCTCACCACGATAGTCAACTTGGTCGTAGCGGAAAGATCCTTCTTGTTATCGAAGAAGCTCTGTTTTGAACCATTGTCCTTCACCGTCACGACAACTTCGAACGTGTGGCCGGCATAGGGCTGGCCCAGCATACCCGAAGTTGCCACCAAGACGTTGCCCTTGTTACTTGCAGACGAAATACTGAACAATCCGGTCACTTCAACCTTGTTCGATGCATCCGTCACATCGTAGACCTTGCCAAGTGAATAAGTCAGGACCGTTGCAGGTTTGGCCTTTATATCTTTATCCTTCGCTTCAAAAATCCATACCGAATCACCGCCACTGTACTTCTCGTTGATTCGAGCGGTGTAGCTTGTCTTGTCGAAAGCCGGAGCTTCGTTGATATCCTTGACATGGACCGTCAAGTTCGCCGTATCCTTAGCCGTGCCATCGTTCACAATGACATAGATATTGTAAAGGGTGTCCATCGTCTCGTAATCCAGTTCCTTACTGGTCTTGACGTAGGCACTATCCTTACCCGAAACCGGCACAATGTCGAACGGCAATGCCTTCCCATTCTTAGACACCATGCTGAAAGTGAGAGAATGGTTCTTGTCCTGGTCGGTCGCCTTGAACCCAACCAGGAATTCACCGGCGCTCCCATGTTCCTTGACATTCACGTCCGCAGCATCCGGGCCAATGACAGGAGGATCGTTCTTGTCGTTGATCTTAATCGTCACGACAGCTGTATCCGACATGTCCGGCGGGAAGCCCGCGTTCTCTCCGTTATCTGTCGCAATCACATACATGTAGTAGGTTGCGGTCTTTTCAAAGTCCAGCACGGAATCCTTGAGCTTGATGTCCCCGCAGAAATACCCATTGTCGCAACTGGACGCCGGAGTAATCGTGAACACGTTGGCAATGTTCTTCGTGGAATCCTCGAGAGCATATCTCATGACCGTCCAGGTATCCACGTCCTTCACCTTGACCGTGCCCACCGTTTTTCCCTTGGGGGAATTTTCATCCACATTGAACGTGTAGTCGGCGATGACGGGCTTTTCGTTCACATCGTTAATCTTGACCACCACATCGGCAGTATCACTAGCCACACCGTCCGTCACGCGCACTTTGAACGAGTAAGAATTCTTCGTCTCGAAATCGAGCGCGCCGTTCACGGACAGTTTGTACTCGCCCTTTTTCACGGTCGCAATAGTGAACGGAATCGAAGAGCCGATAATGCTGAGAGTCATAGCATCTTCTTCATCTTCATCCGTGACCTTGATGCTGCCGAAGCGCGTATTAAGCGGAGTATTTTCATTGACGTTAAACGTGTATTTATCCTTGTCAAAGATCGGAGGATCGTTGACATTTCCGATTTTGACTGTCACCTTGACGTTCCTGGAAAGGTTCTTCTTGTTCACGGAGAAGTTCTGTTCTTTACCGTTATCCGTAACCTTGACCGTCACCTCATAATCGTGGTTTGCATAAGATTGACCCAACATTCCGCTGATGGAAGGATCTACGTTAATTTCTCCAGTCGAAGAATTGACTGTGAACAAGCCCGTTACTGCAGTAGAGCCATTCGTCACGTCGTTAACACCCACCAAAGAATACGTAAGCACGGTCTTCGGGGTAGCCTTGGTGTCCTTATCCGCTGCAGTCACCTGGCCAACCAGATCGCCACCCTTGTACTTCTCGTCGATGGAGAATTCATAACTGGACTGCGCAAAAGTCGGGGTTTCGTTCACGTCCAAAATGTTGATTGTGAGCATTGCCGTATCGCTGCCACCAGTTCCATCATCGGCAATCATGCGGAGATTGTACACCGTCGGCTGGGTTTCGTAGTTAATGCTCACCACCTTGATGTAAGCACTATCGCTGTCTGTCAGCGCGATGAGCGTAAACGGAAGCGATGTAGCACCATCCGCAGATTCCATACGGAACGTCACATGCTGGCCGGCATCTTCGTCAGTCGCCTTGTACTCGATAAAGATGGAATCCTTCGGGGCATGTTCACGTACAGAAATTGTGGTATCTCCACGCAAAATCACCGGCGGATCGTTCTGGTTCTCAACATCAACATGTACCACGACCGTATCGGTAAGTTTCTTCGAGCGGTCGCCCGGCACACCGTTATCGGTCACGATGATTCTCATTTCATACGTCTTTTGCACTTCGTAATTCAGGGTAGCCGCTTTTACTGTGATAGCACCGGTCTTGGAGTTGACCTGGAACACGCTGGAAGGGTTCCCGGAAATGTTTTCAAGCTTGTACGTGAGGGCATTCCCGCCATCTCGGTTCGAGTCAACACTATCCTGGGCTGTGATTGTGCCGAATTTAACACCGACCGCAGAATTTTCTTTAACCGTCAGATGCAATTTCGAATCCGACGACAATGCGTTTGTAATTTCTGGCTTGTCGTTTACCGGATTCATCGCGATAGTCATCGTGAAAGTATTCTTAGAGGCTTCACCATAATCATCAACAATCTTGTATGTGAATGTCGAATACTCGAATTTTGGATCCGTCGTAGTAGAATCACCAAATTCGTTCAGACCGCTCACGTAGGTCAACTTCCCAGATTTGATGTCTGCAGAGCTAATGACTTCCCCTTTACTAACGGCCTTCGATCCTTTTTTAAGAGACCCCTTCGTGGGAACACTTACAATCTGGACCTTGTAGTCCGTCATCGGAGTGAGTTTCACATTTTTACCACTCGTTGCCTTGTAGTAAGCCGGGAACGATTCAATCTTGAAGGGGACGTCCTCGAAACCGATAGAATCACCTGCATCGCTTACAATCGAGGTAATGATCGTGTCCTTGCCACTAGGTTCGCTGTCATTGTCCTCGATGTAGATTTTAAATTTACCAGTATGTCCTCCATCCTCCAAGACACCACCGGTAATGTCCAAAATTCGTAGATAGAAATATTCCCTGTTCTCGGCGAGTTCATCGTCTACAGCAGTCAACTTGATTGGCGTTGTCAAGGCCTTACCGTCATCAGCAAAAGTCGCCTCATCATACGGGCTCGTACCTGTCATAGTACAAACCGGGATTCCACTTGTATTGAGGTCCGAGGAATGTGCCGCAGTGATAACAGTGCCAGTAGCCCCTGTTTTTCCCGAAGTCGCAGAGGCATTCGATTCAAAAGCAAAGCAATACTTAATCTTCACCGGGACCGAGGGAGCCTTGTCCAACTTGACATTCAGAGTTTCATTCGACTTGCCCTCGTGAAGAAGTCCAGAAGCCAAGGCAGTGGAATTGATTTTCGGAGGATCGAAAGGCACATAACGGAACTGGTCGGCTAGGAAGTGTGCTTGAATGTTAATTGAATTTGCAATAAGCTGTCCAGCAAAACTAGCATCTTGAGCAATATCAACATTTCCTGTCGTAATATAGGTTCCCTGTAAATTCTTACGTCCTGACGGAATGTCAAAATTGCTCGTCATATAAAACAGGAGATCACCATGATAGTCTTCATTAGGCGTGTCCTTAACCTGAGTCGTCCAAACCCCACTCTTAGAGCAAGTATCATTGGGTCCCGCATAAACAACATATATCGAGTTGTTATTCTTCAAATTAATACCATTCAAGAAAATCCTTGTCGGTCTTCCATTTTGCGGCATTCGAACATATACGTTTCCACGATTATCAAACGAAATTGTTCCATCAATGTGAAGGTCGTACACACCATCGCCTGGCGGAACATCAATGATAATATTGTCGCCATTCGCATAAAGTCCACCTATTGTTTTAGAATAAGTAGGGTTGCTTTTTAAAGTAGGAAGTCTCAAACTGGAATCTACAGCTGGAACCCCGTCGCACGTTTGCGAGTGTTGTCCTCTAGTACTACCGAATCCAGCTCCCATCGAGCCAACACAATACTTTCCATTAAACACGTCATTTCCAGGATTCTGCCCTATATTGAACGAACCCAAAAAATGCACAGGACCCGTCATAATAACATCGCCACCCGTATTGCCATTATAACTTCCACCAAACAAAAGCGGACCACCCAATTCGTGATTGTTATTTGTATAATTGAGATTTCCCTTTGCTGAACCAATAAAGCCAACCGTATCGGTGATATGAACATCATCGTACATATGGATATTGCCATACGCCCACAGTTTGTACTTCATCAACTGTTCCCACTTGGCCGAATCAGAAGTGGAATTTCCACCAAACGTAAGCGGGGCCACCGGCACCGCGGCAAATGCGGCAATTGAAGATGCCGCCAAAAGCATTGTTAAGGAACGTGCGAAACGCTTGCTAAAATTCGCAAAAAACGAATTCGTCATATGATCTCCTTCCAAATCATCCCAAACTTGGATTTTCCCTCGATCACCCAAACCCATTTTATCTTAGCTTTCAGACAAAACAAAATCGAGAACGGCGTAAATATAGCAAACGAAGTGTAAAAAAACCATAACAAAACGTCGGTTTTCCCGGATAACGGGTAAAAACACCCCGATTCTTGGAGAACCGGGGTGTCCCTATTTAAGAACCACTTTTTTTAGTAAATAAACAGCATTTCGCGGTACTTCGGCAGCGGCCAAAGTTCGTCGGGCACGACCTTTTCAAGGCTATCCACCACCTTGCGGAGGTCCGCAATGGCCGAAATGATGCCCTCATGTTCACCATCTAAGGCTGTTTCTACGGCAGAAACGGCATCCATGAGTTTGCTACAGCCTTCGCCCAGCGATTTCGCATAGCCGTCCAGACCGGGGAATCCCTGGTTCAGGGCCATTTCGTTCGTCCTGAGCGCACCGGAATAGGCCTCGACCACCTTCGGCAAGATGATGTTTTTGGCAAGGTCGCGGGCAATTTCGCCCTCGATGTGGATGCGCTTGTGGTAATCCTCGACGTTCACCTCGTAGCGGGAACGCATCTCGGCACGGTTCATCACCCCGTACTTCTCGAACAGGGCGATGTTTTCGTCCTTGACGAGCGCCTTGAGGGCTTCCATGGAGGTGCGGATGTTCGGGAGGCCGCGGCGTTCCGCTTCCTTCACCCATTCGTCGGTATAGCCGTTGCCGTTGTAAAGGATACGCTTGTGTTCCTTCACAATCTTTTGCAGCAGCTTCTGGAGGCCCGTGTGGAAGTTCTTCTCGTCGAGCTTTTCAAGTTGTTCGGCAATCATGTCGAAAGCTTCGGCCACAATCGTGTTGAGCACGACATTCGGCTCGGAACAGCTCTGGCTGGAACCGGGGGCGCGGAATTCGAACTTGTTGCCGGTAAACGCAAACGGCGAAGTACGGTTACGGTCGGTGGCATCGCGCGGGAGCGGCGGCAGCATGTCGGAGCCGAGTTTCATGGCACCGGCTTGCTTGCTGGACTTGGGCACGCCTTGCTCGATTTGGTCGATCACGTCCATCAGCTGGTCGCCCAGGTAGATGGAGATGATGGCCGGAGGCGCCTCGTGCGCACCGAGACGGTGGTCGTTGCCCGCGCCGGCACAGGTCATGCGGAGCAAGTCGGCATGGGTATCCACGGCGTAGATGATGGCGCACAGCGTCGTGAGGAACACGGCGTTCTGGTGCGGGTCCTTGCCCGGATTGAGCAGGTTGCCCTTGCCGTAAGAAAGGCTCCAGTTGTTGTGCTTGCCCGAACCGTTCACACCGGCAAACGGCTTTTCGTGCAGCAGGCACACGAGCCCATAGCGGTCGGCCACGTTGCGGAGCGTTTCCATGATCATCATGTTGTGGTCGCAAGCGAGGTTCACGTCCTCGAAAATCGGGGCAAGTTCGAACTGCGCGGGGGCGACTTCGTTATGGCGGGTCTTGGCCGGGATACCGAGGCGCCACAGTTCCTTTTCCACATCGTTCATAAAATTGAGGATGCGGCTCGGGATGCTGCCAAAATAGTGGTCGTTCATCTGTTGGTGCTTCGCGGGTGTGGCGCCAAAGATGGTGCGGCCGGCCTGGTACAGGTCGGGGCGTTGCAGGTAGAAGCGTTTGTCGATGAGGAAGTATTCCTGTTCGGCGCCGAGCGTGACGGTCGTCTTCTTGGGGCCCGCCTTGAAGCAGGTCATGAGGCGGCGAGTGGACTTGGAAAGCGCCTGAAGGCTACGGAGCAGCGGGGTCTTTTTGTCGAGGGCCTCGCCGGTGTAGCTGCAGAACGCCGTCGGGATGCAGAGCGTGGCTCCGTTGCCGTGGCGCTTGATGAATGCTGGGCTCGTCGGGTCCCAGGCGGTGTAGCCGCGGGCTTCGAACGTAGAGCGAAGGCCGCCGCTCGGGAAGCTGGAGGCGTCGGGCTCACCCACAATGAGGTTCTTGCCGCTGAGTGCCATGATGGCCTTGCAGCCGCTCGGTTCAAGGAAGCTGTCGTGCTTTTCGGCGGTAGAGCCGGTCAGCGGCTGGAACCAGTGCGTAAAGTGCGTGGCTCCGCGGTCCATGGCCCACTTCTTCATGGCGTGGGCGACGTCGCCAGCGATGTTCGGGTCGAGGGCGACCCCTTCGTCGATCGTGGCGAGGAGCTTTTCGCAGATATCCTTCGGCAGGTAGCTGCGCATGGTGTCGGCGTTGAAAACGTCTTCACCGTAAAAGTCGATGTTGACCGGTTCGGCCGGTTTTACCGGCGCCGGAGTGGCAGTAGCAATGTCGTAAATAGCTTTTGTGCGGTTCATGAAAGGAAAAATAGAAATGAAACAAGCCCCTCCGCAGGGAAAAAAGAGCCCTTTTTCGCCTTTTTTTCTTTACATTTATGTAAAAAATCAACTATTTTTACATAAATGTAATACGCAGAAGCAAAAAGATGCTATTTTATAGTCATTAATTCTCTCCTAGATAGCCTCTTCCGGTAACGGAGAGGCACGAACCATTCCGGGCGGGGTCTCTCCGCCCGGAACGGTTTTTAAGAGGAAACAGTGCAAGTCCAGGATATCGAAACCGAAGCATTGAGCGAAATAGAGCAAGCCCTCCGTCAAAAACGGGCCAAGCCGGAACTGTTCGCCCAAATCCGCGATATCCTCACCGGAAAGTTCGCAGAAATCGGCCAGGAATACAAATCCATCAACGACAAGCTCCGCGACCTCATCGAAGAAAAGCCCGGCGAGCTCATCGGCAACTCCCGCGAAATGCGCGAGGTTTCAAAGCGCGTCCGCCACATCGCGAACTCCGAAGCGACCGTCCTCATCCGCGGGAAAACCGGGACAGGCAAGGAGCATGCGGCCCGCAGCATCCACCTGCTTTCCGACCGCAAGGACAAGCCCTTTGTCCTGATGAACTGCGACTCGCTGAACGACGACCCGGGAGCGAACAACTTTGAGAGCGAACTCTTCGGCTACGAGCGCGGCGCCTTCGCCGGGGCGACCAGCAGGCATATCGGCAAGGCGGAACACGCTCGCGAAGGCACCCTCTTCTTGGACGAAATCGGCAAACTCGGGCGGGCGGCACAGGCAAGGCTTTTGCAGTTCGTCCAGGAGCGCGGTTTCTGCCGCCTGGGCAGCAACATCTACCAGCGCTGCAACGCACGCATCATCGCATCGACCAGCATGAACCTGGAGCAAATGCTGCAAGAAGGGACTTTCCGCGAAGACCTGTACTACCGCCTGAACATTTTCCAGATAAACTTGCCGGACCTCGCCCAGCGCAAGACCGACATATTGCTGCTCGCCGACCATTTTATCGAGAAGATGAATTTGAAGTACGGCAAGGGAATCCTGCGCCTGAGCTCCCCCGCCATCGACATGCTCATGAGCTACCACTGGCCCGGCAACGTGCGGGAACTCGAAAACTGCATCGAGCACGCCTGCCTCGCCACTACCGACACCTGCATCAACGCGCACGACCTGCCGCCGACACTGCAGACGGGCAGCGCGAGCAACACGGCCCTCATCCGCAACGACAAGACGCCCCTCGCAACCATTCTCGACAACTTCGAGCGCGAAATATTGAACGAAGCGCTCAAGCGCAACGACGGCAACCTGAGCGCAGCAGGACGCGAGCTCTCCGTGAGCCCGCGAATGATGCATTACAAGGTAAAACGGCTGGGAATCGCTTAAGATTTTTCCAAGCCTTTTTTTATTATTGTAATATGAACATCCTCGTCTACTTCCTGTTTGCCCTTTCCGGGTTCGCGGGCCTCATTTACGAAGGCTCGTGGGCACGCTACCTCAAACTTTTCCTCGGACATTCGAGCTACGGGCAGGTGCTTACGCTCTGCATCTACATGGGAGGCCTTGCCATCGGTAGCTTTGTCGCAGGCAAACTGGTCGAAAAAATCAAGCGCCCGTTGTTGGGCTATGCCGCCGTGGAACTGGCTATCGGTATCGGCGGCGTGGCGTACCACCCGCTGTACAACTGGCTCACGGGGATTTTCTACGATTCTTCCTTTGTGGCGGGCCTGAGTTCCCGCGGTGCCGAAATCGTGAAAGTGGCGCTTGCGACCGGCAGTACGCTCCCCATCGCGATTGCAGTAGGCATGACGTTCCCCTTCATTGCCGCCGGGCTCATGCGCAAGAGCGGTGCGGAAGTCTCGCTCCCGATGCTCTACTTTACGAACAGCTTGGGTTCCGCCATCGGCATCCTGTTTACGAGCTACACGCTCATCCCCGTTTTCGGTAACCACGTGACGCTCTGCGTCGCCGCTTCCATCAACTTCTTGCTAGCGACCATCTTTGGCGTTATCGGCTTTGGGACCTCTCCCGTGCGCGAAGACGACGATGGCGAAGAGAAGGTCGAGGAAGTCGTTGTCGATTCCAAACTCCCGATGCCGCCCAAGAGCACCTGGTTCTGGATCGCCGCCATTACCGGCCTTACCTCCTTTGTGTACGAAATTGTCTGGATCCGTTTGCTCAGCCTGCTCATGGGTTCTTCGAGCCACAGCTTCGACCAGATGCTTTCGGCCTTTATTCTCGGGCTTTCCATCGGCAGCGCGGTCAGCGGCAAGCTGCTGAAAAAAGATTCGCTGGTGGTGCTTTCGCTCGCCCAGATTTTCATGGCGTTCTTCGCGCTGTGTACACTCTATTTCCATCAGCCGTTCTGGATGATGATGAACGAGGCGAACCAGATATTCAATTCCACGAATGACGGCTACGTATGCTGGAGCATATTCAAGTATGTGCTGTCCCTCCTGTGGATGGTGCCGACGAGTTTCTTTGCCGGCATGACGCTCCCACTCATTACGATTATCCTCACTCGCGCTTTCAAGTCCGAAGCCCCGATTGGCAAGGTCTACGGCTGGAACACGCTCGGTTCCATCATCGGTTCGGCTGGCGGTGGATTGCTGCTCCTTCCCTTCCTGCAGCTCAAGGGCGCGTTGGTGTTCGCCGCCGTTCTCGACTTCGCTATTGGATTTATCCTGTTGGCCATCTACCGCAAACGCTTCCGCCGCAGCCCCATGTTCTACGTGATTGGCGGCGTGATGATCCTCCCCTCGTTCTTCATGGGATTCGACCCCTCGCTAGTCACCTCCGGTGCATTCCGCGCTTACAAGGATTTGCACCCAGACGAAAAGATTATCGTGCGTGACGGCAAGACGGCGACAATCAGCTTCCACGAATCGAATGTCCATTACTACATCAAGACGAACGGCAAGGCCGACGCGAGCATGAGCAAGGACAGGAACCACCCCATCGAAGGCGACGAACTCACGCAGGCGGCAACCGCGTTTATGCCGATGGCCGTGATGTCGAAACCTTACGATGCCGCCATGGTGGGCTTTGGCAGTGGCATGGGCGCACACTATTTGCTTTCTGACCCGCTGCTCAAGGACTTTGACTGCGTCGAAATCGAAGAAGAGATGATGAACCTCGCGAAGGGTTTCTACCCGTGGAACTCCCGCGGCTACGACGACCCGCGCACGCATATCTACATCGACGACGCGAACACGTTCTTCCTCACGAACCGCCGCCAGTACGACCTTATTGTGAGCGTGCCCTCGAACCCGTGGGTCAGCGGCGTTGCTAGCCTGTTCAGCCACGAGTTCTACGCCAAGATGCGCCGCTACATGAAGCCGGGTGGACTCTGGGTGCAGTGGATCCAGACATACGAATTTAACGACCAGCTGTTCCTCAACATTCTCAAGGCGCTTGACGTGGTGTTCCCCTACGTGAGCCTGTACAAGGCGCCGGAAGAGCCCGACATTATTATCATTGCGAGCGACCAGCCTGTCATCCAGAAGGCTATTGGCCGCTTCAAGACGGACCCGGTGCTCGTGAAGGAATTTGATCGCATCCACCGCAACCCCGACTTCTTTGGCGAAAGGAACTTCCTGTTCACCTCGAAGATGGTGTCGTCGTTGCTGGATGGTGTGGAGCCCAACAGTACATTTACTCCGATGGTGGACAACAAGGCGGAGGAGGCCAGGTTCATCCATTCCAACGCACACATCGTGCAGGTGTTCGACTCCTGCGAAATCTGCTGGCCGGAATACCTGGATTCTGCGGATTACGCGCTGCGCCGTCCCGACCGTGTGCAGGCTCTCATGGATAGCTCGCATGATCCGTTCATCGAACGCGCCTTACTCGGTTACCTGAACAGTATCGACACGACCGTACAGGAAGTTTCTCCCGAATGGAAGAAGTTCCGCATGCAGTACATCGAGTGGGTGCGCGGCGTTCCGTTCGAAGCCCGTGACACCAACGAAATCTATGCGAAGGTCCGCGAGCTTGTGAACTTGGGACGCTTCCCGGCATCGTTCACGGACGAGTTCAACATCACCGAAGTCGCCCGTGTCAAGGACTACGAAACAGCTGCTCACCTTGTTGCCGATTTCTACGAGAAGTACGAAGTCAAGGACATGGACGAGTTCTTCCTGCGTAACGCCATCCTGATTGCGTTCCTCGCAAGGGAACCGGAACTGGCGAACGTGCTGTACAAGGAAGCCATCTACAAGCATGAAAGTTTCTTCCCGGTCGAAAAGCTCATGATCTCGAAGGAAATCAAGAAGCTCCGCCGAGCCATTGCGATGGAAAAGAAATAGCTGTGAGCAATGAGCGATGAGGTATGAGCTTTGAGGCTCAATACCTCGTACCTTGAAGCGAAGCGACCTCACCCCTACTACCACTTTGTTTAAAATGAACGTATATTTATTATATGCGTTTACCGGTAGCCATACTTGCATTGAATGCGTTGATTTTCGCCCAGGGAACATTCCATGATGGTAGGGATCGCGAACAATGCATACCTAGTTATCACGAATGCCTCAACCCCAAAGGTATGCAACGACTGGTGGATGAACCCACGGATAGTACGGACATGTCTACATTCCCGAGCTTGGAACATACCGTGAACATCTCAGGGATTGTTGATTCAGTTGTCCCAATAGTTATGGATAGTGCAAATGGGAAATTCGATATCAATTCCTGCGTCGAATACGAAAAAAATGGGAGAACATTCTGTCATTACAGCATTGTTGGATACTTGGCCCCATCTGGCACGCAACAAGAAGAGATAAGGCACGTCCTTCTGCGAAATTTCAAAGCTTACTTCGAAACAGAATCGCCCATGACAAAAGCACTGGATTCTTCCTGGATTTATTACCCCAAAAAAATTGAACTTAAAGTTGGAGATTCGCTTTATATAAAGGGGTATTCGGCTCTATTCAACAACGCAAAATCAAATGCCTCATGTATGTATATACCAACTGCCGTAGTTACTGGCGAATACTTTGTCAACCCGACAGAAGATATTTTGGCAACACCGCGTTCCCGAGTTTTGAAGGTTGAAAAGCCCAAAATTCACAACCGTGACGCCGGCGGCCGCTGCGTGAACGACAAGAAAAGGAATGTGATTAAGTATTAGGTACGAAGCTCGGGGCGAGAGACTAGTGAAAAGAATCACGCACTTCGTGCGTCAATATAAGACGGCGAAGCCGTGATATTTCTCCCTAGCCCCTAGATTCTAACCTCTAGATTCTCTGACAGAGATTGCTTCAGGGCTTCGCCCTTCGCAATGACAACCAAGGCGAATGCCACGCCAAAACGCTTGCGTTTCGGCATGGCTGAGCCGACGAGTCATGCGCCTGCGAATGACAACTTTTTTTCTCGTCTATCCCTAACCACTGCCTACTGTCTACTCCGCTTTCTTTACTTCTTCCGCCTTCCACGGGGTAAGTCCGACAACATCGTCTACTGGGAGCGAGAACGCGATTCCCTGGCCCATGGTGTCGAGGCCGGCCTTCTGGTAAAGGGCGTGCAGCACGGCATCTTTAATTTTCGCATCCACCAGAATCATCACGATTTCCTTTTCGGGCTGGATGGCAATCTTGAAAAACGATTCGGCTTCCTTGTTCGCCGTTCCGCGAGCATTCAAAATCGTTCCGCCGCGTGCACCGGCGTCCTTGGCGGCCGCCATCACTACTTCGGAAAACCCGGTGTTGACTATACAAAGGATGACCTCGTGCTTGTTCATACTGAGTCCCTCCGAATCTGCGAACGGTTGTCGCTCAAGAAATTGAAAATGGATTTTCCGATGATACTCGACATGGGAATGGTGTAGGCAATGCCCTTGCCGCCGTGAATCGTATTGAAACGGTCTTCCAAACCGTCCAGCGCATTGCGGAGGCTATCTTCCCCGATGATGCTCAAAATTACGGCGCGGTCGGAATCTGTAAGGCCGATTGCATTCAAGAATTCCTGGGGAGCCGTGCCCTTGCCGAACAGCACCATCTGCACATTCGCTCCAAAAGATTGGATGAAATCTACGTAGAAGTCCGCCTTTGTACGCCCCACGATAGTCACGAGGATTTTCAGCCTGTTCACAGAAACCCGATTGCGTTCGGATTCCTGCCGGCGTCTCCGGTAAGGGACCTTCGCGGCAAGCTTTTCTGAAATCTTCAGTGCACTTTGTTTACCCACCATGGCTGCCTCTACATAAAGTCAATGATCTGCTCGTCGTCGGCATCCTGGATGCGGCGCATCATCATGCGGTTGCGGAGCGCCCTGGAGAATGTCGCCCTGAATCCCAGCACCTGGATGGTTATAAGGGGGGTCATCGCCACCATGGCGACAATCCCGAACGCATAATTCAATACCGAATCGCCCCCGTCGCGCAACTCGGCGCAAGCACCAATAGCGAGAGGCAAAATAAAGCTCGAAGTCAAGGGTCCGCTAGCAACTCCACCCGAGTCAAATGCGATAGCCGTATAGAGTTTGGGAACAAAGAACGAAAGCCCAAGCGAAATGAAGTAGCCGGGAATCAAATAATAAATAATGGGGAACCCGACAATAATGCGAATCATCGAAAGCCCAATCGAAATACCCACACCCACAGAAAGAGCGATGAGCATCGACCGCTTGGTCACAAGCCCGCCCGTAATATCCTCGACCTGCTTGTTGAGCACGTGAACCGCAGGCTCCGCAAGCACCACCACCATGCCAAGGACAAATCCCGCCACCACGAGAGCGCGCGGCATGTTGCCCAGCTGCTTGCCCAGCTCAAAACCGATAGGCATGAACCCTACCGCGACAGCCGTCAAAAAGACAACGAGACCAACAAAAGTATAGACAATGCCAAAGGACATCTGCGCCAGTTTAGTCTTGGAAACCCTGAGGATGGAAATCTGGAGCAGCATAAAGAATATCACAATCAACCCGAGCGCAACCGAGACTTCCTTCACGACACCGAAAATCGTGGGCCCGAAATTTTCCCCCAAAGAGGCTTCGATAGAATACGCCGATTCCGAAAGTTGGTAAGTCAGATCCCCTTTCGAAAGAATCACAAGCCCCATGAGCGCAATAATCGGGCCAACAGAGCAAAGCGCAATCAAACCGAAACTGTTTTCGTTCGCATTCTTGCCGCCAATAGCGCCAGCCACACCCACGCCAAGCGCCATGATGAAAGGCACCGTGATAGGCCCAGTCGTCACACCTCCCGAATCGAACGCGAGCGGTACGAACATATCTTTGTCGAAGGTCACCATGAGCATGCCGAACATGAACAGCGCAAGGTAGAAGAAGATGATAATAGTCGAGAGGTCCTTCTTGAAGACAATCTTCACGATAGACAACACCAGGAAAATCCCGACTCCGATACCGATTGTGGCAATCAAAAGCGTCGGTTCCACGGCATTTTTCACCTGTTCCGCAAGCACCGACAGGTCGGGCTCAGCCACCGTGATAAGCACGCCCATCACAAAGCACACCGAAACGAGCAGCATCAACCTACGCGACTTGGCAAGGCCGGAACCCACATGCTCGCCCATCGGGGTCATGGCAAGGTCGGCCCCCAGGTTAAAAAGTCCGATGCCCCCTACCAAAAAAACGGCGCAAATGGCAAAAACAATCAGCTGTTTGGGCGAAAAAGAGACAAGAGGGGTAAACGACACCGCAAGCACAATCAGCGTGACGGGCAAAACCGAGGCAAAAGCCTCTTTCAACTTATCCCAGAAGATTTTGAACATCCTTGGGGAATATAGTAATTTTTATATAATGCAACCGATGCCCCCCGATATGCATCAAAAGGGTACTATGGACGAAAAAGTGATACTTCAACACCTCAAGGATGGGAGCCGCGAAGCTCTGGCCCTGCTCTGGCAGGCCCACAGTTCGAACGTGCTGAACCTCGCCTTCCGCATGTTGAAGGACCGCGACCAGGCCGAAGACATCCTCATGGACGTGTTCGTGCAGGTACCCAAGGCCGTGCAGGCATTCCGGGGCGAATCGGCGCTCGGGACCTGGCTGTACCGCCTCACGGTCAACGCCTGCCTTATGAAGTTGCGCTCGCAAAAGCGCCACCGCGAACTCGAGGAAGAAAGGCTGAACGTCATTGTCGAGGAAGTTATCGGCAAGGTGGACTCGCAAGACGAGGACTTCGATGCCGAACTTCTGGAAAAGGGGCTCGCGCAGCTGCCGGCGGAAACGCGCAGCATGCTCTGGCTCAAGGATGCCGAGGACCTGGACGTGAAGGACCTCGCCTCGATCTACAAGATGCCCGAAGGCACCATCAAGGCGAGACTCAGCCGCGCAAGGCACCTCGTAAGGGACTTTTTAAAGGAGCGTAAGGATCATGGCTAACAAAATCGACTTCTCGAAGCTCGAAAGGCTTACCCCCAGGGATGATTCCTGGGCCAAGGTCTGCGCCCGCCTGGACGCGGAATCCGCAAGCACACCCGCAAAGGGCAAAATCATCGATATCAAGAGTTGGTACAGCGCCATCCCGATTGCCGCGAGCCTCGTGCTCGTGAGCCTCACGGCGCTCCTCCCGGCCATCACGGACGACGTGGAAGGCCAACCCATCACGACCGAAACCATTTCTATCAACAGTTCCGCACCTGACGAGGTCTCCAGCTGGTATTCCAGCTTGGGCAACTCGACCAGCGACGAGTTCGAAACGCTCGAGGAAACTGTCGGCTTCAGCTATTTAATAAAGGAGTAAAAATATGAAAGGAGCAAAACTCTTCACCGCAAGCCTTGCCGTGCTTGCCCTGGCCCTGGGGTTCTTCCTGGGGAACTTCTGCGGCAAATGCAGCATGTGCTGCAGCAAGGGCGAAATGACCTGCTGCAAAAAAATGGAAGGCCCGTGCCCGCGCCATGGCATGATGCCGCCCCCCGGCGGCCCGCACCATCCGGGAGAATTCAAGGGCAACGGCCCTCATGGCGACTTCAAGGGACCTAAATTCAAGCACAAGGTGGATCCCGTCGTCATCGATTCCATGCTGGAAGTGACTCCGGAACAGAAGGCCGCTCTCGACGCGAGCCGCGCCAAGGGAGACTCCATCTTCAAGGAACTGCGCGGGAACAAGCACGCCGCCGAAAAGGCCCTGGGACAGGCGCTCGAAAGCAGAGACCCGGCCGCCATCGAAGCCGCGAAGGCACAGGTGCTCGAAGCCGACAAGGCTCTGCTCGAACACCGTATCAACGGGGTCAACGCGCTCGCTAAAATCCTCACGAAGGAACAGCTCGAAAAGTTCAACCAGTTCCACAAGGAACAGATGAAGAAGTTCAAGGAACTCAAGAAAAACGGAAGGCCCGGCCCGCAGGACAACCCTCCCCCGCCGGCTTCGGAAAAATAGCTGAAAATCCCTCCTCAAACAAAAAGTCCCCGGCATTAACATGCTGGGGATTTTTTTTCATTGTCGAAAAACTTAAAACACCTTGTCTATCGTCTCAACGAATTCCTTGTAGGCAAATGTCGCGTCGAGACTCTTGAGCGCACGGGCGAGCCCCTGGAAATGCCACTGGTGAGCAGCGGCGTCCTTGACGCTGAACAAGTCCCACACCTTGTCGCCGATGGCCTGGTAGTCGCGGTAAATGGCGCGGATGTTGCTCAGCTTGTCCGCCAGCGCCACGATTTTCACATCGTTCGAAGCGGCGGAAAGCCTCTCGATGGATTCCTCCTTGCGGAACCTCCAGCTTTCCTCGCTATTGCGGCCCTCGAAAGTGATATCGGATTCCGCCTCCACCAAATCCGCCACGCGGTCACCGAACTCGCGACGGATCGCCGAAAGCGTCACGTCGGTATCTTCCACCGTGTCGTGGAGTGCGGCGGCGGCCAGCAGTTCCTGGTCGTTCGTCATCGTCGAGGCGATGGCGACCGCCTCCAAGGGGTGAACGATATACGGGAAGCCCTTGCCGCGGCGTTCCTTGCCCCGGTGAGCGTTCACGGCAAAAACGATTGCCTTGTCAAGAATCGAGGTATCCATGATTTTAATCTATACAAAAAACTAGCCGAGCGCAACATCCAAGGCCATCATCAGCGAAAAACCGACGGCAAAAAACACAGTCCCGATGTTGGAATGGCGTCCCTCGGACATTTCGGGGATAAGTTCCTCGACCACCACGTAAATCATGGCTCCGGCGGCAAAACTCAGCAAGTACGGCATGACCGGCACGAAATGCTCCGCGAAAATCACCATGAGAATCGCAGCCACCGGCTCGACAGCGCCCGAAAGCGCCCCGTAAACAAACGACTTCTTCTTCGAAAGCCCCTCGGCGCGGAGCGGCATCGAAATAATCGCCCCCTCGGGAAAGTTCTGGATGGCGATACCGATAGAGAGCGCAAGCGCGCCGAGCGCCGTGATGTCCACGCTCCCCGAAAGGAAACCCGCATAGGCCACGCCCACAGCCATTCCCTCGGGAATATTGTGCAGCGTGACTGCAAAAACCAGCATCGCCGTGCCCGAAAGCTTGCTCGCAGGGCCCTCCTTCTCGTGGTTCGCATGCATGTGGGGCACCACGTTGTCGAGGAAAAGCAAGAAGAGAATGCCCAGCCAGAATCCGACGACAGCGGGCATGAATGCGAACTTTCCGAGACTCGCGGAACCTTCCATCGCAGGGACAAGGAGACTCCACACGCTCGCCGCCACCATGACGCCCGCGGCAAAACCCGAAAGCGACCTCTTGAGACTTTCGCCCATTTCGCGACGGAGCAGGAACACGCAAGCCGCCCCGAGGACAGTCCCCAGGAACGGAATGAGAATCACTTGCAACGTCAGAACATTCATCGACAAATAAAATAGAAAAAGACTCGCCAAGGCGACAATTTACTTGGCGGAAGACACGACCCTGTACGCCTCCACAAGTTTTTCCAGGGAGACCGCGCAGTTCGCGGGAGATGTGGACGGGAGCCTTTCCGCATCGATGCCGACATCCTTGGCGCAGTATTTCTGGTACAGCTTGTGAGCCGTGGCGCCCGTGCAGAAGATGCGCGAGACCTTCGACCTTTTTACGAGTTCGCCTATTTTGTTCGGAACGACATCCTCGATGCTCGTATCGCTCGCGCCTACAATGGTGCAACTTTCCAGTACATCCCAAAGAGCCACATGGTGCTTCTTGAGTATCGCCTTTTTCTGCGGAATGGTTTCGGGAACCGCTTCGCCGAGAACCTGCGCGAGCACCTTCCAAAAACGGTTCTGCGGATGCCCGTAATAGAAGCCCACCTCGCGGGACTTGGGCGAAGGAATCGAGCCCAGCAGCAACACGCGGGAATTCCGGTCGTAAACCGCCGGGAACTCGTGAGAAACAAATGTACGGGTGTTCTTTTGAACCATTGCTTGAGCCTCACCGCCGATTGAGAGCCTTGTCGACATCGGAGGCCTTGCTGAACTTCCCGAGCAGCCGCTTCTTTTTTCCCGAATCATCTTCGTAGTAGACCCAATATTTCTTGTCCAAGTAGACAATCAAGTATTGGCCGCCGTTGTTATGGTACTGCCGGAATTCAGCCTCATTCTGGGGTGCGCCTTCTTCCCAATGTTCCATACGTAAATCCAAGGTGAGAGCATCGTAACGGATTTTTTGGAAGAGGTCGACCGAATCGACGAACATCGGAGCATTATCGTATTTCTTTTTCCCGCCGTTCACTTTGAGCACACTTGTTTGGAATTCTGCGACTTCGCCGTCTTCCAGGGAAAAGTACACGGGATCGTTTTTGAAAGCCTTGTTCAGAAGCGGAGTCCATTTGTTGAAGTCTATATGCCGAGCGTATGCAAAATACGTCTTCCCGAGACGCATGACATAGAACGGCAAGTGCCCTCCTTCTTGCAAAACCACGGTCGTATCCATCAAGGTATTCAACCCGGCAGCTTTCTCGAGTTCGAGAGTCGTTTTGTAACTCCCTACGAAATTTCCGTCTTTATACAGACGGAAATCAAGACCTCTGCCGGTTGCGGCGATGTACGTCCCATTTTTTGTCTTCAAGATGCGGAGCCCCCAGAACCTGTACCGCACGGGATCGTAGTTCTCGATTAAGCCTCTCTTGAGCATTTCCTTGAACGGAACAGGGCGCAATTCCTTGATTTTTGTTGCGAAGGGCGTTCCCGTATGGCCCGCAAGGCCTCCATACATCCTTTCGATATCCGCCGTGATATCGGCGAATTCGCCGTCGTTCAGTTCAAAACCGGATGGCAACCTGTCTAGGCCACTCCATCTTTTCTCTTTTTCCATGTAAGCAAGATAGCCTCTGTCGCAGCGGAAAACGGTCATCTTCACATCGCTTTCTCCGCCACCGTAGTTCAGCTCGTCCTCGGCCCCGGCGAATATAGCCAAGACAAGAGCGAGAATACATGGGATTTTATTCAAGATGCGCATGGAAGCTCACGTAGGTCTGCTAATTTTTGAGGCAACGTACCGGGTACGCTTTTGATATTGGTTCAGAAGTAAAAAGGGCGGCATCGCTATTACTGATTAAAGACAAAACCAAACGTAGAACACCTTCTTCGGCCACATCTTCACACCAAAAACCAGTACTATATCCATAAGAGCCCACAGGAGTGCAATCACCATCCATATCACAATGACCAATAGCTTCCGCTGAAAATGAGACCAAGTCAGTCCCATCTTCTGCAGAGTCGCTACTTTTCCAATATTCTACAGTCTTGAGAGCTCTGCCGGCTGTCGATGAATCTCCTACGGACATAATCAGTGTTTTCCATTCGTCTATCTTAGGCAAATGCCAACCGGAAGGACAAGCCGTTAATGCGGCAAACCATGTATAAAAGCACGCTTCTCTGGTATAATTGCAAATACTAAACAACGTATCATACTTCAAATTTTCCGCCATCCAGACTTGCTCGCCAACGGTAATGGTTCTATATGTCTTATTATCGCGCAAATCCGTCAAGGTGTTATTTTCTGCATCATATACACCGTCAACCTCTTCCGAACTGGATGAATAATAAACTTCTAGGCCAGTCAGGTTTTCTTCATTTTTAGACGAATCGTGTAGGCAACGAACCGAAGACATGAGATCCTTTGAGTTAAACCAGACGTCCGCATAATAAGAATCATAGCGAAAGTCCGCTGAGAAAACGTTACTACTTCTGTCTCCCGTAGAAGTAATGAAAATGGTTTCCTTTCCTTTATTGTATGATTTTTTGCCGGAAGATGATTCTTTGCCGGGGGATGCATAACCGACAGGCAACACAGAGAACGAATAGGAGTCCAATCCGTTTCCATATTCCGAACTATTGTGATCTACCCAGCCACTATCAGATTTAAGAGCCCTACCCGCTGTATAAAATCCAACCTTTCTAATCAATGAAAACCATTCTGTGGTATCTGGCAAATGCCACCCCTCGGGACAAACACCTCGTACCGGATAATGCGACGGAACACAACCATAAATGGAATGACCATCGTCCGTTTTTACATTGCCCCAAGAACAAGCTCCATTCATGGCATCGTCCCACAAATAAAGGCGTCCATACTTTGAGCAATTTTCAGGAGAATTATCGTAACAAATGCTACTATCCGTTGCCAAATTGAGATTTTCAGCCATCCATATTTGCTGTCCGATGACAACAGTCCTATAGGTCTGACTATCGCGCAGGTCTGTCAAGGTATTGTTTTGTGCATCATAGACACTACCGGCATCAGGATACAAGATTGCCTTCTCGCTGGAACTAGATTTCGCGCTACTGGAAGATGCTTTCTCGTCATCATTTTGCGAGTCATCGGCATCCGGACTGCTTTTGACAGCATCATCGTCCAAGTTATTTTTTTTGCTAGGATGTTCTTTCTCGTCGCCATTTTGCGAATCGTCGGATTTTTCACTGCTACTGCTGACTTCGCTATAATTTTCCTCGTTTGTGGAACTGCCGTCGTCTCCGCAAGCAACAAGCAACATTCCGCATATAGAAACAAAGGAAAGTCCAAGCCAAAAATTTCGCATACTCATCCTACACAAAAAGCTTTTTTCCAAACAATTTAAAAAAATCTAGAATTAAGAGCTAACAATAATCAGCTGCCGTAGACAAATCTGAAACCTAATACGTAAAGCCGAAGCTGACCTTGAGACCGCTCTGCAATGCGGCCTCTGCCGCTTTTAAAGGTTCGAGGACCTGAGTATTACTATTAACTGTAATGATAATAGGGTATTCACGTTCTTCGGGTGATTTGCTTTCGTATTCCTGTTGCATGCGTTTCAGTAAATCTTCTGGTTTGACGGCTTCCGGCTTATTGGATTGCGCAAGCCTCTCCCGGTAATCCATCTTTAACGGAGGGCGGCGATTGTAAAAAGCGTAATATACACTGTCGTCGTTGTTATAGTTGATGGACAATTCCATGTAGCTCCTGGTCTCAGGTTCTTCTTCCGGTTCATCTTTACAGAGAGAATCATTCTCTGATATAAGTTTTTTAATATCATCCTGAGTCAAATCTTTGGCATGTTTAAGGCTATCCTGTTTCACCAATATTTTTAGGAGACACTTGACGCCTCTGGTATTGGGTGGACGAATCGGTGACGCCCATTCTGGTTTTTGCGAACTTGTTAGCGGTATATGAAAATCCTGGTCCAAAACCATAGAATACTGACCACCAAAAGCGAAAAGGGCTGCTTGGGAAATTTCCCGCAGAACCATTCCAGATACGTCCCCGTCAACACGGACATGAACCTGTTTTTCCTGTTCTAGAGAATCGAAACAATGTTCTATGTTGATTTCCCAATTTCCTTTAGACATACCGGTATTATAGGTTTTTTCACACTTGCCTTGCTCCTTGAGCTTTCGCGTTTTTTCCTCAGTGTGCCTTATCGCAATATCGTAAAGCGGATTAGTTTCGTCTTGAGGATTTGCATCCAGTTCACGATAGAGATCCGGATACAGGATTTCGTCAATAAAGATGGAGTCTTTGCGGACATCAAAAACTACGGTATAGTCGTTGTGCTCCATATATTTTTCACCCCCACAGCCACAAAACAGTAGGGTAAGGCAAAAAAGAAGCAAAATTCGATTCCGGTTTACCATCGTCATTTTATTAATTTATAAAAAAAGAGTCCACACGAGCCGTTTTTTCGTCAAGAAGGGCACTTTTCAGGGCGGTAATGAACCTGTGCATTTTTCGCACAAGTTGAGATAGTTGCCTTCGATTTGAACCTGTCAGAAATTCCAACAAGCAGCCCCTTCATCGAGTTCTCTTTTTATTTGGTGGAATTATTTCCCACCATTTGGACTCGTCATCTCCCTTTCATACTCTCCTGGATTTTTTCAATGACTTCTGCGGGTGTAATGAAATCCAGAACACTGAAGGCTGTCATCTCGTTGCCCATATCTTTAAAACTCGCCCCGAAGTGATATACGGTGTCGTCAACGAGCAAAAAACGATCGTGAATAGAACGCATTGTCTTCAATTCCAGCCCCGGATATTGTTTGTTATGCAGTGCGGCAGCCTCCTTGAATTCCTTTGTGATGCGCGGAGAGTAGATTTTGGCCGTTACGTCCTTCACACGCATCGCCGCAAATTTCAGCACCTCGATGGTGGCAAATGGGTCAATGAACACGACCGAACGCTTTGCCGACTTCACTAAGTCTGCGATGAGCACGAACCCGTCGAATCGGGTGCCCGTCGTGAGAAAGCCACTGGTTGGCGTTTGGGAAGCCCTGACAAAGAAATCAATGTGTTGCTCGACTGCGGAAAGACGGGAATTCTGTTCGTCAAAACGTTTTTCCGACGCAACTTTGAACTCCGCGATTTCTGTTTGTTGATTCTCGATGAGTCGTCGCTGCTCATGCAATCGGTCTGCTATTTGCAAATCCGTTGTGATTTTTCTTTGGCGGATGGCATACCCCTTAAGTATGTAGTCCTTCAAAATTTGGTTCGCCCAGCGGCGAAATTTTACGCCATTAGCCGATTTTACGCGGTAACCGACGGATATGATGACGTCAAGGCTGTAAAAAGCAACCGGTTGTTTGACCCCATCAACACGCAAAAAATGCGTGTTGTTATCCCTTTCGACTTCCTCCAAAAACGTATTGTTAATATGCTTTCTAAGCGTTTTTTCGTCTCTATCGAACAGGCGTGCCATTTGGTTTGCTGTGAGCCACACCGTCTCGTTCTCTACGCGCACCTCCAGCCGCACTTCTCCCTCCGGCTGGTAAAGCACGATTTCACCTTTTTCCTTCATTTTGCCCCTTTTTGCAAAAAAAAGGACCGCCCCGCTTGCGCGGTTAGCGATCCTTAATACAACCTTTTCTGGTGTTGGGAGTAATATACAAAAATAGGACGAGGAAATGCAATTTTTTTGTAGGGGGAAGCCTCCCCCTCGGCAAAGCCTGTAGTCTTTGCCTACCCCCTCTGCGGGCGTTCGTCACCCCGCAACGCCCCGGCTTTTTCATGTACAAGGTGGTCAAAATTTTTGACTACCTTCTTTTTCTCTGTCATTGCGAGGGCCTGTAAGGGGCCGTGGCAATCTTCCGCGGGCAGATTGCGTAAGAGTTGTATTGTAGGTTTGATCGGCGTCAGCACCCATATGTGCAAAATTTGCACATGTGATATCCTTTGCCAATTCACCTTCTTTATAGATACACTTCCAGCCGCACCTCTCCCTCCGGCTGATAAAATACGATTTCACCTTTGAACATGCTTTCATTTAAAAATCAAATAGTTGTTGATTTTCTACAAATCATTTTGTATTTTAGTGGAAACAGGTCCCATTAAGGTGAAAGCGGGCTACATGCCATGCGTTTCGATAGAAACCTAGCCTTATACGGGATCCGTTTTTTATTTAGCGGAATTATACCGCGAACAAGACAAATCTTTTCCTTCAAGTAATTGGAACATGAGCTTCTTTCATCAAGCTCTTGCAAACGGTCTACAATTTGCAATTTGCAAAAAATGCAAAGTGCCTTTTTCTGCCATTTTGTCCACTTTTGCAAAAAAAAGGACAATCCCGTATCACCCCGGCTTTGAACTGTCGCAAATTTTGCGACAGTTGTCAAGAAATCCTTGACAACAGCCCTGCAAGAGGGGTAATATGCATCATTTGCATATTACCATGCTCATTTTTATTTAAATTGTTGTTGACATAGCCCCATTCCTCACGGTTTGGGGCGCATAGAAATTTGAGTTATTGCTCTTATTCTCACGACTGAAATCTGGTAAATTTCAAAAAAACTAGCGAGAATAAGGCAGACACTCACGCACCCTGTGCGTGGGTCGTTTGTGCTTATGCTAGTATAGGTTTACCAGAACCTCAGTCGTGGTAAGTGCATTCGATTCCACGCCTTTTTTGTGGATTGAATGTACCAGTATAAGGGCTAGCAAATGAGGCCCTTATGTTTGAGCAGACTTTTAACAATATCGATGACATCCTCTGGAAAGAGGGTGGTTGCAGCAACGAACTGGATTACGTGGAGCAGACCTCGTGGGTCCTGTTCCTCAAGTACCTGGACAACCTCGAAGCCGAGCGCGAAGAAGAAGCCGAACTCAAGGGCGAAACCTACGAACGGATTATCGAAAAGAAGTTCCGCTGGAACACCTGGGCCGCCCCGAAAACAAAGAATGGCGAACCCGACCACGCCAAGGCGCTCACCGGCGATGACCTCACGGACTTCGTGAACAACAAGCTGTTCCCTTACCTCAAGAAGTTCAAGGAATCCGCCACCACGCCGCAATCGCTGGAATACAAGATTGGCGAAATCTTCGGTGAACTCCGCAACAAGATTACTAGCGGCTACAACCTCCGCGAAATCTTGTGGTATGCCGACGCGCTGAGTTTCCAGAGCAGCGAAGACAAGCACGAGATGAGCCACCTGTACGAAGACAAAATCCGCAGGATGGGCAACGCAGGCCGTAACGGCGGCGAATACTACACGCCGCGTCCGCTTATCCGCACCATCGTCCGCATCATCGACCCGAAAATCGGCGAGACCGTGCTTGACCCGGCTTGCGGAAGTGCTGGGTTCCTTTGCGAAGCCTACGCCTACATGAAGCAAAAAGTCAAGAGCGTTGCCGACAGGGAAACCTTGCAGAAGAAAACCTTCTACGGACAAGAGAAAAAGGGGCTTGCCTACATCATCGGCATCATGAACATGATTTTGCACGGCGTGAACGCCCCGAACATTCTGCACACGAATACCTTGTCCGAAAACATGGCGAACGTGGAACAGAAAATGCGTAAGGACGTCATCATCGCGAATCCGCCCTTCGGTGGCAAGGAACGCGCCGAGGTCCAGCAGAATTTCCCCATCAAGACAAGCGAAACTGCCTACCTCTTTATGCAGTATTTTGTCAAGCTGCTCAAGGCGGGCGGCCGCGCGGGCATCGTCATCAAGAACACCTTCCTTTCGAACACCGACAACGCATCGGTCATGTTGCGCAAGGAACTCTTGGAAAACTGCGACCTGCACACGATTCTCGATTTGCCAAGCGGCGTGTTTACAGGCGCAGGCGTAAAGACCGTCGTGCTCTTCTTCGAGAAAGGTCGCCCCACCGAAAAAATCTGGTACTACCAGCCGGACTTTGGCCGCAATCTGGGCAAGACAAACCCGCTCACCGAAGACGACCTTGCGGAATTCGTGAAGTTGCAGAAGAAAAAGACAGACAGCGAAAAATCGTGGACCATAAACGTCAAGGATTTGAACCCCGAAACATACGACCTCTCGGTGAAAAATCCCAACAAGAAAACCGAAGTCGAACTCCGCGATGCCAAAACCATCATCAAGGAAATGCAGAAACTCAACAAGGAAAACGAAAAAATCTTGGAGACATTGCTTTAAGAAGAAACGTCATTGCGAGCAACGCGAAGCAATCTAGTGCATTAAACAAAGAGTCACCCTGAGTCCCGGAACAAGTCCGGGATAAACAAAGTCGAATGGGTCTAAGCAACCGGAGAATGTTATGAGCAAATGGGAATGGAAGAAACTTGGTGAAGTTGCAAAAATTTATAACGGCAACAGCATAAATGCTAATGTAAAAAAGAAACGATACTCAAATGTAGAATCGGGATTTCCTTTTATCGCAACAAAAGATGTTGGTAATGATTCTGAAGTTGATTACGAAAATGGAATTAGAATACCTTTTGAGGAAGCCGGATTTAAAGTCGCAAGAAAGGATACTGTTTTAATATGTGCAGAAGGTGGTAGTGCAGGAAAAAAGAAATGTATTTTAAATGAAGATGTTTGCTTTGGAAACAAGCTATTTGCGATTGATTATAATAGAGAAAAACTAATTGGAAAATTTGTTTTTTATTACACTTTTGAACAATCTTTCACTGATGAGTTTCAAAAACTTTTATCGGGTATAATTGGTGGTGTCAGTTCTGCAAAATTTAAGGAAATTCAAATTCCCATTCCCCCTCTTTCAGAGCAGAAACGCATAGTCAAATTCCTTGACGAAGAATTCTCAAAAATAGAAACGCTCAAAACAAACGCCGAAACCAATCTCAAAAACGCCAAGGAACTATTCGAAACCACCCTTGAAAAAGAACTGAACCCACTATCACGTCATTCTGAGCGTAGCGAAGAATCCAGTGCAGATTTACCCTCCGGCTGGGAATGGAAGAAAATGAGAGACGTGTGTGAAGTTACATCAAGCAAAAGAATATTTAAAGATGAATACGTTAAAAGGGGAATACCTTTTTATAGGACTAAAGAAATAAAAGAGTTATCTCATGGCGAACCATTATCTTTAGAATTGTTTATTTCAGAAGAAAAGTATAATCAAATAAAGCAAAAATTTGGAGTTCCTCAAATTGGAGATGTTTTGATTTCTGCTGTAGGTACAATTGGCGAAATATTGGTTATTTCAAATAACAATCCCTTTTATTTTAAAGATGGTAACATTATTTGGTTGAAGAATATTAGTTTATTTGATTCGATATTCTTAAAATATGAACTAAAATCGATTATTGATAGTTTAAAGGCAATGACAAGAGGCGCTGCATATAATGCTTTGACTATAGAAAAATTAAAGGAATGTAAAATCCCCCTCCCGCCTCTTTCCGTCCAAAAAGAAATTGTCGCCCGCCTAGACAAACTCTCCGAGAACGTCAAACGCCTCGAAGCAAACTACAAGCAAATCATCGCCAACTGCGACGAACTCAAAAAATCAATCCTCAAACAAACTTTCCAAGGAGGTAACTAAAATGATAATCTATGCTCTTTGCGTTGTATTTATATTAATTGCTTTTTTAGGCATATATAGAGAGAGAAAAAAATGGACAAAATTTGTTAATGAATGGAACATTAACTTCGAATTGATTTATCAAATTACAGAGTTGACAAAAGAAAATCGTAAAGAAATACGAAACTTGATATATAATTCCAATATAAGTCAGTTGGACAAAGTAAATAAAATAGAAGATAATTTTGAATCTATTATAGGGGGATGCGATATGTTAAATAATAATCTTATAAAAGTTTTTCAGGATAATGCTAACAAAAATTTCAAAAATATAGAAGTGGAAATAAAACAAAAAATTGAAGAAAAAACAGAAAAATAGCATATGAACGAGTCCGATACCAGAAGAAAAAAGATTGACCCCAAACTGAAAGAAGCCTTGTGGGAAGTGACGCCGGACAGCGCCATTTATACGGAGCAGTCCGCTTACGAAATCGCACCGGGTCGAATCGGCCATGCCGAACGCAACCCCAAGAAAATCGACTACCTTCTGGTTTACAAGGGCATCAAGATTGCAATCGTCGAGGCGAAAAAGGACGAACTCGATGTGAGCGAAGGAGTGCCGCAAGCCAAGGAATATGCGGAACGCATGAACATCCGCTTCACGTATTCTTGCAATGGCGATAAAATCTGGGCAATCGACATGCAAACGGGGAAGGAAGGCTTTGTCGATGCTTTCCCGACTCCGCAAGAACTGTGGGAACGACTCTATCCCGAAAACAATCCGCTTCGTGACAAGCTGAATGCTGTTCCATTCAATAGGGATGGTGGCAAGTCTCCCCGCTACTATCAGGAAATTGCCGTCAATAACGTCATAGATGCAATTTCGCGAAAGCAGGATCGCATCTTACTCACGCTCGCTACAGGGACGGGTAAAACATACATTGCATTTCAGATTTGCTGGAAAATTTTCAAGGCTAAATGGAATGTTGATGGAACGGAACGCTTGCCACGTATATTATTCCTTGCCGACCGCAATATCCTCTCGAACCAGGCGCTTAATGATTTCGGACAATTTGACGAAAATGCCATGTGCCGCATTACGCCAGAATCTATAGCCAAAGCAAAAGGCGTGCCTAAGGGCCCGAGCATATATTTCAGTATTTTCCAGACGATGATGACCACATTGAATGGAAAATTTGTTTATGAGAACTATCCTGAAGACTTCTTTGACCTTGTTATCATCGATGAATGCCATCGTGGTGCCGCCAATGACGAAAGCCGTTGGCGTGGTATTTTGGAATATTTCCTGCGCGCATATCACTTAGGTTTGACGGCAACCCCTAAGAAAAATGAAAATGCTAACACATACGAGTATTTTGGAAAGCCTGTCTATGTTTATTCTCTGAAACAGGGAATAGAAGACGGCTTCTTGACGCCTTACCGTGTGCGAAGTTCCTCTAGCAATATTGATAATTATGTTTATGAACCTGATGATGATGTAGAAAGCGGCGAGATTGACCCGAACAGGATTTATACCGAAGATGATTTCTATCATGGCAATATCAAGATTCGTGACCGCGATGAGTTTAGGGTAGAAGAATTCTTGAAACAGATTGATCCCGACGAAAAGACGATTGTATTCGGTGCGACCCAGGCTCATGCCGCAATTCTTCGCGACATGATTAACCAGCATTCTCGCAAGCCCAATGTGAATTACTGCAAGCGTGTTACCAGCGATGATGGCGATAAGGGCGAAGCCGATTTGAAGACTTTCCAGGACAACGAAAAACTGTTGCCCACGATTCTCACGACATCACAAAAGCTTTCAACAGGTGTAGATGCGAAGAATGTCCGTAATATTGTACTGATGCGGCCTGTGAATAATATCATTGAATTTAAGCAGATTATCGGTCGTGGAACAAGGCTTTTTGATGGGAAGTATTTCTTCACCATTTACGACTTCGTGGGCGCAAACAAAAACTTTAGTGACCCCGAATGGGACGGTGATCCGATTATAGATACGCCAGAACCGCCCGTCGGTGGAGACCCCGATGGTGGCAACGGTTCCAGTGGCGGAAAACGCAAACCGAAATCCTGCAAAATTTGTGGCAATCTTCCGTGTACATGTGACGCCAAAACAAAAGAAAAGAAATGCGTTGAAATTAAACTTTCCGCAAATCATGTGCTTCGTTTGCAGGCCCAGTGGCAAGAAAAGTTCATGTTTGATGGTGAACTCATAACACTCGAACAGTTTATCAAAATTCTCTTCGGTAAGATTCCGGAGTTTTTCAAGGATAGCCAAGATTTGCGTGCCCGTTGGTCTGACCCAACGACCCGTGAAGCTCTGCTCCAGAACTTGAGTGACAACGGATTCAGCAAAGAAAGGCTCCGCCAAGTGCAAGCCTTGACGCAGAATGAAAAATGCGACCTGCTTGATGTGCTGGAACTCATCGCCTACAACAAAAGCCCCATGGAACGCGCCGAAAGAGTCCGCCTGATGCACGAAGAAATCCTGAACGAAATATCCGAAAAGCAGGTTCCCTTTATGGAATTCGTCTTGCAGCAATATGTGGAAAACGGAGTCGATGAACTATCGCTGAATCAACTACCCGAACTCGTCAAGCTCAAGTACGGCACCATCAAGGACGCATGCGATAAAATGGGCGTGACCGGCAAGGATTTGAAGAAACTCTTCACCGATTTCCAGAAGACATTATACGTGGCGTAATTGGTTGCGATTGTAAAATTTTCTTCCCCCTCTTGCCACATCTGACGATATTAGGTACATTAATGCCTGACGCGTTTCTCTGTTGAATGGAGAAATGCGTCTTTTTTCTAGGGTTGACGCGCCCATATGGAGGCTATAAATACCCATTATGAAAGAAAATATTGACAACTTATCAAAAAATGAGAAGAAATTGGACGAGGAGTCGGTCGCGCTCGAAAGCACCGATTGGTACAAGAAGATGTCTGCGGAGATGACTCCGGGCAAGGCAATCCGTGCCGACCGTGGTCTCCGCGGATGGACTCAGAACGTCCTCGCGCAAAAACTCGGCATCTCCATACAGAATCTATCTGCGATGGAACATGACCGCCGCCCGGTATCCAAGAAAATGGCCACGAAACTGTCCCAGGTTTTCGGAGC
The DNA here is from genome assembly GCA_017412605.1 of Fibrobacter sp. Classification (GTDB taxonomy): domain Bacteria; phylum Fibrobacterota; class Fibrobacteria; order Fibrobacterales; family Fibrobacteraceae; genus Fibrobacter. The sequence continues at coordinate 85,044 of JAFPWY010000013.1, read as the reverse complement.
CCCACCCGAAACGTATTTCAAGTTCTGAGTCTATAAACAGGCTGCGTTGCCATTGAACGGCACAAAAATTGTGTTACCTGATGGCGCGAGACATATCGTGGGCGGGGTTCGAATAGAACCGCCCCTCTTTTTTATGGGCAAAAAGTGCCATTTTTTTGCAAAAAAAAAGCCAAAACATTTTTTGGGAGTGAAACGATGGACCGTCCAATCTCCACAAAAAAACAATTTGAAGGTATTTTTTATAAAAAAAAGGACTATTATGAAAATACGAATGAAATTTAATCCACCTTATCCTACGCTGGGTCGACAACTACAAATCGTAGCTCGGGTATTAGACGCTGACCTCGCTCCAGGTATCACTAAAAAACTAGAACACCTTGCCAACGATCCGAGTATCAATCTTTATTCACTGATTGATGCTGTAGAACAAGTGTTTAAATTACCGTTTGAGTATCCAAAAGTTTGTTCCGGTTCTATCGGTTCTACCTATAACATTTGCGAAGAATTTATTCAGCAGTTAAAAGAAGATTTTTTCGTCATCAATCAAAAGAATATTAATGGATGGCCTCCTGAAACCTTCCCTAATAGAAATGAATTGTATAAATCTTTTATCCCCTTTATCTGCGGGATGATTTATGCCTTTGTCAAAGAACTATTCAAGGATGATAATTTTGCAAATGAAATCCTTTTGACGGAAAATCCTCTTCAATATGGACTCAATGTCATTTCGGAGAAATGTCCGCAACTTATTGATCGTTTTCACAATACTAAACGAGATAAAGTCCAGCGATGGATTGCGGGCAAGCAACTTCCCAATATGGGAAATCTATTTGACGTCATCAATAAGGCAAAGGATGTTCTTGGAAATCATTACATACAATGCTGTGAAATTGCATTTGTTTCACAACTTTTGCAAAAAACAACAGAAATAGCTAAACCTGTATACAAGATTCAGGATTATTTTAAATCACTAATCGAGAAATCCTCCTCAAATAAAAACGAATTCAAAGATGACGAAATTCATCTTGGAAAATGTTCTATATTACAAAAGCATTTTATTTGTGCACAAGATGGAATACGATATTGCGCACAACAAAACCCTCCAACAACAATTCTTGCCCTTAATCAATTTGCTAAAGTTTGCGCAACTTTGCAGATTAACAGCATTGCTGTAGAATGGCGATTTAATCTCCTTTGGGTGTTATCCTTAATTTATGAAGGAAAATTTGATGAGGCATTAGAAACGCTCAAAACAGTTATGCCAAATCTTTTTTATACAACTGATATAATTCGTTCAGCTATTTATGTAATAGACCCCGAAAAAAAGACTAGTTGTAGTTTTTTCCGTGTTGCTCGAGACTTGGGTGCAATCTGTGGGGATAGGCCTTTCTTAAAAATGATGCAAACCTATGCTATTGTCTTTGGATTGTCAGGAAAACCGATGGACATTCACAGAGATTCCTATAACAATATTCCCTATGTAAACAAAAGCTCACGAAGCCACGATAATATAGTAGAAGATTGGGAAGTTGAGCAGTGGGCAAATGACTTTTTTATTCTTTTTTCAGAAAAAGATGTAAAAAACATTGAATCAATAAAAGATAAGAAAACAGATGTGCATTTGCCATTATTCTTCGAAGAAGGGAAAATCCCAAAAATTCCTGTAAAACCTTATAAGACGCCTTTTGAAATATCATGGAAAACTTATCCGCAGTTAGTATGGTTTACTCAAATGAGTGATGTTGATGCGGTAAAAACTCTGCTTGACGCAAATGTCGATGTCAATGCGTTATCCTCTTCTGGCGAATCAGCTCTGTTGTTCGCCATCGAGAGCATGGTCTATAACACCATCCCATTTAAACCTAAGGAAGGCAAGGAAATTTTCCATTTGATAGTCTCTCATCCCCATGATCGAAAGACTCTCCTTACCCCAACCAACAAAAAGAAATTAACCTGTCTCGGTCAAGCTATATTGACTGGAGAGGTTGATGTCGTTCAAAAACTCATTGAAATGGGCGCCGATGTAAACCAGATTCAATCTACAGATCAGCAAAGCCCTCTTTATAGGGCCGTTCAATACAGTTCAATGCCAAATATAATTGATTATCACCAAAATCCGCGTTCCTGGACTCCCGAAATGCTAGATGGCATAAGAAGAGGAAACGAGTTCTTTAGAAATATGACAAATGAAGAAGTTTATCAATCCATGCGCTTGCAAAAAGAGAATCCTATGCTGGAACAAGCGAAACAATGGACAGCACAATATTTCGAAGAACAGTGGAAAAAATATTTGTCCAAGGAGAAAATGTTCTCTATTGCTAAAATACTTCTAGAGAATGGAGCGGACCCAAACCAAAGACACGACGTCAATGGTCTTATTGGTTACACCCCCCTTATGATGGCGGCAGAAAAGAATTTAATTGATCTATTTGAATTAATGATAAAGCATGGCGGAAATCCAAACCAAACCGCACGAGACACAGGCCCATACAGTTCAACAATTTCATGCTGGGAAATAGCATATTCTTGGAAGTCAAATTCTATTCTCAAGTATCTTGAAGAAAATCGAGATCAATTCAAGTAAGAAATAAGTCTCCCTAAAAAGTCATAGCCGTGGTTCATACACCATGGCTTTTTTGCTCAAACATTTTTTGGGAGTAACTCGCTGTCTTTGTCATATTGAGTTTGGGAAGAAGAAAATCTAGTTTCTTAATACTTCGATGTTGAAGTAAACAAACAAAAGGATTCTCTATGAAATCGAATCAGTCCCAGGCTAATCTGAACCATCATGCAGATCAGATGAACCCGAACAATTACCAATATCAGGCTCGCATGGACAACCATGCCAATCAGCTGAATCCCAACAACAAGCTTTACCAAGGAGGGAAAAAGTAATCCACTAATTCTGCCGGGCAACAGAAAAAGCCGTTTTCTGTTGCCCGACGAATCCTTGCCTAACGCAAGTACACCTAATACATTCTAATGTAGCATTTCCTCCCAAAAAACGTTCCTTTCCTATTGATAAAACAAACAATAGGCAACAGAGCCCATTTTGACCAAATGGGTAGTGTATTTCTTCATTTCAAAAAGGACTAAAAACCATGTCTATTCTTTCAAACGACTCCAGAATCAACGAGATGTGTAACGCGATGCTGAAAAGCGGCCGATGGGCGCTCATTCGGCATGGGAAGCACCCGATCCTTCGCCACTTGGCCGCCGGGACGACCAAGTTCTTCATCATCCCCAGCACTCCCAGCGACGCTCGCGCCTTTGCGAACTTCCGGTGCGATTACAACCGCTACATCCGTGCGTTCCTCATCCAGTCGGGTGTGATTCGCCCGAAGTTGCCGGCAGCGGCGTAAGAGGGAGGCCCCCATGACGTCCCCCTTCCTTCACGCTCCGCTTCGCGTGTTGCTCGTGGGCAGCAATTTCTGCCGTTCAAACGAGCCGCGCGATGCCTATGGCGCAAGCTGCCTTGTCTCCGCGTTCCGCAACAGCCCGGCCAATGCGGGCGATACGCTTGATGTGTTCACTAGCGACCTGAATCGTTTCCAAAAGGCGGGCGAAGGTTTTGATATCGACTGGGAACTCACCGCAGAGGAGATTGTCACTAGAGTGCTGATCGGCGGGTACAACGTGATTGCGTTCAGCGTTTTCGCTTGGTGCGAGAAGATGGTCACGCTTGCCGGTGCAGAACTTCGCCGACGTGCTCCGGGCATCTTCATCATGCTAGGGGGAGCCTCCATTTTCGGGAGCGAGGCGGAACTCCGCAGGGGCTTTCCGTTCGCTGACATGTTTACGCTCAGTTATGGCGAAAAGATATTCGCGAACTTACGCCATTATATCAACCAGGGAGTCGCCCGCGTGATGGATTTGCCCAGATTCGGGGAACTTGAATCCCCCTACCTTTCGGGCGCCATCTCCCTTGAAGGTAGCGTCGATACTGTGCGGGCCGAAACTCGTCGCGGTTGCTCTTTCCGCTGCTCCTTCTGCAAGCATCGCGATACGCTTTCGGGCAAGACGTACCGCATTGACAATTACGAGCGTCATCTCGACGAACTCAAGTTGTTCAAGGAACGCGGAGTGAAAAAGCTGAACGTTCTGGACCCGCTTTTCAACGATTACGAGGGGCACGGGGAACAGTATCTGAAGCTTATCCGCAAGGTCAGTTTCAATGGGAAAGTCACTCTGCAGATTCGCCCAGAACTGCTGACGGAGCGCTTTATGGAAGAGGCTTCGCTGAATCCGAACGTGAGTTTCGAAATTGGGGTGCAGAGTCTTGATCCGGCTGTGCTGAAGACTATCCAGCGTGGCGGCTACAAGACCGAAGCGCAGCTCCGCGAAAAGCTGGACCGTTGCAGGGAACTTGGCATCGCAACAATGGTCACCCTGATTTACGGGCTTCCGCTGCAAACTTACGATTCCTTCGCCCGCGATATCGGTATAGTCAAGAGTTACGGTGTCGGGAAAATCGGAGCGTTCCCCTTGCAGGTCTACGCAGGCACGAAACTTGCCGATGATATCGGGCAGTACGGCCTCACCTTGAAAGAGGACGCGTTCGGCATCCCCGAAGTGGTCGATAATCCCACCCACGATTTCGAGAAGATGCAGAAGCTTGCGGAAACCGTCTAGATTTAGCCCCCTCCGCCGCAATCCAGTCCAGACACCCACCATATTATTTATTATCTTTCTCCATAAGAGGTCAAGGATGGAGTTTCGGTGTTATCGCACATTTCTGCTTTTTTTCGCGTCGGCAATGTTTGTTGCCTGTTCCGATTCGTTCACTGACCCGCGCGACGAGCAGAGCTACGACATCGTGCAAATCGGCTCGGACGTCTGGATGGCCGAAAATCTGAATTTCGATATCGATGGAAGCGTGTGCCCGGAAGGCGACAAACGCAACTGCTCCAAGTTCGGGCGCCTTTACACCTGGGAAATGGCGCGGAGTTTTTGCCCCGAGGGCTGGCGCTTGCCCAACAGCGCGGATTTCGGACGGCTCATCGCGAACGTGGGCGGTGCCGAGGTCGCTGGCGAGGCGCTCAAATCAAAGCGTGGCTGGTACAAGAAAAAGAATGGTTCCGATGCGTTCGGGTTCAAGGCGCTGCCTGCTGGCTTCCGCAAGGCGGGCGGAGATTTCGACGGTATCGGCGGTTACGCTCACTTCTGGACAGCCTCCAGCGCGCCGCTGGAGCGTGCCGAATTCATGATGCTCGAGTTCAGCAAAAAGGCCGCGGTGATGGACGCTGCGGGCAGGGGCGAGCTCCGCTCCGTGCGCTGCATCCGCGAACAGAGCAACATCAAGGTGAAGTCAATATAGCCTTCACGTCTTCTGCAATCTGGGCCGGTGTCAAGCGGTTTCTTTCCGTCAATTCGCCGTAAGGCACTTTGTCGTAGAATTCCTTCTTGAGGCCCTTTACGAGAACTTTCATTTCGCGGGAGCCGTAGAAGCGGGCAATTTTCTCGCCAAAGCCACCGTCAATCACGCCGTTTTCGAGTGTCACGACTACCTGGTGGTCGGCGCACAGGCCTTCAAGCACCTCGTTATCAACACCTGTCGCAAATCGCGGGTTGACAATCGTCGCGTCAATTTCCGACTTTGCAAGTTCCGCTGCGGTTTCTTCGGCGAGGGCATAATAGCTGCCGAGACCGATCAGGGCCACCTTACTGCCGCGCTTGTCGACTTTGTACGTGTTCAGCTTGGAGTAGTCCTTGTCGAATTCCACGCGACGGTGCGTCACGCTATTCGGGATGCGGATAGCGATCGGGTGTTCCGTCTGGTCAATGGCATAATCCATCATGGCGATAGCCTCTTCCACGCAAGTCGGGCAGAGGTATACCAGGTTCGGGATGTTGCTCATCATCGGGATATCGAATATGCAGAGGTGCGTCGTGTCGTTCATGCCGTCGGCACCCGACATGGTCACGAGAATTGTCGCCGGGTTGTTGTTCGCGCACAGGTCCTGCGAAAGCTGGTCGTAGGTGCGCTGGATGAACGTGCTGTGCGTGCTGTATACGGGCTTTGCGCCACCTTTTGCAAGGCCGGACGCGAGTGCGACGGCGTGCTCTTCGGCGATGCCCACGTCAATGAATTGCTTGCCCGCCGCTTTACGCTGCTCGGCAAAGAACCCGATGCCTGCGGGCACCGCGGAATGGATTACGACGACTTTCGGGTCGGCCTTGATTTTCTTCATCAGGTAGTCGCCGAGGATTGCGCCGTACGATTCGCCGTTGCCCCAATTTACCACGCCGGTCGGGATGTCGAAGGGGGCCGCCCAGTGGAAACCTTCCTTCGCGTTTTCTGCAAAGCTGTAACCTTTGCCCTTGAGCGTGTGGATATGCACTACCACGGGTTTATTGGAATCCTTGACCTGCTTGAACGCAGCGATGAGCGCTTCGATGTCGTTGCCCTGTTCCACGTAGAGGTAGTCAAACCCGAGGCTCTTGAAATAGTTGTTTTCACTCTTGCCCTGCGTGGCGCGGAGTTCCGCGAGGCTCGCGTAAAGGCCGCCGTGGTTCTCGGCAATGGACATCTCGTTGTCATTCACCACCACGATGAAGTTTGTTGCGTATTCGCCCGCATTGTCAAGCCCTTCGAACGCTTCGCCGCCACTCAAGGAACCGTCGCCAATGACGGCAATTACGTTGCCCTTTTCGCCCTGGATGTCGCGGGCGGTTGCAAGCCCGAGTGCCAAGCTCACCGAGGTCGAAGTATGGCCTATCATAAAGTGGTCGTGCTCGCTTTCGCAAGGTTCGGTGTAGCCCGTGACGCTCCAGTACTTTTCCGGATTCAGGAACGCCTCGGCGCGACCGGTCAGAATCTTGTGCGTGTAGCTCTGGTGCGACACATCGTAGACAATCTTGTCCTTGGGGGATTCAAAGACATAGTGCAGCGCGATGGTCGCTTCCACGAACCCGAGATTCGGCGCCAGGTGACCGCCACATTTTGAAATTTTGTTCAAGAGCGCCGTGCGGATTTCGCCCGCCAGCGCCTTGAGGGTTTCGGAGTCCATTTTCTTGACGTCGGCAGGGGACGCAATCTTTTCCATCAGCATAGGGAACCGCCTTCGGGGTGGTTGATTGTTCAATACAAATATACAACCTGATATTTATATCAGGACAATCAAACCCGTCATTTTTGGTTCTTCCCGTAAACTACTGTTCTTCTCCGTAGTTCACCGGCGGGACCTCAGGTGACACCGACGGCTTTGACGGTTCGGGAGACGGCTCGGGAGACGGTTCCGCCTGGGATGTTTGCTTGATAGAATCCAAAATCCGCTTGTACGTACTGACAAAGTCGGAAATGGACGAGTACTCGATCGATTCGCGTTGATCTTTGCTCAACGCGTCGAATTGGACACTCTTATCAGGACGGGTCGCTTCCATATAGTAGCCCAGCAACTGCGTCGAATCAAACTTCAGCGTGATTGTCCTGTCATCCGTAATGGAAGAATGTACCCTGGACGTCGCAAACGAAGAATTGCTCGAGCTACCACCAAAGATAAAGAAGTTTCCCCCATATCTGGCGTGCCTTTCAAAATCCTTGTAATAGGTCGAGACCTTCTGATTGGAATTAAACTCGAATGAAATCTTTATATCTCGCGCGATGAGCATAGCCACCGGATAAGACGGGAATACGCATTTCTGCATCGCATTCAGTCGACTATCCGTCATGCTGTCATAATCCTTTTCAGGAGATATTTTCTCGCTGCCCATTTTAAGCATGTCCTTGGTCAGGGCAAATACTCCCGGATTGAACCAATCGCGTTCAATGCCCACCTTTGCGACATTCATCTCAATGGTCACATTGCAATTCGAGTTCATCAGGCTATCAAGCGTCGACGTAGAGGAAGATTCCATGCTCTGCCGCTTCCCGAGGAACAGGAAGTTATACCCCTGGGTATATTCGCTCGTCGAGCTAAACTGCTCACTCTTGTTTTTCAATTCAGTGAAATTGGAATGAATAACAACCTGAGTAAAGCCCTTCGGGACAACGGCCGTCGAATCCGAGCTCTTCAGCTTGGTGGACTTGCTGTCGGCACTGAAGAAACCAGACGATATCGTCAGCTGGTTCTGCACATCAGCAATCTTTGCATTGATATCATCCAGCTGGTTGATGACCGGCATAACTATCTTTTCACAGCTTTCCGATTTATTCGCTTCCTTAACAACGCTTACCAAAACGCTTAAGAAGTTGATATACTTATCCTGCAGTTCGGCTTCTCTTTGAAGGCGACGTTTAACAGCCACAACTCTTGCGGAAGAAAGAGCCTCTCGCCTATAAGTCTTTATAAGGGTATTAAACACCCTATCATTATTCCCTAGACTGGACTTTAGATTAACCGCTGAATAAAGGACATTGGATATCGTCGTTCCGTGATTCCTTACAATCGCCGAGCGGGAAGTGTCAATGGCTCTCTTGATGTCTTTCACCCTGTTCAATGCATTCTTTACATTCTCATCCTGCATTAGTTCTGCAACATTCTGCACGAAGGTGTAAAGTTCCATTCTTCGGGCCGAAAGCATCTGCAATCGTTCGGAAAGGGTTTCCGGGCTTTCCATAAAATCTGCAGAAGTAAACGAGGAACCGATTTGCTTGAACCAGTCGGGAGGGACAAAGCGGACCGGATAAACATAGCCGCCCTCCGGCGTCAGCTTGCGGACGTTGTTCAGCGTCTGCCTAGCTTCCTGAAGTTCAGCGCCGCAGCCACTATCCAGGACACCTTCGAGAATCTTCATGTCGTTCGGAGAAAACACCGAAAGGACCTTCGCACGTTTTTCATTAATCTCGTTCAGGTACAAATCCGCATTGTTCTCGAACCATTCCAAATAGGCCTGCTCGTAGTCGGCATTAATCTCGAACTGTTTTCTCAGCTCATCTTTCTTTTGCTGCTGGATATCGTTCCAGCGGTGCATTTCTTCGATATATTCATCGTACAGCCGGAAATACACTTCTTGGAGCGTATAGACCTTATCTGAACCGTCTCCGAAATCGTAGGGATATTCGCTTATGAGCATTTGCCTCAGTCTGTTCTTGTAATCTCCCAAGGCCTTGTTGATTTTCGGAGAAAGCGAATCTAGGGCCATCTTATATTGGTAAGGCAAAGAAAATCCGTTGTCGGTGGCCGTCATTTTACACGGATCAAACATCTTGTTCGCCAGCCGAGACTCGTTCGCCTCGACAATTGCCGTCTTGGCTTCCTTACCATCGTAATTGTAGGTAAAGTCATTCTCGTTCAGAATCGTACCCGGAAGCATCAGCGTCAGGTACTGATTGGGATTTGTACCACCGAGAGCACTGCTTATCCCATTATAAATCGTATCTGCAAAATTTTGATTATTGCTTGCCATATAAAAACCAATTTAAAGAAAACATGTAAAGGGGAACTCGTGAAATCCATTCCACGAATTCCCCTTTTTCATATCAGAAAATCTCCATAGTGGTGATTTTCCTTGATTACTTCTTGTTCATCTGGATGTATTCGTCAAGAAGATTCTTGTACGTCTCAACGAACTTCGTGATGGTCATGTAATCTTCAGCACCATCCTTATAAGCAGTACTACCATCCTCAGCAACAGCCTGGAGATAGAATCCTATGACCTGCGGTTCCGCAAACTTCAGCGTAATCGTCCTGCCATCGAAGTAGGACGTACTATTATTCGTCTGGTCTGTCGACTGAGTCGTCTCCGAACTATGATAGAATACGTAGGAATGAGTGGTTGTCGATTCAGAATATGCATACGTAAGATCCTGCGTATCATAGCTTTCCGAAGCCGTAATCTTAATGGTGACATCGCGAGCGACTAGCATCGCTGTCGGGAAACATGGCAGAACGCATTCCGACATATTTTTCAGATTCTCGTTCTTGAAACCATCCGGTCCAAGGGACACCTTGATTTTGTCATCCACAAGATTGTACATGTTCTTTGTCAAGCGGAACACACCAGGATTGAACCACTGACGTTCAATCGCCACCTTTGCAACATTCATGCCAATATCGATTGTTGTACCTTCCGCTGTATTGACCCTGTTAAAGCTCGTGTTAACATCAACACTTGATGAATTATATTTGAAAATCCAAGCGCCGGCAGTTGTACTTTCCCTAGTTACATCAACATGAGAACTCGTAGACAATGTACTATAATTATTTTTATGCGATATCAGCACCTGCGTAAAGCCCTTGGGAGTCGAAGGAGGTTCAGCAGAATCTGTAGAAGAATTCCTTGAAACGGCAAGACACATATCATTTGAAAGGTTATCAATTTGATCATTAATTTCAATCAACTGATCTTTCAACATCTGGATAGAATCTTTCAATTGTGCCCGATTTGCCAAATCACCGTACGTGCCCCATTTATTGACACAGTTCGTCGCTGCAGCCTTTAAGGAATCTTCCGCATCTTTTAGCTGACTTGCGCCACTAACCATATTATCACTAATGGCATCAACAATCATCGTCGCCAACGCGGCATCACCAAAGCTCTCAAAATACGGGATACCACAATTCCGAAGTAATTGGGTACTTACGGTTGCATAGCATATAGATTTCACCACATTCTTTGCAAAACTAAAGAAAGCTTTCTCCCCTGTAAAAGCGAGATTACTAAACGCGGCATCGTAGGCTGCATCAGCAGCTCTAGCCGCTGCCGCAGCTGACTTCACTTCGTTCAAATTAGGCGATATGCTTGCAAGGCTTTCAATTTTAGAAATAAGCGAATTTCGCCTAGTATAAAGCAATTCTAATTTATCCGAAAGCTTAATTGGATCATGGAGCAAATCAACAGGAGTAAACGAAGTTCCTAAGTAATCGAACCAATCCGAGGGATAGAATTTAACCGGATAAGTATACCCGCCATCCGGATTAAACTTTCTCAAGTTATTGAGCAACTGACGGGCTTCCTGAAGTTCGGCACCACTGCCACTATCAAGAACGCCTTCCAAGATTTTCATATCGTTCGGCGAGAAGATGGCAAGAATTTTTGCACGTTTCTGGTTAATGATATTGAAGCGGACATCCGCGACATCCTGATACCACTTGAGATAATCCGATGTATTTGGCCTATTAATCTTCTCACGCGCCTGTTCATCAGCCCATTCCTTCGCTGCATTCAGATAATCTGTGTACAAGTAGAAATACACATCCTGGAAGGTACAGTCTTCTCTATATTCCGTGGAGCCATCCGCATTTTCAAAAGTAAAGGGATAACGCTTCATAAGCAATTCGCGGAGTTTATTCTTGGACTTTGCAATGAAAGCGTTAAGTTTCGGCGTCAACAAATTGAGAGCCGACAGGTACTGATTGGGCAGAGTCGTTCCATTGTCAGCAGCCACCAGCGAATACGGATTAAACAGCTTATTCGCAAGCTTCGACTCATTCGCTTCTACAACAGTACTTTTCACATCATTTTTTACATCGTATTCATAATCGCTTTTTGTAAGGGTAATACCCGGAAGCAGCATGCAAAGTTTTTCCTGTTCATTGGTCGTTACAACCTTGCTAATTTCATCAAAAACCTTTTGAGCAAACTGCAGTTGCATGTTCTTTATCTGTTCTGTCTGTAAATTTTCAGGCATATTTTTAACTCCTTGGTATGGTATGGGGGTTGTTTGGTTTGTGAATTTATTCGTTATTTCCAAAATAACATTTACGTAAACTATTCGTAAGTTAAAAAATAATTACAAACAAAAGAAAATTCACAACCGACTTACGCACGATACATAACGTCTATACAGCATATTACATTGTATTTCAAACAACATAAAGTTTTTTTTGAACAAACTTTAAATCAACCTAAAAAAATTCACCCTTCCCCAAATTTCCACATCGAATTTTTGCTTACACCCCCCTCTTATAATTAAAATGCCCCCCCCCTTTCCACAACAAGACAAAGAGACCTCCACGACAACCGGTCGGAAGCAGGTATACACCTATCAAGCGTCCGCACGTCGGTAGTCTCCATTCTAAAAGCATTTACAAAGCATTCAAAGGCACTTGACCTGTCCTCCCAGCCATCAACTTTCTATATTTACCCCGCAACAAAGAACCGCGTTTGCGGAAAGGATTAATCTATGTCGAAACTGACAGATTCTACGGAATGGAAGGCCCTCGAGGCCCACGCCGAAGTCGCCAAGACTTGGCACATGAAGGAACTCTTCGCTAAGGACCCGGCCCGCGCCAGCAAGTTCAGCCTGGAAGCCTGCGGACTCTTCCTGGACTACTCCAAGAACATCATCACCGACGAGACCATGGCGAAGCTCCAGGACCTGCTCAAGTCCGCGAACTTCGATGACATGCGCGCCAAGTACTTCGCTGGCGAAAAGATTAACACCACCGAAAAGCGCGCCGTGCTCCACACTGCACTCCGCTACAAGGGCAGCGACCCGATTTGCGTCGACGGCAAGGACGTGATGCCCGAAGTCCGCGCAGTTCTCAAGCACATGGAAGATTTCACTCACCTCGTCCGCAGCGGCAAGTGGAAGGGCCACACCGGCAAGTCCATCAAGTACGTTGTGAACATCGGTATCGGTGGTTCCGACCTCGGTCCGGTGATGGTGACCGAAGCCCTGAAGCCCTACGCCGAAAAGCCTATCGCCGGCGAGACCTCTCCGGAAGTTTACTTTGTTTCTAATATCGACGGCACCCACATGGCCGAAACCCTCAAGAAGGTGAACATCGAAGAAACGCTCTTCATCGTTGCTTCCAAGACCTTCACGACGCTCGAGACCATGACCAACGCCGAAACGGCCAAGGCCGCCGTTCTCAAGGCTTTCAATGGCGACGAGAAGTCCATCGCGAAGCACTTCGTTGCCCTCTCCACCAACACCGAAGCCGTTGCGGCCTTCGGTATCGACACCGCCAACATGTTCGAATTCTGGAACTGGGTGGGTGGCCGTTACTCCCTGTGGTCTGCTATCGGCCTCTCGATCGCTCTCCGCATCGGTTTTGAAAACTACATGAAGCTCCACCAGGGCGCCTACGAAATGGATCAGCATTTCAAGACCGCCCCGGCAGACAAGAACATGCCTGTCATCCTCGCCCTCATCGGCGTGTGGTACAACAATTTCTTCGGCGCTTCCAGCTACGCCATGCTCCCGTACGACCAGTACCTGCACCGTCTGGCCGCCTACTTCCAGCAGGCCGACATGGAATCCAACGGCAAGACCGTTGACCGTGACTCTAAGCGCGTGAACTACCAGACGGGTCCGATCCTCTGGGGCGAACCGGGTACGAACGGCCAGCACGCCTTCTACCAGCTGATCCACCAGGGCACCAAGATGATTCCTTGCGACTTCATCGCCCCGGCCAACAGCCACAACAAGGTCGGCGATCACCACCAGAAGCTGCTTTCCAACTTCTTTGCACAGCCCGAAGCCTTGATGAACGGCAAGACGCTCGCCCAGGCCCAGGAAGAACTCCGCAAGGACGGCAAGAGCGAAGAAGAAATCGCATTCCTCGCCCCGCACAAGGTGTTCGAAGGCAACAAGCCGACCAACTCCATCATGATGGACTACGTTTCTCCGGAAACGCTCGGCGCCCTCATCGCCATGTACGAACACAAGATCTTCACACAGGGCGTTATCTGGAACATCAACAGCTACGACCAGTGGGGTGTTGAACTCGGTAAGCAGCTCGCGAAGAAGATTCTTCCGGAACTTGCCAAGGCCGACGCCGAACTGAACCACGACAGCTCCACCAATGGGCTCATCAAGTGGTTCAAGGCCCACCAGGCATAGTTAGACGAAAGAACGCTTCGCCTCCGGCTGCGCTACAGACGAGAGACGAGAGAGGCCGCGACTAAATCGCGGCCTTTTTTGTCCTTATTTTCGGTTTTTCCTTATTCTTCGTTGATGTCCATGAGCCGCATGGCAGCTTTCCATGTTTCGAGGTTCTGGAATCCGTCGCGTTGGCCGCCGCCGTAGCGGGCGTGGGCAAATTCCTCGACCAGGGTTTCCCAGCCTTCGAGCTTGCCCTCTTTCACTAGGGATTCCAGGTTCACGTCGGCTGCGGCAAGGCCCAGTTTTTCTTGGGCATATTCCTTGCAGGCGCCTTCGAGCTCCAAAAGCCACTCACGGCTATCGGCGACGTTCACGCGCTGCTTCAGCACGGTCATACGCTCGCACAGGGCCTGTTCTGCCGCATTTTTTGCGGCAGCGGCAGCCTGGGCAGCCGCGCGCCGCTTGGCGCGCCACAGGCCCGCAAAAAGCACACACACGGCAACAACCAGCCCCATGGCCAACGGCAGCGGGTTGAACGGAGAATCCACGCGCACGGGCACGGATTCGCTACGCAAGTCGATGGAAGACCCCAATGCGGTCGGGATTTCGAAGCGGAGCGCAGGAATGCTCAGGTTTCCCGTGTCCTGCACCATCAACTTATAAGTAAACGTAATCGAGGCAATCTCGGCGCCGTCCTTTACGGACCGGGCGGATTCCTGGGACATCCCCAGCTGCGCAAGCCCCTTCGCTGTCGCGGAACTCACGGGAACCACGAGCAGGGAACTCCCCTGCACGCTCCAGCTGACGGTCACCTGATAATCGAACGTGTCGCCCACGGTCAATTCGGGCACCGGCCCGGACGAAACCGAAATGCCCAGCTGCTCCGGGGAAGGGAGCACCTGTTCGGGCGCAACAGAATCCACGGTACCGTTTTCGATTAATGAATCACTATCCATAGCCAAGAATATACAAAATAGCCGCCGGAAAACCCCGACGGCTAAAATTTTTTTTAAAAGGGCGTCAATTCCAACAAATTAGAACGGTTTCACGAACTTTCCGTTCAGCAACTGGCTGTACATCACCAAAAGAATGTCGGTGAAGTAGCTGGTCGAGGTATTGAACAACGTCTTTCCGTTGAGTTCGGCAGTACAATCATTCAGCCATTTGGAATTGCCGGCAATACCAGTGGCACACCAGGCGCCGAGCCACATTCCCGAAACGGTATTAGCCGTTTTGTCTTTTCCCAAGTTCAAATCCCAGGAATAGGCCGTACCCAAGGCGGTACTCGTAACGCTTCCGGTAGACTTTTCCACAATAAATTCGTTCAATTTGTTCAGAATTGCCGCCGCACGGGTATCCTGGAACCAGTAGTAGTCCCACGCGATACGCCACGGGATACGCACGCTTTCCTTGTCGAAACGGAAATAAGTGGTGTTTGCAGAGCCGTTCGGGGCCTTGATTGCAGAACCGGCTTCATCGCTCCAGTCAGGGAACACGCCCGTGCCACCAGCCTGAACCTTCGCCATGTACGTGTACATGGCATCCAGCACGGCATTCCAGTCATGGGCAGTATCAATCTTGGCAAACAGGCGGAGCGCCACCGGCGAGAAATAGCTCAGGTTGTATACAATCTGACCGCTCTTGCCGTTCCACATAGAAGTATTGCCCGACAGGATGAGGTTGTTGGCCGGATTGATTTCTTCCTTCCACAAGTCATTGATGATAGTCAAGGCATCGGTCTTGTAGGCTTCCAGCCCCGTCTTATAGTACATCAGAATCAAAGCCGTCGCAATATCTAGGTCGGCATCGGTCGCACTAGCGGCATCAACAACGTTGTACGAAAAACTTTCAATGATCCACGGCATGAGATTGGTGGTTCCATTGTAATGTCTGAAAGCACGGTTATAATTCCAAAGCTTAAAGAAGGTATCCGCATCGTTGGCGAAATACGAAAGGAGCATGCCATACCCAATACCTTCCGATACCGTGCAGGCGCGGGCCTTCATCAGGCTGACCGTCGCATCGTCCTCACTACACTGATTCTTGTAGCCGCCGGTTGTCTGGGATTGCCACACCACACGACTTGCAGGGAGATAATCGGCCTTGAACACCTCGGTAAAATCGTGCGAAAGCGTCGGGTAGGTGGCGGCATCGGCCTCATAGGTAGAGACGTGAGCGCCCAGCCAGCCCACATACAGTTCGTCAGGCCTAACGGCGTTAATGTTCGTCGCCAAAGCGGCATAATTGCCCGAGGGAACAACCACCGGAGTATTTGAAGAAGTTGGTGTCGGAGTCGGAGTCGGATCTACCCCGCTGCTAAGCAGCAGAGTGGGGTCAACAAAAATAGACGACGAAGAATTGCCCTCCGGCGCAACGGGATTGCTATCAGAGGACTTCTCGTCACCACAGGCTCCCATCCCCAAGAGGGATGCGCAGAGCAACGGATACAAGGCTTTCTTTGCGAACATACAATACCTCATTTTCCTTAAAATATACATTTAAATCATATTCCCAGTCATGCTGGAACGGAAAAACGCTTTTGAGCGTGACCCAACGCACCCCTACGAAGAATCCTTCTAACAAGAATAAAAAAAAGGGAGCCGCACCGGCGACTCCCCCCTTTCAGTTTCTTGAATATTACTTCAGGACAATCTTGTTGGTGAAATCAACAGACTTTCCAGAAACGCGGACCATGTAGATGCCGGCATCGATAGCGGAAAGGTCGAGCGAGGAAGCACCCTTCACGGAGCCCTTCTTGACAACGCGGCCCTGGAGGTTGATCACCTCGACGGATGCGTCGGAAGAAATGCCTGAGAAGGAGAGCGTACGGCCAGAAAGCATAGCCTTCACACCAGCAGCAGCGCGGACATTCTTGATGCCCACACTATATGTACAATTGCTTCCATAGGGACCGATTTGCACGATGTTGAAATTGCCCGTAGAGCCGTCCTTGGCCTGAATCTTGAACTTAACAGCAACAAGCTTCGTAGCGGCGGTAGGACCATCGATCACATCACCACCCTGAGAAACGCCCCAGCCGGCCTGGGAGAAGTCAGCCCAAGGAATGTCCTTGGACGTACCCTCGGAGCTCTTGACCAACTTGTTGAACGGGTTGTCGTACTTAAGAGCCTGATCGCCCTCATCGCCGAGGCCCAATTCAAGCACGGGCTGCAACGTGGAAGAATAAGCGATACAGATACCACCCCAAGCAGAGGCATCACCCGCAGCCGGAGTATCGTCAGTTTCGCTAGTTTCACCGACAACGTTGAAGCCAATACCCACGAACGGGTCATAGGTCACGGAACCAGCGGAAAGAACAACCTTTCCACAAACACCGCCACAAGTTTCAATGATCGGCTGCAGAGAGTTGTCGTCATAACCATTTCCCGTAGGAACCGGCCACTGGACTTCAGAAAGGCCGCCATCATTGGAGTCACTGTAGCTAAACCAGTAACCTGCCGTATTGGTGGTATTGCCCATTTCCGTGTTAACCTGTTCGGATTCGCCCTTCCACAGTTCGAAACCAAACGCAGTAGAAGCAACCACCGCCATAGCTGTGCTAAATAGAATTTTCTTGTTCATAATTCTCTCTCTTTGTTAAAGTGATGCCCACACGAAGGGGCTAGTTTTGGCGCTAATATATTCTATTTAAATAAAAAAGGCAAAGAAAATCCCTTTTTTTAGCAAAAATTTACAATACTCGACGAAATCTTCGGAATTTGTAATTTGGAGCACAATTTTTTGCAAAAGCCCAAAATTCCGGTCAAAGCACGAATGTGCGCCATATCACCACAACACCGAAACAGCCATCTTTGTGAGCCAGAGCTATCGCCGAAGGGAGCAAAGGAATTTATTTTTCATTATCAAGGATTGCGGTTGATTCAGGGAAACCCGTTTACGACCGTAACCATTTTTTTTCTAATATGGTGTATGCGATTGGGTCCAGGTAGCGTTATTTTGAAATAGCAGAAAACAGGAATACACTTATGAAGATGAAAAAGATCCTTCTATCTCTGGCAATGCTTGCAGCGGTCCCTGCCTTCGCAGGAGCGTTAGACTGCACACCCAAGCGCGTCGGCCCAGTTTCCATATACGGGGCATTACACACCAGCGGCAACAAGATTGTTGGCGAAAAGAACAACGAACAAGCAATGCTACGCGGCATGAGCCTGTTCTGGTCTGATGGTACCGGGCAGCCCTACTACAACAAGACTGTGGTCGCCTGGGCAGCCGAAAACCTCAAAATCGACGTTATCCGCTTTGCCCTCGGCATCCAGTACTACGATAGCGAAGGAACTACAACGAACCCCATTGCCACGGAGAGTTCCTACAAGGGTTCCCCGGACAGCTATCTGAGCCTGATCGACAACATGGTCGCCGCCGCTATCGAAAGCGACATTTACATTATCATCGACTGGCACAGCCACCGCGCCCATACAGAAACCTCGCTCGCGAAGACATTCTTCGAGACGGTTTCCAAGAAGTACAAGGACGTGCCGAACGTCATCTACGAAATCTATAACGAACCGGTCGACGGCAGTGGCGGCAACTGGAGCGCTGTCAAGGGCTATGCCAACACGATTTGCCCGATCATTCGCAACAGCACGCAGAACCTGATTATCGTCGGGACGCCGAGCTGGTCGCAGAATCCGCAAAACGGAGCCTCGGACCCCGTCAACTCAACGAATATCGCCTACGTATTGCATTTTTATGCCGCAACCCATTCCAAGGGTAGCTTCAGTGGCAGAATAGACCAGACCCTAAATGCCGGATACCCGGTGTTCATCAGCGAATGGGGCACGACAGCCGCCTCCGGAAACGGAAGCCCGAACGCCAGCGCCACAAGCGAATGGACAAGCTACATGGACCAGAAACAGATTCCCAACTGCAACTGGAGCTTGCGCCAGCTGACCAGTGCCATCGACAAGAAGAGCGAGCAGTCCGCCATGTTCGATGGCAACGAAGTATTGAACAACTTCAACGCCCTCTCCGGCGCAAGCTATACCGCCTCCGGAAAGATTGTCAAGGAATACCTCACAAAGAACGGGCGCAACTGGGCAGACTCGCTTGTCAAGGGCAAGAACACAGGCAACTGTGCATTCAAGAGCGTCACTGTCAAGCAATCTGAATCGCAGGTCACCAACGCACTAAAGTCCGGCTGTACCTACACGTCCAGCAACGAGGCCGTCGTATCTGTTTCCGGATCGACACTCGACGTCCATGATTACGGTTACGCCATTATCAAGGGCGACGACGGTTCCGAATCCGTAGTAACGGTCACCCAGGTTGCCGGGCAATCCATCCCCGGATTCTCCGACGGCTCCTGCAATTACACCGGCGACTGCAAGAACGCAAAGGGTTCCAGCCAGGCAAAGGACTTTGATCAGGACGGCAAGAAGGAATACGTGCTGACCGTGAGCAACACGACCGTCGAAGGATCGAAATTTACGTTGAAATCCCTGAATCCGGATATCGTGAACGTCAAGAATGCGGTCTGCAAGATTGCCGCATGCTCGGGCACTATGCGCGACAACAATGTATGGATGTTCGAACTGAACAGCTTCGGCGATGCAAAGATTGTCGCGACGGCCGACGCTGTACCCGGCTACAGGGCCATGCATGACACCATCACCTTCTCTTACACCAAGGGCAAGAACAGAATTACCCCCGACTTCAAGGACGTAACTCTCGCCCTGGGGGAAACTAGCAAGGAAGGGGTTCTCCTCGACACGACGATGAAGGGCAGCAAGATTACTTACACGTTTGACGGCGAGCCCACCTCAAAGTATCTAACCCGCAACGGGACTAGCATTGTCGCAGGAGACCAGAACGCAATCGTCACGGTTACGGCTACCGCAGAAGAAACTGAATTATACAAGAAGATCGAAGCCTCCATGACAGTGACCATCGGTGATGCTGCGTCTGCCGTCAACCTGGCAGAGCACATGGCATTCTTGAACCAGGGCAACGAAGGCGATACGGATGATGATGCCATTCACTATTCCATAGCGAGGAGCAGCGGATTGAGCGCCCAAATAATTGGCTCCACCCTCTCATTCAGCACCGAAAGGTCCGGAATGGTCAAGTTGGAGGTTTATGACGCTCTCGGCAACCGCGTTTTGAGCCAATCCGGCCGCTATGGTTCCGGGACGCACTCCGTACAGCTCCGTGGGCTCACCAGCGGCTCGTACGTAGCTGTCGTGCGCCAGGGAAGCCAATCGGCAAGCATCCGCTGGAACAAGCAGTAAAGGCCCTAGAAACGCGATCTGGAGGCTTCGCCGTTGAAGCCTCTAGTAGAGGAAAGAGTTAGGCATCCTAAAGCCTCCAGAAAGCTTAGAATTGCAAATAAAAATCCGTTCCCAGTCGGGAACGGATTTTTGTTAATTGCTTTTAGCTCCGAAAGGATTACTTTTTCTTCTTGGGCTTGTAATCCATGTTCGGGCGGAGCTGCAGGCCGATGGTCACGAGGAGCGAAACAATCGGTTCGTGATGGTCCTGATCGAGCTCGTACACGGCAACGCCACTGAAGCCTTCGCTCTTGACATCCTCGGCAACGGCCTTCACGGAAGGAATTCCCATGAACACGATAGCTTCGGAATTGCTGACGGCCAGTTCGGACTTGGATTCCTCATCGAAGGTGACCTTGTAGTCGGGTTCGTCAAACTTGCCCATCAATTCGTTGTAGCCGAGATAACCTTCGTTACCGCTACCGAATCCCTGGTGGGAAGAACCATACCCAGTCGCACCGACAAAGGACTTGCCGTAGAGGTAAATCACGGGGAGCAATTTATCCTTGTCGATACCCATGTCGCTCACCATGGAAAGCATCTCGTGAATCTTGGTGGCGCCCTGGTTCGGGACGAGTTCGGAGGTTTCTTCAGTCATCTGGTCCGGCATGAACACGTCGATGTAGGAGAGCTTGTTCATCGTCTCGGCAGAATAGGCTTCCTGGGCTATGTACGGATACATGGAAGAGGCCACAATCATGCCCGGCATATCGCTCACCAGCGCATTGACCAGCTTGGAGAAGTCCTCGGCATCTTCGGCAGTGATGTTCTGCCAGTCAAGTTCGATACCGTCACCGCCGTTCTTGTCGAGCCAGCTCTTGACATTGGAAACAAACGTCGGGAGAAGTTCCTCGGAAGAGGCTATTGCCTTCAGGTTACCTTCGGCTTCGTTGCCACCCACGGAAACGACGAGCTTCACTCCATTTTCCTTGGTGAACTTGACCAGGTCCTTGAAGTTGGGGGCGTCATTTTCGTCAACGAAGTTGAGCGAAGCATCTTCGCCAGGCATCAGGGACACATAGTGAACGTGGGTCACCGTGTTATAGCGGATGTCCTTCGGATAGAACTGGGAATACTGGCTCCAGTACGGGAAGTACCCGACAATCTTGTCCGCGGCAGCCTGTGCCGAAACAGCACAACCTAGGGCAAAAGCAAGAGCAACTAGTTTCAGATTCATATAAATACCTCGCCTACTTTATTTCACGGGCAGTGCCGTTGTCATCGCAGTACAGTTTAGTTGCAGGATACTCGACGCCATAAACCGGATCAACAGCCGCATTGGTCAGTTCATTCGCCTTGCAGCGGCGGTAGGCCCAGCCATGGCTCTTGCCAAACGCGACGAACTGAAGAGCTGCAGCTTCCGTATCCGGAGTCAGGTTATCCAATACGACCAATTCGTTTGTCACACCGTAGATATTGTACGGGAAAGCGTAATTTTTCACGGAGACATCGAGACCAGGCGGAATCGTATCGATTTTGGGAACCTCGTTGATCGAGGAAACGTCCCTCTTGGTCGCCTTGCTGTTAATCGAAATCGCGACCCTGTCCACCTCGATTGTCACCGTTTCGGTATCAGTCGAGTCCAGTTTTCCATAAACGACTGAAATCAATTCTCCGGTAGAATCCTTAGCGACGCTGTCAACAAAGACGACCTGGGATCCAGTCACCTTTCCATCAGCATCAAGCGAATCCAATGTAACCTTCGAAATTTTGAACACCGTGTCTTTCACCATCGTGGTGTCCATCTTCTCGATCCAGAGGCTATCCCACGTTGTCTCGTTTAAGCCCGCATATTTGGGGCTTGTATAGAACGTGTGCACAGAAGCCGTGTCAGCGGCAAAGGCAATCGAATCCTCCGTCACCTTGGCCGCATAGGTCGCGGCATCCATAGATCCCTTGAATTTGTCGTTTGCATCACTCACATAGTTAAGCTTCTGCATGGTCAGCAGTATCGGATGCAATTCCAAATAGACACCCGCATCAAAATCATCCGGGTAGTTTTCAGCCACGGCATCGACATCGTTGACTTCCATAGAAGAACAAGCCGTAAGGGCTGCCGTTGCAATAATCATCAAGCCTTGGTACAATTTTTTCATTTTCAAGACTCCTTAGAAATTAACCGTTACGTCGGCGGAAGCGACCATCTTGCCCACGGAAAGCGTAGACTCTTTCATAGCGCCGGTCTCATCCATAGATTTATAGGTAACATCGTTCTTCAGGTAGCCACCCTGCAGGTCCAGATAAGAAGCCGGAGCGATCTTCAAGCGGACACCTTCGAGAGTCAGCATTTCCTTGCTCTTGGAGATAGAGGCAAGGCCGTCAGCAATGACGAAGCCCGTTTTCCCGAATTCCTTATTGAACATCTGCACGCTGCCCAAGACCGAGACCGGTCCCCAAACGTTCAAGGTGACACCACCCATAATGCGGTCAGCCTTGCGCTTCAGGCTTGCGCTTTCCTCGGAATGGTCGTAAGAACCCTGAAGAAGGAGCTTGCGGTCCAAAGCCAGGAGCTGGCCGACATCGAAACCGAGGCCGGCAGCATAACGCGTGAACTTATTTTCTTCGATGGAGAGGCTTGCTGCACCGGCGGCATCATAGGACACCTTGACGCTTTTCGACTGGGTCAACATGTCGAAGCGGGCATTGAACATGACGATATCGTCCCAGTTCACATCGAGGGATGCCTTGATACCTTTGCGGTCAGGCGTAACGTCGCCATAGGGCATCGCAAGGCTTACCGTCGGATCGAGCGCAAACATATCCGACTCGATTTCGCGGCGGTTCATGATTGTCGCCGTGTAACCGTTGCGGTAGAAATGGCCATCCTTGTAGTTGTTATTCAAGCGGGAATAGAGGTAGTCGCTTTCATCCTTCTTGGAAAGGACATTTTTGGACTTCGAAGTCATGAGGTTCGTAGCGTTCAACGTCACAGCATTGTAGACATTGAAGTAGAGGTTTTCCAAGCTGGAGGAACCGAAGTTCGCAACAATCAAGCTGTCTGCCGTAGTCTTATACAGGGCATTCGAGTTCAGCACGACTGCACCGCCACGATAAGACGGAGTCGCAGCCATCTCGGACCAGTACTTTTCATCCGTCTGCAAGTAGCGAACCTTCACGTCGTAATCGACATTGGCTGCATTACCACGGACAAAGGGTTCCACATAGAAGCTCTTGCCATTGACATCAGCATAATTTTCCGTCGCCGTGTAAGTCGAATCCTTTTCAACTGACTTGTAATAGACAAACGAGTCTGCCGGAGCCGTCGGATTCTTACCCACCGTCAAGATGTAGTTTTTCACCTTCTTCTTTGCGCCATAATCACGATCTACATTCCAGTTCGACATGGCATATTCGCCATTGAACCCGAATTCCAAAGGCAGCGACGGCATCAGCGGCTTGCTTGCGAAACCGAGTTCAGCGTCAATAACGCGGTTGTATTCGTAATAAATCGTATCAGTCGGTTCGGCATAGTGTGCACGGCGGCTCAACTTGCGATCGGAAACATTATAGATGTTGCCACCGACATGGACGCCCATAATGTCAATTCCCAGACGGGATGCAAGGAGGTATCTGTCGGAGAAGTCGAAGTCGAAGAACACCTGGTCGCTCTTCTTGGCAATATTGCGCAAGCGAGCGCCGGTCATCTGCATAGTGACGTTGTCCACGACACCAATCCGGCCACTATTGTATTCGGCGTTCAAGCCGTGCAGCAGGCGCCTATCCGTCGTATCGAGGTTGCGGCGATCCAGAGCATCGACCCTGTGAGAGGCGAGGATCTCCGGTTCCTGTAGCAAGTCGGGCTGCGGAGTGGCAATGGTGAGCGGAGTGTACCCGACACGCATATAACCGAGATTGAAATTCAAGTGCTTGTTCAGGATGAGGCCATCGTACGAGAACCAGTGACCGATAATCGGGTTATTGTTCACGTCGTAGGCACTCTGCCAGTCCTTGTGCAGGCGCATACGGACATCGATATGGGTCTCGGCACTCGGATTTGCCCCGAAGCGCAGGTCCACATCGGTGAACGCTTGGTTTTCCTGCGTTGCAGAATTGTCGGCGAGGTTGTCGGATTTCGCGATAGACGTCAGGCCTCCAGCCTTCGCTGTACCGTTAACTCTCAAGCCGAGGACGGCATCGTTCAGGGAATCCAGAGTTTCAAGCAAAGACTTCTGCTGGGAGACAATGGAATCCTGCTCCTCGGCCATGGCGAGACCGGCCGAGAACAAGAAGGAGGAAACCAGCGCGATTGTTTTGATATTCATATTGAAGTTCATCTTAGTTACCTCCCATTAAAATTCCACATTAATGGAAGCTTCAAAAAGCATCTGAGTAAATTCATGCGTAAACTTCGCGGGGACGGCAGCAGCATCGGCATAGTAGTACGCCGGCAGGTTCATAGATGGATTACTGGTTTCCGTATAGGTATTGACCGTGTTGCCATTCTTCGTTTCCGAGGTGTAGGTTCCCGGAGCGCCGCCCATAGTCAAGCTATACTCGTTCTTGACCATAATCTGGCCTACATTGACCGAGAGCCAGGCGTGTTCTTCCATGGCGTAGTCCAGACCGACCATCCACTGTTTCTGAGTTCCCTTCAAGATCGGGTTCTTCTTTCTGTCGATACCGAAGAAGTTTAGCTTTGAATCCAAATCGGCCTGCTGGTCGTTGATTTCCGAAGTAATCATCTGGAAACCGGCCGTGAAGCCCAGACGAGGCAAGTACTGCAGATAGAGCCCGGCATTGATGAAGTTGCTCTTGAATTCCGCCGTACCGCTAGTACCCAGAGCAGGATCGTAATCGAGGGAACGTTCGGAGTGTTTGTAGGACCCGGAAATTTCAAGCGGACGCTGGAAACCGACCGTCTTGAAGATGTCCCACTTGGCACCGCCACCGTATTCCATGTACTTAGCTTCCTTGAATCCGTACAAAGCCTTGACCTGGTTGAAGGTGCTGAACATACCCTGGAGTTCGGCCAGGTCCTTCCAGTTGCCCGTCAAGACGGCGCGGGCACCCATGCGGTTCGATGTAGCGAGACCGTTCGGGAGAACGAGCTGGACGTTCGGGTCGGCAAGCTTTTCTAGCAAGGCCAGCTGGGCATGCGTATAGACGTTGGTCGTCCAGGAATTCTTGTTATAGACACCGATATTGTAGCTTTCCGTCTGGCCGCCCTTCGTCTTGTTGTCGTCCGTACCCAAAGTTGTCGCCACAGGGGCGAACTTCGGGGAGAAGTTGTAGAGAGCGTCGAAAGTGCTATACAGCGGAGCGTTCACACCGAAACGGACTTGGTCATAGTCCACATCGGAATTCATGATTCGCTGGGCAAAGAAGTTCGAAGACTGGGCCAAGTTGTTGTACCAGCTGCTGTCGTTACGAATGAAGTCCACGGTAGCAACCACACCAAAACTATTCTCGACCTTGTAGCCAACATTCGCCGTTGCGAGGATGGCCATGCCTTTTTCCGATTCTTCCTTAGTCTTGATAGCACCGGTAGCAGCATCTATATCGCCAACCTCCACATTGTCAATCGACATCGCACCTTCAGCGACAAGGTCAGCAACAAGCGTCTTTGACCCAAGGAACCCGGCAACGTCTCCACCCAGGCGACCGCTCACGACAATCGTTTTCTGAGCAGAAGCATCAAACGGGTTGACATCGCCACGTTCATAGGCTCCATCTAGATCAAAACCACCCGAACCATCGGAAGGATGCCTGTAAGCGTTGTGTGCATAAGTATTCTTGTTATCGAAGATGTACATCGGCGTAACACCGACATAGAGGTTGCGGTTCAGCGGAAGGAGTTCGAAGTTTCCAGCAGCAAGCCACTTGTCCATGTTGGAAGCCTGCGTAGCACCGGGGAACGTTCCGTTCGGCATGATGTTACCCTCGGCACCGCTGAAATCCAAGACGGACGTGCGGTTCACGCGAGCAAACAATCCCTCGGCACGAACTTCGCCAACGGCATCACCCAGGTTAGTGCGGAACTGGAGATTCACACCCTGCAAGTTACGCTGGTTGCCTTCGATCATCTGTTCCTTCTGCGCCATGTAACGCTTGCGGGCGAACACAGTCGGTTCGTACATGATGTCGATTCCCGGCAAGTAGAGAGTCAGCGGAGAATACTGCTGACGGAAGTCGCCCACAATCCAGTAGAACGAATTGCCGACGTTGCCTTCGACATTGATCCATGCCACAGTCAGCGTCTTGGCTGCAGCGGCGAAGTATTCCTGCATGCCGCCACCGAGGCGGAGCATCACGTTAGCACGAACCTCTTCATAGGGGCGGAAATGGAAATCGATGTCGGCAGTAACGAACTCATTGCGTTCTTCAGTCGGCTGTGAGATAGAACGGGACGGCAGATCCTGGTCCGTATCGAACGAAGAACGTTGAGCGACAGCCCTGATGGCACCGCCGATTTCAAAACCGCGCTTGGCATTAATGGAATCAGCCTTGCTTTCCAGCAAATCCTTATTCGCATTGACCGGGTTAGCCAGGGCAGCCACCGAAGCGGCAAGAAGAGTGAACAAAGTTCTTTTCATTTTCATATTCATCTTTAGCACCCTCCGTTAGAACCACGCCTTGGTTTCGGCGGAAATGTAATGGGAATGCCAGTCGTTTATAGAAACCGTCTCGTCGCTATGGGTCATGTACTTGTAACGGACGTGCAGACCGACGCGGTCAGCAAAATCCCAGTCAAAGCCGAGACCCAGAGCCGTCTCCCTATAGTTGATGGGAGCCTTCCTGAACAGGAACGTATTCACCTGCGACTTGTAATTAGAAGATTGGCCTACAGACGAGGTCAACTCTTCTGCCACGTAGGTCTTGTCGGAACGGAACGTTTCAAGACCGAGGATACCCACCATGTGGAACTTGGTGGTAATGGCGATAGTCGGTTCAAATTGTCCATAGAAAGACGTCAGCAACATGTCGGTCTGTTTCTCGCTGTAAGCAATCGGAGCTATTGTACTTGACACACCAGAAAGGGCTATCAAGGCAGTCATCATGATATTGCGGTCGGTATTGAACCAATGGCCAATATCATAGCCACCCATGAAGGAGAAGTAAGATTCCCACTTGGCATGCATGGGCACCTCACCGTCCGCAATCTGGCCTGCATTGTCGTAGGCCGCAAAGGATTCCCAAAGTTCCCAAGTTCCACCATAGAGGCCGCCACGCTGGCGATACTGCTTAACACCGTCGGAAGCGGCCATCTGGACGCCCGCACGGTTCACGTAATTGGCACCATTGTAGTTACCGGAGTCAGCAACGAAAATCGGTTTATGCTTGGTCCAGGAATTCGAGCTTTCCCACATGGCGCGACCGTTCAAGCGGTAGTTGAACACGACAACGTCCTGGCCTTCCACGACCTGGCGATGCAGGCCGTACTGCAAATCGAAGTAGCCTCGGTTGAAGGTCGGTTCCAATTTGAGGTTAACACCAGTGAGGTTGGACGAATAGCGGAGAGAACCGCCGTTCAAATAGGCTTCGTCCTTGCGCCATCCCGGGAAGCGGGACGGGTTCGTGATAGCATACGGAGAATAGAAGTTCTGGGAGAAGAACGCGGCTTCGACCGTGAGCGGCCAACCCTCGATATACTTGCTCTGGGCCTTCACGTACACACCCACCTCAGGTTTACCCCACTTGTCGAGGTTGGCATCGTCCGAGAAGCCGGAGTTCGCATTATTTTCGCTATATCCCTTTGTTTCGGAAGAGCGGTAGAAGATAGAGGAGTCCACCATGTTCACGGCAGCATCGGCCATCAAGAACAGTTTTGGAGTGACATTGCCCTTGATATCAAGAGAAGCGACATGGTTGTTGAGAAGCACCGGGCTCGCACCCAATATCGAGTCATACCTATAGGCAGCGGCAACCCACTGCTGGTTGAATTCCGGTTCGTAGACCGTACCCTTGTCATAGACGACGCCCAAGTAGTTGACACCGAGCGTAAGATTGTCGGCAATCTTCTCCTTGGCGACACGGCCGTGGTAGACACTTCCGCGCAGGTCGTAGGAGCCCACCATTTCAAGTTCGCCCGGCTGACCGCCGTACATACGCAAGCCATCGCGGGTTCCCACGTCGGCATCCATCGGCTGCGAGACAAGGAACTGGGCCTTCATATTTGCGGGCAACTGATACACGTTACCAAAGACGCCACCGAACGAGCGGTTGGTCCAGAACGCGCGACCACCTTCCTTAACCGGCTTGAAGGACTTTTCCTTGTAGTAGGTACTGACAGTCTTTTCGTCTTCGTAAAGTTCATACTGCCAGGAGAAGCGGGCCATGGTTTCGCGTTCCCACATGGTAAGCGGGGAGGCGTTTGCCCAGATAACACCGCCGGCCGTGACATAGGCGCCAAAGACGCCGGCACGGATGTCCACACCCACGTTGAATTCTTCGTTAAGCGTGGAGGAGTAGTAGTCCGTTGAGTGGTCGTAGAGAACGCGTTCGTCGTTCGACGGGGCGTTCGTCGGGTTCTTCGCCAGGTTGTTCGTGTACGTACCGGTCATGTCGAACGGGAACGACAGATTCGTGAACAACGTGATGTAGGAGTTCGGCATGGCGACCACGTTCACGTTGAGCGTAGCATCCACTGCCGTCCTGGCTCGGTCATCCCGGACCCAGGGGCTCGGCTCGCTATACTGGAAATTCTTCAAGCGGAAGGCCATGTAGCCGGAAACCGCGAGCGGCAAGTCGTCTTTGCCAAGCAAAGTGGACTCCATGTTGTTGGACATGGTGTCCAACGCTGCGTGAAGGGAGTCAAGTTGCAACTGCGGAGGAAGTGCCCAAGCCGCGCCGAGGCAAGAAGCAAGTAAAATACTAAAAACTGGTTTGCGCATAAAATCCTCTTAAATCTCGTTGCGGAACGGATAGTAGGCCGGGCCTTCGTACGGCTTGCCGTGCTTCTTGATTACGATATCGTCTATCCAGACCTTGAAGGACTCGTTTTCATCCTTACGGACTTCAAGACGGAAACCCTTGAACTTGTCCCAGGCGAACGGGAGCATCACTTCGCGCGTGTTCTTGGCATCCCAGTAGACACCGGTGTTGCCGAACAGCTTCAGAGGAATGCTGAAGTGCTTCCATTCGGTGGTGATTTCGCCGAGACTCTTGGAACGGAGCTTGACCTGCAGGGATTCGCCGCCACTCTTCACACCATCGTCCACCAGCACGAACAGGGCGTTTTCGCCGCCCTTGGCACCCTTGATCCAGAACTCAAGGACGCCCTCTTCGAGATAGGGGGTCAAGTCGACGGAACCGGCAATACAAATAGCAACGCCGGAGTAGTCGCTGGCGATAAGTTCGATTTCCATGGAAAGAGCGCCTTCCATGGCATACTTGTCCGTGAGAACCGGCTCGGGGTTTTCGCGGGGATACTGGTAAGTGTAACCACCACCACGAGGAATAGCTTCACGCATAACCACCGTGACAACTTCCTTATCGGGGCGGAAAGGCTTCGCGGGCTTCATCACGAAGCGGGACTGGTCACGGTCGCGATAATCGCTGAACCCATAACCTGCAAAAGACGAAGAGGCTAGGACCAGTGCGGCGAGGGCACCCGTCCATATGGCTTTTTTCAAATTTCCATTCATATAGGTACAAATCTCCATATTCGGATTGGCTACAATATAGCTTGTTTTTCGGCCATTTGAATTTGTAGTGCAGAAAAATGTGATGGATTTACAGAAGCGAAAAGCGCATAAAGGCTGATTTTGTGGCCCAAATCATGGTTACTTACGTAAACACTTTATTTTGGGGATTTCGGCCTGCGACCATTTTAATTTAAGTATTTTTACAAAGGGCCCTAACGGAGGATTCACTATGAAAAAAAGTTTACTTTTCCTTTTTGCGATTTCTGCCATCGTAGGCATGTCGACAAGCCTTGTCGCATGCGACAGCAGCAGCGCACCTCCGGCAGCAGCCGTATCGGACCCGGGTGAAAACGGGGGCAGAAAAGCCGTTCCCGTCGACTATTCAGCCGGGCGCATCATGAACGCACGCCTGGGCAAAGGCATCAACTTCGGCAACTCCTGGGAAGGCGATGCCCCCAACTGCCACACCGACGCCTGCTGGAGCAACCCAATCAAGGATGAAGACTTCAAAATTGTCAAGGATGCTGGTTTCAACTCCATCCGTCTTCCCGTCCGCTGGCAAAGATATTCCGACCGTGAAACGCACACTGTCGACCCGGAAATGCTCGCCGGAGTCAAGGAAGACGTTACGCTAGCCATCAATGAAGGGCTAGTCGTGCTCCTCGACTTCCACCATTACGTAGAGCTCAACCATCTCGGTGGCGGCGCACACCGTGGAAAAGCCGATACTATAGCCCTTTTTCAGGCGGAAAAAGAGCACTTTGTCGCTCTTTGGAGTCAAATTGCCGCCGAATTCGACCAATTCCCCGACTCCATGATTGTTTTTGACATTCTCAACGAGCCGACAATCCCTGACACAGCGCTGCTCAACGACGTACTCCTCAGCGCCTACCAGGTCATCAGAGCCGTGGCGAAAAACAAGACAATCATGTTCGAATCCAACAATGCGGCAAAATTCGATCGACTGGGAGTCCTCAACCTACCCCAGGACGGCAACATCATCTATAGCGGGCACTATTACGAGCCCTACACGTTCAGCCACCAGGGGCACAATTCCGATTGCCTGGGCGATGCCGTATATTCGAACAATGCCGACGCCGACCTCAAATCTTACGTCAGGATAGCAAAAACGCTCTACCCGGATGTAAACGGCACTGACGTCATTCCCCTGAACATGGGCGAATTCGGTATTTCGGGCGGAACAATCCAAGCAAATAAAGCCTCTTGCCAAGAAGATCATCAAACGCTCCCCTCTGCAGAAGCAAAGGCCAGGTGGGCAAAAGAAACCGTAGCAGCCGCACTAAAATATGGCATGTCATTCCACTATTGGGGATTTACCTTTGTCGGCGGATTCCAGGCGTACGACCGTCAGGCAAATGCGTGGTTCACAGGATTCCCGAACGCATTGATACAGTAAATTTTACCCAGAGAAATCAGGGGCGAATCAGCGTCCCTGACCAATGATCGTCGAAAAAGGTCTGGAACAGAGGTTCCGGGCTTTTTTTCAATTCATCGATTACCTCGGCAATCGGGCGACCGCTCCGGTAAAGGGCATGGAAAGCCCGAGAAAGCGCATCGATGCGGGAAGGAGGGAATTCGCTTGTATGTAACCGCAGGGCATGGAGATTCAGTCCGCCCCACTTGGGCGGGATACCAAAAGCCTTGCTAGCCGGAGGAACGTCCCGGTCTACCTTGAGCGTACCGCCCACAAAGGCGTAGGCGCCGACCTGGTTGCGCTGCTGGACCCCGGTCACTCCACCAAGCGTAGCATACTTGCCGATACGAACGTGTCCACCAAGCTGGCAGCCGTTGGATATTACCGCATGTTCTCCGATATCGCAATCATGGCCGACATGAGTATAGGCCATGAGAAGCACTCCAGTGGCAATGCGGGTGCAACCGCCCCCCTGTACCGTACCACGGTTGAGCGTACAATATTCACGAATGACACAATTTTCACTGATTTCTAGGCGGGTCGGTTCCCCAGCATACTTGAGATCCTGCGGGGGCGCCCCAAGGACGGCACCATCGTACACGTGGGTATTGGCAGCAATGGAGACCCCGCCGTACACATGCACACGGCTCTCGAGAATGACTCCCGGACCGATTTCGGCACCTTCGTCCACTAGGCACCAGGGCCCGACCGAGGCGGACTCATGGACTTTAGCTTGTGGGTGAACAAATGCGGAAGGATGAAGCATGCGGTAAAGATAGTAATTAGTGGTTTACTATATTTCGGCCCATGGGTGGCATCATCATCGCAAGCCTCACCGCGCTCTACGCACTCCTGTTCCTATTCTTCATAATAGGGCTTGTCCGCACGCACCGCTATAAAGGTCCCAAGGCGACCCCGAGCGTCTCGGTCGTGGTGCCGATGAGGAACGAAGAGGAATTCGCCCAGCGCACATTGGAAGCGCTTGCCGAGCAGGACTACACCGGCGAATGGGAAGTCATCTGCGTAAACGACCGCTCCACGGACTCTACCCGCGAAATCCTTGAAAAATTCGCCGCAACACACCCGCGGTTCCGCGTCCTAAGTCTCTCCCCCGACCTGCCGCAAATTGCAAGCCCCAAGAAGCGCGCCCTCGAAAGCGCATTCAAGATTGCCAAAAACGAAGTGCTCCTGACGATGGACGCCGACTGCATCCCGCGCAAGAGCTGGATTACCGCGATGGCAGGGCGTTTCGTGGACGGAGTCAGCATTGTGCAGGGGCCCAAGCAGAACAACGGCACCCGTTCTATGCCGCACCTTTACCAAAAGCTCGAAACGCTCGGCTATACCGCCATGGAAGCCGCGGGCTTTAGTCTCGGGCACCCGATTGTCGCATCGGCTGCATGCCTTGCCTACAAGAAGGACCTGTTCTTCCAGGTCGGAGGTTTCGGCGACCTCATCAACCTCTCGAGCGGCGACGACGACATGCTCATCCACAAGATGATGAAAGTCCCGGGCACAAAGGTGTGCTACAACCTCGACAAGGACGCCGTCATCGAGACCGCCCCCGTACATACGTGGAAGCAGCTGTTCAACCAGCGCGCCCGCTGGAGCAGTAACGGCACCAACTACGAGAGCAAGGCCTATATCCTGCTCCTCACCTTGATCTACACATACTACATCTGGATGTTCGTGAGTCCCTGGTGCGTTCTCTTTTTGGATTGCCCGTGGCAGTGGTGCGTTTTCAGCATCTTGCCCAAGATTGTCGTCGACTTTGTCTTTTTGAGCATCGCCTCGTGGAAGTTGCATTCCAAGCGGCGCATGTTCGCCTTCTTGCCTGTGGAACTCATCCAGATTCCGATGATTGTCTTCTGCGTTCCCGCTGGCATTACGGGCATGTTCCGCTGGAAATAAAACGCCCTAGGGCTTTACTTATTTCCCTTTACAGTCCCAAGCGACACGATACTGAAATAGCCCTTCGAGCGATCTATAGCTTGTATCTTGAACACAATCTTGACTAGCTGTGTGGCTGCTTGTTCGCCCGTAATATGGCCTCTCCGACCCCACCCTTCTTGCTCAAAGTCGCTCCATAAATAACATCTACCTGCTCCAGAAACGCTCTTGGGCAACCGAACCCTAGGCAAATCGTATTCCACTGTTTCATTGACCGAGTCTCCAAGATCCAGCAATAGAGTAGGAATAACATCCGCCGTATACTGAATACAAATACCTTCCCAATTCGAAACATCAACGGCGATATCCCTTCCGTTAGAGTCAAGCCCCACCAAGTCAAAACCGACGGCAACAAACGGATCATAAGAAAGAGCGTTCCCGTCCAATTGGAACTCGCCACACAGGCCACCGCAATATTCAATTATTGGGTCTAGGGAAGCTTCATAATACGCCGTTCCGGGAAGTACCGGCCAAATAATTCTTGACTCTCCACCGTCAATGGAATCCGAGTTCGTAAACCATAAACCAACATCTCTATTATGCCACGTTTCCCCCGCATAAACATCCGTATTCACAGCAACGAGATCCCCATACCATAAATCGGTATACAAGGGTTTATCAGAAATCGGAGGAATATCAGAACAGCAATTCTTATAGGAACTTGAAGATGACCTGGCGCTCGAACTTGAATTACTGGAAGATGACTCGGCACTCGAACTCGAATTGCTAGAAGATGACTCGGGCTTTATATTGACTTCCGGATTATCAAAAGACTCTGGGCTCTTGTCGGCAGAAGACGAACTGCGCACCTCATCCGTTTTTTTAGAACTGGAGGAACGTTCATCCCATTCATCCGAGTCGTCATAAAAATCTTCATCCGAATCAAAGCCATCATCCCAATCGTGGTCTTCATCCCATTCTTCCGAAGTGTAGTCTTCGTCCCATTCTTCCGGATCGGAGGCTTCCTCGTCCCAGGAGCTAGAGGACGAACGGCGCCTCTCATCCAAATCATCCGAGTCCTCTTCAATATCCTCGCCGTTCAAGGCTGCCAAAAACAACCGTTCAGCAGAAGATCCATCATCACTCTTGTCATCCGAACAGGCCCAAAACGCAAGCAAGCTGCACAAAACAAGGAATTTCTTTTTCATATTCCGCCTCCTCAACCCTTCATTTTTTGCTAGCGAAGCCCTCAAGCCAAAAATCAATAATTCTTGACGCAGCGGACAGCATAGCCCTCGTTCTTGTAGCCGGAGTCAAAATACAGCATGTCGCCGCCGAGAGTCCAGCGGTACGCATCATAGGTATTGCCGATACCTTCGCTTGCGCTCCAGTACCCGGCAGAAACGCCCATGTCCTCGTAGTTGCTGATCATGTCCCTACGGCCACTCGGAATAGCGGTAAAGCCGGACGTATTTTCTCCATTAGGCGAACTGTCCCCGTCCTCGGTTTCCCAGCCGGAGGCCGCCTTGAGCGCCTTTCCCACGTTTTTCCAGGCACAGACGTCAGCATCGTTGCAAGAATCCTTTTCGGCCTCGACCGCCTTGGCCAGGGACTCCCATTCAGCATTGGTCGGCACATGCCAGCCAACGGGGCAAACGCCCTGGTGGTTCTTCTTGAGTTTCGCGGTATAGCGTTCTCCCTTGAACCGGTCGGGGATGTTCATCATGCCGAGCCAAGTGTACAGGCGCCCGTTCTTCTTGCAGAGGGTAAAGCGGTCGTCGTAGCAGAACGACTGGGGAATGCTGTAATTCAGGTTTTCAGCCATCCAGACCAGATCGCCAATCTTGGCCGTCTTGTACACCTTCCCGTCACGGGTATCTTTCAGCTCTTCGGGCGCAGGTTCCGGAGCCACGGTTTTCGGGGCGGCAAGCGCAACGCCTGTCGCGAGGCAAAGCAAGAAAAGGGCCGAGTACTTCATACCGATAAAGATAAGTTAATTTCTTTCGCCCAGGCAAGCGCATCCGAAATATTTTTTATTTCGCCATCCAGCTGGAGCTCGAAACTCCGCTTGATAATGTTGCCCATCTGCTTTCCAGGCTTCATGCCCATATCTAGGAGCATCTTGCCGGTCAGGTAGGGCTGCGGGGCGGCATCGTACACGCCGATTTCACAGGCGGCATCCCGCAAAGCGGCGGCAAAACCGGGTTTTTCGGCGACAGGTGCCGGTGTCGACTGCACAAGCAGGCAAAGCAACTTGAGCCCGTCGAGCCGAACGGCAAGGCGGCGGAGTTCCGGAGCGGAAGGGACCTTCTCGAAATCGAGCCCAGCATAACATGCAAGGATTTCCGGCACCTTCTTCAACAAATGGATTTCATTGGTGATGCGCGCAAGAAACTTCCCGGCCATGTCCTTCACGTTCCCCTTGTCATTTGCAAGGGCGTTTCCCGAAAGCAGGGCAGCAAAGGCCAGTTCAGAGCACTCTTCATCGCTCAATGCAGAGGGATTGCTGCGCAAAATCTCCGCCCGGCCATCCGACATGCTGTCCAGCAGGCTTCCAAGGGCTTCCCAGGAACCCGCCAGGGGAACCACCTCCGGGAAGAAACCTTCGAGACCGATATCCAAGAAAGCCTTGAGCCCCATGGACGGCTTGCCCGGCTTCAGCAACCATTTCTTGAACTCCTCGAAAAGGCGTTCCACCGAAAGGTCGGCAAGAGAAAGCGTACGGCACAATTCAACAGTTTCCGGAGCCAACGTACACTCGAAACGACTCGCGAACTGCACTCCACGCAAGATACGCAGGGAATCCTCGGCAAAGGCAGGGCCCACATGGCGGAGCACATGCGTCTTCAAGTCGTCGATACCACCGTAAGGATCGCAGAGGGTCAAGTCCGGCAGTTCCATGCCCATCGCATTGATGGTAAAGTCGCGCCGGAGAGCCGCCTCCTTGAAAGAAAGTTTCTCGTCGGTATGCACTACGAAACCACGATGGCCGTACCCGACCTTGCTCTCGGTCCGCGGGAAAGAAAAATCGAGCGATTCACCCTTCATCGCAAGGTGGATTACACCGAAGGCCTTGCCCACCAGGTTCGTTTTCCCGTACTTCTTGAGAATCGGCACCAGTTCGTCCTGGCCGATATCGTAAACTTCGATGTCGTAGTCGCGACAGTTCTTCCCCAGGAGCGCATCACGTACCCAGCCACCCACCAAAAAAGCACGACCACCCGCCTCGCGGATATCATGGACAATATGCAGAAGCCGCCCCGGAAGCTCCGGAGCGAATTCATTGCCGGCAAGGGTCGTGACGGTCGCCATGGTTTCCTTTATCAGTGAATGAGGATAAACTTACCCTTCTTTTTTCCAGAAGAGTTCTTGACTACGTACCAGTAAACTCCAGGTGCAGCGACATTGCCCCTCTTGGACTGCCCGTCCCAATCTACGGAACCGCCCTTGGTCTCGTTTTCATTGAAGGAACGCACCAAATGGCCTGCACGGTTATAGATGGAGACTACGGCTTTTGCGCCGACATTGTCAATGGTGATATGGGAGTGTTCCCCAAGGCGGAACGGATTCGGGTACGCAATGAGATCGTGCTTGACGGAATCCCCCTTCGCTCCCGAAACATCACGAAGGTCGCCACGTTTATACATGGTCAAGCCCCTTTCGTGCGAAAACCAGGCCTCTCCGCGCACCGCATCGATAGCGATATCAAGCACCTCGTTAGAAAGCAGTCCCTGCTTGGCAGTAAACTGCTTTGCCGTAAGCGTATCTTGCGTAACGCCCTTGCGAGTCAGGCGATATACGCCTTGGTCCATCGTACCCAGCCAGAGGTTTCCCTGCACATCGAACTCCAGGGAAGTGTATTCAGAACCGATGACACCCTTTATGACATGCGGGGCCTTGACGGTATCCTTGTCCGTATTCCCAAGGTCCCAGTATCCAATCTGGTCCTTCGTCACGACCCACAGGTAATCCCCTTTCTCGTCGTACGCCAGGTCAACAGGGGTACTCTTGAACCCCGAAGAGACGACCTTATGTTCGAGCACTTCCAGGCGGCCACCCCGTTTTGCAGGATTTGCCACGCGGAAAACATCTAGAAGGGTATCAGAGGAGACTTCGGATTCGTAAGATGCGACCTTGCGCGTTCCCACAATCACAAGCCAGTCCGTAGAATTTTCTGCCGGCACCGCGATTACGGGTCCTGCATAATTCGTCGAGCCGACATGATTGACGCAGCTGAATTCTCCGTCTTTCGTCACATAAATCAGGTCGAATCCACCCTCCGTCGACGTAGTCGCTATGAACCCGGACGAATCCGGAGCAACGGTCGTCCCCGCCGAGACAACGAAATCTTTGTGTTTCTCCGAAGCATCAATCCCGTTATAACAACGGTTCTTGTCCGTAGCGGTGCTCTTGATGAGTTCATGGCCGTACTTCGAGAACAGATAGAATCCGCGTCCCCATATGTGGTAAAAAACAATATCGGGAGGAAGGAAGGAGAGAACCTTCATCCTGTTGGACAAGGCACTTACGCCGTTTGCATGCCCTTCATCCGGGAAAGCCCGGTATTGCCAGACATTGTCCACCGTATGGGAAATTCGTCCTTCAAGCGACGCCGCGATGACTCCGCCCCCTGTCTTCGGACGCACCTCATAGCTTCCGTCCAATGTAAAGTTGCTGATTTCCGAATAATCAATGAACGACTTCTTTTTGGTGTCGTAACCGAGAACAAAATATTCGCCGACCAGGAACGCATAGGTGTTGCTCAGGCCAACCCAAAAAACGCGACTCAAGCCTTTTTCGTCATAAAGGAGGTTTTCCAGCAGCGGGGTCCCCTCCACCATGATTTCCGTAGAATCTTGCGCCGACGTAGTAAGCCGGCCCTTCTTGTCCCATTCCCACTGGCCCCTGACAGGATATGTCTTCAGGGAGTCGCCCTTCCAGGCAATGGTATGGACATCCACGTCTTCCTGTGCGACACTCCAGGACTCGGGATCGACAAGGCGGACATCGTTCTCAATATGGTCCCAGTCGACGTAACGCTTGTACAGGATCTTGCCGACAGAGACATAGAGCGTGTCGTTGTGGACGCTCAGCGCCTGGACCGGGGTCGCAAGCAGCGAGTTCTTCCCGACCTTATTGATTGTCAAAACTGAACGCTTCGCAAGGACATCAAAAAAAGCAAGACGGTCCTCGAACGCGAGAACAAGGAACTTCTTGTAGCCGAAAGCCATATCCGGGATAAGGCGGACCGCGTTCGAGACAAAGGAGCGGTTGATCACATTCCAGTTAGCAGTCTCGATATCCCACCCAGCAATCAAGCCGTACTCGGAAACGGCAAAAATGCCCTCCTTACACAGAGTCAACGCATAGAACGACGACGTTTCCAATCCGGTCACCGTAGAAAAAAGAACATCGAGATCTGGAGTGAGGTAGCGGATGCCCGAGGCTGTTGCCAGCAGGACGCCATCACCATAGGTGATATAGGAACGTACCGGGTACGGACGCGCAAAATTTCGCCACAGGTCTTCCGCAAACGAAGGCACCGACAGCGACAAGATCAGGATTAGATATGCAAGAAACTTCACGAAGCAAAATTACGAAATTTTGCACTCTCAGAAAAATCTTCTCCCCAAAAAGGCGCT
The DNA here is from genome assembly GCA_017412605.1 of Fibrobacter sp. Classification (GTDB taxonomy): domain Bacteria; phylum Fibrobacterota; class Fibrobacteria; order Fibrobacterales; family Fibrobacteraceae; genus Fibrobacter. The sequence continues at coordinate 46,492 of JAFPWY010000013.1, read as the reverse complement.
ACATATGCGCTCAATCCGGCCTAGTTAATCCAGGAAGGCGGAATATCCGAAATATTTGCGACCTTCCTCATTTTCTCCTTGGCCTTCGTCTTGGCCTTTGCGACCTTGTTGGGCGTAAGCCCGAGCGTTGCGCAGACCTCCCTGGAGACAATTCCCTGAATGGACGTGAGGTCGAGAATGCGCTTTTCCGTAGGGGAAAGCACACTCGACAATCGGTCAAAACAGTTCTTGCTGACATCATCGATTCCGAGGACGTAATTCGAGACGACCCTTTCGTCAACGCGGGTGCTATAGACACCCGGTTTTTCCATCAGGTGCGAAAAAGGAGTTTCCCTGTCCCGGTGCCTTTTTTGGTCTATATAGGCATTCATCAGTACGCTGTGCACATACGATAAAATGGTTTCGGGACTCTCAATTTTATGGATGTTCTTGATGAGTCTATAGAGCGTCACTTGGCAAAGATCCTCAGCTTCTGCCGTCATGCCGCAAAGCCTATAACATTCCGCCTTTATCTTCTTTATAAGCGACAATGCCATTCCTTGTTCCCCCCAATGGAGAGGCTTTCCACAAATTCATTGTCACGAAAAAGCAAAATATCTGCAAACAGCAGTGTACAAGGCCAAAGAACAAATATGGTCCATATTTGCCTTAAAACTTGTTTTCACCGTTGTCAGGTTGTTGCTATTTTCAAGAACAAAAATTCCTGGAAGCGCCCCAATTCCTAGTCCATAAATCAATAGCGCCTAGCAAATTTTTATATTTTCTAATGCGCCCACATCCCGCGAAAAATATATGAAAAAAATCATGATTACGTCGGATAATATATTATTACGAAAGCCAAAATTGCTTATTTGGAATCTTTTGGCCATTTGCCTTTTTTTATTTAACATTTCCTATGCCGAAGAATTCAACATGAACAATATGCCCCCACCGGACATGTACATGAACTATTCCGCCGGCGCAGTGAAAAAAGGCTCAAGCGTCACCGTCACGATTACCATTCCCAAGAACTGGCACGTGAATGCGAACATCGCTGCCGACGAGTTTCTCAAGCCGTCGTCCATCGAGATTGCCGCCATGGGCATAAAGTTCGGCGAGCCCAAGTGGCCCGAGCCCATCAAGGAGTACAGCGAGGCGCTTGACCTGGAAAACCTCGTGTTCAAGGGCGAATTCCAAGTCGTGCTCCCCGTTGACAGTGTCGAAGCCGACTACGACACGCTCACCACCAACGTGACATTCCATTACCAGGCCTGTGACAATTCCATCTGCCTCGCACCATCGAAAAAGACAATCAAGATTGGCGAACGCGGAATCAACGGACTGGGCAGCAGCTTAAAAAAAAACGGAAATGAAGAAACGCTAGCGCAGGGCAACGGCGGGAACGCCGACATGTCTGTCCTCATGCTGCTCCTGTTCGCCTTTATCGGCGGAATCATCCTGAACCTGATGCCGTGCGTATTGCCGGTACTCTCGCTCAAGCTTTTCAGCCTCATCAAGCAGGCGGGCGAAAGCCGCGGACGGCTCCTCGCCTTGGGAGGAGCCACGACGGCGGGCATCCTCGCAAGCTTCTGGATTCTGGCCGCCGTCGTCGCCGCCGTCAAGGCCGGCGGCGGGTCCGCAGGCTGGGGCATGCAGTTCCAAAGTGCAGGCTTCATCGCCTTCATGACCGTCATTTTGACTGCGTTCGCCATGAGCTTCTTCGGCGTGTTCGAAATTTGGCTCCCGTGGAGCGCTACCACCAAGATGGACGCTGCCGGCCACAAGCAGGGAATTGCAGGCGCCTTCTTCACGGGAGCCCTGCTCGTCCTCTTGAGCACTCCGTGTTCCGCCCCCTTCCTCGGCACCGCCATGGGTTTCGCCTTCGCGCAGAGCACCCCGGTGCTGTTCCTGTTCTTTACCGCCGCTGGACTCGGGCTCGCCCTCCCCTATATGCTGGTCAGCGCCTTCCCCGCCGTGCTCAAGGTGTTCCCCAAGCCGGGCGCCTGGATGGTCCGCCTGCAAAAAGCCATGGGCGTCCTGCTGCTCGCAAGTGTTGCATGGCTCTTCTGGATTGTGAATGAACAAGCCGGGCTGTCCGGCGTCGGGATATTCGCCATCATCGCTATCGTAAGCATCGCCTGCAGCGTGCTGCTCGGCAAGTTCGCTCCGCCGGGAACCGCATTCTCCCGCGAAGTCGCAGGCATCACCCTCGCCGTCATCGCGCTGTTCTCGATATGGTTCGGCATCGTCGCCCCCGAATACGACCGGGCGGCCAGCGAAAAATTCAACGCCCGCATGCAGGAGCAAATGACCGAAGACGGATGGTTCCGTTACAGCCCATCACTTATCGAGGATTTCGCCAAGGCAAAGCGCACCGTATTCATCGATGCGACTGCCGACTGGTGCCTCACCTGCAAGGCTAACGAAGCCGCTGTGCTGAACCGCGACGATTTCCGCCGTGCTATGGACAGCCTGAATGTCGCGCTCGTCAAAGCCGACTGGACTCGTGAAACTCCCGAAGTGAACGCACTCCTCCAGAGCATGGGCAAATCGGGCGTACCGGCCTACGCCATCTACCCCGAAGGAGATGCCACAAGACAAATCGTGCTGCCGGAATTGCTCACGACAGCAGGAATTGTGGAATTAGTAAATAGGGAATAGGGGCTAGGATTTAGGGGCTATGAGGTATGAGGGCGCTCGCAAGCTCGCTTTGAGGCGTGAGGTTTTATACTCACCGCTCACAGCTCATGGCTCACTGCTCATAGCTCATTGCTCGAACTTCTACCTCTTCCCTTCGCGTTTGTAGCGTTCGATGCATTCCTGGTAGAAGTCGAACGTCTGCTTGGCGATGGACTTCCAGCTGAACACGTCGATAGCGCGCTTGCGGCTGACCTCGCCCATCTTCTTCGCAAGTTCCGGATTTTCCAGAATCTTGTTTAACTTGTTTGCAAAATCGGTTTGGAAGGCTTTCGGATCTGCCGGTTCAAAATCCGTCTCGGACTTCGCCTTGAGCGGCACCAGGAATCCGGTCTCGCCGTCGACGATAATCTCGGGGATACCGCCCACCGCAGAACCCACCACCGGAGTACCGCAGCTCATCGCCTCGAGGTTGATAATGCCAAACGGCTCGTAGAGCGAAGGCGTGGCAAACACGGTCGCATGGCTGTACAACACGCGCAGTTCCGTATGCGGGACAGGCTCCTGGATCCACACGACTCCATCGCGAGTCTTCTGCACCTCTTCGATAAGAGCCTTGCACTCGTCGGCCAGTTCAACCGTGTCGGGAGCACCCGCACAGAGCACCACCTGGGCAGCCTTGTCGATCTGCGGAATCGCCTGAATCAGCTGGCTGATACCCTTCTGACGCGTAATGCGGCCCACGAACAGCACATAGGGGCGCTTCGGGTCGACACCCCACTTTGTCAAAATGTTTTCGTCGAAAGTCGGCGCATAGAAATCCGGATCGATGCCGTTGTAAATCACTTTCACACGGTCTTCGGGAACGCCGTAAAGTTTCATCACGTCGCGCTTCATGCCTTGGCTCACGGCAATCACGCCGTCGGCAGCCTCGTAGGCCGTACGTTCAATCCAGCAACTCATGGCATATCCGCCGTCACCGAGCTGCTCGGCCTTCCACGGACGGTGCGGTTCCAGCGAATGCGTCGTCAAGATCAGCGGGCACTGCAAAAGACGGCTCGCCAGCACGCCACCGAAATGGCTATACCACGTATGACAGTGTATGACGTCGATGTCATTTAGCGCGGCGGCCCACTGCAAATTGATATCGAGCGGTTTGAAAATCTTCTGGAAACGGTCGTCCTTGGGGTCCAGGCCCAGCTTTCGCGTAAAGCCCAGCGCCCGGATATTGTCCTCATCGACATCCTGGTCGCCAAAACAACGGGCCTCGATATGGCAAAGCTTCGCAAGTTCCTGCGTCAAAAACTTAACATGAATACCGGCACCGCCATAGATTTCCGGCGGAAACTCATTAGTAAGAATAGCAGCGTTCATACAATATACTCCGTTACGCTATTAAGATAGCTTTGTTTTCGGCCATAGGCAAAAAAGAAAGAAAAAATTAAGGGCATACAAAAAGCACCCCCGCCCAGAGGGCCGGAGTGCCTTTATTTTTGGAGTGTGGAGTAGTTAGAAATTCTTGCAGGTTCCTTTCCAGTGACCCTGTTCACCAATGATTTCGCCATTGATGTAGCGGCCACTCGAACCGACGAAGTCAGCCTTGCGGAAGTCTTCGCCACCGAGGTGCCAGCGCATCCAGGCAACCGTGGCAGCCATGCCGCCCCACGGACCGGAACCGTGGCCCCAGCCACCTTCGCCGCCCTGCGGGCCACCCGTCATCTGGATGAGGCAAGCAGGAGCCCTGACACCGTTGTTGTTGTAGTCGGCTTCGGCGTTCGGGCGTTCCATGCCGGCTTCGCCGTACACGATACCGATGGTTTTGTCGGTCGGAACGCTAGCCATAGCCGTATGTCCGAGGTCACCGCTATTGTTGAGCATCGCCGTAATCACGCGCTTGTCCTGGATAACCATCTGTTCGGATTCAAGACCGCCCATGGAGTGGCCGGAGCATCCGACCTTCGTCATGTCGAGTTTCTGGTACAGCGGGTCGTTCGGGTCTTTGTTCTTCTTTTCAAGCCAGTCGAGAGCGGGCTTGCCCTGGGAAGTGTTACCCGGAGATTCGCGCAGCGCAATCACCACGAAGCCGTGCGAAGCGAGACGGCGGATCATTCCACCGTAAGCGCCAGGTTCGGTACCGCCACCGGGGCCCCAAACGACGACGGCATGCTTCTTGTCGGCCGACAGACGCTTGGGATAAGAAAGGATTCCGCCACCATCATGACCGGTGCGTTCAATATATTCGACTTCCATCTGGTCCCTGTTCTCGTCGGTGCCTTCGGCAAGGAAAACGCCGCTAGCCGCAGGAGCCTGTGCAGCTTCGGAACTGCTAGCCGGAGCCGCAGCACTGGAGCTGGCCGGAGTCACGGTAGTACCAGCAGAACTGGAGGCAGGCGCCGGGGCAACATCACCGCCCTGCTGCCCGGAAGAAGCCGGAGCAGAAGTCGGCGAGGCGTTTTCGCCACCAGCCGAAGATGTCGCAGGAACCAGATTACCACCGCCAATGGCCGACGATGCAGGCACAGTTCCCTGTTCAATTCCCTGGCTTAATCCCTGGCTATCCGAAGAAGCCGGAATCGCGGCATTGTCGCCACCGACAATAGAGCCAGAACTGATTTCGGGCGTTGTCGTAGGCGCAAGTCCATCGCTACTGGATGTAGGAACACCACCCTGTTCCTGCAGGGCATCTTCCACAGCCGAAGTGGTGTCATCACAATTCACCAAGGCAAAGGCGCACGCAACGACCATGCTTGTCAATATTTTAGATTTCATTTCTTGTCTCCTTATTCTAACCAAAAATCAATATCGTAGAAATAAAGGTCGTGCACGGCCAATGTTTTTTTAGTTTATTCAAAATACCACAAAGACAGCACTCAAAAACGTCTTGGCGAATACGTCAAAAACAAAGAAAAACATTGTATGGGGATTATCGTATTAAAGTGAATGCAACAAAACCCACATCGCCATACATCCAAACATCTATTTCTTTCACCCATTACCAAATTACCTAATTCCCGCAAATTCAGAAATAGGCAAAGCGCTTTTTTTATGGACAATAAATCCAAAGGCCATGGACAAAATGTCCATGGCCCGTAATAATAAAAGCACTTCAAATTACTTTATACCAAATCTATCCATAATGGACAAAAAGTAGTATTGGCGGCTACATTACCGAGGTGCGTAAATTCGCGACATAAATTCAGCACGGGTTTTCTCGTCGGTCTTGAAGCGGCCCAAAAGCTGCGTCGTCACCATCGTGGCACCGGGCTTTTTGACGCCGCGCATGGTCATGCACATATGGGATGCCTCGAGCACCACGGCCACGCCTTTCGGGTTCAGTTCCTTCTGGATGAGTTCTGCAATCTGGCGCGTCATGCGTTCCTGGATTTGCGGGAAGCGCGCATAAAATTCCACCACGCGCGGAATCTTGGAAAGGCCCACCACGCAGTCGCCGGGGATGTAGGCCACGTGGGCTTTGCCCGTGAACGGCAGAAAATGGTGCTCGCACATGCTCGCAAACTCGATATCCGGCACGATGATCATCTCGTCGTACTTTTCATGGAAACGCGTCTTGAGGATATCCTCGGCGCGGGTTTCGCCCGAAAGCCCCGTCATGAGTTCGGCGTACATCTTCGCGACACGCTTCGGCGTATCCAAAAGACCTTCACGGTTCGGGTTTTCGCCCATGCCTTCCAGAATCATCCGGAAGCCATCTTCCATCTTCTTGAAATCCATCATAAATAGTGGTTGGTGGTTAGTGATTAGTGGTTAGGTTTTTGCACGGCAAAGATAGAAAAACTACCCGAATATCTTTGCGCAGAGGTCGGGGGCGAACTTGGAGAGATACCCTTGAATAAGCAAGATGGAAACAAGCACAGGCAGCACCCACTTGAAATAAATCTTGAAGATGGTGTTGCTCGGAATCTTGTAGCCCTTGCCGGAGTTGATTTCGGCAAAGAATTTCTCCTGCCCCCAGCCGTAACGGCTGGAGCAGAAAATCACGATGAACATGCCGCCAAGCGGAAGCATGGTGTTACTCACGATAAAGTCTTCGAGGTCCAGCACACAGCTGCCGGGGCCGAACGGTTCAAAGCCCGCAAGCACGTTGAAGCCGAGGGCGCACGGGAGCGAAAGCGCGAATACGACCAGGATGTTCCAGAAGGCGACCCTTTTACGGTCGTACCCCTTGAGGTCCATCCAGAACGAGACGAGGTTTTCGAACACGGCAATCAAGGTGGACAGCGCCGCGAAAGACATGAACAGGAAGAACGCTGCGCCGCAGAACCGGCCTGCCGGCATCATGGAAAACACGTTGGAAAGCGTGACGAAGATAAGACCCGGGCCCTGCCCCGGAGACTGGCCAAAGGCGAAGCAGCTCGGGATGATGATAATACCAGCAACAAGCGCGACGACCGTATCAAGGATGCAGACACTCGCAGCTTCCTTGACAAGGGAATGCTTGCGTCCGATATAGCTGCCGAAAATGGCCATGCTGCCGATACCGATACTGAGCGTGAAGAATGCATGGGCGAATGCCGCGAAGATGGCTTCGCCGACGCCCTTGCCCGACTGCGTCAAGCGTTCAAAAGACGGAAGCAGATAGAATTGAAGACCCGCAGTAGAACCCGGAAGTGTCACGGCACGGATCGCGAGAAGTACCATGATGACGAGCAAGCAGATCATCATCTTCTTGGTGACGCCCTCGACACCTTTCTGGAGCCCAAGCGATACGACCCCAAGGCCGAGCACGATGGCGACGGTCATCCAGAAAATCATAAGCGCGGGGTTCGCAAGCATTTCGCCGAAGCCGGCCGCAATCTGGTCGGGAGTTCCCTTGAGGAAACTTGCGTCGGTGACCATCTTGTAGAAGTAATAGAGCATCCAGCCCGTCACCACCGAGTAGAACGCCATCAAGATGTAGTTCGCCGAAATCAGCGGGAACTTGGCCCAGTGCCACTTGGTGCCCGGCTTTTCCAGGTTATCGAAGGCGCGGGCGACACCGCTACGGCCGCCACGACCGAGCGCAAGTTCTGCCATGAGAATCGGGAGCCCCAAGAAAAGCAAGAAGCCAAGATAGGGCAGCACGAAAGCCGCGCCGCCGTACTGGCCTGCAATATAGGGGAAACGCCAGACGTTGCCCAACCCGATGGCGCAACCGGCAGCGATAAGGATAAAACCAAGTCTTGATTTAAAATTTTCGCGTTCCATGAAAAGAACAATAGAAAAAAAATGTAATTTGGGGACATGCCTACACCGCAAAACATTCCCAATCCGATGACCGTCCACCCGATTGCGGGCTACGACAAGGAAATCTACGTGAAGCCGACGCTCAAGAACCCGAATATCATCGTGGGCGACTTCACCTACATTGCCGACAGCGAATTCGAAAGCCACGTGACTCACTTATACCCGTGGAACAACGACAAACTGATTATCGGCAAGTTCTGCCAAATTGCGGCGGGAGTGGAATTCGTGATGAACGGGGCGAACCACCAGATGAACGCGGTATCGACATTCCCGTTCTATACGCTTGCAGGCTGGGACATGAAGGCGCCCGCTCCAAATGACATGCCGCTCAAGGGCGACACCGTCATCGGAAACGACGTGTGGATAGGCCAAAACGCAACGATACTCCCCGGAGTGCATATCGGTGACGGCGCGATCATCGGCGCAAGCAGTGTCGTAGGCAGCGACGTGGAGCCCTACACCATCGTGGCCGGGAATCCAGCACAGTTTATCCGAAACCGCTTTGACGACGAACTCACCAACCTCATGCTCGAATGGCGCTGGTGGGACAAGCCCATCGAAGAAATCAATTCGCTCATCCCGGTACTCACGAGCAGCGACTTGACAGAAGTCAAGAAGAAAGTGAAAGAGATACTCGGGAAAGGGTGAATGTAACCATTGCTACCAGCATTGAATCTAATGTTACTGAATTCCTTAACATTAAAATCGGGGTTGCAATGACAATGTTGTGCCGAGATCGAGACGATATGGCGCTATTCACTTCTTTTTCAGCATCGCCATAATGCTGCGATACGCCTGCGTGTATTCTATCTGCATGATGGTGGTGATTTTGTTTCCAGCATCCTTGCTAGACGCTCCGCAGTGGAAAAGCTTTTCGCTTTTCAGTCCGTAATCCAAGAAGATGTAGCGGTCGTGAAATTTGTCTTTTGTCTTGTTCATGGCGAATTTGACATCGGGGCGCACGGCAAGAAAATCTTTCTGCATCTGGTCCGTCAGGGTTTCAAAACTGCGATTATCACTATAGATTGTCACGGAGACTCCCTTCGCGATTTGGCGCAACAAGTCGAGGGTCTTCACGCCGACATAGTCATCGATAATCGTGATGGATTTCTTCGCCATGCCGTAAATCTGCGTGTAGGCGATGTCGGCGTCTAGCCGCTGGCCGTTCAAAATCAAGAAGTGCTTGTGGGTGCTCGGGTCCACGAAATTTTCCATGACCTTCTGGAGATCCATATTCATCTTGTTGAACTCGCCACGCATCTCATGCACCTCGCCAGAGAGGGCCTTGACATCTGACGATACGTCGGCAATATCCCTTGTGTTCTGGGCTGTTTGCAATGCCAGCGGAATGACTTCAGCGCCATTAGCTAGCAAGCCTTCCGAAACGACGTAATCTTTCAATCGTTTAAAAAGGCGAATGAGCGCTTTGCTCTGGGCTACGGCTTGTTCGCCTTTGAGAACGGTCATGAGCATATAGATTCCCTGCTCGGTAAAGGCGTAAGGCATTTTTCTTGTTCCGCCTCGGTTTGATATCAAAAATTTTGATATCAAACCAGCGAATTCCGTTTGTGTTATCTGAAAACGGAAATCATCATCAAACTTTTCAATATTATTTTTGACTTGCTGATTAAAGGCACCGGTGCTATACCCGTAAATTTCAGCCAAATCAGCATCAAGCATCACCTTGACTCCACGGATGGTGTAAATCCGAGACTTGAGCAGATTCTCATCAATCAGTGAAAATTCTGATTTCACTGCTACTAATTTCATCTTCTTCTCTTTTCCCTTCATTTTGCCCCCTTTGCAAAAAAAATGGATCGTCCCGCATTGCACGGAAACGATCCACAATACCACCTTTTCTGGTGTTGGGAGTAATATACAAAAATTACACGAACACGACTTCGTTGCCGACGCGCGGGGATTCCGCACGGTTCGGGAGGCCACTCTCGGTGTCGGCGTAGCCGATGGCAACGGAGGCGTACACGCGTTCGTCTTCACGCAAGCCGAGGCCACGCAGGTATTCCAAAAGCGTCGGGTCTTCGTTCAGCCACTTGAGCTGATTGATGTAGCAACTGCCGAGATCAAGCTCGTTCGCCGCAAGCATCATGTTCTCCACGGCACAAGCGACATCGGCCATATTGTTGCCATATTCCTTCTTGTTCGCGACTACGATCAGTACGGGCGCCGTGTAGCAGAACGAGTAGTTCCCTTTGCGCGCAAGCGTGATGGAATTCTTGAGGCTCTTATACAAGTCTTCGCGGAGTTCCATCGCAGCAAATGCGGACTGCACCAACTCTTTGAGTTTCGCAATCACCGCAACATCCGAAATCACGAAGAAGTGGTTGCTCTGCGCATTGCCGCCGGTAGGCCCGAACTGGCCCGCCTCGACAATCTGCTTCAACTTTTCGAGTTCAACAGACTGTGCCTTGAACTTGCGGGTACTGCGACGAGTGAGAATTGCTTCAAGCGTATTCATAATAACTCCTAAAAAGACTAATTATCCTGGACACACAAAACCTGCACCATCGGCAACAAATCCCTGGGGCATTCCATGACACCATTCCCTATTTAATCTTCTCTGGAAAGGTCCGATTCACTTGCCCTTTGCCAGTAATACAATTGCCTGCCAGAAGTGGTTATCAAATTGCAGATAAAATACTCGTCATCGTACTTTTTGATTTCGCCTTTATTTACTGGACCGCACGAATCACCGCGCACAACAGGCTTATAAACGCTATCTTCCGGGACTTCGCTCCACTTTTCGTTTGAGCAATAAAAATACTGGTCACCATATTTTTTATAAACAGGATCAATCACCCAATTGCACAAATCGCCCTTCACTTCTGGATAGGTACAGGGTTCCCATTCTGTTCCGCCATAAGTTCTGCACTTATAGTAATCCCCATTCGGCATCTGGCCAAATTCTATTTGATTGGAGGTATTATGACATATCCCCATATAATACGACAATGTATCGACCTTTGCCCACCGATTCCAATGGCAGCGCAGCAAGATGCTGTCCATCACCTGTTTTTCGCCTCCATGGTCTCTGCAATCCCCATAAAGACGCGCCGCCAAAATATTGACAGTCGGCGTATCAAGTACAGTCCACTTAAAGTCTTCTTTCACTTCGGACCATCCGCACTGATCGGAATCATCGCAGTCGCAAACATACGTTTTATCTTCATGATATCCGAGCACGCCATAAGACCAAATGCCCCTATTGCACTCCTCCGAATACTTATGGTTCAATATGGAATCAACGTCACTTAACACTTCCCATCCCGTCCCACTTTCGTATCGACACAAATAATAGATTCCGTCATGTTCCACAAAATCCCATCTATTGCACAAGCAAGTGCCAATCGTATCTTCAAGAGTCGTCTGCAAACGCCAACCATAGAGCGACGGACAATTACTTTCATAAACAAACTGACGCCCATTATAAAGGCTAAGTTCATTCATGATTTCTATGGAATCCTTTTCGCTCCAAGAGCGGTCCAGTTCATACGCCCATGCAAAGAACGCCGTATCTATTTTTTTCAACCTAGAAGACGTATCGCGATTGTCACTTTCAAAATAAAACTTGTCCCTAGAATCTAACCGCAAATCGAACGTGGCCAGCCAGGAATCAGCCGCACGCACCTTGATCGTCGAATCAAATTTTCCGTCTTTCGCAAAAAAATCACGCCATTCCCTAAAATCGCTGTAGAACAGGCTATCAGAAATTTCATATCGACAAAGAACATAGGGCGTCATATCAAATAGGCCCGTATTAGAATAATAATCATTGCCTTCATTAAAGGTTCTGTATTGCGGGTCCTCTAACGAAATCCCCATCGATTTTTCAAGTTCCTCGTAAGCCTTGTTAATGGCATTGTGCAAACTGTACTTTTTTTCTCGGACCAAGGTTTCAACGCGGCCAGAAATCAAGGCACCATAGAATTGCAGGTATACGTGCGTATTATACGTATCCAAGTAATAATACTGGGACAATTCCATTTTTTCTTTCTTGTTAAGCGGGAAAATCGTCACAAGTTTTAAATACGGAGTTTCATAATATCGTGCGTCAACAGCAAATTCAATAGAATGCCCGCGTTTTGGCCCCACCGTCACTTCAAAAGAATCAATCGGATTCAAATCCCTGTCTACCTGGAAAATCCGGACTCGTTCCGCATTCATAGACGGCATATATTCTATGGAGCCATTCAACGCTATCGAAGAAGATTCTTCATCATCTTCAATCAAAGACATAAAGGCTTTTTCATCGCTTTCGCCATCAGAACATGCGGCAATCCACAGCAAGGCAAACAGCAGTGCTATTTTCTTAAAAGCCATGCAACCCCCAACCGTGAAATTCCTACTTGTCAAGCGGGAGTATCAATATGCGCGAGTTACGCTTCTGGTTGTAGTTGTCCCGCTTGCTCTTGGGCAAATCCTCAACCGTGCCGTCCTCAAATCCGAACGGGTAGAACCAGTCAAGCGCCTGCGTCGTGAGCAGGAACAATTTCTTGTAGCCCTTCATGCGCCCGATAGAAATCAGGTGCCGTACAATCGCGTCGCCAATGCCCGACTTGCGGTAGTTCGCGCCCACGGCAATGCCCGCAATCTCGGCCATGCCGTCTTCGAAGGCGTGCAACGCACCACATCCGTGAATGCTGTTGTCGATGCTGTACACCACGTAGTCCTTGAGCTTCTCGGAAATGCTTTCCTGCGTGCGCGGCACCAGGTAGCCCTTCGCGATGTAGTCCTGCATAATCCGGAGGATATCCGGAATATCTTCGATGTTCGCGGGCCGGATGCTCGAGTACTGGTTCGCGTACACCATGGTACCGTCACCACGTGCGCTGAATACTTCCTGCAGCACGCTACCCTGGAATTCACCGCTCAGCAGGTGAACACGGTTCGCGCCCGCCTCGCAGGCGTGAATGGCGTTCATCAAGTAATCCATCTGCGCAAAGTTCAGGATATCGGAATTGAGTTCCAACAGTTCCTTTGCCTGGTCCACGTCCAAAGCCGAAATCACGCCCGACTCGGTGGGTTCCAGATACTTGGTGTTCTTGCCGGTCACAAGCCCCTTGAGCTTGATACCGTTCTCGTTACCGATGAAGAACAGCTTGCCCACCTTCATGTACTTGCAGATTTCGGTCGCAAGTTCGGTGGAGCTGATGTTGTAGGCATGCCCGAGCTTGTTCCAGCCAATCGGCGGAATGATGGGCACGAACTTCTCGTCCAAAAGTTGCTCGAGGATGTCGCGCTGGATACGCTCGATCCGTCCTGTCCGCATGTAGTCCACGCCGTCGATGACGCCAAGGCTCCGCGCCAGCACCCAGTTGCCCTGGATGCCGCTGAGACCGCTCGCCGTGAGGTGGCTCATGATGCGCTGGGCAACACCCAGAGACGCCTGCTCGATAAGGGGCAAAGCTTCTTCGCTCGTAAGCCGCACGCCGTCATGGAACCGGGACTCGATTTCCCAGGCCTTGAGCTGCGCGTCGATACTCTTGCGCGTACCCGGCACAATAATGATGCGGATACCCGCCTTGTGCAACAGGGCGATATCTCGCATAAGCACCGGGAACAGGGGGTGGTCCATCAGGCTATCATCAATCTTCAGGATGAAGAGCTGGCCCTTGAACCGTTCCATGTAGCCGAAGACTTCCCGGATGAATCCGGCGACTTCGAAGTGCTGGGAGTTGAAATCAGACGCTGACTTGTTCATGGCTGCAGACATAAAAAGCTAGTTCTTGGTAGCAGGTTTCGCAGCAGCGCCATCTGCTGCAGGAACCGACTCCGCAGGAGCTGCGGGAGCGGCCGCCGGTTCTCCTTCCGGATTCTCGGCATACACCTTCAAGAGTTGAACTTCGAACACGAGGAGCGAGTTCGCGGGAATCATCGGGGGGACGCCTTCCTCGCCATAGGCCAGGGCGCTAGGAATCCAGGCCTTCACCTTCATGCCTTCGGTCATGATCATGAGGAGGTCCTGCCATCCTTCGATAACGGCACTCACCGGAAATTCCAGGGGCTCACCGCGTTTGACGCTATTGTCGAATTCCGTCCCGTTGAGCAGGGCGCCGACATAATGTACCTGGACCTTGTCCGATGCCTTGGGGGTAAGCCCCTGCCCGGTCATGATGACCTTGTACTGTACACCCTTCGGCGTCGTTTTCACCGTGGAATCCAATATATTCTTCGCCAGGAATTGGGCCTGTTCGTCAAGATTCTTCTTGGCCGCAGCCTTTTCCTCGGCTTCCTTCTGCTGCTGCATGCGCAAAAGCAGGTCCTGCATAGCCGTTTCGGCAGCAGAATCGTTCATCAAGGGTGTTTTCGTCGAATCCATACGGTCGTCAATGGCCTTCTTGACCAAATCCATCCGCAGGGGGACATTCACATTGGCAATCGCCCGGCCCAAGTCCATTCCGAGGGCATAGCTGAACCTATCCTGGTCGGTAACCAGGGTGTCAAGGCGAGCCGGAGCCTGTACCGCAGCAGTTGAATCGGCGGCCACGGGTTCGACAGAAGGCTTCTGGGAGCCGCCGCAGGCAAAAAGACCTGCACAAACGGCAAGAGCGGAAGACTTGCATATTATATTCATTTTTCCCTCGAACATGGTTAGAATCACCCAAATTTCACACTATAAATGTAGGATATTATATGATATCCGTCACAACACACCCCCGAGAAAAGATAAAAAAATGATACCAAATGCATTTTTTTGAAAAAAAACGGCAATTCCGTGAGTTAGAACACAGAAAATGCACAAACGTAAACAAAATTCAACAAACCCCTTTGATTTTTGTAACTTTTTTCTATCTTTACTAATGGATTGGGTTTTTTAAAGGAAAAAACCATGTACAACAATTTTGCACACATCATCGAAAATGCAACAAGCCAGAAGCGTTTGTTCGATTCCTCGATTGAAAGCGTGAAAGACCTGTTGGACCAATCCGTCCGGGGCTCAGTCGAGAATCCTGAAAACATTCACAAGGTGGAATTCGCCCGCAACGGATTCCGCACTGGGTGGCTCCGTGGGTCCCTCTCGTATCCGTGGGTCGTTGTTTGCATCATAGTCCCTGCGGTGCTTGACACCCTGATCTAACCGACTGGCTAGGCCAGACAATCTACGCTGCAGGAAAGCGTTTCACCTTTATTAGCCCCTTTGGGGGCTTTTTTTTAATCTCAGAATATCTATCTTTGTCCGCATAAATCACGGAGTAGATATGTCCGCACTCATCCTCGACGGCAAGGCCCTTGCCAAAACCACAGAAGAAGAACTCAGCGCCCGCGTGGCGAAACTCAAGGAAAAGACGGGCAAGACCCCGATTCTCGCCACCATCCTGGTGGGCGACGACCCGGCCAGCGCCACGTACGTGAAGATGAAGGGCAACGCCTGCGCCCGCGTGGGTATGGAAAGCATCCGCGTGGTGCTCCCCAAGAACACCACCACCGAGGAACTCCTCAACAAGATCCAGGAATTGAACGACAACCGCGACGTGCACGGCATTCTGCTGCAGCACCCGGTCCCGCGCCATATTGACGAACGTGCCGCCTTCGAGGCTATCGACGCCCGCAAAGACGTGGACGGCGTGACCTGCCTCGGCTTTGGCCGCATGGCGATGGGCGAACCCGCCTACGGATGTGCGACTCCCGCCGGAATCATGCGCCTCTTGAATGCCTACAACATCCCGCTCGCAGGCAAGCACGCCGTGGTCGTCGGCCGCAGCGCCATCCTCGGCAAGCCCATGGCGATGATGCTCTTGAATGCCGACTGCACCGTGACCATCTGCCACAGCAAGACTGAAAACCTCCCCGAATTCGTGAAGCAGGCCGACATCCTCGTGGGTGCGGTCGGCAAACCCGAGTTCATCAAGAAGGAATGGATCAAGCAGGGCGCGGTCGTGGTCGACGCCGGTTACCATCCGGGTGGAGTCGGCGATATCGAGAAGGGTCTCGACGACGTGGCCAGCGCCTACACGCCGGTCCCCGGTGGCGTAGGCCCCATGACCATCAACACGCTCATCTACCAGAGCGTGGAATCCGGCGAAAAGTTTTTAGAGCTATGAGCTATGAGCGGTGAGTAATGAGCCGTGAGGCTAGGGTCTCACACCTCAAAGCGAGCTTGCGAGCGGCCTCAAAGGGGCTTTAGCCCCGACCTCACACCTATTACCCCTTCCTCTTATACCCACTCAGGCCAAGCAGAATCAGGGCCGGGGTGTAGAAGTACCATACAAAGTTATTTGCGACCGTAGCGACAATTTCTTGGACGCTGTGGTCATCGCCCGTAGCCAAGGAAAGGCCGACGCAAGCGTCGCAGCAGAAGAACAAGATCATGCCGCGCTTGATATTCCGAGCGTTCTTTTCGGGGAAGTACCCCTTCTTGGGCACCTTGCAGGCGACAATCAGCGAGCAGATGAGGAAGGCGCCGTAGGTGGCGACAATCGGGACCGTCGGGCCCTCGAAAATGCGGAACAGGTGCAGCGCGTTCGCAATGAACATCACCCCGAACGGGATACACAGAATCCACGGGGAACTGTTGTCCGTGTCGCTCGTGCGCGTGTGACGGTAAATGAACAACGCCTGCACCACCATGAAGAAGCAAATGCCGAGCAACGTGTAGTCGCTGCGATGATCCAGGAAATGGGAATAGTTGTGCAAAATCTTGAGGCAGAAATCCGCGCACAGGGCCATCGCGAAACCAGCCTGTAGAAAGTTGCGGTCCCTAGAACAGAGGCAGTTGCCACCAATGAAGAACACGATGACCGTCATGATGCCGGTAACCGCGAACTTGGCGATATTCTGGTAGTTGCTGCTTTCAACGAGGCACTGTTCGACGGCGCCGCAGCGGTAAAACACGAGCCAGTCCATCACGAAGAACGTGATCATGAGGATGCTGACGAGGACTAAAAGCAAAGTAATGAGAAATTTCTTGTTCATGCAATTTAATATAAGCAATCTATTTCAAATTTGCAATAAGATAACTTTTTAATAACGAACAAGTCCTTCGAACAAGCGCATGCCCGACTTGTCGAGAATCTGGACAACATAGTGTCCGCGCGGTTGGGCAGGACCCATTTGGACAATCCCGTCCCCGACAAATTCAGCCGTTTTCACGGGAACGCCCTGCATGTCGTACATCCGGAACATGGTCCATCCGCCGTTTGTGCCCGTCACCCGGATTCCGTCCCCTAGCCTGTAGGCTCGGACAGAGGACGCAAGCCGCATATTTTTGAAGGATGTCGTCGACGTATCCTTAGGAGGCAATGTATCCTCGGGCGGTTTTTCGACATAGGGATGATCCGGATCGTCCACCACGACCTTGACCATCAATTCCGTCTCGCAGCCCGACGGGTTCACGTACTTGCCCGTGTAGATTCCACTCTTTGTCCCGTCCATGTTCTTGAAGCGGGCCTCGCGGCCGAGGTAATAGTAGTCTTCCGGGCCGGTCCAGCTCCAGCGACCGCCCTCGTACGGGTGCGGGCCAATCACCAGCGAATCGCCCTTCTTGAGCGACACATCCTTAGATTCTTCCCAATCGCCATTGTGGATTTTCACGTAAGAGATGACCTCCGACGGAGTGCAATCCGTCCCTTCCACATCCGCGACAACCATCGTCGTGACGGTATTCGATTTCGCCGTCATCGCAAGCGAAGTGCCGCTGATGGCGATATCGTCAGCCGGCTTGAGGCTGCCCGGCAGCTCGAAGCGTACGACCTTCGCCGTTGTCCCCAACTTCTTGAACTTGCTCAAGTCAAAGTTGTACTTCACGTCGCTGCTGCCGCTGTTCCGCACGACGATGACCAGCGCCCCGTCGGGGCGCAGGGCGGCAACCGTGTTGCCGTTGTCGCTATCGATAATGCGCGAACCCGGGCGAATGTAGCGGCTGAACGCAGCGTGCATGTAGTAGCGCGGCATGTACGAGAATGTCTGCTTCTTGTGGTCGGCCTTGATGGAACGCCAGTTCTCGGCGGGATCGGCAATCTGCCAGTCCACCCAGGCCTCGGCCTTCAAGTCGCGCAAGTCCTGGATAATCACATTCGCCATCCACAGCGCGATATGCTCGTCGCCGTTCTTGCTCAGCGGGCCCGTCTCGGACTGCCAAAGGCGCTTGTCCATGCTGAAGGCCCGGTTGTAAAGCTGCTTGCGGTAGCTGCCGTCGGAATAGCTGTGCGTGTTCACCTGGCCCAGGTAAGACAGCGCCTCGGAAGTGTAATTGCCCAGCTGGTCATGCGCCTGCTTGATGGACGTCTCGTCGGCCGCACTCACGGAGGTTTCCGGGAAGAGACCCTTCTTCTTGAGCGCCTTGCCCAGTTCCACAATCATCTTGGACTGGTTATTCTTGAAACCGCAACCCTCCTGGCCGCCGTTCGATTTCCACCAGCCGGCGCTCGGTTCGTTGAAGGGCTCGACCGTGCGGAACGTGAGACCCCATTCCGTCTTGAAGTGGAGCGCCACCTCGGAAAGGTAATCCGCGAAGTCATCGAAATAATCTTCTTTCAGGTTATCGGAACCGTCGCTACTGCCCGAGACGCAACCGCTCTTGGTCATCCACCACGGCGGGGAATTGCTGAACGCCTCGAAAATCGGATCCTTGACCATCTTGTTGAGGCTGAGGGCGACGCCGCGCTGAGCGGGGTCGGCCGTCCAGTCAAAGTCGCCCTTCTCTGTCGGCTTGTAGCCCGGCACCTTGCCGCCGCCGTCCCCCTTGGTGAGGTGGTCGTGGCCCGGCTGGTCCCCGCCGCCGACATTGTAACGGAAAATATTGTAGCCCAGGCCCGTGTCGGGGTCGGCGAGCGCACCGAGGAACTGGTCGCGGTTCGCATTGTCCCAGGCGCCCACAAGAACGGCCCACCAGCAGAGGCTCGTGCCCCAGCCCTCGAAAACCTGGTACTTCTTGGAAGGATCGACAACGACCTTGGTCTGCGCGAAGGCAAAAGAACCAAGGCACGCCACTAGGGAAAAGACAAGAACTAAACGTTTATAGCAATACACCATTCTATATATATATAAAAAGAAGAAAAAAAGCACCTACTTCAACATAAACATATGCAAAATTTACTACACCGCCCTTGGCCGTGATGCTGCGATGCGAAACGGACACGAAGCTACTTGCTGTAGTTCCATTCCTTTAAGAAAAAAACATAGCTCAACTGGAAATAGAACCGGTTGTTCGGCGCCCCAATTTCCCTTCCATAGCGAAACTCTGCCGAGAACCCCTTATATGCAACATAGGCGCCGGCACCAAACTCTGAATACACCTCAAGATCTATGGTGTTGAAAGTGCAACATCCCGGATCATCTATAACCCTATACGAATTGCGCGAAATGTGTTCACTTATTCCCACCTTGAAATTTTCAGAGACAGGATACTGTTCAATAAGCATCACACCGCCCATATGATGCATTCTCGACGATGTCCCATCGCTCTGCTCTCCTTCTGCAAATCCGTACCACCCTTGGACCCCAAAATACCGGGATCGTCCACCCATAATTGTCCTGTAGGTATAATCCTCAAAGTCAATCGCAATCAAAGCATAAGGAAAGGCAAAGGAAAGCGCCAAATCGGTATTCCAATACCCTTCTTCATAAGATACCGATGCATCATCCCTCCCAGGAATTTCCCTGTTATCTAAATCCCCAGTTCTTGCCGCTCCGCCAACAACGAAATTAAGCCCATCCTTGGCAGTCATAAACTGCGCCGCGGAAGGCGGATGGTTTGAGCATCCCGCAAGCAACAGGAACCCCACCGCCAAGACAATCCATGCAAGATAGCGAACCATCGTTTACAAGTCCTTTTCCATGTACACGCATTGGAACGTGTCATGGTGCGGCTTGCCGTTTTCGTTAAAACTATACCCTAGCTTTTTGTAGAAGTCTTCGACACCGACGCGACTCGACACGACCGCCTTGCGGTATCCTGCTTCGCGCATCCACTTTTCGGCTTCGGCGACAACGGCCTGGCCCAAGTGTTTACCCCGGTATTCCGGCAACACCACGACGCGCCCGATTTCGGCAATGCGGGCATCCGCATCGCCCACCTCAAACCAGCGGCAGGTGGCAACTGGGTAAATATCGTCTAGCGCCAAGATATAATGGCAACTCTCGCCGTCATGCGCATCGATTTCGGCATCGAGCGGAATCTGGTGCTTGCGCATCATCGCTGCGATACGCACGTAGTAGGCACCCGCACGCTCACATTCCTTTGTCACTCTGATAAATTTCATTCGTTCAGAATATAAAAAACTTGGCTAAAATCAAATTTTATCAAACATGCTTCGCTTCTATTTCTTCTTCGGAGCAGGCAATTCCGGCAACATTGCGTCGAGCAGGCGAACCAGCAAACCGTTATCTTCTATCTGCTCGTTGGTCACGCGGAGCATGGGCTTTGCACCTTCGTAGGGCAACTGCTTCTTTGCGCCCGGCAACATCGTGAGAGCCGCCGCCACGGGCTTTACCAGCAGACGGTCATCGTAAATCCCGCCGAAGATTTTCCCGTCGGCATACAAGATGTACTCGCCCATCATCTTGCGGGTCGTCACACGCAGTTCACCCTTGAACTGCTGCAAGACATGGTCACGAAACTTCTCAGAACTCGGCATAATAACTTACTCCACTTTCGTCCAATCAATTTTGTCGTCGACATGTACCGTATCGTTTGGGTTATATATTCGTGGCGAAATTTCATCTGATCTATTCACTGAATTTTCTGCAGATGGGTCCGGCATCCTTGTATTTTGGTATGTCTGAACATCTCGGCCTTCTTTCACCAGGCGACGGTCATCCGGGGTATTCCCGACACCATCAATCACATGACAACCACGCGGGTCGTTACATGCACAACCAAACAACATCAATAGAATAATAGAACAGAAAAACTTCTTCACAGCTTATATAATACATTTTTTGAGAATTAATTTGTATATTCTCCCTATGCTCAACTACGTATTTCTCATCCTCGCCATTGTCGCAGAAGCTGCCGGTACCACACTCCTCAAGATGTCGGAACAGTTCACCAAGCTCATCCCTTCCATCGCCTCGCTCGTCTGCTACGTAGCTTCGCTCTACCTGCTGAGCCTTTGCCTGCGCACCATCCCCATCGGCATCGCTTATGCCACCTGGTCAGCTCTCGGCATCGCCCTCATCACAATAAGCGGCATCTTCTTTTTCAAGCAGATGCCCGATTTGAGTGCCATCGTAGGGCTCATCCTGATTGTCTCCGGCGTTGCCGTGCTGAACCTATTTTCGAAGATGGATATCCACTAAAGTCCACTGGACCTATTGCGCCAAAAAAAATCTTTGTTTATCTTTATACGGACAAGCTTAAAAGGGAGGCCTCCATGACACTCATGATTATCCAGCTTTTGATCGTACTCCTCGCCCTCTACGTGGGCTCGCGATACGGAAGCCTCGCGCTCGGTGCGATTTCGGGAATTGGCCTTGCCCTCCTGGTGCTCGGATTCGGGCTCAAACCGGGGAACCCGCCTACCGACGTTATCTACATCATCATCGCGGCCGTGACCTGCGCAGGCATCATGCAGGCATCGGGCGGTATGGATTGGCTCATCCAGATTGCGGAGCGGCTCCTGCGCAAGCACCCGAACCACATTACGATTCTCGCTCCGCTCTGCACGTTCTTCCTCACGGTGCTCGTGGGCACCGGCCACGTCGTGTACACCCTGATGCCGATCATTTGCGACATTTCCCTTAAGAAGGGCATCCGTCCGGAGCGTCCCTGCGGCGTTGCCTCCGTCGCCTCCCAGGTCGGCATCACCTGCTCGCCCATCGCCGCCGCCGTCGCCTCGTTCGTCATCATCTCGAACGCAAACGGATTCGAGGTGAACAACCTGCAGGTCATCGCGATTACCATCCCGGCCTGCCTCTGCGGACTCATGGCCGCGGCAGCCGTCTCGTACAAGCGTGGCCTTGACCTTGACAAGGATCCCGCCTTCCAGGCGCGACTCAAGGACCCGCAGATGAAGGAATACATGTTCGGCAACACCGCCTCCGTGCTCGACAAGGAAGTTTCCAAGGAGGCGAAGCGGGCCGTATTCATCTTCCTCGGCGCCCTCGCCGTCATCGTGCTCTTCTCCATTTTCCAGATTGCGGGCCATGACATCCGCCCCAAGTTCCCGACGGGAAAGATTGTCGACGGAGTCGCGCAGGTAAAGCCGCTCGCCATGAACATCATCATCCAGATTGTCATGATTTCGGCAGCCGCATTCATGATCATCTTCTGCAAGGCGAGTCCCAAGAAGGCCGTGGCAGGCGCCGTGTGGCAGAGCGGCATGGTGGCCGTCGTCGCGATTTACGGAATTGCCTGGCTTGCCGACACCTACTTCGCAAACTACATGGACGTGATGCAGGGCGGCCTCAAGGACATCGTGCAGCACTACCCGTGGGCCATCGCGTTCGCGTTCTTCGCGGTGAGCGTGCTCATCAACTCGCAGGGTGCGGTCGTGGTCGCCATGCTCCCGCTCGCCTACAGCCTCGGCATCGAGGGCCCCGTGCTCCTGGGCGTACTCCCGAGCGTGTACGGGTACTTCTTCATTCCGAACTATCCCTCCGACATTGCGACCGTGAACTTCGACCGTTCGGGCACCACCGTCATCGGCAAGTACCTGCTGAACCACAGCTTCATGCGACCGGGCATGGTGAGCGTCATCGTCTCGACCATCGTCGGGACCGTGCTCGTGAAACTGTTCTACTAACTAAAAAACGGCCCAAAGGCCGCCTTTAAGCAATCGAGCCGCTTTCCAGCGGCTCTTCTTGCATATTTCACATTTCTTTATTGATTCTTCTGCAACCAGTCTTCGAAGGCTTCTACGCTTTTTTCCTTCTTGCACCCGGAAGCCGGCGTTTCCTTATAGAAACGAGTCTTCCAGCACATATAGGCAAAAGCAAGAGCCGCCAAAACGGCAATGCAGAGTAATTTAACGAACTCGATATCCATGTTTTTCCCCCAAAAAAAAGAGCCAACCTCAAACAACAGCCTAAACATAGATTTTCTGATTCGCAAAAGTCAATAGATTTAAATGTTCTTTTGCTCCCCTATTTTCGTTTTTTTTCTTACATATTTTTATACCGTTTTTTGAGTCAAAAACGGCAATCTGCACTAGGGCTGAACGAACTCGAAGAACGTGATTCCGGGGAGTTTTCCCTTGCGAGAGACAAGGTATTCCAGGAGCGGCTGTTCCACGACCTTCTTGCGCACGGAAGACGCATGGCGCAATCTGGGCTTGTCACCGGGACGCAGCACCACGAAACCCGTATGGGTCACATCCAACTTGTCGGACTTGGCGACAAATCCGATACCTACGACCATCATCGGTCCCTTGTAGGGCTTTTTCGACCATTCGATTGCCTTCTGGTACGGCAGGTAACGCAGGTCCATTATCGGGTCGGCGGCAGGCTGGCCGTTCACCAGATACTTGAGCCCTTTGGACTTGAAGAACTCGTTCTTGGGCATCGTGCGGACAACGGATGTATCGCCGCTCATCGGGAGCACCTTGGCAAACTTGCCCTCGCCTACCCAGTCCATCAGCATGTAGTGCTTGCGGCTCGTGTAGCCAATCTTGCCGTCCTTGTAGCGGATGCGCTGCAGCACCGAGAACAGGGAATCCTCATTCGGAGCAATCGCAAGCGCGAGCGCATTTTCCACGTAGGTCATGCAGTCCACCGAATCGATGTAGACCAACGGCTTGCTATCGTAGGAATCGATGTAGCTTTCACCCATGGGCCCAAGGCGATAGGGCCTGCCGATAAGCAGGCGCGAGAAGTGGTCTAGTCTCTGGAAAAGTCCGCGCACGTTCTGCGCGTCCAGCCACATCTGCTTCATTTCCATCAAGGAGGCGTAATTGTCGCTTGTCGCAAGGACGATGCGGGTCCAGAGGGAGTCGAGCACAGCCTTGCAGGCGGCATCGCTGTTACCGCCCGTTTCGTTCAAATACATGGCAACTGCGAGCGTGTCGCCGTCCATCGGGAACACATAGCCCACCAGTGCATGTGCCTCGCCGATAAAGCCCGTCTTGAAGCGCGTGAGCCAGGGATATTCCAGTTCGAGCATGCGCTTGCCGCCAGTGCCCACACGGGGACTGGCAAAGCTGTTGATGTAGTAGCGGCCCTTCTGGTGGCGCGCCATAGTACGCAGGAGTTTTGTCTCTGTCGAGGGCTTGAGCTTGTTCTTCGGGGAAAGTCCGCATCCGTCCCATACCTCGAAATCGTCGGGGCTGATGCCCTTCTCAATAAGGAAGCGGCGTTCGGCGGCCCAGCCGCCCGCGACGCTGCCTTCGCCGGCCACCTGCGCGCCCATGTTGCGGAAGAGCGTCTCGGCGTGCAAGTTCTGACTGCGCTGGTTGATTTCGTCAAGAAGGCTCAGGAGCGGTGCAGACGCATAGGTAAAGCTCTTGATTTCTATGCCCTGCGGGATGGCGTGGTCTTCCCTGAACACCATGCCTTCGTCGGCCAGCGCCTGCATGAACGCCGCCCTGAAAAAGCCGATCGGGTTCCTTACCGGAAGCACCATCTGGGCGGAATCCACACCCACACCAATTTCGCCACCGATGGTTATCTCGGGCTTGACCGGGTCCATCGCGTAGGTCCACTTGCGGCGCTTGCCGTTCGATGTCGTAAGCTTGTTGTTGATGACGACATAGCCCACATCGGGAATGACAGAGACGATTCCGGGTTCACCCGGCTTTGCTCCAGGCTTCAGGCGCACCACGACACAGTTGTCGTTAAACCCGAGCGGGGCAATCTCGGCACCGTACCAGGCGTCGTAAAAATTCTTGCGCCAGTGTTCCGCCTTCCATGGGCCCGTATAATAGGATGTATCGAGTTCGATGCGGCCCCTGATGGTGTCGATACCCATGGCACGCAGGGAATCCACCATGGCGTACAGCATGTGGAACGGGTCCGCAAAGTAACGCCCGGAAATGTTCGGGTCGCCCTCTCCGCGGACGCCCAGCACACCGGAAAAGACCTTCTTGTTCACGCTGCCATTGAGCTTCATGACCGTCTTGGGAGCGTAGTCCAGCGGCAAAAAGTGAACTGCAGCCGCAGTGGTGAGCGTCTTGAGCGTGCTCGCCGGGGTAAACTTCTCGGTGCCACGGATATTCGCGAGTTCGGCACCGCTGCGGACCGAACGCACCGAAAGCCCGTACCTGGCTCCCGGAACCATGGAGTCCACATATGCCTGGAATTCGGAAACGTCTATCGCCGAAAAAGAGTCCACCGAAAGGGCAAGGACGGCGACGCAAGCGCCAAGAATCGTGCGGGCTTTCCGGAAAATCATCACTTCGCCAGTCTCTCGAAATCTTCAAAATAACTGGGATATGTCTTGTTCACGCACGCGGGATCCAATATTTTCATGGGAACCCCACCCAGCGAGACAAGGCTGAAGCACATCGCCATGCGATGGTCGTTATAAGTCTCGATGGTCGCCGGCTGCAACTGCTGCGGAGGCGTAATCGTTATCGAGTCATTCGTCTCGCGCACGTCGGCACCCACCTTGCGGAGCTCGGCGGACACGGCGGCAATGCGGTCCGTCTCCTTCACGCGCCAGCTGGCAATCCCGCTAATCGTGGATGGCCCGTCGGCAAATAGGGCAAGCACGGCCACGGTCATCGCAGCATCCGGAATGTCGTTCAAGTTCAGGTCGACACCATGCAGAGTGCAGCCCGTACCGTCGCATTCGATCCAGTCCGGCCCTATCGTAATCTTCGCGCCCATCTTGCGCAGCACCTCGGTAAAGGCGACATCGCCCTGGCAACTTTCGCTACCGACACCGAGTACGCGGACCTTGCCCTTCGCAATCGCCGCAGCTGCCAGCGGGTAAGATGCGGAGCTCGCATCGCCTTCTACATCGTAGTCCCCGGGGGAACGGTAATGGCCCTTGGGTACGTAGAAATCCGTCAGGCCGTCATGCTTCACCTCGATGCCGAAATCGCGCATCACCTTGAGCGTGAGCAGAATGTACGGGGCCGAAATAAGTTCGCCTTCCACATGGATATGCAGCGGAGTTTCGCAGTACGGGGCGCAAATGAGGAGCGCCGTAAGGTACTGGCTGGAAATATTGCCGCGCACGCTGACAGAACCGCCTTTCAGCCCGTGGGCATTGATTTTCACCGGCGGGTAGCCCGCACTTTCCACATAGGAAATGTCTGCACCGATAGTACCGAGCGCCTCCACCAGGTCACGGATGGGGCGTTCCTTCATGCGTTCCTCGCCGTGCAGCAGTACAGTACCGCTACCCAGAGTCAGAGCAGCACACAGCGAACGCATGGCTGTCCCGGCATTGCCGAGAAACAGGTCCTGCACCTGCGGCGGAATGGCAATGGGAGCTCCGCTTCCCTGGACATCTGCCTCAGTAAAGTTTTCGGAAAAACGTATCTTTACGCCCAGCTTGTCCAACGCCTCGCCCATATAGCGAGTATCGTCGCTCCTGAGCAAGTTGTGCAGGCGGGCATTACCCTCGGCCAAGGCCGAGACCAGGAGGACCCTGTTCGTGATACTTTTGGACCCCGGCAAACGGACTTCACCGTTATAGGAATGGTAAGCGGGTAACCAGATAAAATTGGGGCGAAATTGGAATGCATCCATGATTTAAAATTATACATTATTATTGTAACGTTAAAGGATTATGGGATAAAATGGAACAAGGAATTACGACCAAAAGTTTCGAGGTCCGCTTCTCGGACTGCGACCACCACAGCCGCCTCAAGCTATCGAACCTTTTCCTCTTCATGGAAGAGACCGCCATTGCCGATGCAGAACGGAACGGGTTCGGCCTCTGGAAGATGATGAGGGCCGGATACACCACGGTCATCACGCGCATGAAAATTCGCATTTTGCACACGCCCGTCTGGGGCGAGAAGCTCACCATTTCCACCTGGGCCAAGGAATTCTATAAAGACAAAGTATGCCTCAAGGATTACTCCATTATGGATTCGCAGGGCAACTCCATCGCACAGGCGACGTCTTCGTGGCTGCTGGTAAACCTCAAGACCGGCAAGTCCGAAAACCCGGCAAACAGCCCGTTCCCGATTCCGCTGCACCCCGGGAAAGACGCGCTCCCCGAGATGATGGACATTCTGAATCCGGAGATAGATCCGAAAATCGTCCACCAGGAACAGGCGCACTACAGCGACCTCGACATGAACAATCACGTGAACCACTGCCGCTACGTAGACTGGGTGATGGACGCGCTCGACAAGGACGAAATCAAGAACCGCAGGGTACGTTCCATACAAATGAACTACATTGCGCAGGTCCCGCTAGATGCGAAGGTGAACATCGTTCGGTTCAAGAACACGAACCACCACGCCTATGTGTTTGGCATGAACGCCGACGACATGACCCAGTGTCATTTCCAAGCGCGCATCGGTCTCACCGACGGCTAGGCATTGCACTCACGGCGCAGGCGATACGACGCCCGCGCCTTCCAGCAAATCGAACGTGACGCTTCCGTCCCGGTCGGTGCGGAACACCGCCGAGGAATCCCCCACGACATAAAAGAGCTTGCGCATCACCGGTGCGGCCGGGTGCCCGTAGGCGTTTTTCTCGCCGACGCTCACCACGGCATACTGCGGGGCCACCTGCGACAGGAAGCCGATGGTGTTGCTCCCCGCCGACCCGTGATGCGCCACCTGCAAGACGTCTGCACGGAGCGAGGGCGAATACTCCAGCAACCGCCGCTCGCCGGCAGAATCCAGATCTGCCGTCAGCAGCACACCGTAACCGCCATACTCCAGGAGCGCAACCACGCTCGCCGCATTTTCGGCGAGCGGCTCGCCCTTGGGCGGCCAGAGTATATCCAGCCGCGCACCGGGCGAGGCGGCCCCGGAACCCGCGCCTGCAGCCACACCGCCCGACCCGCGCATCCCAAACACACTCCCGCGAGCAACAGTATCCACAGGCACCTTGAGCCGCGATGCCAACCGGAGCACGCTATCACGGACAATCCCCGCATAGGTATCGGGCCCAACGTACAGCCGCCCCACCCGGAGCGCCCCCGACTCAACCGCGCGGGCAAACTCCATAAAGCCGCCACCGTGGTCCCGGTGCGCATGGCTTACCAGGACCCACTCCAGCTCACGGACGCCACGCGCCGCAAGCGTGTCCACGAGACCGGCCGAGTCCGGCCCCGTGTCGAACAGCGCATAGCGATCATCCTCCTCCAGCAGCACGGCCAGGCCCTGCCCCACATCGAGGAACGTCACGCGCAGGCCGCCTTCATCGGCATCCTCTTCGACATACATGCAAGCGGAGAAAACGGCGCACAGCGCAAGAAAGGCAGCCGCGCATAACAGGCGCAGCAGGAAAGCCCAACTCAGGCAGCATCCCCAGCACAACAATCTCCGCCAGCGTCGGCAGCACAACAGCCCACGCCAGAACTGGTCTAAATGACAATCTGCAATTATCCTCATACCCCTATAGACGTTTTTCCCGGCCTTTTTGTCCACCCCACTTCAAAAAACTCCCGCATCTTTCCTCGCAAAAAAAGCGCGAGCTTTTGCCCCCTCCCTCATTTTTTACTAAATTTTATGTTGAAAATCGGAGATTCTATGCAATTACCCAAATACAAAAAGAAAAAGCGCATCAAACTCAAGATTTGCCAGGAGCCTGGTTGCGGGCGCGAATTCTGGGGACACCCGATTGCAAAGTACTGCGAACTGCACCGCGACATCAAGCAGCGCCAGAAGCAGAAGAAGGACGTCGAGAACATCGAATCCAAGAATATCATCTTCCGCCACAACTACACGGAATCCATGGACCTTTCCTTCAAGTGCAGCCTGGAAGGGTGCGACGAGAAGTTCACCATCCGCATTTTCCCGAAGCAGTACGTGTACCCGCGCTTCTGCATGGAGCACAGGAACGACTTCAAGCGCGAAAATTTCATCCGCATCATGTCGAAAAAGAGCTCCGATTAAGCTTTTTTTGCCCCTACGGACCCGTTTCGCGGACTTTTTTTACGCCATCCCTTGAAATCTGGGATGGCTTTTTTATATTTGGTCTCGCTACATGGTGGATGTAGCTCAATTGGTTAGAGTCCCAGATTGTGATTCTGGATGTTGCCGGTTCGAGTCCGGTCATCCACCCTTAAAAAGAGGCACTGCGATATGCAGCGCCTCTTTTTGTTTCCCCTCGCCCTATGCGGGCCACCGCCCGCAAGCTCTATACACAAAGAAGGCGGCCCGGAGGCCGCCTTCTCAATTTCTCAGTCCTATCCGATTAGCGGACGGTGACGCGCTTGGTCTGAGCACCCACGCGAACCAGGAAGCTGCCGCGGTTGGCAACGCTGACCAGTTCGACAGAGTTCTGCACAGGCTTCTTCACGATCACGCGACCCTGGAGATCGAGCACGGTGAGTTCGTCGCCGATGCGGGCGCCAATCACCTGGAGCTGACCATTTTCGCTGTGGATGGAGAAGGCTGCGATAGAGCGAGTAGCGCGGAGAGCAGTCTTGGAATCGAAGTCAGCAATAATCTTCTTGTCGCCGAACTTGACGATGATCTTTTCGCCAGCGTCGAGAACTTCGCCGCCGACCTTCCAGCCCTTGAACGTGCTATCCTTGGTGTCCTTGATCTTCGGGAGCTTGTATTCTACAGAGTCACCCTTGGCGACGATGATGGAATCGATCGTCTTGCCGTTAGCAACAACCTTGATGGTGTCGACTTCGATATCCTTGTAGATACCGTTGGTCTTGATGTCGGCCACAACGTTGTGGAGGTCCTTGTCCCACTTGACGAAGCGCTTGCCGGCAACTTCGGGGCCTTCGGTAGCCTTGGCATTGTTGCCATGACCAACGACTTCCGTACGGATCAGCTTATCGTCGACATAGTAGGTAATGGTGTGGGTCATGAGAACGCAGGTAGCGGTCACAGCGAGATCTTCGGAAGCAACGATTGTATCCGTAAGGGCTTCGCCGTTGACAGTGATATCTTCGCAGACGAAGAACTCACCGCTGAGGCTATCAATCATGGACTTGAGGCCAGTGAAGGTCGTGTCCTTGAGAACGTAGAAGGAAGTATCGATCTTGCCGATAGCAACGTCGACAGAGATGTTCACCTTCACGAGGGTATCGAACACGGCGTTGACAACCATGCTGGATTCAACATAGGTGAAGTCGGCATCCCAATCGCTGAAGCGGTAGCCTTCGAACACCGGCACGAGGCTATCCGGAGCGACAGCGGCAGTGCCGTAAGCGACGCGCTGGCTGTCCACGAGGACGGTGTCGAACGCGACGAACTTGACATCGAATTCCTTAGCACGGCAATCGGCCACGAACACAACCTTCTCGGTTCCGACAACGATGGTTTCACCAACGAAGACCGTGTCAGCCACGAGCCAATCAACGCAGACCGTATCTGCGGATTCCGGGAGCGTATCAACCTTAATTTCTTCACCCACCTTCGTGGTGTCGCAAGTCGTGTCACCGAGGGCAGTGTAGCAGATTTCCACAGCCGGAGAAATGTCGGCATTCACGTCGAGGTTGTCAGTCACGTTGGAGAAGTCTTCAATCCAGTTGTTGAAGATGAACAAGCCATCTTCGAAGACAACCACATCACCAGCGACCGGGGCAGCCGGAGCTTGAGCGGCGGCGTTGTAGGCAACAACCTGGTTGTCCACGACAGAATCCCTGACGAGGAACTTCACGTTCAGTTCCTTAGCATGGCAATCGGCCACGAACACAACCTTTTCGGTTCCAACAACGAGGGTTTCACCAACGAAGACCGTGTCAGCCACGAGCCAATCAACGCAAACCGTATCAACAGTTTCCGGGAGCGTATCAACCTTGATTTCATCACCCACCTTCGTGGTGTCGCAAGTCGTGTCACCGAGGGCAGTGTAGCAGATTTCCACAGCCGGAGAAATGTCGGCATTCACATCGAGGGCGTCAGTCACTCTGGAGTAGTCTTCAATCCAGCTGTTGAAGATGAACAAGCCATCTTCGAAGGCGACCACATCACCAGCAACCGGGGCAGCCGGAGTTTCAGCGGCAGCGGCGTAGGCAACGACCTGAGCGTTCATGACAGAATCCCTGACGAGGAACTTCACGTCGAACGTGCGGACTTCGCAACGCGGAGCGAGCGTAATGTCGCCTTCAACAACAATCGTAGAACCGGTAACAACTTCTTCGCCGTTCAACCAGGCATCGCAAGTGAGCGAGTCGCTGGACGGAACTTCCGGAACTTCAACTTCGGTACCTTCGTCAACAGTTTTGCACTGGTCATCTTCAAGGTTGTAGTAGCAGAAGTCATAGGTCTTGACCAGCTTGGCGTTAATTTCCAAATTGGCCTTCACGTTCGTGAATTCCTTGTCCCAGCTATCAAAGCGGTAGCCTTCGACAACCGGATCAGCCGGAGCTTCAGCATTCTGGCCATAAGCAACCTTCTGTTCGTTGTAGGTCTTCTGCTGGACGTAGAAGATTACGTCGAACATGTTCACGGAGCACTTGGCTTCGAGAGTCGTCAGCTGAGCAACCGTCAGTTCGTCACCGACATGGAGTTCAACTTCGCCATTCAACCAGGCATCGCAAGTGAGCGAGTCGTTGGAAGTCGGATCTTCCTTGATAATAATTGTCGTATCCACAGGGACAGTGTCACACTTAGTGGTGTCAATCGAAACGAAGCAGATCTGAGTCATTGCAGTCAGCTTGGCGTCAATTTCCAGATTATCCTTCACATTCGTGAATTCCTTATCCCAACCGTCAAAGCGGAAGCCTTCGACAAACGGAACACCCGGATCTTCAGCATTCTGGCCATAAGCAACAGTCTGCGTTTCACCGAAGGGAACGCTCTGGACAAAGAACTTGACCGTGAAGGTCTTGGCAATCTTTTCAAACTGAGCCGTGTAAGTCGTCTTTTCGGTAGCGGCAGCGAACGGCCTGTCCCAACCCGTGAACTTGAAGGATGCGGAATCCGTTTCGAGGTCAGCCGGAATTTCAGAGTCGTTTTCTTCGTCGTAGTAGAACACCATGGAGTCCTTTTCGAAGAACTTCTTGGCCAATTCTACACCGTAGTCGGTAACGAAGGTGATTTCAACCAGTTCGTTCAGCACGGCATTGTAAGTCACGCTACGAGAGTAGAACTTGTCCTGAGCCTGCTTGGAAGTGAGGACGTTACCATGATCGTCCTTCCAACCCTTGAAGGTAGCACCGGAGACCTTCGGATCGGTCACGGTAGCTTCGGCAATCTTGCCCTTGACGGTCGTTGCTTCGAGAGTAACCTTACCATTAACCACGAACGTAATCTTGTAGTTGCCCTGGCAACCAGTGAAGTCAAGCACCGGATAATTGCCAGATTCGAAGAGCCAAACAAAAGTGTAATCAATCTTGCCGTTCTGAGTGTTCAGAACTCGAACAAAATCGTCATTGGTGTTCATGTTGGCAGTCGTCTCGCCCTTGACAGTCTCAATCGTGGATTTTTTGTCATCCGAACCAACCGCCTTCGAGACACTCGACAAAACCTGAGAATCATAGTAGCAGTTCTCAACCGTAGAATAATTTGCATTTTTGTTATTCTTGTTTTCAACTTTACCGACAACGCCACCCACAGTAGTACCGGTAACGGAGTTCGTCGTGCTGAAGGAGTTCAGGACTACGGCAGTGTAGTTACCAGAGCTGTAACGGCCATCATTATCGAAAAGGGTATAACCGACAACACCACCAACAATACCACCCTTAACAGAGCCATCGTTACGGCAGTTGTTGATAGAGCCATCCTTATTTTCGCCCACAATGCCACCTGCATACGTAGAGCCATTCACAGAACCAAGGTTCTGGCAAACAGCGATACGGCCAGGAACATGCGTGATATCACTATCAGCCGTTCTATAATGAGAACCACCAACAATACCGCCAGCAATTTTGCCAGAAACTGCGGCATGGTTGATGCTATTACTGATTGCGCCCGTGTTCGCACCGGCAATACCGCCAGCCATGTTCACAGCCGATACTGTAGCGCGGTTTTCGCAACCAATCATCGTGCCGTAACCACCGTTACGACCGGCAATGCCACCGACACCACCAACACTTTCAGGGTCCTTTGAAGAAGTCACCTTCACAGATGCTGTCGTCTTGGCGCCTTCAACGACACCGTAGTTCAAGCCAACAACGGCACCGGCATACTGCGACTTGGCGGTCACAGAGGAATTATTAATGGTGATATTCTTGACAACACCCTTTTTGCCAATCACGCCAAAGAGGCCCGCATAAGAGTCCTCATTAGGACAACCATTCCAAGAGCAACCACCATATTGAGCATTATGTACAATCTTCAGCCCGGAAATCGTCTTTCCATTGCCATCAAAGGTACCTTCGAAGGCCTTCGATTCAGACTGACCAATAGGCTTGAATTCTGCGTTACCGCAGTCAATGTCATTCATCACGATGACATTGGCAATCTTGCCATTCTTCGTCCAATCACGGACTGTATTGAAGTCCGAGCATTGCGTTACCTTGGCATAGTCCTTGCCAAGTATAGTCGTATCTGCCAGGGAAATAGCGAAGGAGTTCGCTGCCATGGCGAGACCGAAGCCTATCATTGCTGTAAATATTTTTTTCATAATGAGCCCTTTTTAATGGGAGTTTGGTGTGGGAAATGTAATTTTTTTGTCACGGCTCTACAAGGGTGTAATTTTTCTCACACAAACAAAGTTTCCAAAATGTGACGAAAAACACACAAAAATTACATGGCGTAAACTTCTTTTTACAAAATTTTTCGTCTTTTGGGGCTTGCCAATGCAAGTTTTATGTAATAAAAAGGGTGTGATAAAAATCACATCCTTTTTTGCCGTAAACAAACCTCTCCCGGTTCAGCGACTTTTTTTCCACCCTACTTTTGGAACATTAAGGTTCTTTCGGCAACCCCGCCACCAACCTGTAGCACGCCAACATAGCGGCCACGGGCCACGCCATCGGCAGCAAGTGTCTCGAAATAGGCCCCTGCAGCGCGACGTCCAAGATCGATCGATTTCAAGACACGCCCCTGCATATCGAGCAGCAAGAACTTCACAGCCGCATCGGAATGGAGTTCAAAACGGAGAGCCACATTGCCGCCACGGAACGCCGCACCGAAGGAACCGGCATACACCGGGACCGGCTTGCGAACATCCGTTTTCGTGTCAATCCATATTTCTGCCTTGGCAATTCCACTCCAAATAGTATCTGACATATATATCATACCCACTCGGTAAGAAACTTCATACTTTCCAGATACATTTTTTACTTTTTCCAAAGAATCAAGCAGCGAAGCACTCGTAGAATCGAGCCACAAGACCTTTGTCGCACTCGAATCCGACACGTAGGACGCTTTAATCAATTCCTTACGCACGTTCTTCACAAGCGACTTGCCATTTTCGTAAGCCAGAATCTTCTCCTCCACAAATGGCACGTTCGGCATGTTGCGGAGCACCGGATAAGTCGCGCCATTATCGATATCCCACACCGACTTGAAATCAAAGCTGGAGTATGATTTCTTCAGAAGCATTTTGTCATGCGAAAGGCCCCCTTCCCATGCCATGGTGTCAATGCAGTTCTCAGCAAGGTAATAGAACTCATCCGAAGGTTGCGAGATTTTCGGCAATCCAACGCAATAGCGCACATCTTCATGTATAACAGCGCCCGTGGCATAGCCCCTGACTGCGGTCGAGTTGCCATTAGTCGAAATAAAGCCCGCATTTTCCGCGACCCTGCCTTGGAAATACACGTCACCCACCGAATAGCAGTCCTCGATCACGAGCTGGTTGATCTCGACAAAGCTCGCCTTTCCATAGACATCGCCCGTAGAATAGGATTGCTTGATCGTTCCGTAGTTGATTCCTGCAAAACCGGCAGCCCCGTCCGCATTTCCCGTCGCAAACGAACTTTCGATTACGCCCTCGTTCCTGCCGACAAAACCTCCAGAGTAGCCAGCCATAGACTTGACTTCACCCGTAGCGTAGCTGTTAGATACATTGACACCATTGTACCCAATCAATCCACCCACGTAAAGGCTAGCCGTCAAATTCACAGACGCATGGGCCCCGTCTATATCCTTGCCATATGCGGCACCTATCAAACCCCCAACATTAATAGAACCCGGAGCGTCAATAGAACCTGTTGCAGTAGAACCCGAGACCTTTCCGCTATCAATCGCAACGACTCCGCCTATACCATCGAACTCTAGAGTCTCTTCCTGATACAAACCCTTGTAATACGAGACGCTGCCACTCCTGCGATTTGCACAGTGAATATCCACCTCAGCAGAACTTCCGCTGACACGCCCAGAACTTCTGTTCAGCCCAACAATGCCACCCATGGAGCCCCATTCAGCCTCCACATTCGCAGTCACGGTGGCCTTGTCGATATGTCCGCCATTAATCAGCGAAACACCCGCAAAGCTGCTCATGGTTCCGCTAACATCCACCTTCGCTTTGGTTATTTTGCCGTCGTTGACAACGGCCATACCGGCAAAAGAACTTTCGCCGTTGAGCACGCCCTTGAACGAACAGCTTTCGATAGAGCCCCCATTGTAGAAGGCAATTCCAGCGCTACTGTATGTAGAATCAAAGGTCGCCTCCACATGGACGTTCTTGATAACACCGTAGTTCGTCCCAACTACGCCTCCCCCAGACATGTTCGCGACGGTATAATTCTTGAACGTGAGATTTTCAATCACGCCAGATGGCGCCAGCGTATCAATGAATCCTAGCGGATTATATCTATCGTACATCACGGTGAGATTGTCAATGCTAAACCCGTTACCGTAGAATTTCCCGGAGAACGGTTCCGTATCTTGCCCGCCGTAATCCCCGAACAAGCGTCCAAAATACTCTATTTCCCCAATAGGCTTGAATCCCTTAGCGGCATTTCCCTCAATAACTTCCGTCGCAGACGCCGAGGCATCGATATCGTTAGCCAGCTGGTACACAGCCGACAACTTGTACTT
This sequence comes from Fibrobacter sp., assembly GCA_017412605.1. Taxonomy (GTDB): domain Bacteria; phylum Fibrobacterota; class Fibrobacteria; order Fibrobacterales; family Fibrobacteraceae; genus Fibrobacter. The sequence goes on along the minus strand of JAFPWY010000013.1, from coordinate 10,712 downwards.
GCCGAACCCGATAGATTTAAGGTCGCTATACGTCTTGACAAGGAACGGGTCTTCCTTGGTGCCAGATCCCGCCATCTGCATCATCGTCGTATCATAATCCAGGTTGGGACGGATTCTCTCATCCATTGTTTTCGCTAGATAGCTATTACTGCGAAGCCAGGCAAAGTAAGGATACGTTGTATCCTGAGCAATTCTCCAGGTCTTTTCGAAATCCCAGTTCTTGTAGGTTTCTTTCTTGACCATCTGCCGCGAATTGAGAAGTTCGCCAGCAGCCGTAACGTTCACAAGCCAAGGGATGCTGTCGTAATACACCGATGTGTACGTGGATTTTGCATCGTCGCCAACAATGCCGCCCCACTTAGAAGTCCCATCAACAGCACCGGCGGCAAAGGAATTCTTCACAGCCGCACTCTTGGACGCACCGACCAAACCGCCCACATACTTTGAGCCTGTCACACGGCTAATCGAAAAACAATCTTCCATAGTCGCCTGGTCCAGGTTACCGAACAGGCCACCAACGTATTCGTCGCCGTCAACGATATACCTCGACGCACTCCTCACAATAGAGCCGCTTGTCTTTTTACCGGCAACGCCGCCCACATAGTCCGCACCATGGATTTCGTATTTCACATAGATGTTTTCGAGCTCGGCACCGTTATCGACACCGGTATAACGGCGCGCTTTAAATGGGACAATTTGTCGCCTTGCGTGAGACAAAAAGAGAAAGAGGACCTATCAGGTCCTCTTTTCATATCTTACTGATCACTTGATGGAGCTAATACTGCATATTCAACGCCGTTTTGCGTATGGGAACCAACACAGGTAAACTCCCTGTACGTTCTCGCCGGAATATAGATTGTATTCAATCGGCTAGTAATGGCCGGTTGTCCAAGTCTAGGCAAACTATCGGGTACAAAAACAGCCTGTTCGACGGTGGCGCCGGTGTCATTGAAGATTTTTTTGACTTCATTCATCTCCCAGGCCGACTTCAATTGCCATTGAAGATACGTTGCGGTGCCGGATTCGGGGTCCCCTATCGATGTCAATGCGCCTGGGACATTCCTTCCAATGACAAAGAAGGGGGTCCGTATATTCTCCCCGGCATCGATAGACTTGTTCACTGTGAGCGTTTTTTCAATGACAGCGTCCGCCTTAATAGTGACATCCTTTTCAAAGGTCGACTGTTTATAGACGTGCAATTTAGGCACGCTGACTATCATGTATGTGTCTAAATCTCCAACTACTAGCTCCGGGATCCAGGCGTTCGCAGAATTCATGTCACATTTGATATCGAAAGTATCATTGCCGTTTAAAACGTGAATTATGCCGTCAACACTGATTTCCTTGAAAAATGCTGGGCAATCACTGCGGTTGGTTTCGAAACATTTCCAGCTCACGTTACCATTGTTGTACTGGAACGTAAAAATTCCCGCACAGCCTGCATGCAATGTAATCGTTTCCGTCGAAGCCGCCGTGCATGGCAAGACTACGTCCAGCTCATAAGCTGCGCCTCGTGGGACGACGGTTATGAAACCAGGGCATCTTCCCATCGCCGGGTTGCAGCCCGTAATGGTCAAGGTTTCTTTAGCCGTAGAAGCCTGGTCCCCAGCATGAAGGATCATTGCAGCCCCGTCACAAGCGGAGGATATATCTACAGAGCCGTCGCCGGCTGCCTCGAAAAACTTCATTCTTACGTCATATTCCGGGGGCTTGATTTCACAACATTTCCAGTTCGTGTTGCCCTGATAATACTGGAATGTGAAAATTCCCACACAGCCTGCATGCAGTGTAATCGTTTCCGTCGAAGCCGCCGTGCATGGCAAGACTACGTCCAGCTCATAGGCTGCGCCTCGTGGGATGACAAATATGACACCAGGGCATCTTCCCATCGCCGGGTTGCAGCCCGTAATGGTCAAGGTTTCTTTATCCGTAGAAATTTGGCTACCCACATTAAGAATCACGGCGCCCACACCATTAGCGGAGGAAACGTCCACAGAGCCGCCGCCGGTTGCCTCGAAAAACTCCATTTTTCCCGGAGGATTCGGCAAACCACCAACTTCGCCAGGACCCTTTGTAAACGACAGGTCCTGCAAGGCGTTGAAAAATTCCGGCGGAATAGGATCGCCCGATTTAATGAGCTTTTTATCCATTTAAAACCTCTTTTGAACGGCTATTTTACATCGGCCTCTTTGGCCTTTACTTCGGTTTTGAGCCCCGATTTTGCCTTCATTTCGCGCATGACATTCATCCTTTTTTCATGCCCTTCACGAAAACGCTTGCAGAAATCGCGGAGACCTTCACGGTTGACCTTATGTCGAGAACCGTTCTTGCGAGCGATTTCATCGGGGATTTTGCCCAATTTGTCCAATTTTTCGAAAGAATTGACCGCACGACCAAGCAAGCCGTTGATAACCGCTGTATTGGCAGCAACAACCTCTTCCCTGGACATCTTTTTGAACGGGCGAATGTTTTTCTTAGCCTTATCGTTTTTCGACCCTTCGGCAATTTGGTCTTTTTTTTCTTGAGCCATCATATATCTCCTTTTGGTTTTATTGAACTTCGTGAAGCTCTGCGACAGGTCCAAAGATGTCGAGAACGTACTTCTTAGACGGTTCGAGGGTGTACGGTCCAGCGCCTACGGTAACTCCGGTGATGCCGAGCGTCGTATTGCCTGCCGTCGAGTCCTTGGTAATCACGCATTTTGTCTGCACAGGCTCGTCCTGGTGAATCGGCTTGTCCAGTTCGTCTGCGAGTGCCCCGGAATATACCGCCGGCGCGGCCACCGTGAGCGCCGTGGTCGTCCCGTTATCCAGTGCGACATTGTACATTGCCTTGTGCATGCAGTCGAGAGTGTACGACGCCGCATCCGGTTCGGACGTGTACGACGTCCAGGCCTTTTCGAGCCGGACGGGCTGATGCACAGAGATAAGGCCTTCGTGCACATCGTTATAGTTTATCGCGATGTCCGCAGTGTAGAGAACTCCTTTATAGACGCCTTGGAATAGCAATCTTGTCGTATAACCACCACCAAAGTCCAATCCTGCATAAGACAAAACTCGTGAACCGATGTCGATGGAAAGCCCTTTGAAGTCGTTTTCTTCCAAAAGTACGAGCAGCCCCATTACGTCATCACGGATCCAGCCGCTTTCCGATTCATCATAGTATTCGTAATAAATGGAGTCATCCAAGTCAAGCCGACCAGAACTTCCCGGATTTATTGAACTGGCGTCAATTCCTATTTGCCGTTCATAACTTAGATGGAACTCACCGTCGACGGGACCGTCAGTACCGACCGAAAACGTGTAAAAATCATCGGAATCTTCACCAGAGTAATGGGCCGTTATCAAAGCTGCGTTAGCTTGAACCATATGAATTTCATTATCGATCTCGCGCTCAACCCATACTTGATCAACATCAATCACTTCACCGCCTTCATTGTCGATCAGTTTGTGATTTGGGTAAAGATCAGATATACTGCTGGCTGCTCCGTAAACATCGTCTGAACCATTCAACTCAGAAAAATCGATAATTACTGGAGAACAGATATCTTCCGTTATATGCATGAAGTACGCATAATAATCATCATTGATCTCGTCGTAAACTTCAACAGCGATTGCTTCCGTAATGCGATTACCAAGGCGGGCAGTCATTATTACCGCCTCGGTCCCACAAAACCAGGTTGTCCTCAATTCTACCCATATGGGACCATAGCCATCAAGAATTACTCCATAGGCTCCATCACTTGCAGCAGAATATAGTTCACCAAAGGTCATGTCATCTTTAATCTCTATGGCTCCACGAGTGAAGATGTCGCTGTTATTTCCTAAGTAAATACAGCCATCCCAATCATCGAACATCATGAGATTGTAGGAATCTCTTATCATTGCCCCACTTTTATCTAGCTCATGCCGGCTGAACTCAACCCCCATGCCGAAATATCCTATTTTCCCCGGTATGAGCACTTCGTTATGCCCTTGTAAATCCACTAGATAGATTTCCCAACCGTTACGGAGCAGATTCATCACGGCCTTGAATGACAGCTCTTCGGTAATGGTCACCTTCAAATCATTGATAATACCAAATATGGCATCAACATCAATCATTCCGGCATACGCTCCAAGAATTGCCAAAGTGCCGGAAAAATCAGACGCATCCAAGGTTTCCGCATCAATGACCATATTTGTCGTCGTGCCACCAAGATCCAAAACAAGACCTTCCGGATCATTGGCATCCTTGAGTTCAACAGACATTCCTACCGCAACCTCGAATATCACATCGCCGTTGAAAATCCCGGAAGCAATTCCCCCAATATCATTGGCTCCGCGAAGCGGTTCTTCAACGTAATTTTTCCGTGCGCAGTAGATTCCAGGCATTCCCATGGCAAAGTATGTCGGCGTAACAAACGGGAGATTCGGGCGATAGCACAGACCGATGCCGATTCTAGCCAGCGAATCTATGGTGATGTCTACATCGACATTGATATTGGGACTGTCAAGGGATGAAACTTGGTTCAGGCCGCCTGTTGCCGCGAGGTCAATATAGTCGTCCATCGAAACGGAAGATGGGAAGTTTTTTCGACAGTATTCGGCATAATTCTCGGCATCAAAGAGATCTTCATAGGTAACTTCCCGCAACTGGTTGACTTTTTGGAGGTCCATTGAGCCATTCATGAAGGAATCGATATCCGACTCTGTCCAGGAGTCATATCCAGCCTCGGTCAATCTTTCATTCAGTTCGTCTAATTCCGCCATCAACTGGCTTTTTTTTGCAGCAACCATTGACGGCAACATAGAATTGAGTTTTTCTAGTGTCGGAAATACGGTTTTTACGGGTACAACGACTGTGATTAAACCCGGAATTTCAAAGCGCAAATACACGAGTTTTCCTGCCGCCTGCGCACGTGCGATATCCTCCCAGGATGTTGACAAGTCGCCGAAATAGACATCGGTGAGGTCGTCAACCTTGATGGTGAAATTGTCCTGCCCGGCAAAGCCGATCAATGCACCGTTCGACTGGATTGCTTCTTTTTTGGTCGAGCCGCCCAGCTGGGACATCTTTTTGTCTAATGTTCCTGCCATCGTCTAGTTCTCCACTAAAATTTGGTTGTCGTTTTCAAGTAACAGGTAGCCACCGCTTTCCAGCAGGAGGAATCCGCCGGATTCCAGGATAACCCTGCCGTTATCGGGTATCAGGTTCCACCTGATGAACGTGAAAGGTATTTTATGAGCTTCCAGGGTACGGACCAGCAGGGAACATTCCGATTCGGGCCGGTTGCAGGTGACTGTCCATATATATTGTTCGTCAGGGTCGTACACTTCGAAGCCCGCCCTGCTGACTCCCGCACGGAATATCCGGGGCGGTTTCGTGATATCGATAGTATAGCCGATAGCTGCCGCCAGCGCCTTGTAATGGCGTTCGGCGATGCCTGATTCCCTGTTGATAGCCTCCAAAAGAGCCTGGCGACGTGCTTCTAACGACCCAGAATGGCCTAATTTGTAAAGGTTTTCCCACCGTTCGAGAGTCGTTATTGCTGAACCAGGAAAGATTTCACGGTAGACGGCATCGGCGCTTTCCAGGGCTCTGTCAAACTCCTTGGCTACGGCATATTCTTCCGCATCCATCTGGAGCGGATAGAGCTGCGTAAGGGCACTGTAGTGTCTGCTTTCAAAGGGATTGACTGCCATTACTGAACCACCAGGTCACCGAGAGTAAATTGTTCTGTTTTTCCAGACGGAATAGCGTCTGTCTGTTCCTGGTAGTCTCCGCCATTCTGAGAAACATCGATCGTGGCGTTGGTTCCACCATTTTTAAGGACATAGACCACAATCTGGGCAGGAATAAACAGGTCTCCTGGTTCAAGGGCGGCAAAATACTTGGCAACGTCTTCCCGGAATGTTTCTTCGTTCATATTCTGCAATCCTTGTACCGTGACACGCAGGGAAAGAACTGGTTCGGTTGGGACATTTGCCCAGATTTCACGAGGTGCGACGGGGCCTTCGTATTCGCACTTCGCCCGGATGGCCTCGCAGCAGCGCATCGATAGCGACCTGGGGCCGACCAGCATGAGCACGGTGCCTATGCCGTAGTGATTGTCTAGGCAGCGGGCTCTGGAAGGAGCCTCGTTCATGGTGGCTGGCGAATAGATTTCGACGCCGAAACACTTGACCTCGTTCAGTTCTTCGAGTTGCCATGATTCGATGGCCTCGATTTCCTCGAGCTCGAACTTGACGTACCGTGCAGAAACTTCGCTAAACTCAACCATCGCCCACCAGTAGGCGGTGTCGACTTTGCCCTTGCGTGTCCAAGACTGACCGTCGTCAGAAGTAAACACGCTGAAGGATGCAGGCCTGTTGGTAATGAAGCCAAGGCCAACGCCGACAATCTGCTTGGACGAAGCCAAGTCGATGACCATGTATTTGCCCGTGTCGTCCGTACCGCAGGCAAAGGCGACGCCTTCGCGATCGTGCGGTTTGACGGCATTGGCGGCACTCAAATTGGGCATATTCCCGGTAATCATCGAGGATTCGAGCCCAATAGCCTTGCCGGTAGAAGACGCTTCCAAGGCCCAGCGTTCGTAATCACTAGGCTTGCCGCCGCTCTTCGGGTTACGAAGATACGACAAAATGAGCGTCAGGAGCTCGCTTGCGGTCAGATTGCTGTAGTCAAGCCCACGGTCGTTTGCCCACTGTTCCAGGCTCTCCTGGTTCATCGTAGTCGGGAAAATCTGATCAAGGGTCCAGTCCATCTGCTTGTAGAGGCCCCAGATGGCAGATGCAGCGGCCGCAAAACGGATATAATTTTCCGTTCCCTGGCTAATTTTGATAGTCGGGTTGTAGTTTTTCGCATCGACAATCATGCGCTGCAAGATTTGATCAACTGTTACGGACATCGCCAACCTCCACAAAACGCTTAAATTCAATCACGTCGCCATTGTATGCGACACATACCACATGCAACTGGAGCTTGTCGGAATCGGCATAGGTTGCCGTCGATTCTACGCTTCTAAGGTGCTTGTAGTCCAGCATCCACTTTAGTGCCTCGATGGCATAAGTTTCGGCTTTGCTCCTGGTGTTTTCGGATGCCACTTCACGGGCAAGTTCTTTGAAACGGTGGCCAAATTCAGGTTTCTTGTAAAATGAACCTTTTGCCACGGTAAGCGAAAGCTGAACCTCTTCTTTGATCTGGTCTGTAGTCATTGTAAGGTCTCCGGGAAAGGTGACGGGCTGGGCGGTGTCGTGGGCATGGTTTCAGTCACGGTACAAATAGCGGTTTTCAAGACCGTTTCAATGGCCCCAAAAAGCTTCTTGTATGGCTTTTGAACTTCCTGCTTGGAAGCGGCTTGCTCTTTTACCAAATTCGTGATGACCGTCAAAACAGCAGGCTGGACCGCCGCAAAAGTCGGAACGACCGAAACCACAGCCACACCACCGTGGGACGGGATTCCAGGCTTCGGGAGCCCCTGCCAATAAGCACAGAGCTTGGCGGCCATGTTGGCGGGTGTGCCGCTAGACGGGTCAAGTACCGTAAAGGCGCTTTCAAGCAGCGACTTGTCGCCGCCAGCAGAAAGGTCGGCACCGAGGATGACGCCGCCCTTGGCATAATCGTCGTATGCTTTGGCAAGCTGGGGAGCCACGCTTGTCTTGCCGTCGGCAGACTTGACAATCCGGGAAAATTCGGAATCGAGAGTGTCCAGGTCAAGCATTTACGCCCCCGTATCCTGTTTGTCCGTCGGTGAAGTAGGAGCACCGAGGTTGCCCACATGGGTGTGCAGGTTGTAATTATCGCGCAGCTTGGAGAGCTTACCCACCTTGTCGCTCACTTCGCCGTTCACGCGCAGGTCGCCATCGACATCGACGCCGCCATCCGCCTTGATGGCTATGGTGCCGTCATCCTTGAGGATGATATAGTGTGCCTTTTCGCGGTAAATGGCCGTTTCGCCTTCCTTTACGGCGGGATGGTCCTTGCCGTCGCTTGCAACCGCGATGACGACATTGCCGAATTGCAGGAAAAGGCAACGCTCACCGGCCTTGGGAATGCTGATAAAGCCAAAATGCTGCATCATCTGACGGCCTTCAAATTCGATACCGTTAGCCTTGCCGCTGATACTGCGGAGCTTGCCTGCCACATCCTTGCAGCTGGTAACCAAACTGGTGAAAAATTTCATCATAACGAGCCTCCGGGCTGTAATTCAAGGCGGGTGCGCTTGCCCTCACTCCTGGAGAGCGTGAACGTGCGACGTTTAATCAGATACGAGTCAACAGCACCGTTGTAATGGTCCTCTACGTCGCAAAAGGCGTTGATTGTCCAGGGAATACCGTTTTGCGAGTGCCCGGGCATCGTGTATTCGAGCTGGATTGCGGAAGCCTTTTCCGTTGCCAGCTGAAGTTCTGCGGTTTTCTTGGCAGGGCCCTCGTTCTCGTTCCAGTTTACCACAAGAGGGCGATAGAACGGGAAATCGTCATTTTTGACCGAGGCGGCTACATACTTGATGTCGCTATCGTCCTGGCTTTCGCCGATAACCTTGATAAGCGAGTGCTGACCGTTCAATGTTTCGGTGACAGAGCCTTCGATATAGTCCATTTCCTCGCCATTTTCAAAGGCATGGATCTTGAAATCAGCCTTGCCTCGTTCAACAGGCTTGTCAAAGACCAGTTCGCCTTCGGGAGACGCCCAGAACAGGAAGCCTTGCGAATTTGCCGCCTTCTTGAGGACATCGAAAACGCTGTCGCCCGGAGAAAGTTCCACAAACTTTCTTTTGACCTTGACTTTATCGGAGCCCGATTTGAAAACAAAATCCTTCCTGGAGATAAACGGAAGGTCGCGCACCAGCTTTTCAGCTAGTGCGGGCAAGGTAGTCGGCAAAGTTCCGAAGTTTGTCACGCTGGAGTCTGCCAGGACGGACGCGACGGAACGGCCCTCGATTTCCAGCTTTGGCCCGCTTCGAGACAGAGAACGACGCACGGAATCGACAAGACCCTTCATCACGCGTTTGCGATTAACAAAAATTTCGCAGGAATCGCCCTTGTTCACTTCGTACTTAGAAGCGCAGTCGAACGAGAATGAGCCTTCCGGGGAATAGAGGTCCGCATCGATCGTGTAGCTTACGAACTTATCTGCGTGGGCGTGCTCCACAAGCAAGAGGACTTCATCATTCTGCATAGACAAGCACCTCGCCTTTCATGAACGTGGGATTCTTGGCGTTATTCAATGCGCAAAGGCGTTCAGCCGCCTTATAATTCAGTTTGTTGTCCAGGGCAATCTTGTGGAGCGGTGTTTCGTGGGTCACGTTGATTGTCTTGGTGGTCATGTATTCCAGCTTGATACGAAGTACCGCATCCGACAGCGTTGCAGCCATTTTCTTGAGCCTGTAGGGGCTTACTGCCTGCGGAAGAACCTGTTGGATGAACTCCCTTGCCAAGGCTAACGTATCCTCAAGTTCATCGGTGGAAAGCAGATACGGTTCACTTTCCGAAGCTAGTTCGCGGCCTTCGGCATCGTCAATGGCGACTCGTTCAGCCGCAATAGATTCGCCCATCTTTTTCTCGTCATCAGAAATCTGCTTGGCGGTCTCCGTAGCGACAGTAGCGGCAGCAAGGGTCGCAAATGCAGCCCGAACGCTTGCGGGGGCACCATAAAGGGACGCCAACATCGATGAAGCGTTAGTGACCAAGGTGGCGGTAGATGCCCTGGATTTGCCCTTGTTGGAACCGGCCTTTCTGGCAAGTGTCACGAAAGAATCGCAGCATTCCTGGATAGCCTTTGTCAAGGTTCCTGATAGCGAGTCCATATAATCGATGGTCGTATTGATTGCATCGATAGGGGCCTTTATGGATTCAATTGTTCCCAGGAGTTGCCCCATGGCTTTGTCTGTCGCTTCGCCAAAGCTGCGGGCAGCATCGCCTAATGAGCCCCAAACATCGATAAGCGACCAGTCCGAAGAACCGGGAATGTCGGGAACGCCGGTCTGTTGCATCGATACGGCGACACTCTCCTGGACTTCCAAATTGAGAGCCTGTGTTTCTTCGAAATTGGCGTCATACGGGTCCGTATAGCTCTGGATATCGTCCTGAACATGCGCTACCACAAAATCAAATGTAAATGCGGCATATCTCTTGCGACGGTCATTACTGAATGATACGTTCTTGGGGTAGCCTGTAACCGCGCCATGCTTGGGATGTACCAGCAAGACTGGCGCTTTGAAAATCGATAGGAACCAATTTCTCAGCTCGGTATAGTTTCTGTCATACTCGTCATTGATCAAAACACCAGAGAACTTGAGCGTTTCAGGTTCAACGCCCATGTCTTCGAGATCGGCCCCGTTCTTGTAAGGGTATTTAGTTTCGGCTATAGCGTGAGAGATTTCGTCGCCAATCGACTCCAGCCGAAGCTTCCACGGGCCAAGCATTGGAATTTTTTCTTCAGCCATTATGCCCCCCATCCCGGTGTCGTTTTTCGTCCGCTGACTTTGGGCGGCTTGCCCTTGTCGGTTTCGACGACAGCCTTGCCGTTGGAATCCACATTGATAATGATGTTTTGGTTCAAAGCCTGCATGTATTCCTGGGGCGACATCATTTTATCGCCCTTTTGAGCCGCGACAGCATTCTTTGTCAGCTGATTGTATAGCCGTAAATCGCCATAAAGCTTGTCAAGTTTCTTTTGTGACGGCAAGAAGCTGTTTTCTTCCTTTTGGATTTCGAGAAGGGTGTCCCCAT
>JAFPWY010000012.1 GCA_017412605.1 Fibrobacter sp. | reverse complement strand
GACAAAATACGCGTATGAACGAAGTGAATAAAAGCGTATTTTGCGCGGCATCCGTAAGGATGACGCCCGAAGGGCAAAATGAAGCGAAGCGACATTTTGCTATCTGGCTACCCCGATAACAACAATATCCAAGCAGAACTGACGAAGTCAGTTCGACAAAATACGCGTATGAACGAAGTGAATAAAAGCGTATTTTGCGCGGCTTCCCTCGGGGATGCCGCCCGAAGGGCAAAATGGAGCAAAACGACATTTTGCTATCTGGCTACCCCGCCAACCACAATATCCAAACAGAACGACGAAGTCAGTTCGACAAAATACGCGTATGAACGAAGTGAATAAAAGCGTATTTTGCGCGGCATCCGTAAGGATGACGCCCGAATCGCAAGCTCTCTCTTAATCAAAAATAAATTATATTACCTTATTGTGAGAAGGATTATTATTATGAGAAAACTTTGTCTTCTTTGCCTTACTACACTCCTATTGTTGGCTTGCGTTGACAACGAAAGCACAAATAGCGCTCCAGACATATTCGTCAAAGAAAATTCCTTTTCATTAAAACTTTTATTCGAAGACATCCAAGACTCTTCCAGTTCCGAGCTCAATAAGGATAGTTCCTACAGATCTAGTAAGGAAAAAGCTGAAGATGATACGCCTCCCGACACGATAACATTTACTATTCCTAAAGACACAACATCGAGTTCTTCCGAAACCGGCAGTTCCAATTGTCAAGAAACAGAAAATTCCCAAACTCCTTATCTAACAGTAATTTCCCCCATTCGCATCCGGAAAACAACCGTCTACCCCAACACAGACCAGTCCGAATTCGTCTTCAAAGGTGGAGCTTCCGTGGACGAATCGTGTTATATAAAGGAATCCGAGAACGAACTGCTCTTCACGGACCTAGGCCTAACACTTGCATACGTGAACGAAAATGGCACGCTCCAAGGGACTCCAATCCAAATTACATACACAGCAGAGCCAACTTTTCCCACGCCCACAATTGATTTTGAAATGATGGGCGTAAAAATGAGCGACCCGGAAAAGACACAATGCGGAACATTCAGGCTATTCATCACATTCATTGCGTCATACGACTCTACAAATCCCACGATGTTCGTCAGCAGAGATTCCGTGGAATTCATTCGTAAGCCCGAATTCTGCCAAACGGATCCAACATCCTCTTCTGCAACCGAAGACATCTATTCCACTATTGAACTTAGCATGAACACAGGTTCCACGATTACATTGGCCACCATAGGTTTCTCCTTCAAGGACAATTCCGATGTTCCTAAGGAGCAAGCCCAAATTCAAATCAGAATGGATGAATTAACAGGTATTCTCACACTCTATGGCGTCAATGGTTACAAGGTCGCCCAATATAAAAATCAGAATGACCGCCATTACGATGATGACTGGACAAGCTCAATACTTCCTCCTTCGCCCGTCCACATAAGCGATTTTAGGTTCGCAAGTGCCGACCTCTCGGAAACCGCCAACAATTTCAACGATCAGGCATTCTGGATTGTCATCGGACCGAACTTCAACGAAAATACAGGCGAAGATTTCTATGCGGTCACCCTCAAGACAAAGGGAGTGCCAGACGCAAACGGAGCCACTACATTAGAAATTATATACTATAAGAAATAAGTTCTCTATCACTAGGCATCCATCCCCAAAAAACATTATTCCCTATTATGAAGAAACATTGCCTTTTACTCTTAACATCTCTCATTCTGTGGGCCTGTGATGATGGTAACAGCACAGGTGGGGCAATTATCGTTGACGAGGTCGAGACATCCAGTTCAGAGGAATCATCTTCCTCGATAGAATCCTCGTCAAGTAAAATTCGGAGTTCGTCCAGCATTGCAACAAGCAATTCCAGCACTGAAGCAAGTAACTCCAGCATTGAAGCCAGCAATTCCAGCTTTACCGAACCCAGCAGTTATAGCAAGGAATCTAGTTCTAAAAAATCAAGTTCCTCAAAATCTAAATCAAAGTCTTCAAGTTCCGGCAATTCAACACCAAAATCGTCCAGTTCAAGCAACTCTATAACTAGTTCTTCCAGTGTTGAGCACGGCAATCCCGTGCAAACATCTTCTTCATCAATATGCATATCAGAAGTTTCCCCCATTCATTTTTTGCCACTTACGGTCAAACCCAATGCAGATAAATCAGAATTCTTCTTCTATGGAAGTGCCGACCTTGGGTGGCCCTGTATCCCCGAGAATACCTATCCCGAACCATACTTTACAAGCGTTGAACTAAACCTAGCCCATGTGAACGAGTTAGGCCAAAACGAACAAGCCCGAATCAATATCCAATACACGCCGCCAACATTGCCTGCAACAGTAATTAATTTTGCTGAAATGGGCTTAAAAATAAGCGATTCGGCAAAAACCCAATGCGGAAATTTCAAGTTGTTCGTTGTTCTCATGGCAACGAACGACCCCAAAATGCATGATAGGTTCGTCAGCTGGGATTCCGTAGAATTCGTTCGTGAACCCAGATACTGCGAAGCAGAACCATCTTCTTCCGCCGGGGGTATCGAACCAGAAATCGAACTGAGGAAATACGCAGGCTATATGGAAACTATTGCCAATCTAGGTTTCTCGTTCAAAGAAGATGCCGAAGTTCCTTTGGCTCAGGCACAAATACAAGTTTCAAATAATAAAAATGGTGCTCTCACACTCCATGGAGTCAATGGGTACAAAGTCGCCGAATATGACAATCTCAAAGACAGAACCTCCTACGACGATGACTGGAATAGTCGAAACCTACCTCCATCACCCGTCTACACGACCGATTTCAGATTTACAGAAGCCAAACTCGCTGATTCCGTCCAAAACTTCGACGTCGATGCATTCTGGGTTGTCATCGGGCCAAGCTTCAACGAGATAACAGGAGACGACTTCTATGCCGTCACCCTCAGCAAAAAGGATATCGCAGACGCAAACGGTGTCCGTCCGTTAGAAATTATCTACTACAAGAAATAATTGAATTTAACGAAAAGCCACCGTTAGCCCTGCGAGGTCTCGGCGAACTTCAGGTTCTCGTAATTCTTGACAGCAAGATTCAAGCGATACTCGTTGGGGAACAAGCAGACAAGGTTACGTTCCTTGTCCATCATGCAGTCCATCGCGTATTCCTCGGCGAACTTGCCCAAATCCTTCTCGGGGCCAGATACCCAGCGGATTCCGTGGGCCGGAACGCGATCCAGCGAAACGTCGGCACCATATTCGCTCTGCAGGCGGAACTTGAGCACATCGAACTGCAGCTCGCCCACCACGCCAATCACCGGAATTGCGGACTTTAGCGGTTCGTAAAGCTGGGTTGCGCCTTCTTCGGAAAGTTCGGCAAGGCCCTTCGCCATCTGCTTGCTCTTAAGCGGGTTCAACAAAGTAACGCGGGCAAAGTGTTCCGGAGCAAAGTCAGGAATGCCCGTGAAGTTAATCTTTTCGCCGTCAGTCAGTGTATCGCCGATACGGAAAAGTCCCGGGTCGTTGATACCCACGATGTCACCGGCCCAGGCATGGTCGATAACTTCCTTGTCCTTCGCGAGGAACGCCGTCGGGGCGGCAAGACGGATATCGCGGCCAGTACGAACGTGATAGACCTTCTCTCCACGGGTAAAGCTGCCCGAGCAGATGCGCAGGAAGGCGGTACGGTCGCGGTGCTTGGGGTCCATGTTGGCCTGAATCTTGAACACGAACGCGCTGAAGGCATCCTCGTCGGGGCTGACCGGACGCTTGTCAGTTTCGCGCACCATCGGGGGCGGCGCAAGCTTGGCAAAAGCGTTCAGCAACTGGCGCACACCGAAGTTGTTCACTGCAGAACCGAAGAACACGGGGCACATCTCGCCCTTCAGGAACTTCTCGTGATCGAACGGATCCATGCCGCCCGTGACCATCTCGTATTCTTCCTTGAACTGTTCCACCCAGTTCTCGCCGCACATTTCCACAAGACGTGGATCGTCCGGGCCTTCCATCTGGATAATTTCCTGGCGACCTTCTTCCTTGTTGAAGGTGTGGAAGGTGTTCTCGGCAATGGAGTAGACGCCCTTGAAGAGTTTTCCCACGCCAATCGGGAGCGTAAACGGGGCCGTCTTGATGTGCAGAATATTTTCAATCTGGTCAAGCAAGTCGAGCACATGGCGGCCGTCGAGGTCCATCTTGTTGATGAACGTGATAATCGGGGTGTGACGCATGCGGCACACGTCCATGAGCTTGATGGTCTGCTTTTCCACGCCGTTCACGCTATCGATGAGCACGAGGGCCGCATCCACGGCGGTCAGGGCGCGGTAGGTGTCTTCACAGAAGTCCTGGTGCCCCGGGGTATCGACGAGGTTGAACATGCAACCTTCGAACGGGAAGTTCAAAACAGAGCTCGAAACCGAAATACCGCGCTGTTGCTCGATCTTCATCCAGTCACTCACGGTGTAGCTGCGGTTCGCCTTCGCGCGCACGTGGCCCGCCTCGCGAATCACGTTCCCGTACCACAGGAACTTTTCGGTGATGGTGGTCTTACCCGCGTCCGGGTGGCTAACGATGGCGAAAGTACGGCGTTTTTCGATTTCGGAATTCATGGCGCCAAATATAGTAAAAGGTGCGAGGTCGGCACTTCGTGCCTTTGAGCAATGAGGTGTGAGGTCGGGGCTAAAGCCCCTCTGAGCAGTCAGTGATGAGTGCAAAAATTACAGAAACTATACCTCATACCTCACTGCTCATAGCTCACTGCTCACCGCTCGAGCCTATCTATGATGATATGGATGCCCTTGCATGACCATCTGCACGCGGTAGAGCTGTTCGGCAAAAAGCACGCGGGCATGGTCGTGCGTAAAAGTCAACGGCGAAAGCGAAAGAAGCAAATCGGCCGTCTTTTTCAAATTTTCGTCGATTCCGTAGGCAGACCCAATCAAAAAAACGATATTTCCCGGAAAGCGGTCACGCAAGGTATCGGAAAGCTTTACCGTATCCATGAGCTTGCCCTCTTCGGACAAAATAACTCGACGGTATTCCGACTTGGGGAATTTTTTTTCAAAGAGCGCAGCCTCCTGGGCAAGCGACTGCACGCGGTCATCGAGCTTCGATTCCTTGAGTTCCACGACCTCGAGCGGGAACATGCCGCCACGCAGGCGCTTCACATACTTTTCCACTTCGTCCGCGATGAACGGCGAACCCGCCTTACCAAAAACTGCAAGAACCCATTTCATATTAGACGAAAGAACGGACCTTTGGTCCTATAGACGAAAGACGAAAGAGAAACACTTCTATAACATCATCTATTTTTTTATATGGAGCACTCATACCTAAAATCTTTCGTCTATCTGCCTACGCTCAGGCGGTCAATGAGGAAGCTTGGCATGCCGGCCTTGCGCATGCTTTCTTGCGTCCGGGCGATATCGTAATCCACGCGAATCAGGCGCACGCACTTGGTCTCGGTATCGAGCAAGCACCAGCAAGCACGCGGGTCACGGTCGCGGGGCTGCCCCACGCTGCCCACGTTCACCAACAAGCGCTCGGTATCGGCAATCACGTACTCGTACTCGTCCAGCACCTTGGGAATCGCCAACGAACGGCTCGCCACGATGACAGGGCTGTGCGTATGGCCGACAAAGCAGTAACGTCCGGAAAAATTCTCGAACGCATCCAGCGCATCTTCCAGTTCGGTCACATAGACCCAATCCGCTGGGCTCAGAGGCGAAGCGTGCACAAAATAAATGTCGTTTTCTTCGTGGATATAGGGCAACGAGCGGATGTACGCGACAGAATCCACGGACAGGGCGCGCTGCGTCCACTCGATAGCCTGCTTGGCAAAGGGATTGAACCCCAGACTGGACTCGTGCTTGATAGCCACGCTGTCGTGGTTGCCAATCAAGCAGATATCCATATTCACTCTAGCCAGTTCAACACATTCGTTAGGGTCGGCTCCATACCCAACCAGATCGCCCAAGCAAACCGTCCTTTCGACGTGGTTGTCCTCCATGGACTGCAGCACGGCCTCGAACGCGGCAAGGTTGGAATGGATGTCAGAACATATTCCGTAAAGCATAGCCGTAATGTAGTAAAATAGTGGTTAATGGTTTATAAATATCTATATTTGCGCCCGTATGGAAATCATAGAAGACAAGACAAAGGTGAGCATTGCGTATGTCCTCAAGGAATTGTCCGGCAGGATTCTTGAGGAAGTTCCTCCCTCTTATCCCTTTGTCTATATCCATGGCTACAACAATATTATTCCGGGGCTCGAATCGGCACTCCTCGGGCGCCGGCTCGGTGAAAAATTCTCCGTAAAGATCCCCAGCAAGTTGGGCTACGGCGAATACCGCAAGGACCTCGTGATGCAGGTTCCCAAGGACGAGCTGCGCGATGTCGGCGAACTTTGGCTCGGCATGGAACTCGAGATGTTCCAGGACAACGACATCCGCGAATTCCAGCTTCCCGAGACGGCAGACGAGTTCTGCGACGACCTCAACCTGAACGACGACGAGGAATGCGACGGCATCTATGTCGTTAAAGAAATCTACAAGGATACAGTTCTTGTAGACGGGAACCACCCCTTCGCGGGCAAAGATCTTATTTTTGAAGTAGAAGTCGTATCGATCGAATCGCCGAGCTACACCGAACTCGAATCCGGTTTCCCGGACGAAGACTACGACGACTACGGCGACGACAATTACGACAACAGCTTTGACGGCGATTACGACCAGAACGAAAACAGGAGATGGCGCTAATGGCAACGATGGACGATCTCAAGAAAGCAGCCGGCATCCGCGCGGCAGATATGATCAAGGACGGCATGACCGTGGGGCTCGGTACGGGCAGCACGGCGGCGCACATGGTGAACCGCCTCGCCGAACGCATCAAGAACGAAGGCCTGCACGTCGTGGGCGTTAGCACAAGCTGGAGCACCACGCTCCAGTGCCGGAGCCTCAGCATTCCCCTGAAGGAAATGGGCGAAGTCAGCCACCTCGACATGGTTATCGACGGAGCCGACGAGATCGACGACAACAAAAACCTCATCAAGGGCCGCGGCGCCGCCCACCTGCTCGAAAAGATTGTCGCCTCAATGACGGACAACTACGTGATTATCGCCGATTCGGGCAAGAAGGTGAACAAACTCGGCGAAAAGTTCGCCGTTCCGCTCGAAATCATCCCCGGCGCCATCGCCGTCGTGACCGAACGCGTGAAAAAGCTAGGCGGTGACCTCAAGGTGCGCATGGGTGCCC
This sequence comes from Fibrobacter sp., assembly GCA_017412605.1. GTDB lineage: Bacteria > Fibrobacterota > Fibrobacteria > Fibrobacterales > Fibrobacteraceae > Fibrobacter. The sequence continues at coordinate 255,005 of JAFPWY010000012.1, read as the reverse complement.
CGGGCAAGGACGGTCCGGTCATCAGCGATTCGGGCAACCTGATTGCCGATGCAAAGTTCGGCATCATCGAGAATCCAGACAAACTCGCACGTGATTTGGAACACATTGTGGGCATTGTCGGGCACGGACTCTTCGTGGGAATTGTGACGAAGGTCATCCTCGCCGACGCCAATAAGGGTCTAATTGAATTTTAGGGTGTTCAATCCACAAAAAATATTCTAATTTCTTTTTTGTTCTATGAAGAAACGTTTTGGTTTATTCTTTGCTTCGCTCGGTATGGCTTTTTTGACGTCATGCAATCAAGAAGACATTCCTAAAGAAACCCAGACGAGCAACGGCACTATCCTCATGCTGCTCGGGAGCAAAATTGCATACTGGGACCAAATTTACACCGGAGCCAAGGAAGTCGCCGACAAAGAGAACTACAAGATCATGGCGGTCTACCGTGACGCGGACACTGTCAACACATCCGTACTCAAGACGCTTAGCGGCATTTCCGACATTCCGAACCTCAAGGGCATTATCATGATGCCCAGCGACAAGGCCATCGAGAACATGATCGTCCTTACGGGCACGAAGGTTCCCATTGTCGTCGTAGACCAGAAATTACACGAGAACAGCCCACTGCAGACAACGGTCCGCACGACCGTTGTTGCCGACAACGAAAAAATCGGCAAGGAAATCAGTGCGAAGATCAAGGAAAAAAGGATTGTCACGCTCTGCTACGCAATTGGCGGTTCCTATGACAGGAGCTTCGCCATCCAGCGCGCACGCGACAAAGCCAATGTCGATGTCATCATCGTAAGGGATGCCGGCGAAGCCAAGGATAGTCTTGAGAACTATGTCGCAAGACACAAGGACGAAGAATATGCTGCGGCTTTTTCGACTGGATCCTTCGTCAACGAAGAAACGATGAGCCTGCTCAAGGGCAAGAACGTATACACGGTCGACATAAACGAACCCATCGTGAACGGCATCAAGGACAGCACCATCCAGTTCACAGTGATTCCCAATACCTTTGAAATGGGTGCAAAGGCGTTCAACAGCGTCATCAGCAAGACTCCCAATACATCCATCGAGATCGTATCCGTTGTCTACGCGAACTCCGGCAATCTTCATACCGAAGAAATCCAGATGTTCACCAAGTAGACTTCAATTTATCTAAAAACATTTAAGACAGCCAACGAAAAACCCAGCCCTTTCGGGCTGGGTCAATTTCGCTTGAATTTTCCGAATTCAGCTGATTAAGCTTCTTCGTCGGAAAGTTCCGGAGCCTTCTTGATCACGTTGCGGCGGCCATAGCGGACCTTCGTCGGATCAAAAGTGGTTTCCACGGCTTCGACCGGAGCTTCAACAGCGGCGGCAACCGGAGCGACATCAGCGACCGGAGCGGCCGGAGTTTCGACCGGGATACGCGGAGCAAGCGGACGACGTTCAGTCTGGACTTCGGCGACGGGAGCCTGAGCCTCGGCAGCTGGAGCGGCCTGTTCAGCCGGAGCCACGGGGGCAGCTTCACGGCGCGGACGGCCTTCGCGGCGATCACGACGCGGGCCACGTTCCTGACGTTGTTCGTTATTACGGTCACGACCAGACTGGGCCTGGTTGTTCTGACCGCGATTTTCACGATTGTCCTTATTCGGACGATCCTTGCCATTGCGATTTTCCCTGTTGTTGCGTTCACCGCGCTGGGCCATTTCTTGGGCGCTGATAGGACGGCGAGAGGCCGGCTTCAGGTTCATGTCCGGGGTGAGCTTCTTGAAAATCGGGGTACGAAGCATCGTGAGAAGCTTGTTAACCTTAGCAAGGATAACAATGCAAAGCACCACTACGACGAGCGTGCATGCGAGTGTGATTATTTCCATCTGGGCACCTCATAAAGTAAGGGTTGGCCACACAGGCAGGCTGGAAAATAACCTGCAAGCGGGGTGACTGTATGTGTGTTGATAGTGGGAGCCATCTTACTAGCGCCTCCTGGGAGACTTGACGGCTATATGTGGATGCTCCCGTAGGAGCGGGGGGTGATTTACGCCTTGGCGATAAATCGAACAGTCACGGGGGCAAATTTAGAATAATTGGGGGAAAAACGGTGGACAGATGTACAAAAAAATTGCAAAAAAAGGGGCCCGGTGAGGGCGCCCAGCTAGATTTCCTTGGCGAACTCGGCCATGGGCTTGCGCGCCGAATGCCTCGGGCTCGGACCGCCCTTTTCCGGGTCGGCGTACCCGATGTCGACGATGCAGGCCACATGGACGTTCTCGGGCAGACCGAATGCCTTTTCCACCTCGGCGGAATTGAAAGCGCGGGCCCAAAGGCTGTCGAGCCCAACCGACTTCGCTGCCAGCATCAGGTGGGTAGCCACGATGCTTGCATCCATGTCCCCAGCATCGAACGGGTCATTGTAGTTCGTAGCCTTCCAGCTGACAGCTGTATCATATAGGATCACCAGGACCACGGGGGCATTATAGGTCATGCGGGTAAGTCCACGCATCTTGGTCAGGGCGTCCTCGGATTTCAGCACAAGAACTCGGACCGGCTGAGCGTTGGTTGCCGTAGGGGCCAGGCGGCCAGCCTCGAGCACCTGTTCGAGTTTTTCGGGTTCCACGGCCTTGTCAGTAAAGGCGCGGCAGCTGTAGCGGTTCTTGACCAGTTCGGCAAATTCCATAAATTGCTCCTTGTTTAATTTTTGACGCAACGGACGGACAACTTATCATCCTTATCGTAATTTTTTTTCAGCGCCATGTTCCTAGCGGCTTCCAAGACAACGGCTTTGGCTTCATCATCGTCTCTTTCATCTGCACTCCAGAAATAGGCAAAGGTTCCTGTACTGGAAAAGATATTCTCACTTTTCAAACCCATGGGGAACGCAGAGAAACCATAATCGTCCGTGCCGTTACCATCAAAATTCCATCCATTCGTAGATCTAAGTTTTAAGCTGGCTTTGCTCTCCCCCACCTCTTTGAACAAGATTTCAAAGTCCTCCATTGTGGGCAAGTGCCAACCATCAGGGCATGCGTTCTGAGCGGCCGTCCAAGAATAAAGAAGTGCCGAACTAAAGCAATCATTGATCGAATCTCGAGCACAGAAAGTTTCGCCCGCAGAACTTGGCGGCATATAGTTCAGGTTCTCGGCCGTCCATGTCTGTGTTCCGATTTTCACAGTCTTGTAAACGCGTTCGTGCCCGTCGCGGTTATCGCTCAAACTTCCATAACTAACATTCGAATTGAAGCGCAATTCTATTGGAACAAACCATTCCCAGCCATTTGTAAAATCCACCCATTGATTCTCAAGATACCCTTCGGGGCAGTAATACAGATAATTCGTATTGACTTTTCCATTAACCATTTTCCCCACTTGATCGCATTCGATACCGTAGGTATCGTATTCAATGGGCCTAGCAAGCCCCCAGCCCGAAATGCTACGGCAAACATAATAGCGGTTGTCCTTGGGGCTCTTCGCCACCTCGGCGGAACGTTTCTCAGTGCATGCTCCCAAACTAAGAGTTGTATCATACTCACTTGCTCGAATCCACTCATCGCGGACCTCATCGTACTTGTACATCCTGCCCGAATAAAGGCCCGCCTTAAGCGCTCCGTCAAGCGTATCGGGGAATCCCTGCAAGTCCACATCGCCTACTTCAGTCACTTCCCAAGAATGCGACTTACAGAGGTACCAGGAAGAACCAAACTCACCTGCATTGTTCGTAACATCGTGCGCGCGGGAGTCGGTACACCCGCCCAAGGCTGCCTCAATATCTGTCGCGTCACGCCATTCCCCTTTGGCGCCATCGAAAGTATAGCTCTTATCCGTCAAATCGCCTTTCTTGACTTCACCATATTCCCCATCCTTCCACTGGTAAGTATCTTTCTCGATATCGGAAGCTTCGGCCCAGTCCCCGTTCTTGCAAATAATGCGGTCCTTGGTTCCGTACATTTCGCTTTCTGGATTCTTCACAGCGACGACCTCGCCTGCCTTGGTGCATTCGCCAACACCATGGACCTTGTGCCAGAAATTCTTGATATACTTTTCAAACTGGGGAACCGTACCCAGTTTCCACTTTTCCATTTTGTTCCGCATCCTTTCCAATTGATAGGAAAGATCGGCCTGCAAAGCCCAGTCTGCAAGAATAGCCTTCTCGTATTCCCCATCCCATGTACCGTCTTTTTCGATATCGTCCCCAATACATCCATAACAGAAAGAATTTTCATTCTTTAGAACGAGCATGTACAAGGCCATAAGTCTGGCGTTGTCATCGGTATCGCCAAAAATTTCCACGTCTTCTGAATTGGCAAGACCGCCTTCCATGCCGAACGCCTTCAGAACTTCTGTTTCCGCCTTTTTCTTGGCCTGAAGGTAGTCCATTCCTTGGCTCACCAGGTAACGGGTTCTTTCATAGCCCAGGTGCGAAAGCAGGTTGACATCCGCAATGTCCGCCGGGTCGACTTTCGACAAATCGACAAAGACATGCCATTCATACGATATGCTGGTTTTCAACACGTCCCAGTCTCCAATATAGCACCCCAGGACTTGCAGCTGGGCATATCGGACATCCTGCGGAATCGAAGAGAACCTATATTCCTTTTCGTCGTCATACGATGTAAGGTAATACACCGAATCCGGGTCCGCCTGCAAAAGCGTCTGGTCGTCCAGTTTCCGAAGATGAATCTTGTAAATCTTGGCCAAGGGGTACATCTGGAACTGGCCGCGAATCGTTCCTTCAGACAGATTCACCTTGCTGGACGAACTTTGCTTTTTACCAGAACTGCTGCTTGTGGCTTTGGAGGATGAAGTCTTTCCGTCATCATCCTTTTCCTTTGCACTAGACGAAGATTTAGAATTCGACGACAGCGATGAACTGGAATTGTCCTTCGCACTGGAACTGCGACCGGACTCAGTCTCAGTCGCCGAACTTGTACCTGATTTCGCATTCGAGCTAGAAACCTGTTTGGAGCTGCTTGAAGAATCCTCCGGCACGCTCGAAGAAATCTCTATTTCATCGGGATTATCCCCCAAGTCCACGGCAATGGCGGAGGAATCATCATCTCCGCAAGCGGAAAAAAATATGGCCAGAGAAAAGAATGCAAAAGAAAGGAAAGATCCAAAACGCTTAACCATAAATTACTCCATCGTGTTCAATAATACAATTATTTCACAAATAGCGTTACTGCGAAACGCTTTTCTATGCGGCTCGGCCTTGCTTTTACTAAATTTGGGCACATGAAGAATTTTTACGTAACAACACCTATTTACTATGTTAACGACGCCCCGCATATCGGGCACTCCTACACCACTGTCCTTGCGGACATCCTCACCCGCTTCCACAAGATTATCGGCTACCAGACATTCTTTTTGACCGGTACGGACGAACACGGCCAGAAGGTGCAGCGCGCCGCCGCCAAGCGCGAAGTCTCCCCGCAGGAGCACGTGGACGAATACTACCACCGCTTCGAAGACCTGTGGAAAAAGATGGATATCGAGAACGACTTCTTTATCCGCACCACGATGCCCGAACACAAGGCCTACGTGCAGGAATGCCTCCAGAAGCTCTGGGACAAGGGCGAAATTTATTCCAAGGAATACGAAGGCTGGTACTCCGTTGGCGAGGAACGCTTCTTCGGCGAAGACGAACTCGACGAGAACAAGTGCGACCCCATCAGCCACCGCCCGGTGGAATGGCTCAAGGAAAAGAACTACTTCTTCAAGATGGGTTCCTACCAGCAAAAGCTGATTGACTACCTCGAAAGCCACAAGGACTGGATCGTGCCGGACTACCGCTGGAACGAAATCCGCGGATTCCTGCGCCAGCCGCTGAACGACCTCTGCATCAGCCGCCCGAAGGCGCGCCTCAGCTGGGGCATCCCGCTGCCGTTCGACGAGGACTACGTGACCTACGTGTGGTTCGACGCTCTGCTCAACTACGTGAGCGCCTCGACCGCTTTCCACAAGACTTACAAGGACGGCACGCCGATTTGGCCTGCCACCTACCACCTCATCGGCAAGGACATTTTGACGACGCACAGCGTTTACTGGCCGACGATGCTTATGGCTCTCGACATTCCGCTCCCGAAGCACATCCTCGCCCACGGCTGGTGGCTCGTGAATGGTGGCGACAAGATGAGCAAGTCCGCAGGCAACGTGGTGAACCCCATGGACTACATGGAAAAATACGGCGTGGACGCCTTCCGTTACTTCCTCGCCTCGGCGATGGTCGTGGGCCAGGACGCGAACTTCACGCACGACGGTTTTGTCCGCCGCATCAACAGCGACCTCGCGAACGACCTCGGCAACGTTTTGAACCGCGTACACCGCCTGGTGCTCAACAACTTCGAAGGCAAGCTCCCCGCTATTGCCGCCCCGCTGGATGACGCCGCAAACGAAGTCATCACGATTGCCAAGCGCGTCATTACGAACGTCATGGAATGGGTGCCGCAAGTCAAGCTCTCGCAGGTCATCGACGAAATCATGACGCTCGTGCGCAGCGTGAACCGCTACCTCGAAGTCAAGGCCCCGTGGAAGCTCGCGAAGGACCCCGCCCTGAAGGACGAACTCGCGACCGTGCTCTTCGTCTCCGCCGAAGCCGTGCGCCTCTCGCTGTGCCTGCTGTGGCCGGTCATCCCGACCAAGGCCCAGGAAGGCCTCGCCATGCTCGGCAGCAAGTTCACCGACCAGAACGACCTCGTCTGGGGTATCTTGAAGGGTGGCGAAGTGTTCGGCGAAGGCAAGCCGCTCTTCCCGCGCATCGACGAAGAAGTCAAGAAGCCCGAACCGCAGCAGAAGCCCAAGCAGAACAAGCCCCTGACGGCCGCCGACGTGCCCGCCGCCATGGACATGCGCGTGGCCCAGATTAAGGAAGTAGCCGACCATCCGGACGCCACGAGCCTCTACGTACTCAAGATCGATGCCGGCGAAGGCGAACTCCGCACCATCTGCAGCGGCCTCAAGAACAGCTACAAGGCCGAAGAACTCCAGGACAAGAAGATTCTCTTGTTCGCAAACCTCAAGCCAAGCGCACTGCGCGGCATCATGAGCCAGGGCATGCTCTTTGCTGGCGACCTCGACGCCGAAGCGCACACCTGCAAGCTCGTGAGCGTCCCCGACGACGCGAAGCCCGGTGACCGCGCCCTGTTCAAGGGTGTCGCCCCGAGCGAGCCCCGCGAACTCAAGGTGAAGGATTTCGAGAAGATTGCGCTCTCCGTCAAGGGTGGCGCGGTGTTCTGCGATGCACTCGCTCTCGAAGTGAACGGCAAGCCCGTGACCTGCGACGTGGCCGACGGCAACGGCGTCCACTAAGCGATAACAACGTAGAAACGTTTTTGAATCAACAGGACCAGCCTTGGCGGGCCCTGTTTTTTTGTATATTGGGCAACATGAAAGAACTCGTTCAAAAATTTTATAAATGCACCCTTGATTATCTTAAATCATTGAACTGGATTGTGCTTCTCGGCATTGCAGCCTTCTGCATCATTCTCGCCATCGTCAACAACATCCGCGTAAGCGACGACAAGTCCGTCGACTGGATCGGCACGCAAGACGTGATGGAAAAACCGGCGGATATCCTGTAGGGGGCGGACAATGATCGAATGCTTTGAAAAACAGAACCTCAAGCGCTCTATTATCGCAGGCGTGATTCTCCTCGTTGCAAGTTTCCTTGTCGCCGTGGGCGTCGCCGAAATCAGTTTCCCCGAGACCTTCCTCACATTTACCGACCAGGACTGGCTCATCAAAATATGGCCGAAGGCCTACCGCTACAACATCCACGTAGGTGTCGGTGCTTGCATCGCCTGCGGTATCCTCATCATTCCCGCATTCAAGCTGCAGAAGGACTTCACCATCCGCGCACTCGAAACCCTCTGCCGCATCGGCATTGGCGGCATGTTCATCTTCGCCTCGATTTTCAAGATTCAGGACCCGCACCAGTTCGCAACACTGGTGGCACAATACCAGTTCTTCTCGGCACTGCACCTCGACTTCGTGAACAACTTCTTCGCACTGGTGTACCCGCAGTTCGAACTGTGGTTCGGCCTCGCCATGATCTTTACTCCGTTCGTGAAGGAATCGGCGTTCGCCATCTTCTGGATGTTCGTGAGCTTTATTATTGCGCTCGCCTGGGCTCTGTGGAATGACCTCGGCATCACCTGCGGCTGCTTCGAACTCGAAGGCGCACAGGACAAGGCCGAAGCCTGGACAAGCCTCATCCGCGACCTGATTCTCATCTGGCCCACGCTGTGGCTCGCCCTGCGCAAGAACAAGAGCCTTATCGGAATCTGGCGCAAGTAGCGGCGAGCTATGAGCGGTGAGCGATGAGCTCTGAGCTGTGAAAATTATGCAAAACGCCCCGGCCAAAACCGGGGCATTTTCTTTTGCGAATTTTCTCGGAATCGCGACGAACGAGCGGATTACTTCTGCGCTTCGCTGGTGCTGAGCAAATACGCGTTGATGAACGGCTTGATTTTACCGTCGAGTACGCCCGCGGTGTCGGACGTTTCCACGCCGGTACGCAAGTCCTTCACCATCTGGTAGGGCTGCAACACGTAGCTGCGGATCTGGCTACCCCACTCGACCTTCTTCTTCTCGGCCATGCGGGCGTCGCGCTTCGCCTCTTCTTCGAGGCGGTAATGCTCGGCGACCATCGTCTTGAGCATCTTGTAACAGGTCTCGCGGTTCTGGATCTGGCTGCGTTCCGTCTGGCAGCTCGCCATGATACCCGTGGGCAAGTGAGTCATGCGCACGGCGGAGTCCGTCTTGTTGATGTACTGGCCACCGGCACCGCTACTACGGTAGGTGTCCACGCGCACATCGGCCATGTCCAAATCGAATTCCACGTCCTCGTGCTCGGGATAAAGGTAGACAGCAGTGAAGCTAGTGTGGCGGCGGGCGTTCGCGTCGAAGGGACTGATGCGCACCAGGCGGTGTACCCCGATTTCAGAACGGAGCAGCCCGTAAGCGTTCTCGCAAGTCACTTCAATTGTCGCGCTCTTGAGGCCGGCGTCTTCGGCTTCCTGGAAGTCCACCACCTTGAAGTCCATGTTCTCGCGCTCAAAGAAATGCGTGTACATGCGGAACAACATCAACGCCCAATCCTGGGATTCCGTACCGCCCGCACCCGGGTGGATGGACATGAGGCAGGCACAGGCGTCGTCCGGCCCGTTCAGCATCTTCTTGAATTCCATTTCCTCGACGCGCGCCTTCAGGGCGGCGATGTCTGATTCAATGGAGGCAGTGAGGTCGGCAGATTCCTCGTCCTTGGACATCTCGTACAGTTCGGCGAGGTCGTCACACGACTGCGAAACCTCCTTCCAAGATTCGAGGAGGCCACGCAGGTTGCCGATTTTTTTCATCATGGACTGCGCCTTTTCCTGGTCGTTCCACAGGTCCGGGTCGCTAGAATCCTTTTCGAGGACGTAAAGCTCTTCTTGCTTCGCCTCTAAGTCAAAGATACCCCCAGAGCTTGTCTATGCGGCTGCGCAGTTCGATAAGCCCGGTGTGTGTAGTTTGAAACATCGTCGTTCCTCAAAGGGCGCCTTGCCAGGCGCCCAATCTCAATACTAATTGGCGCCAATGGCCTCAGGCGGCATGTACTTCTTGTCGATGTACTGCACCTTGTAGACCTTTCCAAGACCGTCGAGATAAGCCTTGAGCTTCATCTGGCGTTCCTGCTCGGCCTGCACGCGGAGGATGTAGTCAATCTGGAACTTGTAGCTTTCGTACTTGCCGTCGTTACGTTCGGTGAGCATGAAGATGGAAACGCCGTCCTTCTCGGTCATGACATCGGTCATTTCGCCAACCTTGATCTTGGCAACGGCCTTGGCAAAGACATCGCCCTTGCTCTTGGCAACGAACTTGTTCATCACGCCGCCGGTCTTCTTGGCATCCTTGTCGTCGCTGTACATGGCGGCGAGCTGGGCAAACGTAGCCTTCTTGGAACGCACCTGGGCGGCGAGGCCCTTCAGCATATCCTTGGCGTCGCTGATTTCCTGAGCGGACTTGCCCTTCGTGCTGATGAAGATGCGGGCACCGCTAATCGTGTCGTTAATCTGGACCTTGCCCTTGTTGAGTTCCCAGTAAGCTTCACGCTGCTTTTCGGTCGGGTCCTTCGGGTACGGGACGTTCTTCTCGAGGAGGATTTCGCTCTTGAGCTGGTCCTCGATCTTGGACTTGAACTGCTCCGGAGTCGTGTGGGACTTCTTCAGTTCCTTCTGGAAGACTTCTTCGCTGCCGAACTGGGCCTTGAAGAGCTTGGAAACGCTGTCCACCTTGGCGGCGGAAACCTTGATGCCCTGCTTCTTGCATTCGAGCTTAACCAGTTCCTGGCCGACAAGATTGTCAATCACAGCATAGCGGAGCTGCGTCATCATTTCTTCGTTGAGCTTTTTGCCAGGAGCCTGCTGCTGACCGAGCATCTGGGCAAGACTATCAATCTTGCCAGCGGAAATACCCACCTTTTCGACGCGAATCACGTCCATGCTCTTGCTATTGAGAAGCTGTGCAGAAGCAACACCCGCGACCATGGCCACGGCTAACACACTACGAGAAATAAAATTAATAGACATTATCTATCCTTTTTAAAAAATTTCCGGCTTAAATATAGAAAAAGGCGGGAAAAACGACCAAGCAATTTCCCGCTTAACCAATGAAACAGAGCGTTAAAGAGAGCCGAAAACCCATGTTGACTTCGTAAAGGTCTCTTTCTATATCATCCGGATCAACAAAAAGGCTATCCAACAGGGATATATAGTAGCCATACCTATAGCCATTATTCCCAGCACAATTTCAGACAAGTTAATTTCCAAATCAATTGATATAGACAAAAATCCGCCCCGTGAGAGGCGGACCTAAAAACTCGAATTTGAAATTAGAATCAACTTCCTCTTTCGAGAAACGCAGAGAGCCTAGCGAGAGCAGGTCCTAATCTCAATCTTGTAACGGAAACAAGTTTCCGACAAGATTGGATTACGACATCCTTCGACGAACAATGGGCTACGCCCATTTCCCGCACTGAAGTGCGGAGTCTCAGTAGAACGCTCGCCCGTAGCGTACTCACGTACGTGAGGGCGAGTGTGACGCACTATCGCGACGGCTATATGCGTTTCTATCCGAGGGTAACCACTACTTTATGAGTACCCTTTGTGAAGATTGGGGCAACATCCGCGTCAATCTTCTTGCCATCGACGATCATCTCGGCGACACCCTTGCACACGTGCTTCGGGTTCTTCACTTCGATTTCGTAGGTAGCGCCGCGGAACTTGCGGGTCACCTTGAAGCCGTCCCACTTGGAGGGGATGCAGGGGTTCACGATGAGGCCCTTGAAGCTGGCGCGGACACCGATGATGAACTGGGTGGCAGCCTGGTAGGTCCAGGAGCTGGTGCCGGAGAGCCATGCGTTACGGCCCATACCGAACTGCTTGTGTTCGTCACCGAGGATGTTCTGCGGATAGCAATACGGTTCAGATTCGAACTCGTCGAGCTTGGTGTTCTTGGCAGCCGGGTTAATTTGGCTGTAATACTGGAAGGCCTTGTCGCCACGGCCGAGAATCGTTTCGGCAATCATCACCCACGGGTTGGTGTGGAGGAAGATACCGCCGTTTTCCTTGGCTCCAGGAGGATAAGTGGAGATGCCACCCACGTTCGGGTCGAAGCCGCGGTAGCCCGGAGTAGAGCTCTTCACGCCGTTGGCGGTGTTGAGGAGCTTGTTCAGGCTGTCCATGCCCTGTACTGCGCGGTCGCCAGTAGCAATGCCAGAAATCACAGACCAGGACTGGCTGTTGCAGTAAATCTTGCCGTACTTGGCCTTGTTGGTGCCGTAGGCGTTGCCCTGCTTGTCGAACCAGCGGACCCACCACTTGCCGTCCCAAGCGCAGTCATTGAAGGCCTTCTTCACGTCTTCGTACCAGCCCTTGTACATTTCGACAGACTTGGTGTCGCCGAGAGCTTCACAGATGTCCATCATTTCAAGGAGAGCCTTAGCATACAGGCCCGTGTTGAAGGAGGATTCTGCACCGAGCGGCAAGTTCATGCAGTCGTTCCAGTCGGCAAAGCCGAGGAGCGGAAGGCCGTGCTTACCGAGGTGAGTACGGGTAAAGTTGAGAGAACGCTTGAGGTGTTCGAGCACAGTGCCCTTTTCACGCTGAGCGCGCTTCTTGCCGGCTTCGTAGAACGGAACTTCCTTCTTGAGGAGGTCCATGTTGCCGGTTTCCTTGAGGTAGTTTGCAATAGTGAGAACGATCCACAGGTGGTCGTCGCCGTACCAGTCAGCGTAAGCCGGGTTGCCGTTTTCGTCGAGCACGCCCTTCTTTTCGCGGGAGTCACCGGCGTTAGCTTCGTTGCCGTTGTCTTCGGCAAGGGCAAGCGGAGCGTACTGGTGCATGGCGTTACCTTCCGGACGCTGCACAGAGAGCAGGTTCAAGGCGAGTTCCAATGCTTCTTCCGGCATGTGGCTCATCACGCCCATAAGGTCCTGGCTGGAGTCACGGTAACCGATACCGCGGCTGGTGCCGTAGCCCAGCTGATACAGGGACAGGTAGCGGCTCCAGTTCTTGGTAGTGTGGCACTGACGCGGATTGTGCACGTTCACCATGGAGTTGAACGCTGCATCCGGAGTCTGCACCTGGATCGTAGAGAGGTACTTTTCCCAGAACTTGGCGAGTTCGTCGAAAGCCTTGTCGACGTTCTTCAAGTCGCGGTACTTCTTGATTGCCTTGGCAGCAACCTTCAGGCTCTGTTCCTGACCGAGCTGGGTGCAGGTGCGGAAGGTCTTGCCGGCGGCAATCTTGCCAGCGTGGATCATGAGAGCGGCAATGTTGTCGCCACGGTCGCATTCGCTGTTGGAAAGTTCTTTGTTGGCGAGGCTGAGCGGAGCGGCCCAGGAACCCATTTCGTTTGCGCCGAGGAACACGCGGCGGTCGCCATCGAAGCTACCGACCTTGCAGTTAGCGGTCACGTAGTTCACGGCGAAGTCACGCTTCATGTAAGCGTACTGTTCGAGCACCACGTGGCCGTCCTTTTCCCAGTGGCCCTTGAGGGTCATGGTCTGCGGGACCCAGTCGGCGTTCGTGAGCTGCTTTTCAGCTTCGAAGTGGCTGAATTCATAAACCGGGATAATGTCCACTTCCTTGGAAGCCTTGTCGAGGTTCGTGACCTGGATGTCCTGGAGGAGAGTGTTGGAGCCGGTCGGAACGAAAATCGTCACCTGCGTACGGAGGCCTTCGCATTCGGCGATCCAGCGCATGTAAGAAAGACCCACGTGGCATTCCCACTTCTTCATCTTGGTGAGAGTCGGAACCACGAACGGAGAGAACACGGTGTAACCCTTGGCGTTCTTCACGCGGATATAGATGGTGCTGGCCTTAAAGTCAGAGCAAGGCATCTGGGCGATGTACTTGGTGATACGGTTCAGGGCCGGGTCGCCCTTGCAAACGAGGGTACCGCCAGTAGTATCCACGATACCACCAAAGTTCAAAGTACCAACATAGTTGCACCACTTGATCGGGGTTGCCGGCGTGGTGAGCACGTATTCTTTCTTGGCGTCATCAAAGTAGCCGTACTTTGCTGCAGTCTTTGCTGCAACCTTCTTGGCGGCCTTCGGGGCGCTCTTCTTGGTCTGTTTTGTAGCCATTGTTTCTCCGTAAGAGGGGGTTGTTAAATTCCGGGTGTAAATATAGAAAAAAACTAGTCTTTCTTATTCACAAAATCGCGGTTTCCAAAGTTGATGTAGAAGTAGCCGTCGAGTTTCTTGTTGCGAACCGGATCGCGCAAGATTCCGATAGCGGCGCGCACATACTTGAGTTCCACCAGAATGTGGTCGCGGCTCATGCAGTTCAGGAACGGGCCTTCGGCAAACAAAGTCGGGCGCGGTTCTTCGGCAATCATCTTCTCGAGGTTCTCGATTTCTTGCACCAGGCGGCGTTCGTGAGCCTCCAGGGTGCGGATGAGTTCCTTGTTCTCGGCACCATACAGGAAGGCGAAGCCGAGTGTCCTCGGGTCGTCGTTGAAACCGGTCAAATGCTTGAGGACCTCCTTGCGGAGGACTTCCCTGCCCTTGTCCGTGATGTTGAAAACCATGCGTTCGGGCCTGTTGCCGTCGCGTTCGGCATGGCCGACAATGCAGCCGTTCTTTTCCAGCGTAATCAGGCGGTTGTAGATGGTAGACGTGCTGATTTTTGCCCAGCGGTCCAGTTCGCGGACGCGGACTTCGGTTATGATATCGTACCCACTCCGTTCATGTTCCAGAATGAGCCCCAAAAGGACAAGGTCGTATCGATTCATAAGTGTACCTTCTATTCGACAACAGGCACAATTTTTAGCCTATTCCAATTTGGAATATACATAAAAAATGGGGTCCAGGAGCAAAAATCGTCAAAAAATGAATTTTTTGTGACCTGCCTAACAGGGGAAACCCTAGACGGGGTTGTCGATGTCGACGAACCTGGCGGGGATCCCGAGGTCTTTCTGGACCTTATCGGCCAGGGCGCGGACGCCGAAAATCTCGGTGCGGTGGTGCCCCGCCGAGATCAGGTTGAAGCCCATTTCCTCGCACAGGATGGGGACGGATTCCTTGATATCGCCGGTGATAAAGGCGTCGCAGCCGAGCTTCACGGCCTCTTCGATGCCGCTAGCCCCGCTGCCGCTGCAGATAGCGACCCTGCGGATGGAATCCGAGCCATACATCAGGGCGTTCTGGACCCCATGCTCGAAGGCTCGGTTTGCAATTGCGACGAACGCCTCGCGGGAAACCGGGGAATCGAACTCCCCTATCCAGCCGACAGGCTTCTCGCCCTCGACCATGAACCCCTCGACCACCTTGAGGCCGAGCGCCTTCGCGATAAGCGCGTTGTTGCCGAACTCCGGCTGGCCGTCGAGCGGCAGGTGGTAGCCGTACAGCGAGATACCGTGCTGCATCAGGCGGCGCATGCGCTCCCCGAACTTCCCGACGAGGATGCGGTTCTCGTTAACCCAAAAACCGTTCGGATGGTGGACAAAGATGCAATCGGCACCGTCTTCGATGGCTGCATCAATCAGGCGGTCACGGAAAGAAACACCCGTCACGATGCGGGTCACCTTGTCGGAAGCCTCCACGCTGAGGCCGTTGTTGCAGTAGTCCTTGAAGGCCTGCGGCTCGAGCAGGCCATTCAGCCAGGCGGAAAATTCAGAAATATTCATATACCTTATTGCCAATCAAAGGTTGTACCTATACAATATAGACTTTTTAACAAAAAAATCCCAAAGCGCGTCTTTTTGGAGTTGTCAAACTCTATGCGTTTTTGTAGATTTATGCATAGAAAACATAAACCCGTTTTTTCAGCACTTGGGAATGCTCAAAAATGCGACATTCTTTTCGGTGCCGAAAACACAAGGAGCCATAATGGCACATTATCTCTTTACTTCTGAATCCGTGTCCAAGGGCCATCCGGACAAGGTGGCCGACCAGATTTCCGACTCCATCCTCGACGCCTGCCTCGCCCAAGACCCCAAGAGCCGTGTCGCCTGCGAAACGCTCGTGAACACCGGCCTCGTCGTCATTTCCGGCGAAATCACCACCAAGGCTGTTGTTGATTTCCAGGAAGTCGCCCGCAACACCATCAAGAATATCGGTTACGTGAACCCGGACCTTCAGTTCGACTACAAGGGATGCGCCGTGCTCGTCGCCATGGACAAGCAGTCTCCGGACATTGCCCAGGGCGTGGACGCCAAGGCTGCCGAAGGCAAGGAAGACGACAAGCAGGGTGCCGGAGACCAGGGCATGATGTTCGGCTACGCCGTGAACGAAACGAAGGAGCTGATGCCGCTCCCGATCAGCCTCGCCCACAAGCTCATGGAAGAAATCCAGAACCTCCGCGAAAAGGGGAAGATCAAGTGGTTGCGCCCGGATGCCAAGTCCCAGGTGACCGTGGAATACGACGAGAACGACAAGCCCGTGCGCGTCGACACCGTCGTCATCTCTACCCAGCACGACGACAAGGTGAACGGCAAGGAACTCAAGCACTCCGTGATTGAAAAGGAAATCATCGAGAAGCTCATCAAGAAGGTCATCCCGGCCAAGCTTTTGGACAAGAAGACCCGTTACCTCGTGAACCCGACCGGCAAGTTCGTTGTCGGCGGCCCGCACGGCGACTGCGGCCTCACCGGCCGTAAGATCATCGTCGACACCTACGGCGGCATGGGCCGTCATGGTGGTGGCGCATTCAGCGGCAAGGACCCCTCCAAGGTCGACCGCAGTGCAGCTTACGCCGCCCGCTACGTGGCAAAGAACATCGTGGCTGCCGGCCTCGCCTACCGTTGCGAAGTGCAGCTCGCCTACGCTATCGGTTACTCCAAGCCGGTTTCCGTGCTCGTGAATACCTTCGGTACCGGCAAGATTGACGACCGCAAGATCGAAGAAATTGTCGCGAAGAACTTCGACCTCTCCCCGGCCGGCATCGAAAAGATGCTCGACCTCCGTAAGCCCGGCTACGTGGCAACCGCCGCTCTCGGCCACTTCGGCCGCACGGGTGCTCGCTTCACGTGGGAAAAGACCGACAAGGCCGAAGCTCTGAAGAAAGCCGCCAAGATCTAAAAAATTTCGCGGGAATTGAACCGCGACATCAACTCATTACAGAAAAGCGCCCGGCAGGTTATGCCGGGCGCTTTGTTAGGTAGTATGAAGAACTCACTTGACGACGACGAAGGAACGGCGGTCCACGCCCGGTGCCTTCACTCGCATCACATAGACCCCTGCGGGCAAACTCCGCGTAATCCAAGCCGTATCGCCGATTCTCGCAGGCAAGACATCGACTCGACGCACCAACGCGCCCTTCGTATTAAAGAGGCTCACGCGGTAAAGGCCCAGCACAGGGACATCAGCAACCTTTAAACCTATACGATTCGAAGATGTATCCTCCGGGATCGAATCGCGGACAACAGAATCTTGTGGAATGGTATCGCTTGCGACAGTATCGCGAGAGGCCGTATCCTGAACGACCGTGTCCTGCGTTGTCGTGTCTTGAACCGTCGTATCTTGCTTGGCCGTATCTGCCACGGTCGTATCTTCGGCAGCGCTGTAACATTCGGTCGGATTTTCAAGGTTGGCTCCGGCACCGGCCTTCACGGCGGCCTCCACCTCGCTCGCCTTGAGCAAGAAACTTTCGTATTCATACGGCGGCGTAAAGGATTTTCCCGTCCCCTTCGTGTTGCCCGAGCAGTTCGTGAAGATGTTGTCGATAGTCTCGTTCACGCCCGTACCGTTCGCGTTGCCGGTATAAATCGGGTTCGATTCGTTGATGAACACGTTCCTTTCGGTACGGACCGTACACATGTGGCCCGCCGAAACGCCCAGCACGTCCGTCCCGTTCGTGATGCTTGCGTCGCCAGTCAGGAGGTTGTTCACCACGTGCACGTTTCCGTAACGGCAACGCGGCTTGCGCTGGTTTGCGGCCTGCCACCAGTTGAACATGTAAGTCACGTTGAGCTTGCCCTCGCTCACAGGCTCGTTGTCGGAACTGCCGATGAGGTTCGAAAGATTGTGCGAGCTCTTTTTCTTGTAACCGAAGATGCACCACGTAAACGTTACGTTGTCTGCACCCTTCACCACGTCGGCATTGCCGTCCTGGCCGTCCCAGAATTCGCAGTGGTCAATCCAGATGTTCTTCGCCTCGCCCTCGATGGTGAGGTTGTCCCACGCCTGGTCGGCATTGCTGCCCGGACCCTGGATGACGATGTTGCGCACGATGATGTTCGACGCCTTGCTCGTGATGTGGATGGGAGCCTTCAAAAGCGTCCCCGGCTTTAAACCGATGATCGTCTTGTTGCTTGCGGTGATATTCAGGCGGTCGCCGGTCGTGCCGCTCCAGCCACTGCCGAGCGTGCCGTCGATGTAGATGACGCGCGGAGAAGAATCCTTCGCGTACTTTTGCAAGTCAGAAAAAGTCCTAACGGTATCGGGAACGGCATTTCCGCCGCCAGTCACGCTGAATTCCCCGCCGGTTCGCCCCTCGCGGGTGGCCCAGCCGACCGGTTTGCACACATCCAGAGCGGCAAGCGCATACACTGGCAAAAAAGACAGCAATAATGCTAGCTTCAATTTCATATCAAACATCCTCTCCCCTGAATCTAGATTGTTTTTTCCGATTTCGTGCAAAAAACAGAAAAAAAGCATTTTCGGGTTGTCAATAGACAGCCCTAGAGAAACAAGTATTTGCAAGGATGTGATTTAGCGCACAGTCACAGCACGAAAAATACGAGGCAAGCGGTCAATCCGGCAAAAATCAGGAATACAGGGAGCAAGAGTAAAAAGCAGCGGAGCGCAATCTTGAAATCGTAGAAGAACAGGCGACGGCGCCCCTTCTTGGTCTTGGCGATTTCCGCGCGACAATCCGGACAGATGTTGCCGACCCTGTTGCGCACACGGATAGCCAAATTGCTCTGCATCGGGGACATCCCGACCTTGTCGTTAAAAGTTTTCTTGCAAATGGAACAAATACACAGCATACGAAGAATTTAGTAAAAGCACAGGGGAAAAGAATCACGTCCCGACACCATCAGAACAATGTTTTCAAGCCAAATCCGACGATGCCGTCAAGATAGTTCTCGCCATTTCTCATCGCATAATAGATGTTCACGCTCCAGTTGCCGCGATACTGCGTAAAGCCGAGGCCGTAACCTTGCTCGCGAGCCCAACCATGTCCCGGCGGCATAGGCCGGTACAGACCCGGCTGGTAGAACACCTCTATGCTCAAGTCATAACCGTCCTGCCAAAGGACCGCCAGCTCGGAGAAGCCGTAGCTGCGACTGCGCAACATGTGGTACTGCATCCCCTTGAAGGAATCGAGGCCGCCCAGCGAGAAAAGGTCCATACGCTTGACTGTCGCATCGGTGGGGAAAACGCCGCCGGCCGCACCGGAGAAACGGGAAATGAAGTTGCCGTACAGGGGCATGTACTTCACCATGCGGGCATGCGCCTTGAGGAAGTTGTCCAGGGAATCGGGACGGTCCATCTTCCACGTAAGGTTGCCATCGATACGCCAACCGCTGCGCGGCAGCACGAACCTGTCGAGCGACACGTAGGACATCTCGAACGAAGAAAGCTTGCCGTCCTCGCTCAAGCCGAGGAACACACCAACAGTAAAGTCAAAGCCGATTTCGCGCGTCACGCCCAATTCACCGACAATTTCCCTTTCGACGGCATCGTCGTCACCGTACATTTCCTCGTCGAATCGTCCTCGGACAACCAAGTTCCAATTTGTCCCCAGAACCCAGGGTTCCTTGTAGCTGCCGGACATGTGGCGGGAGCCGTCGCCCGTATAGCCTTCCAAAATCAGGTCGCGAGCCGTACCGGCGATGTTGTAGAGGTTCACGTCCACCAGGCCGTCCCATACCCCGTCTTCGCTGGAATATGTCAGCATGCCTTCCGCCTGCGAAACCGAAGCCTTACGCATGCTGTAGACGGGGAAAATCCTATTGCGGACAGGATCTCGGAACAGTCGGGTCGGAGCCGTTTTTTCGAAATAGCCCAAGCGAGAAAGCTTGCGTTCCGAACGCTCCAGGTCCGAAAGCGAAACCGGTTCACCCGCCTCGATTCCGCTCAGCTTGCGGAACACCTCAGGTTTCGTGCCGCTGGAATCCAGGTTCTCGGCTCCTGCCCAGACATAGCTTACCCCTCGCTGCAGTTCCAGGTTCAATATGCCGGCACTGTCGAGCGAACCTTCCAGCTTCGCACCGACAAAGCCGTGATTCTCATAGTAGCCGACAAGCTTATCCCTCATGACGAGCCAGGCTTCGCAGGGCTTGCCGACAACGCCTGCCATCTGGGCCTCGTCAAATTCTGAATGTTCGCCTTCCCAGGCAATGCTTGCGATGCGGCATTTGTCGCCGGCGTGCGAAAGTACGGCCAGGAGCAGCACGGCGAGGAACGGCAGGACGGACAAGGTCCACCCCGCCCGCGAATCGCGAGCCATGCGCATCTGGAGTCTTTCATTCACGTCAATCATCAAGTCCTCTTCGTCATACCCTCTAGAAATAGGCACGCGCCTCGCTACTCAGTTTCTGGAAGATGTTTTCCTCGGCATCGCCGAATCGGAGCACATAATGGCAAGCCACGGACACATTCTTATTCAAGTCCAGCGACAGGGACGCCTCGAGCCTGTACGTACGCCCTTCCCCATAACCGGACATCATTTGGTACGGAATGGCGTCCCCGCCACTTTCCATCTGGACTGCGGCAAACTGCACAAAGGCATTGACCTTGTCATCGCGATCGTAGCCGACACGCAGCGAACCTTCCTTCAAATCGGCATCGAATTCGTCGCCATAGCTATCGTGACCGTCGCCATAGCGGTAGCGCACCCCGGGCTCCACGTGGAATCCGTCAAGGAAGCTGTACCTGTAGCGCAGGGAACCGTCGCGAATTTTCCAGTTCAGAACCTGCAGGGCTGTCAAATCAACCGTTTCAAGCCGCCCATTGGCGCCCACATAGTGGTTTTCGGTCATCTGGTACCCAAGCGAGCCTTCATGCCAAAAGGTCTCCTGGAAATACGAGTACGAAGAAAGCGTTTTCTCGTAATCGGCACCAGGCGAATACGATGCCGTAATCCCCCGCGGATGCGCCCATTCGAGGCGGCCTTCCCAAGAAAGCGTTCCCGAGGTAATCTCCTTGAGCCCGGAAGATGTCACCGGAGGGAAATAAAGGTGATGCCCCGTTGTATCCTCGCCCTCCGAACCGAACGACCCGCCCAAAACAATATCGCGCAAGAATCCGTGCCTAATCCCGAAAGCAGAGGCAGGCCGGAATTCCAGATCGGCGTTGAATGCGGAATTCGACGCAAGGACAGCACCAACAGAATCATTGCGTCCCTTGCCCTCGTATACAAAATTGCCGTTGTCCACGCCTTCGATAAACACTCCCGTCAGGCTGTCGTAGCGGACATCGCCCGTGCCCGGCGCCACCGCCTTGTACACCGATACGTAAGTCTGCTCCTCGGTCATGCCCAACTTGTAAGCGACGCTGCCGTTAATGCATTCATTCCTGTTTCCGAAGTTCGCGTTCAGTTCGCCCACCCACGCATCCTGATCGCCCTCCTCCTCGAGTTTGGAATACTCGTATTGCAGCATGTGGTTGAGCTGGAGATAGCGCCAGTTCGCATCGGCGGACTGCTGCCACACATAGGTCACCAGGGAATCTTCCCACTCGCCATCCGCAGCAAGCCGCTCGCGTTTCTTGGCAAGCTTGGTTCCCAGCGCCTCGCGCACGTTCCATCCGTCGTCCACTAGGGCAATCCCACCTAGCGACCGACCGTAGCCCACCTCGTACAGGGGCTCCCCTTTCCGGCCAATCGAATCACTTTCCGTATAGCGGAAATCCATCTCGCCAAAGGGGCGCACCAGCCCCTGCCTGTACTCCGCATTGGCCGTCGCCTGATAGCGAGTGCGTTCCAGGTCCTGCACCGAAGCGACGCGGACTAGTTCCAGTTCGCTGTGAACCAATCTGGCATCGTGCATAAAGCCAACGGCCGCCCTGGATGAATTCCATTCCTCGCCATCGGCACGGCGGTACCCCCACTTTACCGTAGAGAACAGGTTATCCCAAAGTCTCATACGCAAGGCGAGTTCATCATGCCTCAAATTTCCCGAAATACCACTGCTGTCCAAATCCCACTCGTCAACAAGTTTGTACGAATTCCAGTCGCGGTCGGTCCCGACGAACTCGGAACTGCCGAATTCCTCGCCGATATAGTTCCCGTACACCGAAATCGCCAAGGGGAACTTGCGAAGTCCGTAAGAGGAGTCAGAAGTCACATACCAGCGGAAAGCCCGATCTTCAGGACCATCCACCTTGTGCGAGACCGTGTTGGAATCCTTCCGACTCATAGCTGTTTCGAGATCGGCGTAAAAACGGTGGTCTCCCTGCACGCGAAGCCTTGCCCCCATGCGGTCCGTCCGGGTGGGCCGAACCAATTGGCCAAGCGAGTCATCACGAACAAATTCACTACCATCATCTTTTTTCAGCATGCGGTAATCGTCGTCCGTCCAGCTATTATGCTTAAGGCGATCCACGTCGTTTTCCAATCTGAATCCGGACACGTCCATGTGCACATTCGGGTGACGGTACTTGGCCTTCGCGGCATACATCGTGTAGACATTGTCCTCATCATAGGCATCGTAGTCCACGCGGATTTCGTCATCGTTACCGGGAACAAGCGACCCCTTGAAATCAAGCAGGCCGCCCGCGTAATTGACAACGTAATCTTTTCCACGAACCAGTTCGACGCCGTTGAGCCAAACTTTTTCGGAACCGGGAACCACGGACAAATAGTTGCCTCCAGTCCCAAGCGAATAGCCTTCGCGCTGGCCGCGCACGCCATTGAACGTGATTGAATAGCGTTCCACCTCGTCCGTACCCACAGCACCGCGCACTTCAGAATAACCCGCCCGCGCACCGACCATCGCACCAAGCGTAGAGCGTTCAAAACCGAACAAGCCCATCGAATCGTCGTGCCAGGTAAAGTCGCCCAAGTGCAGCAAAAAATGCGGGGATTCCACCCTGAAATAAATCTGGTCGACCTCCTGCAACGTAGCTGTCGTCTGGTCCCCCGCCTTGCGGTCGACATCCGAAAGAAGCGCATCCACGTAGACATCGTCCGTCAAAAAGCCCTGGATACTCAGGCGCATTTCCTGGTCCACCTGCGTTCCGCCGTCGCCCACAGTCACCTGCATCGTCTTGTAGCCGTGCGTCTCCAGCTTGGAGCGGGAAACATCCGTCGTATCGGACGGATACAGCGGGGCATTACCACGAACAAGGTAATCCGGGTTCCAGACTGGAAGGGAATCGACGTCCAAGGCAAACGCACAACCCGCGGCAAGCAAAGCCAGGCACACGGAAAGACGCATAGGTGCTACCTATCGGCGGGTACGATGCGGAACTGACGGCTGGAAAGCAGCTTCTGCTTGTCGACCAGGTCGACGCTCCACTCGCCCGGCTGAAGCAACGACGGAGCAATCATGGAAAAACACACATCGCCCGTCAAGCTGCAAGGGATGGTCTGCACGGTATCGAGCCCACGGAACCAGACCGTGAGCAACGTATCGTCCTTGTAATCCTTTATATTGGGAATGGCCGTATAAAAATAGAGACGGATATTTTCTTCAAAAACGCTATCCTGACCAAACGGAGAACCGCTCACGATGTGGCGACAAATGACACTCTGCACCATCGACAGTTCAGACTCGGCAACATCTTGAACAACCTCGTTTTCCATCAGGGAATTCACCATGCGGTGCACCAAGAATGCCAAAAAGACGACAATGACAATCACTGTCGTCTTTCTAAGATAACGTAGTGGCGGAAGCCCAGCCACAAGCACCCCTATCGAACCAGCCTGCTGGTGTTCTGGGTAAATGCAGGCACCGCGTCGACCAGCTTTTCGACAAGCATCTTGTTGAAGTCCTCAATGCGGTTCGGAAGGCGCGAACCCGGGAAGATCTGGACTAGGAGCAACGCCTGGTCCACAGGAGCAATATAGATGGAGCGGTTCTCGCCGCCGTACGAAACGGACTGGAAATTCTCGCCGCCGAGCATCATGCCAATCTGGCGGGCGGAGTCAAACGAGGCCGTGCTGAGAACGGCAAGCGGAGTCGCGTCGGTTCCGATGGAACCCACTTCGGCAATAATGGAACCGTCACGATGGCAAAGGACAACGTATTCAGCCTTGACGCTCGCCTGGTAGGCAAGCATAAGACGGCGGACCTTGCCGGCATCTTCCGAATAAATCGTAAAATCACTCATGATAAACCTTTTCGCCTTAAATAAACTTTTTACCGTCTACTTCTTCTTCGGGATGTACGGACGCAATTCGATATCGTCGTCCGAGACCTCCTGATTGGGCTTGGAAAGTTCGCGGCCAAACGTAGGCATGCGCGAAGGGGCAACCGCGCGGGGACGCCCGAACGGGGACGATGTGGCCCCCTTCTGGAACAAGCCCGACCCCGAACTGGCACCGCTAGACGAGACATTACCGCTAGGCGGCTTTGCCGCAAACGACGGCATGCGGAATGGAGATGCGGGGCGCTCCGACTGCGGAGGCGGCGAAGGAGGGGCTGCAGGCGCACGAGGCGGCTGCTGTTGCTGCGGCTGCTGGTCCTTGGCCACGGAAACACCATCCTTGGTCAAAGAAACGCTGTGAACGCCCGTGTTGTTCACACTTTCGGCGGCCTTGCGGAGGAAGCCCTGCTTTACGTTAAACTTCTCGATAACAAGCATGGCGATGGTCTTGAGCGTTGTGACAACGCCCTTGCCATTGTGGGCCGTAGCCGGGAAGAACGGGACCTTGTTGGGGTTCAGTTCCGCATTCATCTCGTCTAGGGTAAAGACGTTTTCCATGTCGCGCTTGTTGTACTGGAGCACGAACGGAAGGTCGTCCAGATCCATCCCATAATCCTGGAGGTTCTGGCGGAGGTTCTGCAGGCTCTCGATGTTTTCCGCCTGGCGGGAACGCTGGGAGTCTGCAACAAAGACGATACCATCGACACCGCGAAGAACAAGCTTACGCGTACTGTTGTAATAAACCTGACCGGGAACCGTATACAACTGGAAACGGGTCTTGAAGCCCTTAATGTCGCCAAGATTCAAAGGAAGAAAGTCGAAAAACAGGGTACGGTCGCCTTCGGTAGCAAGCGAAACCATGTCGGTGCGCTTGTCCTGTGGCATCTTCTGGTGAATGACTTGCAAGTTTGTCGTCTTGCCGCTCAAACCAGGTCCGTAATAAACCACCTTACAGCTAATTTCACGTGTTGCAAAATTTATAGATGACATCTCTAATCCTTGATACTCAGTTTCATAATCTAGTAAAAATCAACAACTTGCGAAAAACGAAAGAGCCAAAAAAAAGGCTACGGAGCATGTACTTACAGGCAATCCGCGAGCCGTCGAGACAAAACGGTCCGCAAAGAATCGCATGAAGCCAGAATATAGTGCACATCAGTACATCAAAGGAAACGGTTCTGCCGGGCCAATCGTACACTTAGGCGGGCTATAGCAAAACTTTCCCAATTTGTAAGCCCATCGGAATTTCTTTATTCATTTTACCTGAAATGAAGTATATTAAAAAAAAACATCTTAAGGGGAGATTTATATGAGACAAATAAAAAAAGCTTCTATTGTCCTGCTTGCTTGGACATCCCTACTCATTATCGCCTGCGGAGGCTCACGCAGCATGGATGATTCCCATTTTGCATTGATAATTGAGAAGATGCAGGCCGTAATGGAGCAGAAAAATGAAGCCTCGAAAGAACAAGAAATTTTCACCATCTCACTTGAAGCAAACAAACTCCTAATTTCAAAACAGCTAACAAAGGACAATGTTTCAAAATGGGAAATCCAGATGACGGAGTCCATGATAAATAATATTTCAACACAAATCTATCTTGACTGGATGATCTCCGTCAACAAGGGAGAAAAGAAAAACATAATGACCCCCGCTTTTTTCTCTAAACTGAAAGAGAAAAATATGGATATTGTCTATATCCTGAAGAATAAGAATGGAGAAGTCCTTACTCAAATCACAATGAATCCACCGAACATGCAAGAACTAGAGGACTTGTATGCTTTTGAATGGAACGAAAATGCAATCAAACCATCGACAGTTGTCAAGGGAACCATAGTAGATGATCGAGATGGTAAAACCTACAAAACGGTCAAAATCGGAAAACAGACCTGGATGGCGGAAAATTTGAATTTCAAGGCAGGGAATAGCTCTTGCTATGATAACCAGGAGTCCTCATGCGAAGAATACGGTCGCCTATATACATGGGCAGACGCCATGGACAGCGCCGCAGTATTCTCGACAAACGGCAAAGGCTGCGGCGACGAAAACAACTGTTCGCCTACATACCCCGTACGTGGCATCTGTCCCCAAAATTGGCACCTACCGACATTGGCCGAATTCGATTCGCTCAAGGTTGCTGTTGGCGGCAGGTCTATTGCCGGAACAAATCTTAAATCTGCAAGCGGGTGGAATAACGAAGGAAACGGTACCGACGCATACGGCTTTTCCGCACTTCCTAGCGGAAATCGAGTTTTTGGATTAGGAAGTTTTTGGCACAAGGGTAGCAGGGCCTTTTTCTGGAGCGCCACTGAACGTTCTGAAAAAGATGTGTTCCAGATGTTTTTGATTTCTGACAACCAGGAGATAGGTGCCAACGAAATCAAATCGGCATCCCTGTCTGTCCGCTGTGTGATGGACTAGATTGAAAAATTATCTTCAGGACGCCGGATGGCATCCTTGTAGGCTCCGTCAGAAAAGCCTT
Organism: Fibrobacter sp.; assembly: GCA_017412605.1. Lineage (GTDB taxonomy): Bacteria > Fibrobacterota > Fibrobacteria > Fibrobacterales > Fibrobacteraceae > Fibrobacter. Next base: position 228,740 of record JAFPWY010000012.1, on the reverse strand, counting down.
GACTCCGCATCCCCGTTAATTTATTTTTATGGGGAACAATTATTCAGGATGGTAGCAACATGAAAAAAATCGCACTCTTGGCCGGGACCTGCACCCTGCTCTTTTTCGTCGCCTGCGGCGACGATTCCTCCACAAGCGTATCGAAAAACGACCCGTCCGACACCGCCGAAGCAACCTCTCCGAAAGAAACGGACCAAAAGGATTCCGGTTGCACCGTAAAGGAAGCGGAAGAAGGCTTCGACATCATCTGCAACGGGGATTCCATCGACACGATCCATGACGAGGAGACCGAACAAGGGACCTGCCACGTGAAGGACACCGTCAGCGCCTCCGGAAACACCGGAGTGAAAATCACTTGCGGGGATTCCACCCGTGTCGTATGGTCTGCGACGACCGACAAGGGCGAAAAAGTTTCGAGCGGCAAGGACAAGAGCTCATCATCCGGTAAAAAGGAGTCCTCAGAAAAAAGTTCTTCTTCTGCAAAATCGGAAGACACCTCTGCGTCCGTAAAAGCGGAAGACATGTCTTCTTCAGGAAAAACAAAGAGTTCATCTTCCGTAAAAGCGGGAAGTTCCTCCTCTTCTGCAAAAACAGCGAGTTCTTCATCCGAAATGACAACTGGAACCTCTTCTTCCGACAAGAAAGAGGTTTCGTCTTCTTCTAAATCCGAAGACACCTACTTGCCCCCAATATTGCAAGGACAGGCACCAGACACCCTAACCTGCAATTCAAAAAAATTTACCACCGACACGGCCTTCTGCTTCAGGAGTCGACTGAACGGGAACTATGCCATCTACAAGCTTTGCGGCGAAGCTGAATACGACCCGGAAGTCGCAACCTGTGACGGGGGAACTATCAAGGTGGAATGCGGCGGTACCGCCTACGACACCCTACAAAAGGTTTGCCTGAAAAATACACTCTATCCACTGACCGCCACCGAAAAGGGAATCGAAGGCGTTTACATTGGCGCAAACGATACCACCTATGACAGCGACAATAGAATTGTCAGCGTAAAACCGGTCTATTTTGCCAAGGCCAACCTCCTCCTGGTCAAGAAGGGCGAAGGCAGCTACGAGGGCGTTGTACCTCCGTCGCCCGGAATCATTTCGAAGGGAGCCCGCGTCAAGTACCACAACGAAATGTACTACGATATCGAAGCCGACACGTTGGACCTGTTCGTCGCCGGGGACACGAGCGGCTACTTCTACTTGACGAACATTGGTTTAAATGGTCTCGGAAACATTGCCGGCAACGACGCCTACGACATCGCACGGGCCAAGCTGGGCGGAAAATGGAGACTACCGCAAAAAAAAGAACTAGACGGTCTTTCCAAATATCGTAGCTTCGGAAACGCGACATCAGAGTCCATCATTGACAATCACACCGTCTGCGATAACATAATCGACCCCGTCCACAAGACAGAAGTTGCGTTCCCTATCGCGGGCGCCTATACCGATACCGCCTTTGTCAACAGTGTTTCTTCTTATAGGACGGCTAATACCTATTTTATTTATTCCCCAAAAAACTTTAGCCCCTCTGCAAGCTCAACTTATGCTCAGTACAGATTCGGTTTCCCAGTCCGCCCGGTATTTACCGGCGATTGACAGAAACCCTGACTAAAAATCCCTCAGCGGGTTCTTCTCGCTTTTGTACCACTTCATGAATTCGGCGATGCCGTCGTGCAGGCTCCAGTGGGGCTTGTACCCGCATTCCGTTTCGAGCTTTGTCGTATCGGCATTCGTTTGGTACACGTCGCCCGGCTGCATCGGCAGGAATTCCTTCTTGGCGGATTCGCCGTAAGCGCTCTCGATTTCGGCAATGAAGTCCATGAGCTTGACCGGATGGCTGCACCCGATGTTGTAGAGCTTGTACGGGACCCCATTTTCGCACTGCTCGGCAACAGGCATGTGGTCGAGCGCATGCACGCTGCCTTCGGCAATGTCGTCGATGTAGGTGAAGTCGCGAATCATGTCGCCGTTGTTGAACACCTTGATGGATTCACCCTTCGAAATCGCGCGGGCAAAGAGCATGGGAGACATGTCGGGCCTCCCCCACGGGCCATACACCGTAAAGTAGCGGAGGCCCGTCATCGGGATGCCGTACAGCTTAGAATAAGCATGAGCCATCAGCTCGTTGCTCTTCTTGCTTGCAGCATAAAGGCTCACAGGGCAATCCACCTTGTCGTCTTCGCTGTAAGGCACCTTGCTGTTGAGGCCGTACACGGAACTGGAAGAAGCGTACAAAAGGTGTTTCACCTGGTTGTGGCGACACGCTTCCAAAATGTTCATGAACCCGACCATGTTGCTCTGCATATAGGCGTAGGGATTCGTGATGGAATAGCGGACGCCCGCCTGCGCAGCGAGATGCACCACCTTGTCAAATTTTTCTTCGGCAAAAAGTTTGTCAATAGAATCCTTGTCCGCAAGGTCCATGCGGACAAAGCGTGCACCGGGAAGCACGGAGCTCACAAGCATCTTGGCAAAAGGAACTTCCACGAACGGTTGGCCCGAGACTTCGCAGAAACCATTTTCGCAAAGCCTGCCATACTTGAGGCGGACGTCGTAGTAGTCGTTGATATTATCCAGCCCGACCACTTCGTCGCCACGCAGCGCAAGCATCGCCATAATCTTCGAGGCGATAAATCCAGCCGCACCAGTCACAAGAATCTTCATCTTAAACCGAATCCTTCTTTTCCCGAAATTTAGCAGTTTTTCACTAATGCTTCCATGCAGCAAAAAGAAAAAAGGACAAAATAACGGACAAAAAAAATCCCCGCCACCATCGCTGGTAGCAGGGATTTTTAAAGTTCCAAAAGGAGAACTTATTAAGCCTTGTTCAGGCGATCCTGGATCATGTCGATGATTTCGGAGAGTTCCTTCGGGAGGTGCTTGCCGAACTTCGGATAGTGGTTTTCCTTAACGTCGGCGAGTTCCTTCTTCCAGCCTTCCACGTCAACCTTCGTGATTTCCGGGAGAGTTTCCTTGTAGTAGTCGGCGAGGCCTTCAGTATTGATGGCGCCGTCCTTCGGCATGTAACCGATCGGAGTTTCCTTGGCGTTATCGACACCGTTGCAGCGGTCGAAGATCCAAGCGAGCACGCGGCTGTTGTCGCCGTAACCCGGCCACATGAAGCCACCCGGGAGCTTCTCGTTGTTGGCATCCTTGCGGAACCAGTTCACGTAGAAGATCTTCGGAAGCTTGTCTTCAGTGGACTTCTTGCCGATTTCGATCCAGTGCTTGAAGTAGTCACCCATGTTGTAGCCGCAGAACGGGAGGATGGCGAACGGGTCGCGACGGATCTTACCGACTTCAGCAGCGTTGATGGTGGAAGCAGCGGTGATTTCAGAACCCACGATGGAGCCCAGGAACACACCGTGGTTCCAGCTGAGAGACTGGTGAACCAGCGGGATGGTGGACGGACGACGGCCACCGAAGAGGATTGCAGAGATAGGCACGCCGGCAGGATCTTCCCATTCCTTAGCAATGCAGGGGCACTGGTTGGCAGGAGCGGTGAAGCGAGCGTTCGGGTGAGCCATTTCTTCGCCCTTAGGAGCCTTGTCCTTCGGGAGAGCGTCACGGGTCTTGCCCTTCCAGTCAACGAGCTTGCCCTTGGCCGGGTAGCCGATGCCTTCCCACCAGATGTCGCCGTCTTCAGTGAGGGCGCAGTTGGTGTAGATGGTGTTCTTTTCGGCAGAGATAAGAGCGTTCTTGTTGGATTCGGCAGAGGTGCCCGGAGCAACGCCGAAGAAACCGGCTTCCGGGTTGATGGCGTAGAGACGGCCATCCTTGCCAAACTTCATCCATGCAATGTCGTCACCGATGGTTTCGACCTTCCAGCCCGGGATAGTCGGGATGAGCATGGCGAGGTTCGTCTTACCGCAAGCAGACGGGAAGGCGCCAGTAACATACTTGACTTCGCCCTTCGGGTTCGTGAGCTTGAGGATGAGCATGTGTTCGGCGAGCCAGCCTTCGTCGCGAGCGAGAACGGTAGCGATACGGAGAGCGAAGCACTTCTTGCCGAGGAGGGCGTTTCCACCGTAGCCCGAACCGTACGACCAGATGAGGCGTTCTTCCGGGAACTGGGTGATGTACTTGTATTCGACGTCAGCGCAGGGCCAGACACCGTTGTCGCTTTCGCATTCGCGGAGCGGCTTACCCACAGAGTGGAGGCACGGAACGAAGTCAGCGTTCGGGTCGGCGTTGAAGATGTCCAAGACCTTCTTGCCGGCGCGAGTCATGATGTCCATGTTGAGAACGACGTATTCGGAGTCCGTGACTTCGATACCGTTCTTGGAAATAGCGGAACCGAGCGGGCCCATGCAGAACGGAATCACGTACATGGTACGGCCGTGCATACAACCCTTGTAAAGCTTGCGCATCGTCTGCTTGAGTTCAGACGGGTCGATCCAGTGGTTGGTCGGACCTGCATCTTCTTCCTTCACAGAGGAGATGAACGTGCGGGATTCGACACGGGCCACGTCAGACGGGAGGGAACGGAACAAGAAGCAGTTTTCTTTCTTCTTGAGCGGAGTGGCAAGGCCAGCCTTGACGCACTTCTGCATGAGGGCATCGTATTCTTCCTGAGTGCCGTCAACGACAACCACGTTGTCCGGTTCGCACATAGCAATCATTTCATTCACCCAAGTACTGATCTTCGGGTGCTTGATATCGTTAAGAGTAAGACTCATTATGAGCTCCTATAGGTTTAACGTGTTTATTTCGAGATATTTCGAACGGAGCAAAAATAGTATTTTTAGGGACGTCCGACCTCCTTTCGACCCCAAAAAAGGTAAATTTCACATGTAACAATGAGCAAGGAATCCATCCAGAGGCATTATGAGCTGGTCCTACTATAGAGAACACCAAAAAAACATCCTGTGCATGATCATGGCGGGCGGTCAGGGAAGCCGTCTTCAGCCCCTCACCCGCGACCGTGCCAAGCCGGCGGTCCACTTCGGCGGGACCTACCGCATCATCGATTTCGTCCTCAACAATTTCATCAATTCCGGCATCTTCAAGATCAAGGTTCTCACCCAGTTCAAGAGTGACTCGCTGAACAAGCACATTTCGGCGGCCTGGAACCTGAACGCGAGCCTCGACCAGTACGTTGACCTCGTGCCCGCGCAGATGCGCACCGGCGACGACTGGTACAAGGGAACGGCCGACGCCATCTTCCAGAACATCAACCTCATCACGGACGAACGACCGGACCTCGTGGCCATTTTCGGCGGCGACCACATCTACAAGATGGACATCAACCAGATGATTGATTTTCACCTGAGCAGGGCGGCGCTCCTCACCATCGCGGCCATTCCCGTTCCCGTCGCGGAAGCCCACGAGTTCGGCATCATCGAGGTCGACCAGGACGGTCGCATGATCGGCTTCGAGGAAAAGCCCAAGAACCCGAAGGAAATGCCGGGCAATCCGGGCTACTGCCTCGCGAGCATGGGCAACTACATCTTTACGAGCAAGTTCCTGGTGCGCGAGCTCCTGAAGGGCGCGCAGAACGGCGCCACGGACTTCGGCAAGCACATCATCCCGAACCTGTACAACGAGTTCCCGGTGTACGTCTACGACTTCAACACGAACATCGTCCGCGGCGAACAGGCCAGCACCAAGGGTTACTGGCGCGACGTGGGAACGCTCGACGCCTTCTTCGAGGCGAACATGGACCTCTGCTCCGAGAACCCGCCGTTCGACCTTTATAACAACTACTGGCCCATCCGCACGTTCAACTGGAACCAGCCGCCCGCCCGCTTCTTTGCCGGCGACAGCGACGCCCACCAGGGCGCGGCCATCGACTCCATCGTTTCCGCGGGCTGCATCATCGGCGGCGGCACGGTCGTCAAGAGCATCCTCAGCCCGGGCGTCACCATCCAGAAGGACGCGCTCGTCGAGGAATCCATCCTCTTCCCGAACGTGACCATCGGACCGGGAGCAAAGGTCCGCAAGGCCATCATCGAGAAGGGACTGCATATCCCCGCCGGGTTCCAGATCGGCTACGACCTGGAGCGCGACCGCAAGCTCTTCCACGTGACCGAATCGGGAATCGTGGTCCTTGCGAAGGATACGATTATCAAGGCGTAAGGGATTAGGATCTAGAGGCTAGGATCTAGGGACTAGGAGACCCGAGCCTCGCACCTTCGAACCTATTAAAAAGGCCCCAGCTATTGCCGGGGCCTTTGCTTGTGGATTTTTAGGACAAACTACTATTCAGTTGCGGTAGAATCCGGGACTACGGGCTTGGTACCCCAGTTACCGCCGCCACCGAGATTGAAACCACCCGTGCTGTCGCCACGGCCACCGAAGTTAAAGCCGGTACCAGTGCTGTCACCCATGTTGAATCCGCCACCCGTAAAGCTGGACATATCCATCTTCCACTGGCCGTCCGTGCACGTATAAGTCACGGTCATGCCGTACATGGTGCTGTCCTTCGTGGCGCCATCCTCTTCGCATTTGTTCCTTTCGGCTTCAGCTTCCTTATCACGGGTCCACTGGCCGTCCTTGCACACATACGGCGTGGTCCCACCAAACGACGACGTACTGTCCTTCGTGGCGCCTTCCTCGTCGCACTTGTTCTTTTCGGCTTCAGCAGCCTTATCGCGTTCCCACTTGCCTTCCTTGCAGATGTAGGACTTCCCGTTCTCTTCCTTGGTGGAGTCTTCCACATCGCACGGGGTCCCCGAAACACCAGTACCCATATTCATAGTCCACTTGCCGTCCTTGCAAACGTAAGTCGTCGCATAGGTCATGCCCATCATCGAAGAGGAATCCGTCTTCGTGGCACCTTCTTCGTCGCACTTGTTGGCTTCGGCAGTCGCCGTGGAATCATAAACCCACTGGCCGTTCGTGCAAACACTTACGTAGCCCATCTGGTTCTGGGTAGCGCCTTCCTCGGTGCAAGATAACATGCTCGCAAAGGCAGTCGAATCGAATGTCATCGTACCCGTGCCAAAAGGATTAGTCGTTCCTTCGTTCGTGGGAGTTCCAGAAGAATCCTTATTGTCCTTGTCTCCAGAATCCTTGCCGGAGTCCTTGCCAGAATCCTTGGAGCCGGAGTCCTTACCAGAGTCCTTCGAATCACTGGAGGAAGCCTTATCGCCCTTGGAATCGCCGGATTCAGCCTTTTCGGCCTTGGAGTCGCCGGAAGCATCCTTTCCATCCTTGGAATCAGCGGAAGCCTCCTTACCGTCCTTGGAATCCTTAGAATCCTTTGATTCGGCAGACTTGGTCTTGTCGCCCTTGGAGTCTTCAGAGGTCGCTTCGCCCCCCTCGCCTCCCTGTGAATCCTCGGCTACAGCGGGTTCGTCGCCGCCAGCCACGTTCGCCGAAGTGGACGAATCGTCACCGCAGCCTGTGAAACATACAGCCGCAGCAAAGGATGCGACCAAAGCTAATTTTTTGTAGTTCATTATAAGATACTCCTGTTAAGGTTTTCCTCTAGCAGGAATATATCACGTTAAAAAGAGCGGTTCCCCGATGTGAACCGCTCAACAGACAAAAAGTGTTGCGAGAATCTCAAAAAATGTAACTATTTGTGAACAATCGAATTGCTGATCTTGCCGTTCGTAATCTTGACTCCGCTCCAGACAACGGAATTGCTGATTTCGACGCCAGAAAGTTCGCAATCGTCCCCAATAGTGACATAAGGGCCTATCTTGCAGCCATAAACCTTGACATTCTTGCCTATATGGCAAGGAGGTATGATTTGGACACCCCTAGAAGCGAAGGCGTTACTGTTGTCGTTACGGCCAAGCATGTGCGCATTCGTGTGCAAAAGCGTTTCCATCAAGCCGCAGTCCAGCCAGCGGAATACCGGGGCCGTCCGGAACTTGCAGCCCTGCCTGATCATCATTTCAAGCGCATCCGTCAGCTGGAATTCGTTCTTGGTACGTATATTGTTGTCCATCAAATATTTAAGGGCAGCCTTTAAAGCCTTCACATCCTTGATGTAGTAGATGCCGACGATCGCTTCGTCGCTCACGTATTCCTGGGGCTTTTCCACAAGACGTTCAATTTGACCATCTGGCGTAGTCACGGCAACGCCAAAACGCGAAGGATCTTCGACCTTGTACGTATAAAGGATATTTTGGTCAGCTTTTTCGAGAATGGAAAGGTCCGCTTCGAACAAAGTGTCACCAAGAATAATCAGCAACGGTTCGTCGTCGTCAACAAACGGCAAGGCCAGGCTAATCGCCTCCCCCAGTCCCTGCGGGTTGTCCTGGAGGACTGTGCGGACTTTACCCCATTCCGGCTTGTCCTGCAAATATTCATCTATTTTTTCGGCTTTGTAACCAGTGATAAAAACAGTCTCGGTGGGATTCAGCTTCAAAGAATCTTCAACAATCCAATCGAGAATCGTCTTGCCTGCCACGGGAAGCAAACATTTTGGACGATCCTCTGTGTAGGGACGGAGTCTTATTCCATTACCAGCGACCGGCAAAATAATTTTCATTTCTTCACAATCCTTGATTTTGCTAAAAAAATCCTAAACAACACATCCCATTATACAAAAAAATAACAAAAAAAATACACCTTTTTGCAAAAAACGAAAAAACTTGAAGAAAATATCAACGTTTTCTTTCCTTATGAAAAAAAAATAGATAGTTTAATGTAAGACATATTAAGGAGTAATCCATGAACAATAAATTTATCCTTGCCATTTCTTCTCTTTTCTGCATCGCAACATTTGCAGTTGCTCAAGATGCACCAGCTCCGGCACCGGAACAGACCGCTCCCGAAGCAGCCGTTACGGCCCCCGAACCCGAAGCTCAGCCAGCGGAACAACCGGCCGCGCCCGCTCCTGAAGCGGAACCTCAAGTCAGCGCACCGGCCCCCACACAGACTGCAGAACAGCCTGCACAAACAAACGAAGTCGCTCCAGTCGTTTTCTACTACGCCCCCACGGCACCCGGCAATGAACCCGTCCAAAATCCGGCTCAGGTCGAAAATGTTCCTCCCGCTCCTCAGCCCGTCATCGAGCAGTACAAGCCGAAGGTTCATCCCAAGCAGACCACCCACTATGGTATCCAGGGTTCTATCGGTACCAGTACATACTCCGGCGACTCGAATGCCGACTTTGACGACGGCTTGGGCTGGAACGCAGGCGCATACATAAACCTGCCCATCAGCGATTACATCTTCAGCTTCGAACTGGGTTCCCAGTTCATCTACAGAAAGGTTTCCAATTCCTTCACTCAAACCAACAGGAACACCTACGAAACGGAAGCCCGCAAGGACAAGATTACCGCCTACTCGCTGGGATTCCCCATCCTCATGAACATCAACGCAGGTCGCTCCGGCTTGCTCTACTTCGGCATGGGTGTTGAATTTGAAGTTCCCCTGTACAACAACCTCCAGATTTCCATTGACGGGAAAAAGCGTGTCGACCAGGATCTCCAGGAAGACCACTGCGCTCCGATGTCTTGGGACATCCTCCTCGGCATGGGTATCAACGCCACCAGCCATTTCGGCCTCTACACGCGCATGAACATCGGTATTTCCGATATTTATGACGACCTCTACATCAAGGAAGATGGCAAGAAGGAATACTGGGGCTTCAAGACGTTCGACTTGAACATCGGCCTGAAGATATTCATCTAACAAAAAACGAAAGAATCTCCTCATCGGGAGAAACCTTCAGAAACTGCTTACGAGCGAAATCTCTAAGCAGTTTTTTATTTCGCTACAGCAAAAAAAAACCGAAACTCTTTCGAATTTCGGTTTTCGTGGATGATGCAGGGGTCGAACCTGCGACCCGCTGATTAAGAGTCAGCTGCTCTACCAACTGAGCTAATCATCCATTGTCGCTTGGACGCGCACAATAATAGAATAATTGAAAAGGGTTGTCAAGGGGTTTTTAAGAAAAAATCAAAAAAAATTTCATTACAGCCCATTTTTTTCATTATGCCCCCAAGGGGCCCGGAAAAACAACCTCAGACACCTAACGGGAATCTTTAGATTTCAAAACGCGGTACGGTACAAGCCTGTTGTAGTAGCGTCCTTTCAGGTCCCGATAGTTCTTCTTGCGGGCCGGAATCAGCAAACCGTCGCGAGGAACAACGCGCTTGATGGCCGTCGTACTCGTGTCCTTCGGGCCTTCGTCGAACTTGATGTTTCCGAGAAGCGTTTCGCCGCCGAGGCCTTCCGCCGTCAGGTAGAAGTCCTGCACGCCCTTGAGTTCCGGCATGTTGGAGCAGCGCACGTCAATCCACTTGCTCTCATCGCCCACCGAGGGCAAATCGCACTTGGAAATCACGTCACCCTTCTTGCCTTCCTTGCGGATGTTGAGCGTTCCGCCGGCTCCGTTCTTCACCTGCACAAGCACGCCCGGGCCCACGATAGAATCCGTAATCACGTTCTCGAAAATTGCGTAACCGCCGTCCTTGATGGCGAACTCGTCCTTATCCGTCAAACGCACGCGGATGCCGTTATCGAAGCCGTTCGCCGGAATCGTATCGCGGATGATGCGCAAGAAGTCCAACCTGTCGAGCTCCGCATAATGCTTGCCCTTCGTAATCTCGATGAAGTTCGAGCCGCGCTTGAGTTTCGTGGGGATGTACACCACAGACTTCTCGGGGAATTCGCTCCACGCGCCCGTCAGCGGCAACTCGATTTCCTGCTTCTTGCCGTTGATGCTCACAAAGTGAGAGCTTCCGTTCGCACCGTCTTCGGTCCAATCGTTGTCGTAGCGGTAGCGAATCAGGTAGTCACCCGCCTGCGGGATAATCATCGGCAGGCGAATCTTGCTGTCGTCATAGTTGATGTAGGCGCAGAACTCGCCGTTAGACGCCTTGGAACTGCTCGAAATATCCACATGCGTCAAGGCTCCGTGTTCCGCCTCTGCGCTCAGGTAACGTCCGAGGAACGGTTGCCCGAGTTCCGGCCAGCCGTCGTCGGTATAAACGATATCGCGGACCTGGATGTAAGAATTTCCGCCGTCATTCTTGTCGTAGTAATGGTTCACAAAGCGCTGGCGGTTCACGTCCTGGAAAGCCTCGCCGCCCGCAGGCCCGTAGTAGCGGCCATAACGGCTCAACAGAATCGTGCCGCCGCCATCCAGCAGTTTCTTGCCAGACTTGTCGACATAGCCGCTCGTAATCGATTTGGAGCGCCCGACCGTCGTCTTGTAGGAATTGTTCTCGAGGTCCGCGCCCTTCTTGCAGCAGTTATCCCACGCCGTAAAAAGATAGTAGTAGCCGTTGTGCTCAATGAGGCTTGCGCCCTCGATACCCGAGCCACCGCGGTTCGCGATGTTGATCATCTTCGCGCCGTCCTTCACCTTGCCCGTCGTCTCGTCGAGTTCAAGAATGTGGATGCCCGTGCCCCACGAACCGAATGCCATCCAGACCTTGCCATCGTTGTCCTTCAGCACTGCCGCGTCAATCGCGTTGTACGAATCGCTCTTGACCGTATGGATGACTTCGCCCTGGTCCGTCCAGCCATAATCCGGCTTTGTCGGGTCGATTTCCTTGCTCGCCATGAAGCCCATGCCCGACGAGCGGATGCCCATCTCGGAACCGCAATAGTACATGCGGTACTCGCCGCCAATGTAATGAATGTCCGGCGCCCAGATGTCAATCATGTTCGGGGCGTAGTCGTAAAGCCACCGCGAAAACTTCGGCATGGCAGGTTCGCCGTTCTTCCAGTTCAGCGCATCCTCGGAAAACTGCATGAGCATGTGGTTGTCCGTCGTCGCGAGCGCATAGCCATCCTCGTAACGGATAATGTCCGGGTCATGCCCCGCCCAGCGGGTCTCCTTCGCGTACCAATCGGCCGCAAACACCTGCCCCGCCATCAGAGCAGAAAGTGCAAATACCACGCCAAACCTTTTCATAACGCCTCGCTTTCCCACACAGCCAAACCTGTTTAAATATATAATAAAAATAGGAAGGAGGAAATGGCATCCTGGAGCGCGGAGCGCGATAGGATCCAAAAGGGGGAAGCCTCCCCCTCGCTTCTGCCCCATGTCATCCCCGCGAAGGCGGGGATCTCCCTGTGGCATACGCTACCCCCTCGCCTAAGGGGCTCCACCCCCTAAACCCCCCGAAAGTTCCTACTTCAAGAATCCGTACTTATAGACACTCTGTTCAATTTTTGAAGCGAGAATTTTTTGACGGGTGCGCAAAACCGAGATTAGATCCATGTAAGTGGAATCTTCTGAACTGCTGTTCATGTGTCCCTTGGCATCAACACCCTGGAAATGCTTGCGGATATCATAGAAACTTGCGTTAGGTTTTGCAGCAGTTTGAGTGTGGTAATATTTCCAAAGTTCTAGCCCGGCATTATATACAGTTTGAGCTTCATCAGAAAGATTCAACGAGTGCGATTCCATGAATTCTTTCAGGAACTTGTTCATGAAATTACTCTTGAAAGTACTTTTACAACCAACTTGCTCGCGAGTAAAAGGAATCCAATGGTTTGTGGCTAGTGATTGCTTGTCGGTAGTTAGTACTTCGGATGAAATCCTGTTTTGCCCATGGAATAGAGTATAAATCAGGCAATCTGTTTGGAAAGCAAAATCCTCCTGCCAGCCATCATTCGGATAAAGGAACTGATCACGGTCATTAAGCCATAAAGCTTCAATACAATGACGAACGGCAAAGTAAATCGACATTTGCGTCACATTCTTTTTTGTCACTTTGAAAAAGAAATGTGCTTTGTAATCATTTGGAGTCAATTCGCAAGTCAGGAATACACCATTTTTGTTTTGCATATCCTGTCCGTTTACGCGAATAAATGCAATGAGTTCTCCATCAAGATCATAGAAGTTTCTAATCCAATGCAACATAAATTTGCAGTTATTATATGCGTAGAATGTGTGTTTTCCCTGAAAAACTCCATTTGAATCATAAACATCAGCAACGGTTGGATTTAAAGACTCTTTATTTTCGAGTAAATTAGACATTTCCTTTGTATCCCATACAAAGAAACCTATTGGAAATTGGCCCTTAACATTATCAAAAGTATTTGCAGGAACAACAAAACATTTTTGCAATTTCGCTCTAAATACCTCACGGAATTTCACAAAATTTGGAGCACAAAGAGCCTTTAATTTTGAGAATTGACCTAAAACGCAACCATTTAGTTCATCATGGATTCGCAGGAGAAATTCAGCATAAAGTTCTCTTGCCGCCGTTCCAACAATACCACTCCATTTTTCATAAATCTTGTTTTCAAACGAAACGCCACTCTTGTTCTTTGCATCAGAATTCATTTGACGCTTATTTCCCGCTTCCGCATACGGAGGGTTTATGTAGATAACCAGTTTCTTACGTTTTTCGGGGTCATTGATGATTTGCTGCAATTCTTCAGGGCACTTGCCAAATTCATCATTCAGAAAATCGAACTGAAAAATATGGTTTTCGGGCATGGACCATCCGTTATTCACACGGTCCGTCATCACATCGAGATCCTGCTTATCCAATGTTGATGCCCACACATTGTCGTAGTTGGTGAGCCCGTTCAGCAGGTTGCCCGTTCCGGCGCAACAGTCCCATATACAATAGTCATCTTGCCAGGTTTCTCCGAGCACATCCGCTAAATACTGCTGAGATTTTTCCACCCATATCTGCGGAGTGAAAAAACTGCCCTTGCGTTCGCGGATATCCTGAGGAACCAACAAATCACGTCTTTCAATGATATAATCCCAATATTCCTCTTGTGGGGGTCTCTTATAGATACTCCAAAATTCCTTATACGCCTTTTGCTTATCCTTGAATTCAACCGTGGAATACGAAAGGAATCCATTCTCGTCTAGTTTCTTGGCTAACGCGTATTTTGTCCTTTTCAAGACAACAAAGAGATTGTCCTTGATGGAACGATTGTCGCTAGAAAGTAAATCAGCCAAGAAGAAGTCCGCCGATATGATTCCAGCCTTGTTTACCTTTGTCCAATCTACATTGATAGATGGTTTTACTGCAGTTTCCCATTTCTGGAATACGAAAGTAAAATTGTTCTTGGTAACTGAAATTTTTTCGGAGATGTCCTTCGTAATTTTGAAATTGGTACGAATGAATTTTTTTAGTTCTGCAGAATCACTCTTGAATCGGAAAAAAATCGATTTCTCTTCAAGTAACTTTTGGCAAAGATCGTGAAGTTGCTTAAATTCCTTGGTATCGTGATTGCTCGGGGTTACATTCCAATTAAAATCATTCTGGTAGAAAATTTCCTGAATATCGTGATACTCGATAAACGCAAATTTTTCGGCATCAAAGGCTCCGATGTACTTGGGTGGCAGGTTATGCTCAAAGGAACGCTCCTTACCAATGGTGAGCATCAATTGCACAAAAGATTCGTATATGTCGTGGGTGTTACCCTGTTTCGCCTCTGCCCATAAGATGCTCTTGAGGTCGGCGATTTCGTCTTCAAAAAGTTCCGTTCGTTCGCCAGTCGTATTGTGTTTTGCAATTACGAAGTCAATGTTTCCTAGTTGCGTATATTTGTAATCGGCAAAGAAATCCTCGCGCACGGCGGATTTCAACTGTTCTTCGCGGAGCTTTGAATAATTCATGCCTTGAATATAAGAATTTTTAGCGAAATCGGATGCTTTATCCTTTGCAATAGGGGTTTTAGGGGCAGAGCCCCTAGGCGAGAAGGTGGGAAGCAACAACGCAAGCGTCGCGCGACCTAGGGGAGACTTCTCCCTCCCCTTTCAAAATATTGGATTCACATCTTTGTAGAATTTTTCATAAATCTCTTGACATCCGCCCATAGAGAGATTATATTTATTAGTGCACAAACGTTCTAGTGCTCAAAATTTCAAACGTTGCGGTTTTACGCTTGTCCGCAGCAAAAAGGAGTAAAAGATGAAACGAATAAACGTCATGAACCGAGAAATCAAAACAATGCTCGTTAACGGCGTCGATTATGTCTGCATTACTGATATTGCTCGGCAAAAGAATCCGGTGGAGCCTAAGGATGTTGTGAAAAATTGGATGAGGTCAAAAAATACAATAGAATATTTAGGTTTATGGGAAATGTTGAACAATCCCGACTTCAAAGGGGTCGAATTCGACCCCTTTTTAAAAGAAGCTGGTAGCCATTCGTTCACCATGAGCCCTTCTCGATGGATTGAAGAAACAGGTGCAATTGGACTCATTTCTAAAAATGGTGTAAACGGCGGGACTTTTGCACAATATGATATCGCCGTCAAATTTGCAAGTTGGGTTTCTGTCGAATTCGAATTGTACTTAGTTAAGGAGTTCCAACGCCTCAAGGCTGCGGAACAGGCCCAATTAGGATGGTCATTACGTCGTGAACTCTCAAAAATCAACTACCATATCCATACGGACGCCATCAAGCAGAATTTGATTCCGGCTACACTTACAAAACAACAGATGAGCATGGTTTACGCAAACGAAGCTGATGTTCTAAATGTTGCATTATTCGGATTTACTGCTAAGGAATGGCGCGATGCACATACCGATTTGCAGGGCAATGTCCGCGACTATGCGACGGTAAATCAGCTTATATGCCTTTCGAATATGGAATCGCTGAATTCCGTCCTGATCAAGGAAGGCTTGCCGCAGCCAGAACGATTGCAAAAGCTGAACCAGATTGCGATTTCGCAGATGACAGTGCTAGAATCCATCGGAGAGAACAAGTTACTGAAATAAGAGGTGGTCAAAAGTTTTGACCACCTTGCCAAGCTGAAATTAAGGCAAAAAATAAATATGAATAAGCTAGAAAACTCTGCCAAATGGTCAAAAGAACGCCTTGATGCGGAACTTGAAAAGGGCTACAACGACATGCTGAAAGGCCGCACCCGCCCTGCCGCGATGGTCCTTTCCGATGTCAAGAAGAAATACAAGGTATGAATTTTGAGGTCCACTTTATGAGCCTTGGTATTTGCGTGAAGTACGCTCAATGCCTGAGTAGCTTTTAGAACATCGCCCAGGGCTCACTTCCGCTTGGCTGCGATGAGCACGACAGAGCCAAGAATCAGGATAATGCCCGCGATAAGCCTGCCCGTAAGAATTTCGCCAAAGACAAGCACACCGATTGCCACAGCCGTCACGGGTTCGAGCGCACCGAGAATCGCCGTGGGCGTAGACCCGATAATCTTCACGGCCTTCACCATGAATATGAGCGAAAGCACCGTCGGCACGAGGCCCAGCATGAATCCCCAGCCCCAGGAACTCGCCTGCGTAAAGAGCGGCGGCAGCCCCGAGCCGAACGTCACGGAATAGAGCAACAAAAAGACCAAGCAAAAACAAATGACGTAAAAAGTCATCTTCACGGAGCCCATCTGCAAATTGATGCGGTTCGCCATCACCATGTAAATCGCGTACGAAAGTGACGAGGCAAACACGAGCACAAGGCCTGCGGTGCTCAGAGGCACTCCGTCATCGCCACGGTACAACAGAGCGACACCGGACATCGAAACGGCAATGGAAACGACCGTCCAGGCTTTAATCTTCTCCTTGAAGAATATCGCCATCAAAACCGAGACTTCGAGCGGATAGAGGAAGAGGAGCGTCGAGGCCAGCCCTGCATCCATGTACTTGAACGAGGCATAGTACGTGAGCGAACTGACCGCAAACAAGAAGCCAAAGGCGACGAGCGCCCCAAATTCCTTGAGCGTAATCTTGAAATGCGAGCCTTTCGCAAGGATTACCGCAAAAAGGAGGAGTGCCGCCGTGAAAAAACGATAAAAAAGGACGTTTTCGGGAGAATAGCCCTGGGAATAGAGGTTCAGCGCCCCCAGAGGGTTCGTGCCATAACAGATGGCGGAAAGAGCAGCAAAAATAAAGCCTTTTAGAGCGATGAGGTCGCTGCGCTTTGAGCTATGAGCTCGCTCGCATAGCTCGCTTTGAGTTTTTTTATCAAAAAACATATAACCTCAAAGGGCGAAGCCCGACCTCATACCTCAAAGTGCCGCAGGCACGACCTCATAGCTATTAAATTGCGAACTTGGTGGCGTCGGCGAGCTGCACGCTCGCGATGCGGGAAATACCCTTGATTTCCTGCGTCACGCCGTAGAGCATGTCGGCTTCGGCCATGGTACGCTTGTTATGCGTCACCACGATGAACAAGGTCTGCTTGCTGAATTCGCGGAGCAGCGCCATGAAGCGGCCCACGTTCGCATCGTCCAGCGGGCCGTCGACTTCGTCCAGCACGCAATACGGAGACGGCTTTTCCATGTAGATGGCGAACAGCAGGGCCGTCGCGGTCAAAGCGTGTTCACCACCGGAAAGCGCCTTGATGCCGCGCATCTTCTTGCCGGTCGGGCGGACGTTGATTTCGATGTCGGCATCCAAAATATCCATGGGCTTGCCCATTTCGTCGAGCTTTTCGACAAGGCTCATCTTGGTTTCGCCGTTCAGGAACAGCTTGCTGAACACGAACTGGAAGTTCTTCTGAATACGGGCGAACGTGTCGAGGTAGCGCTGGCGAGCAATATCGTCGAGCTTGGTGATGGTGCGGTCGAGCGAGGCGCGGGCACGGTCCAGGTCGTCGAACTGCTTCTCGACTTCTTCCAGGCGCTTCTTTTCGCCCTCATAGTCGTCCATCACGTTGACGTTGATGGGGCCAAGTTCCTTGATCTTGCCACGGAGTTCGCGGATTTCGCGGTCGGCGTCAGGCTGGCTGTATTCCACGCGTTCGACACCTTCCGGATTGTCCACGTCGACAGACCAGTCGTTGGAAATGCGTTCGCGGAGGCGGTCCACGTTGTTCTGCAGGGATTCCTGGCGACGTCCGACGTCGTTCAGTTCCTTCATCCGGTCGATCATCTCGTCGCGGAGGCGGTTGCTTTCATCCTGCCAGGCGCCAAGGTCGCCGCTCACCACGTCGTAGCGTTCGCGGGCAATGTCACGGGCCTGTTCGAGTTCGCGGAGCACGGCATCCTTTTCCTGCGCCTGGTCGGCGAGCTTCGTGCTGTCTTCCTCGAGTTTTGCAATATTGACTGTATTCTTTTCAATATCCTCGCGGCGGGCACGGATCGTACTCTCGAGGAATTCCATCTGGTCGGCGATGGCGCGGAGCCTGTTCTCGTTCTGGGCTAGCCTAGAATTCTTGTCTTGCGTAGAGCGTTCCAGCTCGCGGACGTCCTCTTCCTTTTCGCGGAGCATCGTCTCGTTTTCGGCAAGCTGATCGGATACCATCTGGTACTGGTTTTCCACGTTTTCGACGCACTTTTCGGCTTCGGCAAGTTCCGCATCCGCATTTTTCGTCTCGGCGGCGGCAGAAATCCGCCCCATGGCCGTGGAGCAGTCCGTCTGCAGCTGCTGAATGCGGCGTTCGTATGCGGTAACGTTGTTCCTGTGGATGCTTACCGCCGTATCGCTGCCGCGCAGGGAATCCTTCTTGCCGGAAATGTCGTCCACGAGGGACTGCAGCATCTGTGCTTCCTCGTCGACCTGTTCCTGCAGGCGTTCGAAATCCTGCTCCTTTTGGGAAATTTCGGCAGAAACGCCTTCCAAAAGCGATTTCGCCTCGGCAATCTCGTTCTTGCGGGAAAGCGCACCCGACGTGGCGGCGCCAAAGCTCACGAGCCCGTTGGAACGCACGATGGCCTCTGGAGCGACAAAGTTCAAGTTCTCGCCATGGAATTCACGGGCAAGCGCGATGGCCGCCTCCAGGGAGTTGACTATAAAGTAACGTGAAAGGATGCCGGAGAGCCAGGCGGCGAGCTTGTCGTCGTCGCACTTGACAAAGCCGGACAGGGCACCCACAACTTCGGGGCGGTCAATCGGCTTGTCGTAGGCGGGAGCCGGATTCTGGACCAGCGCGAGCACTGCCTTGCCGACATTCTCGTTTTTCGCCGAAACCACGATGTCGTTCACGGAGTCGTCCGCCCCCACAATGGCAGCATCCAAGATGTCGCCGAGGGCGTTCTCGACATGGTTTGCGTATTCCGGGGCAGCCTCGATGCGTTCCGAAAGGATACCGCCAATCAGGCTAGCCTTGTTCTCGCTAAGCCAGCGGTTTGCGTCGGTGCCCTCGTCGGCAACGCTCTGCAGCACGTCGATTCTCGACTGCAGGCGAGCCTCCTCGTTCTTGAGCCCCTGGAGTTTCTGGCCAGCATCGGCGAGATCGGCACGCATGGATTCCAGGCGTTCCTCGCGGATGGATTTCTGCTCTTCCAGCCCGGCAATTTCGCGGTTGACCTCGTCGACCTGGTTCTGGATCTCGTTCACCGAGGCTTCGGCCTCTTCCTTCTGCTTCTTGAGGCTCTCGATTTCGTTTGTCCACTTTTCGATGTTGCCCTGCAACATCTGGGATTCGGCGTCCAGGCGCTCGAAACGGCCACGGAGGCTGTTCGCTCGGTTATTGGCCTGCACACGCTCGTTCGCCAGTTCACGAGACTGGCCACGCAGGTCGTCCACCTTGTCGCGCATAACTTGCAGCGTTTCCTGCTCGCGTTCCAGGAGGGCGTTCATCTCTTCGACGTCGTTGTCGGATTGGAGGACCTGGTTTTCTTCCTCGAGGCGGGCCTTTTCTTCGGAAATTTCGTTCAACTTGGTCTCGGAACGGCCGATTTCGTCCTGGGCCTTCTCGCTTGCAGCCTCCAGGGACGATATGGAGTCGCGGGTCCTGCCAATGTTGTTATTAATGTCGTTCAGGGCGATCGTGGCCGCCTGGACCTGGCGTTCCAGGTCGCGGAAGGCGTTCTCGTCCTCGCTGATAGCAAGGCGCTTTTCCTCGATTTTCGCCTGGAGTTCGGTCGCCTTGGTCTTGGCCGACTCCACTTCGTGGTTCATGCGCTTGGACGTGGAATCCAGGGTCGCAAGGCCGTCCTTGTAGTCCTCGTACTTGTCCAAGCTAACCGAGAGGTCGAGTTCGCGGAGGCGGTTGTTCAGGCGCTTGTACTCGTTGACCTTTTCGGCCTGGGTCTCGTAGAGCCTCACAGAACGGCGGACGCTCCTCAGGTTGTCCTCGACACGCTCCATGTCCATCTGGACCCTTTCCAGCTGGCGGCGAGTCTCCTTGCGCTGCTGCTTGTACTTGCTGACCCCGGCGGCTTCCTCGAACAGGATGCGGCGGTCGTCGGCCTTGTCGCTCAGAACGGACTTGATCATGTCGGCGTTCATCTGCGAGTAGGTGCTGGACCCGAGGCCCGAGTCGAACAGCAATGCGTGGACATCGCGCAGGCGGCATTCCTGGTTATTTATAAGATATTCGCCCGAACCGTCGCGATGCACGCGGCGGGTCACGATGACTTCGGAATATTCGGAATTGAGCGAGCCGTCACTGTTGTCGATGACGATGGAAACTTCGGCAAGGCTCATGGCGGCACGTTCTTCGGTACCGCTGAAAATCACGTCCTGCATCTTGCTCATACGGAGCGATGCAGCCTTCTGTTCGCCAAGCACCCAGCGAATGGCGTCCGTGATGTTGGACTTGCCACAGCCGTTCGGTCCCACCACGGCGGTCAGGCCTTTCGTGGGAAAGTTGATTTCGGTCCTCTGGGCGAAGGACTTGAATCCAAAAATCTTTAGCTTCGTAATTTGCACAACGATGGAAAAAATAACATTTTTTTATCAATTCAAAGTCTCCCGATGGCGTAAATGCCACCATACCCCCAAACCATTCCATGGGAGCCATTTAGAGCCCACTCCTGCTCCGAACAAACTTGCAGAAAAACTTTTTTTCTATATTCGCACCTATGACACATAAGAATAGCTTTGCACGTCTCGTGCTCTTTATTGTTATCGGCCTCCTCATTGGCGGAATTTTGGGAGAATGCTTAGGTCTTCTGTTCGGCCAGCTCGGTCAGCTCATGAACGCCGGCGGATACGACAATATCGTCCGCAACTTCTTTGTTTCGTCGTTCGACCTGAATATCGGGACGGGAAAGGGCGAATCCCCGATTATGCTTGACCTCTACATGGTCAAGCTCGCGCTCGGATTCGGAATCAAGTTTAACATCGTTAGCATCATCGGTATGATCATCTCGATCTACATCATGAAATGGTCCGGAGATAGGTAATGCAAACCATCCAAGAATTGCAGGCCCAGCTTGCATCCGGCAGCACGACTGCCGAAAAGCTCGCACAGGCTTCGCTCGAAAAGATTGAATCCACCAAGAATCTCAACGCTTATATTTCTGTCCTGAACGAACGCGCCCTGGCCAAGGCCAAGGAAAGCGACCTCCGCCGCGCCGAAGGCAAGAGCCTCGGCCCCCTCGACGGCATTCCCGTCGCCGTGAAGGACAACATGTGTCTCGAAGGTACCCGCACCACGGCCGCCTCCAAGATTCTTGAAAACTTTGTCGCCCCCTACACCGCGACCGCCGTCGAAAAACTCGAAGCGGCAGGCGCCATCATCGTCGGCAAGACGAATATGGACGAATTCGCCATGGGATCGAGCAACGAGACCTCTTATTTTGGCCCCGTCAAGAACCCGCTCGACGAATCCCGCGTCCCCGGCGGCTCCTCGGGCGGATCCGCCGTCGCCGTTGCATCCGGCACGGTGCCCTGCGCCCTCGGTTCCGACACAGGTGGATCTATCCGCCAGCCGGCCGCATGCACCGGCGTCGTGGGCATGAAGCCCACGTATGGCCGCGTCTCCCGCTATGGCCTGCTCGCCTACGCAAGCTCTTTGGACCAGATCGGCCCCTTCGGCACCACGGTCAAGGACACGGCGACCCTCCTCGGCGCCATCTGCGGAATCGACCCGCACGACAACACCACCAGCACCCGTCCCAACGAAGACTTCACAACGAAGCTCGACGCGGGCGTGAGCGGCAAGGTCATCGGCGTCCCGAAGGAATACTTTGCCGAAGGACTTGACCCGGAATGCAAGGCCGCCATCGAAGGCATGCTGAAAAAGCTCGAGGCCGAAGGCGCCAAGCTCCAGGAAGTGAGCCTCCCCCACATCGGCTACGCCGTCTCCAGCTATTACATCATCGCGACCGCCGAGGCCAGTTCGAACCTCAGCCGCTACGACGGCGTGCGCTACGGCTACCGGAGCAAGGAAGCCCGCAAGCTGTTCGACCTGTATGCGAAGTCCCGCAGCGAAGGGTTCGGCAAGGAAGTTCAGCGCCGCATCCTCCTCGGAAGCTACGTGCTCAGCGCCGGCTTCTACGACGCCTACTACGTGCAGGCCCAGAAGGTGCGCCGCCTCATCACCGACGACTTCAACAAGGCGTTCGAGAGCTGTGACTTCATCGCGAGCCCGACAATGCCGGGCCTGCCCCTCAAGTGCGGCATGAACGAGTCCGACCCGATGGCCGTGTACCTTTCCGACATCTACACCGTGAGCCTGAACCTCTCCGGCCTCCCCGGCATAAGCGTGCCCTGCGGCATGGCTGGCGGGCTGCCCGTCGGCCTGCAGTGGATTGGAAAGCCGTTCCAGGAAGCCGACCTGCTCAGCGTCGCCTCCGCCACGGAACGCCTGAACAAGTAAGCGTAGGCAACGATGAAGTTCAAGGCTAGTTTATTCGCACTCCTGGTCGCCGCAGTTTGCGCATTCGCGCAGGAAGCGGCGTCCGGCGACTCAACAACGCAAGCTAACAACATGGCGGCGCAGGACTCCGCGGCACGTGACGCTGCATTCCAGGACATCCTGGGGCAGAACTACACGCCCGACGGCTACATTACCGCCCTGGACAGCGCGGTAAAGGACTCCTTGGCGAAGGATTCCGCACAGGCTGAGTCGTCGTCCTCCGAAGGAGGCCTCGTCCTCTACGATGCGCAGTCTTCATCTTCATCGCCAATCCGGCATATCGGCGTGGACGCCCCCGTGTACAAGTATCAAGTCACGGTCGGCCTGCAGTCCCCCAGCCGCGGAATCGTCTCGCTGGAATACATCTTCGCCCAGGAAATCTTCAACGTCAACGTCCATTTTTCCGACTACAACAGCCACCTCCTCCAAATCGGTGCCTCGGCTATATATTTCCCGATGTCCATGCGCTATTTCTACACGTTCGTGACCTCCGACTGGTTCAGGGGCAAGTACGACAGGGAACGGCACATTTCCAAGGGCGAATACGAGGACTACGAAGAGACGGTCAACTACTGGCGCGTCGTGGCAGGCATTGGCGGCGAATTCCTGTTTTTGGAGCACTTCGGCGCCTACATCGAGGCCGGCTTCGAATTTTTCGCAGGAAACGGCGGCTACTACACGCACCTGGACAAGGACCACGGCACTCTTGACAGCGACAAGATTGTCCTCCCCTACGGATTCGGATTGCTGTTCCCGTTCTAGCCCGAACTATAGACGTTTTTCGGCGAGTTTTTTTCCGAAAAAAATTTTTTTACCCGAAAGTCCCCTTTTATAAAAAAATGATTACGAAAAAGTATTGCAAAACGAATCCACGTTTTGCAATATTTATTGATACTTGAGACATTTTTAACATAAACATTCAACTGGGGACACAAATGGGGTTGAATAAAGATTATGAGAAAGGTCAAGGAGTAAACAACTTGGACACCAACAACGTGTCCAAGGATAAGGACAAGCAATCGGTCTACGCATTGCGCCTGAACGGCAACAACAGGAAACAGGAACACCATCCGATCCTGTTCCCCTGGAACTGCATAAAGGATTACCTCTATCCCGAGACTAAGTACTTGTGCAACATCAAGAAAATGGAGCTTCACGACCAGGTAAACACAATACGTACCTACATTTCCAACGTATTTACCGGCAAGAACAGGTCCAAGAAATAAATAAGCGGCACCCTTTTAGCTTTTTTTCAGTAGATTTATAGCATGAAACTGACTCTAAAGCTACTCTCCGTCGTCATTCTCCTCTGTGCAACCATCGTTGCGACGGTGCTTGTCATGAAGAAACTGGAAGAAGCCGACTCCAAAGGTCCACAAATCACGAGCGCCTTCATAGAACAGCAAATCAGCGAGATTTCCGAGCTCGCGACACTTCACCATCACTACCGCAAAAACGCAAACTACCAGGATGCGAAGAAGCTCCTGGAATATATGCCCAACTGGCGCATCAACCAGTCCATCAAGGAATTCATGCTGATATACCAGGGCGATGTCAAGCTGGGCTACGACCTGAAAGACATCAAGATCAACGTCGACCCCATCACAAGGACAATCCTCATCTACCTCCCCGAGCCCAAGATACTGAGCCACAGCATCGACTTCGAGAGCATCCAGGTCTTCTGGGAAAAGAGCGGCTGGCTCAACGATATCAAGTTCGACGACTTCAAGAAATTCTTCATTGCCGAGCAAAAGAAATATGAAGAGGAAAACAACGCCGAACTGAAACGCAGAGCGCGGGAACATGCAAAGAAAATCATCCGGCTTTACCTAGGCTCGGTGGTCAAGCTGGCCGAAACGTCCGAGAACAACCAGAAACCGTTCTTTAGAAGATGGTTCCACCCGGATGACGGCTACCAAATCAAATTGGACTAAAATGTCCACACATTTTGCATTTTTTCTAAAAAAAAATTTTTTCTGCTGTCAAATAATATTATCTTGTCTAAAAAACGAACTGCAGGCTAAAGCCAAAAAGGTAAAAACAGGAAAAACCGTATGAAACATTTTCTCCTTGCATTTTTCCTTCTCGCTGCCACGGCCCTCACGGCCTGCAACGAACAAGAACAGCAAGAACAGCCCAAGAAAGCGGTCACCGTGATGATATACAGCGAGTATATTGACCCGGCCATGATCGACGACTTCGAGAAAAAGACGGGATACAAGCTGCACCTGGAACTCTACGAGGCCCAGGAAGAAATGATAGGCAAGCTCCAGACCGTAGGAAACAACCTGTACGATGTCATTATCGCTTCCGACGTAGTCATCCAGCAGATGGTGCGACTCAACCTGATATCCCCCATCGACACGGAAAAGGTCCCCAACCGCAGGAACATCGCCCCGGAATTCCTCAACCGCCCCTACGACCCGACAAACACCTACACCATTCCCTACCTTCTGGGCACAACAGGAATTCTCTACCGCGACAAGACGATCGACCCGGACAACGTAAGCTATTCCATGCTTTTTGACGCAAAGCATACCAAGGGGAACTTCAGCTTCTTGAACGAGAGCCGCTCCATGCTCTCCCTTGCGCTCATGTCCATCGGGTACGACGCCAACAGCACTAGCCAGAACGAAATCAACGAGGCCGTTAAGCACATCCTGAAGGCCAAAAAGGACCCGCACTTCATCGGGTTCGACGGCTCCGTCGGCGGCAAGGACAAGGTGCTTTCGAACATGAACTGGGCAGCCATCGTATTCAACGGCGACGCCCAAGCCGCCATAGACGAAGATTCCACGCTACGCTTTGCCATTCCGAAAGAAGGCTCGTTCATGTGGGCCGACGCCATGACAATCAGCTCGCACGCCCCCAATCCCAACGGGGCCTACGCCTTCATGAACTACGTCCTCGACGCCAAAATCGGCGCACAGCTCGCCAAGTATATCAACTACGCGACACCGAACAAGGCAAGCCTCGAGGTCATCGACTCGACATTCAAGAAAAACCAGGTCATCAACCCGGCCCAAGAGACGTTCGCCAGACTGACGTTCCTCAAGGACCCGGGCGAAGCGGCAATGATGTTCGACGAGGCCTGGACGACCGTAAAGACCCGGTAACGGGCAACTTCCGGCAGTAATCCGAGACATTAAAAAAGCGGAGCGCACGCCCCGCTTTCTGATTTAAATAGCTGTTTCTTCGCGGCTTATGGGCTGGGGCGTAAAGGGCGGTTCCAGCTCGATGCTGATGGGGCAATGATCAGAGCCCATGACCGACGGGTGGATTTCCGAGCTCACGATATTGGGGACAAGACCGGCATCGACGAACGCGTAGTCCAGGCGCCATCCCACGTTCCTGCTGCGGGCACCGAAACGGTTCGACCACCAGGTGTACGCTTCGCGCGTGTCCGGATGGAGCGAACGGAACGAATCGACAAAGCCGCTTTCGACATACTTGTCCATCCAAGCCCTCTCAATGGGCAAGAAACCGCTCACGTTCTCGTTTTCCTTGGGACGCGCAATATCGATTTCCTTGTGGCAGGTATTGTAGTCACCGACCGTCACCACGTGCTTGCCGTCTTCGAGCCAGTGGCGGCTATTGTCTAGGAAGGCGTCATAAAACCGCAGCTTGTAGTCGAGCCTGTCATCACCCTGCCCGCCGTTTGGGAAATAGATGGAATTGAGGACCCAGTCCGGGAAGACCAGCTGGACGACACGGCCTTCCACGTCGAATTCCTCGATATCGAACCCGTAGTTAACGGCATCGGGCTCAATCTGCGAAAAGACGGCAACACCGCTATAGCCCTTCTTGCGACGGCATGGGTTCCAATAGCTGTAATATCCTTCTGGATTTTGCAGTGATTCGGGAACTTGGTCCACATCGGCACGGGTCTCCTGGAGGCACAGTATGTCCGGGCGCGTCGCCGCGAACCAGTCCTCGAAGCCCTTCTTCACCGCCGAGCGGATTCCGTTGACATTCCAGCTGTAGATATTCATTTTAACCACAATCCATCGTTATACTTGGAAAAGATAGCTTTTTTATAGCCACATCGTCAAAGAAGACAACCGAAAACCACTTTCCCGGACAAAAAAACGGAATCTGTGTGCAAAAATGCAATTTTATCTAAAAACAAAAGAAAAAAATATCAATTTTGGTGCTAAAGAGACTATATTTATAAGCATGAAATGTAAACTATTTTTTCTGACGGCAAGCATCCTCCTGGTCCCCCTGACCCTTCTCTCAGGATGTGCAGGTTCCTCCAACGGCGAAGACCTCGAAGTCCCGACCAACCTGCCCCCGATCTGCCGAGACATCGACTTTGTCTCCCAGCCGGACATGCGCGAAATGTGCGGAGTACGCAAAGTCCACAACCGCGCGTACAAGAACATCCCGCAACAGAGGTACCTCATCAAGCCCTCGGAAACATCTATCGTCAAGACGAACAACAAGCTCGAGCTCCGCTTCCAGATGGCGCTCCCGCTCACGCTCGAAGGCCCGATTGTTGACGAACTCGAATTCAACCAGGACAAGCGCCTTGAAAAAATCATAAACACCTACGACTACCACGAAATCTACAGCAATGGCGGCAAGCGCCTGCGCATCTTCAAGATGGGCATCCCCACAGACAAGGGCAATGTCTACAACTTCTGCTTCCGAGTTCCCGAACGCAAGGGCGGCAACGAAAGGACCAGGAGCAAGGCGATGGGTAACCACATCGAGGCCATGACCTGCCAAGACTACGAAATGCTGCTGCAGAACCACGCGACAAACAAGAAATAATCCGTCGGCGTCAAAAAAACTTGTAGAAAGGGCCACTCCTGGAGCGGCCCTTCTTTTTTTTCTATTTTTGGAACCGGTAATAACGTGACATCAGAAAATAGACATATACATAACGCCCTCAGGCAAGTCAAGGTCGACACGCAGTGCGCGAAAGTATCCGGTTTTTCCATATCCGGGCTCGCCACGTACTTGCAGATGCACGAGCTGGACTTCGCCATCGACATGGGCGAATGCCCTCTCAGCGCAACCCCCATCAACCACGTGTTCCTGACCCACGCCCACGGGGACCACGCCCGCTGCCTCATGCGGCACCACAGCCTGCGCAAGATGATGGGCGTCGAGCGCGACAGCGTCTACTACATCCCGGAAAGCATCAGCGAAGGGGCGAAGGCCTGGATCAAGGCGGAAGCCATGTTCGAAGGCGTCAGCGAGACGAAATTCCGCTACCCGAAAATCGTTCCCGTCAAGGCGGGACAAAGAATATTTCTCGAGTACCGCAAGGACCTCGCCATCGAGCCGTTCGAGGTGAAACATTCCATCCCCTCGATGGGAGCCACCCTGTACTACTACAAGAAAAAGCTCAAGGACGAATTCCTCGGCAAGTCCGCCACGGAAATCATCGAGCTGCGGCAGAAGAACGTGGAAATCACGCGCGAGGTGTACGAGCCCCTGCTCAGTTTCACGGGCGACTGCCTCGGCGAATCGCTGCTCGAGAACAAGGACATCTTCAAGTCGAAGGTGCTCATCACCGAATGCACGTTCCTCGACGAAGGCGAAGAGCAGATGGCGCACCAGAAGGGGCATACGCACATCGCCGACATCGTCCGCGCACTCAACGAGCTCGGCGACGAAGTAAAGTGCGACAAGATTATATTGAACCACTTCTCCATGAAGTACGCAGAAAAGCACATCCGCGACATGATTGCCAAGGAGATTCCGGAAAAATTTTCGGAAAAAGTGGTGGCGCTAATCTAGGCGGGAACAGGTACGCAGAATGAACAACGAAGAAACGACAAAAGAACTTAACGAAGAGCCCTCCGAAAAGCAGGTGGTGATCCCTGAATTTTTCCGTGACCTGAAGCAGGACGAAAAGGACCGGGGAATCTGGCACTACGTGTTCCGCACGAACGGCGACCGCAAGCCCATCAAGACTCCCGACAACCTGCCGCACAAGCTGGACTTCAACTGGACGGACATGTTCCCGAACTGCAATGGTCATGTGGAAGTGGAAATCGGCAGCGGCAAGGGCAACTTCATGACGGACTACGCCGAGAGGCACCCGGACATTTTCATCATGGGCAGCGAATGGGACTACACCTGGGCCGCATTCGCACACGAGCGCATGAGAAAGCGCGGCGTGCTGGGCAATGCAGCCATGTTGCGCGGCGACGTATTCTACTTCCTGCGCGATGCCGTCAAGGACAATACCGTGGATGCTTTCCACATGTATTTCCCGGACCCCTGGCCCAAGGAAAGGCACCACAAGAACAGGCTGTTGCGTCCCGACTTCCTTGACGAGGTCGCCCGTGTGCTCAAGCCCGGCAAGCGCATATTCTACTGGGGCACCGACCACAAGGAATACAACGAGATTGCCCTCGAGACTTTTGACGCCTACCCCACCTGCAAGGTCATCGTCCGCAACACGGCCGAGCCCACCGAAGGAATCGAGACCGGTTTTGAACGCAAGTACAAGAAGGAAGGCCGCCCCATCTACCGGAGCATTATCGAATTTTTCAAATAATTTGGGGTCAGGCCCCATATTGACATATTCTGACATCCAAATATTAATAGTTTAGTATAACTATGCTAAAACAACTTTCGATAAACGCATTCACCCTGATTTCCCAAGCGGAAGTTCCTTTCCGCGATGGCTTTACCGCCATTACCGGTGAAACCGGAGCCGGCAAGTCCGTACTGCTGAAGGCGCTCCGCCTTGTCTGCGGTGACAAGGCGCAAGCCTCGCTTGTGCGCAGCGGAGAAACCAAGGCCGTCGTCGAGGCCCTGTTCGACATTTCAGGCGAACCTCAGGTCAAGAAGCTTCTCGACGAACTTGAAATCGATTCCGACGATGAACTCATCATCCGTCGCGAAATCCTCGAGAACGGCAAGGGGCGCGCACGCGTGAACGGGAACATCGTGAGCCAGTCCGACCTGCAGCGTCTCGGCGAGGAACTCGTGCAGATGCACGGCCAGAGCGAGCAGTTGCTACTCCGCGACATCAGGACACATGCGCAAATGCTCGACGACTACGCCGGCAACGGCGAGTTGCTCAAGGAATACGCCGTCCACTGGAACGAGTGGAACCGCATCCAGGCCAAGATCGAAGAAACCGAAAAGCGGGCCAAGGAACTCGCCGCGCAGAAGGACTTTCTCAAGTTCCAGTTCGACGAACTGCAGAAGGCAGCCCTCAAGGAGGGCGAAGAAGAAGAACTCGAAGAACGGGTGGGAGCGGCAAGCAAGAGCGAAATCGAGCGCCGCTACCTGAACGAAATTCAGACCATGCTCGGCAGCGAGAAGGGCGTCCTGGACCAGGCGCGAGTATTGCAATCGAAGATTCGCGCCCTCGCCTCCAAGCTCCCGCAATACGAGGCCCAGCTCCAGTCGTTCGAGGAATCCTTCGACCCGTTCGAATGCTGCTGCAAGGAACTGCTCCGCCTGAGCCCGTCGAGGACCATGAGCGAAGCCGACATCGACAAGGCGAACGCGCGCATCGCCCTCATACAGAAACTCAAGCGGAAATACCGCACGGACGTCCCCGGGCTTATCGCGCTTACCGCACAGCGCAAAGAAGAACTCGAATGCCTCGAGAACCTGGACGCCGACCTCGACGAGCTCGCCAAGCAGGCGGAAGGCGCCCATGCCGCGCTGGAGCGCGGCGCGGCAAGGCTCTCGGAGAGCCGTGCCGAAGCGGCTCGGCGGTTCGACAGTGCCGTCGAAGGGTTCCTGCGCGAACTCGGCATGCCCAAGGCCTCGTTCAAGACGTCCATCGCCGCCCAGCCGCTGGGCGCCACCGGAGCCGACAGGATCGAATTCCTGCTCGCACCGAACCCAGGCGAAGGCGAAAAGACTCTGCAGAAGGCCGTCTCCGGCGGCGAACTCAGCCGCGTGCTCCTCGCCATCAAGAGCGTCATGGCCGAACTGGACCGTGTCCCCCTCCTGATTTTCGACGAGGTGGACTCCGGCATCAGCGGAGAAGTCGGCAACAAGATTGGCGAAGCGCTGCGCAATTTGGGCAGGCACCACCAGGTCCTGACCATCACCCACCTGCACCAGGTGGCCAGCCGTGCGCAAAATCAGCTCGCTGTGAGCAAAAAAGAAGAGGACGGTCGCACATTTACCTCCGTGAAAGAGCTAGATTATGAGGGTCGTGTTCAGGAACTGGTCCGCATGCTCGGCGGAGAGTCCGAAACAGTCCGGGAACACGCAAGGCAACTTCTGGAGGCGAATAAGTGACGAATAAGGCATCTGGCGTAAGGCTCCGCAGTAGGATATGGAGCATTCTCAGAGCAATCGTTTTTGTGTGCGTGATTGTGTTCATATGGATGGGCATGGCCAAGACAGCCACAGCCTTCGTCGGTATCGCACTTATCATGGGCTGGGTCAACCTGTTCCAGCTCCGCTCCCAGGAAATCGAAAAACCCTACTATAGGCTTTGGCTCAACTTCATCGACGGACTCCTGCAGTTTAGCGTCATGACGAGCATCTTCGTCCGCGAACTCATCCTGCAAGAAAACACGGAGAAACTCCTCGGAGTCGGATGTGCCTTCCTGCTTGCCCGCCTCATTGCGAACAACCTTTTCAACCTCGGAGTATTGCGCGAAGGCAAGTCGCTGCCCCGCAAGCGCCGTTGGAGCAAGTTTGCAAACATCGCCGTCACCATAACGATGGGTGTCTACCTGCTCAACCTCGAAGATTACAAGCAGATATGCATGGTGGCCTCCATCCTGCTGATGATCGCCTCCACCGTCGCATACGCCTACTGGTACTATCGCGACCCTGCGCACCGCAAACCGCTCTCCATTGCAAGCCAGCTCACCATGAGCCGCATCGTGCTCACGCCGTTCTTCCTCTGGGTGTTCTTCTACGACAACGATCTGGACTACAGCAACAACAGCCTCGTTTTCAAGAGCCTCGCCCTCATCATGGTGCTCGGATTCATGCTGACCGACTACCTGGACGGAAAGCTCGCCCGCTCCATGGGCGAAGTGAGCACGCTGGGCAAGTACCTCGACCCGTTCAGCGACAAGATTTCCAACATGACCATATTCATGTGCTTCATCGCGACAGGGTATGCGCCCGTGTGGATGGTCGCCCTCATCTACTTCCGCGAATCCAGCGTGGAAACACTCAGGACGCTTGCGGCAAGCGAAGGCCTCGTCATGCCCGCCCGCCGAAGCGGCAAATGGAAAACGGCCTTGCAGGGAATCGGCATCCTCGGCATCCTCGTCGGTGCGCTTGACCCGATGGCCCATGTTATCCCCAACTACCAGGAATTCTGGAGCATCTTCCCCACGGCCGTCATGGCCTCCATCACGGCTATCACGATACTCAGCGGCATCGACTACTTTGTCGCAAGCAAGCACATCCTGAAAAAATTCGTGTAGCCGTCGAGCCGAGCAAGTAACCTTACAATATGCTTAAATCATGCGAATTTAGGCATATTTTTTTTACAATCGAACAAAAAGCCTTGCCAAAACAGAGCCTTTTTTCTATATATGGGTCTACCTCGACGCGGGGTGGAGCAGTTGGTAGCTCGTCGGGCTCATAACCCGAAGGTCGCAGCGTTCAAGTCCTGCCCCCGCTACTACAAAAAGGTCCGGAAGATTCCGGGCCTTTTTGCTTTATATGCTTTAAATTAATAAATTTTGCACATGAACCGCCTTACCGAAACCCAAGCCCTTGACCTTTTCTTGAACGCCCCCCTCGATGAGCTCTGCAAGCTCGCCAACGCCGAAAAGGAATCAAGACACGGGAAATCCGTGTACTGGGTAAACAACCGCCAGATCAACTACACGAACGTCTGCGTACTGCACTGCCGGTTCTGCGCCTTCTCGAAAATCAAGAAGGACAGCCCGACGGCCTACGACTGGGACTACCCCACCATCCGCGACAAGGCGGCAGAGGCCATTGTGGGCGGCGCTAGGGAACTGCATATCGTCGGTGGACTCCATCCGGACCACCCCTTCGACTACTACATCGAAATGCTCCGCAAATTGCGCAAGGAATTCCCGGCTGTAAACCTGAAGGCCTTCACGGCGGTCGAAATCTGCCATTTTGCAAAAATTTCAGGACAAAGCCCCGAACAAATCATGGCAACCCTCAAGGATGCGGGACTCGACACCCTCCCCGGCGGCGGTGCAGAAATTCTCGTGCAGAGCGTCAGGGACCAGATCTGCCCGGGCAAGGAAACCGGTGAGGAATGGCTCGCCGTCCACCGCGCGGCGCACAGGCTCGGCATCCCCACGAACGCAACCATGCTTTTCGGGCACATCGAAAAGCCAGAGGACCGAATCGCACACATGCGCATGCTCCGCGATTTGCAAGACGAAGCCCCCGGATTCTTTGCATTTATCCCACTCGTCTACCACCCGGAACACAACGCCCTGCACAAGATTGTTCCCAACATCACAAGCGAAGAGGACATTCTGCGCACGGTGGCCATCGCAAGGCTCTTCCTCGACAACTTCCCCCACATCAAGGCCTACTGGATCCAGATGGGCATTGAAACGGCCATGAAGGCACTCCATGCGGGAGCCTCCGACCTGGATGGAACCATTATAGAAGAGAAGATTACGCACGCGGCTGGCGCGACAGCCCCCGTCGGCATGAGCCCGAGCCGGATGCGCGAACTCATCGAAAAAGAGGGACTCACTCCCGTTGAAAGGGACGCCAAGTACGAGACCTACTAGGTCAGGAACTTGGCCAAGATGACCTTGAGCTTGTCGAAGTCGACCGGCTTTGTCACGTGTTCGTTCATGCCCGCATCGAGCGCCGCCTGGCAATCCTCGGCAAACGCGTTCGCCGTCATGGCGACAATCGGGATTTCGGCAATTTTCTTGTTCGGGAGAGCACGAATCCTGCGGGTCGCCTCGTAACCGTCCATAATGGGCATCTGCACGTCCATCAAGATCAGGTCGTAATCGCCCGGCTTCGCCTTCTTCATCATATTCAAGGCAACAGAACCGTCCTCGGCCATAGACACTTCTATACCGAAATCTTCGAGCACTTCCCTGGAAATTTCGCAGTTGAGTTCATTGTCCTCGACAAGGAGAATGGACTTACCCACAAAGTTGACTTCGGGTTCCTTTTTCACAGGAACTTCGTCATGCGGGCAACAATAGGTAGAAACAATCTTGCGCAAATCGGAGAAGAACAGAGGCTTGCTTACGAATCCGGTCACTCCGGCATTCTTGGCTTCTTCCTCGATGTCGGACCAGTCATACGCGGTAAGGATCAGGATAGGCACATTCTCGCCCACCATCCTGCGGATGCGGCGAGCCACCTCGATGCCGTTCACGTCAGGCATCAGCCAGTCAATAAGGAACATCCCGAAGAAGTCCTTGTCCTGGAACGAGTCCTCCGTCCTGAGGACAGCTTCCTTGCCGCTGGAGCACCATTCCGAATGCATGCCGATATCCTTGAGCATCTTGACGATGCTGCGGCAGGCATTGGTATCGTCGTCCACGACGAGGCAGCGCATTCCGTCCACCTCGGGAATACGTTCGGGAGCCTTGTGCTGCTTCCCTAGCTTGAAGTCAAACGTTATCACGACTTCGGTACCGACATTTTCCTCGCTCTGGATCTGGATATCGCCACCCATCATCGTCACGATGTTCTTGGTAATGGCCATGCCAAGGCCGGTCCCCTGAATACCGGACACGGTCGAAGAAGTCACGCGGGTAAACGGATCGTAGATGGTCTTGAGGAACTCGGCATTCATGCCGATACCGGAGTCCTTCACGCGGAACTCGTACTTGCCGTAACCGGAATCCGTCACCCCGATCTGCATGATACGCATCGAAACCGTACCGCCCGCCGGCGTGTACTTGATGGCGTTGGAAAGCACGTTCAGCAAGACCTGGTTCAGGCGCAACTTGTCGCAGACGACCTCTTCGTCGCTCACGTCCGCCGAATCCACATAGAACTCGATTCGTCTCGAACGGATGTCCGCCTGCACGATATCCTTGAGCATGTGGATGATGTTCGAGAGGTTTTCCGACTTCTCGTTCAGGTTCATCTTGCCCGACTCGATTCGGCTCATGTCCAGCACATCGTTTATAAGGGACAACAGATGGTCGGAGGACTGCGCAATCTTGCCCAGATAATCCTTGATCTGGTCCTTGTTGTCCATATGCGCCTTGGCAAGCCTCGTATACCCGATAATGGCGTTCATCGGCGTACGAATATCATGGCTCATGTTGTTGAGGAACGTCGTCTTCGCACGGGATGCGGACTTGGCCATCTGCAGGGCCTGTTCCAGGGCCTCCTGCTGAGCCTTTTCCTTGCGGTGGTTCTCGTCGTTGTTGAACACACCCACGAGCATGCGGCGTTCGTTCATCCAGTTGCCCGAACGCGTCACCTTCATCCTGTACCAGAGAATCTTTTCGTCAATGACGCAGCGGTAGTCAATGAAGTACGACATTTCCTTCTCGAGGCGGTCGAGCATGTACTGCTTCGTCATGCTCGTGCTCATCATCTCGCGGTCGTCCTTGTAGATGACCATCGGAATGCTGTTGGCGTTCAGCTGGAAGAAGTCCGAATTCATGGCCTGGTAGCCCTTGATTTCGTCAGAATGCAGACCGTTCTTTGTCGAGACCCTGTATGTACCGTTGTCGAGATTCACGTCGTAAATGGAATCGAACTCGTCGGAAAGAGTCATGATGCGGCGGATGTTTTCCTGGCGTTCCGCTTCGGCCCTGTACTGCTCATCGATTTCGATAAAGCCGACAGCCACCAATTCCGGCTCTTCGTCCACAGCCTCGGCCTTCGCAATCGTCATTCGCGTGTACATGTAAACGCCGGAATAGTTGCGCCTAAAGTCGACATTGATACGCTTCTGGTGAGCAAGGCTTTCACGAATGTAATCCATGTCCTTGTAAGGTTCAAGCAGGCTGCGATCGTCAGGATGCACCAGTTCGGCGACAAACTGCTTGAAGGTATCCATCAGGTCTCCGTTCTGCGAAATAAAGTCGCGGATCTCGGAGTGGTTGTCGTCGTCCAGAGAAAGCACGCCCGTCTTGAGCGTCTTGAAGTTCATGTAATACAGGGCCGTGTAATCTTCAGAAAGGATATCGATGATTTCCAGGTTGCGTTTCAGCTTTTCCTGGATTTCAAGCTGCTGCTTGATTTCCTCGTCCACGCTGTGCAAGCCGATGACAAAGCCCTTCACCTTCTCGGTTCCCACCCTGTCGGCAATGAACTTGAGCTGGTAGAACAGTTCCTTGCCGTTCATGACGGCCTTGAAGTTCACGTAATACGTAGACTGCTTTTTGAGATTGGCAAGGATAACCTCGCGGCGCGTCTGCGCCAGGAACGCTTCGCGGTCGTTATCGCAGACAAAATAAGTAAGCAGGAGGTCAAGCTTGACCATGAAGCTCTTTTCGGCAGCCCAGCCAGGAATGACGCGAGAGAGGCTCTCGCTTTCACGATACGTCTCGGCAACATCGTCGAATTTCGTCTCCTGCAACTCGACATACTGAACGCAGTCAAAGTCCGCGGCAAGCGAAGCGATCATGCGGTTGCGGCGTTCAAGATCCTGACGCTGCTTGTCGGACCTGCGGATTTCCTCGTCCACGTTCTCGATAGTGAAAATCACATGGTCGTAAGCGCTAACCGCCTTGTGCGCTCTCATCCTGTAATAGCGGTTCTTGCCGTGCTGGTCATCCAGCCTAAACTCCACAGACAGCGAATCGCCCGGATTCAAGCCATCCGCAAAACGGGACTTGATCAAGAAATCCTGGACAAGTTCCTGGTCCTCGAAGTAGCAATATTCCTGAATTTTCGACTTGGCCCAGGTGAAGAAATTTTCCTTGCCGGGTCTCACCTCCAGCTTTAGGAACTTCTTGTGCGAGACGAACTCGATGAAGGAGTCATCCTTCAGGTTGACGTAGAACAGATCGTCAAAACTGCCACTCAAGGTCGAGAGAATGTCGGAATATTCGCGGTTCTCGGATTCCAGGCGCTTCTTGATGTCGCGGACCATCCAGAACAAGTACAAAATCAGCGCCAGGAGTTCTATCACCGAAATGATAATAAACGTCTTGCGAACAAGCATCGCCTTCGCCAGGGCGACATCCTCGGTAATGGCGACGAGCATGGTCCAGTTCTCGACAAGAGATGGCATGGCTGTCAAGAAAATCACCTCGCCATTTTCGCGCGTGAAAACGAAGTCGGAAACGCGCTTGGCCATGACATCCGATATCCACTTGTCGTATGAATAACCGCTCTTGGTCTTTCTGGACGAATAATCCGAAATCTTGGACATCTTCTTGTGGAAGGTGTCGACAAAGAGAAGACTATCGCGGCGGTCGAGGATTAGCAGATCCAGACCGTTACTGTTCACGTTGGACTGGGCAAAGAACCCGGGCAGAACATGCAGATCGATCACTGCGGCCAACACACCCACGATCTCGCCCTTGTGGCGTATCGGGAAAAACTGTTCGGCAACCATGACTCCAGGCCTGAACACGTCCTCGTGGACCGGAGTGATGTAGGGCGACGGAGAGAAATACTTGTTGAGCAGGCCAACGACCTTGGGGTTCGTGCCACTCCCTTTTTCATAAATGTAGTAGCCGTTGCGGCGGTACACGCGGACAGGGGCCTGAAGCGGGCCAACTCTTACTTCCTGGATATACTTCACGACCTCGGGATTATCAAACGTCTCCACCGAGGTAAAGAGATCAGTGATGTTGATGAGAGCGCCCATCTGGGAACGCGAGACGAAAACAAGGCGAGAGTCTGCGTTCCTGCCAATCTGGTGCAGGTTCTCCCAGCAGTCGGCCGTCACCCTATTGGATATGTAGAAAAAGCCAATTTCAGTCACGCCAAAAAGGAACGCGATTAACACGATCGTTATAATAGCATTGAAACTGAAAATTTTACTCTTCATACAGTTCTCACTCGATGCAGACTCTACTATGGTAAATATAGTCTTATTCTGTAAATAAGATATTACAAATTCTTTAAGATTTTGGCATTTTGGGGATTTTTGCGCCCCAAAAGTAAAGAAAAAGTAATCATCCCGTTTTCCCGACAAAAAGATTTAGGCTCCATTTCTTTGCCGAAAAAACTTTATACATTGGTAGCATGAAGATATTCGCAAGGCTTTTTACCCTTTTGGCCATCGGCGCAGCCCTCGCATTCGCCGATTCCACGCAAATTGCGCCCACCGACACCTCCATTACGGACTCCCTAGCAAAGAAGCACGCTGTGTGGATCAAGCTCGAAGGCGACGTGGAACCGTCGATGTTTGATTTCTGCGCCCGCGCCATCGACGACGCGCTCAAGGAAAACCCCGACTACATCGTATTCGAAATCAACACCTTCGGTGGCAGACTCGACGCTGCATTCGACATTGTAGACACCATCATGGCAATCAAGGGCCCCGAGACCATCGCTCTCGTCAAGAAAAAAGCCATCAGTGCGGGGAGCCTTATCGCGCTCGCCTGCAAGCGTCTCTACATGCTCGAAGCCACGACTATCGGTGACTGTGCGCCCATCGTGCAAGGCGGCGACGGCACCCCGCAAATCGTCGGCGAAAAGATCCAGTCCCCGCTCCGGGCGAAGTTCAGGAACCTCGCCCAGCGGAACGGTTACCCCGAACTGCTGAGCTCATCGTTCGTGACTCCGGAACTTGAAATCCTGGAACTCAAGGCCAAGCTCGACAAGGGCAAGAAGACGGAACGCGACACCGTGCTTATCATCGAGGGCGAAAAATACGAAGTCCTCGACAAGGCCGATAAGGAATTCTGGGGCGCGCCCAAAATTCTCGTGAAGGAAGGCGAACTTTTAACGATGACCGACAAGGAAGCCGAAGAACTCGGCTTCTCGAAGGGTACGTTCAAGGACAGGGCCGACTTCGAGACCGCACTCGCCATCGAAAGGCGTAGCGAAGTCGAAACGACTCTCGGCGAAGACATCGCCGCCGCCATCGCCGCCATCTCTGGAATCTTGCTCATTCTCGGGTTCGGTGCGCTCTACATTGAATTCAAGACACCCGGATTCGGACTGTTCGGCATCATCGGCATCATCCTTATCGGCATCGTATTCCTCGGGCAGTTCGCCCCACAGCTCGATGGCTACATTCCCGCCATCTTGCTCGTGGCTGGCGTGGCGCTGTTCCTCGTCGAAATCTTTGTGATGCCGGGAACGTTCCTCTTTGGCGTCGGAGGCATTGCGTGCATGATACTCGCCCTCGCGCTCTCGTTCTCGCCCTCCGAAATGCCCGAATACATCCCCGAGACCATCGAGACAACCTTCGACGCGACCCCGTGGCTGTTTGGATTACTTTATATGCTATGCTGTGCAGGCGTTGCGCTTGTATTCCCGATTGCCGCAAGCAAGTACCTGATTCCGCTTTTGCCCGAAGGCTGGACGCCCATGCTCAAGACCGACTTGGAAACGGCAGCATCCCCCACCGAAGCCGTGCAAGAAGTGAATGTCGGCGATGTCGGTGTCGCCAAGACTTTCCTGCGCCCGGTAGGCCAAGCAAGCTTTACTCTGGCCGACGGCTCAACCAAGCTATTCGACGTTCAGACGCACGGCGAGATTATCGAAGCGGGTTCCCGCATAAAAGTTGAAGCCGTACAGGAAGGCCACATCTGGGTGGTTCTAGACACAAGCGTTTAAAAACAAAAAACGGAGATAAACAATGGATACTCTTTTAATCGTTGGAATTGTCATCGCGGCGATTGCCGTCATTATCCTGCTCGCCTTCATCGGCAAGTTCTTCAGCCTCTGGCTCCAGGCCTTGTTCTCCAGGGCGAACGTGAGCATATTCCAGCTCATCGGTATGCGTCTGCGTAAGGTGCCGCCACAGGTGATTGTCGAAGCCCGCATTTTGAGCTGCAAGGCTGGCCTCCCCGTTGACACGAACCTGCTCGAAGCCCACTACCTTAGCCGTGGTAACGTGCTCCGCGTAATCCAGGCCCTCATCGCCGCGAACAAGGCGAACATCAAGCTCGACTTCAAGGAAGCTGCCGCCATCGACCTCGCCGGCCGTAACGTGCTCGAGGCAGTGCAGATGTCCGTGAATCCGAAGGTCATCACGACCCCGAAGGTTTCCGCCGTGGCCCTCGACGGTATCCAGCTCCATGCCGTGACCCGTATTACCGTGCGCGCGAGCATCCAGAAGTTGGTCGGTGGCGCCGGCGAAGACACCGTGATTGCCCGCGTGGGTGAAGGCATCGTTTCTTCCATCGGTTCTGCCAAGAGCCACAAGGACGTGCTCGAGAACCCGAACATGATTTCCAAGAAGGTGCTCGCCTCCGGTCTCGATGCCGGAACCGCCTTCGAAATTCTCTCCATCGACATCGCCGACGTGGACGTGGGCCAGAACATTGGCGCTATCCTCGAAACCGACCGTGCCGAAGCCGACAAGAAAATTGCCCAGGCCAAGGCTGAAGAGCGCCGTGCCATGGCATACGCTGCCGAACAGGAAATGAAGGCGAAGGTCATGGAAATGAAGGCCAAGCTTGTGGAAGCCGAAGCCCAGATCCCGATGGCCATGGCCACAGCACTGCGCGACGGCAAGCTCGGCGTGATGGACTACTATAACTTGAAGAACATCGAAGCCGACACACAGATGCGCAAGGAAATCGGAGCTGCTCCGGAGGCGAAGTAGATTACAGCAATGAGCGGTGAGCTATGAGCAATGAGATTCGAGGCTCGAGGTTCGAGCTATGAGCAATGAGGTTCGAGGTATGAGAGATTTTCATTCGCTAGAAATCTGGAAGAAAAGTCATTCTTTGACTTTGTCTATTTATGAAATTACAGCGAAACAATTTCCCAACACAGAACTTTTTGCTTTGACGTCGCAATTAAGGCGTGCTGTTTCATCTATTCCAATAAATATTGCTGAAGGATGTGGCAGAAAATCAAAGAAAGATTTAGCTCATTTCATTCAAATAGCCATCGGCTCATCGTCTGAAGTAGAATACCAACTTTTTCTTGCCAAGGATTTGAAATACATAAACGAAAATACTTGGCGAGCACTTAATAACAATGTCATTGAAATTCGAAAAATGATGTTCGCATTCGCTAACAAACTCACCCCTCAAGGCTCATAGCTCACTGCTTATGGAAGGACTACTCATACTCATAGGCATCTGGCTTCTCGATGTCGTCATCAAGAAGGTTGCGGCGAACCGGCGGAAGCAGCAACAGATTCCGCCGACCGTAAGCCGGCATGAAGATATTGAAGACGACCAGGAAAGCGATGAATACGGGACCGAAGAAGCCCCGCATGCGCCGCGTTCCTTGCAGGACCTGATTCGTCAATTTGAGGAAGCGCAGCGGCAGGCCGCTCAGGGCAACATCGAGCCGCCCGTTCCCCCTGTGGAAAAGCGTCGTGACCCGAACAAACCAATCACGCTGCGCGATGTTGCCGAAGTCGTTATCGGTGTCGATATAGTCAATCTGGAATTCCTTATGGATGAATTCGAGGTCGACGAAAATACGGCCGCCGAAATGCTCATGGCGCTGCAAGCCCACCGCATCGTAGGCCACGACATGGGCGAAGGCGACTGCGACGTGCTCGTACACGACATGGACGAACTGGACAATCTCCTAAATCGAGCCCATCGTCAAGAAGAACAAGATGCCGAAGCGGAACGCGAGCAGGCTTTGCGCGATGAGCGCGAAGAAGCGCGCCGCCTGGAGTTGGAACGCCAGCGCAAGCTGAACGAACTCGAAGGCCGTGCCAAATCCGCCCGCGAAGCCGCCGGCACGGATCTAGCTTCGCTTGCAGCCGCTGAATCCGAAAACGTTACGCAACCATCCCGCGCCCCCGCCGTTTCGACGAAAAACATCGCCGACGTACGCAAGGGATTCATCTGGGCCAAGGTTCTTGACGAACCGCGTTTCAAGCGCCGTTGGAGCGCACAATACCGCTAATCCACCGATTCCCGTGCCGAGCCTATGCGCAACAAGATCCTGCAAGCATTAATCCAGTCCCCGCACAAACGTGACGATGCGTTGCCCAGCGTCCGCATGCTCATGGCCACGTTCAAGGCGAGTTCCGGAACCGTACAGGCCGTCCTCCGGCAGCTTCAGGATAACGGACAGATTTACTGCATCCGCGGTAAAGGTTGTTTCTGGGGCAGTTCGCCGACGCAGATTCAACTCCCCAAGCCCAGGGAAAGCGTCCTCGCCAAGCTCAACCGCCTTTTCGAAGAAGACTGGAGGCACGGGGAATACAAGCCGACCGACCCGCTGCCCCTCTTGAAAGAGATGGCAGAACGCTATCATGCGAGCCTCCCCCTCCTCCGCAAATTCCTTGCGCAGAAAATGGAGGCAGGAATCCTCCAGCAAAATGGCAGGCGTTATTTTTTCGCCCAAAACCACAGGGATACCTTCGGGAATTCCGGGAACGGACTCAGCGAACTCATCTTTGTCACGCGATGCAATAGCTGGGGCGGTTTTACAGCAGAAAGCGAACGTGAACTGGACTTTTTGCGCCTTATCTATAAAACAGCCGGTGCCCGCAAGTACAAACTCATCCTCCTGGGAATGGACGAGAACAGCGGCGACCTGATTGACCGTAGCGGCCAAGTTGTCCGCCTGCAAGACTACACGCACGCCATCGGAGCGCTGCTGAGCACGTTGCTCGTGCAGAAACCCCTCCCCCTCCTTCAACTTTTCGCGGGAGTCAAGTTCCCCGTCGCCGTCTGGTGGGAACAGCCAGTGGACAGCATCCCGAAATTTTATCTGAACAAGCCGCACTGGGCATTTTTCAATTCGACCTTCGGTGAACTGCCTGGAATCGAGGTGGGAAAATATCTCGCCAACAACAAAATCCAAAACGTCACCTTCTTCTCGCCGTACCACAACAGCTCCTGGTCAAAGGACCGCCTGACGGGCCTACAGAAGGCCGGACTGCAAGTGGACAGCCAAGTGGACGTGGAATTCGCAAGCCCCTGGGATTACAGACAAATTGCGCGCGCCTCCGTCGCGAAGCAGTCCGTAGAAGCCTACTCGCGCAGGCTGCTAAAAGAAAAGCTCAAGACGTTGATTCCTGCACGGGACGAATGGGCACCCGACGATTGGTGGGTTTGCGTCAACGACGAGGTCGCGGGGCTCTTCATCGAAATGGCCGAAGACGGCGAATGTACGCTGCCCGGCGACAGGAACCAGCCGCACATCATCGCATTCGACAACTCCGCCGAAAGCTACCTGCTGCGCATCCGGAGCTACGATTTCAACACCGACGCGCTTGTGGAGCAGATGTTCTACTATCTGGAAAATCCCGAAATCGGCAAAAACAAAATCCACCACATTCTCGGGAACGTGGTGGAGAAATAAGCTTTAAGGTCGCGAGCATTTTGCCGCGACATTCGCCTTGCTATTTGTTGCTCGCTTCGCGAGCCACAATGCGGCGGCTCGGTCATGAGCAAGCAAGCTTGCTCACGTCACTCGCCTTGCTATTTGTTCTTATTCACGATCAAGGTCTTGGCCTTGAAGGTCTTCTTGTCGATCCACTTGACCATCAGGGAAACCTTGTTGTCCTTGTCGAGGGCGGCCCAGTACTTCTTGAGCGTGTCTTCGGCGTTGTCGAAGATCGGCATCAGTTTCGGGAAGCCGTTAAAGGAAGGAATCGGGCTGCCATCGGTTTCGTAGGTGCTGATGAAGTGGCCGAGGCCCGGCAGAGCCTTCTCATATTCAAACGTCATGCGTTCGCAGCCGGCGTCTTCGCAGTTGTTACGGCTCTTGAGAATGGAGAGCTTGTACACGGCGGGCTGGGCGTTCTTGTAGTGAATACCCGAGATGCGCGGCGTGAAGTTCGGGGCGTCGTCTTCGTA
This sequence comes from Fibrobacter sp., assembly GCA_017412605.1. GTDB lineage: Bacteria > Fibrobacterota > Fibrobacteria > Fibrobacterales > Fibrobacteraceae > Fibrobacter. Next base: position 185,557 of record JAFPWY010000012.1, on the reverse strand, counting down.
CTGGCGCGTAGCGAGAGCGCTTTCGAAGGTGCCGCCGAGCTTGATGGCGTTGTAAATGGTGTCGGTCTGGTCACCGTTCGTGATAATCTGGACATCGGCGGTGTGGCGGGCCGGGTAGTAGATAATCAGGTGCGGGTCCGTGAGCTTGGATTCGTCGAAGGCCTTCGTCTTCATGAAGCCGGTTTTCGGTTCCATTTCGAAAACGCGGTTACGGCTGTTGACGCTGCGGCCCATGATCCAGTAGACCTGCACGTAGGACTTGCCGTCGGCGCTTTCGCCGAGGACGATGCCACGGCCGGGATAGGGGTTCTTGGAGAGGGCTTTGAAATTCTGTTTTGCTTCGTCTGTGTAGTTCATAGGGCTTAGAAGCTAGGGTTAGGGGTTTGAGCGCCTTCGGCGCATTGCAGTTACAAAAATAAAAAAAAGGAGGCCGGGCCTCCTTTGGTTTTGGAAAATTTAGTTCGCTTCTTCAAGGCAATTGACTATAGTGCGTGAAATCAATGCTCAAAAAAGAATTATTACAGATCTTCAGGCGCGGGGCCAGGGACCACCTCGTACACCGTCTCTTTTTTATTGTAAGGAGCGTGCGCAAAGTACTTGATATCCGCATCCCTTGCCTCTATATCGAACCAATGGTCGCTCACGCACTTGCACGCTGTCGGAATCATCGCCGTGACATCGATTCGCAGCGTATCGCCAGAACGTTCCACGTCCATCATCACCTTGTCAAATCCGCAATAGTCATCCATTTTCGGAATCATCAACCGGTATTGGCCGTTTTCGTTATACAGATATGCCAACGGCAAATCTTCCGAGCTCTCTTTCAACAAGGATACCTTCTTGGAAAGGTTTTCGTAGCAGCCCTTGAAGGACATGCTCACTTCTCGTGCGGAACTTTGCTCAGAAGGACCCGACGAGGTGTCGTCTCCGCAGGCGACAAGAGCAAGCGACAGTGCAATAGCGTATACAAGCGTCTTTTTCATATTTCCTCCCCTTGATTTTTTTGTTAATCGTCTTAATTGTTTATTGGAACAGCTGTCACAAGCGGCATCGGTTCAAAATGGCCGAATACGAGAACGTTGGTATTCGAGAAACGGGAATTCTGTTCTATCTTGAAATTGATTCGCGACGGACAAATGCAGTTCGTGCCAAACAATCCGGCGGAAGGCTGAACGTACAGCGTGTCGTTCGAGGCCGAGACTTCGAAGTTCACGTTCTCCACGCCGCAACCCACGTCGAGTTCGTTGATGAGAATCATGTCGAACTCGTCATCGCCGACTACTCTCCCGGCGATATGCTTCGTCGAAGTGGTGTCGAAATCCGGGAGCAGGGTTACTGCCTGCAGCGCCGGCCTGTCGAGCGTCTGCCTGTCGTTCTTGCATTCAACCGTTATGTCTTTTGCATACTGGCGTGTCGCTTCTTCAACCGTAATCACATCCATATCGTAGATTTCCAATATGACTGGTTCGGCGTCATCACGACTGTCAAAGAATGCGACAAACTTTGCATGCGAAAAGGCCGGATTGTTCTCTACGGAAAAATGTATTTGGGATTGGCAATACATTCTCTCCGCATTCGTGAAATCGAACACCGCCTTCACGTAAACCGTGTCCCCCGACACGTCGACATCCAGCGTATCGGCGACAATGCCGTAGGTAAGCTTAAGGTTCTCCAAGGTAAAACCCGTGCGCTCGGTGCTGACATACCTGTACGCATAACGTGCGGCGGTTGTATCTGTATTTGCTGTGCATTGGTTTTGGGCATCCGTAATGACCTGGTGCGTGCCCGCAACTTTTGCTGCAGACGAGGACGAACTTTTTGCCGAAACAGACGACGATGACCTTGCCGTCGAATTGGACGAAGTGACTTCATGGATGTCTGACGGGATTGTGACACATTTGGAATCGTAAATTCCCTCGGCAGACGGGCTGATTGTGCATATTCTATAGAGTGTATCCAATGCCTCGGGCAGAAGATTTCCGTCTGGTCCCAGATATGGAACTGTATCTCCGTCTGCCCCCAGGCGTGGAGCAAGAATACTTAGCGTATCCGGTGATTTTTCGGGAGCGGGGCCAGGAACAACTTTGAAAACTCTCTCAAAGTATTTAAAATACTTGATATCCGCATCTTCTGCCGGAATATTAAAGGTGTAATACACATAACATATCCAAGCCAATATGGCAATTGTTTCGTTTTCCCAGACATGCAGGGTATCCCCCACGCGTTCGGCATAAAGTTCTTTATTTGTGTAATATCCAATGGCAGATGCATCCGGAATAACAATCTGGTAACCGACTTTTTCGTTATTAACCAAGTAAGCCGTATGCCAGTCTCCGTTATGATTCAAGCTACAAGGGCCCGAATTGGCAATTACCGTTTTATCGGATGTCGAATCCGATTTCTGGACGGTAGTGTCCGGGGTCGTATCATCCTTGGAGACGACATCCGTTTCTTGATTCGTCACGCTCTTGGCGGTATCGCCCTCGGAGATGGCAGGCGAATCCACTTCAATCACGCTTGAAGTCTTTTCGTCCCCGCAGGCCACAAGGGCGAGGGTCAACGGAATGAGTGCCGAGATGGCAATGTTTGCAAGAACCTTCTTCATATGTCAACCCCCTTTACCTTTCCTGGAACAGGATAGGCATCCATAAGTCAAAAATGATGTAGTTGAAATCAGTGTCCGGCTTGTCCAGCGTAAAGGAGACCGTCGCGGCGCAGGCGCAAGTTTTATCCCAGCGAAGGGTCATCGACAATGTATCGTTCACCAGGCCGACAGGGATCTTGTTTCCGGAATTGATTTCTTCGAAGAATTGAACCTCTTCTGCCGAATCGCAGGGAGTATTAAGATATGCGCCATCCAGGTAGATGTTCACGGAATCCCCGTCGACGGACTTGTACGCTGATGCGCCCAGAACGTCCGCAGCGGCAACCGGTTCGTCCGTAACGGGAACAAGTTCGGCCGAATCCACTTTGACATAGTCGATGATGCACTGGGCGGAGAAATTCCTTGCCTGGTAATAAATTGTGTCCGGGATAGAAGGATTAGGGAACGGGTCCAGAGAAGGAATAGAATCACCTTCATCATCAGACGAAGATAAAGGTATGTCCGGGACAAAATTATTCGACCCTCTATCTTTTGAGGAACTGCTTCTTTTTTCAGAAGAACTGCTTTTTGTTTCGGAGTTACGACTTTCTGTTTTGGCACTGCTACTGGCAGGGTTATCCACACTATTATTAGATAAATTAATTGAAGCGTCCGACGAGCTGCTCATCTCTGAACCGTTTACAACACCGGTATTATTATTGGCGTTGGGATCAATGGTTCCTCCCCCAGCGACATCCACATCGCTAGAGCACGCAACGACAAGCATCAAGGAGAGTGACCATGCGGCAAGAGCAAGATTCTTAAGCATGCGAAGCCTCCTTTATCTTGTCCGTGAACGGGAAAAATTGGAAATTAATTCGACAGACCTGGTCGGAATCGTCATATTCGTTGGCGATAGAGAGCACCTTCTTGCAGCAGGCGTCAATCTCGTTGATAATCCTGTTGCTCGCTTCCTCGTTCACGCCGATTGTCAGTCCGGTAAAATAGCGTTCTTTCGGAGAATAGCGGTCGACGGCGCGGGCCGCCATGTTCGCCATCTCCTTGTGCATGGCGCGGATGGCGATGGGCAACGCCTCGTTGGAGCCGATGACGTTCTGTTCCGTCCGGGAATAGACCTTGTCCCCGTCCTTCTTCAGGAACCCGGCCTTGACCAAGAAACTGAGGATGTCGCGCACCTCTTCGGCGGACACATGCTCCTTGCATTCTTCGGCGATATCGCGTGGGTTGGCTCCCGGCATCATCGGGGCCAGTTCCCTCAAGACTGGATACTTCCAGGATTCGTAATACTGGAATGCCTCGCCGTCGACGACGCGCATTCTGTGTTCGCGCGCGATTTTTTCCATTTCAAGAAGGGCAGCCTTCCTGACGGAATCCTTCTTGGCGTTGCAGAACGTGACCATTTCGCGGAAGTAATCCTTTTCGTAACCGACAAGTCCCATGGCGTTCGCGACATTTTCAATTTTCGGCGTACCGAGCCTGCTTTCGCCCAGGCAAACGAGCTTCAAGAAATTCGGCGAAGAAAAACCGGCACTCTTGCAGAACTCACGCCACGAGAACGCACCCAAGCGCTTGCGCTCGTCGTAGTAGTCCTGTATATACAGGCGGTAGTCCTTATATTCGAGAATCGGCTTCATACTATATAATATACGTTATATTTTTGAAAAATGCAAATAGAAAATACTATACAAAATCAAGTTTTTTATGCAAAAATCATAAAATTCTAGTAATTCTATGATGATAAATTGAAAATACTATACATTATGTATAATACAAAAAAACGTTCTCTAGCGTCGATAGTAGGAAGCAGACTGTGGTTGGTGGTTAGTGGTCAAGGAGAAGCGAGCCTCATCCCACATCATCAATCATCCATTATCAATTATCAATCACCTCAAAGGCGCAATGCGCCCCTAACCACTGAATACTAGCCACTAATCTCTTAGGGGATGGCTGCGTTTTACCGTTTCGGGTTATAATTATTCATCAAGACCATCGCGAGCGCGACGCAAAACATCACGACGCTTCCGACAATGACTTGCTGGCGGTGGTCGTAATCGCGCTTGACGTACTTGGGGTCTTCTTCGTTGAGTTCCTGGAGGGTCGGACCCTTGTTCAACTTGGTCGAGTCCACTCCGTACAGTTCCGCAATTTCTTCATCAGTCATGTTCAGCGTGTTCACGTAGGCGCTGTCGTACTGGTCGAGTTTGTCGGCTGCGGCAGGAATCGCGAAGAACAGGGCAAGCAAGACCACAAGCAACAGACTGCCCTGGATTGCCACGCCCCTGCGGGGCTGTTCCTTTTTAACTTCGTTATTCACGCCAGCCTCTAGCCCCTAGATCCTAATCTCTAAAATTATTCCTTCGCGAGCTTGTCGAGGATCTGGTTCACGAGGCCCGGGTTGGCCTTGCCGCCGGACTTGCGCATGGTCATACCGACCAAGAAGCCCTTCAGCGCAACCTTGCCAGCCTTGAATTCGGCGAACTGGGCAGCATTTTCGGCGCAGACAGCGCGGACCACTTCTTCGATGGCGCCGGTGTCGGTCACCTGCACGAGGCCCTTTTCCTTCACGATGGCTTCGGGATCCTTGCCGGTCTCGAACATCTCGGCGAAGACGGTCTTTGCAATCTTTCCGTTGATGGTGTTGTCGGCGATGAGGTTCACGAGCTTGCAGAGGTCTTCGGGCTTGATCTTGAGGGCACTGAGGCCACCTTCGAGTTCCTTCACCTTGGCCAAAAGTTCCGTAATCACCCAGTTGGCGAGCACCTTGCCGTTCTTGCAGTTCTTAGCGGCGGTGTCGTACCATTCGCTCACGTCGCGGTCTTCGGTCAGCACCATGGCGTCATATTCGGAAACACCGAAGTCGTCCATGAAGCGCTTGCGGCGGGCATCCGGCAGTTCCGGAAGCGTGCGACGGATTTCTTCCACAAAGGCCGGGTCGGTCACGAGGCGGACCATATCCGGTTCCGGGAAGTACTTATAGTCGTGAGCGTCTTCCTTGCTGCGGATGACGATGGTCTTGTCCGCGTTGGGGTCGTAACGTTTGGTGCACTGTTCCACTTCCTTGCCGGCATCGAGCGTCGAGGCCTGCAGGTTCATTTCGCAGTAGAGAGCCTTCTCGAGGTTCGTAAAGCTGTTCAGGTTCTTGATTTCGGCGCGGATACCGAACGGAGCGTCTTCGCTAGCGCGCAGAGAAATGTTGCCATCGCAGCGCATGTTGCCGTTTTCCATATTGGCGTTGGAAACGCGCGTGTATTCGAGCGTCTGCTTGATCTTCTTCAAGACGAGCACGGCTTCTTCGGGGCTACGGATATCCGGTTCGGTCACGATTTCGCAGAGCGGGGTGCCGCAGCGGTTCGCGTCGAAGTGGGAATCGGTCGGGCTCATGTCGTGGATGAGCTTGCCGGCGTCTTCTTCCATGTGGATACGGGTAATGCCCACGCGCTTCTTGGTGCCGTCTTCCTTGACGATTTCGAGCCAGCCGTTCTTGCAAATCGGGTGGTCGTACACCGGAAGTCCGCCCGTCTGGGTAATCTGGTAGCCCTTCGGCAGGTCCGGGTAGAAGTAGTTCTTGCGGGTCCACATCGCGTTCAGGTCGATTTCGCAGTTCAGCGCAAGGCCTAAGCGAATGGCGTATTCCACCGCCTTCTTGTTCGGCACGGGCATGGCACCCGGCATACCGAGGCAAACGGGGCAAACGTGCTTGTTCGGGGTCGTATTCACTTCGATTTCGCAGCCGCAGAACATCTTCGTCTTCGTCGCAAGCTGGCAATGGATTTCAAGACCGATAACAGGACAATAGTTGGACATAAAAACTCCGTAATTTTACGGGGAAAAGATAGAAATTTAGACGGGATACGTGGTTCTTCAAGTCCCGGTTTCTAGTCCTTTATACAACGAATCGGGAACTTGTAACGGGACTCAATATCACCAACACGCGGATTTGCATCGAAAACGTTTTCGAACAACACCATGCAGACGACATAATAGTTCTGGCTTAATCCAGAGGGATACGCCATCAATGTCGAAGACATAAAGATTGATATTTGTTCTCCATAAGATTTGTCATAAGAAGCACCCCTTTCAAAATTATCGACCGAGATTGGCAGAGCCGTGAAACCGAACTCGTCGGTGCCACGATCACTGAAACGCCAGGAATATTCAGCTTTCAGGCCTCTATTCACAGTGTTGCTGTCCAGATTCAGGTCCTCCGTTAGATAGCGCAGCAGTTCATCCCATTCGCCCTTGTTCGGAATATGCCACCCCGCTGGGCAAAGTCCCCTAACGGGACTCGTCGCAGAATCCGATATCGCCGGGCACATTACAAAACTTCCGCAAGTTTGCGGATTGTCTGGATCATTGGCCAAAGCCGTCGAGTCAATTGCCACGGAGAACGCGTAAAGGCGACCGAACAGTTCGCATGAACTGTCCGCCTCCGTAAAGCACCTGGAGCGCGTCGCAATCTCGGGAACCGCCACCGAATCCGCATAGTCCAGATTTTGAGCCATCCATGTCTGGTTGCCAATCACGACGGTTTTATAAACCTTGCCGTCGCGTTCATCTACGATGGAATCCTTCGGTACGAGCGAGGGCTCATCGCGACCGATATTTTTGATACAGCGGATAGAGAAGGCGGAAGTATCATTTTCAATCTTGTCGTAACTTAAGTTCCCATACGCGGCATTTTCAAAGTTACTGAATGCAAACGCATAGGGATGGGTTCCCGAGTTCCAATTAAGATTCCAGAACGCTGCGCTCTCATTTTCATCTTCGAAAAGTCCAAAATTGTTCCTGTATCCCGCAGGGATAGCCGAAAAGCCGAATAAATCCGAACCATCATTTTTCAACCAGCCATTCTTGGTCCTCAAGGCTTTAATGACATATCCACTGTTTCCATCAAGTTCTTCGACCTCGCTCAGCAAGGAATAATAATCCTCATATATGGGCAGATGCCAACCGGACGGGCAAATTCCTTGAATAGTGTCGTATATGAGTGGCTGCGTGTTAAAGTTAGAAGCGGCAGTCCAGTTGTAAAGCCTGCCATATCTTTCGCAATTCTTGGGGTCATCACCATAGCACCATGTGTTCCCTTTGAGTTCCGGAACTGCAACAGTGTCAAAATAGTTCAGGTTCTCGGCCATCCAGAAACGGTTGTTGATATATACGAACCTGTACTCATGCCCATCGCGTTCATCGATAAACGTTCTGTACCTTATATCCGGGTTCAGGCATTCGTCGACAGACTTACAAGCCCCTGCAAAGGACGAACTGCTCGCAATGCTGCTGGAAGACCGTTTAATCGAAACAGACGAACTGGAAACCTCGTTCGACGAACTCACTATTTTTTCAGAAGAACTGGACGGAATTATAAAGCTGCTGGAACTTTCCGGTTCATCGGATGCAATGACGATTGCCGATTCAGACCCCTTGCCATCGTCACAACCAAAAAAAACAGGGAAAAACAACAAAGATGCTGCAATAAAAAACCTTTTCAAAACCAACCTCCTTCTATGTCGGTAAAGATAAACTAAATCTCGTCCAACATAAAGGCCGCAATGTCGGTCGCATCGCGGAAAAATTCACATTCCGTGAGAATGCAGTCGGCGCCGTTCACAAACGCCGTCGCAAGGCGCAGAGACTCCGCCTCGGTCAGCTTGTGGTTCGTGCGGTTTGCGTAGGCCCACAGTTCGGCAGCCTTTACAGAAACCTCGGCATCTACCGGGCACACCTTCACGTTCGCGGAATGTTCGAAAAACTCGCGGTACTGCCGGGCAAGCACGCCTTCGTTCGAGCCGAACGCTTTCTGGCTAATTTCAAACAAAGTAACAGAAGACACGAGAACCTGCATATTCTTCTCGTACACCATGTCGAGTACGCCCGACACCGCCGGATAAAAGTCCGGGTGCATCTGCAACAGCCGGACCAGCGGTCCGGAATCGAGGAACAGTATCCGGCTTTGCTCAATGGAATTTATCATTCGTAAATTTCCATGTAGGCGATATCTTCGCGCATGCCGGCGCGGACCATCTTGAGGCGTTCGGCCTTCGGGTAGAAATACCAAATCATCCACTCGCCACTCATGTCGGTGCGCTTGGTCTTGATGGCAATGGGCTTTTCGCCCTTGTAGTAATCGCGCTTGTGCGGAATCATGTGCTCGAACGGACGGTAGGTGTGCACCTCCTCGCCCGCCTGTCTCTCGACAAAGCCGTTACCGTCCTTGCTCCAGGTGATAGTGATAACGCCGTTGTCGTCCTTCACCTTCTCGCAGCTGTCAAAGCCGCTACCGCACCACAGGTACTTCTTGAACTTGAACTGCTGCTCCGGCATGTTGAACACCTCTGTCTTGCGGGTGTTGCCCTTGTACGTGGGATATTCACCTTCGAGCTTGTACTTACCGATGTTGTATTCATAGCAGCCACGTTGCGCGACCTTCACCTGACGGTTGAATACGCCTATTTCAATATTGCAACCTTCTTCATGGTAAGAAAGCCTTGCGTGGCCATTGCTCTCTTGAATTTCCAGATTACCCATCTCGATTTCCGAACGTTCCGTAGCGGGCCCGTTCTGGATAATCACGTCGAACCGCTTGGGATTGTTCGGGGATTTCCTCAGGAACACGCTGCCTGTGGAAGATGCGTATTCACCGCTGAGGTCCTTCGCCTCCTGTTGGAATCGGGCCAGTTCGGCGCGCTTCACGTAAACCTTCTTGCCCAGTTTACATTCGATAGGAACAAAGCGCGGGGGTTCCTTCGGCTTGCGGACTTCCCAGGAGATGTAGCGTTTGGTGACCTTCTGGATTTTCTTCTTGCCGTTCTTTCCTACGACTTCGCGGCGCGTCTTTTCTTCACGAACATGCTTGATGGAATCCGGCGGCAGGGGCAACTCCTTGATCCAGTCCGACTTGGAAAGCGATCCGATAGGATTAGCTTCGTCGACCTCATGGTTGACTTTCTTATAAACGGGCAAAGTCTCTTGTCCAAAACAGAAAGCGCATCCGAATACAATCAAAAAAACAAGTAATTTTTTCAAATTCCGCCTCTTATAACAAAAAAAGCACCTCATTTACTCAAAAAAGGTAATATTTTAAACCTACATGGAAACAATATTTTTATAATTCTAATTGAATTTTACAATTGGAGTATTCGTAAAATATCACCCATAAGGAGATCGTGTCATGAAGAAAATTTTCCTAGCATCCTGCATGCTGGCAGCCTCTGTGTTTGCCGCTCCGCAGGCTGCTGCTAATGCAAATGCCGCTCCGGCCAAGGCCGCTCCCGCAGCAGCCCCGGCCGCTGCACCTGCTGCTGCGCCTGCAAAGGCTGCTCCTGCCGCTCCGGCTAAGGATGCAAAGGCTGCTCCCGCTGCAGAAGCCGCAAAACCCGCTGCCGCTCCGGCCGCAGCCCCGGCTGCCGCTGCTCCTGCTGCCGCACCCGCCAAGGCTGAACCGGCTAAGGACGCGAAGGCTGCTCCGGCTGCTGCACCTGCCAAGGCTGAACCGGCCAAGGATGCAAAGGCTACTCCGGCTGCCGAAGCAAAGCCTGCCGAACAGGCTGCCGCTCCCGTAGCCGCTCCGGCTGACACGGCAAAGGCCGAAGAACCGGCTCCTGCCGCCGCTCCGGCCGAAGAAACCAAGGCCGAACCCGCAGCCGAAGTCGCCGCAAAGGACACGGCAAAGGTCTCCGAAGCCCAGATTGCAGCAAACACCGACGACCAGGGCTTCATCTCGGCTCCGGAAAAGCAGGACCCGCAGGACAAGCCCAAGAAGAAAAAACGCCGCAAAAAGAAAAAATTGGTTGAAAACGCCGTTATCTCTACGGACAAGGCCGAATTCGGCATTCTCGCCGACTTCGAATTGAGCGCCGAAAAGGTGTTCTGGAACGGTGAAGATGACGTCAACAACGACAACTTCGAAACCTGGCAGGGCGAAGCCAACTTTGCCATCCTTGCCGAAGGCGAGAACTTCAAGGGCAAGTTGGCCCTGGCCTTCTACCCGGGCGACCTCAGGGACGAAAACTTCGGCGGCAAGGACGCCAAGCAGGAAGCCCTCCGTCGCAACGAGAACGGCAACCTTGACGATTACTTCTCCCTTGACGAAGCCTGGGCCTACCAGAGCACCGACCTGTTCAACTTCAAGGTCGGTCGTTGGGACAACACCGACAAGAACGGAGACTTCTTCGGTGGTTACGTCGACGGCTACCTGACTGGCTTCCTTTCCACTCAGAAGCCCGAGAACCAGTTGCAGTTCGGTATCTCCCCGACAGACAACCTGGACTTCACACTCGCCCTCATCAGCAAGGCCCAGAACCTGGATAACGGCGACCTCCGTGCAGCTTTCAGCTTCCACGGTCTCGAAGGCATCAACGAGCTGAAGATCCAGTTGGCATACCGCAGCAACCTCTTCGACGAAGTCTACGACTCTGACTCCAAGATCAAGCACAACGCTTCCTTGAAGGCCAGCCTCCCGCTTGTCAAGAACGCTGTTAGCCTCTTTGCCGAAGCCGCTCTGCTCGACATCTCCAGCGACGACGACATGGTTATCCCGCTGACGGGCGGTTTCCTGTTCCAGACGAAGGTCGTGGACCGCATCATCCTCGAAGCGGAATACATCGGCGACCGTCAGGAACATCCGGCCTACTGGGGACTCGAGAACCCGAACCACATCAAGGATGTGCTCGGCGCCCTCTACCTCGAAAAGGCATTCACCGACCGCTTCAGCCTGTCTGCTGGTTTCCACAGCTTCGGCTGCACGAAGGACTTTGCCCTCTCTGGCAACCTGATCGGCAGAATCAACTAAGCGAGTCTCCCCGAAAGGGAATAGACAGCAAAAAAGCTCCCGCAAGGGAGCTTTTTTTTGTTTGAGTTTTGTTCGACGTTCAGTAGAATCCAGCTAGATTCCCTTCCTGTCCAGATCCATCAGAAGCGCCTGCAGAGATTCCTCGACAGAATCCCTGAAACTCGCGGCACCCAGGCTGCAGCTCGCCACGACTTCGTCGCCTTTGCAGATTCGAATAACAGAAAAACCATTTTCTTCGGAGAACGTTATATTCAGGCCCTTTTTAAGAACTTTTTCAAGAAGGTCTCGCATTAAAAACTCCTTTTTATTTAGACACAGGGAATCACGGCCCTGGGCCCCTTTAAACTAGGCTTTTTATTCCAAAAAAACAAGCAAAAAAAGTAAAGAAAATATTTTCAGGGCAAAAATCATCATTTTTCGGGAATTATATTGTTCCATATGTTCGACTTTCACCTGCATCCGGCCAGGCTCCCCCACCCAGAAAAGCTTATCGGCGCATTCAAGGCTGCCGATTACTGTTTTGTCGCCATTGCATGCGAGCCTTGGGAATGGGAGGCTGTGTCTACCATGGACACAAACAACAAGGCCTTCGGCATCCATCCGATGGTGGCGATGCAGGTTTCGGAAGACGATTTCAAAAAACTCGAGGGCTACTTGCGCAGCGATCCGTCGGCATCCGTCGGCGAATGCGGGCTGGACAAGCGCTACCCGGGATACGGCGAGAACGGCATGCAGGAAGCGGTCTTCATGCGACAGGTGGAACTGGCCAGGGACCTCCGACGCAACCTGCAGATTCATTGCGTGGGCGACTATGGTAGGATCGTGGCACTGCTAAAGGCGGCAAAGTTTCCGGATGCTGCTGGGCTGTCGGGTTCGGCAAAATTTTCAGAAGTGGCAAGGCTGTCGGGTTCGGCAAATTCGGTGCCAAGGCCCGTTTTCCATAGGTTCGGCGGCGATGCGGGCATCGTGCGGGCGGCCCTCCCGATGGGGGCGATTTTCAGCCTGCACGCGGACAGTTTCAAGAAAAAGTCGACGCTCGCAGCCATCCCCCTGATTCCAGAACAAAACGTGCGGTTCGAGACGGACGCCGACGAGACAACGTTCGCGACCAAAGAAAACACGTTCGCGGGCGACGGCCGGGGTGCCGCAAATGGCGACGCTGCGGCGGAATACGGAGTGGAGCAGGTCGTCCAGTCGCTCAAAGAGCGCTGGCTTGCCACGAAGTCCCTCTGGGACAATCTCAAAGTTTAGCGGGAGTGATCTCGATAGGTGCGAACGCCCGGAACGCTTCGAGCGTCTTTTCGGCGTAGATGTTGGGCGTACCGTTGCCGAGCTCGATGACGGCCTGCATGGGCGTGCTGCCGAGGATGCGGATGGGGAACGGGCAAAGCGAGGTCATCTCCGAGACGACGCGCAGGTCGGGCGGCGGGAATTCCGTGAATGTCGCGGCGAGCATGCCCTTGCGCTGCACCAAGCCCTGGATGCGCAGGCGTCCGGCCAAAAGCCCGATCTCGGTGACGGCGAGGAGCATCTTCGTGGCGACGGGCAGCGGGCCGAAGCGGTCCACGAGTTCCTGCGATATGCTCTCGACTTCGGCCGTGGAGCGGGTGCGCGAGATGCGCTGGTACAGCGAGATGCGCGTGAGGCCGTCCTGGATGTAGTCCTCGGGGAGGTAGGCGTCCACGCCCAGTTCCACGCGGGTCTGCACGGGCTTGTCGAGCGGGCTTCCGCCGCGAAGGGCCTCGACAGCCTCCTTGACGAGGCGGACGTACGTCTCGAAGCCGACTTCGGCGATGAAGCCGTGCTGTTCCTGGCCCAGGAGATTGCCGGCCCCGCGGATTTCGAGGTCGCGCATGGCGAGCTGGTAGCCGCTGCCGAGGTCGGAGAACTGCTCGAGGGCCTTTAGGCGGGTCATAGATTCCTGCGAAATCTCGCCGCGGGCGGGGATGACGAGGAACGCCTTCGCAAGCACGCTGCTGCGCCCGACGCGACCGCGCATCTGGTAAAGCTGGCTGATGCCAAAATGGTGCGCGTTGATGACGATGATGGTATTCGCGTTGGGCACGTCGAGGCCGGACTCGATGATGCTCGTGCTCACGAGGACATCGAACTTGCGGCTGAGGAAGGCATCCATCACGCGTTCCAGGTCGTGGTCGTCCATCTGGCCGTGCGCGACGGCGATGCGGGCCTGCGGCACGAGCGCCTCGATTTCTTCGGCCAAAGTATAAATCGTCTGCACGCGGTCGTTCACGATGAACACCTGGCCGCCGCGGGCCAGCTCGTCGAGAATTGCGTTCTTGATGACCTCGTCGTCACGCTTGAGCATGACGGTCTCGACGGGCAGGCGGTTCACGGGAGGAGTGTTGATGAGCGAGATGTCGCGGACGCCGGTCATGCTGAGGTGCAAGGAACGCGGGATAGGCGTAGCGCTCATGCTGAGCGTGTCGACGGCGAGACGCAGTTCGCGGAGCTTTTCCTTCTGCTTCACGCCGAACTTCTGTTCTTCGTCGATGATGAGGAGGCCCAGGTCCTTGAACTCGTTCTTGGCCGAGAGCAGCGCATGCGTTCCGATGACGATGTCGACCTTGCCCTCGCTCACGCGCTTGAGGATTTCCTTCTTTTCCTTGGGGCTCTTGTAGCGGTTGACCAAAGCTATGTTCACTGCCGGGAAGGCGGCGAAGCGGTCGCAGAAATTTTCGTAATGCTGGGCGGCGAGGATGGTCGTCGGCACGAGGACGGCCACCTGTTTCTTGGCGAGGATGCACTTGAAGGCGGCGCGCATGGCGACTTCCGTCTTGCCGAACCCGACGTCTCCGCAAATGAGGCGGTCCATAGGCTTGCGGGCTTCCATGTCACGCTTGATGTCGGCCGTGGCCTTGACCTGATCCGGAGTGGGCTCGTACTCGAAGGCGTCCTCGAATTCCTTCTGGAACTTGCCATCGGGCGGGAAGCCAAAACCTTCCACGAGTTCGCGGCGGGCATAAAGGTCCACAAGTTCGCGCGCAATCTGCACGACCTTCTGCTTCATGCGCTTTTTCTTGTTTTCCCAGTTCTTGGAACCCAGTCGGTCGAGCTTGAGCGGGTTGTCCTGCGGGGAGTCGACCTTCTCTATCTTCTGGAGGTCGGCCACGGGGAACTTGAGGCGGTCACCGCCCTCGTACTCGAGCAGGGCGCAGTCCACCATACCGCCGTTCACTTCCACGCGGACAAGTCCCAGGTAGCGGCCGATTCCGTGATCCTCGTGGGCGACGAAGTCGCCGCGGTTCAGCGACTCGACCATCAGCGCGCTGGATACCGAGCCGGAGATCTTGCGCTTGCGGGCCTTGTTGGGGTGGCGGTTGAAGATGCGCGTCTCCGTCAAGAAGGCGACCTTGTCGTCTTCGAGCCAGAAACCTTCGGTGATGTTGCCGACAAAGTAACCTTCTATCGGCAAGTCCTCGAAATAGTGCTGCAGGCGGGTCAGGCCGCCTTGCGTCGGTGCCACGACGTAGACTCGCCCGCCGGTGGCGTAAAAATTCTCGATTTCTTTTGCGACGGCGTCGGTCCCGGTCGAGGAGAAGTCCTGTTTCTTGAGGTTGACCTTGTACCAGTTCGAGGCGTCGGTCTCGACGTTGGTCATGTCGAGGCACGGGCGCATGGCGAAGTTAGCGGAGAGTTCGCCCATCTTGAACCAGAACGCATTGGGCGACGAAACTTGGGATTCGGGGCCGCGTGCGTTCTCGTAGGCGGCCTCGTATGCCAGGTAGAGCTTGCTCGCCGTTTCGGAGAGGACGGAAAGTTCCTCGAACACAAGCGCAGCGCCCGGCAAATAGTCCAAAAGGCTCGACGTGAGCGGCTGGTAACGATCCCTACGCCACCAGATGTCGTGTACGCCCTCGCCCATCAAGGCTGCTTCCCGCTCAGGAATCGTGAACTCGCCCATCGGGAACAGGTCGACAAACTTTTTCTCTTCAACGGAACGCTGGCTAAAAATGTCGAAGGAACGGATGGACTCCACCTCGTCGCCAAAGAACTCGATACGGATGGGGTGCGGGTACAAAAGGCAGTTCACGTCCACAATGCAGCCGCGGATGGAGAACTCGCCCACACCGCTCACCACAGGCTGTTCGACGAACCCATGATCCAGGAACCAGGGCCTGAGCTTTGCGGGCTCGATGACATCGCCCACCTTTATCTTCAAAATGGATTCAAGCACGCTTCCCGGCTTCGGGAGCTTCGCAAGCAAAGCATCAAGCGGGCATACCACGACAAGCGGGATGTCCTTGCGGGCTATATCGCGAAAAAACTTGAGGCGTTCTTCAAGTACGCCTTCAAACGGAATCTTGGACTCGTAGGGCTTGAGCCCGAGAGAAGGGAAAAACCGGACAAAATCCTCGCCCACGAGGCTTTCCAGGTTCTCGACCCAGACTTCGGCACTCCGGTAGTCTTTCGCGACTACGAGCACGGGCTCGGGACGCTTCAGGAAACGGCTCGCGACCGCCATGGCAAGCATGGGGACACTCGCCCCGCACACATGCATCGAACCGGAATCCATGCCATCGAAAAGCGCAATGGACCCGCTGGCCGACTCCTGAAGAAATTCCGATAAAGTTTCCATAAAAGACCAAACTAAAAACCGGCCCCGAGACTTCGGAGCCGGTTTTCTGAGCTATGAAGGGCTCGAACCTTCGACCCACGCCTTAAAAGGGCGTTGCTCTACCAACTGAGCTAATAGCCCGAGCGAACCAAATATACAAAAAAACGCAAAATTTGTAAAGGCAGAAGGCAAAAAAATGCTTTTTAGGACCATCAAGTTTTGGGGATTTTTCTAGATTTAGAGCATGGACCTGTTGAAAAGAGTTACGTTTTGTGCCGCGCTTGCGTCAGCCGCACCGGCCTTGTGCCATGCCTATTTTTCGCAAGACAATTCCGGCGAAGAAGCGTTCTCTTTCGTAAGCACGTTTGACAGCCCGCGCAACGCCGCCCTAGAACACTCCGCAGGAGCCATGCCCAGCACGGATCCCACCGTTTCGCAGATGAACATGGCTGCTCTCCGCATGCAAGAAGGGAAAAAACACGTCGTGGAAGCCCACTGGCAGACCGGAGACTTTGCCGAAAACCAGGGTTCCCTGTTCTACACGACAAAGTACAGGGACTATGCCATCCAAATTTCGTACAACTGGTACGATGTCGGTGCAATCCAGGGTGTCGATGAGAACGGCGAGTACACCAACAAGGAGTACAACCCCTTCGGACACCTGTTCACGGCAGGGCTTGCCTTCCCGATGAAGCACATCCAGTTCGGTGCAGGCCTCAAAGTCGTGGCTGAAAAGCTCGCCGAAGAACGCAATACCGACCGTACGGCCATCGGCGCGGCATTCGACTGGGGCATAGCCTGGCAGAACACAAGCAACAGCCTTGGCTTCTCTTTGGCGGGCAAGGACTTCGGATCCATGCTACGCGACTACACGGACGATGGGCAGGACGACTTCTACGCGATGAGCCAGACATTCACTGCATCCGGATTTTTCAAGCCCAAGAGCATCCGCCGCCTGACCATCTACACGGCAACAGAATTTCCTCGTTTCACGCCCCCGATTCTTGACATCGGCGCCGAATATGCACTGGGGACAAGCTTTACCATACGAGGCGGCTGGACACGCAGCTGGCTAGACCTCGTACGCGACATCAAGGAACTCGCTGCATCCAACAGCCGTCCCGACGAAGCCAATACGGCAAGGCTGCTCAGCCTTGGCCTCGGCTACAGTTCCAACCTGTTCGCCCTCGATTACGCATTCTCCTACCTGGCCGAAGGCCTCGGGATGGAGCACCGCATCGGCTTGCGAGTAGGATTCTAGGGATTCCAGCATGCTCCGCCAGTTCGACGTCATCGTCGTGAGCGAACGCTTCAAGGCGGACATAACAAATTCCGCACAAGACACACAACAAAACATACCGCCGTTTACCGACCCATCGCTCGGCTGGTTTTTCGTGGACGACATCAACAAGGGCCTGGAGGCGAGCGAGGCGGAATGGATTGTCGTCGCCACGGAAAATGTCGAGATAACGCGAGACTTCCTGAACAACCTGGCTGAATGCAACGCGTCCTTCCCCATGGCGGACGCGTTGGCCCCGCGAATCAAAGCGGCCGGAAAATTCCTGGGCGGCTCAATCATCGCCAAAAACGGCGATTTCGAACAAATTTCAGAGAATGCCCCCATCCGCTTTGTCGCGGGCCCGCATCCTGACGTCGCGGCATTCAGCCGCCGCATCATCCAGCGCACAGGCCGGGTCGACACGACGCTCCCTGCACAGTTCCAGCTCACGGACTATTCGCTCCGAATGCTCCATGCTGGCGGAAGGATGCTGAGCGTTCCCTACCTAGTCATCGACGGAAACCCGACGGCTAGCCCGCTTGACCCCAAAGAATACGATGCGGGCTGCGTCAGAACTTTGTACAAGAGTCTCGGCATCGCCGCCGCCGGCAAGTTCGCCCTAAGGCACCCTCGGGCTTGGCTCGCCCTTTTCAAGGAACACAAGGCGCTGAACGCCAAGAGGGAGGCAGCCATCTCGCTCAGCAAGATGACCCCCGAAATGCTCAAGGACATTCGCGAATAAGTCCTATTCAATCATGCGGCGCAGTGCCGCAGACGTCATTCAAGAGATTCTGCCAAGGCCTCGCCCACGCGACGAGCAAAGGATTCGTTGGAACAGTATTCTAGCAACTGCGTTTTTTTCGCATCGTCAACGACATTTTCGCCAGCAAGGACACGCTTGAGAATCTCCACATACGCATCGACATCCGTCGGCGGATCCACCAACGGCACAACGCCATCCAGGTTTTCCTTCATGGCAGACGTCGCGGCGGCAACAGAAGGCGTTCCGCAAGAAAGCGCCTCGATGGGCGGCATGCCAAAGCCTTCCAGCAGGGACGGGTAAACCATCAGGTCAGCATGGCGGTAGAAGTCGCACAGTTCGTGCGCCTTGAACTCGGGAAAATGGAACACGTTCGTCAGTTTGTCTCGATTGATAATCTGAGACAAACGTTCCGAGAGTCTTCCCACCCTCACAAACGCCACGTCCGGGCACTGACGAGCCATTTCGAAATACGTCTCGATATTCTTCCGGGGCTCGTCCAAACTAACGTTCAGGCACACAGCCCTATAAGATGCCAAGCCGAACTTCCTACGGAACGCATCGCGTGCAGCGTCATCCACCGGTTGTTCTGGCGGGCAAAACAAGTTCGAATCGATAGGGCATCCAATAACCTTGCCCCGAGTTCCGGCAGTACCGAAATGCGCCTCGGCCTCACCTCGCGTCCAACGGGAATTGTACACGTAGTAATCCGACTTGACCGTATCGCGGATAAAGAAGCGATTTAAGACCTTGAACTTGAGGCTGTCCGGATAGAGCGTTTCGGCAAACGTGTCGTGAACGAACATGACAACCTTTGCCGCACAGGCTGATTTTGCGACAGGCACAAGGAAACCAAGTTCCGGACGGATAAAGAAGACAACGTCGGGACATTCCCGCCGGAGAATCTTCTTGAAGGGGTGGCGGAACGTGAAAAACCCCACGTGCAGGGACGGCGCCCAAATTTCAAGATTGTTGCGAGTTGCATTTTTCCCGAAGAACTTAGGCGTCTTGAGCCAAAGCGTGTCAACGTCAAAATCCGGCTCCAAGGCGTGCATGATAGACAGCGCAAGGCGACCGAAACTAGTGCATTCGTTCTTGTCGCAAACGAGCAAAACCTTCTTTCGAGCGTTCATCATCGGCCTCTGCAGCAATCCTTTTACTTAATGTAAAACAAAATACAAATATAAATCAAAAACGGGTGTCTTCAATCACAACATTGGTGTACATTATTAACTATATTCAAAACATGGCTAGAATCTGCATCGTCCTTGCAACCTACAACGGGAAAAAGTATCTCCAGGAGATGCTCGATTCCCTGGTGGCGCAAACTCGACCAGCAGACATGATTATCGCCGTGGACGACGGTTCCACCGATTCCACCATGAGCATTTTGGAGCAGAACCTGGACAGGCTCCCGATGGAAATCGTCCGCTCCCCCAAAAACCAGGGGCACCGGGCCGCATTCTCCAGGGGGCTCGAAGAGGCACGCCATCGATTGGGCAACGACGACTATATCGCACTTGCCGACCAGGACGACATCTGGCTTCCCGAAAAGCTCGAGACCCTTGAAAGAGAAATCGATGAGGCCGCCCTCGTTTACGGTGATGCCGAGGTCATCGACGGAAAAGGCGAACTCATCGCACCGTCGTGGCGGGCATACTCAAATATCGACACGCACAACAGCATGCGGCGCCAGATTGCCGGAATCAACAACGTCACGGGATGCCTTTCGCTGTTCCGTGCAAGCCTCCTGCCCTTGATACTCCCCATTTCTGAAAACGTCACGGTTCACGACCGCTGGATTGCCATGTACGCCCAGAAAAACGGGGGAATCAAGGCCATCCCGCAAAAGGTCGCCCAATACAGGATTCACGGAAACAACGCCGTCGGGGGCGCACGCCAGCCTTCCATGAGCGAGACTCTCTCGACGCAGCAGAAATGGATCGAGGAAATCCTCTGCCACAGGCACGATATGCGACTTTCCAACGGCGAAACTCGCTTCGCCGAAAGACTCCTTGAAATCACCCTCCGCCGCCAGGTGGAAAGCTTTATTCCCTCCATCGTGCCCTGGGTATTCGCGAACCGCAACTTTCTTTTCTTGAAGGCAGACACCATCAAGACACTCCAGCGGGTCCTCTTCACGGCCATCGGGCTCCCCCTCGCCCAAAAATTTTTCGGTAAGGACTGATGCGCATCGGAATCGACATAAAGTGCCTCCGCTACAACAACGCCGGCATCGGGCGTTACCTGCGCTGCATTCTCGACGCACTGCAAAAGATCGACAGTCAGAACGAATACCTGCTGTTTGCGCCGACCGAAGCCCCGTTCGAGCCTACCGCCCCAAACTTCAAGGTGAAAGTCTGCAAGAGCGAAATCAAGCTCCCGGGAATCCTGTGGCAGCAGAGCACGCTCCCCGGAATCATCCGCGAGAATGCAATAGACATTTTCTGGGGACCGGAACAGACGCTCCCTGTCGGCAATACCGGAAAAACCATCCGCGTGCTGACCGTACACGACCTTGTATACAAGCGTTTCCCAGAAACAATGGCCAAGAGCGTCCTCTGGGTCAACAAGATTTTCGGCAACAAGTCGATAGAAGTGGCCGATGCCATCTGCCCCGTTTCCAAGTTCACGCAAAACGAAATCGCCCATTTTTATCCTGAGATAAACAAGGACAAGATGCACCTGGTCTGTTGCGGAACGGAAACCGGAACAACAGAGCCAAAACCGCAGCGGAGGGGCGAAAACCTACTCTTCGTGGGCAGTCTGGAACCTCGCAAGAACCTACCCACCCTGATCCGAGCACTGGAAATATTGCACGACGAAGGAATGGACATTCCCCTGACAATGACAGGGCCCAAAGGCTGGAGGAACAAGTCCATCCACGACATTCTTTCAAAGACTCCCATCGCCAATAACATAACGCACCTGGGCTATGTCGACGATTCCACGCTCGGCGAACTCTACGACACCTGTGCAGCCGTGGTATTTCCTTCGCTATACGAAGGATTCGGGCTTCCCGCCATCGAGGCGCTGGCCCACAGGGCCCCGCTTCTCACAACCAAGGGCAGTTCGATGGAAGAAATCACCGGTGAATTCGCCATATATTTCGACGCAAACGACCCAACATCCATCGCAGATGCAATCCGGTCGTTCTACAGCAACAGGGAAGCAGCCGAACAGAAGTTACGGCAGGAATCCGCCAAGCTAAACGAACTGCTGGCCCGCTACAGCTGGGAAAATTCGGCCAGAGCATTGCTACGCCTGTTCGAATCCCTTATCCAAAAGGGGGAAAGCCGATGAAGACAGCCATTATCATGGTCACATACAACGGCTGGCCCATCACGGAAAACTGCCTTGCCGACCTCGCCGCACTCCCGCAAGACGACTTCGTCATCGCCGTGGCCGACAACGCAAGCACCGACGGGACCGTGGAAAACATCCGCAGCCAGTTCCCGCACGTGAAGGTGTATCCCCAAGCAGAGAACCTGGGTTTCGGCCGGGCCAACAATGCTGCCGTCCAAGGGCTCAAGGACGACGGCATCAAGTTCGACGCCATCTGCCTTCTGAACAACGATACGCGCCTCGACCCGGCAACAATCATCGAACTGCGCAAGTCCCTGACCGAGGCACAGACCCATTTCGGCGACGTCATCGTGGTTCCCACCGTGCGCAACAGCGACGGCACGCCACAGCACAACTATTTCGCGAAAATCAGCCCGCTGCAATTTTTCCTGAACGCCTTCCGGATGGAATCTGGTGCAGCGCGCTATCTGGAAGGTACGCCCAAGCTTTGCCCCGAAACCACGTTCTACGAAACATACTGGGCGAGCGCTGTGTGCTGGATGATGCCCGCAAACCTGTACGGCATGCTGGGCGGATTCGACGAGAACATCTTCATGTATTACGAAGACTGGGACCTCGCTCACCGCGCCATCAAGATCGGCTACCGTTTTTACATCCAGAGCAAGTGCAGCATCATCCACCTGGGCGGCGGATCGGCCAAGAGCAACTTGAGCCGGGCGCTCCAGCACGACAGATCGCAGGAATACGTTTTCGGCAAGCACATGGGCAAAAAAGGAGTTATCCTTTCCAAGAGTTTCCGCATCTGTCGCAGTTTTGCACGCATGCTCCCCGTGTGCGTCTTCGCCCTGTTCAACAGAAAATTCGCAGAATACGCCAAGAACCACCTGACCCTGCTAAAGGAAGCCCTATGAGTTCACTAAAACGCACTCCGTTTACAATTTTCTCGGCCTCCTTGGCTCTTTCGCTGGCATCACAGGCGCTTGCCTTCGAGGGCTTTGACGATTCCACGGCGTTCACGCTCGCGGACTCCTCGCGCGGCGCAGCGGTGAACATCCACGCGCAACTGATCGATTCCGCGGCCATCACGAACCTTTCGGGGGCTCCGACACACTATGACAATTCCGCATCGGTTCGAATTTTCCTCGACGGGAAATTCACCGACGCCTTCAACTTCGCTGCCCGTGTCAAGGTGAGCACGGACCACACGAACAGGGATATAGCCGACCACTTCTACAACCCGAACGAAGGCATTCCCTACAACAAGCAGAGCGACAACAAGCGCACATGGGACATTTTCGCTGCAAACGCACGCTACGACATCGCTCCGCTCGGCCTGCTCGCCGGATTTGACTACCTCGAAGCCGGCCCCGCACGCCGTCACCATGTGATCATGCGCGGGGAACGCAGTTTCTACCGTCCGTGGCAAGACAGCAGCAGCCGCATATACGACCCGGCACCAACCCCGTACTTCGGCTACGAATTCACGTTGGGCCCCCTAACTTACACACAGCACGCCGCCAAGCTATACGAAAAGAAGGGTGCAGGCAAGTACTTCCACAACCACCGCCTTGCAATGAACCTGCCCTTCGACATCACGTTCGGGCTTTCCGAAACGGCACTCTACGGAACCACAACAGAAGACCCGGGAACCAACCCGAATGCCGACGCCGAATACGCCTCGCGCGAAATGGAATGGGCATACGTCATCCCGTTCGTCCCCTATGTTTTCGAGGAGCACCTCCTCGGCGACCAGGATAACATCTCGCTAGCGTTCGACCTGAGCGTAAAGACCATCCGGAACTGGGAATTCTATGCGGAACTCCTCTGGGACGACATGAAGTCACCGACATCCATGTTCGATGACTCCTGGTGGGGAAACAAGTGGGCGGCAACTGTCGGGCTCGCCCGCGACAACCTGAAACTCGGCCCCGTAATGCTGGACTGGTTTGCGGAATATACCCGAATCGAGCCCTGGGTGTACACGCACCACAAGGGCGGCGGATACACTTATGCGAACTACGCTCAGAGCCTAGGCAGCGACCTCGGCCCCAACGCCCAAGAAATCCACAGCGAGCTGAGCGCTTCATGGAAATTTGTCAAGGGAACGCTTATCGCAGGCGCTGTCGCCAAGGACACGGCTTTCGGCGGGAACATCGCCGACATCCACGGCCCCGAGGACCGCACCGACAAGAAGTTCCTGGACGACGATTCCTCCATCCGCTACGAAGAACTCGGCGGCGCATTGGCCATTACCCCGTGGTACTGGGCAACGCTAAAGACGTCGTACACGCGCTTCTTCGGCGACTACGAAGGATTCCGGGCAACGTTATCCGGATCGATACAGTTCTAGAAAAGGGCGGCTATTTCCGCATCGTCACGGCAGGCAAGCGCCTTCGCCTTCCATTCCTTATCCAGAATGAGGCGAGCCATTTCGGCAATGGCCTGGGTATGCACAGTCGCAGATTCAGCCGGTGAAAGGAGCAGGCACATGAACTGCGCCGTTTCCCTGCCGGGAATGGTCACTCCCGAAAAGCCTTCCGGAGCAACGACAAAAGCCATCAACGGTGCTGACAGCCCCGGGACGCGCGTATGCGGCAACAGCAGGCCATCCCCCATGTAGACACCCTGCGACACGCGTTCCGAAAGTTTGGTCCACGCAGCAATGGAATCGAATTCATGAGGAGTATTGACTAGGGCCTCGTAAGCGAGACCCAACGCACGCCCAAAATCCACAGACTCAGAATAAAGCTTACAAGATACCGGTTTCATGAGGGCTACGCAAGGGCTTCTTCCATGAACGGGAAGAGTTCCTTGTCCGTTGCATTGGCGATGAGCTTGAATTCGTTGAACAAGGCAAGCAGTTGCTTTTTGCCCGGTTCAATATACTGTGCAAACTTTTCAATCTTTTTCTGCCTCGAAAGGAAGCAGTAAGCACCCAAGGCCTGCATCACGCGCTGGAGGCTTGCATGGATGAAGCACATCCAGGCATCTTCCTTGGAATAGATTCTCGCGCCGGCATAATAGGTGTGCCAGTACTCGAAGAAATCCTTGATCATGTCAAGGGGCAGGCAAACGTAAGGGTCCCAGAGCAGCGAAGCGATGTCGTAGAACATGGAACCGCGACGAGCTCCCTGGAAATCAACAAAAGCGATTTCGGAGTTCGGACGCACCATGATGTTCTGCGACTGGAAATCGCGGTGCATGAGCACCTTGGTCTGCGCTTCCACAGAAACAGCCAACAGAGAATAGAAGTTCTGGACAGCAGACGGAATTTCCTGAATGCCCTTGTAGTCCTTCAAGTAGTTCTGGGTAAAGTAATCCGTCTCCCACTTGAGCGAGGCAAAATCGAATCGGTAAAGCCAAATGTTCGTATGGCTGCTGAACAGCGACTGCGAGGCGTTCTGCCACCGAATCAGGGCTTCGATGACTTCCGGATAAAGGATGCGGATGCTCCCGGAATGGTTCTCGGGAGCCACGTAATCATAAAGGCTGCGTTTGCCCAGGTCTTCCTGCAGGATTTGGCAATCCGTCGTATCGACGCAATAGACACGCGGTACGGGAAGCTTGTAATCGAGGAATGTCTTGGAATACTCGACAAAACGGTTGAAATCGTCATTCACCGCAGGGGAAACCTGCAAGACGCAGGAGCGTTCCGAATTCTTGATTCTGTAATAACGGCGGCCGGAACCAGCACCGGCAATGGGCTCAACCTCAAAGCCGTCGGAATAGCCGTGAGCAAAAAGATAAGTGTTGATTTTGGGGGATATGACAAGTTCTTCTTTATTCATACGTTCAATATATGTTTTCAAAAGCACGTAAAACAGTTTTTTTTAGAAAAAAGCGCTAAAAATGGTCTATCCTGTGACGAATCACAAGAAACGAAGCCTAAACTTTCCAGCAGAACCCCTTACCCCGGATTTCGCGGACCACTTTCTCGCCGGGAAAAACTTCCGCTCCGGCGAAAATGACCGAATCGGTCAGCGTTGCGTCGGCCGGGATATCCGCAGCGCACTCCACCACCGAACGGACAAAGCGCAGATCGGCAGAAGGGGCGTCGCCCACCCAGCTATCCACGCCCAAATCCTTGCGGCGGGCGTCGCAGGCGGCCTTGAGGCCTTCCGGGCTTCCCATATCGATCCAGAGAGCGTCCTTCTGGCTCATGTCCACAAAGGGAGCACGGCCGTCCGCGACTTCCTTTTCCCAGAACTTGAGGATGTCGAACTCGCCGGGCTCGATTCTCGACAGGGCCGCGTCGCTGTACCACGAGACCCCGGAGAAGGTCACCGCCTCCCCCGCGTCGGTGCCGAAGCGCCGCAGCACACCGGAGAGCTTGCCGTCTCCGCCCACGCGGAGAGAATTCACCTTCGGGAAATCGACGCCGAGGAGGGCGAAGTCCGCCCCCGACGATTCCGCCCCGGCAACGAACCGCGCCAAGTCAAACTGGCAGTAGGCATCGCTGTTCATCACGAGGAGGCCGCCACGGTAGCCGCTGCGGTAGATGCGGCTGAGTGGCCCCGCCGTGCCGAGTATTTCGGGTTCGACCCACACCTTCTCGAAACCGAGGCGTGCCCCCTCGGCCACAATCTGGTCGGCCAAATAGTGCGCATTGGCATGCAGGGCGACATTCCCGAGCGCCCGCGCCTTCTGCACCTGCAACTCGAGGATCGGAGCATCCACCACACGCACCAGCGGCTTGGGCACATCGCTTGTCAGGGGGCGCAGGCGCGTCCCGAGACCGGCAGCCAGGATAAGGACGTTCATCTTTACACCATGGCTGCGCTGAAGCTAGCCTTGCTCATGAGCGTATCGCCCTGATAGATTTCACCGGTGTACTTGTAGATGCCGCGACGGGCAAGGATGAGCGTAGCCTTGAGCGTAAGGTCGGCCTTCGGGATGACCGGGGCACGGAACCGGCATTCCTCGACACCCATGAACGCAGGACGCTTGCCCGCGACTTCGGCTTCCTTCACGATCAGCGTGAGGACGGTTGCCGCCTGGGCCATCGCCTCGATCTGGATGACACCGGGCATCACCGGATTGCCGGGGAAATGTCCCTTCAGGAAACCTTCCTCGCCGGTCAGGTGGAAGTTTGCGACAATGCTCGGATTCACGGCTTCAGCGCCTTCGGTGGCATCCTTGCCCACTTCGAGCGAAACGACTTCGTCGACAAAGGCGAAGGGGAACTTCTGCGGCAAAAGTTCATGGACGACATCGGCGTCGTAAAGGATTCCCGGCTTATCCGACTTGCGAAGGGTTTCTAAGAGCGACATAAGGTAACAACCTCCTTACTATTTGGTGATGGGCCACATGGCCTCCGTTTAAAATTTCGATACGTATCCTGGGAAGCGAGGGGCAGACGAACGCGATGTCGCCGAGCAGGTCAAGCACCTTGTGCCTCGCCGGTTCCTCGTCCACGCGGTACAAATTCTTGTTTGCAGAGCCGTCCTGCAGCAAAAGGCCGCAGGTTTCGTCGACACCGGCCAGGAGCCCCGCCGCACGGGCCTCCCTGTAATCTTTTTCGGTAATGAACGTGCGCGCCATGAATTCGGCGAAAAGGTCCTCGGCAGAATAGATCGCCACCGAGACGGCGGAATCGACTGACGTCAGCCGGTAATCCACCTCGAATGCTTCCGAAGGCGCGATGCGAACGCATCCGTACGCAGTCTCGCCGGGGCGGGACAGTTCCCACTCCGCACGCACCGGAGCGTCGTAAAAAGAAAGTTCCTGCGGCACGCCCGCCTCACGACGCAGTCGGCTAAAGAACGGCAATGCACTGCCGTCCATCATCGGGACCTCGGGTTCCTCGGCATTCAACAGGTTCACGTCGAAAATGCGTCCCGGCCACATCAAGAAAACGGGAGCAAGATGCTCCGGCGAACAAAGGCGGAGCTTTCCGGCACTGCCTAAGCCGTCATCAAGTTCATAGATTGTCGTCCGGCTCACGGAATGGAGCAATTCTCCATAAAGTTTGTGCGCGGAAGTGCTGTAAAACGGATGTCCATCTACATACCAGTTCACGCCCGGTGCGCTTGTCACGCTCGCATCGCGGAGCGTCACCTCGACGGAGGTGGAACGATAGCTGAGCGAGGGGGACGCGAATTGCACCCGGCGATCCTTATTGCCATTTCCCTTGCCCATCACTTCTTCCCCATCTGACGCAAGCGGACCACGGAACGCCTCCACACGGCGATATCCTCGGCAGGAAATCCGGCGTACACGGCATTCGCGGGGATGCTCTTGGTGATACCGGCCTTGGCCGCCACCTTGGCGCCCTTCCCAATCGTCAAGTGCCCGGCGGACTGCGCCCCACCGGCAAGTTCCACGTCGTCTTCGACCACGACGGAGCCGGCCAAGCCCGACTGCGACGCCATGAAGATGTTGTTACCCAACGTGCAATTGTGGGCGACCTGTACAAAAGAATCAAAATGGCAATTGTCGCCGATGACCGTCGGCGAGAGGAATCCCGCAGCAACAACACAGTTGGCACCGAAGCTGCAGCCATCGCCGATAACGACGCCAGCGAGGTGCGGGACCATCATCTTGCGGCCCCTGTACCCGTAAAATCCGAACCCGCGACTGCCAATGACGGAACCGGCCTGGAACACGCATCCCTTGCCGACTTTCACGTGCGAGTAGACAGTCACGTTGGCTTCCAGCGCGCAGCCGTCTCCAATCTCAGAGCCGCCCATCACCACACATCCCGGCCCGACAATCACATTCTCGCCCAGGCGGCCCTCGACGACTGCGCTCGGGTGTACCCTGGCAGACGCGGGAATAAAAGCCTCGCCCACGGATTCGGCAGCAGCAAAATTGTTCAGGAACTGGACCATGGCATGGTAGGGATTTTCCACGGCGCAGGCGTACTTCACGTTCGGGAACCTGGATACGAAATCGGCACCGGTCGCATCGGCAGGCGGAACGAACAGCAACCCGGCACGAATCGATTCAAGGTTCGCAACGCTCACGCCGCCAGCATTCCCGGCAAGCCCCGTCTCGACGGTAGCATCGCCGGTCCAAAAAGAAACATCGCCCCCGCCCGCCGATCCAACCGGAGCAAACCCCGTAAGTTCAAAATCGACAGAACGCGAAGCGGCATCCTGCGCATAAGCAGTCCCTTCAAGACGGTCAACAAAAGAAAGTATCTCGGAAAGCCTTACCGGGTGCATCAAGCCCCCAACGAAAGCATCTGCACCTGGCTTGCATACTTGATGACGATGCGGTCACCGAGTTTTCCACTCACGTCTTCCCCATCAAGCTGTAAAAATTCCTGGGAATCGAGGTCTATCTGGATGGACTGCACCTTGATAGACTTCAGGACAAACTTCTTGAAGAGGTAACCAACAACGGGAACGGTGCCCAAGGCAATAGATGAAAGAAAGTTGAACATATTGGGCACAACGACTAGGTCAAGCAGCCCATCGGCCATGTCGGAACCGAAGAACGGATTGCTGCCGCTGGCGTAACTCGGGATATTGCCAATGATAACTGTGCGGTTACCGGAAATATCCACGGTCTTGGCAGTTCCTGCATCGTCCACATAGTGGACCTTGGTCGTCTTGAGATGGTAAGACCTATCGGCAAAGAAACGACGCACATAATGCAGTTTGTTCAAAAACACAGAATTCGAGGCGATGACACCCGTCGCACGGTCCTGGTTGAAATCGTGAGCGATACGGGCATCAATGCCGCCGGAGAAATAATTCGCCATGGCCAGTTTTCCGTTCACCTGCCACAGGTCGAACGGACGGGGCTTGGCAAGAAGCAGCCTGCGGACCAGGAACAGGAGCCCCCGGTCGACAAAAGGCTTGTACAGGTGCAGCACTCGGGCAAGGTCATTACCCGTCCCAAGCGGGATAAGACCAATCTTCACCTTGCTCGCAAAGCCGCTCAAAAGCATCGTGGAAAGAACTGCCGATACAGTACCGTCGCCGCCAACGGCAATCAACGTTTCCGTACTGGCCAGAGCCTCACGGGTCTGTTCTTCCATCCGGTCCTTGTCGGTAAATTCGGCCTTCCACTCGGAGTCCTTGTGATTCATGGACTCCATGATCTCGGGAAGGAACTTGTAGATGACCTTCCCTTGGCCGCCGCCGCTTATCGGATTGATGAGAAAAACAAACTTATACATATCTTCTTTCAAAAATAAGAAATTTCACCGAGCCTTCAACAAAGCATCCTTAATTTCAAGATAATGGGAAGCGTTCTCGTGGGCCTTGCGGATTTCGGTTTCCGAAAGTTCGCGCACGACATGTGCCGGAGATCCGACAATCAGGGAACGCGCCGGGAATTCCTTGTCTTGCGTGACCAAGGCACCGGCACCGACAATGCTGTCCGGCTGGATATGCGCACCATCCATGATGATAGCCCCCATGCCAACAAGCACGCGGTCATCCACCTTGCAGGCGTGCAGCACGGCGTTGTGACCGACAATCACGTCATCGCCGATGTAAACACCGACATTCGTAGAAAGGTGAACCGTCACATTGTCCTGGATGTTGGAACGCTTGCCAACGCGGATCTCGGCAAGGTCGGCCCTAAGGACCGCATTGTAGAACACGGAGGAATCATCGCCGATTTCCACATCGCCGATAATTCTCGCCCCTTCGGCGATAAAGACACGTTCCCCAATCTTGGGCGTTTTTCCTTTATAATCGATTAATGAAGACATATTTCTAATGTACAAAAAAAAGAAGCAAACAATAAGTTCCCTTTCCCAAAATAATGCTACTTTAACAATATCTCCACCACCACAACTGCCATGCAATCCATCGATTTAAGACAAATTAACGCCCTTTTTGAAAACCAGGGTCAAAAACGCTGGGCTATTGCCGCCACATCCTCCGGCGAACGAATTGCCAAGCTCAAGCGACTCCGCAAGGCCCTCGTAAAACGGAAAGAAGAATTTTTTGACGCCATCTGGAAAGATTTTCACAAGAGCCGTTTCGAAGCCTGGACGACTGAACTCCTCCCCGCCATCGAAGAGATAGACTACGCCACAAGACACCTCAAGAAATGGATGAAGGACAAGCCCGCCAAGCGTACCCTCATCCTGCCGACAACGCGCAGCTACTCCAGATTCGAGCCCAAGGGCCGCGTGCTCATCATGGCCCCGTGGAACTATCCCCTGTTGCTTTGCGTATCCCCGATAGTATCGGCCATCGCCGCCGGAAACGTCATCATCGCAAAGCCGAGCAACAAGACGCCCAACGTGAGCGCATTCCTCGCATCGCTTTTCGAGTCCCTGTTCGAAAGGGACGAAATCGCCATCATCGAGGCGTCCGGAGCCATCGCCGGAGACATTCTCCTGCGCCTTCCCTTCGACCACGTTTTCTTTACCGGCAGCCCAGAAGTCGGTGCGCACGTCGGTGAAATGAGTCAAAAGATCCACGCCGGGCTCACACTTGAACTGGGCGGGAAATCTCCGGCTATTGTCCTTGACGATGCCGACATAAAGGACGCCGCCCCAAAAATCGCATGGGGCAAGCTAATCAATGCGGGACAGACCTGCATTGCCCCGGATTACGTTCTCTGCGCCAGCAACAAGGTCGATTCCCTAGCCAACGAGATTGCCAACAGCATCAAGGCCATGTATGGCGAAACCGAGGAAGACCGCAAAAAGAACAAGGACTTCGCAAGGATTATCGATAAACGGGCAACCGAAAAACTCCAGGACCTTATCTACGACGCCGTGGGAAAAGGCGCCGCCGTCGCCATCGGTGGAAAGTGCGACATCGGCGAACGCTACGTGGCCCCCACCGTACTCAAGGATATAACGCCCCAGATGAAGGTGATGTCCGGCGAAATATTCGGCCCAATCCTCCCGATTCTCGCCTACAATTCGCCCGAAGAAGCCATCCACTACGTGCAAGACAACCCCAAGCCCCTCGCACTCTACATCTTCGGCAAGTCACCTAAGGCAATCCGGTCCATCATCGCACAGACCACGGCAGGCTCCACTTGCGTCAACAACTGCGTCATCCAGATAGAGAACTTGTCGGTCCCGTTCGGCGGTGTCGGCAATAGCGGCATCGGCAATTACCACGGCTTTTACGGCTTCAAGACGTTCAGCCACGAAAGGAACGTGATGAAACAGTGGGGATTCGACGTCATCCGGTTCTTCCGCGCCCCCTACGGCAAGGCTGGAGCCCAGGCGGCCATCCAGAAAGCCCTCCGTTTCATCAAAAAAATGTAACCAAAGCCCCCATTCCGCCCAAAAACCAATCAAAAACCCGTGAAATCCTTCACATCGGGTGTAAAAAAATTTTTTTCGCCCATATGGCTGTTATAGGGAAAAACTTATTTTCTGAAGAAACAAGCACACTTATTGGTTGGTTAAAACATGAGTATTCTCAAGACTATCCCATTCGGTATCGCATCCGTATTCATCATTGCCTGTAGCGACAGTTCCTCCAGCGTATCACCGCAAGAATCTGCCCTCCAAGACGACGACACCGCTATCGAAATTTCAAGCGGAGCGACAACGGACTCCTCCGGCACTCAGCAGGACACTTCCAAATCTTCAGCCGAAGACAAGATGCAAGCCACAAGCCCGACCAGTTCAGGTTCACAGCCCGACAGCACAGGAAAAAAGCCCGACTCCTCGGCTCAGGCCACAAATACAGACCCCAGCACAACTAGTTCTGCATCCCAGACCACGCCGGAAATCCACCCCCAGCCTGGCGGAAACACCGACGACAACGAAGAAGACGACAACGTGAATCTCGATGGTTCCGAGACAACCCTTACTTTCAGCGGCACCGACGTCACCATCACCAACGATAACGGATGCCTCGAGAAGGCGGCCGGAGTCGTCACCGTCAAGTGCTCCGGTAACTACTACCTCACGGGCACAGCGAGCGACTACCAGGTCATCGTGAACACCGCGGCGACCGACACCGGCAAGGTCGACCTGTTCTTGAACGGGGTTTCGCTCAAGAGCAGCGACGCGCCCATCTACGTGCAAAATGCCGAAAAGGCCGAACTCCACCTGGTCAAGGGCACCACGAACTCCGTCGAGGACGGCGCGACGCGCTCCAAGACGTACACGGGCAACAGCGGAACAGATACGACGAAGGCCGCCATCTATGCAAAAGACGACTTGAGCATCAAGGGCAGCGGAAGCCTCACCGTCAAGGCAAACTACAACAACGGCATCCACACGAGCAACGACCTCAAGATCAAGAAAAGCACCGGCTCCCTGAACGTAACGGCGGCAAACTGCGGCATCAAGGGTAAAGCCTCGCTCACCATCAACGGCGGCACCATCATCGTGAACGCGGCCAAGGGCGACGGCATCAAGAGCGACGAAGATGACGCCGCAGCGCTCGCGCAGGGCAAGGGCAACGTCAAGATTGCCGGCGGCACCATCACCATCACGGCGGGCTACGACGGCATCAGCGCGAACAACACCGTGCTTATCACCAAGGGCGAAACCACCGACGAACCGACCATCAAGATTACGGCGGGCGGCGGCCAGACATGCCTCGGCAACAGCACCGGCGGCCAGGGCGGACGCCCGGGCGGCGGCATGGGATTTGGCATGGAAGGCAACTCCTGCTCCCCCGACTCCAGCATGAAGGGCTTCAAGGCAGACTCGAACATCGTCATCGAGGCAGGCAAAATCGAAATCAACAGCCGTGACGACGGCATCCACAGCGACGGTGACCTCACCATCACCGGCGGTTTCGCGACTGTCAAGTCCGACGACGACGGCATCCACGCCGAACAGACGTTGACCATCAAGGGCGGCACCGTCGAAGTCACCATGGCCTACGAGGGCATGGAAGCGGCCTATATGAACTTCGAGGGCGGCGTCACGAGCGTGGTCACCACGAACGATGCCTGGAATGCGGCCGGAGCGAACGCATCGAGCAGCACCGGCGGGAACAACGGCGGACGCCCGGGCGGCGGTGGCGGCTTCGGTTTCGGCAGCGACGGCAGCAAGATCAAGGTTACCGGCGGCTTCCACTACCTCTATGTGGGCACGGGCGACACCGACGGCATGGACAGCAACGGCGATATCGACATGACCGGAGGAGTCGTCATCATCGAATGCCGCATGAACGGCGGCATGGGCGGCATGGTCGATTCCAACGGCGAGACAAATATCAAGGGCGGCAAGATGCTCGGCTTCGGCACGAACAACTCCGAAGAGGGCACGCAGTACAGCGTGACCTTCACCTCCGAGAACTACTACGGCACCTCCGAAATCACCTTCAAGCCGACATTCAACGGCAGCAAGATGGTCTCGAACGTAGGCCAGCCCGCCGCCGTGAGCAGCGTCGACGGCATGCAGAAACAATGCTTCGGAAGCAGCACCACGAACTGCGTGTACTACAAGTAATCCTTATTTCGTATAGCACAAAAAAGCCACGATTTCTCGTGGCTTTTTCTCATTCAACAACCCTCAAAGTTTATTAATCACCGCATTGGTCGTAGGAACCGAACTTGTCGACGAAAGTTTTTCCTTTATAAGGAAGCAACAGAATCTTAGTAATCTTCCCTAAAGCATCCTCAATTTTTTCATTCGATTTTTTATCGTTATTTTTGAAAGCATCCCAAGATACTTTACCCCATACCATATCATCGGAATATTCAACATCAGCAGTCCAGTATTTTTTTTCAGAAACGTCTGTAAAAATGACAATTATAATTTTATTACCAGTACGATAATGTATGCAGAAGCCATCCCATGCGCTGATATCAGCCGGTTCCAAATTTGAACTAACAGTATTAAAACCTATAGTCCCATAACAATCGATATCAGGACATCTCGTCGTTGTTCCACCTTTCATATTAAGTGTGATGCCATGATACTTGCTAACCAAGGACGGTATGAAATTTCCCTCATCATCGGCCACCACGTCATCGGGGAACAAGTAAAGAAACATATCAGGTTGCTCAGGAGCATTTGTCCAAATTCCTCCAGAAGGAGCATTTGCAATGCCGAGATTCACATGAGCTCCATCAACGGCACCATTCCACAAAAAACTTTTTCCAGACTTATATTCAGAAGAATCCGTAGGTATTACTTCTCTGTATTCGCCATATTTCTTAACAGAAAGATTTTCCGGCACCAAAGCACTGATCCGCCTAAGATATAAACTCGTACCAGCCCTGTTTTCCTTCGCGAACAGAACGCGGATCTTTGCCAGATGCTTCAGGATTTCACTATCGGAACCCGAAAAGATCTCGGCGAATTCA
Organism: Fibrobacter sp.; assembly: GCA_017412605.1. Lineage (GTDB taxonomy): Bacteria > Fibrobacterota > Fibrobacteria > Fibrobacterales > Fibrobacteraceae > Fibrobacter. Next base: position 151,040 of record JAFPWY010000012.1, on the reverse strand, counting down.
ATACAAGTATTTTCCTGACTATTATTTTTCGCAAAAGTCATTGTCTTGACGTTATTTTCAAGGGTTCCTGTCAAAGAATCCCCAGGAACAAGTTCCATTACAATATCCATTTGCGATTTATATTCAAGACACATACCCATCCACAAATCAGACACGTCCGCCGTGTAAATAAAGTCTTGGTCGTTTTTAGTTGTTTTACCCGCAACAAGGAATTCAAAACCGACATCCGGATTGGAATTGGAGTCACTGAATACAATATTGGCATCTATTTCGGAGTAAGGCGGCATATCGGGGTCGATGTCAAATATGTCATATTTCCAATCAATATAGGCTTGAGAAGAATCTTCAATGAAGATCATCTCGCCAGAAGTTCCTTCATCGCCTTTAGCAAAACCGGTCTCTACTTGAGCAGCCGATAATTTACCAAACCACAAATCCGAGCGAACATAAGGAGTCAGCCGCTGAATGTCAAAGTTACCCGATGAACCCGACTTGCCCACAAAGACCAACTGCACAGAACGCACATTCTTGACATACATAGATCCATCTACGTCATCCGAATTTTTCATCTTGAAATCCATCCAAGATACGCAATGACTTCCGGTCACCAAATCCTTTTCACTCAGGCGAACAAAAGGCAAATCCTTGTCCACAGAAGAACTGGCATAGTCTGCCGTATCAAGGCGAACTTCCACGATAAAGTCGGACTGGTACACAATGCACAAGCCGTCATTATCCAAAGAAAGATCGGTTGGAGAACCATCCGTGTTGGAAACGTCAGAGACAATTCCGGCACGACTGCTATCATTTCCTGATTTCTCGAAGGATACTCGACCCGACAAGGTCTTTTTGTTCGCTTCCAGCTTAATTTCGGAACCCTCCATGACATTCCAAGCCTTAAGATTCGACGCTTCATCCCAGAAGGCATTCTTTTCTTCGGTCGTTCCGTAATTTTGTGCATTTTCGGAAGTCTCCGTGCACGCGATCAATGAAAGGGCACATAACAAGCCCAAGCAAAGAATATTTGTTTTTATATAGTTAGACATGTCATCCCTCCTATTTATTCAGTGTATTTTTTGACAATGGGAACATCTGCAAGTTCAAGCGATAAACTTGACAAGGTTCCTTACTCATGTTGGCAATAGCCACAATCTTTCTGCGGCAGGAGTCCAACTCCCGCACAATCTGTTCATAGGCATCGCGGTCAATCCCCATGGTCACGCCGGAAACATCACGTTCCTGGATATCAAATGCGTCAATAGCCTTCTGCGCAAAGCCCGCCATTTCACGGTGCATGGAGCGGACCACCAAAGGCATCACTTCGGAATTTCCGACCAGGCCCTTATCCGTCTGCACATAGACATTCTTGGACTTGCGCTTCAAAATTCCGACACTCACCATAAAGTCCAAGGATTTACGGACTTCATCAGCAGTAATTGGCTGCCAGCACATTTCGGCAACAGCCTCGGGAGTGGCCCCCGGCATCATCGCCACGAGTTCACGCAAAACCGGATTTTTCCAAGATTCAAAATAAGTGAAAGCGTCTGCGTCAACCACACGAATCTTGTTGGCGTTCGCGATATCCTTCATGCTGGCGAAGGCGTTCTTTTTAGTTTCGTCATCCTTAGCCTGATTATACCGCACCAAATAGCGGAAATAAGCACATTCGAAGCCACCCAAGTTCATGGCCGACGCGACCCTTTCGATTCCAAGTTCGCTGAGGCTGCTTTTCCCTTCGCACACTAACTTTAAGTACGTTGGCGAAGTGAAGCCTGCTAGACGCGCAAATTCACGCCATGTAAACGACCCCGTCCTCTTACATTCATCGTAAAAGTCCTGCATGCAGCAGCGATAATCATTATATTCCGTTATTGGTTTCATAAAGACTCCTAACACGAAACGGTTCATTCAGTGCTATTAATATAACCCATTTTGTATCATCAGTCAATACTTTCATGATACAAAAATAAAAAAAGCAATAAAGTGCCGTTAAAATCACAGAATTAAGCATTTTCCTTGAATTTTCAAATAAGCCACCTAGACTTTTTATGTTATCTTTGACAGGAGGGCGTTATGAATATCAGACTATTATACACTACCGTGGCAGCATTGTCCGCAGTGGCAATGGCCTTCCAGCTTTGGGAGGGCTACTCAGAAAGGGTCCGTACAGAACTTGAAAACGAAACCAAAACAGAAGGTTATTGGTTCGAGTTCAACGATTCCATTCACAACGGCCAGTCCAAAATCATATGGCCGGTCGATAAGGGTATGGAAGGGAACGAGAACTCCTTTCAACCCGTGATTGAACACTGTCAAGGCATTTGCGGCCATATCATACTATCTAGAGCAGACACGACCTACGACCCGTTCGTCGGAGTCGGCTTCAACGTCGTCGGCTACGCCAGCCCAACGGACAGCACCCCGGTAGCAGGTGATGCTACTATGTGGGGTGGTATTTGCATTCGTTATTCTTCTACCCTCCCTGCCACGCTTGAATTGAGTCTCGGCGAGGACATCGACAAAGCTTTGAATTACGATACGCCAGTTGTCGAGCTTCCCGAGTACAAAGACAGCACTACAAAGGGATATCCTTGGGATAGCTACGACGGCACAACAAAGAGATTTCCTTGGGAAAGTTTCGCGCAGGCCGGTTTTGGCAAGAGTGACAAAATTACCGGCCCGGAAGCTGCCGCTAAGCTCGTTGCCATCAAGTTCAAGGTCCAAGCTAAGGAAAGTACGGAAGGAGACTTCTACATATCCCAAATCGGGTCATTAGACGCATGCCCTCATAAGGAGAACGCGCTCAAGATCCACCGAACAGTTTCAAGCGTAAACACGATCGTTGCAGGCCGAAAGGTTTCCTTCACCGGGATTACGTCCAGCGCTTCCGTCAAGATTGCCAATCTCCAGGGTAAGATTGTCAAGAAGGGTTCCGTGACGGGAACTTCCTCTCTTGACCTATCCGCCCTTGATGCGGGCGTCTACATAGTCCGTATTTCCAACAAGTCTGTTGATTTCAGCGGCAAAATTGTCCTGAAGTAGTAATGAAAATCTTTTACCACCTTCCCGGACTGTTCGAATTTTATGACCTGTACAAGGCCTTCTTGCCGCTTTGGCGCGAGCACCGGGAATATTTTTATGACTGGTGCGATATCGGCTCCATCTATGGAGCGCCGAAGGACTGCATCTGGGGCGGCGGACGCGTCGGTTTCGGCGATGCCGACCCGGATAAGGTTGCCGCACTCATAAAGGAATACGGGATTTCACCTCGGCTTACCTTCAGCAATTCATTGATTCGCGAAGAACACCTTGATGACGCGCGGGGCAATGCGTTGTGCAAGATGTTCGAATGTTGCGCGGATAACGGCGCAGACAATGGCGCGGGCAAAGACCGTGCCGGCATCATCGTTCACTCGGACCACCTGCTCGACTACATCAAGGCAAAGTATCCCGGATTCTATTTTGTATCTTCGACCACGAAAGTAATTACAGACTTTGAGCAGTTTGTTGCCGAACTAAGCCGCGATGAATTCAAATTTGTCGTGCCGGACTTCCGACTGAACAAGCAATTCGACAAACTGAGCACACTCACGGATGTGCAAAAAAAGAAGGTCGAATTCCTGTGCAATGAATGCTGCTGGTTCGGCTGTTACGACCGCAAGAACTGCTACGAGAACGTGAGCCGCAAAAGCCTCGGCGAAGACTGCGCTGACCATGAATGCGTCTCGCCCACCGCCCAAAGAGGCTACCGCTTCTCCGACGCGATGAAGAACCCCGGCTTTATCGGGATAAACGACATCCAGAACGTGTACGCTCCCGCGGGATTCCGTCACTTCAAAATCGAGGGCCGCAGCCTCGGCAGCGCCATCATCCTGGAATTTCTACTTTACTACATGACTAGGCCCGAGCACCAGCTCAAGGTGCGCGAAGAAATCTACCTGGACAGCTCACTGGATTTGTTCTAGATGAAGAAAAAGTTTATGATAGTCCTAATTGTTGTTGCCGCTCTCATCTTGATTCTAGCGGTGTGGTTCAATATTCCCTATTCGCCCGTCAAATCACAGTTCAAAACGGATGTCGAAGCAAGGACGCAAAAAATCGCAGCCGTCGCCAGCGATAAATATACAGCAGACGATTTCAAGGACTTGCCGCCAACAATTCAAAAGTATCTGGAATTGAACGGCTACATCGGAGCAAAGCGGCAGAACGTCTTATCGATGGAATACAGGGATGTCAATTTCGGCTTGGGCGTAAACAAGCCTCGCCTCAAGATTGATTACACGCACACAGACTTTGCCGATTCCCCAGACAGGCTTGCATTTATCGATAGCAAGATGTTCGGCATTCCCTTCCAGGGATACGATTACTACATGGATGGCAAGGGCGGCATGAAGGGCGTCCTCGTGAAACTCTTTACTCTATTCGACCAGACTGGCCCCGAAATGGACAAGGCATGTCTCATCACCTACCTTGCCGAAGCATTCTTCTTGCCGGAAGCGCTCCTGAAAGATTTCATCACGTTCAAGCAAGTTGACGAGCATACCGTAGAAGCCACCATCACGAACAAGGGCGTGAGCACATCCGGAGTTTTCCACTTCAACGATTCCTACGAGATGATCTCGTTCACGACGAATGACCGCGGGCAAATCGCCCCCGACGGGAGCATCGTATACACTCCCTGGGAAGCGCAGTGCGTAAATTACAAGGAATACTCGGATGGAATCAGGCGCCCGACCGTCTTCCGCGCCGTATGGAAGAACAAGGACGGCGATTTTATCTATTTTGATGGAAAAATAAGCCGCGTAAACGGCACTGAGGTAAAATGAAATTCCTTAGGCAAAATATCCTCTCGATGATTGCGGTCGCAGTATTCGCGATTGGTGCCGCTGTTGTCGAAGGGTCTTTTGTTTACGATTACGGGAATTCCTCCGATGCGGTCCAGGTTTCAGACGGCGCAAGCCACGACCTTCTCGCCAACGACTTTGCTGGCGAGCCGTTATTCCTCTCCCGCGAGACGACATCGGAAGCCGTTTTACTCACCCGCAGACCTGGCCAACAGACGCTTTCGCGGACATTCCGGAGCGGCAACTTCCAAGGATTCGGCGGGCGCGATTCCGGATTTTCCAGACGAGCCGCGGCACCTGCGGGCATCCACTGCACACCCCGCATTACCGCACACAACGGGTTCCCTACCCCGCTCGCATACCAAGCACCCAAAGATTATTACGTATTCACGCTAAAACGGATTCTCTGTTAACAAGATTCTTTCTCCACATTGCCATTCTGGAGACCACCGGTCAACAGAATCAACAGCGAAAAAAATCAAATAATTTAACAAGACGGTTTATTCCGTCGGAGAAAGAAAATGGAAAACATTTCCAAAATGGAGATGGCGAGCGCCCTCTTCAACCAAATCTATATCAAGACCGAAAAAAAGTGCTTCGGTCTCATGACCAAAGTCACCTACACCCCGACAAACACGCCCGTCGTGGGAGTTTGCCTGGATTACAGCCCCGCCGAAGGCCAAAAGGTCAAGGCGATTCTCGAAGCTACACAAAGCGAACTCTTTGCCGTCCTCAAAAAAGAGGGCCGTCCGGAGACAAGCGCCAACGGGAATTTCCGCCTGAACCTGTGCTACTCGCAGGACCGCGAGTTCGCCGCACTGCACCTGCAGCAGTTCTCAGGATTCGAGTACCACACCATAGGCGAAATCCGCTTCGCCGCAGGTGACGAGGCCAAAAAGCTGCTGAGCGCATTCGTCAAATAGGCAATAACGCCGACATCACCGGGCACAAAAAACGCCCAAAACACCCCGAGAAAAGCAATTTTCTCGGGATTTTTTTGAAATTACCCGAACATTTTGCACCTGGTTCCTGTGGTATACACTTTCCGCCCTATTTTTTGCCCAAAATGCGAAAAAACACGTAAATTATGGTAAGGTTGAAAATGGAGTGGAAGATGAAAACCTGGTTCAAATATACGACGATAGCCATCGCAGCGGCATTCTGCGCGAGCGCCATGGCGGCAGACATCACGCCGACCCGTGTGGGTCCCGTGAGCCAGTACGGCAAGCTCATCGCAGGCAAAAATAGCCAGAACAAAGGACAAATTTACGGCAGCTGCGAAGGCGTCAAGGACGGCGCCGAGGTGCAGGTGCGCGGCATGAGTCTCTACTGGAGCCTCATGGACGAGGCCCTCGACTTCTGGAGCGAAGACGGTATAACCACCATGGTGAAAGACATGAAAATCCAGATTGTGCGCGCGGCCATGGCAGCCGGCAACGAAAACTGGACCAAGGGCAAGTACATCGGTTACGCTGTCCAACCCGATTCGCAGACTCAATTTGTAAAAAGAGTCGTCGAGGCGGCCATCAAACAGGACATCTACGTCATCATCGACTGGCATTCGCATACAGCAAACACGCAGACTCAAAACGCGGTCAAGTTCTTCGGCGAGATGGCCCAGGCCTACGGCCAGTACGACAACGTCATTTTCGAAGTTTTCAACGAGCCACAGAAAATCGAGTGGAGCGTCATCAAGACCTACGCCGACGCCGTGGTGGCCGAAATCCGCAAATATTCCGACAACTTGATTCTCGTGGGCACGCCGGAATGGGACCAGTACCCCAACCGCGTCATCGGCAGCGAAATCAACGACCCCAAGCAGAACACCGCCTATACGTTCCACTACTATGCCGGAACGCACTGCTTTAGCGGAAAGCACGAAGGCATGTTCGGGCAGAGCTGGCCCTGCGAAGGCGAAAACGCCGTAGAAGCAATGAAAGCGGGCCTCTCCGTGTTCGTGAGCGAATGGGGCGTCACGACCTCCGACGGCAAGGGCAGCGTCGCGGGCGACAACGACGGCTGGCAAAACTGGATGAACGAGCACAAGCTCTCCTGGGCGAACTGGTCGGCATCGAGGATCAACGAAGGCTCCGCCGCGTTCGACTCCGCCACAGCCACCCCGACAAGCCTCACATTTACCAAATCCGGCGACACGCTCAAGAGATACCTGAGCACGAACGCGGAAACCTATACGCTCTGCCCGACAAAGGCGCCCGCTTCGTCTTCCGCACCAGCCGAAGAGCAGAAACCGGCCTCCAGCAGCAGCGCACCGACAAGTTCAACTCCCGCCCCGACAAGCAGTTCCCCCACCCCCAAAAGCAGCGCAGATGCCCTCCACCCCATCGCCGCTGCCCCGGCCGCGTTAACCATCCATGACCGGACCGTATCCTTCATCATCAACAAAAACGGCACGGTCAAGGTAAAAGTGTTCGACGCGCTCGGACACGCCCGGATGGCGCAGACCCTACAGCTTTCCGGCGGAACGCACAACGTCGAGCTGAAGGGCCTGCCCGCTGGGAAATACGTGGTACAAGTCAGCCAGGGACAATCCTTGTCGCAAGCGGGTGTCACACTTAAATAAATTTTCATAATGAGAGAGAGGCATCCCGGCGGCTTCGGTCGCCGGGATTTTTCGTATAAATCAGCTGATTCACATTCTAACACGTTGACAGCTTTTTCAAAATTCGTTTATATTTGTTGTCCGATCAGAGAAATCCGGTATGGATTTCGTCCAAGCTAAAAAAATGGAAAAGGGGAAAATATGAAAAAGATGCACAAGAATCTCTTCTTGGCCGCGGTCTGTTCGAGTGCGATGCTCATGGCGTGTTCCGGGGATTCGGCAACCAATTACACGACCAGTGACTCCGACAAAATTGCTGAACAGGACTCCGTCTTTAGCCGCGACTCGGTAGATGTCAAGGTGAAAGACAAGGATTCGGCCAAGGACAAAACTTCGACGAAGGAAAAAGATTCTACGAAGGACAAGGATTCGGCGAAAGATAAAGATTCGGCAAAGGATAAAGATTCAGAGAAGAACAAGGATACGGAGAAGGTCAAAGATACGGTTGTTGTCAAGGACACGGTCGTTCTCAAGGATTCCGTAAAAACAAAGGACACGGTCTTTGTCAAGGATTCTGCGGATGCTGAAAAAACGGAGTTTGTCATCGAAAACGCCGCAATCACCGGCGTATCGCAGAAGGGCCCTTTTGCGAAGGGCTCCAGCGTGACCGCTTTTGAACTGGATGGCTCGAACGAGTTGAAGCAGACTGGGCGCTCCTTCAATGGGACGATTTCTTCGGATGACGGCTCATTCAAAATCAAGAACGTTTCCCTTGTATCTTCGTATGTGCATCTAACGGCAACAGGAACGTTCCGTGACGAAATGACTGGAAAAAAATCAGACAAAAACATCACGCTCCGCGCCCTTTCGGACTTGGACGGCGACCGCACCAACGTGAACGTGAACCTGATAACGCACCTGGAATACGACCGCGTGGCGAACCTCCTCGACGAAAATCCCAAGATGACGCTTGCCAAAGCCAAGGAACAAGCAGAAAAGGAAATCTTTGCGATGTTCTATATTGATGCGGACGAGTTCGGCTATTCAGAAGACCTGGATATTTTCGGAACAGACAAAGCCAATGCGGCCCTGCTTGCGGTCTCCGTGATTCTGCCGACCGGCCTCTCCTCAAGCGAAATTATGGAACGCCTTACCGCATTGAGCGAGGACATGGCCGAAGACGGAACCTGGGATGACAAAAAAACGCTGGATTCATTGGCCTTCTGGGCACAAGAAATTGACTTGGGTGGAAAAATGCCGACAATCAGGAAGAACGTCCTTTCCTGGAAAATAAGCGGCGACGTGCCTGACTTTGAAAAATATGTGCGTCACTTCTGGTCCACTTACTTCGGCCTAGACGATTGTGGCAGCATCGACGTTCCCGTTGGCACGGTAAAGAACATGCCTAAAGGTGTTGCCGTGAAAGATAAAGAAGTCCGCTACACCTGTGTGGATTCTGCCTCGGTCGGTAAAGTTTGGCGCATTGCCGATGATATCGAAAAGGATACTGCGAACCTTGGCCGCGATTTCGAAGAAGGTGAAACGCACAAGGGCATCGTCAACAAGGATAGCTTGTATGTGTTTGACGATGGAGCCTTCAGACCTGCAGGGGACCGTGAAAAATATTTGAACAAAGGCTGCACGGAAGCGATTGAAGGAAAAACTTTCAAGCATGAACATTCCGCTTATACCTGCACGAATGGCTTGTGGGAATTTGATTTGGCAAATTCCGAAAAGGGAACCGTGAAAGACGGTTTCGATGACCATGTCTACAATACTGTCGGTATTGGAGGCCAGGTCTGGATGGCCGAAAATGTGAAGTACTATTTAAATAATAGATTCTACTGCTTCGAGCGAGATGCCGAGAATTGTGAAGGTTTTGGCGCTACGTTTGAGATTGCCGCATTCCATGACGCAGTTGAATTTGATCCAAATTCAAACGAGTATAGAAATCCTACAGGGGATAACGTCAACTATTGTGGCGTTATGAATGGTAAATGCATTCTACAAGAAGAACACCAGGGAATTTGCCCGGTAGGCTTCCATATCCCGAGTGCAGCCGAGTTTGAAGAATTGATGGATTATGTGGACCTGTTTAATGGCGACGAAGATGTGGCCACTTCCTTGAAGTCGAAAAATGGATGGATAGAAAAGAACGCCGCCGGAACGGACCGTTTCGGATTCCATGCGTACCCTGCTGGATATGAAAATACATACTCCAACCGTAAAACAGTGGCCGACATGGGCGTTGAAAGTACATTCTGGATAAAATTGGATAAAAATGTGGGTATTAATTCACCCAATGCCCGTTATTTCTCTTTGGATGCGACATCTGCATCGTTTAAAAAGCAATCGCTTGCTGGTGATCTTCACTATGCCCGCTGCCTGAAGAACAAGAACAGTATTTAATCATAACACTTCAAACTACTTTCCGTGAAGGGGGCGCGTTGACGCCTCCTTTTTTTATATTTTAACCAAAGGACAAAATCCATGATCAACACCACACTCTGCTATATCGAACAAGACGGAAAATACCTGCTCCTGCACCGCGTCAAGAAAAAGAACGACATCAACAAGGACAAGTGGATCGGTATTGGCGGGAAGTTTATGGAATGGGAATCCCCGGAGGACTGCATCCGCAGGGAATGCCTCGAAGAAACGGGCCTCACCCTGATCCGGCCCAAGTACCGCGGTATCGTCACGTTCATCAGCGACGGTATGGACCAGACGGAATTCATGCATCTGTTTACGGCCACGGAATTCTCGGGGGAACTCAAGGAATGCGACGAGGGGAACCTGGAATGGGTCGACAAGGCGAAGGTCCGCGAACTCCCCCACTGGGACGGCGACCTGATTTTCCTCGCCCTGCTCGAAAGGGGCGAGCCGTTCTTCTCGCTCAAGCTGACATACAAGGGAAGCACCCTGACCGAAGCCCTCCTGAACGAGAAAAAAGTGACGCTTTCGGACTTCGTATGCGAAAACAAGGTATAATTCCAGACAAATTCAAGCCGATTTTTGACTTTTCTCCGCCAACTACCGTCAATTCTCGTAAACTCAAATTTACAAACAAGTGTTTCAAGTTATGATTTTTTCAACAAAAATCAAAAAAAAGTAAACTTTTATACAAAAACGTGACAAAACATCGAAATTTATTTCCTATATTAAAATCATACTCCAAACCAACCCCATAGAAGCCGACCTAGCAATAGGTCGACTTCTTCATTTTTGGGGAATGTCCGGATTTAGAACAGAAAACCGCCAAAACGGGCGATGACGCCGGCAAAAACCACGCTGACCATGGTCATAAGCTTGATGAGGATATTCAGCGAAGGACCTGCGGTATCCTTAAACGGATCGCCCACGGTATCGCCCACGACGGCGGACTTGTGCGTCTCGGAGCCCTTGCCGCCGTAGTTGCCCTTCTCGACATACTTCTTCGCATTGTCCCACGCTCCGCCCGCATTGTTGAGCATCGTCGCAAGGGCAAAGCCGCTGGCAAGACCGCCGACAAGCAAGCCGAACACACCCGCGACACCCATGAACAGGCCGACAACGACCGGGACGACCACGGCAATCAACGACGGAAGCACCATCTCGCGCTGCGCACCGGCAGTCGATATCTCGACACAACGCGCATAATCGGGACGTCCCGTGCCGTCCATGATTCCAGGAATCTCGCGGAACTGACGGCGAACTTCTTCCACCATGGCACTCGCGGCACGGCCCACGGCCTTGATAGTCAGCGCGCAGAAAATGAATCCCATCATCGCGCCGATAAAGAGACCGCCGAGCAGCATCGGGTTCATGAGATTAAGATTGTACACATGCATGAAATCCGTGTAGTTGACACGGCTCGCCACCATGCCAATCAGGTCGCCGTTAGCCGAAATGGCACGGGTGCCCTCGTCCAAAAGCTTCACGCCGGGGATATTCCCGACAACCTTCAAGAGGTCGTCGGCGTGGTTCACGAACGCAACGCTCCCCACGCGCCATACGCCTTCGGCGGAAGACGCGAGGTGGCCAATCCAAATCTTGATTTCTTCAACGTAAGACGCAAGCAACGCCATCGCAGTCAAGGCCGCAGAGCCGATAGCGAAGCCCTTGCCCGTTGCCGCCGTCGTATTCCCGAGCTGGTCGAGTTCGTCGGTACGCGCACGTACCTTCTCGTCAAGCCCAGCCATCTCGGCATTACCGCCAGCATTATCGGCAATCGGGCCGAACGCATCCGTGGCCAGCGTGATGCCCAACGTACTGAGCATACCGACCGCGGCAAAACCGACACCGTAAAGGCCCATGGCCATGTTCTGGAAGCCGCCCGCACAGCCGAACGCGGCAATAATGCCGATGACAATCGTCACCACGGGAAGCCCTGTCGAGAACATGCCCACGGAAATACCGTCGATAATCGTCGTCGCGGCTCCGAGCTTGGCCTGCCCCGCAATCCCGCGGGTGGGCTTGTAGGCGTCGGAAGTGTAGTATTCGGTGAACTGGCCAATCAGCACGCCCGCGGCAAGCCCCGAGAGCACGGAGCCAAAGATGCCGAGCGAGATGAAATCCAGTTTCACAAGTACAAAGAGCGTAATCAGCACCAGGATGGACGAGCCGAGTGTTCCCGTCAAAAGCGAGCGCAGCAGCGACTTGGTGTCGGCATCTTCCTTGGTCCGCACCATGAAAATTCCGACAATCGAGAGAACGATGCCGATGGCAGCGACGAGCATCGGCGAAATCACGTAAGTCAACCCGCCTGGAAGCGCTGCACCCAGCGCAGCCGTCGCGAGGATGGAGCCGCAGTAAGATTCGTAGAGGTCGGCACCCATGCCGGCCACGTCGCCGACGTTGTCGCCCACGTTGTCCGCAATCGTCGCCGGGTTGCGCGGGTCATCTTCCGGAATACCGGCTTCCACCTTGCCGACAAGATCGGCGCCGACATCCGCCGCCTTCGTGTAGATGCCGCCACCCACACGCGCGAACAGCGCCTGGAGTGATGCGCCCATGCCGAAAGTAAGCATCGTCGTCGTAATCTCGACCATCTTGCCGTGGCGCCATGCCTCGTTATTGACAAGCGCATCCGACCAGCCGCCTAGCGAAAGCTTGGCGGCGATATCCGCACCGAAACCGAACACATTGTTGTCGTAGATGTAGTTGAGCGCGAAGAACCAGGCCGAAATGTCGAGCAGGCCGAAGCCCACAACGACAAGGCCCATCACCGCACCGCTGCGGAACGCGATAACCAGCCCGCGGTTCAGGCTACTTATCGCCCCCTGCGCCGTACGGGCGCTCGCGTAGGTGGCCGTCTTCATGCCCAGAAAACCGCAAAGACCGCTGAAAAAGCCGCCCGTAAGGAAGGCCACCGGCACGAACGGGTTCTGGATCTTGAAGAAGGCAAGTGCCACGAAAATGAGGAACAGCGCGACAAACACAATCGACACCGTCTTGTACTGCCGCCTCAGATAAGCGTAGGCACCCATGCGGACATACCGAGCAATGGATCGCATCTTGTCGGTGCCGGACGGTTGCTTTATCATTTTCTTGAAGAAATTGTAAGCCATGCACAAGGCCAGTACGGCAGCAACAGGAACGAAATACCAATAGCTTGGAATCGTGATCATGTGGACCTCATTTTGGGCAGATTGATTATGGGAAAAAGCCTAGAATTAATCTATCACAAAAAAATCCAAATGAAATATGTTTTTTAATTATTTGCAAAAAAATGTCAATACACAAAAAAGCATTATTCCAAGTTGTACGAAGTTTTTTTATCAAGGGATTTTTGGAATTTTTTCTACAACGGTTTGCCGCGGCGCATGGCGCGGATATTCTTCGGAAGCACTTCCTTGTGCCACTTGATCCATTCATCGTAATAGATGTAATGCCGTTCGCGCTGCCGGAACGTCCGACCATGGACGACCCGGCGTCCCCCTCGTTCTTCAACCGGAACGACAATATGCAGGCACTCATGGTAAACGACGCCAGCCACCGCATAGAACGGGCAGTTCGCGGCGTCGTAGCCCCTGCTGATGCTAATCAAGTGGAAATCTTCGCCCGTGATGGGATCCTTGCGGAGCGAATGGAAGCTGAGACCGCCGACGCGGTTGCTCCACGTGATGCGGCACGACAGCGCGCCCTCAAAATAAGTCTCGTTGATGGCGGCCAACACCTGGGACAAGTTGTGGTACTTGCCCTGCGGGCAAATCGGCGGAATGCGGCCCTTGCTCTCGACAGGCTTGTCTCCACGATCGACCAGGACCTGGTCCACAACGGCCCAGAAGCGCGTCACGAGGTCCTTCGTCAAAGCCTTGTTCTTCGCCGTCTTGCGACGAACAGCATGCTCGGCCCATTCTGCAGCCAGCTCTCGCGCCGGCGCGAACTCCGGGCCCTTCATGTATTCGGGGAGCACCACCTCCGGGTGACCGAAAAGGAACGCCCCCTTGCAGCGAATGCTCTTCTTCAATAGCGGACTGTAGTGGAAGCGCACGAGCCCGTTGGCCGAGCAGTTCGGCGAGATGCCTGAATTGCGCGCAGCCTCGGGATCCGCCTTAGGCGCACCGAACAGGTCCATCTGGAAATCAAGCAGGCCCATCAGCGCAGCGCCCCTTCGAAGGCATTCATCGAAAGAAGCCCTCCAAAAAAGGATTCAGGAAGCATGAGCGGGGCGTAATGTTCGGAGATGCCGTAAATTGCGTCCTCGATGTTGTCGGGCAGGTACACGATGTAGCTGTCGTTCTTCTCCGTCTTGAGGAACTCGGGCGTGCAATACTTGGGATCGGTCTCGCTGAAGTACATGCGGCAGGAGACGGGCCGTATGGGATAGATGTTGCAGTCGCCCTTCCCGTCGGAGAAGGGGCACGGCACCCACTCGGAGAAATACCCGTGGAGAGCCAGGTCCTCGGACTCGTCCTCGGAAGGGTTCTCCTCATGGAACTTGTTGAAAATCTTCTCGAAAAGCGCAGAACGCGCCTGGCAGGCCTCCATCACGGAAACGAGGCTATCGTGACGGCGCAGTTCCCCGTATATATAAATCAGTTCGAACGGCGAGACCGACATGGGGTAATGGTGGCAGCAGTTACCGCAGGCGGCCCTGCACTGGATAGGACGCGGTTGCTGGGGCAACACGGCAGCCAAGTAGCGGGCAAAGTTCTCGTGGAACGCCTTGGTGAATGCAATTATTTCGGGCATCTGCTCGGACAAATTATCCGGTCCGATAGCGTTTTCCCTCCCAAGAGCCTTAGCCAAGGCATCAAGGCGGTCCCTCTCGGCAAGCAAGAGGGCAGAAAGGCGCATTTCGGCATGCCGGTAGGCCTTTGTGGGGAAATAATCGCGATACATGTCCATCTTTGACCAAATATATTTTTATGAAAAGCCCAAAACTACCCGCATACTCCTTTTTAGCAAAAAAAATCGGGCACTTGTAACAAAAAACAAATATTTTTGAATTAAAATGTTATCTTTAATGGAAACAGGAGTGTCGAGAAAAAATATGAGACGCGCTAAGTATGTTCAATTTTTTGCACTCGCCGCATTAATTGCGACCAGTGTCGTCGGATGCAACATTTTCAATCCCGGCGGCAAGGAGCATATCAGTGATGACGATACGGACGCCCTCGTCTACGAAGGGTACATCGACATCCAGAAATCGGAATATACCCGAGCAGCCCAGAATTTTTCGAAAGCCATCAAGTCCGACTCCTCATGTTCCAAGGCTTGGTACGGACTGGCCAAGGCGGTTCTAAACCAGTATGGCCTGAACGTATTCGAAATGCTCAAGTACTCCAAGACGGAGAACAACACCAACGGGTTCATGACAATGCCTGACGAATCCGTAGAGAAATACCGCGTAGGCATTGACACCGTGCTCAAGGTTCTTGACCAGTTCATCGACCGCGACACGACGAACCGCACAGACAAGAAAATCCGCTTTTCTACCGTCGCAAACAGCTATACCATACTCCAGCTGACAAACGTCGCCATTCTGATCCGCAAGGCTAACTCCGACGCCGAAACCATGTTCAGCTACGACGGTTCGTCCAACCAGATAGCCATCGACTGGAGCAGCCTCCATAATCTGCCAACAGACGAAGCCATGCAGACGGTAACCTCGCTTGCCGCAAGCGCCGAAGCCCTCAAGGCCGACCCGGACAACACCTTCCCCATCTTCCGCAGTTTCCTACCCGGTGCGGACACCGTCCCGGACGACGAGTTTAGAGAAGGATCTCTTGCCGTCACCGACCAAATTATCAATATGTCCGACAACCTGAACGAAAATCCGGACCGTGCCGAAGTGTTCATCAGGGCCGGAAACGGAATAGACGACGACGGAGACGGATGCGTCGACGAAGAAGTCTGGGATGGGCAAGACAACGACGGAGACGGAGAAATCGACGAGGACCAGCGTCCTGGATCGGTGCTCGTCTACAAGAGCCATACAGACCGACGCGCAGTCGCCTCCTTGAAGATTCCCGAAGGGAGCATATACGAAACGCTAGACATCGACATGAATGGAACGGCGAAGGAAACCGACGAATGGGAATTCGTCTACGCCAACCCGGATGACCGCAACTCGCACAAGAACCACCGCCTGAAATTCGCCAAGAAGATCAACTTCGTACCTGGCCCGGGCGGCGACATGGTCAAGAACAAGGAACTCGCCCGACTGGACAACGACATAAACAACATCCGCTACGACCTCGCCTGGCGCAAGGCCAACATCGGCGGATGCTGGGAGAACTACAGCGAATCAGACTTCATCAACTGGTTCCAAGGGAGGAACTAGGCAATGAAAAAAACGATTGTACTGCTCTTCGCTCTCGCCCTTTCCACAGCAGCCTTCGCCGCAAAGGCTCCTACGCACCATTCCATCCGCGCCGAATCCATGGGTAACGCCCATGTCGCCGTCGTGGACGACAAGGAAGCCATCTACTTCAACTACGCAGGCCTCTCGCAAATCAACCGTCTGGGCAACTACGAGAAGCGCCCCGAACAGGGATACTACCCGCGCAACTACTTCGACATGCGACTCAACGCCGGCGGGGCCGGTCCGTTCGAATCGTATTTCTCCACCTACCAGGATGCGAAGGATCTGCAGAAGCTTTACAACCGCGTGAACAAGGCTGCCGACGAGACAGGACTTTCACGAACCAACCTGTTGCTCGACACGCTCGCCGCCCACCCGGAACTGGTGCATACGCTCAACAGCTACGACCACAAGGCCCTCTCCATGAAACTCAAGATGGACGCGGAACTGGCACTGCACAACTTTGGCGGAGCCATCTGGGTCGACGGAAACGTAGCCCCCTACATCGACGCAGGTCTCGTTCTCCCCTACCTCACCATCGACACGTTCTACGTGGACGCCGTGATGCAGGGCGGTATCGCCTACGACTTCACCAACGAGTTCTCGATCGGTATCGGCGTCAAGGGCGCAAAACGCCAGAAGGTCGAAATGATCGTCATGGACATCGCAAACTACGAGACCATCAACGACACGCTGCAAGACCGCTTTGACGATGCAGAGAAACACATTTTCGACAAGAAAACCATTTCCATGGGCATGGACTTCGGTACGCTGTGGCAGGCCACCCGCGAAGTGCGCCTGGGCCTCTCCCTCCGCGACGTATACTTCAAGGAACTGGCCGGCGACAAGATTACTCCGGACCTCACGGTGGGCGTGAACTACAGCCCCAGGTTTTTCAATGTGAACACGGCCTACGCCCGCAAGTTCAACATCGCCTGCGACTTTGCCGACGCCTTTGACAGCGACCGCAACTACAAGCTCATGCACCACTTCAACTTCGGTTTCGAAATTGAGCAAGTGCTCCTCGCCTGGCCGGGACTCAACAACCAGCTCAGGGCTCTTTCCGGCCGTCTGGCAGCCGGTTTCAAGGGCGGGTATCCAACCTTCGGTGCAGGCGTCGAAGTACTCCACGTACTCACGCTCGAATTCGCCACATGGGCCGAAGAACGCGGCTACTACACCGGACAGGACGAAGAACGCATCTATATGGGCCAAATCAGCCTCGGATTCTAGCCAAGGCAAGAAATCCAGCCCTTCTTGATATTGCAAAAGTGGCGCAAAATTTCTAAATTGCGCCCAAATTGAACGTTTTCTTTCAAGAAGAGCAATATGGATCAAACAAAAATCAGAAACGTAGCCATCATCGCCCACGTCGACCACGGTAAAACGACCCTGGTGGATCAACTTCTCAAGCAGTGCGGAACCTTCCACGAAGGTGAAGAAGTCAACGAGCGCGTGATGGACTCCGACAACCTTGAACGCGAACGCGGCATCACCATCCTCTCCAAAAACACGAGCGTCATGTACAAGGGATATCGCGTGAACATCGTCGATACCCCGGGGCACGCCGACTTCG
This sequence comes from Fibrobacter sp., assembly GCA_017412605.1. Classification (GTDB taxonomy): domain Bacteria; phylum Fibrobacterota; class Fibrobacteria; order Fibrobacterales; family Fibrobacteraceae; genus Fibrobacter. Next base: position 133,269 of record JAFPWY010000012.1, on the reverse strand, counting down.
GTGGCCAGGTGGAACGCGTGCTCGGCACGGTTGACGGTGTGCTTCTGGTTGTCGATGCGTTCGAAGGCCCTATGGCCCAGACGCGTTTTGTGACCCAGAAGGCTCTTGAACTCGGACTCATCCCCATCGTGGTGGTAAACAAAATCGACCGCGACGGCTGCAACCCCCACGGCGCTCTCGACAAGGTATTCGACCTGTTCTGCGAATTGGACGCCAACGAGGAACAGCTGGACTTCGACAAGGTGTTCGGCTCTGGCCGCAAGGGCATCTGCAAGGCCGAAATGGAAGATCCGGACGGCGACTTCAGCATTCTCATGGACAAGATTATCGAGCGCATTCCGGCTCCGAAGGGCGACCCCGCCGCCGAACCCCTGCTGCAGATTGCCTCGCTCGAATACTCCACGTTCCTCGGCCGCCTGGCCGTGGGCCGCGTGCAACAGGGTACAATCAAGCCGAACCAGACCTATGCCCAGGCCTTCACCGATGGCACCGTGAAGACCATCCGCCCGCAGAAGATTCTCCGCTATGAAGGCCTCACCCCGAAGCCGGTCGACGAAGCCGGTCCGGGCGAAATCATTCTCATCGCAGGTCTCGACACCTTTGATATCGGTGACACCATCAGCGCCACCAGCAACCCGAAGCACCTGCCCCGTATCCATATCGACCCGCCCACCATCTCCATGATCTTCACCGTGAATACCTCGCCGCTCGCCGGCAAGTACGGCGGAAAGTTCATGACAGGTAACCAGCTCCAGGAACGCCTGGAACGCGCCCACATGGCGGACCCCGCCCTCCTGGTCGAAAAGGTCGACGGCGCATCCACGTTCAAGGTGTCGGGCCGTGGCATTCTGCACCTCACCATCCTCGTAGAGAACATGAGGCGCGAACTTTACGAATTCACCATCGGATCCCCGCAGGTGATTTTCCAAAACGACGAGAACGGCAAGCTCCTCGAACCGGTCGAAGACTTCAAGGTCGAAGTGCCGAACGAATTCAGCGGCGCCTGCATCCAGGAAATCCAGCAGCGCAAGGGCGAAATGGTCAACATGGTCACCGACGACAACGACCGCGTCTCTCTCGAGTTCATCGTGCCGAGCCGTGGCCTTATCGGTATCCGTCCGAAACTCCTGTCCCTTTCCAAGGGTTATGCCGTCACGCAGTCCTTCTTCAAGGAATACCAGCCGTACAAGGGAGAAATCCCGACACGCATCAACGGCGTGCTCATCGCTAAGGAACCGGGCGAAGCCGCCAGCTACGCGCTTTCCAACCTGGAAGACCGTGGTTACCTGATCATCGGCCCCGGTGCAGAAGTCTATCCGGGCATGATCGTGGGTGAACACAACCGCGACGTGGACATCACCGTGAACGTCACGAAGGGCAAGCACCTCACCAACATGCGATCCAAGTCCGCCGACGACATGATTCAGCTGACCCCCTACCGTCGCATGACTCTCGAAGAATGCGTCACCTTCATCAACGAAGACGAATGCATCGAAGTCACGCCGGAAGTGCTGCGTCTGCGCAAGACAGAACTCGACCCCATCAGGAGAAAGCAGCTCTCGAAGCGCCCCGCTGAAGAAGAGTAAGTGAGAGGCTAGAGACTAGGATCTAGAGGTTAGAATCTAGAGGCTAGGAGGTTCTCGGAATTGTCATTGCGAGGGGTGAAAACCCCGAAGCAATCTACAAAAACTTAAGAAGCCCCGCATGCGGGGCTTTTCTTGTGTAAGTGAGAGTTGAGGATCTAGGGGCTAGAATCTAGAGACTAGGGAGAAATATCACGGCTTCGCCGTCTTATATTGACGCACGAAGTGCGTGATTCTTTTCACTAGCCTCTAGCCTCCCCCAAAAGGGGCCATGCCCACATAAGTGCTTCCCCAAAGGGGATAACTCTACTAAGGTGCTAAAGCACCAAGTATCGTATAAAAGCACTAAGTGGTCAAAGGTATTCTCGAGCCTCGTGCCTAACTACAGTCTCTTGAGTACTGCTGCAGCGTGGTGGATAAAGCCTTCTTCGTTCGCGACAGCGGCAATGGCCTTCGCGTTCTTCTTGATGGCCTTCTCGCTGTAGCGGATGATGCTCATGCGCTTGAGGAAGTCGTACACACCGAGCGGGCTGAAGAAGCGACCCGTGCCGTTCGTAGGCAGCACGTGGTTCGGGCCCGCGAAGTAGTCGCCCACCGGTTCAGAGGACCACGGGCCGATAAACACGGCACCCGCATTCTCGATCTGGGCCGCCATGGATTCGGCTTCGCTAGTCATCACTTCCAAGTGTTCCGGAGCGATGCGGTTCGCAATTTCCACGCCGTCGAACCAGTCCTTCACCAGAAGGATGCGGCCGAAGTTGCCGAGCACCTTCTCGAGGAGTTCGCGCTTCGGGGAATTTTCGACCTGGATGTCCACACAGGCGCTAATCATCTGGGCGGTTTCCATGTTGTCGGTAATGCAGATGGCAGCCTCGAAGCCGGAACCGTGTTCCGCCTGAGAGAGCAAGTCAGCCGCGACAAAGTCCGGATCGCAAGTATTGTCAGCCATCACGAGCACTTCGCTGGGGCCAGCCACCATGTCGATATCCACGACGCCGAAGACTTCCTTCTTGGCGATGGCGGCAAACACGTTGCCCGGGCCCACAATCTTGTCGACGCGTTCTACGACAGTCTTGCCCTTCGCATCCTTCGCACCGTAGGCAAGCAGGCCAATCGCCTGAGCGCCACCGATGTGGTAGACTTCATCAATGCCGAGTTCCTGGAGCACGAAAGCCACAGCGCGGTTGATTTCGCCCTTGATGGGTGTGACAACCACGATGTCTTCCACGCCGGCAACGAGAGCCGGGACCGCGTTCATGATGACGGTGCTCGGGTAGATGCCCGCACCGCCCGGCACGTAGAGGCCCACGCGCTTCATCGGGCGGATACGCTGGCCGAGAACCACGCCGTCCTTCCCTTCCATGAGCCAGGATTCTTCCATCTGGTTCTGATGGAAATCGCGCACGTTCTTGATGGCCTGCTTTAGTGCCTTCTGGAGTTCCTTCGGGCACTTGGCAGCAGACTTCGCGATGGCGGAAGCCGGAACGCGGAGGTTCTTGCCTTTGAGGCCGTCAAACTTCTGGGCGTATTCGGTCGCCTTTGCGATTCCGCCCTTCTTGATGTCGGCAAGAATCTGCATCACCTTGTCGTGAATTTCCTTGCTCGGGGCGACTTCGCGCCCGCAAATGCGTTCAATTTCAGCAGATTTCGGAGTAACCTTAACAATTTGCATAAACTACTTCCTCTTCTTCGCAGAACGGGTAATGTCGGCAAGGTTCCTCACCTTGCGGGCACTCAACTTCTTGGCCTTCTCGGGAGCGGGTTCTTCTTCCTTCACGGCGGCCTTCGTGGCAACCGGCTTCACGTCGATATGCTTGTACGCACTTTCGATGACTTTCTCGTCCACGAGAATCTTGTATGTCAGGCCGTCGACAAACGCCATCCAGCTCGCCTCGATGATGTTGCTCGAGACGCCGACCACGTTCCAGTAGCCCCTCTCGTCGCCAAACGTCGTCCACACGCGCACGGTAGCGTCGGATGCCACCTTGGAACCGAGCACGCGCACCTTGTAGTCGTCGAGCTTGACCTTCGCCATGTTCGGGAAGAACGGGAGCAACGCCTTGCGCAGCGCCGCATCGAGAGCGTTCACCGGGCCGTCGCCTTCGCTCACCTGATGGCTGATCTTGTCACCAATCTGGAGTTTGACGGTCGCCTGCGAAACGGACACGCCCTGTGGGGTCTTGTCTTCAATCACGCGGTAGCCCAGCACCTTGAACGGTTCCTGCACCATGCCCAAGTGGCGGTACACGAGCAGCTTGAAGCTCGCCTCGGCACTGTCAAAGTGCCAGCCGGCGTTCTCGCGTTCCTTGATGAGCGTGAGGAGCTTGCCCACCACCGGGTCCTTCTTGTCGATGCCCGGCTTGATGGCCTTGAGCTTTTCCACGACGAGGGAACCGCCCGCCTGGTCGCTCGTGACGAACACGCGGTCGTTGCCGACTTCGTGCGGGTCGATATGCTCGAAACTACGGCTGACCTTCATCACGCCGTCGATATGGGCACCGCCCTTGTGCGCAAACGCCGCATCGCCCACGTACGGGGCATGCACGTCGCTCGGCAGGTTCACAATCTGGTCCACGTTGCTGCTCAGCTGGCGGAGCCTTGCAATCTTTTTGGCGGCAAAGAACTTCGCGCCCATCTTGAAATGCAGGTCGGCAGCAATCGTCGTGAGGTTCGCATTTCCGCAACGCTCGCCGTAACCGTTCACCACGCCCTGCACCATGGTAGCGCCGCTCTTCACGGCAAACAGGCTGTTGCACACGCCCAGGCCCGCGTCGTTATGCACGTGGATGCCGATAGGCGTCGAAACGACCTTCTTCACGTCCTTCACAATCTTCTCGAGTTCCCACGGCATCGTGCCGCCGTTCGTGTCGCAAAGCACGATAAAGTCCGCGCGGCCGCGTTCAGCCGCCTTCAGCGTCTCGAGAGCGTATTCCGGGTTCGCCTTGTAACCGTCAAAGAAATGTTCCGCATCGTAAATCACCTCTTCGGAATGGTCCTTGAGGTAGTCGACGGATGACTCAATCATGTCGAGGTTCTCTTCGAGCGTCGTGCGGATGACGTCCGTAACGTGCAAATCCCAGCTCTTTCCAAAAATCGTCTTGACCGGAGCGCCCGACTTCACGAGCGCCTGCAGCAACGGGTCCTTCTCGGGCAGCACCTTCGGGCGGCGCGTGGAACCGAATGCAGCAATCTTCGCATGCTTCAGCTTGACTTCCTTGATCTTCTGGAAGAATTCCTCGTCGGTCGGGTTGCTCGGATTGGGCCAGCCCCCTTCGATGTAGTCAAAACCGAAATGGTCAAGAATTCGCGCAATCTGCAACTTGTCGGCGAGAGAAAGGCTTATCTTACGGTCTTGGTTACCGTCGCGGAGGGTCGTGTCGTATAAAAAAACTTTCATGCGCGTAAAGATAGAAATTTAGTATAAGAAAAAAAACGCGACGCCGTCCAAGCGCCGCATTTTAAGCGATTCAAGCAAGCCTTACTTGTACATGTACACCTTGCCGTTGGGGAACTTGAATTCCTGCATTCCGGCGGTGTTCACCTGGCTCACGGACTTCACGTCGCCACCGTAGAAGATGGTGCTGCCTTTGTATTCCGGCTTGAAGGCTGCATTGTCAGAACCGTACCAGTTGTCGCTGGTGAAGCTTACAGAAGCGCAGTTCGGAGTGTCGGTCGAGTAGTCACCGAAAGCGAGCAGCACGCCGCCAGTAATTTCGAAACCAGTATCGGTGTCGATGAGGCCGCCGGCCATGTTGGAGGGGCATCCGTTGCCGCCGCCCTGCTGGCCACCCATGCCCGGAAAGCCCATACCCATGCCCATGCCGCCACCCTGGCTTTCGTAGCTCTGGCCAGTAATCTCGAGGATAAGCACACCGCCGCTCATCTTGGCGGAACCGTTCGCGTCGAGCACGTCAATCATGTTGCCCTTCGAGGCGATGTAGTGGTGACCGCCGCTAATCACGGCGTGGCCGCTGGATTCGCTGAACATGGAGTACCCGCCAGCATTTTCCTTGGCGCCGCCCGCAGCATTCCAGCCGTCGTTTGTTGCAAACACGGCAGACACGCCGCCCTCAGCGAAAATCTTGTACGCTTCAAGGCCTTCGTAAGCCGTAACGACGTTGACCGTGGAACCCTTCAGGTACAGGGCGGAATCGGCATGGATGCCGTCGTCCTTCGTATTGATGGTCACGTTGCCTGCATTCATGCGAACCTGCCAATGGGTATGCAAGCCATCGTCATCGGATTTCACGTCGATGGTGCCGCCGTTGATGTCGATATACTTGCGGGCGACAAAGCCCTTGCCGGTCGATTCGACCTTGATTTTCGATTCCACGGTGGAATCGCTAACAGTAATGTAATTGGTTGCCTGGATACCGTCATCACCCGCCTTGATGGTGATGTTTCCGCCACTAATTTCAACAAAGCCCTTGCCTTCGACGATGTTGATGCAGGAATCTCGATTGTCCTTCTCGCATTCGTCGCTTTCAAGGCCGTCGCCCTTTTGGGCGGTGAGATTCAAGGTGCCGCCAGAAATCTGGAGGCTACCCTTGCCCTTGATTGCATTTTCGGGTGCGACGACGGTGATTTCGCCATTCTTGATCTTGAGATCGTTGGTGGACTGGATGCCGTTCTTGAACTTACTTGTGACTGTGAGCTTTCCGGCGCCCTTGATGTTCATGTCATCCTTGGCATAGATTACTGCCTTGGATGTATCCGGCTTTCCGCCAACGTTCGTAAACGCATGGCTGCCATTACCGTCTTCCAAAACGTTGGTCGTTCCCTTGACCAGATGGATGACCGCCTTGTCAGCGTTCTTCACGAGAATCGGGGAATTGGAGCTTTTCAGGGTTGCATTGTGGAGATAGATGCCGGTATTACCTTCGTTTTCGGCAGCCGGGGTATTCACCACGACCTGGAAATCAGAGGATTCGCCAGTCACGTAGTAGGCGCCCGGACAGGTAATCGTCGCGCTCTTGTCCGCCACCTCGACACAGCCGTTGTTGTTTTCGACTGTAGCCGTGGTGCCGGAAACCTTCAAAAGAATCTGGGTTCCGTTTAAAGTTCTTGCGTCTTCGTTATCGTTCTCGTCGTCGCCGGCTTCACCGTTACCCGAAGGTGTACTGGTTGGGACGATGCCGCTGGAACTGGAAACTGCATTGTCAGGAGTCTGGTTACTGGAGCCCGCCATGCTAGAACTGGAAGCGCCATCGCCAGGAACTACAGTGCCGGAGCTAGACACGTTACCGGCAGGAGTACCATTGCTTGAAGCCGGAGTTTCGTTGCCAGAAGCACCCATGCTGGAGCTAGACTCTCCAGCGCCTAAAACGTCGCCACCAAGATTATCACCAGCAGACGACGACTCTATCGGATTTATAGCTTCATTACCGGGTTGCGCGACCGAACTTTCTTCGGAACAAGCCACAAAACTTAAAACTGCGGAAACGGCTAAAACGGGCCACTTCATTGACTTCATGAAACAATCCTCCATTGTTTTGTAATATAGATTCATGGATTCAATACCCGAAAATAAGCGCTGTTTCCGCCCAATTTCCGTTGAAGTCAAAACAACATTTTTTTCAACGCGCAAGCGATGTAAAGTGTTAGAAACAAAAGGCCCCGGACGAGCCGGGGCTAAGTTCAAAAAGATGTGATGCCGCTCAAATTTACCTGTGCGGCGCACTCCTTACTTGGCCTGGCGTCACTTCGTGACGCAAGCCAATCGGCTCGGTCATGCCGGCAAGCTAGCTTGCCGTCGCGACACACGCCTTACTTGGCTTTTTTAACAGTCTTCTTGGCCGGAGCCTTCTTGCAGGCCTTCGTGCACTTGCAAGCAGACTTGCAGAACTTCACGTAGGCAGCGAGGGTGTCGCAGAAGACTTCGTCCGGGGTGTTGTCGCCGTTGATGCGGCTGATGATGGACTTGCTGTACTTGCCGAGAACCTTGGCGGTAGATTCCTTGTAAACCTTGAGACGGTTCTTGATGACGGCTTCGTCGGCGTCGTCCTTGCGGCCTTCGATCTTGGCACGGTTCAGGAGGCGGGCCACGATGGTCTTCTCGTCCTTGATGTCGAGCACAAAAATGTGCTTCACGTCGACAACGGATTCGATGAGCTTGACCTGGGCGACCGTGCGGGGAATACCGTCGAGGAGGAGGGTGTCCTTATCCGGGTTTACCTTGTTCGTATTGATGAGGCCTTCAATGAAGCGGCCGAAGATTTCGACAGTGGCTTCGTCCGGAACCAAAAGGCCCTTGCTGGAGTAAGAAGCGAGGAGCTTGCCGGATTCGCTGGAAGGAGCAATGCCACGGAAGATGTCACCCGTGGAAATGTGCTTGAGGGAAGTGGTAGCAGCGAGCTTTGCGCCGACGGTACCCTTGCCGGAACCCGGTGCGCCAAAGATAAGGACTGCAGGAATTTTAGCCATTGTTAGACCTCTTGGGTTTGATTGTTGAAATTCGGGAACAAAGATAGAAAAAAACTAACTGGGCAGCGCCTCGGAAGTGAACTTGAGTTTACCGTCCTCGACTCCGATGGATATTGTCGTGAAGTCATGGAGTTTCCCAAGCAGGAGCCCTTCGGCAATCTCGTCTTCCACGAGACTCTGGATGGAACGGCGGATGGGACGAGCACCCAGTGCGGAATCGTAATTGTGGTTCACAATGAGTTCCTTCGCCTCCTGGCTGATTTCCAGCAGGATGCCGCGATCGGAAATGTTCTTCTGCAAGAACCCCATCTGGATATCCACCACCGAGACCAAGTCCTTCTTCGAAAGCGGGCGGAACACAATCTGTTCATCGATACGGTTCAGGAATTCCGGAGAGAACACGCGCTTGACTTCGTCCCTGATGGCAGCTTCCATGCGGTCGTAGTCGTCGGTCTCCCCCATCTTGGTAAATCCCATACCACTGCTGTGGCGCACTTCGCGCGCGCCGGCGTTGCTCGTCATGATGATGATAGTATTCTTGAAGTTGATCTTGCGGCCATAGCTGTCCGTCAAAATGCCGTCATCGAGAATCTGCAACAGAAGGTTGTAGATGTCCGGGTGGGCCTTCTCGATTTCGTCGAGCAGCACAACGGAATACGGATGCTTGCGCACCTTCTCGGTGAGCTGTCCGCCGCCTTCCTCGTAGCCCACATATCCCGGAGGCGCACCGATCAAGCGGCTGATGCTGTGCTTTTCCATGTACTCGCTCATGTCGATACGGATCATGGAATCTTCGCTGCCGAAAAGGCTCAGGCTCAGCACCTTCGCAAGTTCCGTCTTGCCCACACCTGTAGGCCCAAGGAAAAGGAAGCTGCCCATCGGGCGCTTGCTGCTGCGGATTCCGGCTCGGGTACGGCGAATGGACTTGACAATCGCATCGACGGCCTGGTCCTGGCCAATGACGCGCTGCTTGATTTCCTCGCCAAGGTGCAAAAGTTTCTGCGCTTCCTCACCAGCAAGGCGGCTCACGGGAATCCCCGTCATCTTGCTGATGACATCACGGATAACATTTTCGTCGACTACAGGCGTGTTGGCCTTGGCATCTTCAGCCAAAGAACTCTTGCGGTCAGCAATGCTCTTTTCCAGTTCCTCAGCCTTGTCGCGATGCTTTGCAGCCTCTTCGTACAGCTGGTTTGCAATGCATTCGTCCTTCAGCTGGTTCGTCTTGACCAGTTCCTCCTCCATCTGCTTCAAGTCATCGGGGACCTTGATGGAATCGAGACGGACGCGGGCACCAGCCTCGTCCAGCACGTCGATGGCCTTGTCCGGCAAGAAACGTTCGCTGATGTAGCGTTCGGCGAGGGTGACCGCCGCACGGACGGCGTCCGGCGTGTAATGCACGTTGTGGTGCTGTTCATATTTCGCGCGCAAGCCCTCCAAGATAAGGACGGAATCCTCGGAATTGGGCGGGTTCACGATGATCGTCTGGAAACGGCGTTCCAGGGCGGCATCCTTCTCGATGTACTTGCGGTATTCGTCGATGGTCGTCGCACCGATGCACTGGAGTTCGCCACGGGCAAGCGCCGGCTTGAAAATGTTGGAAGCGTCAAGGCTGCCCTCGGAGCCACCTGCGCCCACAATCGTATGCAGTTCGTCAATGAAAAGGATTACCGAGTTGCCAACGCGCTGGAGTTCCATGATAAGGCCCTTCACGCGTTCCTCGAACTGCCCACGGTACTTAGTGCCGGCCACCATGGCGGCCACGTCCAGCGTGACCACGCGCTTGTTCGCCAGCAAGTCAGGAATCTTCTTCTGTACAATCTTTTGCGCAAGTCCTTCGACAATCGCGGTCTTGCCCACGCCCGGTTCACCGATAAGCGCCGGGTTGTTCTTCTTGCGACGGCAAAGAATCTGGATAAGGCGTTCGATTTCCGCCTCGCGGCCGATAATCGGATCGAGTTTGCCCGCACGGGCCATGGCCGTCAAGTCACGGCCAAAATGTTCAAGTATCGGGGTTTTGGACTTGGACGCCGTCGTAGCAGAGGATCTCGGTTCGTTGCGCATCATGGGCGGGACGTTCCTATCCACGTCCATCGTAGAGGGGTCGACATTCTTGCTCTTGATCTGCTGGAGCATTTCAAGATAGTTGTCAAAAGTAACGTTGTATGTAGAAAGCGTTGCCGCAGCCGGAGTGTCGGTCTGCTGGAGAATGGCAAGCATCAAGTGTTCCGGGCCGATATACTGGTCGCCCTCGTTCTTCGCCAGCTTAGCCGCATTGAAGAGGATGGCCTTTGTCCGGGCCGTAAAGGAGAGGAGACCGCCGCGCTTGTCGCCGCCGATGGTCATGAGTCCGCCGTTCGTCGAAAGGGAACGCTGGACAGTCTCGCCCAGGTCGCTCAGGTTCACCTTAAGTGCGCGGAGCGTCTCGGCTGCATAGCCGGATTCCTCGCGCACAAGACCGAGCAGAAGATGTTCAACCGTGATGCTGTCGCTGCTCAGGTTATGCGCCGCCATACGCGCCGCCTGCAACACAGCCTTCGCCTTAGCCGAAAAAATACCGTTGATATCGGACATTTTACGCCTCCTGAATCAATCCGTTATGCATGACAACACGACGTTTTGCAAAAGACGCCAACTTTTCGTCATGGGTCACGATAAGGAAAGCCTGGTTGAATTTTTGGTTCAAGTCCCAAAAGAGCTGGTTCAGCAAATCCGAATTCGCCTCGTCCAGGTTGCCGCTAGGTTCATCGGCAAAAACGAGGTCCGGATGGTTCATCAACGCACGGGCAATCGCCACGCGCTGGCGTTCGCCACCCGAAAGTTCACGCGGCAGATGTTTGAGGCGGTCCTTGAGTCCCACCGTTTCCAAAAGCATCTCAGCGCGTTCCCGGCATTCATGCGAACTCGTGCCCAAAATGCGGCCCGGCACGCAGACATTTTCAAGAGCCGAAAATTCACTCAACAAATGATGGAACTGGAATACGAAGCCCACCTGCACGCGATGGTACATGTCGCGTTCTTCGCCACTGAACTTAGAAAGGGGTTTACCTTTGAAATAAATTTCGCCCGAAGTCGGCGTATCGAGCATGCCGACCAAGTTGAGGAACGTGGACTTGCCCGAACCCGAGGAACCCGTAAGTGCAACGAGTTCGCCTTCGTCCATCGAGAAATTCACACCCTTCAAAATTTCGAGCTGTTCTCCCGTCTCGGAGAAGACTCTACGGAGGTCAATAGTTTGCAATAAAGACTCAGGCATAAAAAACTCCAATAGACGATAGACGATAGACGATAGACGATAGAAAAAGAGCATTTCTTTCGTCTTTCGTCTGTAGCGAGCTTGCGAGCGTTCTTTCGTCTAAATCACTCATGTCTAATCGCCCCCACCGGATCAAGCCGGCTCGCCTTCCAGGCCGGCAACAGCGTTGCAAGCACGCAAAGCGCAATGCCAATCACAAAAATCAGGACAACATCTATCAGGTGCACAGAAATCGGGAAATAGGGAATCACATAGACGTCGCCCGGCAACTTGATAAAGTGGTAGGCCTCCTGCAATTTGCACAGAACAAGCCCGATGGAACCGCCCACAATCGTACCGCCCACGCCGATAAAGCTGCCCATGAGCATGAACACGCGCATGATGCCCGCCTTGCTAAATCCCATGCTACGGAGAATTCCGATTTCCTTCGTCTTATCGATGACGACCATGATGAGGGAACTGATGATGTTGAACGCCGCCACCAGGATAATCAGGCAGATCACCGCCGCCACGATGAACTTCTCGTAATTCATCCACTTGAGGAGCGTGATGTTTTTCGACTTCCAATCAATTCCGTAATAGGGGTACGTGAGCCAGTTCGCCATGCTGTCCACCGAAGCCTCGGCAAGCCAGTGATTTTTGACGCGGAACTGGATTCCTGTCACGGCATCACCCATGTTGAGCAGGCGCTGCAACTCGCTGATTCCCACGTATGCAAGGTTTCCATCGTATTCGTAAGTACCCGTCTCGAAAATACCGCTCACCACGCACATCATCATCTTCGGTCCGGCAGAACCGATCATCTCGTCCGGGCTCTGGAACGTCTGCAAAACAAGTTTGTCGCCCACGACGACACGCAGGCGGTTCGCAAGGCCAGAACCAAGAATAATCCCAGGCCGTTTCGTGCCGTTCAGGTCTTCGAGGCTGTCCACGGAATATTTACCGAACTTGATATACTTGTGGATGTCGGTCACGCCCTTCGCCGTCTCGGCGTCGATACCGTAAATCACGATACCGTCGTTCACCTTCTTGCTGCTGATGCCCACCTTGTAAATGATGAACGGGGATGCAGAGGTCACGCTGGAATCGCGCGTCCGCACTTCGTTGATCAAGCTGTCGTAAGCAGTAATCGGAGCCGCGTTGTAGGCCATCAGTTCGAAGTGAGCGTCCTTCCCGATCATCTGGGCTGTGACCTCTTCCTCGAAGCCGTTAACCGCAGCAAGAGCCACCACCAGCGCAAACACGCCGATGGAGACTCCGAGCATACTGAAAATGCCAATAAGCGATACGAAGAGGCTCTTCCGTTGAGCCCCCAGGTAACGCCAGGCGATGAGCCATTCCAGCTTGTTCATCAGTTAGCAGTTCTCCGGCTTCATGAGCGGGAACAGCTGCACGTCGCGGATGGTCTGCTGGTTCGTGAGCAACATGACCATGCGGTCGATGCCGAAGCCCACGCCACCGGTAGGCGGCAGGCCAGATTCGATTGCGTGCATGAAGTTCTCGTCCATCGGGTGCGTTTCACCTTCACCACCACGGCCGCGGCGCACCTGGTCTTCCAGGAGCTCACGCTGACGGATGGGGTCATTAAGTTCAGTATAGGCGTTGCCCAGCTCCCATCCGTTAGCGTAGGGCTCGAACTGTTCGATGAGCCCTTCGATGGTGCGGTGCTTCTTGCAGAGCGGGGTGCTCTCGGTCGGCATGTCCTTGATGAACGTCGGCTGGATGAGCTTGTCTTCCACGGTGAGCTCGAACAGTTCGAGGATACCGCGGCCGCGGCTGAATTCGCCGTCGAGGTGGCCGCCGAGTTCTTCCATCTTGTTCTTGATGTCGTCGTCGCTCATCTCGTTCACCTTGAGGCCGCCGAACTTCTCGATGGCCTCGATCATGCTGTAGCGGGGCCACGGGGCCTTGAAGTCGATTTCCCTGCCCTGGTAGTCAATCTTGGTGGTGCCGTTCGCCGCAATGCAGGCGCGTTCGTAGATGTTCTCGAAGTGGACCATCATGTCGTTGTAGTCGGCGTAGGCTTCGTAGAACTCGAGGCCGGTGAATTCCGGACTGTGCGTGCGGTCCATGCCTTCGTTACGGAAGTTCTTGGAGAACTCGAAAACCTTTTCCATGCCGCCCACGATGCAGCGCTTGAGGTAGAGTTCCGGAGCCACGCGCAGGTAGAGCGTCATGTCGCAGGCGTTGTGGTGCGTGGTGAACGGGCGGGCGTTTGCGCCACCGTAAATCGGCTGGAGCGTCGGGGTCTCGACCTCGATAAAGCCCTTCTCGATCAGGTATTCGCGGATAGCCTGCATAATCTTGGAACGCTTGATGAAGACTTCCTTCACGTCGTCGTTCAGAGCCATGTCGATGTAACGCTGGCGGTAACGGGTATCCACGTCGGCAAATTCGTTGAACACGACCTTGTTGCCGTTCTCGTCGACCTTTTCCTTCGCGACCGGGAGCGGGCGCACGGCCTTGGAGAGCATCGTCACCTTCTTCACGTGCACGGAGTACTCGCCCGTCTGCGTCTCGAACATGAAGCCGTTCACGCCGATGAAGTCACCGAGGTCGGTCATCTTGACGACTTCGTAGTTCTCCTCGCCCACCTCGTCGCGGGCGCAAACCACCTGAAGACGGCCGTAGCGGTCCTTCAGGTGCATGAAGCACATCTTTCCCTTGCGGTTGAAGCGGACCACGCGGCCGGCAAAGGCGACTTCCTCGCCCGACGCCATCAGGGCTTCCTTGTTTTCCTTGAGCGTTTTGGAATCGTGCGTGCGGTTGAACTTGTGCGGATAGGCCTCGATGCCCATTTCCTTAAACTTCGCAAGCTTCGCCAAACGAGCCTGCACCTGGTCATTCATGTCTTGCATTGCCATAATTAATAATCCTGTGATGGAATCACTTGTATATTTGAACAGGGAAAAAGATAGAAAAAAGGAGATTTTGGAGTTCCTATTCTCACAACGACAACATTCATTCTCAATGACTGAATGAATTTCCCGCTTGCTACACGATATCATGAAGGAGTAATGAAATGATGAAATTCTCTTGTCTTTGGGTATTGTTAAAAAAAAGACGATTTCATATAGCCACGGGGGATTTTATTTGGTACTTTTTACTGCGCATAAACCAAAGAGGTTATAGCACGCGCGACGCAACCCCGCTCGGGCACGCCACACGCGCACCATCATGAAAAAAATAATTGTCGTAAACAATCCAAAACACTGGAAATTCCACATTCCCGAAGCCGAAATCGTATCGGCAAAAGACTACCTCACCAATCCGGAATTCACCACGCAAAGGAGCGTGCGCGTTTTCAACCTGTGCCGCGACTACAGCTACCAGAGCAAGGGCTACTACGTGAGCCTGCTTGCCGAGGCGCGCGGCCACAAGGTCATCCCGAACGTCAAGAACATCCGCGACTTCAAGGCCCCTGCCGTCGTAAAAATCATCAGCGACGACATCGACGATCTCATCCAGAAGAGCCTGCACAAGCTGACCGGCACCGAATTCGTGCTCTCCATCTACTTCGGCCAGAACGTAAGCGCCCAATACCTGGAGCTATCGCAGGAACTCTACCGCATTTTCCAGGCCCCGCTGCTCCGCGCCAAGTTCGTATTCAAGCAAAAGTGGTTCATCCAGAGCATCCGCCCCATCAGCGTCGACGAAATTCCCGAGACGCACAAGGAGATGGTGGACCAGTTCGCCATCGAGTACTTCGAGAAGACGCGCTACACCTCCGCCAAGAGCGAAGACTACGTGTACGACCTCGGCATCCTCGTAAACCCCGACGAAGTGGAACCGCCGAGCAACAAGCAGGCCATCCATAACTTCATCGAGGCTGCGCAAGATACGGGATTCCGCGTGGAGCTCATCACCAAGAAGGACTACCACCGCGTAGGCGAATTCGACGCCATATTCATCCGCGAGACGACGAACGTGAACCACCACACCTACGCGTTCGCGCGCCGCGCCCAGAGCGAAGGCATCGCAGTCATCGACGACCCCGACAGCATCCTGCGCTGCTCCAACAAAGTTTATCTGCAAGAACTCATGACCGTGGGCAAGATTCCCGCACCCAAGACGATTATCGTGCACAGCGAAAACCGCCACACGCTTGCGAAGGAACTCGGCTTCCCCATGGTCATCAAGACGCCCGATTCAAGTTTCAGCCTCGGCGTCAAGAAGGCGAACGACAAGGAAGAACTCGAGCAGATTCTCGACACGATGTTCGAGCACAGCGACTTGCTCATCGCGCAGGAATTCACGCCCACCGACTTTGACTGGCGAATCGGCATCCTCGACGGCAAGCCGCTTTACGCCTGCAAGTACTACATGGCCAAGAACCACTGGCAAATCTATAACTGGGATAGCAAAAACAAGCAGGGCACTTGCGGCAAGTGGGACTGCCTGCCCATCGAGAGCGTACCCCACGGCATCGTGAAGACGGCGCTCCGCGTGGCAAGCCTTATCGGCAACGGGCTCTACGGCGTGGACCTCAAGGAAATCCACGGGCACCCGGTCGTGATCGAAGTGAACGACAACCCGAGTATCGACCACGGCATCGAGGACCTCGTAGGCAAAAAGAAAATCTACCTTACCATTATGAGGAGCCTGCGCCACCGCATCGAGGAGCGCATGCACGCCGCACAACACAAGATACATCAGCATGAGGATTAGCTGCGAGCTGAGAGCTGTGAGCAGTGAGCAATGAGCTATGAGTAATTATAAAATCTGGGAACGCTTCGGCGTCGAAATGGAATTCATGATCGTGGACCGCGAAACGCTGCAGGTGCTGCCCCGCGCCGACATCCCGCTCGGCAAGGATAAGGACGGCAACCAACTTTCCGACGTGGAATACGACGATATCGGTCTTTCGAACGAACTCGTGAGCCACGTGCTCGAATTCAAGTGCGCGCACCCCAAGTCCACTTTCGACGGGCTCGGCAAGCGGTTCTTCCACGAAATCCGCCGTGCGAACAAGAAGCTCGAGAAAATTGGCGCCATGCTGTTGCCCAGTGCCGCGCACCCCTTCATGGACCCGGCAGAAATGCAGCTCTGGCCTTACGACTGCAACGACATCTACCAGACTTATGACCGCATTTTCAACTGCAAGGGCCACGGCTGGGCAAACCTGCAGAGCACGCACCTGAACCTCTCTTTTGACGGCGACAACGAATTCGGCGAGCTCCATGCCGCCATCCGCCTGCTCTTGCCGCTCATCCCCGCCATCGCGGCAAGCAGCCCCTACCTCGACAGCAAATACACGGGTTTCAAGGACGCGCGAATCGAGGTCTACCGCCACAACCAGGACAAGGTTCCCGAAATCGCTGGGCTAGTGATTCCCGAAAAGGCGTACACCTACGACGAGTACAATACGCAAATCTTCGACAAGGTCAAGAAGGCCATTGCGCCCTACGATCCCGAGCACCTGCTGAACCATTTCTTCTTGAACAGCCGTGGCGCCATTGCGCGCTTTGACCGCGGGGCCATCGAAATCCGACTCGTCGATATCCAGGAATGCCCGAACGCGGACATTGCCATCGTGGAACTTGAAGTTGCGACGCTCAAGGCTATTGCGAACGGACGCCTGTTCAAGCCCACCGCAGGAAGCGCTCCCGTCACCGCAAAATCCTACCGCGAAATGCTTAGGGATTTCGACACGGCAAGGCTCTCGGAAATGCTGACGCAGACTTCCCGCGATGCAGAAAACACCGTCATCGACTGGCCCGAATTCTTGGCCGTCTTCGGCATGAGTGGCAAATGCACCGCCGGCGAACTCTGGAAACACGTTTTCGACATCGTGAAAGGCGACCTAACCGAGGTTTCCGAAAGCACCATGGAAAAAATGCTTGCCAGAGGAACGCTTTCATCGGCCCTGTACTGTGCGCTAGGCGACACTCCGTCCCGCGAAGACTTCGTCCGCGAATACGGTAAACTTGCCGAATGCCTCGCCCATAACCGCCTATATGGCCTAAATTAGGCATTTTTTGCCCAATTGGGCTAAATGTGAACAAAATCACACCCCTGAGACGTAGGCGCCCCGAGGCATTCCAAAGAATCTATATTTTTCTTGTGTATGCGAAATAAGGAGTGTCTATGGCAAAGACAGAAAACAAAAAAGAAGATGATGACTACATCCCTCCGTTCAAGCCATAAAAACGTGGATTTGGGTTATCTTTCAATATTCTATTAAGGTCCCGTTGGAGTCTCTGCGAGGGCCTTAATTTTTTTCTGAAATATCCGTAAATTCCGCAATGGCGTCGTCGCAAATCGCGGCGAGCATGCGTTCGTGCGTGCATACCTCGGGAGAAACGCCGTGTATCGAGCCGGTAGAGTAGAACGAGGTGCATGCACATTCGTGTGCATGGCAGCGGAAGCGGATGGCACAGCCTTCGCAGCCTTCCTTCTCGCGGTCAAAGAAATCCAGAATATCGCGGGCGACTTCCCCACCAAAGATCTTCGCCGGTTCGTCGTAGACGTTGCCCATGATGTAGGGAGCGTCCTTTTTCGAGGAAATAAAGCGTGTACACGGGAAAAGGTTGCCGTTCGTGGCGCAGGCGACAATGCCTTCCGCCACATGGCATGTCGATGTACGATGGCGTTGTCCCGTCAGACGGAACTTTAGCTTGTCCTGAATTGTCCCCAAATAGAACGGAATTTTCTTTCGCTTGATTTCAAGCCAAAACGCGGCCAGCTTTTCGTATTCGCTAGCCAGGACATCGAATTCCTCGCCGGTCCACTTGCCGTCAAAATCCACGGCGGCGGTCATGTTCCTTAAACCCTGAGCCTGTATCCAGCGCACCGCATCCGAAAGCGAGCGCATGTTCTCGCGCGTCACGACCGAAAGTACAACCGTATCGAGTTTGCATAACGCGGGAATGTGCGGTTCAATAAGCTTGAAGGAGCCCGCGCCACCCACCTGCTTGCGGCAAATGTCGTGATGCGCCTCCGGGCCGTCGAGCGAAAGGTAAATGCGGAATTTTTCACGCTTCATGAAATCGATGATAGAATCGTCCAGCAAGGTGCCGTTCGTGTTCACCGCAAAACGAAGCCGGAATTTAGGTGAAATCGGTGCCGAAGTAGGTGCTCCAACCTCAAATCCGTCTCCAAAACGCTCGTGAACAATTTCCTTCGCGAATTCGACACCTCTGCGAATGGATTCCATGCAAAGGAGCGGTTCCCCGCCAAAAAACGTGATGTTCAAAAAGCGCTGCCCAAGAAACAAAGTCCGTTCAAAAGCGAGCCTAATGGCCGCCTCCATGATTTCATCCGACATCACAAGACTGCGGGCCTCGTGGCTCACCTTGTAATAACAATAGGTGCAACGAAGATTACACCGTTCCGTGAGGGAAAGGACGAGATTCATCAGTCTTCCGACTCAGTAACATCACCCGAAAACTGTTGCGGACCAAAGGCACCACCCGACATAGGTTCCGGCAGTTCAATCGGGTCGCCGGGCAAAGGCTCGGGCTCGCTGCTGCTGGAAGACAATTCCGGAATGCCAGCCAACGGCGGAGGTTCCACGTTGTTGAAAGAAGAACTGGATGATTCAAGCGGCGGGACAATCTCGCCAGCAGTGGTTTCCAGGGAATCTACCCTATAGGACGAAGACGAACTGATAACATCATATGACGAAGAAACGCCACTAGCCGGAGGCACGAGACTGCTCGAACTCGACCGCATGGAACTGGAGCTACTCGTGTAGTACATCACCCCGCCCGACGACATCGGATAGGAAATGTCTACATGTCTGCTACTCGACGAGACTTCGTTGCTTATGGACGATTCAGGCGCCACAATCCCGGCCGTGAGGGGCGGAACATTGATACTGCTTGACGAAGATTGAGGCCGAGATTCCGAAGAAGATGAAATGGACGAGGAAGACTCCGGATAAGCAACATCCCCCGACATCATTTGAGCTGGATCCGATGTGGTAGGCGGAGTCACTTCTGCATCGGCCCCCGCTACCGCATCGGATGGGACACACGCGGCAAGCATCGAAATCGCAGAAACCCCCAAAAATGAGGCCAGTACCTTTTGGGTATTTGCTGACCACACGCGATTTTTCTCGACCTTGCCTTTGCGGATGTCCATAGTCATTCTCCTTACACCCTGTAATATAAGTTAAATCACGTAAAATCAGTCAAAAAAAGGCAAAACAAGCAACAGCCCGTGACACTTTGCACGAGAAAAAAGCAAAAAAACCGAGTTTGTATCATATAGCGGGTGCATCACCCCAAAAAACGCCCAGCCATAGGTTAACTGGACGACAAGATTCGCAAAAAAATGCGAACAATAATTGTTTTTAAATAAATTCTTTCGTCTAAAATAAAATCGTTTTAGAACCGAGCAAGACGACGAACGGCAAGGCGTAGCGTACTAAGCGTACGTGAGCCTTGCCGAGAGGAAGTATTGCGATGCGTTATAAAGCGATTTTAAACTTTCAGCTCACCAGCGTCGATATTAGCCCAATCCTTCACAGCTTCAATCGCCGGACGAACTTCTTCGGTCACAAACTTCACGACCTGTCCCGGAGCGCGACCCACAAACTTGCGGAGGTCAAGGATTTCCTTGAGCTTTTCTTCGGTGATGCCGAGCTTCTGGAACTTTTCGTTCTTGAGAACGCGTTCAAGCAAGTCGTTATCCTTGCCCTGTTCCTTCACGACCTTGCCCGCTTCCATAGACATCACGCGGATTTCTTCGTGGAGCTCCTGACGGTCGCCGCCATTCTTCACGCCTTCCATGATGATGTTTTCGGTAGCCATGAACGGGAGTTCGGCCATGATGCGCTTTTCGATAACCTTCGGATAAACGACGAGGCCGTTGGTCACGTTTTCAGCGATGATGAGCATGGCATCCATAGCGAGGAATGCTTCCGGGATGGCGAGGCGCTTGTTGGCGCTGTCATCGAGCGTACGTTCAAACCACTGCGTTGCCTGCGTGAAGGCGGTGCTGTTCACCTGGGCCATCACGAAACGGGCCAGAGAGCAAATGCGTTCGCTCCTCATCGGGTTACGCTTGTAAGCCATGGCGCTGGAGCCAATCTGGGTCTTTTCGAACGGTTCTTCCACTTCCTTGACTCCCTGCATGAGGCGCATGTCGGTTGCAAACTTGTGCAAACTCTGAGCGATGGAGCTGAGCACCTGGTTCACGCGGTTATCCCACTTACGAGTGTAGGTCTGACCGGTGATGGTGAGCACGCGCTTGAAGCCAGCCTTGGCGGTCACGCGGCGGTCGAGTTCCATAATCTTTTCTTCGTCGCCATTGAACAGGTCCATGAAGCTGGCCTGCGTACCGGTCGTGCCCTTCACGCCGCGGAACGGAAGCACTTCGATGAGGAAGTTCAATTCTTCGAGGTCGATGAGCATGTCCTGGAGCCAGAGGCAAGCGCGCTTACCCACAGTCGTAAGCTGGGCGGCCTGGAAGTGCGTGGCACCGAGCTGGGCCATGTCCTTGTATTCCATCGCAAACTTGGAAAGCTTGTCCATCACGCGGCAAAGGCGCTTGCGGACGAGAATCATCGCCTGCTGCATCTGGATAAGGTCGGTATTGTCGCCCACAAAAGCAGACGTTGCACCGAGGTGGATGATACCCTTGGCCTTCGGGCACTGGACGCCGTAAGCGTAAACATGGCTCATCACGTCGTGACGGCGGCGCTTTTCTTCTTCTTCGGCGACTTCGAAGTTGATGTCCTTCTCGTGGGCCTTCAGTTCGTCCACCTGCTCCTGCGTAATCGGGAGGCCGAGTTCCATTTCGGATTCGGCGAGGTAAATCCACAGCTTGCGCCAAGTCTGGAACTTGTACTGCGGGCTGAAGATGAAGCTCATTTCCTTGCTGGCGTAACGCTTGATAAGCGGGCTTTCGAACTGATCACGCATGTTTTTATCCTTTTTTAAGTTTTTACAGGAGCAAATGTAGGAAATTTCAGCAAGATTTACATCTCTACCGAACCTGGATGCGCTGCGTTCGGGCACCCACTCGAACCATGTAAACGCCCGATTTCGCGACAGGAATTCCAAAACTTGAAGATTCCACAGCGCCGGTCCGCACGACAACACCCTGCATGTCGAATACAGCGTAGCGAGTTCCTGCCAAGGCTCCATTCACTTGGACACGGCGTCCAGAGACAGCAATATTCAGGAGTGGCGAATCCTCACGGAAAGCAAGCGATGACGACTTCTTTTTGTCATCCTTCTTTTTCGTTTTTTCTTTACTCTCTTTCTTTTCTTCTGTCGTCTTTTCCACGACCTTTTTATCCGTCGTCTTTTCTTCTGTTTTCTTTTCCGTCTTCTCTTCTGTTTTTTCTTCGGTCTTTTCTGTCGACGAGTCCTTTGCCATCTCTTCAGTCTTTTTTTCGACTTTCTCTTCCGTTTTCTCTTCAGCTTTTTCCTCGGTCTTTTCTACAGGAGACGGCTTTGTTCCCTCTTTGGCTTTCTCTTCCTTCTCCAGGATTGTCAGGCCACCATCCGTAACGTCAAAAACCACATTTGAAAAGTTTGCCGAGAGATTCCGAAAATCACCGCTGAAAAGTTCCATCGGATATGTCTCAGCGTCATTTCCAGATACGCACGTATCACCGAAATGATAGACGAAATCCAGCGAATAGGCGTCGTAACTCGAGGACATGTCAAAGCCGCACACCGAATGATTTTTGCCATCGTATTCCACCGTATCCGTATGCCCTGAGACAGTCACAGTAATTTTCTTATCGTACGGATTAATCTCGAACATCCGATCTCCCCAATTGTTCACGGCATAATTCTTAAGCGCGGGATCAACCGCAACATAAATTTTATAGAGTCCCACATCCTCGCCAGGTTCACGCGAAAGTACAATACCGTTATACAACGGTTCTAGGTCGCCGTCAAATCCACTAATGCTATACTTCAATTCAGGGTCGGCCTCGCCATACGTTTTTGAAGCCTTCGATACGGACAAGATTACTTGAGCAGGATAAATCTCGAATTCAAATTCCTGATAACCGATATAATCTCCCTTGGCCGTAAAGATGACTTTAGCGGTGCCGACATTGACGTTGTTCAAATAGGTCAGGTCGTAATCCCGTCCCTCCTTCAAGTCGTGATCGAGATCTACAATTATCACATCCGGAATGATTTCCTTGCCGGTATATTTATTATCAAAAGCGAAAACACTTATTATCGGCTTTATAAACACGTCCGGCAAGGTTTCTGTAACGTATGCCTTCACCGATTCCAATTTTTTGTTCAAACCAGTTTGCAAAAAAGCAACGGCATCATCAAATGCAGCGAGTCCATAATTGGCAATGTCCAATTGAATGTCCCATCTTACGCTGTCCATTTTCGCCGCCGTTCTCAACGAATCGGTCATTTTTGCAATTTCGGAATCAAAGTCAATGTCCGAGGCGTATTGGCTCC
This sequence comes from Fibrobacter sp., assembly GCA_017412605.1. Taxonomy (GTDB): domain Bacteria; phylum Fibrobacterota; class Fibrobacteria; order Fibrobacterales; family Fibrobacteraceae; genus Fibrobacter. The sequence goes on along the minus strand of JAFPWY010000012.1, from coordinate 110,620 downwards.
AAAGTTTCTGTACAGTTCCAATAAACAACCTTGACTTGAACAGCGCATTGTAATACAAATGATTTGTAAGTTTGACGTAATAATTTGTTGTTACAATTCCAGCATCCAAATCCCAAACAGGCCCCGCCTTAAAAAGATCCTTCTTGTTTTCGTAGGTGAAAAAGCAACTCAATGGATATTGCAGTTCCTCATTGTCCATGATTTCGTTTATGAGCCAAAATTTCGCCCACGACTCAACATCGATAATTTTCGCATAGGACTCATCAGGAGCATCACAAAAGTTTGTATTCTTCCCGCTAACGCAACTGGGATAAAGCAATTTTTCCAGGTTGTCGATTTTCGCCTTGAAACGGGCTAGACGGGCGATACCTTCTTCCGTTATCCCGCCCATGTTGTCCACCAAGTAGTCGTCGTTAACAATCGTGTAAGGCAGGTTGCGGATTGACGATCTAAACTTGACCGAATCCTGGAAACGGGAATTCATCTCTATGAGATAATCCTTTTCCACGTCATCCGGCATGTTTTCATAACCATCAGAAATGTTCACGCGATTTTCATCGACCTTTATCGCTTCGCCAAGCCAATAAAATCCAGCATAAGTGCCATTGAAAATCAAGTCCACGAACCTTCCGCGCACGGTATAATCCATGTCGAACTTTTCGCTCAGATAAAAGCCCAAATGGTTTCTCATGAAAGTGTTGTCGAAATAATTGGCAAGCAGCACCCAGCGCTTGTGCGCGGGCATCCCCATGATATCCTTCCTTTTGTCCAACTTGATTGAATAGGGTTTCTTGCGTTCGATCCAAGTGCTATTGCCTCGACCACGAATGCTCATCTTCAACTTGCTAAAATTCCATGAAGGGTCTTCAGCGTTTGTCAAAGATATCGTCGCTCCCGTGGTCCAAACCTCCTTCGACGTGATTTCAACACCATTAGGCGTATTCACGTGCAACATCGGGAAACCCGTGTGAGCCACATACACAGATTTTGAGAATATACTGTCTTCTCCAACGAAAGCGACACATATATAGCGGCGAATTTCCTTTGTGGTAAATATTTCGGTCGTGTACGTGTTGCTTGTCGCACCGTCAATTTTCACACGATCCTTTTTGCCGCCGTCAACAATGGTGTACTTGTACCACTGATAAGAAACCGCTTCATCTCCCTTTTGAGCTTCAACCGAGAGCGTCGCCGACTGGCCTTTGGGTACAACTATGGAAGTTGCAGGCTGCTTCGTAAAGAGAAGTCTCGGGTCCGGGTCAAGTTCATCCTGCGCGAAGGCCGCTACAGCGGCGAATAAAAAAAGGACAAGGCTCCACTTCCATTTTGATAAAAACATTTTTCTCCCAATATAATTTTTGACACGGTAAGGCTTTGCGCTAAACGCACAACAGCGCAAGCGATGCAGTCAGCGGGGCGCTCCAGTTGATGGCGACCTCGTTGCTCGCGAACGACGCCTGGTTGTCCACGTAGCCCAAGCCCGGAAGGCTACTGGGATAGCGCATTCCCAAGCGAACATCCTGACGGTCCTGGTTTATCCCGCCCACAAGAAGCCCGGGAACCGGATCGACAATTCCGTCGGAGCCACTGATGCGGTGATGCGGGAACTTCGGGGAACTCCAGGCCGAGCCCGTCACAAAACTCACGTTCACCGGATTGCACCCGTAGATGAAGTCCAGATGGCCATAGGCACAGCGCACATACTCGGGCATGTTCGCCCAGGTGTTCGTCACTAAAAGAGTCAAGGCGTAATTGGCCAGCACACCATTACTCCCCCAGGGGAAATACTGCAAGGCAATCCGGTAGGCATCGTCTGCAGCAAGGGCTACAATCTTGTCCGATTCATGAGCGAGGGCGATACGCGCCCTGTCGCGAAGTTCGATATCGCGGTCCTGCAGGGCAAGCGCCATGTAGCCCAAGTTTTCCGTGTCGTGCCAGTTGATGTCGGAACGCGGGGGCATGTCGGCCAGGTCCTGGTAAAGCTGGTCATGCACTTCAATACAGTCCTGCAGGTCCACCTGGCCCATCTCGCGGAAGAGCATCGCACGTGCCCAGAAGAACTCGTCGGCAATGCGCACATCGCCGTAGGGGCCGCTTCCCTCCGTATACGGAGGGAATCCCTCATCGGGATTTTCGAGCGACCAACGGTACGCTCGAATAGCGGCACCGATGCATTTTTTAGCAAAAGCAGGGTCCGTCGCCGCAAAGATGCGGTGTGCCTGAGCCAGCGCCGCACAGAAGTTGAGTGACGACGTCGTGGACTTCCCGACAATCTGCCGTTTCTGGCTGTGGTCCGAAATCGTCGGCGTCACAAACGTGTCCCAGCGTTCCGGAGAAACCTTGAAGAAAACACCTCCGTCATCATCCTGCATCCGCAAGAAGAACTCCAATTCAAACCGGACCTCTTCACGCAGTGCGTCCAAGGACTTGGAAATCACGGGCGAACCCAATTCCAAGGCAAGCATCAACGTTGCGACACTCACGCCGCCATTGACGATGTACTTCCCGTAATCGCCCGCATCGTACCACCCGCCGTGAGCATTCCACGTACCTTCCCTATTCATGGAATAGTGGAACGGCAGCTGAGTGTCGATATGCGCCAGGGGGCGTGCCCACTTGCCGGCAATCTCAGGCGTCAGTTCAACACCGCTACGCTGGTAGTAAAAAGACTTGATGTTCGCATCCAATTGAGTGAGAAGCCAGTTGTCCGAAATTTCGAACAAATGCGATTCCGTCCCGCAGCTTATCTTGTAGCGTCCCGGCTTGCGGAGCTTGGAAAAATCACCGACCAGAAGCGTTTCGCCACTGTACTTGCAAGGGCCGCGATATGCGAGATTCCCCTCGAAAGCGACCTCGCCCGTTTCCGAAACAATCAGGAACCTCGGACCCGAAACAACGTCAATGTCGTTGGCAGAGAAAGTGAAGGCTCCCTCGGCAAGAGGCTGGTTGTCGGCACCCACTTCGAACGGTTCGCCCTCGTTCACGGCGATGTAAAAGTATTTCGGCGCACGGCAGGCATAGCCTACATGGTTATAGCGGAGGTAAGCTCTCATTCCATCAAGTTCCATAACACAAAAATAGATTATTTTGCACACATACAAAAATGGCCACCCGAAGGCGGCCACTAAATTGATTTACGTAAAAATTACAGGTCCATCAAGCAGCGGACTGCGGCACCGTTGGATTTCTTTGAGCTCGTATACTGAACCGGATTCTCACCGAACATCATGATAGTGGATGCCTTTGTATAATTGTCCTTGTTGTTCACTTTTTCTGTAACTTCAGGACCGGCCCACATCATGAAGAAATCTCCAACCTGAGCAGCCTGACCATCACCAATCGTGCCGGACGGGACAAAGTTCAACCCGAGAACGTCAGTACCATTGGAGGTCCCAGGGGAATTATCCCAACCAGTCTTAGACCTGAATATATCCGACGAGACCCCGTTAACGCCGCCCTTGCCACCATAATACTGGAAGAGGCTCTGGACTTCGTAGTCATTGGGCAGATGCCAGCCCTCAGGGCAAACACCCTGGTAATAGCGGCTCAGCACCGGCTTCGTAAGATCCGCAGAAGAATCGGCCGCAGCAGCAGCCCACCAGGAATAGACACGGCCATAATCACCGCATTCTACAGAGCTTCCATCGACAAAGTTGCTGCAATAAGATTCACCCTTCAGTTCGTCAGAATCATAGTTCAGGTTCTGCGCCATCCAGACCTGGGTTTCTCCACCCACGTCAACGGCGACATAGTCATAAGCCTGGCCATCACGAGTATCGCAGAACTGCTTGGTCTGGTCGATTTCATCACCGCCGCAAGCGCCCTTGAGAGCGACAATTTCGCCCGCAAGGCAGAAGCTTTCGGCAGGATCGTAAGCAACACCGGCACACTGGGCCTTGTTCACCGTAAACGTACCGTTGCTGCAAGAGAACGTAACAACGCCGGCTTCGTCACTTTCAATAGAGCAGTCGCCATTGGCGCCATTTTCAAGAGTATCTACAGGAACGCCGCCACAGGAGACTTCAACGCCTACGCCCTCGATGACTTGTGCCGTGCAGCTTTCGCCGGTCTCGCCGTTGCTCAGCGTACCCACGACCTTACCGCCGCAGGAAACCTCGATTCCGTCCTGGACCTCTTTGGCAGTACAGCTTTCGCCGGCCTCGCCGTTGCTCAGCGTGCCCACGACCTTACCGCCGCAGGAGACCTCGATACCGTCCTCAACTTTCTTAGCGGAACAGCTTGTACCGGAATCACCTTTGGCGCCCTTGGCACCTTTATCACCCTTGTCGCCTTTTTCGCCGTCGTCACCCTTTTCACCCGGTTCACCGTCGGCGCCCTTCATGTTTTCGCCACCGAACGACAGCCACTCCTTGTTCGAGCAGAAGTAGGCCATTCCGGAATCGGCCACATAGATTAGCTTGCCCTCATTATCTTTGTTGCAATCGGGCATTTTGTCGCCCTTGTCAACCAAGTCCAAACCGACCGTGGGATTAGTGGTTTCATATACCTTGGTGACATCGTCGCCGCTACAAGCGAACAACGTTGCCACAACTGCAGAGAGTCCAGTGAAACGGATTATATTGTTCATAATTCTCCTTTTAACAAACAAATTCAGACGAAATATAGCTTATAAATTATACCGGAACGCCTGGTTGCAAACAAAAGCACCCAAAAACCAGTTCAAAAAGAGATAAATGCAGTGCATCCTGAAATTTTTCACATTTTTCACGACAATGCGCTTTTTTGCAGGAAAATACGATACAGTTGATACAGAAATTATCCAAATTGCACTTGTAAGTCTTGTTTTGCCCCCATCCAGAAAGTAATATTAGAGTGTGTATGGGTTTGCAGGGGGCTATATGACATTGAAAAAGACTTTAATATTTGGACTATTGGCGGTAGCTGCTGTGAGCGCAAAAGACTATTCTGGTGCAGAACTCTATACCAGCGAAACCTGGATGTACGGCAAGTTCGAAGCGCGCATGAAGATGGCTGCCGGTTCGGGAACCGTCAGTTCCATGTTCTTGTACCACAACGATTCCTACCTGGGCGGAAACGAGCCCTGGGTCGAAGTGGATATCGAAATCCTGGGCAAGAGCCCCAATAGTTTCCAGTCCAACATCATTACAGGCTTCGGACCTGGAGACGGACAGCCGGACCGCAAGGTGACTAGCGAAGACCACCACGCCATCGAACCCGCTTCCAACGAATCCTTCCATACCTACGGCATGGAATGGACTCCGGATTACGTGGCTTGGATTCTCGACGGCAAGGTCGTCCGCAAGACGGTCAAGGGCCAGGGTGACAAGAACCAGGTGGAAGACCTTGGCAAGAAGGAACAAGGTCTCCGCTTCAACCTCTGGTCCCACGAAGACGCCGGCTGGGTTGGCGCATGGAACGACAACATTTTGCCGGTCTACCAGTTCATCAACTGGGTCAAGGTCTACAAGTACACCCCGGGCGCCGGCGAAAACGGCAGCGACTTTACTCTGGACTGGAGCGACGACTTCGACACCTTCAACAGCACCCGCTGGCTAAAGGGCGACTGGACGTTCGACGGCAACCGCGTCGATATCAGCCCGAGCAACATCTTTACCAAGGACGGCATGGTCATCATCGCCCTCACCAAGAAGGGCCAGGAAGGCTTCAACGGACAGATGCCCACGGATCCCGAGGGCGACCTGAAGAGCCAGCAAGGCACGGAACCGCCACCGGCATCGTCCAGCAGCGCACAGCAGGAGAACCCGCCGGCAACGACGTCGTCCAGCAGCGCACAGCAGGAGAATCCGCCGACCCAGGTATCGTCCAGCAGCGCTCCGCAGCAGGACAATCCGGCAACTCCGGCATCGTCTAGCAGCATGCAGCAACAGCAGCAGGCCATCCCCAGGGCTCCGCGTACCCACGAGGCATACAACATAGACCTGCGCTACTTCAACGTAAAGGGAGCCTCTGTAAAGAAGGGCAATTCCCAGCACATCAAGGTTTTCTCCAAGTAAGACACATAAAGAATCCCACCCCCAAACAACCAGCCTGTGTGGCCCCCGCCACACAGGTTTTTTAGTAAATTATGGATATATGAGCCTCAATTCGAACCGCATGGACGCCTACCTGGCCTTCTTGGGAGTGGAACGGAACCTTTCACCCGCCACCATCCAGAGCTACCAGGAAGACTTGCGGCATTTTGTCGCCTGGCTCGACGAAACCGGCCTGGACCTGAAGGATTTAACCCCGGAAAAACTGGACGAATTCCTGACGTTCACCGCCGGGCAGGAGGAATACTCCCCCACATCCGTCGCGAGGCACTTTTCAAGCCTGCGCGGATTTCTCAAGTACATGCAGAAGGAAGGCGAGTACGACTACAGCACCGAATCGATGCTCGAACGCCCCAAGCTGGGCCATTATTTGCCCCAGTACCTCACCCGCGAAGAAATTGACAGCGTATTCGAAAGTGCCGCAAGCGGCAAGAACCCGCTCCGCGACACGGCCCTATTCGAACTCATGTACAGCGCAGGACTCCGCATATCGGAGACCTTGGGCATCAAGCTCTCGCAGCTCGACCTTGATAACGAATGGCTCACACCTATCGGCAAAGGCAACAAGCAACGCCTGGTACCGCTCGGCAGCAAAGCGAAGGAAAACCTGCGCGCCTGGATTGAGGAGGGTCGCCCCCTCACCCACCCGACTACAGACAACATAATTCTAAACTCCCGCGGCAAGCCAATGACGCGCATGGGGGCTTGGAAAATCGTGCAACAACATACGGCACACCTTTCCAAACAGGTCTCGCCGCATACCTTCCGCCACAGTTTTGCCACGCACTGCCTGGAAGCAGGCATGGATCTGCGCGTTCTGCAAGAACTGCTGGGCCATGCCGACATCAGTACCACGCAAATTTACACGCATATCGACAAAGAATTCATCAAGCAGGAACACAGGATGTTCCACCCGCGGGAATTGGGCGGAAAATAACAGCAAATCATGCCCAAAATAAGCCCCCAAATTGACAGTCTCAATGAATCTGGGTATATTTGAAACAAAATTGTAAGTTTTTTGTTTGGTGGAGATTGAAATGAAAAAAACATTCTTACCCCTTCTCATTTCGGCGTTTTTCGGCGCCATCCTGGTTATCGGCTGCGGTGACGACAGCAGCGAAAAGGTAACCCCAAAGAAGATAGTCACGGAAGTCGGCTCTATTTTTGAGTTGGGCGCATGCACCGACACCAACGAGGGTGATACGGTCTACGTGAAAGACAAGCACTCCAACTTCCTTTGCTTCGACCACGAATGGGTCGACCTGGGAATACAGCCAGATTCCACAGACGACAAGGATGTCAGCAGTTCCTCTAAAAAGAGCTCCTCCTCCATGTCCAAGGAAACCCTCTCCAAGTTCATAGACTTGTGCAAGGGGTCCGGCGGTAAAGAAAAAGACGGAGTGTGTATCTGTAAGGGTGAGCTCTGCGACGTGGGTGCCGTCTGTAACGTTCTTTCAGGAATTTGCGGGAACCAGACCAAGCGCACCGAAGACACCTCTTCGACGAAAGAAACTAAAGACACCACTTCGTCGACTCTCAACTCCTTCGCTGACTTGTGCAAGGCGTCTGGCGGCAAGGCGAAAGACGGAAAATGCTCCTGCAAGAACGTCACCTGCGACAAGGGCGTTCTCTGCAACACCAAAAGCAAGGAATGCGCGAACAAGGACGCTATTGAAATTGAATGCGACGACAGCTACAAGAGCACGTGCTCCAACAGCCCCGCAAGCATCGGCGTTGTCAAGGAATGCGTGAAGGGAGTCCTCGTGAACCGCTCGTGCGGTACGGTATCCTGTAACGAAGAAGAGACGGATTGCGGCGAATGCATCAACGACGTGCAGACCTGTACCGAAGACAAGAAATTCAAGGCGACCGTCACCCACTGTGAAAACGGAAAGAAGAAAACCGAGAGCTGTGACGGAAATTCCTGCGACCCGCGCGACAACGGTTGCGGCGCGTGCACGAACTACGAACACACCTGCACCAACGATGACGAAGAAAAGGGAACCGTCTACGAATGTGTCGCCGGCGAAGCCAAGAAAGCCATTTCCATATGCGGCAACAAGTCATGCCGTACCGACAAGGCCATCTGCGGCGAATGCCTGAACGGCGAACTGAGGTGCGACAACGACATCAACAACAACGCCATCATGTACAGGTGCGTCGACGGGCAATGGGAAAGGCTCCATAACAAGTATGACCCGCTCGACAAGGACAATTACAAATGTCCCGTCGCTTGTAGAGAAGGCACCGATCCACAGAAGATGGAAGCCGAATGCGACATAGACCAATGTTCTGATTGTGACCCGTGCTGGGGTGAGCCAATGGTGGGATCACCCCCCAATCCAAATCCTTGCTACGACGAGGAACGTTGCAAACAAATTCTCAAGGATGAAGATCCCGACTACCCGCCGTTCAGGGATTTTGAAACGAAACAGAAATGGAAAGTCTTGATTCCTAGCAAAAAGATGGTAGCAAAAATCGTCCACGGGTACAACTGGATGAATCACGAACCAGTCTCCGATCCTAAAGAACGCGTGGAAAATTTCGAATTCGACCTTACTAACGAGACACGCCGCGTATCGTGCGACGCCCTGGGAACCTACTTCGGAGTTTGCCACAATTCCCTCCAGACCTGCATCAACAACAGTTATCACGAAGGTGGATACATCGTTGCCTGTAGCAATGGAAAGCTCGTAGACCTGGATGGAAATAATGACGGAATCGCTTGCATATGCGACGATACAGGCAAAAACAGCCATGGATGCTGCTGGAGTCGACAGGAATGCTTCAAGGCCGGTCACACCCTAGAAAATAAATGCTACAAGCCTTCCACCAATACAGAAGATGGCTACGCCCATGGTAACAACGATTACAAGGAAGACTAGCAAAATATTCCAAAAAAAGTTTTAGCATAAGGAACCGCAAGGTTCCTTTCTTACTTATTGACGTATTATCCACGACAAACAGCGCAACCCTGGGAATTTTCATGTAAAGGGGATATATGTTTATCATGGATAATTATGACTTGTAGAATCTTAAAACTTGCCGTCTGCACGCTTTCCTGTGCGTTTTCGGGTGTATTTGCCGGTCCCGGCCTGGCCGACGGTGCGGCCAAGTTCCTCGGCAACATTCCGGTCGATGGCGAAGTTCCGTCTGATTTCGCGAAATACTGGAACCAGATTACCTCCAATGATGAATGCGTATGGATCCAAATCGAAAAGAATCGTGGCGAATTCGACTTTTCCAAGTGCGATGCGATTTACAACTGGGCAAAACAGAACGGAGTCCTATTCAAGTTCCGCACGCTCGTGTGGGGTTCGCAATACCCAGGTTGGATTCGCAACCTAAATGTCGAGGAAACCAGGGATGCCATTACCGCCTGGTTCGATGCCGTCGCGGAACATTACCCCGACCTGGAAATGATCGACGTGGTAACCGAGGCTGGCCGGTCAGCAGATAACCAGTATCATTCCGGATTCGGCAGAGGCAACCACTTTGTCGAGGCCCTGGGCGGTGACAACGATGGCGACTACAATTTCGTCACTACGGCCTTCAAGATGGCTCGCGAGCGCTGGCCCAAGGCGATCCTCATTTACAACGACTACAATACGTTCCAATGGCAAAGAGATGTCGGAATAAACCTTATCAATACCATCAAAAAGAACGGTGCACCAGTCGACGGCTACGGAATGCAAGGACATGATTTAATGGCAACGGGCTCCGGCCCGACAAACTGCATCCACTTCAACACCCTAAAAAAATACCTGCAAGAAATTATCGACAGCACGCAGATTCCATTGTACATTACCGAATACGATATCGCGACTTTGGACGATGAAATTCAGAAAAGATGCTACTCTGAACAGATTCCCCTCTTCATGGAAGAGGAGCGTATTGCTGGCATTACCCTTTGGGGCTATATCTATGGCAAGACATGGTTATCTTGCAGCGCAAAGGAACTAGGATGTTCCGGCATCATCAAGGATGACGTAGACCGCCCGGCAATGACCTGGCTCAAGGAATACTTCGCGGAACACAAGGCAGACACCAAAAACAAGTGGATTTCCACATCTGAATTTCCGGGAGAGAAACCAACGGGAACAGGCAACAAAGACTCAACTATTCAGAATCCCCCATTGGCAATCAGTAACGCATGCCACCTGCAGGCAAACACACTCCAGGCATACGATGTCTTTGATCTAAACGGCAACCGCCTCGGCCGCCTGCGCGCCCACACCATAGACGAAGCCGTTTCGACACTCCAGAATACCAGCGATATCAAAGTCCAGGGCATCTACATGCTCCGCTCCGTCAGGAACGGCACCGTAAAGCCCGTCCGCATTGCACGGTAGGCGCATTTTTTCTACATTTGCCTTGGTCAAAATTTAAACCAAGGATTAACAATGAGCAAGAATTACAAGATTGCAGTGCTTCCGGGCGACGGTATCGGCCCCGAAGTGATGAAAGAAGCTGTCCGCGTGTTGGACGTCGTTTCCAAGAAGTTCGGCTTCGACGTGAACGCCGAATGGGCAAACGTCGGTGGCGCCGCCTACGACGAAAGCGGTTCCCCGCTTCCGGAAAGCACCCTCAAGCTGGGTGAAGCTTCTGACTGTATTCTTTTCGGTTCCGTGGGTGGCCCGAAGTGGGAACACCTTCCGCCAAACCTGCAGCCGGAACGCGGTGCACTGCTCCCGCTCCGTAAGCATTTCAAGCTTTTCTGCAACCTCCGCCCAGCCCGCGTCTACAAGGAACTCGCAGGCGCATGCCCGCTCCGCGCTGACATCGTTGGCGATGGCTTCAACATCCTCACTGTCCGCGAACTGACGGGTGACGTTTACTTTGGCCAGCCGAAGGGCCGCGAAGGCGTTCCTGGCTCCAAGGAAGAAATCGGCTTTGACACCATGAAGTACAGCCGCTACGAAGTCGAACGCATTGCCCGCTTCGCCTTTGACGCCGCCATGCTCCGTAACAAGAAGGTTGCCTCCATCGACAAGGCCAACGTGCTCACCACGAGCGTGCTCTGGCGCGAAGTCGTGAACGAAGTCATCAAGGACTACCCGGAACTGACTCTCGAACACCTCTACGTGGACAACGCCGCCATGCAGCTCCTCAAGCGCCCGCGTGAATTCGACGTGCTCCTCTGCCCGAACCTCTTCGGCGACATCCTCACCGACGAATGCGCTATGCTCACCGGTTCCATGGGCCTCCTCCCGTCCGCTTCTATCGCCGAAGGTTCCTTCGGTCTGTACGAACCGGCCGGTGGTTCTGCTCCGGACATCGCTGGCAAGGGTATCGCGAACCCGCTCGCCCAGATCCTCTCCGTGGCCCTCATGCTCCGCTACACCTTCAAGGAAGAAGAAGCTGCAAAGGCCATCGAAGCTGCCTGCGAAAAGGTCATCGCCCAGGGCTTCCGCACTGGCGATATCTACCAGGAAGGCTGCACCAAGGTCGGCACGACCGGCATGGGCGACGCTATCATTGCCGCTCTCGGCTAATCGCATTGTCATCCCCGACAGGGGATCTCCATTCTTTGCAAAAAGCGACCGGATTTCTCCGGCCGCTTTTTTATTGTTCTATCGAGAAGGTCGTCACTTGTAATAAATGCTTCTGATTACAAACGAACCTTCGCGATGATCCTCCTTATACGGGCTTTCAAAATGAATTTTTATTCCCGCAACATGCTTAAGAGCCTCCTTGAGCTTCATCGTTTTGCCGGAACCGGATTGTTCAAACATATCCCAACTGAAGCAGTTCCTTCCCTTTTTTAAAGACAATGATAATTCAACCATTCCAGAATCCGACTCGACCGCATAATTGCGGGTATTTATGGCCGTAAACAAATCCCCATCGACAAGAGCGTTCAACGAATCACCCATGTCAAGCTGGATATACGTATTTTGAGGAAGCGAATCAAACACAACGCATATTCCCTGTTTCCCAGAAATGTCCACGACATCGTGACCCCCCTTTCCATCTTCGCCAGCCAGCCAGAAACCGAGATTGACATAGGGATTGCCCTTCATTTTCTTCTTTTCAAACACGACCGTTCCCTTGAGGCCGTGATCTACAAGAAGCAGAGAATCGAATGCAGCAGCATCGTTCCAGTCACCGACAACATAACCATGGTTCCAGTCGATATGCGAATTTCCGCCATCCGCTGAATCGGTCTCGTAATACCATTTTCCCGATGTGCCGGAGCCATTGTCGAATCCCGTATAAACCTTAGTCCACACTCCTTCCCACAAGAATCCGTTATCCCCGTATTTATCGACACAGGTAGCAAACTCATCCTCGATTTGCTTTGAATATACCTTCTTGGCGGCGGCATAAACCTTGAGCGAATCCTTGTCATTTTTAAGACCAAATTCCTTCAGGAATTCTTTATATTCATCCGTATCGTAGACTTTTCCGCTCTTGCATTTCATCGACTTGACAATCGGATGAAGCTCTTTCGCGACAATAACCTCATCCATCGAATCCGCACTATAGGACACGACTCTATGTATGGATGTATCGGACATATTCCGAATCAAGCAATACCGTGTCGCATCGTCCAATGAATCCACCAAGTATAGGGAATCCATCCAATCCACAAAGTCTTCCCAGGCAGATTCATAGGCGTCGTCCGTATAATCCAACTGACTTATGTCCCTATCCTCGAGCATCGAGGCTATGCGGCACGTATCGGGGATAGCACGACCGTCACTAAGGGTGTCATGGGCAGCTAGGCAATATGCATATTCGGAATCCACAATGTCCTTTTCCCTGTCGTAAGCCTTATCCACCATCTTTTCGTATTCCTTGTAGATCTTGGCGAATTCCTTCGATTCACTTACAGAACCGTCTTCACATACGATTGTCTTGGGGAGAGGATCCTCGCAAGGACGGTCCCAAGCCGTTCCCCGGAACTCCATAATCGTCGCATTGGCGCTGGACATCAAGCCACGCAAACATTCCGTAACCGCCCTAGGCCTATAATCCGAAGTATCGTCAATTACGGAGTATCCGAATTCATAGGAATAGCTTGCCGCCTTGGCTTCACCATCAGATTCACTTCTTTCTTCCGTATAGGAGCACTCGCAGAAATACTCCTGCACATAAACGGGCTTGCATTTCTTATTTACCGGATGCACATCTTCCGGATTTTCCCCCGAAAAACGGCCCAGGCCAACAATCTCAAAATAAGAACTATCGGAACCGGGATAAGCCATTATGAAGTTTATCCCCCGCAAATGGGACACGGCATCATCTATCTTATCGGCATTTCTATAATAGCGCGTCGGCCTGAATGCGTTCCAGGGCAAACAAAGTTCCTTGCCCTTCTGGCCTGCCTGCTTTTTCGTGTATTTATAATCCGGCAGAAGGACTTCAAATCGCTCGCCACTCAATTCCTTGCTCAGGGAATCGTCATAATCGAGCCCCACCCAGATAGCCTTGCCAAAGTATTCAACACAAATGCCCTGCATGCTATGGGCATCGATGCTTTCGAACTCACCCGAGGAATCCTTGCCCGCAAGGCTAAATTTCAACGACGCCTTGGAATTGTCCCCATTAAAATTGACATTTCCGCAAACGCTTCCATCGCACTTGTCGATAACCTTGGAGAGCGCCATCGAATCGTAATCCGCAGTCACGGAATCAGGCCAGTCAAAAGCGGCGTCCTTCGCATTGTCCGTCCAATACCAGATTCCCGAGGTATTCGTCCCGTTGTCAAATCCTGTATGCACACGATAGCCGGATTCGCGGTTCCACATTTCGGCAGACCAGTAACATTCCGCTTCTTGCAGCTCGACAGATTCGCCAACGCTGATTCGGCCGCAAATCACGGGTTCCGTGTATTTCTGGTTCATGTTCGGCAATTCGGTCGAACCCGCAACGTCCGAACTCTTATCGGAACACGCTGTCCAAAACAGAAGCGTTCCCATAGCAACAATACTATAAATCCTTTTCATCCTAAACCTCCTTAATCTCATTAATGTTCCAAGTCATCGGGAAGAACTGCAAATTCATCTGGTAAATTTGATCAGCGTCTTCGGTATCCGATGCAATAGCAATAATCCTCTTGCGGAAATCGTCAATTTCGCGCGCAATGCGCTCGTAAGCGTTCCGGTCAACACTCAACGTAATCCCGGAAACGCTGCGGGTTTCAGCATCGAAGCGTTCAATAGATTCCGCCCCGAGCCCCGCCATCTTTTTCTGCAGGGCGTGAACCGCATACACCAGGCCTTCCTTGGACGCCGTAACGTTCTTTTCGGTCTGATGGAATGCGCCATCCGAATCCTTCTTCAGGAATCCCGCCTTTGTCAGGAACTCGAGCGAGGCACTGACATCGGCTGCAGAAATTTCGTTGCAACAGGCCTTGGCCATCTTGCCGGGAGTCGCGCCGGGCATCATGGGAGCAAGTTCGCGAATCACGGAATTCTTCCACCCGTCAAAATATTCAACGGCCTCCTTGTCAACGACACGCACTTTATATTCCAGCGCGATGGTCCGCATTTCCTTACGGTACTTCGCCATCGATTCTTCATTCTTCGCGTTGCCGTAATTCACCATTGCCTTGAAGTAAGGAACTTCGTAGCCGGCAAGTCCCATCGCGTTGACCATCCGGTCCATCGTCACGCGACTCAGGTTGCTCTTGCCTTCACTCACAAGCCTCAAATATGTCGGAGAAGAAAAGCCGGCAAGCCTCGCAAATTCGCGCCATGAAAAATACGAGCACCGTTTCCGGTCATCGTAGTAATCCCTAATGAAGAGATGGTAATCTTGATATTCAGTTATTGGCTTCATGGTTTTAAATATAGCTCGTTTTCTAAATAAATGACACAAAATCTTTGTTTTTAAGAAGAAAATATGCTTATTTATAAAAAGATTTTCTATATGACACAGTTTAAGTCATATACGGATTATATAGGACACAAAAGGAAAAATTTGGAGGGAAACTAAGCCTTCATCACGTTCTTGTTGAACTCTTCTGGAGTCGTGAACGTGGGGACAATCTCGTGCAGGGCCTTTATGGCCACGTCGTCCTTGTTTTCGGCCGCGGCGCACTTGAGCTTCCAGAGGTCGACTACGAACTTGTCCGCATCGATTTCAATCTGCTTGCCGATAAAGAGCAGCTTGTTGTGCGTACCCTTGAGGCCTTCCTCGTTCATCAGAAGTTCTTCCTTGATCTTCTCGCCGGGGCGTAGGCCCGTAAACTTGATTTGCACATCCTTGTAGGGCACCTTACCGTACATGCGGATAAGGTTTTCGGCCAATGTCAAGATTTTCACCGGCTGTCCCATGTCCAGCACAAATATTTCGCCGCCACGGGCCATGCTCGCCGCCTCCATCACGAGGCTTACGGCTTCAGGGATGGTCATGAAATAGCGGATAATGTCCGGATGCGTCACGGTCACAGGCTTGCCCTGCTCGATTTGCCGCTTGAAGAGCGGAATCACGCTGCCGTTGCTGCCAAGGACGTTGCCAAAGCGAGTCGTCACGAAGATCGTCTGACATCCCTTCTGCTGGCTCAAGAACTGCACGATCATCTCACAGCAGCGCTTGCTCGCCCCCATCACGTTCGTCGGGTTCACCGCCTTGTCGGTACTGATCATCACGAATGTGCCGACCCCGTTAAACATGGCCAAGGTCGCCATATTGAACGTTCCGATGACATTGTTCTTGATGGCTTCCATCGGGCTCGATTCCATGAGAGGCACATGCTTGTGCGCCGCTGCATGGAAAACCACGTTGGGCTTGTACTGCTTGATAATCTTGTTCATCCTGAAAAAGTCGCGGACGCTCGCAATGAGGGTGACCAGGTTCAGGCTGTCGCCATACTCCATGACCAGCTCCTGCTGGATTTCGTAAGCGTTGTTCTCGTAGATATCTACGATGATAACCTGCTTCGGATTGTACTTGGCTATCTGGCGTACGAGTTCGCTGCCGATGCTGCCGCCACCCCCCGTGACCATGCAGACCTTGCCCTCGATAAACTCGCGAATGTCCTTGTTGTCGAACTTGATGGACTCGCGGCCCAGAAGGTCTTCGACCTTGATGTCGCGAATCTGGCTCATAAAGTGCGTGGAGCCGTCTTCTGACGAGGCTTCCAGCAGGGAACCGATAAACGGGAGCACCTTCACCGGCAAGCCGGTCTTGCCGCAAATGTCAAGGATTACCTGACGGTCCTTCGGCGGGCAGCTCGGAATGGAAAAAATAATCTGCTCTATGCGTTCGAGCTGTACAATTTTCGGGATATCACTTGTCGTACCGGCAACAACGACCCCGTTCAGGTTCGTGCCCAGCTTTTGACGATCATCGTCGATAAGGCAGACCGGTTCGATTTTATAGGCGTCGGTGCTGACATGGCCCTCTTTGGCATCTTCCTTGTTATTGGCGATTTCATCGAGCAGCATCTTGGCGGCATTACCGGCACCGATAATCATGGTGCGCTTGTTTTCGGCCTCCTTGGCCCCGGTCGCCACAAGGCTCACGAACGCGCGCTTGAAAATATAGCGGAACATGCAGATGCCCACCGTCGCAACGGTCGCATGCAGTATGGCGAATTCCCAGGCGCAATCTCCCTTGATGACATAAACGAAAACGTTAGCGATAACGATGCCCGTCACCACGCCATAGATACAGCAGAAATAGTCCTTCGTACTGAAGTAGCGCCACATTCTGTTATAGGCGCCAAAGAAAAGCAGACTTCCGAAACAGCAGACGGATGTCGTCACGAAGACAACGAAGAGGTCCGGGCGTCCGATGCGGTCTGCAAAAAGTGGCAAAGGATAGTTAACGATCAAACCCGCAATGACAACGATAAAGGCATCGGCAACGGCAAGGATTCTCTTGCGCAGCCTAAAATTATTCAAAGTTTCCTTTATCTTTCCCATACAGAATCGTCTCTCTCCATTCAAAATGTCACAGACAAAATAGAAATGTTTCCCTTAAAAAAGTAGCACTACCACATAAAAGCGACTCGCAAATAGGCCGATTTTTCGTCAACAAACGTAAATTCGGCCATATAAGCCACATGGCGGCCACGGAAACTGACGGAGGGGGCTATTGTGTAGACCAGCGGGGCCCCGTGGATAAAGCGCTTTTCGACAGTCTTGTACGGGTCGTCTATGCTGCTGCCGTAATCGTCGCCCTTCCAAAGCCACTTGTTATGGAGCCCTGCAAAAATTTCGCCGCCAAGGCCCAGCCTAGCATACAGCGTCCAGTCCACCGCCAGCGAATTCGGGCCGTTCGGGTTGCCCACCGGAAGCCCGAGATGCTGCATCTGCGCCTGCGCCGTGTCGTAATGGCAATAGGTGAACGGCTCCACGCGGGCGATTTCGGCAATGGAACCCGCTTCGATACGGCGACCGCCCACATAAAAATCATGCGCGACCTGGATACCAGCCATCGCGGCCCAGCGGTTATTGCTGTACTTGTTCTCGTAGACGGCATAGGGGGATTCCATGTCGTCCAGGAAAAATTCACCATATATGCGGGCCAGGCCCAAAAGCTGCAGGTTCGCGTCAAAGGCGAGAGCCCCGTTGTTCACGCGCTCAGTGTAGTTCCCCTTCTCGATGAACAAGGGCACTATCGGGACAAAGAGCCACGGCTTGTTCTCGTTGTAGAGGACCTGCATTTCGCTGACGCCCAGCGTCAGGTTTCCGGCAGCAAGTTCATAGCGGTGCGCATACAGGTTCCGGTCATTCAGGTTGTCCCTGCTGTAGCTCCAGGAATTCACGCGCAGGTCGGCATAGGCGCTGAATATGCGGAGCGGGCCGAACACAAGGTCCAGCGTGAACATGTTGTACGGGAGCGCAAACTGGTTCAGGGCCAGGTTGTTGTAATAACCGGGACCGAAGTGCAGTACATCGCGAGCCAGCTGGAGCCGGGCAAAAGAATAATTGAGCCCCATATGCGCCCGGTACCGCGAAAAACTCACATAATTGAGGCCACCCCGATCCTCGTCCTGCACGTCGAACACTTCGCCGTCAAAGCTCCGGGGCTTGTCCGCCGCATGCCCCTCGGCATAAATTCGCGCATCAAGGTCGAAATCCAAGGAATCCGCATACCCGCGGAAAAAGATTCCACCGTCGAATGCCGGCCAGATCGTATCGCCCAGGGACTCTCCCCTGCGATAATCCACTCCCAAAATAGGGGAAACGGCAAAAGCGTAGGTGTGCGCGTCGGGACCACTGCCTAGAGTATCGGCATAATAGAACAGCGATTTGCGCCCCGCCTCGTCAAATTGGGTGCGGAAATCCGTATTGCGTTCCGGGTAGGTGAAAAAATGCCGCCCCGGATTTACCGTCTGTCCATGGTAAACGAAAAGCATCGGGGCGTAGTCCAGCTGGCGCAAATTTCGAGTACGCTCGGAACCGAACACGGTACCGCCATACCCGGCAAACAGGTCAGCACACAGCAATAGACATACAACTAGAAAACGGCGCATTTTCAACCTTCTTTAAGACAATATAATAAAGAAAGGTACGGGACTCAACCGCTAGGCCTTTATAAAGCGCCTGTTCATCTCGACATCGAATTTCGTCATGAGATTGTTCCACTCCACCCTGTCATTGGAACAGTTGGTAATGAAGGTCTTCTGTTGCTGCACGAGTTCCGTCATCTTGCGGATTTCGAGCGGACGAAGTTCAAATGCGTGAATCTTGCTCGCGAGCGCCGTGCACTGCAGGGCATTGATCATATAGTCGAACATCAGTTCCTTGATCTTTTCGATGACCTCGATTTCGTCCCGGCGAAAAAAAAGGTACTTGTCATAAAGGAGCATCTCGATTTTGTTGACAAAGACCCCGAACATGTTCACGTCGATTTCGGCATTCGGGGAGAGAATCTTGTCGTTGAGGCCGTTACTGACGAAAAAATCGGCATTGAGAATCGCGGCACGTATCTGGGTCAGGTACTTCATGTGCTCACGACGGGCATTCAAATCGGAACGGACCAGCTCAATGACAACAGCGGTAATCAGGACTATGACGCCACCGACTACACCGCAAATGATTGATATAAGGCAATTATGGTCCATTCCCGATCCCACCGAACGCAGCCAAATTTAGAATATTGGGAGCATATTAAGAACATCGTAACGAAAAAATCAGTTAAAAGAAGGATTATTGCATTCTAAAGACGCCTTTTTTGCGAAAAAAGGCATTCCAAGCCGTATTTTTAGTTTGTAATGATTAAGTTCTATTCAGAATGTAGTACAAACTCATTCGACTGCTGTCCAGCAGGTCCAGAACGCCAAAATGGAATCATGACAGATTGGAGCCACCTTGACTCTTCCCCCGATCGTCCCCTCCGGAAAACCCAACGCAAACCGCCATTGAAAAAACGTATTTGACAAGAATCTTCCCCAACTCGTCTTTTACATTTTACGGCTTGGGAAAAAAATAAATGCTATATTTTACCCCGTAATTTTTTAACCCGGCCCGCATAACGGGCAAACCAAAAGGAAGAAACAATGGCTGACAATCTGTCCGTCCTCGGCAAGGCCCGCAAGGCCTACCAGCCGAAACTCCCCGCCGCTCTCCGCGACGGCGCTCTCAAAGTTGCTCTCGTGAAGGGCAAGCCCACCGAATCCGTCCGTGACCAAGCCAAGATCAAGGCTCTGTTCCCGAACACCTACGGCGCACCGTACATTTCCATGAAGAAGGCTGCCAAGGCTCAGGCCGGCAAGGCTCTCAACGTGGGCGTGGTGCTCTCCGGCGGCCAGGCTCCTGGTGGACACAACGTGATTGCGGGTATCTTCGACGGTATCAAGAGCATCAGCCCGAAGAGCAAGCTCCTCGGTTTCCTCGGTGGCCCGTCCGGCCTCGAAAACGGCAAGTTCATCGTGATCAACGAAAAGATCATGGACGCTTATCGCAACACGGGTGGATTCGACATCATCCAGTCCGGCCGTACCAAGCTCGAAACTGAAGAACAGTTCAAGAAGTGCATGGCCGTTGCCAAGGCCCAGAAGCTCGACGCTATCGTGATTATCGGTGGTGACGACTCCAACACGAACGCTGCTGTTCTCGGTGAATACTTCCAGGCCAACGGCGCTACCTGCGTTGTTTGCGGCTGCCCGAAGACCATCGACGGCGACCTCAAGAACGAATACATCGAAACCTCCTTCGGTTTCGACACCGCCGTGAAGACCTACTCCGAACTCATCGGCAACATCATGCGCGATGCCAACTCCGCCCAGAAGTACTGGCACTTCATCAAGCTCATGGGCCGCAGCGCCTCCCACATCGCTCTCGAAGCCGCTCTCCAGACCCATCCGAACATCTGCTTGATTTCTGAAGAAGTCAAGGCCAAGAAGATGAAGCTCAAGCAGGTCATCAAGTACGTTGCAGACATCGTCGCTGCCCGTGCCGCTGCAGGCAAGAACTTCGGCGTGGCCCTCATTCCGGAAGGCCTCCTCGAATTCATCCCGGATGTTGGCGTGCTCATCTCTGAACTCTCCGAAGCCCTCGCCCACCACGAAAAGGAAGTCGAAGGCCTCGACACTGCCGCTAAGGTTGAAAAGCTCTGCAACTGGATTTCCAAGGCTTCTGCCGAAGTCCTCAAGAGCCTCCCCTCCACCACTCAGGGCCAGCTGATGCTCGACCGCGACAGCCACGGCAACGTGCAGGTTTCCCTCATCGAAACCGAAAAGCTCATCATCGAGATGGTGAAGAAGGAACTCAAGAGCCGCAAGACCTTCAAGGGCAAGTTCTCCGCTCTCAACCACTTCTTCGGTTACGAAGGCCGCTGCGCCGCTCCGTCGAACTTCGACGCCGACTACTGCTACAGCCTCGGCTTCACCGCCTCCGTGCTCGCCTTCAACAAGATGAACGGCTACATGAGCTCTGTGCGTGACCTCACGAAGGGTATCGAAAAGTGGACTGCCGGTGGCATTCCTATCACCATGATGATGAACATCGAACGTCGTCACGGTGCCGACAAGCCGGTGATCCAGAAGGCTCTCGTCGAACTCGACGGTGCTCCGTTCAAGTTCTTCGCCAAGAACCGCGACGTTTGGGCCACCACTGAATCCTACACCTATCCGGGTCCGATCCAGTACTGGGGTCCGAGCGAAGTGTGCGACGTTACGAACTTTACGATTAAGCTGGAACGCGGCGCCCTCAAGGTAAAGTAATAATTTGTTTTTTAGGGGCATCTACTTCGTTGCCGAAGCCCTCACGTACGACGTGTACGCTACGGGCTTCGGACGCCTCGTATCTGCTCCCTAAAAATTCAAATTCTTAATCTTTATTATTCCCTCGTGTTTGCGAGGGAATATTTTTTTTCGGACGCCTTGCATCCACTCTCCGATAAATTTCGTTTATTTCATTTTTACATTGCCACTTTTAGGGCAGGAATTGGACGTTGCTATATTTTTTTTACTATCTCTTGGCCAAAATCAATTGTATTTTATCTGCAGGATGTTACAACCTTGATTGTTTTTGGGGATTTTATGAAAAACCTAACCTTTATCGCTTCTTGTCTCATTTCAATGGCTACGCTTGTATTTGCGGACGCCCCCGAAATCACCCCAACTCTCCCGGACACCGATGATGACGGATGCTACCTGATTGAATCTGCCGATCATTTATATGGATTCGCAGCCCTGGTCAACGGAAAACTTGATGACACGGAACGAGACAAGTCCGCCTGCGGCATACTCGTCAAAGACATCACGGTAAACGAAGACGTCCTTGATGAAGACGGCTCCTTGAAAGCCGATGAAGAAGACCTCGCCCCCTGGACCCCGATTATGAGTTTCGGCGGAAAATTTGACGGAAATGGAAAGACCATTTC
This sequence comes from Fibrobacter sp., assembly GCA_017412605.1. Classification (GTDB taxonomy): domain Bacteria; phylum Fibrobacterota; class Fibrobacteria; order Fibrobacterales; family Fibrobacteraceae; genus Fibrobacter. The sequence goes on along the minus strand of JAFPWY010000012.1, from coordinate 88,802 downwards.
CGGGCTTTATTTCAAGGGTGGCAAGAAGGACACCGTTGGCTTGTTCGGTTCGATTGGCAAAGATGGCAATCCTACAATCATCAAAAACGTAGGCATCGTCGATTCCTATTTCGAAACGGAACACATTTCGGGCGGTATCGTGGGTGTCGTGCGGTCCGAAGCCAAAGTGGATATTTTTAATTCCTACAACGAGGGAACAGTCGTCGGCGATACGGCTGGCGGCATCTTGGGATCCTCCAAGAACAATGAGGAGACCATCCACATTTACAACACGTATAACATCGGTTCTGTTACGGGCAAAAAAGTGGCAGCCGGTCTCGTTGCCGCAGTCGGTGGAGAACTCACCGTCACCAGTACATACAACCTTGGAGATGTTGACGGAGACCACGTTATTAGCGCCATCGTTGCACACGCCAAGAGTGAAGCCAAGATTACCATCCTGAACACGTTCTTCCTGGACTCCTTTGATGCCGAAGACGACAACACGACTCCTAAGGGAGCCACCAAGGCGTCCCAGAAAGAATTCGAAAACGGTACGGTTCTCCTTTCGCTCAAATACTACAGCGACAAAAACATTGACGGTTCCGTATGGGGACAAAACGTCAAGAAAGGTTCGCATCCTGACCTCAGTGGAAAGCTCAAGAACATAACTATTTCCGACCTCACGCTCGTCATTGCCAAGGGCGACACGACAAAATCAAAATACATTGAAGGCATCAAGAAGGATCTTCCCATTCCCACCCGCCAAGGTTTCTCATTCTTGGGTTGGTATGACAACGAAAAATTCAAGAACGATACTATTACGGCCATAACAAAGAAAGATACCGGTGACCTTACCTTCTATGCAAAGTGGGAAGAAATTCTCTGCAAGCTCACCCTCTCCGTCAACGACACCACAATGGGCTCCGTCTCGGGCGCCGGTAAATATTCTTGCGGAAAAGAAGTCACTATAGAAGCAACCGCTTTTGACGGCTACCACTTCAAGGAATGGAATGACGGCAATACCAAGGCCTCCCGCACGGTCAAAGTCAAGGCAGACACCTCGTTCAAGGCAACATTCAAGCCGACTTCGAGTTCCTCGGCAAAGTCTTCCAGCAGCAAAGCTAAGAGCAGTTCCAGCAGCAAGGGCAAGAGCAGCTCTAGTAGCAAAGGCAAGAGCAGTTCCAGCAGCAAGACGGTCTCTTCCAGCTCCGTTTCCAGTTCCTCCAGCAGCGAGACATTCAACTTCAGCCTCGTAAAAATCACCCCCAAGGAACCTGAAAAGGACAACGGCTGCTACAAGATTGGCACAGTCGAAGAACTGTACGGTTTCGCCGCCATCGTGAACGGAACAGACAGCATGACTCGCGATTCCGCCGCATGTGGAAAGCTGATAAACGACATTGTCATCAACGAGGATTTGCTCAAAGAAAACGGCAGCTTGAATGCACAAAAGTCCGAAATTTCTCCGTGGACCCCGATAAAGGACTTCGCCGGAACATTTGACGGCAACCGGAAGACGATTTCCGGTCTGTTCTTCAAGGATTCCGCCAACGCCATCGGTCTCTTCGGCTCCGTCGTCGGCGGTTCCAAAAAACAGCCAGTCGTCATTAAGGACCTCGGACTTGTGGATTCGTACATTGAAGGCTATACATTCGTCGGCGGCATTGTCGGCGAAGCGACTACAGCCAACCTTTCCATGACGGGCGTTTACAACACCTCAACCATCGTCGGCTACAACAACGTCGGCGGCCTTCTGGGTTCGGGAATCGTCGACCCGGAACAGGATACGCTCAGCAACTACACGCTGACCATCACCAACTGCTTCAACTCGGGAATCGTGAAAGCCATGTTCACCGGAGGCGGAATTGCAGGTATTGCCGGCGAGGTTGTCACAATTACCAATTCGTACAACTTCGGCAAGGTGAGCGGTTCGGAACATGCCGATGCCCTGATCGGGGCACACTACAACGGCATCCAGATTTCCATCAGGAACACATTCTATCCTGAAGGAGAGACCTCCAGATATGGCGGCGACCCCGCCGACAAGAAAGATTTTGAAAACGGCTCCGTCCTCAAGGAATTGCAAGAATACAAAATTGACGGCATTGATGGTTCCATCTGGGGCAAGGCAAAGAATTCCAGTTTGCCGGCTCTGACGTATGAACAGAAGAAAGCAGACGAAGACGCAATCGCAGGGACAAGGCCGTTCCAACAGTTCAACATTCTAGCTTCTGGACGTACCGTGAACATCAGCGGTATCCAGGCTGGAATGAAGGTCGTTGTCACCGACATGCAGGGTCACCTCATTGCAAGCGAAAAGACAACAGGCCACAATCTTTCCATCGGCATTCCGCACACGGGCGCGTACATCGTCCGGGTCGGAAACCAGGTCAACATGGTGACAATCAAGTAAAATGCAGACGGGGGCACAACAGAACCCGCAAGGACATCGCGAGATATACGCCGAATGGCTGCGCATCATCGCAGCCTTTACGGTCGTTTTCCAGCATACCGTAACGTCTGCCTGGTACGACACTCCCGTCAGCACGCCCGACTTCTTCGTCCTGACATTTCTGAACAGCCTGACACGATTCGGAGTGGGCGTTTTCATCATGATTAGCGGTGCGTTCATGCTTTCCCCGAAATACGAGCAACCGCCAAGAAAAATCCTCACACAAAAGCTCCCCAGAATCATCATCCTGATCGTGACATGGGGACTTCTTTACGGGTTCATCAATGTCGTATGCCAAAGCGGGGACTGGATGGATTACGTCTCCACCCCCATCACCCTATTCACGCAGCCCGCAACGCACCTCTGGTTCCTTTACACCTTGGCAGGGCTGTACCTGATTACGCCCGCCCTACGGGTTTTTACGAAGAACGCGAGCCCGCACATGGTCCTCTACGTCATTGCACTGTTCTTTGCGTTCGGCCTCGTGCTCCCCACGGCAAACCACCTGCTGTACAAGCTGGCGCATATTTCTATCTACAAGAACATCGGCATCCAGGGCAGCACAACATTCGCCGGATTCTATCTCTCGGGATTCTACATCGCGCATTACGGCCTAGGGCAAAAAGCCCGCAAGATCCTCTATTCGCTTGCAGCAATCTCTTGGTTTATCTCGTTCTTTTACTCCACCTATTTCAGCCTAGCAAGATCCGCCCCCAATGAATACTTCTTCGGAAACTTCCGCCCCATGACATTCCTCATCGCGGCGGCCATATTCTGCTACTTCCGGACAAAGTACAGCGCCACCGCCACGGTTGACTCCCGACTAATCGACATATCCAAATGCATGCTCGGGGTCTACCTCATCCATCCCATGTTCATCAAGATCTTTTACGGACTCCATCTATCGATACTCATCCCCCATCCGATCGTCACGGGACCGCTCATGGCCGTGGTTTTCTTCGGATTGTCGCTTTTCACCGTGCGACTGTTCCGAAAAATTCCCGGAATTCGCAAAATATTGTAGACAACACGCAAGCGGCAGGGCCATACCCGAGCCATTCCGGTACAACTGAATTTATATTTATCGCATGGCTATCATGGACGAAAGATTCAAGGAAGTGCACCACAGGAACATGTGGGGCCAGTGGGTCTTCCGTTTTGAAGGAGCAAACCTCTGCGGCCTAAGCTACGAAAGCGACAAAGCAGGCAACCTGCAAGCCATCCCGAGCGAAGTCAAGGCATGCGCCGGAGCAAAGGCAATGCCGGACACCAGCCTGAGCAGAAAGACTGCCGCTGCATACAAGAAGGCGGCGGCCGAGCTCAGTGCTTACCTGACGGGCAAGCTGCGCACCTTCACGATTCCCATATCCATCATCGGCACGGAATTCCAAGTCGAAGTCTGGGAAAAGGTGCGCGAGATACCCTATGGCGAAACGCGCACATTCCGGCAAATCGCAGAAGCCGTCGGCCACCCGGGCGCAGAACGGGCCGTCGGTAACGCCTTGCACGCAAACCCGCTGCAAATCATCATCCCCTGCCACCGGGTCATTAGCAGCAACGGCGGACTCAGCGGGTACGCCCTCGGCACCGACATCAAGCGACGTCTACTCTGTATGGAAGGCGCCATCCAGAACGAACTCGAACTGGAATAGCGCTTAATTATTCATCGAAATACTAACCTACGAAGATGCGGCCGTTGCGGAACAGCTGCATCCACGGACCATCTTCGCCCCAGTCCGCCGGGTGCCAAGAGTACTGGCAGGTACGGAACACGCGTTCGGGGTGCGGCATCATCACGAGGGCGCGGCCGTCTTCGGAGCAGAGGCCGTTGATACCGAACGGAGAGCCGTTGGGGTTCAGCGGGTAGCGTTCGGTGTATTCGTGCTTGCCGTCCACGTAGCGCAGCGCCACAAGACCAGTCTTGAGGCAGGCTTCGGCGGCTTCGCGGCTAGCGAATTCCGCGCGGCCTTCGCCGTGTGCGACCGCAATCGGGAGCACGGAGCCTGCCATGCCCTTGAGGAGTACGGCCGGAGTGTCTTCGACCTTGAGCGTGCAGAAGCGGGCTTCGAAGCGTTCGGAGAGGTTCTGCACAAAGCGCGGCCAGTGCTTGGCGCCCGGAATCAAGTCCTTGAGGTTAGAGACCATCTGGCAGCCGTTGCAGACACCGAGTGTGAAGGTGTCCTTGCGGTTGAAGTAGGCCTCGAATTCGGCGCGGGCCTTCGGGTTGAAGAGGATGCTCTTGGCCCAGCCTTCACCGGCACCGAGAACGTCACCGTAGCTGAAGCCACCGCAAGCGACGAGACCATTGAAGTCCTTGAGGCTTACGCGGCCTTCGAGAATGTCGGTCATGTGGACGTCGATAGATTCAAAGCCGGCCTTCTGGAAGGCGGCAGCCATTTCGAGTTCGCCGTTGACGCCCTGTTCGCGGAGGATGGCCATCTTCGGGCGGCTTGCGTAGTCCTTCACGACCTTTGCACCAGCCGCCACGTCGAAGGTGACCTTCGGCGTGATACCCGGATTGTCCTGTTCCAACTTGAGCGTGTATTCGCTTTCGGCACAATCCGGGTTATCGCGGAGGGCCGCGATGCGGCGGGTCGTGTCGCTCCAGATGGCGCGGAGATCCGAGAGGCCTTCGGCGTAGTCGCCGATGACCAGGTTGTAAGAATCATTGAGCGTACCGATTTCAGAAACGGTATCGCCGAGGCCGACAGCTTCGAACGCAGCCTTGACTGCGGCGAGGTCGGCGTTCTTGACCTGCAGCACGGCACCGAGTTCTTCGTTGAAGAGAGCGTCGATGAGGTTCCCCTTGAGTGCGGCAGCGTTGAGCGTCACGCCCACGTGACCGGCAAACGCCATTTCGGCAACCGTCGTGTAGAGGCCGCCATCACTCTTGTCGTGGTAGGCCATAATCTTGCCGTCGGCGTTGAGCTTCTGAACCGTCTCGAAGAAGGCGCGGAGTTCCTTTGCGCTGTCCACATCCGGAGCCTTGTCGCCGAGGTTGTTGTAGACCTGGGCTGCAATGGAAGCGCCCATGCGGTTCTTACCGCGGGCCAAGTCAACGAGCACGAGAGCAGAATCCTTATCCTGCAAGAGCTGCGGGGTAAGCGTCTTGCGCACGTCGGCACAAGGAGCAAAGGCACTGATGACGAGCGAAATCGGGGCCGTCACACGGTGGCTACCCTTGTCGTCCTGCCACACGGTGCTCATGCTCATGGAGTCCTTGCCCACCGGAATCGTGATGCCGAGATCCGGGCAGAGTTCCATACCGATGGACTTCACGGCTTCATAAAGGTCGGCGCCGTCGCCTTCGTAGTTCGGCGTGGCCATCCAGTTAGCAGACAAGTTCACGCGGCCCATATCAGGCACGCAAGCGGCAGCCATGTTCGTGAGAGATTCAGCCACCGTCATACGAGCGGCAGCGGCCGGAGAAATCAAGGCAATCGGAGCGCGTTCGCCCATGCTCATGACTTCACCTTCGTAAGTATCAAGCGTTGCGCTTGTCACGGCGCAGTCAGCAACCGGAACCTGCCACGGGCCAACCATCTGGTCGCGGCAAATCATACCCGTCACGGAACGGTCACCGATAGAAATGAGGAATGTCTTGTCGGCGACGGTCGGGTTTGCAAGCACGCGGTGAGCCACATCCTTGATGGAGGCTTCGGCCGGAACCACGGTAGAGTTCAGCGGACGCTTCTGGCTCTTTTCGTTACGGATCATGCGGGGCGGCTTGCCGAGGAGCACGCCGAGCGGCATGTCAATCGGAGTCGTGCCGAAGTGCTTGTCGGTGAGTGTGAGGTGCTTTTCAGGGATAGCCTCGCCCACCACAGCGTACGGGCAGCGTTCACGCTTACAAATCGCATCGAACACGTCGAGCTTGTCGCCCGCAATAGCGATAACGTAACGTTCCTGGGATTCGTTACTCCAGATTTCGAACGGGCTCATGCCAGGTTCGTCGTTCGGAACGTTGCGGAGTTCAAACTTACCACCGAGACCGCCATCGTTCACGAGTTCCGGGAAGGCGTTGGAAAGTCCACCTGCACCCACGTCGTGAATAAAGGTAATCGGGTTTTCTTCGTCCATCGCCCAGCAGCGGTCGATGACTTCCTGGCAACGGCGTTCCATTTCGGGGTTTTCGCGTTGCACAGAGGCAAAGTCGAGAGATTCGTTACCGGCACCGTTCTGCACGGAGCTGGCAGCACCGCCACCGAGGCCGATGAGCATCGCCGGACCGCCGAGCACAATCAGGTGGTCACCCGGGTCAATGTGGCCCTTCTCGATGTGCTGGTGCTTAATATTGCCAAGGCCGCCAGCCAGCATAATCGGCTTGTGGTAACCGCGGACTTCCTTGCCGTTCTGGGCATCGACTTCCTGTTCGAAAGTACGGAAGTAACCGAGGATGTTCGGACGGCCGTATTCGTTATTGAACGCGGCACCGCCGAGCGGGCCTTCAATCATAATGTCGAGAGCAGAAGCAATGCGGGACGGGCTACCAAAGTCCTTTTCCCACGGCTGGACTGCACCCGGAAGCTTGAGGTTCGAGACGCTGAAGCCCGTGAGGCCGGCCTTCGGCTTGGAACCCTTACCCGTGGCACCTTCGTCACGAATTTCGCCACCACTACCGGTAGCGGCACCCGGGAACGGAGAAATGGCCGTCGGGTGGTTGTGAGTCTCGACCTTCATGAGGATGTCGACTTCTTCGTTGTGGAAGTCGTACTTGTTGTTGCGCGGGTCGGCGTAGTAGCGGCCAGCGACAGCGCCCTTCATCACGGCGGCGTTGTCCTTGTAGGCGCTAAAGATGTTGGAATTGTGGAGCTGGTAGGTGTTCTTGATCATCTGGAACAGGGACTTGTCCTGCTTCACGCCATCAATCGTCCATTCGGCACCGAACACCTTGTGGCGGCAGTGTTCCGAGTTGGCCTGCGCAAACATGTAGAGTTCCACGTCGGTCGGATTGCGCTTGAGCTCGGTGAAGTTCTTCACGAGGTAGTCGATTTCGTCCGGAGAAAGCGCAAGGCCCATTTCCTTGTCGGCCTTCACGAGGGCGTCACGGCCCTGGTCGAGCACCGGAATCACGTTCAGCGGACGCGGTTCTTCCTTGCTGAAGAGGACTTCGAGCGAAGCGGTGTCAGCGAAAACGGCCTGCGTCATGCGGTCGTGAATCTTGGCAGAGATCTTTTCGCGAGCACCGGCGGGCACGGCACCTTCAAACTTCACATAGTAGGCAATCGCGCGTTCGATGCGCTTGATAGCCGGGAGACCGCAGATGTGGGCGATATCGGTCGCCTTGGAACTCCACGGGCTGATGGTACCCGGACGCGGGCACACCACGAAGAGTTCGCCTTCGAGAGCCTTGGGTTCGCGTGCCGGGCCGTAGTGCAGCACCTTCTTCAAAGTTTCGGTTTCTGCATCGGAAAGCTCGGCGGACAGGTCCACCACGTGCAGGAATTCAGCGTAAACGGAAGCGACAGAAAGGCCTGCGCTCTTGAAATCGGAAGAAAGTTTCTGGAGACGGAAATCCGACAGAGCCGGCGTACCACGAAGAATTAGCATTTTGACCTCTATTTTACTTTACGGCGTAAAGATAGAAAAAAGGGGTCAAATAGAAAAGGCATAAGCTACAATGAGCCTATGCCTTTGTATGGGGAGACAAGAATTATTATTTCAAAGTCGGGGTATCCCAGTCAATCCATTCGGACTTGTTCCACTTAGCGACACTGCTGAAGGATTCGACCTTGCCCTTGGTCGTTCCGCTCTCGTTCAAGAAGGCATTGACATAAGCCTTCACCTCATCGTAATGGTCTTGCGGCAAGCTGCAGTGGTCATGGCCACCCTTCTGTGCATAGGTGTAATTGTCTTCGATACCGAGGGCCTTGAACACTTCAAGTGTTGCATTGCCGCAGTAGTTCGACGGAATCTCGCCAAGCCAGTCGAAGGACTGGTTGTCAAGCACGAGGAGCGCACGCGGTGCCACCATGGCCGTCAGCATGTGCTGGTCGAACGGGAGGGTGGTTTCCTTGCCATCGTAATTCTTGAAGCTGCTTTTCATCCAACGGCCTTCAGTACCTGCACTAGCAAGGCCCTGCACGAACTGCGTACCCTTCTGCTTGTTCACCTGGGCGATAGAACGCCAGAGAGACGCTCCACCGGAACCAGATTCCTGCGGAATCACGAGAGCAATGCGTTCGTCGAACGCTCCAGCAATCAGAGAACCCTTGCCATGGCGGGAACACCCGGTGACGCCCAGATGGTGCACATCAATGCCCGCCTCAGGTGTCTTTTCAAGGGCATCGATTACACGGCTAATACCCCACGCCCAAGCAATAGCAGTACCTGCATCGGAGCCGCTATAGAGCTGGAAGAAGGAGCCGCCGCCGTTTTCGGGAGCCACGTCATCAGGATTGAACGAAATCATGGCGACGCCAAGGCCGTTTGTAGAGGCACCCAGGCTTCCGCAACCGCCAAAGCTCGCAAAGCCGATGATACCAGGTTTCGGGTTATCCTTGGTTCCGCCTCCAGAAATGCTAACAGAGAAGGAGATGGTTTTGCCCTTGTCGGTCACGGATACCTTGAGTTTGTTACCAGAGAAGGAGCCTTCGACCTTTTCGGGGTTACGCGGCTTGGTACCAAACATAATCTTTTCGTACATCGCGGCGATTTCTTCGCGGCGGCACTTCCATTCCGCCTTTGTGGAAATACGCTTGCCGTCAAGACCCTTGAACGGATCCGGGAGCTTGGCGTTGTTCACGCTCGTCGGGATGTCGCCGATCTGGCATTCGCTGCGGTGGTCTTCCACGAAGTCCGAACTGGCCTGCGTAGAAGGAGTCGAGGTAGGAGGAACGTCCACTGAGGATGATGCCGGATTCGTAGCCGGGCCCGAAGAGGAAGAACTATGATGGTGATGACCGCGCTCGCTAGACGAGGAACTACCGGCAACAGGAGCATCACCCGAGGATGCCGGACTGGAAACTTCACCAGAAGATGCTGGATTGCCCCCTGAAGATGCCGGATTATCCCCCGAAGAAGCCGGCTCAGCCGGCGTTGCACCATCAGCACTGGACAAAGCAGTCTCGGCCGAGCTGAGCGACGACGAAGTTTGCTCCATACCGGCTTGAGCGTCGGAAGATGTAGCAGTTGTTTCAAAATTGAGAGCCAGGCTCACTGCAGCACGAACAGAGTCCACGTATCCAGGATTTGCCGCCTTAAGCGAATCCAAGTCGACATCAGGGCCCAAAGCGGCCTGAATGCTCTCAATGACCTTCTGTTCGATAGTATCTTGCGGTTGAGCGACTGTAGAACCGTCATCTTCCCCACCGCAGGCCCACATAGCAAGAAATGCCGAAGCCAGCGGCAACATGTATCTTTTTCTCATAACCAACCCCTTATTAGGATTTTTAAATGTTGATTATAATATATCAATCGATTTCCAAGAAAACGCCCCGTTTACGTTTTTTTCCATTGCATTTTGTCATAAGCAAAGCGGGCAAAACATGCAAAAAAGCATGATTTCGGTCATAAAAAACAAATTATCTATCCTTTTTTGCAAATAGAAATGTATTTTTCACAAAAGAGAGAGAGAAAGCGTAGGTTTCTCAAAATGATTTACAAGCACTGGAAAAAGGCGGCGCTGGCACTAACAGCCCTTTTTTGGGCTAGCTGCGAAGAATCCACATCCGCCTCGGCTATAACCGTCTCTCAAGAACCGGGAAGTTCCAGCTCAGAAACCTTCACTGCAGGCAGTTCCGAAACCGCAGCCAGCAGTTCAAGCGAAAATCTTGCCAATTCTAGTTCTAGCACCGAAACCGAAAGTTCTAGCACCGGAATAAGCAGTTCCAGCCCAGAATCCGGCATTTCCAGCGCAAACAAGTCTGAATCGAGTTCCAGCAGTGATTTTGAAATAAGCGTTCAACCCTTATATGGGGTAACAATCGAAAAAATCACCTGCACTGAAGATTCAACCGCCAGTCCGACTCCTGAGTCCGACAGCACCACGACATACAAATGCGAGGACGGCCTGACCTGCGTCGCAACAGAGACGCTTCGTTGGGGAAGTCTCCCCTGCAGCACAATGGAAACGGAAGATGGTCTCGTAGAAATGTGTCCCGATTATGGCGTTACCGCCTACCCCGAACTAAACTTTTCCTGCGATGATGGCAAAGTCTACAGCGAAGCCGAATTCCTGTCTCGCTATAAAGCAATATTCAAGTTGCACATCAGAGACAATCCTCAAGATTCAACAATCGCTCTCTATGGAGTAATCCAACCCAACGAGAACTAAACAAAAGGAACAAGAAATGCTATACAAGCACTGGAAAAAGATTGTACTCGCCCTGACAGGATTCTTCTGGGCAAGCTGCGACGAAACGGCATCCGGCCCCGTTACGGTTAACGAGGATACCCCGTCCAGTACTATCTCCGAGACCGAAGGAGCGACATCCAGTTCCAAGGCCAAGAGTGCTACATCCAGTGCCGAAGCTACAAGTGCCGCATCCAGCGCGGAGGAATCAGGAAAATCCTCCAGCTCCAAGGCCAAGAGCGCAGCATCCAGCGCTGAAGAAGCAAGCGAGGTTTCCAGCGCCGAAGCCTCCAGTGCCGAAGACACCCCAAATCCTGGCACCGACACCACCAGCACGACCAAGAGCAGTTCCAGTTCCAAAAAGCACCACCGTTCCAGCAGCAGCGCCCTGGACGAGCCCGTCGACCTGTACGGATGCCCCTCGGACATCTGCGGTCCGATCATCACCGACACAGCCTCCATCTCCGACACCATTTCCATCATTGCCGCCAAGTACGGCGTCATACGCCCCGAGAGTTCCAGTTCCTTCTCCCAGATTGCAGCAAAATACGGTGTAATACGCCCCGAAAGTTCCAGTTCGCTCACCCAGATTATCGCGAAGTACGGAGTACCGAGCAAGACGACCTGCACCGTTGCCAACGCCAAGGACGATAAAGTCGTCTACACATGCGAAGACGGGGTGACCTGCGTAGAAGAAACAAAGACCGAGATGCAAGCACCTGCGTGCAACGGAGACGTTTGCCCCAAATATGGAGTGGTCAAGATTTCCAAGAAAACGTACACATGCGATAACGGACAGACTTACAACGAAGCTGAGTTCCAGATGCTCTACGACACGCTGCCCGTAATCGAGGATATTGTCATCAAGGATTCCATCCAAGTGCCCATCGCTCTGTATGGTCCTCCCTGCGTATTCAACGGGACATGTGACAAAGAAAACTAAAAAAGAAAGGAGGAGAAAATGCTTTACAAACATTGGAAAAAAATTGTTCTCGCCTTGACCGGATTCTTCTGGGCTAGCTGCGACGACACCTCTTCTAGCCCGGTCTCGGTTGAAAACGAGACTCCCTCCAGCACCGTAACCGAAGGAACCTCGTCCGGTTCCAACACAAACACCGGAAACGAGGCAGCATCATCCGGCGAAGCAGAAGCCACAAGTGCCACGTCCAGTGCAGAAAGCGCATCCAGCAACGCTTCGAATCCTGGCAGCGAAGCTGGCAACACCGAAAGCAGCGCAAGTGCAGAGAATCCGCGCAGCAGCAGCAATCCCCTGGACGAGCCCGTCGACCTGTACGGATGCCCCTCGGACATCTGCGGCCCGTTTACCGCCGACTCAATGGTCGCCCTGTACGGCGTGATTGCGGCCAAATACGGCGTAATAGCCCCCATAGAATCTGATTCCCTCGGCGAAATCATCGCCAAATACGGAGTTTCGAATAGAGCGGCCTGCGAGGCAACCCAAGGCGACAACGGAAACACGGTATTCAAATGCGATGATGGCGTAACCTGCGAGGAAGAAACTAACGAATCTATCCAGTCAGAGCCTTGCAATGGTGACGTTTGCCCCAAGTACGGAGTGGTCAAGATATCCGAAAAGCAATACAAGTGCGACAACGGCCAAATTTACAACGAAGCCGAATTCCAGATGTACTACGATGCACCTGTGAATAAACAGGACAACTAAGAACCCCTGTAAAATATCTACAGGTGGTTTGGGATACAGGAGGAAGTACATGTTTTACAAGCACTTTGAAAAATTTGCTGTCGCGCTGACTGCATTTTTTTGGAGCAGTTGCGGAGATTCAATATCCGTAGCGGGAACCGAAGGTGCCCCATCACCTGAATACAGTTCCAGCAGCAATCCCGGAACCGACAGTTCCATCGTCGGGACTTCAAGCAGTGAACTCCGCATGAGTTCTATGCCGTTGTACGGAGTTCCCTCCACCAGTTCCAGCATCAGGCCCAAAAGCAGTTCCTCTGCCGAAAGTTCCAGCAGTGTAATCCGCATGAGTGTGCCGGCGTACGGAGTTCCCTCCACCAGTTCCAGCATCAGGCCCAAAAGCAGTTCCTCTGCCGAAAGTTCCAGCAGTGTAATCCGCATGAGTGTGCCGGCGTACGGAGTTCCCTCCACCAGTTCCAGCAGCGAACTCCGCATGAGTTCCACGTTGTACGGAATTACATACAACTGTTTCAACACTACCGAAAATAATGCGGAAGGGGTTGAATTCGAGATTATCGAATGTGGGCAAAAGTCGGGCGATGGCATCCTCGAGTCGACCAAGAAAAAATACCTAAGAAATCCCTATGATGCAACCAAGGACACGCCCCTTCCGGACGGAGTCCAAGTCTTTGCACCCAGGCCAGGTTCCCTCGGAGCAAAAAACTGCACAAGCGAATCGGATATCTGCATCGAACGAAACCCCGATATTCCAGTCGAGCAAGATTCGCTTGCCGGCTGCCACCCCATCATCGACTGTCCCGAAAAACCAAATTAGCCACCACGCATAATTGAGAAGTTCTATGTTATACAAACACTGGAAAAAAATCGCTCTTACGATGACCGCACTTTTCTGGGCGAGTTGCGACGACACCTCGACAAGCAGCGGAGCAAATGGCGAGCAGTCCAGTTCCAGTTTTGTAGAAACAAGTTCAAGCTTTGTAGAATCTAGCTCAAGCTACGAAGTTCCTGTGCCGACATATGGTTGCGGAGCGATAGAATGCCCTCCTCCACTCGACTTAAGCAGTTCCAGCAACATCAAGGAATCTAGTTCCAGCAACATTGCAGAGTCCAGTTCTAGCGAAGTTGCGCAGTCCAGTTCCAGTTTCGAAGTTCCCGTACCGGCATATGGCGGGATTGCAGTATATTGTTACAACGACACTGCCGTAAACGATTCGGGCAAGGCATTCGACATCGTTGAATGCGACGACGGACAAAAATACCTGAGATTCCAAGACCTATACATGGACCTACCCGAAAAACAAAAGGAATTGCCCGAAGGAGTTAATCCCGTTCCACCTATTCCAACGCTAGGTTCCTTTTATGCCCAAAACTGCACTAGAGAACCGGATATTTGCATCGACGGATTTACCATAGATGACAACGGAAACGAACAGCCCGTCGGCGGATGCTACCCATCCATCGAATGTCCTGAAAAGCCTCAAACTTAACAACCTCTTTATTCCAATCGGATACCATTATGCTAAACAAATACTTGAAAAAAGTTTTGCTCACCACGGTCGCCCTCTTCTGGGCCAGTTGCGACGACTCTACATCTGTTAATTATAGTGCTCCCACGTCCAATTCCGACGGAGCCGTGCCTTCGTCCAGCTCGGAAGTACCCGCATCCAGCAGCGCTGCAGAATCCAGTTCTAACGAGGTCGCGCAGTCCAGTTCCGACATGGTTGGTTCCAGTTCCGACGTGGTTGGTTCCAGTTCTGACGCAGCATCTTCCAGTTCAAGCATTGATCCGAATGGCATGCCGTCAGATACACTTTACGGTGTGTCCGTAACGGAAAAGACTTGCCAGCCCGGCGATTCCGTTGTCAGCTATTACCCGCCGGCTTATTCGGCTGACATTTTAAAAATGAATGCGAAACAGCAGGCGGATATCGAAATAGTAGAACTCATCGACAGCATTGTCGACCCGCGACCAAAAGCAGAACGGGCCGAGGCGCCTCTTGACAGCATCAACTGGAGTAACTTCCCCCGATGCCTCAAGAAAATGAAAGACTCGCTTGAGAACTTTGTCGCCCTGTACGGTGCCCCTGTAGCAGTTACCGTAGAAGAGGTTTGCAGCGACGGCACCAAACAGCTTACGGAAGGATACAAGAAATACCAGAAAATGATGGAAGAATGGGAAGCGAACAAGCCCGCCCTGGACGAGGAAATCAATAAGATCATCGAGGACAGGTTCAAGGAACTTGAAGAACAGCTCAAGCAATGCCGGGAATCGGCGGCAAGCAACGAGCCGTAAGCTACGAGCCATGAGCATTAAACTTTGAAATTTTCACACAGTTGACGATTATGATTTACAAACATTGGAAAAAAATTGTTCTTGCAATAGCCTCCCTGTTCTGGTTCGGTTGTGGTGACGATTCGTCATCCAGCGATGAGAAAACCGCTTGTTCCTTTGAGGGAGGTGGTTGCCCTGAATATGGAGTCAACGCCTATTTTTGCGAGAACCCGGAAGATTTTAATTCTCCAGACATAGATGAAAAATGCACATTCACCCCTCGTGATCCATGTACCGATTATTACAAATGTGAAGATGGAGCTTCTTGCTACAAACAAGAAAACGAAACGGTTATGAGCTGCTACGATGCTCAAGGCAACCCTATCCCCCAAGACGAAATCGAGTCAAGATATTACGAAAAAGAAGACACCCACTAGACAATAACCATATCTATGTTCTACAAACATTGGAAAAAGATTGCACTCGCACTGACCGGAATTTTCTGGGCCAGCTGTGGGGGCGATTCAAATTCGACAGAGCCATCGGGGGACTGTGCATCATGCGAATACGGAGTCGAAGTCCCGCATGAATCCAGTTCAAGTCTTGCAGAATCCAGTTCAAGCTTTGTCGAATCCAGTTCGAGCAGCATAGAGGAATTAAGCAGTTCCAGCCGCATTGAAGCTTACAGTTCCAGCAGCGAGGCACTCTCCTACAGCAGTTTTTCCGCGGTTTACGCGCCACAAACACCATGCAACCTGACCGACACCGCAGCCACCTGCGATTTCGACTCCCTGTTTAGCAGCAAAAGCTCAGAATACACAAACAAGATTTACGCCATATCATGCAAACAATATAAATGCGATTCAAAAACCTGTACCGAAGCAACGGCACAGGTCGATTCAGAACACAATCCCCCTTCTGAATGCAATGAAAATGGTTGCGTAGATTACAGTTTATTATCTTCTACACAAAAGAAATACACCTGTAGCGACGGAAAAATTTATGACCAAATCGAGTTTAATACAAGATACCGCATCAACGAGGACAAAAATTGAATTTAGATATTATATTAAAGATTGAATTTGCTTTTTTTTCACTTTAACCTCTAGCCCCTAGATCCTAAAAGCCTATGAAACTCTCTCTTAAAAAACGACTCGCTCTCGAAGCTTACCGCCTTTACCGTCACAACGAAATCAAGGCTCACCCCCTCACCTACTTTTTCTGGGAATGCACGCTACGCTGCAACCTGCACTGCCTGCATTGCGGTAGCGACTGCGTCAAGGACGCTATCCCTGACATGCCACGTGAAGATTTCATGAACGTGCTCGACAAGCTCGCGCCGCACATCGATCCCAAGCACTTTATCGTGGTGATTACCGGCGGCGAACCGCTTATGCGCCCCGACCTCGAGGAATGCGGCCAAGAAATCAAGAAGCGCGGCTACCCCTGGGGCATGGTGACCAACGGACTCGCCATGACGCCCGAACGTTTCGTGAAGCTTTTGAACGCGGGGCTCCGCTCAATCACTATCAGCCTCGACGGCTTGCAAGATAGCCACAACCATTTCCGCGGCGACCCGCATAGCTTTGAGCGAGCGCTACGTGCCATCGATATGGCGGCGCACACGCCGGGGCTTACCTACGACGTGATGACCTGCGTGAACCGCCAGAACCTCAAGGAACTCCCGAAGATTCTCGACATGCTCCTGAAAATCGGCGTGAAGCGCTGGCGTATCGCGACCGTGTTCCCGAAGGGCCGTGCCAAGGACAATCCGCTGTTCCAGATGACAAACCAGGAATTCCGTCAGGTGTTCGACTTCATCCGCGAAGTCAAGAAGCTGAACGTCATCAGCGTGAACTACGGTTGCGAAGGCTTCCTCGGCAGCTACGAGAAGGACGCGCGCAACTACCCGTTCTTCTGCCGTGCCGGCGTGAACGTTTCTTCCGTGCTTTGCGACGGCAGCATCTCGGCTTGCCCGAGCCTGCGCGGTGACTACATCCAAGGCAACATCTACAAGGACGACCTCTGGGAAGTATGGCAGAAACGTTACCAGGTGATGCGCGACCGCCGCTGGGCCAAGATTGGCGACTGCAAGAAGTGCAAGTACTGGCGTTACTGCGAAGGCTCGAGCCTGCACCTGCGCGACGAGAAAACAAAGGAACTGGCCTACTGCCACGTTCAACGTCTCGAAGATGCGGGAGCGTAATAGCGGTGAGCTATGAGCTATGAGCGGTGAGCAATGAGCAATGAGAAACGAAGTTCGGGTTCGGACTTCGTTTCTTTATTCAAAAGAACATGCCTTCAATCACGAAAAAATACGGTATTTGCAATTGCGCGTAAAATGCGGAAAAAAAAAGTATATTGCAAGAAAAGGGGTGTTATTATGAATATTCACAAGCATTTAAGGAATCTCTTCCTTGTTTCGACGGCCCTGTTCTGGGCCAATTGCAGCAGCGACAGCGATGTCAGTTCCCCAGCAACAACTGCAGAAGGGCAATCGAGCAGCCAGGACAGCATAGAGAGTTCTTCCTCTGTGGGAAACAGTTCAGAACAAGCCTCATCAGAGGAAAACTATACGGAAAGTTCCTCTTCAAAGACAAGCACCAAGCAAAGTTCTTCTTCGGAAGAACTACGTAAGTACACGTCAATCAATTATTCTGAATTTTTACCGGATTCCTGCGAACCGAATCAATACGGAATAACCCCAGGGGATGAATATTTCATAAAAGATTTCGCGAACGGTATTGGGCAATCAAGAATTGAAGAGATTCTCTCGGACAGTTCTGCTTTTGCCGATTCTGCCGCTCAAGAAACCAAGGTATGCCTAAAAAGCGTATTAGACACAATATCACATTTTGCACTTTTGTATGGAACATCCCCGTATGCTGTACTAAATGTCAAATGCAGCGACGGATCCACTTATTTCTCGCAGCTTGTCAAAAATTACGCAAAGCAACAAAAGATTACCGAGGAAGAAGCATTCCAGGTATCCGAACAATACGATAGGGACGTCAAAGATAGGCTACAAAAAATAAAGCAGCAAATCGACAGTTGCCTTCAAACAGAAACAGAACCTTTTGAATATCATTGCACTAGCAATATAGCCGACAATTCCAAAGAGGAATGCGATATCGAAAAGAGGCCCTACAAAGAAGTAAATCTGGGAATTTCCACATGCTACGGGAAAAACGCCAAGGACGATTCTGGAGAAGACGTTGAAAAGATAACGTGTGATAATGGAGAAGAATGGCAAAGACCGTTAAAGTAACATGATGTAAAACAAGGGAAAACGGCACATTACAAGAAAAGGTGTTTTTATGAATATCCACAAACATTTAAGAAATCTCTTCCTTGTTTCGACGGCACTGTTCTGGGCCAATTGCAGCAACGATAGCGACATCAGTTCCCCGAGGAACGATGCGGAAGGTTCGTCAATCAGTTCCAGCAGCATAGAGAGTTCATCTACAGCGGAAGAAAGCTCTTCAGCGACAGAAACCGACTCGGCGCAGAGTTCCTCTGCGGCGGAAAAAACATCTTCTTCGGCAGAAGAAACATTACCTACGGAAGTCGTTTTCAAGGAAAAATCTTCATCGTCAGGCAACTTGAATATATCGAAGATCATCAACATAAGGGACCAAGCGGAAGTCGTTCCGGATTCCTGCGAGCCGAACCGAAACGGGTGCAATCCGTCATTTGGTATGAGTGCGGAACAGTTGGCGGAACAATCTGCACATTCCAGAATCCAGGAATTTCTATCTCCTGATTCTGGTCCCGCCGATACCATTTCCGAAGAATCAAAGGAATGCCTAAAAAGCATACTGGACACCATACAGAAGCCGGTAATGCTCTATGGCCCTCCCTCCGAGATTACTCTTGACGTCAAATGCAGCGACGGATCCACTTATTATTCTCAGTCGCTCCAAATATATGCAGAACAAAGTAAAATAGCCCCAGAAGAAGCCGTCCAGAAATCTGAACAATGCGATAAAGACCGCGAAAGAATAAAAAAGAAAATCGATGAACAAATCGACAACTGCCTCGACATCAAAAAATCAACCGAAGCGGTCCTGTGCTACAACGATACCGCCAAGAACGCAGCGGGAACTTCATTCGACATCATCGAATGCGACGACGGGAAAAAGTACCTGCGCGAGCCCATCGTGGGCGTATCGGAAAGCCGACTCCCCTTGCCCGAAGGGGTCGAGAGTACGGCGCCGCAGCCAACGGAATCCTACGCCGCAAACTGCACTCCGTCTTCGGTCTGCATCGACAAGGTTGTCTTGGACGAGTTCGGGAACCCGCGAAACAGCGGCGGATGTGTTCCTACCACGGAATGTCCCTCTAGGCCGGAACAATAGCACGTATCATATGAAACGGAGTGGCTAACAAAATCAACACCTCGTGCCTTTAATACGGAAAAAACGCTTATAATCATCGCAACTTATTATATATATTAAAAGAAAGGCTCAAACCAAATTATCTTGCGATACAGGAGAAAATATGTTTTACAGGCACTGGAAAAAAATCGTTCTTGCGTTGACCGCATTTTTTTGGGTAAGCTGCACCTCCGAAGACGATGCACTACCCCTGTACGGAGTTGCCCCCGTACCGGAATCCAGTTCCGACGTCGCGGCCATCTCGTCAAGTTCCGAAACACCAAACTCCAGCGGTATCGCCGAATCGAGTTCCAGTAAAATCGTTGCCGAAAGTTCCAGTTCCACCGTAGCGGAGCAGTCCAGTTCCAGCCTCGGAAGCGACCAGTACCAGATGGCCAGCGATCCGGGCATCACCTGTACACGGTCCAACGTTCCCGGCTCCAACGATTGCCTCGATGCCGAAGATAGACGCTCTTGGACGGAAACCCGAAAAAAAATGCTGGAAGAAAACCAGACCCGCACATTGGCAGAACTTGATTCCCTCGAAGATGATTTGATAGTAGGATTTGATTATGGGGCACCCGAGTACGGTGTGCCGGACTGTACTCATAGGGATTTGGGATACGCCGTATATAAATGCACAAATAACGAAACGTATTCCGCAAGTTCGTTCTACAGCGACGAAATTCGAACCCTCTACACGGAAGAAGAATACAAGGCCAAGTATCCAGAAAAGTTCCAGTCCAGTTCTAGCGCGGAACCGGAGTCCAGCAGCGCAACACCCCCTTCCCCGCTTTGCCAAAAAACGGATTTTGCGACAACAGGCGAGCTCAGGGAATTGTTCGAAACGGACAAGGCAACCCTCCTGGACAGCGTCAAGGCCGAAAAAGGCGAAACGCTATCCCCGTCGGACTCCAGTTGTCTTTCGTATATCGAAGAATTGGGCGGCGAAATCATCTTGAAGAAGAACAAAGACTCTCATTCAGTCAACGTTCTTGCCAAAAAGCAAATCTGTGACGGAGACACCACCGTAAACCCGCACTATCAAAAGCAAATCGAAAAAATCGAAAATTTCCTCAAGAGGGAAATTGACGACTGCCTCACCCCACCAGACCCCGCTCCCTAGCCCCTGAATTCTATGCCCTACAAGTACCTCAAATATATTTTCCTTTCCATGCTCTCCCTTTTTTGGGGGGCTTGCGAAAACAGCGACGACGGTGTTGCAACTTATGGTTGCGATTCATACAAGTGCTACAATTCTACCGTCAAAACTCCATCGGGAAAAGTCGTAGACATCATCGAATGCGACAACAGCTACAAATTCCTGAGACATCCGAGACTTTACTACGAAGACCCCGAAGTTCGTGACTTTATGGACCAGGATCTCTTTTTTTCTGAAAACACACCCTACCCGGATGAAAGATGCGGAGCATCCAACTGCCAGCTCATCGGGTCGAAAATTTGCTATGATATGAACTATAATGACGAAAACGGGAACGTCCATTCATACGATATTTGCGTCGCCACCGTAGACTGTCCAGAAAAGAAATAACGGGGAAAACAATGAAGCTGTCACTCAAGAAAAAACTAGCCCTCGAGGCCTACCGTCTTTACCGCCACGGAGAAACCAAGGCGCATCCACTCGAGTATTTCTTCTGGGAGTGCACGCTGCGCTGCAATCTGCACTGCCAGCACTGCGGTAGCGACTGCGTCAAGGACGCCATCCCCGACATGCCGCGGGAAGACTTCTTGCAGGTGCTGGACTCTCTGAAACCGCACATCGACCCGAAAAAATTTATTGTGGTGATTACCGGCGGCGAGCCGCTGATGCGCCCCGACCTCGAGGAATGTGGCAAGGAAATCCAGAAGCGCGGCTACCCCTGGGGCATGGTCACGAACGGGCTCGCCATGACGCCCGAACGCTTCACCAAGTACCTGAATGCTGGGCTGCGTTCGCTCACCATCAGCCTCGACGGGCTCGAAGAGACGCACAACCTGTTCCGCGGCGACAAGCACAGCTTCGACAAGGCCACACGCGCCATCAACATGGCTTCCCACGCCAAGGGGCTCACCTTCGACGTGATGACCTGCATAAACAAGAAGAACCTGCTCGAACTCCCCCGCATTCTGGAATTGCTCCTCAAGCTCGGCGTCAGGCGCTGGCGCGTTGCGACGGTATTCCCGAAGGGCCGCGCCAAGGACAACCCTCTGTTCCAGCTCACGAGCAAGGAATTCCGGCAAATTTACGACTTCATCCGCGAAGTCAAGAAACTCAAGGTCATTGACATCAGCGCCGACTGCGAAGGCTTCCTCGGCAGCTACGAGAAGGACGCGCGCGACTACCCGTTCTTCTGCAGGGCGGGCGTGAATATCGCCTCGGTGCTCTGCGACGGCAGCATATCGGCATGCCCGAGCCTACGCGGCGACTTCATCCAGGGAAACATCTACAAGGACGACCTGTGGGACGTGTGGCAGAACCGCTACCAGGTGATGCGCGACCACAGCTGGGCAAAGACCGGCGACTGCAAGGACTGCAAGTACTGGCGCTACTGCGAAGGGTCGAGCCTGCACCTCCGCGACGAGAAATCCGGGGAACTGATGTACTGCCACGTGAAGCGGCTGGAGGAAGCGGGTGCGTAGGAGGCTCCAGGCTCGAAGTTCGAGGCTCGAGGAAAAAATCAAGGAATGAGGTCCGTGGGTCGGGCCTCGTTTCTTTATTCAAAAAACCATGTATTCAATCACAGGAAAATACTAATTTCGCAGAAGCACGTAAATTGTGAAAAAAAATGGTATATTGAGGGAAAAGTGGTGTTTATGAATATACACAAGCATTTAAGGAGTCTCTTCCTCATATCGACGGCCCTGTTCTGGGCCAACTGCAGCAACGACACCGACATCAGTTCTCCGAAGAATGATGCGGAGGGGTTGTTGAACAGTTTGAGCGATATCGAAAGTTCCTCTTCGAAGGAATCCGGCCAGGAACAGGCATCTTCGGCGGAAGAAAGTTCCACCTCAGAAGGCAACCGCACGGAACAGGATTCCACGGCAGCAAAAAGCTCCTCTTCGCAGGGGAAGAAAACGGAGAGTTCTTCTTCACTTGACATGCAGAAGGTATATAAAGGAATTAATCCCATCACCGGGTCTGCGATTGGAGAAATCATACCGGATTCCTGCGAGCCAAATCGCTTCGGGTGGGATCCAAAAGGTGACGCTCTGATAAGTTATTTTTCCGAATATTCCACCCGATCCAGAATTGAAAAAATGCTGTCGCCTGATTCGGGTTCAGCCGCTTCGATTTCAGAAGAATCCAAGGAATGCCTAAAAAGTATGCTAGACACACTGAGTCAAGCCGCTTATCTGTACGGATCGGACCCGCGGGTTGCGCTTGACGCCAAATGCAGCGACGGATCCATTTATTATTCAAAGGAAGTTACGGAATACGCAAAACGTGAAGGCATTTCTGAAGAAGAAGCCATCAAGGAATACGAAAAATACGATGACATGTATCGTAAGAAGACAATGATCCTGGACCAGGAAGTCGACAATTGCCTTGACCCCTCGGAAAGGCCTACGAGGATCATGTGCTACAGCGACACGGTTCAGAACACTTCGGGGAAAACGTTCGACATTATTGAATGCAGCGACGGGAAAAAATACCTGAGCCATCCCGTCGAGGACACAAACGAAAATTCCCTGCCCGAAGGAGTTCAAAAGGAGTTCATCACGCCACCGAATTCCTATTTGGCCAACTGCAACGGCAGCACGTATGTATGCAAATTCAGTTATGACAGGCGCGTTGACGAATGCAACGGCATCATCAAATGCCCAAGTTCCGACCAGGCTGAATCATCCAGTCCCGACTTGGCGAAGTCCTCCAGTTCTAAGCAGAAACAGTCTTCCAGTTCGAAACAGGCAAAATCTTCCAGTTCCAGCAAAAAGACCGAAGAAAAAAGCAGTTCCTCGGCCACCTATGGCGGAGAATTCGCCAAGAAATCCATTCTTTAGAAAAAAGGGGGGCACTCATGAACATCCGCAAGCACCTTAAAAGGCTCTTTCTAGTATCAACGGCAATTTTCTGGACAAGTTGTAGCGACGATTCCCAATCGAGCAACCCGGTGGCGGAACCTGAAGCCAACAATTCCAGCGTGGCAGCGCAATGCCACGAGGCAGAAAAAGTCGTAAAACGGAAATTCAACACGGATATAATGAATGACCCGGTAGCTTACGCAACTAAAAGCGCCGAAAGTGGGGCGCAAATAACGATTCGTGATTCCATTGAAGAATATGTATTGGAAAATAACTTACGTAGCGAGAGTCGAAAAATTTCAGACAACGCACCGGCTTGCCTAAAAAGAATGCTCGACACACTCGAAACCCCGGTCTATCTATATGGCGCTCCTAGCCCAGATTACATTGCGACAAAGTTTGAATGCGATGACGGTTCATCCTACATCAACGAGGATTACCTTCGTTACCAAGAAGAATTGGAAGAATATGAAAAGAAATACGCAATCTTCAATGAAACCTACGACCAGATCGAAGAAAAAAGGGTTGCGGAACTTAAAAACCTGATGGATTCCTGTATCAATCACCCGGAAGACTTCCCCCCATCCAACGATGAATACTTCGACTATGACGATGAAGAAGACTCTGACGATGAAGAAGATTCTGACGAAGAAAACGAGAAAGAGGAATAAGCCATGAACACAAGAAAGTATCTAAAAGGCCTATTTCTGCTTGCAACACTGTTCCTGGCTGGTTGCGGGGACGAGTCCGAAAGTACACCTGCCGCACCAGACAACTCGGTAGAGAATTCCGGCATGGCGGGAACCGACTCCTTGGACAACACCGTATTTTCATGCCATGATTCAAATAAACAAAGAGTATGGAATCTCACCACAGTCAACAGGGAAAACCCCGAAATATATGCCATAGAATTGGCAACCTATATGGCACAGGAGACTTTTTATTCCATTCTCCAGGACACCGTAGCCCAAAATCATTTTGAAAGCGAAGAAGAGACATATACAGAAGGAACTCCCAGCTGTCTCATAGATTTGATAGACGAAGTTAGTGATTTTCCTGGTTGGTTGTACGAAACATATGATTCAATCCCATCAGAAATTGTATGCAGCGATGGTTCAGTCCACCCCAAGGACGAATACATCATTCACACAGAACGGCTAAAGAATTACGGCGTAGACAACTTCGATCAGGCATTTGACAGTACTTATGAAAGTACGCTTAAAGAATTCCGAGTTCGATTGGATTCCTGCATGCGCTAGCTGAATAATATTATCGTCGTATTTTTGTATATTTCTCCCCAAAAGGGAGGCATATGAGCATTTTCTTGAACAGACATTGGAAAAAGATTGTCCTTTCCGTGACTGCGGCATTTTGGGCCAGTTGCGACGGCGATTCCACCATAGCAGCCAGCAATGACAACGAAAAAGAGGACACGGTCATCGAAACCAGTTCTTCTGCAAAGGCCGTCTCCAGCAGTTCAAAAAAAGCGGGCTCCTCCAGCTCCAAGGAAGCAAAGTCGTCCAGTTCCAAGCAGAAAAAAACGTCCAGTTCCAGCAAGAAGGCCGAAGCCAAGAGTTCCTCGAGCGTAAGCGACGACGATTCGGCAGAATCCAGCAGTTCCAAAAAGGCGGACACCTCCAGTTCCAAGGAAGCAAAGTCGTCCAGCTCCAAAAAAGGCAAATCTTCTAGCTCCAGTGTGAAGGAAGCTCCCGAGTCGTCATCCAGCAGCTTCGAAAATGTCATCGTCCCGCTGTACGGCATCGAGCCCCCGATCGACTTGAGTTCCAGCAGCTTCGAAAACGTCATCGTCCCGCTGTACGGCATTGAACCTCCAATCAAATTCAAGTCCAGCAGCAGCCGTGGGCAAATCATCCGTCCCAAGTCCAGCAGCAGTTTTGGGAAAATCCGCCCGAAGTCCAGCAGCAGCTTCGAGAACGTTATCGTTCCGCTGTACGGAGTCCGCCCAGGAGACCTCATCGACATAGAAAAGCCGAAGATTACGAAAGAATAATCCGGTCCATTTAGAACAAACTTTCGGGCAACGTCGTTGCCCTTTTTTTATTCACAAAACGTAAAGCACCCCCGAACAACACAGAATATCTTATTTTTTCGTTTTTTTAGAAAAAAAGGCAAATGGGTTGCCAAATATTTAAATAAATTGGGGGTAATGAATCAACTCAGTCTGACAACGAACCAAGTGCATATTGTCGATATGCTCATACGCAAGAATCCCAAGCTGGACCGTGGGATTCTCGAGACTGCAGTAGCCTTCATTGCCGACGCCCACGAGGGCCAGTACCGCAAGAGCGGCATGCCCTACACGGAGCACCCTTACGAAGTCGCAAAGATCCTCGCCGACCTGAAGCAGGACCAGCCTACCGTCCTTGCCGGGCTCCTCCACGACGTAGTGGAAGACACCCCGCACACATTGAAGGAAATCGCAGAAAAGTTTGGTGACGAAACAGCATTCATGGTCGATGCCGTCACGAAGATTACCGAAGCCCAGCAGTCAAGCAAGACCGCCCAGAAGGCGGAGACCTACCGCAAGCTCATCACGGCCATGGCCAAGGACCCCCGGGTCATCATGATCAAGATTGCCGACCGCATCCACAACATGAGGACCATGCGGTACATGAAGCCCGAGAAGCGCAAGTCCATTGCGCAAGAGACGCTGGACATCTACGTGCCGCTCACCCACAGGTTCGGTCTGTACAACCTC
Organism: Fibrobacter sp.; assembly: GCA_017412605.1. Taxonomy (GTDB): domain Bacteria; phylum Fibrobacterota; class Fibrobacteria; order Fibrobacterales; family Fibrobacteraceae; genus Fibrobacter. Next base: position 63,001 of record JAFPWY010000012.1, on the reverse strand, counting down.
AAGAACGAACTGGAAGACCTCTCGTTCAAGTACGTCAATCCCGACGAATACCAGAAAATCGTCGAAGCGCTCATTGAGAACAAGGAAAGCCGAGAAAAGTACATCCAGTCCGTTATCGGGCCTCTGCAAATCAAGATGGCCCTGGAAGACTTCGACTGCACCATCCAGGGGCGCACCAAGAACATTTACAGCATCCACAACAAGATGGTGAACCGCGACTGCCAATTCGAAGACATCTTCGACATCTTCGCCATCCGCATCATCGTGGATACCATTCCGGAATGCTACCTGGCCCTGGGCTACGTCCACAACCTTTGGACTCCCATGCAGAGTCGCTTCAAGGACTACATCGCCACACCGAAGCCAAACCTCTACCAGAGCATACACACCACGGTCATCGGCCCGGAGAACAAGATGGTCGAGGTGCAGATCCGCACGAAGGACATGGACCTCACCGCCGAGAAAGGATTCGCGGCACACTGGGCATACAAGTTGGAAACCCAACACGAAGGCGAAGAACTCGCCTGGCTCGACCACATGGTCAAGTTGCAGTCAGAAATTTCGGACAGCAAGGAATACCTGGACTTCTTGAAGGTGGACCTGAAGCCAGAAGGCATTACCGTCTTCACGCCAAAGGGAACATCCATCGAACTGCCTAACGGCTCGTGCGTACTCGACTTCGCGTTCGCCATCCACAGCGAACTCGGGCTGCACTGCATCGGTGCCCGCATCAACGACGAAGTGGTGAGTCTGGACAAGGTTATTCCTAATGGAGCCACCATCCAGGTGCTCAAGAGCCAAAACCAGGAACCCAGCCCGGAATGGCTCGACCTGGTGAAGACGGTCAAGGCCAAGCAGGAACTGCGCCGCTGGATGAAGACCAGCATTATCCAACAGGCTCGCAGCCTGGGCAAGGAAATCTGGACACGCGAACTCCGCCTGAAAAAAATCAGCAAGGACCACATCCCGCAGGAAGAGGAAATCAAGCGCTACTTTGGCGTACAGTCCAAGGACGACCTCTTCGAGCGCATCGGCCAGGGCGAACTGCCTCTCGCCGACATCCAGCGTTTCTTGAGCCACGGGGACATCGCCCCCAAGGAAGTCAGCGCGCTGCGATTCTTCCCGACATTTACCCGGGACCGCGGCGACGACATGCCTCTGCAGATTGGCCAGGAGACCAGTTTGCTCATCCACTTCGCAGACTGCTGCGCACCGGTCCCCGGCGATGACATCGTCGGCGTTCTCCGTCCGCAGATTGGCATCGAGGTGCACAAAATTCACTGCCAGACACTCAAGGAACTGCCCGCCGGACAGCAAATCGCAGTGAAATGGAGCGAAGACACCACGAAACCGTTCACGGCGCACCTCACCATCGAGACAGACAACCGAAAGAATATTACCTTAGATATATTGCAGGAACTCAAGAATGCCAACGTTTTCCTGGATCGGATGACTGTCGTCAGCGCCAAGTACTCCGGAAGGATACGCCTAGTATTCAAGGCTTTCCGCAAAGAACAAGTCGATACAATCATCAGCAAGATCCACTTGATCTCAGGCGTAAGGGAGGTTGAGAACGCATGATTACGGCACTCCACCATAGCGATTACACTCTCAAGAACCGCGCATTCAACTGCCGCATGCGTAACCGCTATTACGAGGAGGTCTACTACGCGTTCCGTGCCCTCACCCCCGGCGGGGATCCATCAGCCCCGGGCACCTATTCCGGATGGTTCCAGCACCTGGCCAAAGAAATCAAGCATTACGAGCGCCTGCTCATGACCTGCCTAGAATATGCGCAGGCCGCCGTGTTCTACGGCAAGGCAGACAATGCAACGCTCTACTCCAAGGACAAACGCTGGGGTATTCTGCAAGAAGAAATATTCCTAGTTCACTTCTTGCAGGAACTGCTTTCCACAACCCGCTACATCATCTCGCGAATCGAGACCGACCGCATGCTGCAGCAGTGGAGCACATCCATGCAGGACATGAAGGCAAAGCCGGTAGGCTCCGGATTCGTCACTAGCATCCAACAGAAACTCAACGCCATGAATGCGGCCACCCTAGACGAGTTCAAGGAACTGATGAAGCACGTCATGGAACGTTTCCAGATAGGCAACACGCTCTTCGGCACCGTACAGGAATTGCAGAATTTCTACTAAGGCGATGAGCGATGAGCAATGAGCGATGAGGTATGAGATATGAGGTATGAGATATGAGACATGAAACAACAGGTGTCCATGGGATGGATATTTATACTCAAAGGCACGAAGTGCCGTGCTCAATGCTCATAGCGAAGCGGGCTCACTGCGACAAACTACTAATCACCAACCACTAACCATTCACCATGTCCGAATATATCATCCTATCCATATTTCTTTTCCTAGGCGCGTTCATCGCGGCGGCGGCGACTGTTGTCGGCTTGCTGCTCGGCTACCGCACTAGGAACACGAAAAACAAGATGGCCCCCTACGAATGCGGCATGCAGACCATCGGCAACGCAAGAATCCAGTTCAAGGTGGGCTACTACCTGTTTGCATTGCTCTTCCTCGTGTTCGACATCGAAGCGCTGTTCCTGTTCCCCGTTCTCGCGAACTTCAGGGAAATCATGTCGGGCAACACCCCGCTTTCGCCCGTAGTCGTCATCGTCGACCTCGTCATTTTCATCGCAATCCTGGTCTCAGGCCTCGCCTACGCTTGGAAAAAAGGAATTCTCAAATGGGAATAATCAACTACGCCCCGAAAATCCTGGACCCGATTCCCGGCGGCAAGTACATAGTCAACCTTGTCGACTACGTGGTGAACTGGGCCCGAGCCAATTCCATCTGGCCCCTCACCTACGGCACCAGCTGCTGCGCTATCGAGATGATGAGCAGTTCCATGGCTCGCTACGACATTGCGCGTTTCGGTTCCGAAGTGTTCCGCGCCTCCCCCCGCCAGGCTGACCTTTTCATTTTGGCTGGTACGATTACTCGCCGCATGGCTCCCGCCATCCAGATGCTCTGGGAGCAGATTCCCGGACCCAAGTACGCGATTGCCATGGGCGCATGCACCATCAGCGGTGGCCCGTTCATCTACGATAACTACGCCGTCGTCCGCGGCGCACAGAACCTCATCCCGGTCGACGTGTTCGTTCCCGGATGCCCGCCGCGCCCAGAAGCATTGTTCCACGGGCTTCTCACGCTGCGCGAAAAGATCTTGAAGGAAACCTGCCGCCACCCGTGGCACGTTGGCCGCCCGAAAGACGTGTCCACCATGGACCGCTACCGCGAAGCCGCCAAGACCTGGGCCGCCCTCGAAGAGATGAAGGACGAGGAAATGGCAGAAGCCCGCGCGAAGTTCAAGGAAGAACATCCCGACTACAAGAGCGCTTTCAAGCCCATCCGCATCAAGAAGGAAGAGTTCCCCGAAGTTCCCCGCGAACCCAAGGGCGCTGCAGGGCTTACGCAGTCCGAGCTCTTCGCCAAGCTCCGTGCGGAATTCCCCAAGGTGACCGTTCACACGCACAGCGAAGACCCCATCGAGGATGTCGTGGCCGCAATTCCGGCCGACTGTCCGCTCGAGGTCCTCGTGGAGCCCGAAGACTACCTGTCCATGGTCAAGTTCCTGAAGGAAAATCCGGATTTTGACATGGACTACCTGATCGACATTACCGCCATCGACTATGACGACCATTTCGACATGGTGACCATGCTGAGAAGCATCGGCAAGGGCCACAAGCTGTTCCTGAGCGTGCAACTGAAAAAAGACTTCAGCATTAGCGAAGAGAAGCGCCCGACGGCACTCCTCGCCACGATTGACAGCATCAGTTCCCTGTACCCCGGCGCCGAAATCAAGGAACGCGAAGTCTACGACATGTTCGGCATCAACTTCAAGGGACATCCCGACCAGCGCCGCATATTCCTGGACAAGGATTTCGTCGGTTACCCGCTCCGCAAGGACTTCACGCACTCGGAAATCATCAGGAGGCCCGTATGAGTACACTTCCTCCAGGATTCCGCATCCAGCGCGAAACCAACACCGAAGAATTTTTCATCAACATGGGTCCGCAGCACCCGAGTACGCACGGTGCATTGCGCCTTGCGCTCCGCATGGACGGCGAGACCATCGTGGAACTCGTGCCGCATTTCGGCTACATCCACCGCGGCATGGAAAAGCAGGCGGAATCGATGAGCTACCTGCAGTACATCGCGCTTTCCGACCGCCAGGACTACCTCACCGCCATCCAGAACAACCTGGGTGTCGTCATCGCCCTCGAGAAGGGCATGAACGTGGGTGTTCCCGAAAAGGCCGAATACATCCGCGTGATGCTCCAGGAACTGGGCCGTATCGCAAGCCACCTTGTGTTCTACGGCTGCTTCGGCGGCGACCTCGGCGGACAGACCTGCCTGCTGTTCGGCTTCAAGGAACGCGAGATGATTCACGACATCCTCGAAGAAGTCACGGGCTCGCGCCTCACGACAAACTTCTTCAGGCCGGGCGGAAGCCGCTACGACGTGCCCGACACGTTCATCCCGCGAGTGAAGGCTTTCCTCGACCACCTCGAAGGCGCCATGCGCGACTACGAGAGGTTCCTCTCCAAGAACATCATCGTGCTGGAAAGAAGCGTCGGCATCGGCATTCTGAGCAAGGAAGACGCCATTGCCTACGGATGCTCGGGTCCCGTACTGCGAGCCAGCGGCGTGAACTTCGACGTGCGCCGCGCAAACCCCTACAGCATCTACAGCCAGCTCGACTTCGACGTGCCCGTGTTCCAGAACGGTGACTGCTACGACCGCTACAAGATCCGCATCGCCGAAATCCACGAGTCCATGAAGATTTTGCGCCAGTGCATCGACAAGTTCCCGAAGGAAGGTCCGTGGCGCAGCAAGGAAAAACCGGTCCGCCTCCCCGTCGGCCGCTACTACAGCGAAATCGAGACAGCGAAAGGCCTGTACGCCACCTACGTCGTGGCGGCGACCACCGGCGAGAAGCCCTACCGCATCCACACGCGCGGCCCGAGTTTCCCGCACATCGCAGCACTCAACAAGATGGTCCAGGGCCACAAGATATCCGACCTCGTGACCATCATGGCAACCCTCGACCCCGTGATTCCCGAAATTGACAGGTAACCTATGTACGTTCCCTCCGTTACACATCCTATAGGCGATTTCGTCCGCGAGTGGGTCCCGAAACTTTCGGCCTACCTGCCGGAACAGCTCCAGTCCCAGACTCTCGACACCATCGTCGCCTTTCTGGTGAACGCAGTCATCTGCATCGTGGCTGTATGCGCCGTCAACATCGGCTCGGCCCCCATCCTCATCTACATGGAACGCAAGGTCTGCGCGCACGTGCAATGCCGACTCGGTCCCATGCGTCTCGGCTGGCACGGAACCATCCAGACCATCGCCGACGTCATCAAGATGCTCTTCAAGGAAGTCTACGCCCCGAGCGGTGCTGACAAACTCATGTTCTATCTCGCCCCGCTGATCGTGCTCATCGCGCCCTTCATGGTGGCGGCCCTCATCCCATTCGACAAGAACCTCGTGGTGTCCGACGTTTCCATGGGCATCCCGCTGATTATCGCCGTGAACGGTTTCGGCGTGCTGGGCATCTTGCTCGGCGGATGGAGCAGCAACAACAAGTACTCGCTGCTGGGTGCGCTCCGTAGCGGCGCCCAGATGATCAGCTACGAGATTTCGTTCGCGATGATTCTCCTGTTTGTCGTGATGATTTCGGGCTCCACGAACTTGATGACCATCACGCAGAGCCAGGCCGGCACCATCGCCGACTGGTTCATCTTTAAGATTCCTGTTCTCGGGTTCATCGGATTCATCCTGTTCTTCATTTCCTCCACCGCCGAAATGAACCGTGCCCCCTTCGACATCGCCGAAGCCGAGCAGGAACTCACCGGCGGCTACCACACGGAATACAACGGCACGCCGTTCGCCATGTTCTACCTCGCCGAATACATCGCCCTTGTGACGAACTCGGCACTCGCGACGACATGCTTCCTCGGCGGTTTCCATGCGCCCTGCATCGGAGTCGCCGCTGTGGACAACTACCTTACCATGGTTCCCGGAGTCGTCTGGTTCTTTGCCAAGGTATTCTTCATGATTTGGTGCTACATGATGGTCCGCTGGACGTTCGTCCGCCCGCGCGTCGACCAGCTCATGGATTTTGAATGGAAGTTCCTGCTGCCGGTCAACCTGCTGCTCCTGGGCGCAGGCGCGGCTTATATAGTGATTTGTGGTTAGAGATTAGTAAATAGAGTTTTTTATGCAAGAGAATATTACGTTAGTTCAATATTTCAAGCGCTACCTGAAGCGCTGCATCACGGGTCCCTGGAGCCTGATTTGCGGCCTTTCCGTTTCGCTCAAGTATTTCTTGAGTCCGTGGAAGATCGTCACCGAGCAGTATCCCGAAAACAGGAAGACTCTCAAAATGCACGAGCGTTACCGCGGTAGGCTCGAGATGGTCGAGGACGAAGAGGGCAACAACCGCTGCACGGCCTGCGGCATGTGCGAAAGGGCCTGCCCCAACGCGAGCATCAACGTGCTCTCGACAAAGAATATCGCCGGCAAGAAGGTGCTGGGCCGCTACGTCTACCACTTCGCAAGCTGCACCCAGTGCGGCCTCTGCGTCGAGGCGTGCCCCTTCGGCGCCATCGTCATGAGCCCGGCCTTCGAGGTCGCGACGACGGATCCGTCTTCGCTCGAAATGATTTTGAACAAGAAGGAGGGACAAGGCTAATGTTCCCGAACCTGACCATTCCCGATTTCCCGCTGTCCTTCCCGCTCGGCGGCACGGACATCGCCTTTTACGTTGTTGCGCTCATCATCCTGATTACCGCAGTGATGACCGTCGCCGTGAAGAACATCCTGCAGAGCGCGGTGTTCCTGATATTCTCCTTCGTGACGACGGCCATCCTCTACCTGCTGCTCCATGCCGAGTTCATCGCGCTCGCCCAGGTGATGGTCTACGTCGGAGGTGTCGTCATCTTCGTCGTCTTCACCATCCTGCTAACAAGCCACCTCGGCGAGGACGCCTTCACGACAAAGGTGCCGCGCATCTTCACGGCGTTTGTCATCTCGATCGCGTTCGTGTTCGTCATGATCAAGTGCATCCTGCCCCTGCCCGAGCTTTCTAGCGGGACGGTCGCCGCACCCGACAACTACGCCTCGCTGGAACAGTTCGCCCTGCGCCTTCTCGGCTACGGTGCGGACGGATTTGTCATCCCCTTCGAAATTGTAAGTATCCTTCTCCTAATGACGCTCATTTGCGCAATCACCGTTGCGCGCAGGAGCAAGGAGGAAAAAGAATGACTTTGATGAACTGCCTTATCCTCGCGTTCCTCCTCTTCGGTATCGGAGTATGGGGTCTCATGCGCAGGCGCCACCTCATCGGCATGCTCATTTCCATCGAGCTCATGCTGAATGCGGCGAACATCAACTTTATCTCCTTCGCCTATTTCAGCGCGAAAGATTCCACAGCGGGCGCACTCTTCAGCATTTTCGTCATTGCGGTCACGGCATGCGAAATGGCAATCGCCCTTGCCATTATCGTCAACATGTACCGTCGCCACCACAGCCTTGACGCCGACCAGTTGAGGGATTTGCATGATTAACGGAATTACCCTCAGCTACTTTATTTTCCTCCTGCCGCTACTCGTATTCGTGATCAACGGCCTGTTCGTCGGGAACCGCTCGGCGAAGGGTGCCGCCGCGATCGCGGTCATCGGGAACGGAATCGCGGCGGTCTGCGCCATCCTCGTCGCTGTCGACTACTTCACGTCCGGGATGGCGCCAGGGAAGGTGATTCCTTACGAATTCACCTTCCTGCCCTTCGCCGGTTTCAACGCGAACATCGGCCTCTTAACCGACCCGCTTTCCATGATGATGATGGTCGTCGTCACCTTCATCAGCTTCATGGTGAACATCTACAGCATCGGCTACATGCGCAAGGACCGCTCGGCTGGGCGCTTCTTCAGCCTTCTTTCGCTGTTCAGCTTCTCTATGCTCGGTCTCGTTGCTGCAACAAACCTCTTCCAGATGTTCATCTTCTGGGAACTGGTGGGTGTTTCCAGCTACCTGCTCATCGGCTTCTGGTACCACAAGCCCTCGGCTGTCAGCGCATCCAAGCAGGCGTTCATCCTCACCCGCTTCGCCGACAGTTTCTTCCTATGTGGCATCGTGCTCGTGAGCTACATCGTCGGCTCATTCGACTTCTCCGTCATCAACGACCTGACCCTGCACGACTTCTACCACACGACCATCAACCTGGGCATCACCACCATCTCGCAGGCCGACGCGCTCATTCTCGGCGCCGTGCTCATCTTCATCGGTGGCTGGGGCAAGTCCGCCATGTTCCCGATGCATATCTGGCTCCCGAACGCCATGGAAGGCCCGACACCGGTATCTTCCATCATCCACAGTGCGACCATGGTCGTGGCCGGCGTCTATCTCGTCGCCCGTCTGTTCCCGTTCTTCGCCGTCTGCAAGGGCACACTCAACATCATCATGGTCGTGGGCGCTTTCACCATGGTATTTGCCGCAGTCATCGCCTGCACGCAGAAGGACATCAAGCGCATCCTCGCCTACTCCACGCTCTCGCAGCTGGGCTACATGATGTTCGCGCTCGGCGTCTGCAGCATGGGCGATGTCATCGTCGCCACCGGCTGGACGGCCTCCACATTCCACATCTTTACGCACGCATTCTTCAAGTGCAGCCTGTTCCTCATCGCAGGTTCCGTCATCCACGTGGTCCACACCAACGACCTTGACAAGATGGGCGGGCTCTGGAGCAAGATGCCCTTCACCTACTGGTGCTGCTTCATCTGCGTGCTCGCGATTTCGGGAATCCCGCCGTTCTCCGGTTTCTTCTCGAAGGACGAAATCATCCTCGCGGCATTCCAGGGACACCACTACGTCGTATTCGCGCTCGCGCTCCTCACGAGCGGACTCACCACGTTCTACATGTTCCGCATGTTCTTCCTCGCCTTCCACGGGGATCCCCGCAGCGATCTCGTGCGCGGTCACCGTATCAAGGAAGACTTCGCCATGACGCTCCCCATCGTCGTGCTCGCCATCCCGAGTTTCCTGGGCGGCTACATCGCCAAGGGCTTCTTCGAGCACTACTTCAAGCCGGGCTCCCTGCATGTCCCGCAGCTAGTCAAGCTCGAGGAACTCCCGTGGCTCCCTTACATCGCCGTGGCCGTGGCGCTTATAGCCCTGTTCATCGCCTGGGTATGCTACTGCAGCCCCAAGGCCAAGATTAGCAAGGCCCTCGATGAGACCAACCGTACGCGTCTGTACAAGACGGTCTATCACAAGTTCTACTTCGACGAGATGTACTACGCCGTGGTCCGGCAGTTCGTTTTCGGCGGCATCGCCCGCACAGCAAGGTTCATCCAGGACTACATCATCGAAGGCCTTCTCGCCTTCGTGGTCAAGGCACTCCACAAAATGGGCGACCTGGTACGCTTCGCGCAGTCCGGCTACATGCCCTTCTATCTCGGGACACTCATTGTCGGAATCATCTTCTGGCGAATTTTTGGACAACTTCCGCTGTAGGTTTTTATGGATACGCTACTTTTTAACGTTATTTGGGCAATTCCCCTGCTGGCAGTGGCGATAAGCGTGCCTATTCCGAGCACGCACATCAAGGCAATCAAGCTGCTGCATGTCATTTCGGGCACAGTCGTGATGGGGATTATCGGATACCTCACCTACCGCGTCTACACCATGGGCGCAGCCCCCGCCGATCCCAAGGCATTCCCGCTCCTGCTGCGTTTCTTCACCGACATTCCGTGGCTGAACAGCATCAACGCGCACTACACCGTCGGTGCCGACGGCCTGAACATCCTGCTGCTGTTCCTCACCTCGGCTATCGTCTGGACGGGCATGCTCGTCAGCTGGAACATCAAGGGCAACCAGAAAATCTTCTTCGCCCTTATCCAGATTCTTGCGACCAGCGTCTACGGCGTGTTCATGAGCATGGACCTCGTCCTGTTCTTCGTGTTCTACGAGATGGAAGCGCTCTGCATGTACCTGATGATTGCCGGGTACGGTTCCGGCAACAAGGATTACGGCGGTAAGAAGCTCACCTTGACGCTCGCCTTCGGCTCCTCGATGATTCTTGCGACCCTGTTCGGAATTTACTTCCAGTCCGGGCTCGACAGCTGGAGCATCATGGCCCTTTCGAGGATTACGCTCCCGATGAACTTCCAGATGTGGGCATTCCCCGTAATGTTCATGGGCTTCGCAGTTTCCAGTTCGCTCTTCCCGTTCCACTTCTGGAGCCCCGACGGCCATTCCGCGGCACCGACTGCAGTTTCCATGCTCGCTGCCGGCGTGATGATGAAGATGGGTGCCTACGGCTGCCTGCGCGTGGCCATGTTCCTCATGCCCGAGGCGGCCAAGATATGGCTTCCCTACGTTGTCGCGCTCCTGATATTCAATGTGGTGCTTGGGCCCTTCATCGCCATCCGCCACAAGGACCTCAAGTACATCACAGCGTACAGTTCCATCAGCCACCTCGGCCTCATCTTCTTGGGCCTTGCCGCCCTCACTCCCGTGGGCCTGCGCGGTGCTAGCCTCCAGATGATTTCGCACGGTTTCCTGACCGGGCTGTTCTTCGCCACGATTGGCATGATCTACGAACGCACGCACACCCGCGACATCACCCAGATGGGCGGCATCATGCGCAAGCTCCCGTTCCTCGGAGTGGGATTCGTCATTGCGGGCTTCGCCGGCCTCGGACTTCCGGGATTCAGCGGGTTCATCGCCGAGAGCAACATCTTCATCGGTGCGTTCCAGCAGGATTCCACCATCACGCGCTTCGTGACCGTGCTTGCCATCCTAAGCATCACCACGACAGCCGTTTACATATTGCAGACAGCGAACCGCATGCTGCACGGCAACATGCCCGCCAAGTACGAAACGCTTACCGACGCCGACCTTCGCGAAAAGATCGTTGTCGTCTTCCTGGTTTTATGCCTGCTGATTATCGGCGTTTGCCCCGGCTGGATAGCCGACATGCTTGACACGAGCATCGCCCCGATTTTTGACAGGATTGCCGCCGCGACGGCCACCGTGGTTGGAGGTTAAACAATGAACTTTATCCTACCGAACTTCATCATTCCTGACGCGCTCCTCCTACTTTTCCCGTTCATTGTCATCGGGAGCAGGCTTTTCTGCAGCTACCGCTCGCAGATTCCTTGGCGCATCGCGAACATCGGCTTCATCGCCATCTTCGTCCTTCTGAATTTCATCCCGCTCACCAACAACGTCGGCAAGTTCTTCATCTGCAACTGGAAAATTGACGACTTCGGCGTGCTCATCCGCGAAGTGCTCATGCTTTCGGCCATGCTCGGCATGTGGCTTTCGAAAGACTACTTCGAGCACGGGGCCGACGGCAAGCCGCAAATGCACCAGATTGCGGAATTCACCGGCGCGATAGCGTTTGCCACCTTTGGCGGCTTCACCATCGTCTCGGCATGCGACATGCTCACGTTCTTCCTCGGCCTCGAAATCGCCACCATTCCGATGTATGCGCTCACAGCCTGGAACAAGAAAGACCAGTTGGGCTCCGAGGCGGCCACAAAGTACATCATGATGGGCTCTGTAGCAACAGCGTTCGAGCTGTTCGGCTTCAGCTACCTGTACGGTTTCTCGGGCTCCATCTACTTCAACGACATCCGCATGGCTGTCGAGGCCAGCGCGACACACCCGCTGCTGTGGCTGTCCATCCTGTTCCTCTTCTGCGGAATAGGCTTCAAGCTCACGCTGTTCCCGTTCTACACCTGGGCCCCCGATGTCTACGAAGGCGCCCCCACTCCGGTGACGGCGGTCCTTTCCGTCACGTCCAAGGCGGCGGCCATCGCCTTCCTCGTCGTGCTCGTCTTCGGCCCCCTCGCCCCCGTGCAGGAACAGATGGCTCCGTTCATCGCTCTGCTCGCCGGCACAACGCTCTTTGTCGGCAACCTGGGCGCTCTCAAGCAGACACGCCTCCGCCGCTTCATGGCCTACAGTTCCATTGCGCAGGCCGGCTATATCATGATTGCGCTCCTCGGGCCCGTCGAGATGGCACGCACGGCCATCATCTACTACCTGTTCGTCTACGCGCTCTCGAACTACCTCGCATTCTTCATCTTCGGCATCATCGGCCACCACCGCGAAGAGACGTTCGACTCCCTGCGCGGGCTCAGCAAGCAGAACCCGGCACTCGCCATTGCGCTAGCCGTGTCCATGTTCAGCCTTGCGGGCATTCCGCCCCTTGCTGGCTTCTTCGGCAAATTCCACCTGTTCTTCGCCGGCGCAACAACCGGTCACTATGCGCTCGTGGCCTTTGCCGTACTGAACAACGTCGTCGCCCTTTACTACTACTTGCAGCTCATCAAGAGCGCCTGGATCGACGAGCCCGAAGACCACCTCTCACCGTTGCGCCTTACAAAGCGCCAAAGAACGATTATCGTGGCGCTTACCGTCGCTGTCGTGCTGCTCGGCGTACTTCCCTTCCTGAGCAACAACATCTTTGGCGGATTTACGTTCTAGAGGCGTGAGCCATGAGCAATGAACAGTGAGCCATGAGGTATAGTTTCTGCAGTTTTGCTACTCGTTGCTGACTGCTCAAAGGGGCTTTAGCCCCGACCTCACTTCTCATTATCACGCACTTTGTGCATTAATAACAGACGGCGAAGCCGTGATATTTCTCCCTAGCCCCTAGATCCTAGCCCCTAGATCCTACCCCCTACCATACAAAAAACCTCCCCGAAGGGAGGCTCGTTTAATTTCGTCAAGCAGGTTTACTTACTGCAGATGTCTTCAGCACCACCAATATCCGAGATACTGAACGGCTGCGTCCATTCGCTCCAGTCTGTCTCGCCATTCTTGTCGGTCCAGACAATGCGGAGCTGTACGAAGTAGTCACAAAGTCCGCGGAGATAGCTTAGCAAGCACGAGGACATAATCTCTTCTCTATTCATTAGCCTGATTCGTGTAGATTCATCTGTGGAAGGATCATAAATCTTCGAGTGATCAGATGATACGTAACCGGATTTATATACACAATATTCGTGCATCTCCATTACGGAATCCTTCTTTTGACCATTTTCCCAGATGGAAGCAACAATCGAATCGGATTCATAGAATCCCTTAGTGATGGACGGTTCCGCATACGGGAATGCTTCAGTCCAATAGCAGCTATCACAAGCATCCGAATTTTTCTTGCCTTCGCACCCTTCAATCTTGAAGTCATTATAATGCTGCAGAGAAGTGAACCAGCGGGCCTCATAGTAAACAGTATCCGTATATTCCGATTCGGCGATATACTTGCTGATAAAGTTACCGGTAATCGTGTATGACGCTGTAGCATCAACATACGATATATCGGTCTTCGTAGAAGTATCCTGGTCCACTTCGTAGGCCGTGGTGTACCACTTGACCATCTTCATCGACGGAACAGGAACATCAAGCGCCATGTATTCGCGGTACGGAATTTCCGGAGTCAACTGGACCGCTTCCGTAAAGGCGGAAGTATCTTCCTTGTCGATGACGGCCATGCGGTAATAGGTCTCGATCTTGTCACGACCCTGAATACGGTAATAACGCACGTTACCTTCAATATCGGTTTCCACATCAGTCCATTCAAAGTCTTTCAGCTTAGAAGACTGGATGATGAATTTCCTATCCGGATTGTCGGTCGAAATGTCGTACTGCCAGCTGAGTTCCCAGACGCTCGGTGCGATACGTGCGATAGTGACATTTGCAGGAGGAGCGACGGTGATCGCTTCGGCATCTTCTTCCGTAAGCGCGATAAGCACATCCGAGGAGAAATCGGACTTGCCATCGTCATCAAAAGCAGCCACGCGGAAATAGTTGTAAGGATCGGTAAGTCCAGTAATCATGGCACGATAGACGCCAGCACCGGTAGTATCAAAATTTTCCCACTTGCTCTTTTCCAAGTCAAGCTTCTGGACAACAAAGCCGTCTTCCGGACGAGTCTTGACCGGCACATACGACCATTCCAGCATCCAGGTGCCAGCATCCTGCTTCTGCACCATCAGGTTTGTCGGAACAGCAAAGGAGACACCCGGCTTTTCGGAGCTGCTTCCCGAGTCTTCATCGTCGGAAGAGCCCTTGCCATTGCAGCGGCCATCCTCGTCAATGAGGTTGGCATTCGTGCCGGCCTTCGAACCCATCGGGTCGGACCAGTCGCCGTAATCGGAAACACCGTTCTTGTCAGTCCAGACTACGCGAATCTGAGCATAGGCGTTGCACTGTTCATCAACATTCTTGAATTCCTTGGAAATGGAAGACTTGTCGGCACTGACCTTGACCGTGTCGACGCTCTTCTCGGCTCCCGTCACAAAGCGCGCCTGGTAGTACACGCCGCCAACGGTCTTGCCCTTGGAATTCTTGTTGTAAGTGGAGTTCAAAATCTTCTTGCTCGGGTAGTTCCCGGTAAGAACGATTTCGAGGACGTTTTCCTCGGAGACGTTCGGCTTTGCCGTAGGAGCGGCGAGACTGATGCCATCGGCATATTCAGCTTCATCGGAAACAAACACTTCCTTGGTGTAGGCGGAACGAGTCTTGTCGTTCTTTGCGGCAAAACGGTAGTAGTAACCGCCATTGTCTGCGCCATCGACGAGGAATCGAGTCATTTCGGCATCGATTTCGTCATATTCCTCCCAGGACTTGTTCCCAGGAGCAAAACGCTGCACGACAAACTTTTCGGCTTCGTCCGATTCGTAGGAGAAGGTCAGTTCCCAAACGCTCGGGGCAAGCTTGGTCAGGGTCACACCCGACGGCGCAGGCAAGGACTTGGATTCCTTGAGATCAGACGGATCCTCGGCATCATTCACCGATGTATCGGAACTGGAACTGGAATTCTTTTTCTTACTGCTACTGGAGGACTTCGCCTTGACCTCGGTCACCCCGAGATCATCGTCTCCGTTAGTAGTCGACGAACTATCGCCGCAAGCGCTGAGAAGCAGGGCCGCAGAAAAGACCGCTGAACCCAGCATCATAAAAGAACTGCGTTTTAAAATCATCTTAACTCCTGTAGGCTAGCCTACTATAGAATTGTAACTAGTTGCTTACAAAAATACATCTTTTTACCGCTTTTCAAACAGCTATCCCCCTTTTTTTTCGCAAAATGCAAAGAAAATCACATGTTTACGCACAAAAAAAGGGGCTTTCGCCCCAAAATAAAGTTCCGAGCCGCGCTAGATGAGTTCTTCGGGCGGGAGATGGTCGCCGTGTTCCGGTTCCTGGTAGTAGGTATCGGGAATCTGCACCTGGTTCTGGAAATAGGCACGATGGGCGGCAATCACCTTTTCGCGGGCAAACGAAGCGTCTTGCCATTCGCCAATCTGCACGTCCTTGCCTTCCAGTTCCTTGTAGTTCTGGAAGAAGTTCTTGGTGATGCGCAGGAACATCTGGTCCACATCGCCGATGTCCTTGATGGGGCGCGGGTTGAAAACCGGTACGCCCAGGACCTTGTAGTCCTTCTTGCCGCCGTCGGTCATGTCGAGTGCGCCGATGACGCGGCAGGTGCAGACAGTGCCCGTCATCATCGAGGCCGGGCTGTAGATAAGCATGTCGAGCGCGTCGCCGTCGTCGGCCTTGGTGCTCGGGATAAAGCCATATGTGCAGGGATAGCTCATAGAACTGAGCAGGCAGCGGTCCAAACGGAACACATGCAGGCGCTCGTCATATTCGTACTTGAGGCTTGTATCCTTGCCGATTTCCACCACGCATTCCACCTCGTAAGGGTACTTGCGACCAATGGGGAGATCCAGGTAATTTATTGACATCTATTTTCTCCAGAGGGGCTCACATCGAGCCCGATTTATCTTTCATACCAAAAAAGCAACTCAAATTTAACAAAATTTTACAAAAAGGTCAAGGGCGTCAGCGGCTGCGCCAGCGAGCCGAAGTGACCTTGTCAAACAGCCCGAAATAGAATGCGGGCTCTCCCCTATCTGGCCTATAGCCCACCTCAAATCGAATTCGGTCAAGAGCCGGGATAACCAGATGGACACCGCCATAGACGGCCCCCTCGTAATCTTCCCAGCCGGGGTGTCCCTTGTCCCACAGGAGGCTTCCGTCCAGGCCGGCAACGAGCTGCACCCCGTAGAAGAAATTGACACCCAGTACGCTTGCAGCATGCCGTTCCATCAGCACGAAGCGCTCTTCAAGAGTGAGCAGAACCTCGTGAACCCCAAGGCGTACAGAATCGGCCTCATCATCTTCACCGCCGAAGGAAGTACCACCACGACCGCGGAAAGTATTCGGTCCCCCGTGGTAATAGTAGTCGTAGAACTTCACGTCACCCGGGCGGAAGCGCGCGAGAGCCGTCGCACCGGTCACAAAACGGCTCACGGTAAAATAGGCGCGGGCGTCCGTCAAGAGTTCCCAGTAGTCCTCGCTCCCCAAGCTCTCGCAACCACCTTCACAGGCCACCAAGAACTCGTCCGTGCCGCCCACGTGAGTCAGCATGTATTCGTAATATACACCCTTGCGCGAATCAAGCTTGCTGTCGCGGTAATCGAACGCAAAGCCCAAACCGAATTCAGGCAAGAACGCGGCCCTCTCCAAGATTCTACCCGCAAGCGTACCCAGGAGAGACAAATGAGGAAGAAGCGCATAATCCAGGTCTAGATCTACCAGCCAGCTATCGTCCTGGTAACCGCGGATATCGTCATAGCTGTCGGTCCGCAGGAACTCGAAATTCCAGCCGAGCGGGAGCCCGAAAAAGTAAGGGGAACTCACATATAAAGCGTACTCGTTATTGTCAAGAAACGGGTCGGTGGATGTACGGTACTGGATTTCGGCGCGGATATCTTCGCCAAGTACGTTGAGGTTCGCAAGAGCAAGGCCGAGCATAAGCCCGTCGCGGTCAGTTTCCTTGCCCGCCGGAGAGGGTATCCAGCGAAAAATTTCCTTGAAGGTGTAAGTAAGGCTCGAGGAGCGAGGTGCGAGGTGCGAGGGCTGGGGAGCTGCGGGGGTGCAGGCTACGGTGATTTCGGTGAACAGGTCCAGGTCCTGCAGGCGGAGTTTTTCAGCTTCGAACTTTTCAGCGGAGAACGGCTCCCCCACACGGTTCAGCAGTTCACGTTCCACGACGCGCGGCTTCGTATGTTCCAGGCCCTTGAATTCAATGGACGAGACCACCACGCCATCGGAGCAACCGGCGGCACCCGCTTCCGGGGCGACAGATGGCTCGGCAAAGGCAGCAAAGGCACAGCACCCGACGAGAAGACCTACTATTTTCACAAAATCAATCACGAAAAGGAAAAATAGAAAAAATGAGGCACGAGGCTCGGGGTTCGAGGCACGAGCAGTGAGCAGTGAGGTTTCAGGCACGAGGCAAGAGGCTAGTGAAAAGAATCACGCACTTCGTGCGTCAATTAAGACGGAGAAGCCGTGATATTTCTCCCTCGCCCCTAGATTCTAACCTCTAGATTCTCTAACGGAGATTACTTCAGGGCTATTCGCCCTTCGCAATGACAACCAAGGCGAATGCCACGCCAAAACGCTTGCGTTTCGGCATGGCTGAGCCGACGAGTCATGCGCCTGCGAATGACAAATTCTCTATTTATCCCTAACCACCAACCACTGTCTACTTCCTACTTCTCACTCGTCTTTCCCTAGCCCCTAGATCCTAGCCCCTCCTCCCTTTTTTCTATATTTGCGGGCGTAAAACAGAACCCCCGAGGTCCCTATGTTAGATTTTCTCGCCAACTACTGGCCGTATCTTGTCGCACTGGTCGTCATCGTCCTTGCCGTGTTCGCTTTCCGCGGCGTCCGCAAGGCCCTCAAGGAAGGTGGTGGAGCGTTCAGCCTCGAAACCATCAAGAAGAACACCGAGCCGAACTTCGCAGCCCTCAAGCAGAAGTCCAAGGCCCTGCTCGCTGATGCCGACATGATTTGCGAAACCAAGGAAGGCAGCAACCTCGTCATTCCCAAGAAAGAGGACATGATGTTCTTCCGCCGTGCCGTCCGCCAGAAGTACAAACTCGCCATGTTCCTCGTGCCCGGCACGAACAAGGTCGTGTACTTCTTCTGCAAGACGGAACAGGGACTGCGTCGCCGTATCGAGAACCTCGTCATCAACCAGAAGTTCCGCGAAGGCAAGCCGCCCTACATGGACGCAGCCACTGGCGAAAAGCTGAAATACCCGAGGTAGAAATTAGACGAGAGACCGCTTCGCTGGTAGACGAAAGACGAGAGATTTTTTTTCGTACTTGTGCGAAGCACCATTATTTTTCTTTCGTCTCTCGTCTGTAGGACCGCAGGTCCGTCCTCTCGTCTAGCAACGCATCATGACCTATAACGACCTTGCACTCGCGGAAGAAGAAGGAAAGCTGGAAGCGGCGCTTGAAGCGTCCCGCAACCTACTTATCGAGGCGCCCACGGGTTCGGGCAAGTCGTTGTTCATCCCCTACTTTTTAAGCAAGCACTGCAAGGGGCGCATCGTCGTGTTGCAGCCCCGCCGTATCGCGGCACTCTCGCTAGCGCAGTTTTCTGCAAAACTCCACGGCGAGCCCTGCGGCAAGACGGTCGGCTACCAGTTCCGGCAGGACAGCTGCAAGAGCGAAGGCACTCGCATCCTCTTCCAGACATACGGAAACTTCTTGCAGGAACTCCTGCACGGCAAGATGGACGCCGACTGGGTCGTGTTCGACGAGTACCACGAGCGCAAGGCCGACATGGATTTGCTGTTCGCGTATTTCAATAGACGAAAGACGAAAGACGAAAGACGAAAGATGGACGGCCCTTCGACTAGTTCAGGGACCTTACCGAGGGTTGCGGTGATGTCGGCGGCGCTGAACCGCGAGGAACTCGAAGCGGTTCTCGGCGTCAAATGCCTACAGCTCGGCCACCCGCTGTTTCCCGTACAAATTATCCACCAGGCCCCGGCCACCGGCAATTCGCTCGTTTCGGGTGTAGGCATTGACGCCGAAGTGGTGCGGGCTCTCCGGACACTCTACCGCAACAACATCTGGCAGACCACGCTGGTATTCCTGCCGGGCAAGGCCGAAATCGCCCGCTGCCACAGCGCCGCCTCCGAAGCGCTCGGCAACAACTGCGCCGAATTCCTGGAGCTCTACGGCGGGCAAGACCGCGAAACGCAAGACCGCATCTTTGAAGTCACCGAACGTCCGCGCGTCATCTTCACCACGAACATCGCCGAAACCTCCATCACCGTCCCAAACGTCACCGGCGTCGTCGACAGTGGTATCGAACGCGTGAGCCTTTACGACGACAGCGAGAAGGTGAACGTGTTGCGCACGCTCCCCATCTCGATGCAGAACGCCATCCAGCGCAGCGGCCGTAGCGGCCGTACGCAGAATGGCTGCGCCATCCGCCTCTGGAGCGAGGATTCCGAGACACGCATGCCCAGGGGAATCGTGCCCGAAGTATTGCAAATCGAGCCGTCGGAATTGCTGCTGCAGAAGGCAGCGTTAGAGAGGTTCAAGGCTCGTGGAGCGAGGAGCGAGGAGCGCAGCAACATTGTCATTGCGAGCGAAGCAAAGCAATCTCAACTAGAACTACCCACCCCCATTCCGGAAGCACGCAAGATTGCGGCGACCAAACTTCTCGAAGGTTTCGGGATGCTCAAGGACGAAGCCATCACAGAACTCGGGCTCAAAGCCATCCGCACGCCTGTTTCAAGCATCCCGCTCGCCCTGCTTCTTGCCTCGGCGCAGAGCCAGGCCGACCTCCCCGACCTTTTGCTAGCCGCTCTCGCCTGGGTTCACTCCGGCACCGAAACGCTGCAGAAATCCAAGGTACCGCAGGACATCCTGACGCTTGCCGCCGACACGCTTTCCAAGAGCATCAACGTCCCGCGCGAAGTGAGCTTTACACTCCGGCAACTGCGGGACTACCGGGACCAGGTCGCGAGCCCCACACCTCAAAGGAGCGAAGCGACGACCTCAAACCTCGTAGCTCTCAACCTCTTAAAGGCTTTCCCCGACAGACTCGCCACGCCGAGCGGTTCCGCATACAAACTTGCAAACCAGAACATCATCCGCCTGCAAGTCGCAGAGCCGCCTTACGCTATCCTCGCGCTCACGATGTTACGCACCGGTGGCGGCAGCAAGTCCGAACTCAAAGTCAACCTGTACGCCCCCATCACCCAGGACATGCTCGGCGGGAACACCGCCAAGACACGCTACGAGCTCCTGTGGCGCAGCGGCCAGGAACGGTTCATCGGCGTAGAAATCAGCGAAACCGAAAATGCCGACGGCACCACGACAGAACTTTCCCGCAAGGAAATCATCCCGCAGGAAGCCTCGCCCAAGGTGCTTGCCAAGCTCAAGGAACTCACCGTCAACGCCTGGCGAGAAAAGATTGAAAAGGAAAACTGGAGCGGCCGCTATCGCACCGAGCAAATGCAGACGCAACTCATCAAGATGCGCCTTGCCGCCAAGCTCTATCCCGAATATGGCCTGCCCGAATTCAACGAAGAGGACATGGAACTGATCTTTGACGAATTCGCAAGCGGAATCTTTTTGCTGCGCGACATCGACGAAAGCCGCTACAGGAACATCGTTGAAGAATACTTCGGCAAGTCCATGCTCGCCTGGTTAAACAAGACCTTCCCCGACCATTACGTGCTCCCCAACGGCAAGCGCGCGCGGTACAGCTACCAGGCTGTTGCCATCGATGACAGCGGAAAGTCCGTACAAAGTATCGAAGGCGTCCTCGTCGAGATTTCAGCGCGTATCGAGGACTTCATGCAACTCCGCGGCGAACACAAGATTGCCGACGGCAAATTAAAAGTCCGGTACGACATCCTCGCACCGAACTTCCGCACTATCCAAAAGACTTGGGACTTAACAGGATTCTGGCAAAACACCTACGCCGAAGTGCGCAAGGAATTGCGCGGCCGCTACCCCAAGCACCCATGGCCAGAGAGCATTGAGCTTTGAGCTATGAGCTATGAGCTTGGCGCTAAAGAGCCTTCGAGGTCTACCCAAAGACATAACAGCGACTATGCCAATCAATTAGCAAGTCTTGAATTACGGCATCGTCGCCAAACTTTTTCTCATAGCCTTGTGTAACAAGGCGACCTCATCACTCAAAGGTCGCCGAAGGCGACCGACCTCACACCTACTTCACTGTATAAATCGTGAGCGTCTTGCTGTATTCGTAACCGACGACTAACAGCGCCTTGCCGGGAACGGGGCTCTGTTCCTCGGGGATGAACAGCAGGCCTTCAGGACCACGGTCCTTCGGATCCATGTAGTAGTCGATAATCTTCGGGTTGTCGAGGTTCGTGATGTTGAACACGACAACGCCGCTCATCCTTTCCAGGCCGACAAAGGCGAGGCGATGGTTCCCGATCATGCCCACGACAACGTTTTCAGGTTCGCAACCCTTGTTATCGCTGCGCGCATCCTTCTTGACCTTGTCCTTCTTGGAATTCCAGTTAAAGTAATCCGGAGCGACCGTAGCGAGCATCTGTTCAATCTTGTCCCCGGAATCCCACACGAGTTCGCCCTTGTTCGCATCAAAGATGCTGATGGAGCGAGAACCAAAGCTGTAAACGTAAGGGCACTTTCTCTGCCCTTCGGCACAGAAGTCCGTGCTGCTGATTTTCAAAGTCTTGAGCGCACTGAGCGCTTCGCCGTTGAACTTATCCTCATCAAGGCGTCCCCGTTCAAACATCGACAAAGCATTCGTCACGTCGGTCCAAGCCTTAAAGTCGTCACTTTCGGCACCTTCGTTCGCCGTGATGATATATGGTTTTCCGTCCGCCTCGAAATAGCTGATGCCGTCCGGCTGACGCAATCCGCGCACAGGCACGTTCTCAATCCCGATGCTTCCGTTCTTGCGCACATCCACGCCAAAGCCAGGCTTCGAATGATCCACGGTTCCCAGCGGGAACACACCGACAACCTTCTTTGCGGGAATGTTGATCTTCGCGATGGCGTTGTTTTCCTGCAGGCTAACCCACGCCGTCTTGGAATCCTTGGAAACCGTGATATACTCGGGTTCAAGCGTCTGCGCATAGGGATTGGTCCCAATCGTACGCACGCCATCATCCATCAAGTCGCTGTCCTTAAGTTTCTTGAAGTTGACGATACTGACCTTGACCAGCAGGGAATCCTTCTTGTTCAAACGTCCAGGCGTCAAAATGGCAATGGCACCTTCCGGATCCACGCTCATGTCCTTGTTCGGGGAACCCTCGCACGCGACGAGAATGTTCTTGCCGTTGGGCGTATATGTAAGCATGTCCGGCTGGGAGCACACCTTGTACGACCCGACCTTCCTCGGCACGTCCTCGACGATCTGGAAAATTTCGACATAGCCAGGATCCTGCTCGGGATCGGCAATCTCACTCACCGCAACGAAGTTGTCGAACACACTCACGCTGGAACCGCGGCCCATGAGTTTCATCGCACCCAGGACTTTGGGCTGTTCGGGCTTGTCGAGCGAAACGACTTCCATGATGGGCTCGTCACCCACCACGAACAACTTTTTCAAATCGGGCATATACGCCGCAATTTCCGCAGTCTTCATGGATACCGAGCCCAACGGGGCAAGCAACTTGCCCATCTGGAACACCGGGGATGCATCGGGACCAGCAGCAAAAGACAAACTGGCAGCAAGCGCTGTAGTTATGACGATGCCAATTTTTCTCATACCAACCTCATTCCTATTTTGTTAATCGAGAATCAACCAAAACAAAAGCATCCCCATTAAAACACCACCTAGAAAAGAAGACGCGGACATCATAGCGGCTTCTTTCTTCACAGAACCATCCTTGTTCGTCCTAGAATCAATTGCGACACGCAGCGCCTGCTGGCAAACCGAGTTGTCCTGCTTTACCGTATTGTAGCTCTGCTCCCAGTTGGCGCTCTTGGCCTGTTCGGACTCAATTGCCGTACGCAGGGAATCCGTCTCGGCCTTGCAGGCATTTTCGCGGGCAGCCATAACGCTGTCGCGGACGCTCAGCTCGGCAGCGACCTCCGCAGCGGGGACCACACCTTCGGAAGGGGCCTTTTCCTCCTGCGCAAAAGCGAAGGAAGAAAAGAGAATGCATAAAAAGATTAACGACCTTAAAGTGCGAGCAAATTTTTCCATAAAAAATTAGTCTTCATATTTCTGGAGAACCCACTCCGTAGGCATCGGAGGAACCTCTCCACTAGAATGCTTGAAGGTAAAGCCCTTGCCCTTCTCGAAGTCCTCAATATTCCCCATGACAATCGTCTCACAAGATTTCGGGTCAAGGCATGATTCAGCCCTCATCAGCAGCACATCGCCATAAAGGGACCAGAGACCCGCCTTTTTCTGTTCGGGCTCGTTGCTGCGACCTTCCAGATTGAACGTTCCATCATCTTGCAAGACGAAAGTCCAATCCAGCTTGAGATCCTTATCATAGCTGTACCAGTTGTCGGCAAGGTCAGCTTCCTTGACATTAGCGATCTTGAATTTCTCGCTGGAGCATCCTCGTATATCGAGGTCAAACGACGAGGACACGACATACATGTAAAGCGACATCACGTTATCGGAGAAGTATTCCGGCACAAGGATAAGCTTGCCGCGATGGATATCGGCGTATCCGCCCACCAGCAGAAGAGTCTTCTTACCCGCAGAGCTTTCCATGGTGTAACGACCATCGTAGAAACGGTAGACATCCGTCGTATCGCCGGACTTGCATGTAATCTTCTTGCCCACCATATCGTCGTACTTGCTGATATAGGTGTTGCCGGCCGGGATCTGTTCCACCTGAACCGCCTTGGCCTTGCCCTTATCCACAGAATACAGT
Organism: Fibrobacter sp.; assembly: GCA_017412605.1. Taxonomy (GTDB): domain Bacteria; phylum Fibrobacterota; class Fibrobacteria; order Fibrobacterales; family Fibrobacteraceae; genus Fibrobacter. The sequence goes on along the minus strand of JAFPWY010000012.1, from coordinate 39,238 downwards.
AGGGTGTCGGAATCCACCGTGAACTTGATGGTCATGCCCTTAGCCATCTTGGCGAGGAAATATTTATCGTCCAGCTTATTGATGATGGAGGTTGCAGAATTGTCTTCGTCAATGGAGATAACTCCGCCCTCGAAGTCACTCACCACGACCACCTCGCCCGTATCGACGACCCAGAACGAGAACATACCCTTCTTGGATCCGGCAACCATGTGGACATTGTGCCCGTCAATATCGAGCAGCATATTGCGAGAAAGGTCGTCGAGAGTTGCCGCACGGACTCCATCAGGCTCTTCCTTCTTTTCAGAAGAAGAGGACACCTTCTTGGACGAAGACGACTGCGCTTCAATGCTGGAAGAGGAGGAAGAAACATCCTCGCGGTCGATGGAAGTATCAGAACTGGAATCGGAACCACAGCCTGTAAAGGCGAGTGTGGCGGCCACGCATCCGGCCAAAAGATAGTGCAATTTCATAGTACAAAGCCTGTGTTATAATTCTACACTAAGAATATACACAAAAACGGCTCACGAAAAAAATTTTTTTCATGAAAAATGGCGATTTATGCATCAAAAGGCGATTTCGGGTGATATCCGAGGTCTTTTTCTGCGTTTTCGATAGACGGTGCCGCATCGTAGAGGAAACCGGCCAGGGCCTGCTCCGCAGACACGCTGCTTCCGCCGATCCACGCCCTCAGAACAGCAAGCCGCTTGCAAAGCCACCACGGCAGTTTAAGCATCCGGTGCTTGAGTCCGCGCATACGTAAAATGGCCTCCGCCATCTGCGCCATCGTCATGACCGAAGGACCAGCCAAGGCATACGTCTTCCAGATGGCACATTCTTCTAGCCCGGCAGCTGCAATTCCCTGGACAAGGTCGACACTGCGGACAGGCCGCTTCAGCGCCATTCCCCCTCCCGGCAAGAAATACACCGGGAACCGCGACACGTATTTTGCGAACATGTTGAACTCGATGCCGCCACCGTCGCCAATGACCAGCGTAGGCCTCACGATGGTCCAGTCCAGACCGGATTCCCGAACAAGGCTTTCCCCGTCCAGTTTGCTCTGCCCATAGGGCGTCAGAATCGGATAGGTGACAGAAATGCTCGACACGTAAAGCAGGCGCCGAACACCCGCATCCTGGCAAGCCGATATAACATTTCGCGTCCCCTGCGTATTGATCCGTTCAAACTCGCTGGGCTGCGTAGAAAGGAGGATGGCCGCCAGATGAAAAACCATGTCGACATCATCAAAAGCGGGGCGGAGCGAACCGTAATGGGTAACGTCTCCATAAACCAGCTCCACCCCCGAAGGGATTCGCGAACTAGCCAAAGTATCGCCGGGGAGGGCCAAGACCCGAACACACACACCACGGGCCTGGAGTTCCCTGCAAAGCGCCTTCCCTACGACGCCAGCACCTCCCGTAATCAGTGCCTTCATCACGCTTCCAACATGTAGCGGATGTCTTCGACGCGCCTCCTCAGGCTAGCGTCCTTTTCCATCTGCACTTTAAGGGATTTCAAGGCGGCAATTACAGTGGCATAGTCGCGATTAAACATTTCACCAATACAAACAAGCGACTCAGAAGTATATTCGCGACAAAGCATCATGGCCACTTTGCGCGGGACCGAGGCCGCTGCGTCCTGACGCTTCGAGGCAAGCGCCAGAAAATCCACGTTGAACTGGAACGCGACCGTATCGGCAATGCTCCTGACGGTAAGCGCCGTACCGGCACCGCCATTCTTGCAATCGCCCATCAGCCGCTTGACACAGGCAAAATCCAGTTCGACACCATTCAAAGTGTGCATCGCATCGAGCCAGTTGATCAACCCCTCGATATCGCGGACATTGCTGCGCGGCGGGACAGAGAGGAACCGGCAAATCTCTTCGCGGTCACGGTCCACGAAAGGCACGTGCATAGATTTTTTCTCGATGAGATTCAGACGCGTCGTCATATCGGGCTCGTCCAGCCCAACGGCTACGCAGGATTCCAGCTGAGCAAGGAAGGTCTTGGAGATGTGCGGGATAGCCGACTTGCGATTCGGCGTAGACACCTCGCCAGCACAGAAACTGGAAGGATGGCGGTCGCACGAGATGACCACCTGCTTGCCATGCGAACGCAGGTACGCCACCAAGGAGAAGAGTTTTTCAAGCGTCTTCTCGCCCTGTTCTATCCACTGGATATCATCGAGCAACAGGCAGTCGCAGCCCATATAACGTTGTTCAAACTTTTCCTGGTTCTGACGGGATTCCGAAGGTTTCTTGTAAATGCCCGTATAATCGCGGAGGAAATCTGCGGCATGACAGTACGTAATGCGCATCTCCGGCCTTTTTGCAACCAGGTCGGCGGCAATGGACTGCAGCAGGTGCGTCTTGCCGAGGCCCGAAGCCCCATAGACAAACAAAGGATTGAGCGACGGGTTACCGGGATTTTCGGAAACAGTCTTGCATGCACGAAGTGCCGTGGAATTGCACGATCCCTCGACAAAGTTGTCAAAAGTGAACCGGGCGTACAGTTTGAGACCTTCACTGGCCGGCTGCTTGACCCGAGCCTTGACAACCGGGCGCACGACCGGCGGCGTAGCAAGCTTCATCTCGGGAACAGCCGGAGACGGAGCCAAAAGGCGGATGGTGTAGTCAACAAACTCGGAACCGAGTACGGCGCTGAACGCCTTGCGGAACAAATCGCCATAATGGCTATCTAGCCATGTCGCGCGGAACGTGTCGGGCACGGTCAGCTGGGCGTATCCGTCCTGGATACCTTCAAAGCCGACCGCATCCAAAAAAGCCAAACCAAACTCATTGCACTTCGACCGAACGTACTCAAGAACACGAAGCCACGGCGACGACGACAAATTCAATAAAGTAACGGTATTTTCCACAGTTATTCCAAATCAATAGGTAGCAAAAAACTTACGAAAAAATTAAATAAAGCCTTTGCCATAGCGGGGAGGACATTCCTTTTTTTTTGAAAACCCGCAGAATGGCCCCAAAAAGGGCAAATTTTTTTTCACCCCAATCCAGCTACCATCATTGACCGAGTTAATAACCTACCAATCAAAAAAACATCCCTTAAATTTCACATTCTATCAACAGAAAAATTTATAACCATCCCTTGACATTTTTCCATAATTATTTTTGCAACAAAATTATACACAAACGAGCACGTACCCATAAAACAAAAATGGCGTCTTTGCTTCAAAAACGCCATTTTTCTTGCAAACAAGCTAATTTTTCGAGCGGAAAACGTTGACTATCAACGACTTTCAAATCACACTTTTTTGTCAGAAGAATCGTCTTTTCCGGAATCTTCCGGTTCGTCAAGCATCTTCTGGATTTCCGGAAGCAGGCGTGCCCTGATGCGGTCCAGGAACAGGCACTGGAGCTGAATCATCCTGTCGCGGTGACGGCCGGCATGCTCCTGGATCCAGTGGCTCACGGCATCCTGCCTGTTCTGCACGCGTTCCTGCAAGGTCTCGCGGATAAATGTGCTCTGCACCGACATGTAGCGCTGCATGTTGAACGGCAAGCGGTAAATGCGGATAAACTGCTTCAAGAGTTCGAGCAAGGATAAATTCGACTCGGAATGTTCCTGGATAAACTTTCGCAGTTCGGCTATGTGACCTCTGAAAAAGGGAACAATGGAATCCTCATCGATCTGATAAAGTTCCAGAGCGTTTCTCTTTCTCGTATTTTCATCAACAGCCATACGACAAATTTATGTTTTGTCGGCAGACGAAAAGGTGTTCTTCTTCACAACAAAGGCATAATTCGCATTATTTGCGATATTTTGCACATCTTTTTGCAACAAAATACGCCCTTCCGTGCCAGGATTGAGCCTGTCGGCCGCCTGCCCTCGAAAATCAATCAAAGCCGACACCTCAATGGGCTCCATGCCTTCCGGGGTCATCAATTCCAGCGAATCGTCCACCGAGAATGGATTCTTCACATTCACCTTCAATGCTCCCGTACCCGACTCGAACTCGGTCACCTGTGCTGCGACGCAACCGCCGGCGGCATCCACATGCGAGGCCTCGTAATTCTGCGGAAGCGGCCCACGCAAAAATCCCGGCATGAACCCGCGACCGTCCACGAAATCGATGGCACGGCGACTTTCTTCGGGAACCCCCGCCCCCGCCACCACGGAATCAATCGCCATCCTATAGGCGCGCACAACCTGGCTCAGATAATACACCGAACGGGTACGGCCCTCGATCTTGAAAGAATCCAGCCCGCCAGCGACAAGTTCCGGAACAACATCCAGAGCGCAAAGGTCGCGACTGCTCATGAAGTACGTGCCCCAAGTGTCCTCGTCCAGCGCAATGGGATCGAGTTCTGGCTTGTCCGTCCTCTGCAAGGAGAAGCTCCCTTCGTGAGTGTGATATTCGTCACATTGCGGTTCCGGGTTCGCGTAAAGCCTGTACGGCATACGGCAAGAGTTATTGCAAGCGCCCTGGTTGGCATCCCTGTGAGCAACCCAGTTAGAAAGCATACAACGTCCTGACATCGCCATACAAACGGCACCATGGACGAACACCTCCAGTTCAAGGTCCGGAACACGCTCCTTTATCTCCAAAATTTCAGACAAACGAAGCTCACGGCTCAGGATAATCCTGCGTACCCCCAAATCCTTCCAAAACGATGCGGCAAGATAATTAGTCGTATTCGCCTGTACGGAGAGGTGGATTTCTGTCTGTGGCGAGACTTTGCGAAGCCAGCCGACAAAGCCGGGATCCGCGACAATCAAAGCATCGGGCTTGAGTTCAAGGGCGGAAAGCAGCGCCTTCTGGAAGGCCTCGACCTTCACGTTCCTCGGAATGACGTTACTCGTCAGATAAAACTTTTTTCCTAGACTGTGCGCATAGGCTATGCCTTCCGCAAGGTCGTCTAGGTTTCTGAAGCCGTTTTCGCGCGCACGCAACGAAAAGGCGGGTTGGCCGGCGTAAACAGCGTCGGCACCATAAGCATATGCATAGCGCATGCGGACGAGGTCGCCCGCCGGCGCCAAGAGTTCCGGTTTCTTAACTGTCATCGTAACCCCTAAAACTTAAACCCGGCGCGGAGATAAACTTTCTCATCGTTTATCAGCGTGATTTCGCCCATGAAGGAAACATAGTTTCCCTCGTAACCCAACGACGGAGTTATGGAATACTGCATCTTGGCTCCGTCCAGGAATCTCTTCGAAATTTTCATATGGTCCGTTTTCGGTGTCGTATCGTTGATAGCGCTGCCGTAATCCGTTCCCTTCCAGAACCAGGAATTGCGCACCGACGCGAAGAAACGACCGTCATAGCGCCCATAGACCGTCCAATCAACAACCATGCTGTTCGGGCCATTCTGGTTGCCGAGGGGGTACCCCAGATGAGCCAGCTGGGCCGTATTCTTGATGAAATGCGAATAGACATAAGGTTCTATCCGCGCATATTCAGCAATAGTCCCCGCCTCGAGCAGTTTGCCCTTCACCTTGAAATCATGCGCAGCCTGCAAACCGGCCATCCACGCCCACTTGGCCTCGATATTGTCGTTCTTGATCAAGCTCACCGGGCTTTCCATGTCGTCCATGAAGAATTCCGTGTACAGGCGCATCCAGTTGAACAAACGGTAGTTAAAATCCATCGCAAGCGCCCCGTTATTGGAACGTTCGCTGTAATTGCCCTTTTCCATGAACAGCGGGACACAGGGCACAAACAGCCACGGCTTCATGTTGTCGTAAAGCACCTGGAGTTCGCTTATGCCGACAGTCGCATTTCCGACAGCCAGTTCATAGCGGTGACCAAACAGGTGGCGCAGCTCGTCCTTGTTCTTGATGCTCATGCTGTTGTTGTAAATTCTCAGGTCACCATAGAAGGTAAGCACATGCAGGGGGCCAATGAACATGTCCATAGCGAGCATGTTGTAAGGAAGAGCGAACTGGTTGAGCGTGAGGTTGTTATAGTAACCGGGTCCCCAATGCATCACGTCGCGGGCAAAATCAATGCGGAGCCAGTCGTAGTTGAAGGCGAAATGCGCACGGTAGCGGGCGTAGCTCACATATTCCACACCGGAATTGTCCTCCCCCTTCTGAACCTCCAGGAACTCGCGGTCAAACGAGCGAGCCGAATCCGCAGAATGGCCCTCGTCGTATATGCGAGCATCCAAGACGAAATCTACCGAATCGATAAAGCCGCGCAGATAAATTCCCCCGTCGGCAGCAGGCCAGATGGTGTCCCCAAGGGCCTTACCCCCACGGTAGTCTACCCCACCCACAACCGATGCGGCAAGGCCGTAGGACGACGGGCGCGAAGAAGTTGCGGAGGAATCTTCGGGAATACGGTCCACATAAAGCAGCGCAGTCCCTTCGGTTTCACTAAAGTGCTTGATAAAATTTGTATCGCGGCGGGGATAGGCAAAATACTGCAAGTGGTCGCCTGTTGTCTGGCGATGCAACTCGAACAGCATCGGGGATGCCTCTAGAAGTTTCAGGTTCCTGGATTTTTCCGGGCCAATCACCGGAGATGCGGCCATCGCAGAAAGCATGCCGCCAAGAACCAGGACAAAGATAAAAGACAGGATAGATCTTGACATTTAACGCTACATCCAGCTGCGTTCGGACGTACCGGAGATACCGCGAATCTTGAGGTCGAAGTCATCCGGGTTCGTTGCGGCACGCATGGCCGTTTCAAGCGAAATCTTTTCTTCCTTGTACAGTTCGAGCAGCGCCTGGTCAAAGGTCTGGCTACGATACTGCATATGCCCTTCGGCAATGGCCTGCTCCACAAGGTCAATCTTGTCCTTGTCCTGGATGTATTCCTTGATGGCCCCCGTATTCACGAGGATTTCGGCAGCAGGGACACGACCGTCCCCGTCCTTGGTCGGCAACAGGCGCAAAGAAATAATACCGGCAAGCACTTCAGCTAGCAACAAGCGGATTTCGTCGTGCTGGTGAGGCGGGTACATCGAAAGCACACGGTGAATCGTTTCCGTCGCATTCGTCGTATGGATAGTTGCGAAAACCATGTGACCCGTATCGGCTGCGGTCAAGGCAATCTGCATCGTCTCGAGGTCACGGATTTCGCCAATCAGCAATACGTCAGGGTCCTGACGCAATGCAGCACGCAGGGCGTTACCATAAGACAAGGTATCCACGCCAATCTCGCGCTGCGAGATAATCGCCTTGTTGTCCTTGTAAAGGTATTCGATAGGGTCTTCGACCGTAATGATGTTGACCGACTCGTGATTGCTGATATGGTCAATCATGGACGCAAGCGTCGTCGACTTACCCGAGCCCGTCGTACCGGTCACAAGAACAAGCCCGCGCTTGGTAAGCGCCATGTCACGAATGACCTCTGGCAAATGAAGGTCTTCAAAGAGAGGAATCTTCGCCTTGATGTGACGAATGACGATAGCGATAGAACCGCGCTGGCGGAAGACGTTCACACGGAAGCGGCCGAGTTCGCGAGCGCCCACGGCGAAGTCGCATTCCTTATTTTGTTCAAAACGCACTTTCTGGTCGCGATTCATGATATCGTCCAAGAAGGAATCCATCATGATACCATCGACCTTGATGTCGAACGGGCGCTGCAACAGGCCGTTGATGCGGAATGTCGGAGAGGCGCCAACACGGATATGAAGGTCCGAAGCCTTGCGGTTCACCATCTCGCGGAGAAGGTGCTCGATGCGGAGCTCAATACGACGTTCCTGCTGTTCAGCCATTTGCGTTGCCTCCGAACTTTTCACGATAAATCTTTTCGATTTCTTCTAAGCGGCTGCGATATTCCGCGTTCTTCGGTTCCTTCATGCAAAGGTCCTGATAAATATCCAGAGCCTTGCCGTAGAGACCTTGTTCAAAATAGATTTCGGCAAGCGTCTTCGTATTTAGACTTTCGTCGATATCGGCGGCGCCACGGTCGAGCGGCTTGGAAGGATCCTTGATGAGCCCGACAGAAACTTCGTCGTCGGAGTCACCGGACATGAGGAAGTCCAGCCCCTTGTTGGAAGGTTCATCATTCACTTCCGCTTCAGAGAGGGAATCGTCTTCCGTGGAGAACAGTCCCTTGAACGCGCCGTTCACTTCGGCTTCAAGAGTTGCGTCCGCACTGGAAGGAATCACTCGTTCTTCGATGGCTGCACTCGTAGATTCCTGCGTCGGGACTTCTTCCTTGACGGGAGCCGGTTCGGGCAGGTCGAGGTCGTCATCACCCAAAATAGAATTGAGCGCCGAACCCACTTCCTTTTCGATAGTCTCCGTTTCGCCGGAAGCTTGTTCGGAATCGCTAATGGTTGGCGGAAGCTCAAGTTCGTCTTCGGCCTTGGCCACCTGCTCCGAAAGCGAACCCAGCACAGGTTCCTGTTCCGGTTCAACAGTTTCGTCAGGCTTCACGACAGAAATGTCAGAATTTTCGCTGAATACGGCAGAAATGTCGTCATCCGAGCTAGCAGTTTCCTCAAGAGTTTCGTCTTCACCAAAGATGGAATTCAAGGAGCCAACAGAATCACTATCAAAAGAGAGCGTCATGTCGGCAGGAGTCTCTTCTGCAGGCGCAGTTGTCGATTCCTGAGGATGTTCTTCGGGGAGTTCGTCTTCGCCGAAGATACTCGCAAAGGCGCTATCCAGGCTCTGAGGTCCGTCTTCCGCGGCAGGCTTTGCTGCCGGAGCAGGAGCTGCAGGGGGCGGTTCCACAGGCGTAATTTCCTGAAGTTCAGCAAGCGGATCTTCCTCGGCAAGTTCCTCGACGGGAGCCTCCGGTTCAGCGACCGGTTCCGCAGCGGGAGTTTCAACAGCTTCAACCTTTGCGGTATTCTGCGGATTCTCTTCGGGCAGTTCATCTTCGCCAAAGATGCTAGCGAAGGCGCTGTCCACACTCTGCGGTTTATCCTCGACAGCCTCAGCGGCAGGAGCGCTTTCCGCAGGAGCAACGTTTTCTTCGGCTTCCGGAGCCTCGGAATGCACGTCAATTTTTTCCATGAGCCCGAACAAGTTCTCGTCGTTCGTAAGGGACATGTCTTCGGACTTGACTTCCTTCGCATTAAAATCGTCCGGAGAAACTTCATTCGGAATGTTCAGATGATTGAACGGCGAACTTTCCGCAGATTCTTCTTCCGGCTCCAACGAGTCATCGCCAAACATGCTGGCAAAGACATTGGAAACATCGCCGCCGGAAATATTGTCATCTTCGGAGAACTCATCCAGTTTGTCCGCATCGCCGGAATCGATGTCCGCCATGGCGGCATCAAGCGACTCCTGCAAGTTGTCCATCGCAGAGGCGTCCACACCATCGTCGCTGGGCAAGAAGGCAGAGAGTGCGGCAAACGGGTCTTCTTCGGAAGAGCCGGTCGTGGAAGCGTCGGCATCCTCAATAGAACCGACCTGTTCGTCAATGGAGAAGTCTTCGAACGGGGACTTCGTCGTATTGTCCTCTGCAGACTTCGAGAAAATAGAAGACACAGAATCGGCGCTGGAATCAAGTGACTTTTCAAAAATACCGGAAGACTCCTCGGGAGCCGGTTCGTCCGGATTGACGGAGTTTTCCTTCACAAACAGAGAGCCATCGCTGTCACCCGAAGACAGGAACGAAAGACCGCCATCCGAAGAAGTTTCCGTACCTTCGCCGGAAAGGCCGGGCATGACAAAGTCGGAATCCTGAACTGCGGCAGCCGTAGCCAGCACGACATCGTATTCTTCTTTCCAGAAATTGTCGAGCGGATCCATATCATGGACACGGCGGTAGCACTTGTTACGTTCAGCCTCGTTGCCCAACTGGTCGTAGGCATCGCCCATACGTTTCTGGGCAGACAAGCAGAAGGGATCGCTCTTGAGAGCCTTTTCGCATTCCTTGATGCATTCCTCAAACTCTCCCCTCTCGAAAAGAATTCTCGAGCGGACCAACATCCCCGGAAGGTCGACGGCAAAGCTCTGAAGCCCGGCATTCACCCTGCGCAGGGAGCCATCCAGGTCACCCGAAGCTCGCTCCATGTCGGCAAGCCAGGCAAAGGCCATCGAGACCCCCTTCTTCTTGCCAATCGTCTTCTTCAATTGTTCCAGAGTAACAGCCATCAGACTCCCCCTAATGGAAGCGCAACCGCTTCGTCAGACAAAAGTACCGGAATACCCTCGCGAATCGGGTAGAGGCGCTTTCCGTCCTCGGAAACAAGGGCCTCTTCCATCTTTTCGGATATTTTCTCACCCGCGATATTCTTCAGGGAACCCGCGGCAATAGCATTGTTTACGGCAGCGAGACAAGCGTCGTCTGCCAGCTTGAGAGCGCCACGGGATTCCGGGCAACAAAGGACATTTAAAAGATTCGTATCGAACATAACACCTTTAATATCAATTACTTACGTAAAAATAACTTCATTTCGGGAAAAAAATTCGGTCCCGAGCAGATTAATGCAGATATTTGAGGTCCACAAGGGCATAATTGCCGTTTTTTCCGTCCCCGATGAGCAAAAAGACGTTCAAACCGAGCTTATCGAGCCACCCGATGTCGAAAGGTTCCCTGTAGCCGGAGAAATTCGAGACGACAAGGAGTTCACGGCAGCCGGTACGGTTGCAGATGGATTCCATCTCGGAAAGGTTTCCCAGGAGGTGTTCGCGGTTTTCCTCGCTAATCTTTTCGGGTTCGCCGCTGACGCATCCCAGGATTTCGATGCCGGGAATGACGTTGTAGCGATCAAACCAAGTCTGGAGGGAATCTTCGGAACCGCCGAGCAAAATGGAGCGGTGACGCTTTTTCGCAAAGATGCGGTAGAAATAGTTTATCCAGAATGCGACGCGGCGCCATGCAAAGAGGGCAAGCGGGATAAACAGGCTGGAGCAGGTCATCAACACAATCAAACGCGAATCGTAGGGCAACGTGCTCAAATCGTCTTCAACGACCGGCACCTGCGTAAAGTAGCGGAAAACTTCATACCCGCCCACCGCAAGCAGATTCAGCGGTATCAGGTAGCGCAAGAACTTTTCGCCCTTGAGGCTAGATTCCGTATATTCCCCGCGAAAAACAAGAAACGCAAAATTTACGACAACAACCAAGCCTACAAGCCACCAGTCTTCGAACTGTGCAAAATCCGCAATGGGATGCTTAATAACCGTATCAATCGCATCACATCCACCTTCGAGGCAGCTGGAATCCTGGAAGCACACATACGACTGAATACCCTCATAGTTCAGGAACGTAAACGCCCACAGTGCCACCACGCCCAGGTCGAGGAACATCTTCCAGAACTTCGGAATCAGGCGCGAGAACATGCCCACGAACGCAGCGAACAAAATACCGAACGAAACGAGGAAGTTCGGAACAAAGTAAAGGTCCTTGTGCTTGCGCACAAAGATAAGCATCGCCTTGTAGAAGTCCACATAAGAACCCCAACGACGCGTACGGCAGCTCTGACCCTTGAAATGCAGTATATTCGTCGACGGCGTGTAGTAATTTTTGTAGCCCGCAGCCTTTGTTCTAAAGCAAAGATCCAAGTCTTCGCCATACATGAAGAAATCTTCGTCAAAGCCTTTCAGGGACTCATACAGGTCGCGTTTGATACAGAAGAACGAACCACTGATGGCGTCCACCTCGGTAACCGCGTCGGGGTCGGCATACGTCATGTTGTAGCTGGCCAGAAGCTTGCTCTTCGGGAACATTGCGGCAAGGCCGACCGTCTTGGAAACCGCCGAAATAATCGTCGGGAAAGACCTACGGCAAGCCCACTGGAGCGTTCCGTCCTCGTTCAAGATGCGGCAGCCCACCGTACCCGATTCCGGATGTTCCTCCATGAAGTCGAGCACCTTGGTGAACGAATCGCGAGACACAACCGTGTCTGGGTTGATGAAAAACAGGAACGGCTTGGTCGCCTGTTTTTCGGCCAGATTACAGCCCTTCCCGAACCCGAGATTCTCCTTGGAATCGAGCCAAAGCACTTCCGGGAAAAAATTCTTAATCTCGGGGAGAATCGGTTCGGAGGAACCGTTGTCCAGAACGATAATTTGGGAATCAATTCCTTCACATGCGTCACGGACCGACTTCAAACACGCCGGAATGAAATCACAGGAGTTATACGCAACGATGATGATGGAGCAGGAGTACATTCGTCTCTCGTCTAATTACGCGAGTCCAAGGCGAAGTTTGAGCACCAGGAAGAAGGCTTCGGAGATGATGCCGCCGCTCATCTTGGAGGTACCGCGAGTGCGGTCGGTAAACACGATAGGGATTTCCTTCACGCGGAGCCCTTTCTTCCAAATCTTGAACGTCGTCTCGATCTGGAAGCAATAGCCGTCGCTCTTCATCTTGTCGAGATTCAACGCCTGCAGTGCTTCACGACGGAAGCACTTGAAACCGCCGGTCGCATCGCTAATCGGAAGCCCCGTAACCATGCGAGTGTACACATTCGCACCGTAACTCAGAATGAGACGGCGAAGATCCCAGTTCACGACGCTGATGCGCTGCTTCATGTAGCGGCTGCCCAGCACAAGATCGGCATCCTCTGCCGTTTCCAAGAAACGGGTCAAGTCCGTAGGAGAATGGCTGAAGTCGGCATCCATCTCGAACACACGTTCGAAGTCGCGTTCCAGAGCCCACTTGAAGCCAGTCACATAAGCAGAGCCAAGTCCCATCTTGCCCTTGCGGCGAATCAGGTGGATACGGGAATTCTTTTCTGCCTCGGCAGCGACCATATCACCCGTACCATCCGGAGAGCCGTCATCGACAACCAGCACTTCCAAGCATTCATGCTGCTGCAAGATGGCGTCCAGCATGAGAAGGATGTTTTCCTTCTCGTTGTAGGTCGGGACAATAACCAAACTTTTAGGGAACGACATTCTTACTCCTATCCATACTTTTCATAAACTAATCTAATTATCTCTTATCGTCTCGGCAACCGGGTAAGAACGTTGTTTGTTGCCATTCAGCATCTCTCCCAGCAATCCCAGGGAAATGAACTGGACGCTCATCACCAACGCGAAGGCACCAGCCAACAAAAGCGGACGAACATGCAAGGCGCCCGTATTGAACCATTCATAACCAAAGTAGCCGCAGACCCCGAGGCCAAGGAACATGAACAGAAGTCCGATAAGCCCGAAGAAATGAAGCGGTTTCGCAGAGAAACTGCGCATAAACATGAGGGAAACGAGGTCCAGGAACCCGCTGACCAGGCGGGAGACTCCATACTTGGAGACCCCGTGGACGCGCGCCCTGTGGGCAACAGGCATTTCCGTTATACGGAACCCCTGCCACTTTGCCATGACCGGGATAAAGCGGTGGTAGTCACCGTAGAGCTGGATGAACTTGACCACGCAGCTGCGGTACGCCTTGATGCCACAGTTGAAATCGTGCAGGCGCTGCCCACAAACAATAGAAACCGTCAGGTTGAACAGCTTGGACGGCATGGTCTTGTGCCAGGGGTCCAGGCGGCGCACCTTCCAGCCGGAAACGAGGTCATAGCCTTGATTGAGGATATCGATCATCTTCGGAATCTCGAGGGGATCGTCCTGCAAATCTCCATCCAAGGTGGCGACATAGCGACCCTTCACCTTGGAAAATCCATAAGCGAGGGCGGCAGCCTTGCCACAGTTGAACTGGAAGCGATAAGCCCGGACAAACGGGAATTCCTTGGAGAGGTTCTCGACCACCTCCCAGGTATTGTCTCGGCTTCCGTCGTCGATAATAAGCACCTCGTACTGGAAACCGGTCGGTTCCATCGCGGCAGCGATTTCCTTCATCAAGTCCGGCAGGTTCTCGTTTTCGTCCTTGACCGGAATGACCATGCTCAAATCCATCATAACCTCGACTGATTATTATTCTGCAGAAGCCACAACAGGCGTGCTGTCGGAAGCGCTGTCCTTAGCCCCGGAATCGGATTCCGGCGTTTCAGGCTCGATAGCAGGCGGTTCGTCCGGCATCTGTTCCATGGACTTAAGGCTAACGGCGAGGCGGCTGCGTCCACCCTCGTCGTAAGCGGGGACGTGCTTGAGACCACGGGCAAGTACATCAAGAGCAGGCTGCTTCATGCCGGCAGCTTCGTAGACGTAAGCTGCAGCCCAGTAGTTGCGCCATTCATCCGGGAACTGGTACATACCCATTTCGAGGAACTTGATGGCATTCAGAGCGAGAGCGTCCACCTGAGCCTTGCGGAGAATCGTGTAAGGCTTCTCGCTACGGATAGCGGAAATCTTCTCGCGGGCGTCGAAGGAAATCTGCAGGTACAAGGAGATGTAGCTGGAAAGCAGGCGAAGCGTTTCGCTATTCACGAAAGCAGTGCCATCGCCGAGGCCGCGGAACTTGTAGACGCTGTCAATCAAGTTGGCCGTACGTTCGGCATTGAAGTCACCACGACGAACAGTCAGGTCACCCTTCTGGAAATCGTAAATCATGCCTTCCTGGATCATATACTTTTCAAGACCCATGAAATTGGACATACCGACAGTCGTCGAGAAATGGATCGGCTTGTCCATGTTCTGCATGGCAAGGTCGATGACAAGCTTATGCTGAGTCAGCATCACGCCACTACGGGTACGGGCAGCCCAGTCGTGGAAGGCATCCCACACCTGGTAGTGCACCTTGAGCTGCAGGAGCTTTGCAGAATCGGCAGCAGAAAGCTGCTGGCCTTCCATCTGGTCAATGCGTTCCTTCAGCTTGGGCATGAGACGTTCTGCGTTCTTGACCCAAGTCGCCGTGAGATGGTTGGGATTGTTGCCGTAGCTGTAGTCCAATACCATGTCGCGCTTGATGCCATCCTTGTCATAGCTCAACTTGAGAATCGGCGGATTGTCGAGCATCTGCTTGATGTACCAGTCCGTGTTACCCAAGGAGAGGTTCACGACGCGCACGTCCTTGCGGATACCGGCAACTTCCTGGGCGAACCACAGCGGGAAGGTGTCGTTGTCGCCGTTCGTGAACAGGATGGCATTCGGGCGGCAGCTATTGAGCAGGTTATACGCATAATCCCACGGGACCCAGAGACCGGAACGGTCATGTTCCTTGTAGTTCGAGCAGCAAGGAATAATAAAGGAGACAAGGACAAGGAGAGCTGCAAGAGGAGATGCGAAAGCAGCAAACTGGGCAGACGTTGCGGCAAGGAACACGAGAATACCCGCACCGATACCGAGCATCATGCTCATGAAGATGAACGCCGGGGTATAGAAGTAGTCACGTTCGCGGACTTCCATGTGGACAGCCTCGGGGAACGGGGCACGCTGACCCACCTGGGCATAGGCGTTTTCGATCTTGGTCCAAGTTGTCCAGATGCTGGAACTCTTGAGGTCGTTGATCTTGGCCTCGAGCGCAGAAATAGTCGCTGCAGGAGCCTTGTGCTGGCGGAGGAATTCGAGACGGATGGAGTTATGCTCGATTTCCTGACGGGCATCCAGCAAGTCGTTCGGGTCGGGAACAGAGGTGATGCCTGCACCGGCACGGTTCAGGTCGGCAACGTTACGGGTCATCGCGGAGACCCACTGGTCGTGGTCGCGCTGTTCCATGCGGGTACCGTCGGCGAAGTTGATGTAGAAAATCAAGCCGAGAGAACAGAGCGCATAGAGAACGGAAAGGAAAATACCCAGATGACGATTGCGCTTGCAAGCAAAGACGCAAACAAGGACCAGCAGACCGTTGAAGAGGATGAATATGAGCAGCTGCGGAACAATCGAGTCACCCATGAAAATCATCTGCGTGGGGAACTTGATACCGAAGCGTTCCAGCGGTTCGTTGTCGGCCGGGTCGAACGTGTACACACCATTGGCGTAGTTCACGCCACCCACCTTGTAAGGCAGGTACTGGGCCATCTGGTAGCCGCCATAGCTCATGCTCGGGAAGCTGAGGAACTGGTGGGCCAGCTGGGAACGGCGGTAGAAGGCGCGGGCGATCATGCTCTCGGAGCCGTACTGCTTACGTTCCACGAAGTTGTTGAAGGATTCCCAGTTTTCGGACTTGAACAGGTTGCCGAGCTGGAGGTTGCCCTGTTCGTCGCGGATGTTGATTTCAGGATCGTTTTCGTCGATGATCGGGTTCAGTTCGGAACGGATAGGAATGTAGAGGTGAGTGCTGTAACCGATAAGGGCAAAGAAGGAGAAAGCGAGAGAAAGGCGGACAGCCTTGTTAACCTTGGCATTGAACGGCTTGGCAAGCGTCAGGACGGCAAGCACGACAAGGCAACCCAAGGAAAGTTCGATAAAGGCAGATACCATGTAGATGACGGAGCAAAGAAGCGTACCCGTAATCCAGATAGGAATGCGTTCCTTGATCTTGCTCGGTTGCGCAATGAGAAGCAGCACGAACACGGCCGGGATGGTAAGCATCGTGTAAAGATGCGCGCCCACACCGAGGAAAGCGATGTAGCAGATGAAGATAAGGAACTTGTCACTACCTTCTTCGTCCTTCTTGTTGTACCAGACCAGGCCGAGGTAGGAGACAAGCATCAGGATCAACATGGCGAGGCCGTAGACTTCGGCTTCGACGGCATTGAACCAGAACGTGTCGGAGAAGGTCAGGAGGAAACCGGCGACCAGAGAGGCCGAGCCAAGCACGAACATGCGAACCTTTTCAGAAATCTTGGCAGCAAGAGCGTCGTTCCTGAGGATGGAGGCAAGGAATTCCCAAGCGAACAGAGCCGTCACGTAGACGGTAGCCGCAGAGCTCACCACGGAAATGTAGTTCACGCGCTTCGCGATTTCACCCACAAACGGGAGCAGCACGATTACGGCACGTGCAAAGAACACGAAGAACGGGGTTCCAGGAGGATGGGGAATGCCAAGCGTATTGGCACAAGCGACGAATTCGCCACAATCCCAAAAACTAACGGTCGGCGCCATCGTCATCGCATAGACGATGAGTGCGACCAGGCAGGATATGCCGGCAAAAATGTGTTTCATCCATTTTTCCTTTATCACGACTACTTCTCCTTATTTTGAGAGCTAGAGACAATTCCATGCTTCTGCATGAAGCCATTTAAAAGACCGTTAACGAACGAACTCGAAGAATCCGTGCTGTACTTGGCCGCAATCTGCACCGATTCGGAAAGGGCCACCTTCATGGGGATTTCCGGGACATACAGGAGTTCAACCATCGCAATGCGGACGATGATGCGGTCAAGTTTTGCCATGCGGTCGATTTCCCAATGCACGGCAGCGTTCTTGATATCCTCGTCCAGTTCTTCTCTATGGGCCTGAACAAGGTCTACCAGTTTCATTCCATACTTTTTTTGGTCATCGGTAATAGACCGACTTTCGAGCACCCCCGGAAGGGCCTCCCCTGCCGTGGCACCGGTAATTTCCATCGCATACAGCAACTGCATTGCAAATTCACGGGCTGGTCGATAACTTACGTTCATAACTAGTGGTTAGTGATTAGTGGTTGGTGGTTAGGGCAAATGGTTAGGACAAAGCCTTGTACAAATTTGCCATTTCGACGGCAGTGGATGCCCAGTTGCTCCCGAGATTGCCCGCCTTGAGGCCGGCGCGGTTCATCGCCTGGTCCACGGTATCGGTCGTGAGGATTCCGAGAATCACGGGGAGCTTGCCTTCGGCAGCAATGCTTGCGACACCACCGGTAGAGGCGTTCACCACCACGTCGTAGTGGCTGGTCTCGCCGCGGATCACGGCGCCGATGGCCATCACGGCACTGTACTTCTTGGAATCGGCGAGCCTGCGGCACACGCCCGGGAGTTCGAATGCGCCCGGAACGCGCACGACGGTCACGTCCTTTTCGGCAACGCCCAGCAGCTCGAGCTGGCGGAGCGCCCCTTCCAGGAGCTTGTCGGTCACGACTTCGTTGAAGCGGGCGACGGCGATTGCCACCTTGAGTCCCGCCCCGTTCAGGGAATTCTTGATTTCGTTAACCATCTTATTTTTCCTCTTTTAAAACTTTTTCGCCGGCAGCATCGGAATCCACGTGCAGCTGGTGACCCATCTTCTTCTGCTTGGTGAGCAGGTAGAAAAGGTTTTCCTTGTTCGGCTTGACCTCGATAGGCACGCGTTCCACAATCTTGAGCCCGTAAGCCGAAATGCCCGAAATCTTGCTCGGGTTGTTTGTCAAAAGGCGCATTTCCTTCACGCCGAGGTCTGCAAGAATCTGGGCACCGGTACCGTACTGGCGGAGGTCCGACTTGAACCCGAGGTGCAGATTCGCCTCGACCGTATCCATGCCCTTCTCCTGCAACTCGTAAGCACGCAGCTTATTGCAGAGGCCAATGCCACGGCCTTCCTGGCCGCGCATGTACAGGAATACGCCGCCGTGCTCGCCGATGAACTTCATGGCAGACTGCAACTGTTCGCCGCAGTCACAGCGGAGGCTACCGAAGATATCGCCCGTAAGGCATTCGCTGTGTACGCGCACGTACACCGGCTTGCTGAAGTCGGGGTTGCCCGCGACCCAGGCCACGTGTTCCACGCCGTCGGTCTTGCTGCGGTAGGCATAAGCCTTGAAATCGCCGTACTTGGTCGTCACGTGCGGAGCAGCCACACGCTGCACCAACTTTTCGTTCTTGAGGCGGTAGTCGATAAGGTCGTGGATAGAGATAATCTTGAGGTCGAACTTCTTTGCCACTTCTTGCAGTTGCGGCATACGGGCCATCGTCCCGTCTTCGTTCATGATCTCGATAAGGGCGGCCGCCGGGCGCAGGCCCGCAAGCTTCGCCAAATCCACCGCAGCCTCGGTATGGCCTGCGCGCCGGAGTACGCCCTCTTCTTGGGCGTACAGGGGCGAGATATGCCCCGGCCGCCCGAAGTCGCTCGGCTTGGAGTTCGGGTCGGAAAGTGCGAGAATGGTCGCCGCGCGGTCGTGGGCGGAAACACCCGTGGTGCATCCTTCAATTTTGTCGACCATGATGGTAAACGGCGTGCCCAGAATCGAGGTGTTCTCGGCCGTCTGGCGCGTGAGGTTGAGTTCATGGCAGCGCTTGATGGGCAGCGGGCAGCAGAGCACGCCACGGCCTTCGTGGAGCATGAAGTTCACCTTTTCAGGAGTAATCTTCTCGGCGGCGATGACAAAATCGCCCTCGTTCTCGCGGTCCTCGTCATCGACCACGATCAAAAACTTGCCGTTCTTAAAATCTTCTATGGCCTCTTCAATCGTATTAAGCAAGGTCACGTTCCTTCAGATAATTTTCAATGTACTTGCCGAGCATGTCGACTTCCACGTTCACGATGGTCCCGGCAACCCAGTTGCGCAGGTTCGTGCGGGCAAGCGTCTCGGGGATGATGCACACGCGGATGGAGTCCTCGAACTTTTCGGCCACCGTAAGGCTGATGCCGTTCAGGGAGATGGAACCGCGGCGGATAATGTAGCGCTTGAGGTCCGCAGGCATCTTGAGGTCGACTTCCACGCCCGTTTCGCGCGGAACAACCTGGATTACCTCGGTAATACAGTCCACATGGCCCATCACGAAGTGCCCGCCCATAAAGCTGTCGGCACGGCACGGAAGTTCCAAATTGACCAATTTCCCGACGGCAGCCTGTTTGAAAGCCGTATTTTCGACCGTCTGGTGCATAAGGCAGAAGACCGCCTCGTCATCAGTACAACTTTCAATAGACAAACAAACGCCATCGTTGGCGACACTGTCGCCCAATTTGCAATTCTTGAAGAATCCCGGCGACTTGAGACGCATCGAAAGGGCATCACCACGAGCCTCTATCGAGACGATTTCGCCGGTAGATTGAATAATTCCAGTAAACATACGGGGACAAATGTAGAAATTTAGACGAGAGACGAGAGACGAGAGACGAGAGAAAGTAGGTAGTAGGTAGTAGGAAATAGACAGTAGGACAAATGCGTAAGGCGAGCGCCGCGGTCAAGCTTGCTTGAACATGGCCGAGCCGAGCATTTGGTACTTGAGCGTAGCGAGAGTACCAGTAGACAGTGCGGGTGTCATTGCGAAGGGCGAATAGCCATGAAGCAATCTCCATCAGAGGATCTAGAGGCTAGGATCTAGAGGCTAGGATCTAGGGCTAGAGCGAAATATCACGGTTTCGCCGTCTGTTATTGACGCACGAAGTGCGTGATTCTTTTTCACTAGCCTCTCTAGTCTCCCCCTAAGGGGCCATGCCCACATAAGTGCTTCCCCAAAGGGGATAACTCTACTAAGGTGCTAAAGCACCAAGTATCGTATAAAAGCACTAAGTGGTCAAAGGTATTTTCTAGCCCCTTGCCTCGTGCCTCGAGCCTCACTGCTCACCGCTATAATACACCGTCAGCACATCGGGTCCGATCATCACGGATTCCTTGGCGACGGCACAAGATGGGAGGCCCGGGAACTCAAGACCACATTTAGCCTCCCCACAATCAATCAAACGTTCGAGAGACGCCTCGACGGAAGGATCCGTGGAACGCCACAGATCCAATCGGTTCCAAAGGGACATTTTTAAATCCGTTCCGGCAGAAAGGATTTCACGCGCCAGACATTCACCCGGCTCCACCATCAGGCGGTGCATCCCGCGTTCGGAAAGGTTCGCCAGCATAACACACCAGTTTTCCGCAAAACTTGCATGCGGAAGTTCGACGACCTCGGCAATTCCGTCCAATTGCGGCTGGGCAACACAACTGAACACAATCGGAGTGGATACCGGAGCGCCTTCGCCACACGAAACGTTGCACGAAGCAAATACCGCCAGCGAGCGAACTTCGTCCAAAGTAAACTCGTGGTGACCGGCCCAAACTATTTTTACGGGATTGTTCCCCTGCACATACCGCACATCCAACCGCGGGTTGTCAGCAAGGAGCGTCCCTGCGCCAATCAGCACAGCATCGCTCATGGCACGCAGTTCGTGGTTCCAGCAGTTTGCCCCCTGGCCTGTAATCTTCAGCGGAAGGTGGCTTCCGCTCGTAGCGACACAACCCATGAACCCGTCTTCGGATACGGCAATCTTTATTTCGACAAAAGTTTGCTTATTACAAACAAAATAATCATACGCTTCAAAGAAACGCGAAATTTGCATGTAGACAAAACGGCCTTCCGCCTTGAACTCTTCAGATGCAGAACCAGGACGGCCCACGGCATTGCCAGAGGCGGAGCCGTAACCGAAAACGCCGCATTCGCACGAAGCATTCGGAGATGGATGAAGGTCGTTTTCCTGCCCGTCGTTATAACAAGCCCTTACACAAGCATCCTCGCCTTCGTAGACGACGATACCGGCATCTTCCAAAATCTGGCGGGACTTGCCGCGCACAACGGGATTCGGGTCGGCATGCGCAAAGTACACCTCAGTTATCCCTGCATCGATGATTGCCTTTGTGCAGGGGGGCGTGCGGCCATAGTGGCAGCACGGCTCGAGCGTCACGTATATGGCCGCTCCGCGGGCGAGTTCGCCCGCGTCACGCAGCGCCATGACTTCGGCATGGGCATTGCCGGGGCGCTGCGTACGCCCCCTGCCCACGACGATTCCATCCTTGACAACAACAGCACCCACCGCCGGGTTCGGGCGGCTCACGCCAATGGAGAAGAAAGATTCTTCGAGTGCGAGTTGTAGGTAGTTCATTTGTTAGGGGATAGAGGCTAGAGACTAGAATCTAGGGAATAAGGATCACGCACTTCGTACGTCAATAACAGACGGCGAAGCCGTGTTATTTTTCCCTAGCCTCTAGATCCTAGCCCCTAATCCCTGAATTCTAATTCTTCGGGAACGCGAGGAATCCGCCAACCACGTTGAATACGCGTTCGTAGCCGTTCTGGATCAGGAAGTTCGAAACGGCCATGCTGCGCTTACCGCTGCGGCAGAAGATCAGCAAGTCCTTGTCCTTCGGGAATTCGGCAATACGCTGTTCGGCTTCCTGGAGCGGGATATTGATGGAACCCGGAGCCGTCCCTTCGGCCACCTCTGCCGGAGTGCGCACGTCGATCAGCACCGCACCGTTCTTCTGCATTTCAAGAGCCTGCGCCCATTCCACATTAGTGATAGCAGCCTTCGGAGCCTCCGGAGCAGGGGTCGGTTCTGCGGCCGGAGCCTGCTGCACTGCGGCTGGCTGCGCCGCCGGAGCGGCCTGAGTTTCGGCCTTCGGCGTTTCATTACAGCCGGCAGTCATGATCATCGCCAAAAGAGAAAGCGCTATAACTTTTTTCATTTTTTTTCTTCCTTGTTTGTAGGTTCTACCTTCGTCGATAGAATCTCGTTCGGATTCAACAACAGGTACAGGCACATAACGCGCTGAACCAGTCCACTTTCCGTCGTCAACGGAACCGCATTAAAAACAATATATTGGTCGGAGGACATGAAGACATCCTTCCAGACAACGCTCTTGCGCATACTGAAGACATCATCAATTTTTCGGGCAATCACCGAGAAATACTTTTCCGGAATCAGTTTTTCCAACGAAGTTCCGTTGATATCATCAGGATTGCTCCGTTTCATATCCAGCGAGAACGCCTGGTTACAGCCCTGCACAACAAAATTTCTATCCACCCAGAAAGTACGAATATCGGGGAAGGACATTGCCGCCGCAAGCATTGCATCCTTTTCCTCGTCGGTACTGAACAGCGGGTTATCGAGCATCACGTCCATGCGGCGTGCCACGCCCCTGTAGAAAAGGTGACCATCGTCGTTCACTTCCAACTTGCAATGCAGGTCGTACCACACCATCGACTTGTCCTGGCGGTAACCGCGAATCTTCGTATTGACATCACCATCATCGATATTTCCCGTCCTATGGTAAGCCAGCACATGCTGGTTGATTAGTTCCATAAGCACGTCATAATCCTGCGGCGGGACAAGCATATGCAAGTCGACCTCCCCCACAGGAATCGGGATAATCCGGTAGCTATCGGCAGATGCCTGGGTAAGGCTTATCAGTCTGTGGTTTTCGACATCGAATTTCCAGATGAAGTCACCCGTATTCTCGAGGAGCATCCTGAGTTTCGATTCGACATCTTCCTTGTTCTTCCTGATTTCGACTTCCTTAGAGATGTTCCTGATAAAGCACACGTAATGGAACTCTACCGAGGAATAATACTTTTTTACGCAACGCAACTCGTACCAGATGGGAGCTTCGCCTCCATCGTCATAAGAAAGCACAAAGGGCATATTCGGATGACGGTCCGTATCCTTGAAATAGGCACTGAGACGAATCCAGTCTGCCGCAGGGAGAAATACTTCAAGGGACCGTTCGCGGTTAATCATCCCGAAAAACGGATCGCTGGAAAAAATAGGGAGACCGTAGAGGAATTCCATCTTCGGAGAAAGAACGACGATGAATTCGCCCATATGGCCAGCAAACAGTTTATAGAGTTTCTGCTTTTCGCGGTTGTCGCGGATATACAGTATCGCCACGGACGATACCACCAACAGGACGCAGCACAGGAAGCTCCATGCCACAGTCCAGTTGAACGCACCATCAACCACTAGCTCATTCATATACTGCAAAATAAACAAATTATTCCACATTCCGTCAATCACCGAATCATTTTGCAAGCCTTTTCCCCGAAAAAGCCCCCAAAACGGGGACTCCACCCGAACCCGCCATCATCCCGGCAAACCATCCCTCCCAGCTGGCGCAGAAAAGCAACGAGACCGCAAAATCGGGGAATCCGTAACGGAAATGCACCTCGCCATACCGAAAGCGGACCCCATTCCCTATCCAGACCGAGTTTCTGTCAGCCTCCAGGAAAAAAGAAAAACTCCCGTCCGGCTCCCAGTGAAACCCGCCGAGCCCATCGATACGTTCATCCGTAAAACCATAGGCCATCCCTCCCACGGCAAAGTCCCGCCACAAGAACATGGTCGCCGCCTTGTAGCGGTGTCTCGCCCATCTTTCGGCTCCGGGGAGCCACTCCATCGAAAGCCCATAGGCGGCGCCAAGGACAAACATTCCCACAGGCAACGAAGTCTGCATTTCCGAATAGGACTGCCTGTACAGGCTGTCGAGCCCGTGGAAAGCACTGAAAAAAGCCAACCGGAGCGGACCGGCACCAGCTTCCCCGTAGCCAGCATAGGCAAACTCGTCCACGTCCCCCGCGCCGTACACCGCCGAAAGCGCAAAACCGGGAGCGGCAATCCGCGCCGGGGACGTGTAAAACCCGGGAAATCCAGCCGGCGCCAGGTCGCCCCGCACCGTCGGTACAAACGGAACCGCCCCGCCGGCGGCCCAAAGGTTCACGCTAAGGCCTAACCACAATACCCACGACCGACGCATATTCCCCCACCGAGAGCGAAACATAACCTACCCCGACGCCCAGCCTTTCCGCCGCCGGAACCACCCACCACTTGCCCGACGATGGCGGGACGACAAACGACCAGACCTCCCTGCGGGCCGAGTCCAGCAACTTGAGCGACACAACAGACTCTCCATCCACGCGGATGCGCAGCGGGTCGCCCCTCCGGCGCACGACTCTCGAGGAGAGCGTGTACCGGAAGGGCGCCTCCCCTACAGCTTTCTGCGAGGCGTAGCCCAAAAAGCCGGGCGTGTTTTCGGAAAGCATCGTGCGCGGATTGAAACCAGCCGGACATTTCGCCGTATTCTTGTCCCAGCCGACGCTGTCCACCACAGAACTGTCGACCGCAAGCAGCACGGATCCACCCGTATTGCTCAAGTAGCCGAAATTCGCCTGAATAATCCGCACATCCTTGAAACCGATGGAGCTGCGGAGCGAAAGCGAGTCGCGCGTCACCAAGACACTCCCATAAGGAGCAATGGAATCCGAAAGGAAACCGCTCCGGCCAAGGAACTGTACCCGTGACAGCGGGAGCGAATAGCGTGACCCGTTGTAGAGCTCGATCCACTCCGGCTCGGGCTCCGAGGGGCAATGGTGTATTTCGGAAATGACCAGCGGCGAAGTTCCTCGCCGCAAGAGGAGCGTATCCAGGAAATCGTTCGCCGGAGCCTCGTCGCGGGGCAGACGCAGTCTCAGCCAAACAGCATCCCCGCGGAACTGCAGCGAGAACCGCCCTGCCACGGGAACCGTATCAAGGCGCCATCCCCCCAACTTGGAGAGATTCAGGGACTCCACGGCCAACGCGGCCGAATCACAACCGCTCAACCACCCCGAAACGGCCCATTCGCCCCCGCCGTAAACAGCCTTGACACTAGCAAGCCCGCAATCGTCGAAACCGACCTCGTAATCCGGGTCGGCCGTCCCGGGCGTCCCCCGGCTAAACGTCCACTCGTCCGTCTCGCGAACCCTCTGGAAGGCATAGCCCGCTTTGGGCTTGGGGAGCGCCACGGAATCGGAACAATCCCCCGCCCACAGTTTCCAGGTGGACTCGCGCGAGTTGGGCATGGCGACACTCCCGAGAGAGCCGCACGAAATCTTCGGGGCATCGGGACAGAAGGCGGAATCGTGCACCAGCACAAGCCTCGACCCTGCAGGGTAGGCAAAGGAGAGCGTCGGTTTCGATTCGAAGGCCACGAACAGGCTGTCGGCAGAAAAATCGTCAAGACGGATTTCGACGTACTCGCCTTCCTCGTCGCGGACGGCCGTCGGGTCCGGGAAAAACTCCACAAACATCGGGCAGGCAAACGCCAGCGACGCCATGAATGGAATGGATTTCAATATTCCCCCGTGGGGAACCCTTCGCTACCGCCGGTCAGACCAGCGCCAAGAAAACTAGCAGAGAAGGCACCTACTCGACCGAGTGGTCGTTAGGCAAAATATAGGCAAGCGGATTTACCGGGTGGTTGTTCTCCCACACCTCGTAATGCAAGTGCGGGCCAACAGAGAGACCGGTATTTCCCATGTAACCAATTAGCTGGTAGCGGCGGACGAACTCGCCCGGCTTCACGACATACATCTGCATGTGCGCGTAGACGGTCTTGAGCCCGTTGCTGTGGTCCAGCATTACGTAATTCCCGAAGGAAGGACTCAACTTGGCAATCTCGACCACACCGTCCGCCGAGGCAAAAATCGGGGTCCAGCGGTCGTTGCCGATGTCGATACCGTTGTGCATCTTACCCACTTCACCGGTAACGGGGTGGATACGCGGGCCAAAGGAGGACGCATAATGCCCTTGTGTCGGGCAGATGGACGGCACGAACCGCCAAATGGCCTGTCTCTGGTTGATATAATGGGTAAGAGAAGAGAAAGACTCGCCGTTGTTGTAGAACTTGCTTTTCAGGCGGTCCGTTTCTTCCTGAAGTTCCGCAGCTTTCTCGAGCACCGGGGACATACCGCGGAGCAGGAGCGAATCGGATGCGATTTCGCCACCGGTACCCATCTCGCGGGTAGCCTCGTCCGGCACAGGCAGGCCGTAACGGGCATGAAGCCTGCGTTCGTCCTTGTAAAAGTCGTCCGAAGTCATGGAAAGGTAATCGACCGTTTCCTGGATCTTGGAAAGATCACGACCTAACCCCAGACGGCTGGAAAGCCCCTGAGAAAGCAAGCCGTCATAAAGGGAAATCGTGACAAGCTGTATCGCAAAGAGAACTACGCCGACAAGGACGATAACCTTGATCCAGGTGCTTGCACGGAACAAAATTTCCGGCAAATGGACCGTTATCGAGCGAGTCGAATTCTGAAAATGTATAGTCGTCTTTGCAAAATTCACGGACTTGAAAATAGTAAAAAGTCCCGTAAATGCGACCCCCACATAGACTTCGCAGGTGTTTTTTAAAAAAACGCCACAAAAAAAGCCCGATTAAAGGCCAAATTCGCAACCTCAGAATGTTTTTTTTACAAAGTTGGTCAAAGCGACGAAATTCTTAAAACGACAAAATACACGAAAATCCAGCACGCTAGGCGTGCTGGTTCTCGTGAACAAACAACTAGGAGACCTAGAAACTAAGCAAGGGCGTTGACGACCTTGGCGGCCTTGGCCTTGTAGTTCGCAGCGCGATTGGCGTTGAAACCGGCACGGCTCTTGGCGGCAGCCTTGTCCAGCATGCTGAACAGGTTCGGCATTTCCTTGAGGGCGTCTTCCTTAGAAGCAGCCGAACGGATGACCTTGAGGCTCGAACGGATCGCAGAACGAACGGAACGGTTCATGGCATTGGCCTTTTCGGCCTGACGCAAACGCTTTTTGCAAGATTTATGTTGAGGCACCTTATATTTCTCCGGGTGAAAACCTACTTAAAAATGTTGGCACAAAGTTAGTAAAAAATTCGGAGATTTCAAGGGGAAGGTCAAAAAAAGACGAAATACGAACATTTTTCGCAGTTTTTTTGCAAAGTCCCGCCCAAAAGCGGCGCATTTCTATATTTGACAGCATGATTCCGTTCGTGAACATCCAGGGCCAGAGAGAAGCTTACCGAGAAGAACTCGAAAAAGCCGAGAAGGCTGTGCTCGACAGCGGAATATATATAGGCGGGCAGGAAGTGGCTGCACTTGAAGCAGAACTTTCCGCCTACACCGGTACATACGCCGTCACCTGCGCCAGCGGGACCGACGCGCTCACCATCGCCCTGACCGCCCTCAGCGTCCAACCGGGGGACGAGGTCGTCGTTCCGGACTTCACCTTTATCGCCCCGGCGGAATGCGTCGCGAGGCTCGGGGCGACCCCCGTTTTTGCCGACATCGACCCCCGCACCCTCCAGATTTCCCCCGAGAGCGTCGAATCCCTGGTCGGCCCGCTGACGCGCGGAATCATCGCGGTCAACCTCTTCGGCCAGTGTGCCCCCTACGAGAAGCTCCGCGAGATTGCCCGGCGCCACGGACTCTGGCTCCTCGAGGATTCCGCGCAGGCCTTTGGGGCCATGCAAGGCAGCAAACGCGCCTGCACCCTCGGCGACATGGCCATCACCAGTTTCTACCCGAGCAAGCCCCTCGGCTGCTACGGTGACGGCGGTGCCATCTTCACCGCAAGCAAGGATCTTACGCAGAAAGTGCGGATGCTTGCCAACCACGGCAGCGAGGAACGCTATCTTCACAAGGTTGTCGGCACGAACAGCAGGCTCGACGCACTGCAGGCGGCAGTCCTGCGCGTGAAGCTCGCCCACCTGGACTCAGAACTCGAAAGCCGCAGGAAGATAGCCGAACGCTACGACCAGTTTTTTGCAAACATCGAAGGGCTCAGCCCGCAGCAGGTCGCCGACGGGAACACGAGCACCTACGCCCAGTACACCCTGCTCGCGGACAACCGCGAAGAATTCATCGCGAAACTGGACAGGGCGGGCATCCCCCACTGCATCCACTACCCCATGCCGTTGCACAAGCAGCCTTGCTTTGCAGAACTTTCCGCACGTTATGCAGAAAACGCCGCCGACATGGCCAGTCAAAAGGCAGTCAGCCTCCCCATGTGCGCTTTCACGCCCATAGACGAAATTATCGAAAGGCTCGAAAAAGTTTTCTTGCGTTCTAGTTAAGGAACTATATAAAAAGCACGCTTAGCGGTGCATGTCGAGCGACTTGAGCTCGTTCTTGACCGAATCGCTCTGCGCCTTGAGGATATCCACCTCGTCTTGCAGCGAATCCACGGTACGCCTCATCGCCTCGTTGCGGATGGCAAGCCTCTCGACCTCGGCAGCCTTTTCTGGATCCGAGCAAGCCAGCAGCGCCGAAGATGCACAGCAACAAAACGAAAACAACAACACAAGGTAGGCCCATTTTTTCATCATGGTCCAAATGTAGTTTTTTTCTATCATTGTAACCGTGAAGAGACCGGAATTACTGTTGCCCGTAGGTACGCGGGATATGCTGGAAGCCGCCATCCAGAACGGAGCCGACGCGGTTTATTACGGCGTCCCCCACTGGAACGCCCGCGGACGCACCGAGGACTTTTCGTTCGAGGACGTAGCCGAGATGGTCCGCTACGCAAGGATCCGCGGGGTCCGCACGTTCCTCGCCATGAACATCCTCGTGTTCGAGCGCGAGATCCGCGACCTGCCCGATTTCCTCGAAAAAATCATCTCGCTCAAGCCCGACGCGTTCATCATCCAAGACATCGGCCTCGCCCGCCTTATAAAGGCCATCGCGCCGGACCAGGAAATCCACGCCAGCACACAAATGACACTCGCCAGCGCCGAAGCCGTGAATCTTGTCTCGCAACTGGGTTTCAACCGCGCCGTGCTGGCCCGCGAGCTCTCCCTAAAGCAAATTGCCTCCATTAAACAGGCGACACCGCTTGAACTCGAAGTCTTTATACACGGGGCGCTCTGCGTGAGCTATTCGGGCCAGTGCCTCACCAGCGAGAACTTCGGCGGGCGCAGCGCGAACAGAGGCCAGTGCGCCCAAAGTTGCAGGCTCCCCTACCGCATTTTCGTAGACGGCAAGGAATTCCGCGACACGGACGCGCAGTACCTCTTTAGCCCGCACGACCTCTGTGCGCTCCCCAGACTTAACGACCTCGAAGAAATCGGCATCGATTCACTTAAAGTCGAAGGCCGCCTCAAGAGCCCCGAATACGTGGCCGCAGTCGCCAAGGCTTACAACAAGGCCCTCGACACCCACGACAAGCTTCCCGCCACAGACATGGAACCGCTCGAGGTCCTGTTCTCGCGCGGACTTTCTACCGGCTGGCTCGACGGGGTCGACCACCAGGCGCTCGTCGACGGAACCTTCAGCAACCACCACGGGGAATACCTGGGCGAAGTTTCCCGCATAGAACGGGACAGCATAGCAGTTTCCATGCCCGATGGGGGCATCACGGCGCTTCCCCGCCAAGGCGACGGCATCCTTTTCGAGAACCCTAAAACGGGCGTCAGCGAAGGTGGCCGCCTGTACGGCGTGACCGCACAAAAAGGCCTAATCCGCCTACAGTTCGGCAGAAATTTCGAGCTGCGTAAAATCGCCCCCGGCATGAAGGCCTACCGCAACGACTCCCCCGCCCTCGAAAAAGAACTCCAGCACACGTTCAACGACCGCGAAAAAAGCAGGCGCATTCCCGCCGACATGGTCCTGAGCGGAAAAATCGGGGAACCGCTGCGCCTCACGATGTTCGACGACGCCGACCACAAGATTTCAATCGAAAGCGACTTCGCCGTGGAAGCCAGCCGCGATACGGCAGACAGCACAAGCGGCAAAAAGCGAGACTTCCGCGAACTGGCCGAAAAGGAGCTTTCCGCCCTCGGCTCGACGGCTTACGCGCCCCATTCTTTGGACATCCGAGTCCCGGCCAACGCATTCGTTCCCGGGAAAGTGCTGCGCGGCCTTCGCCAAAAGGCGACGGCAGCCATGGACGACGCACGCACCGCACGCATGATGCTCGCCCCGGATGCAAAACTAGGGCACACGCTCCTGGCACATGCAGCCGCAAGCCACCAGGACCGTCCGGCACTGCAAAAGGCAAACATTTCCGTGCTCGTCCGCCGCCCCAACCAGATCGAGGCGCTGCGCGGGCTCGACATTGACAGCGCCATTATGGACTTTGACTGGGGCGTCAAGTACGACGAGCCGCTGGAACAAATCCGCGAACTCGGGCTGAAAGCCGGCATGGCGACGCTTCGCATCCACAAGCCCGGCGAAAACCATTACCTCAAGAACATCCTGCGCCTCGCCCCCGACTTTGCCCTAGTGCGGAGCCTCGGAGCACTTGCCATCCTGAGCGGAAGCGGCATTCCGCTCCACGGCGACTACAGCCTCAATGCGGCAAACAGCTTAAGCTATGAATGGCTGCTCGGTCAAGGCCTCGACATGCTCCACCCCTCCTGGGACCTGAACAGCACACAGCTTTTCGACCTGCTCGACCACATCGACGCGAGCCGCCTGGAACTGGCACTCCACCAATACATGCCGGCTTTCCACTCCGAATACTGTGCGTTCGCGAGGGCTCTCACCGATGGCAGGCGCTTCCCCGAATGTGGCAAGATCTGTACGCTTCACAAGGTGGAAATCCTCGACCACAAGGGAGAAAAACATTTCTTGCAGAGCGATGCCGAATGTCGCAACACGCTTTTCGTAGGCAAACCACAATCGGCACTCAAGCTATACCCGCGCCTCACCGCCGCAGGCGTCCGAAATTTCAGGATAGAGCTGCTCGACGAGTCCCCCGAAACAGCGCGCCGCAAGGTGCAGACCTACGTTGCAGCCATCCGCGGCAACATAAGCATCGACGCCGCAATCGCACAAGCCGGAGTCGAGGAAAAATACGGCCTTAGCGAAGGCCAGCTATTCAACGAAAGCACCTGGATAGATCGGAAAAAAGGGAACTGTCCCGAATAGAGGTTAGCGGGATTCCAGCGAATTCTTGAGGGCGATTCTCGACTCGCGACGGGCCAAGGCCTCCTCGTAGCGCCTGATTTCATCAGGCGTTTCGGGAACGACGGGAGCCGCATGCACGGGTTTTTCGTCCTTGCCAATGGCGACAAAGGTCATGTAGGCACGGCAGATCAGCTCTTCCTCGTCCTGAACGCCAGGCAAGATTCCCGTCACCCTGAGGCCGATTTCCATCGACGAGCCGAACACCCTGTTCACGGATGCACGTATCGTGAGGATGGTTCCCACCACAGCAGGCTTGTAGAAGCGCACCCCGTCCATTGCCACCGTAGTCACCTTCTTGCCCGCATGGGTGTATGCGGCAATACACGCCGCCTTGTCCAAAAGCGACATCATGTAACCGCCAAACACAATTCCGTGTGCGTTCACGTCGGAGGGGTGGACAATATCGCGGGTGACAACAACCGAATCCTTCACCGGTTTCGGTTGCATATCCGCAGCATCGTGCATTTTTTCGTCTGTTTTCTGCATGGTCCCCAATATAGCAAAATGGGGCGCACACTTTCATGCACGCCCGATAAACAATTCAATACATTCCAAGTCAGCGAACAAGCACCTTGTGCGTAAAGCTGCTCCCGCGGCATAGGGCCTTGACAACGTACACTCCGTTCATACCGCGAGTATTCCAGAGGAAGTTCTTGCCCGAGGCGGAAAGCACCCTATGTCCGGTAAGGTCATAGACGGCCCACTTCACGGGATAGTCGGCAGAGAACATCACGCCGCCATCCATCTCGACAAAGCGGATGCTCGAAGCTGCCAAAGCCGCACCAGCGATAATCTTGTCATCGCCAGGCTCTTCATTGCCCTTGCCCGAATCCTGATGGTTCGACGTATCGACGACGACCGTATCGGAATCCACAGGAACTTCGGGAATCTTCGTCAACGACGAGGAATCACCCGGAGTCGCCGTCTTGGGATTGTCGATGGCATCGACCACGTTCACGAACGCACCGCTCATGAGCGATGTCCCGAACCAAGCAAGGAACTGGTCAAAGTACATCTCGTTATGCAGAGTATCTTCGAGCGCAGCCGAAGTGTCGTTCGCGAGTCCGAAATAGTCACCACCCTCGTAGAACTTGGCCATTTCCTCGCTAAAGGCAATCCTGTCCGCAGCCTCGCCCACGGCCATCGCCGCAGTGGCCCACATGCCAATGGTCAAATGGCTATGTTCCCTGCGGTAGCGCCATGTCGATTCGTTCTTCGAGTCGTTAAATTCCTTCCACTTGTCCTCGGCCGGCAACAGTTCGCCCGCCTTCTCGATCTGGTAGAAGTTCGCGGCAGATGGGCCGCCCTTGTCGTTGATAAACTTCAGCGCATTCTTGAGGAAGTCCTTGGCACGGCTCTCGTCGAACCAGATGGCATCGATGGCCACGCGCCACAGAATACGGATGGCATCCTTGAAGAAAGCACGGCTTTCAAAGTAGGCGTTGTAGCCAAGACCTTCCGAGCCGACCCAGCCGCCTTCCGGAGTCATCCAGTCGGGAACCATGCCCATGCTGTATCCGGGGCTCTTGGAAATAATCTCGTAGGACTTGTCAACAGCCGTTTTCCACCGATTGGCATCCGACTTGTCGAACTTTTCGAACACCTTGTACCAGGCCGGGGAGAAATACCCGGGATTCACGAATTCATAACCGCCCCAGCCAGCACCCGGCGCAACGATACCTTCGGAACGAATCTGCTTCGTGTCCCACATCTTATCCAGGAGTTTCTGAGCCTGTTCCGCATAGGTCTTATTCAAGAACGGAGACGTATAGGCAGTCCACTTTCCGGCAGAGACAAGCTTGTCCGCAAAAATAAGGGCAAGCGCGATATCCTCTTCGGCATCGGTCGCGGCACCATGACCATCCATCGGAATATTGCCGCTCGGATCCATGTGCCAGTCATGGAATTCCCCGTTCCACATGGTCTCGCTCGCCTTTTCCCACATCTTGTTGAAGGAGGCCTGGTCGTTCGCATAGAGGGCAACCAGCATGCCGTAACCCACGCCCTCGCTCACGGCATCACCCGGAGTTTCGCTCTTGGGACGGTGAATCAGGCCGGCACCGGCACTGTACGGATTGATGTTGCGGCGGATCATGCCCTGCCAGGTACTGTCAAGCGCCGCATTCCAGTAGGACGCATCCACCTTGGGCTGGGCACTCGGCAAGTCGAGGACCGCAAAAGAAGAAGTGACGGCAGCCGCAAGACAGACCGACAGAAAACGCAAACAATTCATAAAACCTCCATGCACCCGACCGCCAAACCTCCCATAAGATTAACTTTTTTAGGCAGAAAACTCAAGTGACACAAAACACACTTTCCCGCCTAGAACCCAAGTACAGCTTCGGAAATTTCGTTCGCCTCGTCAGAGCCGTTGTCGGCATAATCCGGATTGAACTCGCCCCAGCCCTCACTGGAGCCGCAGCCGTAGCCCACCTCGACGGTCGACCACTTGAAAATCCCGTAAACCCGTTCAAAACGCTCCATCAGGTCGTTCAGGATGTCCTCGGGCGGAGCTTCCTCCACAAGCAGACATCCGTCAACCGCAACGAGGGGGCCCTCGGGCAGTTCCTCGAAACGGCACTCGTATTCGTCCTGCATAACCTCGTCGACGGAATACCACTCGCCGGAATCGGCGCTTGGGAGCTCGGCCTCGGGGAATTGCTCCATGAAAGCGTCCCACAGGGCGTTCAGGTCGGCTTCGACACCGACAAACCGTACAAGTATCCTGCAATCCATAGTCGCACCTCGTTTGAACAAGTTCGCTATATGCAGAAAGTACATTATATACCCCTCTTACACAAGAAAAAAAAAAGAAACCAAGGGGGATGAGGCTCGAGGAACGAGCCATGAGCTATGAGCAGTGAGTCTTTGAGAGACTAGAGAATAGAGACTAGAGGCTAGTGAAAAGAATCACGCACTTCGTGCGTCAATATAAGACGGCGAAGCCGTGATATTTCTCCCTAGCCCCTAGATTCTAGATCCTAACCCCTAACCACTTCCTACTGTCTACTTCCGACTCCCGCGGCGGTAAATTCCAGTCTTAACTACCCTCGTTTCCTTGTGCCCATCTTTGAACTTGAAGAAAATCTTCCAGATATAGATGCCCGACCCCACCTTGCGACCCTTCTCGGATCGGTTGTTCCAATGCAAGAACCCCTGCCTGAACAAATCGCTGGCATACCCTCGGACAGACTGTTCCATCTCCCCATCGTAGCCAAATTTCTGCTTAAAGTGCGTCACATAAGTCGAAATAGCACTAAAGATGTAGACTTCGGCCGTGTAGGGCATGGAAGATTTCACGCTGATGGCCGAAAGCGTGTCCGGCAGGGGCTCCCAGCCAGCGCCTTCCGGCGGAATCCACTGCGGAGTCTCGCCGATGCCGCTGACAGCCTGCAACGGTCGCACCTCGCCGAGATAAATTTTACCATCCTCCCCATCTATCTTGATTCCGCCGCGCCCCATGGGGTTGCCCGCCTGGTCCTCGTAACTCGCTTCGGGGTCGGTAAACAAGCAAGCCCCTTTCTTGACAAAAATACCGTCCAAGAGAACCGTCCACAATTGACCGTTATCGCGGATTATCGGAGCCTCTTTCATACTCAGCGGCTGCGAAACCGTGTCTTCGCAAGATTCCGAATAGCGGAACAGATTCTCCCAACCCCTTTCTTTGCCGACATTCCTAATCGGCTCGGACATCCAGATGACCAACGTATCTGGCGGAATTTCTGAGTTCGGGTCCATGTATTCCTTGAGACCCACCTTCCCCAGGAACTTGGTCGCTCTTGCAGGGACGGCCCCCACCCTGTCGCGGAGCATTACGTTTTCCATTTTGTCGGAATAGATTGTCGTAAACGCGAGGAAAGGTTTCCTTACCGTATCGGCTTTGGTCAGCCCATACTTGTACGGCTTGTTGATGTAGCCCTCGAACCATTTGCCGTCCGAGCGGTTCTGCTTCATCTTCCCGGACGGCACATATCGCCATTCACCTCGATTCGAATTCCAGAAGATGGAATCCACACCCGTGATGTTGTCTCTGCGTTCCTCCTTGAAGTGTACGCGCACAAAATCGGCGAGACCGTCCAAGTCCTTATCGTATATTTCGGCCGTATCGGCAAGGAGCGAGTACACGATAGAATCGCGGGGCGATGGTGCGAGTGAATCCTCGGGAACCGTATCGGAAGGAACCATATTCGAGTCCTTGGGAACCGAATCCTTAGGAATCGAATCAACAAAGCTCGAATCTTCCGGTTCCAGGATAACGTCCTTCTCTTCGCATGCGTCTGTAGTCAAAAAACCGGTTTCAGGATAACGAACAGACGCCCCTAGGGCATCTGTTACGCGAAGGTAGTACCTGAAACCGGCATACTCTATGATATTCATGGGGACCCTAGTTGTCCAGGTATCGCCCACATAAGTGTTGGCAAAGGAATTCACTTGGTATATGACATCATCTTCGCCTTTGTAGAACAGCTGTGCTCCAAAAATTCCATCGTGGTCGGTCAATTGGAATGTGAAAGTCTTGAGGTCGCTTGTAGAATCCTCGCACACGATGGAGACCTCCTTGATTTCAGGGATATCGTTGTCCACAAAGATGGTGTAAGGTTCCAGGCTCGGATTTGTAATTCTCGGAGACTTGCCCGACTGCCCCGCCGTATCGGTCGCTATGATATAGAAGTCGATTCCCGGAGCAACAACGAGATTCGCCGGGACCGTATATTCCCATAAACTGTCCTTGACATGCCGCATGGAATAAGAAGTAAATTGCGTATTCCCCGTATTGGAGTTCCGCAAGAATATATTTGCGTTCTTGATGCTTAAAGAAGTCGTGACATAAGCTGAAATGGTGATGGAATTGTTCGCCTGTTGTGACTTCCGGATTTTGTCCCAAGTGTCCTCCGTAAGGTTCACCTTCGGCGGAATCGATTTTTCGCTCCATTGGACAGAATCCTTGGTGGTTCTCTTGTTGAAGGTCATGCCGATAACGACATTATGCACGTCGCCATTTGGAATTGTATCGGGAGTCTGGTAACAGATGATATGCTGCGAGAGGATATTGTTTCGCATATCGGCATAGATATCGGCCAGTTCGGAAGCGTCACTCGCAGAGACAAACATTCCCCCGGTATTTTCTGCAAGTTCCTTCAATGGGGATGTCGTTCTCGTTTCAAGCGCAATGGAATAAATGGATGTATTCTTTCGTTTGGCTTCGTCGGTTACAACAGATATATCCGTTATTCCGGCATTGTTTTCTCCATCGGAGAGGATGATGACTGCAGTCGTATTCGTTTCGTTTACGATTTCCTTGAGACCATCATAAGCGCCATTGAGAACATTCGTGCCATACCCCTTCGTAATCAGAGTATTCACAGCGTTGAGCAGCAGTTTTTTGTCTGAAGTCATCTTTTGGTGCACAAACGTTGAATCTTCGTACCCACGGAACCCGACAATGGCGGTTCTGTCGTAAGGGCCCATATTGAAAATAAAGGAGCGGATGGCATCCTTAGCCTTTTGCATCCGTTTATTTTCATCCATAGAGGGACTTTCGTCGACAACGATAACGACCGAAACTCCACCTAAAGCTTTGGTGGTCGTAACCTGGGGCCGAATTTTTTGCCCGTCTTGTGTCAAGTCTATGTCGTCAGACCCAAGCCCGTTAAAGGGGCGCCCCGTTTTGCTATCTACAATAGATACGTATGTACAAATTTCAGGGTAATTACTGAGGTCCAAATTCGAAATACTCAAGATGGGCTCAACCGTTTTGTCTTTTGTGTAGGTCGCCTTGATCGTACAGACGGAATCCACCAGAACTACGGAGGTTTTGGCATTATACAAAGACGAAATCGTCATTTTGCCCTTGACCTTCTCCCAAGATTTGAACTTGTAACCGACATGGGGTACTGCCGTTACGGGCGTGTCGAAATTTGGAGTGGTGTAGATCGTATTTGACGGTTCTATAACACCTTCCTTGGAAGCTTTCACCTTCAATACATAAGGGGATGCCGCCACCCAAGCTGTAAATGATTTGTTCGGGATACCCGAAGAATAATCTTGAATAACCCAATAAAGCGGAACGTTGGGCGTTCCCTTGACAGTCAAGCCAATCGCCTGAGATGCTGAAGCAAACGATATTGGGTTCGTAAACGTTCCATCGGTTCCATAACCATAGACAACGGCATCCAAATCATCAACGGGATCGAAACGGAGTACATAATAAGCCGAATCCGGCGGAGTCCAAGTGAGCCGAATCGCAGACAAGGTGGATTCATCATAATAATCTTTTTCATAGTTGAAAGTCTTTTTTTTCGTGGAAAGCGTGCATATGGAAACAGGTCTGAAGGTAGCTTTCAGTTCGGAATTCGAAGAAATACTAACAAACGTATTGCGAGCATACTTATCATCGATAACGGCAGAACCAGATACGATTTGCCAATCCGAAAAACGGTAGCCCGTATTGGCCTCAGTAGAAATAGGATACCTTGTATTCGCATAAGCTGGAGAATAGCCTCCCGATGGAGACACCTTGCCGTGCCCATCCTGAGAAAGCGAAAGCCTATATGCTTGTTGCATCGTATAATTGATAAAGAAAACACTGTCAGTCTTTAAATCGTTGTAAACAATGACGCCGACAGTATCCCCGGCAACAAGGCTCACCGTATCAACATAATTGTCAATGACCTCCTTAGAGATTTCTTCCCTGGCGAAGAAGCCCGTGTACCGGTGATAAAAGAAGCGATCTTGCGAAAAACCATTTGTTACGATAATATTGTAGGTTCCGGTAGTTGGCGCAACAAAAGAAAGCCGAACACCGGGACCAAGAGAGGCGTTTTGCTGCGAATACACATGTTTATGGAAATTGTATTCGGTAGAGACATCGATGATGGGGTAAACAATCCCATTACGGAATACCGCATTGACCTTGCAATCCCCCGTCATGTTGATGACTTTGGCAGTTTGAATAGAGGAATCTAAAATGGAACAGGGACCGGATGCAACCTCCCAACGGTCGAAAGCGAGACCTCTATCCGGATAACAGCCAAGCTGGATTGTATCGCTATCCATAGCCCATTTGCATGTTGACATAAGCGTATCCAAGCAGCTTAAATAAACCGTTCCGGATCCCGTTCTCGTAAGTTGCAAGGTATGAGACGGGACCATTTGGACGGTGAGCGCATCTTCCATGTCGGAATTAGGGCCGGGCGGCAGATAGACAAAAACGTAGACCTTTGTTTTGGGCGGGGTTTTAATTACACACCTACCGTTACGGCAATCCCGCTGCATGTAAAATGTATAAGTAGCATCGTCGGGCGTATTCTTGGCGAACGTCGAGTCCTCATAGTAGTAAACGACATTCACAGGCTGGCCCGTTTTGTAAAGCAGCGCGTAATCTCCACCATTGCCGGTTTCAAAAAACATCCGGACGCCATAGAGCCCATTTTGGGGAATTTTCGCACTATTTTCGTTAAAATAGAATGTGGTCGGCAGTTCGGATATTTCGTAGATAGGCAGGATTTGTGTTTCTCTCCTGATTACGACCGGGTCCGACGAAGGAATGAATCCTGTGGAATCGGCAAATTTGTCAACAAAGGTCCCCGTTCCAGAGACAATCTCCCACTTGACAAAATTTTCGCCGACCTGAAGACTTGTCCTAGATGTGACGGAAAGCGTATCGCCAATAGCGACATTGTAAGGATTTGGATCCCCTTCAATGGTAACATCGGCATTGGCTGTTGCTACAAATATTGCAGAACAGAACAACAAAACAAAAAAGAAAAACACCCAGCCCCCCTCTTCAAATAATGAAGATTACAATAAAACAATCCCGCCTCAAATATATACTTATTTTATCCTAAACGGACAAAAAAAATTATTTTATTTTAAATCAAGGGCGTAGAGACTAGAATCTAGAGGCTAGTGAATAAAAATCACGCACTTCGTGCGTCATTATAAGACGGCAAAGCCGTGCCACCCCCTATTCTCTAGATCCTAGCCTCTAAATTCTACTCCACTTACTTCTTCTTATGACCGCGGCGATAGACACCCGTCTTGACAATTCGCGTTTCCTTGTGTCCGTCTTCGAACTTGAAGAAAATCTTCCAAATATAGACGCCAGTGCCCACCCTGCGGCCATTCTCCGAACGCTTGTTCCAGTGCAGGTACCCCTGCCTGAACAAATCTCCAGCCTTGCCGCGAACCGGTTGGTCCATTTCCCCGTCGTAGCCGAATTTCTGCTTGAAGTGCGTT
>JAFPWY010000011.1 GCA_017412605.1 Fibrobacter sp. | reverse complement strand
GGGCCGTCACTAAGCACATCTCCGATTCCTTCAAGCTGCCCGGCGGCCTCTCGGGGCCTCCGTCCCAGTCCCGTTCGGCCGTTCAGGCGTCTCGTTCGTGGGTGAGGCCAATTATAGAATTTTCAGGGAGAATGTCAAGGGGTTTTTTGCAGAAAAATCGCATTTTTTTCTTATTTTCGTAAAAAACGGGTAAGACACTAGTCTTTCGCAGGCAAAACCACCAAGAGTTCACAAACTATTCACAATTATTTTAAAACAGCCCTGTCGAAGTTTTGTTTTTGCGCAGAAAAAGGGGGATTTAAGGGGTTAGAGACTAGAATCTAGAGGCTAGAGGCAAGAATCTCTAGCCCCTTCCCCCTATTTCCTCATTGAAATCGTTTGTATTTCTCTTTAATGTATGGAACAGCGGCAATAAACGCGCCTGCCGACACACCGGCGAAGCAGTTTAGACAACGTTGTCTATAATATTCTTAAACGAATTGTTTTCCATGTCTACCGGCACGCAATCCATCTGGCCGCGGAACCACGTGAGCTGGCGTTTGGCGTAATTACGCGTCTTCTTCTTGACTTCTTCTATGACCTGCGCCATCTCGGCATCCGTCTGTGCCGCAAGCAATTCCCGATAACCTAAGCTCTGCCATGCGGGAGCATCGAGCGGCACCGTCTTCGAAAGTTCACGCACTTCTTCAACCCAGCCGTCCTTTATCATCTCGTCTACACGGGAATCAATTCGTTTGTACAAAACATCGCGTTCACGCTGGAGCCAGAACACGGGAAGCTTCCCTATCCCGCCTTCGCGTTCCTTTTGCCAGTCCGAGAGTTTGCGGCCCGTGGCCCTGTACACTTCCAATATGCGGATGAGACGCTGCACGTTGTTCGGCTCTACACTGCGTGCCAGTTCCGGATCTGCATCCAGTGCCATCTCGTACAAACTACCTGCACCTTCGGCCTGCGCAATTTTTTCCAGTTCCTCGCGAGCGCTTTCCGGCACGGCAGGGATTTGCGGGAGCCCAAGCATCAATGTCTGCATGTACAGCCCGGTCCCGCCCACCAATATGTAGTTGCGTTCCGGGTTCCCTTGCAAGATGTTCTTCACGTCGCGGCAGAACTCGCCCACCGAATACTTGCGCTCCGGTTCCAGGAAATCGACAAGATGGTGACGCACCCTGGCCATGTCGTTAGCCGACGGCTGCGCCGTGCCTATAGTAAACCCGCGGTACACCTGCCGGGAATCCACGCCGATGATTTCGGCACCGTAATGTTCGGCAAGCCGCAAGGACAATTCCGATTTTCCGATTCCGGTCGCTCCGGCCAAGGCAAAGAGAATAGGCATGTCGCCAATATAATTATATTTAAAAGCACCATGAGCAAGATAAAACATATCGTCGCCCTATTTATTGTCTGCGGAATAATTGCGGCCATAGTGTATTTCCTGCCCAAGACGGATTTCGGCAAGCAGTGGCTCCCGAAAAGCATCGTCTCCGAAGAGACCTCCCCCGAAGCCAGCGCACAGGACACCCTCCCCTTTGTCGACGGGCTCAAGAACGAGCTCCAGGTGCTGAGCACGCGCTTCAACAAGAAAAAGAACCTCGACGTCTGGACTCTCGGCAAGGGCAGCACCATCATCGTCTACCTGTTGCAGGCACAGCGGTTCATCCAGGCCCGCGGCGGGAACGTATTATATATGGAGGAACTGCACGACAACCCGAACGTCTTCCAGGCGGCAAGACTCAAGGTTCTCAAGCCCGAAGGCGACACGCTCGACCTAGAGCTGCAAGTTTCCGAAAACGTGTTCCGCTCCAACGCCTCCGTGTTGGCCGTCTCGTTCCAGGTCACGGAACTGACCCCGGAGCAGATTGTCGCCCTGAACAAGCTGGAATACCCGTTCACGCTGCTCGTGACCCCGTTCAACATGCCCGAAGGATTCGTCACCGACGTCAAGCACGTGAAGCACAAAGACGTTTTCCTGTGGCTCTACATGGAATCTAACAAGCTGAACAAGAGGCACAACAAGTACCGCCCGATAAGAATTCACCATACCGAGGAGCAAATCGGCGAAATCATCAACGAGGCAAAGACTGCCTTCCCCGACGCCATGGGAGTGGCCACGCGGTTCGGCGAGCAGGCCGTGGAGCACAGGCAACTGCTGCAGGCGACATTCAAGCCCCTCGAGGCGCACAAGCTCGCCTTTGTCGACCTTTCCCTCAACAAGATGACCAAGGTCCCGGAAACGTGCAAGGATTTCAAGATCAAGTGCAGCAGCACCGCCCCCTACAACCCGGACAACAGCACCCTCGGCGACTACGTGAAGCATAAACTCAAGGACGCCCGCAAGAACGGGATAGCCTCCATGGTCATCCCCCTGAACGACGAAGGGCTCGACATGGCCGCCACCTTGCAGAAAAAAGCCGAGGCCCAGGGCACATCCATCGTGAATTTATCTACTTTTATTTCGTATTAGACAGGAGATTGTATGACTGTAAAGCTCGGAATAAACATCGACCACATCGCCACCATACGCGAAGCCCGTAAAATCAGGGAACCAGATCCGATTGCCGCCGCGTACATCGCCGAACTTGCCGGAGCAAACGGCATCACCGCCCACCTCCGCGAAGACAAGCGCCACATCCAGGACCGCGACATCCGCCTGCTCCGTGGCACCGTCACGACCAAGCTCAACCTGGAAATGGCACCGACGCAGGAAATGATCCAGTTCGCCATCAACATCCAGCCGGACATGGTGACCCTCGTCCCCGAGAATCGCCAGGAACTCTCGACCGAAGACGGTCTCAATGTGGCCGCCGCTGCGGAAGGCCTCGCCAAGGCAGTCATGACGCTCAAGAACAACGACATCGCCGTGAGCGTGTTCATCGAGCCCGAAACAGAACAGGTCAAGGCCGCCAAGAAGGTCGGAGCCGACATCGTCGAGTTCCATACGGGCAAGTACGCCATCGCCTACGACATGGGTAGCCGCCAGGAAGTCGACCGCGAAATCTCCGCCATCCAGGACATGACCGTTCTCGCCCGCAAATACGGGCTCCAGGTGTTCGCCGGCCGCGGACTCAACTACAGGAACGCCGTGAACATCGCCGCCATCGAAGGCATCGACGAAATCATCGTCGGCCACAGCGTCGTGGGCCGCGCCGTCATGGTTGGCATGGACCGCGCCGTCAGGGACATGATTGACGTCATCCGCAACGCGGACAAGTAGTCAAAATTACAACCTATTTAAACAAAACCCCCGTTCCTTTCCGGAACGGGGGTTTTGCTATACAAACTATTTTGTATTACTCTTCCGCCAGGGCTTCCTTGTACTCGTCGACGGTCGCGATGTATTCGTCGATCATGTCTTCCTTGGAGTTCAGGTGGTTGAGAATCTGTTCCAGGTGGTCCTTGCTGAACACGGCCTTGAGCTGGCGGGAGGCATGGCCCCTGTATCCCCATTCCTTGAGGATTTCGTCGGTCACGAGGAAGGAATCGTTCATGGAAACAAAACGCATCGGTCCGTAAACGGCCCAGTTGTGCTCCAGCAACATGCATTCCGGTTCCGGGAGGTCCGGGTTGGCCATGTAACGCTGGATATGGCGGGTACGCACGTCCTTGATCTTGTCGATGCGCATGTAACCCATGATGAGGTACTTGTTGCGCAGTTCGGAATCGCTCAGGCCCTCGTAGCGGGTCCCGAAGAGGATGTAGCGGCTCTTCGCCTTGACAATGGCATTAATATTCTTCACGTTGCAGCAGCTCATGAGGCCGTAGGTGCTGGTCTCGTAGTTCGGCTCGTAGAAAAAGCCCTTGCCGTTTTCATTCATCTGGTCGCGAACAGGGACTTCGGACTGGTGACTGGTTTCAACGTAAAGCAAGCTGCCTGCCATGTTGCCACGGTAGTCCTGCCATCCTTCGAGGTTAATCTGAGTCTTCGGCATTTTCTATCCTTTCTTAATAAAAAAAATACAAGCGGACCGAGAACGGTTCGTTGATTACGTCTGCAAAATACATATTGTGCGCTAAAAAGTCAATGACTCCGCCGAAATATCCGACATTCCGAACAAAAAAGCGCCTTTTTCGAAAAATTTAGCGGTATCGGTCGTCAAAAAGGAACATTTCCCGTTCTTCGACAGCCGGACTTCCATCTCCGGATGGCGTTCCAGGTAGTCCACGGTCTTGCCCGCGACGATATCCCCCTGGAAAACGAGGCGGACATGCGGGGGCAGTGCGGCCAGGATTTCGTCCTTCAGGAGCGGATAATGGGTACAGGCCAGCAGAACAGTGTCGATATCCGGGTCGGCGGCCAGGAGGGCATCCACATCCTTCTTCACGAAGAACTTCGCCCCTTCCGTACCGCGCTCGCCGTACTCCACGAGCGGCACCCACATGGGGCAGGCATGCTGGGTCACC
This sequence comes from Fibrobacter sp., assembly GCA_017412605.1. Lineage (GTDB taxonomy): Bacteria > Fibrobacterota > Fibrobacteria > Fibrobacterales > Fibrobacteraceae > Fibrobacter. Next base: position 378,958 of record JAFPWY010000011.1, on the reverse strand, counting down.
TTCAGTTCCGGGTAAAAATGCTCTATTTCGAGGAGGTAGCTCCCCGACGACACAGTTCCGGACGTCCCGAAGATGCCGATATGGCCCGTCTTGGAAAATTTCCCGATTTCCTCGGCCGTGGGCCGCACGATGCCGAGCACGCGCCTGTCCGGGAATTCCACCGGCAAGACCTGCTGCTGTATGCTGCGCAAAGCCTTCGCGCTCGCCGTGTTGCAAGCGAGGATGACCAGCGGGCACCCGCGGGCGAACAGTTCGCGCACGGCCTGCAACGTATAGCGGTAAATCGTCTCGAAGCTGCGGGAGCCGTAGGGCGCACGAGCGTTGTCGCCCAAGTACAGGTAATCGTACTGCGGGAGCACCTTGCGCAAGTCGCGCAGTATGGTCAGCCCACCGAAGCCCGAATCGAACACACCTATCACAGGTTGTCCTCCATGGCCTTGCGCACCATCGGCATGAGGTCCTTCTTGGGGTCGAGTACGCCGCCGCGTTCCTTCTTGAGGGCGGCCACGTCAATCGGTTCGAGGATGCGCACGTTCACGTTGCAAGGAGCAGACGACACACGCCCTTCCCACACCTGGCGTGTTCCCTTGAACACGATGGGGAGCACGATGGCATCGTTCTCCACAGAAAAACGGAACCCGCCGCTCTTGAACGGCGAAAGCTTGCCCGTCTTGCTGCGCGTTCCCTCGGGAAACACGAAGATGAGCGGAGCCGACTGCAAGTTGTGCTTGACGGCCTCGTGGACGGATCTCGCGGCACCGCTTTTCTGGCGGTCGACGCATATGCACCCAACACGCTTCATCCAAAAGCCAAGGAACGGGATTCTCAAAAGGTCGGACTTCGCGATAAAGCCCATCTTGCGTTCGAGCGCGAGGAATGCCACCGGAATGTCCACATAAGAACCATGATTGCCCATGACAAATACAGGGCGAGTCCAATCCACCTTGGCAAGGTTGGCTTGGTCCAACACAGTCAAGTTAATCCGGAGGATCTTCATGCAGTACTTGGAAAAGCACTGGATTTTGTAGTCCAGCCAGCGGTCTGCATCCTTTTTCATGAAAAGCAGGACAAAAAGGAAAAGGGGAATATGCACAAACATGTAGCCAAGCGCACCGACTACAACGAAAACCTTGAACAAAAACAGCGGCATTTTCGTATACCCTTCCACCTTCGTTTGTTTGGGAAGGAACCTGGAGCGGCGCATTACGCGCAGGCGTCCCTTCCAAAATCTCCTTCGACAATATAACAAAATCAAGTACGATTCGGCACGAGTCACCCCCACATAGAACAACCTTCGTTCTTCGTCAAGTTGCCTTTTACGCTCTGCATGGCCGCCCAGGCATTCCCCGGGAGTGAGACCCTCCGCAAGTCCCACATAGAACACCACCGCATACTGCAAGCCCTTGGAGGCATGCACCGTCTCCACATGGACGCCGTCCTCCACCGTTTCGCCCTCATCGTCATCGTTCTGGCCCGCCACCGGGATAAGCGCGTCGCGAAGAGCCTCCTCGTAATACAGGCGCAATCGGTTGTACCGCACGAGAATGGCAAAATTCTTCCATTGCAAGTCGTACCCTTCGCGGAGTTCCTTCATGCGCATCACAATCCGCATCATTTCCTGAACAGGGTTGTCGCTGTCCCATATTTCCACATCCCGGTTCTCACGGAACAGCGGGTTCCCTCCCGAGCCACGGGGGTTGCCCGCCCGCAGCACCTTTCGCAGCCGGAGCGGCTTGTTCGTAAATATCCCGTTCGCAAAGTGGAGCACCCCGGGCACCGAACGGTAGTTCCACTCCAGGCGGATAATCGTGCAATCCCTGAAGTCGTCGCAGAACCGGTTGATGTTGCCAATGTCCGCCCCGCGGAACCCGTAAATGGCCTGGTCGTCGTCACCCACCACGAACAGATTCTTCCGCTCGCCAAGGAGCAAGCGCACCATCCTGTACTGCGGTGGGTTGATATCCTGATACTCGTCCACCATGATGTCTTCCCACATTTCGCGGAAAAAGGCGCAGGCCTCGGCGTTTGTTTCGAGAAGCCTTATCGCCAAGTGAATCAGGTCGTCAAACACGACTTGTCCAGACTCAAGGACTTCGGCACGCAAGCTCTCAAGCTTTGCAGCCACCGAAGCCGACACGCTGTCGGAGAACAGGTCCTCACGGCTGAACGCCTTGATATGGAGCTTGGAAACTTTCGCCAAAAAATCCCGGTCCGAAGAATCCCGTGGCGTAGGCGGGGCCTTAAAGCCCAACATTTCGTAGGCATGCTTTCCCCCGATGACCTGCCGCAGCATGAACAGCGCGAGCGAATGGAACGTACACAGGCGCACGCCCGCATCCGGGAACAACGCCTGCACGCGCTCGCGCATCTCGGCGGCGGCCTTCGCCGTGAACGTAAGCGCAAGAATCTTCTCGGGAGGCTCCCCCGACAGAATCCTGTACTGGATACGCTTCGTGAGCACCGAAGTCTTTCCGGAACCCGCACCCGCCAGCACGAGCAGCTGGGCCCCCTTCTCGAAATCATGTAATACCGCCGCGCGCTGGTCGGAATTCAGACCAGCCAAGATGCTTTCCGCATCCATAATGCCTCTTTTTTGAACCGGGGAATTTCCCCAAGACATGAATCAATAGGCACGGGCGCACAGGGCACCAGCCAAGGAATGTTACGATTCCGACGTTTTGCCGGCGGGACGGCCGCCAAGCAGGAACACAAGGGCCCCGAACAGGCTGAGCACCAGGCTCACGAAATACGCGAGCAACTGGATAACCACGGATTCGAGCCCGGGGACTCCAGCCCGCGCGAACAGCGACTGCGCCAGGAGTTCGCGGGGTCCAAAACCGCCAATCGAAATCGGGAGCGCACTCACGATGGCGACCAGCGGGATATAGTAGAAATACCAGGACATTGTCAGGTCCACACCCACGGCCATACCGCAGAAGTAGTGAACGAAAATTCGCAGCGACTGCGTCACAGCCGAAAGTCCCGTGATGGCAAGCCACAGGTTGACCGTCCTGAAGCTCTGGAAACGCCTAAACATGTGCGTCAGCCGCGTCCCGATCTTTTCGGGAAGAATACGGCAAAGAATCTTGTTGAGCAAGAGCCCCAGGCGGCGGCTGAACAGGGACGCGAACAGCACGCAGAAACCAAAGAAAATCCACAGCGAGGGCCACATGAAGGCACGCTGCGCCTCATCGTGCATAAAGAACAGCAGCCCCACCGCAATAGCAAACAACGTAATGAAGAAGAGACCGAACAGCCTGTCGAAGAACGTCGCCGTGAGTCCCGCGCCCACGGTATCTTGCCCACCCTGCATGCGGATATCATACACCTTCTTCACGTCGCCGCCGACATTGCCCGGCATGAAGTTGTTGAAGAACAGCCCGACATAGTACAGCTTGAGCAGGCGCCAGTACGAAAGTTTCACGCCCTGCTTTTCGAGCAGCAGTTTCCATTGGAGGCAAGCCGAAAAGTTAGAGACGAACATGCAAAGGAGGGCCAGCGCAAACGGCAGCACGCTATCCCAGGAGAACAGCGTATACAGGTCGTCGATACTCCAGTCCGGAGCCTTGACGATATTGTTGTAGACAAAATAAGCAGGGACAAGTGTCACCAACAACTTGAGGCAGAACACCAATGTAGACTTCGACTTGGGAGACATTCTCATTATGCAGCCTCCCCGCCGACAGTCCGTTCCAGCAAGGCTAGAGTCTTGTTTGCCGCATCGTCCCAGCTAAACGTACTTGCGTATTCCTTCGCAGCCGTCGCCAGCGAATTGCGGAGCCCAGCATTAGAATAAATGGATTCCATTGCAGCAGCACAGGCGGCAGCATCCCCCGCAGGGAACAGGATTCCCGTCGTGCCATCTTGGACACTGTCCCGGAGTCCGGGAACATCGGAGGCAATCGTGGGAGTATCCAGCTGGGCGGCTTCGACCACAGTCAAGCCCCAGCCTTCCTTGTAGCTCGTCTGCAACAAGGCGACAGCGCCCGCCATGAGTTCGCGCTTGCGCTCCGCCGTCACATATCCGGCAATTTCCACGCGGTCCGAAAGTCCATGCGCACTAAGCCAAGCGGGCAACTTCGAGAGAAGCGGGCCGCCGCCCGCAACAACGAGCTTGACCTCGGGTTGTTTCTTTGCAAAAAGTTCAAACGCCTGGAGCGCCACCCAGATGCCCTTGTAACGGTGCACCCTGGACAGCCACAAAAAATACGGGGTAGACGGAGCCGGAGTTTCCGGGCGTTCAACCGGATCGGACCCATTATAGACCACATCAATGCGGCCAGCACTCACGCCAATCCCGGCAAGTTCAGCCTTGGTACTCGGGCTCACCACGACAAAGCGCTGCTTGCGGTAGAAAAACGGAATCACGCGTTCAAACGCCCAAACGCCTAGCGCCACCGGGAAAGGGGCCTCGGCGAAAATGGAGGAACGCCAAAGATGGTGCATCTGCACGAGCACCGGCTTCTTGAAAAGAATCGGCGTAAACAGCGGCAGCTTATTGAGGTCTTCGTACACCACGTCGAATTGGAATTCCCGATCGAGTTTCCTCGCCATGCGCGCCACCGTCAGCTGGAACAGCAGGTCTCCCCCACTGCGCACCACCTGGATGCCATCGACAACTTCACGGTCCTTCGCGCCATCGAACATCGTCGTGAGCAGCACGACCTTGTGCCCCATGGCGACGATGCGCGAAAAGATACGATGCAGGTGCTTTTCCGCGCCGCCGGCGGCCGGATGCATTCTGTCACGGTAATTGACGACGAGGATATTCACGGGATTGTACGACCATTACGGCTTGCGGCCCAGCACACCAATGCAGAGCTGCGTGTAGTGCATCAAAGAATTGGACTGCAAAGCGTCCAGCAAGGCGTCCTTCGCCTTCTGATAAATAGTTCCCTGCAACGGATACTTCGGCAGTTCCACGCCCACCTTGAAGCCCAGTTCGCGGAGCATGCGGTAATACAGGTTCGGGCGCATCCAGTCGCCATAAGCGTATTCGCAAACGAAACCGGCGTCCTTCATGAGCTTCTTGAGCTGCGGCATGGTGAACTGCTTTTCCCAGCCGGCAAACCACTTGTCCATCGCAATCAGGATATGCTTAATGATCGTGTACGGGTGGACCGTCTGCGGCACGTCGCAAAGGCAACATCCGCCATGCTTCAGGATTCTGTAGTTTTCCTTGAGCAGCGGAAGCGAGTCCTTGAAGTGCTCCGCCAGGCCCTGGTGGAACACGAGATCGAAAGTGCAATCGGGGAAAGGCGCCTTGAAGGCGTCGCCGCGCACCAGTTTCAGATTGTCGTAGAGATTTTCCTTGGCGCGGAGCGAATCAACGATCTTGAGGCTATTCTCTGCAAAATCAAGGACATAGACATCTGCACCCAAGCGGGCAAGTTCGGCACTGTCGCGGCCCGTACCCGCACCGACTTCCAGCACCTTCAGGCCTTCCAGCTTAAAATTCTTCTTAATCGCGTTCATGATAGACGGAGACGACGGATAGACCTTGTCCATGTCGTTCTTCCGCTGCCAAAAGCGATTCCATACGGATTGATCGGGCTCTTTAATTGACATAACGCGCAAAATATACGAATAAATGTAAGATTCCGTGCACCACCCGTGTAAAATAGCCATTCTCCACACATGCGGGCCCGAACGTAGCCTTGCCGGCCCCTTGATTTTTGTATAATTTTTACTACATTGTAACGTTTTAATGACAAATGTAGACTTTTTTTACATTTCAAACGGGTCGAGACACGCCTAATCGGGCTAATAAGGGGGAAAATAACCTTTTTGTAAACTTTCTTTGAAAAAATTTACACGATTGGCACGTTACTTGCTTAGAAAATAATGGATATTATAGCTAAGGATTTTTTCGCAATGCATATTGACTCTACCGATACCACACTTAAACGTTACCTTGAAGATATTCGTCGCACCGCACCTCTTTCCAGAGAAGAAGAACAGATCCTGTTCCAGAGAGCTAAGGAAGGCGACAAGATTGCCCGCAAGAGGCTGATTTCTGCAAACATGCGCTTCGTGCTCAAAGTGGCCATCCAGTACCGTGGATGCCCCATTCCGCTGCCGGACTTGGTGAGCGAAGGCGCCATGGGTCTCGTGCGCGCCATCGAATCTTTCGAACACACCCGCGGTCTCAAGTTCATCAGCTACGGCGTATGGTGGATCAAGGCATACATCACCCGCGCCATCAACGAGCAGGGTAACCTCATCCGTCTGCCGGCAAACCAGCACCTCCGCGTGCGCAAGGCTTTGCACGAACAGTCCCGCGGTAAGGAAATCAACGAAGAAATTCGCGAGCTCATCCAGATCGGGCAGCGCGGCGTCTCCTTCGACAGCCCGCTCAAGGCCGACTCCAAGGCGACCTACGCCGAAGTCCTCCCGGACAGCGCAGCCTCCAACCCGGAAGCCGACTCCGAAATCCAGAGCGTCGAAGCCCTGGCCAAGGACCTCATGGAGCAGCTCCCCGAACGTGAAGCGAAGGTCATCACGGGCATCTTCGGCATCAACCAGGAAGCCCCGCAGACACTCCGCGAAGTGGGCGAATCCATGAACATCTCCCACGAACGTGTTCGTCAGCTGCGCGACCAGGCCCTGCGCCGCATCCGCAAGTACAACAGCAAGGACTTCCTCCAAGAAAAGAAGGACGCCTTCCTCGCTGCGATTAATAAGTAACAAGCCGAGAATCGCGCGCAAACCGAAGGCTTGCGCATGACCGAGGCGAAGCACTTATGGATGCGAAGCATCAATAAGTAACAGGTATGAGCTACGAGCTCGCTCCCTTCGGGAGCTTTGGGCTTTGAGAAAAAAAAAACATTCAGCTACGGCTGAATGTTTTTTTATACCCACAGGGGGCTTTGCACCCGGGCTCACAGCTCAAAGGGCGGAGCCCGTGCTCATAGCTATTTCTTGCGCTTCTTGCTGCGGCGGACGCCCCACTTGTCCTTAACTTCTTCCTCGATTTTCTTCTTTTCGTACTTCACGACCATCTTGAACTGGACCATGTACACACCCGTACCGACGAAGCGGCCGGTATGGTCCTTGAAGTTCCAGTTCACGAACACCTTCTTGTCGGTATCCAAGCAGTTTCCGCCAAACTTCCAGCTGTTGCACTGCACGGTGATGGAGGTGTCGTTCACGTACTGGCCAAGGTGATCGTAGTAGTTCACCACGAAGGTGATGAAGATGTTCTCGGGCTTCAGGGAATCGAGCACGGACGGGTCAACCGTACCATCGGCCGATATCTGCGCACGGTCGACAAGTTGCGGCACAAACCGTTCGCCCAACTGCACCAACTGACCCAGGGCGCCTTCCTTCTCGAGATCTTCCTTCGTCACAGTGCTCGGGACATAGCGCAGGTTCACGGAACTCAGCGTACGGTACATTTCGTCCGCATCGTCGAAACGGCCCATCTTTGTGGATTCCACCAGGTGGTTCAGCAAGCCGGCGATGACGACCGGCGACGGTTTCTCGCCAGCGATATTGCCGTAGTTGTCCCTGATGTCGTCCTTCGCGCCACGCACCACCATGAGGGAGTCGCCCGGCAGAATCGTTGCAACGCTTCCGTCGAGGACCAGCGTCGCAACGCGTCCATCGCTCGACCACAGAATGCTGCTCGGCAGAAGGTCGATAACGTCCTTTCCGTGGATATAGCGGAAGTAATCGCGGCCTTCCAGATCCTGGTACTGCACGACTTCGGAGAAGGTGACCGCCAGGGAATCCGCCTTCGAACCGTAATTGAGCACGGCGCCCACAATAACCGGAGGCATTTTATCGACGATGACCGCATTTTCCTCGTTCACGAACGTCTCGCCCAATACGTCGTAGTAGGTGTAGACTGTCGCAGGAGGCAGGTCTTCGCTAATGCTGGTTACGCCTGTCGTGAGCGGCGTACTGCTGCGCACATTCCAGACAACGCGAGAAGAATCCTTCGGATCCAGGCTCAGTTCATCCGGGCTGGCCATCAGCTGAATCAGGAGGCCACGGAAGCTGTACCACGGGAACGACATATGGAGCATTTCCAGGTCAGCGCTTGTCACGTTCTTTGTAAAGTTAGTGACAATCTGATCCAGAACGCCATCACCGTCGGTATCCCTGTACTCCACGTTCTTCACGGAAGGCACGCGGTCGATAACCTTCACAGGCACTTCGCGTTCGTATTCGTCGGAGGTGATATATTGCAGATTTTCAAAAGTCACATTCGGATAGAGCGAGACGCTATCTTTGTTCTTGCCCTTGAGACCCAAGTCCTTACCCACCAGCACAACCATGTTGCGGCTAGGCATGTAGGCGTTGGAAATGTCTTCCAGGTCAAAGCCATGACGGTCAAGTTCCTGCTTCAGCATGACAAGCATATCGGGATTAACGATATCTGCCGGGATGAGGTCGATATTGAACTTGATGAACAGCGAATCCTTACCCGCCTTGTCTCGGATGGCGAACGAAGAATTGATGACATTGTTGCCCACCTCGAGGAGTTGCACCTTGCGGGTGTAGCATGTTCCATTCTCCGTCTCGTAGGTGATGATGGCGTAAGCGTCCTCGGGGAACTTCTCCGGGAAGCTAATATCCGACACGTCCATAATCAGCCTGTCACGGGACGCATTCACCTCGATAACGCTGTTAACCTTCTTTGTCTTACCCTTGATAACGTCCTCGATCGACTTCACGACAATGCCTGCAGGGAGCGGATCCTTGAGCAGGATTTCCTGGAAGTCCAGAACCTTATCGCCATCGGAATCCTTAACGAATCCGATACGGGCATCCGGGATAGGATCATAGAAGTTGATGTTGTCGATGATAGCGACCTTGCCGTTGCCGACCACGTAAATGCTACCCTTGTCGACAACCGTATCGGCAGTCACCCAAATGACCACGGAACCGTCCGCATTGTAGACGATGGAGTCCGGTCGCGATGCATTGCTCGGATTCACCAAGTCAATGTTGCCTCTGGGGACCACCATGATAGAATCGACAGAGTTACCAAATATTTTCTTGATCTGCGCAGAATCAAGGACAATAGCCACCACCTGGCCCACCTGAGCCGAATCAAGACCGCTTCCGTAGCGCAGGTCCATCGGAGATATCGGATTGTTTTCCTTCATGTAGACGTTCTCGCCCACCTTGACCGTACCCGGCGTACCGTCCGCGGAATCCACAGGAATCATGACGCCCACATCGGAAACAAGGGAATCGCCATCTTCATAGTTGTCGTTCGACGGATAGAAATCCAAGGCGCCCTTATCGTCCTCGTAGTCATCGAAGCCCACGTACACTCGGCTGGAGCTGGAACCATCCGGGAAGTCGTCACCGCTGCCATTCTTGTTGCTAGAACTGGATTCATCCGGGAAGTCGTCTCCATCGCCGTCCTTACCGCTGGAATTGCCACCACCGTTGCCACCGCTGGAAGAACTCTTCCCCTTGGAGCTGCTGGAGTTGTTTCCACCATTGCCGCCAGAACTGGACGACCCATTGTTATTTCCACCGGAGCTGCTAGAAACCTTCTTCGAGCTGCTGGAGCCTCCGTTACCGCCATTGCCGCCGCTGGAAGAGCTCGTTATCTTGGAACTGCTGGAATTTCCACCGCCATTGCCGCCGCTAGAGGAGCTGTTCCCCTTGGAGCTGCTGGAGACCTTCTTGCTCGAGCTGCTGGATTTCGGCTTGGAGCTGGAGCTGTATTCCTGCCTGCTGGAACTGATGCCCATGGAGCTGCTGGAAAGCTGGTCATGTCCCTGGTTTGCGCTGGAACGGATTTCTTCAACGACATCGAGCGGAGCAAGGTCATCGAGCCAGTTGTCAATCCACTGGACATGGACCAAAATGTTGTCCGTAATATATTTCTGCGAGTTGGAAGTGTAATCGACAAACACCATGTGACCGGTATTGGAGGCCACAAAGAGATGTCCGTGACCGTCAACCGTTCCCTGGTCCAGACGCCAACCCACATGGTCATCCGTTCTGGGTTCGGTCAGGTTATCATAGGAATCATCAAAGAAATAATCGTGCAGGTCGATGGTTCCCACAATGGAAGCCGTCATCTTCCCGTTCTTCCTCTGGGGCTTGATTTGCACAATCTTTGCGCCGCCGAACACGAATATCGTATTGGAATACGGGTCGTAAGTACCGCCATGGGCGCCTTCAAGCGAATCAATCAAAATCTTGACTTGCATCTTGGTAATAGCGCTATCCCCCACGGGAGCATGGAGCGTATCGGACATAGTCTTGTTCTTCACATACACCTTGGTCGTATCCGTGATGTAGCCAAAGTACGCCTTCGCCGCTTCATGCTTTCTCTCGTCAGCAGTACAATTGCGGAAGTCATAGCCTACAGGGGAACTGGGGTCGTTATCGTACCTTTCACAACCGCCACCATAGTAATTGGAATACGTAAAGAAGGCGTTTCCTTCCTTGTCCCAGATCAATGTTGCGAGAGAGTCATGGAACACGCGGTCGCCCGAGGTCTTCGTCAACTTTACACGGTAACCCTCGTTATCAAAAGCATTCGGTTTGTCCTTGGTAATCTGGATTCTGTGCAACTTTCCCGGAATGCCGGCAGCCCACACATATTTCTGGTTCGGGTCGACCATCAAGTGCCAAACACCGGATTTTGTCGTTGCAGAGGCAACGATGCACCTCTTATTACCTGCACCCGCCGTCTTGCTCACCTTGTAGACGGTGGATCCCTGAGCTGCAACGATCAGGCTGCCATCCGGGTGATGCACGATACCATCGGCACCGCTCATGCCATCACCTTCCGTACAAAGGATCTTCTTGTTTTTCAATTGCAGATAACCATTACCGTCATAGTAATAGTCGAGGCTCTTGACGCGGTCATTCTGCGCGTATTTCGTATAATACAGCGTTTCTGTCGTCGCCGCATGCGGGACGATATCGCCGACCTGCTGGATCCAAATACCCGTAGCAGGATTGGAGGGCTCGCCATATGTGGACGCGCCAAAGGCATAGGACACCAGTCCTAGCACCCCCACAGTAATCAACCATTTTGCCATCTTCATCATAGCTCTATCCTCCAAAAAAATCACTCACCGAGCGTCATGCCGTCCGAGCCGGCACGGATGCCCCAGTTATAAATTCTTTCCACTTTAAACGATTCCTTGGCTCCAAAAACCTTCACCCTCAACTTGGCAACATACACACCGACACCGACCTTGCGACCGCTATTGGAACGCATGTTCCAGCGCAGGTACAGCTTGCGTGCATTTTCAAAGCAGTTGCCACCAAAGGACTTGTCGCTGCAACGGATCTTTCCAGAAGCGTTAGCCACATAGCCACCCAAATTCGTGAACACGTCCAGTTCCCACTTAAGACCAATCTCGTCAAGGTCAAGCGTTGCGCCACCGGCCGTATCGGATTTCATAATCGTCGAGAAACCGATATCGAGAAGTACGCCCAGCGACTTCTTCATTTCGGAATCCATGCGCACGTCCTCTTCGACAAAGCGTTCCGTAAATGCGGCCTTGTCGGCCAGAAGGACTGCTCGTTCAAGTGTGGCAAGCGAAGTCGTCTTCACGATGACGCGCGGATCGCCCTCGACCATGACCGTAGGCGCTTCTTCGCGGACGCAGTTGCCTTCGAGGTCGGTAAAGCTCTTTTCGTAGTTGCTGAACCTGACGGAATCCGCAGGATTCATGCGCTCGGAAAGCTCGACACCACTTTCGAGGAACAGCTTAAGCGTTCTGCCGCCATCAGTCCAGGTATGCGAGCCAAGACCATAATGCACCCATTTGCCATCGACAAAGAACGCAAGGTCTTCCTTAGAAAGTTCAAATGCAGTCGTATCGACCGGCTCGGTAAAGGTCACGGTAAATACGTCGGGAGTCGCCTTCTGGAAGGACTCCGGATTTAGGAACGTCCCCGAAATCACCGGAGACATGCGGTCGTGCATGCCGAGCATCGTCGTCACGGTGGAATCCTTGTGACCGGCGATAGAAATCGTATTCGTCATCTTGGCATAGCCGTACGGCTTGTTCAGCACAGCATTCGTTGAATCGATGTTGGTGAGCATTTCCTTGATGTCGTACTTGCTGTCTGCCAAGTCAAAGCCGATAATGGTTCTGTCTTCGGAAAGAGAAATCACCCCCTTCTTGAGCAGCGAGTCCAAGTTCTTGAACTTGAGCTCGTGGACTTCGCTCTTGGAATCCAGCCAGTACAGGGAGATGGACGTCGTCTTGAGGTCATCGTCCGTGAGCGCGTTCTGGAAGCCGATGGAAGCGCTGTCCATCGTACCGTCGCCATTGCGGTCGTAGAAGCCGTTGTTCTCGTTGGTCGCGTAGATGCCACCGGCGTTGCGAACAGGCACTTCATGGTTCTTCCCGGTCTTGTTGCCGTCGGCAGCCTGAATTCCGCCATCAATCGAGATGCGGATCATGTCGCCAACCTTCACGACACCCGTGTCCACGGTAAAGCGCCATTCGTCTCCATTCTTCTCAATGGCTTCTTCGGCGATTTCCTTGCCGTTTAAGACAAAGCCCTTGCCCTTGTTCCACGAAGTGTCTATGTCCTTGTTGAACTTGATGATAAGGACGTCCTTGTCTTTTTCGCCATAGAGAATGGATGCCGTCTGGATTACAGCCCCGATGCGGTCAGTCAATTCGCTACGCAAGGTGTCGTCGATTCCCGTGAACTGGGACTGTACCGCCACTTTCAGAGCGCCAACGGCTTCGTTGCCCGAAGGAGACATATTGAGCGCATCGAAACTCATTTCGGTCTTGAGCTTGCCCGCCTTGCCCTGGTCATCCTTGAACGACACCCACTTTCCGAAATTATCCTCGGTGGGCCAGCTGTAAGCGAAGTCCGTCAGAATGACAGAATCACGGTCACCGCTGTACCAGGAGACAATCTTGTCGCCGATGCCATCGCCGTCGGTGTCATACACGCAGGCACTGTCGAGATGCGGGAGGTTGCGGTCGTTGATGGTGAGCTTACCCGGGAAAGTCCCGTTTACGATAAACTCGGGGGTTCCGTCCTTTTTGTAGCCAGTCAGGTAGCTGTTAAGCGAAAAAGCCTCGCCGGGGTCGGTACGGCCCGTATCCACAGCGACAACGACAAAGCCGACAATGCCGTGGTCTTCGGCTGTAAAATCAATCTGGACACCCAGTCCATCGCGTTCAGGGAGCTGTTCACCGGCCAGCGATTGGAAGCGCAGGTTGTCGCCGGCCCCCTGGGTCGAGAAATAGAAGCTCTTCACGAGCGTCGAATCCGTAGCTCCGGAATCGGGGCCGACCGGAATGTAGGCCCTCGCATAAATCGTGGCAGATTCACCCACGTCCATGTTCAAGTCGGAAGCCTGCGTTACGACGCTGTCGCATTTGGGAGTCCAGCAATACTGGATGGCCGGAGCATAGAAGTTGTAGTAGGCGACAATCTGGGGAGCGGCATTCTTATCGGTCAACGTTCCGACAGGGACGTTGAAGATCGGGTAAGAAGCGCTGACGCCGAACCAACGGAAACCGGAATCCAGGGAATTGACCTTCATCAAGTTGGTGACCGCGGTATCGGGTTTCAAGACAATATCGACGGAATCGTTATCGGCCTTCGGGGCATAGACGTAAAAGTCAACATTACGCTTGGAGTTGGTCGGGAGTCCGTGCGAATCTTTCTTGACCTGGACGCCCTCGTCCAGAGTGTACAAATTGAACCGTCTAGAGGATTCGATGCGCGAATAAAGGCAGTAGGGGCTCGGGGAACCTTCAAAGTCGATACAGTCGATTTGGTCATCGGCCAAAGCGCTCGTCCCCACCAACAGCAAGGACAATGCCGAAAACTTAAGAATGCTCGCAATATGCAGTCTCATTCAGGTGCTCCAACAATAAAAAACTACAAATACCAATATATATCTTTTGGCAACGATAAATTTCGTTTACTTTCAAAGGTGGGGTAAATATCACACCGATTTTTGATAAATGCGAAACGGGCCGAAAAAACAGCCCAAATTATGCAAAAAAACTGAATTTCACCCAATTCAGTTCAATTTGGAATATATCCGTTTAGAACATCGGTCACGATGGTGTCCATGAGGAGCCAGCCGCGGCCAACCAGCCGGAGTCGACCGGATTCCAGCGCCAGGCATCCATTTTCTACCCATTTTGCATAGCAGGATTCGGGCAGGACAATGCCCTCGGCACGGAGTTTTTCCAGGTCCAGCCCCTCACTTTGCCGCATGGAAAGCCAGACGCGCTCGGTCCAGATATCGTCCGGGGTCAGTACATCCAAATTAAGCCCAGACCGTGGCATCCCGTTAAGGATAAACTCACGCCATCTCGGATAAATTTCCGGAGCATTGAAGCGCATCCCGCGAAAATAGGAGTGTGCGCCCGGGCCGAATCCAATGTACTCTCCACGGTCCCAGTAATTTTTATTGTGAACGCTTAACTTATTCGAACGGCAGAAATTGGAGACTTCGTACCGATCAAAGCCCTTTTGCTGCAGCAGCTCCACCCCCCGGAGGTACATCTCGCCGTAAAGGTCCTCATCCACAGAAAGTTCCCCACGGGCAATTCTGTGCCCCAGACGGGTACGCCCAGCCACCGTAAGACCATAAAAACTCACGTGGTTCAGCGGAAAATCGGCCAGTCTTTCCAGATCGCCCAGGAACTGTTCAGGGAGTTGTCCCGGCAGGTTGAACATGAGATCCCCGTTGACTTCTATTCCCGGCTGCGAACACAAAAGTTCCAGCGCACGGAGGCCCACCTCCACGGAATGGCGCCTCCCGATCCTTTCCAGAATCTCGCTCCGGAACGACTGGAGTCCAAGACTGAAGCGACCCACGCCGCACTCGCGTGCAAGCGAAACGGTCGATTCGTTGCAGGACTCCGGATTGAACTCCATCGTGACTTCACGCAACCGCGACACGTCGACCCCGAACCGGCGGAGCGAATCGAACACGCGCACAAGGCAATCCCCCGGCAAAAGCGACGGAGTTCCTCCACCCAGGTAGAGTGTTTCCGCAGATTCTAGCGCACCGGGATTCGCCTGCGCAAAGCCCTGCATCTCGCGGACGAGCAAATCCGTATATTCGCCGAACAGCTCGGAAGAACGCGACGGCATCACGCGGAAGTCGCAGTAATCGCAGACCTTCTCGCAAAAGGGCACGTGAATGTAGATTCCAAGCATAAATATTCCATTCTGGACACGATTAAAATCCGGCAATAACACGATTGACAAATTTTTTGGGGGCCGACCTCAAAAATTTTTTTTCGTTTACTAAAAAATTTAGTTATATAAGGGCATATGGTGAGCAACTTTTTAACAAGATTTTCCCCAAAGATAAGGAAATGGATGAACCTTCTCCTGTTTCTGACGTTGTCCACCATTATCCTGCTACTGGCCTCGATGTTGCTTTTCAACAAGGAATCGTCAGTCGACATCCTTCTCGTCTTCATTATCTGGTGCTTGCCACTGTTTATCCATTAGCCTATGTTCATGAGCCGAATGACAGCACGCAAATTGAAAGCAATTTGCAACTACATCACGGGATGGATTCTCGTGACCGTGGGCGCCACGGCCCTAGGCATGCTGGCATTCGCCGAATTCAACATTGACAGTCTGTTCTTCATGCTGCAACTGTCCATTTTCGTAGGCCTGTCGCACGGAATATACGACGTAGTCGTTCTTCAAGACGAAATGGACCACCGTTCCGTAACCGCGGCACTCCTGATTCGTTCGCTCTACTTTATCACAAACATCAGCATCAACTATGCGCTCTGCATCCTCGTCTGGAACATGGACAACGGAGCGAACAGGCTCATCACAGTGCAGGGACTCGAACAAGTCCTCGCGGCGTTCGAAACGCACAAATGCCTCGCCACGATCGCGCTGATGTTCCTGCTGGCCCACATGTTCACGTTCATGAACACGGTGCACAAGAAATTCGGTACACGCGTGTTCGTCAACACGGTCCTCGGCAAGTACCAGGACCCCGTCGAGGAAGACCTGATATTCATGTTCATAGACCTGCGCCATTCGACGGAAATCGCCGAAGAACTTGGACATGTCAGGTACAGCAACTTCATGAAGGACTACTACAAGCTGCTCTCCAACTGCTGCGCGGAAAACCGTGGGGACATTTACCAGATTGCCGGCGACGGCGCCTTCCTCACCTGGAAAACATCCGCTTGCAAGAAAAAGGCCCGCCCCATCAACTGTTTCTACGACTTCGCCGTCTGCCTCGAGAGGACAAAGCCCCGATTCCTCAAGAAATACGGGGTGGCCCCCTCGTTCAAGGCCGGAGTACACTGCGGCAAGGTCATCTCCACGGAAGTCGGAAACTTCGGCAGCGAAATGGCCTACCACGGCGACGTGCTGAACACCACCAGCCGAATCCAGAGTCTCTGCACCAAGCTGGGGAAGGATTTCCTGATATCGGAAGACCTCTACATCAAGCTTCCGCTCCCGCTCCCCCACGGATTTTTCTGCCACAAGGAAGGATTTTTCGAACTGAGGGGAAAAAAGAAAGAAATTTTAATTTTTTCGCTCCACACCCCTTGACAACCCAAATTTAATTATCTATAATTGGGGCACCCCGCGGGAATAGCTCAGTTGGTAGAGCACGACCTTGCCAAGGTCGGGGTCGAGGGTCCGAGTCCCTTTTCCCGCTCTAAACGAAAAAGACACCTAAACGGTGTCTTTTTCGTTTATGGTCGGGAAAAAAAGGCGACGAGGACCCGAGAAGAGGGTCCGACTAAAATTTTTCATATGCGAACATCGTGAGCATGACTGAAAAATTTTAGAACTTGAAGCGCCAGCTTTAAGCCCGAAGGGCGAGGCTTCGGCACGCGTAGCGGGCGCCCGAAGCCGAGTCGTCCCTTTTCCCATTTTTTTCGTTTATGGTCGGGACAAAAAGAGACGAGGACCCAAGTTATCCTCTAGTCCTTTAAGCAACGGACGGAGTACCCGTAGTTACTTAAGCTGCGGCTCAAGTCGGCCACTGCGCCTTCCAAGCTCAAGTGGTACGCTTTGCTGTAGTCGTACTCAATAGAGCTCCAGAAATATGCAACTTCGGCATCGCGATTGTAATCCCCACCGTAACTCCTGTACCCAGCAGGCCTCGCAGTAAAGGAATATTCATCCGTCCCGTTGGCGCCGAGCCAGCCACTAGCAGACTTGAGCTTCTTGCCTGCTATACTGGCACCGCCAACCGTGTTACATAATGTTTTCCATTCCGTTGTATCAGGCAGGTGCCAGCCTTTAGGGCAAACGCCACGCACAGGCGTCTTACTTCCCGACACACCATTATTCATTGCTGTCGACCATTTGTATAGACGGCCGTACTTGTATTTATCGCAAAAGACAGGGTCATTTCTGTAGCACCAGCTAGTGGAATCATTTTCGTTGCGAGGAGTTCGTGCATAATTCAAATTCTCTGCCATCCAAATCTGCGAGCCGATAGTGACAGTTCTGTAGACATTACCGTCGCGATAATCCGTTAAGGTGTTCCTCGGGGCGTCGTATAAGCTACTGTCTATACTCACGTAATCCTTAATACAACGGACGGAAATCGCATCCCCCTTGTGAGTTTGAATCACACGCGCGTACGCATCACCATAGGAAAGGCTAATATTTAAATGGTACGCCTTCCACGCCCCGCCTTCTGTAGAACTCCAGATGAGAGCTTCTCCGCCCAAAGATCCGCCGTAACCGCCCGATGGAAGCGCAGAAAATCCGTAAGCATCTGTACCGTTTCCTCCACCATCCCAACCGCTGGTAGACTTGAGCAACGTACCCGCGACAGAGTCTCCCCCGACCGCTGTAACCAATGTTTTCCATTCAGTGTCTCTCGGCAGGTGCCAGCCTTTAGGGCAAACGCCACGCACAGGATATGTCGGAGAGCAAAACTTGTCTTTACCACAATCCGCACCATCCCGGGTCCAAACGCCCGCACTGTCCATCGCGGCCGCCCAGATATAATAACGACCGTATTCGTCACACTTGGCAGGTTGGTCATCGAAGCAGAAGCTGGCGGTGTCCGCCAAGTAGGCGTAGTTCAGGTTCTGCGCCATCCATACTTCGGAGTACCTTATGCTGCGTTCCTCATCATAAACTTCAATGGTTATTGTTTTATAGACATGGCCATCGCGGTAGTCTGTCAGAAGGTTCTTATGGGAATCGTAAGCACTCTCGTCCATACCCGTGCTGAACGACGACGGCGTACTCGTGGAACTAACGGCGCTGCTGGAGCTGGCTTTCTTGCCGCTGCTGGAGGATACACTGCTGGAACTTTCTGTATCTTTACCGCTATTCGATGACTTCGACTTGGAACTGCTGGAGCCGTTTTCTTTGCCGCTGCTGGAACTGACATCCTTGCTGTTGGAGCTGGTGACCTTGCCACTGCTGGAGCCTTTGTCGCTGCTGGAGGATACTTTGCCGGAGCTTCTCTTACCTTTACCACTATCCGATGACTTCGACTTGGAACTGCTGGAGCCGTTTTCTTTGCCGCTGCTGGAACTGACTTCGTCATCGAATTGAATCAATGGGATCCACTCTTCATCGGAACAGACGTAAAAGACATCCTCATTGGACGCAAGGGCGTATTGCCCTTCCCTTTTCTGGTTGCAGACCTTGAAGTCTTCCGGTTCATCCTCTGTCTGGGAAACCTTCTCCCACTTGAACTTGTCGTCAGATTCAACGCAAACATAGGGCGTGTCCTTGACAAACTCAAGAGCGCCCGCCTTCTTGGCCGTGCAGTTGGTCAGGTCATCGAAGGACAAGACTGCATCACCGGAGTCAGCACGCGAACTTAAGTCACTGTCGTCATCACCGCAAGCTGCCAAGCCCGCGACAACAACGGCCACGAAAACAAACGAAAAACAGACCCGAAGTTTTCGCATAACTCCCCCCCCCACCTTTAAGAAATGACGGACAGTTCTAAATTACTTTGAACTGAAATTACATTATTTCGCCCCATTTTGCAACACCCTGGACAATGCCCAACCCTTCGCCGGTAATCTTCGCTACAAGCCATACAAAAAAGACCCCGGCGCGTAACCGGGATCTTTTTCGAAAAACATAAGCGGGGTTTGGCTAGCTCTGCAGCGCCCACTCCGGATGTTCGGCCATCTCGTCGATCTGCATCTGGTGCAGCACGACATGACCTGCAGAGAGGCTTTCCTGCACGTCGATGAGGCGCTGGTTACTCGAGCCGCGGAACTTGAGTTCCAGGGAACGCTTCGCCAAGATGAACGGGCCATCGACCAGCACATCGGCAAAAGAGAGCAATTCCAGCAACTCGGGATGCTCAGGCGACAATTCCATGAGCCTCTCGTACGTATAGCCTGTGTAAATCATCAGGTGGAAGCCCCGTTCCTTGACCTCTCGGGCCAGGGGAACAAGACCTGCAGCCTGCGCAAAAGGTTCACCGCCGCTGAACGTGATACCGTCGAGCAGCGGGTTTTCCTCAATCATGTCCAGGATATCCTCGCGGTCGATAAAGTGCCCGCCCTCGAAATCGTGGGTCTGGGGATTATGGCAACCGGGACAATGATGCGGACAGCCCTGTACAAAGACCGTCAGGCGGATGCCCGGGCCGTCCACGAAGGATTCAGGAACAATCCCCGCTATGCGGAGACGAGGATAGACTGTTTCCATTTACACACCGTGCTTCACGCGATCGTTCACTTCGGCGCGCTTGGCGTTGTTAAAGCGGTCAACTGTACCGACCAGGTAGCCGGTGATGCGGCGAATGCGTTCGAAACCGATGCCTTCACCATACTTGCTCATTTCTTTCTCTGACATTTTTTTCTTTCTCCTTGTTTAAAATTTACTTGATTCCCTTGAAAACCGGCATACCGGGGTAAAGCCTGCGCAGTTCCTCAATCTTTTCCGGGGAAATCGCATGACCTTCGCTACGGCCGCAACGCGGGCAGCAGTCGCCGATGACACCGACGAATCCGCAAACCGGGTCGCGGTCGACCGGATGGTTGATGGAACCGTAGCCGATGCCGGACTTCGCCATGTGATGCACGATCTTCTCGAAGGCGTCCAGGTTCTGCGTCGGGTCGCCATCCAGCTCGATGTAGCTGATGTGACCGGCGTTCGTGAGAGCATGGTACGGAGCTTCAAGGGAAATCTTCTTGAAAGCCGAAATCTTGTAGTACACCGGCACGTGGAACGAGTTGGTGTAGTAGTCGCGGTCGGTGACGCCCGGAATGATGCCGAACTTCTTCTTGTCCATGCGCACGAAGCGGCCGGAAAGGCCTTCGGCAGGCGTGGCAAGCAAGCTGAAGTTGAGGCCGAGGCGCTTGGATTCCCTGTCGCAGAATTCGCGCATGTGGCCGATGATCTTGAGGCCCAGTTCCTGGGACGCTTCGGACTCACCGTGGTGCTTGCCCGTGAGCGCCACCAGGGTTTCAGCAAGGCCGATAAAGCCGATGGAGAGCGTACCGTGCTTGATGACCTCGCCCACGGTGTCTTCCCAGCCGAGCTTCTCGGAATCGATCCACACGCCCTGTCCCATGAGGAACGGGAAGTTCTTGACCTTGCGGCGGCTCTGGACGGCAAAGCGTTCCATGAGCTGGTCGCTCACCAGCTGAAGCATGCGGTCGAGTTCCTTGAAGAACAGGTCCACGGACTTCATCTTGATGGCGATACGCGGCAGGTTGATGGAAGTGAAGCTCAAGTTGCCACGGCCAAAGCTGATTTCGCGGGTCGGGTCGTAGTTGTTGCCGATGACGCGGGTGCGGCAACCCATGTAGGCAATTTCCGTTTCGGGATGACCCGGCTTGTAGTACTGCAGGTTGTACGGAGCGTCCTGGAAGCTGAAGTTCGGGAACAGGCGCTTCGCGCTCACTCGGCAAGAGAGCTTGAACAAATCGTAGTTCGGGTCGCCCGGATTCATGCTGATGCCTTCCTTCACGCGGAAAATCTGGATCGGGAAGATAGCCGTCTCGCCGCCGCCCAGACCTTCTTCGGTCGTGAGGAGGAGGTTGCGGATGGCCATACGGGCTTCCGGTTCGGTGCACATACCGTAGTTGATGCTACTGAACGGAGTCTGCGCACCGGCACGGCTGTGCATGGAGTTCAAATTGTGAACAAACGCTTCCATCGCCTGGAACGTGGTCTTATCGGTTTCCTCGTAGGCCATCTTCTCGGCAAACTTCTGCGCATTCTTCACGATTTCTTCGCCGAACGTCTTGGAAAGTTCGCGGGCTTCGGCCTCGACAAACTTTTCGTTGGGCACGAGCGTTGCGACCATGCCCATCTCGGCCATCTCGGTATGGAGTTTCTTCACGACCGGCTGGATTTCCTCTTCGGTCTTGCCGGCAAGGAGGATGAGCGCCTTCACCATATTGGAAAGATAAGCCTTGCGGTACGTGATGCGGACACCGTCGGCCATGGCATAGTCGAAGTTCGGGATGGACTGACCGCCGTGCTGGTCGTTCTGGTTAGACTGAATAGCGATGGCGGCAAGGGCCGCATAGCTGCGAATATCCTTGGGTTCGCGCAGATGGCCGTGACCGGTATTGAAGCCGTTCTTGAAGAGCTTCTTCAAGTCGATCTGGCAGCACGTCATGGTGAGCGAGTAGAAATCCAAGTCATGAATGTGGATGTCGCCTTCGGAATGGGCGCGGCTGTGCTCGGGCTTGAGCATCATCATCGTGTAGAAGTGCTTCGCCGATTCACTGCCGTACTTGAGCATAGTGCCCATCGCGGTATCGCCATCGATGTTCGCATTTTCACGCTTGAGGTCGGATTCCTTCGCGGAACTGAAAGTGATGTCGCGGAGCGTGTGCATGAGGCGGGTATTCACCTCGCGGATGCGGGTACGCTCGGCACGGTACAAAATGTAGCTCTTGGCGGTATCGGAGAAACCGCCCTCGGTGAGGGCCTTTTCGACAGCGTCCTGAATTTCTTCGATGTCCGGCTGCGTCTTGTTCGCGGCTTCGAGATGGCCAACGGCGTCGGCAGCGACCTTGAGTGCGGTACTGCTCAAAACGTCATCGCTGCCCAATAAATTCAGCTGGTCCTGGGACGCCTTAATTTGTTCGTTCAGTTCGCCGGAAGCCCGGAATGCCTTGATGATAGCGTCGGCAATCTTCTCGATGTTGAACGGCATTTCGCGGCCGTCGCGCTTCTTCACAGTTAAAATCATCGTCTTTCCTTTCAGGTCCGTCCTCTTGTGGTGGTCCACCCTGGAAAACGTTCCAAAATTACAATATCTTGTGCTTTTGTCCATTCGACACCCACAAGATGTAGTCATTAAGATAATAAAAGAAATGACGAATTGGATGTTTTTTTGGAAAAGAAGATAATTTTTTTGTAATAATTGGGTACATATCACAGCAATTTGTAAAAAATTGTATACAACGCAGAAAAAGTCCCCGGAGACCTAAAATTTTTAACTCCGTGATGAACAAATACTTAGCAAAAGCCTCATCAAAAAATGGGAAAAATTTTGAGCAGTACCTTGACAAAAAAAGGGTCGGTAGCTAGCCGACCCATCACCATATTTTCCCGGGCAAAATTATTTCAGTTCGACAACGATGCTGACCGAAGCTTCCACCTCGACGGAATCGGCAACAGCGGTTTCGTCGGGAAGCGCAGCCCCGTCCATCATGGCATTCGCAGCCAGCAAGCGGACACCCTTTGCACGGAAACGGGGAATACTGTAAGAGACGCCTCCGCCATTTGCATTCACCAGCAACACGCGACCGACACCAGCCCCCACACCTTCCGCATAATCCTTGGCCTTCGCCATAGCTTTTTTGCAGGCCACCTTGATAACGGCCGACTGCACGGAATCCTCGTCCTTCAGAAGCGCCTCCGTGCGTTCAATTTCAACATCCGGCTCAGATGAAAGAGCCTGCACCAAGGCTGCGGCATCCGCCTTGCGGTTTACCGTAATGTCGAACTGCTGCGTCGCCACGTAGCCGGCCAATTCGCGACGGCCGTTATAGTAGTTCCATTCCTTCCTCATATCGACGCTGTTCTGTTCCACGTTCGATTCCGGGATTTCGAGAGCCTTCACGTTATCGAAGATGACGGAGCGGCGTTGCGACAAGCGTTTGAAGAGGGCATCCTTGTCCTTGCCGCGGAGTTCCAACCGAAACCCCATCTCGAACTTGTCGGCTGCAAACTTCTTGGACTCGGAAGCCGAGACCTCGATGCGCGGAACCTCGAACGAAACGTCCCCGTTAACGTTTGTCGCAGGGACCATAGCGCGTTCTTCCTTGACTGTACGGATAAGAACCACAACGCAAACAATCAACACAATCAAATAGACAATGTTCAAAAACCTTGAAATCATTGCAACAAACCCCCTTGATTTCTGTTTAGACTAATGTTTCTTCGTCGAAAGCACAACCAGGTTTTCAAAGAACCTGAAAAGAAGCGCCAAGACAACGGTCGTCGTCATGCTGATGAACGGCATCCAAGGCCAGCTGAAAATGCCGCCAAGGACCGCAGGCACGCCGAACGCAGGGATTCCCTGCACAAGCAACAGGCTCGCCATGCCGCAGAGCACAGCAACGATGACCTGCCAGCTTTTGAGCCCCTTCACGAAGAACGCGAGCAGGAACATGCCGAGCAGCGGGCCCGTAAAGAGCCCGGTAAAGAAGTAGGCATTCTTGAGAAGGCTTCCCTGCTGCGTTGCGGCAAAGAGTGCGAAGAATACGCCGAGCACGCCCCACACCGCCGTCCAGATCTTGGCGCGCTTGAGGCCGCCCATGCCCTTCGATTCGTCCCAGCCGAGGAAGTCGCGTTCCGAAGTGTTGCTGAGCGAATTGATGGCCCCAGAAAGGCTACTCATGGCCGCAGCACAGATGGCTGCGACAATCAGGCCTGTGACACCCACAGGGAGGCTGTTCACTATATAATAGGGGAACACGTCGTTCTGCCCGGCCCCAGCGGGAAGCGTCCCGACCTTAGAAACTTTATAGTAGACAAAGAGCGCGGCGCCCACCCAGTAAAAGAGGATAGAGACCGCACAGCCCAACACCATCGAGAGGACACTCGAGCGGTTCGCCGCTTTCACGTCCTTGCAGCTCAGGTAACGTTGAACAAACTGCTGGTCGCAACCGCGAATGGCAATTTCGAGGATGGCATAGGCAAAGCCCGCAGAAATCAGCGTTCGGGCATCGGAAATGTCCATCGACGGATTCCACCAGCGCGTCTTGCCGGCTTCGCCCGCAAGGGTCGCCATTTCGCCAAAACCGCCCACAGCGTTCGCAATCAGGACAAGCACCAGGATGCCACCGCCGAAGAACACGACAAACTGCATCACGTCGGTCCAGATAACAGCCTTGATGCCACCAAACCAGGTATAGAATATCGCCACTGCCGCAGAAACGACAATCGCCAGTTTCAAATCGACATGCAATATTTGCGCAAGTACGAGCGAAGGGGCGTAAAGCAGGATGCCCGTGCGCAGCAGCAGATGCAGGCAGTAGAACACGGCAGCCAGGCGACGCACGGCCTTCGAGCCGAAACGCACTTCGAACAGTTCGTAGGCACTATTGATGCCCGCCGTACGGAATCGCGGGATGAACACGAAGCCCACGACAACAATGCTCAGGAGACCGCCTATCTGGAACATGAGGAAAGTCATGTCGTCGCCGAACACGTCGGCAGGAGCGCCGAGGAACGTCGTCGCACTCACGGAGGTTGCAATAAGGCTGATGCCCACGGCGACCCACGGCATGGCACCGCCGCCGAACATGTATTCCTTGAGGTTCTTGTTGCCGCGCGAGACCCACAGGCCGATCAGCAGCGAGAGGAGCAGATAAGCGGCAAGAACAATCCAGTCGACAACGGTGAACATACTACTGCTCCAGCTTGTACTGGATGACCTGATTGCGCCCGCCTTCCTTCGCCTTGTACAGTGCCTGGTCGGCGTTGTTCAGCGCAGCCTTCATGTCGTGGAAATCCGGAGTCACGAGGTAGGCGCCGATGCTCACGGTCACGCGGAGCGGTTCGGACTGGTGGACATCGAACACAAGCTTGCCCACGGCCTTGCGGATGCGTTCCGCAGTCTCGACCATGCCTTCGGGAGTCGTATCGATGAGACCCACGACAAACTCTTCGCCGCCGTAACGGGCGACCACGTCAATCTCCTTGCGAATTTCGCCACTGATGGCATCGGCAATACCCTTGATGACCACATCGCCGATGGGATGGCCGTAGGTATCGTTCACCTTCTTGAAATGGTCGATATCCATCATCAGCACGCCGATGTTGTAACCCTTGCGGTCGGCGCGGATCTTTTCGGTGCGGAAACTTTCGTGCAAAGTGCGGTGGTTGATGAGCCCAGTCAGGCCATCGCGCATGGCGAGGTCCTTGCCGTGTTCAAACTTGCGGGCGCGATCGTAAGCGAATCCGGCCACGCCGGCAAACGCCTTGAGCAGTTCCTTCTCGTGTTCGGAGTAGCGGCCCGAGAAACGGCTCTCGAGACAGATGGCCAACTCCGCCATCTCGGCACCCGCCTCGGTCGGAACAGGCATCACGAGCAACTGCAGCAAGTCCATGTTGCGCTTTTCCTGGTTGTCGATGCGCGGCACATATTCGCTGAACCCGTTGCTGAAATCGCGTTCCATGAAGCGGTTGCGCATGAGCGCGAGCACACAGATGCCCTTGTCGTTCAAGGTAAACTGCTTGTTGACGAACTGCTCGGAATCCACGCCGTCACAGAACACCACGTGACCAATGCCTTCGTTCGGCTTGTCGAGGGCAAGAACCAGAAGACGGTCAAAGGGAATGTTCTCCTTGACGTACTCGAAAATCTGCCTGTAGATATCCTTGACGCTCATCGTCTGGAAGAACTTGCGCTGGTAGTAGTACAGCACGCTGAACTGCTGCTGCTCGATGTAGTTCTTGGCAGAAGCGTAGCTCTTGTAGCCCAGCATGTCTATGTTGTTTGCAATATACGAAAGGGCGAGCGCCGTGTTGGTATTAAACGCATTCGGATAGACGGAGTCGATAATCAGCGCACCGGCACGGTTCTTGTTGCGGTCGAACACGGGAACGGCCACGATAGACTTGATGCTCGGATTGTCCAAGTAGTAGAGCAGCGCCTTGCCTCCCGTGAGGTCCCCTTCGAGCAGGCGGTCCACCCCGGGGCGGAAAAGCTGTCCAAGGATGCCGGAATTCTCGCCAATCTTGATATCAGTCGCAATCTGCGTGCTCCCATCGTTGTAGAAGGAGCGCACGCCCCATTCACTGGAGCTGACGCGCGAAAGGATGAGCAGGGAGTTCGCCGCCGGGACAAGTCCCCTGAGGCCGACGAGCATGTCGTGGAAAGCCTTGTCGATGTCGGCGTCGGCACGGTTCCAGACCTGGTTGACCTTGAGTGTCGAATTCGGTTCGTTGTATTCCTGCTGGACATCCTTGTATTCGGAACGCAAGTCGGGAGTCGTGGCGGGAACAAGGCCAGTCGCTCGAATTGCCCGAGTCACGACGGGAATATTGGCAGTCTTGCCGCCCGGGAGCCTAGGACGGTTCATAATGGCCAGCGCACAGGCCACTCCGGCAAACGGAATCAGGAACAGCCACATACCGCCTTTGAAGGCAAGTCCAAGCAGAAGCCCCGATAGAACAAACAATATATCCGACATACAAGTTTCCCCTTACAAGCGGAAAGAACGATAAAGCATAATGGATGCCAGCAACGCGTAAACGTAATGACTAATCCATGCGGCCATAAACGGAGTCAAGGCCCCGTTCTCGCCCATCTTCAACCCGATTCTTTCCAGGATATAATAGCTAAACACAATCAAAAGGCCAACTCCGAACTTCTGGGAAAGCCCTCCCGAACGGCTAAAGCGGTGGCAGAGAGCAGCCCCGATAAGCAGAACGACAAGGTTCATCCAGTGCGCAGACCGCTTGAAATGGAGGGCCGTTTCCATAACGCGGGTATCTTCGCCGGAACGGCGCAGCACGTCTATACGCTGCTTGACCATCTTGGAATCCATCTCGTCTGCAATCTGGCGTTCGTTAATCAAGTCATCGGGATGCGTACCCAGCCTGTTCGCGAGAGATTCCCTCTGATACGGATTGACACTCACCGTGCCATCCTTGCGGAAAACGCGGTGGAATCCACGTTCCATGCGCCAATAACCGACAGAGCTACTATCTTCCTCAATCCAGCGCACGACACTCGCATCATAACGTTCCACCAGGCGACCCTCGTCACGGAGCAACAGAACGACATCGCGCCCCATCCTCTTGGTCCCCGAATAGAACTTGAAATACCAGCTGGCCTTCTCGTTGTCGATAAACGTAAAGTTCTGCTTTTCCTTGATACGCGGATTCTTGCGCTTTTGGGCATTCGTCTCCATGATCTCAAAGCGCCTGTGGTTGGCATCGGGAAGCCAGCGTTCGCTCATCTCGTAAGACCCGACAGAGACCAGGATGCCGATGAGGAATATGGGCATGAGTGTCTTGAACGGGCCCTGTCCGGAACTTTGCATTGCGCACATTTCGAGATGGCGTGCCATATTGCCCACAGACGCGATGACCGCGATAAAAAGGGCCACCGGGGAAATCAGGTACACCATGTAGGGCAGGTAACTCAGATAATAGTCACCCACGTCCTTCATGTCACGGGCCAGCCACGTCTTGATATTGCCCACGAAGTCAATGAGTGCAAACACCAAGATTGCCCCTATCACCACGATAAGGAACATCTTCACGAAATTCCAGACAAGGTACCGCGGGAATCTCATCCGAACCTCTTCGTGATAAACGAGAACAAGTGTCCCACCTTGTGTACCGCACGGAAGAACTTCGAATCGCCAGAGAAACGGTCACGCACCATGGCAATCGTGATAAATATGCCAAAAACGCCGATGATGATGTTCGGGGCCCACATAGCCAGTTCAGGGGATATGATAAGGCGGTCAGCCAGGTTTTCGCCGCCAATAAGGCAGACCCAGAAAATGACAAAGAAAGCAAGGCTGTAAATAATGCCCGTGCCGATACCGCCTTTGCGGGCCATGATACCCAGCGGAGCTCCGATAAGAATAAAGACAAGACAGGCGGCAGAAGTGCTGAACTTCTTGTGGATTTCCACGAGATACTGGGCAGAACGTTTCTTCTCGGTTTCCATGCGGTTGTGCAGGCGTTCCGTTGTCCTGAGCACGGACATCTCGCTCATACGGAGTCTAGAAAGCGAGCGCATGACTTTATTGGAATCATCCGCCACATACGGAGAATTCACCCCAGACGGAACAATCGAATCCAATTCCAGCCGAGCACGCAACTCATTCAAGGAAGAGAGTCTCCGTTCCTTCGCATCCATAAGGGCCGTATCGTACCGGGCTTCGGCGTCATGGACCACATCGAGCATCATCTCAACAGGCATCTCGCGGTCGCTCCTATAGCTACGGCTACGGCGTTCCAGGCGATCATCCACATTCTTGAGAGCCAGGTCCTGCGCAAAGAACCTTATACGGAAATAGTTGCTGGGATCATCCGCATCGACAACATGGGTTTCCCCGCTACGGAGCTTGAACATGAGTGTAGCACCGTTGTCGACGTATTCCATCGAGGCGCTGTCGGCATACACGATTCGCGGGGGGCCCTTGTGTTCCAGTTCAAAGACCTGGATTCCGTAAAGCGTCCCCGACGACGGGTCAATTCGGCTCACCCAAAGCTGGACATCCGGGAATTGCGTAATCAACTTGCCAGCATCGATAAACACATGGGGCTTTTTGCGGGAGACGGCATTCATCAGTTCAACAGAACGGTGATTCGCTTCAGGCAGCACCCAGTTGTTAAACAGCATCAAAAGGACCGAGAGCAACATGCCCACAATAAAAACCGGACGAATCAAGGACACCGGCGATACTCCGGCCGCTTTTACCGCCGTAATTTCCTGATCCCCCGACATACGTCCAAACGACATGAGGCATGCCACAAGAACGGCCATCGGGATGGAAAGCGACAACATCCATGCGAGGTTCAAAACGAATATTTCAAGAACCGTCGAAGCAGGCAGGCCTTTCGAAAGGACATTATCCAAAATTTTGACAAGAAAATCGACCACAAACAAAAAAGTGATACCGAAAAGAGACGCCAGGAAGGGCGCAATCAGCTCTTTCAAGACATAGCGGACTAAAATCATTTTTCTATCGGTCTTCTTTTTTCTACTTTACATCCCAAAAGTAGAATTAACCAAAGAAAAAAAAATGAACGTATTCGAAAAGTGCACTCTCTTCTTCCCGATTTTTTTAAGCGCAGCACTCCTGGCCGGTTGTGCCGGTTCCGGCAAAGACAAAAAGTCCCATACCGAGTTTTGCCGCGAAAAATATGAAGTCGCAGAAGACCTGTTCAAGAGAGCGAAATACGGACGCGCCCAAGACAAGCTGGAAGACATTCTTTCCTTGTGCGCTGGAACAGGCTACATGGAAAAGAGCCAGTTCCTCTTGGCCGAAAGCTACTTCAACCTCGAAGAATGGATCGAGGCTCGAGGGGAGTACGGCAGTTTCGTATTGAACTTCCCCGGTTCCCCGTTCGCCGAAACGGCTGCCTACCGCAAAGCAGTATCATCATACAACATGGAATTTAAGGTATCCCGAGACGAAAGCAACACGACCACCGCCATGAAGGATTTCGAACGGTACCTGGACGACTATCCCGAAACCCCTCTCCGTGACTCGGTAAACTACTACTACGAGCAGCTCGTGGAACGCTTGGCCGAAAAGGAATTTCAGACAGCCCGCCTCTACATGCGCATGGACAAGCCCCAGGCCACAGTCATCTACCTGAAGGAATTCCTGGACAACTATCCCAAATCCAAGCGCAGGCAGGAATCGCTG
This sequence comes from Fibrobacter sp., assembly GCA_017412605.1. GTDB lineage: Bacteria > Fibrobacterota > Fibrobacteria > Fibrobacterales > Fibrobacteraceae > Fibrobacter. The sequence goes on along the minus strand of JAFPWY010000011.1, from coordinate 349,181 downwards.
TTCATGATAACCGAAGCCTACACCAAGCTGGACCAATTTGACGCCGCACGTTCGTACCTTGAAATTGCCCGCAACGACATGGGTTCAGACGAGGCTGTCCTCAAAAAAATTGAAAAGACCGAAAAGAAAATTGCGAAAGCCGAAACCAAATTCGCAAAGAAGCTGAAGAAAGACGCCGAAAAGAACCGCGTCCAGAAAGAAGAAAAGGAAATGACGAACTAGGTCCGCAGAATGAAGAGACCGCTGTTTCTAAAGACTGTACTTTGCGTATTGCTCTTTGCGGCAATGGTCCTTGCCGATACGGATAAAGTCGAACACGACAACGGCCGCATATCCATATTCCTGCAGCCGGCAATTTCGTTCCTAAGCTTCGAAGAACGTGAATACTTCCAGCACGCGGTCGATACCATCTATAGGGAATTCTACAGTCAGGCAATTACCGAAAGCGAATCCTTGACGGTCGCAAAGCAGGATTTCCAGAAGGTCAATTTCTGCTTCCCCATTAGCGGTGGCCTACAATTCCAGCCCTTTCGAGACAACTTCTTTAGCCTAGGGCTCTCGTTCATCTACGACCACGAATCCGTCGTCTTGACCGACCGTAGGAACAACACCCACCACTACGAGTACACAATCCAGGGCATGCCGCTGTTCCTGGAATACCGTCTCGCCATTCCCAAGAACCTGATGACCCTCACCGGAGAAAGCCTGTTCAGCGTGGCCGTCCGCTGGTACTGGGTTCTACCGGGCACAGAAATCTACTCGTCCTGGGGAAAAATCGACGCAGAAACTCCTCTGTACGGCGGAGGTTTCGGATTCAGCGTCGGCTACTTGATCACCAGCTGGAAGGGAATCAACGTGTTCGGCGACATCGGATACAGTTCCATCCCGGTCAAGTCAAAAAAGAGCTACGCGAACATCGTGCCTGACGGTCCCACAGAGAAGGCCAAGTGGAACATCGGCGGCTTGCAGATGCAGATTCGCGTAGGGTTCGGTCTGTGGAACTACCCCAAGATAGACACCACGGCTACCGACAGCAGCAAGGCCCCCAAGAAGATTGGCGCAAGCAAGACGGACAAGGATACCAAGGCGGACAAGCCGACAGCGAAGAAGGCCGATTCGACAGCCGCGGCAACCGACACGACAAAGACAGATTCAGCGAAGACGACCGCTGACTCGGCGAAGACTGCAGCAGACACGACAAAAGCGATGACAGACTCCACAAAGGCTGCCGATACAACCAAGACTGCCGCCGACACAGTAAAGGCTGATACGACAAACAAAGTCGCGGACTCGACAGCAGCCCCTGTAGACACAACGGCAAAGGCCGCTGCACCCGCCCCGGCAACAGCTGACACGACAACAAAGGCCGCTGCACCCGCCCCTAAAAACGAATCCCAAAGCGTACAAAAGACCGAACAAAAAAGCGAACCCAAGAAACTAGAAGAAAAAGCGACTGAAACCTCGACGACAAACGCGAGGCCCTGATGATTTTCGCACCTTGGGAAAAGCTGCATTACGCAGAGACGCACTTCAAGTTCAAGTTGCCGTGGTCGCTCCTGTTCAGGCCCTGGCCCGAAATTATTGCAGACATGGCATTCCAGGCCGTTCCCGGTGAAACACCCGTGCTCTGGATTGTTTTGCGCGACGCGAACCGCTTCCCTGTCGTGTTGGAACAGGCCAAGGTGACCATCGCCGCACAGGACGCCCCCAGATCCGCATGGGATGTGCGGGAAATTCCGCTCAACATCGAAGCGACGCAACAATTTGAATTTCACCCACTCCCACTCGAAAGGATTCAGCCGGGCCGCTACTGCATTTACGTCGAATTCACGGTAAAGCGCATTGCCGACGGGAAAGTGCGCACGTTCAGGCGCTGGAGTCTGCCGGGACTGCGAGCCGAGCCGCTCACCCTGCAAGTGCTTTCCGAAGCTCTTCCGAAAGCGCCCGGATATGCCGCCGGAGAAATGCACTGTCACACGCACTACTCCGCCGACCACGTGGAATTCGGCGCCACACCCAAGGTTTTCCAGCAGGCGGCAAAGGCGGTCGGCCTTGATTTCGTGTGCTGCACGGACCACGCCTACGACTTCGCCTTCACCACCGAGGACTACACGCGTGAAGCGGAGTCGCCCATGCCCAGGTTCCAGGCACTCAGGGACGAGATTGCTGCGCTCCCGGAAAAATACCCGCTGCTGCTTGCCGGCGAAGAAGTCTCTGCCGGGAACTCCAAGGGCGAAAACGTCCACATGACGGTCCTTGCTCCCGACGAATACCTGCCGGGTCTCGGCGACTGCGGACGTTACTGGCTCGACAACATGCCTACCCGGAAAATCCCGGACCACCTGAAAGTGACTGGAGCCCACTGCTTCGCAGCCCATCCTATGCAACCGATGGGAATCATCGAAAAATTTGTATTCCGTCGCGGCTACTGGAGCCACAAGGATTTGAACCTGGACGCGACGCACAAGATTCGCGGCATCCAGTTTTGGAACGGGATGAAAGACGAAGGGTTCATGCTGGGCAGGGAATTCTGGATAAGCGAGCTCGGCAAGGAAAACTACTTGCTTCCCATCGGCGGAAACGATGCCCACGGCGACTTGAACGACACCACGGCTGTCGGGTTCCCGCTGCTCACGCTGAAACACTCGAGAGACCACGTGTTCGGAAAAGTCCGGACGGTCGTGAAGCTCGAGGAGCAAGGCGCGAAGGACGGACTTTCGCTGGAAGGCTTGAATGAGGCGTTCGCAAGCGACAACTGCTACATTACCGACGGTCCTGCGCTCTGGTGGGAACGCGACGGTAAACGCATCCATTTCCACGCCCGCTGCACGAACGACATGGGCGGATGCTTCCGCTACATCCGCATTTTCGGCAGGAAGCGCAAAATCGACGGCAAGATTGCAGACAAGGAAGTCGTGGACCTGCACAGCATGGTGCTGGCGCGCGCTTCTTCCGATATCACGATGGACTTCGAAGACTACGCCTATCTCCGCGCCGAATGCAAGACAGCAGCCGGGCACTTCGCCATGACATCTGCGGCAAAGGTAGGTTAGCATGCCCAGATTCATGAGCCCTATGGTCAGGCGCAGGCCCACAGCACCGCCCGTCAGCAACGCGCAAGAACAGCCCGCAGCGCAAGAGATGCCGAGCATACCGAAAATTCCGGCCATGCCCGAGGCGCCGCCGACACCCGAGGCAGAGCCTATTACAGCACAACCTATTACACAACCGGCTGCAGAGCAAACAACCGCGACACAGCCGGCAGAAGAAGAAATCGAGCCGACCGAAATCCGCATCAGCGAGGGTGGTTACAAACAAATTCGCGACGAGAGTCTCGTTCTTTTGTCGCAGGGAATCACGCACCGGCTGGAACACTCCCCCGACGGGCCTTTCCAGATTTTCGTCGACCTCGATGACCAAAAGCGGGCCAGGTTCCAGATAAGGCTTTACCACCGAGAGAACCCGCCCAGGGAAGTCAACGAGCCGCTTCCGCTCAAGGCAAGCCTCCAGCCCATCTGGGTCCTGCTCGTCCCCGCAGCGGTCACGCTGGTCCAGTTTTCCGGCATCGTTCCCGGCATCGAGGGCGAAGGACTTTCCGATGCGGAAAAGGTCTTGAACGGGCAATGGTGGCGCTGCATCACGGCACTGACGTTGCACGGGGACTCGAGACACCTCGGGGGCAACCTGCTCACGGGCTATCTCGTGCTCAGCATGATGAGCTATAGAATCTCTCTGGCGAAGGTGGTCCCGTTCCTCGCCATATCGAGTGCGCTGGCGAACTTCTGCGTCGCAGCCACAGTCCATTCGGACTTCCGCAGCCTGGGATTTTCCACGTTCGTGTTCGCTGCCATCGGCGCGCTCTCCGTGATGGAGTTCCGCCTGATGCCCAAGGAAAGCCACGGACTGCTGCGCCGGTTCGCCCCCCTTTGCGGGGCTGCCTCGCTCGCCACGTTCGTCGGGATCGGCGAACACGCCGACATCCTCGCCCACCTCTACGGGTTCATCGCGGGGCTCCTGTGCGGGTTCATCCCGAACAAGAAGAGCTTGCGCTGGGGAGCGCCGGTCGTGGCATCGGACATTTTCTGGATTGTCGGCTACTACGCCATCTTTGTTATCGGCTGGGCGTTTGCCCACGGATAATTTCCAGGGACAAAAAAATCCCCGGTCAGACCGGGGAATTTCCAAAAGTCAAGTAAGGATTACTTTCCGAGGAACTTGGACGCCTTGTCGGCAAACTGCATGTTGTCGCCGTAGACCTTGAGGAGGCGTTCGGCGGTAGCCTTGGCCTTGTCGGCCTGACCCAGCTTGTCGTAAACGAGAGTGAGTTTCCACATGGCATCGGCAACCATCGGAGTCTCGTCCACCGGTTCGTCCTTTTCGTAGCGGTCCTGGAGGTCACCCGTGCGCTTGCCGAATTCGCTCACGAACTTTTCGAGGAGACCGGCAGCGGCGGTGTAGTCACCCTTTTCCATCTTCACGGAGGCAATGCCGTGCATCGCGGCGGAACGGACCAGGGCAGAAGAACCAGCCTTGTCGAGAGCCTTCTGGAACAGGGCCTCGGCGGCATCGAAATCATTGCGTTCGAACTTGATGTTCGCGCTGTAGAGGGCAGCCTTGGCAAAGGCGAGACCTTCGAGCTTGCCGGAATTCATCTTGGATTCGAATTCAGCCAGAGCGCTGTCCTTTTCACCGGCATAGAGGTACGTCATACCGAGACCGAGGTTTTCGGCCTGGGCATCAAGGGCACCCTTGCGGTATTCGTTATATTGCACGACACCCACGACGATAGCCATGATGACGACCAAGACGATACCGAGCTTGGTACCGTGAGTAACAAAAAATTCCTTGAGTTCAGAATTGTTAGTTGTAGATTCGTTAGCCATAATAGACGTCCATTTTAAAATTTGTGACCCAATCATAGAAAAAAAAAGTTCCTTTGTCAGCCAATCTTGACAAAAGGGAGCCTTATTACTAACTTTTGCCCCGCTATGCCACTCTAGCTCAGCTGGTAGAGCAGCTGATTCGTAATCAGCAGGTCGGCAGTTCAAATCTGCTGGGTGGCTCGAAAGCCCCGATTCCGCTACGGAATCGGGGTTTTTATTTTTCGCGCCCGCAAGACTAAACACCGGCCACTTTTTTTTCTAAATTTGGCACCCTATGAATCCGAATGGCGCCATCATTGTACAGAGCAACCTCGAAATCATGGTCGAGGTCGATTCCCCCTCCTACGAAGCAGCACGCGACGCGATAGCCCCCTTTACCGAACTCGTCAAGAGCCCGGAACACCTGCACACTTACAAGATATCACACCTGAGCCTCTGGAACGCCGCGGCCACCGGCCTGCGCGCCCCGGACGTCATCGAGCGTCTCGAAAGCCAGAGCCGCTACCCCATCCCGCAGACGGTCATCACGGAAGTCGAAGACTACATGGCCCGCTACGGCCTCCTGCGCCTCAAGAAAGACGGCGACAGGCTGATCATCGAATCCGACGACCAGTACATGTTCACCGAAATCTGCAAGCTCAAGGAAGTCGAGCCGTTCGTCATCGAATTCCTCGGTGAAACAAGCGCCATCGTGGATCCCGAACGCCGTGGCCACCTCAAGATGGCCCTCACCAACGCCGGGTTCCCTGTAGAGGACCTCGCCGGCTACACCGTGGGCGACCCGCTGCCCATCCACCTGCGCGAGACGACACTCAGCGGCAAGAAGTTCGAACTCCGCGACTACCAGAAAGAAGCCGCCCAAGTGTTCTACGCTAGCGGTTCCGAGAAGGGCGGTTCGGGCGTTATCGTGCTCCCCTGCGGTTCGGGCAAGACGGTCATCGGCCTTGCGACGATGGCCTTGGTACAAACGAAAACATTGATTCTCACGCCGAACATATCCGCATCGCGCCAGTGGATCCGCGAAATCTGCGACAAGACAGACCTCACCATCGACCAGGTGAAGGAATACTCCGGCGAAATCAAGGAAATCGGCCCGGTAACGGTTGCGACCTACCAGATTCTCACGCAGCGCAAGCGCGCGAAGAAGGCCGAAAACGAAAAGCCCGAGACCGAGCTCGACGACTTTACCGACGAGGAAGTCAAGAAGGAACTCGCGAACTTCCCGCTGTTCAGCACCCAGAAATGGGGCCTCATGATTTACGACGAGGTGCACCTGTTGCCCGCCCCCGTGTTCCGCCTGAGTACCGAAATGCAGGCCACACGCCGCCTCGGCCTCACCGCCACACTCGTCCGCGAAGACCACAAGGAAACCGAAGTGTTCAGCCTTATCGGCCCCAAGAAGTACGACATCCCGTGGCGCATATTGGAAGCCCAGGGCTGGATCGCCACCGCCGACTGTAACGAAATCCGCATCCCGATGGAAGCCGAGCTCAAGATGAAGTATGCGCTTGCACCGGTGCGCGAGAAGATTACGCTCGCCTCCACGAACCCCGAGAAGACGGACATCGTGGAACGCCTGCTCAAGTATTTCGACAAGCCCGACGACCGCGTGCTCATCATCGGCCAGTACATCGACCAGCTCGAATCGCTCTCCAAGGAACTCGGCATCCCGCTCATCACGGGCAAGACGCCGAACAAGGACCGCGAAAAGCTCTACGCTGCCTTCCGCGACGGGAGCCTCAAGAACCTCATGGTGTCCAAAGTCGGCAACTTCGCCATCGACCTGCCCGACGCGAACGTGCTCATCCAGATTTCGGGAACGTTCGGCAGCCGCCAGGAAGAAGCCCAGCGCCTCGGCCGCGTGCTCAGGCCCAAGAGCGACGGCGGTGCCGCGCACTTCTACAGCATCGTCACGCAGGACTCCAAGGAACAGGAATTCGCGATGAACCGCCAGCTGTTCCTTACCGAGCAGGGCTACGCCTACAAGATCATCAAGCGCGGCGACTGGGACATCCTTAGCCGCACGCCCGAAGAACTAGCTGCAAGACAGTAGGCTCTTTGGAACCACCTGCCTAGCAGGTGGTTTTCTGTTTATACAAAAACGTCTCCGTTTTCACGGAGACGCTTTTTTCAACTTTTAGGGGTTTTGAGAGCTAATTACTTCTCAGCAACCACCCAAACCTTGACCTGTGCTTCGACGTCGCTGAACACCTTGACAGTGACGGTGTAGACACCGAGCTGCTTGATGGGTTCGGCCAGATCGATCTGGGCACGGGAGACCTTGACGCCCTGCTTGGTGATGGCATCGGCGATGTCACCAGCGGAAACAGAACCGTAAAGGCGTTCACCTTCCACAACGCGGCGTTCAAGGTTCACAGAAATCTGAGAAAGCTTGGCAGCCACATCGCCGGCAGCAGCGAGTTCCTTCTGGAACTGGGCTTCGAGGGCGGCGCGGTTGGTTTCAATCTGAAGCTTAGCTTCCTTCGTAGCACGGACGGCGAGCTTGCGCGGGAAGAGGAAGTTACGGGCATAGCCGTCCTTCACTTTCACAACGTCGAGCATCTTGCCCAGGTGAGGAACATTGGCCTTAAGAATAATTTCCATAGTCTAGTTCCTCCTATTAGCGCATGCTGTCCGAAACGAACGGGAGAATAGCCATCTGGCGAGCGCGCTTGATAGCCTCGTTCAGCATACGCTGATACTTGGCAGACGTGCCAGAAATGCGGCGCGGGATGATCTTGCCACGTTCAGAGATGAAGCGACGGAGAGTCTTCTCGTCCTTGTAGTCAATGAACTTGACGTTATTTTCCGTGAACCAGCAAGTCTTCTTGCGGCGGATACGCGGTCCCTGTTTCTTATCTTCAAAAGCCATTATTCAGCCTCCCCGTCTTCGGCGTCGACCGGCACGATATCTTCGGTGGTCTGAGCCATATCCTGGTTGTAAACAATTTCGCTCATCGGATAATCAGCGAGGGTCATCCAACGAAGAGCGTTTTCGTTCAGCTTGAGGGCAGCTTCCATGTTAGCCACTACGGAGGCTTCAGCCTTGTAGTAGAAAATCACATAGTAGCCGTGCTGGCGCTTGTTGATGGAATAGGCGAGCTTACGCTTGCCCCAGTCGTCGCGACGGAGAATTTCACCGCCACCGTTGGTGATCATGGCACCGATGTTCTCGACTTCAGCATTGATGGCGTCGTCAGAGATCATAGCGTCGATGATAACCATCGTTTCGTATTGTCTCATAATGAGTCCCTTTGGTCTATCGCCCGGGAACCGGCATTGGCCCCGGGAGGGTTCCGGAATAAATCCGGTGCGGCAAATATAGAAAATGGACGGCTTCTGTCAATGTTTGAACAGGCTACATTCCCAACTGGATGCCTAAAACGGCCGATTTTGACCATGTTCCGACACCCCTATTGAAGTACCTCTGGAAGCCGACTTCGAACGAAATCCACATGGAACGCAGTTTTTCGCGAGGCCAGGCCCATACGCGACGCATGTCGAAGGCCAAACCGGGGGTCAAGGTCAGCTGCACCGCCTCAACAAAATTGTATTCATAGAGGATACTCCCCGTAAGTCCGAAATAGCGTCCCAGGGAAAGCCCACCACCAAATTCCATGCCCACAGAGAACCCGTCTAGCGAGAACATTTTCTCACACGACTTGCGGTTCACCTCGACGGAATCGATGATGCTATCCTTCTCGTTTTTCGCATTCCAGCCGGGAGTCTCGCGGTCATAGCCATGACCGTGGAGTTCCTTGCGGAACTCGGAAATGCTGGTATTCTCGAGCCCGAGCACCGGAGACAGGTACAAAGCCAATATTTTCGTCAAGAAAAACGCCTTGGCAGAAATACGGTAACGCTGGTACATCACCATCACGTCGCTATCCAGGTCTCCCCCGAAAAAGCGCACGTCGATACCCCCGCTCAACCAGGGATAATACAGGAAGTCCCCCTGGGCCTGCCACACCCCAAGGCAGTCGCAGTTCTTTGTCGGCTCGAAAACGCCCCCCGCAAGTCCGGCCGAAAGGCCGCGACCGGTATAGGCACCCTGTCTCGGAAGGGGAATGTTCACGTCGTCCGCAAAAACGCGTTCCTCGGCCAGCGCGGAAATCGCCAAAAAGAATATTATGAGCGCAATTTTCTTCACTTCTTTGACAAATGTAGCTCTTCAGGCCCTTTTTTTGCTCTTTTTTTTCAAATTTCTAACTTTTTCGCCCCATAATTTCGTATCTTACGTCTTTGCAAAGAATCAGTAACAATGGTTCAATAAGCAGTTCAGGAGTACTCAATGCGCATCGCATCTTTTTTGTTTTGTGTTTTTGCCATCGCGGGAATCTCTTTTGCTCAGCTTGCACCCGAGCCCCAGATGGCGGACATCAAGTTGATGCAAGATTCATCCTCCAACCAGCCCATGAAGATGGACTTCTCGAAGCCCCTCACCGGCATCAGCGATCCCGGCATCCTCTTTAGCCATTTCAGCAATCGGCCACTCCTCATCTACTACTTCAGCCCCAAGTGCCCGCATTGCCAGCACCACTTCCCCATCATCCAGAACCTGATGAAGGAATATGAAAGCGACGGACTCACAGGCATCGCCATCGGGCTTGGCGGCGGCATCAAGAAAAACGACATCCGCCTGTTCATCGACCAGTTCCATGCAGTCATTCCGGTCTTCCAGGACTCCGAAGGCAAGTTCGGCCCCGCTTATGGCACAGGTTACATCCCGGTCGTCTACCTTGTTCAAAAGGACGGGACCTTCTACCGTTACGAGACGCTCAACGAGGCCAACATGAACCACCTGCGCGCCACGCTGAACAAGATGTTCAAGAAATAATTTTTCTAGGCAAAAAAAAGGCTCCCTGCAAAAGGGAGTCTTTTTTATATACTCGAGGCGGGATTCGAACCCACGACCCATTGCTTAGAAGGCAATTGCTCTATCCAACTGAGCTACTCGAGCCCGACCTTGTTAGGAGTAGCGCAAATATAGCCAAATTGCGGGATAACGTCAATGACCGCAGGCCCCTCTAAAATCAATTCTTGACGCAGCGGACAGGCATGGCGAAATCGTTGTACTTGAGCGACGAACTGAGTTTGTCCCCGGCTACGTTCCTGATGGCTACGTAATAATGCTCAGAGATTCCATTCTGGTTCCTTGTCCAAAAATAGGCAATTCCCCCGATTCCGCTGAATTCACCAAGAGTCCAACCGCGCTCGGGTTCATTCCCTCCGCGGACACCGCCGGGAAGAATCGTAAATCCCGTGCTATTTCCGCTCAGGACCGTATTACCACTCTGATCCCATCCGTCAGCAGAAAGCAACTCCACCTGGTCATCCTTCGACAAACCTTCCATTTCCGTCTCGCTTGCCACATGGAAACCTTCCGGACAAATTCCTGAAAGGTCCCTGACGGCGGCACCGCTGTAATAGCGCCCGTAAATATCGCACTCGCCGTCATCTAGCGTCGTATAGCACCAGCTGGCTTCGCTGGGAACAAAGCGCAGGTTTTCGGCAAGCCAAAGCTTACCTTCAATAATCAACGTCTTGTAGAACCTTCCGTCACGTTCATCCTTGATGCACCCGTATTCGACATCTGGATTCAGGTAGTCCCAGTTTTCCCGGTGGGCCTCGTCGCACCCCGCCGCAATCGTCAGCGTGTCCGGGCCTGCAACCGTTTCTGTACTGTCGTTCACGAGGCAACGCGCATAAGCCGCGCGGCCGACCCCCATCTTCATGAGCGTCAATCCCGTGCTCTTGCCATAATGCAGGCTCCACACGCCCAGCGTTTTCGAATTCGGATCCGCCGTCTCCGAAAGTTCGCCACCCATGAGAACAAAGCTGTCCTCTGCGCCATGGAAACCCAAGAGCACGATGTCACCATCTTCGTCATCGTAGTATTTCTCGTCGTCCGGGAAACCATCACTGTAGACACCACCGAGTTGGTTCGTCAGTTTCACCACCTCGTCGGGATGGTCTTCCAGGTAGCCAATGAGTTCTTTGAGTTCGGCCTTTGTGGGAAGGTGGGTGCCGTTCGGGCATGCGCCTTTAACCGGATTGCTCAAGAGCAGCGGTCCGTCGGGGCCGTTGAACCAGCTCCAAGTATTCGTGAAAGCCTTCCAATGCGTCATGGTGCCATACTTGTCACACATTTTATCGTTGTTGTCATAGCACCACAAAAAGCCCTTGTCGATGCCCGACGTAATCTCGACATTTTTTTTCATCCACGACTGGTTACCGATTTTCACGAAATCGACACCATCCTTCTTAAAGTAGTCGTCAGCGAATGCGGCTCCATTATCGCTACTGGCAGGAGCCGGTTCGGAAGAACTGGAGGACGATTCGACCTTTTCCTCTTTCGAAGAACTGGAAGCCTGTTTGCCAGACGAGGAATCGGAAGACGATTCTTTTGAAGACGAGCTGGCCGCATCCTTGGCATCGGCGGCAAAAGCGCGGTATTCGACAGTCCCTTCGACCTCCCTGCAATAGCAGTCGTCGAGAGTCCGTTCACCCGTATTTTCCAGCACACCCGCAAAATCGCCATCGGTACCCAGTTTGTATTTGCAGCCCGAAATGCTCGCCCAGATGAACTTGTCTCCCGGTTCGGTAATAAGGGTTATGTCGAAACGCTCCTTGTTCCCGTTGTAGCGAGTCCCGACACACCTGGCATAAATCGGAGACATGTAGCTCATGTAATAGGTCGCTTCGTCACAGACGAAACCGGATATGTAGTTGCTGTCGGAAAGGGACTGCGTCCAGGGGACATCTGCCTCGATACCGTATTTTTCTTTACAGTGGGAAGCGAAATCCTCTTCGCTCATTCCCGACGACGAAATTCCGGAGCTCCGAGTCCCTATCGGATCACTATCGCTATCTCCACAGCCTACCAAGCCCATACCAAGCCCAGCAAACAAAGCAACTAACGCAACAAAAGAATATTTATCAAAGCAATGCATAACACTCCTCTACCAACCAATATAAAAACTGCGCATTTCTATTTCAAGCCGTATCTTTCGACGTATTCCTGCTGTCTTTCGTACGGAAGGCTCCTGAAATAGGCCCGCCAGCCCGGGCAAAACCTGATATGGAAACGCCACAAGCGCCCGAGAATCGATTTCGGATTTGCATCGTACTTGGCGCGCAACCTGCAATTTTCACAAGGGAATGATTTACCTTCCATACTCGGCCTCCATTGATTGCACAAATAATAGAAAAGACATGCCTCGATCAATCGCAGAAAACCTATATTTTCCACCAACAAATAGCAACCCCTACTGCCCACTTTTCACAACCTACTGTTTTCACTTCCATGGCCCGCGCACGCAAGACAATCACTCCGGACCCGTATGCGAAACCGATAGCGAAACCGCTACCGCCCGAGCAGAGCTTGCCGGGGCACTTGAAACAGTTCCAGTCCAACACGCGCGCGAACTTCGAGCTCGTGAGCCCTTACGGAGCGGCGGGTGACCAGCCAAAAGCGATTGAAGAACTGACGGAAGGTTTCAAGAATGGGGAACAGTTCCAGACGCTCCTTGGCGTGACCGGTTCGGGCAAGACCTTCACGATGGCGAACGTCATCAAGAACGTGGGCAAGCCGACGCTGATCCTCACGCACAACAAGACGCTCGCGGCACAGCTCTACCAGGAATTCAAGGCGTTCTTCCCCCACAATGCGGTGGAATACTTCGTGAGCTATTACGACTACTTCCAGCCCGAAGCCTACATCCCGCACACGGACACCTTCATCGAGAAAGACGCGAGCATCAACGACGAGATTGACAAGTTGCGCCTACGCGCCACCGCGAACTTGCTCACCCGCCGCGACGTAATTATCGTCGCCTCCGTAAGCTGCATTTACGGCTTGGGCAGCCCCTCGGAATATTTCGACCTGATGGTTCGCATCAAGAAGGGTGACGTGTACGACCGCGACAAGATTCTGCACGACCTCGTGCGCATTCAATATACCCGCAACGATTTCAGCCTGGAACGTGGCTCTTTCCGCGTGCACGGCGACGTGATCGAGATCCACCCGAGCTACGACGAAGAAGGCCTGCGCATTGAACTTTTCGGCGACGAGGTGGACCGACTCGTGCGCTTCAACATCGTCACCGGCGAAGTCACGCAAGACCTGGACGAGATGACCATCGCTCCGGCGAAGCACTTCGTCACGAAGGAAGAAGGCCGCGCGGGCATCTTGCAGCGCATGCAGGTGGAACTGACCGAACGCCTCGCCGAACTCGACAAGGAAGGCAAGGTGCTGGAATCGGCCCGCCTCAGCAGCCGTACCCGCTACGACATGGAAATGATCCGCGAAACGGGCCAATGCAGCGGCATCGAGAACTACTCCCGCATCATTGAGAACCGCGCCCCGGGTACGCGTCCCTTCACGCTTATTGACTACTTCGGCGACGACTGGCTTTTGATGGTGGACGAATCCCACGTGAGCATTCCGCAGGTGGGCGGCATGGCCGAGGGCGATAAGAGCCGCAAGACGACGCTGGTGCAGTACGGGTTCCGCCTCCCCTGCGCACTCGACAACCGCCCGATGAACTTCGCCGAATTCGAGTACATGTACCCGAAGCAGGTGCTTTTCGTTTCGGCAACACCCGGCGATTACGAACTCACCAAGACGAACGGTGTGGTCACCGAACAAATTAACAGGCCGACCGGGCTTCTGGACCCAAAAATCGAGATGTTCCCCATCAAGGGCCAGATGGACGTACTCCTGTACCGCATCGAGGAAGTCGTCAAGAACGGCGACCGCGTGCTCGTCACGACGCTCACCAAGAAGATGGCGCAGGACCTTACCGACTTCTTCGTGGAAGCGGGCATCCGTGCGCGCTACCTGCACAGCGACATCAAGACTTTGGAACGCCATGAACTGATTCGGGGCTTACGCACCGGGGAATTCGACGTACTCGTCGGCATCAACCTGCTGCGCGAAGGCCTCGACCTGCCCGAAGTGAGCATGGTCGCCATACTCGACGCCGACAAGGAAGGTTTCTTGCGCAACTACAGAAGCCTTATCCAGACGATGGGCCGCGCAAGCCGCAACGTGAACGGCACGGTACTCCTTTTCGCCGACAACATGACCGACAGCCTGGAGAAGGCCGTCACCGAAACCGCCCGCCGTCGCAGCGTGCAGGAAGAATTCAACAAGGAACACGGCATCACGCCGAAGTCCGTGACCCGCAAGCTCGAAGACGACCTGAGAATCAACGACCCGCTCGGAGATATCGGTGATGACTCCGTCGACGACTGGGATGACGACAATACCGGCATCCGCCCGATGGAACCGCTACAGCCCAGTTCTAGACGAAAGACGAAAGACGAAAGACGAAAGAAAGGCTCTAGGTCCGAGGTTCAAGGCTCACCGCTCACGGCTGATAGCTCACGGCTGGAAGATCTCGAACGCCAGATGAAGGAAGCTGCAGCACGCCTTGACTTCGAAGAAGCTGCCCGCCTCCGCGACATCATCCGCGACATGAAATAGGCGTAAAAAGCAAAAACATGTGACTGTAATCTATTATTTACGCAACATCCATTCAAATTGCGTTTTTTTTGCAAAAAAGCCGTTTTCTTTCATCAAATTTTACACGTTTAAAAGACACATTTTGCATTTTTTTGTTTATTTTCAAGGATAATATATAGAGAGGACAAAAAAATGAAATACGATCTTCTGAAAAGCGCATCGCTTCTTGCACTTTTTTCGCTGTTCACTGCCGCAATGTATGCATGCACAGGCAGCGACGACCCTTCGGCCCCGGAAAAGGATACTGAAAAATCTTCTTCTTCGGCAATGCCGCTGATGTCATCTATCCAGGTTACGGAAGTTTCTCCTATTCGCTTCCAGCAGGCCGCCGCCAACCCCACCCCGGATGAAACCATTTTCACGTTCAATGGAAGTGCTATTCTGGACGGATGGGACACAACTGCTAACGCTGACAGCGAAAACGACCCGTTCTTCACCGGCATTGAACTGATTCTCGCACACGTGAACGACGCGGGCGAAAACGAACAGGCAATGGTCGAGCTCCAATACACGGCCCCGACTTTCCCGCAATCAGCAATTAACCTTAGCGAAATGGGCGTGTCCATAAACGACCCGGCAAAGACCCAGTGCGGAACATTCAAGCTGTTCGTCCTCCTCTACGCAACAAACGATCCAGAAAATCCCAACAAGTTCGCCTCCGTGGACTCTCTGACGTTCGAGCGTAAGCCGGAATCCTGCTTGCCGGATCCCGAGCCGGAGTCTTCTTCTGCAGCTGACGTCATCGTGTCCGACGTCCCGCTCAACATGTTCAGGGGCAACATGTCCACCTCTACGACCTACGGATTCTCCTTCACCCAAGAAAAAGAAGTGCTCATGGAGCAGGCCCAGATTCGAGTCGAAACAGATGAAACTGGTGCGCTGACGCTCTATGGTGTCAATGGTTACAGGGTTGTCAAGTACAACAACGCCAAGGACAGGAACTTTGACGACGACTACAGTTCCAAACTCCTGCCCTCGATTCCGGCACACATCAGCGATTTCAGATTCAATGAAACTAAGCTCGCTGAATCCGCCGAAAAATTCGACATTGACTACTTCTGGATTGTCATTGGACCGGCCTTCAATGCCGATACCGGAGACGACTTCTTTGCTGTCACGCTTGAATCAAAGGATGTTCCGGACGGAAACGGCGTCAGACCCTTGACCATCATCTACTTCAAGAAGTAACCTCTCCTAAAAGAAATTTCTAATTATATAAAAGACCCCAAAGCCTTAATGGGCTATTGGGGCCTTTTGCTTTTGTAAGTCTTTTTTAACACTGAAAAAAGCCGATTTGGTCACATTTTTTTGATTCAAATTCCTTATAATGAATGTTTTTTCTTTTTTTTGTTTATTTTTAAGCACAGAAGAAAAGAAAAAGAGGTGATTTATGAAATATCCATTTTCTCGCTATCTGTTTATGCTCACGATGAGTGCAGCTATTGTAGCCGGCTACACGGCCTGTTCTGACGATGACTCAGGAAGCTCCCCCACTCCGGACCAGCCCGATGTTCCGGACACACCGGTTCTTCCCGCAACTACAGCCATATCTCCCGTTTCTCCGCTCCCAATCACTGTCACGGTGAGTGGCGACGGATCTAGAATGGTGATTAACGGTGGTGCATCATTTGATCTTCTGGACACCACGACTATACCGACCGGTGCCGAAGTCGCCTTTACCAACGCAGAACTCTCGTTGGCTAAGATTTCCGAAACAGGCGCTGTCGTAGGAACTCCGCTCCAGATCACATACAATCCTATTCAGGGAGCAATGCCCAATATCAACTGGGGCGACCAGGGCGCCGTCATCATCGACAACGACAAGAGTGACTGCGGCACATTCATCATCTACGCCACATACATGGCCACCTACGATGCAAGCCAGCCCAACATGTATGTCACCAGAGATTCCGCAACATTCGTGCGCGATGCAAGCCACTGCGAGGAAATTCCCGAGACCCCGACGCAGACTCCGGAAGAACTTGCAGCAGCCGCGGTGGAACTCGTTTCGGCAGTGGTTAATGTGGGGACAAAGGACGGCAAAGGCATAGCCTTGGCAAGTGCGACGGCAGCCGATGCCTCTACTTCGGACATTATCTTTACCGCCGACGAACTGACCGGAAAAGTCACAATGCATACCCAGAACGGGGTCCAGATTACCGCATACAGCAATGACAGGGACAAGAACTACGATGACGACTGGACAATCAGCCTGCTGCCCCCCTCTCCGGCACACATGAGTGATTTCCGTTTCAGGAAGGGCAACCTCACAACAACGCTCGCCTTGGAATCGTACAAGTTCTACGTTGCAATCGGCAGCAATTACAACGAACAGACTGGCGACGGATTCTATGCATTCACGTTGCAGGAAAAATCGGACACTCCGGATGCAAACGGCAACTACGCCCTGACAATCCTCATGTTTAAAAAGAAATAAGTCATAAAACACCTATTTTCAACGGTTCCCCTCCTTTGGGGAACCTTTTTATTTTTCTAAATTTGCCCCCGTAAACATTAATACGGAGTAAAACATGCTCAAGAAACTTTCCAACTTCCCCGGTATCAAGGGACCCGTCGTCACCATCGTGATGGACGGTTTTGGCATCACCGATAAGGTCGAGGGCAACGCCATCAAGGCTGCCCGCACCCCGACCCTCGACAACCTCTTCAAGATGTACCCGAACGTGCTCCTGAAGGCTCACGGCCGCGCCGTGGGTATGCCGACCAACGAAGACATGGGTAACTCCGAAGTGGGCCACAACGCTATCGGTGCCGGCCAGGTGTACAACCAGGGTGCCGCCCTCGTGCAAGACGCCATCGTCTCTGGCGACATCTTCGGTCGCGACGCCTGGAAGGAAATCGCCGCGAACGTGCGTGACCACGGTTCCGTGCTCCACTTCATCGGCCTCTTCAGCGACGGTAACGTTCACTCCAACATCAGCCACCTCAAGGCCATGGTCGCCCAGGCCAAGAAGGAAGGCCTCAAGAAGGTCCGCGTGCACATCCTCCTCGACGGTCGTGACGTGCCGGAAACTTCCGCTCTCGATTATGTTGGCCCGTTCGAAAAGTTCATGGACGAACTCCGCAGCCCGGAATTCGACGTCTGCATTGCTAGCGGCGGTGGCCGTATGCAGATCACCATGGACCGTTACAACGCCAACTGGAAGATGGTGGAACTCGGCTGGAAGACCCACGTGCTCGGCGAAGGCCGCTACTTCGACAACGCCACCCAGGCGATTGAAACCCTCCGTGGAGAAACCAAGGCCATTGACCAGGACTTGCCCCCGTTCGTGATTGCGAAGGACGGCCAGCCGGTCGGCACCATCAACGACGGCGACTCCGTGGTGTTCTTCAACTTCCGTGGCGACCGCGCCATCGAAATCACCCGCGCCTTCGAAGAAGAATCCTTCAACGAATTTGACCGCGTGCGCTTCCCGCACGTCTGCTACGCCGGCATGCTCCAGTACGACGGCGACCTCAAGCTCCCGAACCGCTTCTTGGTGCCGCCTCCGGCCATCAAGGAAACCAGCGGCGAATGGCTTTCCGAAACGGGTGTCAAGCAGTTCGCCTGCTCCGAAACGCAGAAGTACGGCCACGTGACCTACTTCTGGAATGGTAACCGTTCCAGCAAGTTTGACGGCGAAACCTACCTCGAAATTGAATCTGACGTTGTTCCGTTCGAACAGCGCCCGTGGATGAAGGCCGCCGAAATCACCGACGCCATGATCGAAGCCTTGAAGAGCGGCAAGTACCAGACGCTCCGCTGCAACTTCCCGAACGGCGACATGGTGGGCCATACCGGTTCCTTCCGCGCCGCTACGATGGCTATCGAAGCTGTGGACATCGGCCTCGCACGCCTCCTCCCGGTGATTGACGCCCTCGGTGGTGTTGCTATCATCACGGCTGACCACGGTAACGCCGACGAAATGTACGAAATCGACAAGAAGACCGGCATGCCGAAGGTCAACAAGGACGGTACGTTCAAGGCCAAGACGAGCCACACCCTCAACAAGGTTCCTTGCATCCTTTACGATAACGTAACGGGCGGCAAGCTCGGCCTCAAGGAAGGCGACTGGGGTCTTTCCAACATCGCTGCTACGACGGCCAACCTCCTCGGCCTCGAAAAGCACGAAGCTTGGGACGACAGCATGTTGATCATCAAGTAGGTATGAGCTCGCGACCTGCGGTCGCTTTGAGCGATGAGATCGCAGCTACGCTGCTCTGAGCAAAATTACAAAAGGGACCCGCAAGGGTTCCTTTTTTTCTGCAAAATAAAGTACATTCTAAAAAGCAGGGCTTATTCGGGACTTTAAATAATAATTCGCTCCAGCAAACTTGCTTATTTACTAGTTTAGTGCTCATGACGCGCGTTCGCAAGAAAGATGACAGTGCCGAAGTTCGCAAGGTGACCTGGGTAGGGCTCGCCTGGAACGCTTTTCTTTCTATCGCAAAATTTGTCGTAGGTACGCTCGGCAACTCGCAGGCCCTCGTCGCCGACGCCATCCACAGCGCATCCGATTTTATCACGGATATTGCCGTCATCGTGGGGAGCCATTTCTGGAATTCTCCACCAGACGCAGAACACCCCTACGGGCACCGCCGCTTCGAGACGCTGATTACCATTTGCATCGGCATTGCCGTGGCAATCGTCGGCATTGGAATCGGTTACAACGCCATCTGCAACTTGATCGCCGGCGAATGCAAGAGGCCCGAATTTCCCGTTGCCGTCATGGCCCTGGTTTCCATTCTCGTCAAGGAAGCTCTGTTCCATTATACAAAGAAGGCGGGCAAGCGAATTAGAAGCCAAGCCCTAGAAGCCAATGCCTGGCACCACAGGAGCGACGCGTTCAGTTCCATTCCCGTAGTTGTCGCCGTCGTGACTGTCATTGCCATACCGGAGCTCTGGTTCGCCGATGCCGTCGGAGCCATCATCGTGGCCTTCTTCATCTTGCACTCCGCCAAGGACATTGCATGGCCCGGAATCCACCAGGTGGCAGACCGGGGCGCATCCAAGGAAGTTTCGGAGAAGCTAAAAAATATCGCCCTTTCCTTCCCCGAAGTCATCAGCATCCACGGGTTCCGCACGCGGTATGTGGGCAACGACTTGCACGTAGACTTGCATATTGTCGTCCCTGCCGACATGACCTTGCTGGCCGCCCACGACATTGCCGAAGATGTGGAACAAAAGCTCATTGACTGTGGCGAAAACGTGGTCGACGCGCTTGTCCATATTGACCCGTACACTCCAGAACGGGCCGCCCGCGGCGAAACCAAGACAATAACCCGCTAAACAAGCAAAAAACATCCACTACAGTGAATATTCCAACATGGGTGTTCCCGAGGTGGTTCTTTTTGCCTTTTTTTGTTTATAATAAAATAGATGCGCTCCGGCGTATTCATTTTCACGGGAGGTGATCATGGTTCTCGACGAGTTCTACAAACTAAATAACAGCCAGCGGATTCCGAAGGTTGCGCTAGGGACATGGCAGGTCCCCAACGGAACGGCAAAGACCGCCGTCGCAGCGGCTATCGACGCCGGTTTCAGGAATATCGATACAGCCATCGCCTACGAGAACGAGGAAGGTGTGGGAGAAGGCATCCGGGCGGGCCTTGCCGCCACCGGCATTCACCGCGAAAGCATTTTTGTCTCCTCCAAAATTCCCGCCGAAGTCAAGTCGTACAAAGAAGCCGAGAAAAACATCCTGGAATCCCTCGTTCGGCTGGACTGCCGGCACATAGACCTCATGCTCATCCATGCTCCAAGGCCCTGGAGCGAGATGAACAGCCCGTTCAAAGGGCACAACTACTACGAAGAGAACCTAGAAGTCTGGAAAGCCCTAGAAGAAGCCTATTCAGCCGGACGTTTCCGTGCCATCGGCGTGTCGAACTTTGAAGTCGAGGATTTGGACAACATAATGGAAAACTGCCGTGTAATGCCGGCTGTCAACCAGATTCGCGTGCACATAGGCCACGTCCCGACAGAACTGATCGAATACTGCCACACAAACGGCATTCTTGTAGAAGCCTACTCGCCAAACGCCACGGGACGCCTTGCAAACGTACCGGAAGTCTCCACAATAGCCGCGAAATATGGAGTGTCCATCCCGCAACTGGCAAGCCGATTCGTGTTGCAGCTGGGCCTCTTGCCGATTCCCAAATCGGCAAGCCCCGAGCACATCCGCCAGAACGCGAACCTGGATTTCGAAATCAACCTTGAAGACATGGGAAAACTGCTCGCCATCAAGGACCTCTAGGGTTCAAGACGACTCGGCGACAAGCCAAACCCTTAGCAAACCGGCCCTAGACAGGGGCCGATTTTGTTTGCGGTGCAAAAAAGTGCTATCTTGTTTGCCATGACACGTCATTTCTTCCGCACGATTTTCAGCATTGCCCTTGTTCCGGCCTTTGCGATGGCCGCGGTGAACCTCCCTGTGCACAAGGAAGTTCTCCCCAACGGGCTCACGGTTTTGCTGCACCCCAACAAGCAGGCGCCCACAGTGAGCTGCCGCTTGTTCTACGTGACGGGCTCAGTCCACGAAGTCCCGGGCAAGTCGGGTCTTGCGCACATCCTGGAGCACGAGCTTTTCAAGGGCACCAAGAAGGTCGGCGTTTCGGACAGCATTGCCGATGCGCATTTTATGGCGACGCAGGATAGCCTGCAGGCGCTCATCCGTTCCGCGAAACTGGCCGGGGACACGGCAAAGCTCAAGGATCTCAACGCAAAGCACGATTCCGTGCTGAACGAGCACCGCAAAATTTTCGTGAAAGACGAACTGTGGGGCGCCTACCAGGCCGCGGGCGGCACTGGACTCAACGCATTCACGACAGACTTGATGACGGCCTATATCGTGACGCTCCCCAAGAACAAGATTGAACTGTTCATGTGGCTCGAAGCCGACCGCATGCAGAACGCCGTGCTCCGCGAATTCTATTCCGAACGCTCCGTCGTTCGCGAGGAACGCCGCATGCGTTACGACGACAAGCCGACGGGCCGCTACTACGAAAGCCTGAATTCCCTGATTTACGAGGCCTTCCCGTACCGCGTACCGACCATCGGTTGGCCGAGCGATATCGACAACCTGACGCGCGAAATGGCCGAAGAGCATTACCGCAAGTATTACAAGCCGCGCAACGCCATCCTCGTGCTGGCAGGCGATTTGGATACGACCGCCACGATGGATTTGGTCAAGAAGTACTTCTCCTCGATTCCTGCCGGCGAGGAATTCCCGCCACTCACCATCCGCGACCCGGAGCAGGCCGGCGAAAAGCGACTTGCCGTGACGCGCCCCGATGCGCCGAACCTGTTCAATCTGATATTCAAGACACCCGAGGTGGGTGACCCGTCGCTTTACGCGCTCGACATCGTCGAGGGCGTCCTGAACGGACGCTCCGGCCGCCTGTACAAAAGGCTCGTCGAAGAAGAAAAACTTGCCGTCAGCGCCAATGCGAGCAACAGCCCCAACAAGTACGTGTCCGAGTTCTCGGTCCGCGTGAACCTGCGCCCCGACGCCGACGTGCAAAAGGTCGAAAAGATCGTGTGGGAAGAACTCGAAAAGCTGAAGGTGACCCCCGTAAGCGAACGCGAGTTCCAGCGCGTGAAGAACCACGCCTACGCAAGCCTCGTCCGCAGTCTCACTGACATGGAAAACGTCGCGACGATGCTCGCCTGGTACGAGATGTACGGCGATTATAAAATTTTCCTCGACTGGGCCGAGAACCTGAACAAGGTGACCGCATCGCAGGTGCAATCGATTGCCGCCGCCACGTTCGACCACGACAAGGCCGTGACGGGCACGCTTCTCAAGAAGAAATAAAAGTAAGGGCCGCTTTCCGCGGCCCATCTGCTACCTTATCACAATCTTTCGGATTCCGTACTTGCCTACCTTCACGAGGTAGATTCCGCCTTGGTTTTCCGGCATCCGGATAGTCGCGGAATGCCCGGCAAGCCTTGCGGTACGGACGCATTTGCCCGAAAGGTCGAACACCTGCACCATCTCGCCCACACGGCCTTGCAATTCGATATGGATCGCGTTGCCGTTCACCGAGATGTTAAGATGGGGCTGGAGTTTTTCTATGCCAGGAATAGCATCGTCATCTTTACCCGGATCTTTCTTCGAAGAATCGGTATCAGCCGTGTCGATAGGCGGCAGCGGATCCGGCAGCGGCGGAACCTTCACCTTGACTTCGTCGTAACGGACGGCAACAGCCATCAGGTACCAGGTGCTGTGCGGCAGCCACTGTTCAATCCAGCGCCAATTGTTCCACGCTTCCTTCTCGGGATCGAAACCCACGACCCCGACACCATCGTCATCCCAGGCGATTCCCGAACCGTCCTGGTTCCTGCCGCTGATGCCGTTTGCAATGCCGCCATCGAGCGTGGCATCGAAATCGGACTGGCCGTCATACTTCTGCGGGTTCTTGATTCCCTTCCCCTGCATCATGCAAGTGGCATAGGGGTTCTTGCCCAGAATCCAGTCCAGCTGGTCAACGGCATACTTGTCGGCACCGGCGTCGCCGTCATCTTCCAGGATGCGGTGAGCGTACAGGACAGCCGCAGCAAGGCTTGCGATACGGGCGCTCTCGCCCTGCCACCAGTAATTGGACTCGTTGTCGTGCGGGATAAAGAACCCGTCCTTGATTGCACCATTCGTCTTGTAGGTCTGGCGGGCATAGCCGAACGGATTGTCCACCTTCCCCGTCACCTTCAAAAGCCAATCAAAATGCTTCTTGGCCGCAGCCTTGGCTGTCTTCAATTCCGGAGTGTAATCCACGGTACACTCTGTATTGGCCGGGCACGGCTCATATTCCCAAGCATTGGCTTCCACTTCCATATAACGCACTAGGGCAACCAGCGGAAGTCCCGCATCGCTCGCATGCCAGAACGGGCGCGTCTTGGCATCGTCGCTCCAGAAATAACCGTCATCGCTCAGACGGCCGGCAAGGTGTTCAGCGCGTTTGCCGGCATCCTTCAAATAGCTGAGATCGCCCGAAGCCTCATAAAGTTCGGTAGCGGCAAGGAGTGCCGTATAGTCATCAATGATGTTTTCCTTGTTGTCGTCACAGTACTCGCAATTTCCGCCGATACTTTGTTTGGAAGTCAGGTGGGCGTAAGCGCGCTTGGCACCGGCGAGGTACTGTTCGCTTGTGGAATCGCCATTCGTCTTCAGCAGCGATGCACGGGCCAGAGCCGCAATCGCCATGCCACCACCTTCGCGGAACGCCGTCTGGTATTGGCTAGACTTGTCGCCATCGGCCCCGACAAACGCGCAAATTTCACGCTTGTCATACGGGTTACCCCACTTGTCAAAAACCGTCATGTAGAAGAAGCCTTGTTCGTCAAGCATGCGAAGCAGGAAGTCGGCACCGTAAACGGACTCATCCTTGGTCTTGGCCTTGGTCGATGTCTTGCCGAGCAACGCAGGGATGCGTTCGGCAGTGAACGCAAGAGCCCATACAGTCAGCGGAATCTGCTGCGGGTTCAAGTAGTTCGCATAGGAAAGGTGGGAAAGATACTTGCTCACGTCACCGCTGGCATCGTACCAGCCACCGTGCACGTCACGCTTTTTTCCATCACCCTTGTATATGGGCAAATCTTTGTCCTGATTCTTGATGGTCTCGTTCTCGGCGCGATCGTTGTAGAAGTAGTCGAGCACCGTAGAAAGAGTCTTCTGCGCCAAGGCGTTGTCTTCGACCTTGAACTCGCCGGAATTCTGAGGCTGGCCATTTTCGCTGACCTGCAAGGTATAGGTACCGGCGGCGACATCGCTTCCCAGGTCCGCCACGTAGAACTTGCCGTTGTTCAGCCAGTTGTCCGGATTAGTACCGGAAGAAAGCTTACCCGACTTTACCGTGTTTCCGCTGGAAATCAACTTGAATTCGGCACCGTCAAGCGAGTTGTCGCTCCTGACAATGACATTTATGGGGAGCCCAGTGTCGTAACCGACCTGGTTATAGAAAAACTTGACTTCTGACCATGCGCTGCCAGCAGTCAACGCAACCAAAAGAGGGACAATGGAATACGAAATTTTATTATGCATGTCCATAATCTATACTATTGAAGGGGAAACGAATTGTAAACCTTTTTTCTTGTGATTCATGACAACGAAACCCGCCCGATCGAATCGCAAGCCGAAACAGCACGGGCAAACCCACACGATTCCAAGACATGGGAAAAAGAGACAAGATCGGCCCAACATTATTCTACGCATATTTAGCGTACATTAAGCAAAATCTAGAGACAAGGCGAAGGAACAAGACTTTTCCGCTACCTGCCGATTTCACAACAGCTTGCGATTTTCCCTTCCTTTTCTCGAATTTCTAGAAAACTCCCATGCAGTTAAACCATAAAAATCAATCAAAATTCAGCATTTCATCTATTATTAACGCAAAATATGCGTATTTTACACCATTAATTTTACGTTCCCCCATTTTTCTGTTGACGTCTGCATTTCAAGTTTATAAGTTTACGCTCGCAAAGGAAATCCTGCCCAAGCAGGGTCGACAAAGCACCCTCCAGATTCTAGTCTCTAACCTCTAACCCCTATTTAACCATGTACTACGAAACTATCAAAGTCCTCGACTGCACCATCCGCGACGGCGGCCTCGTCAACAAACACGATTTTTCTCTTGAATTCGTGCGTAGATTATACACGCTCCTTTCGGCAGCCGGCATCGACTACATGGAAATGGGTTACAAGAACTCCCCCGAACTCTTTGACCCCAAGGAATACGGCCCATGGAAGTTCTGCGACGACGACCTGCTCTGGAAGGTCAAGGACGGCATTGAATCCAAGATGAAGATGGCCGTGATGGCCGACGTGGGCCGCGTGAACATGGACGCCGTGAAGCCCGCCAGCGAAAGCCCCTACCAGATGTTCCGCGTGGCCAGCTACGTGAAGAACATCGACAAGGGTATCAGCATGGTGAACGCCTTCCACGACATGGGCTACGAGACGACGCTCAACATCATGGCCGTGAGCCGTGATCGCGGTCCGGAACTCGACGAAGCGCTCCACCAGGTGCAGGAAGAATGCAAGGCCGACGTGCTCTACCTCGTTGACAGCTTCGGTGCGTTCTACCAGGAAGACATCGACAAGGAACTCGCGCGTTACAAGAGCATCGTGAAGAACAAGAAGTTCGGCTTCCACGGTCACAACAACCAGCAGCTCGCCTTCAGCAACACGATCCAGGCCATCATCAACCACGTGGACTACCTCGACGGTTCCGTGTCGGGCATGGGTCGCGGCGCCGGCAACTGCACCACCGAACTTTTGCTCAGCTTCCTCAAGAACCCGAAGTACGACCTGCGTCCGGTTCTCGACGCCATCCAGGAACTGTTCCTCCCGCTGCACACCAAGTACGAGTGGGGCTACATCATTCCGCAGATGATTACGGGCATGCTCAACCGTCACCCGCAAGACGCCATCGCTGTCCGCAAGACGGAAGACAAGGACAAGTATCGTAAATTCTACGAAAGGATGATTAACGATTAATCACTAAAAATCCTTTTCTACAACAAAAACAACGATTAATGATTATCCCCTGTAAAATCAGGGGATTTTTTTGACTTTTTCGGCATTTTGGAATTATTTTTCATTGTATGAAAGGTCTTTACTGCACGATGTTTGGAGTCGTTCTAGTCACGCTTGGATATACGCGACCTGCTATGCCTTTTGCCGATTGCGCACCCCAATCCGACGGAACTTGCGTCACGGTACAGCAGTACGGAGACGAACGGTACAACTACACGCTTACTATCGACGGCTATCTAGTCGTAAAGGACGCCCAGGGCGATTACGTCTATGCCGATTCGAATGCAAGCGCGTCCGGCATCATGGCCCGCAACGCCGACAAGAGATCCGATGCGGACAAGGCCTTCCTGAAAAATTTGAATCAGCGGAACATCCTCGACAAGCACCAGCAATCAAATGTAGACCGCTATCCGGAACTGCAGGGACTTCTCGCCAATTTCAACCATTCCGCAAGCGGAGAAGGCAAGGCACTGCTCCGCCCCAAACCGCAAGCTTTCACCAAGGGCGAACTCCGTTTTCCCGTTTTCTTGGTATCGACATCGGACCGTACCTTCGGCGACACCATCTGGTACGAACGATCGCTGAACGAAGTTGGCTTCTCCGAAGACGGGCATTACGGCAGTGTCCACGACTACTTCGTCGCAAATTCTGACAGCCAGTTCAAGCCCACTTTCGACGTATTCCCGGTAAAGATCGACCTCAAGTCAACTATGGCCGGCGACGACGAAGGGGATGGCGAAGGGATCTTTATCAAGGCGACCATCGATTCGGCGATAAAGCGCATGGGAGACATCTCCGTATACGACAGCGACGGAGACAAGGTTATCGACGGCTTCGGCGTAATTCTCGCCGGAACGGAACAGGGATCCGGGCTCTGGGGACACATGTACTACTACACGGCATACACGAATCCCGAAATGTACAGCGGATATACCGGTGGCTGGTGGGGCAGCCGCAACCACGGCAATACCAACAACAGCTGGGGTAACAACTACAACGGCTACAAATTCGACCGTTTCCTGCTCATCGCCGAAATGTCCGACCCCATATCCTACATAAAGTCCGGCCACAACGGCGTCGGCGTATTCATCCACGAATTCAGCCACATTCTCGGACTGCCCGATTTTTACATCCCATCTGACAACGGTACCGCATACACGAAAAGGCATTCCCCTTACGAAATCATGGACCAGGGAATGTACAACGGCATATCCAAGTCATACCAGATGGGAAGATGCCCATCCAAGTACAGCGCATTCGAGCGCGAGTCCATGGGATGGATGAGCATCCCGGACATGAAATCGGCCACCGAGTTCTACGCACTGGACTTGATTGACTCGGGCTCAGCTTACAGCATCACCAATTCCAAGAACAAAGACAATTTTTATTTCGTCGAGTACCGCACTAGAACCGGCTGGGACTCCGCCATTTCCGACACGGCAGCCATGGGCGTTCTCGTCTGGTATGTCAACTACGACTCCAAAGCATGGGAGTATTACCCGAACAAGGATCTTCAAAACCAGCGCTACGAATTAGTGGACGTTCTCGACCTGACAAAGAAGAAATCTTTCGATTCGTTTAAGTTCGGCGATATCGGCATTTACGATGCGATCAAGGACGGCGACAAGGTATGCTTTGCCACAAAGCAGGGCGCCACCGTAAAGTGCCCGGCACCGGAGCCGAAATCCAGCGCTCACGCAGTTTCAAGTTCCTCAGCGGCCCCCACCTCGTCGGCGGTCGCCATCGCCACATCGTCCTCGAGCGTCAAGCCAAGTTCCTCCACAAGCGTCGCCGTGAAATCATCCACTAGCCGTTCTGCGAAATCTTCCGCAAGCCGTTCCGAAAGCGCGGTGACAGACAGCAGCCTGTTCGTACCGGCCGGGGACATTTCTCCGCGAGCCAGCATATCCGTATTCGACCAGGAACTCATCATCAAGACAGATGTTCGCGGACTCAAGCACGTACGCATCATCGACGCGCTCGGCAGCGTAGTCGCCCAATACGACTTCGACACGGAAAAAATGCAGATACCCATCGTCCGGGCTATGCGCCACGGGACCTACTTCGTGCAGGTCTACACACACCAAAAAACGCTCGCCACAGCGAAAATCAACGCAAAATAAGCACTTTTTTTGAAGAATTCTGTCATCTTTACAGCGAGGCGTCAAATTTCTAAATTTGGCGCCGTAATAATATAAGGAGAGAAGGATGAGCAAGGATTTGAAAGAAAAGGCGCTCGAATACCACGCCATGGGCAAGCCCGGCAAGATTGAAATCGTGCCGACCAAGCCGCACAGCACCCAGACGGATTTGGGACTTGCCTACACTCCGGGCGTAGCCGCCCCCTGTCTCGAGATTGAACGCGACAACAACCTCGCTTACGAATACACCGGCAAGGGAAACCTGGTCGCGGTCATCAGTAACGGTACCGCGGTTCTCGGACTCGGCGACATCGGAGCCCTTGCGGGCAAGCCGGTGATGGAAGGCAAAGCGCTTCTGTTCAAGATTTACGCCGGCATCGACGTCTTCGACATCGAAATCAACGAGAAGGACCCGAAGAAGTTCATCGAAATCGTGAAGGGAATCGCCCCGACGTTCGGCGGCATCAACCTCGAAGACATCAAGGCACCGGAATGCTTCGAAATTGAAGACACGCTCAAGGCAGAACTCGACATTCCCGTGATGCACGACGACCAGCACGGTACGGCCATCATTTCTTCTGCAGGCCTCTTGAACGCCATCGAAGTTGCGGGAAAGAGCATCCGCAACGTGAAGATGGTGGTGAACGGTGCGGGCGCAGCCGCTTGCGCCTGCACGCGACTCTACCTGTCGCTCGGTCTCAAGAAGGAAAACTTGGTGATGTGCGACAGCAAGGGCGTCATCCGCAAGGACCGCAAGGGCCTCACCGAAGCGAAGGCCTTCTTTGCGACCGACCGCACCGACATCGAGACGCTCGCCGACGCCATGAAGGGCGCCGACGTGTTCGTGGGCCTCTCCAAGGGCAACATCCTCACGCGTGAAATGGTCCGCAGCATGGCCGACCAGCCGATCGTCTTCGCACTCGCGAACCCGACTCCCGAAATCAGCTACGAAGAGGCAATGGCGAGCCGCGGCGACCTGATCTTTGCAACCGGCCGCAGTGACTACCCGAACCAGGTGAACAACGTCATCGGTTTCCCCTACATCTTCCGCGGCGCCTTGGACGTGCGTGCCACCTGCATCAACGAACACATGAAGCATGCCGCCGTGCGTGCGATTGCCGCCCTCGCCCACCAGCCCGTGCCCGACGTGGTGAACATCGCCTACAACGCCCAGCGCTTTACCTTCGGCAAGGAATACCTGATTCCGAAGCCCTTGGACCCGCGCCTCCTTACGGAAGTTTCCATTGCCGTCGCGAAGGCTGCCATCGAGAGCGAAGTGGCCCGCAAGCCGATTACCGACTGGGATGCTTACTACGACAAGCTCCGTGACATGATGGGCTACGACAACAAGCTTATCCGCCAGTTCAGCGATACCGCCCGCAGCAACCCCAAGCGCGTGGTGTTTGCCGAAGGCGGAAACCTCAACATGCTCAAGGCCGCCGTGCAGGCCAAGATCGAAGGCATCGCGCATCCGATTTTGCTCGGCAACCCCGAACGCATCCAGATGATGGCGAACAAGGAACAGCTCGACCTCACGGGCATCAAGATCGTGAACCCGCGTTCTCCCGAAGAATTCGAACGCCGTCGCAAGTACGCCGCCGTTTATGCCGAAGAGAACGGCCGTAACGGCGTGACGTTCGAAGAAGCCCGCGACGACATGTTCGAACCGAACCACTTCGGCATGATGATGGTAAAGGAAGGCGACGCCGACGCACTCATTACTGGCGGCTACTCCAAGTACTCCGAGACCATCGAACTCGCGAAGGATATCATCGGCATCCGCGAAGAATACAAGCACTTCGGTGCCATGCACATTCTGAGCACCCGCAAGGGAACGTTCTTCTTGGCCGATACGCTCGTGAACCGCAACCCCGATGCCGAAACGCTCGTGGACATCGTGAAGCTCACGCACGACGCCGTCCGCTTCTTCGCACACGAGCCCGTGATGGCAATGCTCAGTTACGCGAACTTCGGTAGCGACAAGGAAGCGGCCCGCGGTACGGCCAACAAGGCTCGCGACGCGGTGCGCATGATTCACGAACAGTTCCCGGACTACGTGCTCGATGGCGAAATGCAGGTGAACGTGGCGCTCGACAAGGAACTGCGCGACACGAAATACCCCTTCAACAAGCTCAAAGGCCAGACGGTCAACACGCTCATCTTCCCGTGCCTCTCCTCTGCAAATACGACTTGCAAGATGCTCCTCGAGATGGGCGTGGGCGAATCCATTGGCCCCGTGCAGATGGGCTTGAACAAGCCTGTGCACTTCACCGACTCCGACGCCTCCGTGCACGACATCTTCAACCTGACCGTCGCCGCCGTCATCGACGCGATTGTGCAGGAGAAGAAGGACGAGGAAAAGAGCCGTAGAAAAAACTAGTAGCCAACAAGATTAGCAACTTATTTGAAAAGGGATGTGCCACAAGCACATCCTTTTTTACATACAGTACAGGGTGTACTATAAACAGAAATTTTTCGTTTTTAGTAAAAGTAAAAATAGTGAAAATTGAATAAAAATAAAAAATTGCCGGGTTCGTTTCGCCCTCCTACCTCAAGACGGTTTGCGAAGGTAAGACGAATCTGAGCAAGACGACCATGGAACGCGTGGCCAGGGCAATCGGCCTTGTTGATTACGAAGTGACATATTTCGAAGCGATGGTCCAGTTCGGCAACGCCAAGAAGGATTCTCAAAAGAAAAAGTTCTTGGACGTAATGCAGTCCATAGCCCTTTCGCACAAGGTTCGCATTCTCGACAAGGACGCCTTTGAATATTACAACAGCTGGAAAAACCCGGTCGTACGCGAACTTGCCCCCATGATGCCCGGCGCCATGCCGGGAGAAATCGCCAAGATGTGTACGCAAGAAGTCTCGGCGATCGATATCCGCAAATCGCTCCAGTTCCTTGAACGGAACGGATTGCTCCGGCAGACGGCGGAAAACGTTTACGAGCAGACCGAAAAATCCGTCGAAGGCTCCCAGGAAGGGCTCCCGCTCGCGATACGTTCCATGCACCGCGAAATGGGCAATTTGGCCATTGATTCGCTGGACCGTTTCACAGCAAGCGAACGAAACATTACCGGCATCACGATGGGCGTCAACCGCGAAACGTACGAAAAGATCGTCGCGGAACTTGATGCGTGTCGGAAAAGGATTACTGCACTCGCAGAGGCATGCAGCGATATCAAACAAGTTTACAGATTGAATTTACAACTGTTCCCGCTTTCGAAAGAAATAGCGGACAACAAGGAGGATTAGGATGAGAACGAAATTCTATATAACATGCGGGGCCATTGCGCTCGCAGCTACAGGTTGTCTGGACGACCAAAACGTTACGGGGACATCAACTGAACCGAATACGGTCCAAGCTGACGGCAGCGTCCTGTGGGATCCGTCGAGAGGTGATTATCGAGTCGATTTTACAGCCAGTGTGGCAGCTTTACCTAAAGGCGCCGTAGCCGATGGTCATTGGTACTGGGAAGCCAATAGCAATGCGAAAAAAGGAGGCACCTCGTATATATCGTGGCCCGCTCAGTTGGCAGATGGAACAGATTCCTTGTCTCCTGTTATTGATTCGTGTCAGGGATTGTGCGGTACGGCCGTCTTGAAAAAAGGCTCGATGAGCAACAATCCGTATGCAGGGGTAGGCTTTGTCATCGCGAGAGACAAAAAGGGAGAACCAGTTCCTGTCGATGTATCGAGCTGGGGCGGCATTTGCATGACATATACGTCAGAAGCGAATCCATTGATCGTGCTTGATTTGGGGGACTCGCTTGAACATGAACTTGGCGACGAGTTGCCATCTGCATCTTTGACAAAATCAAAGG
Source organism: Fibrobacter sp. (assembly GCA_017412605.1). GTDB lineage: Bacteria > Fibrobacterota > Fibrobacteria > Fibrobacterales > Fibrobacteraceae > Fibrobacter. The sequence goes on along the minus strand of JAFPWY010000011.1, from coordinate 317,273 downwards.
ATGGATCCGAAATAACGAAATGTGTTAGTTGGGATGAGTTCGCGCTTTCGACCAAGTCAAATGAGCTTCCTAAATCTTGGCAAGAGGTTGTTGGCGAAAAAGCAGCAAGTCAACTTCTCGGGTTGAAATTTAGAATCCAGGCCGATTCCGGCGAATATAAATTCAATGTCCGGCATGTCGGGACCAAGGTGAAGGATCCGCTAAAAACGGCTCACAGGAATCTCTCATCCAGTTCTCAGGCGGAAACAAGTTCCTCATCCAGTATTTACACCAATTGGCTTTTGCTGAGTGGTGACGACGGAAGCCTATGGACCCCGCTAAAAGATAAGGACCATGTCCAGTCATTGCTTTATACGTTCTATAAAGAGGATGAAGTGTCAGAAAGCTCGTACAGGCCCATGGAACAGGACGGCCGATGGTTCATAGAAACAGATGCAGCCCGTGGTGGAGAATCGTCTATCGCTTGGCCGGTTTCGCTTGGCGAAGACAGTTCCTTGGTTGACGTTGCAGAATTTTGCAAAGGGCTTTGTGGTAGGGCTTCTTTGAAAAAAGGAACATCACAAAAAAATCCTGCGGTAGCCGTCAGCTTTAATCTCGCCAAGGATTCTGTGGGTCAACCGACACCAGTTGATGTTTGGAATTGGGAAGGAATTTGTGTAGAATATTATTCCGATACGGATCTTTCGGTAGAACTTATCGTGCTAGATTCGCTTAATAAAATCGTGGATTACGACTTGCCGGCAGCAAAACTTCCCAGGTCTTTGTCGATAGAACAAACTTGCCTTTCTTGGAGTCAATTCCATTTGCCGGATGGAGTGGAAAATGTACCTTATTTCATGAAGGACAGTAAGTTCGTTGATGAGTTTACCTCGCCGGACGATGATCAATGGAAATTGCATGTTGGAAGTGAAGCCTCACAGAATTTGGTCGGCGTAAAGTTTAAAATCCAGGCCGACGAGGGCGATTACAATTTTGGGATTGGTGCGATAGGAACCGTTTTCAGAGAGTTCAATAGCAATTCAGATTTGCCTATTTGCATGAGCAAAGCGAAAGGAAAAATGTGCGGGTGGGACCTCATGATAGATGAAGAACCATTTTCTCATATCACTACTGCTAGGTATGCGGGTGACAGTTGGCCTGAGGACGCAGTTGAAGATGGAGAATGGTTTATGGAAACGGATTCTGCAAAAGGCGGCCATTCATTCATGTCGAAATACGATTTATTACGATTCTATGGTAGACCACACGACACTTTGGAAGTTTTGTTAGAAGACTGTAGTGGTATTTGCCGCTCGATAATCTTGCAGCGCAAAGCAATAACACACGATGAGTTGGAATGCGAAACGGAGGACGATGAATCGGAGTGTGACACGACAACGAACGATGAAGTGCCGCACGAAGTGATGACGGACGATCCCTATTTTGTTTTGGGCTTCAACGTGGCGAATGTTCCTGTCGATGTTTTAAATTGGGGCGGCATGTGTTTTGAATATTTTAGTACAATTCCTCTAACAGTGGAACTTGATGTTAGCGATTCGCTAAATGCCGTATTCGGAGCCAAGCCGTATGTTATTTTGCCTGACACGGAAAGGAAAAAGTGTGTCCGCTGGAGCGATTTTGAGCTCCCGGCTGGGCAGACTCCTTCGGAAAATTTGGAGGGCAGCGTTGGCGAAATCGCAGCACAGCATTTATCTGCGGTAAGGTTTGTACTGCAGTCTCATGAAGACAAGGAAGTCCCTCTAAATATTAGCGCGATTTACACATACTATTTTTAGTCTATGAAAATTTAGTCTGTGAAAAAGTCCTCCACGGTATAAACCGCGGAGGACTTTCCACACCCAAATTTGAGGAAAGTTACTTCAGTATCACCTTCTGCACAAACTGCTGGCCGCCCTGCTTCACGACAAGCATTGCGGGGCCGCGGTAGTTGCTGCGCAATTCAATACGGTTCATTCCCTTGATTGCAGAGAATTCCTGGTGAGCAGTCACTTGACCAATAGAATTCATGAGCATCACTGTGCCGACACCCGAACGGGCAGCCGTAAAGTTCGCTGCAACGAAGCCCTGGCCAACATCCAGACGGAGTCCCATTGCCTTGGCAACGCGCGGCATGCAGATTCCGGTCTGATCACCCACAGAACTAGCGCCCCAGTCGCCCGTAGCGTTCGCCTGAATGAGTTCGCTCGAGGAGGCAATACCGTCCAGCGAAGGTTTGGTCTTGTTGAAGCTCTGCAACGTATCGGCAGTGCCGTCGGCCTTCCACAGGAGCATGTTGTCGAGGTACATGTCGCCGGTGAACTGCGTCCCGTACACATTGATTCCGATGGCATTCATCTTGGTAATGTCGACAATCGCAAGCTGACCTTCCCCATCACCGAATTCAATCTTATGGTTCGCAAGGGTAGTAAGGGTCGAGACGTTTCCGAGGCTCACTTCTTTCCATGCCCATTCGCCAGACATATTGAACACAGACACGCTGGCCCAACCGTCCGTACCGCAGCCTTCGCGGGTTGCATCGGTACACGGGCCGGCAGATGCCCCGTCGACACGCATGTCAAACGAAATGGCAACATACTGGCTCCAGTCCGCATCGCTCAAATTGATGCGCATGGTACCCGCCTCGGCCGTATCGGACTGCACCGTTTTGTAAACGATGTGGAGCGCCTTATCTTCGGTAGATACACTTTCCTTGACAGTGGAATCGATCGTGTTGCCCGGAACACTCGCCTGGCCATAGGCCTCGCGCATGGCGTTCAGGGTTTCCACATCGACGATGTCGCCCACGTTACCGCCAAACTTGTTGACCTGGCGACGGATAATCGTGAAGTTGCCATCACCTTCGTCACCGGTATCCCATACACAGGGGACGAGGCCGTTCTTCTTTGCCGCAGCAACCGTGTAGCCGTACCAGGCAGAACGCGCTTCGAGATGCGCCTTCAAATTGTCGCCGGAGAGGGCATTAAGACGCTTGACCGCACCCATCTCGCCAATCACGACCGGAATGCCCTTGTCGTAGAAACGGGTCTTGAGTCCGCCGAACAGTTCATCAATGGACTTCTTGGAACCGAGCGCCGTGCCGGAGCAAGTATGCGCAGCGTCGTCGCCCGGAGTCTTGTCTTCCCAGTAGTAGAACATTTTGCCCCAGTCTTCGTCACCGCCGGTCATGAGCGTGAACTGATAGGGGTAAAAATGGACCTCGGCCATGGTGTAGCCGTCGCCCGCCGGGTCTTCCGGGTACAACGAAGAAAGGAGCGGAGTCTTGTCGATTTCAGTACGCGGAGACTGAACGACCACGATACGGGTGGCGTTGTTACCACCGGTAGAGCGCACCGCCTTGAGGCATGCCTCGTGATAGCTCTTGAGCACCTGCATGCGGGCTTCGTCGAAGGCCCACTGGCCGTTGTCGGCGCCGCCGTTCCACGGGTCGTTCACACCGGGTTCGTTAGCAGATGCAAAAATCAGATGTTCGTCATATTCGGCAAACTTGGTCGCAATCTGCTTCCAGTAATTTTCCTGCTTTGCCGCAAGCTCTGTCGCGACAACAGTCGTTTCACCATTCTTGTCAAAGCCCTGGCCGTCAAACACGTGGTCTTCGAGCCAGCCACCATCCCAGTGGCTGTTCAAAATGGCGTACATGCCGTTTCCAATCACGAGATCGACAACCGTCTTGACGGAGTCAAGCCAGCCTGCGTTAATAGTACCATTGGAGGCATGGGTATCCCATGCGCACGGAATGCGGACGGTATTGAAACCTGCGTCCTTGATTGCCTTTACATAGGCTGCATCCGGAAACGGGTTACCCCATCCTGTGGGACCACCTTGGTTGCCCGGAACTTCCATCGTATTACCGATGTTGTAACCGAGCCCCATCTTGGGGTAAATATCAACGGCTTTCGGGAGATTTTGCGCGTGTGTAAACACAGCAAGGGCAAGGGACGCAAAAAACACCGTACAATGGGAGACGTGATTGTTTTTCATAGTTGATCCTTTTTATTTATATACCAAAACATCCATAGGGATACACCCAAAGGATCTCACCACCATTCCTAAATCTAATCTGAGAATGGCCCAGCAACTCCATATTTATTACATACGGAATAATTTCTAGGCCGAAGTGTGAAATAAATCACACTGGAAACTTTCCTGCAAAGCAAGGATAGAATGTTTAATGCGCTTCAAGCCAGTTTTCGCCGAAACCGACACTTGCGACAAGCGGAACCTTGAGCTGCATGGCCCCTTCCATTTCGGCCTTGACCATCTGCGACATGGGTTCCACCTGGTCCTTCGGGCATTCGAACACGAGTTCATCGTGCACCTGCAGCATCATGCGGAGCGGGAGATTTTCGTCGTTGATGCGCTTCTGGATGCGGATCATCGCAATCTTGATGAGGTCGGCGGCGGAGCCCTGTACAGGCGTATTTACCGCCATGCGTTCGGCCATCTGCGATTCCATGCGGTCAGAGCTGTCGATCCCCGCAATGTAGCGGCGGCGGCCAGAAAGCGTTTCCACGTAGCCGTCGCGGTGTGCAGAAGCCTTGATATCTTCGATGTACTGCTGCACACCCTGGTACATTCCAAAGTAGCCTTCGATAAAGTCCCTCGCCTGCCCCATCGGGATTTTCAGGTCGCGAGAAAGGCGGAATGCCGTCATGCCGTAGAGCACACCAAAGTTCACCACCTTCGCGTCGCGGCGCATGTCGCTCGTAACATCATTGATGTCCACGCCATAAATGGCGGCGGCAGTGCGGGCATGAATGTCGATACCTTCCTTATAGCTTTCGATAAGTGCGGCATCTCCGCTCAGGTGCGCAAGCATGCGAAGCTCAATCTGCGAGTAGTCCACGGCGAGAATCACGTTGTCCTTGCCTTGCGGGATAAACGCAGCGCGGATTTTCTTGCCGAGGTCGCTACGCACGGGGATGTTCTGCAAGTTCGGATCGCGGCTGGAAAGGCGACCCGTCGCAGTTCCCCACTGGATAAAGCTCGTGTGAATACGTTTTGTTTCCGGATTCAGAAGCGTAGGCAACACCGAGATGTAGGTGCTCTGCATCTTCTTGAGTTCGCGATACTCGATGACGGAGAATACAATCGGGTGCGGGGCCTTGTAGCTAAGCTCTTCGAGAACGACCGCATCAGTGCTCCTCTTCTTGATTTCGGGGAGGCCGAGCGTATCGAAAAGCACTTCGCCGAGCTGCTTGGGAGAGCCGATATTGAACTCGAAGCCCGCCATGTCGCAGATTTCTTTTTCGAGTTTTTCGATGCGATGCTGCAGTTCCTGCTCCAGCGTCTTGAGGGCGGGCACGTCAATAGCGACACCGACCGTTTCCATCTGGTAAAGCACCTTCAACAGAGGCATTTCCTGGTCGAAGAAATACTTCACGTAGTCAAATTTTTCAAGATCCTTCTTGAGCGGTTCCCACAGGCGAAGCGTATAGACTGCGTCTTCGGCGCCGTATTCGGTCGCATCCTTGACGGGAACGCGGTTAAACGTAATCTGGTTCTTGCCGCGGCCAATGAGGTTCTCGATGGGAATCATCTCGTGCTGCAGGCGTTGCATCACCTGGTTGTCGAGCCCGAGTCCCGACTGTCCCGGCGAAAGCATCCATGCGGCAATGAGCGTATCGACGATGTTCGCCTTGTCGATGTCGGCCTGCGGAATCTTGAATGCGCGGGCAAGCACGTGCAAGTCGAATTTCGCATTGTGGAACACGAGAGCGCGGGGTTTGCCGGTAGACTCAATCGGAGTTACGTCGGCGAAGTATCCACAGAACCATTCCTTCGCCTTGTTGAAGTCGAAGTTGCCGTTCTTTCCGGCCGGGAGCGGGAAGCCGATTTCGTCGGAATGTCCGAGCGGGATGTAGTAACCCTTCGTCACCTTGCCATTGTCATCGGCGGCAGCGAGGCACAGCCCCACCAGGTTGCACTGCATCGGGTCGAGACCGTCCGTCTCGGTATCAATCCCCACAATGGAAGATGCGGCAAATTCCGCCTTCATCTGTTCAAAAGTCTTTTCGTTGTCGACGCACACATAGGTCGGCAGTTCATCGACAGGGAAGCTGGCGCGTTCCACCCCTTCTCCGGAAGCCTCACCCTCGGCGCCTTCGCGCACAAAGCCGGTCTTGCTCGGAATGTTCTCGAGCAATCGCAGCAAGCTGTTGATTTCGTGGTCCTTGAACATCGCGGCAAGCGTATCCACATGCAAGCCGTTGTATTCAAGAGCATCCAGGTTCCCGTTGAAGGCTCGCTTGGTCTGGAGCGTCACAAGTTCACGGCTGAGGAACGCCTTCTCGCGGTTGTTCGCCAAGTTGTCATGCAGGCCCTTCTTGGTAATCTTGTCCAGGTTCGCATACAAGTTGTCCATGTCGCCATAATCGTTCAGCAACTGGATGGCCGTCTTGGGGCCCACCTTCGGCACGCCGGGAACGTTGTCGCTTGCGTCCCCCATGAGTGCCAAGTAATCGCGAATTTTCTCTGGCGGGAGCCCGTATTTTTCGAGCACCTGTTCCGGTCCAAAGTCAATGCCGTCGGCACCCTTCGTCAGGTGAAAAAGGTGGATCTTGTCGCTTACGATTTGCGACATGTCCTTGTCCTTACTGAGAATCACCACATGGTCAAAGCCCGCCTCGACGGCCGCCGTAGCGGTACTCGCCATCACGTCGTCGGCCTCGTAACCCGGTTCCGAAAGCAGAGGAATACCACTCGCTTCAAGGCTTTCGCCAAGGAGCGGCATCTGGGCCGCCATCTCCTCGGGCATGGGTCCGCGATTCGCCTTGTAGTCGGGATAAAGTTCGTGCCTGAACGTCTTCGTGTGGGCAACATCGCGCGCAATCGCAAAATGCGTCGGCTTGTGCTTCGCAAGGATGCGCAGAACTGCACCCCAGTAGCCGTGCATCATCGAGACCTCTTCGCCCTGGCTGTTCGTCAAGGGATTTTGCGAATAGGCGTAGAACATGCGGAACGCGAGTGCGTAGGAGTCGAGCAGAAGTAGAGTCTTTTCAGGCATAAACTGAATGTAGAAAAACGATGGAACGCAAATAACAAACTCAGGAACGATTACATCCAAACCTCAAAAAAAAGGAAAAGGACTAAAAAATGTTTACAAAAGTATTTCTCCCCATTTGCTTTTTTAGGCAAGACATACCAGCAGTCGAAAAAAAACACGCTTCATTTGTTTTTTTTCTACTACATTCGTGATTTTTATCACGTTATATTGTAAATTTATGCGCGGTGAGATGAGGTTCGGATGAAAAAACAGCTTTTGGTTGCTTGCGCAATTTTTCTCGTTACGACAATATGCGTGACCTGTGGTGACGAAACCGCCGGGGCTATGGGAGACTCCACAAATGGCGTAATCCAAATCGCCAAGGATGTCGACCTTTTCAAATATGAATGCGACATTTCAAGAAGCGGCATGACCGTCCGTATCGAAGCTACGGACGAAGTCGTCGTGTGCCAATATGACGAATATCTGGAAGACTGGAGCTGGAGTCCCCAAAAATAACTAGGAAACGGGAATTGCCCTAGAAAGCCTTTTGACGACATCTCCTGGAAGCATTGAATATGGCCCGAGTTCATCGCGGGCCATTTTTCCTGCCTTTTGATGGAGCAGAGCCCCCAGAACAGCCGCTTCGGGGGCTGTCAAGCCCTGCGAAAGCAGAGCCACAATGACACCCGTAAGCACGTCGCCGGAACCGCCCTTGGCCAGCCCCGAATTGCAGGCCGGTACCACGTAGACACGCCCGTCGGGAATGGCGACGAATGTCGGCGCCCCCTTCAGGAGCAAGACCTTGTCCGTAATCCGGGCAATGTCTCGTAAACGGGCAGGGATATCGATGCTGCTTGCAGGAAGGGGGCCGAAAAGCCTTTCGAATTCCCGACGGTGCGGCGTGAGAATTGCCGGACTTGCAATCCCATGCAAAAACGACGCCGCTCCCGACGTGGTACTTGCGACGGTCTTGTTGAGCGTGGCGATAGAATTCAGGGCATCGGCATCGATGACCATGGAGCAATTGATTTTCGGAAGCAGTTCAAGGACGGCTTCGCGCACACAATCGGCAGAGGACAGGCCCGGGCCAATCGCTAGCGCCTGACAATGTTTTGCCTTTTCAAGAATCTGCGGAATATGAGCCGGAGCAAGCGCCATTGCACAATCATCGACAGAGTCGGCATCCTGGCCGGCCATATCTTGCAAGTTACAGAAAACGGGCTCGGATAATTTAGTCTGCAATACGGGCATGACCGCTTCCGGGCTGGCAAGCGTTACAAGGCCAACACCGCTACGGAGCGCGGCCCGCGTACAAAGCACGGCAGCCCCCGGCATGTTTCCCGAACCCGCGACAATCATGGCGCAGCCCTGCTCGCGTTTGTCACCCCATTCGTCGCGCTCCGGGAGCAACTGGGGAATAAGCGATTCTGTCGCCAGATAAATTTTTTCGTCGAATTTGCAGACAAGGGAATCCGGATAAGCGAGCGGTGCAACAACAGGTCGGCCGAACACCTTTCCGCCTTCCCGGACATAGGCATCGAGCCGCGGAAAACCGAACAACACCGTTTCCACGGCGTTGACACAGGATTCTCGGCGCACATGCTCGTGCGAATCATAACCGGTGGGGGCGTCTGCCGCGACAACCGGGACATTCCAGTCCCCGATGTCGCGGACTGCGGCCGCATACAATTCCCGCAATTCACCGGAGGCGCCATTCCCGAGCATACAATCCACAACCAGCGAGAAATGCGCACCCGTTCCGGCCGGTGCATAGGCGACAAGCCTTCCGCCCGCCAGTACAAAATCATCCAAAGCCAACTTCGCTTCGTTCTTGAACTTTTCGGCGGCGGCAAGCGAATACACAGTGCAAGGGATTCCCGCTTCAATCAGCAGCTTCGCGAGCACAAGCCCGTCTCCCCCATTATTGCCCCCGCCAACAAAGACCGCGACCGCCTTGCGCGGCGCCCCCTGTCCGGGCGCGCCATCCATATTTTCCAGAACATCCACAACATGCCGGTAAAGCGCGGCACCCGCCTGCTTCATGAGGCGATAGCCGGCATCGACAGCCGTAGAGCCGTCCCCAGCATCACGTGCCATTTCTTCTTTCGTTGCAGCGTCAAGCGCACGCATCGCATCGGTGGATAGCACAGGCGGGAGTTCACGGTAATTGAATTGTTCCAAGAGCTTCATGCCATTAATCTATATAAAAAAGGAACCCTTGTGGGTCCCTTTCCTGAAAATTCGCGCTTTCAACTATTCCTCGGTCGCTCTATGCGTGCAGATGCCTTATTCCTCCTGAAGCATATCTTCATATTCATAGCTATTCCCGTCTTCGCACAGATAATACGAAGTACACCGCAACCATTCATAACGACCAGAATAAGGCCAATTGTAGTACAGAACATCCCCCGTATCCAATTCCATCTTGTACATTTCCTTGCAGTTGACGGACAAATCCTTTTTCAACATATAAGGATATTCCGTACTCGCCTCTGCATCTTCAATCTTTTTTGCACACGCATCTTCCGCAGGCTCACATCCACCGTCCAAATTATCAGCCGAGCACTGTACAATAGTGTCGCCAATTAAGGAAAACTTGTCGTATTTGGGATATATCATTCTATTTTCACACACATATACAGATAAGTATCCCGGCATACAATACGAAGGCAACGATTCACCACTAGGAGGCAGGGCAGCCAGAACGTCCGATTTATCCATCTGCAATTCTGGACGGAATGATGAGCAAGATACTTGATTCATGTACGTCGTATCCCAGCAATGAACCGAAGGATGGAGCCATAATGTATAGGGATAATCAGCATTTACTCCAGAGGAACTAGAAATTTCGGAACTGCTCGAAGCCACACTGGAAGAGGACAATTCCTGTTTTTGGGAACTACTCAAGATCTCTTGAGTTTTGGAACTGCTCGATATTTCAGTCACAACCTCGGAACTGGACGAAACTTCGTCGGGCGCACTGATTTCAACTGGAGTATTACTGCTTGAATCGTCGTTACAAGCCACCCAAAAAACGAGAGCCATACATAAGACAATATTACGATAGCAAATTCGGATAGGCATAAGATTCTCCAACGTCAGCTATAATTTCTCCCCTTATTAATATATACACAAAACATAAAAAAAAGGACTTCTCCCATTTGGAAGAAATCCTTTCTTTCAGATGAATCGAATAATTTACTTGAGAACGACGCGGCGGACGAGGCTGCTGGAGCCCGACTTCACGCGCACCACATACAGACCACTGGTCATATTGGCAAGGGAAACTGTTCCGTCAACGGCCTTGCCGTTAAACACCGGACGACCCTGCAAGTTGAACACCTCGACAGAAGCTCCCCTTACGGTAACGCTGAGCATACGGCCAGAAAGACTCATACCAAGCGGGACATTCACCCTGCGCACCTGAATGGGAGTATCATCGCCCACCTTCGTCGAATCTGCCGGAGCCGTGACCTTAGAGGAATCCCCCGGAGTAACAGCAACCTGAGTGGAATCGCCCGGCGTCGTGGGTTTAGTAGAATCGCCTGGTGTCGTGGGTTTGGTAGAATCACCCGGTGTCGTCGTCTTCGTGGAATCCGCCTTCTGCGTACTATCGGTCGCTGCAGAGGAATCCTTCTTGGTCGTATCCGGAACAAAGCTTTCTTTGTACGGGCTCTTCACCGTCTCAGGCGGGTGAGCCTTGAAGCTAGCGACGATACTATCGTAAGCGGGTTTCTTCTTCAGGTTATCATCATAGATAAGGCCTTTCTGCCTGTTCAAGCTGCCAAGCCAGCTCCACTTGTCGGATATGCCCCAAATCAAATAAATGCCCATGTTCGGTTCTTCAAGGAACACATCCATAAACTGGCGGTAGACCTGGCCCTGACGAGCGAGATCTTCGGCACTGACGTTTACACCGCTCTTGAAACCGACATCGAGTTCAGTGATGTTCAACTTGATACCGAGCTTCGCGAGTTCCTGAGCAAAATGGCGGAGGCTATCAGGAGCGCCGATAAATTCCTTGGCAGTCGTGACATCTTCGACGTGAGTCTGGGATCCCACGCAAGTGATAGGAATGCCGTCCTTGACCCAGCGCTTGACCTGTTCAAGAACGAAGCCCGCCTTGGAACCAGGGCCAATTCCCTGTTCAATGGCATAGTCGTTATAGCAGAGCTCTGCATCCGGGTCGGCAGCGTGCGCCCAAACGAAGGCGGAATCCAGGAACTCGGCGCCGATGGTTTCGAACCAGACGGAGCCGCGGCTACGCCAACCGTGATTATTGTCGTCGTTTACAGCCTCGTTCACCACATCCCATTCGTCAATCTTGCCCTTGAAGTGGCCAACCGTCTTGTCGATGTGGTTTTTGAGGATACCGAGAAGTTCCTGTTTGTTGCGGTGGTTGTTCACCCAGCCCGGAACCTGGCTGTGCCAAGCAAGAGCATGACCACGGGCACGCATGTTGTTCTGTTTGGCGTAGTTGACCATCTTGTCGCCATTGCCAAAGCTGAAATTGCCCTGGCTGGGCTCCGTTGCGTCGAATTTCATTTCGTTTTCGGCAACAACGACGTTAAATTCCGTCTTGTGAATTTTTTCGTAATCGGCCGGCAATCCGCCGCTAAACCATTGAGAATTGAGGATTGCGCCAATGTAGCGGCCACGTTCTTCGGCCAAGCTACGTAGGGTTTCCTGGGCACCGGCGGCAGAGGCGCCAATACCAATTAAGGCAGCAGCAAGCACTACCTTTTGTGTAAGTTGAGTTATCTTCATTTTCCTTAACCTCATTGTGGATAACTCTACAACCCAAACCATTTTTACTAAAAATAATTCCTGTTGAGACAATATCAACGCTAAATTTTATTTAATGTTGCAAACTCTTACAACTCACTATGACAAAACAGCGCTTTTCGCATAAAAACGGCATTTATCGCAAAAATGGCGGGTAAAAACCCGCCATTTCAGCCAATGAAAAGAGAGAGAACTATTATCGAAGCGCCACGCGGCGTTCCAGGGTCTTCGAACCGACCTTGACGCGGACGACATACAGGCCGTCAGAAATTGCGGAAAGATCGACAGAGCCCTTGCTCGTAACGGCACTATAGACCGGGCGGCCACGCATATCGAAGACCTGGACCTTCGCATTCGAAGCACCCACAATGGACAGCGTACGACCAACGAGGTTCATGCGGACTTCCGTCAATGTCGCAGAGCCACGACGGATACCGACATTGCCCGTATCGCTCACAACAGGGCCCGGAGTGGCAACCGTATCCTGAGTTGTAGTGTCTTTAACAGTCGTGTCCTGAACGGCGGTCGTATCATGAGCCGAAGTATCCTGAGTTGTCGTATCCTGGACCGTGGTATCCGGCGTTGCAGCGGACTTATACGGAGACTTCACCTCCGAAGCAGGGTGAGCCTTGAGGCTTGCGATAAGGCTGTCGTAGGCCGGCTTCGCCTTGTACTGTTTGTCGTAAATGAGGCCCTGTGTCTTGCCCTGCTGACCATCGAGCCAGCTGTGAGCGTCGGTCACACCCCAAATCATGAATTCACCCATGTTCGGTTCTTCGAGGAACACGTCCATGAACTGGCGATAGAGATGGCCCTGCTTGGCATAATCGGAAGCCCCCAAGCTACCGGCGGAACCTTGCGGGAAACCGACATCCAGTTCGGTGATGTTCAAGACGACATCATGCTCGGCAAGAGCCTTGGCAAGAGCGCGAACGTTCTGCGGAGTCGTTTCGTGGGAAATTTCGATATGGGTCTGCGTACCCACACAAGTGATAGGAATGTTATTCTGCTTCCAGCGCTTGACCTGATCCACCACGAAGCCAGCCTTGCTGCCCTGGCCGAGACCCCATTCGATAGCGTAGTCGTTATAGCAGAGTTCGGCATCCGGGTCGGCAGCATGAGCCCACACGAAAGCGGAGTCGAGGAATTCGGCACCAATCGTCTGGAACCAGACAGAGCCGTTGGAACGCCAACCGTGGTTGTTATCGTCGTTGATAGCTTCGTTCACCACGTCCCATTCGGCGACTTCGCCCTTCCAGTGCCCGACAACATTGTCGATATGGTTCTTAAGAACGTCAAGAAGCTGTTTCTTGTCGCGAATATTGTTCACCCAGCCGGGAACCTGGCTGTGCCAAGCGAGGGCATGGCCACGGACGCGCATCTTGTTTGCCTTGGCATAGGTAACCATCTTATCGCCCTTGGCGTAGCTGAACTGGCCTTTGTTGGGCTCCGTCGCATCGAACTTCATTTCGTTTTCAGCGACGACCGCATTGAACTGCGTCTTGTGTATTTCCTCGAACTGCGATTCGATGGCGTTATTGAACCATTCGCTGTTCAGGATGGCTCCGATATAACGGCCCCTTTCTTCGGCCAAACTGCGGAGAGTCTCCTGTGCAAAAATTGTAGAAGCCGTCGCACCAATCAGCGCCGCTCCGAGCATGATTTTAGAATATTTCATCTTTCCAACCCTTATGGTATTAGTTTAAAGTTTATGAGTAAAGAATAGTCTTTTTTTTAACAAAAAAGGCGTTCTTTGCCCAATTTCATCGTTTTTTGTGATAAAAAAAACACAAAAACGCTTAAAAGCTGGATTTCCGCTTGATTTATCTCAACTTTTCCCAAAAAAACACGAATTTCGAAGCATCCGCTTTTGTTTTTTTATACATTCAGGTTATGCAACCGCCAGCACTCAGACTATCGCACATTACCATCTCGAACCTTCGTTCCATCCAAAACGAGACCTTTCCTCTTAGCAGTTTTACAGCACTTATCGGCTACAACAACGCCGGAAAGACGAACATCCTCATGGGCATCCGCTGGCTACTGGCCCATTTTTCGCTGGACATTTCCTACTTCGACGACCCGAACCGTTCCGTAGAGGTGGAAGGGTACTTTGACGGAATTACCGACCAGATCCTGAACCGGTTGGGCGAAGAGAAGGCACAGGAAGTGCGACCGTTCGTCAGCGGTTACGCAATGCGCATCAAGAAGGTGCAGCGGATTCCAGGAGAACTTCCTGACAACATAGAGCTCTGGGCATACGTTCCGCCCAACAAGCGAGGCAGCGGCAAGAACAACAAGGAATGGGTGCGCGTCAACGAGAAGTTTGTCTGCGCATTCAACCGCATGTTCCCCGAATCCATCGCCATCTGGGACTTCGAAGGCAACCGCGCATTCACCAAGCTCCTGCATGAAATATTCAAGCCGCTGGAACGCCGATACGGAGGCGAACTCAACGACGTTCTCGCACAGTTCAGCGAAATCCTTTCGCCGGGCAGCGACGAACGTGCCGAAGAACTCAAGGCATTCGACAAGGACGTAAATACGGCACTGAGGCCGCTTTTCCCGAGCGTCCACGTTGAGCTCGACATTCCCATCCCCACGCTCGAGACGTTCCTCAAGACAGCCACCATCAAGGTCATCGACGAAGACGACGGTTTCCAGCGCGACATATCCAGGATGGGAGCCGGATCGCAGCGAGCCATCCAGATGGCGCTCATCCGCTACCTTGCCGAAATCAAGAAGCACCACAACAACCATTACCTGAGCCGCACCATGCTGCTCATCGACTCGCCCGAGCTGTACCTGCACCCGCAGGCGGTGGAACTCGTGCGCGTCGCGCTCAAGAACCTTTCCAACGAAGGCTATCAGGTGGTGTTCGCCACCCATTCCGCGCAGATGGTCACCAGCGAAGACGTGAGTACGTCCCTCCTTATCCGCAAGAACAAGGATCGCGGCACGTTCATGCGCAAGCGAATGGAAGATGCCGTCCGCCAAGTCATCCAGGACGCTCCAAGCCAGCTCCAGATGCTGTTCAGCTTATCGAACAGCAACGAGCTCCTTTTTGCCGACTATGTTTTGCTGACCGAAGGCAAGACCGAATGGCGCGTGCTGCCGGCCCTTTTCGAGCGCATTACCGGGCAATCCTTCGCGCTCATCAAGTGCGCCCTCGTACGCCAGGGCGGTGTGAGCAACACTCGTAAGAGCATGCAGGTGCTCGAAGCCATGGACATGCCGGCGCGCTCGATTGTCGACCTGGACTACGCCTTCACCACAGCCACGCGAGACGGTTTCCTCGAAGCGAACGACCCCGACATCAAGATGTGCCGGAACCTTTTCCGTGAACTTGCATTCCACAACCACCTGCGCCTGGTGAACGGACTGCCCGTCAACAAGCACAGCAACATCACCGCCGCCAAGGCCTATGCCATGATGGCCGCGATGCCCGAAGCGGAACGCCCCATCAAGAGCATCCACGCCAAGCTGCGCAGCCAGGGAATCTGGGTATGGACAAAAGGCGCCATCGAAGAACACCTGGGGCTCGACGGCAAGAACGAAAACGTCTGGAACAACTTCATCGAGCGGAGCAAATCGCAGAACTTCACGCGCACATTGCCCGACTACGAAAGCATCGAGGAACTCTGCCGCTGGATTATCGACGGCAGCAAGACGTAAAACACCGGGGCCAAGGCCCCGGGCAACAACTACAGATTGTCAATTACCTGGTTGAACGCTTCGACCGGGCGCAGCCACTTCTTGAGGAGTTCGGCCTTGGGCAGGTAGTAGCCACCGATGTCGGCGGGCTGTCCCTGTTCCTTGGCGTAAGCGGCGATGATTTCGGTTTCGTGCTTCATCAAGGTGGCGGCAACCGGGGCGAACTTGGCGGCAAGTTCCGCATCTTCCTTCTGGGCAGCAAGGGCCTCGGCCCAGTACATCGCCAAATAGAAGTGTGAGCCGCGGTTGTCGAGTTCGCCAATCTTGCGGGCCGGCGTGCGGTTGAATTCGAGAATTTTCCCGTTCGCCTCGTCGAGCGTGTCGGCAAGAACCTTGGCCTTCTTGTTGCCGGTCGTCGAGGCGACCTGTTCGAAAGCGGGGACCAAAGCAAAGTATTCGCCGAGCGAATCCCAGCGGAGGTAGTTTTCGGCAAGGAACTGCTGCACCTGCTTGGGAGCGGAGCCACCTGCACCCGTTTCGAAGAGTCCGCCGCCAGCCATGAGCGGCACGATGCTGAGCATCTTGGCAGAAGTTCCGACTTCGAGAATCGGGAAAAGGTCCGTGAGGTAGTCGCGCATCACGTTGCCGGTGACGCTGATGGTGTCGAGGCCGGCCTTTGCGCGCTTCATAGTCTCGACAATCGCATCCTTCGGGCTCAAGATCTTGACAGAAAGGCCGGAGAGGTCGTGGTCCTTCAGGTAGACTTCCACCTTCTTCTGGATTTCGCGGTCATGGGCGCGGTTCGGGTCGAGCCAGAAAATTGCGGGAGTGCTGCTCACGCGAGCGCGCGTGACGGCGAGCTTGACCCAGTCGCGAATCGGGGCGTCTTTCGCCTGGCACATACGGTAGATGTCGCCAGCTTCCACATTCTGCTGCAAAAGCACTTCGCCCTCCGCATTCACGGCGCGGATGACGCCCTTGCCCTTCGCAATAAAAGTCTTGTCGTGGCTACCGTATTCTTCGGCGCCTTGGGCCATCAGGCCCACGTTCGGCACCGTACCCATGGTCTTCGGGTCGAAGGCGCCGTTCTTCTTGCAGAACTCGATGGCAGCATCGTAGATTCCCGCGTAGCAACGGTCGGGAATACAGGCCTTCACCTGCTGGAGTTCACCCTTCTTGTTCCACATGCAGCCCGAGTTGCGGATCATCGCCGGCATCGAAGCATCGATGATGATGTCGCTTGGAACATGCAGGTTGGTGATACCCTTTGCGGAATCGACCATCGCGAGGTCCGGGCCAGCGGCGAGCGCTGCGTCAATAGCGGCCTTGACTTCAGCTTCCTTGGCATTGCCTTCCAAGCGCTTGTACAAGTCGCCGAGGCCGTTGTTCGCATCGATGCCAAGTTCCTTGAACAGGTCGGCATACTTCGTGAAAACGTCCTTGAAGAACACGCGCACGAACGCACCGAAGAGCACCGGGTCCGAAACCTTCATCATGGTGGCCTTCAGGTGTACCGAGAACAGCACGCCCTTCGCCTTCGCATCGGCCATCTGTTCGGCGATGAACGATTCGAGAGCCTTCATGCGGAGCACGGTCGCATCGAGGATTTCGCCTTCGAGGAGCGGCTTTGCAGGGCGGAGTTCCGTAACGGATCCGTCTTCGGCAACAAACTCGATCTTGAAAGTGTCGGCCTTCGCGAGCGTGATGGACTTTTCGTTGCCGTAGAAGTCGTCTGCGGACATGCTGGAGACATGCGTCTTGACCGATTCGTCCCACACGCCGTTGCTGTGCGGATTCTTGCGGGCATAGCTCTTCACGGCCTTGGGAGCACGACGGTCGGAATTGCCCTGGCGGAGCACCGGGTTCACGGCGGAGCCCTTCACCTTGTCGTACTTGGCGCGGATAGCCTTTTCTTCGTCGTTCGCCGGAGCGTCCGGATAATCGGGAACATCGAAACCGTTCTTCTGGAGTTCGGCGATAGCGGCCTTGAGCTGCGGCACCGAGGCCGAAATGTTCGGCAGCTTGATGATGTTGGCACTCGGATCAAGCGTGAGCTTTCCCAAGAAATCGAGGTCGTCGCTTGCCTTGCCGAAGGCCGCGAGAATACGGCCCGGCAGGGAGATGTTCTTGGTTTCCACATCGATATCGGCGGACTTCGCGAAAGCGCGCACGATAGGGAGCAAAGATTGAGTTGCCAAGAACGGCGACTCGTCAGTCAGAGTGTAATAAATCTTAGTATTCATACACCCCTAAGATAGAAAAATTAAAAGGACGGCAATGCGCTAAATAAGCCCGTTCGTGTTTATCCACTCGCCATACGGTTCAATCTGTTCCATACTTTCCGGATTGTCGCAATTCCAGAGCGGACTTACGTAAGGCTCCCTCACGATCTGCTTTCCGCTCACATCCCACTCCGAAGATCCCTTAATCAAGTAGGTGGAATAATAAACCGCTGTATCTTCCGGGCATGAATCACCACTTTTTAGAATATCTACGACATGGACTTCTTCCAGACTGATTTCATGCAAAACATGACCCTTCGCGCCAACATCTTTTAGCACAATAACCCAATAAGCAGTTCCACTCCGCACATGGTTTGCAATTTCGGGGAAGAACACGCCAATCAGGGAATCGGGCAATGGGTAAATACCTTCTTCTTTATACGAACTTGCAACTTCTGCACTCGGGAAAGTGTTATAGGCAAGACCGTCCTTAAACGTCAATTCCTCGTAAAATTTACGCTTTACCAAGCTCACACCCGAGTCAATTCCAAATACCCCGCCATTAATCGTATCAGGAGTAAAGTCATTAAACTGAGCCGTGTAAGCGTCAAATGTACGCGTCAAGCTATTACGCCATTCTTGGCTCAGTCGGGCCGATACCGAGTCATAAGAATCCTCGACCTGACCACAGCTGGAGTACGAAGACGAATTACCGCTTAGATCTACGGTACCATAACCAGAGCATGCCTGAATTGCTCCGTTTTCATCTTCAAAAGCCGCATATCTTATAGAATCCTCTTTACATACACCCTGGTATTCTTCGGTAAAGGAAGCTACGATGGTTTCGGCATCCATTCCTTCCGGAGCAAGCATGGAACACGCCAGGTTCAGAATCGATTCACGGCAACCATCCCCGAAATCCCTGAAGACTCCGTTGGCTTCAATGCAAGATTCCTCGAACTGTTTGAGATATTCAGAGCAAGTGACATTATATCCCCAGTATCGGGCATTTCCAACACTTTTCACAATGACGGGAAC
The DNA here is from genome assembly GCA_017412605.1 of Fibrobacter sp. Lineage (GTDB taxonomy): Bacteria > Fibrobacterota > Fibrobacteria > Fibrobacterales > Fibrobacteraceae > Fibrobacter. Next base: position 298,589 of record JAFPWY010000011.1, on the reverse strand, counting down.
GCCATCTACATCAATAAGTTTAGAGGCATAAACACCAGACTTGATTTTTTGTGAACCGGCATAGGTGACACTCGAGTTAAACGCCTCACGTACCTGAACGCCAGATTCCTCCGGGAAAACCGCAATATCGCAATCCATGCGGTCATCTTTGCTACGGTGAATAAAAGATTCACTGGCTTTTGTATGGAACGGATATGCCAGTTTCAAAATTTCCTCATAGCTGGTATCGGGGGAACTACCAGAATCGTCATTCATCCACACAAACGATCCAGAATCAACATAAGAACCGAAAGCTTTGACAAGAATCGCTTTCTGCTCATCGGTCAATTGCGCAACAAACGGAGTATCTGGTTCCGGATTTGTCCCGACATCGTTTGAATCGTTCGAACTGGACGCCTGTTGCAAAGTATTCGGTTCCGTGGTCGCCCCGGCAACACTTGGATCGTCACTCGAGCAGGAAGCCCCAAAGGCAACGAGTCCGACAAGGAATAATTTATACAGACTTTTCATGTTAAGCCTCCTTCCCTTTGGTCAGCGGGAACAGCTGTAGATTCAAGCGATAAACCTTTTCGTAATCTTTTTCCTTGGCAGCCATGGCAACCACCTGTTGCCGGAGATCTTCCAACTTTTGCACCAACCACATATACGTAGATTCGGACATGCCAAGCGTCACCCCCGTGACATGACGCTTTTCAGGCGGCACGTTGTCAACAGCCTCCGCAGCAAGCTGCGACATCTGGCGGTTCATGGAGCGAAGAGCCAGGGGAATCGCCTCCGAAGACCCCGTCACAACCTTGTCGGTCTGCACATAGGCATCCTCGCCCACCTTCTTCAGGAAATCCGTACGAAGCATAAAATCCAAAGACTGCCGGACAGCGGCGGCGGTGACTTCCGGATAACAGTTGTGCGCCAGCTCCAGCGGCTTTGCGCCCGGCATTATCGGGGCAAGTTCGCGCACGACAGGATTCACCCACGACTCAAAATACTGAAACGCCTCGGAATCGACGACACGTAAATGGGTTTCCTTGGCTATTTTCTGCATCTCGAGAAAAGCTTGCCTTTTCTTCTCGTCACTCTTGGCGTCCGCAAAACGCTCCATCGCGCGGAAATAATCACGATCCGTCCCGACAAGCCCCATGGCATCGGCGACACCTTCCACGCCCTTCTTGCTCAGGCCGCTTTTTCCTTCGCAGACCAGCTTTATATAGTTAGGCGAAGTGAACCCGGCCAAACGAGAGAACTCACGCCACGAAAATATCGAGCACCGCTTGCGCTCCTCGTAGTAGTCGCTCATGTACTGGCGATAGTCCTGATATTCAACTATTGGCTTCATACCTTTAATTTATATTGATTCGCAGTCACAGTCAATACATTTACTATACAAACAATGAATTTTTTATTAAAAATCGTCAAATTTTTAATTTCATATAAAAAATTTTCTCATTATAATACACCCTGTATCATAAAAAAGCTGACGACAACCTGTTCGTCAGCCTTTCAAGATTACACGAATTTTATCTTTCGAAATCGTTTGTATAGAAAAACTAGATGCGCATGGAAATGTCGAGCGCTTTAACGCTGTGGGTAAGCGCACCGACGGAGATGTAGTCAAGGCCGAGCGTCGCGATTTCCTTCGCGCGTTCGAGTGTCATGTTGCCGGAGCCTTCCACCAGGCACTTGTCACCGCTTTCCTTGATAATCTTGAGGGCCTCGGCCATCATCTCGTTGCTCATGTTGTCAAGCATAATGACGTCCACGCCCTTGTTCAAAAGCGCGCGAAGCTGGTCAAAGTTTTCGACTTCCATTTCGACCATCAAGTTCTGCTTGTTGTTCTTCTTCACGACTTCGAGCGCCTGGAGCACGCCACCCGCCGCAGCGATGTGGTTGTCCTTCACGAGCACCATGTCAAAGAGGCCCATGCGGTGATTGGAACCGCCACCCACACGCACCGCATACTTCTGCAGCGTGCGGAAGCCGGGAACGGTCTTGCGCGTATCGAGCACCTTCGTCTTGCCACCCTTCAGGGCTTCCTGGAAGGTATGCGCGACCGTCGCCACACCGGAAAGTTGCTGGATGAAGTTCAAGAGCGTGCGTTCACCCGTCAGAAGTTCATGCGTCGTGCCATCCATTTCGGCAATCAGGTCGCCCTTCTTCACCACGTCGCCATCTTTCTTGTGGAGCGTCACCTTCACGTTGGCCTTCAGCTCCTGGAAAACGAGCTCGATGACCGGGAGGCCGGCAAGCACACCGTCTTCCTTCGCAATCAGGCGGGCATGCTGCTTCTGGTCGGCAGGGATGGTCCATTCGCTAGTCACGTCGCCCGTGCGCACATCTTCGGCAAGTGCCAAGCGAATCATGGTCAAAGCATCATCTACAGGGAAAACGGGTGTTGAGCAATCTCCATACATAATTATAACCTAGGGGTTAGGGGTTAGGATCTAGGATTTAGGGATTGAATATAAGCATGAACAACTAGTCTCTAGAACCTAGATCCTAGTCTCTATTGCGCTCCTTTTCCGGTCAAGACAACATAGACCGTACGCACCAAAATTTGGAAGTCAAGCAGCAAACTCATATTCTCGTAGTAATACATGTCGTACTGCAACTTAATCTGCACGTCCTCGATGCTGGTGTCGTAATGGTGGCGCACCTGAGCCCAGCCCGTAAGGCCCGGCTTCATCTTGAGGCGGCTGATGTAGAACGGAATCTTTTCACGGAGCTTGCCGATAAACACGGCGCGTTCCGGACGCGGGCCGACCATGCTCATGTCGCCCTTGAGCACACAGAAAATCTGCGGAAGTTCGTCAATGCGGGTCTTACGCAGGAACTTGCCCACCTTCGTTATGCGCGGATCGTCCTTGGTGGCCCACTGCGCACCGAACTTCTCGGCATCGGTACGCATGGTGCGGAACTTGTAGACCGTAAAGGGCTTGCCGTACAGGCCGATGCGTTCCTGAGAATAGAAAACCGGTCCCCGGTCCTCAAGCTTGATGGCAATAGCAGCCAGAATGCAGACCGGCAACGAGAACAATCCAAGGAAAGCGCCGAACACGATATCGATAATGCGCTTGACCTGCACCTGCCAAGGAGGCATCGTGAAGGCAAAAAGTTCCTGCAGTTCAAATCCGTAGACCAAGTTCGCCTTGAACTGACCGTTCACCACACCATAAAGTTCAGGGACAATGTAAATATGGAGGGGCAGTTCGCAAATCCACACCAGCACGCGCATGATTTCCTGCGGGGAGGCGCTATCATGGGCGATGATGATGCCGCTGACCTTGTGTTTCTTGACAAGCGCAGGCAAGTCCGAATACTTGCCCAACACCGGGTAGCCCGCAAACTCGTGATCCATCACCTGGAAACGCTCATCGACAAAGCCGATTACACGCTGGCCACGTGCCGGGGTCTTTGTAAGCGCATCGGCAATCTTCTGCCCGGCTTCCGTAGCCCCGAGTACCAGAATGTTGTTCGCACCATAACCCAAGCGCAGGAATCCGCGCAGGCACCAGTAAATGGCCATGCGGAACCCGGCCACCAGAGTCATGGCGAGGCCACCGTAGATGAATATCCACGGGAAACGCGAACCGTAGAGGTAACCTTCGCTCAGCGGGGAATTGGCAAACACCTTGCCGACAAACTCGGCGCCGAACAGCCCGACAACAACGAGCACAATACCCAGCGCCACAGCGCGCAGCACCCTCAGGATTTGGTGGGTGCGCGACATCAGGAGCCAGGAGCGGTACAAACCGGCACACGTAAAGAGTACGAGCCAGCCCAAGTTCAGGACAAGGCCCATGTGCCAGTATTCGGCAAATGTCTTGCTCGGGTCGAACTTGTCCGCAATCCAGCCGCTATGGAACTGCACCCAGAAGGCCAAGGCAAAACAAATTGACAAGGCCGCGAAGTCCGAAAGGACTACGAGGATACGTTCCAATGTGGTCGCGCGGATCATTCAAGCCCCTCAGCAAACAACCAACTAGGCGAGGAAACGGATAACCTGGCTCTTTTCGACGATTTCGGGCAGGGCGTCGATAGCGTCCACCGCCTTCGAAGCCTTGCAGTCGAGAGTTTTCTCGGTAATCACAACGATGGACACCTTGCCCGGGTCCTTCACGTTCTTCTGGATAATCGTCTCGATGGAGATGTTATTCTCAGCAAGGACGCTCGTAATCTTCGCAAGCACGCCGCAAGCGTCACGGGAAGTGAAGCGCAGGTAGTAGCGGGCGCTCGTCTCGGAGATAGGCACAAGCGTCGCGGAATTGTCGACGTTGAACCAGCCCATCGGGAGCGCCTTGCGGCTGCCCTGATCCACGGAACGGGCCAGGGAAACGAGATCGGCGACCACAGCAGAAGCCGTCGGGAGGCGGCCGGCACCGGCACCCGTCTGGACCGTTTCGCCCAGGTTGTCGCACTTGAGGTACACAGCGTTGATCACGCCGTTCACATTCGAAAGCAGGTTCTCGTTCGAGACAAAGCATGGATGGACACGGGCGTCCACGCGGTCACCGTCACGGTGATAGATACCGAGGAGCTTCACGCAGCAACCGAGTTCCTTCGCGAACGCGATATCCTGGGCGGTAATCTTCGAAATACCCGTCACGTGAATCTTCTCGAAGTCCACGCGCTTGCCGCTGCAGAGGCTAGCGAGCAGGGCCGTCTTGTGGGCGGAGTCGATACCTTCGATATCGAAGGTCGGGTCGGCTTCGGCAAAGCCGAGCTTCTGGGCGTCTTTCAGCACGACGTCGAAGTCGAGGCCTTCATCGGCCATGCGGCTGAGGATATAGTTACAAGTACCGTTGATGATGCAGCTCAGGTGTTCCACCGTAGAACCGAGCAGGCCTTCCTGCAGGCTACGGATTATAGGAATGCCACCGCCAACCGCAGCTTCGAACAAAACATGCAGGCCCTTTTCGGCAGCGAGCGGGAAAATTTCGTGGCCATACTTGGCAAGGAGGGCCTTGTTCGCGGTTACCACGTGCTTGCCCGAATTGAGGGCAGCGAGGATCCACTTGCGCGGCATGTTGTAGCCGCCGGCGAGTTCCACGAGCACGTCGATGTCGTTACCGGCAATCATCTCGTCGGCGTTGGTCGAAACCTTGTAGCCCTTCGCCTTGTAGGGGGCGACTTCTTCCTCGGACTTCGCACAGATGCAGGCGAGTTCGAGTTCAACACCGAGCTTTTCCTTATACTCGGCAATTTTCTGTTCCAGGATCTGAATGACACCGCCACCGACGGTTCCAGTACCAATTAAACCAATACGCAGCATAATGCGTCTCCATTTTAAATTTTACGCGCTAAATATAGAAAAACGGGGATAATGCACAAGGGCGGCGCTGAGCCATGAGCCATTTACTATATTTCCAAATATGGAACAGGAATCCGTCAACTCTGCCATTGGCTCTATTCTCGACGAGCAAAAGCTCAAGAACATTGTCTACCCGGCAAGGTTGTTCCGTGCGCGACTGAATGAGGAATTCTTGCGTTCCAACCGTACACGCAAGCCGTTCCTTTTCATCAAGATTTACGCCCACCAGTTTGACATCCTCGGGTGGTCCAGGCCCAGCGAAACTATCGACAAGACCTGGAAAATCAGCGTGCTCACCATGTTCTCGTACCTGCGTTTCATCGACGTTCTCGGATACCTTCCCGATGGAAACGGACTTGGCATCATCCTTTTGAACTCGGATCTAAACAAGCTCGAAAACATCCGCAAGGACATGCTCCACAGGCTGAACGACGCAGGCCTCATTCAAATTTTACGCCACACCCCCAAGAAGCCTATTTTCAAGGCGTTCCTCTATTCCGGTCTCCAAGAGAAGGAGAACCAGGAACTGGGCAAGCGTATCGAAGAATTCAACAGCATGGGCGGGAGCTTCTTCCAGCTGTCCCGCCTGCTGCTTTCGGAAATTTGGCAGCACCCGAACAAGATTCGCTACAGGCACTTCGTCAAGCGCACATTCGACTTGGTCGGAGCCAGCTGCGGCATCATCCTGCTGTCTCCCCTGCTCCTGTTCTGCGCTCTGGCAGTCAAGATTAGCGACCCGAAGGGTCCGGTCATATTCAAGCAGACCCGCGTCGGCAAGAACGGCAGGGAATTCACGATGTACAAGTTCCGCAGCATGTACATCGACGCCGAAGAACGCAAGAAGGACCTCATGGCCCTGAACGAGACCGGCGGCAAGACATTCAAGATGAAGAACGACCCGCGCATTTATCCGTTCGGGCGAATTCTGCGCAAGTTCAGCCTCGACGAGTTGCCGCAGCTGTTCAACATCATCCAGGGGTCCATGTCCATCGTCGGACCAAGACCTCCCCTGCCTTCCGAGGTGGAAGAATACGAACCGTGGCATCAGGTTAGGTTGTCCGTCACCCCGGGTCTTACCTGCATCTGGCAGGTCAGTGGTCGAAGCAACATTCCGTTCGAAGGGCAGATGCGTCTTGACAACGACTATATCCGCCGCGACGGCAAGATAGCCGAAGACATCAAGCTTATCCTAAAGACGTTCAAAGTCGTATTCAAAGGCGACGGGGCGTACTAATAGTCCCGATAAATCACGTCGTGCAGTACCAGCCCCTGCGGAGGCGCCCAGGTGCGTTCGCCCTTGAACCGTTTTGCAAAAATCTGGTTGACGCTGCCTTCGGGAAGCCGTCCGCGTCCCACATCGAACAACGTTCCAACCATAGCGCGGACCTGCCGGTGCAGGAACCGATTTCCCCTGATATGAAAGACAACGCTCCAATCATTCAGCCGTTCGAGCCGGAACTCGCTTAGCGTGCAGAGCGTCGACTTCCCGTCGTTGCGCGGGATGCAAAAGTCGATGAAGTCGTGCTCGCCCAGGAAGGCGGCGGCCTCGCGCTCCATCGCGTCCAGGTCCAGGTGCATCGAACCGCACTCCCAGCCGAAGTCGCGCATCAGGGCGACCGGACGGGTGAAAATCGTATACTGGTAATAGCGCATCACGGCATCGTAGCGCGCATTGAAATCGTCAGCGCAGCGTTCCAGGTCGCGGATGCGGATAAGCCTTTTGGTCAGGCCGTTTATGGACCGGACCGTCTTCTGCGGGTCCAGTTCGCCGTCGTAGTCGAAATGGCAGCACTGGCCGCGCGCATGGACACCCGTGTCGGTACGGCCCGATCCCACGATGCGGACCGGCGCCCGAAGCGCAATGGAAAACGCTTCTTCAAGCGACGACTGCACTGTGACAAATTTGGTCTTGCCCGCTTCGTTCTGCTCTTGCCAGCCGTAAAAAGCGCTGCCAAGGTACTCGCAACGGAAGCGGTAGCGCATCAGGCCCCCGTATCCTGGGATTCCTTGATGACGGCCTCGACGTGTTCCTGCGGAATTCTCAGCTGCGAAGCGATCGCCGACGCCGGGAAACCGCGACGGGTCATCTGCAAAATCTTCGTCTTCTCGGTAAACTCGCGATCAAAGCGGCTCGTGGAAAGCGGCGTACGCGGGGCCGGGGCTCCACCCTGCGGGCCTCCCGTGATATTGTGGCTCTGCGCACGAATCTTCATCGTCTGTTCCCTGGTCATGCCACGCGGGGTGCGCAGCACATCGGACAGGGACTGCATCGCCGACGTGATACGTTCCTTTGCCGTCGGACGGAGATGCGGTCTTTCGAGATCGCTAGTCAAAATCTTGTTCTCGGGGACGCCGTTCTCGTCTTCAAAGGCCACCTTCGATGCAGGTTCCATTTCGGAAGCCGGTTCGGAAGCGGACTGTTCGGACGGGGCCGGTTCGCCAGGCGCACTGGGGAGCTGCACCTCGGCAACGCGCTTCTGCCTTTCGGCAAACTCAGTAGCGTCGTCGATGATGGAGCGGCGCTGCGGGCGCGGACGCGGCGGCACAAGCGTCGGATCGTTTTCAAATCCGTTCTTCGGTTCCTTGAATCTGTGCCTGCCCGTAATAGCGGCCAGCTTTTGCGTCAATTCTTTCTTGCCGTGTCCTAAGACAAAAACCAGAACAAAGAAAATGATTCCCACGGCGGCAACGCCGCCCACAATCCAGATCCAGGCATTGTTGGAAAGTCCACCTTCTTCGGCCGCCTCACTTTCCGGAGCGGACGGGGTCTGCATCTCGGTCAACGCATTCCAGCTCGTCTCGAGTTCTTCACGAATCTTTATCTGCAGGTCGGGTCGCTGCGACGATTCCCAGAGAGCCATCTCCAAGGAGTCAATCTTGGCACGGGCGACCAAATACGCCTCGGCGTCAAAGTTGGCGTTCCCCATGGAAGTATCCAACTTCAAATAAATGATTATAACAAGCGCCAAAACAAAAAGCACGGCGGGAGCAGTAAACTTCTTCATGTTGAGAAATGTAGAAAAAATACAACGTTGCAGGATTCAGACGAGTCAAAAGTACGTCAAATCGTGAAAAAAAGGCAATTTTGGAAAATTGAGAAATACTCAACACCTTTTTTGGAAAACTTACAGAAATATACCCGAGAAGCTTTGGGGGTAGGTATATTAATGTACAAGAACTCTTTGTTCTCCTCCTAACCCCAAAAATCAAATACCCCGATTCTGTCGGGGTATTTTTTGTTTTCCACAAATTTTTCGGGATAGAGCTAGCCGCCCTGCATGGTTTCGTCGATGACGACGCGGTTCATGCCGGCGTTCACGGCGAAGTTCATCGCCTCCTCGACGCGGGATAGCAGGGCCTCGGCGCTGTTTTCCGCACCGGGCAGGGCCACAGTCACACCGATACTGAGCGTCGTCGCGAGGATGGCATCGCCATAGGCAATCTGCAGCTGGGAAATCTCGTAGCGGATTTTCTCGGCGCGGGCTCGGGTAATCTTGAAGTCCGCTCCAGGCAAAATGACGCAGATGGCATCGCCGTCGCAACGGCAAGGAATGTCCTCGTAGCGGATGAATCCCGGGATACGCTGGCCAAGTTCCCACAGCATCTGTTCCACGGCGTGACGGCCACGAGTCTTCTGGATACTGGAAACCGCATCCGGATACATCATGATGACGCCGATAGGGGCCTTGCGGCGTCTTGCCGCAGCAATTTCGCGGCGCAGGGATTCTTCCATGTAGCGCTTGTTGAATAGTCCGGTCAGTGAATCGCGGATGCTGTGCTGCTGGAACCGGATGCTCATGTTCTGGTTCGCCACGTACAGCCCGAACACGGCAGCAATGACGCTCACCTTAGACTTCCACAGATCCACGTTCTCGCCCTCGGGCAATGCGTCCGTCTGGACGGAGAGGATACCGAAATGTTCCTCGAAGCCTTCGATCGGGGCACAGAACGAAACACCGTGCGGATGGTGGTGCAAGTGCGTACAACCTCCGGAAAGGGACGGCTTCGCAAAGTCGGTCACGACAATCTCGCCCTTGTTGAAGCTAGCGCATTCCGCAGGCATGATCGTGTCGTCGCTAATGGTATAGTCACCGAACGAAAGAATCTTGTGGAGTTCGGTCTGGGTGCCGCCGTACATATAAAGTATTCCGCTGGATTTCGGGAAGAACTTAGGCAGCGCGTTGCCAAACGAGGCGACCACTTCCGAGAACGGGCGGTTCTTGAGGATATCCTTGCAGAACGGGGCCCAGGCTTCGAGCGGGAAAAGGACAGGCGGTTTTTTGGGGTTGAGAGCGGCGAGCGCATCCTTGGCGGGAACGGCTCCCGGAGGGAGTCCCATCGAAGACGGAGGTTCCGGAGCTCTCGGAGCGACGGGCTTGGGCGGGAATTCCGGGTTACCGGGATTCACGACGGGCAAATACTGGGTGCGCGGACTCTGGGACTGCCTCAGGGAATTCAGGGCAGAAGAGAAATCGGCCTCGGCGTTGGCAAGTTTCTTCTTGCAGATGCAAAAGAGCACGACTCCCAGTACGGAACCCCACGCTCCAATAAAGACAAACTTCAAGTCCATCGAGAGGACATTTGCAGGGACAAAATAGGCAGCGAGCACGCCGCCAATAAAGGCCACAAGCCAAATGATGAAAATGACAACGCTCATGCCAATAAATTTACTTTTTCTACAAAAAAAAATAGCGTTTTCACACAAAATTTGCGAAAAAAGGGTGTTTTTTTTGAAAACGGCCCCATTTTAGCTAAATTTGGGATTATGACCCTCCTCGAAAAGATTGCGCTAGCCCTCCCCGCCGTCGAATCCCCTGCAAGATACATGGGCGGCGAGGCGAATAGTGTCGTAAAAGACCATTCCAAGATGCTCGCCCGCATGGCGTTCGTGTTCCCGGACACCTACGAAATCGGCATGAGCAACAACGGCATGCGCATCCTGTACCACGTGGTGAACCGCGAGCCCGACCTGCTCTGTGAAGTGGCCTTTGCCCCGTGGGACGACATGGCCAAGGAGATGGAGCGGTACGACATCCCGCTGTACACGCACGCAAGCTACACGCCCGTAAGCGAGTTCGAGGTCATCGGCATTACGCTGCAGACGGAACTGAACTTTACCAACGTGCCCTACGTGCTGGAACTTTCGCGCATCCCGGCATGGCAAAAGGACCGCAAGGAAGAAGACCCCATCGTGGTGGCCGGCGGCCCGGCCATGGCGAACCCCGAGCCGGTCGCGGACTTCTTCGACGCCTTCATGATCGGAGACGGCGAAAAGGTGATGGTGCAGTTCCTGCGCTGCGTCGGCGAAGGACGCAAGGCAGGCCTTTCCCGTCAGGAAATCCTTACAAATTTGTCCAAAATAGACGGTGTGTACGTCCCGAGCCTTCGCCCCGTCGTGAAAAATGAATTCGGGATGATTGTCCCGGCTGAACCTGCCAAGGGCAGCTACGAACATACCAACGGCGTGCGCCGCCTGTTCATCCCCGTGATGGATCCCAAGGACTACCCCGTCAAGAACCTCATCGCGAACATGCACCTGGTCCACAACCGCTTCAGCGTCGAGGTCATGCGCGGATGCGCACAGGGCTGCCGGTTCTGCCAGGCGGGCATCTGGTACAGGCCCTGCCGCGAGCTCGATCCCGACGACGTACTCGACATCGCGAAGGCTGGCATACGCGCCACGGGCGAGCGCGAGCTCGGGCTTCTCTCGCTTTCGACCGCCGACTACAAGCCGGTCGAGGCCCTCACCGACTCCATCATCGACGACCCGTTTTTTGACACCGTGGACGTGAGCCTGCCGAGCATCCGCGTGAACAGTTTCGGACAAACGCTCGCCGGGAAAATCGCAGCCCTGAAAGGTGGGCGAAGCGCCACCTTCGCCCCGGAAACCGGGTCGGAGCGCATCCGCAAGATGATCAACAAGACCATCAGCGACCAGGACATGTACGACGCGGCAGAGCACGCCTTCTCTAGCGGGTTCAACAAGATCAAGCTCTACACGATGATTGGCTTCCCGACCGAGAACGAAGCCGACATGCAGGCCTTCTGCGACCTTATCTTCAACCTCGTCAAAATCGGGCGCAAGTACAACCGCGGCATCCAGATTGCGGTCTCCATCGGCATCCTCATCCCGAAATCGTTCACCGGGCTGCAGTGGGCGCCCTACATGGACAAGGAGACGGCACTCAAGCACATCCGCTACGTGCGCGAAAAGTTCTACAAGCACCCGAACGTGAAAATCAACTGGGCGAGCTGGGAAACAAGCTTCCTCGAAGCCGTGTACAGCCGCGGCGACCGCACGCTTGCCCCTGTCATCTATGCCGCCTACAAGAAGGGAATCATCTTCGAAAGTGACGCCTACCGCTTTGACTACAACAAATGGCTAGAGGTATGGGAAGAATGCGGCTACGACACAAGCTGGGTGTACCGCGAACGCGAGAAGGACGAAGTGTTCCCGTGGGATTTCATCCATGCCGGCACGAGCAAGCAGTACCTGCGCCGCGAATGGGAGAAGGCTTTCGACCCAAACAGCGCGCCCGTGCCCAACTGCAAGTGGGGCGACTGCCAAAAGTGCGGCATTCCCGGATTCGGAGCCGAAATCAAGCTCGCCGACGATCCGGTGCGCCACAAGGCCCCGAGCCGCACCCCCGAAGAAATCAAGAAGCTGGTCGTCGAACGCCGCCCGAGCCAAAAAGTCAGCTACAGCTACAAGATTACTTTCAAGAAGACCGGCATCAGCCGCTTCCTGCCGCACCAGAACATGCTCAGCTTCTTCGAGCGAACCTTCCTGTGCGCTGGAATCCCCATCAAGTTCAGCGAGGGCTTCAGCCCCAAGCCGCGCATCGTGAACATGGGAGCGCTGCCGCTAGGCGTCGAGACCTACTGCGAAATCATCAGCGTCGAGCTTTTGCAACCGCTCGACATTTCGCCCGAGAACCTTCCGAAAATCAAGGCGCAGCTCAGCGCACCATTCCCGCGCGGCATGGAAATCGTGAACATCGAGCCCTTGAAGGAAAAACTCAGCAAGCACTTCCCCAAGGCCATGGTCTACAGTTTCACGCCCGAATCCATCCCCGAAGGAATACTGGAACGCTTCCAGGCCAAGCAACTCCCCGTGGTCACGAACCACCGCGGCAAGGAACTCGACCTGAACGAGCACGTCCTCGATGTCGAAATTCGCGAAGGCACGATATTCGCCCGCATCAAGTGCAACGAGCAGGGCGCGACCGCAAGCCCGTTCAGCATTTTCGCGGCCCTCATGGGAGAATCGTTCGACCCCAGCAACCTCAACGAATCCTCGAGACGCTACCTGATTCGTAAACATTCCATTGAATTTTAGGGAAAAACGGCTTTTTTTGCTCAATTTTCGTGCTTAATCTTTTTTTACCATCGCCAGTTTTTCTATCCAAGCGGAATTATCTATATTCATTAACATTAATATCTGTTCATTAAAGGAGTTATTATGAAAAAAATTTTCCTTGCTGCCCTGATGGCAATGTCCCTGTGCAGCTACAGCTACGCCCAGGACGACGACGACGAATACGAAGAAGACAGCCCGCGTGCCGTGGCCGAATCCACCACATCGTCCTCCTATTCCGCTCCGGCAGCCAAGGCTAAAAAGGCTGAAGGCGGCGAAGGCTTCCTGGGTGTCAACCTCGACCTCGTCAGCCTCTTCGGCGATCTCCAGCGCATGGGTCTCGTGTTCAGACTTGCCGAAAACATGGAATTGACGGCAATCTTCGGTATCAACATTGTCGGTGACACCGGTGGAGAAGACGCTGCTGGTAACAAGATTGATGCTGACGACGGCTATACGCAGGTCGCTCTCGGTGCCGGCTTCGATATCTTCTTCCAGTCGCTCCTCCCGATTTCCGTGGGCGGCGACATCATCTTCACCCACTGGGGCGAAGACAACAACCAACTTGACATCGAGCCCATGTTCGGCATGCGCGCCGAAATCATCAAGAACTTCTCCATCAACGGAAAGGTCGGCTTCGACATCAAGTATCAGTGGCGTTCGGAAGGCAACAACGATATCGACAAGCTCAGCTTGGGCCTCGCTACGCGAGTCAACCTGATCTGGTTCTTCCTCTAATCCAAAGGAATTGCGGATTTTCGCAGAACACCGGTTCAAACGCCGGTGTTTTTTTATTCCCCGAGAACAAACCTTACATAAAGCTCCAGCAAAGTCTCCCCCCAAAGGAAAATTACCGGAGCAGCCACGGCGAGGAAGGGCCCGAACGGGATTTGGCCACTACCATCACCCTTGTGAAATTTGCCCCAAGGGAGCATCACGACAATCCCGAGCACGGCGGCAACGACCAGCACCTCGATAGCGCCAGTAAAGCCCATGAGAGCCCCATAACCCGCCAGGAGTTTCACATCGCCAAAGCCCATCGCTTCTTTCTTGAGCACCTTCGACGCCACCCAGCCCAACAGGAACAACCCGCCACCGGCACCTACTGCGCCAATCAGGCTTTCAAGCGGGGTCACGCCACCCGGGAACAGCGAAATGAGCAGGCCAGCCACGATGCCGCCCACCGAGATGGTATCGGGAATTAATTTGTACTTAAAATCCACTGCGCAGACGGGATATATTCCCAAAAGGAGCCAGAACATCGCGAGCGCAGAAGCCCAGTCCGCAACATTACCCGTCATACCGACAAAATAGTTTGTCGAAAACAGGGCTAGCGCCCCCAGGAGCCCGCACAAGGCCTCCCCTATCGGGTATATGGGACTGATGGGTTGCTTGCAGCAGGCACTCTTGCCTCGGAGGATTAACCAGCCCACGATAGGGAGGTTCAAATAGAGGGGAATGCGCTTCTTGCACAGCGGGCAGTGCGACGGCGGATTGATGAGGGAAATACCGCGCGGCATGCGGTAAACGACCACGTTATAGAAACTGCCCACGCAGGCCCCTATGACGAAGAACACAATCAGTCCGTACCAAAGCGGGAATATTTCCATAAAAACCTCATTTCCTACCGGATTTCGACTTTTTAGGCCACAAGATATTACTTTTCGGCCTCAAAAAAGATAAATTATATTTACGTACATGTATGTCTAAATATTGAGCATCGCGAGGTTTATCGATATGCGTTTAAGAGTGTTCCTGGCCTTTGCCATCTGCCTACTAGCCCTGAGCGGTTGCTCCAGGGAATCCTCCATCAGCGAAAACGTAAACCTGCGAAACAACCATTCCGTTGTCTTCGTGTCCCGGACACCGTTCAAGGACCCACAAGCTTTTGCGGACTCCATCATGAACTTGTCCAACCCGGACTCCGTCATCGCCCACGACACGCTCACGGTAACCGTCAACGACACCATCTACCTGATGGGTTTCCTCAAGTACAATGCCGACAAGATTTACCGCTACGCCTGGGCTTTCAAGAATCCCGACTCCACTATCGTCAGCAAGAACGCAACGCAGGAAATGTGGGTCTTCACCAAGACAAGCGACAAAGGAAACAACTGCCCCATCAACAAGGGTAAGCTATTCTGCCCCCTGTTCATTGCCGTCGACGGCAACAACGCAAGGGACACGGCCGGCAAGGACCAGTTCATCCGCGTCATCGACACGCCGCCGTACCTAACCGTCCCGAAGGACACGCTGTGGACTCGCGCCAAGAGCGACATCACCTTCCCCATCGTTGCATTGGATTCCTTCGGCACCATCAAGAAAATCCAGGTGGACCTCGACGCAAGCGGAAAGAAAAAGCCCAAGAACTGGAAAGTCAAGGCGGTCGAAGGAACCGACTCGATGTTGATTACAATCCCATTTGACTCGGCATACATCAAGTCGAACGGCAACCAGAAAATCTACGTCATCGTCATCGACGACGACGACAACGAAACACTCGACAGTGTGAACCTGCACTTCAACACTCCCCCGACCATCGAACTGCTTGACCCGAAAGACGACGGACGTTACGGGACCGATGAACGTTTCGCATTCTTCTACAAGGCAAACGACGTCGACAATCCGGCCTCCCTGCGCTACTTCATCCGCGTAGCAAAGAGCAGGGACAACTACGGCACGCCGCCGGTCCTCACCGACAACGACCTCATCGCCAAGAACATAAAAGAAAAGAGCTACGAGCCCAGAGCTAAAAAGCTCAACGACAGCAATGTCATTGTCACCCTGAAGGACCCGAAAACCATCCTCAGCGGCAAGCTCTATTGGGACGTGTGGGTCACCGACGGCTACGACACGGTGTATTCCGCCAAGATCAAGGAAAAGGACGGAACGAAGCGCCCGTGGAAGTTCTTCTACGGTAACCTCAAGGACACGGCTGGCACATTCATGGGCTACGTAACCTACGAAGGCTGGTCACACCATGAAGGCATCCGCATCGTTTTCCAGGATTCTCTCGGCAACCGTTACTACACGCACACTTCCGACAACGGCCAATTCTCCATCTCGGTCAAGTCCGGCACATACGACATGATCGCCATGGATACCACCGGCTACGGCTTCAAGGACACCATCCTTACCGGCCTGTTCGTAGACGTTTCCAGCGACAAGAACCTGGGTAATCTCGTGCTCAGGGACACTGCAGACCCGGTCATCGTGTTCAGCGACATTCCGTCCGACACCATCAACACCTCAGACCTCATGTTGAAGGGTAAATTCTACGACCACGGTTCACAGGTGAAATCCGCAGTCGCCACGCTGGACGGCGATACGCTCAAGTTCAATTCGTTTAGCCAGAACACATGGGTTGTCGACATCAAGAAGATGGAAGACGGCAAGCACACGTTCTACATCGCCGCAAAGGACAGCGCCGGAAGGAAGAGCGACTCCACGATTACGTTCTACGTGAAGGCGACATCCATCCACATCATGGTCAACAACCAGGCGGCATCCATCCAAGAAAGTTCCAAGGCGTTCACATTCACGGCCGAGCTGAGCAAGTCAAGTATTGCCGACAGTTTGATTTGGGAATCGAACGCTCCTAAATTCAAGAAGGTCCGCCACAAGATCAAGGATTTCAAGGATACATTGCGCTACAGCAAGGCATCGGACATCGGCGACTTGGAAAGCGGCAAGATGTACGAGATGTACGCTATAACTCCGAGCGGAATCAAGTCGAACATCGTACGCTTCGGCATTCTCGGCAAGGATCCGGTCATCTTCTTCGAGAAGCCCTCAAACGATACCGTCGTCACCATAGACGACAGAATCCTGTTCTCCATATTCTTCTACCCGGGCGAAGGCGAAAGCGGCACGCCTTCCATCAAGACCATCGGCGAAGGCTGCAACCGTAGCTTCAACAGCGGCGTCAAGATTGGCGAAGACGAGTCCATCCACTGGAATACACCCGGCGACAAGAAGGTCATCGTCTACTTCGAGAAGAACGGAAAGAGGGCAGCCGACACGCTGCGCGTGAAAGTCATCGAAGACCCGCCGACCGTCAAGATCCAGAACAAGCAGAACAACACGAAGAAAAAGATCAAGACAACCGAAACAGTCGACATCAAGGCTTTCGACAAGTTCGGGACCGTCAAGGAACTCAAGTGGACCTGTTCCAACAACCCGATCACCTTCGACAATGACGTCACCATCACCGAAGACGATACGGTCACGGCACAGATTACCTTCACCATGCCGGGCACGGCCACCAGCAACTACATGTGCATTGTCCGCGCCACCGACGATGACAACGAGTACGGCTACGACACCATCACCTACAACATCATCGAAGACAAACCGTACCTGTTGTTAGACACGCACAACGCGACCGTAAAGATTAACACCAAGGTATCGCTCAACGGTAT
The DNA here is from genome assembly GCA_017412605.1 of Fibrobacter sp. GTDB lineage: Bacteria > Fibrobacterota > Fibrobacteria > Fibrobacterales > Fibrobacteraceae > Fibrobacter. The sequence goes on along the minus strand of JAFPWY010000011.1, from coordinate 281,506 downwards.
CGCCATCGACACCTTGGGCCAGATCGTAGACTACATGTTCTATTGCGACAGCATCAAGAGCCATTTCGCAAACATCAACGAGAACGACTGGACGCACATGTCCAAGCTCGACACAAGCATCAGCGTTCCGAGCGTGCCCTGCACCTGGACCTGCCTTGTCCACATTGTCGACGACGACAGCCTGGTCGCTGCGGATTCCGCCACCTACACCGTCGTGCTCGACCCGCCCTGGGTACAGGTCAGCGAAGACTACAAGTCCGTGACCATCAAGGATACCGTCAGCCTCGACGCCCGTTCCGGCGACGGCATGGGACGCATCGTCAAGTACGAATGGGGCTGTGCGCCCAAGGGCAGTGCAATTAACTATTCCTGGTCTTCCAAGTCCACGCCGCGCCACGACGCGATCATGCCGGCCTCCGCCGAGACCGACTTCCGCTGCGTTGTCCGCGTCACCGACGACGACGGCCTCACCGCCACCGACACGACACACATCGACGTCGCCCTCGCGCCGCCGATCGTCACTGTCAAGCACAAGGAAATCACCACACGTCCGAAATACAAGATTAACCTGGACGCCGACGCGAAGGACGCCGACAACTACGATGGCGAAATCGTGAAGCGCGAATGGAGCTGCGGCGAGCCCTACGAAATTCCGAACAACTGGAAGAAGGTCAGTTCCTTCGACACCTCGTGGAAGGCTCCGAGCAACGCCGTTGCCAACTACATCTGCGTCGCCCGTGCCACGGACGACGACGGCAACACGGCAACCGACACGACTCGCGTAAAGTTCACCACCAGCACCCCGATCATCCAGGCAAACGTCCCGATTATCTACGTGAACCTCGGTGATGTATTCGACCTTAACGCATCCATCAACGACGCCTGGCAGGGTGTCAACTGGTACAGCTGGCAATGCTTCGACACTAAGGGACACGCCATGGAAGGCGAGAAGAAGTGGGCCTACCACGGAGACCTCTACGACATCCGTACCGATACGGTTTCCTACATCAAGGATCCGACAAAGCTCAACGGTATCGATTCCCTTCTCTGCGTCATCAGCGCCGAGGAATCTTCCAGCGACATGGTTCTCAAGGACACGACCGTCGTCAAGATCATGCGGCAGTATCCGAAGGGCATCATCTCCGCTGCAGATACGGTCTACCTGTGGAGCGGAGACAACACCGCCGACAACGACGCCAAGTACTTCTATACGACAGAATGGGGCGGAGCCCACTCCGAACCCGGCGAACTGGCCGACCCGAGCGGGAATTTCGAATACCGCTGGCAATTCAGCAACGTGAGCACGGCCTTCTATGTCGGCAATAGCAACGGAAGCCTGGACACGTCGAGCTATGAATTCAACAACGCATTCAGGAGACCGACCAGCGAAGGCAGCATAACCATCTCGCTCGACTTCCGCGACAGTATCCCGGATGGCGCTGCAACACAGGCATTCTACACGCGCCATAGCGGCCCCATCAAGACAAGGACCGTCTATTTCCGCAAGGCATGGAAGAACCTCGCTGCAAACGGCGACACCGTGATAACGACAAGCAACGTGATCGTGCCTCCTGCACTCACCTCTTTGAACGACAAGCCTTATGTGGCCTATCTCAAGAGCGCCACCAGCGTCCAGGCGGCTTACCACAATGGATCTAGCTGGAAAAACCTCGGTGCGGCAGTGAGCACATCGGCAAACATCACCAGGGTCCAGCTCGCAAGCAACGACAACAATGTCTATATGGCCATCATGACCGTAGACAAGAAGCTCTCCATATACAGCTCTAGCGGTACAAGCGGATGGAGCATGATGGGCAGCGCACTCAGCGCCGACACCAACTCCTTCCACTTGATGGCCAAGAGCAGCGGGCCGCTTGTATTGTACCTGAACTCCTCGAGCAAAAAGCCCTATTACGCTTCGTACTCCAGCAGCTGGAATTCCACATCCATTAGCGACAAGGGTTGCCGCAACATCACGGGTGCATTCACCAGCAATGGTGGCTGGGTCGCCGCATACGTCGACACCACGAAGACGTATTCCGGATTCTACGCCTTGTACGACAACGGCAACAACAGAAAAACAAGAGACAAGGCGATCGCCGACAGTATCAACAAGGTGAACCTCACCATCGACCCGTCAAACAACACGGCTTACCTTGCCTTCCTCAGCCGTAAGGTGGAAAAATACGGACCTTACGTATACAGGGGAACCATCAACAGCGACAATGTCAACTGGAAGAAGGATGGCGCGTTCGGCAACCCGATTGTCAACCGCTTCGCCTACAGAATCCAAGTCACGGCAAAGAACGGCAAGACATTTGTCACCTTCGACGATGCTGACCGCCATTCTTCGGCTCAGACTCACGTTTACCAGTTGGTATCGTCTTCTTGGAAACTGTATGGTGAAAACGAACTTCCCTACTTCAAGATTGAGTTCTTCAACCAGAACGGCTACTACCTGCGCGGTTCGCATCCGAATATAACCGTCGACGAACATGACGACGTGTACATCTCGATGCTCGCCTGGGAAAATGGCAATGGCGGCGGAAACAACTTCGGCCCCATCGTCATGAAATATGCGGCCAAGAACTGGACCGTCAACGACAAGTAAAAGGAATCAAATGAATATTGAAATTGCAGCTATTTGTGATGCCGCTACAGCCAACAGCGTGGGCGGCCGCCTAAACATCTTGGGAGCTTTTGACAGAATCTTTGCAAAATTTCCGCTAGTCATTCCGCAGTGTTCTGCGGTGTTCCGCATCCGCTACCAGCGTTCCGAGGCGGGCATGCACAAGGTTCGTCTCTCCATCGAGGACGTTTGCGGCAAGCCCATCGTGCCCAACCTGGAATCGAACCTCCCGCTCGAATCTGTTGTCGCAGGCTTCGACACTGCAGCAGTCAACATGATCCTCAACATGCAGAGGCTCAAGATTGACAGGCCGGACAAGTACATGGTACGTTTCTTCATCGATGACGAGGAACTCGCCGTGTTGCCGCTTTACATCCTGGAGCCGCCTCAATCCAAGTTGCAGGAACCCGAAAGCGACGAAGAAAAAGTAAGCTAAGGCAATTCAACAGCAAGGCACATTGCAGCATTCCCCGCGCCAATCAGGTCCGGGGCAAGCTTTTTTGCATCCAGGTCAATTAGGTGGACGCCTTCGATAACGTCGCTCAGCATGGGACGGCGCAACGTTCCGGCAAAAAAATCCCCGCCATGACACTTGTAAAAGGCTTCCTTGCGGCACCACAAGCGGAAGAACTCGCTGTCGAACTGCGAAGCCCCCTGCAAGTGGAGCACTTCTTCTTCGCTAAAGAACCTTTCGGCCAACGACAGCCTGTTCCTACGGAAGAACTCCAGGTCGAGCCCGACCACGGCGTCGAAGGAATACGCCAATGCGCACACATCGCCGGAATGGGTCCAGTTGGCATCGAAATCCTGCTCAGGAAAAAATGGCCGCGGAGAATCGGAGTTAATGACCATGTCACCTTCCGAAACCTTCTTCCCGCACGCCGATGACAGGATATCGAAAATGCGCGCACGGTGACCGCGTGTTCCCTCCTTCGGAAACATCGCGATATAGACCTCCCCGCAGGGAGTATCTATTTTGGTCGATCTCAACTCCATTCCCTAAAGATAATTTCTACTTTAGGGATATGCACCACCTTGGACGAAATTTATCCGCAATATCTATCCTTTTTCTACTGCTCGGCTGTTCAGAGATTAACGACAGCTGGGAAGTCAAGGGAGGCGGATACCTCAAATACACGATAAATGGGGGGGAGTCCAACACCATCGAACTCGAAGCAGACGATGTCGTCATTCCCGATTACGGGCGGAGCTTTTTCCAGGTACTGACGCAAATGGACGAGAGCAGCCGCGGGGACCAGTTCTCCATCGTCGTGAACCGCCCCAAGCTGGGCTACAACAACGCAGACGCCAACTACAGCTGGATGATTGCGGAAAAGTCCGAAAAAGCGTTCCTCACGGGGGACAGCAACATAGTCCATTTCGACCAGAAAGATGACTCCACGTGGACTGCCGACATAGACCTGTACTTTCAGGACTGCCGAACAGGCAACTGCAATAGCAAAAAGCCGTCGATTCACGTCGAAGGACGGCTCCGCTACTGGATACCGGAAGACGATAGATAGGGGTTAGGATCTAGGGGCTAGAATCTAGAGAAAAACCCGTTTTTTGACAACAACACCTCAAAAACCCCTTGACAAATCCCAAATACTTTTCTAATATTGCCCCTACCTTACGGTCGATTAGCTCAGTTGGTTAGAGCGCTACCTTGACATGGTAGAGGTCACAGATTCGAGTTCTGTATCGACCACTGAAAAACGGCTTGCGCAAGCAGGCCGTTTTTTTTGTTCCAACTTGGAATACAGATTTTAACATTCCGTGTGGTTTTCTAAAAAATTATTTATTATAATATTATTACACCCAGAAAGAGAAAATATGAGAGATAAACGCATTAGGTCATTCAGGCCTTATGGGTTTCCTCCTTGTTGACAAAAGAGGGACGCTCGTTTGAGCGTCCCTTTTATTTTTGATATTTTATAAGATTACTTGGCCTGATTTACCGCAGCGGAATCCACCGGAGCAGCAACGACGCTGTCCGCAGCAGGAACAGCAACACTGTCAGCCACAGGCGCAGCAGGAGCTTCGACAACCTTTTCTACGGCAGCAGGAGCGGCCGGAACGGCTTCGGCGGCCTTCGGGGTCGGAGTGCCGAAGAAGTTCACCTTGGCGAGGAAGATCATCATCACCCAGGAGAGGGCAAGGCCGGAAATACCCATCACGATACCCGTCTTGGCCATGCCGTTCGTGTCGGTGTAACCGGTAGCGTGGGCAAGGGCGTTAGGCGGCGTAGAAATCGGGAGGCTCATACCGAGAGAGCTGGCGAATGCGACAGACACGAGCAGAGCGGTCACGCCACCGAGGCCAACGAGGTTGTCCTGGCAGGCAATGCCCACAGCGCAGAGAATCGGAACCAAGAGCGTTGCCGTAGAGGTGTGGCTCATGAAGTTTGCCATGAAGAGGCAGATGATGCCGCAACCGATCATCAGGGCAATCGGAGACCAGCTTGCAAACGGGATCGTCTTGATAAGGTGGGCAGCAAGGCCAGTCGCATTGAGGCCAACACCGAGCGCGAAGCCACCGGCCACGAGCCAGAGCACGTCCCAGCTCATTGCGTTCAAGTCCTTCTTGGTAATCACGCCGGTGAGGGCGAAGACAGCCATCGGGATCATAGCAATCGCATTATCGTTAATACCGTGGACACCCTTACCGGTCACCCACAAAAGCACACACACAACGAAGGTAATGTAGACGATGATGGCCTTGGGGCTCGTGTCGAACTTGCCGGCACCTTCAATGTTGAGGACCATTTCCTTCATCTTGATCGGGTAGATCTTGAGGAGGAGGAGCCAAGCAATGACCATCAAGATAATCACGTACGGGATACCGAAGGCCATCCACTGGCCGAAGGAGACGGGGTTCGCAACGAGGTCGCCACGGGCAACAGCGTCGTTCAGGGCACCAAGGGCGATAGCGTTAGGAGGCGTACCGATCGGGGTGCCCATACCACCGATGTTGGCACCGAGCGGAATGGCAAGAGCAAAGGCAGCCTTACCACGGTCATCTTCGTCGAAGAGCTTGAGCACCGGGGCGAGGATGGCAAGCATCATGGCTGCGGTAGCGGTATTGCTCATGAACATCGAGAACACAGCCGTAATGAGCATGAGGCCGAGGAGCACGAACTTCGGGTTCTTGCCGAAGGGCTTCAGGAGCACGCGGGCCAGGTTCAAGTCCATCTTGTACTTGGTGGCGGCGGCAGCAAGGAAGAACCCACCCAGGAAGAGCATGATGATGGGGTTTGCAAAGGTCGCCATGATGGACTTGTGGCTAATCATCGTCACACCATCCACGCGGAACGGGGCGAGAGCCGAATCCGACATCGTGACAATCATGAGCACGATGACAAGCATCGAGGTGGACCAAATCGGGAACGGTTGCAGAATCCAGAAAAGGGCAGCCATGACGAAAACGCCAATGACGCGAATTTCGAGCGGATTCAGGATTCCCATGGGGCTTGCGGCATCGAATCCGAGGGATTCGTAGGGCAAGAAGAGGGCGGCGATGGCGAGCACCGACGCAATGATGAATTTGATGAATTTAGCCTTTGTCATAACGGGCGCAAATTTAGCAATAATAGCGCATTTCGGCTATACTATTATTTACGCACATTCACAATATGTGATAGAACGGGATTTTTTACGGACACCCTGCAAATTTGGGCAAAAAAGGCGAAAAAAGCTACCGGACAGCCACTCCGGAGACCAGGCGGTGGCCACCGACACTTACCCGGGCGACAAAGATTCCCGAACGGGTCACGCGGAGGGCTGCGCTATTCGCCCCGTCACGGGCAGAGAATGCAGCCGAAGAGACCACCCTACCCTGCAAATCCAGGAGTTCCACCTTCGCAGAGTTCCCGGCAAGGCCTTTTCCCGCAACGAACCCGACCTGTAAAACGCCGGGCGACTGGCGGAACTTCAGGCCGTCCAGCGTATAAGAGACTTTTGCTTTCGGAGCGGAGGCCACACGGAGGGTCGCCTCCCTGGCACGCGGGAGAAGCCTTACGCCCAAACTATCGCCGTCCGAGAGTTCAGTCGTCTTCCCGTCAATGGTGAGGAACACTCGCAAGCCGCGCGCCTGCAGGGCCGCGACCCCTTCGGCAGACACAAAGGCGTCGCTTTCGCTCCCGGCCTGCAGTTCAAGCGTCCATTCGTAGGCGCCATCCTTCGTAAAGCGCCTCAAGGACTTCGCCAGACGCCCGCCGCGATCCCCGAGCACAGACAGGTTCACATGATCGCCCATGGCGGAAGGCGGTTCCTCGCGGCTTACGTCGCGGGTCGACGCTCCCAAGATATTCCAGGAATCCCTATGGCCACGGCCATCGCTAAGCACGACACGGAATTCCCACCCGTCGCCCGCACCTTCTTTTGCGAGCGCCCTACGGGCCAGTGCAGAACCTTCCCACATCGAGCTGTCAAAAACGGGTTCGCCATCCAGTTCCCAGACTACGGTTCGATCGACCTTCGCCCACACGGCCTCGTAAGGGCCGAGAACGGTCGGCATCTCATACTCGCGGGTCTTCGGGTTCCAGCGCCAGAACTGCACGGAATCGCCGGCCGCGTCGGTTCGCAGGTCCACATAGTAGCCGTGCGGATTCGCCACCAGGTTCCAGCCACTGTTCAGGCTGTCCAGCGTCCAGGAGAACGCGAGTTCCCCGGCGTTTTCCCCGACAATCGAAAGCGAACGGCCTTCGAGACTGTTGTACCAGAAACCATCGACTGCCGAAGGTTCGTCACCGCGCTTCAGCCTGCGGTACTGCATATACTCGGCGCCGCCATAAGATTCGTCCCAGCGGTAGAACAGCTGGTCGTCATCCCACTTGAGGGACTGCATATCCACGCCCGAGAGCGAAACCATCGCCCAGGCGCCTGCATCAATAGCCATCTCGCCCGCAACACGTAGCGTATCCACGTAACTCGCCGAATCCAGGTCATGGAAGACCTTCGCCTCGACGACGTATTCGCCCACAGGCGCCGGCACAAGCCTCCATTCCCCTTCGAGCATGGTCGTCTCCGCAGAATCCACGAGCAGAGAATCCACAATGTAGCCTTCCGGACCCGTGACCGTGACCCGGAAGCCAACCTTACGGAAAATGTTCATCTCCCCGGTGCTGTAACGCAGACGCGCCGCATTGCCCGAGACTTCGAGTCCAGATTCAACGATGACCATAAGCGGCTCGGGATCGGGGCCAGGAACAAAATGAGGTTCAAACTGAGTCGTCCCTCCAATCCGGACCCAACCACTGTCCGCAACGAGACTAGAGTGTTTCTTGCGAGTCTTCCGCTTGGACGAGACATCGGACAAAACCGTGTAAGGAATCATCCCGTCCACGACAAATGCCGAATCGGGCAGAGCATGCACAATGAACGGGAGACCATTCATGCTGCGCGGGACCCTGATGGAATCACGAAGGCTACGGAACACCGTATCGCCCGAAACCACCTGCAACAGTTCTATGCTACCGTGATCGGAACCAAGCGTCACGTCAAGCCCGGCACATTCCGGACCATACGTCCAGTTCGGTTTCATGACCAGGACTTCGTCCTCGGAATTCAGCAGCGACATATCGAAGTCGGAGCTCTTGAACATCCTACCTTCTATGTCGCGGTTTTCCACGGACCATCCGTCAAAACAGGCATCTGCGCGGTAGACCGTGGGGAAATCGCCGCCCCCGTCGGCCATGGACACTTCTTCCTTCCAAGTCTCGTCATAGAAGGTGCTGTCCAAGTCCTTGGTAAACACAAACGAATGCAGGTGCTTGTGCGTCGTGGCAAAGAACTCCACCTTGAACTGGACGGAACTGAAATTGACACTGCTGTCTGCATCCAGAATCTTGAGCGCATTCTTGAGGACTCGCTCCAAGTCGACCATATCCGAGCGGACCCGCATCATGAAGCGCAGCGAATCCAGCGCATCCAAGGTAGACGGAGAAGCATTGGCAGAAGCCTCCTCGTCAAGTTCGACAGAGAAGAACATATAAAGGCTGTCCAGCCTTTCTCCGGGATGGACCTTCGGAGTCACCCGCAATTTAGTCACAAAGGCAACCGCATCGGACTCGCCTTGCAGAAGTTCATTCTCGCCCGTCTGCGTCTTGAGCACAATCGGCACCGGGCCCTCGTTGGATACAACCACATTCTTCAGGACAGCCTTGCCCAGCGTCGCACTGAAAAACAACTGGATCGTGGCATCTTCTTTTATGTTCTGCACGTAGTCCTGGAAAAAGTACCCGGCCCTCTGCTTGGTGCAGTCATAGAACAACGTTTGCGTCGCAGTCTGCACGAAAACGCTGTCTAGGTCCATCGCATTTATCCCGTTGTCATCCACGACACCGAACAAGGGAATCTCGTCGAGAGCGTCGACATCAACTTCCCTCACGACCGGCATATAGGCATAAATGGACAGACCGCTCTTCTCGAACGAGCGGAAAACCTCCCCGTCCGAGATGTAGTACTCTATATTAATGTGGGGCTTGTCGAGGTGTGGTTTTGCAAAGGAAAAGGACGCCATCATAAAAATGGCGAACAAGCGCAAAAGGATTTTCAATCCGGCAGACGTCCTCATGACTATGAAAATAAATAATATCGGACGATTTTGCTAAAAGAATCTTACAAAAATATCATTCTGGAGGGGTAAAGATTACCGCAAGACGACTTTCTTGACGGCAATCTGGCTCCCGGAACGGATTCTGAGGACGTATAGGCCACTTTCGAGAGCAGGGAACCTCACGTTGTTCAATCCGGCCAACGAGGTCCTCGAAAGCGAGGCCACCACCTTTCCGGATAGATCCACCAGTTCGACCTTCGCATTCGAGCCCGCAAGCCCATTGCTCACAACGAACTGGACATCGAGCGAACTGCCGTTCCGGAAAGTGCGGACATCCTTGAGTGCGTATTCCACCTCGGACTTGGCATGCGGGGCCACGCGGACAACCGCCGTCTTCTTGAGGGATCCCACCTTCACGGAAATCTTCTTGCCGTCCTTCATCTCGACCGTCTTGCCGTCAACCGTCACGAACACCTTTTTGCCCGTCGCATTGACATCGTCGATGCCATCCAACTGGAGATAGGCGGTCCTTTCACTAGAGGCGGAGAGGCTCAGCGTCCATTCCATCTCTTCTTCGGCAGGGCGGAACGACCTGGCGAGAGCGCGACCCGACTCGACGATCGCCAGCGACACGTGGTCTCCCATTCCGGAAGGCGGCTCGGAGCTCGTAGACACCTTGCTGCTCGTACCGAACATGTTCCAGGAATCCTTCTTGCCGTTTTTGTCAGACAAGATGGCACGGACCGTCCAGCCGTCGGACGACCTCTTGAGCGAGGAGGCCTTCGCGAGGGCCTTTGTCTCGCCCTTCACAAACTTGGGCTTGGCAGGGAACTTGATCGTCTGCGGGCCGGAAGCATTCAGCCAGATTGCTTCGTAGGGTTTCAGCTCCGTCGGGATATCGTATTCGCCGGACTCATCGTTCCAGCTCCACACATCGACTCCGGAGTCTTTAATCGCGGACAGGTCAACCACCCAGCTGTAGGGGTTAGCCACCATGTTCCAGCCGCTATGGATGCTGTCGACGTTCCATACAATTTCGGCACCTTCGACATACTTGCCAGCCTTGCGCTTCAGGGGAACGCCATCATACGAACCATACCAGTAACCATCGGTCGCGGCAACCTCGTCCGAGCGGGAATAGGCGCGGTACTGCAAGTAGTCGCCCACAGAAAGTGACTCATCCCAGCGGTAGAGCACATGGTACTTGTCCAGGTGGAGCTTGCGGAGGTCGACATCGGCGAGCGAAACCATCTGCCAGCGGCTCGACCGGACAGGCTGAACTTCCTTGGCACCCCCATTGGCGAAGGCGGAGACGGAATCGCCCTGCAGAACAATCTCGTAGGCAACAGAATCGCCGGAAGACACTGCAAAAGTCACGGATGCGCCGCGCACGGAACCAGGCACGGAATCAAGCAGCAGCGTATCGACAACGACGGAACCGCCGGCCCACACACGCACCGATACGGAGACCTTGCCCGCCAAGGAATCCACGCTGGCATTGAACTTGAGCCTAGCCATGGAACCCGCCCATTCTATACGGTGCGACTCGATCTCGGGAGTCGGGATAACGACAATCACCGGTTCGCTGCTAGACATGGGCAGCACAAACGAGGAGGAAGATTCGGGCAGCGGCTGCTCGGAAGAGCTAAAGACGACCGGCACGAGTTCAGAAGAGCTGGACGGGACAAACAGGGAGCTGGAGCTCTCCGGCGGAGGCGGAAGCAGCGAGCTGGAACTTGCCGGTATGGGCCACCAGAACGAACTGGAACTTTCCGAAGGAGGAGACAGCGAGCAGGAACTCTCTGGCGGAGGTGGAAGCTGCGAGCTAGAGCTCGACTGCGGTTCCGAAGAACTGGAAACAGCCTCGGACGACGATGACGGCAGAATGACGACGGCAGGCACCTCAAGAAGGTACGGGAAGCCACCGTTCTCGGCAGCCTTGTATCCCCAATATGCCTTGCCCTCCACTGCAAACGGAGCATTCAAGAAGTCGGCAAACTCGGGCGTCTTCATGGAAGCGACCGTCTTTACACCATTGAAATTCTCGTTTGTGTTTTCCGCATCGCCGTTACGTACGTTGTAACGGACATCCCAGCACGTCATGTTTCCGTTCAACTTGGACTTGCCGCTGCACTCGTTCTCGATCAGGCTCCAGTCATCCCCCTGCGCCGACGGCAGGTAACGGGCGTTGCCCCCCTCGAACAAGCCGAAGGCGTCCAGGTCGTCATCGCCATTATGGTATGTGGAAACAATCTTTCTAAGAACCTTCGTGCCGTTCAACGTGAGCTTTCCTGCCAGGTAACCTCCGTAGATGTTATCCGAAGGCGTACTGCCGGGAACACTCATCGAACCAATGTAGTACGCATTCTGCATGACAAAGTCCTTGCTGCTGAGCAAGCCACCAAACACGCCGCCCACGAACAGGGAGTCCGCCTGGGAAAAATCACCTTGTACTTTGATAGCACCTCTAACCCAGACATGGTCGACTTTATTCGGCATGATGCAATAGCCGCAAATTCCGCCCACGGCCGCAGAGCCCTGCACCGGGAATGCCGCCCCCGCTTTGGGATTGAGGGTCATCACGCCTATATTATTCACCCGGATATTGTCAAAGGCAACATACAGCATACCGGCATTGTCGGCAAACGAGCCAATGATGCCTCCCATGCGGACTAGATTCAGGCTATCCGTTACTTCAATCGTTCCTGTAAACAGCCCATTGCGAACCGTCAGGACGGAATCCCCATTGGTATAGGATCCACTCGTATTGGGCCGCGTCACGGCCTTGCCGACAAAGCCACCCACCATCAAGGAATCGATGGATGCAATCTCGCTACCTCCGACAGAATGTCCGCGCAGGCCTTTCACGGCCACCTTCATCTCCATCGACGATGAATTCCCCGACAGAGCGTCCGCATTACGTGCAAGACAAGCACGGCCAGCCAGACCGCCCATGAATACATTGGCGCTCACATTCTCGGCATCAGCCTTTTTCGCCACCGTAAGGGAACCACTGGTTCTTGAATTCCTGATAGAGACAAACGATTCGGCCGTCACGGTATTCCTTGTGTACACGCAAGTCTCTTCGCCAATCAGGCCTCCCACAGAATATTCATAGAACCCGGCATTCGAGAGAGAGTCCTTCATGGTGAGTTGAACCAAGGCATTCTCGATCTTTACGATAGAGCCTCCATCAACGGCGCTGCGGCCAACCAAGCCGCCGGCATGCACGTCCGAACCTTTCGATTTGGAAATGGAACCATTGAAATCCACATTCGTAATGGACAGGTCCATAGCTTCATTGACTTCGTTCTTGTAGATAGCCGCCTCGCCGACGAGGCCACCCATCGACTTACCGCCACTGATCTTGGTATAGGTCTTCTCGGTTTTTTGAGGCATAACCACCTTGTCAATCTTCATAGCAAGCCGATTTTCCTGAGTATCCGCCTTCTTGGAAAGCGCATACATGCCCACAAGTCCGCCTACGACAGTAGACGTATCTTCAGACAGGTTCTCGACCCGGGCAATCACATTGATATCATACACTTCGAGATCCACCGCATAGCCAACCAGGCCACCGATGAAGGCGTGATATTCGCCCCCCCAACCGGAAGTGCGGCTCGCCGCATAATAATTCGCGCCGTTCAAGTCCACTTGGTTGTAGACTTTCAGGTCATCGTCGCTGTATACCCACTGGATGGTACTGTTTTTCGCATAGCCGACAAATCCCCCCGCCATGGGAGCCGAAACGGTAACGTCAATCAAGGTATCCTGATAAATCAGCGAATTGATCATCACGCCAGCCATGGCGCCCACAGGGCCGAAGAACGACGCATCCTTCGTCGGGACCGACTGCGTCTTGGAGGCCATTACACGAAAATGAAAATTTTTAAGCTTCAGGTAATGGACGTTGACCGAATCAAGACGCTTGAAAAGGCCGACCGTATCGGAAAGGCTCTCTACCGAATAGTCGATGTCCTTGAAATAGCAAACATTTTCGATGAGATGGTGGTTCCCGTCGATTTCGCCGTATTCGGCCTTGAACGTGAGTGGAGTGTGGTTGACAAGACAGGTGGTGTCCGTTCCATCCACCTTATACTGCGCAAAATTAAAATCCGTCAAAAAGGTAATCTTTCCCGTCGTCTTGTTCAGGGTATCGTTTAAGACGGGTTTCCAATCCGCATTCAACAGGGAATCCAGGACTGCAGCGGCGTGGGACGAATCGATCAAATGTGCGCCCGTACACGTCCCAGTCAAAACGGGGACCGAGCCAAACGGGAAAAACGAATATCCTACAGGGGGCTTTGCTGCTGTACCGCAAGAGTCGGCAGTTCTCGAAATGTAGGCGTTGCCATTACCTTCGTCATAGAGGTTGACAAAGCCAGCATCCTGCTCTTGTGCAAAAACGGATCCCGCCGTCAGGAATCCCCAAATGAATAACAAAATGGATTTTACTTTCATCGCTTACACCCTACCTCGTTCTGATTCTTCATATAAGATACTATTAAAAACGGAAAATATTCCAAACGAGAGTTTCTTTTTCTTTACACTGTGATAGGGCGCAAGTGCAAAAACTGCCCAAAATACTACAAAATGACAGGCGTCACATGTTTAATTTTGTACAACACTTTTTTTGGGTAAGAGGCTAGGATCTAGAGGCTAGAATCTAGGGGGATGAGGCGCGAGCGGTGAGGTATGAGCAGTGAGCTGTGAGGCTTCGAGAGACTAGAGAATAGAGGCTAGTGAAAAGAATCACGCACTTCGTGCGTCAACATAAGACGGCGAAGCCGTGATATTTTTCCCTAGATCCTAGATCCTAACCCCTAACCTCTATTTACCGCACACCTCAAAGGCACGAAGTGCCGACCTCGTGCCTCAAAGCGAGCTTGCGAGCGACCTCGCGCCTATTTCACATCGTATTCGGGGATCGGCAGGCTTTCGCCGGATTTCATCGCGGCGTCGAGTTTCTTGGACTTCTCGGGGTCAAGCCACCAGTAAACGGGGATGGCGTCTTCGCGGTTGAAATGGTCCAGCACCTTCTCGGGCATGCCGTAGCGGTTCCAGTAGAGAATGCGGTGGTGATCGCACTGCCACATGAGCACGTACGGCACGATTTCGGCAAGGCGGTTATCCAAAGCCTTCAGGATTTCGTTACGCTTCGCGAGGTCGAATTCCGTCTTCTGCAAGTTGATGAGGCTGTCCACGACCTTGTCCTGCACACCGGCTAGGTTGTTCGTACCCTTCTGGAGTGCGGTGGAGGAATACCAGCTCGCTTCCGGATCGCGGAGGCGGCCTGCGCCCCAGTTCACCCAGTACAAATCGAAGTCGGCGTCGTCCAGGCGTTTGCGAAGCGTGCTCTGGCTCATCTGCTCGATGGTCGCCACCACGCCGACCTTCTTCAGGTCTTCCTGGAACAGCGTGAGGTGGCGCAGGTCTTCCTGGCTCGTGATGAAGTTGATGGCGAAGGCCTTGCCGTCTTTCTCGAGCACGCCCTGGGCGTTCACCTTGTAGCCCGCTTCGGCAAAGAGGGCGCGGGCGCTGTCCGGGTTGAACTTGTAGAGCGGAGCGGTCGGGTTCTGGTTGCCTTCCCACAGGTCGGGGTAGTAGCTGTTCAGCAAGAAGTACTGGCCGAACATGTACTTTTCGTTCATGGCCTCGCGGTTCAAAAGCATGCTCAAGGCGCGGCGGACGCGAACGTCCTGGAACTGCGGCTTGCGCAGGTTGATGGCCATGCCCTGGAAGCCGATGGGCTCCTTGTTAAAGATACGCTGCTTTACGGCCCAGCCCTTCTTGACGGCGTCGAAGTCAGTCTGCTTCATCCAGATGCTGCTGGTGTAGATGGCGTAGGCGTTGAAGTCCTGCTTCTTGAAGGCTTCAAGGGCCTTCGTCTGGTCGTTCATAAAGCGGTAGCGGATTTTCTCGAAGTTGTACTTGCCGCGGTTCCAGTTCTTGTGGAAACCCCACCAGTCAGCTCGGCGCTGCAGTTCCACGTAGCGGTCTTCGCGGAAAGTCTTGATCTTGTAGGGGCCCGATACCACCGGGAACTCGTAGCGAATCTGGTTGAAGTCCTTGCCGGCCCACACGTGCTTGGGGAACGCAAGCATGCCCGCGGCTTCCCAGAAGTTGCCCCAGTGCGATTCCTTCGCAGTCATCTTCACCGTGAGGCTGTCGACCACCTCGGGGCGGTCGAAACGGCTAAGCCCGACCTTGAAAATCGGCGTGAGGTTCTTCTCGTCCATGATGACGTCGTAGTAGAACTGCACGTCTTCGGCGGTGACGGGCTTGCCGTCGCTCCACCGAGCCCGCGCATCCACGTGGAAGGTGAACGTCTTGCCATCTTCACTGACGCTCCAGCTGTCAGCGAGGATACCGACTTCGCGGTCCTCGGTGGAGTGCAGACTCACGAGCGGCTCGAACATCATGCCCATGAGCTCGGCGGAGAAACTGTTGTAGTCTTCCCACATGTTAAACGACTTCGGCATCGCGGAGCCCCAAAGGGTAATCGTCCCGCAGGGGCGGGCATCCTTCGAGGCAATCGGGTCGAACTCGCCCGTGGCGGTGGAATCAAGCGGCAGTTCCGGGCAGTTCAGCTCGGCAGACTTCGCAGACTTGGAACCCGAGGCCCCCTGCTCGTTGCAGGCGGTGAGGGCCATCGCCGACACCATCAGGGATGCAAGTGCTATACCATAAATTCTCGTCTTCATACTATCGTCTCTCGTTTGATTAAGTTTCGAGGCTCGGGCCACATACCCTTCAGATGACTAGCGGAGATTGCTTCGGGGCTGTTCGCACCTCGCAATGACAATTCCTGCGACCAATCACGCCTTCTCTCTCGTCTTTCGTCTCTCGTCTTTCGTCTCTCGTCTATTACGGCAAGCCCACGTGGCGCTGCTTCTGCTTCTTGGCCTTGGAGCCCGCATTCTCGGACGCTTCGGGTTCAGCCGCTGCCATCTCGGCCCTGAGAATTTCCAGCGAGACACGCGCGGCTTCCTGTTCGGCCTTCTTCTTGTTCGGGCCGGTCCCCCGGCCGTAGACCTTCCCGTTCACGGAGACCTCGGCGGTGAACGACTTCTGGTGTTCCGGACCGTCTTCGGCCACAATCGCATACTCCGGGGACATGTGCAGCTTGGAGCCCTGCGTAAGTTCCAGCAGTTCGCTCTTGTAGTTCACGAAGTCCTCGCCCACGATGATTTCTTGTACCCGCGGGAAATGGAAACGGTTGAGGATGGCGCGGACCTCTTCGAGCCCGCCGTCCAGGTACACAGCCCCGAGCACCGCCTCGTAGGCGTCGGCGAGGATTGTTTCCTTGCCCCGACCGCCCATCTTGGCCTCGGACTTGCCAATCTTGATGTAGTCACCCAGGTTCCATTCCTTGGAAGACTGGGCGCAGGCATGGCCGGAAACCACGGCGCTCTTGCGCTTGGAAAGGTTGCCTTCGGAATCGTCGGGGTACGTCTTGTACAGGAACTCCGTGGTCAGCATGTTGAGCACGGAATCGCCCAGGAACTCCAGGCGCTCGTTGTTGTTCGTGTACGGGAGGTCCTTGCCGGACAGGAAAGACCGATGCACCAGGGCATGGGCCAGCAGTTCCGGATCGCGGAACCTATACCCGAGCTTTGCCTCAAGCCCGTCACCGGACTTCTGGCGAAACCAGAGTTTTAGCACTTTGTGGAGTAGAGTATTCTTTTCCATATTTAATAGGGGTTAGGGGCTAGAGGCTAGGATCTAGGGGAAAAATAGGGATTAGGGGTTAGAGATTTGGATTTAAGAGTCAGCCTCTAGATCCTAGTCTCTAATCTCTAATCAACAAGAAAGGGCAGCCTCGTTCGGGCCGCCCTGTCCAGTTGCTTTTCCGATGAGAACCGAATTAAGCCTTCTTGGATTCGATGAAGGCGACCACGTCGGCAACCTTCTGGAACTTTTCGGCATCGGAATCGAGGATTTCGACTTCGAATTCGTCTTCGAGAGCCATAACCAGTTCAACGCGATCGAGAGAGTCCGCACCCAGGTCATTGCCGAATTCGGATTCCATCTTCACGTCTTCGGCCTTGACTTCGAGCTTGGCGACGATGACGTCGGTAATCTTCTTGAAAATTTCTTCTTGTGTCATTGTTAACTCCGTTTGGATTGTTTGAGGTTAAATTTAATAAAAAACGCCTAGGCGTTCAACCCCCCATCCACACCTAGAATCTGGCCGGTGATGTAGCAAGCGTCATCCGAGGCCAAAAATGCGACCGCATTGGCCACATCTTCGGGTTTTCCGATACGTCCGAGGGGGATTTGGGCTGCATATTTTTCCTTGGTGGCGTCGTCCATGGCGGCGGTCATGTCGGTCCCGATGAAACCGGGGGCGATGGCGTTGACCGTAATGCCACGGGAAGCGAATTCCCTTGCGTTGGAGCGGGTCATACCGATGATGCCAGCCTTGGCAGCGGCGTAGTTGGCCTGTCCGGCCTGGCCACGCAGGGCGTTAATGCTCGAAATATTGATAATGTGGCCGGTGCGCTTGCCCATCATGGTGCGGGCGACTGCACGGGTGCACAGGAACACGGAACGCAGGTTGGTCGCAATGACCGCATCGAACTCCTCGTCCTTCATGCGCATCAGGAGGCCATCGCGGGTAATGCCGGCGTTGTTGACCAGGATGTCGACCGTGCCCATGTCGGCAATAATCTGCTTGAACACGTTCTGCACAGTCTCGGAGTCGGCCACGTTGCATGCGTAGCTCTTGACCTGCACCCCAAGTTCGGCGGAAAGTTTGGCCGCCAGTTCTTCCTTGACCGAAGTGGAAAGGATGGCGACATCCGCGCCTTCGCTAGCAAGCTTTGTAGCGATGGCGAGACCGATACCACGGGAAGCCCCCGTGACAATGGCTTTTTTACCTGTAAGTTTTCCCATAGTAGTTCCTGTGGTTGGTTGTTAATAGTTTTCAGACGAGAGACGAGAGATATTTTAATTAGTTCTGTGCGAAGCATCATATATATTCTTTCGTCTTTCGTCTGTAGCCGCGTAGCGGCGTTCTCTCGTCTATAAAGCCTGGAAAGCCTCGATGGTTTCCACCGGCGTGACCTTCACGTCGCGGCTGATCTTGCGCATCAGGCCCATGAGCACCTTGCCGGAGCCGACTTCCACGCCCTGCGTGACACCCAGGGACATGGCCTTGTTCATGCAGTCGTTCCAGCGGACCGGAGACACCAGTTGGCGCACCAGCAGGTCGGCAATTTCGCTACCCTTCGTGACCGGTTCGGCAATCACGTTCGCGATGACCGGCTTTTCAACATCCTTGAAGGTCGTCTTGGCGATGGCTTCAGCGAGGCCAGCCTGGGCGAACTGCATCAGCGGGCTGTGGAAGGCACCGGAGACAGCGAGCGGGATGGCCTTGATACCGGCAGCACCGCAGTTTTCCACGAGCTTGTTCACGCCGGCGACCGCACCGGACACCACAATCTGGCCCGGGCAGTTGATGTTCGCAGGCACCACGGTGCCCACATCCTTCACAGCTTCGCAAAGTTCAAGAATCTTGGCTTCGTCCTGACCCATGATGGCGGCCATCGCACCCGGGTTCTTGGAACCGGCGCTGGCCATGAGTTCGCCGCGGGTACGCACCAGGCGGAGGCCATCTTCGAAGCTGAAACCGCCGGCGGCGTAGATGGCGGAATATTCACCGAGGGAATGCCCGGCCACGTAGTCGAACGCGAAACCTTCGGACTTGAGGAGCTCCATCACCATGGCAGACACGGTGAAGAGGGCCGGCTGGGTGTTGTCGGTGCTCTTGAGCACGTCTTCCGGACCTTCGGCCATGAGCTTCGAGAGCGAGAAGCCGAGGATCTCGTCGGCCTGCTGCATAATCTTCTTGGCCGGTTCAAACGTGGAAGCGAGCGTCTGGCCCATCCCCACATACTGGGCACCCTGGCCCGGGAAAAGCAAAATCGTCTTAGACATCGTAAACCTCTGCGGCTAGGCCGCAATTTTATTTTTGCGATACCAAATTAAAAAATTACAAACTCCCATGGGAGTAAAAGCCCAGGAAACCACACCCATTCTTACGAAAGACAGATAAATAACGCCATTTTGTAACAAAGGAACGATTAAAGCCCCGTTTTTACGCGGGGCTTTAAATCTTTGCACGGGAATGATTAACGCGAATTACTGGAATTCACAATCGCAATCCGGAGTTTTATCGTCATCAAGACCAAACACATCGCTACCCGAAAGCAAATTCGGCCCACGGCATTCAACAACGGTCATCTGGGGTGCGACATACGCCTTCTTGCAGATATCACTTTTCATAGCTTCATCTTTAAACATACTCTACTTCCTTATAAACATTCCCTTGGTCCTGGAGCCGTTCACATTGCGACCCTTCAGGTCGTACGTGCGCGCCTTCATGTTGATGAACTCGCCCGTGCGGGCATTGAAGCGCCCGACAAACGTCGTGGAACCATCTTCCTTGTCCTCGATGACCACGTCCATATCCTCGGGCAAAACCACGGACGGGAGCGCCGCAATGGCGGGCCTACCCGCACCGACATGGTTTCCCTGCGTCTCGGGGACATTGATCAGGTAGGCACGACCCGGGCGAATCCACGCTCCGGCGGCAGCCTTCACGAACTGGCCTATCTTGATGTTCTGCTCCGGGCGTTCCTCGGCGGAGAAGCCGTAAACGTGACCCAGGTCTGAATCGCCGGCCGCCCAGACTCTCTTCGCGAGCGTACCCCTGAATTCCCAGTCACCGGACCTGACGACAGGTTCCACGGTCGGAACGAGAGTGACACCGCCGTCCACGGCAAAGTTCGTGCCGTTCATCAGAACCATGTAGGGAGTATTTGCCTTGAGGGTCGTATCGGGGACGCCCACAGAATCCTTCCAGACAAGCGACATCACCGCGACAAGGCGGCCAGCGTCATTCGTCTTGATTTCGCTGAACGCAGCCACCTTCTTAAGGCCATTGACGTTGGAGGTGTTCACGTCGAACGGGAGCACGATTGTCGAGAAGCCCGACGTCGAGAACTTACGGCTGTAATCCACGTAGTCGACCTCGATGCTGTCCGTAATCATGATGGCATCGTCACCATTATAGTTACCATCGACAGCGACACCCATGCCCCTCTCGTCTTCGAGAAGCTTGATCGCCGCGAACTGGGTCACCTTCGGGCCGATGGTAAACATCACAGCCGTATCGCCGAGGTAGTTACCCCTGCCAATGATGCCAACAGTCGCCGTACCCGAGTTGACATTGTTCATGTAGCGAAGCCTGTAGTCCCTATTCTCCACAAGCTGGGCGGAACCGTCCGTAATTGTAAGCGCAGGCTTGACCGAATCACCCGTGTAGGACTGCTGCGGGATATCGGCGATGGTCAAGAGATGAACGGGCTTAATCACACTCGCGACCAACTCGAAACCCCTATTGGGGTTACGACTGTTACTCCTAAAGACAATCATCATATAATTGCCGGCTGCTTTCAGGTTGCCAACGCGACCTTCGCCGGATCCAACAAACAATGTTTTCATACGGCCATACATACCGCCAAAAACAAACAGCGAATCTTCCGGATTCAAGACCATATTGCCGGACAGACCAATATTAGTTCCCTCAGGTGCCACAAGCATCAACGTATCGACGCTCTTTTCCAAATAATCACCGTCCGCGCCGCCATTGTCATAAATCCTGAACGACCTGACTTCTTTCGGAATTGTAGCCGTGACCGTGCTACGCATAGCCATGTCAATATAAAGTTCATCCGCAGAAAGGTCATTCGTAAAGGTCGGGGTGATAGTCACATTGCTTGCGGGCATGCTGAAATCCGCCATAGTTCCCGTATACCAACCGCCATTGACAGGAACCTTGCTATTCGCAGCATCAAGAACTAGGACATCCTTGAGCAAATACCCCGTTGTAGCCTCCCAGGACAGGGGGATAAAGGATTTCGCAGACGCAGTGGCCGAATCACAAAGCACCCGACCATTCGGAGCATCTTTAACCGTGATAACATAGTTCTCAATTTCGACAGAAACCTTCAAGGCAAAGCCATCTTTTTGAACAGACCTATCCGACTTAAAGTAGAACGTCAAAGTAGGGCCGGAACTTGTTATGGTGCCAACATCGAATGCCACGCCAGAAGTTTCACTGCTTCGAGCGAACAATTTCTTTGCACTAGTATTTGGACCATCAAAGATATAGAGCGAATCGTATCCTGTTTCAAGGGCAATTGAATCGGTCACCTTCAATCGATATCCTGTAGGCGCAACAAGCGTCAGAGTGTCGCTGCTATAACTCTCATAGACGCTGTCTTTACCACCATTGTCATACAGTCTAAAAGACTTGACCCCTGCAGGAATATAAACGGTTTCATTACCGTTCTTTAACATATCGAGATGGAGGCCTCCCTCTGCAGTAAGTTTACTCGTGAATGTCGGGGTTACGGCCACATCGCTTGCAGGCAAGGTAAACTTCACCTGGTCGAACGAATAGATGGACGACTTGACTATCTTTCCATTCTTATCAAGAACGCTTACACCGCTCAAGTGATTGTAACCCGTTCCGGATGCCGTCAGATTGATTACGGCCCCGAGCGTATCAACATCCTTGCCGAAAAGTTCTCCATCCGAAGCAGGATTTACAACAATTTTGTACACTCGTTGAAGCGTCACCGTCAAGTTGAGCCCCGCATATTGTTGAGAGCCATCCGAATGAAAGCGCAACGTCATATACCGGCCTGAGCTCGTAATAGGGGTAATGTCAGTAGAAGAAGTCGTGTCACTACTATTTGCAGAACCTGTCATCTCAAGCACGTTCGTCGCCTTGGTATTATTACCATCATAGACATATAGGTATTCCCAATTTCTTTCCATAATCACAGAACCCGTCAATATCATCCGGTATCCTTCGGGAGCCGTAAGAGTTAAAGTGTCATTACTACTCGCCGCATAAAGACCGTCCTTACCGCCGTTATCATAGATTTTGAACGATTTGATTTCGCCAGGAACATCTGCGTTAAAGCTCTTGTTCTTCCGCATATCGAGATGAAGGCCACCGGCTGCAGTAAGGTTATTTGTAAAGGTCGGAGTCACCATCACATTACTTGCAGGCATCGTAAACTCCGCAGCGCTAAATGAATACTGAGAGACTTTAACGACATTACCAAGCGCATCCGTGGCAGAGACATCCTTCAGCTTATAAGCGCCTTCAGGCTTCGCCTCAAGCAAAATGACGTCATCGATATGAGCCCCTGTAGTTTTAGAGGCCTGCATTTTACCATTTGTAGCGTCTTTCACTTGGACAGCATAATCAACCGGAACAACCTTCGCTGTCAAATTAAGGCCATCCAAAACCCCATCAGCATTTGACTTAAAGTTGAGCGTCATCTTATTGCCAGTGCTCGTAACCTTATCTATGGAAATCCATGAAGGTCCACCAGAAGAAGTACAGCCATATTTCCCGTTCAACAAAACTGTAGTTGAGGTACTCGAACCATCATAAACGTTCAACGTATCGCCCTTATCGCAATAATAGGTAGTTGTCGTGGAATATGCATAGCATACACTAAATCCATCTGACGACCCCCAATTCGAACATTCCGTATGACTTTGACTTGTTGAATATGTTTTTATTTTCCCAGTCAACTCGATGACATGTCCAGAAGGAACCGTCAACTCAAGCGCACTATTGTCATTGCGACTATAGTAGCCATTCGCGCCCCCATCATCATATATCTTGACGGAATCTACCCCCTTGGGGATAGATAGAGACGCCCCTTTCACCATAAGCATGTTCACATATTTGACGCCGTTACCATCTGTTTCCAAATCCATCGCGAGTTTACGCATAGTAACCGTCAAATCAAGGCCCGCATTAGTCCCAACTCCATTAGACTTAAAGTTGAGCGTCATCTTATTGCTAGTACTCGTAATCTTATCTATGGAAACCCAAGAAACTCCATCAGAAGAAGTACAGCCATATTTTCCGGCAAGCAAAGCCGTCGCCGAGGTACTCGAACCATTATAGACGCTCAAATTATCTGTCGTATCGCAATAATAGGTAGTGGTCGAGGAATATGCATAGCATACACTAAATCCATCTGACGATCCCCAACTCGAACATTCCGAATGAGTTTGACTTGTTGAATAGGTCTTTATTTTCCCTGTCAGTTCAAGGACATAGCCAGAAGGGGCATTCAACACAAGCGTTCCATTGCCGTTTTCACTGTAATCGCCATCCTTACCGCCATCATCATAAATCTTGAACGTCTTCACATCACTTGGAATAGTAATCGACTGTTGGGCAAGTATGTTCACATATTTGCCACCGTTACCGTCGTCTTCCAATCCCGAGGCCAGTTTCCGCATGGTAACCGTCAAAGCAAGGCCGCCATTTGTTCCGCTAGATCCAGACTTGAAGTTGATAGTCATTTTATTACTGCTGCTCACGACTTTTCCCAAGGAAGTCCATGAAGGTCCACCAGAAGAAGTACAACCATACTTTCTGGTAAACATAGCCGTCGCCGAGGTACTCGAACCATTATAGACACTCAAATTATCTGTCGTATCGCAAGAATAGGTAGTTGTCGTGGAATATGCATTGCATACACTAAATCCATCTGACGATCCCCAACTCGAACATTCCGTATGACTTTGACTTGTTGCATATGTCTTTATAGTCCCAGTCAGTTCAAAGACATACCCAGAAGGAGCATTCAATACAAGTGTTCCATTGCCATTGTTACTGTAGTCGCCATCCTTGCCGCCATCATCATAAATCTTGAACGATTTTACTTCAGCCGGAATGGTCGCATTAATCGTTCCTGTTTTTGGCATATTGATAAACAAGCCGCCATCCTCAGCAGTCAACTTGTTTGTAACACTCAATGTAGCCGTCACGTCAGACAATGGCATAACAAATGAAGCCTTTTTGCTAGAATCAGCATTATACCAACGTCCTCCGGAAACAGCCAAAGACGAACCTTTCGCAGTCGCCTTGACTTCGTTCAAAAGGTATCCGTTATCAAGCGTTACCGTCAAAGGCACCCTGGAGCCATATTTCGCGGAATCACTTCCCGAAAGACGTCCTCCCGTAACATCTATTTTTTCAACACGATACGTATCGGTCACATAGGTCGGAATCACAGTTACATTGCTCTTTGGCATTGTGAAAGACACCTTGTTGCCCGAAACTGTCGCAGAGCTCGTGGAACCAGATGCAGTTTTAATGGTCGCAGCAGTCAAAACAAATCCATTACAAGAACTCGTCAAAGTCACAGTACTTCCAGACAAAGCATATTGCTTATTCGGGGTTAAGCATCCACTCGGGGCAGAAGCATCAACTGTAACAGAATACTTGCTGAAAGTCGGAGTCACTCTCACATCTTGGCCCGGCATCGTAAAGGTCGCCTTGTTCCCCGAAATCGCAAAAGGAACATTGTTCCCCGATGCAGAAACCACTTTCAAATCAATTAACTCGTAGCCACTATTAGGCGATGCGGTCAACGACACGGTAGAGCCAGCCAAAACGGATTGCGATACAGGGGACATCGATCCATTAGAGACCGAGGCAACCGACACGGTATAGTACTGCGGAACAATTTCCGCTTTCAAGTCAAGACCACCTTTTTCAACGCTTACATCTGAATGGAAATACAGAGTCAAGCTTCGTCCTGTACTCGTTTTTGTACCAATACCAACTACCGAATCACTGCTCGTACTATAAATCTTATCCAGTAGAGTCGAATTAATTGTGTTTCCATCGTAAATGGACAAATAATCATAAACAGTCCCGTTCCCGCTCGACTTCGGTTCCGTTGCCACAGACCCCGTCAATCGAATCTTGTATCCTTCAGGGGCATTCAGCATGAGAGTTGCGTCGCAGGAACTCGTATAATTTTTTGAATAGCCCCCATTATCGTATATCTTGAACGAACTTACGCTAGCCGGGATATCGAGCGTTTTTTTCCTGCACAACATGTTGATGGAAGAAAGACTGCTAATAGTAGAAAAAGTGGGATTTACTGAAAGCATGTCTGAAGGCATAATAAAAGACAGCGTATCATTGTACGAATAAGTTGGCAACAAATCGGATTTTCCTATTATATGCAAATCAAGGGCAGACAGCACAAACCCATCATTCTCGGTAATTTTCAAGGGGACCCTGGATCCAGCAGCAAAATCGAATGCATAAGAAATTTCACTAGCGGTATACGCTTGTCCTTTTCGCCAAGGGATCCATGCAGACACAGACCCTGCAGTTACCGGATAACTGAGAATCACTTTATAAGTTTCAACGACATTTACGCGAACAGAAAAACCCGAAGCACTGCCACTCCCATTCGAACGGAAAGTTACGCTCATATACGAAGAGGACCCGTATAAAGAAGTAAACTCAGAGGAACTGTTTCGTGCCAGCATAAGAGGGGGTTCCGTCCAAGAATGCGATGAAATATCGCTATTGTAAATACGTAGGGTGTCATTACCATCCGCTACGGTCACAGCGCCAGAAATCACAAATGAATGGTTAGATGGAGCCGAGAGGACCACGGTGCCTCTGCAATTATTGCTGTAGCCATAATCGGGCCCACCATCATCATAGACAATAAAATTGCTCACGCTAGATGCCACAGTTATTTTGTTAGTCCCCGAACAGGGAATTAAGACTCTATCCCCATCGCTCGAAACCGTGTAATTGTCAGCCCACGCCGATGAGGTTAAAAACGCGAGCAAAAGAAACAGGAAAAACACATGAAACTTATTTTTCATGTTAAGCCTTCTTTTTTTGAATTTTTAACAAGGTTTTCAAAAACATTACGCCAAACTTATAAAAAGTTTACAACACTGTCAGCGAATTGTATTGCATTTGCATTATGTTTTCTTTATTTTACACGACAACGTTGCTCAAATTTACAAACAAAGGCGACAAATTTGTAAAAAACACCCGCGAGGTGACCCGCGGGCTTCTATTCCGGGCTTATGGTCAAGGAGACCTAAGCCCCGTATGTTTTCAACTTTAGAGACCGATTCGGACGGTCCTGATTTCCCGTGCGCTCCCTGCGCGGTATTCCACCAGATATACGCCCGCAGGGACCTGTTCCATGTTCCACTGCAACGCATGGCGGCCGGCACTCTGTTGCCCAGGGGTATACAGCTTCATGGTCTTGCCCTTGACCGAGACGAGCGAGACCCTGACATTGCGGGACGTCGGGAGCACGTAGTTCACGTCGAGGACATTCCCGTGGTTAGCAATTTCGAAGTGGGATGCTCCGGCCGGCGAAACACTCGGAATGTTGTCCTTCTTCGAGGAATCGACCTTTGCCGTATCCGCCTTAGTCGTATCGGTCTTCGTCGTGTCCTTCTTGGTGGAATCCTTGGGCGGAACAACCGGGTGATCGGCAGCAAGAAGCACGTTCACCGCAAGGAACGAGGTGTTGCCAGATATGCAAGTTTCTGTCGATGTATATATTGCTGCATCCGACAGCAAGGCTTCAGTTATCGAACCTCCCATGAGAGCGCCGACGGGCATCCTGTAGCTATAAGTCACAGGAAGAGCCACCATCGCATCCCTGTCAAACCCATTCCAGAGTTCCGGGTTGGCCGTGCGGTGATGCACATGCGATTCGTTCTTGTCGCCTACGCCCTCCATAAAGCAAATATCCCACGGATTCACGCCCAGAATATAGTTCACCTTGTTTATCGCAAGCTGGCGAACTTCGGCATGTTTCCATGCAACCGACTTATTGATAGTTTTCTTGTCTTCAATGTCTTTTGCAATTTCTGCATAGACAAGCATATTGATGATATTGCCTGAATCATAATAGTTCGAACCCCATTCAGCGGTTGTCAAGACATACCATGGAGTCGGATAGCTCAATTTATAATCGGGAAGAGCTATTGAATTCTTTCCATTACCCCCCCCAACGCCTTCGGCAGCACCCTTAGCCAACGTATGAACCACCCTCTCTGTATAATCCAAGCGGAGGGAATCAGAAATGCCATATTTCGCCGCTGTCGCCTTATCGGCCAAAAGCAACTTGTAGAAGGCATATAGAGTTATCGCATAACGATTGTCATAATCCGAAGGCCAGCCTCCGGGAGTAAAGCCACTTTTGTTGCCAAGCCAACCCGCGGGGAAATACTGAGGCTTGTACTTGGCATTTTCATTATCGTTAATAGTCTTATCCATGGCGGCATCGTTAAAGTAATCCATCTTCTTCGTCTTTCCGTAGGTCGCATAATGGAGGGCGATAGCAGCCATCGCAAGGGCATCAATATATTTCAACTGACTGGAGCAAGGATATAGACCATCGACGCAAACGTCCTCTTCACCGAAGTGCTCCTTGGCATAGCCGTACAACTTCTCGGCAACCTTAAGGCAACTATCTGCAAAAGTCGAGTCATACGCGGCATAGCGCACGCTCAGCAAGGCAAGGCCAGCCGCAACCTGGGCCGACATGCCGGGGCCAATGCCGTGCAAAACCGGCCTTTCGGGCACCGGGGTCATAGATTCCATATTGTCCGCACGATTCCAATAATTATGATCTTTACTATCACCGATGTTTACAATCATATCCTTGATATCGCCCTTGGCGTATTCATAGGAACGCAAGAAGAATTCGGCGCCATGACGCGCTTCGCGCAACATGTCCGGGATACCATCGGTATTTACGGTTTCGTTGTGATTGAAGGCGTAATGGTCTTCGTCACGTTCCGGATTCGTCGTCGAAAGCAACGAGAGCATCAAGAGGGCATAGCCCATGGTCGGTGCCATCTTCAGGTGGTCGCCGCAATCGTACCAACCACCTGGAATGGTGTCATGCACATGGCTTGCCTTGTGGAACCAGGATTCCGAATCACCGCTGCGCTGCACGCCAAAGAACTTGAGGTTCGCATCGCGCACCATCGAATAGATTCTGTCACTCACGATAAAGGTCGAGGAATATTCCTTGCCCACCTTGATACGGAGACGCTTGTCCGTAGGGAGCGAAGCCATATCAGCAAGTTTGCCTGCACAAACCTTAGTTTTAGGAGTAGATTTTTCCACCGTATAACGAGTAACAGTAGCATCATTGGCGTAAGCCTTCAACTCCCTGCTAGAGCCGGCAGAATCTCCGGTAGCCGTGAACTTGCCGTCCTTAGCCAGTTCGTTCCCATCCAAGTCGACAACGGAATAGGTTGCCGTTTCGCAGCCAGCCGAAATATAGTAGAACTGTTTTTCAGAATCAGTCGTCAGATAACCGGCCTGGTTCACGCGGATATCGCTAGCCTTCAAGTTCAAGGCATCAATGAAAGCCGAGTTCAAGGTGTCCGCAATGTATGCATTTGCCTTGAAATCTTCGGGCTTTGAACCGGGTGCCGGAGTACCGACCACCGTATCCTTTTCATTTACGTTAAAATTGCCAAAATCAAAGACCGTTCCGCCGTCCGCGACACTCGAGGTGTCCCAGGCCATCGGGTAGACCGGACGGAGCAGGTCGTACGGGGTTTCGGCTGCAGAGACCGACAAAGCGGTCCCCAAGGCAACAATTCCAAACAGTGTAGATTTCATTTCTTTCCTCCACACGCAATCCCATCCACATTCAAATATAGCTTGAACTCAAGCAACCACCCCTTGTGGCTATCATGAAAATAATAAAAAAAGCGTCCCATCGCACCGTGAATCAAATTAGCGTGATATTTTGTACAAAAAAAGAACAGAACCCTAATCTCTTAGGGTTCTGCCATTAAAGCTTGTTGTAAGCTGGGGGCCGTTACTTCGCTTCGGCGGGTTCGTCCTTGATGGCGGCCAAGCGTTCATTCACGTTCTTGGACACGCCCTTCGCGGCGTACTTCGCGGCGACTTCCACAGCCTTCTCGATAGCGAGAGCGTCGGAGCGGCCGTGGGCGATGATGCCCGTGCCGTTGAGGCCGAGGAGCAAGGCGCCACCCGTCATGCGGTAGTCCCACATTTCGTCGAAGCGGCGGCCATTCGGAGTGTCGATAAAGCCGAACATCTTCTTGTGCAGTTCGTAGAAGCCTTCAAGCATTTTCAGAACAACATTGCCTGTAAAGCCCGAAGTCACCACGACGTCGGCTGCGCCTTCGATAAGGGTTTCACCTTCGATGTTGCCGATGAAGTTCACCGGAGCGGACTTCAACAACTGGTGTGCTTCCTGGAGCACGGCCGGGCCCTTGTGTTCTTCTTCGCCCATGTTCAAAAGGCCGACCTTCGGATTCTGGTAACCGAAGTAGGTCTCGGCGAAGGCGGAACCCGCAATGGCAAAGTCCACCAGCGTAGAAGCTCGTTCATCGACGTTCGCACCGGCATCGACCAAGATAATCGGACGGTCAGCGGTAGGAATCACGCAACCGATAGGCGGACGGCTGAACTTTTCGCTCGACTTCCCGAGAAGCATGAGGCAAGACGCCATCATGGCACCGGAGTTGCCGGCACTCACCGAGGCGTCCACCATTCCCTTCTTCTGCAAGGCGACGCAGGTCACCAGGCCGGAGTGGGGTTTCTTCTTGAGGACCTGTACGGGGTGTTCGTCCATGGCGACCGGATCCGGTGCGTCAACGACCGAAATACCGTTGCCAGCGTAGCCGAGCTTTTCGAGCCCAGCCTTGACCTCGGCCTCCGGTCCGCACAAGACTACATGCAAATCAGCATTCTTCTTGACGGCGTTTACAGCACCTTCTAACACTACGTCGGGGGCGAAATCGCCGCCCAATGCATCCAAGGCAACTTTAACCATGAACAACTCCTTAAAAGCGACTAGGCTTCAGCACCCTTCATGTCGACAACTTCAACACCATTGTAGTAACCGCAAACCGGGCACACGCGGTGCGGGCGCTTCACGGAACCGCAATGTTCGCAAGTGGCCATGGCGGGCACTTCCATCTTCCAGTGGGTGCGGCGCTTGTCACGACGGGCGGTCGAGGTTTTTCTTTTAGGTACTGCCATTTTTAACTCCTATTTTCCATTTTGCTTTTTAAAGCTTTGAGTTTTTCCCAGCGGGGGTCTACAGCGTCCTCGGACTCTGCGGAACCGTCACTGGTCGGTTTGTTTGATACAAAGATAAAATCTTCGTCAGGATTTTTCACGGGTGCGGCCGGTTCTTGCAGTATAACCAGCTGTCGAACGCACTCGGAAACGTCCACGAAGTACTGTCCCTGGGGAATTCTGTAAGCGAAGACATCTGCATCGTCTTCATCGAGTTCCTGTTTTGCCACCCCTAGCCTCTCGACTTCCACGACGATTTCAGTTTCGAAGGGACGGTCGAACAGCTCGAGCGTACGGGAGCAGGTCAGAGTTTGCACTCCGGAGAGCGTACCGGACACAAGCCACTTATTAGGGCCTTCGGGGCTAACCAGCACCTCGGCTACCAGATCGCCTTTGAGGTGCAGTTCGTCGAAGATTTCGGGGGCATCGGCATGGGACCAGACCACCCGGCGGTCTTCGGATTCCTTAAGTTCTTGTGCGATATCGATTCTCAAAGTGCCCCAAATGTAGTAAAATGGGGGAATAAAGTCAATATAGGACTCATTTTCAATCCAACAGGTCGTCTTTGCAGAGGATTGTAGCGTTTACGAAAACGGCGTCCCTGTCGCCCTTCTGGAACGGGTTCGATGACCAGGTGCGCAACACGCCATTTTCGTCGCAGGTTTTCTGGATATCGAGATTCTCGCCCGCTTCTTCGCTAGACAGGGTCGAATCTGCCTTGCCGAGGGCCATTTCACAGAACATTGGCGACCCCAGAGGCAACTCAACAACCGAGGAAACGGAATACATGTCTCCCTTCCAAATATACACAGTCTTCTCGGCCTCCATGAACTGCGAGGGAATGACCCACACATCGGCATCCTTGTCGATATCGCAGCCCTGTTCCAGGTTCGGGTTGCTGAGAACACTCAGGTCAGGGTATTCCCCTTCGCTGCTAGGAGACGATTCCGGCTTCGCGGGTTCGACGCCAGGGTCTTCAGGATCTTCAGGATCCTCGGGATCCTCAGATTCATCATCGCCGGAAGACTTCGCCTTGCTGCTGGACGACTTTCCCTTTTTCTTGCTGCTACTGGAAGATTTGCTGCTTTTCTTGCTGCTGGAGGAGGACTCGGCTTCTTCGGCATCCTCCTGTTCGTCTTCATCATCGCTGTCGGAGGAGATATCCTCGTCGTCGGCATCGTCCGCGCTGCTGGAAGAAACATCGGCATCGCCCAATACATCTGCGGTATCGGCTTCAGCCTCGGAATTCAGTTCGGCCTTGGAATCATCCCCGTTCGTAGCCCCGCTGCTACTGTCGTCGCCACAACCGACAAAACAGATTGCCAGAGCGAACGAGATAGAAACAACCAATACCTTGATTAGGCCGAAATTTCCAATATGCATGCTTCCTCCTTGTACATGTTGTGGGGAATATACAAAAAAGGGCCCCGCAGGGCCCAATTTTTCACTTTGTTCACAAAGAATTACAAAGCGCACGCCGCCATCGAAGCCTCGTAGACTTCATCCCGGTCCGCATCGTCTACAACCCTTTCAACTCTTGATTTATATACGCTACCTTCACAGTAGGCGTGCGCATCCGGATCGGCATTTTCCAGCGAAGCCTCACAGGAGGCCTCATCCGCAAATTTCAGACTCATTTCGGCAACAGCGGTATAGCTATTCCCACTCCACGTGAGAGTCGTCCGGCCCACACCGACTAGGTCCATTACCCATACGTCATCATCCTTCTCAAAATCGCAGGTAGAACCGCTTGCCGATTCCCCGGCACTGCTGGAAGACTCATCTTCTTCCTCGCTACTAGACGAAGACTCGGCTTCTTCGGCATCGCTGCTGGACGAAGACTCCTCTTCTTCCTCGCTGCTGGACGAAGACTGGCCATCACTACTCGAAGAAGAATTAGCATTTTCCTCGTTGTATTTTGCGCACTCTTCCTTGGCCGTTTCAAAAAGTTCTTTGCGGGACACATCATTCATTCCCCCAATAGTCATAACCTCGATTATATACATGACTTCGTCTTTGCACCACCTTGTAGAGGTTATTGTCATGCCAAAGAGTTCATCTACCTCCCTTTGCTTGCCATTCATCTGTTTGCACGCTTTGGCAGCCTCGGGCCCACTGATGACTCTATACAAGGAATCCTTGATATTCTCGCCATCAAAGAAAGTGAAACAGAAGGCCGTCAAAGAGTCTTCATCTTCAGTTTCAGTAAAGGCATAGGCCCATACCCCGTCGTCTTCCTTGATGTTGCACTCCCCTATCTTGACATCGGGCACGTTCACGTTGTCGAAGTGTCCCTTGTAGCTAGAGCCGTTCTTTTTGGAGGAACTGGAGGAACCGTCCTTGCCGCTAGAGCTGTCCTTCTTGGAGGAACTGGAGGAACCGTCCTTGCCGCTAGAGCCGTCTTTCTTGGAAGAACTGGAGGAACCGTCCTCGTCGCTAGAGCCGTCCCCTTTGGAGGAACTGGAAGAACCGTCCGTGTCGCTAGAGTCGATAGCGGAATTCTCCTGATCGTCGGAACTCCCGTCGGCGGCAGTGCTGCTATCGTCTCCACAGCCAGCAAGGCTCAAAGCTAGGGTAAACGTGGCTAGAACGACCAGCATCTTGGTCAGGCCAAAGTGTTCAAAACGCATTATTCCTCCTGCGCGATGGGATTCGATAGATTCAAAGCCATATATAAGAATAAACAGAAAATAGAAAGTTTCGGCCGGTTCCTGCCCCAGCCAAGCACAAGCCACCGCACGTATTATCACCTATATATATAGTCACACATATATATATAGTGTCGCACCTGCGAAATTCGCCCAAAAACGGCATGTGCAAAAAAATTCGGGTATTTTTCCGCCGGACGGCGCTCGGAAAATCTTTTCGATGAACTAAATTTTGCGCGGAAAATGTTTATCACGGTGCTCACATACCTAGTCATCGGTCTATTGGCCGTATTTGGGCTATTCTATATAGTCCTAGAGATCCGGTTCTTCCGGGCCCTAGGTTCCGTGCGCACGGGAACATCCGACGTTGAACCCAAACCGCACGTGAGCATCCTGATCGCCGCCCGCAACGAGTCGGCCGGCATCCGCGCTACGCTCGACTCCGTCCTTGCGCAGGACTACGACGGCGAATGGGATGTCTGGGTGGCCGACGACCGCAGCACCGACGACACCCCCGAAATCCTGGAGGAATACGCATCCCGCGAACCGAGGCTCCATGTTCTCAGCATCGAGGAGATTCCCGAGGGGGTCAGCCCCAAGAAGCACGCCCTGAGCCGCCTCATCGAGGCCTGCGATGGCGAAATTCTCTGCCTCACGGACGCCGACTGTATCGTGCAGCCCAGCTGGATCGAGGGCATCGTGGCGGAGTTCGAACCGGGAATCGAGCTCGTGGCCGGGCATTCGTACATTCCGACCACCCCCGGCAAGTCAAGCGTCCTTATCTGCATGCAGGCGGTGGAGACCCTCATCTACAGGGTGGCGGGGACAGCCGGACTTGCCATGCACCTCCCGCTCACCAGCACGGGCAACAACCTCGCCTACCGCAAGAGCTTCTTCAAGAGCGTGAACGGGTTCGAGAACGTGCTCAAGATCCAGAGCGGCGACGACGACCTTTTGATGCAGAAACTCGCGACGGACCGCCCTTGGGCCATGCGCTACTGCATCGCCCCCAACACATTTGTCACCACAAACGGCAAGGAAACCCTCAAGGAACTCTGGGAACAGCGCAAACGCTGGGCATCCAAGACTATATACTATACGCCGAAAATCGTGTTCGTGCTCAGCATGGTATTCCTGTTCCTCGTCATGCAGTGCGTCGCGGCACTTCTTTCGCCGTTCAGCATAGGAATTCTCATAGCCTTTGCCGCCACCTTCGTGGCCAAGTGCATAGGCGACCTTGTTTTAATACTTCGTGGGCTCAGGATATTCAGGCAGGAGCACCTATTGAAATGGTGCATCCCGGTCGAAATCATCCACGCCCCCTTTACCGTTCTGGCCGTCCTGTTCGGCCTGTTCGGGCGATTCAAATGGAAATAATCAATGGCAACGACTACCAAAGCAACGACTAAGACGACCAAGACTGCGGCAACCAAGGCAAAGACCGCCAAGACGGCCAAGACTGCAAAGGCCCCCGCTGTCGGCAAGACGCTCATCATCGCGGAAAAGCCTAGCGTCGCCAGCGACCTGGTCAAGGTCCTCGGAGCAAAGACCTTCACAAAGAACAACGGCTACTACGAAAGCGAAACGACCATCATAAGCCACGCCATCGGCCACCTCGTGACCATCGCCGACCCCAAGGACATCGACGAACGCTACAAGGCCTGGGACATGAAGACGCTCCCGATGCTGCCCGAGAAGTTCCCGCTGGTCGCGACCCCCGCCACCAAGTCGCAGCTTTCCATCGTAGGCAAGCTCATCAAGAGGAAGGACGTGACGACCATCGTGAACGCATGCGATGCGGGCCGCGAAGGTGAACTGATATTCTTCTACATCCTGGACTACGTGCTCAAGGGCAAGTTCTCGGGCAAGACCATCAAGCGCCTGTGGATGCAGAGCATGACTCCTGCCGCCATCAAGGACGCTTTCGAGCACCTGCGTACCGCCGAGGAGATGGAAAACCTCAAAGACGCCGCCCTCTGCCGCAGCGAAGCCGACTGGCTCGTGGGCATGAACGGCAGCCGCGGCCTCACCGCCTACAACAGTTCCATGGGCGGGTTCCAGATTACGCCGTGCGGCCGTGTGCAGACCCCGACGCTTGCCATCATCGTCAAGCGCGAAGAGGAACGCCTCAAGTTCGTGCCGCAGAAGTTCTGGACCGTCGAGGCCGATTTCGACAACGGCGGCAGCGCCTACCTGGGCAAGTGGTTCACCGGAGATGGCAAGGAACGCCAGAAGCAGATTTTTGACGAAAAGAAGGCCGAGGAAGTCCTCACAAAGTGCAAGGGCAAGCCGGGCAAGATCGAGGAGACCACCGCCCCCAGCCAGCAGAAATGCGGCCAGCTCTACGACCTCACCACGTTGCAGCGCGAGGCGAACAACCGGTTCGGGTTCAGCGCCAAGACAACGCTCTCGATTGCACAGAGCCTTTACGAACATTACAAGGCGACCACCTACCCGCGTACCGACAGCCGCTGCCTGCCCGAAGACTACGTAACGACCGTCAAGGCGACCCTCGGCAAGATTGAAGGCCCGCTCAGGAAGTTCGCCCTGGAAGCGCTTGACAACAGCTATGTGAAGCGCACCCCGAAGGTGTTCGACAACTCGAAGATTTCGGACCACTTCGCCATCATCCCCACGGGAGTCACCCCGAAGGGACTCTCCGAGGCCGAAGAAAAGATTTACACGATGATCTGCCAGCGCTTTATCGCGGTGTTCTTCCCGCCAGCGCAGTACCTGAACACGACCCGCATCACCACCGTCGAGGGTGAAACCTTCATCACCGAAGGCAAGATTCTCGTGGACCCGGGCTTCAAGGCCGTGTACGGCAAGGACAGCGACGACGAGTCGAACATCCCGCAGCTCAAGGGTTCGGCAGCCAAGACGCTCGACATCCGTGCAGACGAGGACTTTACCAAGCCGCCCGCGCACTACACGGAAAGCACGTTGCTTTCCATGATGGAGAGCGCGGGCAAGCTCGTCGACGACGACGAGCTGCGCGACGCCATGAAGGAGCGCGGGCTTGGTACGCCAGCAACGCGAGCCGCCATCATCGAAAAGCTCGTGAGCGACAAGTACGTTGTCCGTGACGGCAAGGAAATGATCCCGACAGCCAAGGCGTTCGACCTCATCAAGGTGCTCTCGGCCATGAACTGCGACGCCCTCACGAGCCCGGAGCTCACCGGCGAGTGGGAATACAAGATGGACCTGATTTCCAAGGGCAAGGAATCCCGCGAAAACTTCATGCAAGGCATCGTCGAAATGACGAAGACCATGGTGAAGAACATCAAGGGATTCAAGGAAGAAAGCACCACCGGCGAAGCAAAGTTCAGCCCGGTGAACGGCAAGAAGGTCTTCGAGACCGTGAGCCGCTACACCACCGAGGACGGCATCGTCATCCGCAAGATTATCGGCGGCAAGCACCTGACCGAAGAAGAAATCGTGGAGCTCCTGACCAAGCGGAAAATCGGTCCGCTCACGGGCTTCCGCAGCAAGAAGGGAGCCGAATTCTCGGCGGTGCTCACCATCAACGACCAGAACAAGATTGAATTCGTATTCGACGAGAAGCCCGAAGAAATCGAGATCGGCGAGAAAGTGGGCAAGTCCCCCATCGACGGTTCCGACGTGTTCGAGACGCTCACCGGCTACGTGAGCCAGAGCTATATCGACAAGGAACCGAGCGGCATCCAGCTTCCCAAGGTGATGCTCGGCAAGGAACTCCCGATTGACGAAATCCAAAAGCTGCTCAACAGCGAAAAGACCTCGCTCATCAAGGGATTCCGCAGCAACAAGACGCACCGCCTGTTCGATGCGTTCCTCTACCTCGACAAGTCGGGCAAGCTCAAGTTCGATTTCCCGCCGCGCACGTTCACGGCAAAGCGATTCACGAAAAAGCCCGCGGCCAAGGCCGAAGGGTAGCACGGCAGAGCCCTGCGCAGGAAGGACTCCCTATGCTGACTCGACGATGGACGACCTGGATTATCGCCGCCCTCCTTTGTGCGGCGATGTCTTTTGCACAGGGCGCCCGGACCGAGAACCCCTACGGGCTCCCTGACGAGCTCATGCCGCTGTGGGATTCGCTTTCCATCAGGCAGAAAGCTGCCCAGCTCATCATGGTCTACATGTCCCCCGCCGAGTTCCTGGTCAAGAACGAGTTCGGCGGCGTACTCGTGATGAAGTCGCACCTGAACAAGAAGGACAACTTTATCCACAACCTCACCCAGGCCAACGCCGAGCTCCGCATTCCGCTCCTCGTGGCAAGCGACCAGGAAGGCGGCCGCGTAAACCGCATCGGCGGCATCTCCGAAAAATGGAAGCACGCCCCGAGCGCCTACGAAATGCGCGACATGGAGCCGGACTCCGTGAGAGCCATCGCAAGCAGCATCGGCAGCGAACTCAAAGCACTGGGCATCAACCTGAACCTTGCACCCGTACTCGACCCGGCCCTCGATCACCGCAACAAGAAATCGTTCATAGAAGAAAGCCACCGCTCTTGGGACAAGGACAGCTCCAGTGGCGAAAAAGTCGCCGCCTTTGTCCAAGGGATGAAGGACAACGGAATTGCCTGCGCTGCAAAGCACTTCCCCGGTTATGACTCCTGGACCAACAGCGACCACCAGATTGCCATCAGCGCAAGCCCGCTCCCCAAAATCCAGCGTAATGTCGGGCTGTTCAAGGCCCAGAGCGACATCATCCCCGTCACCATGATGAGCAGCGTACGCTTTATCCGCATTTCGAACCGCCCCGCCGTATTCGATTCGAGGATCGTCCGGATGGCAAGGGAAATGTCGCCCGAAACCGTCATCCTCACCGACGACCTGTGGGGAGTGAGTCTCCGCGCCTGGATTAGCGGCATGGACCGCGCCACAGGCAAGACCTACCCGACCAAGGACTTCAAGAAGCTTATCCGCATCGCTGTCATGGCGGGCAACGACATGTTCATGATTACCTATCCCAAGAAAGCCGAGGAAATGGTGAATTACCTGGAAAGGCTCGCCAAGTACAACTCGACCTACCGCAAGCGCATCGAAGAATCCGCAGCGAGAATCCTCAAGATGAAGTACAAGGCGGGGCTGTTGGAGCTATGAGCTATGAGGTCGGTCGCTTACGCTCCCTTTGAGGTATGAGGCAAGTAGGAAGTGGATTTGTCATTCGCAGGCGCATGACTCGTCGGCTCAGCCATGCCGAAACGCAAGCGTTTTGGCATAGCATTCGCCTTGGTTGTCATTGCGAAGGACATAGCCCTGAAGCAATCTCCGTGCCTGAATCCTCACAGCTCATTGCTCATCGCTCACACCTCATCGCTCACAGCTCATTGCTCACCGCTCAAAGCACTTTCGCCTTCTTTGGGTTCGACAAATTCTTGACTTCTTTGAAAACAGCGGCCTCGCCCACTTTCGCAATCGCAAGTTTCAAAATTTCGGCGGCAGCCATGGCATCGTCTAAAGCCCGGTGGTGCCTAAAGTCCGAAAGCCCCAGGGATTCCGTCAACTTGTGCAAGCTATAGCTCGGAAAGCCCGGAAATACGCGGCGCGAGAGCTTTACCGTACAAAGTCTCGGCGGGTCGTACTTGATGGCGGCCCGTTTCATTTCGGCCCGCATGAACTTGCAATCAAAAAGCACGTTGTGCGCAACGAATATGCGGTCTTTTAGCAATTCGACGACATGTTCGGCGACACTGGAAAACTGCGGTTGCCCCGAAACCATTTCCTCGGTAATCCCGGTGAGATTACGGATAAACGGCGGAATCTGTTGGCCAGGGTCAAGCAGAGTCTGGTAGGTGTCCACCACCTCGCAGCCGTCCATCAGGACGATTCCCATTTCCATAATCCTGCTTTCGACGGGATTGCCTCCGGTCGTCTCCAGGTCTACAACAGCAAAACGCATCCGGCCTACTTTAGCGGTATATCAATGTCGAGGGTCTGCTTCCCTTCGCGGTTCTCGACACGGGCCTTGAGCATACTTGTCTGCGGGCGGCCATAAACCGGCACCACAAGCAGGTTGGAAATCCCGTGATCTTCGCTGGGGGTCGCCTCGGTATCGCGCACCGTCTTCGTGAATATCGGAGCCGAGCCCTTGTCGTAAATCGAATAGGTCAGCTCGCGAGAAAAGCCTTTTTTAATCTGCTTGGTCGGCACCTGGAAATAGATGACGCCGCCCTTCGGCACCTTGCGCAGGCTGTCCTTGATCTCTTCTTCCGTCGCAAAGTCCGCTTCGAGAGCCATGCGCACGTTCTTCTTTATCTTGTCCGGGGATTCGTACAGCACGCTCACCTCGAACTTGGCGTCTTCGGGAATCGCGGAAGGACGGATGTCTCGGATCTGTGCGTTGTTCTGGTAATACTCCCAGCGTCCGTTATCGTGGAGCAAGACCACGGAACCGTTCGACGTCTTCGCGATGATGTCTTCGGCGAGCGCAACCGATGTCATTGCAAAGAACGCAACCAAACCTATCAAATAGAAAATTTTACGCATAATGCTCCTGCATTGAATCTGCTTTAAATAATAAAAAAAAGAATTAAATTTGGAGACATGTCCGGCAAAATACGTTTCGCGCCAAGCCCCACGGGATTCCTGCACGAAGGGCACCTGCTCTCCGCGCTCTACGTCTGGGCTGCCGCACGAAAGTGGGACCTCAAGATTCATCTGCGTATCGAGGACCACGACCAGAGCCGGATGCGCCCCGCCTACGTCGAGGGCATCTACGAAGACCTCGCATGGTTCGGCTTCCATTACGACAGCGAGAGCATCCAGAGCAAGCGCTGGCCCCTCTACGAGCAAGCCCTTGCACGGCTGGAAGAGCAGCAGCTCGTGTACCCGTGCTATTGCAGCCGCAAGCAGCTCGAGGCCGAAAACCCCAAGAGCGAGACCGGTGAAATCGTGTATCAGGGGAAGTGCTTGGCAAGGCACGAGGCGCAAGGCTCGTGGTTCGAGGAGGAGGCACAAGATTTGCGGCACGAGATGGAACCGCACAACCTCAGATTCGTTGTTCCAGACAAAGTAATCAAGTGGCACGATTTGCGGCTGGGCGACTTCGCCGAAAACCCGAAACTCCAGTGTGGGGACTTCCCCATCCGCGACCGCGAAGGCCAATGGACCTACCAGTTCGCCGTCTGCGTCGACGACATCGACGAAGGCATCACGCACATTGTCCGCGGCGAGGACATCCGCAGTTCCACGGCACGCCAGATAGCCCTGCGTGAGGCTTTGGGCGTAAAGGAACACCCCATCTACCTGCACCACGCATTGATATCCGACAGTTCCGGGAAAAAACTGTCCAAAAGGGAACTGGCCTATAGCCTCCGGCAAGAACGCGAAGCCGGCGTAACCCCCGAAACTCTGCTCGGAAGAGTATGCTTCAAAGCCAAATTACAGGAAACTCCGGCCCCGCTTTCGCTAGACCGAGCTATTTTACTAATAGAAACTTGCATATAGGCCACCACTGCCTAAAAAAAGTTATATTCTCGGTATGGCTCGAGTGTTACCGTCATCCATGATTACGAAAATCCGTCAAGAAGCGGCGCTTTTTGATTCCAAGGATCGTTTTCTGAATTTTTCGACGAAGGGCGTGCTGCAAAGCCCCCTGATTCTGGAAGCGGGTGACCTGTTCTACGAAAAGTGGGCCCAGTCCGGCGAAGCCATCTCGCTAGACACTTTCCTGCCCGTTTCCGCAAACTTCACCGCACAGCAAAAGGTGACGACGGAAGCACAGATGCTTTCTGTGCTGCGGCAAAAGAATGAAGACTTCGGCAAGTCCGACCTCTACCTCATTCTCGGTTTCCTCAAGTGGGACGGCAACGCGCTCGCGCCGTCACTTCTCGTGCCCGTAGATTTTGACCCGAAGACCAGCAAGCTGTCCCTCTCCAAGCGTCCCGCCATCGAGAACGTCATCCTCAGGGAAAGACTCAAGGACGTCGTTGACCTGCCTAGAGTCGAGGACGCAAGCATCAACGGGCAATTCAGCATCCTTCTCTACTTTTCACTTTTTGAAAAGGCTGTCCTTAAAGAGAAGAAATGGAAATTCACGCGCCATGGCCTTTGCCTCTCGTTTGCAAACGGGGATCGCCTCAGGCTCAAAAAGCACTTTGAATCCGACATCTGGGAAGAAAAGATTGTTGATGACCGTCCAGTCCTCCAAGCGCTATTCGGCGAAGACGGATTCCAGATGCAGAATTCCTACTTCGACGAGGCTCCGTTCGATGAGCTGTTCAACCCGGTAGACCACCATTTTCCCTACCCGCTGGATTCCCACACCACGAAGTCCGTGATGGAATCCTTGCTGGACGACAAGTCCGCCTTTGCCATCCAGACATTGCCGGGAACCGCGAAGGACAAGGTTGCGGCGAACATCGTCGCCGAATCCGTAGCGAACGGAAAGAAGATCCTGGTCGTCTCCAGGAGGGCCGTGACCCGGCAGACATTCGAAAACGCCTGGAAGCCCCCCTTCAAGTCGTTCCAGGGCCCGGACCGCGATATCATCGACCCGGACTTCATCAAGTCCCGCAAGTCATTCATCGAATACTACAAGACGGTCAACGAGAACATCCTGCCGGCCGGCGCTCCGCTTTCTGACCTGCTTACGGAATTTGCGCTCGCCCCGGCGACAAAGGCCAAGTTCTCGGAATCCATATTCGACGGTGTAGACAAACTTGACTTCGCCACGTACAACCGCGTCAAGACCATCGTGGAACAGGCGATGGACCTGTATTTCAACAAGCAGGGCGTTTCGGCGCGACTGGCGTTCCAAGGAATCAAGGTTCCGAACCTCACCACCGAGGAAAAGAACACCATCTCTGTACAGCTTGAGCAGGCGGTCAACAAAGTCAAGGAGCTCCAGCCGATCATCGATATTTTCAAGGAAGCATCGCTCTTCCCCACCGGCATCTTCATATCAAGCCTTGCCGAGACCATCGATCTTATACTCAACACGTTCGACGAGAACACCCCGGTCTACGAGGACTGGGAACTCCGCTCCAACAACTGGGTCGCCTACCACGACTCACTCAAGGCGCTGCCCGAAGCCGGCGACAACTGGGTCAGGTACCGCCGCCAGACATCGGATATCTACACCGACGACGCCGTCGACGAGAACGTGCTCGCGGCCCGTGAAGAATTCGTAGACAGCCTGAATGTCACGCTAAAGGGGCTCTCCGACCGTTACCGCAGCTCGCGCCGCGCACTCCTGAAAGTCCTCCGCAAGCCCAAGTCCGTATCTTCCGATGCGGAACTGCTCGACCTGATCGACACCCTGCTCGAACTGCAGGAGAACAAGCGAGCCTACAAGGACACCGCCGTACTCGGGAACCACCTGCTCGGCAAGGACTGGAAATACGAAAAGTCCAACTGGTTCGAGCTCAACACGAAGATAAAGTATCTTTTCAACTTCCGCGACAAGCACGAGGCCGATCCCAAGCTCGACTTCATGTTGCAAATCCTAGAACACTGGCACGAAATCAAGCCGCAGCTCTCGAATTTCAACAACTACGCAAATTCGGTCAAGGCCCTGCAAGATGCCATCCGCAAGATTGGCAAGGAACTCGACCTCGAGACCCCGCTTGAAAGTCTTTCCATCGAGAAGTGGGAGGGCAAGATCAAGTCCTGGAACGCAAACTGGGACAACCTCGACATCCACACAGGGCTCACGCGCCTGTTCAAGGACCTCTCGCAATACGACCTGCGCCCGATGCTTGTCTACCTGCAGAATGCGGACAAGGTAAGCAACGAATTTGCCCAAGCCTACCGGAATTTCTGGGCACGCTCGCAAATCCAGCAGCTCGGCACCAAGAATCCCGAACTGTTCACGCTCTCGCCTAAGGAACGTTGTATCAAGAGCCGCGATTTCCGCAACTTGTACGACCAGTTCTGCAAGGCAAACTTCCGCTTTGTGCACGCCGCCGTCGAAGCGAACCCCGAACTACTTACGCTGGCATCCCTCGACGACACCTTTGAATTTACCGGCAAGGAAAATTTCGACATCGTCATTTTCCTCGACGCCGACTGCACCACGATTGTGGAATCCCTGCCTGCTCTGCTCAGCTCGCAGAGAGTCGTGCTGATGGGCAACCCGCATTCGCCCGCCATCGAGAATTTGCCGAACGACGCCTACAACGACGTCCTGCCGAGGCACACCGCCTACTTCCAGGAGTCCCTCCTGGCCGAGTCCCTGCGCAGGGGAATCCCGACGCGCGAACTCTGGCTTGCCGGCCAGTATGTCGACATGAAGCTGGTCTGCTTCGCGAACAACAAGATTTACAACCAGGGCATAAGGCAATTCCCGCGGCCCTTCCGCGAGAAGAACAACGTCGAGTCGCTCTCGGTCGTCGACGACAAGATTATCGCAATTGCCAACGCTGCCGTACATCACGCCCAGAAGCATCCGGCACAGACGCTCGGAATCATCGCATTCCACCAATCCAGCTGTATAGAAATCGAGGAAGCCATCAGGGCGCTCGTTGAGAAAGGCTCGGCAGCCGAAAAGTTCTTCAACCAGGAGAACCCGCTCATCCGCTACTACGTCAAGACCCCCGAAAGGGCCACCGACAAGTACCGTGACGTCATCCTGATATGCGCCGAACCCGA
The DNA here is from genome assembly GCA_017412605.1 of Fibrobacter sp. GTDB lineage: Bacteria > Fibrobacterota > Fibrobacteria > Fibrobacterales > Fibrobacteraceae > Fibrobacter. Next base: position 238,138 of record JAFPWY010000011.1, on the reverse strand, counting down.
GGCCGCATCGGCGAACAAGCTTGCCGTATGCACGACGCTCGCCAAGCAGGAAATGCGCGTATACATTTCCAATGCGGACATCGCCAAGCATGCGAATCCCAAGTTGACGCTGTTCTGGGACTGGATCAGTTACCTGAAACGCGAACTCGAGTTCAAGCCGACAGCCCCGCACTGTGGGGAATCCCGCATGCGCAAGGACATCGTCGAGGCGCTCTCCGCCAACGACATAAAGGTCGAGCCCATTTTCGAGACGGGCAACATCGCCGTCGGACCGGTCGTGGTCGATGCGAACAACCCGAAGCGTTTCCTTGCGCTTATCGAAGACGACTGCACCAGGGAACGATTCCGCGAATCCATCGAGGACACGGAATATGTCCGGCCCATCACGCTGCGACAGCTCGGCTGGAAGGTCATCAATATCTGGCTGCCCTTCTGGTTCATGTCCCGCAAGGACGAGGAATCCCACCTGCTCGCAACCATCGCCATCGAACAGAGCGTTGCCCCGCCACCACAGGAAGACTCCGGCGAGAACGGCGAACCCGGCAGCGCCGAGGACGACGCCTACAGCATCGAGGTGGTCCCGTACAAGTGCACACACCCGAACATCGAGGGAACTGCGCACGACAAGCCCATCCCGGAACTGCCGGCAGCATCGCTCATCACGCAGCTGAAATTCTATGTCGACCACGAGGCGCCCATCCACGAGGAACTGCTGCGTCACAGGCTCATGGAACTCCACCACGTCGACCGCGAAGGCCCCATGATCCAGAAGGCGCTCACCGAGGCCATCAACCAGGGACTGCAGTCAAAGAAGTTCATCAAGACGGGAACGTTCTTCTACAGCACCAAGCCGCTCGAACTGAAGCCCCGCGACAGGTCGCAGTGCAGCGAGTTCGAGCGCAAGTTCGCCTACGTCGCCCCGGAAGAGCGCGCGCTCTTGCCGTCATCGATGGACGAGTTCACAATAAAGCAGACTCTCGGCCTGCTGGAATAGGCTCCAGGTAATTTGGACAAATACAAACAGGGCTCAGGTATACAAACCTGAGCCCGTAAAATTTTTTGGATTTACCAAATCTACCGGACCTTCACTACGAAGGCATTGATATTGTAGGCAGACAGTTCACGCGCCTTGTCTTCGGCAGCCTTCTTGGACGTCCATCCACCGCCACGCAGCTTGTAGAACGGCGTATCGAACACGACCTGGATTGCAAAGCCCGTACTGGCGGCAATCTGCGCACGACGACGCTGGGCAGCATCAAAATCACCGACAGCCTCGAACTGAAGCATGTAGTACCCGTCAGAGGACTTCCCGCCCTTGACCGACTTCGAGGAAACATCGTTCATCTTGGTGGTGTCGCGCAAGGAGGAATTCAACTGCGGCTTATATTCACGTCCGCGGAAAAGGGAATCCAAGTCCGTCGGCTGCCCCGGCTGGACTGCAAAGGCCCCTATAGAGCAAAGAATCAATGCAATCAATAAATTTCTCATACCATAACAATAATAGTAAAAATGGCCCGAATGCAAAAAAAGTCCCCCGCACGGGGGGACTTTTTAAACTGGATGAATGTTCTTCGGAACTATTCGTTCACGATTTCCGCAGTCATCTTCTTGGCTTTCTTGGTGCGGCGGACACCCCACATCTGAGTTTCGTCCATCTTGTTCTTCTTGCCGAACTTGGACAAGTGAACAGAGGTCATCATCTTCGAGACGTAGGCACCGGTACCCACGAGACGCTTTTCAGCAGACACGAGGTTCCAGGAGATGAAGAAGTTACGCTGGGTATCCAAGCAAGTATGACCTTCACCATAGATATCCTTGTCGTCGCACTTAATCTTCACGACATCGTGAGCAACGAAGTTACCGAGGTTCGAGAAGAGATCCATCTGAACTTCAAGGTACACATTTGCAATGTCGCCCTTATTGTTCGGATCGGTGAACCACTTCGAAATAACGGTGTCGGAGTAGATCAGCGAGTTCATGTCGGACTTCAAGAAGTAACCGAGCTTACCCGGATTGTCAGCGACAACTTCATCGTAGTCAACCGTGACATCGTAGGGCTTCACAGAGGTAATCTTGATATCCTTCTTGTCCACCTTGTTCACGATATCCGGAGACACCATGGTGTACGTGATGGACTTCACGCCAACTTCAGCTTCACCGGTAACCGAGGCCCACGGAGACGGCAGACGTTCCTTGGAATCGTAAGACGTCGGAGAGTTCCAGTTAAGCGCAGGATTATCCGCCGGCGTAAGCATATTACGGAGGGTATCACCCGGAACCGCAATGGTAGCCGTATCAGCCCAAATCGGAGTATCCGTGCGGAAACGGATGTAGTCACCCGTATGCGGAGTCGGATTAGCATCGGAGCTAGCATAGATAATAGTCACCTTGTCACCACCGATCGTGGCAGCGCCCTTAGACTGGACACCCACGACATACTTCTGTTCCGGAGTCTTCAAGTTGGAAGCAGAGTTCAAGTACACCGTGAAGGCGGCCTTTTCGAAGCTCTGGTCAAGCCAGCGAACCGGTTCGGAAAGTGTCAGTGTCATAACATCCATCTGTTCGTCTCTGTTACGGACGTCAGCAGACTTGATAATCGGAGCGACACGGTCCTTAATAATACCCGGGAACGGATCTTCCTTAACTTTACCACGGTCGCTATAGCGAGCGTAGGACTTCAGGTTTGCCGACGGGCTTGTCGTCTTAATGTCCTTAGAGAAGTCGATACCGCTAACCACGACGCGCTGTTCGCAAAGCGTATCAGCAACCTTGGCTGCAGCACCGCACTTAATGCTAGAAGCGAAGGCTTCCTTCTGAACAACGACAGAGTCTTCGTCATCCCAGAACACGACAATTCTGTTCGGCAAGGAGTCCGGATGGTTGTAGAACGGACGGTTATAGTAGATAACCAGGGAGTCTGCAATACCATCGAGGTAATCCTGGGCCATCTGGAAGTACGGTTCCTTCATATTCAGTTCAACACTCGACTTCTTGCCTCGAGAATCGAACATGTCAGCAAATACCGGGTACGGTACAGGCGGCTTCTTGAAGTGGAGCGGCTGATAGATCGCGTTAATCAAGGTTGCCTTAGGACCGGTAATGCTGAGCAAAGCCGGGTTATCCAGTTCGCCATCACCGGCAACACGGTATTCCTTAGTCGAGTAGATGTTAACCGTTGCGCGGCCATTCACCATAATAAGGGAATCGGTGATTGCAATACCCGAAGAGGTCGTGGACCCGAGGTACAGGCGGAAGTTACAACGTGTGCCACATTCTTCATAAGAGCCCGGATTCGTCATGGAAGGAGCCAAGGCCAAGACGTAGAACGTGTACACCGGACCGACGAATCTTTCGTAATCAGCCGGGTCACCCGTAATCGCAGCAAAGCTCGAATCCGATTCCACAAAGACCAGCTTCGGGACGTAGAAGACGACCGGCAGAGTGAGGCTACCGCCACTTACACTGAAGATGTACGTTTCCTGTTCAGCGTTCATGAATGCCATGCTGAGCGAGGCGTAAATGGTATCGATACCCGATTCACCAATCTTACGCGGGGTCTTACCATTCCACGTCTTGAAGGTTCCGTCAGCATCCTTGTATTCGAGCTGGACGGCACCCGCAGCAGCACCCGTGACATCCGTAACGCTAAGGGTATAAGACTCACCGGCAGCGCCTTCAAAGTCAAGATCGAGGTCTTCGCCTGCAGGCAGGACCGACGTAATGTAAATCGGAACTCTGGACGGATTATCATCCGAGCTGGCCAAGGCAGACTGGACCACATTGTACTGAACCGGGAGACCGTTGATATCTTCCGTGGCCGTATTTTCGTTCACGACTTCAAGGTCACCTTCAACAACGAAGCCCCAGGATTCTTCGCCATTGCCAATGTTGGCGACGAGAGAATAGTTACCTGCAGAAAGCTTTTCGATAAGGCCTCTACTGATAACCGGGTTGCAACGCTGAGTCAAGTCAATGCCGCCCTTATAGACTTTATTCGCAGCAAGCGAATCCGGAGTCAAAATGACATCACCCTTGTCGGTCTTGAGAGAGTAATCGATGCTCATATTGTTTTCTTCCAGATACTTGCACAAGGCCGGGCCACAGAGAGTTCCTCCAGAGCCACCGCCACAGGAGCCGTCACTCGAAACAGACCAGCAAACTTCGTATTCACCGACACCGCCCTTACCATCGTTTGTCTGGGTCTTGTTAAGACCGGTCTGCTGCTTGATGAACATGTTCGTCTTGATACGAACGTTACTCATCGTCGTACGGCGGTCGCAGAAGAAGATATCGATGTCATATTCCTGACCAATCTTGAGTTCGCCCGAGGCGCCCTTGAAATTATCCAAGTCTACGTAGCCCGGAGCGGCAAGGTGAGTACCACCGAGGTCCACGGCCAGCTTGTTGTCGATATAGACCCAAATGTCGTCATCGCCACGGAAGCTGAAGCGCAGGCCCTTCTTGTAACGGAAGTTCGCATGAGATTCGAAGCAGAAGTGCTGGTTACGACCGGCATTCTTAAGGACATCGCCATATTCGGTATCCGGATCACCCGAAGTCCAGCGGGCATTGCCCTCAGGATTCTGGTTCTTCGAGACCTTCGTGCCACTAATCTTTTCACCCGCAGAATAGAAGGTCCAACCAACAGGAGCATCCTGCGGACAGCCCCAGCCCCAGCCATCGCCGTCGAAGCTGATCGTTCTGTTGCCAACTCGAATGGATTCTTTCCATTCACCACCGTTAGCAAACTTTTCTGTGCAATCTATACCACCTTTCCAGCCCGGACCACTGCAGAGCAGGTCGATTTCCGGAACGCCTTCCTGGGGGTTAATTGCGCGGAGGCCATCACCAAACTGACCGTTCGTGCACAAGAACACCGGACCTTCGGCCAAGCGCTTGTTTTCAGCAGCAGGGATACGTTCAGTCAACAAATCCGTCGGAGTCTTTTCAGCCGGGTAGAAACCACCCGGAGCAGGATATTCTGCTCCCGGAGGACCCTGGTAGTTGTCAGAATCGAACTCGTACTTACCGTCATCCGTCTGCTTGAACGGCATGTTGAAACAGAAAGCTTGGTTCACGCCCGGAGTCGGGTTGAACATGGCAGTAAAGGCCTCGTCAGCTTGGCTACCGAAGCATGAACGACCTTTATCTGTCAACGCCGGCTTTTTCGTGGTTGCATCCAGAACATCGGTCACCATACCTGGAGTAACACCGATACAGGGAACAACCGCAGTAGCAGAGCTTACAACGTTATAAGGAGCATTGGGATAGTAGCAGGAGTTGTTCTTACAAACATCCGGATTGCCTTCGCATTGCTGTTCATAATGGCTGCAAGTAAAAGCACCATGCAAGCTAGCATCGGTATCGTAAATGTATGCAGCAAGGTCATATCCGCAAGCACCTTGTTTATACGGATCCGTTGCACTCCAACCAGCCATGGCAGGATTAGTCTTATCGGCGAACTCGTTGGCCGCAATAAAGAAGATTTCATCGGAACCCAAGAACGCGAACATCGAAGACAGGTCGATGGCGGTCGGCTTACCAACACCCCAGTCACCTTCCATACCGATGGCTTCTTCCATCTTTTCATCGTCATCACGATAGATAAGAACTTCGGTAGGGGGTTCCTCGTCGACAAAGCGCCAGAAATACCAACCACACCTATCGGGGTCGGCGTCCATGGGCTTTCCTGCGGCACCACCGACACTCATCAGCGGAATAGCACTCTTCCACTTGACATCTTCAGGCAGCATGATACGGAAGTACTTCACGTCGGCTGCGCCATCAGAAATATACGGCTTGGTCGGATCGGACGGATCCGGCTGAATCCAGAGTTCTCCATTTTTGCCAAAGGCTCTACAATTGAAGCCCGAACCATCTTTGAACTGGACCTGTTCACCATCCGTAGTAATAATCTTCGGAGTTATAGACGGATACTGGCCATAGTCGTTCGCACGGCTTGAAATGAAGAATTCTGTTGCATCGTTCGTTCCACCGACCGATTCTGCAGAGAGTTCCACCCATCCCGCAAATTGACTACTTTTCTTGAAGGCAATAAATTGACCTCCAGCTACTGTATAGGCAGTAGTCCATCCACTGGGCAGCTTCAAATAGATCGTGCCTTCGCACGCTAGCGCTGCATACACCCCTTGCACCCCTGCAAAGAGAAGAACTAATGCAAACACCAATTTTTTTAAGGCGTTATATTGTTTTTTCATAATCTTCTTTTCCAATTTAGGTTCTCCGACCAATACAGCAATACCAAAAACACGCGGTTCTTGTTATGCTACACCGCCCTAAAATCTATCCTTTTTATGGAAAAAAAGAAGTGTTTTTTTGCAAAACAACACAAAAAAGTGTTTACAAAGGGTTGATTTGCAAAAATATGTTTATAAATCACACAATTCATGCACGCGAAAAAAAAGCCCCCGGCCAATCGCCCCTCGCTTTTGTAATCAAACTTTTACAAACATACAATCCACCCCTTTGCAGTCCGTCAATTACACTCCCCAACAAGCCCTTCTCGCCACCCAAAAAAAGCTACATTTTGTATATTGGAAAAAGAGAGGACCCGATGAAGGATTTAGACCAAACTATCGTCACAGGAAATAAGACGATTCGATTTCGACCGAGCGAAGTCCGCCCGCATCTCATCGTGCTGTACCCTCAGACCCAATTTAAGCAGATTCCCCTTTCCGTAGGGAGCGTCATCCTCGGACGCGGGCAAGACGCCGACATCCACCTGGACGACGAACTCGTGAGCCGCAAGCACTGCAAGCTCACCTTTGACGGCACCCGCATCACCGTGGAAGACCTCGGCAGCACCAACGGGACCTATGTCGACGGCAACCCCATCACCAGCGCCCCGCTCGGGCCCGACAACCGCCTGCAACTTGGCACGATGATCCTGAAGGTGGAATTCAAGGACGCCACCGAAGAGGCCATCGCCCGCGAACTTTTCGAAGCGGCGACGACGGATGCGCTCACCAAGATCGCGAACCGCCGCACGTTCATGGATAGGAGTCTCGGCGAACTGGCGCTCGCCCGGCGCAACAACTACTACGTGCACTGCATCATGGTCGACGTGGACCACTTCAAGCGCGTGAACGACACGTGGGGCCACCAGTGCGGAGACCTGGTGCTCAAGGAAGTCGCCAAGATACTCAAAGAAGAAAAACGGGAATCCGACTTGCTCGCCCGCTACGGCGGCGAGGAATTCGTGCTGCTCCAGTGCGGCATCGGCCCCGAAGACGCGAAAAAGAGCGCAGAACGCCTCCGCGCAGCCGTCGAGAGCCACCGTTTTTCATGGGACGACGCGATAATCCCCGTCACCATCTCCCTCGGGCTAGCCAGCAAGCAGGGGGAATTCATCGGAAAGATCGAAGAACTCATCGCCGAAAGCGACAAATACCTCTATATCGCCAAGGAAGACGGCCGCAACCAAGTCGCCTCCGCGTAAATTTTTCTAAATTTGCGCCCCGAAATGGAGAATACGCTCGAAAATAAGAAATTGAACGCGATGGGGACGGCCAGCATCCCCAAGATAATCCTGCAGTTCTCGGTACCCGCCATCATCAGCATGCTGATCGAGGCGCTCTACAACATCGTAGACCGCTACTTCGTGGGGCAGGGCGTGGGCAGCCTCGGCATCGGGGGCATCACGATATGCTTCCCCATCGCCCTGTTCATCATGGCCATGTCGATGATCGTGGGAGTCGGCGGCAATACGATTTTCGCCATCCGTCTCGGCGAAAAGAAATACCAGCAGGCAGCCATCATCCTCAACAACTCGTTCCTGCTGCTGGTCATCATGGCCGTGGCGGCCTTCACGCTGGGCCAGACGTTCATGACCCCGCTTCTCAAGCTCTTCGGTGCAAGCGACCAACTTTTGCCCGTAGCCAAGAGCTACATGCGCATTATATTAATGGGTGCGATTTTCCAGACCATCGTCCCCGGGATGAACCACTTCATCCGCAGCATGGGCCACCCCAAGACGGCCATGACCCGCGTCATGATTGGCGCCGGCAGCAACGTGATTCTCGACTGGCTGTTTATCATGAAGTTCGGCTGGGGCATCGAAGGCGCAGCATGGGCCACCGTCACGAGCCAGCTCATCGGCGGAATCGCGGTGATGCAGTTCTTTGTCAAAAAGAGCACGCCCATCAAGATCAACCGCCGCCTCATGAAGCTCCGGGCCGCCTACGTGCGCAAGATTTTCATCCTGGGCCTCCCGCCCAGCGTAATGCAGATAACGAACAGCCTCTTGAATGCCATCCTCGCCTGGAGCCTCACCCATTACGGGAACAAGAGCCTCCAGAACGTGAACGGCATGGCCGGCGGAGACCAGGCGATTGCCGCGTTCGGCATCATCAACAGTATCGTCTCCATCATTATCCTCCCGCTCCTCGGGTTTGTGAACGGGAGCCAGCCCATCATCGGCTACAACTACGGAGCCAAGAAGTTCACCCGCGTCCGCGGGGCGCTCAAGTTCACCATGATTTACGCGACCGGCTTTATTCTCCTCTCCTGGATAATCGTCATGACGTTCACGCGCACCTTTGTCGCGCCCTTCGCCCCGAACGACGTGAACATGCAGGAGCTCGCCACCTGGGGAATGCGCACCTTCCTCATCATGCTCCCGTTTGTTCCGATAGGCATGGTTTCGGGCAACTTTTTCCAGGGTATCGGCAAGCCGTGGCAGTCCATGTTCTTCAACGCCTGCCGCCAGCTGATTCTCCTGATTCCGTTCGTCATCATCATGCCCCGGTTCTTCGAACTCCGCGGAGTCTTCATGGCGCAGCCCATCGCCGACGTGGGCGCATGCATTATCGCGGTCACCATGTTGCGCATGGAACTCAAAAAAATCCCGCATACGGATATGCGGGATGACGACACGGAAACGGTTTCCAATTAATAAAGCTTTTTCGCGGAGACGAGTTCGCCACCCTTCTCGTGAAAGAGAATCAGGGAGCCGCCCTCGACCGACTGCAGCACGTTCTTGATCTTTTCGACAATCGCATTTTCGTCGAAGCCAATTTCGCTGTAGGCCGTCTCGCCAATGACCAGGCCAAAACGGATCATATCCGGGGCCACCTTACGGAGGTATGCGATAAATTCATCGCCGCCGCCCACGACATCGGTCGCCGTCAATTTCTCGATTTCCATCGGGTCACGGACACTCACCAGCATCGGGAACAGGTCGGCAGCAACAGCCTGCTTGCTGTTCAGGTAAAGCGTGTTCCCCACGAAAAGGCTAATGGAATCATTCAGCACCTGGCGAACCTCGATGATAATGTCGCATTCAGAGGACATTACCTGCATATCGACTTTGGAGGGGCCGCAAGCCATCAGGGCGAGGGACAAGACGGCGAGGAGCGATAGAAGCATTTTTTTCATGAGGGGTCTCCTGTTAAGTAGTCCACAAAAAAATATATACTATTTTGACAAAATTCCTAGCGCTTTCTGAATCAAATCGGGCGAAAGTTTGAAAATCTCGCTCAATTTTTCCACGCGGCATCCTTCGTCCAGACGTTCCATACGGCTACCGTTCGCATCGCGGGTCACGAGGTTGCCCTTCTGATAATAATATTGGATGCCCCGTTCACGGTCCAGGCGGTTCAACACTGGGTACGTCATCATCTCGCGATAAAAGCTTTCTACCCAGTGCTGTTTGAACTCCTCGACACTGACACCGTCCAGCGGGTACTCGAAACGGAGCTTCATCTGGGCACCGGCCAAGCCACGGTCGCCGAGAGCACCCCCCGTCCAAAGTTCCATGCGGTCCTGGACCGGACGCACCAGGCGCACGCTGTTCGGCACCAACGGGAACACGGCATCACCCGTCCCGAAAGGCGGAGCAGGCGGAATCGGCAGCGGGTCGAAAATGAGGTAGCCAGGATCGAAGAGGTAGTCCGTCGAAACAGGTGTCAGCAGTGAGTGATGAGCAATGAGCGATGAGGAAAGAGGCTCAAGGTTCGAAGTTCGAGATGAAAGAGAGGTGGAGTCAAGAAGGACGTTCGGGAGGATCAGGGCGCAGTGGATGTTGCGCTCCTTGCGCTTGTGGCCCATGACGAGCCGCGGATTCAGCCCCATATCGCGCAGGCTCTGGTACAGGTGCCACGTCATGCTGAAGCACGTGCCGCCGCCCATCCACGTATCGACATCGTTCTGGTCACTATCATCCAGGTTGCGCGCTCCCGTGGCGCTCCCCGTCTGTTCCAGGCGGATAATCTTCGTGAGGTTCTCGTATGTCACGTTCGAGAGCTTGTTGCACAGGTCGAGAATCTTTTGCCACGTAGAAGCGTCCATGAGGGGAAAGATAGAAAAAGGCGAGAGGCTCGAGGCACGAGCAGTGAGCGGTGAGCGGTGAGCAGTGAGCGATGAGCAATAAGCGATGAGGTATGAGGATTGGTTTTTCCTCATACCTCAAAGCGACCGAAGGGAGCGGCCTCATAGCTCATCCCTCATCGCCACTATTTACTATATTATACTCATGCTCGGCATTGTACAGAAAAAAGGAAACGACGAAAAGCTTTGCGGCAGGTTGATTGCCTACGCAAGGATTTTGCCTACGCCCGACAGCGACGGCGATTCTCCTTTTGATGACATGATCCAGAACGGGCTCCTGACTATCGAAGGCGATTTCCGCACATTCAACCCGACAGTCCCGACCCCTAGCCAGCGCAAGAAGGTCATGGACGACAAGCTGAACAACCTGCTGGAATCCATGCAGGAAAACGGCGTGGAACTGCCGGAAAACCTCGACGTGGATACCTTGCGCGACCGCCTCCATGAACTTTCCAACATGGAAGTCATTCCCATCCCGGCACGCATCGGGAACTTCTCGAACGAAGAGGACATCCTGAACGAAGATGCCGACATCTACTACGTCGGCGAGTTCATCGGCGCGAACCAGGCGCACTTCTGCCTCACGACATTGCCCATCTACTACCAGGCACGTTACCGCGAGCAGACGAAGGTCGAGGAAATGGCGCTGCTGAACGGCATTCTATCGCAGTTCGAGGCGGGCGACATCATGGACAACGACGACATCCAGAAGGAAACGGCGGAGCTCTTCCCGGAAGGGGCCTCGCTGAACACGTTCGTCGGCGACCTGAACAACCTGCTGAACGTTCGCGTCATTCCGTTTTTGCTCGCCTGCGAGACCGACAACGATTACCAAAGCCAGATTGCGCTGTTCTACAACTTCATGAAGGACTACCCGCAGCAGGAAGACATTTCTCGCGTGGACCTGGCCATCCAGAAGTTGCGCAAGCGGAGCGACGACCAAGATGCGCGCAAGCTGCTCGAGCTGAGTTGCAAGAAAATAAATGCCATCTACAACGAAGACACTAAATCCGCAGAACTGCTGGATGCCGAAATCAAGGGCATCTAGGCCACCTACATTTTAGACAAAGTCAGCAGCACGGCACCCGCCAGGATGACCACCGTGGACGCGGCCAGTTTTACACGTTCGTGGCGCGTCGCATATTCGCCGAAGGCAAAAACGCCCCAGAGCTGGTTCACGACAAGGTTGAGCTGCAAAAGCGGGTAACCTACTGCATAACCGAACAGGCCATCGTCGGCAATCGCCCAGAAAATGGCAAGCGTCCCGAGCATCCAGAGCGAGCCGGCAAAAAAGGCAAACAGCGACGGGACCAAGGGCATGTCAAAGCGTTTGCCACGCTTCAAGGTAATCAACAAGAACAGGACAATGCTTCCGATGCAAACACCCACCGAGAACGGGAAAAGGAATTCCATGTCTCCGAGGTTGCTGAGTTTGTACGGAATCAGGTACGAACCGAATACGGCCCCCGAAAGGAGCGAACGCCAGTTTTTCCAAATGTGCTGCATCTTGCCAGCCGGAATCCAGATACCCACAAGCATGCACACGATGGCAGGAATCGAGAAATAGAGCAGGGTGTGTTCGGCAAAAAGAGTGACACCCGTGATGAACGAAAGCAGGATGCTCACGCTCATGGAGCGCAGACCGGCACCCGCCAAATCCGCTTCCGCCTGCACAGCCCAGAAACACAGCGCACCGCCAACAACCCAGAGCAAGCCGCAGGCAACGCCGACCGGCTGCAAGTTGAACTGTCCCGTAACGGTCGCGATAACCGACGAGCAAAGCAACGCACCCATCGACATGACGGCGATGAACGCCCAGGACGAATAGTGCGGATATTTCTTGAGCGGAATCATGTAGGTTCCGAAGGCGAATATGCCCATCAAGACGCCGATGATGCTGAGAACGCTACTTGCCAATGCAGAACCCCGCGAAAATAGATTGTAAAATGTCTTCGGACGAAATCTCGCCCACTATGCTCTGGAGCGCACGGCGCACAAGCTGCATCTCGAAGGCGAGCAGTTCGACCGCCGGATTCGTGCGGATGAGTTCGAGGGCGCGGTCGATGCCGGCGAGGGCATCCTCGAGGCACGCCTTTTCGCGTTCGCTCGTAATCCAGAAATCTTCCGAGGCATCGTCGTTCTTGAACAAAGCCTCGTTCATCATGCGCTTGAGTTCGTCAAGGCCCTCGCCTGTCTTGGAAGAGACGCGAAGGGAATTGGCATCATTCGGGCATGAGGCAGCGCGCAAGTCGCTCTTGGAGTGTACGATGAAATCGGGATTGCCACGGTCACTTCGTTCCCTCGCAATGACACGCGAGGCGGAGCAAGACGAGCCCCGAGCCTCGGGCATCGAGCCCCGAACCTCGGGCATCGTACCTCGAACCTCATCTTCCCCTGCATCCACGAGAATTTTCAAGTCCGCTTCTTCCAGAATTTCCCGGCTCTTTTCCATGCTGAGCGCATCCAGCTTGTCGGTCGCCTGCGCCGCAATGCCCGCCGTGTCGACCAGGCGAATTTCACCGCCGTCGAGGAACAGGCGCACTTCCACAAAATCACGAGTTGTTCCGGGAATATCGCTCACCAGAATGCGGTCTTCGCCGAGGAGCGCGTTGGCGAGGCTCGACTTGCCCGCATTCGGGGCACCGTACAAAACCACCAGCGGCAAGCGACGCACGGCAGCGCCCTTGAAGGTTTTGAGCATGGCGACGACATTTGAACGAATCGCCGCAATTTTATCGCCCCAGGCAGCATAGTCCGGGTCCGCTTCTTCTTCGGCAAAATCCACATCGAGTTCAAGACGTGCCGAAATGTCCTTGACTTGTTCGGCAAGAGACACAACGCGTTTTGACAGAGCGCCGCCCAGCAGGCGGTGGGCGTTCCGCAGTTCAGAGAGGTTCGCACTGTGAATCACGTCGGCAACGGATTCCGCCTGGGCAAGGTCCATTTTCCCGTTGAGGAACGCGCGGCGAGTGAACTCGCCCGGCTCGGCGAGCCGCACGCTGCCGATTTCGCGAATAGCGCGGATCAGTTCGCGCACAATGAGCGGGTTGCCGTGCGGGTAAAGTTCCAGCACATCTTCGCCCGTATAGGAATTCGGGCCTTCGAAAAAGACGTAGACGAGGCTGTCGATGGCGGGGGCCGCCGTAAGGCATTCGCCTTCCCCGGCGTCAGCCGGGCGCGGGTAGCGGGCAGTCCCGAGACGGACTTCGCGCGGCTTGATTGTTGCAAGAGCCGCATCCCCGAACAAAGCGCGCACCACGTCGCGAACCTCCGGCCCGCTCACGCGGACGGCGGCCACGGCACTCACGCCGGCAGGGGTCATCGGGGCTACAATAGTCCGGGAATCCATATCGCAAAAATAGTAAATAGGATTCCCGAACTTGTCGGTTTTTCTTTTGTTACTTCTTTATTAGCGTATGTACAGGGCCTACGGGAGTGATTGCGTAATGCTCGTCGATAGTTCCCTTCACGGTGGAATATACCCAAAGCGGACAATCTAATGGCATGGCAGGCGTATTTTCCTTGATGAGAAGTTTCGCTACTAAGGTGTCGCCCCTGCTTTCTACCCCAATAGACTCTATGGAATCTCGGCTCCAACTTATTTGTGCAGGGAAAACAAATGAGGTCTTGCCATCTTTGCTAACGATAAAAAGAGTATCCACATTTTCTATGCTATCCAGTTGATCGTTGGTTGCACAGGGCGACAAGGAATCTAGCTGAAGAAGCGGCTCGTTGTAGGCAACTTCTGACGAATGGTTTGTGCTAGCATCACCGGAACAGGAACAGATTACCATAACGCTAAACAATGTGGCAACAAAAACAATTGCAGATTTTATTTTCATCGTAAACCTCTTATTGAATATAACATAAAAAGATTAAAAAAAATCATAACGCCAAAAAAAATTAAGACATGGCACCAAACTACTTGACTTTTTCATGCACTTCACAACATCTTTTCCTCCAAATCCTATATCACAAAAAGGCACCTTCTCCACTTTTTTGCTATCTTGAGTATCATGAGAAGTTTTTCGATTATTTCCCGGCCGATTGGCACGGTGCAGTGTTTCGTCCTCCAGCGCGACGACGGCGCTGAATTTGAAATCCTTTCGGGCTACGGTGCAGGCCTCAACGCCTGGCGCGTTCCTCTTAAAAAGACCGACAGCCAAGCCGCCGAACTTCTGTTCGGTTACCGGCCGGGCGATGACATCTACAAAATGGGTCCGGACACAAACGCCGGTTGCCGCCTCGCCCCGTTCCCGGGCCGCGTTGCCTATGCAAAGTTCAACTGGCAAGGGAAAGACTACCAGCTTGTAAACAACGTAAGTTGGGCTCCGCACGCACTCCACGGATTCTTGCAGAATGCAGAGTGGGCTTTCAAGAGTTTTGAGGCCGACAGCGAAAAATGTATCGCCGAATTCACTTGCGACTGGGCAGGAGCCTTTACCGGATTTCCCTTCCCATTCCGTGCCACGAACAAAATAATTTTCACAGGCGAAACCTTTACCGTGGAATCGACGGTCGAAAACCTCGGGAAAACGGACATGCCCTATTCCGAAGGTTGGCACCCGTACTTTATGCTCGGCGAAAAGATTGACAACCTCGTCATGACTCTCCCCCCGACAAAACGGAGCGAGCTCGACCAGGCCGACATTCCGACCGGGAACCTCCTCGACGACACGCGCTTTACCAGCGGTCGCAAAATCGGGGCAGACTTTATCAACGACTGTTTCTGCCTGGAAGCCCCCATTCCGCAGTGTGCGCGAGCCGTTCTCGAAGGTTCTATAGGCACTCTCGATATTTGGCAGAATGCAGGCGACGGGCAGTACAACGCCATCCAGATTTACACCCCGCCCACACGCGACAGCATCGCCATCGAGCCCATGACCGCCGAGCCCGACGCCCTGAACCATCACCGTGGACTTATCGTCATCCCGGCAGGCGAACAGCGCACGTTCCGTTTTGGCGCGACATTCAAAAAGAAGTAAAAACTCCTTTTTTTCAAGAAAAGCCGTGGACATTTTCAAAGATAAATGTCCACAGCCGCAAGCGAATGCAAACCCGTTTTTACGGGTTTTTATTTATTTTGAGGCGGGGTAATTTATAATTATGGAGAACAGGATGAAAAACATCAAGTTCAAAATACTGTGTGCGCTTGCGTTTTGCAGTACGGCAATTGCCGCACCAGGACTGACCGTAAAGGGTACAGAACTACAATACAACGGGAAAAAAATCTTCTTTTCGGGAGCGAATCTCGCCTGGAGTGACTACAACTCCGACGTGGGCGATTCCCCACTGAACGAAAACGCCTGGCGCAAGGCCGTCGAAGGCACCCGCGCCGCGGGCGGCAACGCTATCCGTTGGTGGCTTTTCAATAACATGAGCCAAAGCCCGGAAATCGACCAGACGACCCACCTGGTTTCGGGCCTCAAGGCGAACACCATCAACAATATGAAAAAAGCCCTCGACATCGCCGAAGAATACGGCGTGATGGTTTCGATGTGCCTTTTCAGCCACAACCTGATGGAACCGAACCAATGGGGACTTTACAACGAAAAGCTCGACATCACCGCGAACACGCAACTGTTCGAAGATGCGGGCACCAAAGCATTCATCGACAATGCGCTCATCCCGGTGGTGAAAGCGATTGGCAACCACAAGGCGCTCATGACATGGGAAGTTTTCAATGAGCCCGAAGGCATGACCAGTGAAGGTTGGACAACCAAGAAACTCGACAAAGCTACACTTCAGAAGTTTACAAACAAGGTTGCGGCAGCTATCCACACAACAAACCCGGAACTTCTCGTTTCGACAGGTAGCGTCAATATCAAATATCAGGCCTGGTGGAACGATGCAGCCCTCGTCGCAGCCGGTGGAGAAGCAAACGGCACCCTTGACTTTTTCCAGACACACTATTATCCGTATTACCAGGATGATGCCGTCTCGCCGTTCGTAAATACGGCTGCGCAGATGGCGACCAAGTATGGCTACGACAACAAACCGATGATTATCGGCGAGTTCCCGGCAAGCGGCTGGGCTGGCGAAACCTACAAATCCACTTTTGCCGCCAAGACGCAGATTACGACAGAAGAATGTTACCGCAAAGCATTTGACGGTGGCTACGCAGGCGCTCTCGCATGGCAGTATATAGGCGACAAGACCGAAGCGAATTTCGGCGGTTACACTTACACAATCGACCCGGCTCTTAAAGCGATGACGGCTCTCGCCGCTACCGAAGAAGCGAGTATCAAGATTAAAGATGCAACGATTGACAATGCCACCGGCGACGGCAAGATGGCCGTAACCTACGGAGGCGACAATGCGCAAATCGAATACCAGAAAACATTCGACCTGAGCAAGGCCAACACGCTGTCTTTTGAAGCAAAGAATAACGGAGCCACAGCCGCCCAGCTGAACCTGATTTTCAAGCTCACGGATGCATGGACATGGACCGAAGTCGAAGGCCCCTGCGAAGTACCCGCCGGAGAAAAGAAGACCTGTACATTCGATATTTCGAGCCACGCCGACCGCAACAAGACTTTGAGTACGGTCATCGCAAACTACGCAGCGGGTTACACAGGCACCATTCTTTACGACAACTTTGTCGCCGGTACGGACACACTTTGGAATTTCAATGCCGACAAGTACGACGCATTTAGCCGCGGTTTCGAAAACACCGAAGAAATGATTCCCGAAATCAAAATTGTCTACGACGACACTTACGAAAGCGGAACAACACGATATTTCCGTATTGCGAACAACATTCATTCCTCCGTCAAAGTCAACGCCAACACAATCTCCCTTGTCACAAGTACGGCAGGGATACTGAACGTGGATATTTTCGGCATGAACGGCCAGCACGTCGCCACCCTGCACAGGGGAGCAACAGCAGCCGGCAACCACACATTCAGCCTCACCGGAATCCGGAGCGGGCACTACCTCCTACGCATCAAGGGTACCGGAATCGCAGCCACGCAGCCGATTCGGTTGAAGTAGAGTCGACGAAAACCCGGCGGCCAACAAGGCCGCCTTTTTTTTACCTATATTGCAGGCCATGAGCGACAAGCACCCCCTTTATTTTACGATCCACGGACATTTTTACCAACCGCCCCGGGAAAACCCCTGGACGGGCGTCATTGAGAATCAACCTAGCGCAAGGCCCTTCCACGACTGGAACGACCGCATTGCAAGTGAATGTTACAGCCCGAACTCCGCAAGCCGCATTTTGAGCGAGCACGGGCACATTGTCGATATTGTCAACAACTACGACTTCATGAGTTTCAATATGGGTCCGACCTTGATGAGTTGGATCCGCACGAACACCCCGGAAACATACAAGCGAATCCAGGAAGCGGACAAGCGCAGCCGCGAACGCCTGAACGGCCACGGCAACGCCATCGCCCAGGTGTACAACCATGTCATCATGCCGCTTGCAAGCGAACAGGACAAGCGCACGCAAATCCACTGGGGTATCGAAGATTTCAAGTTCCATTTCGGCCGCATGCCCGAGGCCATGTGGCTTGCCGAAACAGCCATCAACCTGGACACCGTCGTGGAACTCATCAAGGCCGGCATCAAGTTCACCATCCTCTCGCCGACGCAGGCCGACAGTTTCCGCAAGCTCGGCGACAGCGAATGGAAGGGATGCGCCAATACAGATATCGATACCACGCGCCCCTACCGCATTTTCCCGCGCGACAAGGAAGGCAACCTTGTCTGTGACGGTTACCTCGATGTGTTTTTCTACAATCCCTGGCTTTCTTCGGCCGTGGGGTTCGAGCACCTGCTCCGCAATGCAGACACCTTCGGCGGACGCATCCGCGACGCCTGGGACGCAAACCGCGAAGACCCGCAACTGGTGAGCATCGGTACCGACGGCGAAAGCTACGGACACCACGAACCGTTCGGCGACATGTGCGCGGCCTGGCTCTACAACCGCTACGCCCCCCAGCACAACATGGTGCCGGTGAACTACGGCTGGTATCTCGAGAAATTTCCGCCACAGCACGAAGTCCTCTTGAAGAACTTCCACGGCGAAGGCTGTGCATGGAGTTGCGCCCACGGGGTCGGCCGCTGGTACCGCGACTGCGGATGCTCCACGGGCGGCGGGCCGGACTGGAACCAGAAATGGCGCGGCCCCCTGCGCGACGCCTTCAACCACCTGAAGGCCCTTGCCGACGAAATCTTTATAAACGAACTCCAGCACCTCACGGCAATGGACCCGTGGGATGTCCGCAACAAGTACGTCGACGTTCTCATCGCCCCCGGCGACAGCTACCGCCTGAAGAGTTTCCTCAACGCCACGCTTCTGCACCCGCACGACCCGGATGAGTGTGCCAAGGCAGTGCGTTTACTCGAAATCCAGAAATTCTGCATGTTCAGCTTTACAAGCTGCGGCTGGTTCTTCAACGACATCGAAGGCCTGGAACCCGTACAGAACATGCGCTATGCGCTGCGCGCCATGGAACTGCTCAAGCCGTTCCTCCCCGAAGGCCGCGACATCAAGGCCGAAGTCCTCGAAATCCTCGCGAAGGCCACGAGCAATGAGCACAAGTGGAGCGGAGCGGAAGTGTTCAAGAAGTCCGCCGAAGAAGACGTCCCCGCCTTCGTCAAGCAGATGGCCGAACGCGCCGCCATTTACCACCTCGGACTCGAAGACGACTACCTGAACAAGGACTATCGCCTCACGGCCTCAAAAATTTCGTCGCGCCGCCGCCAGACCATAGTTTATACCACTTACAACGACTCGACTATCGACGAGCATCACGCATCGACCATCCTCGTGCTTAACGATGCCCTCGGGAGAGTCAACTTGGTCGTCTGCAATGGAGACCCCAAGGAATGCAATCTCTCGTTTGTCGAAGACCCGAACATGTCCACCGAAGAACTCAAGGCGGCATTCCCCGAGGCATACGTTGTCCGCATGCGCGACCTGATGAGCGATTCGCTCAAGCGCATCAACCAGCTTTCGACGCAGCGCCACCTGACAGAAGTCACCAAGACCTTCTCCAAGTTCGCTTTGGACCACGCCATTCCTATCGACTGCCTGGCCGACCCGGACCACACGCTGCCCGACACCATGCGCAAGATTCTCTCGCTTGAAATCAATGCGAAAATCCACCACCTTGCGCTCACGTATCTTGACAAGCCGAGCGACGAGGATTTCGCGAAAATCCACGAGCTCATCGACGAAGCGAAGGCGCTGGACACCACGTTCTCGTTCGGCGGCACGGGCCGCATGTTCCACAGGAAGTTGATGGGACTCATCGAGAATGTCGAACGTAACCAGGACGAATCCTCCGTCAGGCACATCACGGGACTCATCACCGTCGCGGACTGGCTGGAGCTCTATATCGACAAGACCACGCTCGAAAACAAGGTCTTCCCCATCTACAAGAAGTTCATGGAAGATCCCAACGGCAAGCTGGCCGCGCTCAAGCCGATGTTCGACTGGCTGAACTTCGAGGGGCCCAATGCTTAGCCTCTCCCCCGCCCCGCTGATCGACGCCCAAAAAATTGCCGAACGTATCGGCGAACTTGGCAAGCAGATCGGCGAGGAATACGACTTCGACATCATCGTCGGGGTCATGACGGGAGCGTTCATTTTCGTGGCCGACCTCTGCCGCGCCATGCCCAAGAAGAATGCGCAGATCAAGTTCATCAAGGCCTCGAGCTACGGGGACTCCACGGAATCTTCGCACAAAGTGAAGATAAGCGGACTCGACACCGCCAAGATAGAAGGCGCGCGCCTGCTGCTGGTGGACGACATTTTGGACACCGGGCACACGATGCAAGCTCTCGTCAAGGAACTCTCCGCAATGGGGGCCAAGGAAATCAGGACCTGCGTTTTCCTCAACAAGCCCGAGCGGCGCGAAGTGCCCATAACGGCCGATTACGTGGGTTTTGAAATCCCGAACGCCTTCGTTGTGGGTTACGGGCTCGATTTTGCGGACGAATACCGTACTTTTCCAGATGTCTGGACGCTAGAAGAAAAACAATAACTATATTGGACAATATGGCACAGAATGATTCAGACGACGTTAAGCTCCACGCCACGCAGACGTTCGCGGCACTAGGTAACAAGTTCAGCAAGTTGCCCCGTTCGAAGCGTTTGATTATCGTTGGCGCAGTAGCCCTGTTTATTTACATCCTTGGCTTCATGACTTGCAGTTTCATGAACAGCGTCCCGAACGAAGGCATCATCGAGAAAGTGGCCGCCCTCCCCGACGCGAAGAACAAGTGCAAGTTCCGCTACGACCGAGCCCTCGAATACGCCATCATGCACGAATGCGTCTTTGCCAAGGGAACTCCCGGCAATGGTTCCAAGCTCGTGCAGCGCGTGAACTACTGTACCTGCGCCCTCGAAGGCGTGCAGATGAAGAAGCCATACCAGAAGATGTTTGAGAACAACCTCGTGGACTTCACGTTCAAGATCCGCGAAGAAAACCTCTGCAACGAAGAAAAGAACATCCCGACGCTGGAAGCCGAAGGCGGCGACCAGGGCGGGAACTAATCCCGAATGCGGACGGGATTCATGCGCAAACCGACTTTGCGGGAACGATTGTAGCACCGAATACAGAAGTCGTTGTTGGACAGGCCGGAAAAAATTTCTATGGTTCTATTGACAACCACGAACCTTCACGGTATTCTGTTGTTTTCTAGGACGGCAATCTATGTTTTCCCGCTTTATTTATTTTTCTTTATTCATTGTTCTTTTAGGATGCGCCCCTTATGAGGATCCATCAGAAACAGAATGCTTTGATTCTGATGATTTTTTATCAATAAGACTCATTACCACAGCTAATATTGATAGTGTCCAATTTTACTTAAACGAACAATATGTTTGCCAAGGGCAAACCAACGCAAGCCAAAAAATTATCTTGTGCAACGATTCGACAAAACGAGCCCCCGTCTATATTCAACCAACATCACAAAAGATTTCCGATCATTGCGTTGTTTCCGAATCATACCCCATATGGAATGTTTTTTTATGCGGGATTACACCCTTTGATGATGTTAAACCTAATTCTAACGAATTGGGAATACAAATTTTTTCCAATGACACAACAACACATATAAAAACAGGTTTAATCACTACGGGCAGGACACGCATTAACATCGTTCCCGAACAAGATACAACCAAATGGTTTAGCTATGACGAGAACCCTATAGATGTCACTCTTCACTCTTCTGACATGTCAAAACGAATGGGCTGCTTCGAGGGGTATTGCGTTACCACATTGCCCATGACCGAAAAAGAATTCTGCTACGAAAAGGATAGCAGGAGATGACAAGTCACACCCTGGTCTACTATTATGTCGACCAGGGCGGGAACAACTAACCCCAGTTACAATATCAGCATTCCGTCGCCGTAGCTGAACAGCTTCAGCTTGTTCTCGACGGCCATCTTGTACGCGGCCAGCGTGTTTTCGCGTCCGTAGAATGCGGACACGAGCAAGATAAGCGAGCTCTTGGGCCAATGGAAATTGGTGAGGAGCCCGTCCACAATCTTGTAGCGGTAGCCGGGATAGAAGAACGCGTGCGTCACGCCCTTTTGCGGTTTCAGGAATCCGTTTGCGTCGGCAATCGTCTCGATAACGCGAGTACTCGTCGTCCCGACCGTCACGATGCGGCCGCCTTCGCGCTTCGCCTTGTTGATGATGTCGGCATTTTCGGGCGTGAGCTCGTAATGTTCGCCGTGCATCTTGTGCTGGGTAAAATCTTCGACCGAGATGTTCTGGAAGGTGCCGGGGCCCACGTGCAGAGTCACTTCGGCCACGTACACGCCCCTTGCCTTGAGGTCTTCGAGCATTTGCTCGCTAAAGTGCAAGCTCGCCGTCGGGGCGGCCACCGCGCCGGAATACTTCGCGAAAATCGTCTGGTAAGCCTTCTTGTCGTCTTCGTCGTCGGGGCGGTTGATGTACGGCGGCAGCGGGACGTGTCCTTCACGGTTCATCACCGACTCGAGTTCCACCGGAGTCACCGCAAAGCGCAGCACGCGGGCCCCGTCTTCACGGACGTCTTCGACGACCGTCTTCACACCCGCGATTTCGAGTTCGCGGCCGATTTTGAAAGCCTTGCCCGGGCGCACCTGCGCCTCGTAGCGGGCGGAGCCGTCTTCGGCGGGAATCAGCGACTGCACCAAAAGCGTTTCGACCTCGCCACCATGCAACGTGTGACCGTACAGCCTCGCGGGAATCACCTTGGTATTGTTCACCACCAGGCAATCGCCCGGCCTGAACAGATCCACAATTTCCGGAGCCTTCATTATATGGCGCTCGCCGCCATCCTTGGGGCAGTGCAAAATGCGCGTTTTGCCCTTGCCCGCCGTACGGGTTGCAATCAGTTCTGGCGGAAATTCAAAATTGTAATCAGAAAGCCTGTGTTCCATCTTAACCCTGGAGAGATTTCATTGCTTCCTTGACGAGGTTCTTCATTTCGGCCTTAAGGCTCGCCGGCTTCAAGATCTCGACATCCGGCAACACGCCCAAAAGCCAAGACCTGAAATCCGGAGTGACGCGAAGCTTCAAATCCACGACAAAGCGGGACTTGGTTTCTTTAATGTTCACCGCCGGGACAAAGTTGGATTTCTTGAACTGGCTCTGCAGCCACTTGGACTTGACCACAAGTGAAATATCCTGTGGCGGGAGACTAGCATCAGTCCACTTGCCGAATGCATACTTGTAATGAATCTTGGAATCAAACGCCAGCTTTACGACGGGAATATTCGTCGTCGTCATGTTGACAATATTTTCAACAACATAGTTCTTGAAAATCTGGGTTTCCTCGAATTCATCGTCGGCAGCAATCAGGTAGAGCGTATCCACGCGGAGCACGAGCTTGACCGGGCTCACCATAACGGTCGTCTGTTCTTCCTCGTGCGTGGAACTGCGGTAGGTGATATTGACTTTCACGCCGTCGTGAATGGCCTTGAGAATCTTGGAAAGGATAGCATCCTTCTTCTTCAAGTTATGGTCGCAGAAGGGGCCGTAATCGAGTTCGAAATCGGGGTCCACCGAAATGGGATCCACCTTGAAGGAATCCGGGTCGGTCACGCTCAGGGAATTAATCAGGTTGTCGATGATTTTCAGGTTCTTCACGCCAGTCGGAGAATCGCTTTCAAACGACTTGCGAAGCTTCTCCAGCTTTTTCACGAGATCCTGGTTGAAGTCCGTCTTTTCTTCGGGCTGGATGACATAGAATGTCTGCCCGTCCTGCTTGAACTTGTGCAGGCCACAGTTTTCCTTTTCGAGTTGCTGGATATGGCGATAAATCGTGCGGGGCTTGCAATTGAGCGAGATGGCCAAACTTTCGACTGTCATCGGCTTGCAAAGAATATTCTTGATGTTATTTATCTTTTCGTAACCCGTAGCCATAACGACTCCTTTATTTTAAAATGACTCTCAGCTTGTTTTCTACCGACGGCGACTTGGTCGCCCTCATGGTCGAAAGAAACGCAAGCTGTTTTTGGAAGTTGGAAGACACGCGACCTTCCAGCAAAAATTTATTCCGAACAAACGAAACCTTAATTCTCGCTCCC
Organism: Fibrobacter sp.; assembly: GCA_017412605.1. Taxonomy (GTDB): domain Bacteria; phylum Fibrobacterota; class Fibrobacteria; order Fibrobacterales; family Fibrobacteraceae; genus Fibrobacter. The sequence continues at coordinate 214,254 of JAFPWY010000011.1, read as the reverse complement.
GACAGAAGCGAGCTCGATTCCATAGACCTTTCGATTTCTTCGCACAGTTCCCGGTTAGGCATCGCATCCGAGGGAATTGGGTTCAGCGCAAAAACCAGTTCCTGCACGCCGGGGTAATCCGTAATGCGGTGTTCCAGTTCCTTCAAGTCGTAATCCTCGAAGTAAGACGCAGAAACCGACACTTTACCCTGCTCAACTTTCACGCTGTAATCAAAAACGCGCACGCCGGGCGTCTCGAGAATCGACAGGACATCGCTCTCCATCACTGAATCCGAAACGAAGCTGCTTGTTGCGACCCTCATAAAGTCGACACAGCCACGCACTTTCGGAAGCGCCTCGACACAGCCCTTGAGCGCCCGCTTTACCGAGAGGTTGCGTACCAGGCCGTCCAAGTAGACCACTCCCTGCCCCACGTTTACCGAAATGCGTCGTGCGTCATCGGGGAAAAGCTGGTTCAGCCTGTTACGCACATTTTCCGCGAGTTTGGGATTCGGCAAGTTCTGCGAAGTCACCGGCAGCGCAAGGAAAAGGATGGTCCCGTCATCCAGCAAAACGGCAAGCAGGTCTTTTTCGCCATCGTTCACTAGGCCGACAGCCACGCCGAAAGCGTTGCGGATGGCGTGGTAGACATGGTCGCCGATAAGCGTCTGCGCACTCTGCGCCGGCAGCAAGCGATATCCGTCAGGAGATTCTTCCTCGTTGATGACGACGTTCGGGCATTCCACCTTCTGGTCGGGGCCGCCATCGTAACTCAGCACGATGATTTCCTTTTCCGAAGTCTGGAAATAGCTCTTCACGAAACCCGGCTTCGCCTTCCCCTTGAAATACAGCCAGTTCCCCGGGGCAACCCTGTTCCGCCCATAAATTTTGGTGTAGTCGCCATTCCTCGTCTTGTCGCTGCAGAACGAAAATTCCTGCGAAAAGGCAATGAACACGGACTGGCACTGTTCGCAACAACAGAGCAGGGGAATACCCGAATTCATGCCCCCATAGGTCGAATAAGCTTCCCTGGCGAAAACGCCGTGCTCGACCACGCGCTGGCAGCGCCGGCAGAAGAGCGGCAAAGTGTAGAGCCTATGGGGAAACTGGGAACGCATGGAAATTAGGGGCTAGAATCTAGAGGCTAGGATCCAGGGAAACTATTTCATCAAGGGCATTGCCACGTCGATGCGGCGGAGGACTTCTTCCTTACCGATGATTTCGAACATTTCCCAAAGGCCGGGGCCAGCGGTAACGCCGGAAACAGCGAGACGCGGGGCACCGACGAGTTCACCGACCTTGTGGCCGCAACGTTCGGCGAGGTCATAGAAACCCTTCTCGATTACCGGAGTCTTGAAATCTTCGATAGAAGCGAGCATGTCGCGCACGAGCGTGGCGACTTCCTTGGAGCCTTCGCCAAAGTGCTTCTTGGCACCCTTTTCATCGTAAGTGGTCGGTGCCACAAAGAAGTACACAGCCATGTCGGCCAAGTCCTGCACAAAGTGGGCGCGCGGCTTGAGCTGCTTCACGATTTCGTCGAGGCGTGTTTCCGGTTCGTTGGAGAGGTCGATGCCCTTCGCAGCAAGGCCTTCCTTCATGATTCCCTTGAGGAACGCGTCGTCGCACATGTGAATGTGCTGGCCGTTCATCCACTGCAACTTTTTCTCGTCGAAGCTTGCGGACTTCGGGTTGATGCGTTCGAGCGTAAAGCTTTCGACCATTTCCTTGATGGTCATGACTTCGCGGTCGTCGCCCGGGTTCCAGCCGAGGAGAGCGAGGTAGTTCACGAGCGTTTCGGGCAAGTAACCAAGGTCGCGGAAGTCACCCACGGAAGCGGCACCCTTGCGCTTACTGAGCTTACCGCCGTTCTTGTCGAGAATCACCGGCAGGTGGCACCACACAGGCGGCTGCCAGCCAAAAGCTTTGTACAACAGTTCATGCTTCGGCGTAGAGCTGATCCATTCGTCGCCGCGGAGCACGTGCGTCGTGCCCATCAAGTGGTCATCGACAACGCTTGCAAAGTGGTAGGTCGGGTAACCGTCGCGCTTGATGAGCACGAGGTCGTCCAAAAGTTCGTTCTGGTAGCTGATGTGGCCGCGGATCATGTCATCGAATTCGGTGACGCCCGTTTCGGGTACCTTGAAGCGGATCACGGCCTTTTCGCCGGCAGCAATGCGGGCTTCAGCTTCTTCGCGGGAAATATTGCGGCAGTGGCGGTCATAACCCGTGACCGGCACGTGGGACTTTTCCTGTTCGGCACGAACTTCCTGCAAACGTTCTTCGGTGCAGAAGCAGTAGTAGGCATAACCGGCATCCAAAAGCTTCTTGATTTCACGGTGGTAAATGTCCAGACGTTCGCTCTGGAAGTACGGGCCACAGTCGCCTTCGCAACCCGGACCTTCGTCCCACTGCAGACCCAGCCACTTGAGGTCGCGCATCAAGTCGTGCAGTGCAGTCTCGTTATAGCGCTTGCGGTCGGTATCTTCGATACGCAGATAGAACGTACCGCCCATGTGCTTGGCAAAAAAGTAGTTGTAGATAGCCGTACGCGCACCGCCCACATGCAAGTAGCCCGTAGGGCTCGGGGCAAAACGGACGCGAACGGGAGACTTGGCGGAATTGCAATTTTCACACATGATATTATTTTGTCCTTTTTTAAAATTTTGGTCAATTTCCGTCATTAAATATAGAAAAAACGGCGAGGAAGCTCGCCGTTTCTTTGTCCATAGGGTCTTACATCATGCGTAATTTCATTTCGAATACGGGGCGGTCGGTTTCGTCGAGAATCCGCATGTACGTCGCTCCGTTATGGTTCGCGCGGAACACCTTCATAATCTGGCCTTCCTTCGATTCGCCCAGGTAATGGATTTCGAGTGCCGAGGGAATGCAGAGTTCCAAATCCGAAGCGCTGAACACATTCAACGCGAGTTTCACATACTCGATGTTGTTCATGTGGTGCGACATGTCGATATGCTGCGGCAGCACCTTCTGCTGGTATATCTCCACATACTCTTCGGGCTTTACGTTGAAGCGGTCGAATTCGCCGGTCATGAGCGCTTCCGGGAAACCTTCTGCCGGGAAGTCTACCGACGAGAGGCGCATCGGGCGGTGGCGATCGAAACTTAGGCAGCACATTTCCTGCTTGGCCAAAATGATGGGTTCGCCTTCGACAGTGGTGATGGCCGTATTCTCGTTGAGACGGATGAGCTGGTTATCCGCCGGGAACGACGTGGTCACGACCTTGTCGCGCCAGTACGGGCGCTTGAGAAACTTGATTTTCGTCTTGGTGACGACCCAAAAGCCTCCCTTTTCCTTCACCGCGAAATTGTCCATCTTGAGGGAACCGAAATTTTCGGTAATATTGTCTTGGACCATGAGCACGGTCTGCGCAAGTCCCATTTTGCCGGACACATCGATGTAAGCCGAGGTGATGGTCCTCTGTTTTTGGAATACAAGCGGATTTTTAGCCAAAGCATAAATATCAATCATACTTTCAATATAAGTTTTTTCATGACCTTTCATATAAATTTTTATCTTTATTCAGTCAGTTAAAACCGCCAACCATTTTAGGAGCTTTGCATGGAAACTTTAAATTCCATTCTTGATGCAATTGATGGCTACGTGTGGGGAGTCCCCCTGATTGTCGTCATCCTCTTCGTGGGCATCCTGCTCACGAGCCGTCTCGGCGTTTTGCAGGTAACAAATCTCGGCAACGCGCTGCGCTACATGCTCCACAGCGAAAAGGAAGGCGAAGGCGAAGTCTCGAGCTTTGCCGCGCTCTGCACCGCACTCGCGGCCACCGTCGGTACGGGTAACATCGTGGGTGTCGCGACCGCCATCGGCACGGGCGGTCCGGGAGCCCTCTTCTGGATGGAAGTCGCCGCCTTCTTCGGCATGGCCACCAAGTACGCCGAAGGCCTGCTCGCGGTCAAGTACCGCAAGGTCGATACCGACGGCAAGGTTTTGGGCGGTCCCTTCTACTACATCGAAACGGGTATCAAGGAACGCTTCGGGCTCAACTTCAAATGGCTCGCCATTCTGTTCGCCTGCTTCGGCGTGCTCGCGGGTCTGCTCGGCATCGGCACCATCACGCAGGTCAACGGCATCACCTCAGCTGTTGCAACGGTCATCCCCACGGGTGAATTCATAAACTTGGGCGGGAACTCCGTCTCGTATTCCACCGCTATTGCGGGCCTGCTCTGCGCGGCATTCACGGCCTGCGTCATCATTGGCGGGCTCAAGCGCATCGCGAAAGTTTCGTTGTACATTGTGCCGTTCATGGCCATTTTCTACATCCTCTTCTGCTTGCTCATTCTCGGTTTCAATTTCTCTAGACTTTCTGGCGCCATCGAAGTCATCATCCGCGCGGCATTCAACCCGAGCGCCGTCACGGGCGGCGTGGTCGGCACGATCTTCATTGCCATGCAGAAGGGTATCGCCCGCGGCATCTTCAGCAACGAGGCCGGCCTCGGTTCGGCCCCCATCGCCGCTGCCGCCGCCAAGACCAAGGAACCTGTGCGTCAGGGCCTTGTGTGCATGACAGGCACGTTCATCGACACGATCATCATCTGCTCCATGACGGGCCTCGCCATCGTGGTGACGGGAGCATGGGACCCACAACTTGGGCTCCAGGGAGTGAACATCACCATGGAAGCTTTCACCCGCGGACTTTCGATCCTCCCGGCAGGCGCCTCCTTCGCGCCGGTCATCCTCACGGTCGCTCTCGTGTTCTTCGCGTTCACGACGATTCTCGGCTGGGCCTACTATTCCGAGCGCTGCCTGGAATACCTCATTGGCCGCGGCAAGAAAAAGGCTATCCTCGCCTACCGCTGGGTGTACGTGACCGCCGTGTTCATCGGCCCCTATCTCACCGTAAGTGCAGTGTGGACCAGTGCCGACATCTTCAACGGGCTCATGGCTTTCCCGAACCTCGTGGCACTCATTCTGCTAAGTGGAATTGTCGCCCGCGAGACGAAGAAGTTCTTCGTCAAGCTCGAAAGCGAAAAAAATTAGTAATACAAAATTACCACCCCATCATCTCGGCGATTTCGGGGCCGATGAGGCCATCTTGCATGGTCATCGAGAGGATGCGCTGTTCCAATTCACTTGGCGGGTCTAAAGGGCCCGCGTTTTTATTCGCGCCCGCGGCTTCCCGCAAGAGCTGTTCCCCGAGCGCCGCATGCAGCGCGAGCGACGCGTCGATATACTTGAGGTGTGTCGGTTCTTCGAGGATAAAATTCAGCGGTTTCTTTTCGGCGAGCACGCGGGTTGCCGGGATACTTGGCCCATATTCGTCTTCCACGCCCATGTTGGCAAGCACGGCATTCGAGGCGAGCAAGGCATCCACCACCTGCGGGCGGTCAAGAGCACCCTTCACGCCGGTTGCCGTCACCACGAAATCGGCATCGCGCACAAGTGCGGCAACAGCATCAAGGTCGTTACAATCTGTAACCGACACATCGTTTGCGTCGAGGAACGGATTCGAGCCACGCGAACAATCCGTCACCACTTGCACGCTAGCACCGGAGCGCAAAAGTTGCAGCACGATTCCCTGCCCCACTTTTCCGCTCCCGAACACGACAAACTTTTTACCGGCATCTGAACCGAAATCGTACCCGAGCTGGGCCAGCGCCCGCACGTAGCCTTCCCCCGTCCCGAGGCAAGTCTCGATGCGCTTTACGATTCCGCTGTCAGCCACATAAACCGGATGCTCGCACTTCTCGTAAAACTGCACTCCGCTCCGCGTGAGTTCCACGAACCCGAACCGCGGATGGCAAGCCGAAAACTGGCCCGCACAGTCGAGAATCAAATCAAAGCCGTGCCCCTCCGCTTCCGCGTCAAGTGCATCTTGTAACCCTATTACAGGGATCCCGCTTTCGCGCAACAGGCGCACCACGCCATCGTCGCAAGGCATCGTCGCGCCGTTTTCTGCCCCACCGATTCCCACGACAAGGTCTGCACCGCCCGCAATAAGGGCCCGGTACTGCAAGAGCGTATTCCTAAAGACCGGCGTCGCTGCCAGCACCCGCAAACCGTCAAAAGGTTGCGTCTGCGCCCATTCGTGTTCGTACAGGGCTAAAGCAGGATACTCATCCGACGTATAAACCGAATCGACAATCGGATTTACCAGGGAATTAAAAAGCGCTCTTGATTTCACAACCGCAAATATAGTCAACGGGCTATTTTTGCATCCGACACGACGTTTTTTCTGCCTCGCCGAACACATTTTTTCACTTTGTAAAATTATATAAACAATTTCTCCTAATTTTTCTCATTTTTTCCCCATCTTTTTTTCGTTTTTTTACAGATGTTGCACCATACTACAACGGATTGAGAACACTACAACGGCATATGAAATATATTAGAAATATATTATGAAACAGCACAGCAGCCGAAATTGCACAAATTTCGGTGAAACAAAGGTATGGTATGGATATGAAAAAATTTGCACTTTCTCCGGTACTAGCGATAAGCGCTTTTGGCCTGTTCGCCACGGCATCCGTTTTCGCACAGGATGTTGAAATCGGTACCTGGGCAGGCTTCCGCAAGGGCGCCGCATCCTTTACATTTGATGACGGCGCACCGAGCCACGTGAGTGACGGCGGTCCGCTGTTCGACAAATATGGTTACAAGGCCACATTCAACGTGGTCACCAGCTGGAACCCCGACTGGAACGGTTTCGGCAACATGGCAAAGAACGGTCACGAAATCGCAAGCCATAGCGTTAACCACGGCCAGAACATGAGCGGCGAAGAAGCTTCTTCGAAGCAGGCTATCGCGGGCAAAATCCAGCAGAAGTACGGCATCATCACGGTCGCCTATCCGAACTGCAATGTGCCGAACAAGAGCGCAGTCTTGCAGAACTACATCATTGGCCGTATCTGTAACGGTTCCTGGCAGAGCCAGCCCGACATGATGGGCAAGGACGGTCCTAGCGACTGGGCAATGGCTTCCGCCATCATGACTGGTTCCACCGGCACGAACGACTTCAAGGGCAACATGCAGAAGGCCGTACAGCAGGGCGGCTGGATCGCATTCCTCACCCACGGTTTCGAGGGCAAGAACAACGGTTCCGCCACCTACTCGCCCACGCCGATCGGCTCCATTGAAGACGGCCTCAAGTGGGCCCAGCAGAACGACAAGGACATTTGGGTAGCTCCAATGGGCCATGTCGCCATGTACATCAAGGAACGCAAGGCCGCCAAGGTTGAAGCCAGCGGCAGCGGCACCATCACAGTCAAACTCACCCACAGCATCAAGGACAACGTCTCCGATTACGACTACCCGCTTTCGCTGCGCGTCAAGAGCAGCCTTTCCAAGGCGACAGTCAAGCAGGGATCCGCCACTCTCGAATCCAAGATTGACGGCGGTTACATTTACTTCGACGCTGTTCCCAATGGTGGCGACATCGTGATCTCGGGCGACGGTGGTGGCGACCAGCCGCCTGCATCCTCGGGAAGCAACCAGTCTTCTTCCTCCATCTCCAATCCGACCTCCTCGGCACCGACTTCGTCTCAGCCAGGTCCGGCCTTGTCTTCTTCTAGCCACAGGGGATTCCCCAACTGGGGACATTCCTCCTCTTCCAGCGCCGGTCCGGCAAACCAGTCTTCTTCTTCGCAGCCGTCCGCCTTCGCAGTTAATGGCTCCAGCAGCTCTATCGGTTCTCCGTTCGCCGCACTGGAATCGAACAAGTTTGACGCCAACCCCGCTTCGGCATACGTCGACGCCAGCGGCTTCATCACGGTCATCAACGCCCAGGGCCAGAACATCACCGTGTTCAACAGCCTCGGCCACGTCGTCCGCACCACCAAGGGCATCGGCTGCCTGCAGAAGGTGTACTCCGGCGCCAAGGGTGTGTACATCGTGCGTATCGGCAACAAGGCCAAGACGATCAGCATCAAGTAGTTTAATACATCCTCTCTCCTAAAATAAAAAGGAACTCCTTTATGGAGTTCCTTTTTTCATATACGCCGCGGGCCGTTCCCAGACCCGTTCCGGGATAATCCGGGACTAACCCAATTCGTTTACGTGTTCGAGGACGAGCTTCTGTGCAGCGGGGCCATAGAGCACTGCGTCAAAGCTCTTGCCGTTCTTGCCAATGCGCTGTTCCGTGACAATACCCGCGGCAAATCCCGCTTCTGTCGGGTAAAAAATCGTCTTGCCGACAGCATCCGTTTTCGACTCGAGGAGTCCTTGCGCAACGAACCAGTCGAGGACGCTCTTGAAATAGAGCTTTTCGATATTGGCATCCGGAGCAAGCAAGTCGTTCAGGCGGCGGGCAATCTCGCTGACGGGCACGGGAGCCTCGTCAGTCGGATACTTAGCCAGTTCCGCATCTGTCAAATGAAAACGTTCCTTGACCGAACGGGAGCCCTTATCGCCAGCAGCCTCTCCGGCATTTTCCCGCGCGGCATCCTGAGCCTGGTACTTTGCGAAGCGCTCGTTCGCCAAGGCTACGCAGTCCTGGATCTTCTCGAGAATGAACTTCTGCGCGGCAGCGTTGCACTTCGTGAACACTGAATGGTGCCCACGAATATCGGCCTCGGCCCGCATAAAGCCCATTTCTTCGCCATGCGGAGAAGGAAGATTCATGTCCTTCCCCTTTTCGCCGGCTTCCTTCAAGAGAATACCTTCGCGGGTCAGGATTTCAGCCACATCGGAATAGATCAACGGCATCATGCCGCTGCCCTCGGGGAGCAGCGCATTGAGCCTGCGGACAACGCCGGACATAGAAACCGGTTCCTCGGTCACCTCGTAACGCCCCAGCACTTCGGGGGTAAAAACAAGTTCGGCTGTCGCAAACTTCTTGGGCTGTTTGGGTTCGCGCTTGGATTTCTTCTTTTGCGGCTGCGGTTCCCGATTGGGGGCAATTTTCTGCTGCAAGTAATCCGCCACATAGGCAAGGCACTTGCTAATCCGTTCCTGCCTGCAGGTGTCGCCTTCCGGCAAAGTCTCTTCGCTTAAGGGATTCACTCCGATGGAGAGTTTACGTATATACTGTTCCGCTCGTTCGAGTATTTTGGATTCAGCAGGCATCTTCATCATTCCTTTCTTTTTCCCATAACCCAAACACCATTCAATAATATACATCTTTTTTGGAGAGAGATATTTACACATAAAATAAAGAATCCGGTAAAAGCCACCAGGGACCTTTACCGGATTCTCTCTCGTTTCCTACGGAGTCTCAGATCTTAACCATATATAAACCCGAGAACAGCCGCAAGCACAGCCAAGAAAACGATCTGTTTAACGAGCACTATCTTTTTTCTTGAATCCATAGCCAACCGCCTTTTTGGAGGAGACACTTCTGTTCCCTATCAAAATACATACCCACACCGGAAGAAGGCGCCGGACGGGCAAAAAAGCGTTGACATGTATTAAACACGTGATTTAGCTTAACTTTTCGAAAGAAAAAGTTTAATCTACATCACACATTGCCCAAAAATTCCGCAATACGGGCCAGGAGGGAGGCCTCGTCGCCCACATTTTCGATGACGCGGATATTCGGGTGCGAGGGCAAGGTATTCGTGCGCTGTGTTTCCATGCGGCGGCGGGCATCGTCTTCGGCAAGGCCGCGGGCGACAAGGCGCTGCAGGCGGACATCCTCGGGAGCCGTGACAACCCAGACCTCGTCAAGGACCTTGACAATCTCGGGAACCTTGTCCATCAGGGCGGCGGCAAAGAAGCGCACACCGCGCTCGCTGGGGCGTTCCGGTTCCTCGAAAAAGTCGAGTACGGCCTGGGTCAAGTAAGGGTAAACCAGCGATTCCAGACGGCGGCGGGCATCGTGGTCCTTGAAGATGAGGTCGGCGAAGAACTCGCGGTTCACGCCGTCCTGCGTCAGGCAGTAGGGGCCGAACGCGCAGCGGATCACGGAGCGCAGGTCGGTCGACGTGCGGTAGAGCTCGTGCACCACATCGTCGGCATCCATGAATCGGAAACCGCGGTCACGCAACAGCGAACCCACGAACGACTTGCCCGATCCGATAGAACCAACGATACCAATCTTACGCATACCATTAAACTATACTATTTTCCGAGCGCAATCAAGCAAATTCCCAAAATAATTCCAAATAAAGCAAGCCATTTGAGCCTGCTTTTGCGTTCCTTGTATATGAGCAGGCCCGCAACAAAGCCCACAAGCACGCTGGAGCGCCTAAAAACGGTAATAATCGATATCAGGGCGTCCTTGTCGCTCACAGCGAGGAAATAGCAGCGGTCGGCCACGATAAGGAGGACGGCGACCAGGATGAACGTCCAGCGGAACCGGAAGGGCGTCGTCTGCTTGCGGTGCGGGAACCACGTCACGGCGCAGATGACAAACTGGAACGCAGCCATGTACACGCTGAACCAGGCCTGCACGACCAGCGGGTCAAAATCCATCCGCTGGAAGATGAACTTGTCGTACACACCGCTACAGGCAGCAAGGAGCGTACCGAACACCATCATCACGACCCAGCCGTTGCTGAAGAAGTGCCCCATTTCCTTGCGGCCGGCAAGGCTCAATGCGATGTAAGAGCAGATGCAGATCGCCACGCCCAGCCACTGCAGCGCCATCGGACGTTCCCCCATGAAACTCACGGCGATAAGAACCGTAAAGACGGGGGCGCACGCACGGATGGTGGTGGCAATGCTCAGCGGCAGGTGCGCAAGCGCGTTGTACGTAAGGATCCAGCTCCCGCCGACAATGAGCGCCTTGCCTATCAGGAACAGGTGTCCCTGCGGGGAGACACTTTCGCAGGCGCCGCCCACAAGCAGAGGACACATGAAGAGAGCATAGAAGGCGCTGCAGGCAAAAAGTACCGGACGGACAGCGTTACCTTGGACCGAAGCCTTCTTGGAAAGGTCGTAAAAACCCAGAAAAATGGCCGAAGCCAGAGCCAGAATCAACCATGACATAGCGCGCCAAATTTAGAAAACTGAGTTGCCACGCAGGGCAGTTATGCTATTTTTTTATCACAACACTAAACAAAGGAGCCTTCATGGGTATCAAAGGAAAAGCATCATCCCTGCTCGAAGAGTTCAAGGCCTTCGCGTTCAAGGGAAACATCGTCGACATGGCCATCGGTGTTATCATCGGCGGCGCGTTCGGTAAAATCGTCTCCAGTTTCGTCAGCGACATCGTGATGCCCAGCGTCACCGCCATCATCGCCATGTGCGGCGCAAAGGACGCAGGCGAAGGACTCAAGGCCCTCGCATTCACCACCGCCGAAGGCGTGACCATCCCCTACGGCAGCTTCATCGGCGGCATCCTCGACTTCCTCATCGTCGCTATCGTGGTCTTCCTCGTCATGAAGAAGTTCCTCGGCTTCATGCAGAACATGCGCAAGAAGGAAGAAGAAGCCCCCGCAGCACCTCCGGCACCTCCAGAGCCGACCGCCGAAGAAAAGCTCCTCACGGAAATCCGCGACCTGCTCAAGAAGTAATGATTACCGGCGTTCCGCGGACAACCGTCCGGAACAGCCGAACAGCCGTGGCAAACGCCACGGTTTTTTTATTGGATGCGCGGCTTGGGCTCGCGCAACTTGGCGAGGCCCCACAGCAGGCAGCATGCCAGAAGCGGCAGCACGACGTCCCACGGCAGGTGGTAGCGGACGTCCTTCGGCACAACGGTGAACCACATGTAGATGAGCACGATGTGCGCCGTGTACACGTCCAGGCTGTGCCTGCCGACCGTATTGAGCGGGCGGAAATCCAGCAGTCCCTGGCGGACACGCACGACCCAACAGATCAGCAGCATGAACACGTAGAAGTTGAAGAAGCGGAAGATGCCGAGATGGTCCTTGCTTATCCAGAATTCAGACGGCAGCGAAAGCCCGATGAACTGGTGCGACCACAGGAAGCAGAACACGAGCACGGCGAACAGGAAGGGCGTGAGCGCATTCACGATGCGGGCAGCATCACCGGCCTTGACCCGGTTCCACCAAGCGTAAGTCGCAGCCCCGGTAAAGTAGGAGAACTGCCAGCCGAACGGGTCAAACGACCCATGATGGATCCATGCCGGGAAAAGCGAATTCACCGCATCGCGCAAGCCATACTGCGTCGCAATCCACAAGGCAACCGAAGGCAGCCAGAGGAGCACAACCGTCCGCGCACTTTTAGCCTTCACAAGCAGCGGGAACACAAAGGAACCCACCAGCAAAAAGACTACGTAGAGCGGCAGCACGTCGAGCCACATGGGCGTGTAGACCAAAAGCGCACCCCAGAACGAGGCCTGCACCGGGTGTTCGAAGAGCGCCTTGAAATACGGAACCAGTCCGGGAATGCACAGGAGCGCAAGTGCCGAGAGCACCGCCATCGTCAGCATGTGGTACACCCAGATGCGCACGGCACGGCGACGCATCCAGCCCTGCGAAGGATCCTTTGCAGCCTTGCTGGTCGCAGCAATCATGCCCACGAAGCCGGACAAAAAGAAAAAGCCTTCGGCCGCACTGAAGAAGCCGAAGCACTGGTATAGATAATATGATATGGGCCGACCAAAATGGTCGAGGGTCATCTGCAGCAGCAGGAACCCCCGAATGGAATCTAGAGCCCTAATTCTCACGGTTAGAAGTCAGCACGGCCGCTGATGCCAAGGGCAAAGTCGGTATCGACAACGTCCTTGAAGTTGTAACCGAACCAGAAGACCACCTCGGTGCGCATGGTCGGATACAAGTAGAAGTTCATGCCGAGGAAGCTGTACTCGTCCTTGTCCGCATTCACGTCGAGGTCGTGGTATTCGTAAGAGATACCCATGGAGAACTTCTTGTTGATGTCGACGCTCGGCTCGACGGCAAAGAGCATCTGGTCATCGGTGAAGATCTGGTCGGCGACGGGGTATTCCTCGTCAACAATCGCGTAGAAGTAGGTGAACCCCAAGTTGAAGAGGGCGATGTTGAGGCTGGGCTCGATAAGGAAGGAGTGGACTCCCTTGCCCTTGTACGGATGCATGCCCCACACGGCGTAGGTGCCGTAGTTGATCATGCCCAGGCTCTTGGAGTAGTCGACCTCGACACCGAGAGAATAGGTGTTGGGGCGGCCGATATGGGTACCGAACATCCAGTCGATGCTCGGAGTGATGACCAAGTGTTCGTCCACGTGGTTCAAGAGCGGCCAGGCGTAGGTACCGAAGAGGCCCATCGTGCTCTCCGCATTCTCGGAAGCACCGAAGTAGATCTTACCCATGCCGTACTTCTCGTTACCGAACTCGCCACCGAAACCGCGGAGGCTTTCTTCGCGGGTAATCACGGCGTAGCGGGCCGGGTCGCGCCAGAAGTAGTAATTGAATGCACCGGCGCTATAGGTCATGTCGCCAAAGATGAGGTCGACGGAATGGGTCACCGACCAGCGGATTTCGGCACCGTCAAATTCAAAGGCGTTGTGGCGGCCATCTTCGCCCATCGCCGTGGAACGGGCCAGACCGTGACGAATCTCGGACTCGCGGACAGAGCTGTCTGCGCCCACATAGGTGCTATGGGTGGTCGTTCTCACCGTAGCCGACACGTTTTCATCGAGCTTGGCCGTTGCAGAAAGGTCGATATCCTGGTTGGCGGCGTTCGTCGGATCAAAGTCGCTATCGAAATAGCTAGCGTAGTCCATATTGAGGCTACCATGAATCTCGACTTCGGCAGCATTAGCGACGAAAGCGGCACCAAGAACAACGGGCAATATAAATTGACGCATAAAATCCTTCCAAAAAAGTTTCGGTGTAAAGATAGAAATATATCCGCCCAAAACCCAACGAAACAGGATACAAAAGTACCTTAGATTGGGCCGTTTTTGTAAATTTGGATGGAATTGACAACCGAATAAAAGGACAACTATGACTGCACTTAGGCTCGCGGCCACCACCATACTGGTCGCATTCCTCGCCGCGCAACACGCGTTCGCCATGACCGCCGACGAGGCGCTGAACAAGTCCAAAGCCTGGTTCAAGTCAGGCAAGGCGTGGAGCCTCGACTTCAGGGTGCAGGTGTTCTACGCGGACTCGCCGGACATCAACACAAGCACGGGCAAGCTGCTTGTTGCCGACGGCGACCGTTTCAAGCTCGACATGATGGGCATCCGCTTCTACAGCGATGGGCAGAGCCTGTGGCAGTGGAACGTCGAACAGAACCAGGTGCTCATCAAGGCGGTGGAAGACCTGTCCTCCGCCCTCCACCCCTCGGAACTCCTGTTCAAGTACCTCAACTGCAAGGCGCTCAAGCTTTCGGAAGGGGAATTCAACAACCAGAAACTCTGGGTCTTGAAGCTGGACCCGTCCAAGTACAAGGGCCAGTTCACCGAGATGGAAGTGTGGCTGAGCAAGAAGGACTTCTCACCCGTAAGGCTGCAGACCGTAGACCCGGAAAAGAATGTCTCGTGGTACAACATCATCAACCTGAAAGTGATGCAGAAAGTTTCCAACGACGATTTTAAATACAAGAGCCAAAAGAACGTCGACGAAATCGACATGAGGTAACTGATGAACTTTATCAAATGCGGCATACTGCTCGCCGTCGCGGTATCACAGGGACTCGCGGCCGAGACCCTGTTCAGCAACTGGACATTCAAGGTTGCGCCCGGTACCAAGACAGGCAAGCTGTACGTGTTCTCGCGCGGCGACGTGGTTAGCGGAGTCACCGAAATTACACTCAAGTCCACGGCTCACGGCGTCACCGCCGACAAGTCGGAGCAAGTATCCGTCGGCGATTCCATGACCGCCGTACACGACGGAATCTTCAGGGACTCCTGGGCAGAGCGCCGGCGGACACCTTCGGCGACCGCCGGGGAACTCGGGCTCGTGCTCCCCATGTACACCACGGACAAGAACGGTTCCTTCCTGGAGCCCGCAGGATTCTTCTCCGTACGCAGCGCAGAGCGCGCCTTGGAAACCCCTCTCGATCCACCCGGATTCGCCGAGGACCTCGACTCCGCCATGATGTACGCGAGCACCGGATTTGCCTACGACTCTACATCCAGCATTCTCTGGATTGCCCGAGGAGCGGCCGGCATCACGAAATACGATATTTCGAAGGGACCGAACCATCCGGAAATTACGGACTACATCCTGAACAAGACGGAATCCAAACTGGAAAAGATCCCGACGGGAAAACTCTATAAGTACAAGAAGTCGAAGAACGCCTCCATCCTGGACGTCGCCATCAACCCGAAATCGGGCGACCTGTGGATCGCCAGCGAAAAGGGCGTGTGGATATACGACGGCTCGGAAGCCAAGTCGCTCAAGGCGCTCGACACCTCGAAGCGCGTAACCGGCATCTGGATGGGCGGCAAGCCGTTCCAGATTATCGCCGAAGTCTCGAAGCCGGGCAAGGACGGCGTGCAGGGCAGCCTCATGCGCAGCACCGACGGCACAAAGTTCAAGAAGGTCAACTTCCTGGATACCACCGGCAAGGTGCAGAAGAAGGACATCTTCGCGAACTCCAGCTACACCGTCTCCGACGTGGCATTCCTCGGCGACAAGGCATACATCGCCGTAACTTCCACCGGCGGCAAGGAAAGCGGCTACCTGCTGCTCGACTCCGCAGGCGTGCGCGCCTGGGAAACCGACGAGGACGACGGAAGCCAGTGGCTGAACGGCTTTGAAAGGGGCGTCATCGACCGCGACGAAATCATCACCTCCATCACGACCTTCCCGCTGACCAAGAACATTACAGGCATCGCCGTGAGCACCTACGGGAACGGCATCTCCGTCTCGGCAGACTCGGGAGCCACCTGGACACCGATACTGAACCGCGCCAGGCTGAGCGACAACCTCGGCACCATCCGCATGGTCCCCTCCGTGATAACCGAAGTCGGCGCACAGTCCCTCGTATCGTACAAAGTAAGCAGGTCTTCCAAGATTACCATCGAAGTGTTCAGCTACGATATGCGCAAAGTGCGCACCATCGTCAAGGATGCGCCCCGCGAGGCGGACAACTCCCGCAGCACCTACCCCAAGGAAGACTACTGGGACGGCAAGGACGACCACGGACGCGCCTGCACCATGGGCATCTACTACGTACGCGTCAAGGACAACCACGGCAATATCGGCTGGGGCAAAGTCATGACGATGGGAGGGCGCTAACATGAAGCATCTTCTCAAGACATCGCTTTCTATCGCTCTCGCGCTGGCCGCGGCAACGCAGGTGTACGCCATCGAACGCAAGGCCGCTCTCGGCGGTTTTGACGGATTTGTCGAGCGCATGGGCGCAGGCACGCGCGAAATGGGCCGCGGCAACACCGGCTCCGCCGACACCGCCTCCATGCCGGGCGCCTACTGGAACCCGGGCATTCTCGGATTCCGCCAGAACACGAACTACACGCTGAACGCCGACAAGCGCGACCTCGACCGTATGGGCGGTAACGCCGGCATCGAGACCAAGGTCGGCAACCGCATGGGCGTCGGCTTTGCCATGCTCTACCGCGGCGACCTCGCGTTCGACGTCATCAACGAAGACGACGAGACCATGGGCACAGCGACACCGTACTTCACGATGATGTACCTCGGCTTCGCCTACCGCGCCACGCGACAGGACGCCTTCGGTCTCTCGCTCTCCATGAGCTACGACAACCTCGACGTTTCCGAGCACATCGAAGGGTACGAAGTCGTCGACGACTACCGCAGCCCGGTCACAATCAACTTGGGCTGGTTGCGCCAGTGGAACAACAAGTGGTCGACCTCCGTCGTCATCCGCAACTTGAGCTTCAGCGAAAACCTTTCCGCCAAGTGGGACAGGAACACAAGCACAGACAACTCGCTGCCTTCCACCGAAGGCGTGCGTCCCAAGATCCTGCAGATCGGACTCGGCTACCGCTCGCACATCATGGGCAAGCCAGTCTACGCCTGGATGGAAGCCATCGACTACCAGGTGGCCGACACACTGCTTGCATTCGACCCGCAGCTCCACGTGTGGACAGGCCGCGTCGGCTTCGAATGCGACATCATCGAAGGCGGCACGGTGCGAGTCGGTATGGACGATCTCGACTTCACGTTCGGTCTCGGCTACAAGTTCAACGTGCGCATCGGAAAGAAGAAGTACCTGTTCGACGTCAACTACGCCCTGCTCTACGAAAGCGAGGCCGGGCTCTGGAATCCGCTCAGTTTCGGCCTGCGGGGCTTCATCCCTTGATTTCGGGAATCGACATCAGCCACATGCGTAGCCTCGCCGGGAACGCCTACGATTTCGGGCCCGGCATCAGCGTCGTGTGCGGTGCAAACGGGAGCGGCAAGACGACACTGCTCGAGGCGGTGTACCTGCTGAGCCAGGGATTTTCCTTCCGCGCCCACGAGCTCAAGGAACTCATCACCTGGAAGCAAGACGAAGCCATCGTCCGCGGAACGTTCGACAACGACGGCATCAGCTGCAACAGGGGCGTGCGCATACACATGCGCGGCACCGAAGCCCGCGAAAACGGCGAGCCCCTGCGCTCCGCCGCGCAGTTCTTCGGCAAGTGTCCCGCCGTCATCATGCAACCCTCGGACATCGAGCTGTTGAAAGGCGCCCCCGAGACGCGCAGGCGCTGGCTCGACGAAATTCTCTGCTTCCGCTCTGCAGCCAACGCCACCACGCTCCGGCGTTACAAGCGCATCCTGCAGCAGCGCAACCAGTGGCTCAAGCAGAACAAGGGAGAAAGCGGAGGCGCCGTGGGTGGCGAAGAAGTGTTCCATGTGCTCACGCAGCAGCTCGCGGAACTCGGAGCAAAACTCTGGGCCGTGCGCCTGGAACTCGTGAATGAACTTTCGCCCATCATTACAAGCTACTACCGCAAGCTCTCCGGCGGGGTCGACGAGATTACCTGCGCCTACAAGAGTTCCATATTGAGCGAGCTTGAAGGTGCAGCGGAGTCGGGTGCGGAGGCGTCCGAGGCCGCGCTACAGGAGGTCTACCTCCGCAAGCTCCAGGGGCTAGAAGTTGTCGAGAAGATCAACGGGCTCACCATGGCCGGGCCGCACAAGGACGACCTCGCCCTGAAAATCTCCGGCTACGAAATGCGTTCTGTCGGGTCGCAAGGGCAATGCCGCTCGGCAGCAGTCGCCATGCGTTTCGCGGCAGTGGACGTGGCATCGCGCTACGTCTGCAAGCCGATCCTGCTACTCGACGACATTTTTGCCGAACTCGACACGAACAGGCGCGATGCCGTGGCGTCGCTCATCCGCGACAAAGGGTGCCAAGTCATCATCGCGACGCCGCAGGTCGAAGACCTGCCGTTCACTGCCGACGCCATCATCCGGCTATAACCCGGGCGCCGGGCATCCCAAGCAAAACTAATCAAGCCAAACTAATCAAGCAAAACCGTTCCCAGCAGTTCCAACCTCGCCTGCCGGTTTACAAATTCCGAAACCATTCAAGAAAACGTAAAAGGCCAATCCCGGAATTCCGGTGCATCTTGCCATATACAAAAACGCTCCGCCATCGCGGAGCGTCTTCGTAAAACCTGTAGTTCAGGAGATTACTGACCGAGGTACTTGCGGCCGATACCGAATTCGTCCTTGTATTCGACGTAGTCCGGAACAAAGCCCTTGCTGAAGTTGAACGTCACGTTCAAGGAGCACTGGAACTCGTTCATGAGCTTGCCCTTGGTGCCCGGCTTGATGGACTGTTTCTTCTTCTCGATCTTTTCGTCACCCTTCTTGCCAACGAGCACTTCGGCTTCGCACCAGCCGCTGCCAGCCTTGGCACCGACTTCTTCACCCGTCGTAGAAACGAGCTTGAGACCAGCCGGATCAAGTTCCGTGTTGTTACCCGTAGAGGCCCAGAACTGGAGTTCGCCAGCGAGGGAGGTCGGAGTCATCTTGATGGTCGGGAAGGCCATCACGTAGCCCCACTTGTCAACGCGGCGGCTGACCGGTTCACCGATCTGTTCACCGAAGATGAGGAAGTAACCACGAGTGCCCTTGCGGCTCGTGTTCAAGGCAGCCTTGACCTTCTCGTTGTTCGGAGCCATTTCGGCAATCTTCAAGATCTGGTATTCGCTAACGACCGGGTCCGATTCACCAACAGCTTCGCTCAGATTGCGGGCGACGTAGTTGTTTTCGGCTTCGGTACGGATGCTCTGGATAGAAGACGTAGCGACACCGCTGCGCTTGGCAATGGCCAAGGCGGAGTCGATCTTCGCGAAGGCGTTCACGATGGTGCCGTAGTCCACGCCATCCTGGGAGGCCTGGAGCTTACCGATGTTAGCCATCGTCGTTGCAAATTCCTGGAGAACTTCCTGGTTCTTGACTTCCGGGAGGTTGTCGGAAGCCTTGTCGAAATAGCCGCTCAGAAGGTCGCTGTTGATATCCTTCTTGGCCTCGACATCGGCAGCACGGACCAACGCAAGGGTGAAGTTGTCGAAGAATTCGCTGGACATGTTGCCCTTCTTCTTCGCTTCGATGTAAGAGTTGATAGCATTGCGGAAACGACCTTCCTTGAGGTGTTCGTCACCGCGCTTTTCGTTAGTTCCCTTACAGCCGACCATTGTGAAAGCAACGGCAGAAGCCAGGGCTACGAGAAAGATTTTCTTCATAAGTCTTCCTTTCGGGGTAGAAAGTTCACGAAAAGAGTCATAAATATGTAAAAAAAGACCCTTTAAAATATAAAATAACTAATTAATGTAACTCTAATTAAATTTTATAGGTAAATTTTTATTATGTTTTGTAAACATTTGTTTGTATACCGGATAGGGATATGGATATTCTTGTAATTAGCCCAGAAGCAGGGAACTGGACATCCCCAAGTTCCCTCGCAACGGCGGTCAACCGCATGGCCGACGCGTTTTCGCGCGCTGGCGTAAGAGTGCTGACGATCTCCCCGTTCTACAAGGCAAAAATCAAGAATCCCGAAAACTACGAATGCGTGTTCAAGGGCAAGGAATGGCTCCACGGACGTTCGTTCGAAGTCTTCCGTTCCAAGGAAGATCCGCTCCATACATACATATATAACGAAGAATTTTTTGGCAGACCCTACGTGTACGGGCCACCCGACGATATCCCCTATGGCGACAACCACCTCAGGTTCGCTTTCCTGGCATCGTCCGCCCTCGCCTACGCAAGCGCCGTGCGCTTCAAGTGCATGGCAATCATCGGCCACGAATGGGGCGGTGCGCTTGTCGGCCCCCTGGCAAGCACTATCTACCAAGACGATTTTGAAGACGTCCCGTTCTTCTTCTTTGTCCACAACATAACGTACGACTTCCACGTTTCGTCCAGCGAAATCGAGAACATCGGGCTTCCGCGCAAGGATTACAACATGGACGGCTACGAGTTCTGGGGAAAGGTCAGCCTTCTCAAGGCGGGCATCTGCTACGCCCACAAGGTCATCTTCCCGTCGCCGGGCTACCGCGACGCCATGCTCTACACGAACCTCTCCGGAGGCCTGAGCGGATTCCTGAGCCACAATGCGAACAAGCTCATCGGCATCCAGTTCGGCGTCAGCTACGTGTTCTGGGATTTCAACAAGGAAAAGCTTCCTATCAAGGCGGCCAAGGCCAAGGCGCGCCAGGAACTTGCTGAAAAATGCGGGGCCGATTTCGGCAACAAGATGCTCATGTACGTGCACCTCGACATCGAAGCGGGCAACACGTCCGAGACGCTTGCGACCATCCTCGCCGACGTCATCAAGGAAGACGTGTTCGTACTCGTGGGCTGCTCGCAGAACCACCCGGACTGGACCTACTATAACGACTGTGCCAAGCAGGACCCGAAATCGCTGCATGTCATCGAATTCGACGAGACATTCTCCGACGTAGAGCACCTGCGCAACATCCTCGCCGCATCGGACATTATATTCGCAGGGAACCTGCGGGAACCGTCCACCTCCATCTTGCTCAAGGCGCTCGCCTGCGGATGCATCCCCGTAACAGGCAGAAACGTCGGTGTCGCGAGCATGCTCACCGACTACTCCTTCGACACGGCATCTGCAGCCAACGCGTTCCTCGTCGACGACGCGAACGCTCCGCACCTGATGCTGCCCCGCGTAAAGGACGCCCTCAACGTGTACCAGACCGATACGGCCGACTGGGACAAGGTCGTCGTGAACGCCTACGGCGGATTCCACTACGAGTGGGACAAGACGATCAGCAAGTACCTGCTCATCTTCGGCGAACTCGGGCTCTAGTTTTTTCGACAAACAGTGTATAAACTAAAAGACCTCGACTGAGTCGAGGTCTTTGTCGTGGAGCCTCCCGGACTTGAACCGGGAACCAACGGGTTATGAGTCCGACGCTCTAACCGATTGAGCTAAGGCTCCGGGGGCAAAGATAGTAATTTTATTCGCATCGGACTTGGACAGGCAGTCCCGTTACACAGATTCCCACTTGCTGCTCTGAGCGGAGCGCGCAGCGGCCTGCATCATGGAAAGCCCTTCGAGCGAAGTGCGAATGCCGCACACATACTGGCTCTTGAAGCTGCCGGTCTCGAAGTATTGCCCGAGACAATCGGCGATGTCCTTGTAGTAGTTCGCGAACGCCTCGATAAAGCCTGCGGGGTGTCCCGCCTTGAAGCGGTTGTAGCGTTGCTGGTTTGCAATCTTCACGTCGCCGGTGCGGTCGCGCAGGCTCACGTTGCCGCGCAAGTCGCATGTCTTGAGCGTCTCGGGTTCCAGCTGGAACCATTCGGCGCTGCCCTCGCTGCCATACACGCGGATGCGAAGCCCGTTGCGGTTGCCGAGCGCCGTCTTGCTGAACCAAACCTGCGCGCGCATGTTGTTCGTATACTGAGCGAGTGCGCCCACGTTGTCCACAATTTGCGGGAACAGTCCGAAGGTGGCCTGGTCGGCGACGATGCGTTCCGGGCGTTCGCCCGTCAAAAAGTAAATCATGTTGTGCAGGTGGCTCCCGAGGTCCAAGGAAATCTTGGGAATCACGGTATCCTTGAGGCGCCAAGCCTGCGGCTTGGGCGGCTCGTTGTGGGAACCCAGGCGCATGAAGCCTTCCTGCGGCATTTCCACCTGGACCTGCTGGATCTTGCCCAGCTTGCCGTCGGCAATGAACTGTTTGAGTTCGCGTACCATCGGGTAGCCGGTGTAGTTGTAGGTGGTGCAGAAGAATCCCTTCGTCTCGGTGACCACTTTCGCGATTTCTTCGCCTTCCTCGACGCTGGTCGCAAGAGACTTCTCGCAAATCACGGGGAAACCGGCCCTGAGCGCGTCGATGACGATATCCTTGTGCAGGTCTGTCGGGGCAAGCACCACCACGGCGTCGAGCTTGCCCTTTTCGGCTTCAAGGAGTTCTTTGTAACTGGCGTAGGTGCGTTCCGCGGCCACTCCCCAGGCCTCGGCAGTCTGCCGGTTCGTCTCGGCGTGGGTGCTGAACGCGCCCGCCACAAGTTCAAAATGCCCGTCCATCTGGCTTGCGGCCTTGTGGACTTCGCCGATGGCCGAATTGATGCCGCCACCGATAAAGGCTATCTGGTAAGGTTCCTTCTTCATGTTTTTGAATATAGCTTAAAAAGGGGATAGAGACTAGAGGCTAGGATCCATATTTGTTCATTGAATAAGCTCCCTTCGGCAGGCTCAGGGAGCTTGCAGAACTAAGTTCCCTGAGCTTGCCGAAGGGAACTTTTTGAGTTACGTCGAGACGACCTTCACGAGGTCGGTCATGCGGGCGGTTTTGTCGTTCATTTCTTCGAGCGAGTCGAACTTGAAGAAGACGATTCCGGCCTTGTATATGAGTTTATCTGTAATAACATCGCCAGGCTTGTACCACAGGAATTTCTCGACGATGTTCCCCTGGATCTCGGGAGCGAAAGTCACTTCGCGAACGGTTGCGCCGTCGGCGATTTCGGACCCGGCCATGACGCAGTGGCGCAGCCAGAATCCCTGCGTGGGTAAATCCTGGATTGCAGCAATGTCCATGCCCGTCTCGGCCATCACGATGAACTTCGGGTAATCAATACCGGTCGCATACTGGACAAATTTGATGTACAGGTCGCCGGGAGGGCGACGGCAAATCTCGATGATGACGGGCGTTCCGTCCGCGCGCTCGATGTACTGGATGTGCAGAATGCCGTCGACGAGGTTGAGCTCGCGGGCAATGCGCTCGCTGTAGTCGCGCAGCTTCGCAAGGCCCGAAGCGGACGTGGTGCTCGGCGTATTCGCGCCCGACACCATGTACTTGTTGATATAATACTGCTCGTTGTCGGCGAACGCGAAGGCCACCTTGCCCTTCACCAGCATGGCCGAGAATCCATGGTTCGTACCCTGCACGAATTCCTCGACAACCACGTGGTCTTCGCGTGTGCGGCTCACCGCGTCGCGGTAGGCCGCACGGGCCTCGTCGGCATTCGCCGCGCGGTGGATACCCTTGCCGCCCGTGAGGTCGACCGGTTTCACGATAATCGGGAAGACGAGGCCGCCGACAGCCGCTTCGAATTCCTGCGCGCTACGCACCACCATCGCCCGCGGCGTCGGGATGCCGAGCTTTGCAGCCAATGCACGGTACTTGTCTTTATGGTGGATTTCGAGACTCGTCGCATAACTGTCGTGGCCCGGCAACCCTAGCCTTTCGCAGACATACACCGTCGAAAGCAGGGCAAAGTCGTTGCATCCGGAACACACCGCCGTGACGCCCTCGGCCCGCGCCAGTTCCAGCATCGCATCCTTGTCGCTAAAGTCCGCAAACACCGTCTTATCGGCATAAGGGTGCCCGAGGCCGTCCCGATTGTTGCCCGTGGTAATCACGAACCAGCCCAACGCCTGTGCGGCCTTGATCAGCGGGATTTCGGCATGGCTACCACCGAGGAGGAGCAGTTTCCTATTTGACATCCTAGCCCCTAAAAAATTCCTTCACCTTGCCGCACACGAATTCCAGATCTTCGGGTTTGAGCCCGTAGAACATGGGCAGGCGCAGCAGGCGTTCGCTTTCCTTGGTGGTGTACACATCTTCGCCAAAGAAGCGGCCGAAGCGTTTGCCCGCGGGGGCGCTGTGCAGCGGGACGTAATGGAACACGGCAAGAATCCCGTTTTTCACAAGGTGCGCAATAAGAGCGGTACGTGTCTTGAGGTCAGCAACCTTCAGGTAGAACATGTGCGCGTTGTGGCTGCATTCCGCAGGAATGTAGGGCAGCTGCAAGTCGCCCGCGTCGGCGAGGCACTGCAGGTTTTCGCGGTAAGCGTTCCAGCTCGCCATGCGGTTGTCAAAAATCTTCTGTACGTTCTCGAGTTCAGCGTAAAGGTACGCAGCGTTGAGTTCGCTCGGCAAATAACTCGAGCCCAGGTCCACCCAGGTGTACTTGTCGACTTCGCCTCTGTGGAACTGCACGCGGTTCGTGCCCTTCTCGCGGATAATCTCGGCATGGTCGGCGTACTTCTTGTCGGCAATGAGGATGGCGCCGCCCTCCCCCATGCTGTAGTTCTTGGTCTCGTGGAAGCTGTAACAGCCAAAGTCCCCGAGCGCACCGAGGCTTCTCCCCTTGTAGGTGGACATCATGCCCTGCGCGGAGTCCTCGATTACAAATAAATTATGTTTCTTGGCAATCGCGTTGATGGTATCCATCTCGCAGGCCACGCCCGCATAGTGTACCGGCACAATGACACGGGTCTTTTCGGTAATGGCAGCCTCGATAAGCTTCTCGTCGATGTTCATCGTGTCGGGGCGGATGTCCACGAAAACGCACTTGGCACCGCGCATCGCAAACGCATCGGCCGTAGAGACGAACGTGAACGACGGCATGATGACTTCGTCGCCGGGTTCAATGCCACAGAGCAGTGCCGACATCTCGAGCGCATGCGTACAGCTCGTGGTGAGCAACGCACGGGCGCAACCCGTCCGGGCCTCGAGCCAGGCGTGGCACTTCTGGTTGAACTGCCCGTCACCACAAATGCGGCCGCTCTCGACGGCAGCACGCACATAATCGATTTCCGGCCCCACGAAGGGCGGCTGGTTAAAAGGAATCCGCATAGCCTAAATGTAAATAAAAACGTACCTGGGGGCCAAATCTTTATTATATTCCTCCATATGAACGTCGAACAGACAAAAGCCAAGATTTCATTCGTCATTCCCTGCTACCGCAGCGAGAACACCATCGCGACCGTGGTGCAGGAAATCCGCGACACCGTGGCCACACGCCCCGGCACCGACTACGAAATCGTGCTGGTCAACGACTGCAGCCCCGACAACGTGTGGCAGGTCATCAGGCGCCTCGCCGCCGAGGACCCCCGCATCAAGGGAATCTGCCTCGCCAAGAACTTCGGGCAGCACAGCGCCCTCATGGCCGGCTACGGCCAGACCACCGGCGACTACGTGGTAAGCCTCGACGACGACGGACAGACCCCCGCCACCGAGATATTCAAGCTGGTCGACAAGCTGGAAGAAGGCTACGACGTGGTGTACGGCTACTACGAGCACGCCAAGCAGCACCTGTTCCGCCGCCTCGGCAGCTGGGTCAACAAGAAGATGGCCGAAGCCATCATCGGGCAGCCCAAGACGCTGCGCACCACAAGTTTCTTCATCATGCGCAAGTTCATCGTCGAAGAGATCGTGCGCTACCCCCACCCCTTCGCCTATATCAGCGGGCTCGTCTTCCGCGCGACCAAGAACCTGGGCAACGTCGAGGTGCAGCACCGCCGCCGTTTCGAGGGCCGCTCGGGCTACACCATCGCGGGCCTCCTCGGTCTCTGGGTCAACGGCTTTACCGCCTTTTCCGTCAAGCCGCTCCGCGCCGCGACCTTCCTCGGCCTCCTCTGCGCCATCGTCGGGTTCGCCGCGGGCATCTTCGTCATCTACAAGAAGCTCATGTTCCCCGAAGTCCCCGTGGGCTACACGAGCCTGCTCGCCACGCTGCTCTTTATCGGCGGCATGATCATGCTCCTGCTCGGGCTCATCGGCGAATACGTGGGCCGCATCTACATCAGCATCAACCAGTCGCCGCAATACGTGGTGCGCGAACGGACGTTCTAATGAGCGAGTGGACCACAGTCATCAAGCCAAAGTCGAGCCTTTTCTCGGTCGACTTCGGCGAAATATGGCAGTACCGCGATTTGTACCGCATGTTCGTCAAGCGCGACATTGTCACCTGGTACAAGCAAACCATTCTCGGGCCGCTGTGGTTCTTTATCCAGCCCATCATGACCACCATCATGTTCATGGTCGTGTTCGGCGGTATCGCGAAAATTTCGACCGACGGATTGCCGCAGCCGCTATTCTACCTGGCGGGCATCTGCCTGTGGACGTATTTTTCGGAATGCCTGAACCAGACGAGCAAAACGTTTATCGAGAACGCGAACATGTTCGGCAAGGTGTACTTCCCGCGCCTCGTGGTGCCGCTTGCGACCGTCACGAGCAACCTCGTGCGCCTCGGCATACAGATGGGGCTGTTCCTGCTCATGTTTGCATATTACCTTGTCTTCACTACCGCCCCGGTACACCCGAATATTTACCTGCTGCTCACGCCGGTGCTTATATTGCTCATCGCGGCGCTCGCGCTCGGGTTCGGCGTGCTGTTCAGCAGCCTTACCACCAAGTACCGCGACCTCACATTCCTGCTGAGCTTCATCGTTCAGCTGTGGATGTACGCAACCCCCGTCATCTACCCGCTCAGCACCATCGAGGATCCGCGCCTCAAGCTGCTCATGCAGGCAAACCCGCTTACCAGCATCATGGAAACGTTCAAGTTCGGCATGCTCGGCGTAGGCGAGTTCAGCTGGGCCGCACTCGGCTACACCGCCGGATTCGCCGTGTTCATCCTCGCGCTCGGCATCGTTGTGTTCAACAAGATCCAGCGCACCTTCATGGACACCGTATAGAAAGTTATCGGGCCAGGAATTTTACAGTCCTGGATTCATTTCCGTACTGGATGCGGGCGATATACATTCCCTTCGTCAACTTACCGAAAGGCACGTAATGCGAGCCGGCAGGCAATGCAACCGTCTTGTTCACCTGGCGCCCCACATGGTCAAAGAAATCCACCGCCGTCGACAATTCTGACCTCAGCCAGATTCCATCGGCAAGCACCTGCATCGACAAGGCGGGACTATAGACAACCTTGCCCGGCAAAGCATCCTTGTCATCCTTCTTTTTCGAGGACGAAGACTTAGCCTTGGAAGAAGAAGACTTGGCTTTAGATGACGAAGACTTTGGTGCCGAGGAACTGCTGATGGCTCCGACTGGGATGGAATCCAATGATGTCAGGCAAGTGACATCGTCGATAAACAAGTAACCCGATCCCTTTTCTTTTGTTGAAACTCCAGAAACAACCTGTCCAAAAAGTCCCGCAGAATTTTTTGAGACGCTTTCTTCGTTGCCTCCCTTCAATTCCCAAACCAACTGTGTGATTTTTGAAGCGTCAAAAGTTTTTTTTGCGCCCCAGCTTTCTTGTGACAGTTGTGACCACAACACCTTAACCGTGCTATATCCCCTATAAGCGTAGTAAAGCGTGCCATACGATTCAGAATTTTGCACAACCTTGTAGTGGTAATTATCGTCTTTCACCGTACTTATGTCGGCTCGAAATTTGTGAGCATCACCTACGTATGAATATTGAATGCCGGTACATTTGCTCAAATCATAGTCAATGCCATTACCTGCAGTCTTGACTCCAAAGGCCACATAGGGAACAAACCAGTATTGAGGATTCGCTTTATTATAGGCGTCGCCCGGTCCATACATCAGCTGAGCTTTACCGAGTCGGTACTCGAATCCACCCACCCAAGTATTATTGGTCGCAAGTTCACGCACGAAGACGTAATCGGCCGGATCTTCCTTTTTAACTTCTTCAATACCTTCGTCAGTAAAAATACTTTCATTCCTTAAATCATAATACAAAGTAGTATCAACGACTTCGCCATCCTCATTTTCGTAGGATATAGTCTGCGGTTCAAAGGTCCAACGATATCGGATATCCCAGGGTGAATAAAACTCCGAGCAGGCTTCTTCCGTAGGGATATACACAACCTCGTCTTCATAATCTAGAGCATCCCAGTCCAACATGGTCGCACACCCGACATCAGCGGAATCTGAGAAAGAAAACCACACGTCATTGTCCCCCAGAAGGGAAGTCCTCGTTTCGTTCCAAGAATCTCTCTCGAAATCCTCAATCAGCACATTGGCAAAGGCCGCCGCGGCAAGGGAAATTAACGCTATAAGGATTTTTTTCATCTTGACCTCCTGATAATTCAAATATAGGAAACCCCTTACCCCCCCCTAAAGTAAACTTATGTTTATAATGTATGTTTGTGCAAATTCGCACAGACATCATTTTTATTATCTTCCCTTTTTTATCTATAATTGCAGTATGGCACCGGACGAAATCAACGCCCTCATCAAGAAGTTCTCGCCCCTACTGGACGAGAGTTCCGAAGTCTTCCGCGAACTCGCCACGTTCTTCGGCGGGGGCAGCAAGATCGACGTCCACCACGGCGACCTCTCCAAGTTCCTCGGTCGCAAGAGGCTCTACCGCGTCATCCGCCTGCAAGGCGAAAGCTACAAGGACTGCGTCTACCAGCTGATCGACGACCACCCCGAATCCATGGAAGCGCTCGGGATGCTGCGCTACTACAAGGCGCCCGCAGGACCTGTCCGCTGGGAAGACGTGGAAGCCGCCGAAATCGCCATGGGCAAGGAACTCACCGTGAACGCCTACGGGTGGATGCCCGACGCATGGACGCTCTTCGAAAGTGAAGGCACGGGCGCAGTGCAGCCCGACATGGCAAAGACACACCAGATGGTAGCCATCCTCGCATTCGACTACGGGGAATAACGGCAAGACAGCCGCGGCAGGCCAGCACAACATTATATACAGGCCGGCACGACATTATATACATACCTGCCTAGCTTTCCAAACACCTCAGCCCGACAATCCGGCATTTCACTTCATCCCCTCCCTCTATATGCAACAGTCGTTGCATATAGAAAAATTTTTTGTGATATTTATCAAAATATTGTGATTTTTATTAAAAAAATTGAACTTTTGTTGCATAAGACACTTGACTCGCCGAATTTTCGGTTTTATATTTATCATTGATGAAACCGATAATCGACTACATAGATTTTCGCCAGTACATGCTGGACTACTACGAGGACCGCAAGCGCCGCTCCGCATTTTCGTGGCGCGAGTTCTCGAAAATAACAGGATTCAGTTCCTCGTCCTACATGAAGGTGGTCTGCGACGGCAAGAGCAAGCTCAGCCGCCTCGGCGTGGAGCGCGTCGCCGACGCCATGGGCCTTACCGGTTTCGAGAAGGAATACTTCCGCGCCATGGTCAAGTTCGGCCAGACCGAAGAAGAAGTCGCCAAGAAGTCCGCCTACGAAAGCATGCTTGCCATCGCGAAAAACCACAAGGTCCGCGTGCTGCAGGGCGACCTCTTCGAGTTCTACGACTCCTGGCGCAACCCGGTCATCCGCGAGCTCGCCCCGCTGATGCCGGGCGCCACCCCCGGCGAAATCGCCAAGAAGTGCTATCCCGAAGTTTCGGCGGCGGAAGTGCGCCAGTCCCTCGATTTCCTCTCCAGGACGGGACTCCTGAAAAAATCCATTGACGGCCAGCTCGAACAGGCCGAAACCTCCGTGACCGGGACGCCCGACGCCACGCGCCTCGCCCTGCGCGGAATGCACCGCCAGATGTCCAAACTCGCGACCCCCGCTCTCGACCTTCCCAGGGAAGAGCGCAACTTCAGCGGAGTCACCATGGGCATCTCCAAAGACACCTACGAACGCATCGTCAAGGAACTCGACGAATGCCGCCGCAAGGTCATCGCCATCGCATCCGAAGACAAGAACATCGACCAGGTTTACCGACTGAATTTGCAACTTTTTCCGCTGACCAGGAACGTCAAGGAGGATAACCATGAACAAGCCTAAGATTATCGCGACGTTCCCCCTGACCGCCATCCTGATCATTGCCAGCTTTGTCGCGGCGCTGCTCTGCTCCGGCTGTTCCGATTCAGATAACCTCGCCGGCACTGCCGAAGAGCCCAACGAACTCGCCTACCAAGAGCAGGAAGACTCCTCCAGTTCCGAGCAAATCAAGAGCAGCTCTTCCAGTTCCGAGCGCACAAAGAAGAGCAGTTCCTCCAGCAGCAAGGAGCCGGCCAAGCCGAAGTCTTCCAGCAGCTCAAAGGCCCCCGAAAAGCCCGACACGTCGAGCAGCGCACCCGCCAGCAGTTCCTCCAGCGAAAAACCGCCCCAAGGAATCCAGCCGCCCGACGAAAACGACAAATCATCGTCGAGCAGCGTTCCTTCCAGCAGTTCTTTCAAGGACCCCGGCGACGGAGACACGCAATCGCCACCGACTCAGACCACGCCAAAGCAACCCACCCTGAGCGATTACATCGCCTACTTCGGCCTTGAAGACATGCCGTTCGACTCCACAGTCATGGCATCGGTCGCCATGCGGGAAGAAAGTTCCTCGCCGCAGGATCCGCCTTCCGCACAGGCCACGGAATTCGACGGGATTGGCGTGCACCAGTTCGTCAAGCAGAATATCTACGCACTGAACGAGCTCTTCCCGATTGCCGCCAAGCAGTACAAAAAACTCGCCGACGCCATCGCAAACGACAGTGCCGAATGCGGGCTCTACCTGCTCAACATCCGCGGTAGCAACGAGACCGTGGGCCACCTGCTCACGAAGGTCTCGCCCGACACCATGACCGTCGTGGATATCGTGGCGGCGAGCTGCCAGACCAATACCAACGGGAAACTCGTCCGGTTCCTCTTCAGCTACTGTGGAGACGTGGACCGCGATCCGATAATCAAGAGGACGTCCGTCACCAGCGACATTCCTGTGAACAGGTGCCCGGACAAACTCATGGGAAGTGAATGGGTGAAATAAGGGGAAACATCATGAAGAAGAATGCATACAAAATAGCCTGCGGGTTTGCCGCGGCATCGATTGTCGCCCTCGCCCTGAGCGCCTGCGAAAGCGACTCGTCCCCCGTCATCTGCACCTGCGAGCCGTCGGAATCCTGCAACAACCGGGATATCAGCAGCTCGTCGGAGGCAAGCACGTACCCCGCCGGTAAAAAGCACGAGCAGTGTTTCACTTTCGAAAGCATGTGCCCGCCGTGCGACGGTGACGACTGTCCCATTTACTACCAGCCCTGCACTTACTGCGGTGGCATGCTGCAAAACGACACGCTCGTGGAATGCGGAACCGGAGACATCTACATCTGCGGAATAGGCGACGAGTGGGTTCCCGACTGCGTGCACCTGATAGATTCGGACGGGACGGCAAAGAAAAACTTGAAATGCTCCATCAACCTTTTCGAAACGAAGGACTGCAACACGGGCAAGCCGCTCATCTGCAAGGAATACAAGTGGCAAGAGAAGCCCGAAGAAATCGCGAGTTCCTCGTCCACCGAAATTTCGTCCTCCACAGAACGCATCGGGAGAATGGAGCCGGGCTGCTTTGACATAGAGAAAGCGTGCCCGCCATGCGATGAAAACGAATGCATCAACTTTGTCCTTCCCTGCAACCACTGCATAGGCTCCTTGGGCGACTCCATCGCCTCGTGCGACGGCAACGGCATCTATGTCTGCGAAGCAAATTACTGGGTAAAAAAGTCCAATGGCCAATCCGGCAACTCATCGAGTTCCTCGGCCGTGACCATTTCCTCTTCGGCCGTGGCAAGTTCCTCCTCGATGGGACGCATCGGAGAAAAGCACGAGAAATGCTTCGAGTACGAAAGGATGTGCCCGCCGTGCAACGAAGAACCGTGTCCCATCCCTGTCGTCGCCTGCAACGACTGCGGCGGAATGGAAAACGACACGCTCGTTGAATGCGGGAGCAACGACCTCTACATCTGTAAAGAGAGCTACTGGGAAAGCTACTGCGTACACATGAAGGATTCCTCCGGTGTTGCAAAGGCAGACATTCCCTGTCACCACGAGCACGCAATCGCGAAGGACTGCGACACGGACGGAACTCTCATTTGCCGCGAAGGCACCTGGCACGCCCTTACCGAAAACGATTCCTGGGTAGGCGAACCCTGCACCGAACAAGGGAAAATCAAGACGATTCCCCTCGACTACAAGACCGTGAAAGGAGAATCCTTTACCATCAACACGCGGTACTATTGCGACGATGGCAATTGGACAGAAGTACACACGAACGAGCCGCTTAATGGCATACCCTGCGTAACAGGCGACACCGTAACCGTCGGCAAAACCACCTACGAATGCGATGAAGGAACCTGGTTCGACAGCGAAAGGCGAGCCATCGCGAGAAAAGATTGTTCCGCCAGTCCCCTCATCGGGGCAGATTGCACCGAATCAGACGAATGGGTTTACGACGTCGGATGCGCATACCATTGTCGGGACGGCAAGTACAGTTTAGAATAAAGGAGAAGTATCATGAAAAAGAAGATCACCGGCACGGCTTGCGGCCTTGCCGCAGCCTCGATTGTCGCCTTCATGCTCACCGCCTGTAGCGACGACAGCACCAGCGTATCCCCCGTCAACGACACCAGTTCGGTCCAGGAGCCGCTTTCCAGCGACAGCGATACGCCAGCATCCAACGGCAACATTGCCCCGACATCCAGCGAATCCAAACAGGACCCGCCCGCATCCAGCGGTAACGACGCCCCTACTCCGGCTTCCAGCGACAATGGCAGCCCTGCCTCCAGCGACACGCCCGCGTCCTCTTCCGACGTGGCGCCGAATTCTTCGCCCGACGTGGCGCCCGCCTCCTCGGAAACGGACACGGTCAACTTCAACGCCGAAAACAAATGCCCCCCAGGCGGAGACTGCAACGGCGACGGCATTCCCGACGGAATCTACAGGCCCGATCTCGAGCCCTGCGCAACCGAAGACTCGACGATGGAATTCTACAGCCGCATCTTCACCTGCAAGGAAGGCAAGTGGGTGTACACGCCCGACGCAGACGATGTCGACCCGATCAGGGAAGTGGCGACCGGCGCAAAGGCCGAACACAACAACGGCCCCGCCGTGGCACCTAGCGTCGTGAAGGTGAAGAACGCCGACGGAACGATTACCTTCCGCGACGACGGAGCGGACATCTACGATTTCGACTCCGTAACCGTAGGCGCCGAACTTGCAGGCGACACCCTGATCGCACACGTTGAATTTTCGGACCCCACAAAGAGCAGTTTCGTAATGGGTTCCCTCACGTTTACCATGAGCAATGCCTTCGCGGACATAAATTACCTGAAATATGACTTCAGGGGCAATGTCAAGCCGGTTCGCGAAGTCGAAGAACTGCTTCCCTGCGGGAACAACTCATCGTGCGTGCAGTGCCCGCCGGACCAAGATTGCGGCGGCATGGGTTGGTAAAAATTAAGGAGAAGTATCATGAAAAAGAAAATCACCAGCATGGCTTGCGGAATTGCCGCAGCTTCGATAATTGCCTTCGCGTTCACCGCCTGCGGTGACGACAGTTCCAGCGTGTCCCCCGCCAACGACACGAGCTCGGTCCAGGAACCGCTTTCCAGCGGCAGCGACACTCCGGCAAACAGCGGCGACGCCCCGGCAAGCAGCGATTCCAACCAGGACTCGCCCGCCTCCAGCGACACGCCCGCCCCCAATAGCATCGATGCGCCCACCTCCAGCGCCAACCCGAGCGCGGACACCGTCCAGAATTCCAACACCGACGTGCCCCCGACATCCTCTTCCGACGTAGTCCCGGCATCCTCTTCCGAAGTGGCGCCGACCTCGGCAACAACCGAGTCCAGCTCCAGCCAGAAGGAACCGGAAAACTGCATGCACATCACCGATTACGACAGCATGACCGCAAACGGGAACTGCGACAGCGCCACGGACGTGGAAAACGTTACCGACTGCGTGACCGGCAAGGCGTTCAGGTGCGCCGCGAACTACTGGGTAGAAATCGATATTTGCCCCCCGGGCAGTAAGTGTAACAGGGATACTATTTCTGGCACCCCCTGCGACAAGAACGGAGAGACACTGGTTACTGAAGACGACGTCTATCAGTGTAACAATGGCGTGTGGCTGTACCTGCCGCCTCCGATGGGCGAGAAGATCGTCGAAGAGGCGACCAACGTGAAATCGTCGTATCGCGGCGGCCCCGCCGTGACACCTAGCGTCGTGAAAGTGAAGAACGCCGACGGCACGGTCTCCATCCAAGACGACGGCGTGCTCGTTAACGAAGTCTGCACCTTCAACGGATTGAGGGCGACACTTTCGGGCGATACCTTATACGCTACCATCCTGTACCCGGGATGCACAACGACCGGCGGCTTCATGGGTACCATCACGTTCACCCTCAGCGACAAGTTCGTCAACGTAAAATACATCAAGTACGACGACAACAAGAACGTCCATGAAATCCGGGAAGTCGAAGAACTGAACGACTGCGGGAACAACGCCTCTTGCACGCCGTGCGGCGAAGGCCTGACCTGCTAAAACAATTCATGCATGACTCCGTGTAACAGCAAACCCCCTCGATTTCGAGGGGGTTTTATGGTGGCATTTGTGACTTCCAATCTTGCGCGGCTTTTTTCGGGTCTCTTCCCCTGTCATTTTCTGTCACGCGCATTATCTATCTTTTGGCAGCAGAGGCCTTATGGAAAAAGACGTGTTCAGCGGGGCGATTCTCGCGTGGGTCAAGGGCAGGGGCGCCTTCCTGAAAGTCCAGGCGGGCACGGGCGACAACCTGCTCGAAGAAGACATCCGGGAGGGGTACACCGATTACTGCCTATGGTCCACGTTCCGGCCGGAAAGCATCGACACCGACGGCGAACTGGACATGGAATGCCTGGACAGCGGCATGGTCCTGTTCAGGGAAAGCTGCACCCCGCAAGCGGCGCTGGAATCGAGCTACCAGCAAGCCTTCGGCACTGACTTCGACAGAAACGACGTCATAATCCTGATGCGCGGGAATGACGAACAGCCTTGATTTCGGCCTCGATTTCCTCTTCGCTCATCCCGGCAGTCCCGTTCTTGTGGGCTTCTTCATTGAGAGCGTACAAGGCTTGCATCAGTCGACTGCTATCTTGCGCAGTGGTAGAAGGAATTTCGTTCACATCGAATGGCAACCCTTTCTCAATGATCGCCCGCTTGAAGAAAATGCGGACAGCGGTCGGGATGTCCATCCCGAGCCTTTCAAACAGGTCGCTCACCTCGTTCTTGAGATTTTCGTCTACACGGATTTGCAGAATTGACATCGCCATAGGAGCCTCGTAGTTGATACAACTACAAAATATAATATAAACAACGTGTAAAAGCAAATGTTTTTCATTCCTCACCGCCCTTTCATGGGCAACTTGTAAATATTCCTTACAAGTTGAGTCCTTGTCCAATTCACCTTCTTTGTATATGTTCTTGAGGAGAATTGTGGACATAGCTTTTTTATTTTTTACTCTCAATCAACAGCTTCCGTCCGTCAACATTCTCAAGGACCGTCATTTGTTGAATAGCTAACAACTCAGCACGAATGTGGGCAATCCGGCCTCCTTCCTAAAGTGGTCAAATTCGACCACTTTAAAACCAGGATTGTGAATAGTTTCCCAAGTACCTAAAAATTCCAATGTATAACGATTGCGAAGCCAATTCTTTATAACATCGGCCGCACGAACATCATTTTCCTTGGCACCAGCCATATCCGTAAGACAAATGTAATCCTTGTTGTCTATATCCAAAACAGTTATTTTGGTGTTTTGAACATTAATTTGTGCCATTCTATCCTCCTGATTATTCGCTAGCGCGAGTGAAACCGCCCTATTTGAAATTTTGAGCACTAGAACATTTGTTCACTAAATATACATCCCCGCGCGGCACCTGTCAAGAGATTTCTCATTTTTTTTCAACATTAAAATGTCACAATTTGTCACTCCGCCGGATCTATATTTCTGCGCATGAAATCACTCGCAAACACCATCTACTCCTGTTTCAAGGACAAGGGCGAATTCTCGCTCAAGGACGCCTATTCCGAAAACTCCGACAAGCCGAAGGAAACCGTCCGCGCACGCATCTACGACAACCGCCTTGACCTCTCCATGCTCGGGGATTCCTCCATCGACTGCATCCTGACCGACCACCCGTGGCTCGACAAGAAGTCCAACAAGGGCGGCGACCGCAACTTCGCCACGTACGACTGCTTCAGGTACACACTCGACGACTACCTCTACCAAATCAAAAAGTACGCTGAACAGTGCGGGCTGCTCTACTACTCGAAAGTCACCTGGAAAAAGGGGAGCAAGCTCCCCGCCATGTTCGACATCCCGCCTGTGGCAAGGAAAAACAAGATTCACCAGAGCGAACTCCCGCTGACCCTGTGCGAAAAAATCCTACAGTTCGTGACCAGGCAGGGCGAAACCGTGCTCGACACCTTCGCCGGCAGCGGCGTCGTGGGGGAAGCCGCACTAAATTTGAAACGGAACTGCATCTTGATAGAAATCGCCCACAGGAACATCCTCAAAATCAGGGACAGGCTCGCAGGCAACCCCTTCTTCCGAGAAGCATTCTGGAAAGCAACCCCGGCCCTCGCCAACCCGAACGGATAAAGGAGGGGGAAGCCTCCCCCTGCCTGCAGCCTTGGCTTCGCCAAGTCTTCCGGACACCCCCTCTCCTAGGAGCTCCGCCCCTAAAACCCTGGGGATGTGGAGCTGTTTAATTACATTTTTTTGCAAGTATGCGTGTTTTTTTCAACAAGATGACTATAAATTCCAATATGACAGTCTTTGTCACACGTTTTTATTTAAATTACAAAGGAATGATTTCTCCCCTATTTGTAGGAAATGTCCGGACATTAAATTGAGGTCTAAATGGTTTCGAAAGACGCAATTTTAGAGATCTTGAAAAGATGTGATATAGCATTAGAAGGAAATGTTATATCTAAAGAACTAGTATTGCGATCATTTCTTCGGTTCCTTGCGGAATCGTCTTACAAAGATAAACACAATAATGGTTTTGTATTGCATACGGGGTCAATATGCTATGATGCTTGTATTATTGCGTACACAGCCATGACATGTCTTTTAGAAGATCATATTGATCCTAGAGAAGTTGTTGAATCTCTAAAAAAGGGTGATTATTGCCTATACGCACGAGGATTGAAACTTGTTAAATGTCAGTGTAAAAGTAAAGAATACGACAATAACGCCCAAGTAAAAAAAATCGTTTTGATTGGTCCAAAGAAAGATGAATTTGGCATTCCGTTAGAACGTTGGAATCTAATCAAGCCCTATAATGGAAAATCTAAAAGATTGGATGGTCGAGGAATAAAAAAGATTTCTTCTCTGCAAAACGAGCAGTTCTTTACGCAGGTAATAGGCATAGAAAAATCTTCTATTCCTAATGTAATTGACAACTCTGTTGTGTTAGTAATGGACAGAGAACTCGCAGAAACAATCATCAAGAAGCTTTCTTTTGTTTCAGGCGGCCAAAATTATCCGCTTTTAGATTTGTTAACAGCATCATATTTTACCGAAGAAGAGGAATACTCTTTTGGAAAAAATATTGCAAAAAGTGAAGTAAACCTGAAAATAACTGGAAAAATTTCTGTTGCGCGAAATTTGATATTAAAAAAGGATGGAAATAAGCATATTGGTCTAGTTATTTCAGGAAATGAAATTATTGGGAGAAATTCATCAGAAATTCCAGAATTACTTAAAAGAAAATCGATTCCTTATGTTCATTTGCTTGCAAATTTGGATTCCATAAACGTTTTGTCTTTGGTTCAGGAAACGGAGAACCCCGAAATATACGCTTGTTCAAAGAAGTTTCTATCCGACATATCTGGTAATTCTGATGAATTAGTTGTAGAAAATGTTTATACAAAAGAATTGCATAGACAGATTTCTTTGGTGAAGAATCATCAAATAAACAAACATATAATTGAAGGCTACTTGTCATGGGATGAATATAAAATATTCAAAAAGAACATTTTCTTTGTCAAAATCAATGCGCCTGATTCCGAGGAAAAGGAAAACTTTATAGTAAATGCATATTCTTTGATGAAACTGTTTTTGACAGCAGTTTTTGATATTGAGCTATTTGATAGATGCGTAAATCAGGGTTTAGTAAAAGTAGAGAATATACAGAATCGTTTTGACGTACTTAAACAAAATGCTCAAGTATTTTCTGGCGACGTGCGTGAAAAGGTAGATGAAATAATTATTGTCCTTGAGATGTTAGAAGAAAGCCTGCGTTGTGAATCAAAGAAAGAACAACAAATACGTGATTTTATATGCTCAAGTCATGATAAAAAAATAGCCATTGTTGTTCCTAAAGCATTTTACATTACGCTCCTGAAAGAAACAGGAATTGACAAAATTGTTGATTCGCCAGAATTGTTAACCATTGTAAACGCAAATAAGTTTGATAATAAAGAGGCATATGATTTTGTTATTGCTGTGGGAGTCATGTCTGGAAAACGCTTTGATGTTTTCAAATGCGTGTCATCAAAAAACATAGAAGTGTTTCTTTATGATTTTGAAGCAATATTATTCAAGCATCAATATAGAAGAGCAAAAAAAGCTGAAGATGAATTGAATCGTATTAATGTAAATATTTCATTGTTGCCAGAAGAACTTGCAAGTGATGATAGTGATGAAATCGAAAAGGATGTCGATGAAATTGAAAGAACTGACACCGATATGGATGAATATGTTAAACAGTTAGAGGAACGAACTCTATTTAAGAAAATTGAATCAGGTAAAAATGACAATCTGCAATCGGAAGTTGTTGCCGTCGGGACCTTTGATGATGGTGAAAAAATATTTTTCTCAAAGTATTATAGGGCTTATATTCTTGATAAAGAAAATGGCGATGTAAAGGAAGTTGATGTATCTGATATAGAAGAAGGCGACTCGATTGTTTTTACGAAAAATGACGAACAAGCTCATGATATTGTTGATTCTGTGCTGAAGAACTTAATTCATGAAAGAAAACTAGATCAATCCATAGATCTTGCTTATGCACATTCCATTCTTTGGAAAGAGAAATTTCGCTCTTATGTTGAAAGTAATAATATTTCGCCAAAGGAAATTGCTACGCAAATGGTGAAAGATGAAGGTATTGCTGTTCAAGAGGCAACTGTACGAAGATGGCTAGACCCTTATGCACATATTGTCGGCCCAAGAGATCAGGAATCTCTTCAGTTTATCGCTTCAAGGATCAATGATGAGGAATTGTTTGATAATGCCGGAAAGTATTTTCAAAGTATACGCATAATCCGGAAGAAAAGACGCGAAATACTGAAAGCAATTGGTGAAGCGATTATTGATAAATTGAATGGTTTGTTGGTCCCTAGAAATGACATGATGGAAGACTTCTTTGATAAAATTGATTCGCTAACTCAAATTTTGAAGTTAGAACAAATTGTATATGTAAATCGTATGATGCCGATTAATTTGATTAATAGGCCATTAAATGTAGAGAATTAAGATGAGAGACGTAAAAGAATATATAGAAGCAAGAAAGGAATTTATTTCCTTGGTAAAAAAGGAACTACTTGGCCCTGGATCGGAGGTGTCTATCCCTGATGAGGAACATGAACTTATATCGAATACTCCTGATGTTCGTTATTCGATAGGAATTTTATTCCCGCAAAACAATAAATTGAACGCTGATAATGATGACAGCATAAAGAAAGAAGAAACTGTTGACGAAGATATCAATGAAATTGAAGAAGATGTGGTTTCAGAAGATAGTGAGGGCGTTAATCCTAAGGAAAAGGGTGGTTTTGTCGATTCCAATGAAGACGATAATCTCGATGAAGAAATTGGATTAGCTTCACAAAACATGCCTTCTTCAATGGGCGTGACTTTCTTTGCAAGGGGTAATTCTGAACATATTAACTGTCGAGTATCATTTGGCACATACCGTCATGCAAAAGACACAGATTGTAAGGTTCCTTTCTACCCCAAAGAGCCTGAGATTTATGAAGTTCCTCTTGAAGTGTCAAGTTTTGTTAGATATGATAAAGAAGACAAATGTTTAAAATTCAAGGGTTCTGCTTTTAAAAAACATGATTTGAAAGACCTGTGGAAAAATGAAATTCTTAATGCTGATGGGAATAATATTCTTAATTACATGAGTAAATTGTGCGATCAATTAAGAGGTTTTGTGAGAATGCCCCATAGTGTTGACGTAAAGCTCGATTTCTCTTATGATGACTATATTGATGCCAATAAAAATTTAGATGATTGCAATTTAAAGGTTACTGCATTAAGACGAAAAGTAGCGGATAATCTTTATTCCATAACAATTATGCTTGTGAATAGTTGTATGGAAAAATCGAATGGAACAAGGTGTATATTCCAACCAGAAATTCGTATTGACACACAAGACAATGAGTTTGTTTTTTCGGAGTACTCTGGCAATGCTGATTTTTCCTTGCTTGATGACGAGGAACAATCATTAAATCTGTTATACCGCAATAAGAAGGTATATGGGACAGGTTTAGGGACGTCTCTATCTTGGAGTATAGATTCCGATGGAAAGGGATTTCTCTACAATGACTTTTTCCCAGAGATTGAAGTTCCGCAGATGGATTTCCGCTTTCCAGACAAGTATCAAATTGATAAGAGAACCTTGTCAATGAAATATTTGTCAGACCTTAATGATTTCGTGAAGGAAGAAAAAATAGATTTACTTGACAATTTTATTAACTCTTATAAGAAATGGATTGATGAACTTTCAGAGAAACTTAAGACCATAGATGAAAAATTCTGGCGTATTGGCAGTGTAAACATATCAAAATGCCTTGAATCTTATGAAAGGATGAAAAAAGGGATAGAGTCTTTGAAAAGGGATGATATCCAATGGAACGCATTTGAACTGGCGAATAGAGCGATGTTCATGCAGCGAGTCCATTTGAAGTTGCAGGAGAAAACGTCAAACATTGATCGATATCCAGATGATGAAGAGCTGGCGGAAAAATTAGAGAGTATCAATTATAAGAATGATGACGAGTTTACTGCAGATCAATACTTTTGGCGCCCATTTCAGTTGGCCTTTTTATTGATGAGCGTAAATTCAATTACAGATGATAAATCAAATGATCGAAATATTGTCGATTTAATATGGTTTCCGACAGGTGGCGGCAAGACTGAAGCGTATTTGGGCTTGACTGCATTTACCATTTTTTATAGGAGAATGGCTCATTGTGATGTTGCTGGCGGAACATCTGTAATAATGCGCTATACATTACGTCTATTAGCGGCGCAACAATTTACTCGTGCATCAACATTGATTTGTGCTTGCGAGTATATCCGGAATGATTCCCAAGCTAGAAAACCCAAATATAAAGTTTATGCGTTAGGAAAAGAACAGATTTCAATAGGTCTCTGGATTGGTAGTGCACATACTCCAAACAAAAATGATGAGGCAAAAAAATGCTTGAATGAATTACTTTCTGCGACCATAAGAGATTTGCGAGAAAAAAAGGAAAAGAATAACAAATTTCAAATTTTAAAATGCCCTTGGTGCGGAACAAAACTTGTTAAAGATATTGTGGACGGATCTGTACGTGGTGTGTTCGGCTACAGAATGGAAAAGAATAGGCACTTCCAATTGTATTGCCCACAAGAGAGCTGTCATTTTAATCAAATGGGTAAACTGCCTCTACAAATTGTTGATGAAGAATTGTATCGACAACCTCCAACATTGCTGTTTGGAACAGTTGATAAATTTGCAATGTTGCCTTGGAAGAGAGAGATTGGCTCCTATTTCGCTTTGAATACAAATAATCGTTCCCCCGAGCTAATAATTCAAGATGAATTACATTTGATTTCGGGGCCATTGGGTTCCATGGTCGGTTTGTATGAAACAGCAATTGATGCTTTATGCGAATCAAAGGGCGTTAAGACAAAAATTATTGCTTCAACAGCAACAATTCGTCGGGCTCAAGAACAATGCTCAGCCTTGTATAATCGGGATGTTTTGCAGTTTCCTCATCCAGGGCTAGATTCTGAGGATTCATTCTTTGCTAGAGAATCTGATGTTAATTATGAGTTGAATAAATATGGAAGAATGTATGTTGGCTTGATGCCGTCTGGAAAAACGAAAGCCATGATGGAGGTGCGTTCAATTGCAGCGCTTTTGCAAAAAGTTAACATCATGCAATTACCCGACGAAGTTAAAGATAAATATTGGACATTGACAACCTATTTTAATAGTCTAAAGGATTTGGGCAAATGCTCTACATTAGTTGATGACGACGTAAAGGATTTCATTAAGCGCTCTGCTTATCGATTAGGGGTTGGAAAAGATGCGCGTCTTGTTACAAGAGCAGATGAATTGACAAGTCGTGTTTCAACGACGGAATTAAACGAAACATTAGATAAATTAGAAAAACTGGAATATTCAAAAGAAAATCTTGAAAAAAAGAGGTATGCATCAAATATTCTTCTTGCGACAAATATGATTTCTGTTGGTATAGATGTTGCTCGTTTAAATGTGATGCTTCTTGTTGGACAACCAAAATTAACAAGCGAATATATACAGGCTTCTAGCCGCGTTGGCCGATCTTATCCTGGTGTGGCGTTTGCTATGTATGATGGCGCAAAAAGTCGAGACCGTTCGCACTATGAGCAATTCAAATCATATCATGAATCTTTCTACAAGTATGTTGAACCAACTGGAGTGACCCCATTTTCAGAACCTGCATGCGACAGGGCGTTAAAAGCAGTCGTTGTGTCTTTATTAAGGCATTTGAAAGAAGAGTTGCGCCCAGAGGAAGGTGCCGGACATTTTTCAAGAGAAAAATATCTTGACGTAATTGAGAAAATAAAATCTTTCATTCTTAATCGAGAAACTTCTATTATAAATCGTTTAAAAACAGGAATGGTAGATGATTGTAATCGTATAGAAATGGCCATTGAACAAGCT
The DNA here is from genome assembly GCA_017412605.1 of Fibrobacter sp. Classification (GTDB taxonomy): domain Bacteria; phylum Fibrobacterota; class Fibrobacteria; order Fibrobacterales; family Fibrobacteraceae; genus Fibrobacter. The sequence goes on along the minus strand of JAFPWY010000011.1, from coordinate 171,591 downwards.
GTTGACGATTGGGATTCCTATGCAAAAACATTTGGTACAGAATCATTTGTTTATGGAGAGAGATTCTTAATAAAACCGCCCACCAATGGAGAACATAGGTTACTTAAAGTTTTCAATTCGGATTCATACGATAATAGTGCTTTTAGCACAATGACTTCTATGCGTAATGTAGATTCTTCTGTTGCGGGAAATGTTGTTATTTGGGAGAATAAAAAATGAGTGATGGATTGTTGCATAAAAAGTATCACTTGAACGATGTTGCGTATTCAGTAAGAGCTTCACAAGCAGTGCTGCAATATGGTGTTGGCGCAATGGTCGATTTTCCCGACCAGACTTTGATGACGGCTGCTCCTGAAATATGGGAAAAGAATGTAAAACAGATTCACGACGAACGTTTAGAAAAAGCTTTGCACGTTGATTATTTGGGAATGCCTGGAGGACGAGACGAAAAAGCGTATAGAGAAGGAATTTCATATGTAAGGTTTCCAGAATGGTATTTCTGTCCAAAATGCAGAAAATTTCAACCTATTGATAAGTGGGTTGAAGATTACAAAAGAAATGCGAGTGCAAAAGCTTTAGAATATGATCCCTATATGACCAGAAGATTACGGTGTCCGACCTGTAAACAGGGACTGGTCGTCGCTCGTATTATAACGGTTTGTGAGCTTGGCCATATTGACGATTTTCCATGGGTGAAATGGGTCCACTGCAAAAATATTTATGGTGGTCCTAAAGAAATATGCAGTAATCCAAAATTAACTTTCAAGACTGGAGCGTCAGCAACAGAAGGTCTTGAAGGCTTGGTTATAGAATGCGAAAATTGCAAGGTTAAAACAACATTAAAAGGCGCTTTTGATCCTGATGTTTTCAAAGTCTTGGATGAAAAGTATCCGAATAAATACAACTTCTCGTGCACAGGTCGGCATCCGTGGAAGAATACGCGAGAAGAATGTCCGGAATATCCCAAAGTGTTGCAAAGAGGTAGTTCGTCTGTTTATTTTCCTATAACGGCAAGCTCCTTGGTAATTCCGCCTTATTCAAGCATGCTAACATGCAAAATCGAAGAATGTAAAGCTTACAAGGAACAAAGAGATGCTTTACAGGCAATATTGAAAAATGACGCTCTTCCGCAAGCTGTAAAGGATTTGTCCCTCACATCAATCATTCAAAAGGCGACAGATCTCATTTCGTTAGAAATTGGAGCCAAGAGTGATGAAGTCGCATCAATACTTGAACGAAAATGGAAACATCCTTCGAATGAAGAATATACAACCTCAAGCGTAAAATACAGAGCCGAAGAGTTTGATGCCCTCGGTGGTTTCGTAACATTTGATTCGGAAAGCGGCAGTGATTTTCTGCGCGAAGCTATGAATGTTGATGATTATCATTTGCCTTATATAAAGAAAATTGCCTTAATTCACAAAATAAGAGAAGTTCAGGCGTTAACAGGGTTTTCCCGGATTAATCCAGCGGATAAATCTGAAGCAATAGATAAACAAGGACATGTAGTGTCCGTTAAAGAACATAAAACGAATTGGTATCCTGCTTATGAAGTGAGAGGAGAAGGTATTTTTATAGAATTCGACTCAGACGCAATAAACCAATGGCGAACACAAAACACAGAATTGAGCCGAAGGGTTGATATTTTAAATGAAAATTATAGGAAGTCATTCATTGGCTCCCATAACCCAAGAACCATAACAGGAAAATTTTTACTCCTTCACACAATTTCTCATTTGCTGATAAAACAATTAAGTTTTGAATGCGGCTACAGTATAGCGTCCCTAAAAGAAAGAATATATTGCTGTGAGGAATCAGAAGGCAAGGATATGTCGGGAATATTTATCTACACGGCTTCTGGCGATTCTGAAGGAACGCTTGGTGGATTGGTTCGGCAAGGGAGGCCGGACACATTTCCGAATATTTTCAAAAAGGCTATTGAATCGGGAATGGTATGCTCAAATGATCCTGTCTGTAGTCTGAGTTCCGGCCAAGGTCGTGATTCTTTGAATTTAGCAGCCTGTTACTCATGTGGTTTGCTGCCAGAAACGAGTTGTGAAGAATTCAATGTTTTCTTAGACAGGGGCACAGTTGTTGGTACATTTGATAACAAAGAATTAGGGTTCTTCTATGAGCAATTATTCACTGAATCAGGTTGGAATAATTTAGAGAAGAAAAAGATTAATTCACCTGCGTCAGTATTATCGGCAAACAGCACAATTATGCCCAAAGAAGGGGTGGATTTATCTGACGTCGATTACAAATCAATATGGTCTGATGTAAAACAATGGGCTGGAAATGATACCGAAATACATTTACTAAATGAACTCATTTCTCGTTCTCAAGAATTTGAAGTCAAAGAAAAACCAACTCGCGATTGCGAGTTTATGATGCCTCCGTCCACAGAAAAGTACAAGGCGACTTTATTGTGGAAAAAATCAAAAATCGCATATTTTACCTCTGATGACGAAGACGATTATGCAATTGCCAAGAATAGTGATTGGATCTGTTTTTGTGGAAATGACGCAAATATAAATGCAGATCTCATTTTAAGAAAATTGAAAAATCGGTAAAAATATGGCTATTATGATTCCTGATACGCCCCGAAACTTTGCTGCTGCAAGTTTAGAGGGACTGATGTTTGACGCCTTGCAAAAATTGCCAAATGACTATTATGTTTTTCATTCTTTCCGAATGATTTCTGTTACTAACAACACTCTCCATGAAAGCGAAACAGATTTCGTCATATTCAACAAAAAATATGGCATAATCTGTTTGGAGGCCAAAGCTGGTGCTGTAGAATATAAAGAAGGTTGCTGGTTCTATGCAAGTGGAATTAAAATGAAACACGAAGGACCATTTGTCCAGGCCAGCTTAAACAAGCATAAACTGAGACAATACATTGAGCGAAGTCACTCAGCACCACTCTTGGATAAATGCAAATTTCTTCATGGAGTGTGGTTCCCCTCAATAACAGCAGCAATGTTAAATTCTATGCAGTTTCCTCCTGATGCGGACAAAAATATTGTTTTAACAAAGGAAGCCTTAGACAATCCTGAGCTATATTTAGAGCGAATATACGCATTAGACGCACAAAAAAAGATATCAACATCTTTAACAGATGATGATGTGAAAAGAATGATGCGAGAAGTCCTATGCCCGCATTTTAATGTCTTCCCTACGGCGACATTTGAAAATGACCTCAAGAAAATGGTATTTCATAGACTGCTTAAGGAGCAATCTGGAATTTTGAATTTCCTTTCAGAACAGAAAACTGCAGTAATCAACGGTGCTGCAGGGACAGGAAAGACCATGATTGCGATAGAAAAGGCTCAGCGGCATGCTAATGAAGGTGAAAAAGTCCTTTTCCTTTGCTATAATGCGAAATTAAGGGAATTTTTAGAGAACAATTATCCAAACAGCAATATAGATTTCTTCACTATAGCATCTTTAGCTTGTAAAAAATGTAATAGTTCAACGGCAAATTATCTGATTTTAAAATCTTGGCTAGACGACATGTTTTTTCATGGTAATTTCCCGTATAAACATATTATTGTTGACGAAGGCCAGGATTTTGGAGCAGACGGGATTGATGAACTAGAAATTTTGGAACTGCTACGAGATATTGTTACTGATGAAAGCGTAAATGGAACTTTTTATGTTTTTTATGACAAGCTTCAGCTTGTCCAGTCTAAACAAATTCCCAAATATATTGAAGATGCTGATTGTAAATTGACTTTGTATAGAAATTGTCGCAATACGGAAAATATCGCAACAACATCGTTAAAAGTTATTCCAGAAAGGAAACCTATTTTAATTGAAGGTAGTGTGAAAGGTGTTCCTGCAAATATTTATTACAGAACAGCGGAAACCGCCATTACTTGTTTAAATGAGGTGATAAAAGAATTTGTATCAAATGGAATAAAAAATCTTGTCATATTAACCTGCAAGACAGAATCAGAGAGCGTTCTTGCAAATGTGGTCCGAAATGGAAAATATCAGGACAAATACATGTTTACAACGTGTCGGAAATTCAAAGGTCTTGAAGCCGATGGAGTTATATTAATTGATGTGAATTCTGAAACATTCAATAATCAAAATGCGATGCTGTTTTATGTAGGGACGTCCAGAGCGCGTATAAGATTAGGACTGATAGCTCAATTAGATGATGCTGATTGTCGAGAAATACTAACAAACTGTTTGAAATTTGAAGGAAAAATAAGAAATCCTCGTCGTGATTTGGCAAGTGCGTTGAATTCAATCGGAATGATTGAATAAAAACTTGTTATTTTTTCCTCGAATCCTGGAGAATCGTATGAGAGCGATTGATTTTTTCTGTGGCGGTGGCGGCATGACCTGCGGTCTACGTCAGGCTGGTATAGAAGTGGTTGCCGGTGTTGATTTTGATATCGACGCGAAAGAAACATATGAAGCAAATAATGAAGGCGCAAAATTTATCCACGCAGATATCACCAAGTTACCCTTGAATTATTTTGAAAAGGAAATGAATATCCGTCGAAATGACGACAATCTAATTCTTGTTGGTTGCAGCCCTTGTCAGTTCTACAGCATTATTCGTTCCTCAAAAGAGAAATCTAAAGCATCAAAAGATTTGCTTTTGCAATTTCAAAATTTTATTGAATATTACAACCCTGGATATGTTCTTGTTGAAAATGTTCCTGGAATTATCACAAATAAAGAAACCGTTCTTTATGATTTTTTAAGTTTTTTGGAAGAACATGGATATGGCGCTCCCAAATCTAGGACTTGCAAGTACGAAGTCATTAATATGAAAGATTACGGCGTTCCGCAGAGCCGTCGCCGTTTTTCACTTATCGCCACCAGACTAGGTAGGGAGGTTCACTTACCAGAAAAAGAAGCTAATGAGGTTACGGTAAGAGAAGCAATAGGCGATAGAAGGGTGTATAGGCGTATAGATGCTGGACACCGAGATACGAATACAACAAGATTTCATTCTGCAATACAGCTGTCTGAAATTAATCTAGAGCGGATACAACATACTCCACACGACGGTGGTAATCGTTTAGAATGGAAAAATGACAGGCGGCTACAATTAAAATGTTACCGAGGTAAAGATCATTCTTTTTGTGATGTGTATGGCCGGATTTTTTGGGATAAACCATCTCCCACTATTACAACAAAGTTCCTAAGCTATTCAAACGGGCGTTTTGGGCATCCTGAAGATGATCGGGGGCTTTCTGTTCGAGAAGGGGCTACTTTGCAATCCTTTCCTTGGAATTATGAGTTTAAGACGGCTAGATTAGAAGTGGCTGCAAAATTGATTGGAAATGCAGTGCCGCCAGAATATGCCAAAAGACTTGGACAACTTATTCTTGAAATCAATCGGTAAGCAACATGCAAAAAGAATCAATAGACATCCCTGTAACAATACATCCAAGAGCTTTTGCGGCGTTTGGAGATGAGCTAGTTACCAGCGACGATGTCGTTCTTGCCGAACTTGTAAAAAATGCTTATGATGCGTTTGCATTCAAGGTCGATATTTCTTTGGTTATAAACGGTTCAGAGCAAAGCATAGAAATTAGTGACGACGGTCTCGGCATGTCTGTTGAAACAATAAAAACAGTGTTTGCAACTGTTGCCACACCATATAAAGAAAAAAATCCCGTCATTACTCGTATTATCAATGGGAAAAAGAAATCTCGATGTGTTTCGGGAAATAAAGGTGTCGGACGTTTTTCCGTTGCCAAAATAGGGAAACTTGTATCGATATACACAAAAACTTCGGAAATGAAATCTAGCGTTTTTGTGTCAATCGATTGGGATAGATTACGAAATGCGAATTCCCTTGATAAGTGTACGATTAAACTGGACGACAAACCTGAAGAAGATCCGTTAATTGGGAAAAAATCGGGAACAATCATCCGCATTAAAGAATTAAGAGAATTTTGGTCAAAGGACAAATTCTTATCTCTGAAAGATGAATTGTCCCGTTTGTTGAATCCATTTCATATAATCAACGATTTTTCAATTCATTTAATTCAAAAAGATAATGGCGATTCAACTGAAGATGATTTAAAAATAGAACTAAATCCTTTTATAAACAATCCTGTATATTCCATTTCGGGAACTGTTGACGCAAATGGAAAAGTTTCCTGGAAATACATTAACAATTCTATTGAAAAAAATAGAGAGAATGAAGGGAGGATTTCCTGGGATATATCTGCTTATGAACCAGAAATTCGCGGCGGTGAATTTGATTCTATAATTCGCAAAGACGAACTTGATTCTTTAAACCCCAAAGCAGAACTTGATGATTACAAATGCGGGCCTTTTTCTTTTGAAATTCGCGCATGGGATTTGGATGCTGATAGTATAAGAAATGTGTCCGAGACATTTAACATCAAACGATCGGACATTAGAAAAACTATTTCTAAGTTTAAAGGCTTATCAGTTTATCGGGATAACATTCTTGTTTTACCAAAGTCGAAAGCGACAAAAGATTGGCTTGGCCTAGATGCTCGACGTATTAGCGAAATTGGCAAACGAATTAGTACATCCCAAATTATAGGTATGGTGAATATTTCATCGACAGATAATCCTGGGCTTCGAGACACAACCGATCGAGAGAGTTTAACAGACACATTTGAATACAAACAATTTACGCTTACCCTGCGTGGAATTATCAATGTTCTTCAAAACGAGCGAAATAATGACAGGATTGGTTCACAAGAGCCTCGACCTTTAGGCCAGTTGATAGACCCTCAGGCTTCTGAGAAACTCGTTAGCGATATTGAAGATGCTATAAAAAATAATCGTAGCGGTTCAGATATAGTGGGTATTGTCAAAAGCTACCATTCCGAAAACAAAAGGAAAATGGAGATTTTGACATCAAGGTTGACTTATTATGCACAAACTGCATCTTTAGGTTCTGTCGCACTTGTTGTCATGCATGAATTCCTCACTGGAATGAATTCAGTGAAAAGATTTTTAAACAAAGTGAAAGAATATATAAGTTCATTTGATACAAGAACTAATGAATATTTCAAAGATGCTGAAAACGGACACAAAAGGTTGGCTGAATTAGTTAGTTGTTTTGCACCTTTATGTATGAAGGATTTACGTAAAAGGAAATTTCAATGTGATTTGTATAACAGTATAAAAAAAGCGGAAAACCTTATCAAGGCAAAGAAAATTAGTCAAGACGTTGAATTTGATATTGACATCCCTGAGAACATTTCTATTGCCATATCGGAAGGTGAATTGCAGACTATATTTATAAATTTGTTTGATAACGCATGTTATTGGATAAAAGAATCAGATAATTCAGAGAAAAAAATCCTTGTTTCTTTGGAAAAAGCTGATAGTGAACGAGTACTGGTTGTCGTTAGCGATACAGGAAATGGAATTTTACCAGAAAATGCAGAAAAAATATTTTTGCCGGGAGTTACATCTAAAGTTAATGGCTTAGGAATGGGACTTGTAATTGTCACTGAAATACTTAGTTACTGTCAATGCAAAATTGGATTACGCATCCCTAGTGATACTACGGGAGCCACGTTCATTTTTGATTTGCCAATTGCAAAAAAGGATGCTTAAAGATGAACCTTTTGCTTGTTGAAGACAAACCTGATAACGTAAAAGAAATTCAATACCATTATAAGGATAAGGGTTGGATCGTCGAAATAGCTGATTTTGATAACGCTCTAAACTATATAGAAGAAAAAAAAACCTGACATAATTGTTATGGACTGGAAGGACGATCTTGACAATAACTTGCAGGCTGGAGAACCAATATTTGAAAAGGCTAACGATAAACCCATTATCGTTTTCTCTGCTCTTGCAGCAGCTTTACCATTAAACGAAGAACAGTGTATCAATCCTTTTATTGAAAAGATTCCCAAAGGCGACGAAAATGATGTTATCCAAAAAATAGATGAATGGGAAAAATATTTAACTCTAGTCAGTGATGTAAAAAAGCAAATTGAGGGAGCCACAACAATTATGATGGCGTCATTAAAACCCGCTATTAAAATGGATAATGGTTATCCAGGAGATGCTGTTGTAAAATTCATGCTTAACAAACAAGCGTCGGAATTTTTTAATTCAAAATTAACTGAAGAGGCAGCAAATCCAACGTGGACACAATATTTATATCCTCCGTCAGCAAAGACCTTGTTGGTTGCAGACATCTTAAAAAACAACGCCGAAGAAAAATATTTTGTTGTTTTAACTCCTAGTTGCGATATGGCGCGAGTAAAAAAAAATGGAGATACGAACATTCTTGTTGCAGAATGTGAAAACAAAAAATCTTTCCACAATTATGTTAAACTCAAGGAGGGAGCCACAACAGAAGAAAGCGACAAGTGTATTAACAATGTTTCTATGATGCTTTCTTATGGTTATAATAAAGGAAAGGTTTCACTGCCGGAATTACCTAAGGTTTTTCCTTATTTGACAGTCAACCTAAAAAAACTCTCATTTATAAAATTGTCTGAAATATCACTTTCTCCATTATTAATGGGAAAAGAAAAATTTAATTATTGCAGAGTAGCGTCTGTAAACAGTCCGTATAGGGAGCAAATTGTTTGGGCTCACATGGTAAATTCTTGCCGTCCCGGTGTTCCAGATAGGGATTACAAATCATGGGCTGAGAATATTTTGAAATGAAAATGTTTTATTTCATTGATTATTTTCACAGTATCGTTGGCAAAATTATTTACACAAGCTCCCAGACAGTTTGCTCAAACAGTCATGTATAAGATCATCCTATTTTTTACGATTTATATAATTTTCTAGAGAGCAAAAAAAATGAAGGAAATACTTGAACAAATATTCGCACTGGACTATACACAATACAAAGGGAAAGTCACCGGAAATGGAGAAGAAGTCAGACAATGTTTTAAAGAATTAAAAAACGAACTAAAGCCTTTTGTTTCTCAAGAAAACCTATTTATAGACTGGTCCATTGGACAATTCCGATGGGCAGCCATTCCATGGGTGCGAATTTATGACAAAGACATTTCCCCAGAAACTGGCAGTGGAGTATATATAGTTTATTTGTTCGCCGAATCAGGGGAATCAGTTTTTGTAACATTAAATCAGGGCGTTTCAAAAAGCACTCCTGCAGAGATTCTACACGTAAAAAAGAATATTCAAGAATCGATTCCCTCGGGAGATTTTGCTATTAATCATGGTTCTATTGCGGAATTAGGAGATTATGCCGATTCAACTATTTATTTCAAGGTTTACCAAAAAAACGCCCTGCCCTCAGATGAAGCAATAAAGAAAGATTTAAAAATGTTGATTGATATGTATAAGAAATACATATCAAGCGAAAAAGGTGGATCGGCAACAACATCTATTGGACCTATTCTGCCTAATCTTCATGGAGAAACCATGTCATTACAAACAATCTTCTTCGGAGCCCCAGGCACAGGCAAATCTCATAAAATTGACAGCAACCTTTTTAAAGATAAAAATGGAAATCTCATTGGAATGGGTTTAAAGGATATTCCCGAAGTTCAAAAATTTCGTTCCACATTCCATCCCGATTATGATTATGCGCAATTTGTGGGAGCTTACAAACCTTTAAAGATTCATGGTTCGACAGTTCTGAATAAAAATGAATTGATCGAACGTTTGAAAGAAATGAAGAACAAGGGCATCTATCCTGTTCATAAATTTTCTGCATACTATTTCGATTCGCTTTTGAAATTGTCAAATGCGGAACAAGCTGAGATTATCAAAGAGTCTGACACCCCTGAGTCGATGATTACTGAGTTAAAAAAAGGAATTGCTGTTGGAGAATTTCTAAAAAATGAAGACTCGACTTCTATCACGTACTCCTTCGTCCCACAAGTTTTCGCGAAGGCTTATGCGATGGCGTGGAAACTGCAGCTGAGTCATAAATCCGTTGACAAGCGAGTTTTTCTTGTCATCGAGGAAATCAACCGTGGAAACTGCGCTCAGATTTTCGGCGATATTTTCCAGCTGCTAGATCGTGATAAGGATGGTTTCTCGCAGTATTCCATAGATGCGGATTGCGATTTTGCGGAATGGCTCGAAAAAGAATTCAAGACTGCGAACGTATGGGATGCATACAAGAAAGAAGTTGGTGGCGAAGGTAAGCTGCAGCTTCCTCCAAACCTAAACATCCTTGCCACAATGAACACCAGCGACCAATCGTTGTTCCCCATGGACAGCGCATTCAAGCGTCGTTTTGACTGGGAATACGTGCCAATCAATTACGATCATTCCGAAGCTGATTTTATAATGGAAGTCGGCGATTCAAAATACAAGTGGCTCGATTTCTTGAAGAAAGTCAATGCGGATGTTTACGATGTAACACGCAGTGAAGACAAGCAAATGGGTGAATTCTTCATCAAACCAAAAGATGAAAAAACAATCCTGTTTGAAGACTTCCGTTCGAAGGTCCTTTTCTATCTCTGGGATTCTGTTTATAAGGATGAAACCGAACGGCAAATTGTTTTTCACTTCGCATATGGAGACGGCGACGACAAAATAAAAAGCGTGACGTTCCAATCGCTTTTCGGCAAAGATGCCAAGGAGATTGTGAACAAGATTATGAAAAACTTGAAAGTTGAAAAGGTAACGACCACCTAAAACTTTTTGACAGCTTCATGATTTTCCTGTTCGAAGAATTCGTCTACGGCACCGATTACCTCAAGAAGGTTATCGGCTATAAGGGCAATAGCGATTTCCAGAGCGAAAGCGGCTTCAATACCGAAACGACCGACAAAGGTGCCAAAATAAATGGCGTCGGTTACTGTTTCTTCAACGGGAATCCCGTATTTGTTCTGCCTAAGGTCTTTCTAGATGATAACAGCACAACGGCTTTTGGGACATTGATTGACCCTAACGGCAAAGACATCTTCGGGAAGAGCGATTCTCCTATAAAGAACATCCAGCGCAAATTCCTCTCGTCCCTTTCGACCTGGCTTTATTCCGCCATAGACAAGTACCGTTCCGATAGCGACATGTCCGGCGTCCGTTCACCGGACCACATGGAACATTCCAAGTTCCATGGCGATGCCCGCTATGCGACGCTGCTCGATGTCATGAGCAGCATGGAACTGTTCTACAAGAAGAACCAGAACCTGTTCGTGTTTGTCGCCAAGAACAAGCACAGCGGCAACAACAAAATCAACTGGCAGCGAACCATCGCGAAAAAGATTCCCTTCACCCAGGGCGAATCACCAATCTACATGGAACTGGTGAACAAGAAGAAGGTTTTCGATCTGGACGACAGGCTGCTTGTGTTGTATTTCTCCGCGATGAAGTTCATCCAGGATGAGTTCGGGTTCGAAATGCCGCAGAGCGAGTTCTACGTCCCGCTCAAAAAACAGGAATTCGCACGCCTCCTGGAAAACGAGCGCGGGCTGCGAGAGCTGCGCCGCATCAAGTACAAGTACTTTGAGGACCGCCTGCTGAAACTCTACAACATCATGGAGGCGTTTTTCCGTTGGGGCGCCAAGTACACCAACAAAGACGTAAAGGCGAAGGAATACCTAATCGCGAATTCGTTCAATAACGTGTTCGAGGCGATGATAGACAGCCTTATCAGCGACCAGGGCAAAGATATCACGAAATTGAAGAATAACGATGACGGCAAGATAATCGATCACCTGTACAAGGAAAAGTCTTTGATATTCGCCGATGGCACCGAAAGCATCTGGCACATTGGTGATAGTAAGTATTATCAGGAAAAGAACGAGGTGCTTGGCCAGTCGATTGCAAAGCAGTACACTTATGCCAAAAATATCGTCCAGAATTTCTTCTCGCCTGATTTTGTAGACGAAAATAAAGAATGCTATAGTTCGGGCGTTCATGAAGGAGTCCGTTATAGGGACTCGGTGACAGAGGGTTACAGCGTCACGCCGAACTTCTTTATCCGCGGATTTGTCCCAGAATACGACAACGACGAGCAATATACTGATCCGTATTTCTCAAAGAAGGACGATTCTAAGGATCCCATTGAGCCCAGTAAAGAAGACATGTGGGAAAAGCGCAACCGCCATTTCCGTAACCGTCTATTTGACCGCGACACGCTCTTGCTGAAGGTGTATAACATAAACTTCTTGTACGTACTCAAAACGTACACCTCTAAGCATTCTTCCTTGCGCGAGGAATTCAAGAAAAAAACGCGAAAGAAATTCCGTGAAGACTTTCTAGATTTGCTGGACAAACATTACGTGTTCTATGCGGTATGGCCAAAAGCTTCTGAGAAAGATTTTGTTGACGCACACTTCCGCATGCTTGCGGGGAAGATCTTTAAACCCGCAGGCCTCGGCTGTTTGATTTTGGCTTTGGAACAAGATTCTACTAATGACTCAGATGTTATTAGTATGTGGGATGAGATTGAAAAGGAGTGCAAGTTGATTACGTTAGTCACTCCAAGAGAAATTTGGGATGATGATGAAAAGGAATTGAAAGAAGCTGCTTTTAGTAAGGTTTATTATGATGAAAAAATGCACGGATTTTTTGTTGGTGGAGCAGAATTCAAAGAAGCTGAAATTGGAAAAAAAAGCAAGTTACCGAAATATCTAATGGGAAAACCTGTGGAGGGGAGTGCATATGTAGAATTAGGCTCCCCACCACCCGAATTCAATCTTACAAAAAAAGACGATTATTATTTCTTGCCTTGTAAAGAAAGTACTTAAATAGACCCCGCTAATTAAAAGACGGCTAGCTCACGCTTTTTTTCCATCTTTTTTTCAAAAAAATTTTTATTTCAAATTGGCCAAAATCGCCCAATTTCGGCAAGTCGCGAAATGTTTCGAAATTTTTTCGGACAAAACCCGAAAGGCTGTGCGTCTTATAAGATGTAAATCGTGCAGTCAATCACGAAAAGAGAATCTGCGATAGGAATATTGCGGAAATTAAAGAAAAACGGGTAATCCTAATCACACTGTAAGGGATGATGCGATTCTTATTTGGTTATATTAAAAGCATGAATCTTGCAGAAAACTGTATACTCGGATTACTTGCTTTGGCCATTGCCGCTCACGCCGGCGGTGCGGCATCCCTCGTTTCGCAAAAAAGTAAGGCACTGAATAAGGGTTTCTCTTCTGAGACGCAAACCAATTTCATGCAGGATTGCTCGAAAAATGCCGATGAACAAATTTGCGGATGTGTATTTGGTAAAATCCAGCAACGCTACGACGAGAAAACGTTCCTAAAGATAGACGCCGATTTAAGAAAAAATAAGAGCCATCCTGACTTTGACTCCTTTATATCGGTGGCAGTCAACGAATGCGATGCCGAAAACTCAGGAATATCCGAAGAAGACGCAACAAAATTTGCCGATTCCCTTTTTAAGGTAATGCCAAAGAAAGACTTTGTTCTTGAGTGTTCCGCTGCTGCGAAAGACTTTTATGGTGAAAACATGGCGAAAAAGGTATGTGGTTGCGCCTATGACCATGCGAAAGCGGACATTCCCCGTTTTGCGCAAATGGTTATGGAATCTGGTTATCCTGGCGAAGATGAATCATGGGGATCTGAATACATAATAGAATGCGCCCCAGAAAAATTTACACCAGAGATGGAAAAGAACATTGTCGACAAACTCAATCAAGGCGGGCTTCCAAAATCATTTGGTCAATGCCTTGTAGATGCCCTTAAAAAAGAATATTCTGTAAAAGCATTTATTTCCGCAGCAACAGAAAACAAGGATGCTTTCAAAGTGATGTATGCAGGCCTTGCATCAAGATGTTTAAGCAAATTGGCAGACAAACACTCTAATTTCAATTACAACATAGACGAAATTCTGAAAGAACTCGATCAGCCCAAAAATGTAGAGGCACCCCGCAATCGCAGCAATACGAGCAAAGAAGTCTATAATGAAAATTATAATGAAGCCGGTTCTGGTGGTGTTGGCGATGGACTTGTAGGCCTTCTTGGCGGTGGTATCGCTACTAAGGCCAGAGGTTCCATCAAGACCCCGTCTGAACGGGATATCGTTCTGGATGCAAGAGCCTCTCGTTCCGCCGCAGATATAATGAGGACAGTTCGCCAACGTACTCCCGGACTCCGTCACATCTACAACACATTTCTGAATAAAAAATCTGGATTTTGGGGCAAAGTCACCTTGAAGTTCACGATCAACTCAGCCGGCGTAGTTACAAGCCTCCACATCGTTTCATCTACGACCGGCTATAAGGAATTTGATAGCGAAATCGCGAGTGCAGTCGCACGCTGGAGATTCGCCAAGATAAATGGCGGCAATACAACCGCTACAATCCCATTCACATTCGCAGAATGATGTTGGGCCCTCAAATACTTTACAACAAAAATTTCTTTTTCTATATTTGAGAAACCAAGACAAAGTAACTTGGGTGCGATGATGCAGGGTGTGGCAGGAAACGCATTTGTGGGATGAGAACGCTGTGATGTAGTTGGCGGATCCATGCAGCGTTCAGGTTGTTGCGACATTCCAAACCGTCATGGGTGTCGTTTTCATTGGGACATAAAATAAAAGGAGGTTTTATGAAAACATTCCTTATATTGATTAGTGCGGCCGTTCAAGTCTTCAGGCTGATTGCGGCGATTAGGGCCCTGTAGGCTCAAATTGGGTAGCCCTCTTCCGGTGAAGGAAGAGGGCTTTATTATTGTTGTAATTTCAAGTATGTGGGAAATTTTCCCTCTTTTTTTCAAAAAAATTTTTATTTCAAATTGGCAAAATTCGCCCAATTTCGGCAAGTCGCGAAATGTTACGAAATTTTTTCGGACAAAACCCGGAAGGCCGTGCGTCTTATAGTGCGTGATTGCCGGAAATGCGCCTTTGCCAATGGGAGGAAAAGTGAGGAATGTGTCGCAAATCAGGGAAAAAAAGTCTAGGGAAATGGCCGATTCGGATTTCCCGCTCATTGACGAATCCCTGCTGAAGTCGCGGATTCACACGATTCGCGGGGTTAAGGTAATGCTCGACGCCGACCTGGCTGAGATTTATGGGTATACGACAAAGAGATTTAACGAACAGGTGAAAAATAATATCGAAAAATTTGATGAAGATTTTCGTTTCCAATTAACTTTAAAGGAGGCGGAAACATGTTCAAGGTCGAAAATTTCGTCCTTGAACAATAGTCGACGAGGGACTAACATAAAATATGCACCCTACGCATTCACCGAACAGGGTATCTACATGCTCATGACGGTGCTCAAGGGCGAACGGGCTACCGCCCAAAGCAAGGCTTTGATTCGCCTTTTCAAGCAGATGAAGGACTATATCGTTGCTGAAAACCATCAACTGCTCGGAACTGCGGGAATTGCCCAGATTGCGGCGCAGACTGCTCAAAATACACATGAAATCGCGGCAGTTTCCGCCGAAGTAAAGGAACTTTCTGGCGAAGTTCGCGATATCCGGAGCGATCTGGGGAAAATCAATGTGGACCTCCGGATGGTCATGGAAAATTTCGTCGATCCTTCGTCTTTCAAGCACTTCTTGATTCTGAACGGGCAAAAGTTGGATGCCGAGATTGCCGCCGCCCGGCGCGGGAAGTGAAGGATTTACCCAAAAGACTACCCAATAAACTACCCAATACCACCCAATCTTGTGAAATGGCTGGGAAAATATACAGCAATTTGACAGACAGGGTCTGTCAAATTCAAATTTGATAATCACTGATTGTCAAATCTCTAATCCCCCTGATTTGATGTTAAGCTGGACTCCTTTTTTAAATCGACCGCCGGTGGCGGGCGATTTAGACTTCTCCGAAATTCGTAAACGGTGTTTACGAAATAGAGGGAGAACATAAGTTCACCCTTTCATGGTTTCCAACTTGTAAGGATTGCTTACAAGTTCCTCTTGTAAAATTTTCTTGCCCCCCTAGCCAAGATTTCGAACAATAGGTACATTAAATGCAGCACGTGTTTCTCTGCTGAATGGAGAAATGCGTCTTTTTTTTATTCTGGTTTTACCGAGGTCAAAATTTTTGACCACGATGCCGGGAAAAGGACGCCTCTGACAACAACCGCCCGCAATATGCGGCAAAATGGAGGCTATATGGCTAAAAAAGTGAAAAATGTGGCTGTTGCGCCAGTCAAATCGGAATACCCCCTCATTGACGAATCACTGCTGAAATCACGGATTTATACCATCCGTGGGGTAAAGGTCATAATCGATGCCGATTTGGCAGAGATTTACGGGTATAGCACAAAGGCTTTTAACCAGCAGGTCAAGAATAATATCGAAAAGTTCGATAGAGATTTTCGGTTCCAGCTGAGTAGAAATGAATACCGTGAAATTCTAGGGTCAAAATTTTTGACCCTAGAACAGGGAAAATATTCAAAAACATGCCCCTATGCCTTTACTGAGCAGGGCATATACATGCTTATGACAGTCCTCAAGGGTGAGCGGGCCACAGCCCAAAGCAAGGCCCTTATTCGCCTTTTCAAGCAGATGAAGGACTATATCGTCGCAGAGAATCAGCAACTACTCGGGACGGCTGGAATCGCCCAGATTGCGGCGCAGACAGCTCAAAATACACATGAAATCGCAGTGGTTTCTGCCGAAGTAAAGGAACTTTCCGGCGAAGTTCGCGATATCCGGAGTGATTTGGGAAAAATCAATGTGGATCTCCAGATGGTCATGGAAAACTTCGTTGATCCCTCGACTTATAGGCACTTCTTGATTCTGAACGGGCAAAAGTTGGATGCCGATATCGCCTACGCGCAGATTTACGGCATGGCGAAGAAATCGCTATTGATAGTTGACAACTACGTTGACGTCAAGACGCTGAATTTGCTCCGGAGTGTGCGCAAGGGCGTTTCTCTCCTGATTGCGAGTGACCGGTGTGCCTGCATAACGGACGATATGCTCAACGATTTCCGTGCCGCGATGCCGGGCATTTCGATTGACAAAGTTTCTGCCGCGCACAAATTCCACGACCGCTACATTCTTGTCGACTTCAAGACCAAAAGCGAAAAGCTGTACCATTGCGGAGCTTCAAGCAAGGACGCCGGCAACAAGATTACGACTATCGTCCAACTCGACGACGTTGAGGCATACCGGAACATGTTCGAGGAATTGTATGAGAGGTACCGTATGCTCCGGACCATGCAGCAACTTTCCGCCGATGCCGGGCAGAAGGCTTTCATGGAATTGCGCAGGCAGGCTCAGCGCGGCCCTGCTGCAGGCATGACCCTCGACGAAATCAACGCCGAGATTGCCGCAGCCCGGAGCGGGAAGTAGGCGTGTCGTCCTCTTGTTGACTTTCAAATTATCTTTGTATAGATTGATACTATGTATGACGAATCCTTTATCAAACAGGCGATGGCTTTGCTGCCGGAGATCCAAGAAATGAAAATTTCTCACGGGCGGGCTGCGGAAATTCTTGGAATTGATAAAGAAACTCTGATTGATTTTTACGGTGACATGGGCTACCCGTATCTTGACGGGAGTATCGAGTCCTTTATATAAGAAAACCACCTGACCTAATTCAATCGCTGATTGAATCGAGGCTTGATGTGGGTGACGAGAGAGGGTGTTGACTTTCCTCAACCCTCTTTGTATATTTACCCCTGTATTACGACAATCCCTGCGACAGTCGGCATAGGCCTTGCGGCCCGTACGTGCATCCGCGGTGGGGCTCATCAACCTTCTTGTTGATGTTGTTGGATAGCTGGCAGGAGAAACAGCCTGCTCGAGTGTGTGGCGGAAGCCATGCCAAGTAACGCCGGGGAAGGCCCCCGCCAACAGCATCGCAAGAGCATCCCATTTTCAGCGCATCGCGTTGAAAATCCCCTACATAAGAACAACCAGTTATCGCAAAATCTGCGACAACTAAACAATGCGCATTTTTTGCGTGTTGTTTGCGCCACGTTTCACAAAAAGGATATCAACATGACCGAAAAATTACCCGTAGATGTTCACCAAGCTGTCAAGACAATAAAAAATGCCATCCTTCAAAGCCAATATAGGGCGGCGAAGGGGGTAAACAGGGAGCAACTGTCGCTCTATTTCGGGATAGGCCGATATATCTCGGAACATTCCAGAAAGGGGTTCTGGGGAACTGGGGCCATCGACCGCATCAGCGAACAGTTGCAGAAAGAATTGCCCGGATTGAGGGGATTCGGCGTACGCCAAATAAAGAACATGCGTTCTTTTTATGAAGAATGGCATCTGATGCTTGGTAAATCGGCAGCCGTGGCTACCGAATTGCCGAAATTTGAAGAAAAAAGCGATTTTTCCTCTTCGTCACCCGATTTGGAACGCGTGGACTATACCTTACTCTTGGAGCAAAATCGGCAGCCGATGGCTGCCGATATGTTGAACGAATTTCTTTCGATCAGTTTTACGCATCATATAGAAATAATTAGCAAATCAAAAGACTTGCAAGAACGACTCTTCTACATCCATCAATCATTCGTCAATCGTTGGGACAAATACAAACTCCGCGATATGCTCAAATCGGACCTGTTCCACCATCAGGGCAATCTTCCCAACAATTTTTCGACCACCATGCAGAATACAAGGAACGCCTTGCAGGCGATTGGCATGTTCAAGGACGAGTACCTACTCGATTTTATCAATGTCGAGGAGCTGGGTGTACGTGACCAGGAGGATATTGACGAAAGGGTCGTAGAAAACGCGATTGTTCACAATGTCAAGAATTTCATCATGACTTTTGGGCGAGACTTCGCTTTTGTCGGCAACCAGTACCATCTGGAAAAATTCGGGCACGACGAATATCCCGACTTGCTGTTCTATAATCGCGAATTGGCTGCGCTTGTTGCCGTTGAACTGAAACAGGGCGAGTTCAAGCCGGCATATTTGGGCCAACTGAGCGCATACATACGCATTCTCGATACTGAAGTCAAGAAGCCCTTCGAAAATCCGAGCATCGGCATCATCCTCTGCAAGGAAGCTGACAAGACTTTTGTCGAATTCCTTATTCAGGGGTACGACAATCCGATGGGGGTTGCCACCTACAAATCAGCAGAAGATGTCCGTAAGGCGCTACCCTCGGAAGAAGACCTGCGCAAGGCAATGGACAGGGAGAGCTGAACATGACTTATTTTTTCATCAGCGACTTACACGTAGATTCTTCTGATGGCGTAAAATATCATCTTTCTAACATGCAAAAGAAGGGACTGCTGAAACGATTTGGCGGGAGAAAAGAAGGTTATTGGGAAGTTCTAGTTGATATTTGATGATTTCTAATCAAAGGAGAAATGCAATGAAGGAAAATGCAGAGAACGAAAAAGAACTTGAGAATGAAAATGCCGGATGGAAGGCCTTCATGGAATTGCGCAGGCAGGCATTGCACAATATGCAACAGCTATCCGCCGATGCCGAAAAGGTTGGTTCCGCCGAAATGACACTCGACGAAATCAACGCCGAAATCGCCGCAGCCCGGCGCGGGAAGTAACCGGTCGCAATTTGCGACCACTTGGAGGTTATAATGAACAAGGAAAATCATCTTGTCGAATACAAACGTGAATTGTCCGAAACATTCGAACGTTCTGTAATCGCTTTTTTGAATTCTACTGGCGGTCACATCTATATTGGAGTCAGTGCCGCGCAATAGAGAACTTATGCGTATTTTCCATGACTTGGATATGGTCGAACAGCTCGGGAGCGGCATGCGGCGTATTCTGCGTTCCTATGATGAAAAGGCTTTCTCGTTTACGGATCATTTCATGCGCACATCGTTCTATTTTGAAAGATTTCAGCGGTTGGGTGATAGGATAAAACTCACGGAAACGGAATCGCTGATTTACGCAGAAATAAAACGGAATCCTTCCATTACTGTTCCCTTGCTTATGCATGAAACGGGTTATTCCGAACCGACGATTAATAGGGCTTTGAAGGCTTTACGGGAAAAATCTTGTATTGCTCGCGTTGGCGCTCGAAAAAATGGTCGGTGGGAAGCGTTGAAATAAACAAACCCAGATTGCGTCCGCAGTGTAGGCGCAATTAAAACCGTTTTTAACGTATTTGCGCATATCGTGCGAATAAAGGGACTATTATGGAAAGAAAAAGTGATAAAAAACTGGCCATCGCGGAATTCCCCCTCATTGACGAATCCTTGCTGAAATCACGGATTTATACCATCCGTGGGGTAAAGGTCATGATCGATGCCGATTTGGCAGAGATTTACGGGTATAGTACGAAAAGATTCAATGAGCAAGTCAAGTGCAATATTGAACGATTTGACGAGGATTTCCGGTTTCAACTGACGCGAGAGGAGTATTTATCGATTCTAAGGTCGGAAAAACCGACCTTAGAACAGGGGAAATATGCAAAATATCTCCCATATGCCTTTAGCGAACAGGGTATTTATATGCTTATGACTGTTCTTAGAGGTGATTTGGCAATTATGCAAAGCAAGGCAATTATCCGCCTTTTCAAGCAGATGAAGGACTATATCGTCGCAGAGAATCAGCAATTGCTCGGAACTGCGGGAATCGCCCAGATTGCGGCGCAGACTGCTCAAAATACGCATGATATCGCGGTAGTTTCTGCTGAAGTAAAGGAACTTTCCGGCGAAGTTCGCGATATTCGGAGCGATTTGGGGAAAATCAATGTGGATCTCCAGATGGTCATGGAAAATTTTATCGATCCCTCGACTTACAGGCACTTCCTGATTCTGAACGGTCAGAAATTGGAGGCGGATGTCGCCTACGCGCAGATTTACGGCATGGCGAAGAAATCGCTATTGATAGTTGACATTTTTTCAAAAGCCGAGAGCAGCGGCTATGCTTGCATAGACATTGCCGAGGCTCAGAAAAAAGCATGGCGGAGCCATGCCACTACGTTGACGTCAAGACGCTGAATTTGCTCCGATGCCGAGAAGGCCGGTTCCGCCGAAATGACACTCGACGAAATCAACGCCGAAATTGCCGCCGCCCGGCGAGGGAAGTGAATAGCGCCCCCAAAAACGCCCTTTCTTCGCCCGTATGAAAATATATATGGACAACTAATGTAAATTTTTATAAATTATTTTTCGCGTGGCTACCTGCAGGGGGCTGGTTTAATTGTGAGGAATTTATGGGCGTCTTGATCAAGATGTTTCTTTCTTTTGCTGTATGGTTCTTTTGCCTGACAGCGTGCGGTTCCGATTCAGATTCAAGTTCGTCTTCGGACCCCGATAGCGAAGAGCTTTCGGACGACGACTCCCCGAAAAAGTCCAAGGTCGACGCGAAGGCCAAGGACGCCCCGGTGATCTACAGCAAGATTCAGGACAACTGGACGGGCGATTCCATCGCCACAATCCAGTTCGGCTCGTACGTCTGGCTGACCAAGAACACGTCCCGCAAGGGCTGGGGCACCTTCAGCACGTGCTACGACAAGGACGACAGCAACTGCGACATCTACGGCAGGCTCTACCAAGCCGAGGAGGAGGGCCACTCGTGCCCCGAGGGCTTCGGCCTCCCCACCGAGAGCGACTGGAAGGCCCTGGACAAGTACAACGACAAGTACCCCGAAATATCCGAGGCGATGCAGATGACGTACGGCGGCTACTGCATCGACGATATCGACACGGTCCTGTGCAAGGGCCTGGACAAGCTCGGGAAGTACCTGACCCTCGACGGGGTCGCCGTGTTCGAGCCGGGCTCCCTGAGCCCCTCGTTCGAGGACACCATCCCCCACGGGCTCTACCTGATGCGCTGCGTCGCCTACACCCACATTGTCGAAAAAACCAAGGACCTGCCCCAATGCGACTCGGCCGCCATGGAAAACCTCGGTAGTTTCTACGTCGTCAAGGAAAAGAGCAACTACCGCTGCCTCGGCGACCGCTGGGAAGACGACTTCAGCGACAACTGCGGCCACGTGATCGACAGGACCGCGGTGACGGTCGACGACACCCTGTACATATGCAAGGACGAGTTCTGGCAGGTCGCGGGCATTTCGGACTCCCGCGAGGTCTGCGACGACAAGAACGACTCCACGACACTCCTTTTCAACGGCGACCGCTATATCTGCGAAGACAGCTCCTGGAGGCGCTTCTCCAAGCTCGAGGAAGAGTTCGGCTACTGCCACGGCAAACTGGTCGGCACCTTCGACAGCCTGAAGACGAGGGGCTACGACAAGAAGGAACTCGACTCGATTGACGTGTACGAGGGATACTACTGCGACTCGACCGGCTGGCGCAAGGCCGTGATGACCGACTACGTGGGCTTCTGCGACAGCTCAAGGACCTTCGAGGAGGCCGAGTTCAACGACACATCGTTCGTCTGCCGCAACCGGAAATGGGATACGTACACCAAGCTCGAAAGCCAGCTGGGCGCCATATGCAACCCGAAGAGGCAGGGCAAGATCGATTCGGCAAACGCCAGAGCCTATATCTGCGACAAGAACGAATGGCGCATCGCATACATGGAAGACTTTATCGGAGTTTGCGACTCCACCACGCACGGAAAGAAGGCGAAATACGATGGCGAAACCCGTTACTGCACGGGTGAAACTTGGCGCACCATGAAAGACCGAGAAAAAGAGCTCGGCAAAATATGCGATAGACCGTACAGAGACTCTCTCGTCAAGGACAGTGACGGGAAAATCTATTACTGCGACGGCGGAAACTGGTTCCCGGCATACATAGAGAAAGTCTATGGAGTATGCGACAGCACCCGTACGTACGAGACCGTGGAATTCGAGAAGCATAAATATTACTGCCTAAACGGCGACTGGAAAACAGTCCAGTATGAGGATTCCGCATTGGGCTTCTGCACCTCCGCAATAAAAGGGAAGATTGATTCTACAATCTCGAACAACCAAAAGCTCTATTACTGTTGCAACTCAGAGTTCTGGTTCCGGATAACTGAGCTAGAGACGATAATTGGTGTTTGCATCAAGGACAACGAAGGTGAATTAAAGTGGTATGGTGATTCCGCCTACGTTTGCGAGAGCTCGGATTGGAAGCTGGCCTCGAAGGAGCAGCACCTGGGAGAGTGCTCCACGAAGAACGAGTACCAAACCGGCACATACAAGGGGGACGAATATATTTGCCGTCCGAACGGCTGGTTTTTAATCACCAAGATCGAAAAAAATCACGGGATATGCAAGGCCGATAACTGTGGAGCCCGAGCCCAAGAGGGCAGCGAATATTACAATTGCAACTGCACTAGCTTGAAATGGGAAACGATAAGCAAGGAACTATGGGACATGGGTCCCTGCCAAAAGGATACCTCGTACTTCGTGGAGAAAAAAACAAGCTGGTGGTACCGCTGCAACAATGGTTCGTGGTCCGCGCTCACGACCGCCAATGGGGTCTATGGATCCTGCTCCAGCAACAACGTCAGAACGGGCTATGTCCGTGACAAGCTTTACGCCTGCGATCCCGATAATTTGTTGTGGACACAATGGTACGCCTTAGAACCCGTCGATACCGTGAAAGGGTACTGCAGGCAATCCATGCTGTACGACACGCTGTACTTCGACCATTCCTATTACATGTGCGACAGCAACAAGGCATACACTCCCAAATTCTTATGGCAAGAAGTCTCCATCCGCGAATACATGAAGACCTGCAATACGGCTTCCGAAGGGAAGGTCTTGTTTAACGGCTTCAACGAAAGCAAGTGTACCAGCGGGAAATGGACCGGCATCCCGACAGGAACCATGACCGACCCCCGCGACAACAGGACATACAACGTGCTGACTGTGGCCGGCATTTCCTGGATGGTCGAGAACCTCGCCTACTCCACGGATTCGAGCTGGTGCATCGGGAGCGCGAGCAACTGCAGCAACGGAAGGCTCTATGCCTGGACTTCCGCCCAGAAGGCGTGCCCTTCCGGCTGGCGGCTGCCCACCTACGCCGAATGGAATTCCACGACAGAGTTCCTGGACTCCATCGGCAACAAGTACAGCTATTTCGGAAGCGGCTGGAGCACCGACAAGGGAGAAGACCTCTACGGCCTGAACATTACACCGACGGGCTTCTACGAATCGTACATGCAGAACGGCGCCGACCCGATGACGACGCAGTCCCACACGACGACAGGCGCCTATTTCTGGAATAAGGGCGGAAACGCCTTTGAATTCGGAGCCGATTTCAAGCCGGATAGTTCCGCGCAATATGTCAACGCCAAGATTCATGCAATCGGCGTAAGGTGCATCAAGTAATGAGGACGGTTGGTATGGTGAAGATATTTTTGATGATGGCGATGCTTCTCGCGTTTTCCGCCTGCGGCGACGACTCGAGCAGTTCCGCCGAGCCCACGGACAGCGAACTGGATTCCAGTTCGGGGAAGCGCTCGGGATCTTCCAGTTCCTACACCCCCAAGAGCGCGACGACAGTTGTCGACGCCCAGGCCAAGGACATGCGCCTCTCGGACAAGCCCGAAGACGGCACGGTCACCGATTCGGCCAACGGGACGACCTACAAGACGCGCACGGTCGGGATTTTCACCTGGACAACCGAGAACATCAACGTAAAGAACACGAAGATCAAGAGCACCTGCTACGCCTACGACGATTCGAACTGCGACCCGTACGGCAGGCTCTACATGGTGCAGAACGCAGTGAAGGCATGCCCGGCAGGGTACACCATCCCCACGGTCAGCGACTGGAAATTCATGAGGCAACAGGACCCGAATGCGTTCACCTTCGCAGGGACCTGCGCCAAGAACGACACGCTGGAATGCAGCGGCATCGACGAATCGGCCCAGTACCTGGCCTACGACGACAGCACCGTAGTGATGGACACGTCCGGAAGTTTCTCGGCAAGAAGGATCCGGGAAAACGAATTCTATTCGTTGCGCTGCATCAAGTACCGCACCATCCTCGAAAACGAGGAAGACCTGCCCGAATGCAAGAAGAACCGCTTCTACAACTACCCCTCGATATATGTCGCCAACAGCAACGCCGACTTCACCTGCAGCGACGGCGAATGGGTAAGCTCCAGGGCGACAGGCCCCTGCGGCATTGCCGAGGAAGGCGAAAGGTACAAGATAAACGAACTGGTCTTCATTTGCAGCGAAGGCCACTGGAGATGGAGCACCCCCAAGGAAGCCGGAGTCGAATGCACCAAGAAGAACATCCACGAAGAATTCGTCGTGAACAGCATCCGCTACGCCTGTACCGATAGCGGCCTTGTCAAGCTGACTTTCCCCTCATCGGAACTCGGCCTATGCTATTCCAAGCGCAAAGGGCAAGTCGGCAATACGGACTCCCTGTCGTACTACATTTGCGACGGCGAAGCCTGGAAAAACGCGACAGTCGGCGATGTCCTCGGAAAATGCGACTCGACGAACAAGGGCAAATCAGGAATGTTCAAGGGAATGTCCTACACCTGCCAAAGTAGTACTTGGAATCTAACGACAATCAACGATATCCTCGGAGATTGCACCGCGAAACGCCAGGGCGAAATAAAAGAGTACGAAGATGGATTCGTCACCTGCCATGGTAAAAATTGGGTAACAAGCAAGCAGATAGAGCTGGACTTTGGAGAATGCACCGAGAAAATGCAGGATTCCATACGCCAGGACGACAAAGGATTTTTCTTCGGCTGCAATAACGGCTACTGGGAAGAAAAGAACTCGGACGAAATCCTGGGAGATTGCCAAGCGGACAACGAAGGCAGCACCGGCAAATACGGCCCGAACACTTATATATGCACAGGCGGAGCTTGGGACCCCCTCGACGCCCTGGACGCTACATTGGGCAACTGCACAGAGCAGAACTTCACCAACAAAATCGAGCACAACGGAGTCACCTACTTCTGCAAGTACTCCAACCAGTACGAATGGTCAGCAGCGACCCAGGAAGACGAGCTTTTGGGATACTGCCCCATGAACGGGAGCTTCACCAAGGAACTCGGCGGTATCCTGTACAAATGCGATAACAGCAGATGGAGGGAAGCGGTATTGAGCGACGTCCTCACCAGATGCATGTCGGACGAAGGCAAATCGGTAGTATTCAAAGGACAGGAATACATTTGCGATACGACCGCATACAACAATAACTGGGAATGGTACGTCATGACATCGACAGACTCCCTTCTAGGGGAATACTGCCGGTCGGCAATACTGAAGAAGGCCGTGATGTACAACAACACCGTTTACGTATGCACCAAGGGCGCCAACAAGAAGCAGAACTACTGGGCCACGGGAACGATAATGGACTACCTGGGAAAATGCACCGAGAAGCGCCTGGGAGAACGCGGATTTAACGGCATCGACACGTGCGTGTGCGTACATAACGTCTGCGACGATAACCGCAAGACCGACTACACCTACAACGGCAAAGATACGAACGTATGCGTCAACCCCAGCAACGGCTATAACTGGGTGCCCATCATTCACGAAACCATCGTCGACAAGCGCGACTCCGAAGTCTACGGCGTCCTGACCTTCGGAACGCAGAAATGGCTGAACCGCGAACTGCACTACACCATAGAAACCGCCTACTCCAGCGAAGGGTACCTGCTGAGCCACTATCCGAAGGAATTCCTCCATACGTACCTCTATTACTATACATGGGACGACGCGTTCGGCAACGGTTCGGACATATGCCCCGACGGCACGCATATTCCCTCCGAAGCGGAATGGACAACACTTTTTGACTACGTCAGTGCAAACCTGACCACGGAAGGGTACGACATGTTGTTCGCAATCGAGCGCAACTACAGCGCGCTAACCAACGTGTACGGGTTTTCTCTCAAGCGGAGGGGCTTTGTCGACATAGACTACTACGGCCCCCGCGAAGGAGCCCCGACCAACATGACCAATCCCCTCAACTCCAACTTGGCGGGGAACGAAGACATCACGAACATGTTCTACTGGATTACCGGTGCCGGGAATTCGAGCAGCACAGGGAACGTGGTGCATGCGGACTCGAACGGCCACATAAGCTACGAATCCAACGCCCTGAAAGAGGACGCCTACATGATCCGCTGCATCCTGGACTAATCTAGGGTTTCAGCCAGCTTCTGTACTTAATCCAGATATGGAGCCAGATGCGGGCGATCGAGTCGACCGCATCGCTGAAGATCATCGTGCTGTACTTATCGAAGTTGCGGCCCCATTCAGTCGCTTCCTTGAAATCCTGCATGGACCGGTCGTTCTCGAAATCGTCCGGGATGAGGTAGCGCGAGAACAGGTACGAGTAGTGCGATGCATCGCTCATAAAATCCCACACGTTCTCGTTGTCGGTTCCCCAGCTGTGGATGTACTTCCTCGTTTCCAGATCGTTTTCCACGTCCAGTATAAACTGCGTGGGCTTGAGGTGGAGCGGGTATCCGTCGGGGTCGTAGAAGAAGCGGTTGTTGTCCTTGTCAATCTTGTAAGACTTGTTGACCTGGTCTTCCCATTCCTTCTCTATCGCCCCGTGAATGTTCTTGTCGTCGGAGAACGGGCGCACGTCGCAGTGCAGCGGCATGTGGCAGTCGGCGATATAGTGGCTCAAAATGAAGAAGCGCATAGCGATGTGGTTTCCCGTTGTCGCTATGGGGCAGCCCTTGTCTTCGCGGTGGAGCATCTTGAAGTTGTCGACAATGCTGTGCGAGACGGACTCGCAGCGGTCGGCGCAGTTGCCGCCCTCTATCTTGTAGCCCGATTCGATCAAGGGGGACTTTTTCGCCATCAGCCTGTAGATGGTATGCGTCGTGGGCAGCTTGCCGTACGATGTGTTGCCACCGTCGCAGGGGCTGTGCTTGACGATATGGCTCGTACTCATGTCCTTGAACACTTCGTCGGGGTACCACGAACCCCTGATTACGAAGTCGCGGTAGTCCTTGAACCACGCGACCAGGGACTTGGCTTCCTTGCGGACATCCTCGTTAAGTCCCTTGAACACGGCCTCGTTATCGGTAGTGCCGATAACTTCCAGTCTTTTGATAGCCATGAAGGCAATCCATGCGTGCGAGTACTTTTTCATAATAAAAAAAATATAAGAAAAAACTTACCTTCGTAAAAAAGGCGTACGACGGTACGCCTCCAGGTGCGAAACCAGTGTAGTTTCCTGATCCTGGCTCAATCCTTCTTCTCTTCGGCCTCGGCAGCCTTCTCGACTGTCTTCTGCAGGTCCTCGGCCTCTTCTTTCAGGGCATACGACCACCACGACAAGGATAATTTCAGGAATTCCAATGGACATAGGTAACCTTCCTTTTCTTGAAATATAACAACCCCCCAAATAAGTTTTTCTACTTTAGCTCTAGGAACCCCAAAAAACATTTCCGCCAATGAAACGCAGCCGCAAGAAACGCCCACCCATGAATCGCTCGCAGATGATGCAGGCGGTCCATTCGGAAGATACGAAGCCCGAAATGCTGGTGCGGCGCGGGCTTTTCAAGGCAGGATTGCGCTACAGGCTCCACCGCCACGACCTGCCGGGCTCCCCCGACCTGTACATCCTCAAGTACGGGGTTGTCGTCTTTATAAACGGGTGCTTCTGGCACCAGCACGGCTGCAAGTTCACGAGCCGCCCCAAGAGCAACCCCGATTTTTGGAACGAGAAGTTTACAAACAACGTTATCCGTGATATCAAGACAAGCTGGAAGCTCTCCTTGCAGGGCTTTCGCGTTGCGACCATCTGGGAATGTTCCATCAAGAACAACCTAGACCGCACCCTGGAAATTCTTATATCTTTTATCAAAAGTGACGAAGAATCTATCGAAATTTAGTCGTCCAGCCCCCTCAAAAAACCGGTAAAAAGCACCCCATTGAGCTCCAAAACCCCGAAAATTGGCTTTTTTGGCGAAATTTCGATGTTTAAAACACTACAACAAAAAAAGGTTTACGTTGCACCTCTTTGGCCCATTTGCCGATTATCTTTTGTATGTACAAAGAGGAGTACTATGAGGAGAACAAGAACAATCGCTAGCAAGGCCGTTTTGTGCCTTGGCATCGTCGTGGCTTCGGCCATGGCTCAAGATAACACCGCGGCGAAGTCCGTACCCACCAAATTCTTCGACGAGAACGGCGCCTACTATGGCCCGGACTGCGACGAGACGAATTACTCGGGAGCCTACTACACAGGCGATTACACGAGCCCGTTCAAGACCATCCTGGGCAAGACCGACCAGGACATCCAGGACAAGATTGACGAACTCTGGA
The DNA here is from genome assembly GCA_017412605.1 of Fibrobacter sp. Lineage (GTDB taxonomy): Bacteria > Fibrobacterota > Fibrobacteria > Fibrobacterales > Fibrobacteraceae > Fibrobacter. The sequence goes on along the minus strand of JAFPWY010000011.1, from coordinate 142,593 downwards.
ACCACTATTTCGGTGGCCAGAACGACAAGACCGTGTATTACGAAGACAACGACGGCGGCTACATCGTAGATATCAACAACAACGACATCCGTTCCGAAGGCATGTCCTACGGCATGATGATTGCCGTGCAGACCAACCACAAGGAACAGTTCGGCAAGCTCTGGAACTGGGCCAAGAAGCACATGTGGAAGGACCCCGCCACGGGTGGAAGCGGCTATTTTGCCTGGCAGGCGAACCGTGACGGTTCCGTGCGCGACTGGGGCAACGCTCCCGACGGCGAAATCTACTTCATGATGTCGTTGCTGTTCGCGGCACACCGCTGGAACGATGAAGGCTACATGAAGGACGCGCAGAGCATTTTGAAGGCCTGCTGGAAGGGCAACGGCCAGTCCCTGTACAGCGAGCAGTCCTACATCGCCACGTTCCAGCCGTCTGACGGCAACAACACCTGGGGCGACGCGTCCTACAGCTTGCCCGCGTTCGTTGACCTGTTCAGCCGCTGGTCGACGACCAACAACGACAAGTGGAAAAAGGCCACCAAGGCCACCCGCGACCACATCTACAATTCCGCCAACCCGCAGTCGGGCCTGTGCAGCGACTACAGCAACTTTGACGGAACGCCGCACCAGGCCTTTGGCGACAACTCCATCAAGTATGCGTTCGACGCCATCCGCTGCCCCATGAACTACGGCATGGACTACTACCTGTTCGGTGCCGATGCGGAACGCCAGACAAAAATCGCGAAGGTCATCACCGACTTTTTCGAGAAGGACGGCTACCAGCACGGACACTTCAACTGGGACGGCACGGGCGGATACGGTGACTTCACCATCGGCCAGGCCGGTGCGAACGCCGTGGCGACCTATGCCTTGCTGGACGTGCCCGAATACAAGGACCTGGTCAAGAAGGTGCTGCAGAAGGCCTGGGATTCCAAGCCCATCGTCGGTAGCCAGCGTTACTATGACGGCCTCGTGCACTTCCTCGCCATGCTCCACCTGACCGGCAACTTCAAGATCTGGAAGCCCAAGCCGAAGGAAGTGAAGGAAAAGACGATGGAAGCCACCACGATCGGCGATACCGAATTTAAGGAAGGCGACAAGATCGACTGGTTCGAAGATTGCCAGCTCTACAAGGTGACCTTCTCCGCTCCGGCAGCCGCCACCACGCCGACACCGGGCGATTCTACGGGCACTACGCAACCGGGCGATTCCACGAGCGTCACTACGCCGACACCGGGTGATTCTACGGCTGTCACGACGAATCCTGGCGTCACCACGCCGACCCCGACACCCGGCGACTCCACGGATGCGATTCGCCAGATGTACATGCGCGATTACGGGTACACGATGCAGCGCGACTACAACCTGAAGGGCTGCAAGGTCAACAGTTCGAACAGGGCCCGCGGAGCCTACTACGGCAGAATGGTGCCGATGAAATAGATTACACGAAGGGCCGTTCGCAAAGGACGGCCCTTCGAAATTTACTTCAGTTCCAGTTTCTTCATTTGGATCCCGTTTGCCGTTTTGATACGGACAATGAAGTTGCCCGAGCCAAGATTTTCGCCTGCGATGCGAATAATTGCGCGGGCGGGCGAATTCACTTGCAGCACGTTCTGACCGAGGCTATTGAACACGGCGGCGCCCAGGACTTCGCCCGAACGGCTGTCTATAAGCCATTCCCCGCCCTCGTAACGCAGCAAATCGCCTAGGGACACCTTGCGTGCGGGAATCGCAACTTCCGGTTTGTCGGAAGCAAGCAACAACGCCGTGATGGACTTGGGCGGGAGAGTCATCTTGATCATGTCCGCAGACGCTGAGGTCGCGGTCGATTCTCCACCTGCGACGGTAGCATTCACGACGTTTTCTTCCAGGGCGTTATCCGTGTGCGAAACAAACGTTTCGCCCTTGAGGTTCTGCAGCGTGAGCGTCTTGAATTTCAGGTCAGCATCGAAATTGGCCAATTTCAGTTGAACATCCTGCGCATCCTTTTCGGCGCGGTTCACGAAAATCACCGTGAGCGAGTCGCCCTTGGCCGTAATGGAACTGTAAGCCGACACGAGCGAATCGTTCGTGGACACGGACTGCACGCGGTTCGCATGGCCGTAACGGCTGAACAGGTGTACCGTTTCGTACATGCCGTCGCCCCAACTCCAGGGAGTGAAAATCGCGACACCGTTATCCTGCATGGTGCCGATGAACGAGGCATAGGTAAGCGCCGTCACCATGGGATCTTCGTCGATAAGGCTTGTCTCGGTAAGCGCGAGCTTGATTCCGTGATCCTTGCCGAAGTACTGTTCAAGCCAACGGTTGATGCGCACGAAGATGTATGACCTGTAGCCCTTCTCCTTGTCGCTCCAGTCGCATTTGCCCGTAGCGCAGCGGATGCCGTTTCCGCCCTTGTAGTAGTAAGTAGTGTCGAACAAGACGCGGTGCCAGTTCATGCGGCTCTCGTAATCTTTTTCGCTGGGGTACCAGTGGATGTCGAAAACATCGAGAAGCTTCATGCCGCTCGCTTTTTGCGCCTCGGCAATTTTCTTGGTGAAGAATTCCAGCCAGCAGTATTCCTGGCCGTCAATCTTGGGCCTGCTTTCGTCGTTATAGGCGGAGATGTGGCACCATTGCCATTCGTTGGCGACCACGGGGCCGGTAAGCTTGATGTCTTTCCAGGCGGTGCGTGCCTTCTTTGCGACATCGATGTAGCGTTCCACCAAGAAATCCCCGGTCACGGGCAGGTCTAGGTCGGAATGCGTGCCACGCCAGATTTCCATCTCGTTGTCCATGCTCCAGTACTGGAACCGGCTCATGTCGAATTTCAGCTCGTCTCTCCAGTACGGGACAATCCCCACCGTGGAATCGGCGGGCCATTCCTCGTTATAGAGCGTGTAGTCGCCCGCCTTGACAAGCGTCTCGCCGTCTTCTGATACTTCTCCGCCACCAGCAAGGTCAAATGCCCGTGACGGATACGAGCCGTGTTCCTGTTTCCAGTTCCAGTCCGGGAAGTTGTAGTCGGTGCTGCTTGCCGCATAGCCCGTGAGTTGGAAGGCGTACATCGCGTCGACTCCCGGCATCTTGTCGAGCACCTTCTTCGCGGTGATGGCCCAGTCGTGCGAGTAGACGTTGTTGAACCAGTCCGGGTGCACCGTGAGTTTCTTGCGCCAGTTGTAGCGAGTCGCGTTGTTGCCGTTGTTCGCGCGCATCATGTGGATGCCCGCCTCGCGCACCTGGCCGATAAACTCCTGCTCGGCCGAATCGCTTTCGGCAGACCCGTCGTTCACCTTGTCGATGTTGCGGCCATAAAGACACGGCGATATCGGGAGCACCCCCGCTTTTACGTCTACCGAAACATCGATACCGGCAAGGGCCGGGGAAAAAGCGAGCATGGAAATCAAGGCTGCAGCCGCAAAATTCCTAGAAAAATCCATAAACATCTCCCGTAAACGCTTTATAAAGAAGCAGTTCATTCATAAATATATACTTAGAAAGCCCGGAAACTCTTGAAAAAATCCATGACCGTGGACATGTTTGCCGACGGTCACATTTTTTTTGCGAAAGCGGGAAACACTTAATGAAAAGAAAAAGAACTATCTTTCCTGTAAATATTGAGGATTTTTTAACGATGCGCATTCTTGAAAAAATCAGTGATTTTATTGGCAAGTGGATGGCGGTCGTGGTTTTAGCAATCGCGGCGCTCTCGCTGTTCGTTCCGAAATCGACACTCTGGATTGAACTCAGCTGGGTGAATTACCTTTTGATGGTCGTAATGTTCGGCATGGGGCTCACGCTCAAGCTCAGCGACTTTGCACTTGTATTTGCTCGGCCGAAGGAAATTACAATCGGGTGCGCATCGCAGTTTATCGTGATGCCTGCACTCGCGTTCTTGCTTTCCAAGATTTTCGGGCTCGACGCCGCGCTGATGGCAGGCGTGGTTCTCGTGGGCACTTGCCCGGGCGGAACTTCCAGCAACGTCATTACATACCTTTCGAAAGGCGATGTGGCGCTTTCCGTAGGCATGACGAGCGTGAACACGCTGCTCGCTCCTGTGCTGACTCCAGCAATTACGTACTTGCTCTTACGCACCACCGTGAACGTAGATGTGTTGGCGATGTTCCTTTCCATCGTGAAGGTTGTCATCGTGCCGATTGCGCTCGGGTTTGTCATCAACAAATTCTTTGGCAAGTGGACTGCCCGCGCCGTGAAGGTCTTACCGCTCGTCTCGGTAATTGCAATCGCGATGATTGTGGCCGCAGTCGTCTCGCACAACGCTGCAAAAATTCTTTCGACAGGCGCCATCGTGTTCGCCGTCGTGATTCTCCATAACCTGCTCGGCTACGGCTGCGGTTTCGGTCTCGGAAAGTTGCTGAAATTCTCGACATCCAAGACGAAGGCGCTTTCCATCGAAATCGGCATGCAGAATTCCGGGCTTGCTACAAGCCTTGCGGCGACTGCGTTCTCGGGCCTTGCCATGGCGACCGTTCCCGGCGCCATATTCTCCGTGTGGCACAATATTTCGGGCGCGATTTTGGCGAATGTCTATCGCAGGTGGGATAAATAAGTTAGTTCTTCTTTGCAGATAACTTCTTGAATTCGGCTCGTGCCTTTTTCATGTCGGCGAGGAACGTCTCGTCGTTGTGCAAACTAGCAAATGCAGCCGACACAAGAATCTTGGACGCATCCACATCGCTTTGCCAGTGGAACCCGGCAATCACGCGGCTTTGCCCCCATTCGTAGGCGTACTTCAGCAGAGCATCTTGAGCGGCAGGGTTTATTTCCACAAGCAGCATAGCCATGGACCACGCAAGAATCGTATGCCCCGACGGGTAGGAGCCGTTCTTTCTCAAAGATTCTTCGTCCTTAGGGACGAGCGTCGGTTCGTTGAAACGGTCGAACGGACGACGCCTCATGTAGTGCTTCTTCGGGACACGGCCTACCTGGCGGAGCGTTGCAATCCCGCGCTCAATCACGTTCATGATGGCGGGAGTCTTTTTTGCAGAAATCTCCATGCCGAAGGGCTCGCTGAACATCCGGACCATTGTGTCCAAGTTTGTTTCCGCTTGGGCAATTGCAAGAGCAGCACGAGCAGAATCGGCCCGCATGGCCTTGCCCCACATGTACTGCGAAATATCGTACTTAAACTGCACCGAAGTGGTTTCCGGCGGTGCGGGGTAGAAGTTGAGTGCGTTCGGGAGAGCGTCTGCATTGACGTATGGTTTGGCATCGGCAGAAAAACTGCAAAAGGCGGCTCCGCAAACGGCTAAAACGAAGATTGATTTTTGGAGAAGACTCATCATGCTCTAAAGATATATTTTTCTCAAGAAAGCGAATGCTTGAAATAAAAATTGCTACGTTCTGATAGATTTTGAATGAAATATCATCTTTAAATAAAAATATGAGCATTACATACAAAGACACTCACGACTTCTCTGAACAAGACTTAAAAGATCTTTTCCTCTCCGTCGAATGGTCTTCGGGGCATTTTCCCGACAAACTCGTTGTCGCAATGAAGAATTTCAAGACCGTCATCTCGGCCTGGGACGGCGACAAACTCGTCGGCATGATCTGCGCCATGGATGACGGCATCATGAACGCCTACGTGCATTACCTGCTCGTGCGTCCCGAATACCAGGGCAAAAGCATCGGCAGGGAACTCGTGGAACGTGTCAAGGAAATCTACAAGGATTACCTGCGCGTAGTCGTGGTCGCCTACAACGAAGAACTTTCCTTCTACGAAAACTGCGGATTCAAGAAGGCAGATGATGCAAGCCCGATGTTTATTACCAGCTTGTGGACGTAGGGGTTAGTTCAAATTCGCTATTTGGTTCCATCAAGAAATCAATGACGTTCATGGTTAAAATTCCATTTTCGTCATAGAAGGCCGGCACGAAATCCTTTGTGACAACAATTTTCTTGAACGAATCACGAACCGTCTTGAACGGCCTAATTTCCTTGGCCCTTTTTTCATTATCCGGCATTGAAAATGCCGACTGAATGTAGTAACGCTCCGATCCTAGATTACAGACAAAATCTATTTCAAGGTTCCTTCGGGAAACAGACCCGCTCTCGTTCTTTTGCGAAAGCTCCACCACGCCGACATCCACGTTAAAACCGCGATACAGCAGTTCATTGTATATGGCGTTCTCCATCAGGTGAGTTTCCTCGAACTGCCTAAAATTCAGCCTCGCGTTTCGCAGGCCCAAATCCGCAAAGTAGAACTTCTTCGGAGCACCGATATACCGTTTACCCTTGATGTCATAGCGCGAAGCCGAACTTATCAGGAAAGCATCTTCCAGATAATCGATAAATTTCGCTACGGTATTGCGGGTTATCTTGGATTTCTTTTCGCTACGGAAAGTGTTCGTTATCTTTTCTGCACTCGACAGCGAGCCCACCGACGAAGACAAGACATCAATCAAGTCCCTTAAATCGTTTTCGTTCCTGATTTTATTCCGCTTGACGACATCGCGAATATAGACTTCGTCAAAAAGACTCGACAAAATGCGGCGCTTCTTTTCGGCATCGCGTTCCTGCGCCACTAGCGGCAAGCCACCATAAAGCAGATACTCCGCAAAACCCTGGTACTTGTCCCCAGAAAATTTTTCCATGAACTCGCTGAAAGAAAGCGGCAACAAATGAATCTGGTCACTCCGGCCCGCAAACTCCGTAATCAAATCTTTCGACAGGAACTTTGCGTTACTCCCTGTTACAAAAATTTCAAATTCCGGTTTCCGAAGATATGAATTCAAGACAGACTCAAACGCACCCAGTTCCTGGATTTCGTCCAGCAACAAAAAATACCGTTCGCCTTCCTTGGTATGCGTCTTCAGATAGTCCATAAACTTTGTCGGATCCACCTGCCTTTTCTTCAACTGCAGTTCAATCGGAGTTTCGCCGATTCGTTCAAGGTCCTCGGCAGAATCGAAAGCGAACCGGATTATATGCTCGTCATCCGTTACATTGTATTTCAGGTAGTCGTAAAAGAGGGTGTTCAACAAAAAGGACTTACCGGAACGCCGAATTCCGGTAACCACCTTGATAAAGCCATTCCCGATGGAATGAACCAATTTGTCCAGATAGGCCTGCCTTTTGTACATTTCGTCCTCTTCCTAGGAATTATTTTTGCATATTCTCGCAATTTTCATTCTTAATATATAAAAATCCAGTGTCAAACGAACGATTTTAGAGATTATTTTTGCATATTTTGCAGTTTTTCTTTAATTTTTTAGCATTGCTACGATAGTCCCATCCTATTTTAACCCAAACTGGTATGCCCGAGCCGAACAATTTGGGGTTGAAAACGGCCTTTCTTCGATAGAAACGTACCAAACAAAAAGAACTTTGCGTCGCCGAGAAAAGGGCGCGATATAGGGTGTAGAGTTTTATCGGGGGTTTTAGGGGCCGGGCCCCTAGGCGAAGGGGTGATGGAAGACCGCGTAACGGGCTGCAATCAGGGGGATTCTTCCCCCTTTGTATTATCAGGACTGGATTCTTAGCCCACAAGAGCTTAAGAATTGTAAGCCAATGAATTGGCAACAATTCTATACCGCCTTCGGCGTCAGAATGACACGTTTGAAAGGGTTGTTTCCCTAACCACCAACCACCAACCACTAGCCACATCTTATATCATATTCTACATTTGCGCGCACCGCCAGATGTCGTATTTCTGGGGAACCGGGCGAGAACCGCCCACAAAAAGGATTATTTATGTCTCAAATCGAACTCACCTTCCCCGATGGCTCCGTACGTTCCGTAGCATCGGGCACCACCGGCCTCGAAATTGCGAAGGGCATTTCTGAAGGTCTTGCACGCAAGGCGCTTGGCGTCAAACTCGGCGATAAGGTCCTCGACCTGACCCGTCCGCTCACCGAGAGCGGCACCATCAAGATTATCACGCCGAGCAACGACGACCCGGATGCTCTGATGCTCCTGCGTCACAGCTGCAGCCACGTTCTCGCCGAAGCCATCTGCGACCTGTTCCCGGGCACCAAGCTCGCCTACGGTCCGGCTATCGAAAAGGGTTTCTACTACGATTTGATGACACCGACCCCGATCCAGCAGTCGGATTTCGAGCGCATCGAAAAGCGCATGAAGGAAATTATCAAGGAAGATCGTCCGTTTACCCGTTGCGAAGTCAGCGCCGCCGATGGCCTGAAGCGCACCGAGGGCGACAAGTACAAGACGGACAACGCCCAGCGCGCTCTCGCCCGCGAAGGTAGCGACGGTACGCTCAGCTTCTACGTGACTGGCGAACCGGGCAAGAACTTTGAAGACCTCTGCGCCGGTCCCCACGTGCCCTCTACTGGCAAGCTCAAGAATTTCAAGGTGCTCTCCATGTCGGGTGCTTACTGGCATGGCGACCAGAACAGCGACCAGCTGACCCGCGTGTACGGTACCTGCTTCGCTGACAAGGAAGGTCTCGAAACTTACCTGAAGTTCCTCGAAGAAGCCGAAAAGCGCGACCACCGCAAGATCGGTAAGGAAATGGACCTCTACCACATCGAAGACCATTCTCCGGGCATGGTGTTCTGGCACCCGAAGGGCACCAAGATGGTGAACGCCCTCAAGGACTACATCCGCGGTAAGATTGACCGTCGCGGCTACCTCGAAGTGATTACGCCGGAAATCGTGAACAAGACTTTGTGGATCAAGTCCGGCCACGCCGACAAGTACAACGAGAACATGTTCAAGACACTCGCTGGCGACGTGGAAATGGCTGTGAAGCCGATGAACTGCCCCTGCCACATCCAGATTTTCAACACTGGGCTCCGCAGCTGGCGCGACCTGCCGATGCGCCTTGCCGAATTCGGTAAGTGCCACCGTTACGAACCTGCCGGTACGATGCACGGCCTGATGCGCGTGCGCGGCTTTGTGCAGGACGACGCCCACATCTTCGGCACCGAAGACCAGATTGCAAGCGAAGTGGCTGACTTCTGCGCCCTCGTCAAGGAAATCTACCACGACTTCGGTTTCGACGATATCGTGGTAAAGTTCTCCACCCGCCCGGAAAAGCGCGTGGGTTCCGACGAAATCTGGGACAAGGCTGAAGCCGCCCTCGCCGAAGCCACGAAGCTCGCTGGCCTCGACTACATTTTGAACCCGGGCGAAGGTGCCTTCTATGGCCCGAAGCTTGAATTCACGTTGAAGGACAGCCTCGGTCGTGACTGGCAGTGCGGTACGATCCAGGTGGACTTCAACCTCCCGCAGCGCCTTGGTGCCGAGTATGTCGGCAAGGACAACCAGAAGCACATTCCGGTGATGCTGCACCGCGCCGCCGTGGGTTCCATCGAACGCTTCCTCGGTATTCTTATCGAAGAATTCATGGGCGATTTCCCGCTGTGGCTCGCTCCGGTGCAGGCCCGCGTGCTCCCGATTTCCGAGAAGTTCGTGGACTACGCTAAGTCCGTGGAAAAGGAACTCGTGAACGCCGGCGTCCGCGTGGAAGTCGACGAATCCAACGAAAAGCTCGGCTACAAGATCCGCCAGTGCGAACTCCAGAAGGTGCCTTACCTCCTGATCGTCGGTGAGAAGGAAGTTGCCGATGGCGTTGTCTCTGTGCGTAAGCGTAAGGACGGCGACAAGGGTTCTATGACCGTTGCAGACTTCCTCAAGATGACCGCAGACGACCGCAAGGTCGTGCGCTAATCGCCAAACCCTTGTCATTGCGAAGGGCGAGTAGCCCGCTTATTGTCATTGCGAAGGGCGAGTAGCCCTGAAGCAATCATAGGAAACAAAAAACGCAGACTCTTTGGAGCCTGCGTTTTTTTATTCCGTCGTGTATTCGTCGAGCATCTGCGCAATTTCTTCGCGAGAATTGAACATAATGACATCGAGTATCGAAAGCCCGGGGACAAAGTTTTTCCCGAACTGTTTGTATTGCCGGCAATGCGAATGGATGAACTTCAATTCGATTCCGTGCTCGGCGAATTCGTCCTTCTTGTACAGCGACTGCCCACCGATGGCATTGACGTAGGTCGTTCCCCCGAGTCTATCGCAAAAGTCGAAAATCCGCTGTTCGCACTTGAATTGGCTATTCCCTTCCAATTGCGACGTGTACATCATTTTCGTCTTGATTCCAAGATATTCGCGAATGATTTCGATGGAATTCACTAGGAACGCAGTCAGGTTCGTTTCCTCGCACGAGAAAATTCTTTCCATCAACTCGTAGCCCCTTTCAAAGAAAGGCGCCGAACGGTAGCAATGGTAAAGTTCCTTCAGCTTTCTGGCAAAATCGTCTCGCAGCAGTTCCGTCTGGCTGATAAGCCGGTGGCAGCTAACATCGTTGATTTCTAGCCCAAAGTAGGCCGGCTTACCCTGCCGCAAGATTCTGTTGCGCTGCACCCATCCACGCTTGATAAACGCATAGTCATCGCCAATCAAGAACAGGTCGCAAGCCTTCATGAGTTGCCAATAGGCTATATAGGGTATAAAGTATGGCTGGTTTCCGGCAATAATCACAGCACATCTCCGTATGGATAAAGATTTTCACATTCGGTAGCGACTGCGCACACCTTTCGGTCATCTACTTTATTTGTAACAGGACAGCTGGAAGCACGGAACATCCCGGAATCGTAGAACTTGTCGTCCATGCAAAGCATCATGCCACATACGAAATCGTCGAACGGGGTCCCCTCCCAGACAGTATGGAATTTTCTCTGCTGCAAGAACGGCTGCATGATCATGTCCTCGACGGTCCCAGAATCAAAAAGATTCTTCCATTCTTCTTCGGAGGTCAGCGGGCCGGCAAAGACCTTTTCGCTTTTCCCGAGACAGTAGTGTTTGAGAATGTAGCGGTCCTTGTGCGCATAGGCGTCAGCAAGCGCTGGCGCAGCCCCCTGCTCGGCACAGACGACCGTCTCGATGGCATGTTCGCGAATGAACGCCGCCTCTTCTTTTGTCAAAAAGCGATCGGTAAAGTCGTCTTCGAACCACATCCTCATAAAACGCTTATCGTGCGCCAAAAAGATGGTGCGGAAATCATTGTACATTCCAGAATCAATCATCGCCTTGATGGTATCCATGGAATAACTGAGGATATCGTTCTGGTTCAAAGCGCTGATGACAAAATTGCCCTTCCAGTTGTCGATATTCGGCTCGACCTCGTTTGCTTCGTAAATGGTGACGGTCTTGCCCATGCTTTCATAGAAGGGCTTGTAGAGCGCAATCTCCGACGTCTTATCCGAACTTTTCAGGACGAAGATTTTCTGCTTGTCACCGACAATTTCGAGCATGTAGCGAATCATCTCTTCGTATCGACTTTCGCGGTGCGCACCCGGAAATTTGGCGATAAACTTGTCTGCCGCCGCCTCCGAATAGTACGACATGAATATCCCATGAGCAAAAAAGCGCGAGGTGATTTCGCAGAGCTTTAGCTTTCCGTCTTCGGTAATAAGGTAATCGGGACGGTAAGCGCCCGCCTTGAAGGCATAGCGGCTCTGGTAAGCAAGTATCTCCATTTCTTTGGGCGAAAGCGGCATGTACTTGTCGACGAATTCAGCATAATGGTACGCCATGTACTCGATGCACTTGTATAGCACACGGTGCATTTCGCGAATTTCGGCAGTCCGCTCGGGCGTAATGATGATAGGCCGCTCGTGGTACCAGCGGAGATAATAGTCTTCCCTGTCGTGGTACAGTTCCCGACAAGTTTCGGAGCAAGTTTTATTCACGACTGCCCCCTATTTGGCAAAAAGCTTGGACTGGTAGCCCAGGCACTGGAATCCGTTCGCATTGACTATCGGAATCAGCGAAGTGGAAATGCGCAGCTGCTTGCGGACCCAGAAGCAAATGCTTGTCGTCATGCCAAGCGTCTGCGTGTACGCCATCATCTTCTCGATGCTCTTGATGCACAAATCCCTTTCAGGAGCGGTACGTCCGCGCTGTTTGCGGTGGTCGGCATTGTCGGGCTTGATATAAATCTCGTAAAGCTCGCGTTCCAGGTTCTTGTCGAAATGCCCGAGCCATTGGCCCAGCATAGCGAGGTTCTCCATGCACGCCGTCAGGAATTCCGGCTTGTAGTTCACAATTCCCACCGCATGCAGCTTGTCGAAAAAGTCCTTGATATGTTCATCGGTAAGGTACGGCATCACGATAGGCTGGATCAGCGCCGAATTCGCCTGAATGCCGCGTTCCTGGCAGAGCTTGACCGACTGCAAGCGTTCCTCGATAGGGGCTGCGTAAGGTTCCAGCAAGTCGCGGAATTCCTTGGGCATAATGGATACGCTCGTATTGAACTGCATTTTGCCCTTGAGCTTTTCGAACAGGTCCAGGATCGTTTCGCCTTCGTACTCGTAAAGCAAATGCTTGGGACCAGACTTCGACGCGATAAAAAGCCTTGCATTGGAATCCGGATACTTTTCAAAGTGCGCGATGAATTCCTTGAGGATGCGGTGAGCGATACCCGTCTGCACCGTCGGTTCCTGGAAGGCTTCCGTCTTGGGCGAGAAATAGTAATAATGGTTCCAGTTCTTGCCACGGCTGATTTCGACAATCTTCGATTCGATTTCTTTCTTGCGCTCGGGAGCCTCTTCGATGGCGGTCGCCAAATCCTGTAGCAAGACATTCTTCTTGTGAATATCTTCTTCCGTCACGGGGCGAGTCGGGGTGCCGTTCATCTCTTCCAGCAGTTTGCGCACGTACAAGTGGTAATTCTCGTATGCAACCAGGTGCTGTTCGTGTACGCCGTCGGTCACAAGGCAATACTGGCAACCGACATTGCAGCCGCGAATAGGATTGATTTCGAACGTGAGCGTGGGGCAACGGCCTGTATAGTTGTGGATTTCGGTCTCGACCTTATCCGGATCGATATTTTCAAGCGTCAACTTTGAAACAGGGATGACCGTCCTGTTCTTGATGCGATCCATGAAAAGCTTTGAGCCCTTGATAAGCCCCTGCAGCGTAGCCTCGGACGGGACCGATTTCACACCGAGATTGCGCAGGTATTCGGCGTCGACAATTTGCGGTTCAAAGTTCTGAAGATTATAGACATTCGTATCATGAGAATAAAAATTTTTCAAATCGAAACTCTTTTCCATACAAATCCTTCATAATACCCATCCCTTATCTCATCAGCAATATAACATCTTCCATCGGGACGAACCACTTCATTCACACATTTTCTTGGATTTTTTCGTTTTTCATCGGATTGGGCGTTGCATATACGAGTTTTAACGTTTCATGAAAAAAAGGCCACAGCGTAGCTGCTGTGGTCTTTAATTTTCTGATGCCTGTTAGAGATTGCCGCGGCCTTCGGCCTCGCAATGACAACAGCGGGTTTTGCGGTGATTGTTCACCGCTGACGGCGATTAGATCTCTTCGATAGAAGCGTGGTACTCCTGCAAGCTCTTCACGGCACCATGGCCGTTCCTTGCAGCGGCAATGCCCTTCACGGTGTTGTAGGCACCGGCGAGGGTCGTGATGTAGGGGACCTTGTACTTGATGGCGGCCTTGCGGATGGCACTTTCGTCCTTGATGGCGTCGCGCTTTGCCCACGGCGTGTTGATGATGAGGTTCACCTGCTTGTTCAGGATGATATCGAGAACGTTCGGGCGGCCCTCAGCAATCTTGTTCACCACTTCGCACTTGACACCGGCGGCTTCGTAGAACTTGGCGGTGCCTTCGGTAGCGTAAATCTTGAAGCCGAGCTTCTGGAATTCCTTACCGATTTCGATGGCCTGTTCAGACAAGTTAACCTTGTCGGAGAGGCTGATGAGCACGGCACCTTCGTTCGGGAGGAAGGATCCTGCGGCTTCCTGGCTCTTGTAGTAAGCGAGGGCGTAGTCGTCGGAGAGGCCGAGGACTTCGCCGGTGGAGCGCATTTCGGGGCCGAGAACCGGGTCCACCTTCGGGAACTTGTCGAAGGGGAACACGGCTTCCTTGGCACCGTGGTGGTTGAACTTCTTGTCCTTGAGCTTCAGGTCTTCGAGCTTGGCACCGAGCATCAGGCGGGTTGCGAGGCGGGCCATCTGCGTGTTACAAACCTTGGATACCAGAGGCACCGTGCGGGAGGCGCGCGGGTTGGCTTCGAGGACGAACACCTTGCCGTCTTCGATAGCGTACTGCATGTTCATGAGGCCGCAAACGTGGAGGGCTTCGGCAATCTTGCGGGTATAATCCTTGATGGTTGCCAAGTTTTCCTTCGTGATGGTCACCGGCGGGATGATGCAGGCGGAGTCACCGGAGTGGACACCGGCAAGTTCGACGTGTTCCATCACAGACGGGATGTAAACGTGTTCGCCGTCAGAGAGGGCGTCGGCTTCGCATTCCAAAGCGTTGTGGAGGAAGCGGTCGATGAGGAGCGGGCGATCCGGGGTCACGCCGACTGCCTTTGCCACGTATTCGCGGAGCATGGCTTCGTCGTAGATGACTTCCATGCCGCGGCCGCCAAGCACGAAGCTCGGGCGGATCATCACCGGGTAGCCACCGATCTGCTTGACGCAGGCGAGGGCTTCGTCGATGTTAGTGGCCATGCCGCTTTCCGGCATCGGGATGCCGAGCTGGTCCATCATCTTGCGGAACAGGTCGCGGTCTTCGGCGATGTCGATGGAGTCGATGCTCGTACCGAGAATCTTCACACCTTCGTCGCTCAAGGCGCGGGCGATGTTCAACGGAGTCTGGCCACCGAACTGCACGATCACGCCAGCCGGCTTTTCCTTGTGGTAAATCTGGAGAACGTCTTCGAGGCTGACCGGTTCGAAGTACAGCTTGTCGGAAGTATCGTAGTCGGTAGAAACCGTTTCGGGGTTGCAGTTCACCATGATGGTTTCGTAACCCATTTCGCGGAGAGCCATTGCAGCGTGGCAGCAGCAGTAGTCAAATTCGATACCCTGGCCGATTCTGTTCGGGCCACCGCCGAGAATCATGATCTTCTTCGGGTTGTTGGAAGCAGTAGATTCGTCCTTGCAGTTGTAGGTGCTGTAGTAGTAGTACTGGTTTTCCACACCGCTCACCGGCACTGCGCACCAGCCTTCAACCACGCCGAGTTCGGTGCGCTTCTTGCGCACGTCCTTTTCGCGGATGCCGAGGATCTTCGCGATGTACTTGTCGCTGAAGCCGTCCTTCTTGGCCTTGATGAGGAGTTCGTCAGCAGGCAGGCGGCCCGGAGTCTTGAGCATTTCTTCTTCGAGTTCCACGAGTTCGCGCATCTGCTGCACGAAGTAGGCCTTTTCGTAGGTGGCGGCGAAGATTTCTTCGTCGGTAGCACCCTTACGGATGGCTTCGTACATCTGGAAGTGGCGTTCGGAGCTCGGGGTCTTGAGCATTTCGAGGAGTTCTTCTTTGCTTTTCTTGTTGAAGTCCTTCGCAAAGCCGAGGCCGGAGCGACCGTTTTCGAGGCCGCGGATAGCCTTCTGGAGGGTTTCCTTGTAAGTCTTGCCGATAGCCATGACTTCGCCCACGGCCTTCATCTGGGTGCCGAGGCAGTCATCCACGCCGCGGAACTTTTCGAATGCCCAGCGAGCGAACTTGAGCACCACGTAGTCACCACTCGGGGTGTACTTTTCGAGGGAGCCGTCGCGCCAGTACGGAATCTGGTCGAGGGTAAGGCCTGCGGCGAGCTTTGCAGAAATGAGGGCGATCGGGAAGCCGGTAGCCTTGGAAGCGAGAGCGGAAGAGCGGCTGGTACGCGGGTTGATTTCGATAATCACCACGCGGCCGGTCTTCGGGTCGTGAGCGAACTGCACGTTGGTACCGCCAATCACGCCGATGGATTCCACAATCTTGAAGGCCTTTTCCTTCAGTTCTTCTTCGAGCTTCTTGTCGATGGTGAGGAACGGGGCAGCGCAGAAGGAGTCGCCGGTATGCACGCCCACCGGGTCGATGTTTTCGATGAAGCAGATGGCGATCATCTGGTTCTTGGAATCGCGCACGACTTCAACTTCCAGTTCTTCCCAACCGAGGATGGATTCTTCAATAAGGCACTGGTGCGTCATCGAGAGTTCAAGACCGTTGGAGCAAATGGTGCGGAGTTCTTCCACGTTGTAGCAGAAACCGCCGCCTGCACCGCCCATGGTGTAAGCCGGGCGAACCACCACCGGGTAGCCGATTTCGGCCACAATCTTTTCGGCTTCTTCCACAGAGTGGCAAATGCCGGAGCGCGGAGTGTCGATGCCGAGCTTCTGCATGGTTTCCTTGAAGATTTCACGGTCTTCGCCGCGTTCGATAGCGTCAAGGTTCACACCGATGACCTTCACGCCGTACTTGTCGAGCACGCCAGCCTTGTTCAAAGCAGAGGCGAGGTTCAAGCCGGTCTGGCCGCCCAAGTTCGGGAGGAGTGCCTGCGGGCGTTCCTTTTCGATGATCTGGGTGAGGCGGGCCACGTTGAGCGGTTCGATGTAAGTGGCATCGGCCATGACCGGGTCGGTCATGATAGTAGCCGGGTTAGAGTTCACGAGCACGATCTTGTAACCCTGTTCGCGCAGGGCCTTACAAGCCTGAGTGCCGGAATAGTCGAATTCGCAAGCCTGACCGATCACAATCGGGCCGGAACCGATGATAAGGACTTTGTCGATGCCTTCAATCTTCATTTTTTATCTCCGTTTGACTAATTATTAAACTCTAAAAAAAATGCTGAACCAAATGGTCCAGCAAAATCAAAACAATTATCCTTGCAAATATCAACAAATCCGAAAGCGGCAACCGCTGCGTGGGGAATTCCACTGGTTGCGCAAGAGGGGGACTTCGACATTACAAGATTTTGCGTCATCTATTCCTGTCTAGTTGAGCAAGGTTCAAACTTGCGCAAATATAGAATAAGGAACACGTTTCTGCAATGGGATTTTTTCAAAAAATGGAAAAGTTACTGGGCAGCAGCACCATCGCCGCCGATATCTTCCACCTGGCAATTTGCAGCATTTTCTTCACAATCATCATCATGAGCGGATGACGAACGGCTTCCTTCGCATGCAGAAAAAGCCATAACGCTCAATAACATGAGAAAAATAATTTTTTTGACCATAACGAAATCTCCTTTCGGTTAATGTCCCACCCTTCTATAATTATAATAAAAAAAAGAAAAATTCAATTCTATACAAATTAAATAGGGACTACCTGTGGAGGTAGTCCCTTTGAAAAACCTTGTTTAGAACAAGATTACTTCTTGGCCTTGCTCTTAGCAGCGTCAGCCTTGAGAGCTGCACCAGCCTTGAAGCCGACGGTCTTGGAAGCCTTGATCTTGATGGTAGCGCCAGTCTGCGGGTTGCGGCCGGTACGGGCAGCGCGAGACTTGACAGAGAAGGTGCCGAAGCCGATCAGCTGGACGTTGCCGTCCTTCTTGATACCAGCGGCGATACCGTCGAGAACGGCATCAACAGCGCGGCCAGCGGCAGCCTTGGATTCAAAACCAGCTTCCTTGTTAGCGAGAATGGCTTCGATGAGATCTTGTTTGTTCATTTTCAACTCCTTGAGTTAGGTTTAAGAAAAGTATGGTGATATTATACCTTTTTTTTTTCGTACCGAGTAGATTTTTTCAAAAAAAATATCGTCTGAGCCCTTTTAAAATCAAGCCTCGGGGTGAGGTCCGACCGATTCCGCATGCATCGCTTCGGACTTTTTTTGCACCTTGCGAATGAACACAAGACACAAGCAAGTGAAGGGCACAGCTACTAGTAACCCTAAGAACCCCAACAACTTACCCCATATTGAGAGGGACAGCAAAATGCCCACGGGAGGCAGGTTCATCGACTTTCCGACGATGTGCGGAACCAAGAAAAGATCTTGAATAATCTGCACGACAAGGTAAATGAGGAGGACGATTATCGCGACCTGCCAAAGGGGCATTCCCGAATCTAACGAGTATACGACCGACAGAACAAGCGCCAGCGGGATGCTCGTGAGCTGCAAATAAGGCACCATGTTGAGCGCACCGGAGAACAAGCCGAACACGATTCCCATGGGAAGCCCCATGATGCTGAAGCCTATGGCATAAAGCACTCCCACGGACAACGCAACAATGGACTGTGCGCGGAAATAGTTGCCCATGAAGCGGTCCACTTCGTGGGCCATTTCAAATGCATCTTCCTGATAGCGCTTAGGAATAAGGCTTGCAACACCGCTGCGGAGCTTGGGCATGTCTACCATAATGAAGATAAGGTAAAGGAACATCAGGGCGAATGTCGAAACGCCCAAAATAATCGTCACGGTTTTCGAGACGACTCCCCAGGCACCCGGAAGAATCTTCGACACCAGATTTCCGATGCTTTCCCAGGAATCAAAATTCTGGAGTGCGGCACCGATCTTTTCCCAACCGGCGGATTCCCTGACGAATTCCCAGATGTCTGTCGGAATATACGCCGCGATGCGGTCGGACCAGGCGGAATCGTTGAACATCCTCACCAGCAGCGAACCCAGGTACTGCACTTCGTTGATGACCTTCGGCACGAAAATGAGCATGCAGCCCGACAAAATGAGCGCTCCGCCAAATATGACAATCAGTACGGCGACAATCCTGTGCTTCACCTTGACCTGGAGGCGATTTACCAGCGGATCGACGATATAGGCGAGCAAAAAGGCCGCAAAAAACGGGAAAAGCACGTTTCTCAAATAATACGCGGTTCCCACAATCACGACAAAGACAGCGGCAAACATCATGAGCCGCATAATGCGGTCAACAGTCCATATTCTAGGCATTTTCCCTCCTGTATGCCAAAGGTTTCTTCCCGTATTTCTTGCGGAACTTGCGTTCGAAAGCGGAAACGTTCTTTTCGCCCACGGCTATCGCAATTTCTGCGATGGAACGGTCCGTCGTTTTGAGCAGCCTTGCCGCCTCGGCCATTTGCTTTCGAGTCGATTTTTCTTTCTCGTCCTTCTTTTTACGAGAGCCTTCGCGACCGGCAAGGACCTGCGAAATCAGGAATGCAGCAATGATAAAAGCCAATACCGTGTACATGGCGTTTACAAATCCACGATTTAGCCCGTACATGCGGATAGAATAAATCTCGAACTCGTCGGGAATGCCGCGCAGGGCTCCCTCGCCATTGGATATTTCGAAAAACACAGCCCTGTTCCAGTACGTAAAGCCGTCATCATGGTCCAGGCCGTTCATCACGAGCCAGCGTTCAGGAACGGCAAAGGAAGACAGCGGAAGCTTTGTTTCGCTAGCCTGCGGCGATACAGGCACCGTAGCCAGCAAAGGACGGTAGCTCAGGTATTCGCCCTCGTGCGAGTACTGCGGGTCGTCCGTCAATATGCGCAAAGTCAGCGACTTCATGCGACCGGCAGATGCGCTGACTGCAATCGTGTCGAACTTCGAGAAATCGAACTGCGAAGCGGCGGGACGGTGATCCACGGACATCAGGTTCACGCCGATACCTGCATAGGGGTACGCCATGCCCGAACGGATATTCACCTTCGCCGATATCGTATCGCCGTGCAACGAGATGTC
The DNA here is from genome assembly GCA_017412605.1 of Fibrobacter sp. GTDB lineage: Bacteria > Fibrobacterota > Fibrobacteria > Fibrobacterales > Fibrobacteraceae > Fibrobacter. Next base: position 123,225 of record JAFPWY010000011.1, on the reverse strand, counting down.
GGAAGTCGAGTAGCCGCCGGAAGGGGCGTCCGTCAAAGCGTAGGTCTCATAAGGAAGGCCCGGGAAAAAGAGCAGAGAATTGTCCTTGAACGTGCAGAACAGGGCTGTCCACGCACCTAGAAGCACGACAAACGCAGCAGCCGAAATGACCCTAATCTTCCTTGTCTTCATTCTTCTTATGGTGGCGGAAGCCTACCGCGACAATGGTTATTCCCAAAAAGGCGAAAAGTACCGCCCCAAACCAGAAATTGCTGAGCCCCTTTGCGGAAACCTCGTGGAAAACGATGGAGAACGTCTTGCCGCGCGGCTGGTTCCAGCCCGGAGCGATTTCCACGCGGGCCATGGATTCCTGGTGCCTCTTGTTCAGTTCCTTGTCGACATGGGCGTCCTCGTACCAGAAATCGGGCGTATAGAACTGTTCCATCGGGACGACGATGCGCTCGCGGCCCCCCGACACCTTCACTTCCTTCATCAGCAGGCGGAAGGTCTTCGGTTTCTTCAGGTCGGTCACGTCGGGATCGTAGGCCCAAAGCTTCACGAGAATCTCGTCCGTGCCGGAGGTTTCCACATCAAAAATCATAGAATCAACAAAAATCCAGTTCCGGAAAGCCTTGAGCGTATCCGGGTCGAAATTCCAGAGCATGCCACACCAGGCGGGAACAGTCGAGTCCGTCCCCAGCGTGCACTCGAATGTCATGGAGGAATCCCCCATTTTGAGCGAGGCATTCGAAAAACCGCCATCGGCCCTGTCGTCATAGTTCGTGACGAACACCCCCTCCTCCGCAGGATATACACTTTCTACAAAGAACGAGTCCGGAATCAGCGAATAGACAACTAAAACGATAACGGCAATAACACCAAGAATGGTATACGTCTTTCTCATTTTTCAGATGGTTCCAAAATGGGCTTAAAGAACATGTTGTACTGTATAAGGTCCAGGGGATCCTCTTCGGGCTGTGCCTCGCCCATCCCCTTCAAAATAATTTTGTCGAGCAAACGGATAAAGAAGAAATGATGCTTGCCCTGCTTCGCGGGCGCCTGGAACGGATGCTCCAAGGTGTGTTCGAGCAGGCGAATCGTCAGTTCGGGAGTCAGGTGGAACATCTGGCAGCAAGATGTCACCAGGCCATCGTAACCATAGTCGGGCAGCTTCCCCTGGACCAGCGGTTCACCGTGGTCAATGCACTTCGCCGAATCGGGCATGGCTGCGAGTTGCTTTGCCTTGAGAGCCTTGAGCCAAAGTTCGCGAGTCTTATCTCCGAGTTCGCCACGGAAAGACGTCGTCTGGTTACACGGAAAAAACGTGGAAAAGCACTTGGGGCATATTCTCAAATCCAATGTGTGGATCTTGATGTCCACCACGTCCGCATTGCAAAAAGGGCACTTACTCATATAATAAAAATATAACAAATCAGACATTTGCTACATTTGAAATATGGCCAAAGTAGTACAGATTACCGCAGAAAACTTCGAATCCGAAATCATCAAGGCATCCGAATCCCGCGCCGTGGCGGTGCTTTTCTCCTCTGCAGAATACCCCGACTGCGCACCTTACTCCCAGTTGTTGGGAAAGCTTTCCACCAGCATGGACTTCACCCTCGGCGTTGTGAGCTGCGACGAGCGCGAGAACATGCAACTCATCCAGATGTTCCGCGTGCGTTCCGTGCCCGAAATCCACATCGTGGACAAGGGACAGATTGCCGACGTGTTCCAAGGAGTCCTCTCCGAAGCAGACCTCAAGAAGCGTCTCGAAAAGTATTACGTGAGCGACGAAGCCCGTATGCAGAACGCCATCGAAGAGGCTATCGCCGCAAAGCAGTTCGATGAAGCGATTCCCCTGCTCGACGAAGCGCTCGCCAAGACCCCCGACGACAAGAAACTGAAGTTGCTCTGGGCCAAGGCCAGTCTCGGCATGGGCGATACGGAAAAGGCGAAGGATGTTCTTTCCAAATTCAACGAAGGCGACGACCAGTACCGCGAAGCCAAATCGCTGCTGGAGCTCCTGGACTTCCACGCCGAAGCGGCCAAGCAAGATGTGCAGGGCAAGGAAGCCGTCGTCTACCACGAAGCATGCAAGCTCGCCTGCGCCGAAGATTTCGAAAGCGCCTTGCAGGCATTCCTGAACCTGTACGCGGAAGCCCCCGAATGGAACGATTCGGCCGCCAAGAAGGCAATGCTTACCTTGTTCGGTGTCTTGGGTCCCAAGCACGAGCTCACCTGGAAATACCGGGCCAAGCTCAACACGATGATGTTTATCTAATCTAGATGCTTTAGATTCAAAACGAAACCCAGCGAAAGTCCTTCGCTGGGGCGTTTTTTTTATACAAAATGGAATTACTTGATCAGGGCTTCTGTCAGCCGACGGGCTTCGGCATCGGCCTCGAGCACTTGGTCAAGCGAGAGGTGCCCCGTCACGGTGGGGGCGCCAGCCATGATGGTTTCCACATGCTTCGGGATGTCGGTGAACTTGAGGTTTCCCTTGAGGAATCGGTCCACGAGGACTTCGTTTGCCGCATTCATCATCGCAGGCACGATACCGCCACGGCGGCCGGCTTCGAAAGCAAGGGCGAGGCAGCGGAACTTGTTAAAGTCCGGCTCGAAGAAGGTGAGCTTCTGGAGCGTTGGCAGGTCGAGGCGCTTGGTTTCGAGCGGCAAGCGGTCGGGCCACGTGAGCGCCACCTGGATGGGGATGCGCATGTCGGGAGCGCCGAGCTGCGCCATCAGGGAACCGTCGCGGAATTGCACCAGCGAATGCACCATCGACTGCGGATGCACCACCACCTTGATCTGCTCGTACGGGATATGGAACAAGAAGTGCGCTTCCAGGACTTCGAGGCCCTTGTTCATCATTGACGCGGAATCGATGGTAATCTTCTTACCCATGCTCCACACCGGATGATTGAGAGCATCGGCAACAGTGATGGATTCAAACTTCTCGATAGGCCATTCACGGAACGGTCCACCGGAGGCCGTAATCTCGAGGAATTCGACTTCCTTTTCAGGGCGGCCGGAAAGGCACTGGAAAATGGCGCTATGCTCGGAATCGATCGGCGTAATGAAGGATTTCGGATTTTCGGCAAGCTTGTCCCAAATGACCGGGCCCGCCATGACCATCGTTTCCTTGTTGGCGAGCGCCACATGCTTACCATGTTCGATGGCGGTGATGGTCGGGAGGCAGCCCACAGCACCCATCAAGGCGTTGATGATGATGTCGGCCTTTGGGTCGGCAGCGAGCTCACAAAGGCCGTCCATGCCGGCAAGCACAGGCATGCCGAGGACCTTCTCGAGTTCCTTCGCGGCAGCCTCGTTGAACATGCACACGCGTTCCACCTTGAACTTGCGCACGAGTTCGGCGACCTTGTCGACGCTGCTGTTTGCGGCGACCGCATAAAGCTTAAAAATGTCGGAATGTTGCAAAATGACATCGACACTGGAAGTGCCGATAGAGCCGGTAGCACCGAGAAGAACGACGTTTTTCATGATTAAAGCCTCTTTTTACCCAAAGATAGCATTATTTATTCCCAATCATTATAAAATTTTACATTCCAAACAAAAATTTCAATCTATATTAATAACAGGTTATTGTGGTTTGGAGTCGCATTATGCGGGTATATTCTTTATACGTCCTGGCTGCGTCCTTGTGCGCAGCCTGTGTTTTTTCGGGGTGCTCGGAATCGTCGGAAAGCGACGTTTCTGCACCGGAGCTCGGTTTATCGTCCAGCGCGGGCGATACAGAAAATCCCGAAGGCAAGTCCTCGGATCCTCAGGATTCTACAGGGTCTTCAGTCAGCAAGACATCTCCGGATGACTCTTCGCCTAGCTCTGCTGCGAATTCAAATGATTCCAGCAAGCCAAGCAGTACAGATAAAGTAAGTAATTCGGCAAATAGTTCCGGAGGCACTTCTGCTACGCCTGGTGCCGATGCAACTTCGAGTGGTGGCGCCACTCAAACGACTTCGTCCAGTACAACCCCATTCACTTACGTATCTCCGGCAAACTTCGCCGATACAGTAGGCGGGGTCGTATTCAACATGGTGTATGTGCCGGGCGGTACATACACGCGCGGCTGCGACAACTGCGCCGAACAAGACAAGATTTACGAGACCCCTTCGCACATGGTGACGGTGAGCGATTATCACATTGCGCCGACCGAAGTGACGATCGCGCAGTGGAACGCCGTGATGGGCGGCAAGAAGAACGCTTGGGAATCGGACAAGGCGCCCAAAATCGGTGTGAGCTGGTTCGATGCAAACGGTTTCGCCTGCAAGCTAGGCCAACTTACGGGGCATCAATACCGGCTGTTGACGGATGCCGAATGGGAGTTCGCTGCACGTGGCGGCAAGGACGGTGTCGCCGACAAGTTCAAGTTCTCGGGCAGCAACACGGCCGATGATGTGGCATGGTATTCCGAGAACAGCGGAGGTAAGGCGCACGACGTGGCCACCAAGAATCCGAACAAACTCGGGCTCTATGATATGAGTGGAAATTCCTGGGAATGGGTGTACGACTGGCTCGTGGGCTATACCTCGGGCGACAAAGTGGACCCCGTTCAACTTACCGGATCGGGCAACAAGACACGCCGCGGCGGCAGCTACGGCGAACCTGCTGAATTTGCCCGCGTAAGCCGCCGCGCCATCCGCAGCCGCGATGGCGCCGCCGACATGGGCTTTAGAATCGGCATGTCTAGCGAACTTCGGCCAGGGATGGTCAGCCCCTGCGAGGCGGCAAACCCTGCTGCGGCAGCTTGTCAGGGCGACAAAAACCGTGATTGCCGCCTGATTACCGCCGCAGACGAGGCCTGGATTAGCGACGATTACACCGTAGTCATCGCCGATGACGGCAATGCGGCCGTCTCCGGCTTCCCGAACGTTTCAGGCCAGTGGTACACACTCAACAACCGCAGTTTCAACGTGGTCACCAAGAACGGCACCAAGACATACGCATACTATGTGTTCAGTCAGGACGAAATGACGATGATTAGCGACGATGGCATTCCATACCGCCTGTACCGTCGCGCCATGAGCGAAGCGAAGAACAAGGTGACGCTCACGTCGGCCTCCAATCCAAAAACTTTGGCCGAACTGATTGCAGCCGTGGAACCCGAACGCCTTGTGACCGACGAACAACTCATGCACCCCGACACAAGCGTACGCGACCCGCGTATTGCCGCCGAAAGCGGATACACGTGGTTCTTCGACGGCCGTTGCTGCGGCGGTAACCACAAGTACCGTTTCCACTTGGACAAGAGCGGCGATGCCGAATTCGTAGTGATGGATTATGACGACACCCACCATGAGAACATTCTTGCGAAGGGCCGCTGGTTCACCGTCGGCAATATCGGGCTCCACATCGTTTTGAACGGCAAGTATTTCAATTACCTCTACACCTCGGGTAAGCGCGACATGGGCTACAGCGAGTACATGCCGGCAGGGCCGATTTTCTGCCACATCTCGTTCCAGAGCTACGAACGCGGGGACTTCCGCATTTTCAACAAGACCGTGTTTGACGACAAAATCAAGCGCCCGCGTGGGTTCAACGGGGAAAACCCCGTGTACGAAGCGGGTGACTACCAGTGGGGTTCCTAATGCGCAAAACCATGTTCGGCGCATCCCGTGCATTCCCGGCAGCCACAGCGTTTGCATTCTCGGCGCTGTTTGCTTTGCTCGCCGCTTGTGACGATTCTTCGTCGTCTACTTCTGCAGGCGGAGACAATCCGCCGACATCTTCTGAATCTTCTGTCCAGCCGGAATCCGCGGCCGATCCGGCTGAATCTGCCAATTCAACCGGTTCAGCGGAATCAACCGATTCCAAACCAGCCGATTCCGCCAGTTCTCCGTCTACGGAGTCGAGCTCTTCGGCAGCTACATCGCATGGCCACGCTACATCGCATAGCCACAAAACGACTTCGTCGGCAAACGGGGAACCGGCTTCTTCCGCAGATCAAAAATCAAGCCCGTCAATGTCGTCGCCGGCATCTTCGGCCACACCGGCTCCTTCGTCCGCTGCGCCTGTCACAGAAGTCACACTCGACAAGGACGGCTTCGCGACGGTCGCCGATGTGTACCACAGCCTCGCCCCCACGGAAAAGGCCGTATTCATCATCCGCCATTCCGAACGCGAGGACGCCGTAACCATCGAAACGGAACTCACCGCGAACGGCATCAAGATGGCACAAGATTTGGGGGCTACGCTCAAGAGCGACGAGGAATTCAGCTACATCACCTCGGGATTTGTGCGCACGAACGAAACCGCGAACAACATCTCGAAAGGTCGCGGGGAGGCAACCCTCCCGAAGCTCATCACGAATTACGACATCACGGGCAACTGGTTCCTGAAAATCACGGCCGATGAACTCGCCCAATACGGAACCAATCTCGGAATGAGGGGTGGCTCCGTGGAACTCATGTCGCACTGGGCGTATGGCGAGCCGTATGCCGATGCACTCTATGACCTGGAGCCGCGCGCACAGGAATTCATGCAAACCGTCATCCTCAAGAACCTATCCAAATGGAAGCGCGTGAGCATCATGGTTTCACACGACATCTTGGTGATGCCGCTTGCCGTGTTCGGCTCCGAGAAAAAGGTCGCCCTCAAGTATTACGAAGACTATCACTGGATAAACTACATCGCAGGCCTTGCCATTATCGCAGACGAACAGAACAACTTGCGCTATGTTCCTGTTAAAGGTGCCGAGTCGGGCGTCATCGACTACCTTGCGATGTATATGGAAGAATACAACAAAAAAAAGTAGCCAAAAACAACCCCCTCCCCTAAAAAGGGAGGGGGTTAAACCCATTATAAAGCAGGGCTCCTACAAAATCTTCTGCAAGAATTCCAGGACCAGGTAAAGGGTCGGGGCCGCAAGGAAGAACGAATCGAAGCGGTCCAGCACGCCGCCGTGACCGACGAATATTTTGCCGGAATCCTTTGTCCCGCTCCAGCGCTTGAGCGCACTCATCAGGAGGTCGCCCGCCTGGCCGGCGGCAGCAATCAACAGACCCAGCGCAGCCCCCAGCGGAAGCGTAATCTGCACATCGAAATTCGCAAGGGCAAAAGGCGCCGTGTACGCAACAAAGGCAACCGTGGTGATTGTTCCCGCAATCGAGCCTTCCCAAGTCTTCTTGGGGCTAATCGAAGGAGCGAACGCATGCCTGCCGAACGGGCCCCTGCCCGCAGCAAACTTCCCGAAGAAGTACGCCACGGAATCGCAGATCCACATGGACAAGAGCACCAGCAGGAACGCATAGCAATGTTCAAAGCCCTGGCCGGAACCCAGCAGAAGGACGCTCACGCCGCCCCACAGCCCAAGATACAGCGGCGCTCCGAGGTGCAGCATAAGCCAGGGGAAGAGACTCGCGATATCGACCTTCGCGAAGCCGATCGCTATATAAATGCCGAGAATGATAACCACCGTAGGTCCCATAATCGCAGGCACCGCGGCACTGCCAAAGAAGCCGCCCTTGGAAAACACCCATGCCAGCATGAGCGCCACGGCAGACGCCAGCGAGAGGTAGCGCATGTCCGGGCCCTTGTACATCTTGCCCACCATCTTCGCCCATTCCCAGGCGCCAACGCCACCCAGGAAACACATCAAGAAAATGCGAGTGTAGTCGCAAAACCAAATGCAAAAAAGAGCGACGGGAATAGCCACCGCCGCAAACAGGAGACGAACAGCCAAGTTATTCATCGAGAACCTTCCCAAATCTACGCTGACGCGTTTTGTAGAACTCCACAGCCTTCAAAAATTCTTCTTGGGTAAAATCGGGCCACAGCGTATCCGTCACATAGAACTCGCTGTAGGCGGCCTGCCAAAGCAGGTAGTTCGAAAGCCTGAACTCACCGCCCGTACGGATAACCAGGTCCGGGTCGGGAGCTCCCTTCAAATACAAATTTTTTGCAAATAAATTCTCGTCGATGTCCTCGGGCTTGAGCGTACCCGCGGCAACCTGTTCGGCGATGGACTTCGCGGCATCCACGATTTCTTGCCTGCCGCCATAGGAGATGGCGAGGTTCAGCTGCATGCCCGTGTTGTTCGCCGTCTTGTCGATGGCGGACTGGAGGGACGCGCGCGGTTTCTCGGGGAGGCGGTTCATGTTGCCGATGACCTTGAGCTTCACGTTCTTTTCCATGAGGTCGGGGATTTCCTTTACCACCATTTCTATAAGGAGGTTCATCAGATAATCCACTTCCTTGGAAGGGCGGCCCCAATTCTCGGAACTGAACACGTACAGCGTCATGTGTTCGAGTTTCAGGTTCACGCCCACTTCGACAGCATCGATGGTCGCCTGGGTGCCCTTGCGGTGCCCCAGGAAACGTTCGAGCCCACGGCTGCGAGCCCAGCGTCCGTTGCCATCCATGATGATGGCGACATGTCTAAGCTGATTTGCCACGCAAGCCCCGGACTACACCTTGAGGATGTCCGCTTCCTTTTCGGCAAGCAGACGGTCGATTTCGGCAATGGCCTTGTCGGTCGCCTTCTGGACTTCGTCCTGCTGCTTCTTGACTTCGTCTTCCGGCAGTTCCTTGTTCTTCTTGAGAGCGTCGTTTGCGTCGCGGCGGATGTTGCGGATGGCTACGCGGCCTTCCTCGGCATGCTTACGAGCGAGCTTGGCGAGTTCCTGGCGACGTTCCGTCGTGAGGATCGGGAGCGTCACGCGGATGCAGTTGCCGTCCTTCATCGGGGTAAGGCCGATATTCGCAGCGAGAATCGCCTTCTCGATCGGGTCGACCATCGTCTTTTCCCAAGGGGAAACGAGCAGCATGCGCGGTTCGGGAACGGAGACCTTCGCCACCTGGGAAATCGGGGTCGGGGTGCCGTAGTAGTCGATGCGCACATCATTGAGGATCGCGGGGCTAGCCTGGCCAGCACGGATCTTGGAAAATTCACGTTCAGTGGCCTCGATGGCCTTGTTCATTTTTTCGGAATATTCGGACATAATCAATAGTGGTTTAAGGTTAATCCTACACTTGGAAATATAGGTAAAAAACCACGGAACACCCAACACGGGGCATAAAATATGCTTTTCAAAGCATATCTTAAAGTTTTTTGTGACCGGGAAGGTAAACGGGAACTTTTCAGGTCCCCGATATTTCACCTACCCTACTCCAAATACCAGACGGTCTCTACGGTATCGCCGGCTTCGATATCCTCGGGAGTGTAGTCAATGGAGCCTGCATCTTCAAACACACCCACCCTACAGTAATCCCTTTCTTCGCGGAAACTGACATCCAGACGGCGTTTCGAATAATCGACATTGACAATGCCTCCTAACTTTCGCCCCAGCGTGCCGGCAATGACCTCTGCTTTTTCGCGAGCATCCTTTACGGCCGATTCCAGAATTTGCAGATTGACATCGTGCGTATCCTTTTTGACAAAGTAGATTTTCACTTCCAATTCAGGCCAGGCGGCTCCCAACGCCGACATGACCTTTGACGTGATGACGCTATCAAGCGGGAGATCAATCGTCAATGACTGCTGGAGTTTAAAGCCAACAAAGACCCTTTTTTCTTCTTTGCGATTCCACTCCGTTTCCTTGGTTATCGAAAAGTCCGACGTCCTGAGGGAATCTTTCGGAAGCTGCAACCTCTCAAGGGCTTTCCGCAATTCCTTATTCCCCACCGCGGCCTCGGCATACGCGGATTCATAATCTTTGTGCAGCGACTCCACATCAAAGCGAAGCCTCGTAGTATCAGGCGCAACCTTGACGTTGCCGACACCCATGACACGAATAGTTTTCTGGTCCATACGACACCTCCGGTTATATTGTTTTCCCTTTTAAATATACGTCCAAACAAGTGTCATAAAATGTCATTTCAAATAATGAAAAAACATGCGATAAAAAGCAAGAAATTCGGGGCACAGTCCCCATTCAGCACACGTTTAATGCTCAAACGTTCAGACGCTTATTAGGCTCTGTCAAGCCAATCCGTACGCCCGACCTCGGCTAGCAAACTTTCCCTATTTCGTAAGCCCCTTCCAGGCTGTTTATTCACTGCGTAACCGTAGTTTTTAGGCTATTTCGGCAGGTTCCGACTTCGCAGCGTTTCCGTAGCCGTACAGAATGACTGGACAGAGCCAAAGGGTCATTTCTTGTAATAAAAAGTCGTCCACCCTGTGGGCGACTTTTGCCATATCGCCCGTATTTTTCTAAATTTGCCCGCACTATGGAAACTCGTTATAACGCTAAAGATGTGGAAGCCCGTTGGCATAGCGCCTGGGCAGAAAAAAACAGTTTTGCACCCAGCGGAAAAGGCGAACCGTTCTCGGTCGTGATTCCGCCCCCGAACGTTACCGGCGCGCTCCATCTGGGACACGCGCTCAACGATACGCTCCAGGACATTTTGGTACGCTACCGCCGTAAGACGGGCCGCGACACGCTGTGGATTCCGGGTACGGACCACGCAGGTATCGCCACGCAGGCAGTCGTCGAAAAGCGCCTTTTCCAGGACGAACACAAGACCCGCCACGACATTGGCCGCGACGCGCTGGTGGAACGCATCTGGAAGTGGAAGGACGAATACGAAGCCCGCATCACGAAGCAGCTCAAGAGCCTGGGCGTCAGCTGTGACTGGAGCCGTCAGCGCTTCACGCTGGACCCGGTCTGCGCCAAGGCCGTGCGTCACGCCTTCTTCAACCTGTTCAAGAAGGGCCTCATCTACCGCGGCAAGCGCCTGGTGAACTGGGATACCAAGCTCCAGACCGCCGTCGCCGACGACGAAATCTACTACGAGACCGTGAAGGGCCACTTCTGGACGTTCAAGTATCCTCTGGCCGACGGTTCGGGATTCATCCCCGTCTCTACGACCCGCCCGGAAACGATCATGGGCGATACGGCCCTCGCCGTGCACCCCAACGACGAACGCTACGCGCACTTCATCGGCAAGACCCTGAAGGTGCCGTTCGTTGACCGCGAAATCCCGGTGATTGCCGACGCCATCTTGGTGGACAAGGACTTCGGTACGGGTTCCGTGAAGGTGACCCCGGCCCACGACCCGAACGACTATGCGACGGGCCTGCGCCACAAGCTCCCGATGATCAACATCATGAACGACGACGGCAGCCTGAACGAGAATGCCGGCAAGTTCCAGGGCCTCAAGGGCCAGGCCGCCCGCGACGCCGTGGTGGCTGGTCTCGAGGAACTCGGACTCCTCATCAAGGTGGAAGACCACGAGATGCAGGTGGGCCACTCCGACCGTTCCAAGACTGTGATCGAGCCGTACCTCAGCGACCAGTGGTTCGTGAAGATGGACGTGCTCGCCGAAAACGCGATGAACGCCGTGAAGTCGGGCGAAATCAAGATTATCCCCGAACGCTACGCCAACAAGTACCTCGACTGGCTCGCCGAAAAGCGCGACTGGTGCATCAGCCGTCAGCTCTGGTGGGGCCACCGCATTCCTATCTGGCACACCGATGCTAGCGAAGACGAACTGAAGGCCGCATTTGCTGGCCGCGACGACATCTTCTTCTACAAGGCCGAAAACGGCGGCTACCTCGTGTGCAGCCAGGAAGAAGACCTCAAGGAAGACGCTGTTCCGGGCCGCGTGCTCAAGCAGGAAGAAGACGTGCTCGACACGTGGTTCTCCAGTGGCTTGTGGCCGCACTCCACGATGGGCTGGCCGGAAAACACCGACACGCTCAAGCGCTACTACCCCACCAGCGTGCTCGTGACAAGCCGCGACATCATTACGCTGTGGGTCGCCCGCATGGTGCTCTTCAGCCAGGAAAACATGGGCACGGTCCCGTTCCACACGGTGTACATCCACCCGAAGATTCTCGACGGCAATGGCCAGACCATGAGCAAGTCCAAGGGCAACGGCGTAGACCCGATGGATATCGAAGAGAAGTACGGTACCGACGCTCTGCGCTTCGTGATGGCAAGCCTTTGCACCGACAACCAGGACGTGCGCCTGCCGGTGAAGAAGGAAAAGCAGCCGGATGGCCGCGAAATCAACACCAGCGAAAAGTTCGAAATCGGCCGTAACTTCAGCAACAAGCTGTGGAACGCCTGCCGCTTCCTTTACCCGCAGCTCGAACAGGCCGGCGCTCTTGCCGCCGAGCTCCCGATGGACAAGAACTTGTTCGCGCTCGAAGACAAGTGGATTTTGAGCCGCCTGCAGACGACCATCAAGGACGCCACCCGCATGCTCGAAGAATACCACTTCGCCGAACTCGCCGGGTTCCTGTACCGCTTCGTGTGGGACGACGTTTGCTCCAGCTATCTCGAGATTAAGAAGTCCGTGATCAACAGCGAAACGCTCACCGCCGAAAAGAAGAACGCCATGGCTATTCTCAGCTACGTGCTGAAGAACGTGCTCGACTTGCTCCACCCGGTGATGCCGTTCATCACCGAAGAGCTCAACAGCATCCTGTTCCAGGGCAGCGAAATGGTGATCAGCCGCGCATGGCCCAAGGCCGACGAATCGCTCATCGACGCGAAGATCGAAGCCGCATTCGACCAGGCATTTGCCGTGGTGGAAAGCGTGCGTGGCGTGCGTGGCCGCTACAACGTGAGCCCCGCCACCAAGCTCAGCGCCGTGGTGAGCGTGGACGACGCCGCGACGGAAGCAAGCGTGAAGGACTGCATGGCTATCATCACCGAGCTTTCGGGTCTTTCTGACCTGAGCGTCGCCGTGAAGGCCGCCAAGCCGAAGTTCAGCGCCAGCGCCGTGGTGCCCGGTGGCGAACTCTACATCCCGCTCGAAGGTATCCTCGACCCGGCTGCAGAAATCGCCCGCCTCGAAAAGGAAATCGAGAAGGCCAAGGCATTCGCCGCTTCGATTGAACGCAAGCTCGCGAACGAGAAGTTCGTCAGTGGTGCTCCCGAAGCTGTGGTGAACGCCGAACGCACCAAGCTCGCCACGCAGCAGGACATTATTGCGAAGAATGAAAAGGCTCTCGAAGAACTGAAGTAGTTCACTTCGGCAAGCTCAGCGAACTTAAAAAGAGGTGTTCTTTAGAACGCCTCTTTTATTTATGAGAACAGGTTATCTAACCAAACACGTGCTTTTTCTTCTGGTCTCGGCCAATGAGGAACAGCGCCACGTCCACGCCGACAAGCAATGTGGCAGCAACGCCAATCCACAAGGCGGAACCGCCCACAGCCAGCTGGAAGAACAGCACCGAGAGGCTCCAGCCAATAGCCGTCTGGAATACGACCATGAGCGTACCGTAAAACCGACCCAGTTCGCGGAACGCCGTCCCGAGAGCTGCCAGGCAGGGCACGTAGAGCAATATGAACAGCAGGTAGGCAAACACTTGCCACTTGCCGAGACTGAAGTGAGCGCGCATACCCTTCATCGCCGAAGCGGCTTCCTCGTTCCCGGCATCTTCGCTTTCTTCGATGGCTTCTTTCACGCCGAGCGGGTTTGCCAGCTTGCCGAAGACTCCAGCGAGATTTTCGGGAATGGAAACGAACGCATCCTTCACTGTTTCCTTCAGGCTGAAGCCTTCTTCGTCATCCGCTTCGCCGGAGCCCGCCTGGTCCTCGATGCTGTAAAGCGAGTTGAGCGTACCGACAATCGCTTCTTTCGCGAACAGGCCGGTAAAGAGCGCCACGGAGGCGGGCCAGTTGTCCTTCTCGACACCGAAAGGTTCGAACACCGGAGTAATCGTGGAACCGACCACGCTCAGTACGGACTTTTCGTTGTTGTCGTTGCCGAAACTGCCGTCGGTACCGATGGAACCCATGAAGCCGAGAATCGTCACCATGATGAGCACAATCTTGCCCGCACGGAAAATGAATTCACGGAGTCGGAGCCACGCATGCCTGAAGAGGTTGCTGAACTTGGGCAAATGGTAAGGAGGCAATTCCATGATGAAGGTGGATTCCTTGCCCACGAACAGAGTCTTTCTCAGGAGCAAGCCGTACAATAGCGCAATCACGATGCCGACCATGTAGATGCCGAACACCAGGTTTCCTGCAGCCTTGCCGAAGAACGCCGCACCGAACAGAGCGTAGACAGGGAGCCTTGCGCCACAGCTCATGAACGGCACCAGGAACAAGGTCAGGAAGCGTTCGCGCTTGTTTTCAAGCGTACGTGTTCCCATGAGCGCAGGCACGGAGCAGCCGAAACCCACGATCATCGGGACAAAAGCCTTTCCGGGAAGTCCGAGAAAACGCATGAACCGATCCGCGACAAAGGCGGCGCGGGACATGTAGCCGGAATCTTCCAAGAAAGAGAGACACAGGAACATGAAGAAGATGACCGGGATGAACGTCGACACCGTCTGGATACCGGCACCGAGGCCGTTCGCAAGGAGCGCCACGGCAAATCCCGGAGCATGGACCGCTTCCAGGAGTTGCGTGAGGCCATCGACAAAGATGCCTCCCACCAATATGTCGAAGAAGTCGATAAACGCGGAGCCCACCGTCACGGCGAACCAGAAAACGAGATACATCGCCACAACGAAAAGCGGGATGCCGAGAATACGGTTCAGAAAAATCTTGTCGAGCTTGTCGGTGCGAGTCTTCTTGTTCGTATTGTCGCGGACGACCTGCATCACGATGTTGCGCGCATAGGAGTAACGCGAATCCGCAAGTGCAAATTCCACTTCTTCGCCGAGGTCTTCCTCAATCTTGTCGTGAGGGATGGTAACGTTCAGGCGCTCAGCCACTTCAAGCACTCGGCTGCTATGTTCCAGATACTGCACCGCTGTCCAGCGGGGCGTCGCACCGAGCTCCTTTGCCACGGGCTCAAGCGTCCCGGAAATATCCTCAATCAGTTTCTCGAGAACTTCGGAATGTTTCACCGCCTTCGGGAGCGGGAGCTCGTTGCTGGAATGGAGCAGCTTGTGCAAATCGTTCACGAAGCCTTCGCAGCTCTTCGGCGAAACGGCGGTCAGCCCGACGGCCGTCACGCCCAGGATTTCTTCAAGTTTCTTGAGGTCAATGTGAACGCCACGCTGGGCTGCAATGTCCATCATGTTCACGGCGAGCACCATCGGCACGCCCTTTTCCATGAGCTGGCTCGTGAGGAACAAGTTGCGTTCCAAGTTTGTCGCATCGAGAATGTTCACGACCAAATCGGCCTCGCCCTTGAGCAAGTAATCAAGAGCGGCGCGCTCGTCCTCGGAATTTGCGAACAGCGCATAGATGCCCGGAAGGTCCACCACGCGGATGGTATGATTGTCGAGCTTGAACGAGCCTTCCTTCTTTTCTACAGTCACGCCGGGCCAGTTGCCCACAATCTGGTTGGAACCGGTCAGTGCGTTAAAAAGAGCCGTCTTTCCGCAGTTCGGGTTGCCAGCGATAGCGATGGTAAAAACTTCCTTGTCAATAGCCATTCTAAATTCTCTCCAGCATCAGCACGTTCGCTTCTTCCTTGCGGAGCGAAAGCCTGTAAGAAAGCACAGCCACTTCAATCGGATCGCCGAGAGGCGCCACCTGCAACACGCACAGTTCCACACCGCGCACGAGGCCCATCGAAAGGAGTTTGGACTTGTACTGGGAATCGCCCGTACGGTAACCCACAATCTTCACCTTATCACCGCGCTTCAGTTCCGAAAACATCGGTGTCGTAGTCCATTCTTTTGCTTGCGACTTGCCGCCGCAACCACAGTTACATCCCATGACCGGTCCTATTTCTTTGCACTTTTTGCTTTTTTCGCCGACGGAGCAACCGTAGACGGCTTCATAAATTCTTCAATTTTCCCTAGAGTCTCTGCCGAGAGGATATGCTCCATGCAGCAGGCATCCTTGTCGGCAATCGCCTCCGATACACCGAGCTTGATCAGGAAACCCTTCAAGAGAATATGGCGGTTCAGGATAAGTGCCGCCATGCGCTCGCCTTCTTCGGTGAGTTCGATGCCACAGTAAGGTTCCTGAGTCACAAGTCCCAGTTTCTTGAGTTCGATCATCGCCTTCGCCACCGAGGGCATCTTGACGGTAAGGGCCGCCGCAATGTCCCTGACACGGGCGATTCCGTTGGCAAGGCGCAGGATATGCACCATTTCCAGGTAATCTTCGAGACTTTGGCTCAGTTTTACACGTTCCATTCGAGGCCTCCGAATGTTTTATTAGTTTTGCCTAACAATGTTTAGGCGTGGCTAATATAGTTTATAGAGGCTAATTAGTCAAGGCTAAACTCGCGGTTTTTGCCGAAAAAAAAACAGAAAAACACAAAAAAGGGGTGAAAAAATATTTATTTTGAGGGAAAATTGAGGTTTTTAGGTTGAAAAAGGCTTTGGTCATATTATTGGTGCTTTTGGTGGCGGTCGCCGCCGATGCCGCTGTCAAGAAAAAACGTTTTGACGTCGGCACCGTTAGCGATACCGTCACGACGACTGTCGAGACGCCGGTAGTCGCCCCCTCCGAAGCACCCAAGTCCAATTTCCTCTCCGTAATTTCGGAAGCGCAAAAAACGCTACGCGAGAAACTAACGTCCGCTATCGCCGCAATGAAGAGCGGGGAATGGGGAGCCATCTGGAAATTTCTCTTTATCTGCCTTGTTTACGGGATGCTCCATGCATTAGGCCCAGGGCATGGGAAGTCGATTGTCGTCGGCTACTTCATTGCTCGCCGCGGACGCTGGAGGCAAGGCGTCGCCCTCGGAGCAGGAATTACCGTCACCCACACCTTGAGCGCCGTTCTGCTTCTATTTATTTTATATGCAATCTTCAAGGCAACCGTATTCCCCGCATTCGAAACCGGGCGCATGGGAATCGAAAAGGCAAGCTATATTCTGATCATGCTGACAGGTCTTTTGCTCGTCGCGATTGCCATACACGACTTCTGGAAGCAGCACAAGAACGCAAGCAGTGCCGAGTCGCCAGAATCGCTCCCCCGCACCGCCCACTGGCGCGAGATCATCGGTGTTGCCGCCATTACAGGAATTGTCCCCTGCCCGGCCGTGGCCTTGATAGTCCTGTTCTGCCTGCTCAATTCCATGGTCGCGTTGGCGCTCCTTGGCGCATTCGTCATCTGCATCGGCATGACCATCACAAACGTGGCGTTTGGAATTGCCGCAGTCGCTTTTCGCAAAGGCATAGACTTCGGAGGCCGCCGGAGCCGATTCGCCAGCATTATTTACAACGCCGTCACCCTTGCAGGAGGCCTTTTGATATTCACGTCGGGGCTACTCCTTTTTGGTAATCTATTTGCAGGTCGCGTGTGAGATTCGTTCAACCGGCAATAATTCTTGCGCTTTGCTTTGCAGCCATGGCCGGGGCACACCCCCACGTATTCGCCGATGTAACCACCATAGCGGTGTTCGACAACAGCGGATTTGTCGGCTTGAAAAATCACTGGGTTTTCGACGAAATGTACAGTGCGGCAATCCTCGCTTCGGCCGACCAGGACAACGACGGCAAAATATCGGAAAAAGAAGCCCCGAGTATCAAGGACGCCGTCCTTGGGCCAATTGCCGCAAGCAACTACTACAACTACGTGGTTGTCGGAACGGAATTCCTGGCTACACGCGGAGTCCAGAATTTCAAGGCATCCATGAAAAACGGCAAACTGACGCTGGACTTCATAGTCTCCTTCCCCATTCCTGCGAAAAACGACTACACCATGGTCACCGTCGCCGTAAGCGACCCGACCAACTATATCCAGATAACAGCCGACATGGAAAATGCCGACGTCGAAGCGCCTGACGAAATGGACGTGGATTTTTTCTCAGACAATCTCAAAGGTCTCACGCTATTCCGGGCTTTCCGGAGCGAAGTTCAGGGACTATACCTGCGATTCAAAAAATGACCCCATGGGTATCAAGAAAATGATCAAGGCCATAGTCTATTGTCTGTTGTTCCTTTTGCTCGGTTTATTCGGATGCTCTGCCGATTCCATGATTGAAGGAGAAATCCAATCCGATTCCTTCATTACCTATGCCGACGAAGCCTTTTTTACAGACAAATTTGGCACCTCGCATATCAAGATAGCATTCAACGACGAAAACAAGGACGAACTCAACTATATCGAGTTTGACGGAAACACATTCCGGCACGAGATCATTGCAACACCCGCCACACCGAACCATCCGCAATTTTCGCCGGACGGCAGCAAGATTGCCTTCTCCACAGGACACGAAGGCCTTACGGGAATTACGGAGATGTACGTTGTCGATCTTGCACAGGAAGGACGCCCCGTCTACAAGCTGGATACCGAAAATGCAGCCATTCCCCGCTGGCGCATACTCGAAAATGGGGATACGGCCATCATATACATCGACGTCTGCGGCCCAAACCACGATACCCTTTGGGATATTTCATCGACATTCGAGGTCACTTTTGCAAACAACACGTTCGGCACCCCGTACAAAATATTCTTCAGAAGCTACAACGGAGGAGTCACCTACGACAACACGCTTGCTGTTTCCGGGTTCACGAGCTTATATTACCACTATGGCTGGGACGACTTCGACGTAAATACGGACATGTACAACGGAGAACAAGTCTGCAACGTATCTATGTCCAGAGACTCCAGCAAGATTGTATCTTTTTTGGAAACCCGCGGAAAACTTGGCCAGGAATTTACGAAAGACACCTCTTATCACTGGCACCAATACATATTCTACATGGATTCCATGGGCAACCTCCTGAAAGCCATCAAGGCAAAAGGGGAAAACGTATTTAACGGAACCGAATGGATCAATGTCTCCGGCTACCAAGTCGGCGCGGTAACAACGGTCGACGAAATTACCGAAGATATTGTCTTAATCGATTACGACAAAGAAACCTACTACCCGATTCTCAAGGCCCGTGGACGCCAAGTCGCCTTTCCCGACCTTTGGGTAGACCCCAAGCGCAGCAGCCCGCAAGAGCGCTAACCCATGATTTTCTTGCTGGTCGTCATATACGTCGCGTTTATTGGATTGGGTCTCCCCGACACAATTCTCGGAGCCGCTTGGCCACTGATGCGGCTGGACCTTGCCGCGCCCATCTCGGCCGCAGGCATCCTTTCCATCATCACATCCCTCGGGACCATTATCTCCAGCCTTTTGACACCGAAGTTCCTTCGCATTCTAGGGACAGGCAAGCTTGTTGCATACAGCATTGCGGCAACCGCCCTCGCTTCTGTCGGCTACGGTTTTGCGAACTCATTCGGCATGCTTTGTCTATTGGCCATCCCGATGGGCATTGGCGCAGGAGCCGTCGACGTAGCAATGAACAACTTTGCGGCGGTCCATCTTGAATCCAAGCACACGAGCTGGTTGCATGCAAGCTGGGGAATCGGGGCAACGCTGAGTCCGGCCATCTTGTCGCTTTCGATTCTGTTCGGCAGCCAGTGGCGCGGGGCCTACGAAATCGTCGCGGTCATTTTGGCAATCGTATTCGCCCTAATTCTTGTTTCACTCCCACTATGGAAAAAAGTGGAATCTAGCGGTAGCGAGCCGAGCAAGCCAAGCTCCCCAGCCAACAAGCAACCCGCATTCGGTTTCCGCAAAGCGCTCCGCGTTCCCGGAATGAAGCTTTCGTTCTTGACGTTCTTCTTTTACTCGGCCCTCGAAATCTCGACCAGTCTTTGGTGCGGAACCTACCTGATTGCCTGCGGGTTCAAGCCCGAGGTGGGCGCCATTTGCGTTTCGTTGATGTTCGCGTCCGTCATGGTCGGGAGAATCGCCAGCGGATTTTTCGCCATCAAGTTTACAGACCACCGTTTAATTTATGCGGGAATCTTCATTGTCGCCGCAGGATGTCTTGTGCTTTCTCTACCGCTTCCGCTGTGGATGCAGCCCATCTGCATTTGCCTACTCGGCCTCGGTTGTGCGCCCGTTTACCCATCGCTCATCCACGCGACCCCGGCACGATTTGGCGAAGCACTTTCGAGCCAGGCAATCAGCATCCAGCTTGCCGGTTCCTACATCGGTTCCATCATAATGCCCCCTGCATTCGGACTTGTCGCCACCCATTTTTCAGTCCACCTTTGGCCCATATCGCTTTCGATTTTTGTCGGGTTCCTGCTTTTGTGCGTGTACCTGCTTGACTTTGTCACGCGGAAAAAACTCCACGATTCCTACGCACGCGAACGCATCCTCGACATACTCCACGAGGTTTCCATGGAAAGCGTCAAGCGCCAACGGCTGGCCCGCAAGCGCAAAAAGAGACGTTAGTTTATCCATTTGTGCAGTTATTTTACTATATTTGGGCCCATGGATTTTGGACCTTACGGAAATTCGTGGTGGAGCAAAAAATGGCTTGAGACGCTGCTCGAAGGCGCTAGCGAACAGGCCATTCAGCAGGGCGTCCGCTATGCCACGCGCGGCCAGGTGTCGAGTGTCGACATCGTGGACAACCGCGTGATTTCCGTGGTCAAGGGGCCCAATGGCGGGCTCCACAACAACTACATCGTCTTCCCGAAATTCCCTGCGGAACAGGCAAGCCTCTTCCGCAGCATCCTAAGGCAGCACCCGGCAGAGATGCTCGCACTCAGCAACAAGGCAATGAGCCCGTCACTCGAACTCCTTCTAGTGAAGAGCGGGGTGCAGCTGTTCGACAAACCCGAAAAGGTCAAGATGGGCTGCGACTGCCGGGACGCCCAGCCCTGCAAGTACCTCGTCGCGACATTCCTGAAAATCGCCGAACAGAGCGACGGCGACCCGGCCATCCTGTTCCGGATCCACGGTTTCGACCTGGACACCGTCAAGGACAGCGCCCAGGACGCGCTCGAACTGGACGCCCCAGCCGAGGCAAACCTTGTCCGTACTATCAGCGGTGCGAGCCGCATTGTCGCCGGCACGGACAACGCCCTTGATTTTGCCGAAGATTCCAGCGTGAGTTTGTTCGCCGGAGCGCCGGGCGGTGCAAGCCGCACGCCACCGCAGCAGCTCCCCCACCTTGACTTCGACACATGGAAAGACTATTCCCGTGTGCTCCCCGCCATGCTGCAAAACTTCCCGAATTTCTGCCCCGCCGGCAACTTCCGCAAGAGCTTCACGGACGAGCTTGATGGCTGCCACAAGTTCTTCTGCACCTACGAGAACTTTGGCGTGTTCTCGGAACATTTCCGTGCCTATAACGCGAAGACCTTCCTGATGGAAAACGAGACGCTGCGCGTGTTCCACAAGGACGGATGGAGATGGTCGTTTGAACAAAGCGCCTCCGGCAAGGTTATCCGAAACGACCTGACCGTCGCCAACATCATGGGGGCGCTTTGCTGCCTGAGCCAGGGAAACTTCTCGTGGCACCACTACACGGTGCGATACCTGCACCTGCTATTGCAGGCGGCATTCTACCTTGTGCGTACCGGGGCCATCTACCCGCAAGTTTTCTGGATAAAGAAGGACGTGGCGCAGATGCGCTGGCTGCCTGCAGAAATGCTCCCCGACATCCTGGGCATTGTCGCAGACCTGGAGGCGGGCGCCCCGCAGGGGTTCGCCTTCTCCGAAGGCGAGGGCGATTTCCATGAAATCGCCGGGCCCGCCGAGCACATCCTCTCGCTTTTCATCGGGCAACTTCTGCGGTTTGCGCGTACCTACAAGCAGCCGCTCAAGACAAACCACGGGAACCTCCTCTCCTTCTTCTTTGACTGCGTTTCGGGCAAGCTCGCGAACAATGCGCACGCCATTCCCGGAAAAATCCAGCAGTGGTTCTCGGTTTACTCCAGTCTCGACTTCAGGAGCCAACTGTTATTCGCCTGCCGCGAAAGCGGAGACGAAGTCGCGCTCGAAGTCTTCATCCTCGACGACGAGGTTTCTGGCACACGCACGCCGCTTGCCACGCTATTCGAGAACAACGACACGCGCCTGCTCTCGGTGCTGAACATTTTAAACGGCGTGGCCGACTACTTTGCGCCCATGGGCAAGTACCTGGAACGCCGTGCTTCCGAGCCCATCATGATGCGCGGCGCCGAGCTGCTGGACTTTTTGCAGGACTGCCTCAAGAAATTGCAGGTATTCGGCATCCGCACCGACATTCCCAAGAGCCTGCTGAACATCGGGAAGCCAAAGCCCAAGATGCGCCTGCAGGGCAGCATGAGCTTCGGTGCGTTTACAGCGGGCGACCTTCTGGACTTTGACTGGGAAGTCGCCATCGGCGACGAGAACGTGTCTGCCGAGGAATTCCTCGCCATGGCCGAAAATGCCGACGGATTACTGAAATACAAGTCGCAGTACGTACAAATCACCGAAGAAGACCTCAAGGAACTCCGCGACAAGCTGGAAGGCCGCGCCGAGCCCGCAAAGAAAAATGGCGAGGATAGCGCCGACAAGGAAAACGAAGAGGAAAGTGACGAAAGCAACCCAACTCAGGGCATCACGCAGGCCAAGCTCATTCAGGCATGCTTCACCGGCGAATGCGACAACGTACCCGTCGAAATGGCAGGCGAATTCAAGCAGCAGTTCGATGCCTGGCGTGCCGACACCGAAATCCAGCTGCCCGAAGGACTGAACGCGACACTCCGCCCCTACCAGGTGCGCGGATACTCCTGGATGTACAAAAACCTGCAAATCGGTTTCGGCTGCATTCTCGCCGACGACATGGGCCTCGGCAAGACGCTGCAAGTCATCGCATTTTTGCTGAAGATGAAACAGGAAGGCAAGTTCGCCGAAAAGAAGGGCATCGTCGTGATGCCTGCGGGCCTTCTCTGCAACTGGCAAGTGGAAATCCGGAAATTCGCCCCGGAACTCACGTTCGCCGCCTACCACGGCGGAAACCGCGACCTGCAAAAATTCAACGCCGACATTTTGCTCACTACCTACGCCACGTTCCGCAAGGACTATGACGCGCTCAAGGAAAAACCCTGGCAAGTCGTGGTCATCGACGAAGCGCAGAACATCAAGAATGCGGACAGCGAACAGAGCAAGCTTCTGCGCCATCTGCAAGCCCCCATGAAAATCGCGATGAGCGGCACCCCGGTAGAAAACCGCCTCATGGAATTCTGGACCATCATGGATTTCGCGAACAGGGGGTTCTTCCCGAGCGCATCGGAATTCCGCGACAAGTACGAGACGCCCATCCAGAAAAACGGAGACCAGCACGCCGCCGAAACGTTCCGCAAAATCACCGCGCCCTTCATGCTGCGCCGCCTCAAGACGGACAAGAGCATCATCGCCGACTTGCCCGACAAGATTATCCAGGACGAATACGCCGAGCTTACCAAGCCGCAGGCGGCGCTCTACAAGCGCACCCTCGACCGCTTCCTCGCCCAGCTCGAAGAAGAACAGCAACTGAGCGAACTCTCGCACGACAGCCACGCCCTCTTCAAGCGCAAGGGAATCATATTGCAGATGATTCTCGCCCTCAAGCAGATCTGCAACCACCCCGCAACGTTCCTGAAGGGTTTAGACGAGAGACGAAAGACGAAAGACGAAAGAGACGAGGATACAACACTAGCTTTAAACGAATCAGAAGACTCTATCGCGACCTCAATGGGTTCTGGCAAGCTCCAAATGCTGCTGGACCTGCTCGCTTCCATCCAGGAGCAGGGAGAAAAGACGCTCATCTTCACGCAGTTTGCCGAAATGGGCGAACTCCTAAAAACGACCATCGAAAAGCAGCTTTCCCTCCGCACGCATTTCTACCACGGCGGCTGCACACAGACGCAGCGCACCGAAATGGTCCGCGACTTCCAGGAAAACCCCGATTGCAAGGTGCTCATTCTTTCGCTCAAGGCGGGCGGCACCGGGCTCAACCTCACTGCGGCATCGCAAGTCATCCATTACGACTTGTGGTGGAACCCGGCCATCGAGGCGCAGGCCACCGACCGAGCGTTCCGTATCGGGCAAACGCGCAACGTTCAGGTCCACAGGTTCATCACCAAGGGGACCTTCGAGGAAAAAATCAATGCGCTGCTGGAAACAAAGAAGGCCATCGCCGAAATGACCGTAAGCGCGGGCGAAACCTGGCTTGCCGATATGGACGACAAGCAGCTCGTCGAAGTATTCGGCATCGAGAACACCCTCGTATAGCCGGCCAAATAAACTAGTTTTACTGGCATGAACGCCAAGAAGAAAATCCAATTCATCTCCGAGAAGCTGGACGAACTGTTCCCGAATCCGCCCATTCCGCTCGACTATACCGACGCCTACACGATGCTTGTCGCCGTGGTGCTGAGTGCCCAGTGTACAGACATCCGCGTCAACCAGGTGACAAAGGTTCTCTTCAAGAAGGCGAACACCCCGGCCGCGATGGTCAAGCTCGGTCAAAAACGCATCGCCGAAATCATCAAGCCCTGCGGATTTTTCAACACCAAAAGTGCCGGAATCTACAACCTCTCCAAAACACTCGTAGAGAAGTACAACGGCGAAGTCCCGCACACCTTCGAGGAACTGGAAAAACTCCCCAGCGTAGGCC
Organism: Fibrobacter sp.; assembly: GCA_017412605.1. Classification (GTDB taxonomy): domain Bacteria; phylum Fibrobacterota; class Fibrobacteria; order Fibrobacterales; family Fibrobacteraceae; genus Fibrobacter. The sequence continues at coordinate 98,996 of JAFPWY010000011.1, read as the reverse complement.
ACAAGACGGCAAGCGTCGTCATGAGCCACATTTTCAAGGTTCCCGCGTTCCCGGTAGACACACACATTCACCGACTGGCGGAGCGCTGGGGACTCAGCGACGGAAGTTCCGTAGAAAAAACGGAGAAGGACCTGAAAAAGGCCTTCCCCGAAAACGAATGGGAAAAACGTCACCTGCAAATCATCTACTTCGGCCGCACCTACTGCAAGGCGCGCGGGCACAAGGCCGAAGAATGTCCGATCTGCAGCGTCGTCGGAATCTAGCTAGAACACAAAGGTCTTGCCGAGATTAAGTCCGTAGCCTAGCTGCGAATTCCACACGATGCCCCCGTAGAAACCGGTCGCATGGAAATAGCTTAGCATTATAGCCGATGTCCAGTCCCCCATACCACTTTTGTAGAGCATATCGAACTCCGCGAGGACACTTCCCCACTGGCCACCATGCCCCAAGCGCGACCCGGCCCAAACAGAAGAAACCGGTGCAAAGCCCGTATTGTCGTCGATGTTCTTGAGAAGCTTTTGATCTTCCAATTCGTCACGTTTGTCGTCATAACTACCGCTACCCTGGAAGAACTGCACTCCGCCGCCCAAACCCAGAATCACATACTGGCCGACATTGAAGTCCCCGCCCAAGAGCAAACGTTCCTGCACGTCCCAGAAGGAATAATCCCTCTTGCCCTCTTTGGTCTCAAGCCATGCCTTGTACTTTTCAGCGTTATCAGAACAACGAGACTCATTGCAATCAAATCGCAACTTGCCCAGCATCCCGCCAGCAGCCGCCGAGAAGAACAGCGGGGACACGGCTCCGCCCATACGGACCATGAATGACGCGTCGCCGCCACCGCTCTTCACCTTGTTGACGTTCAGCCCATCGCCAGCGATATTACCGAACGCACCCACCGTGACGGACATTTCTGCATTAGTGCTATCCGCCGAGACCCTTGGCTGATGTGGAACGGCCATGAGCGATGCGCCCATGGAATGGGCTCGCGGCATGAAGCAGCCGCACAGAGAAAGCGTCAAGAAACAAATCAAAAAGAAAGCTAAACCGGTCTTTATTCTATTCATTCAGATTTCTCCTTTGATGGTTCAACATACAAGCTACTTCAACTGCATAGATTTCACTACACAGCGTTCACCGGCGGCAGTTCCCTGCATATTCAAACGGGAAACAGAGAAACTGGATTCCGGAGTTAATTCCGTATTGATAATTTCGGACAGCGGCACTTGCTTCACTACAAGACCATTCTTAACCACACCACCGCCCAAATTCGCATTTTGGACAACCTTCGAATCAAAATATACACGAATATTCTGACAAGAACCAGGCCAGTAAATCACTTCCAACATAGAAAATGCGTTTAAATTCACCTGACGGCCAAAATCAAGGTACATCCCATCAAACCGTTTGTCAATCTGAATGGACAATCCAGCGCCCAAATTGTCGGAATAATCGGATAATTTCACATTTTCGCTCCATGGGACGCGTTTATATGTAGACGGATAGATATTTGCGGAACCGATTGCGGCGGGAACCTGTACATGATTTACGGTATTCCTTACAAGCCTAGCCGAAGCGAGCGTCACCTTGGCTCCCGCAGAATTCAGGATCAGGTTAAACCAGCGGTAATTCGCAAGCGCCCCTGTAGCGGAGGGCATTTGCCAACGCAGCGTATGGTACTCGCCATCCTGTTCCACCTTGAGTTCTTCCATCTGCACACCGGAACCGCCCTTTAATTTCTGAACCATCAACTCCGCCTTCATCCAGTTTGACTTCGGGGAATTCACCTTAACCTGAATTTCGAAAATGGAGTTCGCAGGAATATCGCCGCCATTGTCAAACAAGGCCACCTTCTGCCAACCCGCAGGCAAGTCGAATTGGACAACATCGGCCTTTTCGGTAGAGGTCGCACTGAACGTATACCTCGCATACGGGAATTTCGTTTTCTGGAGTACTCCACCGTTACTTATGACATCAGGTATTTTCATGCGATCCAGGCAACTCGTACCGGGTGAAAATAAGCCCGTAAGCATCGGGTTGCGGAACTCGCCTGCCGACGAATCGTAATCAATCTTGGCCAATTCACAAAAAAAACGCCAAATATCCGTCTGCATTCCGCGCAGGACAAGCGTGTCCACGGAGCCGTCTTCGCGGACGGCAGGTTCAATGTGCCGGCCACTAAAAACGCCGTAGTAGCGGGGATGCGTCGGATCAACTGCATACACCTTGTCCGCAGAAGAACGGCTCCCGGGATTCTCGAACGAGAATCCCTGCGCGGAAATCGTCGCAGCGCATTTTTTCCTTATGGCAAGGTCTCCGTCGCAATAGAGATCCATGGCGCTTGCCGTCGGAATAAAAGTGCTGCTCGGAGATTCCAGTTTTTCGTCTATCCACTTCGAATGGAATGTCCAATTGAAAGGACCCCATCCACGTTTGAACGAATTCGGCATCTCGTTTTCAAACCCGGCGTGCAGCGCCTCGTACATTGTCTTTGCAAACGGATACGTGGAACCCTGTATAAAATCCAAAGCCGGATCTCCGTAGGCATATTTATCCTCGCTTCCCTCCGAGAACTCGTACATGTAATTGTGCGAAACCTGCGTATTAGGCGAATCGTACGAATAAATTCCGCTGATGGCACTACCATACGTCGATCCGCTACGCTGTACCTCTCGCTTCAAGGTGAACAGTTGCGTGGCATGCATAAGCCCATACCCCTTCATTGACCCCTGCGAAATGAGTACGGTCGGGAAACCCTTGTAACGGCATGCCTTGCGGTATTCGCCAAACAGGAATCTCGACGTGTCCGTGTCTGCCTCGAAATCGGAGGACTCCTGGCGAAGCAACAAGTCGCTCGCCCCAGGCGCATTCACGAGGTCCACGAACGCCTCGGCATCGGCAGAACCGCCTTTTTTCGACCAGAACCAAATTGTTTCCAACAAGCCCTTCGGCATGACAGCGCCCTGATGGGGAGAATCCAATGAAGCATAAAGCTTGATCGGTGCATCCGTTTTTTTACGCCCCACATCGTACAGGTAAGCGCCATAGCGGCCAATGATTCCACCCTGGCTGATGCCGAGCACAACGAAGCCCTCATTCAAGGCGTTGGGAAACGACACGAAAGCATTTGAGCTGAAAAAGGAGAGCGTCTTTGCGAACAACTCGGAATTGTCCCTTATCGAACGCGTCACGGTCTCCGAGAACTGAACTAGAACAGGCGTGTAGCCCATATTGAGGAGCATTTCCGGAATGCCGAATTCATCGACATCCCTATAAAAATCGTCCAGCGTGCGCACTTCATCCGTACTCAGGTATATTCCGTCAAGAATGAATATGGGACGTGTGAGACTTGCACGATAAACAGCCGAAATGTCCTTAACCGAGCTCACGACCATCGCACGCACGCTCGCCGCAAGGGGTGTAGTCATGGGAACCTGGGCCGCCGTAAAGCGAGTCGGTGCCATATCCGTAGTGGACACGCACAGTTCGTTCCCACACGGAGCAAAGAATATCTGCAGTTTCGATCCATAAGCAAGACCGCAAACGAAGAGGGCCGCCCATAGGAGCATCACAAGATTTTTCATCATTTAACCTCCACGTATAAGTTTTGCCTTTGCGTCTCGCCACCGGAACTCAGCTTTACGGAGACCTTCTGCACTCCCGCCGATTCAAATTCCAGTTCCACAAAATTGTTCACCGACAAGGACGAACACTTCGAGGACACGCATATCTCTACTTGCGGCAGAGTCTTCTTCTGCGTCACTACGAAATACGGGTCGTAAACGAGTTTCAGTTTTGATCCGCGCACAAAAGACGACGGCAGGCCAGCCTGCAGGAGCCGGGTCTTCTTTAGCAGCGTTGCCGAGCATAGGGTATCCTGACATTCGGAGTAGGCATATTCCACATCGGCAAGCAACAGCGGCATGAACGAATAGTTGTTCGCCGCAGCAAAGGCGACAGCCTCGTCAAAGACTCCCTTCGGATTTGCAACAACGCTATCCCGCAAGCGGTTCCGATCTACAAAGAACAGGTTCCTGTACCACAGTCGGCGAGATTCAGCCGGAGTATTCGCCTCCTGTTCTAGCGATTCCCGGATTTGCCGATGCTCATTGAAGCTCAGCACGAACGACGCAGAGGTCGAAGTGGCAAGACGTTTGCGATCCGCATCGGGGTAAGCGGCGCTCGCCGGCACAGCCGCGGAGGACAGACACAGAGGCTTGCGAACAGGCGACATCGCAACCGTATTCGTCGGTGTAAACCCTGCACCGGAATCGGACGCGGCTGAGCCCGCCTCCACGGAGGCCTCCTGCACGGCTGCGACCGTGCAGGAGAGCGAGACGTCGTCAATGAACAAAGTCGTATACTGATTGACCGGCACTCCGAACAGGCCAACCCATACATTTTCCACCCTCTGCAAGCCAGCCCCCAGCATTTTCTCGACAGGGATTTCCAAAGCCCGCGTCACATTTGCGGGAATATCGGAAAAGACGACGTTCCCTGTCCCGCGCGACCCCGAAAGCCACACCCCGAACTTCGCATTCTGCGTTGTACGTACTTTCAGGCGCAAGGAACCTCCCTGAACGTTCCTGGGTAGTGCAGACAGCGACAGGGCTCCAATCCAGTCCGTCTTCACGTTCTTCATGCCCGACAACCTTATATAAGGGGGTTTCATAGAACCCATTTCGCCCCAGTTGGCCATCCATTCCGGGGGTTCCGGGAAAGTCCTGCTTGCAGATTCCATTTGCCCCGGCGCACCGGCGCCGTTGTAAAGAATTTTTTCTTCACATACTTGGGCGTTAACCGTCATCACCGCCAATACGGCAATAGAAATAATACGCCCCAATATCCTATTGTTCATAGGATCTCCTATATGCAATGTGGATATATCAATTGGGCGTATGCCCCGCCTGGTTCCAGGCATCAAACAAACATCCGGACGGTTCCCAATAAAAAAGCATCCGCAGGATTCCTGCGAATGTATCAATACCGTCGGACTCGTTTTAAATTAACTTCTTGCGGGGCGTTTGTAAAGCGAATTAAGGCAATTTTTCTTTTACGGACAAAAAACGTTTTTCGTACGTCTTTATTTTTGGCACCTAGGTGCGCAATTTCAATTTAAGGCCGCACGTGTAAACGCCGTCCTTCACCGAAGTCGTATATTCGTAACGTCCACCGTACAAAAGCGCAAGCCGCTTTTCGAACATCACGAGCCCAAGGCCGCTCGACTTGCTCTGTGACTTTCTCGGGAAATTGGAATTCTCGGAATGGAACTCAAAGTCGTCTCCCTTCTGCACAATGCTTATGTGGACAAAGCTCCCTCCCTGCGGATTCACACAATGCTTTATCGCGTTTTCCACCAAGGGCATCACAAGCAACGGATCAATCATTCGCTTAGGATCTTCCAACTGGGTTTCAAACTGGAAGTCAAAATTTTCGTCAAAGCGGAGCCTTTCGAGTGCAGCATATTTTTGCAAAATGTCTATATCCTCCTGCAAGGTGATGTACTGGTCCGATGTCTGGTAGAGCATCACGCGCAACAGTTTGGAGAGTTTCTCCATCGACGATTCCGCCTTTTTCGGGTCAATCCGAATCAGTGCAGAAATGTTATTCAAAGTATTGAACAAAAAATGCGGACTCAGTTGGCTCTTGAGGAAGTCGAGTTCATATTGCAGGGTAGACCTTTTTTGCTCACGTTTGATGAAAGCCCTGATAATTTGGCGAAGCATTATATGGTAGGCCACGCAGATGATACAGATAAATCCGACAAAGAACACAAACGAAAGCGCCGTCCACAGCGTAAAATGGCCCTTGACCGCAGAGAAACAATACGAGGTAACGAAATACCCCCACGAATCACCGGGAGAGCGGTCCAAGAAGAAGAACACCACCTCTCGAACTACAAGGGCGACCATGACCAGGACAAGATTCGAAACAAAATAACGCAGGTAATGCTTCTTGAAAATGCAACCCGGAACAAGGAACTTCTGGTTCACCTGGAAAATGCACAAGGTAAGCAGCAGCGGCACATAGAACGAAAGGGTACTCCTCAAGTCGACATTTCCCGAAGAGAAGAATCCCTGATCCAAGATAAGCATCAGCGGGAACAGGAGAATGAACAGCCAAAGCAGGAAAAATGGAACGAATGCGGGAATCGGATAGTTCAGCACTTCGTTTTCCGAATTCAGGATGTCAATCAGCTTCTTTTCGCCGCGCTCAAAGCTCATTTCCTGAAGGCTTTCAAACAGGGAGCGTTTGTCATTGAAGAAGCGGATTAGCGGATTTTTTTGCTTTTTTTCTGTCATGTTCCTAAAATTAAGTCAATTATCGGGTTAAATGCCGGCCATTATGACAAATTCATGACGAAAATGCATTTTTTTGCGACAAAAAACAAATTTAACTTTTGCGAACCGTGTTCCTATTGCTGACACAGTCACGCCTCTCCGGAGTTACATTTGATATCGTCTTCAACAAGAGAGGCTACAATGCTCAAGACATCGCGCAGCAGAGACGAAAAGGATATTTTCTTTCAATACCTGAATGACATCGCCAGGTATCCGCTGCTCACAAAGGAACAGGAAAAGATCGTTCTCCGCAAGGTCCAACAGGGCAACAGGGCTGCGATGGATCTCTTGATCAAGTCAAACCTCCGTTTTGTCGTGAACATCGCCCAGCTTTACAGGGGCCAGGGTCTCGATGTCAACGAGCTCATCAACGAAGGTAACATGGGCCTCATCGAAGCCGCCCGCCGCTTCGACTCCAACCAAAAAATCAAGTTTATCAGCTACGCCGTGTGGTGGGTCCGCCAGAACATCACCCGCGCCATTGCCGAAAAGGGCCGTCTGGTCCGTATCAGTGCCGAAAAGGAACTCATCCTCCGCCGTTTCAGCCGCCACGCCAAGGAATCCCGCCAGCTTATCGGCGGAACGGTCGCCATCGACCCGAAGAGCCTCGAAGGGCTTTCCAAGTACAAGGCAACCGAAATCGAGAAGATTCTCATGATGGGCAACAAGGCCACGTCTCTCGACGCCCCGATCGGCGAAGACGGCGACATGACCCTCGGCGACACGATATCGGACGAAACCCTGCACGCCGACGACGCCGCACAGAAGCGCTGCCGTGCCGAAGCTTTCTCCAAGGTCCTCGCGGACAATCTTTCCAGCCAGGAAAAGCAGATTGTCGAACTCTATTACGGATTCAAGTCCGAAACCGACATCAACCTCAAGGAAATCGCCCCTGTCGTGGGACTTTCCAAGGAACGCGTCCGCCAGCTCAAGGAAACCGCTCTCGCCAAGCTCCGCAATTCCAGCGCAAGTGCCTTGCTGAACGAGGCCGCCTAAGCGACAAAAAAGTTTTTTCATCTCTCTCCTTCTAAAAAACCGGCCTTTCTCGGCCGGTTTTTTCCGTCATTTACCCCCCAAACCACTGGAAATTGTATCTTTTAAGCATGAATTCCTACACGAAAATTATCCGCAACAGTTTTATACTCGCCCTTTCGGCCCTCTGCCTCGGCTTCGCAGCCCAAGACAAGAAGCAGACCCCGCCGGGCGACTTCTACGATGAAATTTCTCGCCTGAACAAGGTCTTTTCCGAAGTCAACCGCAAGTACGTGGAAGACGTCAACCCCACCGAACTCACCGACGCGGCCCTGAACGGCATCCGCAACATCCTGGACCCGCACACCACCGTGTTCTCGCCCAAGGACTACGAGAGCCTCAAGGTCTCGATGGAAGGCAAGTTCGGCGGCGTGGGCATCACCATCAGCCTCCGCGACAACGTGCTCACCGTGATTTCCCCGCTTTCCGGCACTCCCGCATTCAGGCTCGGCATCCGCGCAGGCGACAAGATTCGAAAAATTGACGGCAAGGAAACCAAGGGGCTCTCCCTGGACGACGCCGTGAGCAAGCTCCGCGGCAAGATCGGCACCAATGTGACTGTTTCCATCGAGCGCGAAGGCGTGCCCGACCTCATGGACTTCACCATCACCCGTGCTGAAATCGTGGTCCACGCGGTTCCGTACTACGGCATGGTCACCAAGGACATCGGCTACATCAAGCTCGCCACCTTCAGCGACAAGACCACGAGCGACGTGGAGAACGCCATCAAGGCCCTGCAGAAGCAGGGAATGAAGAAGATTATCCTCGACCTCCGCTACAACCCGGGCGGACTTTTGAACCAGGCTGTCGAGATTAGCGAACTGTTCCTCAAGCAGGGCAACGTTATCGTGAGCACCCGCGGACGCACCCAGAAGACGGAAAGCCGCGCCCGCAAGAACGGCATCGTCAAGCCCGAAGTCCCCATGGTCGTCCTCGTGAATCAGGGTTCCGCCAGTGCGGCCGAAATCGTGTCCGGCGCTCTACAGGACTGGGACCGTGCCCTCATCATCGGCAAGACAAGCTTCGGCAAGGGTTCTGTACAGACCATCTTCCCGCTCGACAACCAGGGTAACGCCCTCAAGCTCACCACGGCTTTCTACTACCTGCCCTTCGGCCGCTGCATCAACAAGCCGGAGAACGGCATCAAGGGCCTGAAGTTGCAAGAAGAAGAGGAAGGCGAAGAGGAAGAAGAAACCAAGGCCGATTCCGCAAAGAAGGATACCGTGGTCCGCGACACGTTCTATACGAACAACGGACGCATGATGTTCGGCGGCGGCGGCATCTCGCCGGATATCGACATCGAACTTTCCCCGATGCCCTGGGTCGTGCAGGTGCAGGAACGCATGGCAATGTACTTCAAGTTCGCTGTCAAGGCACGTCCGGGTCTCGACAAGGCCGGAGCCAAGGTGGACGCGAACTGGGAAGTTCCCGATTCGCTCTACACGCAGTTCAAGGAATACTGCATGAAGGATACCAACTTCATGAAGGTGAAGAGCAATGCGCTCGTCGGCGTGGACCAGCTCGAGAAGAGCATCATCCGCGAACAGAACTACATGGGCGACAGTTCCAAGACCGTCACCGACACGACGCTTGCGAAGCGCCTCGCCGATATGCGCAAGGCCCTCGAGAACAAGCGCGATGCCCAGTTTGACGAGAACAAGGCCTACATCAAGGACGGCATCAAGCGTGAACTCCTGACGGCCATGGTCAATGACTCGGTGAGCACGGCGTTCTCGCTCAAGCGCGACGAACAGCTCAAGGAAGCCATCAAGTACTTGACCGACATGAACCTTTACAAGAAGGCCATCAGCGCCCCCGCAAAGGGAGCGTCCAAGAAGGCCGCCACCAAGAAAAAATAGGAACGACCTAGATTGATCAAGGCCCTGAACATGCTTGCAGAAGGACTCGGATGGCTGGTCCGTAAGTTCCTGCATACCATATTCTCGTACTTCCTGTTCGTCTGGGAGATGTTCAAGAACATCCCCGGAGCCTTCCTCAATTTCCACACGACTGTCGAGCAAATGCAGAACGTGGGCATCACGAGCATTCCCGTGGTGTTCGCAGCATCGCTTGCAACGGGCGCCATCATGTCGTGGCAGCTCGCCTACCAGTTCGGCGACATGATTCCCATGATGTTCGTCGGCATGGCCGTGGGCAAGTCGGTGATGGTCGAACTCTGCCCCATCCTTACGGCAATGGTGCTGGCAGGCCGCATTGGCGCATCGATGTGTTCCGAACTGGGAACGATGGCCGTGACCGAGCAGCTTGACGCATACAAGGTGTTAGGACTCAGCCCCTACAAGTTCCTGCTCGCCCCGCGCCTGATTGCAACCGTCATCATGATTCCCGTGCTCACGGTGCTGAGCATCTTCATCGGCATCGTGGGCGGGTACGAAGTGGCCCACCTTTACAAGGAAGTCTCATTCTCCGTATTCTTCTACGGCGTGCGCATGTTCTACCAGAACTGGGACCTCATCGTAGGCCTCATCAAGGCTACGCTGTACGGTTACTTCATTGCGAGCTACGCCTGCTTCTTCGGCTTTACCACGCACGGCGGCGCCGAAGGCGTGGGACGCGCGACCAAGGCGACCGTGGTGGCCGGCATGACCAGCATCCTTATTGGCGGGTTTGTCCTTTCGAAGCTTCTGCTCATCTGATGATTGAACCGGAATTCAAAAAACCGAAAAGGAGGGCGAGCATCAGCGGGAAGCAGGTGCTCGATATCGGCGTCCTTTTGCAGATGGTCCTCGACAAGCACCATATCTCCGAAGACATGAACTTCAAGGTGCTCTCGGAGCGGTTCGGCGAGGTGGTCGGAAACCTGCTCTTGCCCCATGTTTCTCTAGTGAAACTGGACAAGAACACACTGGTGCTCAAGGCGGCCAGTTCCGCATGGAAACAGGAATTGTTCCTGCAAAAAAAAGCTATTATTGACAAGTGTAATAACCTACTAGGAAAGCCCTTCGTACGGAACATCCGTTTCGTCTAATTGGGCTTGTTATTGAGGTCTAGAAAGCATGGCTGACGAAGCAGCAGAAAAGAATTATAGCGGTTCGAGCATTACTGTCCTGGAGGGATTGGAAGCCGTCCGCGTACGCCCGGCAATGTACATCGGCTCGACCGATATCCGCGGCCTGCACCACCTGGTGTGGGAAGTCGTCGACAACTCCGTCGACGAGGCGCTGGCCGGTTTTTGCAACCATATCGAAATTTCCATCCTCCCGGGGAACGGCATCCGCGTGACCGACAACGGACGCGGCATCCCGACCGACATCCACCCGAAGGAACACATCGGCACTATCGAAGTCGTCATGACCAAGCTGCATGCCGGCGGTAAGTTCGACAGCAACTCCTACAAGGTCTCTGCCGGTCTGCACGGCGTGGGCGTGAGCTGCGTGAACGCGCTCTCGAACAAGCTCGTGGTTACGGTGCGTCGTAACGGGAAGGTCGTGCAGCAAGAATTTTCCAAGGGCATTCCCCGTGGTCCGCAGGCGGAAATCGGTACCTGCGACATGGCCGATACGGGTACGAGCGTCGAGTTCTATCCGGACGACTCCATCTTTACCGAAACGGTTTACGTGTACGATACGCTCGCCACGCGCTTCCGCGAACTCGCCTTCCTCATGAGCGGGCTTCGCCTGACGCTTACCGACGAGCGCGATCCCGAAAACAAGCAGAGCGATACGTTCTGCTTCCCCGGTGGCGTCTCGGAATTCGTGCGCTACGTGGACGAACACCGTACCCCGCTTTTCCAGGAACCCATCCACCTCGTGCTTCCCGACGGACAGTACCCGCTCGAAGTCGCCATGTGGTACAATGACGGTTACCAGGAAAACTTCTTCAGCTTTGTGAACAACGTGAACACCTACGATGGCGGCACCCACGTGACGGGCTTCAAGACGGCCCTCACCCGCGTCATCAGCAAGTTCGCGCAAGATATGCCCAAGGGCAAGAAAGAAGCCCAGATTACAAGCGACGACATCCGCGAAGGCCTCACCGCCGTTATCGCCATCAAGGTGTCGCAGCCGCAGTTCGAAGGCCAGACCAAGCGCAAGCTCGGCAACTCCGAAATTGCAAGCTACGTGAACTCCGCGTTCGGCGCCAAGCTGGAAGAATTCTTCCAGGAAAACCCGGCAGCTATCCGAGTCATTCTGGACAAGGTCTACAATGCGGCTCTCGCCCGCGAGGCGGCGCACCGCGCCCGTACCCTCGCCCGCCGCAAGAACGTCCTCGAAAGCGGTGGACTTCCGGGCAAGCTCGCCGACTGCAGTAGCCGCGACCCGAAGGAATGCGAAATGTTTATTGTCGAGGGTGACTCCGCTGGTGGTTCGGCCAAGATGGGCCGTAGCCGCGAATTCCAGGCCATCCTCCCCATCCGCGGTAAGATTTTGAACGTCGAGAAGGCAAGCCTCCACCGCGTGCTCGACACCGAAGAAATCCAGAACCTGGTGAACGCCATCGGTACGGGTATCGGTACGGAATTCAAGATCGAGAAGCTCCGCTACGACAAGATTATCATCATGACCGATGCTGATGTGGACGGCTCCCACATCCAGACGCTCTTGCTCACGTTCTTCTTCCGCTACATGCGCCCGCTCATCGACGCAGGCCACATCTTCCTCGCCATGCCGCCGCTGTACAAGCTGAAGGTCGGCCAGAAGGAACGCTACCTGTTCGACGAGAACGAGAAGGACAAGGTGATGGCCGAAGTCGAAGACAAGAAGAACGTCGCGATCACTCGATTCAAAGGTTTGGGCGAAATGTCTCCCGAACAGCTGAACGAAACGACCATGGACCCGAAGACCCGCTTCCTCAAGCAGTGCTACGTGGAAGACGGCGTGCTCGCCGACCAGATCTTCAGCATGCTCATGGGCGAAGACGTGGAACCGCGTCGCAAGTTCATCGAAGAAAACGCTTACAAGGTCCTTGGCGAACTGGATATTTAAATGAGTCCAACGAAGGCCGACTTTCAAATCATCCTGGGACAGGCACGCGAGCTCGTGCACGACCAGCTGGACCTCACCGACGAGGTCATCATGCAGGTTGCGCAGACAGCACCGGCAGGCATATCCAAGCGCCTTGTCTCGCTGTTCGGACGCAAGGGTAAGCGCATTCGCTCGACTCTCCTTTGCCTCATCGCGAACTGTGGAAACACTCCGGCCGAAAGCATCCGAGTCGCACATGCATGCGCCAGCGTGGAACTGCTGCACCTCGCAAGCCTCGTCCACGACGACATCATCGATGGCACGGAACTCAGACGCGGACAGATTACCGCGCACAAGGAATGGGGCACGCAGGTGGCCGTCCTCATCGGCGACTACGTGCTTTCGCAAGCCATGCGCTGCGTCATCAACGAGAACGACCGTGAAGTTCCGGTCATCATCTCCGACGCCGCAGACAAGTTAATCGTAGGCGAAATCATGGAACTGGACCACTGCGGCGAAACAACGCTCTCCAGATCCACGTACAACGAAATTATCGACGGAAAGACAGCCGCCCTCATCGAGGCCGCGACACGCATCGGCGGCATCATGGCCGGGTTCGACAAGCCCCTCGTCGACGAATGCGCCAAGATGGGCGCACACTTCGGGATTGCCTTCCAGATTATAGACGACCTGCTGGACTACGGCTACGGTTCAAAGAACCTGGACAAGGCGAAGTTCACCGATCTTTCCAACGGGCTCATCACGCTGCCCCTGCTGTACTATTTCGAGGACTGCGATGCTGCGGAACGTGCCGAAATGGAGACCCTCATCAAGAAAGCCTCCGAAGAAGGCGTCGCCGAAAAGATACTGGAACGCCTGAACGCGAAAAAGAGTTTTGACAAAGCGAAGGCCGAAGCCCAGGAACACCTGGAAAAAGCCCTCGAGATTGCGGACAAGTTCCCCAAGAACACGTTTACCGAAGAGATTGTCGCCATGTTCGCAAGCATGAGCGACCGCGGAAATTAGATATTTAGAGGCTAGGGGCTAGGATCTAGGGGCTAGGGGCTAGAGGCTAGGGGGGCTAGAGTAAAATTTCTCGGGCCTCAAACCAGGTTTTACTTCTTCCGCATCCAGATACTCAGGAACACAATCACCGAAAGGATACAGACGGCGATGATGCCCCAGAAGGCTATCGCCGAACCAGTGACCGCGTCCCCGTTCATACCGAAGGGGAGCTTCACGTTCATGCCGAACAAGCTCGCGAAGAACGTCGGGAGCGATATGGAAATCGTCACGATAGTCAAGTTCTTCATCAACTGGTTCACGTTGTTGTTGATAACGCTTGCGCGCGCATCCATCATGGACGTCAAGATGTTTGCGTAGATGTTTGCCTGTTGGAGGCTCTGGCCGTTCTCGATCTGGATGTCTTCCAGCAGTTCCCGTTCGGCCTCGGTCCAATTGAGGCTACGGCCTAACTGCAACTTGCGGAGCAACGTGTCGTTGCTGTTGAGGGCGCTCACGTAGTAAATCAAGCCCTTGTTGAGGCTGAACATGGAGAGCAGGTACTTGTTCTCCATCGACGTATTGAGGCGCTGTTCCAAGTCGTCGTTGATGCGGTTGATAATCTTCAAGTGTTCGTTGAAGTGTGCGATGGCATAGCTCAAGACGCGCAAAACGAACGTATTCAAGCTGTCGATCTTCGAGAACTTGCGCTCGTCCATCACGGGCATCTCGCTGTCCGTAAGGAGCAGCACCCAGTCCTTGAAGATGAAGATGCCGAAAGATTCCACACGGAACTGGAAGTTGTCCTCGGCAGAGTAGTTCTTGGGCTTTTTGAACACGATGGTCGTAAAGTCGTCGTCGTACTCGATACGGGAAAGCTCGTCGGAGTCGAATGCGGAGGCTATAGTATGCTCGGTAATCTCGTATTCTTTGACAAGAACGCTACGCTGTTCCTGGCTGAGGGAGCCCATGATGACGATGTCAGCCGCGTCTTCGTTCGGGGCGACAGCAAGACGACCCGATTCGATTTTGTAATACTTGAGCATGGAGCCCCCTTTGATCGAACGGGTCAAATATAGTAATTAGTCGGCAATAGGCATTAGACTGTAAGAAGTAAATAGGAATGGAATGCTCATTTTTTTACGGAAAGGGGCATATCAGTCCTTGAGGCAGCGAACCGGGTATTGACTATGCTTTTCATAATCATCAACAAATAGCGCCAAATCTTCACTATAACCCATTGCAACAAGGTAGCTAGAAATCTCGTCTTTCTCGGTAGCACTCCAGAACATGGTCATATATCCATTATCTAGATACTTTGATATAGGAATCGCAGAGAACCCGAAATCATCCGAACCACTTCCATTGTAATCCCAACCCGTCTGTGATTTAAGGACCTTGGCCGCTGTCGCAATACCCCCCACAGCAGCGAATAGCTCATTCCATTCGTCGTTGTCGGGAAGGTGCCAGCCGTCAGGACAAATCCCCTGCACACGGCCTGTTAAAGCACATGTTTTTTCGAATCCACAATCCAACGGATTATCCGTATCTTCAGCAAGTTTCACCGAATCAATAGCGGCCGCCCAAGAATAAGTACACCCTCCCACATCGGTATGATAAGTATCTAATACAATCGACATATAAGTGCCCCATATAGTAGGAGCAGAACCCATTATATTGCGAAGGACACTGTTGGTGCACCAGACATTGCCATTCAAACTCGGTGTTTTGGCACTATCAGCATAATTCAGATTTTCAGCCATCCAAGTCTGTTCGCCAATCTTTACCGTCCTATAGACTTTGCCGTCTCGTTCATCCGTTATGCTATCATAAGCAATATCCGGGTTGAATCGTAACTCTTTCGGAATAGACCAATTCCAACCATCCGTCATACTGATCCACCCCTCTAGTGAACAATAGTATTTATCACTCTCCGGCCCTGTAATAACTCGACCCACCACGTCAGAAACGCATCTTTCTCCATAAAGTACATCTCCGTTTTCTGGCGCAATCTTCCACCGGAGATTTTCGCAAACATATATATTTCCGTCACTACCCGTATCCACTTCGCCTTCACGCTTTGTCGTACACCCACTTCCCATTATTGCCAAGACCTCATCGTTTGTATTTATCCGCATTCCCGTTTCCCATACATAATACGGATCCATCCATTCATTTAAGACCTCATCATACTGGTAATACCTTCCAGTCACACGCCCTTCCCAGATTTCGCCATCTTCACCACCATCATCTTTTCCCGAACCGTAAAAATCCTTCTCGATGTCAGTCGCCTCGACCCAAGCGCCATCCCGGCAGATGTAATAACCACTTGTATAACAATAATTCATCGCAATATGTTCATTAGGCCTATCTCTCACAAAAGTATAATCACATACACCCTTGTTTGTTACATCCGACACAACACCCTCTTCTTCAGCACCGCATTTACCAAGTCCATAAATCTCGTACCAAAAGTTTCGCACATACTTTTCAAAATCAGGAACCGTCCCCAAATTCCATGATTCTATATTTTCACGGACTTTCGGTATTGTACCATAACGATTTGCAGGATTCGCCCATCCAGCAATTTCCACTTTTGAGGAATCATCATCCCATTTACCGTCAATTTCGATGTCAGCAGCAAACTTGGCCAAGAACTCGGTAAATTCAGCATCTGTAAGATCCCTAAGCATCATTACGCTAATAGCGAGCAACGCGGCACTCCCTTCACCTTCGCGGAAAATATCCAAATCTTCGGCATTCGCGAAATCACCCTGAATTTCGAAAGCATTGAAAATTTCTGCCTCGGCCTGATTCTTGGCATCATGAAAACTGAGGCCCGTACCCATCAGATAAATCATGCGATCGTACTCCAGATGCGTAAGCAAATTGATATTCACAGTATTCCTATCGGAAAGATCCGTCAGTGCACGAAGCGTTATCATTCCCGTAGATTTTTCAGATTGCATGAGAGCACCACTGATTTCCCTGCGATAATACCCAGTCACTTCAACAATTGCATATTGCGATGCCAGACTGATATTATTGATGACAAAGTCGCCCTTGTCACTTTTTATAGTACCCTTGAAACTCTTGCCGGTCTGCTTCAGCGTCGCACCATCCAGTTCCTGCACGGTCACAGTAGACCCACTCACAAACGGGCCCTTCTGCGAAACACCTGCCACTTCCTTGTCCTTGATGGCGACAATGCCCGCATCATCCGAAGATCCACCAGCAACGTCGTCCATTACGTGAGTTTCTGTACACGCCGTTATCGCTATTATGGCAAGGGCCAGCGACAAGGGCAAAAACAGTCCAGTCCGAGCAAACTTACAAATGCCATTTCTCATTTTTTTACCTCATTTTTAATTTCTTTTTTCAACGATTCGCTCATCGGGAACAATTGCACGTTCAAACGGTACACCCGTTCCGTTTCATCGTCTTCTGTCGCGATTGCAGCAACACGACGGCGAAAGTCGACAATTTCTTTTTTTATCCGTTCATAGGATTTTTGCGTAAGGCCCAAAACTGTCCCCGACATATCTCGTTCCGAAAGTGGCAAATCAAGCGCCTTTATGGCAAACTCACCCATCTGGCGCTGCATCTCGCGAGCCGCTATAGGGACTGCATCCACGGTCCCCATCGATACAGACTTTTCTGTCTGCCGGTAATTCCCGTTCCGGTCCCTTTTCAAAAGGTTCATCTTTACCAAAAAATCGAGCGTCTCGGAAACCTCTGCCGCAGTAATTGCAGGCTTGCAGGCATGCGCCATCTCAAGCGGCTTTGCTCCGGGCATGTTCGGAGCCAGTTCTCGTAGCACAGGGTTCTTCCAAGACTTAAAGTAATCAAACTCCTCAATCCCGAGCGCATGTACCTTGTGGGCACGCGCCAAAGCACACCGGGCCTCGAAAGCAGCACGCTTCGCGGAGTCCCCCTTCGCATGAGCGTACGAAACCATCAAGACGAAATACGTATTTTCGAAACCGGCAAGACCCATGGCATTCGCTACCGATCCGGCCACCGCAAGACTTAAATTCCTCTTCCCTTCACAAACATACTTCAAATAAACCGCAGACGAGAACCCGGCGGCCCGCGCAAAGTCACGCCAAGAAAAAGCAGAACAACGCTTATGTTCTTCGTAATAATCTTGGATATACTTGCGATAATCCGTATATTCAATAATTTCCTTCATAAGCAAAAATATATACCCATTTCATAGATTTTGTGTACAAAAATTGCGTTTTTAAACAAATTTTACCATTTTTGCAAAAATTTTGAAAAATTCAACAATATTGGCTACACCAAGCGTATCCACTGGATACAAAAAAAATCCCCGACCGAAGCCGGGGAAAATCTTTAGTCTTTCGTCTGTAGCCGCGCAGCGGCGTTCTACAAGCGCAGCGATCTAATTACACGCCCTTCTTGAAGCGCTTGGACCACCAGAGGACCACCGGCGAGCAGACGCACACAGAAGAGTACGTACCGATGAGGATGCCGAAGCACTGCACGAGACCGAAGTCACGGATGGAAGAACCGCCCATCACAGCGAGGATCACGCACACGAACAAGGTCGTGAGAGAGGTCACCATGGTACGGCTGAAGCACTGGTTCATGGACTTGTTGATGGTGTCGGCAAAGTTGGCAGAACCGAAGATTGCCGTATTTTCACGAATGCGGTCGAAGTTAACGATGGTATCGTTCACAGAGTAACCAATCATCGTGAGGAGCGAAGCAATCAAGGCGCCATCGAAAGAAAGACCGAAGGCGGAGATGAAGCCGAGCGTGATGACAGTATCGTGTACGAGGCCTAGCACGGCGGCCACACCGAAACCGAGACCGAACTTGCCGAAACGGAACCACACGTAAAGGAGGATGCCGAGCCAGGCGAGAATCACAGACAAAATAGCGTTGAAGCGGAGTTCCTTACCGATGGTCGGACCCACGCTGTCCTTGGCGACGATTTCGCACTTCTGACCGGCCTTCTCGAAGGCCTGGGCCATCTTGACTTCGAACTGTGCGTCATCGGAGGCGCGCATGCTCACCTGGTAGGAGTTAGCGGAAGTACCGCCCAGCGTGCGGACCTTCGCACCGGAGATACCGGCAGAAGAGAGAGCACTGCTCAGGTCCTTCTCGTGCTTGGCATCATCCTGATACTGGATGGTGTAGACCTGACCACCAGTGAAGTCGATGCTGAAGTCGAAGCCCTTCACGGCGATGAAGGCGATACTTGCGATAATAAGGATTGTCGAGACGAGACCGAAGCGGCGACGGTTCGGGATAATCTGGAGGTTCGCTTCGTTGATAGCCTTGAAACCGTTACCGATAGAAAGCGTCGTGGCGTCACGCTTGGCGAGCTTCCAGTCGAGGATGGCGCGGGTAAGCGTAATAGCGCAGAAGAGGGAGGTCAGGATACCGATGGTAAGCGTAAGACCGAAACCCTTCACGGAACCGGTACCAATCTTGTAAAGGATAAGACCCGTAAGCACAGTCGTCAAGTTGGAGTCCAAGATGGCGCTGAAGGCGCGTTCGTAACCCTTGGCCACGGCGGCGCGGGCGGTCAGGCCGTTCTTGAGTTCTTCACGGATACGTTCATAAATAATCACGTTCGCGTCGAGAGACATACCCACCACGAGGATGAAGCCCGCGATACCGGGGAGCGTGAGGGTCGCATTGAACACGGACATCACAGCGGCGGTCACGAGAGTATTGATGACCATACCGAAGCTTGCGATAAGACCACCGAGACGGTAGTAGGCAACCATGAACACCAAGCAGAGGATAAGACCGACGGCACCGGAACCGAAGCCCTGGACGATGTTTTCTTCACCGAGGGTGGCACCGACGCTGCGGCTTTCGATAATCTTCATCGGGGCCTTGAGGGCACCGGCGCGGAGCACGACAGCGAGGCGGTTGGCTTCGGCCATATCGTCGAGGCCGGTAATCTGGGCTTCGCCGTTCGGGATACGGTCACGGATCACCGGAGCCGAAATCACCTGGTTGTCAAGCACGATAGCCATCTGCTTGCCGACGTTCGCGGCAGTCACAGCGGAGAACTTCTTGGGACCGATACCTGCAAAACGGAGGCTCACAGCCACTTCACCGGCGTTGGTACCATCACCCACGCGGTACGGACGGGCGTCGGAAATGTCGTCACCGCCCATCTCGGCGCGGCGCTTGAGCAAATAGAGGCGCTTGGCCTTGATCTTGGAATCGCGCTGCACCGGTTCGAGGCCGCTACCGAAAGCGAAGGCCACGTCACGCGGAATCAGCTTCTGCACGCCTTCGGTCTCGAGGAGCTTCTTAACCTTCTCGATGTTTTCTTCGGCGATGAAGCCACCGTTGCCGAAGCTCAGGTAGTAGGCAGAGAGAGCCATACCGACTTCGCCAGCCGGAGCGTTGTCCGCAGCGGCTTCCTTGGCGGAATCTTCCGTAGCGGGCTTTTCTTCGGCCTTGGCACCAGCACCGGCGAGAAGTTCATCGTCGGAAAGGTCGGACTTGGCAGCGACAGCGCTATCCGCAGGCTTGGCGGAATCGGCGGCCACGGTAGAATCAGTGGCAGCAGCGGAATCCGCACCGACGATGTCGGTCGTCTGGCGGGTCAAGTACTGGTCGATAAGGCCGATGACCTGGGTAAACTTATCGGATTCAGCCAAAATCTTGAATTCGAGTTTTGCGGTAGAACCCACGAGGGCCTTTGCGGTAGAGTCATCCACGCCCGCCAGTTCAACCAAGATTCGGTCGTCGCCGCTCGGGGAAATTTGCGGTTCAGAAAGACCGTACTGGTCAACGCGGTTACGGATGATTTCGAGCGACTGGGCCTGAATATCCTTGATATCTTCGCCGTCCTTGAGGCCGGACTGGTCAATCTGCAGCGTGATGCTGGTACCGCCGGCAAGGTCCAAACCGAAATTGATGGACTTGGCGCCCAGTTTCGGATTTTCCTTGAGGAACGTCTTCTTGGCATCACCCTTCTTGGAGTGAACCTGGATAGAGGGCCAAACAGTATAGGCCGAGAGAACGATGACGAGGAGAATGATAAATTCTCGCATGCCGAATTTTTTGTTGTTCATTTGCAATCCCTTAATAAGGCATTAATACGCGTTAGTTGCGGGTCAAAGATAGAAAAATAGCAGAAAGATTAAAGACGACAGCCGGGAGAATGCGGCAAAAGACGTCTCCAAATCTCGGTATTTTCACAAAATTTCGGCATTAGCCCGCCTCTTTCCGTTCTGAACAGGCAGCATCAGATTACGGATCAGCGGATTTCAAAGGCCGGCTGCTTTCCCGCTAGCGATACTGCGAGCGTCATCTTCTTTTTGCCGAGGGTACGCACGACGGTAAAACCGTCGCCATCGCAGGCAATTTCCATCTTGCCGTCGCGAAGGACGGGGTTATCCTGGCGCATCCGGGTAAGTTTTTTCACCAGCGCGTACACCGGCGCTTCCTGCATTTCAGACAACTTATCCCAAGGGATACTCCGGCGGTTGTCGGGGTCCTTGCCACCGTGCATCCCGAGTTCTTCACCGTAATAGATGCAAGGCGCCCCCGGCATAAAGAACAGCAGCGTAAGCGCAAGCTTGATGCGTTCCCAGCTGGTGCAGGGCTGTGACATGAGGCGCGTGGTATCGTGACTCCCGAGCAAGTTCATGGGCATGTCGCCACGGCCTTCGGGGAATGCCGCTTGCAGACGCTTGCAGAATTCCTCCGTCGAAATCGGTTTTTCGTCAAAAAGATACTGCATCACCGCCTTACGAAAAACGTAATTCATCACGCCATCGAACTGGTCACCTTGTAGCCAGCGTTCCGGGGCATCCCAGATTTCACCGACGATATAGGCGTCCTTGTTAATGGCCTTCACGCGGCGGCGGAATTCCTGCCAAAAACTATCGTCGTCGATTTCGTTGGGCACGTCGAGGCGCCAGCCGTCTATGCCGCGCTTGGTCCAGTATTCGGCAACGGAGAAAAGGTATTCGCGCACGTCGGGACAATTCGTATTGAACTTCGGGAGCGCCGGGTAGTTCCACCAACATTCGTAATTGGGCTTGCCCGAGTAGGCGTGTATTGGCCAGGAATGCACATGGAACCAGTCCCTGTACGGGGAATCTTCACCGAGTTCCATAAGGCTGTTGAACTGGAAGAACCCTCGCGAACAGTGATTGAACACGCCGTCCAGAATGATGCGCATCCCAAGCTTGTGCACCTTTTTCACGAGGCGGTCAAAGTCCTCCAAAGAACCGAGCACCGGGTCGATTTCGAAGTAGTCCACCGTATGGTAGCGGTGGTTGGAATTGCTCTTGAAAATCGGGCACAGGTAAAGCGCAGTCACACCGAGCCCCTTGACGTAATCAAGTTTATCTTCAATGCCCACGAGGTTACCTCCGAACATGTTCGAGCGAGTGGGCTTGCTATCCCAGGCGACAAACTTGCCTACGGCATTGTACTTCGGACTGCGGCAGAACCGGTCCGGAAAGATTTGGTAGAAAACAGCGTCTTTGACCCAGGCAGGAGAAAACATGGTATAGGGAATAAGGGGTTAGAATCAAGGATCTAGGGTCTAGTCTCTAGACCCTAGCCTCTATTCTCTAAATTTTCCACATCGCACGGCGCTTGCGTTCATCGACCAACTTCCTGATTTCGGAAGAAAGCGAGGTGAGTTTGAGCAGTTCATCCACAAGGCAGGGCAGCTGGTAAGTCCAGTTGTTGCCACCGACCGTTCCGGGCACGTTGATGCGCTCGTTTTCGGGGTTGCCGGCAGAAAGCGTTGACGACAGCGCGAAATAGTCCTGGATGGGCAAGATGCAGAACAAACTGTTCGTGGAGAACACATGCGTGAGGAGGTTGCGGACCACCGGCGGAGTGAGTTCGTCTGGGGCAGAGCCCATCTGGTGCGCATGGGACCAGTACAGGTTCTTGTCGAAATCCGGTTCCTTCCACAGGCCGCGAAGCGTCGAGGTGTCGTGGCAGCTTGTCGTGCAAACGGAAAGGCGCGGGTATTCCTCCATGTCGTAATACGGGGAATATTGCACGTTCCAGTTGCGGGCCCAGCGTTCGATGCGCAGGGACAGGATGTTGAGCTTGTTCAAAACCGTCGGGACGCACGGAGGCACGGCACCGAGGTCCTCGGCGCACACGAGCATGTCCGTCTCGTTGGCAAGCACGGAAAGGAGCTTCATGGCGTTCTGTTCCCAGAGCGAATTCTGCGCCTGCTCGTTCGCATGGATAATGTCGTGCAGCTTGTCCTGCTCGTTCTGGGGCAGCGTGTAGAGCACCGGCTGGTTGTACCAGTACCAATACGGGTAGAACACGTCGTCGCTGCCGGTGGGGATGAACACGCGGTTCCAGTAGACGCGCAGCATGGCGTCCTTGACGGCCTGCGGTTCCTCCATCGCAAGAATCTGCTTTTCGGAAGAATAGTTGTCGCACAGGATAAAGCGGTCCGTAGTGCCCGGCAGATTTTCAAAGCACTTCGCCACAAGGCGTTCCGTGTCATCGCCCAGGAATCCGCGGAGCTGGTCGACGGAATAGTTCGGGTTGCGCAGGTATTCCAGAGACTGCCTGCAGAAACCAGCAGCATGCAGCACATCCCAGGTCAGCGGAACAGACGGTTCGAAATGACCGAGGATTCCCGTGACTTCCTTCTCCGGAATCGTCCAGATGCGGAAGAATCCGAGCACGTGGTCAATGCGGTACGCATGGTAGAACTTGCTCGCCTGCGCCAGGCGCTTGCGCCACCAGGAGAAGTCATCCTTCTCGATGACGTCCCAGCGGTACGTGGGGAAGCCCCAGTTCTGGCCGGCATAGCTGAACATGTCAGGAGGTGCGCCCGCCCTGTCGGCCAGCGAGAAATACTTACGGTCGGCCCACACGTCGGCGCTGTCCTCGTTGATGAGGATGGGAATGTCGCCCTTGATGTGCAGACCCATCTGCGAAACTTCGCTCACGGCCGTGCAGAACTGCATCTCGGCGACATACTGCATCCAGGCGTGGTACAGGCAATCCTTGCGGAACTTTGTCCAGAGCTTGCCCACCTGCTCGGCATCCGGGTCGCGGTAGTCGCTCCAGTCCTTCCAACTGGCCTCGTTGTTCTGCTGTTTGAGCGTACAGTAAACGCAGTAGGGCTTGGCCCAGTCATTACGCTCGATCCAGGTCGTGAGCGCCTTGTCGCGCTTGATCTGGTCGTAGGCGTTATCGAAAATCTTGCGGAGAATGGCGCGCTTCCAGGTAGCCACGCGGTAATACTCTACGCGGTCGGATTTCTCGAAGGATTCTTTCGCCTCGTTGATTTCGTTCTCGAAGGCGGACGAGCCGGCAACCGACTGGATGTTGATGAACGCGGGATTCAGCGCGAACGCACTCCGTGCGCTATAAGGGCTCGATTCGGAGCCAGTGTCGTTCACCGGCAGCAACTGGATGATATCGAAGTTGCAGAGGGAGGCCCAACGGGCCAGGGGAATCAGGTCAAGGAAGTCGCCGATGCCGATGCTCGCATGGCTGCGCAAGCTGAACAGCGGGACGGCCACGCCCGACTGGAAGGAGGAAATATCACCATATCTCATATTGCAAAATATAAATAGACAATAGATGAACTGCGTATGACGAAAGAGATTTATAAGGAAGAAAGGGCGCCGGAGGCTAATGGACTGCAGATTTTTCGCCTCATTTTCTCCCATTTTTTGCAATTTTCACAAAAAATCCCCTATATTTATAAATTGAGATAATATGAGCTGGGAATGCAAATATTTACGCGAAACCTTCTGCGACAAGCGAAAGAAGGAATGTTGCCCCGGGGATGCAGGCTGCGTCCTGTACGGGAAATTCGTGTTTCCCCTGCGAGAATCCACAGAGAAAAAAGCTCCCAAAAAGGCCGCTAAAAAGAGTCTTTCCTCAAAAAACGCCAAAAACCGCGATTAACGACGCGATAGAACCACTGACAGAAAATGTCCAGTCAGAAAGCAAGTCCGCTACTAGAGCGGGTTCTTGCGGGGGCGGCCGCGACCGCGTTTCGCGGCAGGAGCCGGCTCTGCCTTCTTCTCGGGAACGGCCTGGGCCTTGAACGTGAAGCCCATCTTGCCGCAGAAGGACGACTTGAGCACGCGTCCGGACACCGGGCGCGGCGGCACCGCCGGCTTCTGGGAGGCCTTGCTTTCCGCCGGAACGGCGGAAATAGGCCTCTTCGCGGCCGGAATGGGCTTTTCGGTGAAAGAAGCGGGCTTCCCGCCTTGTACAAAGTCGCGAATCTTGGGCATCGGGAGCGATGCAGCCATCGAAATCGGCCTATTTGCCCTCTTTTCGCCATATTCCGAGGCGATTTTCCTCATTTTGGCGGCTTCGGCGTTCAATTTACGCAGAATACGTTCCTTTTTCGATGGGCGGGCCCGATAAGACCTTTCTCCCCCGGATTCGGAGTTCTTGATAATATCTTCATCGGACAAACCCCGCAATTCCAAGGGGACTTCTATAATAGGCAAATCGGCCACAACATTAGATTTCATAAGCATTCGGGCGAGTTGTTAGAGAAAAAATCGAGTTGTCAAGAGTGTTTTTTGACTTTTTTTTGTCACGTTTCTGTCAAAAGATAAAAAAAATTAAAAAATCTTTTTGTCAAGGCCTAGAAAATAAATTGTTTCTGGACTATTTTTGTAACAATGCTTCGCTTTACACAAGAAATATTACTCGCGCTCCGCGCAATCGCAAACGAAGAAGAGTCGCACGAGATGTCTAAAAAAGCTCGTGAGCAGTTCGACTTTCTCGGGGTCAAGCTCGTCCCCCGCCGTGAAGTCACCTACCCCATCTTCGACAGGAACCCGCCAAAGGACGACGCCGAGCTGGTCAGCCGGATTGAGGACATGTGGGCACAGCCGTACAGGGAAATCCAGTACGCCGCCTGCGACTACCTGTTCAGGCACCGCCACATGCTGGGCGGCCAACACCTGGTATTCTTGAAAAAGCTTATCAAGACGCGCGCCTGGCACGACACGGTCGACACGCTCGCCGCCTGTATTTTGGGCGACCTCGTCTGGAGGCTCCCGGTGCTCCGCACCAAGATTGCTTCCTGGATTCGCGACCCCAACATCTGGATTCGCCGAAGCGTCATCATTTTCCAGATCCAGTACAAGGACCACACGGATTGGCCGCTTCTGCGCCAGTTCTGCCTCTCCTGCGCCAAGGACGACGATTACTACATCCGTAACGGCATCCGCAGGGCATTGTCCGAATATGCAAGGATCAACCCCATCGAGGTCCGCCGGTTCGTGCAAGACAACACCTTCGCCGAGCAGACGACCCAGGAAATCCTTCGCTGGATCTAGTATTAAAGCAAAAAGATTTTTTAAGGTAGCCTCCGGGCTACCTTTTTTTGTGGTCCGGCACGGAACTTGCGGCCTTCGCATGAAAAAACAACGTCATCAAAAAAAAATAACGCAATATATCCCTAAAATCCTTATGACAAAAAAAGAGACTCCCTCGTTTAAGAGGAAGTCTCCAAGAGGCAACGATCAGACTCGAACTGATGAATAAGGCTTTTGCAGAGCCGCCCCTTACCAACTTGGGTACGTCGCCAAAGATGCGGGTAATATAGGTAAAAATCGGCAAATTTCCAAGGGTCAGCTCTCAAAAAAAACGAAAAAACAAAGCTATCTTTGACCACGATGAGCAAAATCCCGTTAAAAACAAAGTTTTTTGCCAAATTAGGAGCCCTCTGGATGCGCAGCCTGCGCATTCGTCTGCACACCCCGGAAGATTTCCGCCCTGGCGTGCTCGGACTGTGGCACCGGGACCTGCTCGCGAGCTGCGCCGCCTTCAAGGACAAGGGAGTTCACATCCTCGTCTCCAAGTCCGGCGACGGGGAAATTCTCGCCCTCGCAACAACATCACTCGGCTTCGAAGTCACCCGAGGTTCCGATACCGACGGCCCGTTGAATGTCCGGCACATCCTCCGCAGCCTGCGTTCAGGAAGGTTCGCCGGGATGGCTCTCGACGGTCCCCGCGGTCCGGCACTCGAAGTCAAACCGGGTTCCCGGTGGCTCGCCGAAAGCAGCGGCACCCCCCTCTGGCACATCGTACCGCACTACGGGGCGCACTTCACGCTCAACACTTGGGATAAGTTCATCGTGCCGCTCCCGCTGTCATCAATTGACGTCGAAATTAAGTATCTTTAGGGCAAGCCCAACAATTTGATTTATGGTTCCAAAGAAAGGAAGAAATCCGTGATCGCATTACCTCCGAAATTCGTAGCATTCGACCTCGAAACCACTGGCCTCAGCAACGTAAAGGACGAAATCATTGAAATTGGTGCGGTAAAGTTTACCGTCGAGACTCGTGATGGCAAAGTCGTCCCCAAGATGATTTCGGAATTCGAGACGTTCGTCAAGCCGAACATGCTCATTCCCGCCGAAGCCTCTAGCGTCAACCACATCACCGACAAGATGGTCGAAGACGCACCCCCGGTAGGCGAATGCCTCAAGAAATTCACCGCGTTCTGCGGCCAGGGCACCATCCTGCTCGCACACAACGCAAACTTCGACGCAAGCTTCCTCCGCGAAGCCTATGCAAAGAACCCCCAGCTCGTCCCCGGCAACCCGGTCGTCGACAGCCTCGCCATCAGCAAGACCATCCTGCCCGAGCTCCCGAACCACAAGCTCGGCTACATGGCCGGCCTTTTCATGAAGCGTGGCGAAATCTCGATGAAAATCGACTCCGAAAAGATGCACCGCGCGGTCTACGACTGCGAAATGCTCATGGAAGTGTTCGTCGCCCTGCTGCGCAGGAGACTCAAGGAAAAGGACTGGGAACTCGGCAGCATCATGCAGAGCATGGCCAAGTACAAAGGCGTGCCGCAGTTTATTAAAAAGTGATTAGGATCTAGGATCTAGGGGCTAGGGGCTAGGGAAAAATATCACGGCTTCGCCGTCTGCTATTAACTTCACTAGATCCTTGTCTCTAGCCTCTCGTCTTATACAGATACACAAAACACCGCCAAGGGCTGCCTTGGCGGTTAAATTTCGTTCCGAAACGGGAATTAGATTCCGAGTTCCTGGGCGACGGCCTGGATGCCGAGCTTGCTGATGGTGCGGAGACCGGCAGCGCTCACGCGGAGGGTGACCCAGCGATCTTCTTCAGGAATGTAGAAACGCTTCTTCTGGAGGTTCGGAAGCTGCTTCATCAACTTCTTACGGTTAGAGTGGGAAACCATGTTGCCCACGAGGCCGGCTTTTCCGGTGACTTCACAAATACGGCTCATAATTAAACTCCGTTGTTTTTTACGGACACCAATTTTAGTTAAAAGTTTCGAAACTGTCAACCATTTTCATTGCAATTTCAATTTTGCAATTCTTTCGGAAGGTTAAATTTGGTCGATTCCACCAATTTTACGAAATTTTCGATAGTTATCGGTCCAAAACGGTCCTTGAGCCACTGAACGACCTCCTGGACCAGGATTTCGGGCGCACTGGCGCCGCTGGACAGCCCGACAGTGTCGATTTGATCGAACCAGGCCGGGTCGAGGTCGTCCACCCCGGCAATCAGGTGGCTCGGAATGCCCTGTTCGAGCCCAAGTTCCATCAATCGGGAAGAATTCGACGAGTTCTTCGCCCCGACGACCAACAAAAGGTCGATTTTCTTGCAGAGGTCGAGGACCGCAGACTGACGATTGCCCGTCGCATAGCACAAGTCGCCCGCATCAGGACCAACAATATTGGGGAAACGGGACTTGAGCGCGGCAATAATCTTGCGCGTCTCGGCTACCGAAAGCGTGGTCTGCGTGATATAGGCCAGTTCCTTGCCTTCGGGGATGACCAGGTTTTCCACATCCTGCTCGTTGCGGAGGAGCGTAATGGAACCTTCGGGAAGTTGCCCCAGGGTGCCTTCCACCTCGGCATGGCCCGCATGCCCAATAAGGATAATGTGGCGGCCAGCGGTGTAGTGGCGCTTTGCGCTATAGTGTACGCGGAGCACCAGCGGGCAGCTCGCATCCAGCACGTGCAAGTGCCTTTTCTCGGCATCGGCATAGATGTGTTCAGCCACGCCGTGAGCCGAAAAGATGACCACGGAACCTTCCGGGACTTCGTCGACCTCGTCGACAAAGACGACACCCTTGCTCTTGAGGGAATCGACGACGAACTGGTTGTGCACAATCTCGTGGCGCACGTAGATAGGCGCACCAAATTTTTCGAGGGCTTTTTCGACCACATGTATAGCACGGTCCACGCCGGCACAGAATCCGCGGGGCGTAGCAAGGACTAGTTTTTTCATCAGAGCAATTCCTTCAGGTAATCCAAAAGCTGATTGTAGGAATCCATAATTTTAGCTTGTTCGTGAGCCAGGAAAGTGCGTACCAGCCGAACATCGGGCAGGGGGCGTTTCGAATAGCCGGCGGTCGACTTCAACTGCGTAACGACGCCCGCGCGGACAAGCGACTCGACACATTCCTTCTTGCCCGAAGCATACGGGCCAATACAGGTGGCCACCCCCATCTGGAGCGGTTCCCAGAAATCGTGCACACCGAGATTCCTGCAGAACGAGCCACCAATGACGCAAGTGCGAGACGTCGCAAAGACTTCCGTGGTGCGTCCATACTGGCCCACCACCGACACAGAACCCTTCTGCACCAGCGGCCAGTCCAACACCATGAGTTCCAGGTCGTGCAACGCCTTGCGGAAGGCGTCCAGTTCGGAAAGGTGGCGCGGGACAAGCACGACGGCTTCCTGGCGCTTGATCGAAGACACCAGCATGCGGGAAAGGCTCGCCCATTCCGCCATGTGCATCGAAATGAATGCCGTATCCACGGTCGGTTTTTCGGGAGGCGCGATTTCGGCACCAGAGCGGGCCCAAGGCAAAAGTTTCCAGTCGCCCCCGATCATCATCTTCGAGATGTTGCCTCTCGCGGCGACATTCAGGAAGCGAGCGAGGTCGGCGCCAGTCTGCATACAGGCAAAGCCAATGGCAGACATATCTACGCCCGGAAGCGAAGAGCGGTACCGTCCGGAAACGAGCGCCACGGGAGAAAGTCCATTACGACGGCGCATCGCCGAAAGGTAGCCCGGCCACAGTTCGTTTTCTCCGAGGATGAGCGCAATCGGTCGAACACTCTGGATAAAAGTTTTCATCGCGCTCGGCGTATCGACCGGGGCAATAGCGGATTCCACGTTAGGCGCCGATTCCTTGAGGAAGGTGAGGATTTCCGCCTTCTGCGTCGTGAGCAAAATCTTGGGGCAGCCGGGCAAATCCTGCTGCAGGAAGGTCGCAAGGTTCAAAAGCATCTTGCATTCCCCGAGGCTAGCCCCGTGCATCCACAGGAACGGACCCTCGGGCCACGGCCCGTAAAGACGTTCCTTCATATGGAACGTCTGTTCGACAACCGGCACCTTCGCCGCCGCCTGGGCGACAGAACCTAATGCCACTCGCGCTAAATCCAGAACTTTAAGCATACCACAAGAAAATTAACAAACACGAGCCACGCCCACGTGGAGGCATCGGCCGCAAAGGCCTTCCAACGGGTGCGTTTTGCCAGTTTCGCCTTCCATCCACCGCCCACAAGGCTTCTCAAACTAGGGAAAAATGGGGGCGTTTCCTTCGCCCAGGCTTGCCAAGCATCCCCGAAACGCCCTTCCAAAAAACGATCCTCCGCGCGGGAAAGCGCCACCTCGAAAAGGACAACGGCCAGCACGAAAGGGAGGGCCAACAGAGAAATCCCGAACTGGAGCAGCACCAGCCCGCAGGCAAAAGCCGTGTTCGACACGTAAAGCGGGTGCCTGATATAGGCGTAAGGGCCGCTAGCCACAAGGGATTCGGCATCGTGTACGCTCCCGCGGGTATGTTCCCCGATATAGCGACGCGCCCACACACGAAGCACAAAGCCCATGGCGTTACACAAGAGGCAAAGCACGATGGCGGCAAGCCCAATAGCCGAGCCGAACGGGTCAGCAGGCCGAACGTCCAGAGCAAACGGGAGCAGCAGCATGGCAAGCGCCATGACGGCAAGGATGTACCCGCGATACCGGTAGATGAACGGGTTAACCTTCGGCAACGCCACCTCCCACCAGGGCTTCCATTTCGACAACGCGGAAGCGCCCTTCGACGGAGGCTCCCAGGCTATCGTGACTCACGACGATAGTCCACTTGTGAAGCGCTGCCGCCGCATCCAGGAACGACTCCAAAAGCGGTTCCCTGTCGGCGAGGGCGATGGAGGCGAAAGGCTCGTCCAAAAGCACCGTACTCGAATCAGAAGCAAGCGCCCACAGCAAGGCGACGCGGGCACGCTGGCCCCCGGAAAGGCTTTCCCTGGACACGAGTTTTTCGGTTCCGGAGGCTTGAATAAACTTGTCGATGGTGCCGGATTTCCGCTTGAGAAGCTCTTGCAAAATAAACCTTGGCGGGAGTTCCAGGTCTTGCGCGACAAAGAACACGTCCCGAGGCATCTTG
The DNA here is from genome assembly GCA_017412605.1 of Fibrobacter sp. Taxonomy (GTDB): domain Bacteria; phylum Fibrobacterota; class Fibrobacteria; order Fibrobacterales; family Fibrobacteraceae; genus Fibrobacter. The sequence continues at coordinate 68,278 of JAFPWY010000011.1, read as the reverse complement.
GCTTCCCCTTGCCATTCTTCCAGGCCCGCCGCAAGGCGCAAGAGCGTCGACTTGCCCACCCCGTTGCGGCCACGCAGCAGCACCGGCTTGGAGCGGTCCCACGAAAAAGAAATCCCACGGAACAGGGCGGCATCGCTCCCCTCGTACTGGAAGCGCCCGTCATCCACATGCAGGCCGTCGTCGCGATTGCCCCCGCACGGCTTGCGCTTGGGGAGATTGCCGAAGCGAACAAGAACGTTGTACGCAGTGGCCGAGGCACGCATCTGGGGCACCACCCTGGCGCATTCCTTGACCGGCTTATAGCAAAGCAGCACGGCCGAGCAGAACAACACGAGCCCCGTACCGTCCATCCAGCCCGAAGAAATCAGCTTGGCACAGAACGCCAGGACCACCACCATGGCAAGCACCGAGACCGTCTCCGCCGTGAGCGAAAGCGCCCCCTTGCGGACAGAAGTCGAGAGCCCGCGTTCCCGCAGCGAGCGCACCGACTGCATGAGGCCCCCAGAAACATGGTTCCGTTCGTAACGAGAACTCCACCGGCGGAACAACTTGCGGGCAAGGCCCAAATCCTGGCGGAACACGGCTCGTGCCTCCAAAAGAGATTCTTCTTCAGGACCCATCCGGTGAATCTTGCGCTGCATCCAGCCAATCAGCGGCACGACCACCACGAAAAGGAACAAAGTAAGCGGCCACGAGATATAAAAAAGCACAGGCAAAAAGACGACGAGCTGCAACACCGCCTGCACCGCCTGGAAACACACCGAACTGTTGGACTGCAACACCTGGGTCGATTCGTAAGCCGACTCGACGGCACGCTCCCCCTCCGGACCATGAAAATTCGAGGGGGCAAGGTTCCTCAGCGTGCGCAGGAACCACCCCATGACGAGCGCCCCCACGCCATAGGCCCACTTTTCGGAAATGCGGACCTTCCAGAGCATGAACACGAAGCGCAAAACGGTCAAAAGGAGCATCAGGGCAATCCATTCCGCAAGCCCGACAACCGGCTCGCCCGACAGAATCCGCATGAAGGCACGGATTCCCCAAAGCAGGGCCGCATCCGACGCACTCGCCAAAAGAGCAACGGGAATAAACCGGAACAGGCCGCCGAAAATGGATTTTTTGAGCCGCTTTTGCAATATCACGATAAAAAATTAAAAAAAAACACTGGGGGCCCTTGACTAAAATGCATATTTTCCTATATTTGGCCCTACGCAAGACGCCCCTATCGTCTAGTGGCCTAGGACTCGGGATTTTCATTCCCGCAACAGCGGTTCAAACCCGCTTGGGGGTATAAAAAAGAACCTACCGAAAGGTGGGTTCTTTTTTTTGTACCATGCCCAATACGAACAAATGTTCGCTTTAAGGCGATTCTGTATATATTATAGGAATAATGATGTCAAACCATAATTTCCACTATAGTGGGCAGAATTAATGCTATTACCAATGATTTCAATAGTGAAAAAGATGTCTTTTTGTTTAATAGTTCTTTTTCTGCTTTGTAGTTGTACTTTGATGAATTCAAAACCATTGGATTCCGAAAGAGCTAATTCATCAAAGACGTCTCAAAAAACTGAAATTGCGCTGAAGGAAAGTGTAGAGAAATGGATTGAAAAATATAATCGAAATAGGTCATTGATAGATGATGTTTCAAGATGTGCTTTTGGAAATAAAATTTTGCAGGTCGTTGAAATGTTTTATTATGACGCAGACAATAATTATGCAATAATTGGTATTGGGGGTGACTTTGATGAATATGCTATTACCAATGAATTGCAAGGAAATGCATTGTATTTGAATTATGAAAGGAAAATAAAGAAAAAAGATCTTGAGAAGGATCCTGTTACGGGTAAAATCCGTTTGTCTGGTGTCTCTGTAGGTGGCCCGTCGGATGGCTTTGACATTATTTTTGAAAATGAAATTTTTGTTGCTGTGAGACCTCGTATTGTTGGGGATTTTTATTTGTCCGAGTATTTTGTGCAGAACCTTAATTCGTGCGCTGTTCAGTACAATATTGAATTTCGTGAATAAAGGTCTTAACAAACCTTGTAAAATTTGATTTTTTCGAGCGCTTGACGGAAAGCTCAAAAGTATCTAATTTCAGTAAGGAAGAATTCGAGGCATACCAGAAAATGTATCACAAGGAATGGGACGATACCGCCATGGTGGAAGCCTTTATCGAAGACCACGCGGACTTGTTCAACGCGAAGGTTGCCGAGGGCGTTTCTGAAAGTAAACGCGAAATGGCGAAGGCTATGCGTGATTACGGTGATCCTGTTGAAAAAATTGCCGCGATATCCGGTCTCTCCATAGAAGAAATCGCAAGACTATAGCCCCCAATACGTACAAACGTACGTTTGCAAGCGATTGTGTATATATTTATGGCATGATGGGCATTAGTCATTCTCTACAGAGATTCGTATGGCAAAGTTGAGTTCCCTTTTGGCGATAATCTTGTGTCTTGTCGGGTGTTACCATTATAGGCATGGCTACAAAGTTAAGACTGGCTGGACTTCTTATCATGTCCTCTGGGAACATCCTGTAAATCTTGATTCTGACGAGGAACAGGTTATAGATGTTCCTTTTATTAAGTATGGTGATTATTTTTCGCTCTGTTTTGACAAGAATTGGAAAAAATCGGCAACTTTACCCGATAGCGCATACTATCTTCCGAACGATTTCATGAATATCTCTTTTCACATTGAAGATACCGTTCTTGTTGGAGAAGTGTCGCATGATGATGAAAGTTGTCCCAATGGGCACCATTTGTTGTGGATTAATGTTCCAGAAGACTTCAATCGTGAACAAGGGGGGCAACTCCACATTCGAGTTCGCAAGAGACTTCATTTTAAGAATAATTCGACTGCAAGGATTGTCCTAGCAACAGGACATTCGTGGGAGTAAATCGAAGCGTATAACGGATCTCAGGATAGAGATGTCGACCCTCTTTTTCAGGTGAGAGAGGGATAAGACAACAATCTCACTTCGTTCTTTAGTCTTCCCTCTCTCAGGAGAGAGAGGGATGGACTGCGCGGTCATTTCATTCCCGCGCAGCCCTTCGGGTTCTGGCCTTCGGCCAAAATCTCAGACGTCTGCGCTTCACTTCGTTCCGCAGACGTCTGTCGAACCCTCTTCGAGGGTTCGGAATATCCCTTATGAAACAAAAAGTGGGGCCTTACGGCTCTCAGGAGAGAGAGGGATGGACTGCACGGTCATTTCATTCCCGCGCAGCCCTTCGGGTTCTGGCCTTCGGCCAAAATCTCAGCCGTCTGCGCTTCACTTCGTTCCGCAGACGTCTGTCGAACCCTCTTCGAGGGTTCGGAGTATCCCTTATGAAAAAATATGGAGCCCACAAGGGGCTCCATATTTTTTCAGGAGAGAGAGGGATTCGAACCCTCGGTCCTGTGACAGACTCCGGATTTCGAGACCGGCCCAATCGACCACTCTGGCATCTCTCCGAGGTTCGCACAATGTAGAAAAAAAACATCCCTTTGTCTATCCCCCTAACAAAAACCCTTTGATTCCGTTTTTTTATTTCTACATTTGGCCTCAAATCCAATAAAATCGGATCCAAAAAGACTTCAGGTTTATAAGCGCGAGTGCGCTTCGGGGCTTTTCTAGGTTCTTTTTCCCGAAACTTTCAGGAATTTTAGAACCTTTTGATAGTGCGGCATGGGCCGCAGATGAAGTTTACGGGTCCTGAAGGTGCATTATGACGAAGAATACCGAAGAACGTATTCCTGAAGAATCTATTGACCCCAAATCCAAGATTGCCCGCGAAGCCGATGCTTTTCTGGACGCGATTGCCGGCGGTGCCGACGAGGACGAGGCTGACGAAGCCGCTTTTCTCGCGCTGAACCCGAACGGAGTCGTCGTGGACGAAGAAGGCGACGTGCTCAAGAAGGGGGCAAAATCCGCCATCGAAGTCGGCGAAAAGGTCGAATTCGAGGAAGACGAGGTCGAACAGCCCGAAGAAGACGACAGCGACGAAGACTACGCAGAATCCAAGAAGGACTGCGCCGAGCAGCCTGTAGAACAGGAGATGCCCGGCCAAGCCGGGCATGACAATGTGGCCGCAGAGCAAGACAATGCAACAGCCGAGCCTGAAAACACGGCTGCCGAAGAACCCATAAACGAAGAACCGGCTGAAGAATCCGATAACGATTCTGACGACGATTTGGGCGACGAAGCCCTCGTGACCTTCGAAGACCTCGGACTTGCAGACGAAGTTCTTGAAGCCATCAAGGCCCTGAACTACGAGACGCCCTCCCCCATCCAGGCGAAGGCTATCCCAGCACTTTTGCAGGGGGCAAACCTGCTCGGCACGGCACAGACCGGCACCGGAAAGACCGCCGCATTCTCGCTTCCCCTCCTCTCGAGGCTCAGTTTCAACGGGCACGAGACCTCGATGCTTGTGCTCACCCCGACCCGCGAACTCGCTATCCAGGTGGCCGAAGCGATCCAGCAGTACGCAGTCAAGATGCCGAAGGTCCACGTGGTCCCCGTCTACGGTGGGCAAGACATCGCCGTGCAGCTCCGCGCCCTCAAGCGCCAGGCAAACATTGTGGTCGCCACCCCGGGCCGCCTCATTGACCACATCAAGCGCGGCTCCATCGTGCTTTCGGGCGTGAAGGCCATCGTGCTCGACGAAGCCGACGAAATGCTCGACATGGGATTCATGGAAGACGTGGAGACCATCCTCAAGGAAATCCCCAACGATGCCCAGCGCGCGCTCTTCAGCGCCACCATGCCCAAGGAAGTCAAGAAGATTATCGACCAGCACCTGGGCGAATACGAAGAAGCCCGCATCGAAGGCAAGACGACCACTGTCGAGAACATCCGCCAGCGCTACCTGCTGGTGAAAAACGAGCACAAGCTCGAAGCGCTCGCCCGCGTGCTCGAAGGCGAAGACTTTGACGGCGTGCTGATTTTCGTACGCACCAAGCAGAACACCACCGAACTTGCCGAAAAACTCGAAAGCCGCGGTTTCAACGTGGCTCCGCTGAATGGCGACCTCGCCCAGTCCATGCGCGAACGCACCATCAACCGCCTCAAGATGGGCAAACTCGATATTGTCGTCGCGACCGACGTGGCCGCCCGCGGTATCGACGTGGACCGCATCACGCACGTGGTGAACTACGACATTCCCTTTGACACGGAATCCTACGTACACCGCATCGGACGCACGGGCCGCGCAGGCCGCAGCGGAAACGCCATCCTCTTCATCACGCCGCGCGAAAAGAGGATGCTCAAGATTATCGAGAAGGCGACTCGCCAGCCTATCGAAGCGATGGAGCTGCCCACGGCAGACGTCATCAGCGCCAAGCGCGTCAATGCGTTCAAGGAAAAGATCAAGAGCGTCCTCAGCTACGGCGAACTCGACAAGTTCAAGGAACTCGTGCAGAGCATGGTCGCAGAAGGCTGCAACATGGAAAACGGAGTCGCTCTCGAAGACGGTTCCGTGCGCGAAATTACAGCAGAAGATGTCGCCGCCGCCGTCATCAAGGTATGGCAAAAGAAGCAGCCGCTCTTCCCGGAACTCAAGCCGCTCGACGCCCCGCGCGAACGCGGTGGCCGCGACAAAGGCGACAACTTCGGGCTCGACCGCGAAGAAAAGAGCCGCCTCCGCAAGGAACGCAAAGAAGGCACCAACGGTGTCGAAGAAGGCTACCTGCGCTATTACCTGGGCGTCGGCCGCAAAGACCACGTGACCCCAAAGGACATCGTGGGCGCCATCGCCGGCGAAGGCAATATCAGCAGTTCCAACATCGGGCGCATCAAGCTGTTCGACAAGTTCAGCACGGTGGAACTCCCCGAGACCATGCCGCAGGAAGTCCTCGACATTCTGTCGGGAATGACCATCCGCGGGAACGAAGCCCGCTTCCGCCTGATGACCGACGAGCCGCCCAGCGGCCCCGCGCCGGGCACAAGGCCCCGCGCCAGCCGCAGTTTCCATCGCGACGGCGAACGCCGTGGCCGCAAGTTCGACGGGGACAAGCCTTTCGAGAACCGCAAGGCCCGCCGCGAAAAGGCGTTCGGCGACAAAAAATTCGGTGATAAAAGAGGTGACAAGCCTTTCCGCAAAACACGCCGCTTCGGAAGAGTGTAATTTTGTAAAGATGCGTCACATGGCTGTTTGTTTGCGATTTTTCATAGTATGCTTCCTACTCGTTTGCAGTTGTAGCAATTCGACCATTCTTGATAGCAAGGATGATTCCAGCATAGCCGATCCAGACAAGCAGTCCACCGACATCCTGCCCATCGACACTGTAGCCGCCGACTCACAAGTCAACACCGTTGACACTGTAGCTGCCGACTCACAAGTCAACACCGTTGACACCGTCGTTGTCGATTCACAAGTCAACACCGTTGACACCGCCGTTGTCGATTCACAAGTCAACACCGTTGACACCGTCGTTGTCGATTCACAAGTCAACACCGTTGACACCGTCGTTGTCGATTCACAAACAACAACCAGAGACACGACATCAGGCCTTTCCCTAGATGACACTGAATACCCTTATGCCGGAATTCCAAGAATCGTCATAGAAACAGAGAACTTCCGTGCAATAGAAGACCGTGAAACGGAGATTCCAGCCAAGCTCCAGATATGGGGAGAAAAAGCGCCCGAAAGCAACGTAATGGATTTGACCATTAGGGGCAGGGGAAACACCTCCTGGAAAATGCCCCAAAAGAGCTACAAGATCGAATTCGTCAAAAAGCAGGCCTTGCTTGGGATGCCCAAAGATAAAGACTGGGCCCTCATCTCTAATTATGCAGACAAGACCCTGATGAAAAATTACCTGATGTTACATCTGTCGTCAAAACTAGGAGCATTCTACGCGCCCCGCTGCGAGTTTGCAGAATTGTACCTGAACAAGGAATACCTGGGCGTTTACCTACTTTCAGAAACCATCAAAGTGGGAACAAACCGGGTAAACATTCCCAAGGACAACAATTCATACATTGCAGAAGTTGCGCACAACCACAAACAAAACGACCAAATGGTCTATTCTCACGCGATCCAAACAAATTCAACAGGAAAACCTATTCATATTCACTACCCCAAGAATGCATCGAACGAGACTTTATCAGCAATCAGAGACGACATCGAAGAATTTGAAACGTATCTAACATCGATCAAAGAAAACGAGGACAACAACATTGCTCAATGGCTTGACATCAGCGAATGCGTCAAGCATTATTGGGTGCAGGAATTTTCAAAGAACCCAGACGCAGCCGGTTATTCAAGTTTATACATGGTTAGGGTCATGGGTAGTCCAGTCATAATGGGTCCTGTATGGGACTTTGACCTCGCCTTTGGCAGCCATAGCAACGAAAGCAACAACGAACCCGAAGAATGGATCATTAAAAACGGATACAGGCACTTTTATATTTTTAAGGATTCCATCGCCAAGCAGTCCCGACTCGATTTCTGGAACGAGAACAGGGATATAATTGCAAGAACGACAGATGTCGCCGATTCAGTACGCGCATTTCTTCAAGATGCGGCGAAAAACAATTTCAAAAGATGGGACATTCTGAAAAGCACCCAATACGTCTACCACCGTCACGCCTACGATACATACGAGGACGCTGTAGATGGCCTAAAAGATTGGATTCGCAAACGAATTCAATGGATTGACGAAAATATCAAGCAATAGATCGCTGCGAAATTAGCACCTATGAAACAAATTGTTAAAAAGACCATCCTCGACAACGGCATCACCATCCTGACCGACTACATGCCGCACGCCTATTCCGTCGCCGTCGGCGCATGGGTGCCGCGCGGGAGCCGCCACGAAGCAAAAGATGAATTTGGGCTGAGCCACTTTTACGAGCACCTCGTGTTCAAGGGAACCGAGAACCGCTCCGCACTTGAAATCGCCCGCGCTATCGAAGACCACGGCGGAAATCTCGAAGCCTACACCACTCGCCAAGAGACGGGCTTTTACGCACAAATTGAACGCAGCCACCTCCCTACCGCTGTCGACGTTATCGCCGACATGCTCATGCACCCGCGCATGGACAAGAAGGAGATGGAAAAGGAACGCCGCGTAATCATCGAGGAAATCCACAGCTACGATGACATTCCCGAAGAAATCGTGGGCGATGTATTCAACGCCATCCACTTCAAGGGCTGCGGCATCGCACATTCCATCACGGGCAACATCAAGCAGGTCAAGGCCCTTACGCACAAGCAGATGCTCAAGTACAGGGAACAGGTGATTAGCGAAATCCCGCTACTTATCTGCGCCTCAGGCAAAGTAGACCACAAAGAACTTGTAAAACTTTGTTCTGAAAAATTCACACAAAAGAAAACAATCAGCGCAGCACCGGCAGACACCTACAAGGCGCACAACAGCGTGAAGGTCGTGCAAAAACAGGACATTGCGCAATCCAACCTCTTCTGGGGGTTGAGCTTTGACCGCAGCATGATGGACGACCGTGCCCGCTGCGCGCTCTCGCTTTTCAACGTGGCAATGGGAGCAGGCATGGCCAGCCGCCTGTTCCAGAAAATCCGCGAAGACAAGGGCCTCGCCTACTCCGTGTATTCCACCGCCGACATCTACTGCGACTGCGTGGACTGGGGGGTGTCGTTGGCCACCGATCCGCACCAACTCAAGACGGCACTAGACCTCTCGCTCGTGGAGACCCGCAACTTTTTGAAGCACGGATTCAAGAAGGGCGAATTCGAGCGCACCAAGGCGAACATCCTCGGCAGCATGTACCTCGGAGCCGACAGCCCCGAAAAGCGCGTCATCCGCATGGCCGAGCAGACGCTCCATCTCGGCGAATTCCGCACCATGGAACAATCCGAGAAGACCATCCTCTCCATGACCGAAGACGAAGTCGTCGCGACAACGAGCAACCTGTTCAAGGCAGCGAAGTTTTCCGCCGCCGTCATCGAGCCGGCCGGCCGCAAGAAGACAGAACTGTCCACGGATTTTTTCTAACGAAAGAAATCGGAAGCCTAAACAAAAAGCACCCTGCAAAGCAGGGTGCAATTTCTCGCGTTTAAGATGCAGTTACAGCTAACCTGAACTTTCGTCCAAATTAGGCAGCCTTCACAACTTCCACGACCTTGGCGAAAGCCTCGGGGTCGGCGACGGCCATATCGGCGAGAACCTTGCGGTTCATCTTGATACCAGCCTTGGAGAGCTTGTAAATGAACTGGCTGTAGCTGATGCCGAATTCACGAACAGCGGCATTGAGGCGGACAATCCACAGAGAGCGGAAGTCACCCTTCTTGTCGCGGCGGTGAGCGTAGGCATACTGACCGGCGTGGGCAACGGCATCAATGGCAAGGCGAAGGTTCGACTTGCGACGGCCATAGAAACCCTTGGCGGCCTTGAGGATTTTTTTGCGGCGTTCGCGGGAAGGAACTCTGGTTTTAGCGCGTGGCATTCTTACACTCCTTATGCTTGGACAAGCAGACGCTTGACGTGGAACATGTCGACCTTCTTGACGAGGGCACCCTTACGGAGGGTACGCTTACGCTTGGTGGTCATCTTGGCAAGAATGTGGCGCATACCAGCGCGCTTGAACTTGACGTGGCCGGAACCCGTCACGCGGAAGCGCTTCTTAGCACCGCTATGTGTTTTCATCTTAGGCATTTTTACCTCTTCGGTTATTAAGTTGAAGCCTCACCTGCTGCCTTTGGCTCGGTTACGGGCTTTGGTGCCTGGTCCTGCTTTTTAGCAGCACCTGCACCGCGTTTCGGACCGTAGATAGAAAGCATCGTATTGCCTTCCACCCGCGAATCCATTTCCAAATCGCCATACGGAGCGAGGTCGATCTTGGCCTGTTCCATGAGGCGCTTGCCGTAGTCCATGTGCGCCATCTCGCGCCCACGGAACTGCATAATAAGCTTGACCTTCATGCCATCTTGCAGGAATTCCCCGGCCTGCTTGATGCGGTACTGGTAGTCGTTGGTCGCAGTCTTCGGGTGCATCTTGATTTCCTTGAGCTTCACCACGTGCTGCTTTGCCTTGGCTGCCTTCGCCTTTTTCAGTTGCTCGAACTTGTACTTGCCGTAGTTGATGATTCGGCATACAGGAGGCTTGGCGTTGGGAGAGACTTCCACCAGGTCCAGTCCGGCGTCTTTTGCCATCTGCAAAGCCTTGCTGGTCTCGATGATGACAGCTTCGCCATCTTCCTTCACGAGACGGATCGGGGAAATACGAATATCTTCGTTGGTACGGGTCCCATCGCTCGGCCTGTTAGGCATGCGACGGTCGCGGGGATTTTGAAACGCCAAGTTGAGCTACCTCTGAAAAATGGTTAACGTGGGCCAAAAGATAGCATTTTTTCGAAAAAACTCCAATAGCTTTCAAGGCACCCCTTTAAAATCGGGCATATTTTTGTATAATTGGTCATGCTCGCGGCGGTAGCTCAATGGTAGAGCCTTAGCCTTCCAAGCTAATGGTTGCCGGTTCGATCCCGGTCCGCCGCTCTTAGACCCCTCTTTGAGGGGTCTTTTTTTACTCCAGTTTTTCTACATTTGGGGCTGAAAAAGAGGTTCACATGTTCTTCGAACAAGCCATCGCCCACCAGATTCCGAACTACACCCGCGAAGCCGATTCCGCCCACGGAGAATCGCTCGCCATGCTCGACTACAAGGACGAGCTCCGCGTCAAGGACCTCGCCATCCAAGAATTCTGGGACGTGAACCGCCTCGCCGGCAACCCGCAGAAGGTAATCGCAAGCCCGCTCTCCCGAGGCTACCGCACCACGAACAAGCGCCGCGTGTTCATGGAACCGGGCAACCTCCAGTTCGACCGCCAGGAATCGATGCTCGAACCCGAAGAGCACAACAAGATTTACGACTTCCTTTTTGAAAAATTGATTTCGCCTGCGTACAAGCCGCTCGCCTACGCACTCAACTGGATTATCATCCGCGGCACGTACAAGTACCGCATCGTCATTTTCAACATCAAGAAGATTGACGCGAGCATCGTGCGCAAGCTCAAGCTGATTTCGGACGCGCTGAAGGATTCCCCCCTCCACGTGACGGCGACGCACGCCTACGTGGACACCACCGAATCCGCATACTACCTGGAAGCGAAGCGCCCGGCAGACGGACTCAACTTCAAGCAGCTCTACGGCCCGCGCGAACTGAGCCTCAACCTCGGGAAATTCAGCCTCAAGTACCCTGTCACGGGATTCAGCCAGATTAACGAAAGCCAAATTCACAACCTCATCAAGGCAGCAAGCCGCATGCTCTCGCTCACCAAGGAAGACCACTTCCTGGATTTGTACTGCGGTTACGGCCTGTTCAGCTTTGCACTCGGCGAAGCGGCCAAGTCCGTGCTCGGCGTGGAATGGGAAGGGCTCTCCATCGAAAGCGCGAAGGCATCAGCCAAGTACCTCAAGAAAAATTACCGCTTTGTCGCGGGCAAGATCGACGAGGACTTTGTCCAAACTAGGCTCCCGCGCCCCATCCCGAATGAACCGGAAAAAATCCTGCTGGACCCGCCACGCAAAGGCTGCGAACCCGGCGTGATTCATGCGCTCGCCATGCGCAAGCCCGTCCGCGTGGCCCACGTGTTCTGCGGCACCGACGAGATTCCCGCCTCACTCAAGGAATGGGAACGCTACGGCTACCGCGTCCGCGAAGTGCAGCCGCTCGATTTATTCCCCGGTACCCCGCACCTCGAAACGATCGTGATGCTGGAAAAGAAATAAACCAAGAATTAATTCTTGACAGGCAAAGTCTTCAGCAAGGAATCCAGACGTTCGGAGAACTGGATGGCGCCGAGGTAACTCACGTGATACGAGTTGGCCGCCATTTCGTCCGTATAGTCGTGCAGGCCATCCTTGTTTTCGTCAAAGATTAGGATTCCCATGTCGGCAACGGTCTGGATCAATTCGTGAGCGACGTCCCTTGGGGGCCCAAAAATATCGAAGGCTTCCGTATCTTTATACGCAGGGTTACGCGGAGTAATCACGGCAACAAGCGCGATGCCGCAGGAGTCCGTCAATTGCTTGATGGACCGGAAGGCTTCCAAGCCAGCCTGGACATTCGGCAAATCCGAAGTCATCATCGAAATATCAACAGCTATTTCGGGCGAGTTCCAACCACCCGGAGGCAACAGGAACGTATTCTTGAGATATTGCTGCGAGAACAAATCCCTTGGATATTCCTGGTCCAAGCTGAAATCGGCAATCTCGTTCTTCGTCTCCTCGGTCAGATGATTCTGGTCGTACAGCATTCCCGGCGAATGGTCGATTAGCCAGCCGGCATTCTCCTCGAAGCTTCTGAAGAGCAGTCCCGGGGAAAGTTCCACGACAACAACCTTGATCTTGGGAGCGTACGGCAAGACATAGTGTCTCAGCAGGTATTCCGCAAGATGGATATCGCTCAACGACACGCCCATGTTCAAGGTAAAGTAAGACGTCATGGCATTTTCGATAACCGCATCCAATACCATGGAGCTTCCAAAGGCGACCGCCTCCACTTCGCCACTATATTTCCAGAACGACTTTAGGTGCATCGCCAGTTCCACGGACGAGAACACCACCGGATTCGAAGCATCGTACTCGAAATAGGCGCCGGCACTGTCCTTGTCGACAACAGGCTTCGGGTGGCTAGCATTTTCCTGACGGACCCACAGGCACGGCTGCCAAAGGTCGCCGCCCTGGACAAGGAGATGGACGCTATTGTCCTTCAAGTCCACCAGCGCGATATATTCATGAGCCTCGTTAACATTGGTCAGCGACACAACAACCAGGTTGCTGGCGGAATCCTTCAATACGCCGCCGGCCCACTCGCTATGATCAAATCGGAATCCCGAAAGGGTCGGTACGGCCTGCACCAAGTTTCCGGTGCTATCGGCAATCAGCAATTCCTCGTGGACCCTGTAATTTGTCCCGACAAAGGTACGGCCGGCATTGCCACCAAAATCAAGGAACAAGGTGCGCTTGGAACCATCCTTCGACAACGAGGCATTGCAAGCCTGTTCCCCCTCGTACCAGATAACGTCATTGCCTAGCGCCTGGTCCGATACGATGCGCGCGCGAAGCCTTGTCGACCCCGAAACAGCCAGCCGGTCGTCGTCGGATATACCCCCGTGATACGCCCCGTTGAAAAGCTTTTGCGGAACGCCGAACTTACGGTTAGCGAAGGGAACCTCCCAGGTGCTTTCCTGTTCAAACTGTGCGCCTTCGTTATTGTAGGGAGATGTCACATAGACAATTACCGTATCCCCATTGGGTTTCACCCTCCACCTGGGTATGGCAGCGCCGCCCTCAACATCGAGTTTTACCAAGTTGTGATTGAAGTCGTCGAGATCGCGGACATAAATGGAAGAACGTCCCGATTCCCCCTCCGAAGACGTACAGAAGGCGACCCGCTGCCCGTCAGGAGAAATTTCCGGGTGGTAGACATCGATGGTATCCGGGATTTCAACAACATTGGCGCCCTTCGAAGAGAAACTTACATAAACCAGGTTGCCGGATTCCTCGTTTCTAAAAGCAAGCTTGGCTTTGTAGGATTCCGTAAGGCTCCTGATTTCGGCATCGCTGACCAGAACCGTTATCGGAGTTAACGAAGCATCGCCATTCTCGGAAAGGTACGTTGCATTAGGAATCGAGCCGTACGCAAGGCGGAAGCCAACATAGTCGGCCCTGTTCGAATAAAGGATCGGATAATCGTCGCCCCTCTTGTACAGAAACATTTCATTGGGAGCCTTGCGGAAACTGCCTCCCTTCACAACACCCGCCGTAGTATTGCTGCTGACGACACCACCCACAAAGTTCGTCACTGCGCCATCGTTATACAGGACGCGCCCATCATTTACCCATTCCAACATGTTTCCAGCCATATCGCAGAGATACTGGGTATCTTCAGCAGAGGTGCATACCTTATGGAAGGTAAAATTCGAATTCAGGAAGTTCCAGCCCTTTTCCGGATCCCAGACCTGTTCCGCGGCAAACACCCATTCAGCTTCGGTCGGCAACCTAAAGCCATCGGCCTCGGGCTTAAAGGAGAAACCATTCAAGTTCATGCAGTGGTTTCCGGCATCAAATTCCGCCGACGAAAAAACATAGGCGGAATCGAGCCCCATCTTTTTGCTCATGGCATTCGCATAAAGCGCCACGTCAAAGAAGGTCACATTGGATGCGGGCATGGAATCCTGAGCACATTCCAATTGCAGTCCGGAAACATCCTTCATCACTTCGTTAAAATCATTGCAGAGAACTTCATGACGGGAAATGGAATAATCATAAGTAAAATCGACACGCATTTGCGGGCGTTCATCCACTTTTGCAGTCGGTTCATTCGTCCCCAGAACAACGCTCTTTCCATTAGCAAGAACATGCACCATGCCCGGGATGCGGTCATTTCCCAATATTCCGTCTTGAGTGGATGCAGAACTGCTCGAAGAATCATCAGAACACGACGTCATCAAAAAGGCGAACACACACAAGAGAACAAACTTTGAGGGAAACTTCATAAAACACAATATAAATAAAAAAGCCCTGCGAAAAAAATGAATGTCGAAAAAACGTGATTTGAGTTTTTGACCACCCATTATTTTTTCTCACCATTTATGGACGCACGTTAATTGTTAATTTTTGTTTGTTAATTGTAGGTATAAGATGGAGAACTCGACATATTCTGAGAATACGCAACTTCCAAAACTTTGGACAGCGACCTTCGTAAAAGTCGCTGCAGCAAACTTTTTACTGTTCTTCAGTTTTTACCAGCTGTTGCCGATTCTCCCGCTCTACATCATCGAAAAATTCCAGACAGACAATGCAACAGCAGGCATCATCATCTCGCTCTACACCATCGGAGCGCTCGCATGCAGGCCCTTCGCCGGATTCCTGGTCGACACGCTCAGCCGCAAGCCTCTATACTTCTGGACGTTCTTCGCATTTACCGCATGCTTTGTCGGATACAAGGCGGTAAGCATCATCGCCATCCTTGCCGTAGTCCGCTTTGCGCACGGGCTCTTCTTCGGGATTTCCACCACGGCAAGCAACACGGTCGCCATCGACTCGTTGCCCGCAAGCCGCCGCGGTGAAGGGATTGGTTATTTCGGCATCAGCGTGAATCTTGCGTTCGCCACCGGCCCCATGACAGGCATGTTCCTGTACGAAGCCTTCGGCGACACCATCGTTTTCGTGATTTCGATTATCCTGTGCATCATCGGGCTCATCCTGGTGCAGACCTTGAAAATCGCACCCAAGGAAAAGAAGCCGCATGCGCCTCTTTCGCTTGACCGGTTCTTCCTCACGCGAGCCGTCCCGCAGTTCATCAACTTCATCTTCGTTGGCTTCGCCTATGGTCCCGTCACGAACTACATTGCGCTTTACGCCAAGGAACTCGGCATCGGGGGATCGGGCTGGTTCTATGCACTGATTGCCGCAGGACTGATTCTCAACCGCATCATGACCGGGCGCCTTATCGACAAAGGTTACCTGATCCATCTCGTCGGCACCGGCATGACGCTGAACGTAGCCGCCTACTTTATCCTGACCTTCTGCCACACGCCCGTTATGTTCTTTGTATCGGCATTCCTCATCGGGACAAGCCTCGGGCTCATTTTCCCCGGTTACCAGACCATGTGCGTGAACCTCGCCCGGCATGACCAGCGCGGCACAGCAAACAGCACCTACCTGAGCGGGTGGGATATCGGCATCGGTGCGGGAATTTTGGTGGGAGGCGCGATGGCGGCGCACTTCGGCATGCACAAGCAAGTCTTTTTCACCTGCGGCGTAGCACTCATCATCGCCGACATTCTGTACTTCACGTGGACCGCAAGGCACTATCTGAAGAATAAATTAGAGGGATAGGGGTTAGGATCTAGAGACTAGGATCTAGAGGCTAGGATCTAGAGGCTAGGATCTAGAGGCTAGAGGCTGGGCTAGAATCTAGAGACTAGAGGTTGGGCTAGGATCTAGAGGCTAGAGGCTGAAAGCTGGGCTCTAGGGGCTGGACAGCAGAGCGCTTGTCTTCGTACATTTTCTGGTCCGCAGCGGCGACACTATCTTTAAAGCTTGCCACGCGACCACTCCAACGGGCATAGCCCATGCTCACTTCGATCTTATAAGTCTGCGAACCTTTCCGGTTCATGATTTCTTCATCCAGGCATTCGCGAATCAGCTTGATCACATCTTCGGGCTTCTTTGTCCGAGCAATCAGCATGAACTCGTCACCACCGTAACGACACAGGAATATCGAAATTTTCAGGCGGCTGCACGCTTTCTTGAGCGCCTGCGAGACAAGCACGAGAGCCCGGTCGCCCTCAACATGCCCATAGGTGTCGTTAATCTGTTTGAAGTGGTCCACATCCACCATAATCACATAGGAACTCTTCGGATCACGCTGCAAGTACAGATAACGCCGCAGCTGGTTACGGTTGTTGAGCGAAGTCAGCGGGTCCGTCGAAATCAACATGTTCTGCGAGCTCAAATACACAAACAAGATAATCATCGTGCACCAGAAGCAGAAAATCGGGGTTGTCATCGAGAAGAAGATCTGCGCACCAGCCGCCACAATACAACCCGGCGTGTAGCTGGCCACAACCAGAAACTTTCTCAAGTGCGAACGATTTTCCGGTCTAAGCCCGCGTGCAATGCAACGGAACGTCACCGTCATGATATACACAAACGGGATGAATGAAAGGATGAAGTAGTAGAGATCGCATGGTTCCAGATTCTCGTCAAGCCAGAATCCGGGCATTGTCAAAAACGAGACGAACAGCAGCGCCATTTCCACGAAAATCGGGATTCGCAACTTTGCCTGAAGTTTGCGGATCTGTATACGAGTCATTTCGGGCCGCGTACTCATTTCTGCATAAATAAAGCAGCTGTAAAATAGGATTGCCGCAATAATCGCATTGGAGTAATTCACAGCCAAAACCGTGAATGTGTTTTTCGGAATGACATTGTCGTTCACCAAGGCCCAACAAGCATCGCTCACAAAATAGGCAATATGGCAAAGCACCAGCCGGTGGAACAACATGAACTTCAGTTGCGGAGTCGGGAGCCTGTTTATACTATACAAAAGAAGCATCAGGATGCACGCGCACCCGACACTGACTTCTGCATAAAAAACAAACACGCTCATAACGAATAAAATACTCTTATTTCCTGAAAAATGTCCACACCCAGCCTAAGTTCCCCGAACTATGTGTTTGGGGTCACCTTCAAAAAAATTACAGCCAATTTATTTGAAAATTTCGGCACCTTGGACTCGCCATGATTTGACCACGCTCACGTTTCTAGGGCCGAGTTGCGTAATACAAATAGCGGACAATCTCAAAGTCATCACTCCCTAGCCACTAATCCCTAGATTCTAGTCCCTTATTTACTACATTCTCCTCTATGAAACCCTGGAAACTACTTGACTCGGAATACCTGGTAAACGCACCCTGGCTCAAGGTCGCGAAGGAAAAATGCGAACTCCCTAACGGGAAGATTATCGACGATTTCTATACGCTATGGCAGCCCGACTGGGTGCTAATTCTTGCCCGCACAGCCGAAGGCAAATGGGTCATGACAGAGCAGTACCGCCATGGTTCCGGAAAGATTGCGCTGGAATTCCCTGCCGGGATTATAGACAAAGGAGAAACACCCGAACAGGCCGCACTGAGAGAATTGCAGGAAGAATGCGGGTACGGGGTAGAGGCTCGAGGCGCGAGGTTCGAGGCGCAAGGAACGAAGTTCGAAGGATTGGAAAAGAACGGAGTGGTCTACCTTGGGGCTTATCCGGTGAATCCGGACAGGCATCGCGGCGTATTCCACGTTGTCTTTGTCGACGGCGTCGTCAAGGGCGGAGACACGCACTTCGACAGCACCGAAGATATCGAGTCCTGCGAAATGAGTGACGAGGAATTGCAAAAGAAAATGGCCGACGGCAGTTTTAACCATCCGCTGCAAATGGCGGGGTATCTGAAGTTCAAGCTAGGGACTTCTACTGCCTTCTAACAAATTCCCTATGAAGTTGTTTGTCGCCGTACTTGTCTTCGGCACCTTCTTTTAAATCTTCGGCAGTGTAGCCGCTCGTGATGCGCTGCAAAAGTACGCTCCGGGCGGATTCGTCATAGTTGAAATGGATGCGGAACGTGCGGTAAGCGAGCACACCCGTGCGGGTGTTTTCGTCAATGGTCAGGCGGCGGCGAGAACTGTCGAAAACGTCCTTCGAGAAATTTCCGCGAGAAAGCTGAACCTGCGCAAAGCTGAACAGGTCGAAGTCACTACGCTCCGCGATCCAGCGGTTTTGCGTGGCAAACTCCTCAGATGCACCGACCGTCCACAGGTCGCCCACCTGCTCGTCGACCCATCCCGCCTTCGCGTCAGGGAATGCATCTGCCATCGGGATATAGGGTTTGATGTCGAGTACAGGAGTGCCATTGAGCAGGTCGGCCTCGTCGACATACAGCACGAGCCCTTCCACGCGCAAAAGGCGCACACAGCTGAGTCCTATCGGGTTTGGCCGGTAGGGGCTCCTGCTCGCAAACGTTCCCACGCGATCACGCCCCTCGGCGGGGACCGGCGGGCGCGTCGTGGGCCTCCAGCCCTCATTCTCGTGGAACTGGAAAATCACCCAGAGCCTTTCAAACCCCTCGAGGTCGCGGAGTGCCGTCTCGAAATTCTTGCCGCGCGCAAGTTCGATACGCCCGGGATGCCCCGCAAACAGATGCCCCTGCCTCGGAGCGTCGTACTTGTAGACGGCATCGCCGTAAAAAAAACCAATCGGTTCAACGATCATATTTCTAGGCCGGGTTAGTTACCGACAGAACAAACATAGTATAAAAAGAAACGGCGCCCCAAAGGACGCCATTCCATTATATTCGCTGCAGGAACTTATTCACCGCACTGGCCAGGAGCACCGACCTTCGTAATCAGGAAGGTGCCTTCGCCATCATCTTCACCGACGGCAGAGCCCTTGACCTGGAACTTGATGGCAGCGAGCATTGCGGCAGCTTCCGGACCGGAGAGAGCCTTCGCACCGTCCCACTGCTGCTTGAATTCGCTCCAAGCGATATCAACAGTCTTCAAGCTTGTTGCGGGATCCAGGACATAGGCAGGGAGGTTGTAGCCGTAGGATTCATCCTTGGAACCGAGGCCCATGTCGACTTCGATAGCCATGGTGGACTTGTAAGTGACGCAAATGCCCTTGCTGCTGGTAGCATCGGCTGCAGTCTTGTCGGTCTTGCCGTAGTTGAAGGCAACCGCTACATAGGGAGCGCAGTCTTCGTTGCTGCCGGCAACCAGGTTGAACTTGCCACAGAGGCCGCCGCATTCAGCAATGATCGGGGAAAGGTCGTCGTCGCTATAGGTAGAGCCAACCGCAGCGGTAGCACTCCATTCGAGCGTAGAAGCACCCTTGTTACCCTTATCGGTATAGGAGTACCAGTAGCCACCGTCCTTGTTGCCGGTCGGGACCTGGTTTGTGCCCTTAGAGCCATCCCACAGACCTATCTTGAACAAGCCATCATCAGCCGGAGTGTCGTCGGCTGCCGGAGCGGAGGAAGTCGGAGCCGGAGAAGAAGAAGCCGGAGCCGGAGCAAGCGAGCTGCTGGAAGCAGCCACCGGTGCGGCATCAGAAGAGGAAGAGAGGGCCGGAAGGGCATCAAGCGAAGAAGAGCTCTGACCCAAAGTCCCATTCATATCGCTGGAGGACTGCACCGGCGAAATGCAGGCAGACACGCCCGTGGTCGGGTCGGTATAGAATACCATGCTCATGGACTGGCAGAGTTCCGGAGTCACCAGAGTGCTGCTTCCGCTATCCACCGGAGCGGCGGGAGAGCTGCTTTCATCGTCAGAGCAAGCAGCAAGCATAACCAGAGAACTTGTCGCCAGCAAACCAATAAGTTTTTTCATAAGAACCTCAAAAGTGTTTTTTTTTGAATGATGAGTAAATATATAAATCTTTATAAAAAAGACACCCCCAAAGGTGTCCTTTTTACAATTATTTATCCTTGACTAAGGCTTATTTGCACTGGCCCCAGCCACCGACCTGTGTGATCAGGAAGGTGCCTGTGCCTTCGTCTTCACCGACGGCAGAGCCCTTGATCTGGAACTTGATGGCAGCGAGCATTTCTGCAGCTTCCGGACCCGTGAGATCCTTCGCACCTTCCCACTGCTGCTGGAATTCACTCCACTTGGCATCTACGGTGGTCAAAGTGGAGCTCTTCGGCAAGACAATAGCCGGGAGGTTATAACCGTAGGTACCGTCCTTGGAACCGAGGCCCATGTCGACTTCGATAGCCATGGTGGACTTGTAAGTGACGCAAATACCCTTGCTGCTGGTAGCATCGGCCGCAGTCTTGTCGGTCTTGCCATAGTTGAAGGCAACCGCTACATAGGGAGCGCAGTCTTCGTTGGCGCCGGCAACCAGGTCGAACTTGCCACAAAGGCCACCGCATTCAGTAATGATCGGGGAAAGATCATCGTCGCTGTAGGTAGAGCCAGGCACAGCCGTAGCATCCCATTCGAGCGTAGAGGCACCCTTGTTGCCACTATCGGTATAGGAGTACCAGTAGCCACCGTCCTTGTTGCCGGTCGGGACCTGGTTCGTGCCCTTAGAGCCGTCCCACAGACCGAGCTTGAACAAGCCATCATCTTCGTCAGCAGGCGTCGTGGTCGTCGGCGTAGTAGTCGTCGGCGTCGTCGTGGTCGGCGTAGTAGTCGTCGGCGTAGTAGTCGTCGCGGCAGGCGCGGAGCTGCTGCTCACGGTCGTCGACGGGACAATGTTAAGTACAGAAGAAGAAGACTGCGCCACCGGAGTAATGCCCGGCTGAGTCGTCGGGGTCTGGGAAGTTCCATACGGATCGAAAGAGGAACTGGACAAGCCCGTCTGCATGTCAGGAGAAGACTGCGTTGCCGGACCACAGTAAAGCTGGCCCGAAGCCTGGTCAAAGTTCAGAGCCATTCCCATAGCCTCGCAGGACTCTTTTGTCGGCGTGCCATTATTATTACTCGTCGAATTATTAGCAATCGGAGTAATAGAGTTGTCGTCATCGCCAGAGGAGCAAGCGGCAAACATGCAGAGAGAGCCGCAAGCCAGCAAACCAATGAGTTTTTTCATAGTAAACCTCTATAAAAAAGTTTTTTCATTCTCTAAAGGCTAAATATATATCATTTTCTCAAGAACTGATTTCAAAAAAATTTTTATATCGCTTCAAAGGCAAAAATGTATGATATACAACACTTTACAATGTAAAAACAAAATTAACATTGGCATTTTCCCAAGAAACCGACATCTAAGTAGGCAATAAACCGAGAATATTCTAAATTTAGCCTGATGAAAGACAAAGCGCGCAAACTCATTGAAAAGTACGAAGAACTGGAATCGGAGCTCGGGAATCCCGATGTTTTGGCCGACCAGGCCCGTTACAACAAGATTCACAAGCAGTACAAGGGTATCGAAAAAGCCGTTTTGAAGGCCAAGGAATACCTGCAGATGCTTAACGACCAGGAAGAATGGAAAATGGCGCTCGGGGATTCCGATCCCGAGATGGTCGCGATGGCAAAAGCAGAACTTGCGACAATCGAAAAGGCTCTCCCCGAACTGACCGACGAACTGCAGATTTTGATGGTCCCGAAGGACCCGTGGGACTACCGCAACGCCACGCTCGAAATCCGCGGCGGTACCGGCGGCGACGAATCGGCCCTGTTCGCGGGCGACCTATTCCGCATGTACCAGGGCTACTGCAGCCGCATGGGCTGGAAGATGACCGTGCAGGATGCAAGCGAAGGCACCGTGGGCGGATACAAGGAAATCCGCGTGTTCATCGAGGGCGACAGCGTGTACGGCACGCTCAAGTTCGAAAGCGGCGTACACCGCGTACAGCGCGTGCCCGAGACCGAAGCGCAGGGACGCGTACACACGTCGGCGGCGACGGTCGCCATCCTCCCCGAAGCCGAGGAAGTCGACGTGGAGATCCGCGAAGCCGACATCCACATGGACACCTACCGTTCCTCGGGCGCGGGCGGACAGTACATCAACAAGACGGACTCCGCCGTGCGACTCACCCATATCCCGACAGGCGTGGTGGTGAGCTGCCAGACCGAGCGCAGCCAGCTGCAGAACAGATTGCACGCCATGGAAATGCTGCGTTCCAAGATTTTGGACGCGGTCATCGCGAAGAAGGAAAAGGAAGAGGCCGCAAGCCGCAAGGCGCTGGTGGGTACCGGCGACCGCAGCGCGAAAATCCGCACCTACAACTTCCCGCAGAACCGCGTGACCGACCACCGCATCGGCCTTACCTTGTACAACCTGGACAAGGTGATTACTGGCGACCTTGACGAAATCATCAACGGGCTCCAGATGGCAAACGCCCAGGAAAAGCTCGGAAAGTTTAACGCTTAGGGTACCTAATGCCGCAGATGACCGTACTTGAAATTCTGAACCGTACCAAGGCCTTCTTCGAACGCAAGGGCGTTCCCGACGCGCGCCTGGACGCGGAATACATCATCAGTCACGGTCTCGGCATGAAAAGCCGCATGGACCTGTACCTGAATTTCGAGAAACCCCTGACGGCAGCCGAACTCGACACGCTCCGGCCGCTGGTCGCACGCCGTGCGAACCGCGAACCGCTGCAACACATCGTGGGCGACACGAGCTTCCGCGGGCACATCATCAAGTGCGACCCGCGGGCGCTGATCCCGCGCCCAGAAACCGAGTCCATTGTGGACATGGCGATCGAGCGCCTGAAGGGCGCTGAAGCACCGTTCATCGTCGAAGTGGGCACGGGAACAGCCGCGATTTCCATCGCCTGCGCGAAGGAAATCGCCGGAGCGAAAGTCCTCGCAACGGACATCTCGGACAACGCCCTTTCGCTTGCCCGCGAGAACGCGCAAGCCAACGGGCTCGACGGAGCCGAGGCCCTGCAATTTGCGCAGGGCGACCTGCTGGATGCGGTGACTGGCGATGCCGTGGCAACGGCCGCAGGCGACGCTGCGGCAAAAATTGATTGCCTTATCGCGAACCTCCCCTACATCCCCGACGGGGAAAAGGGCAAGCTCCAGCCCGAAGTCGACAAGTACGACCCGGAACTCGCCCTCTACGGCGGCCCCGACGGACTGGACCTCGTGCGCAAACTGCTCCAGCAGACCGAAAACAAGCTTTCCGCAGGCGCCCCCATTCTCCTCGAAATCGGTTCGGAACAGGCCGAACTTCTAAAAGCCGAAGCCGGGAACTACCCCTGGCTCAAATTCGAGGGAATCCACAAGGACTACTGCGGCAATGTCCGCTTCGTAAGCTACAGGGCTAAATAGGGAAACAGCGGCAGGCCCTACATCCCGACAGGACAGCCGAGGGCCCCGAGCACATACGTCTCGCTTTCGCCCATGCGGTAAAAGGGCAGCAGTGTATCGTCATCGACAACCCCGTCCGAAAAACCGCACAGCTGCAGCTGTTCGCCAATACGCCGCTTGAATGCCGAAAAACCCGTATTCCAGAGGCTGGGCTCGACCGGAGCCATAATTGCGCTGCCAGAATTTCCAAAAGGAGTTTCCTTCGTTCTTTTCTTCATTTTTTTACCTTCCTTTTCCATACGTTCCTTTTGAGGGCTGTTTTTCAAGCACAAAAAGCAAGTGCTCTTCTGAACACCAAATATAAATACGCCGGAATGTCAAAAAGTGACAATCCGGCTTTTCCCGAAAAATTTTTTATTCGATGACTTCGGCCTCGACCTCGGCGTGGCCGGACTTGTCTAGCCCGAGTTCCTTGCCGGCGGCCGTACTCAAGTCGAGGATGCGCTTCCCGGCGTAGGGGCCGCGGTCGTTCACGCGCACGACGACGCTCTTGCCGTTGCTCTTGCGCGTAACCCTAAGTTTTGTCCCGAACGGGAGCGACTTGTGCGCACAGGTATAGGCGTTCTGGTTGAAGATTTCTCCGCTTGCGGTCTTCTTGCCGTCAAAGCCCTTGCCATAATAGCTCGCGCTCCCGGTAATCTTTGTCCCCACGGGAGCCTTTTTCTTGGATGTCGGGTGCTTGGAGGAAGAATACCCCCTGTCATAGCCCGGACGCGAGGCGATGCTTGCACTCCCTGCACATCCCGGGAACACAAAAGCAGATGCAAGGAAACACACGAGCAACGTGATGCAGGTCCACCTGCGCGGAGCCACCCCCTCTTTCTGGAACGTATTCCTCTGCATCGCGAATCCAACCTACTCGAAGTCGTACATACTATTGTACGTATTCTCGAGCACCTCGTCTTCCTGGCTCTTGACTTCGGCCTTCTTTTCTTCGGGCTTCTTGCTCAAGGACTCGTAGTACTGCTTGGAGAGTTTATCAATATGTTCAACAGACTGCTCCACCCTGCGGCGGAGGCGCTTAATGTCGTCATCGGACAGCGACAGGCGCGTATTTAAAATCTTGGCGGCTTCCTTGCCCCACGGCGTAGAACCATGATCCTTGCGCAACTGCCTGTAGATGGCCGCAGCGCTATCCTTACGGTCCGGCGTCATCGAGAAATACACGGCCTTCATGTACAGCGCCTGGATACCGGACTGCGTTTGCGGGTATTCCTGATAAAGGCTGTCGAATGCGGTAAATGCGGCAAGATAGGCGGAATCCACACGTTCCATCTGGTCTACAGGCATCTCCGTCGCCGCGGTCCAAAGGCTTTCGGCCTGCAGGTAGCGTTCCTTCGCCTTGTCCTCGTCGGTCTGCATCGTGACGCGCATACCAAGGTTCACCTGCGCCTGCTTCGCATAATCCGTATTCGGGTACTTCTCGATAATCTGCTTATAGAGGATTTCCGCCGAGTCCGGGTCATGCTTGAATTCATCGTAAATGAAGGCCCTCGCATACGTGGCGCGCATGACCTTCAGGGAATCCTCATCCCCTTCGATAACGCTGTTCAGGCGCTTGACGGCGCTGTCCACCTCGGAAAGCTTGAAGAGGAAGAGTTCCGCAATCTGGAATTCCGCATTGAAGAAATTCTTCACGTTGGGAATGGAATCCTTCTTAAGGTCGTCGTCATTCTGCTGGCGCATCGCAATGAGGCGCTTCAGGGCGTCGCGACGCTCACGGCTCTTGCGAGCCCATTCCGACGCAGAATAGGAGATATAGCTGCTATCGTAATAGACCATCGCATGCGCATAGTCCAGCGTGATGGACTGCTCGTAATCACCCAGGGCGAAATAGCTCCTTGCGGCATGGACGGAGCGCACATATTCGTTGTTCACCTTGTTCAGCACGATAATCGCATCGGGATAGCGCTTGGCCAATAGCAGGATTTCGCCTATGCGGACCAGATAGTCCGGCCTCTTTTTCTCGTATTCTTCTTCTTTGTAGAGCGCCTTGTATTCGTCGGCGGCGGCCAAATATTCCTGCTTGTTGACGAGGCACTCCGCGGCATTTTCGGCAGCAATCTGCTTCTCGCGTACGTTCAGGTTCTCGATTTCCTTGGCCCGGTAATGTTCGCGGGCCTTGTCCCAGTTTTCCTTGCCGAAATAAAGCCCAGCCAAGCGGAAGTGCGCCTTGCCGCGCATGAAGGGGGTACCCGCCGTATCGGCAAGCAGCGCCTCGAGCGCATCGATGGCCTGGTCCGGGGACTCGGACTGCTCATCCAGGAGCGACATCAGGTTCAAGCCCTGGAAATAGTAGGGATGGTTCTTGGAGGCGACAACCGGTTCCAGCGCGAAGCGGCTCAGGTTGTATTCCTGGGTGCGGTAAAGGCAGTAGGCCCTCTGGTATTCGACCGCACGCATGGAGTCGTAATCGGCAAAGTAGCGCTCGTACTCGTCGTACTTGACGATAGCCTTGTCGAACTCGCCCTTGTGCCTGAAGGATTCACCGATAAGGAACACGGCCTCGGCGGTACGCTTCTTGTTCTTGGGGAAACGTTCGAGGACACGGGAGCCCTTCTCTATAATCTTGTCGTACTTGGCGCGCTCCTCGTTGCCGGGCTTAGAGGCAGTCTCGTCCGGGACACTGTCCAGACGGGCCGTGCGCATCTCCGTCGCCTCGTCGTAAAGACGCTCCGCATTGAACATGTGGTTCAAGTACGCGCAGCAGGTACAGCCCTCGAACAGGAGGACAATAAAAGCGAGCGCAATGTAGCGACAAAAATGCATAGCGCAAAGATACAAAAAAGTAAGGCGAAAAAGAAACGAAAAAGGGGCCGGAGGCCCCTAAGTTATTCAATATCGAATATCTTCATCGGTATCGCATGGCGTTGAATACATCCGTGTTAGAAACATCGACTTTTTTTATTTTTTAATCATGTATACAAGGCCCTGTCTTACAAGAATTCTCGCAATCCTGATGTTCGCGCTTTCCCTATGCCACTTTAACGGATGCTCCGGAAGCGGCACCGACACCGAATCCCAAGACGAAGAAAAAATCAGCGACACGGACAGCGGCAAAGACAGCAAAAACGGTTCAAAAGACAAGTCCGGCACAAACAAGGGCAAAAACGACATTACCGTCGAAGTGTCGAAGGGCTCGTTCAAGGACCGACGCGACGGGAAGACATACTCGACAGTCACCATCGATGGCCATACCTGGATGGCAGAAAACCTGGATTATTCCAAGGGCCTAGATTCCACGGTCCAGAGGCCTTACGGGACCGCTTACCTATTAAAAGAAGCGAAGAAGGCGTGCCCCGACGGATGGCACCTGCCCTCGGTAGCGGAATGGCGCGAACTGATCAAATCTGTCAGTAAAAACTTCAATTACGACGAGGCCTGGGCCCTCAAATCCAAGACCGGATGGATAAGCGATGGAAACGGCGGGGATGTCTACGGATTCAATGTCCAGCCTGGAGGCAGAGGTTACAACGGAGAGTCTTTTGGAGAATATGAAGACATATCCATATATTTCTGGACAAGTTCCGATTCTGTAACGAAAAATGATGTTGAATGGATGGCCTTCTATTTCGATAAAAACAATGTCGGTATAGATCTTATTGGGTACCAAAAGGAAGTCTCGTATCTGTTCGTACGCTGCATTAGCGACATCAATTCGGCTTTCGGCGCCTTTGGCCAATGCGACGATGCCCGGAAAGGCGAATTAAATATGCTTGACAGCGTTTACTACATCTGCACGGAAAGAAGGGACTGGGACCGCGCCACCACACAACAGTACCTCAACCACGAATATGGGGAATGCAACGAGAGCAACTCCGACTACGAGAACAACGGGGACGTCATCGAAATCAACAAGGGAATATACAACGATACCGCGTTCGTCTGCAAGTGCAGGCGCCCCGATTATCGGCTCAACGAATGTCAATGGTATCACGGGACATCGAAAGACGCCCTGCCCCCATGCGCCAACAACGGCAGCAAGACAATCACAACTTATCTTGATTCCACGTTCACCTGCTATTCAGACACATGGAGACCCTCCAAAGTGGAAGACGTATACTCCGAATGCAATGCGGAGAAAAACGGCCAGATTGTTTCCCTGAACAGCAAAAAATACACCTGCTATAATCCCACATGGCGAGAAATGATTATGCCGGATAGCGCCATCGGAATATGCAACGCAGAAAGAAGCTGGACAACCTACACTAGGAAAGTCGTATGGGATATTCCGAAATCCTACCAATATCAATCATTCGTCTGCGAATATGAATACTGGAGGCTCTTCACCCCCATCGAAGACGAGCTGGGCTATTGCGAAACAGACGGGGAAAAAGGGGACATCAGCGGGTACACCTTTGAATGCGATGCGTCAAAGCACAGGTGGTTTACCACCTTTACAGATGAGCGCGACGGGAACAAATACCGCGCAGTCATAGTCCGAGACCATCTCTGGATGGCCGAAGACCTGAGATATGGTGGAAAGAGTCGCTATACCTGGTCCGAAGCCCTGGACATCCCGCTAGAAAACGACACCCTGTTTTGGACCAATGCCATAGACGCCGATTCAGTCGGCATATGCCCGGACGGCTGGCACATTCCCAAGAGGAAAGAATGGGAGTACATTGCAAACGCACCGAATCCGACAGAAAATCTCGGAAGCCTGTTTGAAGCAGGCAATCCGCAAACAACCCCAGGGCGCGATTCATACGGATTATCCCTTGTACTCGACCAAGGCGATACGGTCAAATCAAGCATCCGAACCGAAAAGGACGCGGCCTGCGAAAGCAGCATGAGGCAAAGTGGCGAATACGGGAAAATAGTAGAGACAATCTGCTCGAGACAAGTCGGAGGGGAACCGGCGTATTATCATCATTATGCTACCTATTGGAGCACCGACGACATCGTGGAACTCAGGAGCAGCACCGGCTACCATCATAACGTCGCAAGCTTCAGCGAAATCCTCAATGTTCCAGACGGACCTGCATATAACGAAAGGGAACTGTCTTTCAAAATCATAGACGACGAAAGAACCACGCCTCGACCGATCCGCTGCATGAAAGCCGAGTATATCAGTCCAGTAACGAAAACATACCCAGTAGAAGAAGAATAGCCCCGCTTACGGGCCCCCGAGCCTAATACTGGTTCAGGTACTTGACGTAGTCGCAGAGCTTGATGCCCGGTGGGAGAGCGCTCTTGTCAAAGCGGACCATGCGGACTTCGGCAGGCTTGCCGATGAAGCGGGCCAGGATTTCGAAGTTGTCCTGAGTTTCCCACACGGCGGCATCCATGACAACTCCGTCGCCGCAATCTGTTTCGCCGGTGCTGTTGCCGATGCCCGAAATGCGGGAATTCTGCTTGAGCAGGCGCGTGTAGACTTCTGGAGCAACGCCCAAGTGGTTCGATGCCGACGAGGAATCGTACACCACCACGTGAACCTCGCGGAACTGCTTCTTGGAATCGAATACGACTGTATAACGATGCATGTACGGCGCGATATAGAAAGACTCCTGCCAAACGTTGTCTGCAACGGGACGGAAGTTGGAGATGGAATACTTCTTGAAGAACTCGCGCGGAGTCACGCCATAACGAACAAGGTAATGTCCGAGCATCGTGGAGAAGTCGTGCGTTGTCGCGGGTTCCATCGACTGGCGGAGGCTGTCGACGGCGCGGTTCAAATCACTGGCGAGCCCGGCGTTGTTCGTCTCGACCACCACCGGCTTCTTGACCTTGGTTTCTTGGATGCGCTGGGCGATATCGGGGTATTCCGGATCGCGAGCCATGATTTCCTGGAACTGGTTGCGAGCCAAATCAAAATCGCGACCGTTGAGGTAGGCAAGGCCAAGGGCCTCGCGCAGCGGGAGGTTTTCGGGATAACGTTCCACCAGAGGTTCCAGAATGTCGCAGGCGACCTTGGCCCTGTCACGCGGGGTCAACTGGGTACCCATGCCGCCCACAGGCGACTGCTTTTCGCCGATGGTCGCCGCGGCAAGCCGCGCCGGGTTGAAATCCGGACGGATGGCCAGAATGCGTTGGTAAATCTTCTCGGCAGAATCGAAGTGACCCTTGTATTCTTCCAAATAACCTTTCAGCAAAAGCAGGCGGACGTTCACCGGGTACTGCGATAGCGCATAGTCCACAAGCAAAGCGCAACTGTCCAAAATGCCCTGGGAATGGTACATGCTTGCAAGCAGCTCAAAGGCTTCGGAAGATTTGCCGAACGAAAGGCTCACGGCGGTGTGGGCCTCGGCGAACGCCTCGTTTACACGGGAATGTTCGGCAAGCAACTTGGCATACCAAAGGCGAGCCTCGTACAAGGCCGGGGCCTTGTCGCAAGCGATACGGGCCAGTTCCAGCGAAGCATTGGTATTGCCAACGGAGTAGGCCTTGCGGCTATCCATATAGGCCGCCACGCCCGAGCCGGGGAAATTCGCCTGGATTTTTGCGACCAGCATGTTCATGCGGCTCTGCTGGGCATCCGTTAGGGTGTCCATTTCAAATAAAGTATTGGCCTCGCCCCACACCGCCGGTATGCAGTCGGGGAACAACATCACGATAGCCTCGTAGATGTCGTAGGCGGCTTTCAGCGAACCGGAACGGGAAAGTTCGGTAGCCCGGCGCAGTTCGGCCTGCGTCTGGACGGGGAGCGAAGACACGCCCTTCTGGAAATCCGGGGTATCACCCAGCATCAAGGACGAACCGGCGGGAAGCCCGAAGGGGACCCCCTCGACCGTGACCTTGGACGGGCCGTACATGTCGAAAAAGTAATAGCCAACAAACGCGATTGCCGCGCCAACACACAGAACCAAAAATAAGTAGGCAGCCTTTCGGGCAGATGCCGACGGAGTAGACATTACAGCTCCAGGAAGTCCACGAGTTTTTCTTTATGCTCTTTGCTCTTCTGCAATTTGCGGAGGGTCTTGTTCTTGATTTGCCGCACGCGTTCGCGGCTGAGTTTCAGGTCTTCACCGATATCCTTGAGAGTCGTGTCCTCAATGGTATCCAGGCCGTAGAACATGCGGAGGATTTCTTCTTCGCGCTGCGGCAAGGACGACAGCGTCTCCTGGATGAGCTTGCGGCGCTCGTCGCGCTCGAGGTCCTCGTCCTGGTTGCCGTCGGAACCGAGCACGTCCATGAGGGTGCTCACCGAATCCGCACTGCTGGATCCACCACCGGCATCGTCGCCGATCGGGGCGTCCAAGGAAATGTCGACGATTTTTTCCATGACCTCGACGATATCCCTCTCGTACGGGGCAAATTCTTCCATCGCGATGGTCTTTTCGTAGTCACCGCCGTTCTGCATCAAAGCGCGCTTGAAGCGGTTCACGAGGGCAAGCTTGTTCGGCGGAATGCGGACCGCGCCCACCTGTTCGAACAACGCCTTCTGGATGGACTGACGGATCCACCACACGGCGTAGCTGATGAACTTGACATCCTTGTCCATATCAAAACGTTTGGCAGCCTTGAAAAGACCAAGGTTACCTTCGTTAATCAAATCCAAAAGGGAAAGGCCACGGCCCTGGTACTTGCGCGCAACGCTGACCACAAAACGCAAATTGCCTCGGATAAGGCGCTGCAGTGCGGACTTGCGAATCTCTTCCGTCTCTCCAGTCTTGATGATCTTCAACAACGCCGATTCCTCCTGCGGAGTCAGCGTAGGATACCTATTCAAATCCCGGAAGTATAGCGCTTCGTTAAAATCACTCATAGACACACACCTATCAATCCCTCAGGAAAAAAACCATCGGTCAAACAAATATGGTTTTTTACTCCCGTTTCGTCAAATTGAACAGTTTATCGTAAGGGTAAATTCCCGAATTGTGACCATCGCTAAAGGAGAGTCCCGCTGCATACCGACCGATGGATTGAATCCTTGTAAGTTTTATGTCCGCAGGAATTGTGGAATCGTCCAAAAGTTTCTCTCCCGTATGCTCATCGACGCACAACGCACAGGGACATGCGAGGCGAAGTTCGCGAATGCCACATGTACCGCGAGTCCCATCGCTCCATTCAAAGCCGAGTTTCCCGTCCTTCGTCCTGAAAATCTTCTTGGGCTGAATCATGCGTCCTCCACCGGAAGTTGTTCAAACTCGTAGTTGAAGCTCTTGAGCACACCATCACCTTCGGATGCAAACATCGAGAGCGTGCGCACCGTGGCATCGGCCGCCTGCATGAACGCCTTCGCCGATTCGGAGTTCGGGTAGCGGAGCACCGCAGGGGTTCCTTCGTCACCACAGCCCGCCACCGCAGGTTCCAGCGGCACCTTCGCAATCAAGGGCACGCCCCAGCTCTTCGCGATGCGTTCGCCGCCGCCTTCGCGGAAGATGTTGTGGTGCTTGCCGCACTGGTCGCAAATGAAGTAACTCATGTTCTCGACCACGCCCACCACGGGTACGCCCACCGAATCGAACATCGCGAGCCCCTTGCGGCAGTCGGCGAGAGCCACCTCCTGCGGGGTCGTCACCACGACGGCACCGGCCATCGGGCAGTTCTGCGTGAGCGTAAGCTGGATGTCGCCCGTTCCTGGAGGGAAGTCCACCAGCAGGTAGTCAAGCTTGCCCCACCGCACATGGTGGATAAAGTGCTGAATCATTTGCGATACCATCGGTCCGCGCCAGATGGTCGCCTTGTCGGAGTCGGCAAACATGCACATGCTGACGATGCTGATGCCGCCCTTCGCCTCAACAGGCGCAATCGTATTGTCGTCAAAGACCTCGGGAGCGCGGTCAATGCCGAACATGAGTCCCATGCTCGGGCCGTAGATATCGGCGTCGAGGATGCCCACTCGGGCGCCAGAAAGGCTCAAGGCCATGGCGAGGTTCGCCGTCACGGTGGACTTGCCCACGCCGCCCTTGCCGCTTGCGACCGCGACCACATGCGCCACTTCGCCGATGTAGGAGACCTTCGGAGCCTGCGTCGCCGCATTGGAGCCGTCCACGCGGCCCTGCGCCGTAAACGTCACGTTCACCTCACTTGCGCCGAGGCTCTTGACAATAGCGATGCACTGGTCCTTGAACTGGTCACGAATCGGACAGGCGGGAGTTGTGAGGCGAAGATCGAAGCTCACCTTGTCGCCCTCTATCTTCAGATTCTGAACAAAGTTCAGTTCCACGATGTTCTTGTGCAAGTCCGGATCCTGGACCGCACGCAAGGCACTTAGAATATTTTGTTCACTCAGTTGCATAATCACCCCGAAAACTTAGGCATTCTCAGCAGATGCGTCATGCAAGGCGGCCATTCTTCTTCGTAGTGGCTCACCAGGATAATGGTCGTCTCTGTCGAAAGCAGTTGCAGCAGGTTAAAGAGTTTCTCGCGATATTCGCCCTTGAGCCCCTGCGTGGGTTCGTCGAGCAGCAGCACCTCGGGCGGACGAATAGCGGCTCGAGCCATGAGCACAACACGCTTGTCGATAGGCGAGAGGTTGCGGAAGCGCGCATGCACGTCCGAAAAGCCAAGGTATTCAAGCCACTCCTTCGCCTTCGCACGTTCTTCCCAGGTGGTGTTCTCCGCCTTGCAGAGGTTCGCGGTAAAGCCCGTGCAAAGCACCTCGGAAAGGTCCAGGTCTTCGCGATACTGGAGCGCAAGTTCCGGCGAGAAGAACCCGAGTTTCGCCTTGTGGTCCCAAATGTTGAGGCCATGACCCGGACGTTCTCCTAACAAAGTAATGTCGTTCTTGTAGATTTGCGGATGGTCGGCCGTGAGCATCCCGAGGAGCGTACTCTTGCCGGCACCGTTCTCGCCCATCACTGCCCAGTGTTCGCCCTTGCGCACCGTCCAGTTGAGGTTCTTGAGCACCGTCGTGTCACCGAATTGGACGTTGACGTTTTTAAGGTCAAAGAGGATATCGCCCGCCGCGTCATCAGGAAAAGCGGCATTCTCACTCTTTCGTCTTTCGTCTATCGTCTTTCGTCTAAGCTCAACAATCTCGTAGTCCTTCAACTCCGCCTTCGTGTACTTGGGTTTCGCGGCGGCACTCGGGAGTTCTCCTGCATACTGCGTAAAGGTCTTTTCCGCATAAACGAACGCAGGTATTTCGGGCAGCAGTTCGTCTTCGCGAGCAAGGCGCACGGCAAGTTTCACGCCGGGGCGTTTCGACAAGTCCACCACGCTCGATGCCAGGTGGCTACGAAATTCCGGGTCGAGTCCACCGAACAAGTCGTTGAAGTAAATCCATTCCGGTTTTTCCATCCACATGCGCGCAAGCAACACGCGGCGCAGTTCGCCGTTCGAAAGGCTTAGCAGTTTGCGGTCGAGAATTTCCGGCGAAAGTTCCGCAATCGAAAGCGCCTCGTCCAATTTCTCGGGGTCGGTCTCCGGCCACGCCATATCGTCAATGTAGCGGTCCGTCTGCAAGAAGAACTTCTTTTTCAAAAGCAGGTGCCGCACCAACGGAGCTTCTTCGTCGTGCAGGCTGATGAACCTCTGCTGGAAAAACGGGGCGAGCGCATGCTGGATTTTCCGCTGCATCGCCTCCGACATCGTAGAGACGTTTTTCTGCTGGTTCAAAAAATGAGTAATGACCCTATCCAAGTCCTCGCCTTCAGTGCTGAAAATCTGCACCTGCGGGAACATCTCTATCAGGGCCTCGAAACGTTTAAATTCCATAATCCCAAATGTAGAAAAAGACCCAAAGAGGCGCTAAATCGCCCCACACCGGCAGAACACGAATGCATCGTTCCGCATCGCCACAAGAGCCTTTGCCATACGCAAATATGCAAAAAAACAAAAATAAAAGGGAACCAGCCGAGCCGGGAGTCTCGGTCCCCGAACCTCTTTCCTAAGAAACGCAAAACAAGTTTTTCAACTATTGCAACTTCGTTTATTTGTTAAATAGTAAACAAAATTATACGCACAACATTGCATTTTTCAAATAACTCTGTTTTATATTAAATAAAAAATTCACAAACAAAGGAAGAAAATATGAGTGCCTCATCCAAAAAAACACAAGCCCTTTCTATCAGCACGCTGCTGAAGAAGCCCACAAAAATACTTCACTTTAACGAAATTAAATCCGTTAAACAAGGCTCTCTGACAAAATCCAAATCAAGAGCCAAAGTCTTGATATCAAGCGGTGGCACAATCTATTCTGCACTAGCAAACGCATATACTTCCAACATCTATTCCTTTGAAATCACTCCGGACATTCACAAGGTTGTCATTTCTAACGTAGAAGCAACCGAAGATACAAAAAAAGAATACCCCGATAGAATTCTCGCAGGAATCTCCATAAAAGACATCCCGGACATCGGAGACCCCACCGGCCTTAAAGAAAGCTTTTTCACCGAATTGAAAAAATATGGGTATTCCGAAAAAGAAGCCAACAATGAAATCGACGCAGTCAATCCTTACATCAAAGCCAGTGCCGACCCCTTCATTGACACAAACACTCTCTTTTTGCAAACCTTCCTCACCGTCGGCGAAATCGAAAATGGAAACGGCACCCATGAATTAATAATTCCACCCGGCGTATTCAAAGGAAGAAAAGAAAAAAAGGTCTACCTGTTCGTATCGAGCACGAAAGAACCCTCCGTCACCGCCTACACCTACCCCACGGACGTCGCCTATTTCTACGAAGAGCCTGCCGCTGAAGCGCTTACCGAAGGCGACTACCTGCGCAATTCCAGAATTATGCTCGGTGAAGTTCACCACAAGGGCAACACCCTGTCCGGTCTTTACTTCTGGGAAAAGCCGTCCACTAGAATAAGAACCTCTGGCGACGACCTGCAAAAACATCCCTGTCTGTTCATCACGTTGGATACTCTAGATGCATTGACTGAGGCATTGAAATTTCTGGAAACAGAAACCAACCAAAAAAAAGGCACAACGCTTCTCACTTTGCTCGATAGGTTGCTCGAAAAAATAAAACTTCCCCTATCAAAACTCCAGATATTCAAATTCGACATCAATGTTCCGGTTTACCCCAGAAACAGCAAACCTTTCTACTCATTTGTTTGGAGAACAAACGATCTCGCCAAAAGCGAATTCATCGAAAAGAAGATTTCCCGTCCGCAAAAGCACCACACCCACCCAGGACTCTTCGACAACTTCGGGCTTGCGCAAATCTACAACTCCCCCGCATCCATCAGCACCACGACGACATCTTACGCCGTGGAACAGATTACAAGAGGACTTCTAGCCCAACCCAAGGGCAAAAGGAGCATATCCGTTGATGGTTTCCTGCTGCAGTTGCTAGGTGGCGCCTGTTTTGAAGCTCAGGAACTCAAAATTGTCCCCACTTGTCCCGAGGCAAAAAAAGTAGATTACGAAAACAAGGAAATTCGCTTGACACGCGACTACCTTTACTCCATGATCTATTCCGGTTCCGCAGACAATTCCACAACGGACAACTTCAGCGGAGAAGGATTCCTTTTCTACGACTCGCCCATTCATTACAACAACCCCAAGGTAGTGCCGGGACGCGAACTCGACGAGGGCCTTGTCGAAAAACTCAAGAATTACGATACTGGAAAAGAAGAAAAAAAGAAAGAACATCCCTTCATCCGTTATCTCATTTCGAACAACAACCGGATTAAGCGTGCGAAAAAATACTTCTCCGAATGGCTGGATCTTGGCGACCCGGACGACAAGAACGACAAGCGACCGACATCGGGCAGCCACGCCGTGCAAAAACTCCTAAACGAAATCTTCACGGGGGTTCACCAATACGGAATAGAAATCGATTACATCTATTCCGACCTGGAAAGATTGTACAATACGGCTTGGCTCCTCCGCACAAGGCACCGTCTAGAGCACTTTTATGAAAAAACCGACACTTCCACTGATGAATCGAGGTGCCCGAATTTCTACAACATCGACCTGTATAAGAAAAACGGACACTTGGAATGCAAAAAGATGTGGGACAGCGTCTGCGAAAGCGAACGTTTCCAGAACGAAATCTTGCCCAAGCTCGAATCCAGAGGATTCACCCCCTATATCAAAGGCAAGATTACAGACGATATTTATCTATCCGCAGTCAACAACTCTTTCTGGAGGAACCTCCCTACACAAAGACCCATTTTCGGATATTGGATTAACGAAAATTTCGCCCAGAGACGTGAAATCAACATCTGGGACTGCGTCATGACAGAGTACACTGCAGAACTGCAGCAAACCTACGTCATGGATCCCATCCTTAAAAACAATCCCAAGGCAAAATACAGCCTTTACGCACATGTCGCCGCCAAGGGACATTCACAATACGGGACATACGCCATGTTCTTCGAGCCCTATTTGGGCGGGAGCATCAAACTCCCCAAAGGAATGAGTTCTTCCACTTCGATATACGGAGGCCAGGCGAGCGAAGGTCACTGCAAATTCAATCTAGACGACTACCGGTGTTTTGCACAGGACAACTCCGCATTCACTCTCTTTAAATATGAAATCAACCACATTCGAATAGCCCGGAATGACAATCCGAACGGTTTCATGCCATTCTACTCGTGCCGGCATTACAGAGAAATCCACAACGATCTCCTAGATAAAGCCACGTACTATAAGGACACCCTATTCCATTCCTGGCTATGCCAGCCAGAACAGATGATTGCCTATTTCCACTATGACAGCGAAATCAAGGCAGCCTTCACCAGCTCCTATCCAAAGGAGCCGCAACAAACATACTTCAGGTCATGCTACGAGGACACGCAGCAAATCCTGGACGAACTCAATAGCATCGTCAAGCGTCCAATCGTCAAGACACTCGACACCCCCATCGTCAACGAATGCGATCCGTTCATCTTGACAGGAATCGAAACCAGCCAGGAAAGGATTTGGCGCCTCACATTTGACAACCGCAAGTGCGTGAAGACAGGGTTCTTCTCCAAAAGCCAGAAAAAGGAATTGAACATCAAGATAGGCAAGAAGAACATCTGTTTTTCCAAGGGAGTCATCCGCAAGGCGGACGCAACAGGATTCTGGATTGCCGCATCCAAAAAAACAGAGCCCAAGATAACCACCGAAAAGGACTTCTTCGAAACGGCACCTTCATATTACATTGACAACCCCTTCGATACGCTCTTTAAGCCGCAAAACAACCGTAAATATTACACATTCGAAGAATCCGAGGGAGTCACAATCTTTGGGGAAAGCGCCCCATTCCAGATTTGGGAAGCCAAAATCAAGTTCGACAAGATTAGCAAGGGCACCCAGCTTTTCAAGATCGATGTAAACAGGCTAGGCATCGAAGAAGGGAAATGGTACATCTTCACCGCAAGGGTCCGTATTCCAAGGCCCGAGTTCATTTACGGAGAAGCAGTGAACCGCGACGACAAACGCTTCGAAATAGAGCTGACATACGAAGGAGATGGCAAGAAACGGGTCTATAACGATTCCTTCGCCGTGAATATAGATCCCGATAAGAAGTGGGAACATTATTACACGCCCATCACCTCTATTGAACTGGGCGAAGATAAAAACGGGACAAAAGCCGATTCCATCCATTGCGAGTACTTCAGGATTCTCATCGACCAAATGAACATCCGTGCCGACATATTCCGCGAAAGCGACGGTGTGAACATCGCCAGGGTGAACAAGCAATTCGAGGAATTCAAGAACACCCTCATGGCAAAAACACGCTGCACGGACTCGTTCGATGTAAGGATTTCTTGGTTGAACGCATTAGATACTGGGGAAAACTACACCATATGGCTCGAACAACATTCAGGAAAACAAGCAATATCATCAAAAAAACTGGATACAATCAAGGTACCGCCCATTGACCAAGGCTACAAAATACTGAAATTGCCCAAGCTGAACAGCGGAATTTCCAAAATAAGCATTGTTATCAAGGACAGCACCGAAAAAACCGCATTCAAGATTTCCGCCCCCATATTGGCCTAAAGTAGTCCGGCAACCTCCGGCAACACCGGAGAGCCTTTAATTAAAACACCTTCCCGCAGTTAATGCGGAAAGGTGTTTGTTTTTGGAGGAGTATCTTTATTTAGAACTTATTGAAGAAATCCCATGTAGTCTCAGGAACCCAAGACTGCTGCTGGCCCGGATCCTTGTGGTCCCAGATATGGCCGCCATTCTGCGTGCACCAGCGAACCGGGAAGCGTTCCTCGACGGTCGTGTAGTCGTAGCACACATGCGGACCGTTTCCACCATATTCCTGAGCCTTTTCGTTCTTGGCCTTGCCGCCTTCGGAGTTGAGTTCCAGGATAATGTCGCGAGCGGCACGTCCCATTTCCGGGCGGCAGAGATCATCCTGCAAGCCGAGCACGCCCATCCAACCTATACCCATCTGCTTGCGCTGCGGCAACCAGATGTTGCGTTCGGCAGTCTCGTACACGGCCACCGCACGGAGCACTTCCTGGTGGTTCCACGAAAGTCCGTTAGAGAACATGGAGCCGTAGCTGAAGCCTGTCGAGAATACGCGGCTGGAATCAATGCAGAAGTTGCCTTCGAGATAAGCGAGAAGTTCATCAAAAAGCGTGTAGTCATCTTGAGCCCACGGGGCCTGGTTTCCGTTGCCCTCAGGAGCGACGAAGATGACAGTCTCATCCTTGTCGAACTTTTTCAAACCATAGTAGCCTTCGTCCTGCACGCCACCGGCCCAGCCGCCCATGCACTGCATTCCGAAAATGAGTTTGTACGGTTTATTCTTGTCGTAGCTTTTGGGGATATCGATGCGCACGGTGCGCGTTCCCTTGCTCCATTTGAATTCGATGTAGGGCTTGTCACCACGGTACTTGTAGTCGAGCTTGGTGTCTTTACCGCAACCGCTACTGGGAACGGGGTCGTTCTTTAAGCCCCAGCCGTAAGCATACTGCGGTTCTGGCGGCGCAGGCTTTTTCAAGACGAGCGTCAAGTTCGTATCTAAATTGGTCAAATGGACCGTGAGCGTATCGTAGCCATTCGCAACTACGCGAAGGTCGTCGTTGTCGCCCACTTTGAGGAGAGCCCGTGCGCGGGCCTTTTCGCCGAATACGGCGGAGAAGCTGCCATCAGCCTTGAAGCGGAAATTCTGCTGCGCATTGCCGACCCTGACGCGTGCAAAGTATGTTCCCTTGGCCTGAATGGAAGACTTCATGTCCACCGTTCCCGTGCCGTACAGGGTCTCGTCGAGCAGGCGGTTGCCCACCATGTCGAAGACCTGTACACGGACAGGAACGCCGGAGCTCTGCGAGAACGAGAGAATTCCGCCATTCACCGAAAGGAAACCCACGGAACGCGATGCCGCAAGACTATTGATTTCGCCGCCCTCTACCGGGAACTGCGTATCGCCAGGAATCTGGCCGACACCCGGGACCTGGCCGGAATCACCCGGAGTCCCTGGAACGGCCTCGTCTTGATGGAGGGTAAACGAACCCGTCGCATCGGTTTCCGCACGGAGGCCTTTGCCCAAAAGAGTGACCGAAGCCTTTTCGATTGCCTTGCCACTTTCGTCATTGACCTTACCGGTTACGGTAAACGCGCTCGCCTCAACTGCCGAGAGAGCAGCAGAGAAAACGAGCGGCACTGCTATTGCTAGTGTACTTTTCATACCAAAACATCCTCATATTGCCAATACTCCTCATATTGACATTATGAAAATATTCTCATAACGTGCGAATCGTCACACCCCCCTATGCGTTTTTCATGGACAATAAATCCATGGCGTGAAGTTTACAACGGGCAAGAAAAGAATTATCTTGTTTGCGTGAATTCCATTTTGCTGAAATCTGTGCAGGGGGAACGCATAGCCCCCGCCGAAGCGCTCGACCTGCTGAAAAATGCCCCGTGGACCGAAGTCGCGGAAGCCGCCGATGCCGTGCGCAGGCGCATGCACCCTGAAAACAAGGTGGGCTACACGGCGTTCCGTATAGTGAACTACACGAACGTCTGCGAAGTCACGTGCAGCTTTTGCAGTTTTTGCAGGCCCGCCCACAGCCCCGAAGCCTACGTGCTCAGCCTGGACGAAATCCGGCAGAAGACAATTGAAGCGAAGGCCAAAGGCGCCGACCAGATTTTTTTGCAGGGGGGCGTGAACAAGGGCATTCCCCTCACCTACTACACCGACGTGCTCAAGATGCTCACGCAAGAAATGGGCGTGAAGGTACGCGGGTTCTCGCCGGTGGAACTCGTGCGCATCGCGGAATTCAACAACATTACTCTGGACAAACTGCTCGACATTTTTAAGGAAGCAGGGCTCAGTTCCGTGCCGGGCGCAGGCGCCGAGATTCTCTCCGACCGCATGCGGCAAATGTTGAGCCCCAAGAAGCTCCCCGCGCAGCAGTGGTGCGACACGCTCGCGGCCTGCCACAAGAAAGGGCTCCCCGGCAGTGCGAACATCGTATTCGGCAGTGTGGAGACGCCCGAAGAAATCATCGAGCACCTGGATTACGTGCGCAAGACGCAGGACATCGCGCAAGGGTTCAAGAGTTTTGTGGTGTGGACATTCCAGCCGCAGACGGACAAGTTCCCCATCCGGCACGTGCGCGGCGACGAATACCTCAAGCTGCTCGCGCTCAGTCGCCTATACCTCGACAATATCCCGCACATCGAAGTCTCGCTGCTCGGCATGGGGCTATCGCTTGGCGAACTCGGGCTGCACAGCGGCGCCGACGACATCAACAGCATCGTGATAGAAGAAAACGTGTTACAGAACCACGGGCTCACGACCATCGAGGCCGCCGAAGAATTTATACGAAATGCAGGGTTTACGCCGTATCGGCGAAGTTTAAACTTTGACTAAGGCGAGAGTCATGATCATGACAAGCGAAGCTTGTCGATGGAGATGACCGAGCCACAAAAAAATGCATCCCGAAGGGATGCTGTTTTTGATTAAAAAAATTTAAGCACACCGGGCTAGCCGAATTGCCCCTCATCGCAATCCTCTCCTCCCGGACAAGAAATGCTGGCACACAGCATACTCTGGTACTCCATGTCCACAACCTTCATCTCGGGAGCAACGTATTCCTTCTTTTCTTCCATTTTCTTCTCCTTCGCCTGTTTCCGTAAAAACAGTCATCTATATAATAATAACGCAAAAAAATGGAATCGGCAACGGGGAATGCCGTTTTTACCCCAAAAAAACAACCCCGGTCGAACAACCGGGGGCTTAACTTTTCCAAAGAATCCCAAAAATCTAGCCAATTTCGCCAATTAGGCGTGCTTGGCGTACTTCTTGAAGCTCTTGACCAGCAGGACAGCGAGGATGCAGTACATTTTATTCTCCTTTTAACCTTGTTTTCCGACGTTTTATCGCCGTTTTCTTTTGTCGGCGCCAATATTAACAATTTTTTACTAACGTTTCAAGGGAAAAAAGTGTATAAGAAATGCTTTTTTTTTCATTACCTAGAAAGTTTCCTCCCCGACGACAGATTCCACGGCTCCATTTGCCCGCCCCCGGCTACATTTCGCACTGCGAAAATTGGTAAATTTTAGGGCATGAAACGCGTTTTACTTACTTGCCTCGCCCTCGCAACTTTCGCAGCGGCACGGCCATCGCTCCAGGTGGACCGCGAACGCATCGAGGCCGGGCAGACGTTCGGTCTCCAGTTTATCGTCCCTTTGCAAGAACTCCCGGCCAACAGGGAAGTCGTCCAGATCGAGACTAAAAACGGCTTTACCTTCATGGGCCTCGACAGTACGGACCAGCTCATCCGTCCCGGTTTTGATGACATGTTCGAATCGTTCTTCGGCGGTGGCGGAAGGGCCTACAAGGCGCGCATTTACACGTTCAAGATTAAGGCCCCGAAAAGGACCGGCCAGATTGACGTGGGCCAACTTTTCTGGACCATCAACGGCGAAAGGCAGGCCGTCAGCGGGAGCATCCCCGTCAACGTGCAGCGTTCCTACAACGACGACGCCCTGGCCGTGAGCCTCACCCCGAGCAAGAAGAGCATCTACGAAGGCGAACAGTTCTACGTGACCCTCGGCTTCCACACCTTCGAGCATTTCGAAGGGAACCTCCAGGCCACCGACATGAACACCGGCAGCGACTTCATCGTCCACAGAAGTGACCTCTCCAACATGGAATTCAAGCCGGTCGAGGGCGCCCGCAGGGAAATGCAGGCCAGCGCGAAGTTCGCCTGGCTCAGCCCCACCAAGAGCGGCAACCTCCAGATTCCGCCATTCAAGTTCAAGTACACCAAGCGCGGCGAACCCAAGGTTGTCGAAGAGAAGAAGCAGATGGGCAACATGTCGTTCTCGAGCCGGAGTGTCAAGCAGGAATCCATCGAGACCGAAGCCGCCACCCCCGTCGTGAATATCAACGTGAAGCCCCTCCCCGCCGAAGGCCGCCCGGCCAACTTCTCGGGAATGGTCGGCAACTACAGTTTTGACGCCCAGTTCGACAAGGACCACCTGAAGGTCGGTGAAGCGCTCACACTTTCCATCACCATCAAGGGCGACGGCACCCCCGGTACCATCACCGACCCGAAACTGCCCAGCTTTGACGACTTCCGCTCCGTGCCGCCCGAGAACAGCATCGACAAGAAGATTACCGGCAGCAAGGTCGTGACGACCAAGAGCATCAAGATTTTCCTCTACCCCAAGAAGAAAGGCTCGTTCGAAATCCCCGAAATTTCGTACTCATGGTTCGACCCGGCCAAGAGGGCATACCAGTCCGAAACGCTCGGCCCCTGGACCATCGAAGTCGAGAAGGGCGACGCCACGGCCGAAGCGGCGTTCATGCCGGCGGCAACGCGCCCCACGGCAGTGCAGAAGCAGGAAATCGAAGCGCTCGGCAGCGACATCCGCTTCATCCACAAGGTTTCGGGCAAGAAGGAATCCCCCACGCCCCACAGGGACATCCTGTTCTGGGTTCTCTTTGCTGCGGCCATACCGTTCTACCTGATTGCCGCAGGGATTATCCGCCGTCACCGCAAACACAGCAGCGATGCCGCACTCGTCCGCAAGAGCAAAGCCAAGAAGATGCTCAAGGCTAGGTTCGCCGATGCGCACACCGCCATGCAGAAGGGTGACGTCAAGGCGTTCTACGCGGCACTCGAGGCAGGCCTTATCGACTACCTGAGCGACATCAACAACCTGGAATTCAAGGGCATGACCCGCGACCAGATGAAGTTGGAACTTGAAAAGCTCGGACTCGACGAGGGCGCCATCGACAAGATTGACAAGTGGCTCGAAAAATGTGCGTTTGCACGCTTTGCTCCGGTGAGCCCCAGCCCCGAGGAGCAGGGGTCCATGCTCAAGAGCGTGGAAGAACTGTGTGAATTAGTGGGAAGCAGAAAATGAGGAATGAGCGTTGAGCTATGAGGTATGAGATTTAAGGTATTCAAACTCATCGCTCACTGCTCATTGCCATTCTCGAGCCAGGCAGAAGATGTAATTAGTATTTGGAAGGAACGTAGTAACATGAAGTTGAAATCTTTTCTATTCGCATTGGTCGTACTGATTGGCGGTACCGTCGCCAGCTTTGCGGAGAATGCAGGTTGTGCCGGAATCGAAGCCGGGACGAAGGCCTACAACGAAGGCGAATTCGAAAGGGCCATCGACGAATGGCAGAACTGCATCGACAACGGCTACCAGAATGCGGACCTTTCCTACAACCTGGGCAACGCCTATTTCCGCAACGGGCAGCTCGGACTTGCCATCTACAACTACAAGGTCGCACTCAAGCTGCGCCCCAACGACGACGACTTCAAGCACAACCTGGAATACGCCCAGGCCATGACCAAGGACAAGGTGGACGACGAGGAAGAGAACCCGATTCTTTCCGCACTGTTCAAGGCACACCACGCAATGTCGCTCAAGGCCCAGCTGTTCACGCTGCTCGCCCTGTTCTGGCTCATCGCGCTCGTCTGCGTCTTACGAATCATCGTTCACGGCGACCGCGCCAAGAACGCTTGCACGGGCGCCGTGTTCGCCGTGACGGTCATATTCGGCATCATCGGCACCAGCGCCGCCTACAAAGTGTTCGTCGCAGAAACAGAAATCACGGGAGTCGTCACGGCGAAGGACGCAGACATCACCAGCGCCCCGAACGACCGTTCACAGACCCTCAATACGCTTTCGGAAGGCACAAGTTTCGAAGTGCTTTCGGAGCAGGGCAATTTCGTAGAGATTCGTCTGGGAGATGCCATCCGCGGATTCGTAAAGAAATCCAACATCGGCATCGTCCGGTAGCTATTTAGGATAAACTTCTTTATCCACGGATGCGCAGCTTCGTTTCGAACTTGACATCGCCGAAACATTCAATCTTCGCAT
Source organism: Fibrobacter sp. (assembly GCA_017412605.1). Lineage (GTDB taxonomy): Bacteria > Fibrobacterota > Fibrobacteria > Fibrobacterales > Fibrobacteraceae > Fibrobacter. The sequence goes on along the minus strand of JAFPWY010000011.1, from coordinate 23,857 downwards.
AAAGGAACTTTGCCGGGGTCTTCTTGGCAAAATGCTCCGAATACCAGCCATCCTCGCGGACAGCATAGGACAGTTTCTTGTCCAGCTCGACAGTCACGCGGCGGCATCCCGGAACCAGGACTTCAGCCGTCGAACCGTGCAAGTCCACGGACGCATCCGGATGCAGATGGAACGGAATTTCCAAGGAAACCGGATGTGCGCACTGCAGTGTATCCGTGATGACGAACTCGTCCTTGTCGCGGTCGTACTTGACTTGGCGCGTGTGCATCACACCGTCAGAAGCATAGCCGTCATGCGAAGCGGTCACCTCGCCGGCCCCCTCGTCGCTAGAAACGACATTCACTCTGTAATGGTTCAGCCACATCGTCGGGCCGACTTGCTCCGCCTGGTTCTTGCCATTCACGCAGACCGTGTTATGGGCGATCGTACCCACAAAGTAGCGGCGAAGATCCGCATGCGTATGGTCGGAGAATGAACCCGGATCGACAAAGACAGGATGCCCGTCTACATGTAGCACGAACGAAAGGGCGTCGGCATGGCCATGTGCGGCAACACTCAGATAGCCAAGCGGAGCGGCATCGAAATGCAGAAATGTCTCGCGGGCTTTTCCGTCGGGAGTGGCCGCAGGGACAGCCTTCCTGAAGATGAAATGGCCGCTCTGCACAAAGAAACTGTTCCCATCCTGGACCGGAGCGCACAGAAGCGATTCAAATTTCTTCTTACCATCGACGCCGAACAGAACGGTATTCTTCTCGTCCCAGGCTAGCCCTTCGCGCTTGAAGGAGGAATCCTCGAAATACGTCGCAAACGATACCAGCAGCGACTTGAAGTTGTTGAAATGCCCGTCGACATCCGTCCGCAGCACATACTCGTCATCGATATCGCCATACATGGGATTGTTGAACTGAGAGTCCAGGAAAGCGTTCATGTAGCGCCCCATGGCGTATAGGCGGTCATTGTAAGACGGCGAGAACTCTATCCCGACACTCTTGCCCACGATAGCGGCCATCAGGAACAGCTCACCTACGAACTGTACATATTCCGCAGATTCCTCGCGGTTCACACCTTCCGATGTGTTCTGCCTGAGAATTTCGCGTTCCAAGCCGCTGATAGCATATTTCTGACGTGACGACCAGTGCGGAATTTTCCATTCCACCGTAGCCAAGAAAAGTCCCACATACTCCACCACCAGCTGGCTGTTCGCCGAAGAATAGAGCGACGGATGGAGATAAGAATACTCCGCATGTTCGCAGACAATCGGCATCCACACATCGCCAATAAACTCGTCGATGGCGCTGTCATGCTTACGCAAGTAGTCTACATCTAATGTTCGCCAGCAGAAGAACCAGCAGATCAGGCGCAGGTTCACTTCGATATTGCTGAACCAGTTCACACCGAGCATGTAGGGGTTCGTCTCCCTCCAGGTGGCGAGATAGTGGCAGAACAGCACGAGATACTTTAAATCCTTGCTCATCTCGTATGTAATGGCGAAGTGCAGCAGGAACTGCATGCGGTTCACTTCCCACACATACTTCACGTTGCCGTTACGGCCACTGAAGACATCGATGTCGTTAGCGAAAACCGAAGGAAACTGCTTGCCCGTCGAGACGTCCAGGTGCCAGTCGATTTCCTTGAAGATGTCGACATGGTTATCGAAAATCGGGTAGAACAGGTGGGCATCGGGCATGTCGATAATCCCACAATCGGGAATTGGGAGACTCACGCCGAAATCGTCTTCCGCAAGCCGGTCAAAGAAACGGTTCCGGACAAACTGGCGGACACGATACAGGAATTCCCCGGCCGAAACGCTATGCATTTTAGATTCTCCTTCACAAAGACGTCGCACTATAATTATAGGATTTTTTTACCGGAAAAGTAAAACAATCCCGTACAACGTCATGAAAGAGGATATTCAGATTTAGTTGAACCTGAGCATCAAGGCAATTTCGAACTGGAGAATCTGGCGCATATGGGCCGTTTCGTCGTCCAGTTTTTCATGAATCTGCCTATACTCGATGTAGGAACTCATGGAGGCAATCTTGTTGAACTGGTAGCCGGCACTCGGACGGACAAACCATTCGTGCGTACGTGAAGGCACGGTACGGTCCGTCTTCGAAAGCTTCGGCTTGTAAGCCACAGGTTCCCAATCATCAAATTTCCACGACCTGAAGACTCCGTCGGTACCGCTGTCCTCGTTCCACATGTTGTAATCCGGGTCAGGATCGTACTGCTTGCGGATGCTCTTCTTGTAGTCGTAACCAGCAGTGAGTCTCAAGTCGATATCGTTTTCCAGCTTGAAATACCATTTCCACAACTGGAAACCGCGCTTCGTCTTGAGCGGGTAGGAAATCGAGAAATCGTCACCGATATTGATATCAAAATCGTTATACAGCGAAGTATGGATCCACGGCGTTTCCCAGAAATACTTCGACGTGTCGATACCGTTTGCGGAGGAGTCAGGCCAGCTCGTGATTCCGATGACTTCTTCCTTAGGTCTGCGATCCACATCCTGGATTCTCAGGCGAACGGCATTCTCTATACGGATGTTCTTCTGCGTGAGGAAGCTCAGGCGGATAAGCGGGTTGAAGTTCCATTCCGTGCTCCAGGAATCTTCGGCACTCTGGAACGGGCGAACCGTCGTGATGTAGGTATAGTCAAGTCGGCTGTTTGCAGAAACGCTGCGGAAGCTGTTCAGGAACGAAATTCTCTGCGAGAAGTTCGGCACGTTGATGCCGATACCAATCTTCGGCCAGACGGTTGTCGTGTCGAGATACAGCGGATATTCACGCGACTGGGCGAAGTCCTGCTTCCACTGCAGATCGCTGTTCACACCGATATCCCAGAAGGGCAACGTGATGCCGGTCCCGGTCTGGAACGAACGGGAGACCGAGTGGCGGAAACTTCCCTGATAGACAAGCGTATCGACATGGCGGTTGCGGTATTCCGCGAAGTCCCTATAGTCGTCGCGGTGGTCAAGACCCATATCGCCCGATACAATATTCCACAATCCACGGTTGCGGTAGCCGTTGCCAATACCAAGACCATAGAGATAGTACTGGAACGGAGTCACCTTCTGTTCTTCGTACAACTGGGCAAGCGTAAAGTTCTCGCCGACCGTGTTGGTCGTCGCGTTCCATCCAAAGCGGATTTCACGCCAGCGGATCTTGTCCATGCCCCGGGCGACAATGTTGTCCTTGCCGAAGGACTTTACGAAATCAAGGATCCTGAACGTCGGGTTGAAATCGAAGCGGTTCGTCTGGGATATGGTCCAATAATTCTTCTCTATATTCGTCGGATCATAGAAGGTATAGTTATCAGGAATCGTCTTCAACTGGTTGAAATCCGAGGAGAACGACGTCGTGAACGGGATGAACGGGATGATGGCCGGATTGAAGTTCACTCGGAACTGTTGCGTCCTGGAACGTTCGTTGCGCAAAATACCATAGGACTTGCCGAATTCCCTGGAACCCACGCTGTCGACCTTATAGAACGACGTGGTATCGTAACGAATCTCGTAGCTGTCCGGGTTCTGCAAATCGATAGCCAAGGGCTTTCCATCGGCATCCGTCTTCGGAATGGTGTCATAGGGGATAATCACCGTACTGTCTCTAGAGACGAACACCTTGCGGTCCGTATGGTCATAGTCGAAAATCACGTCACTTGCGAACAGGCCGCCATCATCCGGAGAGAAGAAGTTCTCCTTGACGAACGCCTCACGGTCGCCACCGCCATACATATCACGCTTGACGTTTATGCTGTACGACGTAGAGAGGAAGTTGAAAATGTTCCAGCGCATGTTCAATTTGTGGGACAGGTCCGTCGTGTAAGTTACCACCTTGTCCACCTGCGGTTCCACGAAATCAGGATCGCGGTCCTGGTCCACATAGCGAATATAGCTCAAGTCGAACAGCGTAAGATCGAACGTCTGCGGCCACGGTTCAAACTCAATCTTCGAGAAATCGGACGCCCATCCATACCTTGCAAGGCCACCGAACGGAGTCAGCTTGAACATGCTGAACGTACCCAACTTATACTCAATGGTCGTATGGTAAGAATAGGTGGAGTCAGCGCTCGTTGTCGCCCTGCCCTCCGATTCGCGGTACGAATAGCTCCACGCCGGACGTTCCAAGAGCACCTGCGAAAGCACTTCGGACAGGGCGGATTCGTCGGCCTTGTAATCCTTGCTATAGCTCAAGCCCAATGTCTTGTCGCGAGTGTACGATTCATAACCCTTGGACTTGCCCTCATCGCGAAGTTTCTGTTCCTTCTTTTTCGAGGTCACGCTCAAGTCGTTCTTGAACATATCGCCCGTAATATCGGAGAAACTGCTCTTTTCAAGAATCATGTCGTCCGTAGGTTTCATGTACGGGCGCTTCGTAGAGCTTGCATAGCCGAGGCTCAAGGGAATGTGGAAACCCATGCTGTCGCTCAGGAACTTGTTCAGGGCAAAGTTGATGTCGCCAGAAATGTCGAGCTGGGTTGCCGCCTCGGAAAGCTTGGGCTTCGGGGAACCGCCTGACGAGGAGAGCGTCGCAAAGTCACCATCCTGGTAGCGGACGGCACCAGAAATAGAGATGAAGTCCGCGAAGTCGACCTGGCCACCGACACGTGCGGCATAGCCCCATTCCGTATCCATGTCGGAAAGACGGAGGTCGTTAATCCAGAATTCACCTTCGAGGTCCTCGGGAGAGGCGCTGGAATCGGCGATGATGACGAAGCGGATCCAGTCAACGTTCGTAATGGAGGGGTTACCGACCAAGCGCAGGCGCTCTTCGCGATCGCCACCAAGATCCTTCTCGACCGGTTCCAGGAAGGGCGGGCGACGACCACGCTTCATCTGCGAGAAGTCCGCGACGTTCATGGAGAACGCGTTGTCGAGCCAGTTCCTTTCATGGCAATCCTGCGGACGTTCCGGGCAGGGCTTCTGCAAGGCGGTAGGACGGAAACTCCATTCGTAGTAGTCGCTGGATCCCTCGAGCGAACCTTCACCGAACTGCAAGGCGAAGCGTATAGGCACGGCGGATGCATCCGACTTGTTCTCGTAATGGATTTCCATCTTGATGGACTTGTACATGGAGAAGTCCTTCCTGTCCGTTTCGAAAATGCGCGTCACGCCCACTTCCTGGCCGGGCTTCATGTCCTTGTACTCGAGCCTCAATGCAGTTTCTTTCAACGGGGCGTTCGTATCGGTATCGCGTTCCGTCTTGATATTGGGAGACTTGAAATAGGTATTGGAATTTTCGCGGTTGTTAAGAGTCGAAACCTTGAGATAGTTCGTATCGCGCGAATCCACCGTTCCCGACACCATCGTCTCGGCGCCATTCACTTCCACCACCTGGGAGTTTTCGGAAGTCGTGGTCACGTAGCGGTCGGCGACAGTCGTCTCTTCCCAGGCGTTGCCCATAACGCCCAAGCTGACAATCTGCACCTTGGATTCGGCGACACCAGGGTTCAGGTTGCCCAACCACACACGGGTAAACTGGGCGCTGGAAAGAATGTTCATGTAGCTACTGCTCACCGCAGATACAATGGTATCGTACTGGCTCAGCGGAATGCGCCACCTGCGCCAGCCATTCCTGAGGTTGTCGATCAGAGGCGACGTCGTATCGGCCAGGTCAATGCGGTAACGCACGAAGCTGATATCCTGGTCAAGAGAGCCGTTACGGTTGATGTCTTCGGTATCGTACTTGCGCTCGCCGGAGTTGTCTTCCGTACCGTTGATGAATACCGGCGGATCGCTGTCGTCATCATACTTGTCGGAATAATTGTCGCGGGCAATATCCACCGTCGAGGCGTCGATCTCATTCGACTTGATATCACAGTCGTCGGCACCGCGGCAAACCCACGTTTTCATGGAGTCGGCTTCTTCGGAACCGGAAACACCGTCTATACCCTTGTCGTGGAGGGCGGTGGTCGTTCCCAAATCATTTTCACCGTCGTAACGGCCATTCGGAGAACCGCCGTTGATGGAAAGGTCTTCACTGACAAGGCCCAGATCAATATAGATAGAACCCACGTTACCACGGGCAACAATCTCGATGTACTTCAAGTCGCTCATATCCTGGTAATACGAGCTGTTCGGGCGCATGATACCGCCCCAGGAGTTGCCCATGAGGTTGTCGTTGGCACGGAGCGTCATCTTGAGCACGGTCAAGTGCTGGTTGTCGACGTCGGAGTTGCCCACATTCGGGTAGATATACTTGTAAAGCTCGGTGCTGTTGCTATGCCAGATGAATTCGCCCTTATGGCGGTAGTCCTGGTTCGGAATATAGGTCTGCGTACCTTCGACACCGCCCGGAGGAGAGGCCGGGTACCAGGAAAGCCTGGACAGCGGATACATCAGGCCGGAAGCCGTCGACTCAAAGTCCTCGACAAGGGCGTCATTGGATTCGCTCGTGTTGGCATTGTGGCGGCTACTTGCAAATTCGGCCTCGAAACGCCAGTTGGACATCGCCTGCGTCTCGATAAACGGAATCATGTTGACCAGCGTCGTAAGCGCAGAAAGGGTGTCCTGCAGGCGGAGGTTCATGCCCCAGAGGAAGCTGTGGAACGGTTCGTTGCCGAGCGTCGGGGTCCTGGCCGTCGTGCTCTGGCTCTTGTACAGTGCGGTAATGCCGAATACGGAACCGGCACCAAACCCGTAGCGTTCCAGCGGCAACTCGGCACGGGCACCCAGCAAGAGCTTGTTGTCTATCTCGAACAGCGGCTCGCACTCGAACGTCACCTTGATTTCCTTGTTGGGATCCAGGGCGCGTTCACTCAAAAGTTCAATCTGGCCCAGCTCATAGTTGACTTCGTAGTCCACATCGCGGACGAGCACAGTGGAACCGGCAGTCAGCTTTTCGGAACCCGGAGAAATGTCCATACAGGAACCGGCACTGACAGAATAGCTGGAATTGGGATCACGCACGCTAATCGTAGAATTGCGGCGCTTACCGACGGATTCGAAGTAGAACCGGCTAGCATAACGGTTTAGGTTATAGACCGGAAGCGTGTAGAGCTGAGCCATGGCAGCAGACGAATCTATGTTGCGCAACGGTTCAAGGCAGTTTTCAGTAGCCTTCGCTTTTGCGTTCGGGCCCTTGTATTCGGAAATCCGCTTACAGGGGAGCCACATTTCGCCAGTATAGCTTCCCGAGTTGTCTTTCTTGAAGATCGAAACATCGTTGACAAGGGGCGCACCGGTAGTCGAGTCCGCCACGCCAAGGTCCTTCAGGAAGGAGTTCGTCACGCCGGCCTTGTTTTTCATGCGCAGCACAAAGTTGCTCGAGCTCGCATCGGAAATGCCTATGGAATACACGTTCCTGAGCATCAACTTGTCGATATCCTTCAGTTCCGCAAGATTGGCATCCCACTGAACAAGGACGACCTCATCACCGTCACGGACCGTACTCCCTTTACGATCGGTACTGTCGGTATCCCAGCTCGCGGCAATCACCGTATTGCGATTTGCACCGGAAATTTTCAAGATACCCGTCTTGTTATCGAAGTCGTACTCTTCCTTGGGAATAGCGACCATGCGGGTCACTTCCTTCGTGACCTTCGTGCCATCCGGAGTCTTGTAAACGAGTTTCAGGTTATCAAAAACATTGTCGCCTTTATCACCCTTCGTCGTGATACGCTTATAAAGCTTAAGGTGGTCGGCCTTGAAATTAGGTGGCGGCGTACCCGTAATGACATTCTTGATGTAATTGGATCTCGCATTGTAGGTCAAGAAGTAGTACCGGTAGGCGACGAACTGCTTGTCGAGCACCTGGAATTCCGTGGTGGACTCGCTAGCGTTGATGGAATACTCTTCCTGGCTTCCACCGTCCTGAGAAGCAATAGTCGTGAGGCGCCAGTCGCCCAGTTTCCAGTCAGCCTTGATACCGAACAGGCCCTGGTGCTGTTCCGAATAACCCGTCAACTCCGTACCCGAAAGCGTCAAGGAAGTCGTACCGGCTTCTACACGCTGCAGGATGTAGTCCTCGAATTCGTCCTTGTACGATTCCTCGTAAACCACACGGACCTGGTTCTTGACCCCGAGGCCGCTTTCCACGTTGTTGATTTCGACCGTGATGTAAGGACCGATCTTTCCCTTCACCATGAAGCTCGGGTCGTACGAAAGAGACGGAGACGGCCAAAGACTCGTATTGTCGCTTCCCGGCGCATCGTCCTTCTCGCCATAGCCCTTGAGGCGGATATCCATGGTACCCTGCAGCATGAGTTTCGGCTTGTCGAGACCGAAGTCCCTCATCCAGGCAGGCATGTTCACCGGGATGGTGATATCAAAAACGGAACCGGTCTCCGGGGCCTCGTACCCGTCATTCGCCTGGCCGACAAGGCCGTTCAGCCACAGACGCCGGCGACCCACATCGTACATGTCGGAGACGTAGTCCGCCAGTTCGGGATAGTGCGCCGTCCAGAGTGTCGTCGTGTCGCGGGAAACGCCATTCACGCGCTTTTCGCTCACATCAAGTTCACGGGTGGCAATGTCGATATCGTGGCTGAACACGCGGCCCTTGCTCGTGTTCATCAGGCCCGGGTTGGCGCCGACACCGTTAAAGGGCAAAAGGTTGTCGAGCGGAGCCGCAGACGGAGGGAGCGCAATGTAGTTGAGGGTCGGCTGCCATTCCGTTTCGGCCGGATCCGGCTGTCTTTCCGTCGAATCTGCATCCGAAGACTGCGCATCAGATGCGGACGTCGCCTGAGCAAAGGCGAAACCCGCTGCGATAAGCGCACCCGTAAGGCCATTCAAGAAAGCCCTATGTAACCGTCTTCTAAAAATCAACTACCTCAAAATACAGAATTAGGCGTTACAAAATCCACAATATGTGGCGCAAATTTAAAAAATTCGAGCAAATTACGGACCCATTGGAAAAAAAAGCTCGCGTTTATGCCCTTCCTCCGATTACAGGAGAAAAGGAGCGACAACAAACCCGAAGGTTTTTGACAAACACAAGGAAAAAACAAGTAAAAAAACTACGGAGTCGGCTGGTTTTGCGGAGCCGGTTGTGGCTGTTGTACCGGAACAGACTGTTGCTGTTGTGCCGGAACATACTGCGGCTGTTGTGCCGGAACAATAACTGTCTGGCCCGGCTGCACAGGAACCATAACCGCCTGGCCCGGCTGTACCGGAACCATGACTGTCTGACCCGGCTGCACCGGGACCATAACAGGCCTACCCTGCTGAACGGGGGTTGCCTGACGCTGGTAATTTGCGGTCTGCGCAGTCGCCTCGTTCATGCAAGCATAAAGCATGGAACGGTGCTTACGACCCACGAAGCAGGCGGTCTTGAGTTCCTGGTCCCGCACAAACTTGGTCTTCGCCGCCAAAACGCCGTTTACCGAGTATTCAAAATTTCCGTGCATCATCCCCTTGGAACAACGGCCAACGACATCGACACGGTTGCCATAAGCATCGTTGTAATACCACGTCGCATTTCTCATGTGCAAACTGGCGCAGTTCGGAAGCCCATACATCGGGCCGCTCCCCTGACTGTATTCATACCCAGCGCATGAAGACAGGGTAAGCAACGACGTCACCATCGCAGCGAGCACAATACAAATTCTAGAACCCTTTCTCATATTATACCTCTTTATCCCAATATAGCATTCATTCATTCCCATTGTCAAAACAATGCGCCCAAAAGGCCGTTCAACAACATTTGTCCGTACTATGCACCCGCAATTTCTTGATTGCGGCGGGATTCAAGCACATTTTGCATTTCCTGCGTCAAAAGAATCGCAGCCTGGCTCGGCGGATACCCCAGGAATTTCTCGATAGGAATGGGTTCCAGCACATCTAGAGCGAAACGATACCGTCCCGTCGGATTCACTTCCAACAAGGAATCGTGTTTCCCCAGTCCGATCTTGTCGTTGCCGCCAATGTAGATGGGGACGACATCGCACTTGGAATGGAGGGCAAACCGGGCGGCGCCCTTCTTGAACTGCCAGCGTTGTCCCGGCGCAGAGCGCGTTCCCTCCGGAAAGATAATCAGGCAGTTGCCCCGCTTGAGCGACTTGTCCGTTTCGGCCAGTTGGTCCTCGAACGTCTTGGAATTCACTATATAGATGGAGTTGACGATTCCCTTCATGAAGCGGTTCTGGCCCAGGCTCCCCTTCACGATGCAGTCGGCATTGGGAATCAGCGAGAACAGGATGACCACATCCAAAATCGACGGATGGTTCGCCACGATAACCTTGGACCTAAGCCCTTTCAGCCTTTCACGGTGTTCCACATGGATTTTCCCGAGGCCGAAATAGACAAAATGCGCAAGCGCAAGCTTGTGGGACAAGTGCACAGAAAACCGGGCAAGTCGACCGAACCGCGCCCTGGAAAAGCCGGACAGCAGGAGCAGCGTGGGGAATAGGCCCGTCGCGAGGAAAAGGCTTCCCAGCCCAAACCAGAAGTACGTCATCAACTTGATGAACACACGCCAGCAGTAGGCCATCCGCCGCAAGATGAACATCATGCGTTCTCCACGAGAATCTTCTTGAGCAGCCAGAGCGCCTGCTCGGCGGCAAAGCGCGTTTCCGGAATTCCGCCGATATCCAGGTCGATGCCGCCCGGCTGCGCGACAGACGAAAGCCGCAAAGCCATGGCGCAGGGCACATTTGGATAGCCTTCGACAACGGAGGCGTATGTTTCGGGAACCAGTTCGTCCGAGAAAAGGAATATGCGTTCGTCGCCTTCACCCGTAGAAAGCGCGGCAGCGCAGTCCTTGAGACCATTCAGGAAGGATGCAGCCCCGGCATAGGCAGCGGAGTAGCCGGCCATGTTTTTCTCGACAATCGTCGCGCACGAGACGGGGGCGTTGAACACGGAGAGGCTGAACGCCGCAGGCGATACCGTATCGGCCTCGATCAGGTGTTCAGAAATCTTCAATTGCTGCCGAACCTCGCCGAATTCCGAGGCAAACGTGATTTTCGCCTCGGGAAGCCCTTCCGACACAAAATGGTTCACATAGACAGCCATCTTGGAGACATCGCTAAGCCGGCGGCGCATGAGCATCGGCACGAACGGGAGGGCAGGAACCGCGGAAATACGGGAAACTTCCTTATCCCCACGCGCAAAAGCCGCCAAGTCCTCGGCGGTTTCCAAACCTGGAGCCCAGAAACTGTACTTGCTTATATGGATAATTCTGGACATTTCAAGAATCAAAAAAAAACAAAAGAATGGTATGTAAATATAATTTAAAAATATTTGACAATTATTCTATATTTGGTTCGGAAAAAAGCAAAAATAACACAAAAAGGGATTTATGGAAGACCTCAACACGAGATTAAAGAACATCATCATCAGCGCGCTAGAACTTGAAGACGTCACGCCCGCCGACATCGACGACGACGCCCCGCTTTTCGGTGAAGGCGAAGGCCTTGGCCTTGACTCCATCGACGCACTGGAACTCGGTCTCGCAATCAAGGAGAATTTCGGGGTTTCCTTCAAGGCCGTGAACGACGAGACGCGCAAGCATTTCGCCTCCGTCAACGCCTTGGCAGCATTCATTTCGTCTAGCAAACAGGAAGACTAGTATGGAAAAGTCAGACATTCTGAAAAAACTCCAAGACGCGCTTATCAGTGAGTTCGGCATGGAAAGTTCCAAGGTCGTCCCCGAAGCACGTCTCTACGAAGATCTCGACCTCGATTCCATCGACGCTGTCGACCTCATCGTGAAACTCAAGTCCATGCTCCCGCGCAATATCGATCCCGAAGTGTTCAAGTCCGTGCGCACGCTGCAGGACGTTGTTGACGCCATATACGACCTCATCCAGGAATCGGGCGAGAAAAAATGAGAACCGTGGCGGGAAAGGTCCTCTTTGCCGCCCTTTCGGTTCTATACCCAGGGCTTGTATTTTGCGGTCTCTATTTTTGGGGGCTGCGCCCAAGGGTTCTGAGCATCGCCTTGCTCGCCATCGCCTTCTTCAATCTCATCGCACTCCTCAAGACAGCCAGCAAGGGCTGGAAGCAAGCCCTAAAAAGCGGCATGCTCTTTTTCCTCGCCCTCGCCTGCGGCATCTTTGCCTGCGTAACAGACAGCATCCTGTCCCTGAAATTCTACCCGGTAGCCGTAAGCATCGCTCTCCTCGTCCTTTTCGGATCGACACTGCCGCTTGGCCCCAGTTTCGTTTTCAAGCTGGCATGCATAGGCGACAAGGCCCTGCAAAAATCGGCACTGCGCCAATTTGTAGAACCCTATTGCCTCAAGGTGACAATCGTCTGGTGCGCGTTTTTTATTTTTAACGGAGCCGCTGCGGCGTGCACGTGCTTCCTTGGCTCCGACAAACTATGGGCCCTCTACAACGGCCTGCTATCCTACATCCTCATGGGACTCCTTTTCTCAGGGGAATTTATTATTCGAAAAAAAGTGCAAAAAAAAATGATCCAATATAAATACATATCCAGTTTCAAGCGCGACACAAGAGCCGCCAATTCCATATTCGCCTTCGACGGCAACGGCAACCGCAACATAAAGACATGGGCCGACTTCACGGCCGACGTGTCCAGGGTCCGCCAAGAAGTCGAGTCCAGGCAGGAAAAGGCATGGCTGCTGAACTTCGAGGACAGCTACTACTTCATGGTCGCACTGGTCGCCGTGATGCAGGGAGGCAAGGCTGCAAAGATTTCCGCGAACCGCACGCAGGAATTCATCAAGGAAATCTGCACCGAGGGCGTATCGTTCCTTACCGACCTTCCCGCCGAAGGTGCCGTCCTGATCCAGGACGTTCTCGGCAAGCACGAAGATGACGGCAAGTGGATCATGTTCGACCCGAAAACATCCGACGTGGACATGTACACTTCGGGAACCACGGGAAAGCCCAAGATATCTCCCAAGAAGTTCATCCAACTGGAAGACGAAGTGAACGAATTCGCCACCCAGTTCCTTGAAAAGTACGACCACGCGTTCGTCGTCCGCACGGTGAACCACCACCACATTTTCGGTCTCACCTTCTCGCTCCTGCTCGCGCTGATGAGCGGAGTCCCGTTCCGCAGGAATACGGTCGAGTTCCCCGAAGAACTGCGTGCGCTCAAGGAGCACAGGCTCGTGATTGTCGCAAGCCCCGCCTTCCTGAAAAGGCTCGCCGGCGGGAAAAACGAGCCCGTCGATTTTGCCGAAACACCGTTTATCTTGTCGGCAGGTGGCCTGCTCCCCGAAGACGCTGCCGCCGAAACCGAAAAAATTCTCAAATACTGGCCTACCGAAATCTACGGCAGTACCGAAACCGGCTGCATGGCGCACAGGCAGAGCAAAAACGGTCCCCTCTACAAGCCGTTCCCGCACAACGTCATTACGCTCAATGCGGAAGGTTGCCTCCACGTGGAATCCCCCTACATCTACGACGAGGGCGGATTCTCGACTGCCGACCTCATCAAGCTCGAAGATGACGGACGATTCACGCTGCTTGGCCGCATCGATTCCATCGTCAAGATCGAGGAAAAACGCATTTCCCTCCCCGAAGTCGAAATGCGCCTCCGCCAGACGGGCCTGGTGCAGGACGTACGCGTCATCGCCATGGCAGGCAAGCGCCAGTACCTCGCCGCGGCTATCGCCCTCAACTTCGACGGCAAGGAAAAATTCAAGGGAGCCGCAAAACTCGAGATGAACAAGTTCTTCAGGAACTTCCTTTCGCAGTACCTCGAATCAACCGTCATCCCCAAGCGCTGGAGATTCCCCGAAAGGCTCCCGCAAGATGCCATGGGCAAAATCAAGACCGCAGACATCAAGGCCCTCTTCGAAGACAGCCAGGAAGACCCGAACTACAAGATTCTCAACGTGAACGTACAGGACAATGCGGCGACCATCGAAATGGAAATTCCCGCAACGAGCGACTTTTTCAACGGGCATTTTGAATCCTTCAAGTTGCTCCCCGCCGTAGTCCAAGTAAACTTCGTCATGAAACTTGCGCACAAGTACCTAAACGCGCCCCTCTCGATGCAGAAAATCCAGAGGACAAAGTTTACAAGCCCAATCCTCCCGGATACGAAGGTCATCCTGGAGCTTTCCTACGACAAGGACTCGGGACGCATCGCATTCAGTTTCAGCGGTAGCGAAGGCAAGAAGTACTCAAGCGGCAGCGTCAAGACCGGAGCGGAAGCGTAGACCATGCAAGATTCTATCTATTGCGCCATCATCCCGGTATACCGTCACGAAAACACAGTCGAGGCGGTGGCCCAGGACATCATCAGGAAAGGCCTCCACGTGTTCATCGTCGACGACGGAAACACGCCCGAAGCCAAGAAGGTCCTCGAAGATATCGCCGCGAGAAATCCCGACATCACGCTCGTATCCTACGAAAAAAACGGCGGCAAGGGTTATGCCGTGTCCATGGGGTTCGAGGCCGCGCAAAAATCCGGTTTCTCGTATGCCGTACAGATTGACGCCGACGGGCAACACGACCTGAACGCACTGGAATTTTTCATCAAGGCATCCAAGAAGCATCCCGGCAACCTCATTTCGGGATTCCCTCAATACGACTCATCCGTGCCCAAGAGCCGCGAGAACGGGCGCAAGATAACAAACTTCTGGATTGCCATCGAGACGCTCTCCTTCGACATTCCCGATGCCATGTGCGGGTTCCGCGTATATCCGATCAAGCAGACGCTCCCCGTCATCCGCAAGCTATCCAACCTGCGCATGGGATTCGACATCGAAATTCTCGTAAGGCTCAAGTGGAAAGGCATGGAGATGAACTTTTACCCGATCCAGGTCACGTACCCGGAAAACGGCATTTCCAATTTCCGCATGGTCAAGGACAACATTTCCATCTCGTGGATGCATACCAAACTCTTCTTCGGCATGCTCTTCCGCCTTCCCATCCTCCTCATAAGGAAAAAAAGGAAGAATGGCTGATTCGCAGGCAAACTGGTACGACCAAAAGGAAGTCTCGTCGGGAACGTCATGGACGTTCACCTTCATGTTCCTCATGGTCAAATACCTGCCGCGTCCCCTGATTGTAGCTATCTCTGCAACCATATGCTTCTTCTTTTTCCTCGGCGCAAAGCCGGTCCGGAAGAATTCCATGACCTACCTCGAGAAGGTGGCAAAGGCAACCGGACGGAAAAAGCCGACCGCAATCGATTGCTACAAGCACATTTTCAGTTTCGTCCTGCAGATGCTCGAAAAGATGCTCAGCTGGATGGGTCGCTTGAACGTATCCGACCTCACGAAAGATGCTGAACGGGAAGAACTCCGGAAACAGCTCACGAGCGGACATGGAGCCATTCTCCTGAGTTCGCACCTCGGCAATCTGGACATGTTCCGGTCCCTGGGAGATAGCGGCAACGACGCCAAGATAAAAGATCTGCGCATTTGCCCCATCGTCGATATCGACAACTCCTCTAGATACAACGATCTGTTGCGCAAGCTGAACCCTGAACTGATGGACAACATCATCAACGCAAACGACATCGGCGTTGATTCCGCCATCATGATTAAGGACAAGATAGACAAGGGGTACCTCATCGTCATTGCCGGCGACAGGATTTCCGCCAAGAACCACGACCGCACTGTTCGCAAGCAGTTTCTCGGCGACTGGGCGGAATTTCCCGAAGGGGCGTTCATTCTCGCTAGCATCATCGGAGCCCCCATCTATTTCGGCGCAGGCACCCGCTGCAAGAATTTCAGTCTGAACACCAAGTACGAATTCACGATTCGCAAGGCGACAACCGAATTTTCGGGCAGCCGCAAGGACCGGAAACAAAAAATCCAGGCGCTCATGGATGAATACATAGCGTTTGTCGAGGAAAGCTGCAAGAAGCATCCCTACCAGTGGTACAATTTTTTTGATTTTTGGGAAGAAAAGGAACAAAAGTCATGAGCGAACCCATTATCGAAACATCCATCGACATCGAAGTCGCCTTCTACGAAGTCGACCCGATGCAAATCATGTGGCACGGGAACTACATAAACTTTATGGAGCGTGCCCGCTGTGCGCTCCTTGAAAAAATCGGCTACACCTACATCGACATGGAAAAGGATGGCTACGGCTGGCCCGTAGTCGACGTTCACGTCAAGTACATAAGGCCGCTCCAGTTCCGCCAAAAAGTCCGGGTCACGGCGAGGATTACCGAATACGAATTCGGGCTGCGCCTCACGTACACCTTCGTCGACATCGAAACCGGCAAGGTGACCACCAAGGCGGAAACAACGCAGATGGCGGTCAACATCAAGACCCGCGAAACAAATCTTGTCTCCCCCAGGGAACTCGTCGAAAAAATCGAAGCCTACCGGCAGAAGCTCGCCGAAGGCAACGCATAGGTGTACCATGGCCGTCCCGATGAAATTAGCCGCCATCCTGCTCTGTGCATTCACGTTGTTTGCCGCAAACAGTTTCGCCGCAGGGGGCGACATCTGGAAGCATCCCCTCAAGGATAGCGGTTCCACGGCCATCGACAGCACATTCTCCCCCATGACCGCGCATGCCGTTGTCCGTGGGGATTTCAAGCAGACAAAGACCATCGCGCAGCTGAACCGGGAATTCGTATCGGTCGGAAAATTCGTCATCGCAAACGATAAGGGAGTGCTCTGGGACACCGAAAAGCCCTTCGCCAGCCGACTCGCCATTTCCGAGACGCGCATGGTCCAGCAGAATGCGAACGGATCCCACTCCGAAATCAGCGCCAAGGACAACGTTGTCTTTGCACAAATCGCAAAAGCGATTCAGTCCATCTTTTCGGGCAGCACGTCCAAATTGCAGGCCGGTTTCCACATATTTTTTGACCGACGCGGCAGCAACTGGACCATAGGCCTCATCCCCAGGGAAGCCTCCGTGAAAAAGGCAATCCAGTCGATTGAACTGACCGGCGGGACCTGGTTGGAACGAATAAAGCTTATAGACGGGAGCGGAAGCCCCCTCCTGTACGAACTTTCGAACCCCAAGCCTGGCAGCGGGCTCACTGCAGAGGAAAAGGCCCTCCTTGAAAAATAAAAGCAAGCCCATAGGTATCGCCGTCTGGGGCATGGTGCATATCGCCATGCTCGCGCTTGCGCTATGTGCCCGCCCCTGGAATATCGACACCTCGCTCTACTCCATCCTGCCTACGGCAAGTTCGCTCAAAGACGTGAGCGAAGCCGAGAAGCGGATGAGCGAGCAGACGATGAACCAGCTGAACATCCTCGTGGGCCACGAGGACTTCCAGACCGCTCGCAAAGCGGCGGACTGGTTCGACTCGACGCTGAAGGACGACTCCCGATTGGAATCCGTCCGTTACACCATTTCCGACGGCGCCCTTGAGGAAACGGCCAACTACACCTACCGTCACCGGTTCTCTCTGCTCGGCGATGACTACGTACAAGCTCTCACTGGCACGGCAGGGGCGCAGTTCGCACGCGACGAAGCGCTCCAGCGCATTTACGGCGCTTTCAGCCTCAGCGACCTTTCGCACCTCGAAGAAGACCCCTACCTACTCGGTGCCCGCGCCTTCGACCGTTTCACAGTGTACTCTCCCCTGCTTTCAAACAAACTTTCCATCAAGGACTCGCGCCTCGTCGCAAACGATTCCGCCAAAACGTACATTCTCTGGAGCGCCCGCGTCCATCCCGACGAAAAGGGAATCGCAAGCGAAGGACATGTCCTGGAGCGTGTCAACGCAGCCATCGATTCCATCAACATGCGCTACCCAGGCATTTCCGTTGCAAAGTCGGGAGTCCCGTTCCACAGTTTCGAAAGTTCCAAGAACGCCCAGACCGAAATCACCTGGATTTCCGCCATTTCCATCACCCTTGCGCTCGTCCTCCTTATCGCCGTATTCAGGACCCCCATTCCCATCGCCAGTACGCTGTCCTCCGTCTTCATGGCAATTGTGTCCGCACTCGCCCTCACATGGAGCCTCTTCGGGGAAATCCACATGTTCACGCTGGTGTTCGGGACAAGCATCATCGGCATCAGCATCGACTATGCCATCCACTTTTTCACCGACTGGAAATTTTCCAGCGAAAATCCCGACGGCAACGGAGTCCGCAAGCGCATTCTCAAGGGAATCCTTCTCGGATTCATGACAACCGAACTGGGCTACATCGCGCTTTCCGTGGCGCCGTTCCCGCTCCTGAGGCAAATGGCCCTGTTCTCCGCGACCGGACTTGCCAGCGCCCTGTGCACAACGTTATTCCTTTTCCAGGCGTTCCCCAAAGCCACCCATGTACGTGCGGGACGAGCCCCGCATCTGGCAGCATCGCTTTCGCACATGTACGACTGGTACTACCGCCTTCGCCGACCACTGAAAATCGCCCTGCCTGTTATGCTCTGCGCACTCGCCGTGCCGGGTCTTATCCGCCTGAACGTCCAGACCGACTTGCACAACCTCTACACGGTTTCCGACTCGCTCAAGAAATCCGAGACGCTTGCTAACAAGGTCATCGACTTCGGCACTAGCGGAAGCTATTACATCGTCAAGGGAGCATCCGCCGAAGACGTCCTGCAAAAAGAGGAATCCTTTATACACAAGATGGAACAGGGGAAAAAGGATTCCGTCTTCCGCAACTATCTTGCTGTAAGCTACTTCGTCCCGTCAAAGAAACGGCAAGAAGAAAGTTTCGCAATTATCAAGCAGACACTGCAGGGAGACGCGGCGACCTTTTTGAAATCACAGAAGTTCGATAACGATTCCCTATTCCAAAAAAGCCTGGAGAGTTTCCGGCCAATCACTCCCGAAGACACGTTCCCCTCCGACTGGCAGACAGCCCTGCAGACACTTTGGCTTGGAGAAATCGACGGAGCCTACTACAGCACCGTCCTCCCCCTCCACGTGAACGACGCCTCTGCGCTGCCTGGACTCGCCAACGGCTGCGAAGGAGTCTACTTCGTGAACAAGGTACCGGAAATCAGCCGTTCGCTCACGGAAATTTCGCGCATCCTGATTGTCCTTGTCGCCATCACGAACCTGCTCATGTTCGCCATATTCATTCCCGTGTACGACCTGAAAACGGCGTTCAGGATTATCCGCATTCCCGTATGCGCAGGCATTGCCGTCGCAAGCGTTTTCGGCCTTGCCGGTATCGACTTCAACTTCTTTGCCATCGCAGGCGTCATCCTCACCCTGGGCATCGGGATAGACTACTCGCTATTCTTCCGCGAGGGCGGGGGCCACGTCAGCACGACCGCACTTGCCATCGCCCTTTCGGCTGCCACGACAATACTTTCGTTCGGATCGCTTTCTTTCAGCCAATTCCAGCCAGTATATGTCTTCGGGCTTTCGATATTCATTGGCACGCTCACCAGCTTCCTTCTTTCACCACTCACTCAAAAACGGAAATAAGCCGCCAACTTTTCTATCTTTACTCCGATGGACTTCAAAGGCAATCATCACAGCATAAACGGTTTGGGACAGGCGCTCGTCATAGCGTTCAGCCTCATCCTGTGCTGTTGCCACAGTGGCAAGAACGGGCTTTCCGCGACACCCGTCTACTATACCGACGATGCATTCGTGCACCTGCTCGACGTTTCCGGCAGCGGGATTTCCATGGACGCCCCCCAGCATATCGACGGCCGATACGGGGACAAGGATTTCTCGATGGACGCATGGATGCGCCTGAACGACTCGCTCCTGAACGTTGTCCTCTTCAGTTCTTTCGGCAACACGCTGGCCGAAATCACTTGCTCGCGCGATTCCGTCCGCTTCAACAGCAGCATGATGGACATGGGGAAAATCAAGGCGGAATACATCATCGCCGATATTCAGCTTTGCTACTACGATATGGCCGTTCTCAAGCCCCACTTTGAATCCTATGGCTTCACGCTGATCGAGACAACCGAAGGGGACGTCACCCTCCGCAAGCTCTCCAAAGGGAACAGGGACATACTCACAATCCGGAAGGTCGGGAACACCATCGAACTGAAAAATTCATTGCGTAACTACAGCTACACGGTAACCGGGGGACAAGCCCAGTGAACCAGCCGCTCTACATACAAGATTTTAGTTTTCACTCCGTACTCGGCCACGACAAGGCCCAGGTTTTCGACAAGCTCATCAAGGGCGTGCGCGGAGACTTCTCTACGCTCGATCACGGCGAAGAGCATTTCTGCGTCGCGAACATCGACACGACGGATTTCCCCGCTCCTGAAAATCCCTACTACAACGAACGGGTAAACAGGCTCGCCGAAATTTCGCTGCGCGACATCGAGCAAAGTGTGCAGGCGACGGTTGCCAAGTACGGCGCAGACCGAGTCGGCGTATTTATCGGTTCGTGCGACAACGGTTCCGAAATTTCGATTAATGCGCTGCGCTACAAGAAACAGAACGGAGAATTCCCTGCAGGTTACAACTTGTGCAAACAGAAGGCCGACTTCCCGCTGGAATACATCATGTCCAAGTTCGGCATTCACGGCCCCTGCGCACTGCAGTCCACGGCATGCGGGTCAAGCGCGACGGCCATCGCCACGGCCAGGCACAGCATATACGTAGGTGACTGCGATGCGGCCATCATCGGTGGCGTAGACATCGCCTCGCTGGCGGTCGTCCTCGGATTCAACTCGCTCTCCGCCGTATCCGCAACGCCGACCATTCCCTTTAGCAAGAACCGCGCAGGCATCACGCTCGGCGACGGCTCCGCATTCTTTGTCGTCACCAAAGAACCGGGAAATGCAAAATTCAAGATTACAGGCATCGGGGAAAGCGCCGACGCCGACCACATCACGGCTCCGAGAGCCGACGGAGAAGGGGCACGCCTCGCCATGGCGAAGGCGCTCGATGACGCTTGCCTAAAGCCAAGCGACATCGACTACATCAACCTCCATGGAACGGGCACCCGCCTGAACGACTCCATGGAAGGAACCGCCGTGCACAAGATTTTCGGGACTAACGTCCCTTGCAGTTCCACCAAGGCGCTCACCGGGCACACGCTCGGCGCGGCCGGTGCCCTGGAACTCGGCTTCTGCTGCCTGGTTCTCTCCGATTCCAACCCCGAGGGGTTCCTGCCCGCCCACCTTTACGACGGGGAATTCGATCCCGAAATCCCCGAAATCCGGCTCGTACGCCCGGGAGACTCCTGCAAGGGCATCAGGCGCATCCAGAGCAACTCCTTCGCCTTCGGCGGCTGCAACGTTTCGCTCATCGTAGAAAAGGTCTAAAATGGAAGAGTTCAATACAAAAGAATCCATCATGCAAATCGTTCCACACTCCGGAAAGATGTCCCTGCTCGACAGGGTTGTCGACTACGATTTCGGCAAGCTCGAAATCCATACCGAGGTGGACATCGCGCCAGGCAGCATGTTCTTCGACAAGGACATCGATGGCATCCCCGTCTGGATCGGTTTCGAATACATGGCACAGAGCATTTCCGCACTCTCCGGTCTCTACGGCAAGACAAAAGGCCAAGAACCGAAAATCGGATTCATCATGAGCGTGAACAACTTTACCGCAAACAAGCCCGTGTTCCCAGCAAACTCCACAGCCAAGATTTTTGTCAGGCAGACAATGCGAATGGACAACATTGTCACCTTCGACGGGAACATTACCCTGGGCGACACCATCGTCGCGACAGCCGTCATCAATACGATTGAAGTAGACGACCCCCAAAGCGGTACTTGAAAATTAAGGAAAACAAAGGGAAAACAATGGACAACAAGAAACAGGT
Source organism: Fibrobacter sp. (assembly GCA_017412605.1). Lineage (GTDB taxonomy): Bacteria > Fibrobacterota > Fibrobacteria > Fibrobacterales > Fibrobacteraceae > Fibrobacter. Next base: position 2,306 of record JAFPWY010000011.1, on the reverse strand, counting down.
TCTCATCACTGGAGCTAGCGGCGGCATCGGCAGCGCCATCGCACTCGCCGTGGCCGAAGCGGGCTACACCGTGGTAGCTCACTACAACCGCGGTACGGCAGCCATCGAAGCCCTTGTGGAAAAGGTCAAGGCAGCCGGCGGCAGCATCCGCACGCTGCAATTCGACATCTGCAACCGCGAGCAGTGCAAGGAAGTCCTCGAAAAGGACCTCGAAGAAAACGGGGTCTACTACGGTGTCGTCTCCAACGCAGGCGTCTGTTCCGACATGACGTTCGCCGGCATGAGCGACGAATCCTGGGACAAGGTGCTCGACACCAACCTGAACGGATTCTTCAACGTCGTACGCCCACTCGTCATGCCCATGTGCCGCAAGCGGTGCGGACGCATCGTCACCATTTCCTCGGTCTCCGGCGTCATCGGCAACCGCGGGCAGGTGAACTACAGCGCATCGAAGGCAGGCATCATTGGCGCAACCAAGGCTCTCGCCACGGAACTTGCAAGCCGCAACATCACCGTCAACAGCGTCGCCCCCGGCGTCATCGAAACCGAGATGATCAAGGAAGCCCCGCTCGACATCATCCTGCAGGCAGTACCCATGAAGCGCGTCGGCAAGCCTTCCGAAGTCGCCGCCACTGTGGTTTTCCTCCTCTCCGAAGGCGCAGCCTACATCACGCGCCAGGTCATTTCCGTCAACGGGGGGCTCGCATGACCCGTAGAGTCGTCGTTACCGGAGGTTCCTGCATTTCCGCTCTCGGCTGCGAAGTCGACGAGGTATTCGACAGCCTCCATAAACTGGAAAACAAGGTCGTCCGCATGGATGACTGGGACCGTTACACGCAAATGAATACCCGGCTCGCCTCGCCGGTCCATTTCGAAGTCCCCGACCTGCCTCGCAAAAAAATCCGCGGGATGGGCCGCGTCGCCCTGCTCGCCACAGCGTCTGCCGTCAGGGCCCTCAAAGACTCCGGACTCGACCAGGATCCCGCCTTTTTGCAGTCCGGCCGCGTAGGCGTCGCCTACGGATCTTGCATGGGCAGCGTCTACCCGCTCGTGGACTTTTTCTCGATGCTCGTGACCGATGACTGCTCCAAGATTACCGCGACCACCTACATCAAGTCCATGCCGCAGACATGCGCCGTGAACATTGCGGTTTACTTCGGGCTCACGGGACGCCTCTACACGTCCAACACGGCATGCACCTCCGGCAGCATCAGCATTGGAACGGCCTACGAATACATCAAATACGGCATGCAAGACGCGATGATCGCCGGCGGCGCCGAAGAGCTCAACCCGACCCAGTCCGCCGTATTCGACACGCTGTTCGCAACCTCCACCAAGAACGACACGCCCAAGCTCACCCCCGCCAGCTACGACCGCGACAGAGACGGTCTCGTCATCGGCGAAGGCAGCGGCACGCTCGTCCTCGAGGAATACGAACACGCCAAGGCCCGCGGCGCCAAGATCTACGCTGAACTCGTCGGCTTCGCGACAAACACCGACGGGGATCACCTCACCTCGCCCAAGACCGAGACCATGCAGCGCGCCCTCGAGCTCGCCGTCGAAGATGCGGGAATTTCGCCCGAAGCTATCGGCTATGTGAACGGCCACGGCACGGCCACTCCGCAGGGCGACAACGCCGAGACCTGGGCCACCTACAATGCGCTGGGCAAACGCGCCGTTCCCATCAGCAGTCTCAAGAGCTATATCGGCCACACGCTGGGAGCCTGCGGCGGCATCGAAGCCTGGACAAGCATCCACATGATGCGCAGGGGATGGTTCAGCCCGAACTTGAACCTCAACAACGTGGACCCGGCCTGTGCCCCGCTCGACTACATCACCGGTAACGGCCGCGAGATGGACGTGGAATACATCATGAGCAACAACTTCGCCTTCGGCGGAGTGAACACCTCGCTCATATTCAAGAAGATTTAGGACAATTCCAAAATCCTGCAGCCTATAAGGAGGCGGCGCCTAGCGCCCCTCCTTTTTTATTGTTCACTCATTGTAATACGTTATTTATACATCAGACATACAAAGAATCGCGCGGTATGGAATATCGGAGAATAAAGCTTCTTCCAAAAGCCATTTTATACAACTTTGTCCAAACCGAATCAAGGACAACTTCACTTTTATGGAACAAATTAAACCAGCACCGCCAGTCCAAACCCCAAAAACGTCTATTATTACAATAACCTTACAAAAATTTTACCCCCCCCCCACAGAAGGAGTATTCAATGGCAAAAGCACGCTTTGATAGAAGCAAACCGCACTGCAACATCGGCACCATCGGCCATGTCGATCACGGC
>JAFPWY010000010.1 GCA_017412605.1 Fibrobacter sp. | reverse complement strand
GGAGCCGCCTGGGGCTTCGGAGCGGGCGCCGCCGCGGGCTTCGCTGCGGGAGCGGCCGGTGCCGCCGCGGGGGCGGGAGCCGGAGCAGCGGGCTTGACAGCCGGAGCTTCAACAGGCTTTGCCGCAGGAGCGGCCGGAGCTGCGGGAGCCGGAGCAGCGGGCTTGACAGCCGGAGCTTCAGCAGGCTTTGCTTCAGGAGCAGGTGCTGCCGGGGCAGCGGGAGCCGCAGCCGGTTTAGCAGCAGGGGCAGCAGCGGGTTTTGCCGCAGCAGCCTTCTTCGCGGGCGCTTTCTTCAAAACAGCCGTAAGGCCGAGCTTCGTCTTGGTCGTAACCGTAGAAGAATCCTTCTTCTTCGGAGCGACAGGAGACGCTTCCGCAGTTTCGGAAGATGCAGGTTTCTTCAGGTTCTTGTTTCGGGCATCTTGCTTCTGCTTTTCGGCAGCGGCGGCCTCCTCGATCTTTGCGTATTCGGCGGCGTCCACCTTCGACATGTGTGTACGCACAGCTACGCCGGCATCGCGGAGCAACTTCATCACGACATCGACTTTGACGCCGTGCGATTCAGCCCAGTCCTTTGGTTTAATCTGATCTTCGCTCATGTATTAGCCTGTTCCAATTTCCTTTTCGTCTTATTCTTCTGTATTGGCCTGTTCGTTTTCAGCAGATTCCACAGCCGGGCTTTCAGCAGCTTCGGCGGCCGGGGCCTCTTCGGGTTCGGCAGCGGCTTCCTCAGATTCGGCAGCGGCTTCACCCTTTGCAAACAAATTATCAGCCTTCATCTGGGCATAGCGGTTCACCTCGTTGGGGCGCGGCTTCATGACCAGGGCCTTGGCCTCTTCGTCCTTCTCGGACCATTCCTTCTCGCCGAACACGTCAAGGTCGCGTTCCACAAGCTGGGAGGCGAGTTTCACGTTCTGGCCGTTCTTGCCGATAGCCTGGGCAAGGTTCTCGTCGTTGATGACGACCACCACGCGGCGCGTGCCCGGGACTTCGCTCATCTTCACGATGTTGGCCGGAGCGAGCGAACGCTGGATGAACACGTCAAGGTCCGGATTCCAGTGAACGATATCGATGCGTTCGTTGCCGAGTTCGCGGACAATCGTCTGCACGCGGGCACCCTTCATGCCGACGCAGGCGCCGACCGGGTCCACATGTTCGTCGCGGGAGTAAACGGCAATCTTCGCGCGGAGGCCCGGTTCGCGGGCGACACCCTTGATTTCGACAGTGCCTTCGTAAATTTCCGGAACTTCCTGGCGGAAGAGTTCCTTGAGGAAGTCTCCACTTGCACGAGAAAGAACAACCTGTGCGCCGTTCTTGCTGGATTCTTCGACGCGAGCAATAACGGCCTTGATGGAAGCACCCTGGGCAAGACGTTCGCGGCTGATCTGTTCACGCGGCGGCAGCACTGCTTCGGTCTGCTTGCCGAGAGAAACGATAACGTTGCGGCCTTCGAGGCGCAGCACTTCGCCGCTCACCATCGTGCCGATACGGCCACGGTAGGTATCCATGATCTTCTGGCGTTCCGCGTCGCGGATGTGCTGGGTCAAAAGCTGCTTGGCAGTCTGGATGGCCTGACGACCGAAAGCCGTCACCGGGATTTCGATTTCCAGCAAGTCGCCAGCCTGGGCGGCTTCGTTGAATTCCTGGGCTTCCGGAACGAGCATGTAGCCTTCGTCCATAGCCTCGACTTCTTCGGCGGTCATGTTCGGATCGTAGTCCGGGAAGTCATCCACGACTTCGACGCGGAGCATCACGTGAACTTCGTTCGACTCGGTGTCGATGTCCACTTCAATCTTCTTCTCGATATGGAGGTACTTCCTGGCAGCCTGGATCAAGGCCTGCTTCAAGGCGCCGATAACGACGGTATCATCCATGTTCTTCGCATCGACAACGCCCTTCAAGACTTCGAGTAAATTGACTTTCGGTTCGTTTTTCATAAAATGACCTTCCTATTATATTTGTACATCCACCTTCGCGACGAGCACCTCGGCAAGCGGCACTTCAATCTCGCCCGCGTTGCCCTTGAGCGAGAGCTTCAGGCCCTGCTCGTCCGCGTCCACCAGTTTGCCCGTCAGGGGCTTTCCGGTGCTCCGGGTCACGCGAATAAAGCGACCCTTGTTACGGAGAAAATCTGCGACCGACTTCAAGGGGCGGTCCAATCCCGGCGAGGACACCTCAAGCGTATAGGCCCCCTCGATCAAATCCGGATTCTGGTCGAGCGCATCGGAAAGATGGCGGCTCACAGCAGAACAATCGTCAATGCTCACGCCCTCGGGCTTATCAATGTACAGGCGCAGCGTCTTGCGCTTGCCCGCCCGGAACATGTCGGCTTCCACCAACGTGACATGCTGGGCCTCGCAGGCCTCGGCAATAAGAGCATTCAACTTTTCTTGGCTTACCAAATAAACCTCGTATATTAAAATTGCCGTCCGCATAACGGAGGATGTCTTGCCCTGAAACACGGTTCAAAGCGGGGCGTCCTCCACGGACAGTCAAAAAACCGCGTACAAATAGAGAAAATTTAAAGGGATTGTTCAACCCCCCATATCCGAGAGAGCCCCGCTTTAAAGCCATTTAACGCATCCCGATGCATGCCAAGGGGCCCACGAAGACCTTTTTTGCTTTTTCCGGAACAAAAACGGGCAAACACCGCAAAAAAAAGTTATCTTCTACCCCGCTATGGCATACGTACTACTGATTATCGCAAGTCTTATTGGTCTGGGCATCAGCCTTTTCTTCCTAAAGAAAAACGTTATTCGTATTCGCGAAAAAAACAAGAACGAGCCCAAGGCCTACAAGCGCAAGTTGAACTACGTCCTGACCGGACTCTGGTACGGCTACCTTATCGTGTTCTTCGTCGGCCTGACAATCAATAACACAATTTTTTAGCTATGAGCTATGAGCAGTGAGCTATGAGCTATGAGGTATGAGGCTCACCGCTCACCGCTGATTACTCACTGCTGATTACTCACTGCTGATTGCTCACCGCTGACTGCTGTCTCTGCCACCGTTCGTAGAGGAACAGGGCTATCAGGTTCTTCCCGTCAACAAACTGGTGTGCGGCCTCCTCGTAAGGGAGGACTTCGGTTCGAATCCACTCGTTCTCGTCCGTGTACGTTTGGTCCTTGCCATCCATGGCGCGAAGTTCTTCCGGGGTCACGGTTCGCTCAATTGCATACAAGCGAATACGTTCATCCAGCAAGCCACAACTGCATGCGAAACCGTCCACAGAATCACCCCACCAAAAACGGGTCAAGTCGATGAGTTCGGAATCCTCGGCGACAATTTGGGCCTCTTCGGCAAGTTCCGAAAGCGCCACCTTGCGGAAGTCGCCCGTCCAGTCGAGAATGCCCGCAGGCATTTCTAGAGACGCCCTCTCGGAAATAGGGAACCTGGGCTGGCGCACCAACAGCAGGTACTTCTTGCCCTCGCAGTTCAAGACTACCAGCACGCCGACCGCATTACCCCGTACAAGAACAATCCCATGCACGGGCTTCCCATCGGGGAGCGTTGCCGTCGCAGTCAGCTTGATGAACAGGGGCTCGTGAGTCTTGTTCAGGAAGTCAACCGACGAGAAATGGATTTTCGATACGATAAATTTTTCTTCGGAACGACGCAGCCATTCCGTGTATATGCGGCTATTCAAAACCACGGGCCTGTCGGCCTCGGCGATTTCAGGCGAGAAAGTATATTCAATCATTTTTTTGCCTTGCGCGGAGCGACCTTCGCCTTCTTCCACGCCTTGTATAAGCTATCGGCAATCACAAGTGAATCGTTGTCAAGGACCATCTTGCCCCCGGGAACGCGAATGGCCATCCAACGGTTCCTAGTCAACGGGCCGCACGATGTTTCGCTGGAATCGGGAGAGAACAGTTCGCGGATAAACGTACCCGTATACCCCACCAGCATATTCTTCATTTCATAACGGTCATACGTTGCACAGGCCGGCACAGATTCCGCGAGGTACATACTCGTATTCCACACCGTATCACGATAAATGCGCACATCGCCCAACGAAGAGGAATCATTTTCCCAATAAGACGACATGCAGTAGGTTTCATCAGAATCAGCGCAAGCCAGGCGCACCGGAACAAGCAAAGTATCACCGAGTTTCCATTCCTTCGGGAAAAGCGTATCGGTAACCAAGGAGTCGCATTCGGTAATTTTCATCCGGCACTTTGATGCCATCGGCCTCCAATAAAACTCCTGCGGAGTAATTGAATCCAAAACCTTCAGAAGCGACGGAGAGCCCTTCGTACGTAGGGGCAAGCTGTCTTTATTGTTAAAGATGGAATCAACATATATTTTGAAAGTATCCCTCGAAATACTCCCGCGGCGGACGGCAATCGTATCGAAAACGGAATCATTCGTACTCTTGGCAATAATACGCGACACCCCTTCAAGATCGGCTTCATCAAAAGTAATCTTGAGCGCATAACTTGGCCTGTAGAAGGGCGAAGGGCAATCCTCGGAAGACTGCTGCAAGTGGAGTATCGGCTTGACATAGTATGTGGAATCTACTTTCTCACCATCGTAAGTAACTCGTTTGAGCGCACAGTTCGAATATGTCCACATGCTGTCCATGTACAAGTAGAGCGTATCCTGAACCAGGTGGATAGACTTGCCGGAATCCAGCTGTGGCCGCAAATAGTAGCCAAAACGGACAAGTTCAACGTCTTCTAGGGAAATATCCAGCGGGCCGTCCTCGCTCTGCGTACATGCCGACACGGCGGCCAAAGCCGCAAGCATGGCAAGTAGAACTAGAACAAGGAAGAACTTCGAACGCACAGCCGCCTCACATCAAAAACCGATTCTTTTCTTGAATATAGCAATTGAGGCGGAATCCACAGGATGCGTATAACCGTAGAAATCGTTCCACCGCACGAACAGGGCATTCCGGCGGACCGTCAGGAAAAACGAAGCGCTGTCCTGCGACATAAGGCGACCTACAGGGACATCGGCATAAACGGAATCCCCCACCGAAAGCGGAGTCGACCAGAACCCCATCCCGGAGGTCCTCGTCGTCACGTTGTCGCCATGGTCAATTTCAACAAAGTAGCCGAAGGAATCCTTTCCCACCTCAAGCACCACGCCCGAAAGCACCGGATACACAGGAGACTCGCCTTCACCGCAGAACACATCCTTCGTGAGAAGCGAATCCTGCCCCTCGAAGTCAAAATTGACCGAGATGGGAACTGCAGCCCAACCGAGCGGACGGCGCGGGCACAAGCCTGGGAACAGGCATCCTGTCTCCTCGTCGATCCAGGAACGGGTCGAATCATTCTTGGCAACCTGCAGATAGTTGTGCGCCATGGAATCGCCCTCAAGGCGCACCAGCAAACCTTCCGTAAAATCATCGCTGTCCGAAACCCAACGAATTCTGGACGCTCCGGTATTTCTCATCGAGGCGATATAGCGCAGCATCGGTGTCGGGTACTCCGCCGCAGTATCGCCAATGGTCCACGCACATTCGTGGAGACCTTTCTTGAGTTCGGCAAACGTACCGCCAGCGCTGTCGCACAAGTCCTCCCAAGTCAGCACGACCGGGGCCGGTTTGTTCATGCGCATAACAACGGCATCGGAAATTTTACGGAACAGGCCGAGAGCAAAGGCGGCGGCGACAAGCGCAACCAGAAGCAAAATTCTCAAGAGAGGGAACTTGCGCTTATGGAAAGAGCGTCTTCTCTTCCCGCGGTATTCCGAAAACTCGACAGCCATTTTTTACAGGTTAGATAAGCAAATAAGCCAGCAAGCCACCAATCAGGACGACCAGCAGGATAATCGTCAACACCGTACGCGCCGGGGACTTTTCCTCGTCGAAGGGCATGTTCATTCCCTTCTTGGCAAGTTTTTCTTCGTCCTTGGAAATAGCATTGAAGCTCTTGGTAAACTTACGGTGCGAACCCGTGCGACGCTCCAGCGAAGTATTCGGAGCCGGAGCCGCTGTACCGGAATAGGTATTCTGCGAAGCTACCTGAGGTTCGGCAACAGGCTCTACCGGATCGATGGTAATCATCGACGGTTCCTGCGGGGCCTGGTTATGCAGCGAGAACGCCATCATCTCCGCTTCGAAGGCAAACACCTTCAACTTCTTGTCGAGACCGGCCTTCTTGAGTCCATCGATAATCGTGGTGTTGTTCGTAAGCATGGCCATCATGCCACCACGGGCGGACAGTTCCGTCTGGAAAAGGAGCAAAGCGTTATAGGCATCGCTGTACAGGAAATCTAGGCCAGCCAAGTCGACGGCGACGAACTTGTCTTCGGAGCGCTCGTCCAACAATGCGCGAACATCTTTCTTGAATTGTTCTGCGTCAAAAGCGCCAATGGGATTCAGAGGCGCCGACAACAAATCAAAAATTCCTACTTCACGATAGTTCTTCAACTGGTCCATATACGACCAAATTTATAAAAAAATCTTCAAGAAAGTGAGAAAAATCACCAAAAATGGCAATTATTCTTCCCAGAAGGTTCCCCCGGACGGAGTCGGGTATTGTTCCGCCGCCGGCGTTTCGGCAGTTTCGTCAGCACTTCCACCGCTAGCGCCCCCTCCGACATTACCCGTATCGGCCGGTGAAGCCGGCTCCGAAGCGTCCGACTTCCCCTGTTCTGCGGAAGGTTCCTCGATCGGGGCCTCGTCGTCGCTGTCGTTTTCCTGGAGCGGGCCACGGGCGGCATCCGACGGAGACAGATGCGGGCGAGCCCTCTCTTCATTATGGCTAAACAAGTACGGGCTAACGCTCACGCTGACCCTGTGCACGGCAGAGAGCTCCGGATGGGATTCAAACGCATAGTCGATTTTCAGGAACTTTGCCACGACAAGGCCAGCACCGGCAGTCACACTCTTGAAAGTGGAAAAACTCGACAAACCAAGGCGGACAGACAGGCCAAAATCGAACAAGAATTCTACACCACCACGTCCGCCCGAAAGCCAGTCCAGTGGGTCCTTCCAAATCGGTTCACCCCGGTCTTCGTCCGTTTCGAGTTCAAGATCGCGAGCCTCGGAATGGAACAGGCCAGCACCCTGCCAGTAAAGGCCCAAGCTACCGTACAGGTAAGGGACGTTCAAGAAGTAGCTGGCCGCAGCGTACAGTTCCGGAGAAGAATATTCCGTCGTACCGGATTCCCAGGTGACAGCCGAAGAAGTCCAGCCCTTGAGGAACGCCGCCAGATAAAGCTGATCAATAGCGCGGTAGCGAAGTCCCGCGTCACCACGGAAACCCCAGCCCGTCTGGTCCATTTCACGATAAAGAACGTTAAACGCAGCACCCACCGACAACCGCTCGGTCAGGCGCCGGCCCCACGAAATACCAAACACCCAGTCCGCGATGGAAAGCGTTTTGTAGTTGGAACCCTCCGGCAAGGGTTCACCTTCCTTGACCCAGGGAATGTCATCGGCGCCAAAGCGGGAAAAAGAAATGCCCAAAGCCTGGCCTTCGGAAAGCGGGGTCACGACAGATGCATAGTCGTACTTCGTGTCTTCGTAATATGCGGTATGCGAGAAGGATGCCCAAGTGTAATGCACACCCGACAGCTGGTAGGGATTGGACATAAGCCCGAGATAGTCGCCGTCGATAGCCATCGTCGCCGAGCCCAGCGCGGCAGAGCGCGCACCCGGTTCAATATCCAAAGTCGCGTTGGCCCCGGAAACCCGTTCCATAGCACACAGGGATCCCGAGCATACAAACGCAAACACAACGGCGACCGCTACCTGCGGACGCCCCAAAAAGGGACGCAAAGCGCAACACTTCTTCAAAATACCGTCAATCATCATTTTACGAGACCTAAAATAGAATATATTTTTTCCGCAGCCCAGTACCGAATTTCCCATGACGCTTCGAAACCGCATCACCGACTTCTTGACCTATCTTTCTACGCAGCGGAGGTTCTCGCCGCGCACGGTTTCCACATACAAAAAATCGCTCGACAAGTTCGCTGACCGCCTAGAACAAGACGCAGCCGTCGAGGCGCTGAACGAGCTAAACATCAAGGGTTTCGTCTGGGACCTCAAAATGAAGCAGCGGCTCGCACCAGCAAGCATATGCGAACATCTCGCCGCACTCAAAAGTTTCGGCAAGTACCTAGTGCGCTCAAAGGTGCTGGAGATGAACCCGGCAGAAAATGTGCCAATGCCCAAGAGACCCAAGAGACTGGTCGCCGTTCTCGGACAAAAGGATTTGTCTGCCGAGAAATTCCCCGAGCTGGACAACCCGACTCTCGCGGACGTCCGCGCAAGGCTCCTCCTGGAACTCATCTACGGCTCCGGACTGCGCATCTCGGAATGCCAAAGTCTCTGCTGGAACCAGATCCGTACAAACGAACACCTGGTACGCGTAATCGGCAAGGGGAACAAGGAACGCATCGTCCCGGTAACGGAATCTACGCTACAGTACATGGAAATGTTCAAGACGTTTCTGGCAGAAGACGGGCGCACACCCCTCCCCTCCAGCCCCCTCTTCCTAGGCGAAGACGGCAAGCCCTACAGCATCCGCACACTGCGCAACGATATTCACGACCTGCTGCGGAAAATCGGCTGGGAAGGCAAGGCTAGTCCGCACGTGCTGCGACACAGTTTCGCCACGCACCTGCTCGAGAACGGAGCTGAAATTATGAGCGTCAAGGAAATGCTAGGGCATTCAAACATCTCGACCACGCAAGTCTACACGCACGTGAATGCCGAACGATTAAAGCAAGCATTCAAGAAGACACACCCGAGAGCGTGAGTAAGTTATTAGGGATTAGAATCTAGGGATTAGAATCTAGAGACTAGGTTCTAGGGAAAAATATCACGGCTTCGCCGTCTTATATTGACGCACGAAGTGCGTGATTCTTATTCACTAGCCTCTAGTTTCTAGCCTCTCATCTCGAACCTAGAAGAAACACCCCTTGATGCCGACAGCGATGGTCCACTGCTGCAGGAAGTCATCCCAGTCGGGAGCATCCCATTTCTTCATCGGGGTTTCATCATATTCATCGGCAGGATCCGCCGCATTCGCCTTGTCATGGAGAGGAAGCGAAAGCGCAAGGAACACCGGGAACGAAGCATCAGAGAATTCTATGCCATAGACAAAGGCCCCGGACCACGCCTGGTGATCGGGATCGGGACGAGGATCATACGTGCCGACCTTCTCCGAAGAAATCCAAGCCACGCCGAGAGGCGCAGAGAACGTCACGCCGAACGACTGTACAATACCTGCACGACCGCGATACCCGTAGGCAACGGATGCACCCACAGACGGCGGCGTAAAGGCGCCAAGGTCGTTTTCGCCATAAGGCTTGAAACGGTACTCAAAGCGGTCATCGGAATGATCGTAATTTTTCCAATAGGAATCGTTAAATTCGTTCTCGCCCGAAATCAAGTGCATTGCAAACGGATGCGTATAGGTGAGTCCGTACAGCCAGATTCCCTTGTCCGTATCGCGGCTGTAGTCCCAACCGAGCGTGAGCGAATAAAGGCCGGAGCCCTTCTGGAAACTCGAAGGCAGAATCATCTGGGAAGCATCCGTACCACGCTTCACGTCGTACTGTCCGGTCGGAATGGAAAGGGACGCCGAAAGCGAAGCCGCACCACCACTACCGATGGTCTTCGAAAAGTCGAACGACACATCGCCAAGGCCACCCGTGCTGCGATCCTCGGGGGGCTGGTTGGAGCGGTACTGGACCTCACCCCTGTGAGACATCCACGGAACGGTCACGCCCAACTTGGTCGACCAGGTCGGCTTGATGGAAAAATGCGGGGAAAGCGAAATCGCCGAGAAATTCTGGCCCACGCTGTACTTCGTAAACACTTCCGTCTCAAGGTAACCGCCCGACACGCCCTGACCAATCCACTTAATGCCATCGCCCGAACCACCGCCGGAACCGCCAGCACCACAGCCGCCAATGGACTCCCACGGAGTCGAGACTTCGACAGGAGATTCAAGGCCGACAAAGAACGCACCCGCAACCGCAAAGGCCACAAACAAACCAAATCCGATATTTCTCTGTTTCATGGCAAGCCTCACGGAAGTTCAATCAGGAAACCCTTGCTCGTTCCCGTCGCAAGATAACGGCCATCCGGCGAACGACCACCGATCATGGGTAGTTTAGAAATTTCACGAACGTCACCGACCCACTCTACAGTAAGGTCAGAGGCGGTCCCCGAAGCAAGGCGTATTTCGCGCATGGCCGTACGCCCGGCGGAACCATCTTGGATAGACTCAACCCTATAGTCGCTCTGGTTGGTCATGAATGCCCCCGAAGGGAATTCCGCCCACACAACAAACAAACGATCCCCGAACTTAAACCAGCGGGGCTGAGCCGGAGCGCTGAGCATACCCTTTTCCGTTTCAATCTGTATAGGAACCGAATTCTCTGAAAGTTCCTGAATGTAAGCCTCCCAAATGGATTCGACCTTGCCAATGACATTATACACGACAAAGCGCCCATCCGGAGAAATGACCGGGTTATCTATCGTTTCTCCCTTTTTAACTTGCGGGAGATTAAGCTTTATTTCCTTGCCGCCCTTTGCAAAATCACGGAACACAATCTTATTGTTCTTGTCATCGTTGCTTCCAGTCACGAACACCAGACGGACGTTGTCCGTTCCAAAGAAGCCCTTGATGGTCGTGTCCGAAACGGAGGTGTCAGGTTCAGTTACAGTCGGGTCAACCCAGATATGCGGATTCCCGTACAGGCTCTGCTTTTTTTCATAAAATACAAAGCGCTTCTTGTCCGAAATGCGAACCGCAATGATGCCGTAGTCAAGATTTTCATCAGAGCACGATTTGCTTCCCGTAACGTCGTAAGCGCGAAGCGATGCGATGAAGTTGGGATGCGTACTCCATTCCGGATCCTGGAACTGGCAATCTCCGATGGACGTATCGCGCATCAGGTACCAAAGAACTTTTTCCGAAGTATTGGAAATCGTCAAGCGGTCGTGCTGAAGAATTTTGCGTTCCTTTTCATTCACGTTATATTCCGAATTGGGAGACTTCACTCCCAAATCATGGCTGAAATTGAGCCACAGCATCGACGCCGGATAGTTCACCGTATCCTGCGAGACAGACGGGTTGCAAATTTGCTGGAACCCATTCACCACGAATATCTTTCCAATCTCGGAATTGGTTGAAGATTCGCTCGACGAATCATCGTCTATATCGGCAACATAGGGTTCGGGAGAATAGCACGCAGCCAACAACAGAACCGGCAAATATTTAAAGAATCCTTTTTTCATCGTAACCCAATATAGAATTGTTTCATTTACACACCGACAGACAAACCCGCTTTCTTGAACTTTTCGCGAATTAATTGCAGGTCATGCTGGTACGGATTCCTCACAAAATCCTCAAAAGCCCACTTTGTCGGGTGAAAAACGCCCTTGGAATAGGTCAAAAGCATGTCTAGCCAAACACCTTTGCCAGCATAGAGTTTGTAGGGACCTCTCTTGTAACTGGGCAGGACAACCTTGTCCAGGTCCATGTAACCGATATCGATGTTCACACAGCGTTCGACTTCCGACTGCCCTGCCGCCAACGAAAGTTCCAATGCATTGCTCCGTTCTTTTTCCTGAGCAATAGATTCTGCAGGGATCGTCTTCTCGAACGAAACCACTCCGCGATAAAGGTCTGTCCCCATTTCGGGTTCATAATATCCGGTGCGGTCGAATGCAAAAAGTTTACCCCTATGACGAATCGGGCCCCAAGTTCTTTCTAGCGCATCAATAACAGTGTTGTCCCAGCATTCTCCCTTTTGCAAAATAAAAGCGATAAGCTGAACCTGTTCTGAAAACTGCGAAGCAATCATTATTCCGCCTAGCCTAATGAGGCATAATCGTAAGATTCGTTTGAATGACCTCAAGTTGCTGTGCGCTAAAACCGACAACTTTCGTATCGGATTCCATGGGGAACATGATATTAGGCGCATCAGGACAGGCGGAGATATTCATATCCGCTTTGGGGTATACCGAGATATCGAAGCGAGGGGCCAACTGGTGGAAAGGTTGTCTAAAATCGGCAACCACATTCTTCTTTGTCCGCATGGCCTTGGTGCTCGCCTTTTCAAAACAATAGGGAGTATCAGAGAATCCGTCATCAAAAATCGAATAGTCTCCATTTGACAACTGGTCCGAATAAGTTGCTGTCGTATGGCGGAGTCCAAAGAAATGTCCGGTTTCATGCAATGCTGTATACACAATACGTTCCGCACTGATAACCATGTCTTCGCCATCCTGTCGATTATGGTTTGCGACAACAACCGTACTTCCACTACCGCCAGCTAAGTTGGCGCCAAACAAGTCCGACAGGCCAAGCAATCCTTCTTGCTTGAACCGGTGAACAAGAACAATATCCAACGCATCATAAACATCCGGCTCGGGCCATCCACCCAGTTCCACCATCATCTGATCATCGGAGGTTCGCCCTGCAATCCACGGCTCCGTTTTTGGATACTTTTTCCCAAGAATCGGATGTTCATTTGCAAAACGCACATAGACGGTATCCACCTTTACGCTCGTATAATATCGGTCGAAACCTTGCTGGAGCATCTGGGCAAGACTATCATAGCTGACATCGAGATCCTTGATTTTCCCAGCTACAATCAAGTTGATCGAGAAATGCTTGGAATATGCGCCACTGGCCTTAAGCCGAACGTTTCTGGTCTTACCGCTGTAAAAGTCATCGCCATCGTTGAGACTTGTCACCCAAATAGCGCGGTCGTTTTCTTCACATACAAAATTATATACGTAGCGACCATTTTCTTCAGTGGGATTGATGGTGCGAACCCAAGAAGGGAAATAATTCTTTACGCGTTCATTCCAGTAGACACGGAACAAGCGCAGCTGGGGTTTCTCCTGAGCATAGACGTCTTTATCAAACGAAAGTTCATAATGGGCTTTTGGATGGACAAATATTCTCACCCCATGAGCAAGATTCGCATCAATCGAATCTCCCGGAACATTGTCATTAGGAACAAGAGTAAACCTCAAGCTACCATCAGGAACAAACCTCTCATCCGCTTCGGGAGGTTCAACCGTTCCGCATGCAACAATGCATATCGCAAAAAAGAACAATAAAAAAATTTTTTCAAGACAAAAAAGCTTCATGAAACGTCTTATAAGAGTGAACATATACAATGTACAAAAAAAAATAGAAAAAATGTTCTTAAAAATTCAGGAAGCACTAATGTCCGTAAAACACACATTTACCGAACTGCTAGCCCCTATCGTTGGCAAGCCGGCTCTCATGAGTGCACTTGTTCTCATGGGAACATACGCCAGTTTTGACTTTCAGACCTATGCACCGGCACTCCTACTTACTCTAGCAATTGCGAACCACTTCTTTCCGCGTTCAAGGCAATGGGTTGTATTCCTGAGCCTTGCCGCAGGTATCGTGAGCTATGACTCTGCACACAATCCCGCATGGCAAAAACTTCCTCTAACGAACAAAAGTTCTGCATACGAACCTGGAGAAAGTATTCCCCCCAAAGACGGATGCGGACGAGTAGAATCAGTCATCCGCAGAGCCAAGGGAAACGCCTACATCGTGGAGACATGGAACGGTAACGCGACCTACCGTGTAAGGATTGCCGAACGCAAGATGCAGAACAAGTCAAAAGAGAAAAAAACTCTAAACGAAAAGCAGGAACCCATGGTTTTTGCAGACGTGAACAGTGCGGGTCAGCCTCTGGATTTGTATTCCGTGACAAGCAGACCAATCGTCGCGCCACCTTGGGCAACAAAGGCAACCACGGCGAGGGCGGCGAATTCGGGCGACACCCTATGCTACAGCGCATCGTGGTACCCGGTGTCGCCCCCGCGGGTGCCGGGCGCGTTCGACACCCGCGGCTGGCTCAAGAGCCAGGGATTCGCCGCCTACGGGCGTTTCAACGACTACAAGATTGTCGGCAGTAGTTGGACACCCGAACGGACTTTCGCCAACTTCCGCAAGTGGATACAGACTCGCTTCGCCGACTACCTCGACCCAGCCGAGACCGGACTCCTGCTGGGCCTTCTCGCCGGCGATCGGAGCGGCATTCCCGAAGCTCTCCGCAGCGATTTCCAGCGGTCCGGACTCGTGCATGTACTTGCCATCAGCGGTTTTCACGTCGTCCTCCTCGCAGGCATCCTCATGATTTTTCTCAAGGCGACCGGGCTCCCCCTGCGCGCCGTACGGATTATCGCCGTCGCCTTGCTGTTCCTCTACATTCCCGTCACAGGCGGTTCCCCCGCCGTACGCCGCGCCGTCCTCATGTTCTCCGTACCGCAAATCGGCGCGCTCTTCCAGCGCCCCGCCAACACAATGAACAGCCTCGGGGTCGCCCTCATTATCATTCTGCTCCCCGAGCCGGGCATCCTCTGGAATCCCGGCTTCCAACTCTCCGTCGCCGCCACCGCGGGCATCCTTATCGGAAGCCCGCTCAACCCGTTCGTCAACTTCCCGGAATCCCTGAAAAAGAACAAACTCTGGAACACCCTCCGGGCTTTCGCCATCGACCCCACGTACGTCACCTTGTGCGCCACCCTCGCCACAGCACCGTTCCTCGTCCACCATTTCAAGACGCTCTCCCCGATGGCTTGGCTCGGGAACATCGTGGTCGTTCCCGGAATTTCGTGGGGCATGCAGGCAGGCCTTTTCGCCCTGATTTCACCTATCGACTTTCTTCGCGAACACTTCTGCTACGCCGCCAGTTTCTTTTTGCGCCTAGCAAGCCTCCTTACTCGACTCATCTCGGATTCCTCTATCGCCTCCGTCACCATCGGGCCGTTCAACCCGGCCATCCTTTTGCTCATCGGCTTCGCGCTGGCCTTCATTCCCGCAATCCGGCGCAACCGAATTGCCCGTATCTATTGCGTCTCGTGCCTAGCCCTTTTCGCCGGGTTATTCTGCTACAACAGCTACGCCAAAGCGATGCACCCGACATGGAAACTGACGACCATCGACGTCGGGCAAGGCGACAGCCATCTCGTCGAGGCTCCATCGGGCAGGCATTTCCTCGTGGACGCCGGTGACAACAGCAGGCAAGATTCCGGCAAAGACATCATCGTTCCATTTCTGCATCACATCGGCGTGCGGGAACTCGACGCGCTCATCATCACGCACCCCGACAAGGACCATTTCGGCGGTGCCAAATCCATCCTGAAAACGTTCCCCGTCAAGGAACTTTGGGCAAGCGACTGCGCCATCAAGGAACGCAAACCCGAATGGCAACAAGTCATCCAAGAAGCACGGAAAAGAAACATTCCCATCCGAAAAATCCACCGCGGCATCCTGTGGAAAGAAACCTATTTCGAAATGCAGACCATCCACCCGCGAAACGACATCTGCGTCGAAGCCAACGAAGGGAGCATTACGCTTCGGCTCAAAGGGCTCGGGCATTCCGCCGTCCTCACCGGAGACCTCACCGTCAAAGGCGAAAAAGAAATCATGAAAACAGATGCTTATCTGAAAAGCGACGTGCTAAAACTCGGGCACCACGGTTCCAAGACATCGAGCAGCGTACCGTTCTTGAATGCAGTCGATCCCACGTACGCCATCATCCCGAGCGGGAAAAACAACCGGTTCCGCCATCCGAGCAAAGAAGTCGTGCAGCGGCTCGATTCGTTGAACATTCCCTACATCAACACGGCTGAACGGGGAAGCATATCAATTACGTTCTCCGAAGACACCACCATTATCCAGACCATGCTGGAATAGGTCCACATTTTTTGAAAGATTACTTTTCGGAAAGAGCCTTCAGCGTGACTTCGTGCAAGGTGCCATTCGTTGCGACACTCGTAAAGCCTTCGTAAATCGGGGCCGTGGGCTTGCCGTTTGCATCGAAAAGTTCCGTCTTGCCGTCGATGGTGCTGAACTTGCCACCGGCTTCTGCGAACAGCAGCGGATACGGAGCGATGTCCCAAAGCGAAACGACAGGATCCACCATGATTTCGGCACGGCCAGCAGCCACGAGGTAATAGCCGTAGCAATCACCCCAACCGCGATGCAAGCGTGCACTGCGACGAAGCTTCGCAAAACCTTCGCCAAAGCCCTTGTCTTCCATCGTGTTGACCGTACCCGAAAGCACGAGTGCGTCTTCGATCTTTTCCACCTTCGAGCAGTTCACCGGACGACCGTCCAAGAAAGCGCCGCCGCCGTTCACCGCCCACACGGCCGTATTCATTGCCGGAATGCGGATAAGGGAACACACGGGAACATTTTTCTTGTAGAGCGCAATGAGCGTGCCGAACAGAGGAACGCCATGCACGAAAGCCTTCGTGCCGTCAATCGGGTCGATAACCCACTGGTATTCCGCATCGGGGCTCTCGATTCCGAATTCCTCGCCAATCACGCCGAAACCCGGAGTCTCCTTGGCCCAGAATTCGCGGGCAAGTTCTTCCGTACTCTTGTCGGCAATCGTCACCGGAGTGTTGTCTTTTTTCCATTCGACGCCCACTCCCGTCTGGAAAAACTTCAGGATATTTTCCTGAGCCATTTCCGCCGTCTTGAGCGCGATTTGTAGCAGTTCAGAGTTGTCGGCCATGTTACGCCTCCAGCCACTTCTTCACGAGTTCCAGCAAGAAAGCATTCTCTTCGGGCTTACCAAGCGTAATACGCACATGTTCGGGCATGCCGAAGCTCGTCAGTCCGCGGATAATCATGCCGTTTTGTTCCAGGAAGGCCACCATTTCCTTCGCACGTTCGCCGATGCGCACACAAATAAAGTTCGCCTGCGTCGGAAGCACCTTGAAGCCGAATGATTCAAAAGCATCCGTCAGCACCTTCACGCCTTCGGCATTCATCTTGCGGGTATTCTGCACGTGTTCCTCGTCGCCGAGGGCGGCAATCGCAGCCACCTGCGCAGCCTGGTTCACGTCAAACGGGGGCTTGACCTTCCAGAGGTGGCGCACCACATCCGTACTCGCGATAGCATAACCGATACGCAAACCGGCAAGCCCATAAATCTTGCTGAACGTTCTGTTGATGAAAAGGTTCGGATACTCATCAAGGGCACCAAACATGTTCGGATAATCCGCAGCGGTGGCGAACTCCGAGTAGGCTTCATCCAGGAACACCAGCACATTCTGCGGAACCTTCTTCAGGAATTCGCGAATTTCGGATTCGGTGTAGTACGTGCCCGTCGGATTGTTCGGGTTGCAGATGAAGGCTACGCGGGTATTGCCGTCAATGGCCTTCGCCAAGTCATCAAGCGAAGTTTTCGCATCGCCCTCGCCCACACCGATGAATTCGGCGCCGTTCGAAAGCGTCGTAAACTTGTATACGGAGAACGTCGGCGTAATGCCCACGCAGTTGTCGCCCTGGCGGATGAACGCCTTGCCGATCATATCGATAATCTCGTCGGAGCCGTTACCGATGATAATCTGCGAAGTCTTCACCCCGAATTTCTGCGCAATGGCGTCAATCAGCTTCGGAGCATCGCCACGCGGGTAGAGGTGCAGACTGTCCGCAATCTGGTGGAACGCCTCGACCGCCTTCGGAGATGCACCCAGCGGATTCTCGTTGGACGCAAGCTTGACAATGCGGTTCAGGCCGTAGCGCTCGCGGATTTCCTCGATGGATTTTCCGGGAACGTAATCAGACAATTTTGAAAGTTCTGGACGCGGTTCAATCATGTTTACCTCAATTTACGCGATAAATTTAGCTAACTTTTAGGCGTATGAGAAAAGTCCTCACAGCCCTATTCGTTATTCTGGCTACAAATGTATTTGCCCTCGACAACATCTGGGACATGCGCTATACATTCGGCCCCGATAGCCGCCCCTCCCCCAAATTAGGGTTCGGATTCGGAATGCGTTCAGACTATGACCCAAATGTCCTTTTCCCCATCAACCTCACAAGCGGGCTAACAAAGAATTTTGACGTCGGCTCCAAAGTCAATATTCAGACGTACGACAAAATGGACCACATGCAGGCCTCCCTTGACATCGGCGGACGCTTCCGGTTCAACTCAGCCTCCTTTTTCGAACTGGACGGTTACTTTGGTCTCAACAGAAACAACGGCAGCGCCCTTGTGCTTACGCTCGGTTCCGACCAAGTCATTTCTAAAAATTTCCTGAATTATTACGAAGCCCGCGCCGGTTTCCTAGACGGAGTTACTGGCGACGGAGGCTATGTAAAGTTTGCATTGGGTATGACCCCGACACTCATTTTCGGGAGACTGTTGCGTTGCATGGTCGAAGTCAACACGTCCGGAAGCGCAGGGCACCTTCGCGACGACTTCATGATCGACATCCTGCCTAAATTCGAGTTCACATTCGGAGGTACCCGAATCCGTCTCGACTTCGATATCGGGGTCATGCAAAAGAAGAACAACAACCGCAAGGGAATCGGCCTGTACGTGATGACAGCGTTGTAGGATTTTTAGGATCTAGGATCTAGGGGCTAGGGGGTAGATAAATATTAGACGCACGAAGTGCGTGATTCTTATTCACTAGATTCTAGCCTCTATTCTCTAATCCCTACTCAACCACAAATTTCTCGCCGTCATAGTCGATGGTTACCGGCTTTGCGGCACTCACTTCGCCTGCAAGGATTGCATGGCTCAGCGGGCGTTCCACGTTCCTTTCCAGGTAACGCTGGATCGGACGTGCGCCGAATTCCGGCTGGTAAGCCCCATCGGCAATCGCTTCGAGCGCCTTGTCGGTCAGCGTGAGCTGCAAATCCTGACGGGCGGCACGTTCGGCGAGTCCCTTGAATTTGAGTTTCACGATGTCCTTGATCTGCGGCTTCGTTAAGCTCTGGAACACCAACACTTCGTCCAAACGGTTCAAAAATTCCGGCCTGAAGAAGCCACGGAGTTCCGGCTCGATTTCCTTCAAGGTCACAGGCTTTGCATCACCCGCGCGGTTCTGGAAATGAGCGGCGCCCAGATTCGACGTCATCAGAATCAAGGTGTTCTTGAAGTTCACGGTACGGCCCTTGCCATCGGTTAGTCGACCGTCGTCAAGCACCTGCAACAGCGTGTTAAACACGTCGGGGTGAGCCTTCTCAATTTCGTCGAGCAGAATCACGCAGTACGGATGCGTACGCACGGCTTCGGTCAACTGGCCGCCTTCTTCGTAGCCCACGTATCCCGGAGGCGCACCAATCAAGCGGCTGACGCTGTGCTTTTCCATGTATTCGCTCATGTCGATACGCACCAGGGCCGCTTCGCTATCAAACAGTTCGGTCGAAAGCGCGCGGGCCAATTCCGTCTTGCCAACACCTGTGGGGCCTAGGAACAAGAAGCTACCAATCGGCGCATTCTCGCGGCTAAGTCCGCTACGGTTACGGAGAATTGCTTCAGAAACCGCTTCCACAGCTTCGTCCTGGCCAATCACGCGGGCATGCAGGCGTTCGTCCAAGTGCAACAACTTGGCCTTTTCGCCTTCACAAAGTTTCGTCACCGGAATTCCAGTCCAACGGCTCACCACAAGGGCAATCGTCTCTTCGGTCACCTCTTCGCTCAGGTCGCCGTCGCCGGCGGACTTCTTGATTTCTTCGGTCTTCGCGGCGATTTCCTTTTCCAGGTTCACAATCTTGTTGTACTTGAGTTCGGCAGCGCGGTTCAAGTCGTAGCGGGCTTCGGCCTGCTCCATCTCGTCCTTCGCCTGCTGCAAGGACTTCTTGAGCCCCTGCAACTCGGCGTTTTTCGCGCGCCTCTCCTGCCAGCGGTCCTGCATCAGCTTGACTGCGGCATCCGTCGTCGCGAGTTCTTCGCGCAACTCTTTCAAGCGCTTTACACTGGTGTCGTCAGTTTCCTTCGCCAAGGCCTGCTCCTCGATTTTCATCTGGAGTTCCTTACGCTGCAAGGTATCCAAGGCTTCCGGCACCGTATCCATCTGCGTCTTCACAAGGCTTGCGGCCTCGTCAATCAAGTCAATGGCCTTGTCCGGCAAGAAACGGTCACTGATGTAGCGGTTCGAAAGTTTCACCGCCGCCACGAGCGCATTGTCGTGCAGACGCACGCCGTGGTGCGCATCGAATCCGTCCTTGATGCCACGCAGAATCGAAATCGATTCTTCTTCGCTCGGTTCGTCAACCTGCACGGGCTGGAAACGGCGCTCCAGGGCGGAATCCTTCTCGATGTACTTGCGGTATTCCTGCGTGGTCGTCGCACCGATGCAGTGCAGTTCGCCACGGGCCAGTTTCGGCTTGAGCATATTGCCCAAGTCCATGGAGCCCTCGGTCTTGCCTGCACCCACGATGGTGTGGATTTCATCGATGAACAGCAAGGTATTGCCGTCTTCTTCAAGCGCGTCGAGCACGGATTTCAAACGTTCTTCGAAATCGCCGCGGTACTTTGCACCCGCCATCAAGGCAGACAAATCCAGCGCAAACAACTTCTTGCCCTTCAGAGCGTCAGGCACATCGCCGCGATAGATTCGCTCGGCGAGCCCTTCGACAATGGCGGTCTTACCCACGCCAGGTTCACCGACCAGGCACGGGTTGTTTTTCGTCTTTCGGCTCAAGATCAAGATGACGCGGCGGATTTCTTCTTCACGGCCAATCACCGGCGAAAGCTTTCCGTCGGCAGCCATTTCCACAAGTTCACGCCCGTACAATTTCAAGGGAGACTGTTCTTCGGCATTCGCGGCACCCGCAAACGGGTCCGAAAGCCAGGTTTCCACGACTTCCACGGAACCGAGCGCATCTTCGAACACCTTCGCAAGGCCACGGTCGCCCGAGAACTTCATCAAGGCCACGAGCATATCGCCCGGGGTCACCATGCGGTTCACCTGACGTGCCGCCTGCACAGAGGCACGCAAAATACGGTTCAAGTCGTTATCGGGTTCCACGTCGGGGTTCACACCTTCCATACGTGGAATCTTCTGCACGAACGGCTCCAGCTTGCCGCGGAGTTCGTTCGTCTTCGCGCCCTTCGACTTGTAGAGTTTCTTCAAGGTGGCATCCGGGCCTTCTACAAGCCCAACCGCCAAATGGGCTGCACCCAGGTAGGAATGCGAGCAACGGTCACGCAGGCTCTGCGCTTTAGCCAAGACTTTTTCTGCATCATTATTGAAATCGGACATAAAAACCTCGATTTTTGCATTTTTACCGCGATTTACAGTGCAAAAGCCATGCCAACACCCCAAAAAAGGCAAAAACAGCAAAAAAGGCCCAAAAAACAAAAGAATGTTGCATTTTATCGCAGCATTCTTTCAAAAAAAGACACTCCCCTGTTCATTAAGGCAACACCCCTACACCCCCCCCCTATTTCTCCTAAGACCTTTTTTTTCAAAAAAAACGCATTTTTCCCTTAAAAAGGAACTTTTCCGTTGTAAACCTTTACACCGGAAAACAGCCCCACATATACCTATTTAGACTATACTAATCTACATTATAAGAGCAAACGATAAAAGTTAGCAACAAAACCAAACATCCCATACACCAAACAACGGCGTTTCGCAAGGGGCGCCGTTGTTTTAATTTATACAGTTATTTTTGAATGAATTTCCCTGTCAAGCTGCCTAGCGGCCGCCAACGAGAATCTGATCGACTTTGATGCTCGGCTGGCCCACAGTTACAGGCACATGGCCCGAAGAGGCTCCGCAAACACCTGCGGCCTGTTCAAAATCGGACCCCACCATGCTGATGCGAGGCATGATTTCGTGTCCCTTGCCGATAAGTGTAGCTCCACGAACAGGTTCGCATACCTTGCCATTGCGGATGACATAGCCCTCGTCGACAGCGAAGTTAAACTCGCCCGTGGCCGGATTCACCGATCCGCCCGCCATGCGGGCAGCATAAAGCCCGTTTTCGACACTCGCAATCATGGAATCCAGCGTATCCTTGCCCGGCGCAATGAACGTATTGCGCATGCGGCTCACCGGAGCATACTTGTAACTTTCGCGACGGGCCGATCCCGTAAGGGGGACGCCCACCTCGGTAGCGCCCACACGGTCGCTCATATAGTTTTTCAGGATACCATTTTCAATCAGGACTGTACGCTGCGTAGGAGAACCTTCATCATCGTACTTGAGACTTCCCCACACACCGTCCAACGTTCCGTCGTCAATCGCAGTAAGGCAGGGCTGGCCAATAGCCTCACCGAGTTTGCCGCAGAAGGGGCTAGCATTGCGACGGACCGATTCCGTCTCGAGCGGGTGCCCGCAAGCCTCGTGGAAAATCACGCCGCCAAATCCGTTACCCATCACCACAGGCATCTGCCCACCGGCAATATATCCGGCATCAAGCATACGCAACACACGTTCACCCGTAATGGTCGCAAGTTCTTCAGGAGAATAACAATCCAGCAGTTCGTAACCACCCAGGGCCCCCGGAGCCTCATGCGACGTCAAACGCTCGGTACCGTCGGTCGCCGTCACATTCACGTTCACGCGCAGGCGCCCACGAGTCATTTCAAGGTGCAAGCCCTCGCTGTTCATGAGGGTAATGGCCGAATGGCTGTCCACGACGCTCGCTCCCACCTGCACAATCTTCGAGGAAAGCGCACGGGCCGCATTGTCGGACCGGAACAGGAAATCCTGCTTGATAGCTTGGCCTAGCAAGCGCGGGTCTTTGTAGGCCGCCTGGTTAAAATCGCAAACACGCTTTTCGGGAGCGAACTCGAAAGATTTCGGCGCAGAGCCGGAAATGCGCCCAAAGGCAAGCGTCTGCACAAGTCGAAGTAACGACTCTTCACTGTCGTCACTGGTAAAGCCGTAAAGCACTTCGGTGCCGTAAAGCAGGCGGACACCGATTCCATACTCGGTTCCTGCAGTCGCCGTCTCAATATGACGATCCTTTAAACCAAGGCAGGAACTGCGAGTTTCTTCTTCGAAAATCTCGACAAAGTCAGCACCGGCACTGCGGCCCGCTTCGAAAATCTTTACGGCAACATCCTGATTCACCTAGACCTCGCCGTTCATCTTCTTGCGCACGGGAATCCCGGCAGCAAGCATCTCGCCCTTGATTCCGGGCACCGTATAATCGCCAAAATGCACCATCGAAGCGACCAGTGCCGCATCGGCAGAGGTCTTGCGGAACAGGTCGACAATGTGGGCCGGCGTTCCTGCACCACCGCTTGCAATCACGGGCACCTGCACCGCCTTCGCAATCTTGTCGGTAATGGTAAGTTCGTAGCCGTTCTTCACGCCATCCGTATCGATGGAGTTCAGGCATATCTCGCCAACTCCCAAGTCTTCGGCTTTTTTCGCCCACTCAACGGCATCGATGCCCATCGCCTGCCTACCGCCGCGAATAAACACCTCGTAACCGCTCGGAATCTTCTCGGAGACGCCGACAAACTTCGCATCCATGCCCAGCACCACGCACTGCCGTCCGAAGGCCTTCGCGCCATCGGCGATGATTTCGGGGTGGAGCACGGCGAGGCTGTTCACGCTCACCTTTTCGGCACCGGCCAACAGGGCCTCGTGCATGTCGTCGAGGTTGCGGATACCACCACCCACAGCAAACGGGATGAACACGCGCTTCGCAATCTGGCGAATCATCTCCATATCGCACGGACGGTTCTCCGCACTTGCGGTAATGTCGTAAAAAACAAGTTCATCGACACCATCGGCGCTGTACTGCGCCCCCATTTCCACGGGGTCACCGATATCGATATTTCCCTTGAACTTGACGCCCTTCGTGACCTTGCGGTTACGGACATCGAGACAGACTATAAGACGTTTTGTCAGCATCAGATAAAATGTTACAGGTTCCTGTCGATGACAGCCTTGACCGTAGCCTTAGGAACAGCTCCGACCACATTGCCGACCTCGACCCCGTTCTTAAACAGTTTCATGTTCGGAATGTTGGTAATGCCGAAGCGGCCACAAATATCGCCCACGCCCGGATCGTCCACATTCATCTTGGCAACAATCACGCGACCATCGTATTCTTGAGCCAATTCCTCAACAATGGGCCCCATCATCATGCACGGACGGCACCAGGTAGCCCAGAAATCCACAAAAACGAGCTGGCCGGAGCCGATAACCTGGTCAAAATTCTCTGCAGTCAAAGCAATTGCTGCCATAAAAATCCTCCACGAATTTTTTCCTAAAACTAGAAAAAACAGCGATGCAAAAAAAGCGGAATCAGTAAATAAACCTGAAATTATCCACAATCATGGTGGCCCCTTCCTTTCCCCTGTAGTGGTTTCCGTCTGCACTTGAAGCCGCAACGAGACGGATATGGGTCACATCGTGGGAACCATCCCCAACCACTAAGTGGTTGTCAATGCCGTTCTTGTTGGCCAGGTTCCCTGCATAAAGGGCCGAAACCTTCCCATCACCGATACCAACGTTCATTATCGGGGAATTCTCATAGGGTTCGCCATATTTCAATTTCAATCTCAACCGGCGGAAGCCATCCGCATTCCGGCCCGAGATGCTGACCACATCCGGATTTCTAAACGAGCTATCCGTCGAAGCCCTGTACCAAGCCGAGGCAACCAGCGTATTCACGTCATTTTTCGTGCGCCCGACATTCGACCCATTATCGGCAGTCCTCGTTCGGTTTTCCAAAAAGATATAGATGTCGCAACTATCCTGGCCATTTTTTTCGTACTTGAAGTCCACTTCCAGGTAGCGGGGACGCGCCTTGAAGGGCTTTCCGAAATCAATCAATTCATTTCCATCATCATATCCCGTCATTGAAAGTTGCCCGACGCCTTTCGGATTGAAGGTTCCGATAAAAAGATTTCCGCTTGCAAAAGTGAAACCGGCAACATTTTTCGATTGCATTGATGCGGCATTACCCGATAGCGTCGTTGAGACGGGCTGCGTCATATACGTCGTTACAAGGCCCGAAGTCTGGTTTCCATTATCCCAATTCGTCGGCTTTTTCTTGCTTGTATCCCAACTTTCCAAATCGCTGTTAGGGTACTGGTACCCAGCACGAATTTCGTACTGCACAGATTCCTCTCCATTAGACACAGAAACACTCACACCTCGTTCCAAATCGTAGCTGCTCCCATCCGACACCCCCGAAATCGACGCACCTTCCGTCAATTCAAAATCGCTCACGACAATTTGCTTCAAATCGGCAAGGAAAGTCATATCATCGTAATGGACATGAAAAACACGAGAACCATTTTCTTCCGCACTGTCAATTAGCGCCGTATTCCCAGCAATCTTCATCGAGAGCAGTCTAGGCGGAACGGCCTCCTTCTCGACCGTAACCGACACAGTCCAAGTGGCTTCAGTCCCGTCCTCGGCAACCACGACTATTTCGGCGCTGCCATCACTCAAATCCAAATAATCTTCGGCAGGGGAACTCTTCCGAGCCGACTCAGAATAAACGGCATCGAAATAGACCTTGGAAAGTTTGGACTCATGCTTGGAAGACACCGTAAACGAAATCGCTTTTTTCTTGGCATCAAGGTCTACTTCGGCAGAAAAGCCGTTGCCCGCATCATCCAGTGTAAACGAGCGGATCTCGGCTTCGCTTGACTTCACGTAATCCCCGCTCACGGTCCATTCTGCAGTCGACTTGTCCTCGGCTGTGATGACCAGTTTCTGCGGCTGACGCAAGTCTACCTTCGATTCAAGATTGATGTATGCAGATGGGGACACCTGAATGGAAATTTCCACCTCGGCAAGGTCTTCCGCTTTTTTCATGTGCACAACGACCGTCTTCTTGGAAGCATCAATTGTTGCCGCCTTGACCTCGTTTTTCGCAGTCACGGACACGAGTTCTTTTTCGTCAGAAACGACTTCGTCTGCATCCGCTTCGACTACAGTTACATACCACTTTACCTTGGAACCATCTTCTGCGGCAATTTCAAACTTCTGCAATTTAGACCAGTTCTTTACGGAATCCGGTTTCGGCGAAATGGACGCCCCTTCCGACACGCTCCACGAATCTACGGAAGCCTTTCCCACATCCGAACCATTTTTCAATCGCACCACAATCGTATCGCCATTTCGATTTGACTTCAATTCATTCTTGAAAATTATTTCAAAAGCCTTCTCGCTACTCGGGAGCGTCGACACTTCCACATACCAGATTTTCGACACCCCGCTTTCCGAAGTCACCACGAACTTCTGGACCTTGCTCCAATCTTTCACTTTTGTCGGGTTGCTGTCCAAACTGGACTTGCGAAAGACAAACGATTCCGAAGTATCCACCTTGATTTTCGAAAGATTCGTAGCATGTGCAAAAATCACCTTAATCGTATCGCCCGCTTCACGGGACTCCAGCTGGTCAACAAACTTTATGCCGAACGACACGTTGGAATCCAAAGCCACTTCACTGCTGGAGGATTCCTCATTTGAATCCTTGCCTGACGATGAACCGTCCGACTTTCCCGAGGAGCTCGATTTCTCTTTTTTGGACGAACTTGAAGATGTCGATTTGGCATCGTCTGAATTTTCGGAATCATCGTCCGAATCATTCGATTTCTGGATTGTTTCCGCATTCCCACCCTGCAAACGGAACTCAACCTGCCAAATGGTAATCTCACCGCTTTCAGAGACCGCCATCATGTAAACCAAGCCGGAACGGGGCAACTTGAGTTTGTTTCCCGCCTTCAGTGACTTCTTTGAATAAGCCACCTTCTGCGCCAAGGAATCCAGCTCTGCAGAGTCCGCAGGAAAACTCCTCACCTTGCTTTCCACAAGATGAAGAGAAGCGAAATGGCTTATCTTGATCCGTTTAATCTTCACAGAATCCCAGACAAAGGAATCCGAAGGGGCAACAAGGGTCACTTCTATCTTATGCTCATCAGAGAAAAAATTTGCATCGCCATCCTGGTTTTCAAAAACCAAATCTTCAAGCGTCCTATAATCCGACGCACCGAAAGCATCGTAATCCTCCGTACAGGCGGATAGGGCAAGAAGCGTAACAAATAATACAAGCAACTTTCTCATAATTCACCTACCGCTAGTATACCAGTTTAAATTCATCAACGACAAGATTGGAATTCTCACCACCGCGATAATTGTCATCGTTTCCGAGAGTTCCCCCGGCGACAACGAACGCATACGCCGACGATGCAAACATCACATGGATCGAGGCAATATCCTCATCACCCGTCCCGACGGAAAGGCCTTCCTTGACAGGATATCCTGCATTCAAGATACCGGAGTCACTGCCGTACACCAAGTTCACGTAAACCTGGTGCATGCCAACGCTGGAATCATCCGTCACAACACCCGAAGCGACAACCTTGCCATTGGAACTTACCAACATCACGTAGATAAGTCCCTTTTGCGGGTAAGACGAATTGCTGTTGCTGACATGCGAGTACGAGTAAGTCACATCAAAACCCGTGGGGCGCGCCGTAAAGGACTTACCAAAGGTCATGTCCTTCGATATATCAGAAGCTCCAGTACTCGGCGTTCCGCTAGAATAATCTTGTTGGTAAATATTGATGGCCGAGGTTCCACTATACGTTCCGGCAAAATAAAATCCGCCGGCCATTTTCCAGGAGCCCTCTATACCGATCCACGATCCAACAACTTCTTTTGTCGAAATTGTCATCCGCGAAGACGAGAATTCAAGATTTGCCTGCGACGATATCTTAATCAAAGCCTCTGTCACCGTATTCGCCATGGCGTCACTTGTCGTCGCCCAGAAACCCGTATTGTCGCGTGCATCAAAGTGAGTACCTGGAAGTTGCATGCCGGCAACAACCGTATATGTTCCCAGTACACCGAGATCGTCGACAAATTCCATTTCTACGGGACGTTCAAGGTTGGCTACAGTATCCATTGGCAGCACTTTCAAAGTTTTCAGATTCGTTCCGTAAGGAACTTCCACATAAACCTTGTGCCCATCCACGGCAACGGAACTTCCATTCACGTCCACACCGAAATCTCTCAAGAGGACGCTCTGCAAAGTTCCCATAGAACTGGAAGACTCTACATGTACATCTTCGGAGGATGACGGAGGAACAATCACAAAGGGGGGATCGTCGTTCGGCGGCACTTCAAGAACCGATGAACTACTTAATTCTTCCGAAGATGAACTTTCCTGTTTCGCAGAAGACGAGCATTCCTCCTTTGACGATGACGAACTCGACTTCTTCGTGGACGAAGAGCTAGACTGTTTCACCGACGACGAGCTCGACTTCTTCGTGGATGAAGAGCTAGACTGCTTCACCGACGATGAGCTCGACTTTTTCGTAGACGAAGAACAGGACACTTTCTCCGACGAAGAGCTGGACAGTTTCTTCGATGACGAACTCGACTTCTTCGTAGACGAAGAGCTAGACCGTTTCACCGACGACGAGCTCGACTTTTTCGTAGACGAAGAGCTAACCGCTTTTTTTACGACAACCTTCCAGACATCCGCAACGCGGTCCCTATCGTCCAGCACCACGATACCGAAGAACCCCGTATCGGGAATAGCGATGTTCATCCCAGGTTTTACCGGAGACTCCCAATCGACTTCCGGGTCATCCAAGTCATCGCCCTCTACGACATAGGCGGAATAGTCATCCGGCAAATCAAAGGTCTTGACCTTGACGGAATCCCCATACTTCCCGAGCGGAGTACACGTTATCGTACGCGACGACGAATCCACCCCGTCCGATTCTGCGCAGTCGATTTCCAGCGAGCCGGCAACAGAGTAAACAGGTTCGATGACCTCGTCGGTGCTGTCGCACGAAACCAGCATGGTCAAAGCCAACGCTGCACAAAGAAAAATGTAACCAGACCTTACAAGCAAGCCCACACCTCCCTAGAAGAAGTACACCAAGGAGAAGTCCAAGGCAAGCAAGTTAATGGTGAAATTCACGATATTGTAAACGAGTTCGCTATGGGTCTTGTCGTTTTCCTCAACTTCCACAACCGAGGAACTCAAGCCCAGCAAGCCCACCGATGTTTCAAAGGCAAGCCTGTCCAGCACCATAATGCAAAGTCCGGGATTCAAGCCGAACTCAAAAGTCCACATCCGATTCCTTGTCCTGGACACATCCTCGCCATCATCCGCCTGCGACAACCCATAGGAATACTCCACCATCAGGGATGTCTCATTGAAAAAGTAGAGTATCTTGGAATCAAAGACCTTGAGGTAGTTCTTGAGGAATGGCTGGACAAAGAAGCCATTGCTTACATACTTCCTGTGCTGCGAAAGGTCGACCAGATCTTCCATAAGCGAGAAATCGATATCGTACCAGGTCCGTGAATAGCCAGCCCGCAGTCCCAAAGCAAGGGCATCCTTAATGAAGTACCCGCCAAACGCCTCCACAGTGAAGGAGTAGCCTTCCGCCTCGTATATTTCCCCGATAATCACGTCAAGAGCATCGTCATCTGTCTGGGCCTGGATAAGCGAAAGCGTCGCACCGCTTTGAATATGCCCTTTTGCAATAGCCTCATCCTTACCCACCGGCAGCAACGACCCCAAAAGGCCACCCTTGTGCGTCGAATCGGTAGTAGAAGGCGCTGAAGGCGCAGAAACCGAATCCGTCACAGTCTCGGCCAACACGGACACGCAAAAGAAAGGGACCAACAAAAGATGCTTTAAAACCATAAGACAACACCTGGAAGGCCTAGCCTTCGACATAAAAAACTTTCAAAAATACCAAATGATCGGCGCTAGAATGACCAGATAAACCCGACAGTGAACAGACCTAGGCCAACGGCACCAAGACCTGCGGCGACTATGCCCTTTACATCACCCTTATGATTCAAATCGTGATTATCCTTGACCATTTTCTTCGTATCTTCGCTTTCAAAGGCAGACATGTTGTATGCCTTCTTCTTTGCCGCAGCATCGCTCCAGTCTTTTTCGGCCAGATACCACAGCACACCGCCAGCAAGGAACGGCGCAATGGAACCGAGAAGCATGTAACGTCCCAGACGGCGCTGGCTACGTTCGGCATTGAACGCCTTCTGCTCTTCGATGAACGGGAGATCGTCCAGAACCGGCTGCATCTCGACATTGATGAAGTTCGGCATGAACGCCTTGATTTCCGTCGTAATCATCGTGTCGCGGTAACCGACCTTACGGAGGTATATGTCGAGGCTTGCCTGCGGGTTGACGTTCTCGATGACCACGTCCGTCATGTACTGAGGCATGATGTTTTCGGTGGGCACCTTGTTGATGAACACTTCCACAGCCTCGGGGTCCGTATTGAGCGTGATACGCGTTGACGGGCGCTGCACGGGAATCGAGACGGTATTCAGGCTGTCTGCATTGATTTTCACGATGGTGGAACCCCACCATTCAGCATCCTTCAGCACTCTCATCACAGAGATGGTGTACTTGCCTGGGCGGATATTCTTGATGGTATCGGGAGTCACCTGACGGAGAGGAATGCCGTTCACGAACAGCGAGCAAGCATCCGGAACCGATGTAACAAGGAGGTTAGCCTTTCCTGGCGGATAAAGTTCCATCTCCGGCTCATCATCCACGACCGGCTCAGGGACAACGTAGTTCGAAAGGGTGAGGTCAATCATCACCTTGTCTTCGAGATTATAGAGCCTTTTCAAATCCAGGCGGAAGAACTTCATGAACGGATTCTTATTCGCCGCCTCGATACTGTCGCGAATTTCACGCTGACGGATTTCCTCTTCGACTTTGGCAATTTCTTCATGCTTCAGGCGAACATCTTCTTTCTGCAGGGCGGTCTCCAAGTCATCGCCAACTCCATCGTCAACCTCGGCGGCCGGTTGGCCGTTGTCCTGGTTCATCATGGAATTCTTGACCTCGTCGGTCATGATAACGCTAGCAGAGTCCTGCGCCGGTTTGACATCGGCATCATCATCGTCATCGTCGTCTTCCACAGCCTGGCCGTTCGTATTCTGAAGAGCATTGTTCTCGGCATCGGCAATAGAGTTCAGGTGTTTCAGTTCTTCTGCAGTAGGGGCACGGAGATACACCGTGTCACGTTGCGTTTTTACGTAAATAGCTTCCTGTTCGTCCGATTCACCCACAACCCAATAGCGAACAGGAACCTCGCGGCTCCAGGCCACAACAGCAAGGACAAAGAGGATAAAAAGAATGCGTTTCGTCATGTAAAGAAATATATATAAAACCGAGAAAAAAAGCTAATTCTTCGCCAATTTCGCACAGTATATGGGGCCACGACCTTCGGATGTGTCCGGGAGCACATGAACCCCGAATTCCGTCCTGTCCGCCCCTGGCGGAACAACGTCGATAGGTACGACCTGCATGGCGGGCCTTTTCTTCAAAATTTTTTCAACGACCTTGTCGTTTTCCAGCGGGGAGAGTGCACATGTCCCATAAACAAGCACACCGCCCGGGCGCAAGGCATCTACGGCGGACGCGAGCAGCGCTCCCTGTTCCACAGAAAGCCGCTTCACACGCTTAGCCGACCACACCTCCAAATGCGCAGGCGAATTCAGCACGTGCCTGTCCGAAGAACAGGGCGCATCCAGGAGAATCCGGTCGTAGGATTCCTTCTTGTGGAGTCCGAACTTCATTCCGTCATAACCGGTCACCTTGATAATCTCGAGCCAAGCCGCCGGCAAGGTGTTCTCCAGCACGTGAGCCAGACGAGCCCTGCGATCCGGGGACCTGTCGTTACTTTGTAACGAACCCTGCCCCTGCAGCATCGAGGCAATCACGAGCGACTTGCCGCCAGGAGCCGCACACATATCCAGCACATCCATTCCCGGACGGGCATCCAGGACACTTGCCGCAAAATACGAAGCCTCGTCCAGGAAGTAGGGCTCAAGATTATCGCCAAACCGCAGTTCCATCGCGCGGCCTTCGCCCTTCAGGGCTTCAAGCAATCGGGGCCAGCGTTCACCGTATAACTGCGAGAAGTAGTCGAAAAATTCCATAGCGTAAATATAGTGATTTAGAGGTTTGGATTTAGGATCTAGGGGCTAGGGAGAAATATCACGGCATCGCCGTCTTATATTAACGCACGAAGTGCGTGATTCTTATTCACTAACCCCAAATCTCCATTCTCGACCCTCGCGCCTAAAAACAAAAAACCCTGCCGAAGAGCAGGGAGTTTCGTTGAGCTACCAGGATTCGAACCTAGACAAACAGAGTCAGAATCTGTTGTGCTACCGTTACACCATAGCTCAGTGTGGGCACAACATTAGAAAATTTTTCCCAATCGTGCAAGGGGTAAAAGCATTTATTTTATCGCCGGAGGGGTATAAGTCATGCCCTGCTGGTCCAAATACCACCCTTCAGGCAAGTTTATGTCGACCTGGGATACAAATTCGGACATCGGGGTTTCCATATTCCGCAGAGTCGAAACGACCTTCGGGTCACCCGTATAGAGAACCAGATCCTGGTCTCCACCCGGCAAGTCGGACATCGTAATCAGGTTGCAGGTGATATCCCTGACAAAATGAGTCGTACCCTTGATGCCAAGGACTACGCTATTGACCATACAATTGTCCGAGGCGCCTTCCACCAAGGAATCTAGGACCACGCGAACACTGCTGTTCAGTTTGGACGGACGATGCAAGGTCACTGTCCCCACGTTCACGGTATCCTTCTTGTTCTTGATTTCCTTCACGCTTATGTATTTGGAAACGCCGACCTCGCTCACCAGGCTGCTATCCAGGCGGCGGTACTCGACGCGGAAACTGTCGTAAGGGAACTCGGGAGGAATCGGCAGGTACCAACGACCAGCGCTATCCGTCTGCGTTTCCGCCTTGAACACCAGGGAATCGCCCTCGGTGAAATTGAACCCGTACAAATCCGTCACCAGCTGGACTTCAACGCCGGCACAGGCCTTTCCGTTCTTGCAGTTGACCTTGCCGGAAATCCGGCCGCTGTTCTCCCGTTCTTTAATCAGCGTATCGACGGGGATATTCGGGGAAATGCTCCAAAGGAACGGGCCCACGTCGACAGACTCCCCTTCCTTCACGGAAACCTTGGGCATCTGCCAATCACGGAATATCAGGGAATCAGCTATACCGCGTTCGGACAGCTTAGCAACAATCTGCGGATCTCCAGGACAGAACGCCAACTTGACCTTGCCGGCCGGGATAAGCATCGAGAAGGAGTCTCCAGCAAAGACACTGCGGCTAATCGGCGTACCCGGCACGAAGGCCAAGAAATGAGACCCGACAGCCACCTCAGGTTCGGACGATTCCTGGTACAGCAATTTGCTGTTGACTACAGAAGCCTTGGCCAACTTGATCGGTTCAAATGTCGAATCCTTTACGGTCGCCTTCGGCTGGAAATAAATCTCGTTCACAACGGTATCAATAACAGCAATCTGGAAGGAATCGGCCACAAGGGAATCCACAGAGAACTCACCCACGCTGTCCGTCTCGATTTCCACATAAGTGGGGATTGCGCGTTCGGCAGTCTCCTGCGACATCTTCGCCATACGGACAACCACATTGGTCGCCGCCTTGCCGTCGGAACGCTTCACGGAACCAACAAAGGAAGTAGAGGCAACAACCGTATTTTCAGTATCGGTCGCAGTACCGGTGATGTGCACGCCATCGTTGCTGTCAGGAGACGAACAGCCAAAAACCGTCGCCATGATGACGGCAGATGCAAGAATAGGCAGGGCTAAGAGCGAACTTCTCATTTTGCCTCCTTTTCTTTGCTCAACGGGAAAAACTGGATGTTCAGCTCGCAAATCATGGACTCGCCTTCGTCAGAGCGGACGATGTCCAGGATTTCCTTGCGGAACAAGTCAATCTTGTTGATGATGCGTTCCAGCCCCTTGGCCGACACGCTCATCGTCGTGCAGGACACGTTACGCCTTTCCACACTATAGTGGTCGATGGCTTCCTTGCCCAAATCTATCATTTGTTTCTGGAACTGGTGAACAAAAAGCGGAGCAATTTCCCTTCCACTGGATATAATTTTGTTCACTGAACGATAATAGCCGTCTACAAGTTCGATAAGACCGAGGTCCAACAGCAATTTGATAGACTGTTTTGCCTGGGGGACCGAGATGCGAGGATTGAGGAACAGAGCCAATTCGGCAATATTCTTTTCGTTAATATTGAGGACCGCTAGCGATTCGCGAACAGCGACATAATACCACTTGCTGTAGTATTCCTGCTGGTTGCGTGTCAGCGTTTTCGTGGCCCTGGGCAACAAGGCGGACATCTGGTCGAAAATCTGTTGCTTGGACGCGGGCGTTTCGGCATGCGTGAAATCCACCATCAGCTGGAAGTAGCGGCCTTCGCGTTCATTCAGTCCAAGCGCAGCGATGAACTTCGTCACCATGGTCGGAGTCAGCGACTTACGACCCTTAATCAAATCCAGATAAAAACCGGACGAACTATAACCGACCTTCTTGGCGAAGGACCGATAAGAGAAGTAACGCTGGACGGACTTTTGGTACTCGTAGTAGTCCTGCAGGTACTTCCTATAGTTATAGTATGCGTAAACGTTCATCATCATAAATCTAATTTTTTTTCTTAATTCTGGGAACACCTTTTTAAAAAAAAATTCGCCAAATCCGCCCAATTCCGCACAGGCAGTGTGTCGGAGAACACTTTGGGAACACTTTTTTATAAAAAACGTGTTCGATTCGAAATTTTTTAGCTATATTTAGAGAACACCCAATCCCATCCCTCGGACTTCCGCTTAACTCCAAGCGGAAGTCCTTTTGTTTTATCCCTTTTTTATTTGTTTTTGGTTCTTTTTTTGATATCCTCTTATTTTCACGCATCAGACTCTCTCTCGATATCTATATTTTGCGCATGAATTTCAAGCAGGCTCTTTCCGGTGCAATCTCGCGCACACTTCGGTTCATAGGAATCATCGCGGTCATATACGTAAGCATGGTTTTCTATCTCGCCCTTACCGAACGCCGGAACGCCTTCCCGCGCGCCATAAGCCACAACGAAGCTAGAGCCGCCATACAGGCGTTCGCAAAGACAGCAGAATGCTCGCTGGAAGATGGCGTAACGCTCAACGGCTGGATTGTCGGGAACAGCGAGGCCCCCGCGCTTCTCTACTATCCTGGCGCCGACGAAGACGCCGCACAATTCCTCGCCGAAATGGGAACGACAGAAGAACTCCGGCTCATCACCTTCAACTATCGCGGTGGTGCCGACAACAAGGGAACTCCAACACAGGAGACGTTCGAGCCCGACGCAAAGGCCATCGCAGAATGCGCATCACAGCTGGCAGGCGGCCACGTGCAATATCTTGCCGGACGCGGAACCGGCGCCATTCTTGCCGCAGAGCAGCTGGGAAGCGGACAAGCCCTGATTCTCATTGATCCCGTAGAAAGCATTGCCGATGCGCTTTCAAGGAAATACCGTTTTCTCTATCCGAAATTTCTCGTCCGCTCAACAGTCCGCATGCCTGTAGAAAAACTGTCCGAGAAGTCAAAACATGTCACAATCCTATTCGACCGCAAAAACGAACGTGACGCGGCTCACACCATTTTTCAGCAAATTTCAAATTCCAACGTTGTTGAACGTCGCGGAGATGCGTTCAAAGACGCAATTTTGAAGAACATACAAAAGAACTAATTCGTTCTCAAATCCTTATTTTATAAGGGTTTCCGCAAATTTGTACACCTCGCAAAAAGTAACGACATTTTTACAAAATGTGACCGAAATCAAAAAAAAATCCGTTTTATTCCTTTTTTCTTACCATGGTTGCAACAAGCGAAAAAAATTGTTAATTTATTGCCAAAACAACAAACAAACAAAGAGGTGTATAATGGAAAACATTGTTGTAAAAATGGACATCCGTGGTTTCATCCGGTTTTCGGAAGATGTAGCCAAGGCCATCAAACTTGACAAGATTGCGGAGAAGGCTCCCAACAAAGAAGCCTACGCCGACATCGAAGTCGATCCGGTTGGCAAGCGCATTTCCATCTTCCCGACTGCCAAACTCAAAACCACTTCCTTCCGCTTCACTCCGAACAACAAGGGTTACCTGCTCTACTTCAAGGGCGCCCTGAATGCCATCGGTGAAGAAATCGCGACGGGAGCCTACTACCTGACTCAGGAAAACGGAAAGTTCATTTTCACAGGTAAGAAGCCTTCCAAGAAGAAGGGCCCGTGGCAGACTCTCGCTTGCCGCAACTCCGTCGGCCTCCCGATGCTCTCCATCGACTCCCGCGGAACCATCATTTTCGACAAGCGCACCAGCGGCGACAAGACCGGTGTGAACACTGCCGTCAACAAGACCATGGTTGCCGAATACGACACCGCGAAGAAGACCTTCAAGCTGACCTTCAGCAAGGACAAGGGCTTCATCAACGTTCGTACCATCGCAAGCCACGCCAACGCTTCCTTCATGGGCACGCTGTCGTCCCACGGCATCGCTCTCCCCAAGAAGAGCTTCCGCACCACCTGCAACATCAACGGCAAGGTGATCACGTTCAGCATCGCTTCCCTCGTTGCCGAACAGAAGGCTGCAGCCAAGGCAAAATAAGGCAAGGTTAAAAAAATGTTTGAAGTTCTCAGCGTTTTTTACCCGACCCACTATAATTTTGCAGCACTCAGCATCCTTTTGACGATAACCATCATCTGGTTGCTGACCAAAAAAAATTATCGGTGGACACTTATCCTTCTTGTCATCCTAGTGGCATTCAACATCGCCATCTACAAGAGGACAGAGGGAAAGACCTGGACCATCAGCTTTGACGAAGAGACCTCGGAAAGTTCCGAAGTGCAGGAAGGTCCGAAGACCTACACCTTCTCTGCACACAAGAACTGGACGATTACCGACGAAAAAGGCAAAACCCACCATTGGTGCTGGGTTGAAGATTGGTGGGCTGAGTTCTCGAGCATCGATCTTGTGTCTGCAATATGGGGAGACAACAAGAGCAAAAAAATGATGAAGGCTTCCGAGCAACGTCTTAACGACAATCCGCAGGAATAAGCCGTCAATCGATATTTTTCAATGAAAGTTCACCGTTCTCCAGTTGGAGTACGGTGAATTTTTTTATCCACTCACCCGGGGAAGCGACTACGCCGCCGTCCACATTCCAGACACCGGCAATATGGTGGTGCCCGTGGACGCAAATGTCGCAAGCCTTTTCGCGAAGCATCTTGGCACCCCAATCGAGATACTCGTCAATGGCGATGACCTTGTTCTCCCCCACCTTACGACTGTTGCGTCCGACAAAACGGGCTAGAGACATACCCCAGTCCGGATGAACCATTCCAAAAAGCCGGCGGTTCATGGAGCAATCCAAAATCTTGCGGAACAGTCTGTACTTCCAGTCCGACTTGATGACGCCATCGCCGTGGGCCACATAAATGCGCTTGCCTTGGATTTCCAGAACGGATCGGTCATGGACATGCACCCCGACCGACTTCTCGAAAAAGTCCCCGAGGGCAAAGTCATGGTTGCCACGGAACAGATGGACGGAAACTCCCGACTCGACAAGCTCAGCTAGAGCACGAATCAGGGGCAAATGATTTTTGGATACATAGTCGCGATACTCGAACCAGAACTCGAACAAGTCACCCACAATAACTACATGGCTGGCACAACCCTTCCAGGAACGCAGCAGCTCGACGAGCCTTTCTTCTCTATTGGGCAGACATCCCGGGGGTTCTATACCCAGGTGAGCATCCGAAATGAAATACGCAACTTTATCCATCAGGCACAATGTAACAAGATGAGCGCAACGTGTTCGCCACTCAAAATAAAATACTACCTTTTAAGGCATGATTTTACCGGCAATCACTCAAGGTACCGTCAGGCAGCTCGTTGCGCTTTCCGCAATGGCACTCTGCCTGTCCCTCCTGGGTGCCTGCTCCGTAAACCTCGCCAAGGCCGACGGGCTCGCCCTTGGCAACGAAAGGCCCGAGCATCCTTTCTACAGTAAAATCGTCATGCATTTTGATGGCAAGGCCCAACCGTTGACAGCCGAACTGCAAAAGGCCTATTCATCGTCCGTCAACGAGCAGGCTTTCCCCTCCGACAGGTGCTATGGCACGGCAGACATCTACGCATCGATAGCCCCCTCCGACAAGGACGAAGGCAGCGCCTGGTACGTAGGGGCCGCATTTGTCCCCCTCTGGCCTGCACTTCCCGTAAACGAGGACTGGACATTCACCTTTTCCACGCAAATTTTCTGCGACGGGACTCTCGTCCAGAGCCTTGAATTCATCGAAAGCGAGCACGTCGAAGCCTTCTGGTACGGGGCCTTGCGCAGCGACCTGGTAAACGACGCCGCAACCGAAATGCACCGCAAGCTCATAGAGCGCTTGGCATTTGAGTTCCACGAGCAACGGCAAACCGACTTAAACAGCGCAAGCGACTACTAGGCATTTACTATCTTTTTTGCCATGCCGCACACCCTATACATCGTAGCGACCCCAATCGGGAACATGGAAGACATCACTTACCGAGCGGTGCGCATCCTGAAAGAAGTACCCCTGGTACTTGCAGAAGACACGCGCCATTCCCGGATCCTCTTCGACGCCTACGGGATAACCACACCCATGGAGCCCTACCATGACTTCAACAAGGAGAAGGTTACCCCGAAGTACGTGGAGTACCTGGAAAACGAGGGCGACATCGCTCTCGTGAGCGATGCCGGCACGCCGGGGATTGCCGACCCGGCATTCAACCTGGTCCGCGAATGCGTGCGCAAGGGAATCGATGTCCGCGCCGTCCCCGGCTGCTGCGCCATGGTCGCGGCCCTTGTTTCCAGCGGCATGCCCACGGACCACTTCACCTTTCAGTACTTCTCCCCGAAAAAGAGCGCACAGCGCATTCACCTCCTGGAAAAGATCAAGGACGAAGAAGCCACACAAATCTTTTACGCAAGCCCGCACAACATCGACAAGTTCGTAGAAGAAATCGGCCAGGTCTACGGCAACATCAAGATAGCCCTGATGCGCGAACTGACCAAGAAATTCGAGGAACACCTCATCGGGACCCCAGCCGAGATCACCGCCCACTTCAAGGCGCATCCGCCCAAGGGCGAATTCGTCCTGGTCTTCAACCCTCAAGACAAATCGGGACTCTGAAGCCCTAGCAAAGCAACATGCAGAAACTCATCGAAGCGCTCAAGCCCATACCGAAGATTTACTGGATTTACGCAGTCCTTGTCCTTATTGCAGAAGTTGCCGTATTTGTCGACCGGCCGGACACCCCGGGTCTGTACACAGAAAACATCCAGTTCGTCCCCATCGCCATAGCCGCTGCATTCTTTGTACTTCGCCCCATACGAAAGAACTTCAGGCTCTCGTTCTATACTTACACGCTCACCGCGTTTTTCTTCCTTGCCATGGACTACCTGACGCAAAGCCATGCAGGGCTCGTCCAAATCTCAGTCACGTTCCTGCCGGCATTCCTGTTCTGGATGCTACTATTCATCCGCTGGAACTACCGCAAAATCCGCGAGAAAGAGTCCAGGCAAGCTCTGGCGCTTTCCCTTATCGCCTGGGGATTCTACGGACTCGCCTTCCCGCCCCTGCCGCTCGGGCCTGCAGCCCTCGTCCTGCTCGTCCCATGGTTCATCGTCCTCAACCGCAGCAGTCGCGGAACCATCATGTTCGCCACGTTCTGGTCCGGGATGCTGTTCAACACCATCAACTACTACTGGATCTACAACGTCATGCACGTCGAGACCGCTCCGTCTGGGCTCATCCTCTTCGGTCTCGTGCTGCTCATCGCCTTCTTCAGCGTGCACAACGTCCTCGCCGCATTCGTATACACTCTGGCCCGTTCCATAAAGATCAAGGGCAAGCCCTGGCTACTTACGCTGTTCCCGCTGTTCTATGCTGGCCTCGAGATGACACGCACCCGCGGGGACTTCAGCTTCCCGTGGAGCCACCTCGGCTACGCCTTCGGCAACCATCTTGAACTCCTGCAGGCACTTTCCATCGTAGGCATCTTCGGATACACCACGATGGTCATCGCTTCAAACATGATTGTCGAAAAGGCCATCCGCCGTGACGGCATCAAGAAGAAATGGCCCATCCTAGTTCCTGCATTCTTGCTGGCCGCCCTCGCCATCCACGGAACCGTCGTCCTTTCAAGGGCAGATGCCCAGCCGTTCCATATCGAGGAAGGCGACAGGGCGCCGAATATCGCGCTTATCCAGCCGAGCATTGCGCAAGGCGCCAAGTGGAGCAAGCCCCGCTTCGATTCCATTGTCGACAAGACGCTCGGAATGGCCTACGACAGCACCACCAACGACGTCGACATCATCTTGATGGCCGAGACCGCCATCCCCGACCATATCCGTCGCCAACCCAGAGTTATCCGCCGCCTGCAGAAACTCGCAAACGACAGGAATGCCTACGTCCTAGTCGGAGCTCTGGACCACATGAGGGTCAAGGACCCGGACAGCCCCCGCCGCTACGAAATCTACAACGCTTCGTTCATGTTCTCGCCCGACGGCGAATACGGCGGACAGCGCTACATCAAGAAGCACCTGGTTCCCTTCAGCGAAAGAATTCCCTTCGATGATATCTTCCCCATCCTGAACTACGTCGACTTCGGCGAGGGAGACTTCGTCCCCGGAACAGAAACACCAGTCTACCCCCTATACCGCTGGACGCCTTATATTTGCTACGACGCCATATTCGGCGATCTCGTCCGTGAAGCAGCACGTCAAGGTTCGCGCCTGATGGTGAACATCACGAATGACGGATGGTTCGGCAGAAGTACGGCACCGGGCAACCACCTGAACCTGGTTCGCTACCGCGCCATCGAAACCGCCATGCCGGTAGCACGCATCGCGAACAGCGGCATCAGCGCATTCATCGACCAATACGGGCATTTCAGCCACAATACGAATTTATTTGAGACCGCCGTAGTCCAGCGCAAGATGCAGTTAAAAACGAGGCATACCTTCTACGAGCGCATCGGAGATAGCGTCGAGACTGCACTGCTGTGGTTCTTCCTGATTTACTTGGTAATCTGCTCTACCGTCTGCATCTGGCAAAAGAAAAAACTACAGAAGCAATAACGGGGGCCAGTGTCCAGCCTTCGGGCGTTCCTTGAAAGAAGCGCCAGGCAACAAGCTCTTCAGTTTCAACGTCTGCGCAGGTAGTACACAGGCATCCTGGCGACCATAGACAACCTGGATATTCCGACCTTCCCCAACCGGTTCCGTAACGCTAGTTTCGGCAAGGTAACTCAAGCCCTTGGAGAGCAATTCCTTTTTCATCTTCTTGGCGGAGGCCATCCAGTCGTCCTGCCAATCCCCGAACTCGTTCTCGAACACCTCCGCAAACGTATTCAGCGAAGGCTCCGGATTCGTAAGGCACTGCTTGGCCATGAAGCGCAGGTTCTGCCGCGTCCACTCCCCGCTTTCATCGCAGAAATCGGCGAAGGGCGACAGCAATATCCAGTCGCAAGATTTTTCGGAAAATGCGGGGCTCTTCATAAGAGCTAGCGCCCCTAATCCCCAGCCCACCACGGTCGTGGCTTTTTCGATTCCAGGGATACGGCGGATATCGTCCAGCGCAGAAACCATCGATTCATACGGGACAAAAGTATGGTCAGCCTGAGGGGCGACATTCACCAAGTCGTCCTCCCAAATAGCCATATCGACGGCCCAATCGGGCAACCAAAACCATACTTCTTTCATGCTACCCATCCATAAACAAATTCAACAATCTATCAAAAGATATACTGCATAATTGACAAAAACGCAATACATATTCAAAAAAAACTTTTTATTCTTGTCAGATTATGTAGTTCATCACAAAATAGAATACAAAAATACACCCTCAAAATCTAATTTTTGCACATTTATTCAAAAAAAGTTATAGATTTTTAAAGAAACAGGGGAATCGGGTCATTATTCCAATTTGGAAAAAACGGGTTATTTTTTACAACGAGTTCGTTATGGTACAGCGCCTAAAAAAGACGGCAGCACTAGTCCTGCTAGCATGCTTTGTCATGGGATCCATGACATTGGCCGCCAATGTACCATCACCATCAAAGGACGGGATTCTCTACGACGAAGACAGGCTGCTCAGCGCACAGGAAATGGAATTCCTGAGGGCGCTCGTTACCGAAGTGTATCTCAAGACCGACGTCAAGATTGCTACAGTGCTGATGGACAACTCGCACACGCCCGCAACCTACGCCTACGCCAAGGAAGTAGCGAACAAGTGGATGCTCGAAGGCAAAGAAACCAAGGGAATTCT
The DNA here is from genome assembly GCA_017412605.1 of Fibrobacter sp. Taxonomy (GTDB): domain Bacteria; phylum Fibrobacterota; class Fibrobacteria; order Fibrobacterales; family Fibrobacteraceae; genus Fibrobacter. The sequence goes on along the minus strand of JAFPWY010000010.1, from coordinate 318,627 downwards.
CGTCTACGTATCCATGAGGGAGCGCAGCAAGCATGTCATCGCAAGCGAAGGATTCAAGACAACTTATCCTGACATAGATTTCAAGGCCATCGAACAAAAAGCACTAATGCCGGACTTTCGCGCCGAAAAGTACGGACGGGGCATAGTGAACTTCATCTGGGAAGTCTCCCGCGAAATCCTCGCCGCAAGCGGGCAAACCGTTTCGGTCCGTCCCGACGCCATTCTCGCCGAGGAACCCTTTCCCTGGAAAGGCTACATTTTCATAGGAATCGTATTTGCAGCACTCGTCGCTGCATTCTTCTACGCACATCCCAGGAAGAAAAAAATTTCCACAACCTTGCGGGGCGGCTTCAACGGGACGTTCGGCAGCTTCGAAAATTTTGACGGCGGATTCAAGAGCCGGTAAGGCGGTATATTATGCAAAAGATTCTGACCCTACAGGAACTCAAGTCTTCGGAATGGCCCACACTGCTCGAGGCGGCCCTCAGCAGCAACCTGGTTTCCGCATTCCTGCACGGGGACTGCCTCATGGAAAGGTTCTCCCCGTTACAAAGCCCATGGAACATCAGCTTTATCCTGCGTTCCAATTCGGCGCAAAGCCTTAAGCCGCTGCAAGACCTGGCCGAGCGCGCCAGCCGCCGTAACATCTCGTTCGGGTACACCTTCACCGCAGACGAAATTATCGCACTATGGCACCAGTTCCCGCTGGAATTTTTGCACATTGCCTACAGGAACGAGGTCATCGCCGGGGCCGTACCGATAGCGCAGGGGGCAGTTCCCCGTAACGAGTTGCAAAAGGAATGCGAGGCGGAACTGCGCGGGTTCCTGATCCAGATGCGCCACCAGATGATGGCTCCGAAATTCAACTTCGGCAAGACCGCGAAACTGTGTGAAAAGAAACTGTTGCCCATCCTGTACGGAATATACTTCCTACAGACCGGCAACTACCCCATCAATTCCGACCAGGTATACATGTACCTGCAAACCATCCCGAACGGTGCGGCCATATCCGAGAACAATCCCGCGCGCCAGGAAGAATACCTGAATGCGCTGGAGGCGCTGGCCAACAACATCGTAGCATAAGCAAAAGGCCCTAGACGGGCCTTGGATTACTGTTCGACCACCGAAATTGTCTATCGGCGAGACTTGAAGGGGCTGCTTGAGCGGCTTCCGCTACGGCCGCTGTCGTAGCTGCGGTCGTCCCTGGAATTGCGTTCGTACTGGCGCGGTGCAGGGGCAGGGGACGGTCTCGGTGCCGGTGCAGGCGTTGCCCTCGGAGCCGGAGCAGAAGTCGGAGCCACTCTCGGTGCAGGAGAGGGGGCAGGCGCGGTCCTATAGCCCGCTTGGTTGTCAGCAGCGGGCCTGTACAATGCCGGAGCCGGAGCCGACGAGCGGGTTGCCGGGGCAGGCGCCACGGCGCGCTGGGCGGGCGCAGGAGCCGACGAACGTGCCGACGGAGGCGGGGCTGCGTGCCTGGCTGCCGGAGCAGGGCCTTCCCGGTGGGCCGGAGCCATTCTCGGAGCCGGAGCATGGCGCGGCGGAGGCGCGCCATGCGGCGGGGAATTGAAACGTCGCGGAGCCGGTCTGTACCGGTGCGGATGGCGCGGAATCGGACGGTGCGGATACCAGCGGTAGTTGCGCACGTAAATCACGCGCGGGCCCCAGTCGAACCAGCAGGAGCCCCATCCCCATTCGCCATACCATGTACCAAGCCAAACACCGGAGCTATAGCGGACATAGGTGGTATAGCCGTCGGAGCGGACGTAGTAGACAACACGGGGATTGTACACCGGCACGTAGACATATTCGGTACGGGTCGGCTGGACGATAATCGTCGTATCCACAGTCACCGTCACCTGCTCGTTCGTCTTCAGGTGTCCATAATCGTAGGCCTTGTGACGCAGGCGCTGCACGGCATCGAGAACGGCCTCTTTTTGAGCAGAAACCGCATCACCCAGCTGGTCGGTCCAGGTCGGGTACTTGGCCATCATGTCAAGGACCGTAGGGAACGGGATTAGCGCTTGAACGCTCGGATCGTAGGTTAGGTTGGCATCTTCGATGGACTTGGCCAGGGTCTCACCCTTCTCGTTCTTGTGGGACTGGGCAAAGGCGTTCGCGGCAGGAATTTGGTCACCGAAAGTCGATGCGGTGAGCACATGAATTAGCAAAGGGTCTGGATAAAGGGCGATTGTCGATACAAGCGTGTCCAGTTCGGCAGGCGTATAGTTGGCCTGGCCAAAGGCAAACCCCGAAAGCAATAAAAACAGGGGGAGCGCCTTCCGGATCCACCGGGCAATAAAACTCGACTTCAGGGTGTTTTCAATCATGGAAACCTCCTACACCATAAAATACATCAATTAGATGCCACTGACCACCGTTCGGTTTCAAAAAACCTTTTTTTTCGCCGAAAAAAGGCATGTGCATGAAAAATACAACAACATTTTACAACACGTAAACTTGAATTAACAAAGCGTTTTCCGACAGAACATATAAATTTATGTAAAATGTTGGAGGCAACATATGAATATGTTGGTTAGAGTTGTGGCGCCAGTCGCCTTAGTCGCGGGGTTAGGGTTTTCTCAGACCTATGACCTCCCTATTATCTTCGTTGACACCAAGCAAAAATGCCTGGACATGAATGTCACCGATAAAATTCCTGCCACAATGAGGGTATTGGACGGAAAAACAAACAGTGTAGCCGATAGTGCCAAGGGCACTCTCTACGATATCGGCATCAAGGTGAGAGGACAGTCCTCCGCCACATTCCCCAAGCCCGGTTACACCATCGAAGTCCGAGACAACAAGGGAGAAGCCATCGACGTGAGCATGCTCGGGCTCCCGCCTTCCGACGACTGGATTTTCCACGGGCCCTATGTGGACAAGAGCATGATTAGAAACTCGCTCGCCCACTGGTTCTTTAGGCAGGCGGGCCGTTATAGCCCCCGTACCAAGCATTTTGACCTCTACATCAACGGCGTGTATCGCGGCGTGTACGTGCTTATCGAAAAAATCAAACGCGGCAAATACCGTGTGAACGTAAGCAAGCTTAAAGAAACCGACATTGCCGGGGACAGCCTTACGGGTGGCTACGTCTGGGCATTCGATAAGACCGGAACCAATACCGGTGGCGCAGGCAACAACAACAAGGGCGGTATCGAACAAGAAGGTTTCAAGACTTCCGATGGTTTGAACGTCATTCTGCACTACCCCAAGAAAGCCAACATTCAAAAACAGCAGGAAGAATACCTGAAGAAGTACCTAAACGACCTCGAAGGCCTCTTCAAGAACGGCAAGAACGGAGCCGGATACGAAAATTACGTAGACCTCGGATCCGCCATCGACTACGTTTTGCATCAGGAACTGACCAACAACGCAGACTCCTACTGGTGCAGCTTCTTCCTGTTCAAGCCCAAGGATAGCAAGGGCGGCAAAGTGACTCTCGGACCTCCGTGGGACTTCAACCTCGCCATGAGTAACGGTACCCAACCCGAAAACGGCGGTGGCCAACAAGGCGGAGGCATGTGGGGCGGCATGGGCATGGGCGGCGGCTTTGGAAGTTCAGGCACCAGCGGCTGGCAAATCGAAAACAGCAGCAAGTTCGGCGGTGGCGGCGGCATGATGGGCATGGGCTTCTCCGGCCCTAACTGGCTGTACCAATTGTGGAAAAACGACTCAAAGTATCAGAGTGAACTGAAAAAACGCTGGGCTGAACTCCGTAGCGGTGTTTGGCACGACAAGACCATGGACAAGTACCTGGATTCCATGAAGACTTACCTGAAGAACGGCGCAGACAGGAACTTCAAGCGCTGGCCGAACTTGGGTAAAGCCAGTGGCACCTATGATTCCGACCCGGAACCGATGAAATACTGCAACCAGGGCGGCGGCCAGCAAGGCGGCGGCATGGGCGGCATGGGCGGCATGTGGGGCGGCATGGGCGGCGGCATGGGCATGGGCGGCGGCATGGGCATGCCCATGGGCGGCTACAACGCAGATACCTGGGAAGGCGAGTTTGAACATGTCCGCAAGAAGATGAAAGAAAGAATGGCCTGGATGGACCAGCAGCTCGGCTTTACGCAACCCGCAAATCCGACCGTGATGGAACCTCTGGTTGCCGACATTCATGAACCGGATTGGCAGAATGATCAATCCTCTTCCGAAACGAAACCGAGCCAGACGACCCCAGGTCAAACAACTCCGGGTCAGACGACTCCGAGCCAGACGACCCCAGGTCAAACGACTCCGGGTTATACAACTCCGAGCCAGACAACTCCGGGCCATACGTCACAAAGAGACTCCAGTGGGAATCATCATGTACCGGGCACCCATTCATCTACGGGTTTGGATGATTTCAGCAGGCTCTCCCCGATGAACTTCTTTGCAGTGAATGACAATCACCTTGAAATTCATACAACTATTTCGGGTACGCTTGCCCTTATCGACCTGAACGGCGCTGTCCTGTACAAGACCCAAATCAAGGCCGGCGTCACGACCCTGAGGATTCCGTCCAAGGCAAGGGACAAGCACTGGATTGTCACGCTCAACGGCAAGATGATGAACAAATAACCATTCTTTAGTTTGAGATAGCCAAGAAGGGCAGCCCAAGTAGGCGGTCCTTCTTTTTTTTGGGGCTAAAAAAGCGAAATTTCAGCTTTTTTCTAAAAAACAAAAATGTCAACATTGACAACGCAAAAAGCAAGTGTTCATCGACAAATATAAATGTCTCCCGGCAAATCATATAGATTATTAATGGTGTTTGGCCAAGGAGAGTATATGTTTAGCAAACCCAAAATTATTTTCTATGGCTTTATCTTTGCCATGGTAATCCCGTTGTTCGCGCAGACCATCGATCTACCTGCGATTTTCATTGACACCAAGCAAAAATGTCTTGACAACAAAGTCACCGAAAAGATTCCCGCCACCATGAAAGTGCTGGACGGGGCAACAAACAATGTCGCAGACAGCGCCAAGGGAACCCTCTACGACATCGGCATCAAGGTCCGTGGTCAGTCTTCTGCCATGTTCCCCAAGCCTGGCTACAGCATCGAGATTCGCGACGATAAGGGCGAAGGCACGGACGTGAGCATGTTCGGGCTCCCGCCCAGCGACGACTGGGTGCTGCACGGCCCCTATGTAGACAAGAGCATGTTGCGCAACGCACTCGCCTACTGGCTCTTTAGGCAGGCAGGCCGTTACGCTCCGCGCACCAAGCATTTCGACCTCTACATCAACGGAGTGTACCGTGGTGTGTATGTGATGGTTGAAAAAATCAAACGCGGCAAATACCGCGTGAATATCAGCAAGCTTAAAGAAACCGACATTGCAGGCGACAGCCTAACTGGCGGCTACCTTTGGGCATTCGACAAAGTCGGCACCAACACAGGTGGTGGCGGCAGCAACAACCAGGGCGGCATCGAAGCCGAAGGTTTCAACACCTCCGACGGTCTGAACGTCATTTTGCACTACCCCAAGAAAGCAAACATCCAGAAGCAGCAGGAAGAATACCTGAAGAAGTATCTGAACGACCTCGAAGCGCTGTTCATGAACGGCAAAAACGGTGACGGATACGATAAATACGTGGATCTCGCTTCTGCCGTCGACTACGTCTTGCATCAAGAAATCACCAACAATGGCGACTCCTACTGGTGCAGTTTCTTCTTGTACAAGCCCAAAGACAAGGGCGGCAAGAATGGCAAGGAATTCAAGGAAGGCAAAGTGACCCTTGGCCCGCCGTGGGACTTCAACCTCGCCATGAGCAATGGCGGCATGATGGGCATGGGCGGCGGAGGCAACAGCTGGCAAATTGAAAGCAAAGGAGGCATGGGCGGCGGCGGCATGGGCGGTTTCGGCTTTGGCGGCGGCATGGGCGGCATGGGTAGCTTGAAAGCCCCGAACTGGCTCATCGGACTGTGGAAGAGAAGCGATTACCAGAGCGAAATGAAAAAACGCTGGGCAGAACTCCGCAGTGGCGTTTGGCACACCAAAGTCATGGACGCCTATCTGGATTCCATGAAGACCTACCTGAAAAACGCCGCCGACAGAAACTTCAAGCGCTGGCCGAACCTGGGACAAAACAGCGGCCAGGGCGATACCGATCCGGAGCCGATGAAATACTGTAACGGCAGCGGAAGTTCCGGCATGAAGATGGGCATGGGCGGCAACAACGCCAATACCTGGGACGGCGAAGTGGAACATCTCCGCACAAAAATGAAAGAAAGAATGCAGTGGATGGACCAGAAGTTTGGATTTACGGAACCGGCAAATCCGGTGGTTACAGAGCCTGTCGATCCTTCAATCCACGAGCCTGACTGGCAGCACGACAAGGACACTGCCGATGTTGATGTTGATACCGATACCGATGTCGAGGTTGCGGATTCCACGAAGCAGCAAGGCGACAACAACGACACCATTCCGAAGCCGCTGTACATGGACGATTTCAGCAGGCTGGCCCCGATGAACTTCTTTGCCGTGAATGGCGACCACATCGACGTCCAGACAACTCTGGGTGGAACATTCGCCCTTCTCGACCTGAACGGCACGGTTCTGTACAAGACCCGCATCAAGGCCGGGCTCACGACGCTGAAGATTCCGTCCAAGGCAAGGAACAAGCACTGGATTGCGACCCTCAACGGCAAGATGTTGAACAGGTAGCCAAGTTTAGATTCGAGCAAACCAGAAGGACTTCCCCCAAAACGGGAAGTCCCTCTTTTTTGCAATTCCAGCGGCAAAAATTATATAGATTCTTTATATGGGGTTTGGTCAAGGAGTATAATATGTTCTGCAAATTGAATAGTTTTTTCTATGGCTTCATCTTAGCTATGGTGATTCCGGTATTTGCACAAACATACGATTCGCCCATTATATTTATTGATACCAAACAACGATGCCTTGACAACAGGGTTACCGAAAAACTGCCCGCTACAATAAGAGTCCTAGACGGGAAAACAAACAACGTAGTCGACAGTTCCAAAGCCACCCCATACGAAATAGGCATCAAGGTCCGCGGGGGACTTTCGGCGAATTTCCCCAAGCTAAACTATACCATCGAATTCCACGATTCGACGGGCAAAGACATAAATGCGAGCCTTCTAGGCCTCCCACCCTCCGACGACTGGGTCTTGCACGGGCCTTATGTCGATAAAAGCATGGTAAGGAACTCGTTTGGCCACTGGCTCTTTCGGCAAACAGGCCGTTACAGCCCTCGCACAAAGCACTTCGATCTGTACATCAACGGGGTCTATCGCGGTGTCTATGTGCTTATCGAAAGAATCAAGCGCGGCAAATACCGCGTCAACGTGAGCAAACTTAAAGAAACGGACATCGAAGGCGACGACCTTACCGGCGGCTACATTTGGACATTCGATTACAAGGATCCGAGCCCCAGAAACAAAGAATTAGGGTTCAAGACATCTGATGGAACAAAAGTCATCTTGCGCTATCCCAAAAAAGATAAAGTGGCAAAAGAGCAGGAAGAATACATACAAAATTATTTGAACGAACTTGGAGCTCTATACAAGGACGGCAAAAACGGGAGCGGATACGAAAACTACGTGGATGTAGCATCCGCAGTAGATTACATATTACTTGAAGAACTCACCCAAAATATAGATACCTATATAACTAATTTCTTCATGTACAAACCCAAGGATAAAACGAACGATCAAGGCAATAAGACCACTGGCAAAATAACACTCGGTCCACCATGGGGTTTCTCTCTAGCCTTCAAAAATTGGCATACACCAGAAAGTAGCAACGATGAAAAAAATGGAACCGACTCCACCAAAAGTTCCCAATACCAATACGACAACATCTGGATAATCGAAAAGCTCTACGCAATCTATGCTTCTAGTTTAAGTTGGAATCAGTCAAATTGGGTTTTTGAGATGTGGAAGGACAGCATTTTCCAGATTGAAGTGTCAAAGCGGTGGGCGGAGCTCCGTAGCGGAGTTTGGCACACCAAGACCATAGACGCCTACCTGGATTCCATGAAGACATACCTCAAAAGCGCCGCCGACAGAAACTTCAAACGCTGGCCAAATCTAGGAGAAGCTACCGGAACCTATGAAGATGACCCGGAACCCATAAAATACTGCAATAGACCCTCTTATTTAGCAGAAATGAGAATGGCTATGGGCGGATACAATGCAGACACCTGGGACGGCGAATTCGAACACGTCCGCACGAAAATGAAAGAAAAAATGAAATGGATGGACGAGCAGCTCGGTTTTACGGAACCTGCAAGCCCTGTAGTATTCGAGCCCATCATCCATGAACCCGATTGGCGAGCAGAAATGGGCGATACAAATTGGCTGCATATCCATTCCGATGATTTCAGCAGGCTCTCCCCGACGAATTTCTTTGCCATAAATGGCGACCATCTCGAAGTCCACACAAGCGTTGGAGGCTCCTTCGCCCTTATGGATTTGAACGGCTCAGTTCTATACAAGACCCGCATCAAGGCCGGGCTCACGACGCTGAAGATTCCGTCCAAGGCAAGGAACAAGCACTGGATAGCAACCCTCAACGGAAAGATGCTGAACAGATAGCCAAATTCTTAAAATTTCGCCATTTTTTGAAGAAATTGGCGGATGTTAAAGAATCAACGCTTATAGCGCATAATCTGTAATAAATGCATACTCCACCTATTAAATTATATAGATTATTATATGGAGTTAGGTTAAGGAGTATAATATGTTCTACAAATCAAAAATTTTCTTCTATGGCATCGTCCTAGCCATGGCGATTCCGGTTTTTGCGCAGTCTTATGATCTGCCACTGGTTATCGTGAACACTCAAAACGGGCAAGCGCTCCAGAAGGGTGCCGACAAGATTCCCGCCACCATGAGCATTCTGGACAAAGGCACGAACAGCATTGCCGACAGTTCCAAGGGCGAAAAATACAACATCGGCATCAAGATCCGCGGGCAGACATCCGCTGACTTCCCCAAAAAGGGTTACGGAATCGAACTCAAGGCGCGCCCCTGCACGAACGTCGCCGACACAGCCTGCCACGACACGAGCCTCAAGGTTTTAGGCATGCCCAAGAGCGCCGACTGGGTGTTCCACGGGCCGTATGTCGACAAGACGCTCATCCGCAATGCGCTCGCCTACTGGCTCTACCAGCGCACGGGTCGCTACAGTTCCCGTTTCAAATTTTTTGAACTCTACCTGAACGGGCAATACAAGGGCGTGTACCTGTTGCTTGAAAAAATCAAACGTGCTAAAGCCCGTGTGCATATCGCGAAACTCAAGGACGAAGATATCAGCGGCGACGACGTGACCGGCGGTTACGTGCTGAGCGTCGACAAGGTGGACAACAACTCTACGCAGGGGCTAGACAAGGAAGGTTTCAAGAGCAAGGACGGCTCCCCTGTCGTGATGCGTTCTCCGAAAAAGGAAAACACCACCAAGGAACAGCAGCAGTATATCCAAAACTTCTTCAACTCCATCGAGCAAAAATGCGACCAAGGCGACATCACCACCAACGGTTGCCTCGACATTCTGGATATTGAAGCAGCAACGGACTACATCATCCACGAAGATGTCACCAACAACACCGACGCCTACATCTGCAGTTTCTACATGTTCAAGGACAAGGACAGCAAGGGAGGCAAGCTCCAGCTCGGTGCACCGTGGGACTTCAACTTGGCATTCGGCGCCTACCAGCGTGTCGGGGGCGAAAAGGCCGACGGTTGGCGTATTCCGCAGAGTGCAAATGACGGAGGCTTCGCTTTTGGCATGAACGAATGGTTTGTCGCCAAGTGGATCCAGAACATCTGGAGCAACAACACCTTCCAGCAAAAATACAAGGCTCGTTGGGCAGAGCTCCGCAGTGGCGTGTGGCACACCAAGAACATCGACCACTTCATAGACTCACTCAAGACCGTCCTCAAGAATGCGGCCAATCGCAATTTCGAACGCTGGCCGAACCTGGGCCAGTCTAGCGGCACCTGCGACGCCGACCCGATGGAATCCGGCAACAATAATGGCGGGAACAACAACGGCGGGAACAACAACGGCTGGAACATGGGCGGCTGGAGCATGGGTTGCATGGGCATGAAGATGAACTACTACAACGAGCCCACGTGGGATGCCGAAATCGAGCATCTGCGCAAATATGTCAAGGATAGATTCGCATGGATAGACCAGCAGATGAGTTTTAGCGAGCCCGCCTCCCCCTTGGCAACCGAAGCGCTCATCATCGACGATTGGGGCTATTACGACAAAGACAACGACGACGATGACAAGCCGACTACTCCGAGTTCATCCAGTAGCAGTCCGGGTCCGTCAAGCCATTCAAGGTTTTCATCATCTTCAAGCAGCTCAAATCCTGGGAGAGACGCCATCATAGGCCATCAGGAAATAAGAAAACAGAACTTCTACACTCTCAACGAAAACAGGATTACCGTCCAGAGCGAAAGAGGTGGCATGTTCAGGCTCGTAGACTTCAACGGCAACGTTCTCTTCGAAAAGCAAATCCGCGCCGGAACGCAGTCGTTCCAGATTCCGCGCGCAGCACGCAATCAGCACTGGCTCGCTACACTGAACGGCAAGATGATCAGCCGGTAAAAATAAAGTTAGTCCTTTATGCAGCGAACGTAACAACCGTAAAGTTTTTCGTTCTTCTCCATAAGCGCATAGGTCCTGTCAACATACAAATGGTAGGCATAACGCGGAGAAACGTCGTAAGAAGCCCAAAGACATGTGGAACTGCCTGTTTGCTGATTATTGAAGACGGGTGGCAGAACCATCCCGCCAGGCATCAGCGAAAATCCGTATTTATCACGGAAAGCACTTTCAACGGTTCTAGAATCATTCTGCCACAAGTTAGACGCCTTCAAGTTGCTATTCCCGGAATGCCGTTCATTGACTGCGTAGAGCATAGTCTGGAATTCAGCCAAATCCGGCAAATGCCAGCCTTCTGGGCAAATTCCACGAACATCTCTCGCTCTTGTGCAATATGAATCATTGCCACAGCCGACAGCGTCATCGGAATACTTGCCCAAGTAGTCCATGGCAGCAGCCCAGGTATATCCATATCCGTACTTGGCACAGGTATCCTTGTCATCCTTCATGCATAGCGCCCCTTCCGGATAATCAATCCTCAGGTTTTCCGCCATCCATGTCTGATCACCTATCACGACAGTCTTGTATTCACGGTTGTCGCGGCTATCCTTGAGTGTCCCGTATTCGCAGTCGTCTTCTTCTTGCGTCTTGCAAGGTTCCTGCTGCGCGACATCCGCAGAATCAGGAATCACCTTATAGAAATCGTCATCCTTCACGCACCTTACGGCCATGTAGCAGCCACCGCTATTGTCCTTCCATTCCACCGGTTTTTCTGCTTCCAGGTTAAAGGAATACAGGCCACCGTACTGGGCATAGTCTGCCGACATGTATATGGCTTTCGTATTGGACCCTCCGCTACATCTCATTCCCGTGGGAGTCGCGGCAAAACCATAAATGTCCGTATCGCCCTGCCTATCGTACCAGGCGTCGACTGACCGCAGCAACTTGCCCGCAGAATCCGGCCCGCCAACAGTTGTCACCAGCTTGCTGAAATCCATAAATCTCGGAAGATGCCAACCCGCGGGGCACGAGACTTTCGCATCTTGGTCCCAATAGTAGCGCCCTATAGTGGGGTCGGCAATGTCCGGGGTATAATTATACGAATATTTCGTGGCAGTATCCGTGTAGTTCAGGTTCTGCGCCATCCAGGTCTGTTCCCCGATGACCACGTACCGGTAAGCCTGTCCATCGCGTTCGTCGATAAACACTTGCTCGCTGCTCGAACTCTCGGGTTCCTGCGAACTGCTGGATTCTTCTACCGAACTGCTCGATACAGAACTGCTAGACACAGAACTACTCGATTTCACGACGGAACTGCTAGAAGCTTCATCGGAAGAACTTTCCACGGAGCTGCTAGATTCCGCTTCAGGGTAATCGAGCGACGACGAGCCGTCATCGGAACACGCCGCCAGCACCAGCGCAGCAAACGCACACGGTGCCAATATCTTAAAATTCATTTGCCCCTTCATTGAGAATTTCCCTATTCGATTCTTTTCTAAATATATATTAAAAGGTGGCACAAGGCCACCCTTTAGTTTGTTTCAAACAAGCAGCATTGCGAAGTTTTAACACTTTACAGCAAACAACCTGATCATAATTCGAATTAGAACCGAGCGAGACAAGGCGCGAGCCCTCGTAGCATACTAAGCGTACGTGAGAGGGCGCGCAACGCCGTATCGCGATGCGTTATAATTCGAATTACTTATTCACCTGCTTTGCAAAACTGTCCTTCAGATCGACAGTCCTGTTAAACACAAGGTGGCCCGGCTTGGAATCTTCGCTGTCCAGGCAGAAGTAGCCCTGGCGCATGAACTGGAAGCGGTCTTCGAGCTTGGCGTTCGCGAGGCTCGGTTCCACCTTGGCCTGCTTCACGACCATGGATTCCGGGTTCAGGTAATCGTGCCAGTCTTCGCCCTCGGGAACCGCAGCCGGATCTTCGAGCGTGAACAGGTTATTGATGAGGCGCACTTCGGCATCCACGGCGTGTGCCGCAGAAACCCAGTGAATGGTGCCCTTGACCTTGCGGCCATCGGGAGTCTCGCCACCCTTGCTCTGCGGGTCATATTCGCAGTGGATGACCGTCACCTTGCCGTTGGCGTCCTTCTCAACACTCTTGCAGGTCACGAAGTAGGCGCCCTTCAGGCGGACTTCTCCGTCCGGCTTCAGGCGGAAGTACTTCTTCGGCGGTTCTTCCATGAAGTCATCGGCTTCGATGTAGAGTTCCTTGCCGAACGGAACCTGGCGCTTGCCGGCAGTTTCGTCGTTCGGGTTGTTCTCGACTTCGATCATCTCGACCTTGCCGTCTTCCCAGTTGTCAATCACGAGTTTCACCGGGTCAATCACGGCCATCACGCGGTTCGCCGTCTTGTTCAGTTCTTCGCGGATGCAGAAGTACAGGAGGTTCACGTCGACCATGGAATCGGCCTTCGAAACGCCGATGCGGTCGCAGAACTCGCGGATGGAACTCGGCGTGAAGCCACGGCGGCGGTAACCGCAGACCGTCGGCATACGCGGGTCGTTCCAGCCCAACACGGCCTTCGTCTCCACCAGTTCAAGGAGCTTTCTCTTGCTCATCATGGTGTAGGTCAGGTTCAGGCGGGCAAATTCAATCTGCTGCGGACGGTTGTCGAGACCGAGCTCGATCAGGAACCAGTCGTACAGCGGGCGATGCGCTTCGAATTCGAGCGTACAGATGGAGTGCGTGATGCCTTCGATCCAGTCGCTGAGCGGGTGCGCAAAGTCGTACATCGGGTAGATGCACCACTTGTCGCCGGTGCGATGGTGCGTGCAATGCTTGATGCGGTAGATGACCGGATCGCGCATGTTCATGTTCGGGCTAGAAAGGTCCACCTTCGCACGGAGGCACTTCTCGCCGTCGGCATACTTGCCGTCGCGCATCTCGCGGAAGAGTTTCATATTCTCTTCAACGCTGCGATCGCGGTAGGGGCTCGGACGGCTCGGCTTGCCGGCGTCGTTGCCGCGGTATTCCTGCATCTCGTCGCGGGTCAAATCTTCCACGTAGGCCTTGCCCATTTCAATCAGCTTTTCGGCAAAGGCGTAAATCTGGTCGTAGTAGTCGCTCGCGAAGTATTCGCCGCCTTTCCATTCAAAACCGAGCCACTTCACGTCTTCGCGGATGGAATCGACGTATTCCACGTCTTCCTTGGTGGGGTTCGTATCGTCGAAGCGCAGGTTCGTGATGCCGCCAAAATCCTTGTACTTGTTTGCCGTGCCGAAGTTCAGGCAGATGGACTTCGCATGTCCGATGTGGATGTAGCCGTTCGGCTCCGGCGGGAAACGGGTATGCACCTTGGTGCGCTTGCCCGTCTTGAGGTCGTTGACGATGATGTCCTGCACAAAATTCGAAGATTCGGGAATATCCATTGTGGTATCCTTTGAAAATTTTACGGCGAAAATTTAGAAAATTTCGTCCTAATCGTTCCAAAGCCAGGTGCTGAGGTAGCGTTCGCCGGTATCGGGGAGCACCGCTACAATGCGCTTGCCCTTGAATTCGGGGCGCTTCGCCACCGTGAGGGCGCATTCGAGTGCGGCACCGGAAGAAATCCCGACAAAGATGCCTTCCTGCGCGGCAGCATCGCGGGCGGCCTTCCCCGCCTTCTCGGTGCTGGTCAGGTACACTTCGTCAACCACCTTCGGGTCGTAGATTTTCGGGATAAAGTTCGCGCCGATGCCCTGGATCTTATGCGGGCCCGCAACTCCCTTCGATATCATCGGGGAGTCATCGGGCTCGATGGCGATGACATAAATGTTCGGATTTTTTTCCTTGAGGAACTTCGCCGTGCCCGACACGGTTCCGCCCGTGCCTGCGGTCGCGATGAACACGTCCACCTTGCCGTCGGTATCGCGCCAAATTTCGGGACCCGTCGTGAGGTAATGCGCTTCCGGGTTTGCCGGATTCTCGAACTGCTGCGGAATAAAGCTCCCGGGGTTCTGTGCAGCAATCTCGTTTGCCTTCTCGATGCAGCCGGCCATGCCCTTCGCGCCTTCAGTCAGCACGACCTCGGCCCCAAGCGCCTTCAATAGCAGCCTGCGTTCCATGCTCATGGAATCGGGCATCGTGAGCACCACCTTGTAGCCCTTGACGGCACCGACATAAGCAAGGCCCACACCCGTGTTACCGCTCGTCGGTTCAATGATGAGCGCACCCGGCTTGAGTTTGCCTTCTTTTTCTGCACGTTCGATCATGTTGAACGCCACGCGGTCTTTCGCGCTGCCGAGCGGGTTGAACATTTCGAGTTTCACATAGACTTCGGCTTCGCCCTTGTTGAGCTTGTTGATGCGCACGAGCGGTGTATTGCCGATGGTTTCGAGAATGCTGTTGTAGATTGCCATAAAGAAAGTTCTCCGTACTGTACGGAGAACAATCTAGCATTTTTTTTGATTTACTTGATTAATCCTGAACGGGGTGGACTAAGGTTACATACATATTTTCACACAGGCTTGCCTGCTGGCCGAGAATAGCATCGAGCGTGACACCCGTGAAATTCTTGACGGCACAAGCCATCCCTACATTATTCACCATTCCCTTTGAAGGATAATTATAGAACGAACCCGCGACCGATTCACATTCCGTTCTGAACAAAGTTTCCACACTTTCACTCTCCATAGATCCTGCCACTAAATAAACAATTACAGAATCAGAGTACTGAAGAATCGTATTGTAAAGATAAGATATACCCAAACCTCCATAAGCATCCGTCGACCAGTCTGCAGAACGCTTTAGTCCGAATTTGTCCCTGAACACATCGACATCGCAACGAGTTGAAACTGGACCTACATAATATTTTTCTGAAGAAGAGCCGAACGCATAGTATCGAGCCGCATCATAGACGCGCAGATCATTATGTTCACTTACTACAGATTTTGAGGGAAAAGCCCTCGCAAGGCTATCCAATACAATGCGTTCCGTTTCAGAGACATTCAATGTTTCGACATTCGGCTTTATGATAAAAGAACGATTTGCACTTGCATCGATACCCTCTGCAGACGATGAAGGCAGTTCCTGACGAGGATCAACAACGGGAACATACGAAGTATCAATTTTAAAATCATCTTTATCGCAATTCTTCCCTGTTTTCAAGTCACATTCAAATTCGGAGTCAACAGGATCGGGTGACGTTTCAACAAAGCCGCTCGAACTGGAGAAATCGCGTGATGTCGAAGACAGCGTGGAGAATATCCCCGTTTTTGTTTTTGCGTCTTTGTAAACATCATTGCATAGTTCTTCCGAGAACGTTGATAAGTTCCTAACGATTTCATCGAAATTGACTGTCGAATCCGCAGGAATTGACGTACAAGTACCAGGCATATTTTCCGTACATACAGCCATGGGAACGGCCCTGTCGTCATAGCAATAGGACTTCACGTTGCCATTTTCATCGCAAGTTTTCTTGTCATCCTTTCCATTATAGACAACAGCCTTGGAGTGACATAACGTGATAAATTTCGCAAGTACGCTATCACAACCGCTACCAAAGTTCTTTAACTCCAGCGAATTCTTGACGACACCATCAGCATCTATTTGGATCTTGGAAATATACGACTTTTCATCGCCCGTACACTCTGCCGAGGCTCCGTTTTCTGCTTCGAACGTTTTCAGTTCGCCGCCGTCCAGTGCAACGATCGATGTAGCCGCCGTCTTGAACGCAATTTCAGGAAAATTAAAATTTGCGTTGTTCGCGTCGCTCGACCCAGAATGACTCGACGAACTGAAATTCTGCGCAATGGCGTCCGGATCGATTGTCGCACCGGTCAGTTTATTACTGTCGGCATCGGTAGAACAGGCGATAAGGGAGAACAAGGCCATGCTTCCGGCAGCACAACCGACTGTGAGTAATTTCTTGTTAAGCATTGCTTTCCTCCTTTACTTTATTTGTGCAAGGGAAAAATTGAAAGTTGATTCGATAAACCTGGTTTAAATTCTTGTATTCGTCGGCGATGGAGACCACACGCTTGCAGCAAGCCGTAATCTCGTTGACGATCCTGCCATAGGCTTCCTCGTTTACGCCGAGCGTGACACCGTTGAAAAAGCGTTCGCCCTGCACATAACGGTCCACCGCACGGACGGCCATGTTTCCCATCTCCTTGTGCATGGCACGGATGGCAATGGGCAGCGCTTCCGGCGAGCCAATGACGGTCCGCTCGGTCTGCGAGAAGACCTTTTCGCCGTCCTTCTTGAGGAAACCCGCCTTGACGAGAAACGCCAAGATGTCGCGGACTTCCTCGGCGGAGACATACTCCTTGCATTCCTCGGCGAGTTTGCGGGGCTGGGCGCCCGGCATCATCGGGGCAAGTTCGCGAATGACCGAGTACTTCCACGATTCGTAATACTGGAAGGTATCGCTGTCGACGACGCGGGCCTTGTGCTCAAGGGCGATTTTCTCCATCTTGAGGAGCGTTGCCTTTTTGTCGGCATCCTTGGTCGCCTTGGCCAGCAGAACGAGGAGCGAAAAGTATTCCTCTTCGTACCCGGTGAGGCCCATCGCCTTGGAAACCTGCAGCATCTTGACCTTGCTCAGCCCGCTCTTCCCTTCGCATACCAACTTGAGATACGTTGGGGAAGTAAAACCGGCAAGCTTGGAGAATTCCCTCCACGAGAACGCGCCCGTACGTTTGCGCTCGTCGTAGAAATCCTGCATGTACTTGCGGTAGTCTTTGTATTCAGTTATCGGTTTCATGTCTATAAATATACCTTAAAGAACCACCTAAAGCAACATTTGGAATGATACGAAAACCAAGTTTTTTAAAGAAAATCAACATAATAATAAATATTTTTTCAATATTTTTGTCGGAATGATACATCCTGTATCATTTTAGCAAAAAGCAATAAAAAAAGCTCTCCGTACTCTACGGAGAACTTTCTAGATTTTTTAAGCCGAAGCCTTTTTCAGATACTAATCGGGTTCCGCAAAAAATTGATATTCATTTTTGCACAGGTCGCGCTGTTGGCCAACAATCGATTCAAACGACATATCAGAATAGTTTTTGACCGCACACGTTAAGGCAACCCTTATTGGAATTTCGGACAGGAACACAAAATTATCGACATATATTCCCCCCGTCGCTTCGCACTCCGCTTGGAATATATCCTTTAGCATAAGCGCAGAAGAGCCAATTTTGCCATAAGCCAAGTACACGATTATGGAGTCCTTATAAAGAATCGTTGATTCAAGATTCGCTTCGCCATCAAACATGGGCGTCGTGAAGATATCAAAATAGCGCACCAAACCACGTTCTTCACTATACAAATCCACATTGCAACGATTAAGGGATGACGAGTCTTCAACAAAATAATCCACTTTTGGCGTCGTCCATTCGTATTGTGCATAGTCATGTACCCTGATTGCTTCGCCAGTATATTCATCTCTTCTACTTTTTGAGCGGTACGACCACGCCAGACTATCCATAAAAGCCTGTTCGCTCTCTGAAATTGCCACAGGATCAACATTCGGTTTTATAATAAATAAACGTTTTGCTGCAGTATCGACCCCCACAACAGAATCCGAAGGCAACTCGAGGCGATTATCCAAAGAATCCACCGTTCCCGAGCCTACAGGAATATCACTACAAATGCTGTCCGATTCCTGCACAAAATCAACGACAATTGCATCGAAATCAAACGCAAAATTCGAGTTTACCGAAGAGCACCCCGGCGTAATACACATACTCAAAGAATCAATTTCGTTTATATAGCAAGAAGCTTTCAATCGACCATTTCCACTACAAGCCGCTCCTGAGGCAACACTCCAGACGCCACGCACGCATGAACGTTTGAATAAATCGAAAATGCTATCGCAATCACTGCCGAAATTATCCAAGTACAGCATTTTTTGCATCGAACGATCTTCATTTATAATGAATCTCAACGTATAAACCTTTTGGCCTACAGAACACGACGCTTCGGCACCATTTTCTGCAGCATAGACAGAGACTTCGCCTCGCTGGAGCGGTTTTTTCGATGTCGCCTCCGTGGAGAAAATAATGCTCTGAAGTTCATCATCGCCTTTGGACGAGGAACTGCCGACAACTTCGTTGCCAGAAGAACTCTCAACAACATCATCCGAAGAATTCGTTATCTCATCACCGGAAGTACTGCTCCCCTTGTCCGAGGAACTGGTGACTTCGGCACTCGCATTCGGGATCGTCGTGGTCCCGGCCACAGAGGAATCGTCCGAGGAGCAAGCGGCCAGCACACAAAGGGCAAAAGCGATATAAAAGATCTGTTTAAGGTTAAGCATTGCTTCCTCCTTCAATCTTATTTGTAAATGGGAAAAGTTGGAAATTGAGTCCGTAGACCTGGTTTAAATTCTCCGTTTCATTGGCGATGGCAGCAATTTTCCTAGCGCAGGAGTCGATTTCGGCGACAATGCGCGAGTAGTTCGCCTCGTTCACGCCAATGGTCATGCCCGTGAAGTAACGCTCGCTCGCCTTGTAGCGGTCTACCGCTCGCACAGCCATATTGCCCATCTCCTTGTGCATGGCACGGATGGCAATGGGCAGCGCTTCCGGCGAACCGGTAACGGACTTCTCGGTTTGCGCATAGACTTTCTCGCCTTTCTTCTTCAAGAAACCCGCTTTCACCAAAAAGGCGAGAATGTCGCGGACTTCCTCGGCGGAGACATATTCCTTGCATTCGTCAGCGAGCTTGCGGGGCTGTGCGCCAGGCATCATCGGGGCAAGTTCGCGAATGACCGGGTACTTCCACGATTCGTAATACTGGAAGGTATCGCTGTCGACGACGCGGGCCTTGTGTTCCCGCGCAATCCGCTCCATCTCGAGCAGGGCGGCCTTCTTGACGGAATCCTTCTCGGCATTCCCGAAGATGACGAGCTGCCTGAAATATTCGCCCTCGTATGCGACGAGCCCCATCGCCTTCGCGACCGGTTCAACCTTGACCATGCTCAGGTTGCTCTGACCCATACATACAAGCTTCAGGAAGTTCGGCGAACTGAATCCGGCAAGCTTGCAGAATTCGCGCCAGGAGAACGCCCCGTGACTTTTACGATAATCGTAATAGTCCTGCATGAAAAGGTGGTAGTCTTTGTATTCGAGTATCGGTTTCATGTCTATAAAATAGATTCTCCGGGCACCGACAGTCAATATCTAAATTATACAAAAATCAAGATTTTTATCAAAAATCAACACTTTTTAGTAACATTTTTTCAGTTTAAAACTCTAAATTATACACTTCGTATTATTTGGAGCCAAGCACTACTTTTTGGAGCGAAAAATAATCTACATTGAAGACAAGTACACCAAACACCAAAAAGGATACAATATGGCAAACAAATACGCCGGAACCCAGACCGAAAAGAATCTCCAGGCCGCATTCGCAGGCGAATCCCAGGCCCGCAACAAGTACACCTACTTCGCTAGCCGCGCCAAGAAGGATGGTTTCGAGCAGATTGCCGAACTCTTCCTCAAGACCGCCGACAACGAGAAGGAACACGCCAAGCTGTGGTTCAAGGAACTCGAAGGCATCGGCGACACTGCCGAAAACCTGAAAGCCGCCGCCGATGGCGAAAACTACGAATGGACCGACATGTACGAAAGCTTCGCGAAGACTGCCGAAGAAGAAGGCTTCAAGGCTCTCGCCAACAAGTTCCGCATGGTCGCCGCCATCGAGAAGCGCCACGAAGAACGCTACCGCGCCCTCCTCAAGAACGTGGAAACCGCCGCCGTGTTCGAAAAGAGCGAAGTCAAGGTATGGGAATGCCGCAACTGCGGTCACATCGTCGTGGGCACCAAGGCCCCGGCCGCATGCCCGGTGTGCGCCCACCCGCAGTCCTTCTTCGAAGTCACTGCAGAAAACTTCTAAACAAGTCGTTTTGCGCTACTATTTAGCAAGAACGTCTTTTTGACACTGACATGTCCGGCTCCGGCCGGGCATTTCTTGTTTAGAGAGCCATGAACCGTTCGCGTTCTTCGCTTAAATCAAGCCCGGGAATCTGCGATTCGAGCTCTGCGGCCTGCGCAAGGCATTTCTTGGCAAACTCAACAGCCGCCGGTGTCGAAGCGTCGCTTATACGGTGGCGGGCACTTTTCAGGAACTTTTCCACCTTGCGGATGTTCTCGCGCGTCGTCGCATCGCAATAGATTTCAGCCATGCGTTCAAAAATGTATTCCTCGGCCGTTTCGGACAGATGCACCATGTCGGCATCATAAAAGCGGTAATCGCGCAACTCGTCCATCACGATTTCGTAACTCGGGAAGTATTCGACAGAGACATCGCCGGAGGAATCGCCGGAAATTCCAGACGCAAATTCTGCAACGACCTGGTTCACAGCCAGCTGCAACGTTGCCTTGGAAAGCGTATTGTTGTGTATCCCGTCTCCCACATGCCTGAGCGGAGACACCGTGAACACGACATGGATTTTCCCATCCCTTATTTTGTGCAGGTTATCGACAATGTCGCGCAGCGCAGCAACCGTGCGCTCCACGGAAACAAGTTCCCGAGTAAACAGTCCCGGATCCTGCCGGTGGCAATTCGAGACCACCTCCCCTGTCTGCTTCAAGAAATAGACAAACGCAGTGCCCAGCGTAACAAAAACAGCATCGGAGCTTTGCAGAAATGTTCTTGCACGGGCAGCAGCATCGTTCAGGTTCGCAATGCAGCCTTCGCGAGTCGGCGCCGAGAGCGAGCCATGCGCGCCCCAGCAATGCCATAACGGAGCCCGAGCATCTTGGAAAACATCCCCTTCCCCGTAATTTTTTGCATCGGCGATGTTCCTCAGCATGGTTGCAATCGAAAGCGGATTGTAGATAGTCCCGAAGGGATTTGAAAGCACGTGGAATTTTCTTTCCGTAAAGAGTCTCGAAATATTGTCGGCAAAGCAGGAGCCGATAAAGGCGAATTTCCCGGTGTAGTCTATTCGCCAATCCGGGACGGAAATATCTGTTTTCGTGAAAAATTCCATGACGTAAATATAACTCCTTTCCAAGACTCAAAAAGGGTCCTGCAAGCAGTCCCGCTTCACTCGTCCTACGCAAAAGTTCCTACATTTGTCATATCAACATACTCTACCGGGATCGCCATCCCGATGGATTAACTCTCAACAAATGAGGAACAAACAAAAAATGGCAAGAGCTTTGATTATCGGTTGTGGCGCCGTCGCCACAGTTGCTATCAAGAAGTGCTGCACCTGCAGCGAAGTCTTCAGCGAAATCTGCATTGCGAGCCGTCATCGCGAAAACTGCGAAAAGCTGGCACAGGAACTCCGCCCGAACACGAAGACGGTCATCACGACTGCCGCCGTGGACGCCGACAAGGCAGAAAACGTTGTAAAGCTCATCAAGGAATACAAGCCCGACCTGGTGATGAACATCGCGCTCCCGTACCAGGACCTCGCTATCATGGACGCCTGCCTCGAATGCGGTGTGAACTACATGGACACGGCGAACTACGAGCCCGAAAACATCGACGATCCGGAATGGCGCAAGGTCTACGACAAGCGCTGCAAGGAACAGGGCTTCAGCGCCTACTTCGACTACAGCTGGCAGTGGGCTTACAAGGAAAAGTTTGAAAAGGCCGGCCTCACGGCGTTGCTCGGTTCCGGCTTTGATCCGGGTGTTTCCCAGGCCTACTGCGCCTACGCCCTCAAGCACCAGTTCGATACCATCGAAGAAATCGACATTCTCGACTGCAACGGTGGCGATCACGGCTACAAGTTCGCAACGAACTTCAACCCCGAAATCAACCTGCGCGAAGTTTCCGCTCCGGGCAGCTACTGGGACACCGACGAAAACGGCAAGGGTCACTGGGTTGAAATCCCGGCCATGAGCATCAAGCGCGAATACGTGTTTGACGAAGTGGGCAAGAAGGACATGTACCTGCTGCACCACGAAGAAATCGAATCGCTGGCCCAGAACATCCCGGGCGTCAAGCGCATCCGCTTCTTCATGACATTCGGCCAGAGCTACCTCGACCACATGCGCTGCCTCGAAGACGTGGGCATGCTCAGCACGCAGCCCATCAAGTTCCAGGGCCAGGAAATCGTGCCTATCCAGTTCTTGAAGGCTCTCCTTCCGGACCCGGCAAGCCTTGGCCCCCGCACCGTGGGCAAGACGAACATCGGTTGTATCTTCAAGGGTACCAAGGACGGCAAGCCGAAGACCTACTACCTGTACAACGTTTGCGACCACCAGGAATGCTACAAGGAACTCGGCAGCCAGGCTATCGCCTACACCACGGGCGTTCCGGCCATGTGCGGTGCCATGATGGTGCTCACCGGCAAGTGGAACAAGCCGGGTGTGCACACCGTCGAAGAGTTCGATCCGGATCCGTTCATGGAAGCCCTCACCAAGTACGGCCTCCCGTGGAAGGAAAACTTTAACCCTGTTCTCGTTGACTAGAGTAAAAGGGGCTAGAGACTAGAATCTAGAGGCTAGTGAATAAGAATCACGCACTTCGTGCGTCTGATTTTTCTCCAATCCCTAGATCCTAGATTCTAACCCCTAGATCCTAATCCCTAAATCCTAACCTCTAACCTCTAGACTCTAACATGAAAAAATGGCGCATTGACGATTCCCGCGACTTGTACAACGTCAAGGGCTGGGGTGTAAACTACTTCGACATCAACGAGAAGGGCCATGCGACGGTACACCCGCTCAAGGACGGTGGCCCGGACATTGACCTCTACGATCTGGTGCAGGAACTCGCGCTCCGCGACGTCTCTACCCCGATGCTGTTGCGTTTCCCGGATATCCTGGACAGCCGCATCGAAAAAATCAACGAGTGCTTCAACAAGGCCCGCAAGGAATACGGTTTCAAGGGGAGCTACTACAGCATCTTCCCCATCAAGGTGAACCAGCAGCGCGCCGTCTTGGAAGAAGTCGTGCGCCACGGCAAGAAATTCAACATCGGACTCGAGGCCGGTTCCAAGCCGGAACTGCACGCCGTCCTCGCCAACATGGACAACCCCGATGCACTGATTATCTGTAACGGCTACAAGGACGAAGACTTCATCGAACTCGCACTCCTTGCACAGAAGATGGGCAAGAAGATTTTCATCGTCGTCGAGAAGATGAACGAGCTCCACCTGGTGGTGAAACTTTCCCGCCGCATCGGCGTGCGCCCGAACATCGGCATCCGCATCAAGCTTGCAAGCTCCGGCAGCGGCAAGTGGGAAGAATCCGGCGGATACCACAGCAAGTTCGGCCTGAACAGTTCTGAACTTTTGGAAGCGCTGGACTACATCAAGGAAGAGAAAATGGAAGACTGCATGAAGCTCATCCATTTCCACCTGGGTAGCCAGATTACGCATATCCGCAATATCAAGAACGGACTCCGCGAAATTTCGCAGTTCTACATCCAAATTCGCAAGATGGGAATGAACTTGGAATTCGTGGACGTGGGCGGCGGCTTGGGCGTTGATTACGACGGCACCCGCAGCACCAACGCAAGTTCCGTGAACTATTCCATCCAGGAATACGCGAACGACGTGGTGTACGCCATCTACGAAGCCTGCGAAGAGGCAAAGCTTTCGCACCCGAACATCATCGCGGAATCGGGCCGTGCGCTTTCGGCGCACCATTCCATCCTAGTGTTCAACATTCTGGAAACTGCAAGTCAGGCCTTCTTCGACGACGAGGAACACGAAATCGGCGACGATGCACCCGATGCACTGAAAGACCTTTACGGGATCTACAAGGGGCTTTCCCCCAAGAACCTGCTGGAAAGCTGGCACGATGCCATGCAGCTGAACGACGACGTTCTGAGCGGATTCAAAGTGGGCGACTACGATTTGCCCACCCGCGCCATGAGCGAACGCCTTTTCTGGAGCATCGCCCGCGAAGTAAACCAGATTGCAAGCGAACTGCGTCACCCGCCTTACGAACTGGCGGAACTCCCCCGCCTCTTGGCCGAAAAGTATTTCGGAAACTTCAGCCTTTTCCAGAGTCTGCCCGACAGCTGGGCCATCGACCAGATTTTCCCGGTCATGCCTATCCAGCGGCTAGACGAAGAACCCACGGTAGAAACCACCATCCAGGATGTCACTTGCGACTCCGACGGAAAGATTGCCCTGTTCATCCGTGGTGGCGACGTGAGCCACACACTCCCGCTGCATAAGCTGAAAAAGAACGAGCCTTACTACATCGCAGTTTATCTCGTGGGTGCCTACCAGGAAATTCTCGGCGACCTGCACAACCTCTTCGGTGACACGAATGCCGTCCATATTGTCTGTGACGAACAGGGTGGTTACGAAATCGAAAAGGTCATCGACGGCGAATCCGTGGAAGACGTGCTCGACTACGTGAGCTTCAGCGACAAGGCCCTGGTACGCAACATGGAAAACTGGGTGACCCGCTCCGTGAAGGAAGGGAAAATCAGCCTGCAAGAAGGCAAGGAATTCCTGAACATCTACCGCAGCGGTCTGTACGGATACACGTATCTGGAATGATTCGTAGTTGGTGGTTAAGGCAAATTCTATGATTCATGAAATAGCGCCGCACGTATTCAACAACGAATTCAAAATCGCCGATCCGAAGCCCACTGACTTCATTATCCGTTACGACGGAGCGAAGACACTCCTCAAAAAAGTGGATGGCGGTTACGCGATTCCTCATGTTGGTGAACTCCTTGCGCTCGAAAAAAAATCTCTCGCCGATTTCGAAGGCCATTACCTTTTCAGCATCGACGACACAGCTTTTTTTCTTGATGACAGCATTACCGCGAAGTCGGCCGATACAGCGTCAAGCATTCCCGCTGGCTACGAATACATGGGCAACCGCACCTTCCGTACCATGAACCCCGTGGAGCGCTTGGGTGGAGCAACAGCGACGCACATTGCGCACTGGGAATCGCTGAACAAGTTCTGCGGCCGTTGCGGGAACGTGACCATCCGTGGCGACAAGGAACGTTCCATCATTTGTCCCAAATGCGGGAACGTTGTTTATCCGCGCATTTCGCCGGTCGTGATTGTCGCTGTCCGCAATGGCGACAAGCTTTTGATGGCGCACAATATCGACAACCCGAACCCGCGTCTCTTTTTGATTTCGGGTTTTGTGGAAGTCGGCGAAAGCCTTGAACAGGCAGTGCATCGCGAAGTTATGGAAGAAGCAGGCCTTCGCGTGAAGAATGTTCGTTACTTCAGTTCGCAACCGTGGCCGTTCAGCGATTCCCTGATTGCGGGATTCACAGCCGAACTCGACGGGGACGACACCATTCGCATGCAGGCTTCCGAACTTTCCGAAGCCCTGTGGGTGAATCGCGAAGACATTCCCGAGTACGAAACCGACGTGAGCATCAGTTGCTGCCTCATTGAAAATTTCCGCTGCGGATACACTCCCTAGCGCAGCAAAAAAGAGCATAAAAAAAACACCCGTCAAGGGTGTTTTTTTTCGAGCGGGAAAAGGGTTTCGAACCCTCGACATCGACCTTGGGAAGGTCGCGCTCTACCAACTGAGCTACTCCCGCGAGCATTCCAAATGTAATAAAACCGTAGTGTATTGTAAAGGGATTTTTCTATCATTTGACCCATGAAACGGATTCTCGCTTTATCCATCCCGCTGATTGTCCTGGCCACTGCAATCAATTCTTCGGCCGAAGAAAAATCCATGTGGCAGAAGTTCGTCAACTTCTTTAACCCATCCCCCACGCTGGAGGGAGAAGGGCCGCTGTACGATCAACTCAAGGAACTGGATTCCAAGATCAGCAAGACCGAAGGCCAGTATTCCAGGGAACGCAGGCCCGGCAACAAATCGCGCCTGAAAAAGGAACTCGAGAATCTGCGCGCCGAACGTGAAAGACTTGTTCAGAAAATCAAGGAAGAAGAAAAGAACCCGAAGAGTTCTGCACAGGCAGTACGTTCATCGTCATCGAGCATACAGGCAAAGGAGTCTGTGGCGAAACCGGTAGCGGGATGCGCCCAGGACACCGTCTACAAGCGCGACACGGTCTTTGTGAAAGACACGGTTGTCGTACACGACACGTTGTACGTCATCGTCGCCGACAAGCCCGCCAATGCGGCACCGGCAGACTCTACCCCGGCACCAAATAAAAATTAGGACGAATGTTGAGGGCGGCCTCGTCGGCGGCCAAATCCGCTTCGGGAACATTCCTGCCAACGACAAGCGCACTGTCAAAGCCGGCGACCCGGGCGCCGTACACGTCCGTACCAATGGTATCTCCGATCATCAGCACGCGAGCCTCAGGCGCAAGCGTTTCGCGAACACGCTCCCAAATCGCCGGGAACGGCTTGCCCAGATACAGAGCCTCGGCCCCCGAGCACAACCTTAACCGCTCGGCCAGCGCGCCGGAAACCGGAGAGCGCGAGCCATCGATATTCGGGGCCCAGGCGTCGGAATTGAGAACCAAGAGGAGCCCGTCTCCGCGAGAAAGGATTCGAGCCGCGCATTCAAACATCTCGGGAGTCGCAGTCGACGAAGAGACGGCGACGACCGGCTCTGCGGGGTTTTCCACGGCAGCCATGCCGCAGGCGGCGAGCACGTTCTTCCCAGTCTCGCGACCAATGTAGAACACCTCGCGCAAGTTGTACATTCCAGACGCACGGATCTTCGAGGCGGCTGCGGCAAGGAGGCTGCCCGACGATATCGTCTCCGCTGCGGTAAAGTCAAAGCCGCGGTCCGCAGCGCCCTGCGCCAGCGCCGCATCCACGTCCGAAGCAGCATTCGTCACAAGCCTAAGTTCCTTGCCCGCCTTACGGAGCGCTGCATACCATTCCAATGCACCTGGATAGACAAACTGGCCGCGATTGTACAAAGTTCCATAGCCGTCAAAGCAGAAAACATCGTACACGTCCAAAATTTCAGACAAAGTAACAACTTGTGGAAGATGCGAATTAATTTGGTCAGACCTCCATCCGAGGTCCAACCCGGTGGCCTCGCCAATCAGCTTCTGATATCGAAGGTAAATTTGTAATTCGAGCCGGTCCATCAGCGACGGAGGACTCCGAACACCTGCGTAGAGATGCCCTCATCATCACTGTAGTAGACAGTCTTGCCATCGTACTTTATCCGCACAGCGACATTAGCCAGATAGGCACCGCTGCCGACACGACGATGATGAGCATCCATCAGGTTCCAGCGAAGGAACAATCTCTTCGCAGATTTTTCAAAACGCTTGTCGTTACCTTTTATCTTGTACTTGGTGTTGGCGACAAACGAGCCAAGATTGGTATAAATTCTCAAGTTGAAGTAGACAACCACCTTAGACGGATCGAATTCTTCCTGAGACCGCATTTTCAAGAACTCGCGGACAGAAGATTCAAAGTCAGAGCCAAGGACATCTACGGCAAAGCCCCACGCTGTATCGTTCGGCACCTTGGTTTCCAGGCTCTCGAAAGACAGGTCGAATATCGGTTCATCGAGATTTTCCGACTCTGAAACTTTCACAATGTTCTGCCTTAACAGCTCGAACGGGAAGAAGCCTTCTACAGGATGGAATTTCGTTTGCTTCGTTACAGCATTGCCGCTGGAATCCTTCATGCATGAATACATCAAGCGCACGGAGTCCCTGACAGACAAGCGCTCGGAGCCTGCATTCCCATCGAAAAGGAGAGCGGCATCGTTGTTGAACACGCCCCACTCAATCGAGTTAGGAACAAGTTCCCGAATAATGGAATCCTTGGACGACCAGAACTCCATGTACACGTCGCAGCTCTGAGACGGCTTCACTTTTTCAGAGAAGAGAACCTTCAGCGTATCAGTACCACCGGCGCGACGGGACTTCAGCTGGCAAGACATTATGGTCGGCGCCATACCGTCTTTCATGTTAAGACGATACACATTACCATCGGAAAGATACAGTTCGGAGGCGCCATAGCTGTACGCAAAAATGTTCGGAGCAGAAAAGGCTGTCAACTGGTAGAATGAACTTTGCCTATCAGACAGGTCAATAGTGATTTTACGGTTGCTTACCGTATCTAGAATAAAATCTTCCTTCGGAACAACTACTCGGGTCGGACGGGTCGTAGAATCAATCCAGTTCACGACAAGGCTGTCCATCTTTTCGTCAATATATTCTTGGGAGATGGTTCCGAGGAATCGAATCTGAAGATGGTCCATCCGGCCATCCTCGTCCTCATCCAGGAAATAGTTCTGTTGGGTAGACGGCGGGACAGGAGCCTGGACGAACGCCCAAACCCAGTTCGCAAACACAAGCATTGCGATAGACAATATGTGTACGGACCGAACCATGTTATCCTTCCTCTCTATTAACCTCCCTGTATATAAATCTATACACTTTTTAGGATTCCGTAATCACGTCCTTCCACAGGAATCACCAATTGTAGCCTCGAAAGGGTCTTAATATACTTGTCAAAGACCGTTTTGAAGTCCTCACCGAGCTCTTCCTCCTGGTCATTGGCCAAATTATAGGCTATATAGCTCCCATCCGGGAAGATGGAGATGCAGCAGTCCCACGTGATGTCCCCCTCCTGGACCTCCTGGTCGTCGTCCCGATCCTGGCTTTCGAGCATGAGCATCGGGCAGGGTGCGGCGATGGGTTCGGCATGGCCGTTTTCATAGATAAAGTAATTTCTGCTAATCAGTTCGTGTTCGAGGGCCATGGTACTCGGGGTCCGTTCGAACTCATTGCGCAGACGGCGAATGTTTCCCAGATCGTCCTCGTAAGGGTCCTGGAAATCGTCGGGCAAGACAATCTGGTAGTAGTCGAACTGCTTGCCACTTTTCTCGAACGTTTCCACCCACTCTCTGGGCGGCTCCGGACGCATGGTCAGGAAGTCCTCGAAGGAATCAAGGATGTCGAACAACCTTGAAGTCCAGGGTTCATTCTTGCGCTGTTGCATCAGCTCGAAAAAATTTTTCAGGCGTTCTTCGCCCGGGACGACAGAAAGATCTTCCCCCGGCACGCCACTCATGTCAAATTCTGTCATTTTCTTATTCCTAATAACAAATCGTCAAACAGGGCGCCAAAGGCGCTACCACATTTCCACGGTCTTTACAGTCAGGCTCATCGCAATGTCCTTCTCGTAATACGCGGGTTCATTAATAAAGATAGGCCACACACTCTCGCGACCATCCGCCTCGCCTTCGTAAAGGATATCCTTCCCGTCAAAAGTGCGGAACAGCTTATCGCCCTTCTTGAGTTCACTGAAATCGTGTCCCAGCAAATCCGGGTGAATCATCGCCTCGATAGGGGCTCCGGCCCATGCCTTCGGGTAACCGAGATCGCGCAGTTGCGTATAGACTTCCACCTGGATAGGAGAGCGCTTCTGGAGCTCTCCGTGGTTCCATTCGTCCGCAAGTTCCAGGTAACGCTTCACCAATTTTTCGGTCCGTTCGAACAGGCGGGCATCTAGAGTGCCGTGCTGCTGAGGGCCAATTTCCACGCACACGTCCGCCTTCGCGACGGTACCAAAATAAGGCGATGCAGAGCGTTCCTCCGGCTGGTAATAAATGCGGGCATCGTCAAATTCCTGCGTAAGCACTGCCGAAGCCTTCATCGTGAACGGGTCACGAGCCGAAAGAATCAGGCACAGTCCCATGTTCGAACCCGTATTGTGTACATCGAGCAACAAGTCTGTCTTGGTTTTCGCACCCTTCGGGCCGTAAATGCGGTTCAGCTCGCGCGCACGCCGAAACTCGTACTGCTGCGGTTCCGCGTTCATATCAAGGCTCGTCTGCGAAAAAGAACGATTCAAATCAAAGTCGCGGTAACGCCGGTTGAGGCGCACTGCCTCCGGGTTCGCAAGCACCAGAGAAACTTCGGCGCTGGGGCAGCACGTGCTGTAGCATTCGGGGCACACCATCCACTTCTCGACCAAGCGAACACCCGTCCGCTCGTTCCCGTGCGTCCCGCCAGCAACGACTATTTTACGTATTTGACTCATATAATATATTATAGCAAAAAAGAGGCGTATACGCCCCTTTAAATTATTAAAATCTTTTTGAACTGTTCTTTAATTTTCAATTAATTTTCCATTAAACCATTCGCCATAAGCACCTACATTGCTGCTCCCGCTAAGATCATCCCCTCCGCATTTCCATAATTCACTCGTGAATGAGTTGTAAACACCTTCTGGAGCCGTCGGATTAAACTCATTCTCGCAGTCCTCAATCAAGAAGAACACAGAGAAGAACATACAAGTTGCCATACAATATCCACCCGGAATCGCAGACGGATTCACCGACGTAAATTCAAGTGTATCGCCTGCAATGCGACTTAAAACATGCCCTGTGGGTTGGCTACCATCACCAACGAGCGTCATAAAGTAACGGCAATTCGCTTCCCTCGGGTGTTCGTCCAGAATCTTTGCAGTCATCGGGAAACACTTCCATATATCACTTGTATCCATTTGAACCATAGGAGTATTTCTGACCACATCGTACGGATTTTCATTCGTAATGTTTTGGGCATAATTTGAGCACCCCCTGTCAGGAGAACCGTTATACGCAATTACATGTTCGTCAAACGAGAGTTGTTCTGCATTCTCCGCAAACTGCAAGACATAGTTTTCTAGAGTACTGTTGTAATTGACGGTTATTGCGGTATCGCGAACAGGCTCTATTTCCGGCACTTCTTCAATGATGATCGAAGAACTTGAACCATCTAACTCTGTTGAAGAAGACGACATAGACATACCACCTAGCCATGAGGAACTTCGAGCGTTCCTCGTCATCTCGTTACAACGTTCCACGGCAATATCGATATAACCCGACACCTGCTTGTTTGCAGAATCGCTCGCAATGTGTTTCATGAGGCATACGGCTTCAAAAGCACCATCCTTACAGCCATTACTTGGCGTATAGAACTCGCTATTAGGCGCCTTGTCGCATTCGGCCTTGAATTCCGCAAATACTGAATCGCACGAATTCACAAGTCTATTTCCACTCATGGTGGAAACAGCACTGGAATTATAAATCTGCATCGTCATCGCAAGGGACGCGCTATCGGCAACGCATTCCACTCGCCCTCCGTTACCATCGCCCGATACGGCCGATCTGCCACCCTCAAATTTAGCATACGAGGATTCATTCCATTCCGTACCGAAATTGAGCCATTCTCTCACTTGCTTATCCGAAGCGGCATTCTGGTCCTCGATAGTCCCCCCCGCAACCTTCTCCGATTCGGAGCAAGCAACCAGTGCGGCAAAGGTCGAGGCAAAAATAATGATTTTCTTATTCATGGTTATGCTCCTTACTTTAATGAGGATTCATGTTTTTGAACTTTATCTGTAAGCGGGAATAGCTGCATATTCAAGCGATACACGCGATTGCCGCCTTTTTTGGCACTCGCAATAGAGATGATTCTCTTGCGACATTTTTCCAATTCTTTCAAGATCTCGGCATAGTCTTCGTCATCTATGCCCATAGTGACACCCGTAAAGTTGCGTTCATCTACAGGGTACTTTTCAACAGCGTCCTTTGCGAAGCCGGCCATTTCCTTGTGCATCTCGCGGACAAGCATCGGCATGGCAGCAACAGACATCCGTAACGAACGATTCACCTGTTCATACACATCGTCGGCCGTCTTTTTAAGGAATTTCGCCCGTGTCAGGAAAGCAAGCGCATTGCGAACCTCTTCTGCCGAAAAAGCATTACCGCAAGCCCTGGCGATATCGAGCGGTTTTGCGCCCGGCATCATGGGGGCCAGTTCGCGAAGTACCGGGAATTTCCATGACTCGTAGAAAGACATCGATTCGCCTTCCAGAACACGGACTTTGCGAGCACACGCGATTTCCTTCATTTCGGTATAGGCAGCCTTTTTGTCGGCATCCTTTTTGGCTTGACCAAACTTCACCAACTGTCGAAAATACTCGCGTTCGGCCCCCACAAGGTCCATGGCGTCGGCGGCACGTTCAACCCCGGTTTTAGAAAGGCCGCTCTTGCCTTCGCACACCAACTTCATATGGTTAGGCGAAGTGAAACCGCCCTTCTTAGTAAAATCACGCCAGGAAAAAGCGGAAGTCTGCTTTTTCCACCGGTAATAGTCGTTCATAAACAAACGATAGTCTTCATATTCAATTACGGATTTCATCATACCCTAAATATATTTCATGCCTAGCCGCATGGAATCATTTTTTATACAAAAATTGCGTTTTTCTATTCAAATTGTATAATTTTACGTATAATTTCAAAAATTCAAAAAATCATTATACACCCTAGCTGGCACAATATGATTTTTTCTACATTTGCCCGCATGAATCTGGACCACTGTCGCCGTCTTTCCATTGCGCCGATGCTTGACTGCACCGACCGTCACGAGCGCTATTTTTTGCGTCTGCTTTCGCGGAACGTTCTGCTCTACAGCGAGATGGTCGTGGCAAGCGGGCTCTTGCATTGCGAAAATACCGACATATTCCTCGGGCACGAACCGCTCGAACAGCCCGCAGTGTTACAGCTCGGAGGCAGCAACCCAACAGATCTCGCGCGCGCATCCAAGCTCGTAGAATCCGCGGGATTCCAGGAAGTGAACCTGAACTGCGGATGCCCTTCGGACCGCGTGCAGAACGGGAACTTCGGCGCATGCCTCATGAAGGACAAGAACATCGTCGCCGACTGTTTCAAGGCCATGCAAGATGCGGTGAGCATCCCCGTGTCCATCAAGTGCCGCATCGGGGTCGACGAGTTCGACAGCTGGGAATTCTTTACTGATTTTATACAAACTATCCGCGACGCGGGTTGCAAGGTGTTCATCATCCACGCGCGCAAGGCCTGGCTCCAAGGTCTCAGCCCCAAGGAGAACCGCGAGGTCCCGCCGCTGCACTACGATTTTGTTCACCGCCTCAAGGCCGAGATGCCGGACCTGAACATCAGCATCAACGGCGGTATCAAGACGCTCGACCAAGTGGAGGAGCAACTTAAGGACCTGGACGGGGTGATGGTCGGCCGCGAAGCGTACGAGAACCCGTGGTTCCTGCACGATGCCGACGAACGGATTTTCGGCGACATCCGCCCCGAAAGCGACAATCCCGCCGATATTATCGCAGGGAAAGCACGCCCCGCGACCCGGAAAGCGCTCCTGGAAGCCTACCTCCCCTACGTAGAAAAGCAGACCGACGACGGATGCCCCGCCACGATTCTCGTAAAGCACCTCTACGGGCTGTTCGCCGGACTCCCCGGTGCCCGAAGGTATCGCCAAATGCTCAGCAACGAGTCCCCCAAGGCAAGGGGCCGCGGAGAAGCCGTCGCCCTGATCCGCCAGGCAATGGACCAGGTAAAAGAATAAAAACGGGCCAAAAAAGGGGTTTTTAGGGGGTCTTTCCCCCTTGACAAAACGGCCAAATTTTTCTCTATTTGGGAGCACAATTTTCAGTTTAACCTTTAACGGAGATACAACATGCCTTGCGGAAAGAAAAGAAAGCGCAGGAAGATTGCGACCCACAAGCGTAAAAAACGCCGTCGTCGTGACCGCCAGAAAAAGAAACTTCGCTAATATCCGTTAGCATTTTCTTGTAATTTCCTGAAAAGCGGAGTGCGAAAAACACTCCGTTTTTTTCTGTTTATAGTCGACAACGCCTATCCACGGACCCCGGTCAAAACAATGATCCTCACCGGCAGCATAAAGACAATCACCTTCCACAATCCGCAGAACGGTTTTACGGTCATGCGACTGACGGACGCCGAGACCCAAAAGGTCGTGGTGGTCACCGGGAATTTCCCGGAGCTTTCGACGGGGGAATCGCTGAAACTTACGGGGGATTGGGGTCGGCACCCGAAATTCGGGCCGCAGTTCGTATGCACCGGGTTCGAAATCCTCGCACCTGAGGACAGCAGCATCGAGTCTTACCTCTCTAGCGGGCTTTTTCCGGGAATCGGCCCCAAGACGGCAGCCAGCATCGTAGCCGTTTTCGGGGACAGGACAGCCGACATCCTCGACAACGAGCCGGACACATTCCGCAAGACGAAAATCAAGGGACTGACTGCGAAGAAGGCCGAACTGTTCCTCGCCCGCTGGCAAGAGAACCGCCACAGCAGGGAAACCATGCTGTTCCTGTACCAGCACGACATCACCGGGAGCATCGCCAAAAAGCTTTGGACCAAGTACGGCCAAGACACCATCCGCCGCATCAAGGACAACCCCTACATGCTCTGCGAGGACGTCTACGGCATCGGCTTTGTCAAGGCGGACGAAATCGCGACCAAGATAGGCTTCCCGAAGGACAGCCCCGTCAGGCTCGAAGCTGCAATCCTCTACACCTTGCAGGAATCGACAAGCGACGGGCACGTTTTCCTCCCCAAGGGAGCTCTTCTGGAGCGCACGGCCAAGAACCTGCGCCTCACCTACGAGGACGAAGACGCCTATAACACCATTCTGGAGAAGTTCGAGGAACTCTGCGGCAGGGAACGCATCAAGCGCGTCAACGACGACTGCTTTTTCCCGCCCATCTTCCGCGCCGAGCAGAACATCGCGGACAACATCCTTCTGCGCCTGCAAGGGAACCGGTTGCCCATTGACGGTTTCGAAAACAAACTGGTAGACTGGGAACGCGAGCACAAGTTCGCATTCGACCCCATACAGCGGC
This sequence comes from Fibrobacter sp., assembly GCA_017412605.1. GTDB lineage: Bacteria > Fibrobacterota > Fibrobacteria > Fibrobacterales > Fibrobacteraceae > Fibrobacter. The sequence goes on along the minus strand of JAFPWY010000010.1, from coordinate 283,597 downwards.
AGGCCATATCGATGGCAATCTCGTACAAGATTAGCGTCATCACCGGCGGACCGGGCACGGGCAAGACGACGATTCTCAAGGGAATTTTGCACCTCGCCCGAAAAATGGGCGAAAAGATACGCCTTGCCGCCCCCACGGGGCGCGCCGCCAAACGCATGAGCGAATGCAGCGGCGAAGACGCCTGCACCATCCACCGCCTGCTCGAGGTGGACCCCATCACGGGCAAGTTCAACAAAGATATTGGCAACCAGCTGGAATGCGATTTGCTCGTCATCGACGAATTCAGCATGGTCGACACATGGCTTGCCGCAGCCATTCTCGAGGCGACACCGCTGAGAACCCGCATTGTATTCATCGGAGATGCAAACCAGCTGCCGAGCGTGGGCCCGGGCAACGTGCTCAACGATTTGCTCCAATGCCCACAAATCCCGAACATCCGCTTGCAGCATATCTTTAGGCAATCCGGCGGAAACGACATCGCCGACAAGGCCGCCAAAATCAACCAAGGCATCACGCCAGCGCCTATCGACGGGCCGAACTTCCACTTTATCCCCTTCGAAACGCCAGAGCAGGCAAGAGAGATTGTCCGGGAACTGCTCGCTAGCGGCGTCCGCAGCAAAATCAATGTCGACCTCAAAACAGAAATGCAGCTGCTCACCCCGATGCGCAAGGGACCGCTCGGCACGTTCGAGCTCAACACCTTTTTGCAAGACATCCTCAACCCGGAAAGGACCCCGACAAGGGCCGGAGTCGAGCGCCACCGAATAGCCGGCATCCGCTGGAGCGAAGGCGACCGTGTGATGCAAATCCGCAACAACTACGACAAGAACGTATTCAACGGCGACACGGGAATCATTTACCGCATCGGCAAGAGCACGAACAAGGTAACGGTATTCTACGAAGACAAGACCGTGGAATACGAAAGCGACGAAATGGACCAGCTTGCCCTCGCCTACGCCTGCACCATCCACAAGAGCCAGGGCAGCGAATACCCCGCCGTCATCGTGATTCTCGATTCCAGCCACTACATGATGCTACAGCGGAACCTCATCTACACAGCCATCACCCGCGCGAAAGGCCACGTGTGGGTGCTGTCGGCACCGGGAGCATTCCACCAGGCCGTGCGCAATAACCGCAGTACAAAGCGGTATACGAGGCTTAAGGAACGACTGAGCTAGCAGCATCCTTGAGGCAGCGAACAGAATACCCCGAATTCTTTGTGGCTTCGACAGGTGCGTCAATGTCAATGCCGAATACTATAGAAGCCTTATCCGATTCCAACATCATTATGTACACAGAATTTTCATCGTATTCGGTTGAGGTCAAAAAGAACGCAAGATAGCCTGCAAGATTGTATTCTGGCTGACGATATGTTTCAATATGTTTTCCCCCTGCGGGCACTGCAGAAAAGCCGACCTTGTCCAGGCCTTGAGTCCAGTTCGAATTAACGTTCTTCCAACCGCTAGTTGCCTTGAACATATCGGCAAAGCTATATTGCGTCTTGTCATATTCGTCATATACGAGTTCCACGGCAGAGAACAATATTTCGAATTCTTCCTTTGAAGGCAAATGCCAGCCCTCGGGGCAAACATTCTTTGCCACATCCCATTTATAAAGGCGTCCACCCACTTCGCAGTTTTCAGGAACATCGTCGTAGCAATGTCCGATCCCGTCACCCGCATAATTGAGGTTTTCCGCCATCCATACCTGTTCTCCAATATTCACAGTCCTATACTTCTTGCCGTCGCGAGTGTCTATCATGGTTCCATAATCAATATCCGGGTTAAAACGGAATTCCTTCGGCACGCTAAAACTCCAAGCCATAAAGTCCACCCAACCATTTGTCGAGCAGTAATACTTGTTTGTAACGGTATCTATTCCGGCAACAATCCGGCCAATGTTTTCACTTTCGCATTTTTCATCGCGTCTAATGAAATCTATTTCTTGCGCTTTCTTCCACACGTAAAGCACTAATCCTAGTTCAAAATCCGCAGTATGCGTGCAAACATAATAAGAATCATCCTTGGGGCTCAAGCCAACTTCACCTTCACGTTTTACCGTACATCCGTTGAGTCCAAGGATCCTATCGTTCCATGATACATGATTCCACTCTTTTAAGACTTCGTCATACTTGTAGAAATGTTCTGTCGAGTCGCCCTTCCGCAGTTCCCCATCAGTTCCTGCAGTCCATCCATACGTATCCACAAAAAGAGCACTAACGCCAAACAATATGCTATCTCGGCAAAGATTCCATGAATCATTGCCTTCGGGAATAAAGGCCCCCTCGTCATTACATTCTGTTACTATTACATGGCAATACCCACCAAGAAGCCTACAGCCAATCCTACTCGCGTACATTACGAATTTAGGAATAGGACCCATTTTCCAATCCACAATATTATTACGAATCCGTTCTAAAATACTCCCCCCATATTCAAATTTGGATCCAACTTTGTATTTAGTGGTTTCGTCGTCCCATGTACCATCCTTCCTAAAATCATCCACAAAAGTGTCCAAGAACCCAACCAAATCCGTCCTGGCATAATAAAGAACGAGCACGCTAACAGCAAGCAGAGCTGCACTTTCTTTGCCATCACCAAAAATATTCATGTCCTCGAAATTTTCAAATTCGCTGCCAAGATAAAAAGCTTTAGAAAACTCAGACTCGGCCTGCTTCTTGGCCTTAGCAAAATCAACGCCCGTTCCAAACAGGTAAAGAATGCGTTCATACGTCAAATGCGTAAGCAAGTTGATGTTCACCTCTTTGCGATCTTCAAGATTGACGAGAGCGTGTAGGGTGATATCATTGCTAGATACTTCGCCTGTCACCTCATTACGAAACTTGCCTTTCACCTCAAGAAGAGCGTACGAACTCGATAGTTCCACATTCGGCACCTTAAACCGGCCATCACCATTTGAATCGACCTTTCCAGAAAAGACCTTTCCTGTCTTGGCCAAAGTCTTTGGGTTCAGTTCATAAATCTTGACTACGGATTGAGCAAGGAACGGCCCCTTCTGGGCTACACCAGAAATAGTCTTGTCATTAATCTCGAATTCAGAACTACTCGAAGAATTTTCTTTGGCTGACGAAGAGCTCTTGCCGCTGGATGATGATTTTGCCTTATCGCTGCTAGACGATGATTTCGCCTTACCACTGCTAGAGGATGATTTCGTCTTACTGCTGCTAGAGGACGATTTCGTCTTACTGCTGCTAGAGGACAACTTGCCATCGTCGTCAAGAACCCAGCTACCGTTGTCACAAATGTAGGCAGCCTTTTTGTCTTTCACGTAAGCAATGGCACCATCGCGTTTGTCGGTACACGCCGGCAAATCACCTTTGGTTGCCACGACCATATCGGATTCAGACACATCGAAAGATGTATCAATCACAATAGCATCAGCAGAACTGCTGTTATCCCCGCAAGCGATGAGCATGACTACAACGCTGATACAGAGGAAGAACTTTGTATACGCCATAACCAACTCCTTTTAGTGGAAGAACATTTATTTAATATATATTAATTTATAGAAAAAGCAACTTTAGCAATGAGCGGTGAGCTATGAGGTATGAGGTGCGAGGCTCAAGGCTCGGGGCTCAAGAGGAATTTATCACAAAAAAAGGCTTTCGGAACAATCCGAAAGCCCTTTTAAACTCATAGAGAGTCAGAGACGAGCGGCCTCGTAGCTCTTACACGTCGACCACTTCAGTCCAGCCGAACGGATCTTCCGCTTCGCCGAACTGGATAGCGGTGTACTTCGTGAAGAGTTCCGTGCAGACCGGACCCGGATTCTTACCGTCACCGTAGGTGAATTCCTTGCCGGCAACCGGATCCACAATCTTCTTGATCGGGGTAATCACGGCAGCGGTACCGCATTCGGCGGTTTCGGAGAATTCAGCGAGTTCTTCGAACGGAACCTGGCGGCGTTCCACAGTGTAGCCGAGGTATTCAGCCAACTGCTGCAAACTCTTGTTCGTAATGGACGGCAGAATGGATTCGGACTTCGGGGTCACGTAGGTCTTGCCCTTGATGCCGAAGAAGTTTGCCGGACCGCATTCGTCGATGTACTTCTTTTCCTTCGCATCCAGGTAGATGGTGCTGGAGTAGCCGAGTTTCTTGGCTTCGGCGAGGGAAAGCAAGCTGGCAGCGTAGTTACCGCCGACCTTCACCGTACCCGTACCCTGCGGAGCGGCGCGGTCGAAGTTGCGGCTGATCATCATGTCGACCGGCTTGAACCCGTCCTTGAAGTACGGACCCACCGGAGTCACGAACATCAACAGCAGGTATTCGTCGGAGGGCTTCACGCCGACTTCCGGGCTCGTACCGATGAGGAGCGGGCGGATGTAGAGCGTTGCGCCGTGACCGTAAGGCGGAATAAAGCGGGCGTTGGCCTTCACCACTGTGTGGACCATCTCGCGGAACAGTTCGACCGGCGGAACAGCCATGAGCACGCGGTTCGCGGTGTTCTGCATGCGCTTGGCATTCTCGTCGACGCGGAAGATACGGACCTTGCCGTCCTTGCCCGTGTAAGCCTTGAGGCCTTCGAAACCTTCCTGGCCGTAATGCAAGCAAGTCGCGGCCATGTGGATGCTAATGTCCTTGGAAGAAGAAAGTTCAACCTTGCCCCACTTGCCATCGCGGTAGTAGCAGCGGACATTGTAATCGGTGTCATAATAACCGAAGGGGAGCGTCTTCCAATCGACAGTGTTCAAATCAAGCATAATTTAACCTTTTTTGCAGTTTGTGCATTTTTAAAGGTATCGTTCGGTACCGCACAGAAAAATACAATTATGGCGGGGATTTTGGCACGATTTATTTGTAAAAAAGGGGGAAGAAACGCCCTCCACCCCTAAAACCCTGTAAGCGAGCGTCGCAGCCATGCTTGCATGGCTATGACCGAGCGTCACGGGTTTCTGTAAAACTCCCGACCTTACTCGTCCTTTACGCAACGGACAGAGTTCCCAGTGTTCTTACTGATGTCGTACAGGTACGCATTGTCGATATCGCTGTACATGACCATGTAGAACGCGCCACCACTAAGGCTCCCAGCAGAACTCCAGAAGTGCGCGCCGTAGCCCTCGTTGATGTATTCCCCACGGTAATCCCTATACCCAGCAGGCAATGCCGAGAACCCGTAGGCATCCATGCCGTTCCCGTTTTTGGACCAGCCACTCTGCGACTTGAGAACAATGCCCGCAACGGTACTACCGCCCACCACCGTGAACAGGGTTTGCCATTCCGTCTCGCTCGGCAGGTGCCAGCCCGTGGGGCATGCCATCATCGCGGCAGCCCATGTGTAGAAGCGCCCATAAGTTGGGCAATTGGCCGATTCATTGTTGTAGCAATATGAGTTTGCCATTTCGTAATTGAGGTTTTGAGCCATCCACGTCTGCAAGCCAATGGTGACCGTCTTATAGGTTTGGCCATCACGGGCGTCGGTAAGAGGCCCTTCGAACATTGCTGTTGGAAGATCTTCGACAGGTTCAGTTCCCTTTGCGTTTGAATCGCTGTCGCCGCCGCAAGCGGCAAGCATCGCAGCCACACCGGCTAAAGCCAAGAATTTCGTATAAACCATGGCAAATCTCCTTCACTGAATATACATTTCTTAAAAAAAATACATTAAATTAGCGTCAAGCGGACTCCAAAGGTGGTCAAAATTTTTTACCGCACGGTCACGCGCTTGGTCCAATTACCGACCCGTACAAGATAACTTCCCGAATGCGGAGCCGGAATAGTGAAGTCAACTTTCCCGACCTGGCCCGAAAGGACAATGCCTCCTTGCAGGTCAAAGAGCGCATACGGGCTACCGACGCGCGCCTCCATCACCTGGATGTCCCTGCCGACGACAGTGACATGGAATTGCGGCATCGTAACCTCCGCAGCCAAGGCATCGCTACACTTCTTGCCGTTGCAAAGAAGTTCAATTACAATCGGCATATCTTTCCCGCACTCGTCGCCGCGGCATGAAGAGCTTGACTTTGCTCCCTTGCTAGAGCTCGACTTGCCATTCTTGCTACTCGAACTGACTTTGTCACTAGAAGAACTTGACTTAGCCTTGGCGGTGCTGGAGCTCGACTTGGCACTGGACGAGCTAGACACACTGCTCGAACTGATCCTATTGAAATACACGGTGAAGATGGAGTCGCGAACAACGACAATCTGACGCTTTGCATTCACACTATCCAAGATGTCACCCCAATAGCCAAACTTGAAGCCTTCATTAGGAACAGCCTCCAATTCCACGGTATCGCCGTACATGTAACTATAGTTGCTACTTTGGCCAACAACTTCGCCGCCCCAACCGATATTCTTATAAATCCAGATATAATATAGTTTTGGCGTCCACATAGCGTAGAAATCCAGATCTCCACGATCAGATGTATCGATTAGCGAAACGGGATTCAACAAAGCAGAATCAGCATACCATCCCTCGAACAAATACCCCACCCTAAAGGCCGTATCGGGCAGCGTCCTCGGCAAGCCTGCCACATACTTTTTAAAGTAGCTCAGCGTGTCGCCTTCGAACGTGTGGAATGTTACATTGTATTGTTTGGCCGTAGGATTCTTGACCTTCCCGCTGAAATTCGGCAAGGATTCCTTCCCGACATCCTGTCCCCATATGGAACCGTTCACACCGTCATGCAAAACGATTGCCACGGACCCGTTCTCAAACTGTTCAGGAGTCACTGCGAACCCGTAGTATTCATCATCATCATCAAAAACTTTCAAGTAGTAGCTATTTTCTACATCCACCTCGCTATAGTCTTGTCCAACCAAGGACAATCCCGACTTCCGGTAACTCGCAACCATGATTGGGCCCGCATTGTAGCTGTTCACCATCTTCAAGTCAGTGTCCACGTCCACAGCACCGACCAATCCCCCGGCAGCATGGTCCCGGGCGACAATCTTACCTGTGTTATAGCAGTTCTCAATAACAGAAGATGTGAGTCTTACAACTTTACCCACAATGCCACCCACATAGCCATCGCCTACTACGGTAGATGTGCTATAGCAGTTTGAAATCCTGACATGCGTAATTCTATTTGTATAGCTGACTCCTTGTACAACCCCGACCAAGGCGCCCACGCCATAATCGTGATAAGCAAAATAGGAATCTTCTATACCCACGTTCTCAATGACAATCGTATCTTTATTCGGCGCTTCAGCGAGCCAACCGAAAAATCCGCATCCATATTCACCGTCGCAGTCGCTCGGCCTTTCCGATTCATTGAAATACAAGCCACGAATTACATGACCCTTACCGTCGAACTTTCCGGCAAACCCATTAATCGGAGTCCATGGCATAAAGCCAGCCGAATCAGCTTCATTGATATCCCCGTACTTGTCAGTAACGTTCTCGTTCACCACGATGTCGCTGTCAAGGGAGGCGCAGGCATCGTCTTCGCCGAAAGTGCTAGACGTTCCATTCACAAGGGCTGCAAAACCGTAAAGTTCCGAAACATTCTTGATGACATAGCATCCATCAGCATCTTTCGAAGGCTTTTTTATCTTGAACCACCGGGCATACAGGACCTTATCGCCTGTCGCTCCCGAACCGATTTCAAACAAACGGTCGCCACTAAAATCATCGGATTCAAACCATCCTGTGAAAATATATCCGCTACGATACACATTTTTGGTAAGCGGCGTATTCACTCCATTGACATAGAATTCAGCCGCATCGGAATCCAGCGTTCCCCCATTTGTTTCGTAAGTTATGTTATATGTACTACCAAACTTACCCCAGAATTCCTGCGTTCCCGTAGCCGTTGCAGGAATGTCTTCCACAGGTTCCCCGGTGTATTCCGGATTATCGAACCATCCCCAGAACACATAATTTTCGCACTCCGGCTTGGGAAGCGTGAAAACATATCCAGGGACATACTTGTCCGGCAACTCAGAAGTTTCTTCGGCACAGGAATGCAGGACCAAATCTTCAAACGCAGCCGAAGTAATTCCTATCACGCTCCCGCTGAAATTCGGATAATCGTCTGTACCCACATCCTGCCCCCAGACCGTCGCATCTACGCTGTCACTCACAAAATTGTGCAGCAGGTAAGCAAGCGAGCCATTCTCTACCATTTCGCCGGTTACGGCAGAACCAATCGTATCGGGCCACTCACTGTCCTGATAGAATACATTGTTATAAACATGGTCACGAATATAACTATAGGCATATCCCACAATAGCATGAACGTAGCTCCCATTTCCGGATATCGTGAGTCTCCCCGCATTATAGACGTTAACAAAAATAAAGTCTTCCGAAGTCATTCCGACTATTCCGCCCACATACTCTCTTCCAGAAACAGCACCCACATTGAATCCGTTCAGAATTTCCATATCGCTTGAAGAATATCCCACTATGCCGCCTACATAAGCGTAAGAGGGATTGTTATTGTTGCATGTAACCGAGCCCACATTATAGACGTTGACAAAGCGCATGGAAACATCGCTAGCATAACCGACTAGTCCGCCTACATCTCCATTCCCGGTGACAGCGCCCATATTGTAGCTATTCCGGATTTCCACAAATCCTAAGCTCACAGCAGCACCCAAAAGGCCACCCGCCGACTGTGCATCAGCCTCGATACGGGACTTGTTAAAAACATTTTCCATCTTTAACGAATCCACCGAAAGGCCCACGACACCACCAAGACACGAATTGCCCCTAAAGAACGAGCCAACAACTCCCAAGTTCTTTATTTCAGCGTTCTGAACAAGACCAAACAAACCGATAGCATCCGCATATTCATCATCATCGTTGAAATAGAGTCCCGAAATCGTATGTCCCTGACCGTCAAAGACTCCTTTGAAGTACATTATCGGAGTCCACTCGATAAAATCCGCCGTATCGGCAACATTGAGCGTCCCGTTCACAGTTAAAACGTTCTCGTTGACCACGATGTCCTTTGTCAACTTGCCGCATGCATCCGAATCCTGCGTAAAGCCATCGGAGCCATTCACTATGGCTGCAAAGCCGTACAAATCCGAAGCATCCGAGATGACATAGCATCCGCTTCCGTCTGTCGAAGGAGCTTTCTTCGCAAACCAGCGGGCATAGAAAGTCTTGTCACCGGTTTCCTTCGTCCCAATTGTACGTACTCGATTTCCGCTAAAATCCCCGGATTCATACCATCCGCGGAAAATATAACCGTCACGCGGCAATGGATCGAGAAGGGCGACACCATCACCCGAGATGTAGGATTTGGCGGCAGCACTATCAAGAGTGCCGCCATCGGTTTCATACGTTATGCTGTATTCCGTTTTAAATCCAGCCCAAAATTCCAGCGTTCCCGTAGCCGTCGCAGGAATGACTTTCACAGCATTCCCGCTGTATTCGGCATTGTCAAACCAACCATAGAAGGCTCGTCCATCCTGCGTCACGACCGGTAGTCTCAATTCGAATCCTGGCAGATACTTTACAGGTAAATTTGTGGCATCCCCATCGTAAGTGTGCAAAATTAAATCTTCAAAAGAACTTAACGAAGCTCCCGTTATGGATCCCCTGAAATTCGGATACGCCTCATTCCCAACATCCTGTCCCCAAACAGACGCATCCACGCTGTCATAAAATGAATTGTGCAGCAAATAGGCGATAGAACCATCTTCCAATTGCTCACTTGTCACAGATTTTCCACATTCAGAAGAGCTATAGCTTTCATTCAAGTAGAACACATTTTCACAATTAGATGAATACAAGCTATTATCCACAAATACAATAGGTTTCACGTAATCTGAAAATGATTGATTTGACAACAATGTTCCCGCATTATAAACATTTGTCAAAGATATATCGGCATAAGCTAAGCCAACTATGCCGCTCAAAAAAGTCCCTCCGGAAACAGTACCCGTATTATAAGCGTTCTGGATTTTAGCCTTTGCCCCAACAGAGCCGGCCAAGCCTCCTGCAATAGAGTTCCCCACAGCACCTGGTTCCGATACAATTGTTCCAGCATTATAAACTTCATCCATCAATAAAAAGGTCCCGCCAACATCTCCCACAATGCCGCCAATATAAAGTTCTCCAGTAACGGATCCCATGTTGAAGCAATTTTCAAATGAAGCATCCTCATTTGAATTCACATAACCAACAAGACCACCAGCACGATAAGAAGATGACGGAATCGATACCGACCCCATGTTATAGGCATTGATAACCTTTACGCCTCCCACATACAGATAGCCTGCAATTCCGCCCGCAACGCTACCTGCAATTACAGTTCCCAAGTTATACACATTCTTGAGCTGAATGGTCGCAACAGACATGCCTACAAGACCACCAACATAATTTCCATCTGATTCGACTCGCGAATTGCTGAAACAATTTTCAATACTTACAATCGCCCCGCCATCCGCATATCCGACAATAGCACCGACATAGGAGTGCGAAAAAAAGTAAGAACCAACAACACCCAGGTTACGGATTATGACAGTGCTGTCTTCTTCATGCCGATACAGCACACCGAACAGAGCAGAAAAACTGTCTCTACCATTAACATAGAGTCCCGAAATCGTATGGCTGTTGCCATCAAACTTCCCTCTGAATTGCATCATGGGCTTCCATTGGGCAAAATTTGCCGTATCGGCCACATTGAGGTTTCCGCTCCCGTCAAGGACATTTTCATTCACCACGATATCATTAACCAGCTTGCCGCACGCAGCCGTATCCCTCTTAAAGCCATCGGTCCCGTTCACAATGGAAGCAAATCCGTAAAGTTCCTCGGCATCGGAAATCTGGTAGCAACCAGACACCTTTGATGGCTTTTTCGGGGTTATGGTTACCGCAGCACTCGCCATCACGGCAAAAAAGGCAAATACACAAATAAACCCAATTCTTCGGAACATCTCAACCTCCAAGGGACTATAACCGAATAATAAATAAAAAGGGCCGAAAAGCAAAGTCCGGACATGAAAAAAGCCAACCGCAAGGCTGGCATTCTGCGCCTTCTGCCGGTAATTTTAATGTAGGAAGAATGTATTTGTGATATTCGTAAATAATCAAAAATAGAACAATTGGCAAACATCCCGAAATTTTCTATTTTTGCGCGCCGAAAAGAGCGCCACAAGCGCCAGGACAATCAAACAGGACATCAACGATGAGCTACAATCCTCTCGCCGAACAGGCAAACGCGGAACTCTCCGCCAACGGCTGCAACGTTCTCTCCATGCTTTCCGAAAGGGGCAAGGCTATTTTCTTCCCGCGCAAGGGCATCCTGGGCCAGGGCGCCGAAGCCAAGGGTTCCGCCATCAACGCAACCATCGGTACCGCCCTCGAAGACGACGGTTCCCCGCTCGTGCTTGACTGCGTGCTCAAGAGCCTGAACCTCCCCAAGACATCGTTCCTGTATGCCCCGAGCTTCGGTAACCCCGACCTCCGCAAGGCCTGGAAGGAACAGATTATCCGCAAGAACCCGACGCTTGCCACCAAGGAATTCAGCAACCCGGTCGTGACCGCGGCCCTCACCCACGCCATCAGCTGCGCGGGCTACCTCTTCTTGGATGCCGGTGACGAAGTCATCATCCCCGACCTGTACTGGGACAATTACGAGCTCGTGTTCGAAAACAGCTGCGGCGCGAAGATCAAGACGTTCAACACCTTCAAGGACGGCGGTTTCGATACCGAAGCCCTCAAGAAGGCTCTCGCCGAAAGCAAGAGCGACAAGAAGGTCGTGCTCCTGAACTTCCCGAACAACCCGACCGGCTACACCGCTACCGAGAAGGAAGCCGTCGAAATCGCTAAGATCCTCACCGAATGCGCCGCCGCCGGCAACAGGGTCGTGGCCCTGCTTGATGACGCCTACTTCGGACTTGTCTACGAAGATGGCGTGACCAAGGAATCCATCTTCACAAAGATTGTCGACGCCCACGAAAACCTGCTCGCTGTCAAGCTCGACGGCCCGACCAAAGAAGACTACGTTTGGGGCTTCCGCGTCGGTTTCATGAGCTTCGGTTTCAAGGGTGCCACCGCTGCACAGCTCAAGGCCCTCGAAGACAAGGCCGCCGGTACGGTCCGTGGCAACATCTCTAACGCCCCGAGCATCAGCCAGAAGATTTTGCTCGCCGCCTTCCAGAGCGAAGAATACCTGCAGCAGAAGCAGGAAAAGTACGAAACGCTCAAGAAGCGCTTCGACATCATCAAGAATGAACTCGCTGCGCACCCGGAATACAAGGAAGCCTTCGAGCCCATGCCGTGCAACAGCGGCTACTTCATGTGCATCAAGCCGAAGGGCGTGGACGCCGAAGAACTGCGCCAGAAGCTCATCAAGGACTACAGCACGGGCACCATCATGCTATCGGGCCTCATCCGCGTCGCTTTCAGCGCCGTCCCGACCGACAAGCTCGGCAAACTTTTTGAAAATATTTATAATTGTGTATTAGAGATGAGGGGCTAGAGGCTAGGATCTAGAAATGCACAGTTACAAGGACTTGATTGTTTGGAAAAAATCCGTAAAATTAGTCATGCAAGTGTATGACTATATACAGGCTTTTCCAAAAAATGAATCCTATGTGCTATCAGATCAAATGCGTCGAGCCGTAGTATCGATTCCTTCAAATATTGCAGAAGGATACGAACGTATGACTACAGCCGAATACATTCGCTTCTTATCAATTGCTCGAGGATCAAAGGCAGAACTTGAGACGCAATTACATATATGCAACCAACTGAAATTAGGCAACATGGAGAAGAATGTTGTTTTACAGTCTAGTTGTGAAGAAATTGGCAAAATGCTAAATTCAATGGTCTACACACTAAACAGCAAAAAGCAACATAAATCTCAATCCCCTAGATCCTAATCTCTAGATCCTAACCCCTAAGGAGAACAAATGTCCGACAAAGCGACCTTGAAATACAACGGAAAGAGTTTCGAGCTCCCCGTCGTTGAAGGCACCGAGAACGAACATGGTCTCGACGTCAGTTCCCTCCGCAAGGAAACGGGACTTGTCACGCTTGACTACGGCTACCTGAACACGGGCAGCACCAAGAGCGCCATCACCTACGTGAACGGCGAGCAGGGCATTCTCCGCTACCGAGGTTACTCCATCGAAGACTTGGCCGAGAAGGCGACCTTCCCCGAGACGGCGTGGCTCCTGATTTACGGAGAGCTCCCGACTCCGGAACAGCTCGGGCATTTCCGCACGCTCCTCACCGAGAATGCGCTCTTGCACGAGAACCTGTTGCACTTTTTCCGCGAGATGCCGCCGAGCGCGCACCCGATGGGCATTCTGAGTTCCATCGTGAATGCCGTGGGCCTGTTTACCCCGCGCTTCTACGACGACGAAAACATCGCGAGCGCTTTCGAGCTCACGACTGCGGGCCTTATTTCCAAGATCCGCACCATCGCCGCTTTCGCCTACAAGGCAAGCATCGGCGAACCGTTCGTGTACCCGGAAGCGGAACGCAGCTACTGCAGCAACTTCCTGAACATGATGTTCAGCAGTAAGGCTCGCCCGTACCACCCGGATCCGATTATGGAAAAGGCGCTCAACACGCTCCTCATCGTGCATGCCGACCACGAGCAGAACTGCTCCACGTCGACGGTGCGTATGGTGGGTAGCTCGCAGGCAAACCTTTATGCGAGCATTTGCGCCGGCATCTGCGCCCTGTGGGGCCCGCTCCATGGCGGTGCGAACCAGGCCGTGCTCGAAACGCTGCTGCGCATCCAGCAGAGCGGCATGACCATCGAGCAGGTGATGGACAAGGCAAAAGACAAGAACGACCCGTTCAGACTTTCGGGCTTTGGCCACCGCGTGTACAAGAGCTACGACCCGCGCGCCAAGGTGCTGAAGAAGCTCATGTACCAGGTGTTCGAACGCGAACACGTGCACGACCAGCTCCTGGATATCGCCATCAAGCTCGAAGAAGCCGCCCTCAAGGACGATTACTTCATCGAGCGCAAGCTCTACCCGAACGTGGACTTCTACTCGGGCATTCTCTACCGCGCCATGGGCATCCCGACGAACATGCTTACCGTGATGTTCGCCATCGGGCGTCTCCCCGGCTGGATTGCCCACTGGAAGGAAATGCACGACGATCCGCAGAGCAAGATTAACCGTCCGCGCCAGATTTACACCGGCCAGACGGCAAGGCCCTGGATCGACAGGGACAAGCGCTAAGCTTTAAAAGAAAAGTCGCCGGCGAGATGCCGGCGATTTTTTTATACAACGTTCAAAAAGGAGACCCCCGGCCAAGCCGGGGGTGACATATAACGCGGTTCGCTTTTAGCGCAGTCTTCTCAGGCCTTTGGGCATCGGGACTTCCTTGCCGTCTTCCTGCAGCAGGTAGATGTTGTCGAGGCTGATGTAGCCCTTGCCGCTGTGGCGTGCGCGGAATGCGAAGTTCTTGATCTGGGTCGGGTCGAGCTGCGGAATCGTCTTGCCCCAGCCTTCCTGCTTCATGTTTTCCCAGATGAGCGTGTCGCGGACCCAGTTGCCGTGTGTGTTCTTGAGGCGAATCATGAACTCGTCGTAGTCCTTCACCTGCTCGCTCATGATCTGCAATTCTATATAACCTTGCGGATTGTTGTGGGTTGTGGCATAGTCGAACACGATACCCACCGATTTTTTCACCTCGGGCGGCAACACGTAATAGGCGCCGGAGTAGTTGGGCCAGCCCAAGTCAGGCGGCTGTTCAACGATGAAGTCGTGGCGGATGTAGCCACCGAGCGGAGGATTGCCGTTATACACCTTGCCATCCATCGAAGTCGCATTGTCGCCGTTGACAACGGGGAACCAGTCCACCGCATCGATTCCATTGTCGAAATTCTGCATCACGCTCGTGGTGCGGTAGGCGCCGCGGATGCGGAACGGGATCTTGAGCACAGTCACCTTCTTGCCCAGGCCTTGCAGCACAACCTGAATTTCACGTTTCCCGGTAGAGATTCCAGCAGGTACAGGAATTTTCACATGGAAGCTCTCGATAGAGGAATTCCACTTGCCGTCATCCGGATTGACATACAACGAAAGCGTTCCAGCCTTGCCCCAGTTATCGATTTTCACGACACCACCGGTCAACTGCCCGTCTTCTTGCCTGGCCGTCACGAACAAGTCGAGCGTATTGCTGGCGAGCACAACCTTTTTCTCCAGTGCAGCCGCGAGCACCTCAGGCAATGCGGCCTTCGCCTTCGTAGCGGCATCCAGCCCGACAACACGGGGGTTGATTCGCACAATAGCCAAACCGAATCCAGGAATTTCGACATCCTTGCTCTTGCTCGGGTTTATACGGCGCCCGCTCGGGCCCATTTTCGGATACGGGTATGCATCCTTCTGGTCACCAACCCACTTGAACTGATCCGGACCGAACACATCGACTTCCGTACGCACCTGGTCCGAAGCGCCGCTTGTACGGCCCACCTGGACGACTTGCTTGGAATCAGTCATATTGATAAGCATGACTCGGCAGCTATCATTTTTGCAGATGGCGTACGGAGTCACGCTTTCTGTAGAACTCTTCACTGGGACAACGGAGTAGCCGTCTTCGAGGAAGCGCTTGAACGCCATGTACACGCCAAAGTATTCCGCAGTGAGTTCCAGACTCTGCAATTTATTCCAGGAACCTTCCTTGACAAGAGCCGTCATACTGATAACACCCCACGTATGGTCCGGCCCCTCGAATACGTTACCGAAAGCATCCCAGGGCAAAGCCTGCAAGCGGTTGCCGAAGCGAACCGCATATTGCGCAAAGATGTTCGCAATGCCGGCAGCCTGCGGGTAGTCCATCCAAATTTCGCTCCCCAGCACAGACGTACTGAATTCCGAAAGCGAAATACGGCGTTCCCCATCCAGATAACGCTTCATCCAGGCATCCAGCGTATCGGCATTGTGCCCGACATCCATCGTCGCCTTGAGCATGTCCTTCGCGTTCAGGTTATCGGGAGCCCAGTACGGGTAGGTGTGCAAGTCAAACACATCCAGGTAACGCTTGCCGTCCTTTTTCTCGGCCTCGCCCACGATGCGCAGGAATTCGGCGACCCAGAACTTGCCGTCCCCGAAACCAGCGCCCTTCTCTTGCATCTTATGCGAACTGAACAGCGGCCCGTGCAAAATGATGGAGGGGTCCACGGCCTTCATGGCGCGGGCATACTCGACAAATCGGGCGGCATACTGCCTTGCCGACAGCGGGCCGGATTCTTCCCATTCGCCATCGAGTTCGTTGCCGATTTGCCACTGCTTGATTCCATACTTCTTCTTCACGTTCGCATACTTCACCCATGCGGCAGCTTCCTTGGCCGTACCCGTTCCCGCATTCACGCAGATAACTGCCTGTGCGTTCGGAATCTTGGAGATGTACGCCATGAACTCTTCGAAATGCCACTTGATGTTCGTCCAGTCGGTACGCGGCTTGTCGCCGTTGCGAGTGGACACCGCGAAGAACTTGTACTCGTTTCCGGCAAGCAGGTCGTCGCTGCCGCTATAAAGTTTCATCTCGCGCACCTGCACGCCCTTGCTGGGCAAGTCCGGAGTCT
This sequence comes from Fibrobacter sp., assembly GCA_017412605.1. Lineage (GTDB taxonomy): Bacteria > Fibrobacterota > Fibrobacteria > Fibrobacterales > Fibrobacteraceae > Fibrobacter. Next base: position 267,135 of record JAFPWY010000010.1, on the reverse strand, counting down.
TGAAGCGGATAGCCACATAGCGTGCCTTGATTTGCGCGAACTTGTACTTTGACTGTTCCGACGTCACCTTCACCGTGCCCACAACCTTCAGCTTGTTTTCCAGGCCCTGGTGTACACCCGGATAAGGCGCATAATCTTCGGTCCAGTAAGAGAATTCGAAAGACTTCGGACGAAGCGTTCCCCAATCGATAATCAAGGAATCCAAGTCCTTCTTTTCCTTAAACTCCACGACAATCCAGGGCGGATCGTTCGGGTCGAGGATTTCGCCCCACCACATCGTCTCCATGTTTCCATCGGCCAAATGGCTGCGGCGGACAAATCCCCAGTTGTCCTTGGTCGTCCCGCGGTAAACGGTCTCGCCCAGGAACCCCGGAGTCCATTCCTTTTCGCTCGGAGTCCAGAGGCCCGTGTTGTCGTAGCTGCCCGAACCGTTCCAATGGTAATCGTTCGACAAGCTCCCGTTCGGGAAGCGGAACACATTGTAGCCGCCATCGACCAAGGCCGGCGCCATATCGAAGTAACGGGTCGGCGGATTCCATATGGCAAGGTCAGCCGCCAGCATGTGGTCCTTGTTGATGACAATGCCCGGCTGCGTGTCGTCAACGGTCACCACGTTCTGCGCAGCGAGTGCGCTACCAGCCGTTGCACTTGCGCACAAGGCTCCGGCAAACAAATATTTTTCAACAGTATTTCCAAACATATATACCTAAGGGGAATAAACCTTTTAGGAATATACAATAAAGACTGCCATTTTGCACGGCAGCCCTTATAAGAATCCTAGCAATCAAGGTTGATTGAAGACTCTAGCGTTCTACAACAAGGGTATCGGGATATATATCGGCAACGCAGTCCTTACAATACAACATCAGATCATAAGTATTTTCCGGAAGCGCATCGACTGTAATATACCCGCGTTCCACATCCTCAAGCGAAATTTTAATGTCAGGAGTCCAAGTATAGCACTTATTAACGTTATAGCAATCCATGCTGTGAATGCTCAAATACACGCCTCTCTCCAGAGCCTTTTCCACAGGAGCATCGACAACATCCCAATCGTCATTATGCTCTTCTATGACTCTAAAATAAATGGAATCCAAAGGCACATTGACAGAAAAGGCCGGTTCCAGAGTCACATTACCTACGTCAAGAATATTACGGCCATCCACTTTAATCATAGAAGCTTCATCAAAGCGAAGGCTTTCATTGGTGCCAAACTTTTTGTCATCCGAAATAATGCGAGCCGGCGAGTTTTTAAATACGGGAATATGTTCCATTTTCGCTTCGCCATCTTTTGTACGCGCTGCTTTAGTAGAATCCGCATAAATCGGGAAGCCCTCTTCATACGTCAAGAAATTCACACTTTCCATATAAAAGTATCCGTCATCATCCGTCGTAAACCACTGGCAATCGTCAACGTATGGAGAACAAGATGTTTCAGTATAAACCTTGGCGTTAGCCAACGGTTTCCCGCTCGGATCAACCACACGCCCCTTCACATCCGCATACAGATAGATGTTGTTATCAGCGCCACATGCCAATTGACCCCATCCTATAACCTGCGAGCCTTCCAATGTCGTGAGCGTATCCACCTTATATTCGATTTCCTCCTCGTCATCTTCAACTTTGGAAGTTTTTTTCGCAAGGGCTTCTATTACGCACGAACTTTTTCCGTCACCGAATTTCTTTTCAAAATCGGCCGTATCCAGACTTGCAACCGACGGATTACCCGTATTCGTCTCGCTGAGCGTCGATGCCGTACTGGAGCCTTCATCGCTACAACCAACGAACATTCCAAGACCAAGCAAAGCAAAGGCAAGGCCCGTTTTTGTCAACTTATTAATAAACATTTTTGAGTCCTCCTAGACTTATTTTTTCAAATTTGTGAATAAATGAACATTCAACTGATGAACGCCAGTCGCCTTCTTCTTGTCGAGCATAATAATCTTACGCACCCTGGCCTTCAGGCCCTGGATTTCCTTGGCAATCGCCTTGAACGCATCATCGGAAACGCTGAAAGTGAACGTAGCCATATCCGACGACCTTCCGTCACTTGCAAGCAGGGCCTGCTTTGAAAGTTCAAAGCTCTGCAACTGGTACTGGCGCACCAAATCGCTATTATTATAGTCACCGCTGCTCACAGCGTCGCGGCAACTCTTCCAGAACCCATTCTCGTTCTTCCGCACAAAGCCGAGGCGTTCCAGCAATTCCAGGGAACGTTTCAGGGTACCCACGGAAACTTTCGGGAAAATCAGTTTCTGGATAGGTTCAAGGTCGTCCGAGACATCCACGACTTCCAACGCCGTAAACAGCACGCTGTTGTACCAGTGGTTGTAATACTCGTAGGCGTCTTCGTTCAAGATACGGTGGGAATCCGGATGCTGCTTCAGCAGTTCCTCGAAAAAAGCGTTCCGTTCCGTCGCGGTCTTCGCCTGGTCCATGTTCACCATGGTCTCGAAATACTTGGCTTCTTTTTTATTCAGGCCAAGCACTTCTACGAACTTGGGAATCATGCGGGTAGAAAGCTTTTTCCCTTTGATAATGTCGTTATAGTAACTGCGAGTCTTGGGGAGCCCGAGCAGCACGCACGCTCCAGCCCTAGTAAAATCAGGGTCTGTCTGCACGCGAGCCGCCTGGTATTCGTCCAGGTACTTGCGGAAACTTGTGAATTGAAATATGTCAATAATCTTGTCCATGTCCTAAATGTACTCAAAATTTGACTCAAAGTCAATACCCTTTTCAAAATTTTTGAGATTTTTTTTGAGTACATCTAGAAATTGTGGATTATCGGCCTTTGAACTGGTCGCCGAACTTGAGTTCGGTCTCTTTTGCGCCGTTCAAGTTCACCAGGCGGTCCGGGTCGAACACGAGGTCTTTTGCGATACCTTCCTTGAGGGATTGTGCTCGATCCAGCAGTTCGGCAGCGCAACTGCTCGAAAGCAGAGCCTGACGTACCTGCATCGCAATATTTTCTTCATCGGAGATTGCTTCCGCCACGCTTCGCTCGCGGCAGGCTCTCCTTCGGTCCTCGCAATGACAATTTTTAGTTCCGGGTTGGCTTTGACTAAATCCTTTGCAGAGTCTTGCGGCGAGTTGCTTGAGCCTCCCCTCCGCACCCTTGTCGGTACTGCCGTCCTCGATCTTGAACCCGTAGTACAGCTTGAACACGTCGAGCGCCTCGGCAGCCGTAATCACGCGCGCGGGCTTGCCTTCCCAGGCGTCTGCAATCTGTCCGAAGATCCAGGGGTTGTGCATGGCACCGCGGCCAATCGCGACACCGGCGACGCCGTAGTTCTCTATGCAGTCGAACGCTCGGGCGACGCTATTCACGTCGCCGTTACCGATAACGGGAATCTTGGCCGCGGCCGCGGCCTTGCCGATCCAATCCCAATCGGCAAGGCCGTTGTACCCCTGCAAGCGGGTACGGCCATGCACCGTGAGCATCTCGACCCCCTCGCCCTCGGCAATCGCAAGCGTCTCCATTATATTAATGCTTTCGGAATCCCAGCCTATGCGGCACTTGAGCGTGAGCGGCATATCCACACCGCACCCGTCCAGCGCAGCCCGCACGTCGTGCAGAATCTCCTGCAGGCGCGGCAAGTCCCTAAGCAGGCCGGAACCACTGCCCTTGCCCGCCACCTTCGGCGCCGGGCATCCCGCATTCACTTCTATATAATCCGGATGCAGGGATTCCGCTATTTTCCTGGCCGCAGCGGCCATCTTGTCTGGGAAACGCCCAAAAATCTGCACCCCGAACGGGCGCTCTTCCGGAAAGAACTTCAGTTGCTTGTGGCCTTCCAGACAAAAGACCGCATCGCCGTCCGTGGGCACGAACTCCGACACGAGGAGTCCCATGCGGTCACCCGAAAGCACTCGGCAAAGCCTGCGGAAGGGCGCATCCGTCACTCCGTCCATCGGAGAGAGGATCGTATTCGGGAAAATATCCAGCGAACGGAGCCTAAAAGAAGTCTTTTTTGGAATTTTAAAATTATTCAACATTTTAACCACATCTATTCACAAATTTTCCGCAACAAGAGCCCGAAAAAAATATTTAATTCTTATTCGTCCCATCTTTTTTTTTATTTGCATACCTATATTTTATGTCGTGCCAAACATAACTAAACAAAGTCTTATTCAAGAAATTGCCAAGTCCACCGGGTTCGTCCGGGGCGACATCAAGACCGTCGTCGAGCAGTTCCTCGAACTTGTCGGCGAAAAGCTAGTCGACGGAAACACCATCGAGATTCGCGGGTTCGGGACCTTCGCCTGCAAGCCTCGCAAGGCACGCCCCGCAAGGAATCCCCGCACGGGCGAAACCGTCCTCATCGACGAACGCCTCGTCCCCACGTTCAAGTTCAGCAACGATATCAAGGACAAGATCAACTCCCTCGAGTCCATCCTCGATACCGCCGAAGCCGAACCTCAGTCCGTGGACGCCGATGCAACGCAGCCGCAGTAGCGGGTCCGCAGCACAACAAGCATATTAAAAGAACCTCTTTGCAAAAGAGGTTCTTATTTTATCCAAAACAGTTCCGGCCTAGATTCCGCAGTTCTTTATCGCCGACAGGGAGCCGGACAGGTAAGCCTTCTTGACGCAGTCCGCGATGGAATCGGCCATGTCGAGAACTTCCTGGGGAATCTCGACTTTCGTCGTGTCACCCGTACTGGCGGTACTGTCTTCTTCGGCAGACGGGTTCGCCATGCGGATGGAGTCCGCGGTAGCCTGTGCGACGGAATCCGCGAAGGCCTGGGCGATAGAGTCCGCAACCGCCTGCGCAAGAGAATCCGCGACAGCCTGCGCGATAGAGTCCGCCTCGGCGCGTTCTTCCAGCCTACGCTCCACATTTTCCTTGTAGACCTTCTCGGAAACTCGGCTCATTTCGATTCCGTTCTTGCTCACGACCATGAGCAGCCCGTCATGGTAGCCATAGTAGTACTCCGAGGCGCTACAGTGAGAAGAGGGAGCCATGGAGACATCGAACTTCAGGACGTCGTAGTACACGGATTTGCCGACCTTGAGAGAATCCATGAACGTCAACTTGTAGCCATTCCTATCCAACGGGAAAACAGGCTCCTGGAAAGTGATTCCATCGCTATCGCCCGGATGGCAAGAAAACCAGATGCTGCCGAGTTCACCGGAACCGGGCTGAACCTTCATGCTAAAGTTGATCGCAGAAGACATCGCCAAAGCCTTATAGGTCAATCCGGGTTTGTCGTCTTTACCGAATTCTGCGGATTGGGCAACCTTGTCGACAAAGGTGACGCCGTCGGTCAGGTAAATGACGGTATCCTTGCTGAAGCCCTTCTTGGCGTCGAGCATGAGTTGCATGTCGCTGGTGATTTCGTTGGTGATGACGATAGAGGAAGCATCGTCGTTGCCACCGCAACTTGCAAAAAGGAGCGTACCGGCTGCAAAGAGCAAAACCTTTTTCATTAGTCCTCCTCTCTGATGGAGATACTGCTGCCATCTTCCATATCGATTTTCAAAATTCCCTTTTCGGCCTGGTAGTACAACCTAGCGTCCGCCTTGACAAGCTTTGTCTGGGAGACGGACTCGTACTTACGCCCGTAGCTCACGGCGACATCCGTATACTTGACGCCGTTGATCATCATCGTATCGACAAACAGCGAATCGGGATTGTAGGCAAGCGAATCACTGCCGTTGGAGCGTCTTATGCGCGTCGAATTCTTGTGGACCTCAGGATTGTCCAGCGTGAACACATACTGCCCGAAAGTCACCCGCAAGGTATCGGAGTACAGCTTATCCACTTCGTTGTAGTAGAACGTGGGCGCATACGCGGAAATCTTGATGGAATATATAGGGAACGACGACTCGAGCCACGTGAACTTGTATTTGCGGCAGGTAACCTCGTCCATGCCCTGCTCTACGTCGGAGACGGCAAGCGGGAACATGAGCCCGTCCGAGAACAGGAAGGGAATAGTCTGCCCCCTCCTATAGTTGCCGAAATCCGCCTGGAAGCCCTCGAGGTTCTTTTGGTCGTAGCACCTCTCGCTGTAGTTGTCGCCGGCTTCGGCCGACACATCCGAATCGCCGCCGCACGCACAAAACAGCGCGCACATTGCGAACAAAGAAATGAGTATTCTAGTACAAGGCCTGTTCATGAGCATAATATACTTTTTTTACAAATAAACGGATATATGTACCAAAAAAAGTGACAATCCGCACGAAAAAAGCACAATTTAGCTCTTTTTGTCTTCGTGGTATTCCTCTTCGGAGTTCACGTTCCAGAGGGCGGTCTTGTCGGTGCGGCCTTCGCGGATGCACTTGACGACCTCCATGGCGGCGAGCATGCTGTGGTCCATGTTGTTGTAGCGGTGCATGCCGTTGCGGCCCATCAAGAACAAATTTTCTATCGGGTCCACGTACTCGCGGACCTTGCCGAACTCGCCGTACGTGCCGAAGTAGGCGGGGTATGCCTTCTTGATGTGGAACACCACGGAGTCGCGCACGGCATCGGGACGCGCCACGTCGATCTTGTCGAGTTCCGCGATGGCGAACTTGATGAATTCGTCGTCGGGCATGCGCCACATCTCGTCGCCCTCAGTGGCGAAGTACTCGAGGCCAATCCACACCTTTTCGGGATCGGCCACCAGGTAGGGGCTCCAGTTGTTGAATATCTGGATGCGGCCGAGCTTCACGTCGGATTCCTGCACGTAAATCCAGTTGTCGGCCACGAACTTGAGTTTGCTTTCGGGAGTGCCGGGCTTCGCCGGGTTTTTGATGAGCAGTTTGTCGAGCAAGAGGCCCACGGTGATGAAGTCGCGATACACGAGGCCATCGGCAATACGCCTGACCTCGGCGGGCACGGGGTTCGCCTCGCAATCCATCGCGGCGACGAGTTCCTTGACCGGCATGGTGCTGAGGAAGTAGTCACACGGTACAGTCTCGCGCAGAAGGACGCCCATATTGTCCATGCTTTCGACGACAACGCTTTCGACGCGCTTGCCATCGGCGGAACGGTTCACACCAACGACCTTCGTATCCATGCGGATTTCACCGCCCATCTCCTGCACCTTCTCGGCGACCGTTTCCCAGAGCTGGCCCGGGCCGAATTTCGGATAAAGGAACTGGCCGATGAGGCTCGTCTCGGTATCTTTCTGGCGGATATCGGCGCCATCGGCAGAGCCCGCGGTAGCCTTCTTGCCGCCCGCGAAAACCTGCTTGAGCGCATGGATCACCGTCTTCGTAATCGAGAGGCCCTTGATGCGCTGGCCGCCCCAGTCCGGGCTGATCTTGCTGCACGGCACGCCCCACACCTTCTCGGTGTAGTCGCGGAAGAACGTGCGGTAGAGTTCCACGCCAAAGCGGTTGATCATGAAGTCTTCGAGGCTACGCTCCTTGCGGGCGGGCAACAGCTGCACCTTGATGTAGCTCATGCCGATCTTGAACATGCGCCATAGCCCGAGGTTACGGATGGTGTCGCCGTTCAGGCTCACCGGGTAGTCAAAAAGCTTGCGGAGGAACAGGATGCGGCTGAGACGGCTGCGGCAGAGCATCACATAGTCCGTCTTCTCGGGGTCGGGGCCGCCCGCGACGAGCGGGACGCTGCGCCCGATGGCGAGGTCGTCTTTGCTGGCGGTGCCCTGCAGCGGGAGAATTCCCTGCCACCAGTCCATCACCGTGTCGCTCTTGCTGAAGAAGCGGTGCCCGCCGATATCCATGCGGTTCCCGTTGTAGCGGGCCGTGCGCGAAATACCGCCGACAACGTCTTCGCACTCGAAGATGACCGGCTTCACGCCCGTGGTGCGCAACAATTCCAGCGCCGCAGTCAGGCCCGCAGGCCCTGCGCCTGCGATAACGGCGACCTTCTTACCCGATCCGTTACCATCTACCATACTACACATCCTTCTTTTTCTTGAAAAGCATCAGCTTGCGCGCCCCGAAGTTCCACATCAGCACGAGCACGGCGGCAACAACCTTCGACAGCATCTCGTTCAGGCCAAAACCGTCGACCATCGCGTACATGAGCAGCTGGTTTATGCCCACGCCCGCGACCCCCACCAGCGCGAACAGCGTGAACTCGGCAACCTTCTTCTTCTCGAACGTGCGCTTGCAGGCGGTAAACACCCACAGAATGCTCAGGGCGTAATTGAGTACCAGCCCCGCAATCAGGCCCACCAAGTTCGCAAGCAGGTAATGCCAACCGAACACGTAAAGGCACAGGGCGAACAGGCCGAAATCGACAACGAAAGCGAGCCCCCCTGTAACCAGATAACGCAGGAACTGCCCCAACAAGGACTTGCGGGGAAAACGATTAAAAAGCGACTTCAACGTACTAGCCATACAGATATGTGATAAATATATATATATCTTAAAGAAGGCTGCTGTATTTGCTACAGCACACCACTTTTTATAGCCTATTGAAAATCAGAAAAGATTACTACCTTTCCCCACGAGGTACGTGAGGTCGCGATGAAAAGTGTTCTGTTTAGCTTGCTTGCATTTGTGGCTTTTGCCGCGGCGAACACTTGCACAAAGGCCTACTACGAAATTCACGCCTTCAATTTTTTGACGATAAAGGGCGCTCCGCACATGGATTCTATCTACTACAGGGAGCAGCCCAATCCCGAAGAGTTCCATGAGTGGTACCAGAAGTACTACTACCAGGACGGCCTGGTTCAAAGGTCCGTGTTCAAGTTCAGGGAAAACGGCCCCGTCGAGAACCGCATTTATCAGACTGCAGACAAATCGGTACTTACCAGGAGCGGTCGAGAGTTCTTGCTGTCGGACTCCGTTGCTGGCGACACCGTCTACTTTTTCCAGAAAATGTTCAACGAAGGCAAGCTCGTGCAGACCGTTATCCACAAGACCACGGACCTCTACGCATCCGAAGACGCTTACGACCCCACCAGCGGCAGGCGCACCTTCGCCGAATACTTTTTCCGAAACGACACGCTGGTGTCAAGGACGCGGTACGATTACACAAACGGATCCCCGACAACCGCGACTTTCTATTATGTTGGCGTGCCCGGCGACGAATTCAGGTGCGCGGAGTACAGGGGAGATTCCCTCACAAACAATATAACCTACAAGAAACGGACTACGGGATACTCCGTCGCGATCTACAACGACACATACCTGCGCGAATTTATCATGGAAGTCCCGGAAATGCCCACCTTCGCAGTGAAGAAGCAAACCTCCCCAAGCAATCGCCGACCCGCCAAGATTTCGCCGCGCGCCCGCTACTTCGACCTTCTCGGCCGATACAGACGCGCAAAAATCAAGTAGGAGAGGCCCTTACATCAGGTCTTTACGCTATTTTTCAAACTAAAATGCCTGATTCATGACCGCACATACTGCCTTTGTAAATCTTCAAACAGTTTATTGACGTTGCAAGACGATGCTTTAGGATTTCCAGATTCGGCCATTCTTTTGTTTAAATTTTCCGCACCATTCATCGCATTGTCAAAATAAGGCTTTAATTTTGAATACAGTTTTGCAGACGACAACCATTCCTGGTTTTTTGAATAATCCGGTATATACTTTTTTAAATCATCAATAACCCCGTCTTGCGTTCTATAATACATATTTGGCGTATCATAGTGCAATAAAAACCATATTTCAAACGCAGGCATCGAGTCTGCAAAACGAATTCCCCGATCTTTTGCATCTTCATATTGTTTAGCAATCGTTTTCGACATTCCATTTGCAACTATCGTATCCCTATCAAAGACACACCAAACGGAATCGTACGCTCCAGAGTCAAATTCCGTTATCGCTGTTTTCAAAACGGTGCTCAAGTCACTATGTTTTGAGAGCTTTGGAATTACAGTAACCCCAGGAATACGCGTATTCGCCTTTACATCGAGGAAATAAGTTCTCTCTGTAGGCCCTTCAACAACGAGAAGGACGGTTTTATTCGCCTTAAGTTTAGCGATTTTTCTTGGCACGGAACAGCTCCTTTAACGCATTCAAATCAACGTTAGGTAATGCACCAAACTTATCCGCTTGATACAATTTTTTTCTCGAAGTTTTCTTTCGTATGCCTGTGTATTCCACAATGGAATGGTATTCACTTCCTCCCGCAGGCGATTTATTGCAAAACCATATTTCATCATCTCTCAAAAGGCCAGAATCAAGTAATTCCTGATTATGGCTTGTGAACAGCAATTGCGATTCATCAGAACACTCAAGGAAGAGTTGAACAAACATTTCCTGCAATTCCTGATGTAGGGAAGATTCCAGTTCATCAATAATACAAAAAGATGGTTTTTGTGTAATATCAACCAGCGGAGCTGCCAATTCCATAATTCTTTGAGTTCCAGCAGATTCCAAACGCAAAGGAAGCGAAAAATCCGTTCCATAATGATGAACGAGGTTCACATCTTTGGCAGTTGACAATTCCCCCTTTGGAAGAATTTGATTTATAACTTTCTCGGAGAAAAGGTTTATTACATGCTCTGGAATTTTCCGCTCAGTAATATCTATATCGGTGATAGTTCCGAAATCAGAAAATGAAAGAAGACGTATCATTTTTCTTTTAAAATCTTCATCCTTGTCCATTCTCTCTAGTGCGTAACGGAAAAGGGTTTCGCCAGAATCATCAATCATACCTCTAAAGCGAGCCCTGAAATGATTGTAGACATGAAGAAAAATTGGGTGCGCAGCTTGAGCCCCCGCAGAAACAACAGAACAGTTATCTCTCGTCAATTCTTCTATTGTTTTTTTCGCTCCCGTTACACTTGTTCCCCACTTTATTTTTTTTGTTTCTTCATGGAACCTTTCGAAGACAAGCTTTTTTTGGCCTTTAGGCGAATAATGCATTGATTCTTCGAGAACTTTATTATTGTTCAGCTTTACATAATATTCATAGCGAATTATATTATCAGAATTGAAATCTTTGGCATAAAAGATCAGCTTGAATTCCCCGGGTTCGTTTGCCGTTGTTGCGTCAAATAGAAAGGGCGTAAAATGAATTTTTTCATCAGGCTTTAAAGAAAGGAAGGAATTAGTTAGAAAATGAATATAAAACGCAAATGCTTTTGCTATTTTTGTTTTTCCTGAGGCGTTAGCTCCATAAACGCACGCCAACTTTAAAAATTTTTTTCCTCCCAAGTTAACGCAATGCAAATTCTCGTCATCGTTAATGGTGTCAGAAGCTTCAAAACTGATAGATTGTTCGTCTTTGATGGAAAAAGTATTTTTGATGGAAAATTCTAAAATCATAAAAGCCTCGCTTTATCAGACAGACTTAATATAGCATATTTTCAGAAAGAAATCAAGAATTACTCCATTATTTGCAAAATATTATCAAATACTCCGTCAATTTTCAAATATTTTACAAAAACAGCTTTTTTTATTGGAGAATAAAAATCACATGCCCGTCAGTGCACTCTAAAACGAAACATGTAAATTGATATGGTCAATGAGTTGGGGACATATTTTATTGTTTCCAACTTTTTTCCTTAATATCTATATTACTCAACAGGATGACCGCCATTGAATTCGAAAATATCAGCAAGCAGTACCGCCTGGGGCTAGTGAGCACCGGGACGCTCAGCCACGACCTGAACAGGTTCTGGCAGACCAAGGTGCTGCGCCGCGAAGACCCCTACCTCAAGGTGGGCGAAACGAACGACCGTGCGCACAAAGGCAACAGCGACTACGTGTGGGCCCTCAAGGACATCAACTTGCAGAAACCCTTATCGCTCGGCCATGGCCAAACAAGTTTGGCCGCGGCTCTCGCTCATCGGGTTTTCAAGGTGGAACAGGGCGACGTCGTGGGAATCATCGGGCGTAACGGCGCCATCATGGGCATGAGCCGTGGCGAAATCACTCGCAAGCTCGACGAAATCCCACAAACGCTATGATTCGGAGTTTTCTTCGGGAGTTTCCGTGCTCCGAATAGAATTCGGATCAATGTTGAAAAACTCACATTAGATCGAATAACCGGTCTGCAATTTTTTGATGGGTTCCGTCTTTCAGCAAATCAACATCGGCAACGGAGTCGTTTTGTACGGTAAAATCAAGTGTGTCGTTCATTTTTTTCCTTAATGAAAACAGAATGTCTTCGGAATCTGGACAAAGTTTTATACATGAACAAATTATTTCTTTTGAGACAAACTAGCACTCAAATGAAACGTAAAAATTAATTTTCGTCTTTTGCCCATTGGTGTCCTTATTTGTGTCCAATTTACACAAGAGACTCTTTTCTGGATGGATTTCCCAATTTCTATTTCACCATTGCAAGTACCTGTTCCTTGGTGACGAAGTTCAGTACAGAAAATGCAGTCATCTGGTTTCCGAGATCTTTGAGCGATGCGCCCACATGATAAATCACGTCGTCGACGATGACGAAACGGTCATGGACCTCGCGCATGTTTTCCAGACGGACTGTCGGAAATTGCCGGTTCAAGCGCGCTTCTTCCTCCCTCATTGTGCGAGTGATTCTGGCGGAATAGATTGTTGCGTCCACACCCTGGGCGCGTTTTGCCATGAGCGAAAGGACCATGTCGTTGGCATACGGATCGATGATGAAGAGTTCCTTTTTTGCCGAACGCACCAGCTGCACGGCGAATTCGTAGCCGCTCCAGTGCGCATGGGCGGGCAAGAGGCCCTCGCTTGGTGGCAGGTTCGCCTTCACGAAGAAATCTACCTGCCTTTCTAGGTAAATGACGCGGGAATCAAGGTCTTCCAGCCTGTTTTCGTGGGAAACGAGCCTTTGGTTTACGCTAAAACCCTTGAGCATGTGCTCTTTGAGGACTTGGTTGGCCCATTGACGAAAACGTGTTCCTTGGATGGATTTTACGCGATAACCCACGGAAATGATAACGTCAAGGTTGTAAATCTTTGTTTTGTATTTTTTTCCGTCATTTGCAGTTAGTAAGGATTCCTTACATACTGAATTGGCGTCCAATTCGTGTTCTTGGAAAATATTCTTGATATGGAGGGTTACATTGTTTCTTGTGCTGTTGAACAGCTCCGCCATCTGTGCCTGGGTGAGCCAGACGGTCTCGTTCTCTACCCGGACCTCGATGTGGAATTCCCCGCCCTCCGGCTGGTACACGATGATCTCGTTCTTGTCGGCGACCGGCAACGTCTCTTTTTCGCTCATTTACGGCTCCTTTGACGCCTTGGGCGTCCGTGACGACGGCTCAGAAATACAAACCATGTAAACATGGTTGTGCTTCATTCGCCTTGCACGATTTTCCTGCAAATGGGCTTCTGGTTGCGGGTCTTAATCGGTTCTTGCAAATGTGTAATGCGCATCCGTGCACTATCAAATATAATTCCGCGGGGTGGCGATGTCAATAGGTAGGCGGATTTTTTCTCAATTGTTTTCCAGGTTTTCCCCTAATATCTATATTACTTGATAGTATGTCGTCTGCCATTGAGTTTGAAAATATCAGCAAGCAGTACCGCCTGGGGCTAGTGAGCACTGGGACGCTCAGCCACGACCTGAACAGGTTCTGGCAGACCAAGGTGCTGCGCCGCGAAGACCCCTATCTCAAGGTGGGTGAGGTGAACGACCGCGCGCACAAGGGCGACAGCGAATACGTGTGGGCTCTGAAGGACATCAACTTCAAGGTGGAACAGGGCGACGTCGTTGGCATCATCGGCAGGAACGGCGCCGGCAAGAGCACCCTCCTCAAGTTGCTGAGCCGCGTTACCGCCCCCACCACCGGCACCATCCGCGCACGGGGCCGCATCGCGAGCCTCCTCGAAGTGGGCACCGGATTCCACCCGGAGATGACCGGCCGCGAGAACATCTACATGAACGGCGCCATCATGGGCATGAGCCGCGCCGAGATTACCCGCAAGCTTGACGAAATCGTGGACTTCAGCGGCTGCGAACGCTACCTGGACACCCCCGTGAAACGCTACAGCAGCGGCATGACCGTTCGCCTCGGGTTCGCCATCGCCGCGCACCTCGAACCCGAAATATTGGTGGTAGATGAAGTGCTGGCCGTAGGCGACGCCGAATTCCAGAAAAAAGCCATCGGCAAGATGCAGGACGTGAGCCGCGGAGAAGGTAGGACCGTGCTGTTCGTGAGCCATAATATGGGCGCGGTGAAGAATCTGTGTAAGCGCGGAATTGTGCTTAATCAGGGGCAAGTAGCGTTTGATGGCGGTGTGGAAGATGCTGTAGATTATTATGTCAATAGCAAATCAGAAAACAATGTTTGTGAAAAACAAATTTGCGATATAAATCATATTAATCCGGCAAAAGAAGTTCAATTCTTATCCGTTAAATTCGAAAAAAATTGCAACGAATTTGCAACTGATGAAGAGATTGTTTTTATTTTTAGTGTTTACGCAAATAAAACCATAGAAAACTGCCGAATTAACCTGACAATATTTTCTATAGACGGCACTCCAATAGGAAGTATTTCAAATACCGAAACTTTTTCCATTCAAAAAAAGGAAAATAGAAAAATAAGATTAATTTTACAAAACAGCCGATTAGCAATGGGAAATTATGAAGTTTCCTTTTCTATCGGAACAGGCAACTACCAAACCTGTCAAACAGATTTTGATATCATATCCAAGATACTATCATTTAAAATCACCAAACCCACACTATGTGATAGCATTTCTGTATCTCAATGGAATAGTGTATGGGGGAAAATCATGTTTAACTCCAAAACCGAGGTCATTGAGCAATGATTTTTTCAGATATTCCTATTGCATTATGTAATTTTCTCAAAAATCTACGCACAATGTTCAAATACAACAACGAACAAAGCTGCATTAAAATAATTCAAGCCCAAAACAAGCTTATTTCTAATCTACAAGAAGACATCCTTTCCGTAAGAAAAGAAATCATTGAAATATACTTTGACACGCACAAAGATATAGCCAATCAATATCGCAGTGAGATTTGCTATTTGAAAAGCATACAAGCTATGGAGCCATTTCCATACCCCCAAATAAAACGAATAGATAAACCCATTTCAGGATATGATGATAAGCAAAAACTTCCCTTTGTTATCCACAGAAATAAACATTTGTATTTTCCAGACAACTGGTCTCCGGCTTTAGCCAGTAAAGTATACTGCAATTATATCGAACGAGAAAACTTACTTGGCGGAGGATATACAGAAAAAGCACCACACCAATATGTAACAGATTCCTTCCAAGTGGAACAAAACGACATTGTTGTAGACGCAGGCTGTGCTGAAGCCCTTTTTGCACTTGATTCTATTGAAAAAGCCAAACATATATACTTACTGGAAGCTGATACTATTTGGCTTAAACCATTACAGACAACATTTGCCCCGTATAAAAATAAAGTCACAATCATTCCAAAAATTCTAAGTGGCGAGATTTCCGAGAACTCAATAACACTTAATAGCCTTTTTAACAAATATAGCAATGAGTCGTTCTTTATAAAAATGGATATTGAGGGAGCCGAAGAATCCGTCATCCAAGAAAGCAAAGAGTTTCTCACATCTCAAAATAAAATCAAACTTGCGTGTTGCACATATCATAGAGCTCGCCACGCAGAAACAATATCGTCTCTACTAAAAGATTTGGGCTACACATTTGAATTTTCGAATGGTTATATGTTATTTCCCTTGGATAAGAATCAGCAACCACCGTATTTTAGGAAAGGGCTCATAAGAGCAACAAGAGTGAGGGAATGATGTCTTTTCAAGATTTACTGCTTTTCGCACTTTACATTCCTTTTTTCCTTATATGGATTATTCCTGTTTTGATTTTAAAGCCCCATTTTAAAAAATTTTCTATTAATAAATTTTGGGAATCAAACCAAAGAAAAATCATTTTTCTTCTAATTCTTCTTGCCGCAGGATTCATACTTTTTTCTTTTTTCGCCCCTCACCTTTTCGATACAGAAAAAAATGTTGAAAGTATGAGCCCCTTCATCGCCGTTTCTGCCGCAATACTTACATTTCTTGCTTTTTTAATTCAATATCAAACAAATCAACATTTAATTCAAGATAATAAAAAGCAACAAGCCGAGCGACAGTTTTACGAAATGTTAAAAATACACAACGAAAATGTTAAAAACCTACGTGCGGAAACAGAAATCGCATACAACAATAAAAAAAGCAGTCATTATTCTATATACGGTCAAGATTTCATAAGAGCCTTGTTAGAAGAATTCAATTATATATATGAAATTGTAGAGAAACATCATAAGTTCATATCCAAACCAAAACTATTAAAAAAATCATATTACATTTTCTTCTATGGTCAAGATGTCGCTCATAGAGACGGAGAAATAAACGACACAATAAACAACGAGCTAAACGGAATCAAATGTGATAAAAAAACAATAGCCATAACAAATTCCAAATTAATACCATTAATAAATACACTATTCCAAGGTCGAGTCGATCAATTAAATTCCTACTACAGGCATTTATTCCTATTAGTAAAAGCCATTGTTTACGCAGACAACGATTTATTTAGCTATTCTGACAAAAGGCAATATTTAAGAATTGTTCGAGCACAGTTAACAAGCGCGGAACAAGTTCTTTTATTCTACAATTGGATTTCCGATTTAGGCGGAGGCAAGTGGGAAGAATCCGAAAATGAAGATGCAATAAAATCGCAAACTAAAAAGAATCATTTCTTTACCGATTATCGAATGATACACAACATTAACCCCAAAGATTGTATTGCTTTTTCTCCAGAAGATATTCTTCACGAATTGCAGGAAAGAAACCGACATTACAAAAAACTAGACAACAACGATTCATTATTTGAAATAATAAAAGAAAAAATTGAGGGGTCAAAATTTTAATGAATGATAAAATTCTCACAATCATAGTCACCTTCAACGGAATGAAATGGATTGACAAATGCATTCAAAGTGTACTTTCCTCAACCATGCAATCCGATATTGTTGTTGTTGATAACGCATCTACTGATGAAACTCCTAATTATATCAAGCAAAAGTTTCCAACCATACATTTGATTTGCAGTAATAAAAATTTAGGATTTGGCGCAGCCAATAACATCGGTTTACAACATGCCATAGATAATAATTACGACTATGTTTATCTGCTGAATCAAGATGCTTGGGTAAAAAAAGACACTTTCGAAAAAATAATTCTCACACAAAAAAGACACTCTGATTATGGGATATTATCTCCAATTCAATTAGAAGCGAACGAGCAGCACTTTGATTATAATTTCGGTGCTATTATAAGTCAGTGGAATAAAGAAACGAAGGCATATGAGGACCTATTCTTTGGGAGAAAGAACGAAGTCATGTCCATTCCAAGAATCATGGCTGCACATTGGCTAATAAGCCGAGATTGTCTCATAAATGTTGGCGGTTTTTCTCCAGCATTTTTCCACTATGGCGAAGATAATAATTACGCGGATAGAGCATGGAAAAAAGGCTTCAAGGTTGGCATAGCCTCAAATGCCATAGGAATCCACGATAGAGAAAATCGTCCAACTTCAGAACAAAAACGAGCTCTGCTAGATTTCTGCACGATGATTTCAAATTTTTCAAGCTTTAAATTTTCAAAAAAAGAAATTCTATGGAATTATTCTTACGAAACTTTATTGAAAATTTTTACAAGCCATCAACGCTTCATTTATAGCATCCGGTACTATATAAAATTTATCATTAATCTTCGTCGTTTCAGTCTATATAAAAATGAATCAATGAAAAAAGGGGCTTTTTTAAATATTGAATAAGAAAGATGTTTGCTATGAAAAAAAGCATTTTACAAAATAGGCAGGCATATGTAAACCTCCTTTCTCATTGGGGGTTAAAATACAAGTGTCCTTTCTGCGGTTTTCATTCCAAAGATCTTTTTCCGATTGGCTTAGACAACCCAACCATTAAGAGATATCAAATTATTGGAGCAGGGCAAAGAAATGCGGGCTGTCCTAAATGCGCATCAACAGATCGCGAAAGACTTGTTTATACCTATTTGAAACAAGAACTAAACATTTTTAGCAAACCCAAAACTAAAGTTCTTCACATTGCCCCAGAAATGATTATAGCGAATCAATTTATTGCACATGATTTCAAAAATTATATTTGTGGCGACTTTTATGCAGAGGGACAACACGCAGATTATTCCAGAGATTTTGTTGAGCATATGGATGTTCAAAATTTGCCTTTTGCAGATAACTCTTTTGATTTAATCATATGCAATCATGTCCTTGAGCACGTTTTTGATGAAAAAAAAGCAATATGTGAACTTTATCGAGTACTTGCAAAAGATGGTATAGCCATTTTACAAGTACCGATCTCGCCAGTTCTAGAAACGACCATTTCAGACCCATCCATTACAGACAAGGATATATTAGAAAAAAAATTTGGACAAAAAGACCATGTTCGATTGTTCGGCATGGATTATAAATCCAGGCTTGAATCTTGCGGATTCAACGTACAGGAAATCAAATTACAATGCCAGTATCCTAAATACGGTCTCAACCCCAAAGAAATATTATTCGTAGGCAGAAAATAGATTATCTGGAGTTCTTATGAAAATCTTGTATGTTCTCGTCAGTTCCGATTCTGATTTCTATTACGAGCAGGCATTAATTTCAATGATGTCGGCAAAATACCAAATGCCTAGTTGCACTATTTCATTATTGACCGAACGAGCAACTGATAACGAATTAAAGGGGTCTCGCAGTCTTATCAACGAATACATATCCGAAAAAATCGTCATTGACCTAGATTCATCTTTGTCTCCAATGCAAAAATCTAGATGGCTCAAAACATCCACAAGAAAGTTAGTTAAAGGCGATTTTTTATACGTTGACGTTGACACTGTTTTTGCCGCACCATTAGACGAATCGTTGCTTTCCGAAGAAGTCATGGGTGTTCCTGACGGAAACTACTCTTTAGCACAGCACCCTCTAAAATGGTTTATAATTGAGAATTTAAAAAAATTAGGCTATTCAACAAATTCAAATTACCATATCAATAGCGGAGTTCTTTTCTTCAAAGACACACCCAATGTTCACCATTTTATTGATGAATGGCATAAGCTTTGGCAAGACTCCTGTAAAAAAGGAATATTCATAGACCAACCAGCCCTCCAACAAGCCATTTTCAAATCGAACGAAATACTCAAACTTTTGCCGAACTCTTGGAATGCTCAGTTCGGTCGAAATATAAACACATTATTAGATGGAATTATTCTGCATTATTATTCTTCCTGGAACGATAACATTTCCTACGTACCCGCATATAAATTTCTTCAGAAGGAATGGCTGAGCCTATTTAGAAAGAATCCAAAAGCAGAAGAGTTTCAGACATTGATTCATAATCCTAAAAAAGCTTTTGACCCAAACACATTTATCATGGGTAACGATTTTGATCGATGGCGAAATTCTAGGCTAATATACACCCTAATGAACACCCATTCATCAAAAAACAGCGCAGACAAGCGTCTATTCAAATTATTCGAAAAAATATTCTTCATCATGCGCAAAATGTACTATGCCACAATAAAACTATTGTATCCCATAAAAAGATGTTTTAGCAAAAAAAAATAGTCAAATCTTTTTCCACCCCAAGCAAATAATTTTATGAATTTACTATTTGATTTCATCACAATTCGATACAAAACCGGCGCAGGAGAATACGTACGCACCGTATTCTATAATTTATTAGAAGAAATAGAAGGACGTCCCAAAGACCACATAAAACTATTTGCACTCTACGATTCTGCATTCGGAATCGCATACGACGACTTAACAGAAGAAAACCTTTCAAAAAAAAATTTAGCCATTGAATATATAGATTTACATAAAAACGACATTTGCGAAATCATAAAGAAATATCAAATAACTCGTTTTTTTATTGGATGCGCACAATACCTTGGAGACTATCCAAATATAGACAAAATTTCTTGTGAAACTATTTGCGTTATACACGACATGGTGGACGAAGAGATTGGTCAGAAAAATTTAAACATTTATTGTGACATGCTAAATCCAGCATTTCATCTCGCAGAACGAGAACATTCTATCTATGGTTTTTTCCGTTACCAAAAAGCTACACTTTCATTTATTCAATATATTCGCACCATTCGAAATAATTATTGGAAAGCAAAATCTCGCACAAAATTCATTGTTAATCTACACAAGAACAATAAAAAATTTCACCTGATAACTGATTCTGAATTTTCAAAAAAATCATT
Source organism: Fibrobacter sp. (assembly GCA_017412605.1). Lineage (GTDB taxonomy): Bacteria > Fibrobacterota > Fibrobacteria > Fibrobacterales > Fibrobacteraceae > Fibrobacter. Next base: position 247,029 of record JAFPWY010000010.1, on the reverse strand, counting down.
ATCATTTAATTTGAAAATCGACGAAAACAGGGTCAGAACATTTTATCTTCCCAACAGAATTTTTTCTAAAGAGATTACCGCGTCAAACGAAATAAAAAAGATTTTCAAAAACAAAAAAATTTATTTATTACTTAACGCCAATCGCAGTCTCAAGAATCCATACAATACATTAGCAGCCTTTGAACAATTTGCAAAAAATAATCCTGAATCATACCTATTAACCATCAATGGTCCTTCGCAACAATTCAAGAATCATATATCAATTCCATTTTTAAACGATGCAGACTTTGAATTTTCATTAAAACAATGTTACGCACTTATTTACCCCTCATTCTTTGAAGGATTTGGATACCCTCCCATAGAGGCCATGTTCTATAAAAAACCGGTTTTTGCCTCCTATACTACATCACTACCAGAAATTTTAGGAGACGCACCCATTTATTTTTCTCCATTATATGCAACAGATATCTACAAGGCTTTACATGAATTAACCAACAACAATTATGATTATTTTTCGCAAAAATCCGAATCACAGTATTCCTTGATAAATAGAAAATCTGAAAAAGATTTAAAAGAATTACTAAATTGCATACTAGAGGGAATAAATGACTAAACGCCTCATCGCCATAAACCTCCCTCAATTTCATCCATTCAAAGAAAATGATGAATGGTGGGGTAAGGGTTTCACCGAATGGACGAACGTGGTAAAAGCACGTCCCCGTTTCAGGGGACACTATCAACCTCATTTACCGGCAGATACCGGTTTTTATGATTTGCGATTACCTGAAGCCAGAGAAATGCAGGCCGAAATGGCTCGCAAATATGGCATATACGGATTCTGCTACTATCATTATTGGTTCAACGGTAAACGATTGATGGAACGTCCCGTCAATGACATTTTAACTTCAGGAAAACCTGATTTTCCGTTCATGTTGTGTTGGGCAAACGAAAATTGGACTCGCGCTTGGGATGGTGGAGAAAAAGAGATTCTCATTGAGCAACACTATTCAAAAGAAGACGATATTGCACATATGGAATATTTATGCAAAAATGTCTTTTGCGATAAAAGATATATAAAAATAAATGGTCGGCCGTTCTTTGTAATTTATCAACCGGAAAATATTCCCAACATTAAAGAGACCATTATCACTTGGCGAGATGTTGCAAAAAAATATGACTTAGACCTTTACATCGGATTCATGAAGAATTTGTCTCTCTCACGAGAACAACTTTTAATTGACGGATTTGATGTTGCAATAGACTTCCAACCTCACACCATTCCCAAAAAAAGATGGTGGTTAGACATATACGCTTGGATTGATGGGCTTAGATATCATCTGGGCGGGAAAAAAGCCCCCAAAATGCCAGTTTTGTTCAAATATGATAATTATGTCATGCATGAGGAATCTGTACTTTTATCAAAAACATTAAAAGAGTTCCCCGGCATAACCCCCGGCTGGGACAACTCTCCAAGAAGGATTAAAAGATCATTTTGGGCACTAACAAAAAATACTCCTAAATTGTACGGCCAATGGCTTCAATTCATTTTAAAAAATTTCCATCCTTACTCAGATGAAGAAAACTTCATCTTTGTTAACGCATGGAATGAGTGGGCCGAAGGATGTCATCTAGAGCCTGATCAAAAAAATGGCCTTGGCTTTTTAGAAGAAACATTAAGCGCAATAAACAAAAACCGTCAAAATACGGAATTCTAAAGCATGTTTTCTTTTTGCAAAAAATTATTTTTTGTAATCCGGAATTATTCCTGGAAGTCCATTTACAAACGGTCTATAGAAATCGCCACCATATTTCTATTCCATTCGAAAAAAAGCAAAGCAATAGTTGCCAACGAAGAAAAAAAACACGACAATAATATTTCGATTGTCGCCATAGTAAAAAACGAATCGAAATACATTAGAGAATGGATAGAATACCATTTAATTATAGGTGTAGATCATTTTTACATTTACGACAACGAATCAGAAGATAATTTACATGAGGTTCTTCTTCCTTACATTGACAAAGGAGTTGTCTCTTACCTCTTTTGTCCCGGTTCTGCGATGCAAATTACCGTCTACAACGACGCCATAGCTCGTTTTAAAGACTCTAGTCATTGGATAGCTTTTATTGACATTGATGAATTTATTGTATTAAATCCCAATTATTCCACAAATCTTCTTCAATTTTTGAAGATGTATGAAAAAATCGATATGCTAGGAATAAATTGGTGCGTGTTCGACGCAAACAATCATGAAAAATGTCCAACCAAAGGCTTTGTAATATCCAATTACACACGATGTCACGCAATTGACGACAATTCCGCCAACCGGCACATAAAGTGTATTGTAAAGCCAAAAAGCGTTAAAATATGTACAAATCCGCACTATATGATTCTCAAGCCTTCCAAAAAAGCGGTTGACGAGAATTTCGACACATTAATTACCCCATTTTCAACTCATGTATCATTCAAAAAAATACGAATAAATCATTATTACTCCAAAAGTAAGGAGGAATACATTTCTAAACTATCTCGAGGAAGAGTTAGCAATGCAGAAAAAAGGCCTTTTGACAAAAAGGCATATGATTTTACCTATTGGGCGACTAAAGAGAGTGACATTGACTTGTCCTCTTTCGTTGACAGCCTAAAAAACAAAATCCCTGAAACGTATACATAATTACATGCTCGTCTCTATCGCTTTAGCAACTTACAATGGAGAAAGATTCATCCGGCAACAGATGGATTCAATCTTATCACAATCATTGTCAAATTTTGAGGTTGTTATTTGTGACGATTGTTCAACAGATTCTACTGTTCATATTTTAAAGGAATATGCAAGTAAAGATTCTCGCATAAAAATTTTTGAGAATAAACATAACCTAGGCTACAAAAAGAACTTCGAAAAAATCATTTCTCTTTGCCAAGGCGAATACATCGCTTTTTGCGATCAAGACGACATTTGGGAGCCAGATCACCTTAAAATACTCATTCAGGAAATAGGTTCAAACGACTGTGTTTGCGGGAATGCTTTGCTCATAGATTCAAACGACAATTCATTACGCCGAACCATGCGGGAAATAATTCCCATTCGTATATTTCCACAAAACACGGAGGATCTCTTCTCGCACGAGGTGTACGGAAACATCGTACAAGGCGCGGCAAGCATGATTCGCCAATCGCTAGTCAAAAAAATTATTCCTATCCCCGATTCTGTCAAATACCACGATTGGTGGATAGCTTTAAATGCCTGCAACAACAACGGCTGCAAATATGTCGACCGCATTCTATTGAAATACAGGCAACACGAGTCTAGCATTACAAACAAAAAATTTTTCGGCATAGCAGATGCACTCTCTATTTTTTTCAAAGACACTCACGAAAAAAAGGAGTACTACAAAGAAGTAGCGATGATGCTGAATGAATTGAAAAGGGAGGGGTCTTCGCCATCATTCCAATACAAAATTGATTCCGCAACAAGATTTTACGAAGCTTTGGCTTATCGGAAAGATTTTTTATGGCGCACAAAGCACTATATTTCAAATTATAGAACAATACAGTTATCCCCTAAAAGGAAATTACCCTCCTTCATATACAATCTGCTTTGTTTGCTAATAAAAGGAATCATAATAAAATGATTTCATCCATTAAGATTCTCTCGGTCATCGTCACCTACAATCCCGAATTACATCATTTAAAAGATGTAGTTATGACCTTATCCAAGCAAATAGATTCCATTCTACTCTACGACAACAATTCCCTAAATTTCAAAGATATTGCCAGCATTCAATTTCCGCAAAATGTAATCATCCATTCCAGCCCCATAAACAAAGGCCTTCCGACACACTACAATGCAGCAATTCAATATGGGCTAGAAAACGGCTTTGACTATTTACTTATTCTCGATCAAGATTCCACTTTCGACAAGCATTTTCTAGATGAATACAGAAAGCATCTTGACGCGGATTTTTTCTGTTTAGTTCCTTTTCTCGTTCATAACAATATCGATTACGAAAATATTTACCCAACAAAAACAAAAAATACATGCGATTATGTAAAGCGCTCTATTAATTCCGGAACGCTCATAAATCTGCATAATTTGCCAAAAGGACTTCGTTTTGACGAAGACCTATTTATCGACTGCGTTGACTTTGATTTTTTCATACAAGCAAACAAGTTCCGCCTGAAAACGCTGCGCATTAATTCAGCAAAACTCCACATCAGCCTCGGCAACATCAGCCGAATCGGGCCCTTCTTCCTTTACAATTATTCCCCATTCAGGCTTGAAAAACAGACGCGAGATCGGGTCATATTCCTCCGCAAGCATCCGATATCAGCATTTTCTCTTTGGCTGTTTCTTTTCACTATTTTCTGCGACACTAAAGCCGTATTGTTCGAAAGAGAACGACTCAGAAAGATAAGTGCTATAGCGAAAGGATTCAAAGAAGGGCTATTTTTCAGGATATCTTCCCAACAACATTCCTAGAATATATCTTTAAGCTTTTTAGACAGTTCTTTACTCTAAATAGCCTTTTCTTCCGTTGTTGCAGAATACTCGCCTTACGGTTTTCCACTTCATTATGAAGGATGCGAATTGCAGGATTGAATCTCGTTTTCAAGTTATTGAACATGCACCTTGCGAATAAAAATTCCTCTTCGCAATACATGAACGTCCTGTCATCAAGTCCGTCAAATTTTTCAATGAACTCAAGTGAGAAAATCAAAAAACTACCATGAAGTTCCACATTGTTCATGGCTGAAAGTTCTTGCCTCGTCTGTTTTCGAGGGAACTTTTTCAGCAAGCAAGAAATCATCGGAGAAATGAGCAGGAACGTAGCCAGCAAATCTACCCATAAATACGCCACTGTCAACTTAAGCCTAAAGCCACGAAGCATCTTCAGCCTAAGAGGATTCTGTTCTTTCCCCACAGGCGTATGGATACTGGGCCCTAGCACTGCAAACTTTTCGCTTGAATAATCCTGTTCTACCAGCGCAAAAAAATCTGCAGATTCAATCACGGCATCGTTGTTCATCAAGGCAATAAAATCTGCTTTCAGTTCATTCTTTGCATATTTAAAGCCGACATTGTTGCCCCTTGCGAATCCGAGATTTTCTTCATTGAGAATGTAGTGGAAATCTGGCAATGATTCAATCTGCTTCTTGACCTGTTCTCCAGTTCCATTTGGCGATGCATTGTCCACGACTATCACGGACACCTTACGCCCGCCCCTATCTAGGGAGCGAATCGATTCGATAGCCTCCATGGTGACAGCCGCGTCACCATAATGGAGGATTACAAATGCGTAATGGACAATCTTGGGGATGGTCATCAGCTCAATTCCTCGCATAGATTCAGTATGGCGGGTCTCATTCGGAATGCCAGCCCCGCGAGTTCTTCTTCACTCAAGAGCGGCTGCAATTCAGCCAAGTTACCATCATTTAGCATTTCAGCCCTTTGTGTTAACTTGTTTACAAGTTCATTCATATCTCGGGCGGTGACAACGCCCTTATATGACCGCGCTTTTTTCAGCCGCATCTGCAAAATGTCCATTCTGGGCTTGACCTTGAACAGACTTTCGTACTGATAAATGTCATACAGGTCGCGCATCAATTCGCGTTCGTTCCATGCTGCAATCTTATGGGCAAAAGATACGCCCGGCTCCATAATTCGCAAGATGCGTGCCGGCCGCCCATACGCCGTGCTGAGCAAAGCCGAAGACATCGGGATTGACGGACAATCCTTCTCGGCATTCACCTCTATCTGCGCACTTTGGCCGCCATACGTCAGCAGGACTCTCAATGCCTTCGAATTCATTGTCGACTGGAACTGTAATCCATCCACTTTCGACAACGCCTGCTCTATAACCCCCTTCGCATCTTTTTTCGAATCGAACGGAATGAATATATAGTCAACATCGTTCGTGTAACGTGGGCTATGCATTAACCGCAGGGCCATTCCGCCCTTCAATATTGCGGAGTTGCCGAAATTCGTCGCAAAGAAATCGACAATCCAGGCGAGCAGCGCTTCCGTGTTTTCAAGCTTTTCCATAAATGGTGTTCCTTGCAAAAGCCCTGAATCTTGGATTCACGTATCGCTCCAGGTACATGTCCACCCTTTCCTTCGAAAGGGCCGCAAAATCGATATCCTGAAACACGTTAAAATAGAATACCTTCTTGTGCTGGTAAAAGTAGAGCGTGTCCAGCACCGCCTTCTCGGCATCAGCCATCTTCGCCCCGTTTTCTAGCGGCACCATGCCAAAATACAGCTCCTTGGATATCCTTGCATAGGAGAGGTTTACTTCGCCAGCGAACTCGCTCGCCCGCGACGGTACGACACAGCTCACCAAGAACGGACTTTCGGTGCCGATGAGCCTGTGATAAGCGAGCGCCGACCCGAACGATATGTATGAATCCGTACGGACCTTGGCAGAAAGGACCTGTGGATCAAAATCCCGAGCGACGTAAATTCCTCGGCAGTAGCGCTTCAGGAGACCCGCGGCTTCGAACCGTCTGGCCGCAATCCAGAGCGACTGCTGGTTCGATATGTCGAAGAGGGCGCCAAGTTCCAACAGAGAAAATACTCCGCCCACCTTCGGGGCGAAATCTGCCAGTTTTTGAGTATTTTCCACAGCATTTTTCATGTTTGCAGAAAATATATAATTTTATATACTATTTGTCAATATGAAATAGGCGTTAAATTAAACAACATTTCGTGGCGGATTTTGGGCCCGCCGCTCAGCCAGCAGTAATGGATTATCTTGGGTATCGGCATAATACTAGAAATCTACTCCCGAAAGATAACGTTTCAACAAAAAAACACAGAAGTAAGGGAACGTGTAGATGTTGTTCTGAAATCCGACATTACCCGCAGAAAACTTGATCCCTGTCGTAATATCCGGGTACGCATCACTCTTGACAAGGGTTGACAGCGATTTTGCCGTCCCAGCCTTCGCCTTGACTTCGACCGGTACGAGCGTTTTTTTCGTTCGCACAAAAAAGTCCTGCTCCAGCGTGGAGTTCTCTTTCTTATAGTAGAAAAGCTCGTAACCCTGCTTGCTCAGAATCTCGGCAACGATATTTTCGTATAAGGCCCCCTTGTACACATTCATATTCCGGTTAGCGCGAAGGTCTTCCTGGGATTCATCATCGAGATTCGCGACAAGGAGCCCCGTATCCTTGAAATAAATCTTGTACTTTTTTTCTTCAAAGTTCCCTTTCAGCGGGAGTTCCGGTGTATGCAGGCAATGGCAGAGATTCACCATGCCGGCATCATTAAGCCATTCGACGCAACCCCAATAGTCCTTGAACTTCGCCCCACTCGCAACCTTAGAAACCTGGAACTTCTTGTTTTCTTTTGCCAACTGCACAGGGATGCTGTTGAACACGTTGAGCACTCTGGTCTTGTCTATCCCTTCGACATACTTCTTTATATCTTCTTTGTAATCCGCGATAAGGGCGCGCTGGAGCGCAAGCGTCCCCTCGAACGTTCCCTTTTCGACAAAAGAACGCACCACTTCGGGCATTCCCCCAAGGAGACAATAGTCCATGAACAGACTACCAAAAACATTCATGTCCGTTTGGTTAAATGGCGTTACCGACCGCATGTGCGACAAAAGATCACCGACAACATCCGAGCCATATCCCATGGCCCACAGGAATTCCTCGAAATCCATCGACTGCATCTGGAATTCCGACTTGTAGCCAACACTGTTGCTCTCTATACGCTTGTAATTTATCCCCAGCATGGAGCCGCTGCAAATCACATCGAACTGACGGTCTATGCAGAACGACTTGAGCGATGTCGCAATTTCAGGATAGTCTTGAATCTCGTCGAAAAGAATAAGAGTTTTCCCAGGTATGAACTTCTTTTCGGAATCAATGCGAGAGATATTTCTGATGACATCCTGTACGGTGTAGCCATCTTCGCAGATGGTCTTGTACTTTTTCTCCAACACAAAGTTTATGTTGACAAAATTCTCGTAATTTACCGCGAAATGCTTGATGGATTCCGTCTTCCCTATCTGACGGGCCCCTTTGACAATCAGGGGTTTCCTATCGGCGGATTTTTTCCATTCTAGCAAGAAATCATCTAGTTTGCGTTTCAGGTACATGCTTTAAATATACATTCTTTTCTAAAAAAATGAGCGAATTTTAGTTGATTTCCACTAAAAAATGAGCGAGTTTTTGGGAAATTATACTAAAATATGACAACAGGAACCCAATGGGCAAAGCTTTCACGGCGGATTTTCGGGTCGCCGAGGATGGGGCGGTGAGTCCCCTGCACTATGAAGCGGGCTTCGGGGTGCCTGCGGGCCACGCCGGCGATAAGGCGCAACGTGGCGTGCAGCTTGGCACGGTCGCCGTCGCGGGAACCCTGTGTAGTCCAGGCGACGTTCTTCACGGGGGATGCAGAGTCAACCGCCACGGCCGCGAGCACGGAATCTAGCGTTGCCGCCATCACGCTGTCGGGGCACTTCTGGCAGAACAGCCGCACGCCGTACCCCAGCGAATCGATGTAGAGGTTGCGTCCGTACTCCAGGGAATCCCCGCCGAACAGGTACACACCACCGTGCGGGCGAGTGCTGTCGCCGGGAATGCGCAGCTCGGCAAATTCCGCATGGCGGGTACGGTTAGCCAATCTGTGATGCAAGAACTCCCTGTGCGGCACGTCCTTGAAAATCGCAAAATCTTCCGCAAGCAAGCTTTCGCCGAATGGGACGCCCCAAGCATCCACAAGGATAGACACGGTCACCCGCGAGGAATCGGCAAATTGACCAATCAATTTTCTCCGGTCGAGCAGCTCATACTTAGAGACATATCCCTCTGTCAGAGAATCCGCATCTATGGCGGGCTGCATGTGCCAGGGCTTTTCGGGCATCCTTATGAACTGCGACTTTGTCAAGTACGAGAACATCACGGCAAAGGCGACAAAGGCAGCGAAGGCGACCAACCCGATTTTCTGCAAACAGCTCATTGCTCACCCCCGTCCAACCTGTACTTGATCAACTGCATGTCACCAAAAGATGCGACCGTATCTCTCGTGACTTTCTGATGGTAATGGACCAGATAATACCTTTCGAATTTCCGCAGCGTATCCGATTCCATGATGTAAACGTTGTCCTTGACCAAGTCTCGGATAGGATTGTCGACGCCGCGTTCAGCCATTTCCTTCTTCATTCCGGGCAGGTTGATATTCCAGTAACCCACCGGAATGATGTTTCCCCAACTTCTCGGGGCGACAGCCCTGTAGGCAGGATTCCTGCATGCAGCCAAGTACTGGTAATCGCTGAAATAGAGCAGGAATACATCGTCAGGGCGGGACTCCATGTAGTGTACGAGATTACTCCAGTCTTTTGACATTTGCGGAGTCCCGAAAAGCATCCTAACGTTACTTATATTTCGCTCCGAAGAAAAAGCCATGACAAGGGCGCCCAAGGCCAACACAACTATCAGGTACGGCAGCTTATTCAAGCGTTTATCGACCACAAAATCCTTCGCCTTCATCATGGGTATGGCCGAGACAATCGCATACAGCCATATTCCCGATTCCACATGCGAGACGACGCGATTGACATACAGAAGGTAGCCCAGGCACAGGCATATGAGCGCAAGCGCCCCCCATGCATACCAGTTCGCCCGCCTCGGTGCAAAGAAGAAGAACGCGAAGCACAGCACGACCCAGCACCAGGCATTCGTCTTGAAGAAGGAGCCTGCCAGCACAAGGAACAGCGCAGCAGGCATCCTGACCGCGTTCACCTCATAACGGTTGCGGTTCACCACATTCACGAATGGCTTTAGGCTATCCAGCGAGAGCACCTGCGTATCGTGGAAAATCCAGCTCTGCATATACCTGAAATCGCGGCTCTGCATCTGCCGCTCATCCAGTTCGTCGACCACGGCATCCACGTCGTAATTCGCGCCATCACCGAAAGTCGACCTGCTCCACTGATAATCTCGGTAGTAGGTATATTCGTTGTTCTCGAACAATCTATTGTTGAACGCCAGAAGGCCCTGGTAAGCCGACACGCAAAGGAGCAAGACAACCGCCGTCGTCTTGAGGAGTTTTCTAGTTTCAACAACGTTCAGCGCAAGGACCGCCACCAGGAACGGCATCCCGAGCAAGAACCCTTCCTTGCGAAACACGATTCCCACAACGAAGAAGACTCCACCGGCGACTAGCCACAAACGGTGCCTTTCGCTGTTGCCAAAATAGAACAGGACTATCGCCGCCGCAGTCGCAGCAGCCGCGCACTGCGTAAAAGCGACATTCATGTACAAATCAGAAGCAAGGCACGCGAGCACAAACACAGACAGAGCTATTCCAAGCCGGCCACTCACCTGACGCAGCATAAAGTATGTAAATACCGTAAAGGCCGCAAATACAGAAACCAACTGGAAAATGTAGTACCAGCCCACACTCGGGAACAACATGTAGAACGGCTTTAGAAAGTAGGCGTACGCCCCGTTCACGAAAAGGATGTGCGGGTCAAATTCGCCACCATACGCGCCCGTCACGATAGCCGACATGAAGTAATCGTCCAGCGAGCCCACATGAATACCGCCGATTCCTAGGCAAAGCAAGAGGAACAGCAGGTTTAGGCAGAGAGCCGCAACAAAGGGTTTTTGTAGAAAATCCCTGAACTTCATATGTTTAAATATACGTTTTAAAATTTCATTTTAAGGCGTTCATTTTTAAAGAAGCATTGCAATTATAATATTTAATCCCAAAAAGATTTATATCTTGTTCCTTTCCTCTTTATTAAGACATTAAGGGAGTCTTTCCCGTATTTTTCAATTAAGGTTTTCTCGTCAGAAAACAGCGAACGGCCCAATCCAAGCGCACGACCTTCTATTTTCACGCCCATCGCTTCCAAAATAGTTGGATACATATCAAATGAAGTAAATTGTCTATTTCTATTCGAAACAGAATCAATTTCAGAGTTCACGAAGAAATTCACCCAATAACGCTCTATTTTTTTCTGAGGATAACCGACCACCTCCGGCGCAATCATTGCGGGATGATCCCCCATAACAGCGATAGTCGTATTTTCAAACCAATCTTGCGTTTTCGCCCAGTCTACAAAATTTTTTATAAGTTTTGAAGCACATCGCAATGCGAACGGATATTGTTTTTCTTTTTCAATTTGTTCAGGAATTTCAACACATCTAGAATCTACTCGCCCATACGGGCCATGGGTATCCATAGTGAAAAACCAAAGCATCCACGGATTATCTTGCGATCCTAAATCCGCAGCAACATTCTTGACCTCATCATATAAATCAACATCTTTTATACTTTCAAAGAAGGATGTGTCTGAACGCTGGACATTTTTTTTCAGAAAAACAGATAAGTCATAAATATTTTCTTTTTCGATACCATGAGAATTAGCAAAAAAATCCATCGAAGCAAACTCAATATTCGTGCCTTGAATCAATTTGATTATATACCCATTTTTACGAAGAACATCCGTTAAACATACTGCATTTTTTAGATAATTTTCTATTCCATGCTTATTCCTGCCTATTGGTTCTTGTAAAGGGATTCCACATGTTTTTGCAATCGCTTCACCCATTGTCCATCCAGCCCCTTCCACTGTTACTCCTCCAGGCAGAAATGATACATTTGTTTTAACCATTTCGGTTATATCTGGGATTAGATTATCTGTTAGAACACCTCCATTTTTTTCATCCTGAAAATTGCTTTCTATCGACTCCAATATTACTAAAATAAGATTTCTCTTTTTTTCCATCAAGAAACGAACAGAATCTGGATGAACATAGTTCTCCTCATATAGGGAATTGTATATCGGTTTGTCATTCAACAAGGTCCCATAGAATTCTATGTATGACAACAACGGAAATTTATGTATAGTAGGGAGCCAAATAATTAAGCAGAATACAGCAAAACAAATGATTATCGGCTTAAAACTTTTTTCAAAAAAAGTTGAAACAATGAACTTTTTCTTACAAGATACAAGCAAAAAGAATGCTACAATTGACACAATAAGGGCCAATCCCCAAAAAGTATTTTCAATTGCTGTTATTAAACAAGGTTCTAAAAGAACCCACATAACTTTTGACGCACCATCAACATTATGCGTAAGAGTAAAAACAACAGCATCGAGATTTTCCAATGGGAAAAAAAGCATCAAAACATCAATGCTTTCAAAAAGGAACATTCCAGTAAAGCAAAGGATTACAAGCCCAATCACCAATAAAATTTTTAAATATTTCAGCATTCTGGATGTCCTTTTGGGGTCAAAACGTGGAAAGAGTCGTATTCTACACTGCGTTTGCCCAGCATTTTGTTTACAAATTGCATCCCGTATTTTTCAAGAAGAGTCAGCACCAAAGAATATTGCGACCAAGCAAAAATATAATTATTATTTGCATCCATATAAATAAACATATTTATTCTTTTTTACAAGAAATAAGGAGTCCTTCTTTGGCAGAGATATATTTACATAATCTGTGACAAAATGCGTAATATCATTTATGCTACACAAGAAGTTCACTCGAGTCAATAACGTATCTGGATTCGCATAGACTTCTGCAATCCTCTGCGAATAATTGCCCCAAAAGCCCAAAACCGTATCCCCCAAAAGCAATGCATTTTTACGGGCACGGGCCTCAAGAAACTGGCCCTTGTAAAAAAGTTCCCCAATATTAATGGTTTCATCGGCATACGTTCCCGTCAAGAACTTGAATCGCGATTGCAAAGGGGATTCGCCTTTTTCTACAAATAGAATTTTCCCACGATCCTTAATTTGAGGAAACGCAGTCTGATCAAAGAAAGCGTCCATTTGTTGTTCGTCCAAGACTCTTGACTCATTACGTACATCCCATTTGGCAACGTCCCAAGCCACAAGTGTCACAATCATCAGCAAAAATGGAATCCACAGCACATTCTCTCTATGACATCTATATAGATATGTAGTCAAACCTACAAGGATGAGTAAAGCGACAAGGAAAAGAGAGCTCTGAACGCCCGGGCCAAGCAACGGTGAAGCCTGCAGCCCGGACAAATATTCTGCAAGAGAAATAACAACCGCAGCAACAATCAAAAAATCCTTAATCACCCCCTCTATAGACGGAAACAAATACAATATAATGGCGATAATGGGTAGTATCGTCAAATCGCCATTAAACAGGGAAAGGCCGAAAGCAATCGCAAGCCCGAACAGACTCTCCGCAAGGCATATCAACGCAAGAACACCTAAAACAACCTTGTGGGCAGGAGCCAACATGGCAGGCAAATCCATTAGATTTCTGGCAAGCCCGACATTTCCAACATCCTGTTCCATAGCCAATTGCACCATATTATGCAGCAATACCGAAGTAACCAAAAAGGCTAACACAAAGACAAATACGGTGAAAACAAGTTTAGGTTTAGCTTTTAACCATAAAGATATCGCAGTAGGTTTGCGAAAGAAATCCCATAGGCACAATACCGAAACAGGAACCATGGGAACAAAGCCTAACCACAATACTCGATAGGGTTGCGCCTGAACCAACAGTTCATGACGCATGAATATTCCCGCATACAGCCAAAAGATTCCGAAAAGGCTAAGCCAAAAGATTGCAGACGCAAATCTGGAAACCGCAAGATTCTTGCAAAATTTCCAAACTACCCACCAAAAAACAAGAACCCCCGCATAAAATATCGCATCTTCGCCAGTAGGCGTAAAAGGAAGGCGTTCGCCAAACCAATCATTTGGGAAAAAGTCCAGACGCCCCACATGCAAGAATCCCGTCAAAGGAGCAAGAACCACCACAATTGCCATGGGCAAGCGAAGTACGGGATAATGAAGCAACAACCAAAGCGGAATGCCCCACCCGCCCATCAGCGGGTGCAACACGGATGCCAGCAAGAACATCGCTAAAGAAATATAACGATTTCTAGACCATAGAAAAGCCAGACCAAGAAGAATAAACACTTCTGCGGCAAATCTGGCGACCAAAATATGGTCAATTATCGGAAAATACGCCCCACTCCCATACTGCTTATTCGTAAGCACGACAAGGCATGCAACAAAGGCGGGCAAAGCCCATGTTGGGTGGCTCCACATTTTTGTCCAACGGACAAACAAGGTAATTGCAGCTAGGCCCCATAAAAGTTCTATAAGCAAGACAGCAACAATCCCCCCGTGATTGACTCCAAAAACCTTGAAAAAGCACACCAAAAGGGGCGAGAAAACAGTAAAGTTATCCTGATTCCCAAACATGAACGGGACATCGTTCACGAAGCGTTCTGGATGCAAAAAATGGACCGCCTGCAAAAGGTAACGCCCAGCATCTTCGAAGTATCCATAATAACGGAACAGGACGAAGAAGAAGGCTAACCCCGCCGTATAGATAAACCATTTTTTTTCAAGCAAGGAACGCATCTTAATCACCAGGGCATCCGTATAGCCACACAAATTTTTGTTTCACATTCAAATACACGGAATCTTGTTTAGGGAGGGGCATATTCGCATAATCGGTAGCAAAGTGCGTAACTTCTCCCGCGCCACACAGATAACGGACACGAGTTAAAAGCGTATCGGGATTTCCATATACCTTTATAATCTCCTCCTTAAACTTAGCCAAATTGACCATCTGAGGCGACCCCGTCAACAAGGCGCTTCGACGGCGATTTGATTCCATAAACTGTTCCTTGTAAAAGACCTCACCCACATATATCGACTCATCGGCATAGGCGCCAGTCATAAAGTTAATTCTGGATTGTATGGGTGCTTCGTAATCAACCGTAAAAAGAAGTTTGCCACGATCTTTTACTTGAGGGAAGATGGGGGCTTCAAAAAAAGCGTCCATTTGCTTTTCGTTTAAAGCTACGATTTCGTCCCTTGAATCCCATCTATAAACATCCCATGCAGATAGCGAAACAAGTAGCACAACCAATGGAACAAGAGCTTTTCGACCGTGCGGATCCTTTCTTATAGACATTAGCCAAAAGGAAACAATCGTTAACACAACAAAAAGAACAACACATGCCACTGGAGCGTTTTCCAAAGGCAACTGTTCCAAAGAATTCAGCTTGTGCAGCGAGCTCAATATTTCAAAAAAAGAAATCGAAAAAGAACTCGCCAACAAAAAATTCTTCATTGTATAGTTCAAGTTCGGAATAAGGATCAATATCAAACCAACTAAAGGAAGAATTTTTAAACCATTGCAACAAAAGGCAACGGCAAAGATAAGCGCAAGTCCATATTTTTTTTGTAAAGTACACATCAAGGCAAACGAAATCAGTAAAATTCTCTCAACCACGCCCAAATAAGCGGGAATATTTATCCACGACACCGCCAAGTTTGTACTTCCGACACCCTGTTCTATAGACAACTGAATGAAATTACAGAGTATAGAATTCACCAATAGAAAAACAAGGCCGGCAGCAAAGAATATTTTAATCCAACGAGAGGGCAATCCTATTTTATCATAACGCCCTATTGGAGTATAAATAGCAAGCAAGCATCCAAATAACAACAAGGTCCATTGGCACCCTGCAACGGCACACAGCCCAAGTGTAATTCCCGCATAATCGCAAAGATTCATCTTTCCGCCATTTTCCAAACAATCACGAACAAAAACGGCAAACACCGGAATCACAAGAATCGTACTCAGCCATTGAACTCGGAAAGGCTGCATCTGGAACAAGAAAACATGTTCAAAATAAGATCCAGCAAACTGTAAATAGAACCCAGCTAAAGAAATCCAAAAAAGATTTATAGAGAGTCTAGCAAATCTGCCTTCTTTAAAATGGCGAAACATAGCCAGCCAAAATAGCAGCAAGCCAAAATACAAAAGGAAATCATCCCAATCCGGTCTGAAAAAGATAGGATTCCAAACACTAGAATAAAAATCTAAACACGCTATATGCAAGAATCCACTCAAAGGAGAAAGAAGCGTTATGGCAAGCACAGGGATTCTCCATTTCGGGAAATGGTAGAACAACCACAAAGCCAAAGCCCACCCACCCATTAACGGATGCATCAACGAGGCGAAAACAAACATCACCAACGATGCATATCGATTCTTTTCAAAGAAGAAAATAAGCCCCGCTATAACCAGCACTTCAGAAAAGAGCCTCGCAACAAGGACAGGTTCGAATATAGGCAGATAAAAGCCCGGTGGCCCATACTCCTTATTTGCAAGCAAAGCAAACATAAGCAAGACTACGGGAAGAACCCATTTTCTAGCATCAACCGACTTAAGCCATCTATAAACCAGCGCAATGATGGAAAAGCCCAAAGCGACTTGTGAAAACAAAGTCACAACCATCCCACCAGTATTTACGCCAAAAATTTTAAACGCAGAACCAACAATAGGAGAAAATAAACTGAAGAAATCCTGGTTGCCAAACATAAACGGAACATCGTTCACGAACCGTTCCGGCTGCAAATAGTTCGCAACCTGTAGCAAGTAAAGAGCAGCATCAAAATCATAGCCTTTATAACGAACAAAAGCCAAGAATAGCGAAATTCCACATAGGTAAAAGAGCCATTTCTTTTCGCAAAGAGCATTCATCATAACTCATCGTCCCATCAAGAAATAATCATACTGAATGCTACGTTCGCGCAGCAAACTATCCAAAGCTTTTTGACCATATTTTTCTAACAGGGTAGGTGAATCAGCGTATAATGATCGTCCAAGAGCAACAGCATGATTCTCAAGTTCAAAGCCCATTGATTCAAGGATAGTCGGGAACATGTCTAGCGAGGAATAAGCTCGTCCCGGACGATAGGCTTTCGCTTTATCAATTGGCAAATTAATGCCAAAATTAGTCCAATGCAAATTTTCTGACTGAGGAAGTCCGGCTTTGGTAGATAAGAAAGGTGAGGTATGGTCTCCCATCACAAAAATTACCGTTCTCTCAAACCATGGTTGCACTCGTATCCAAGTTATAAATGATTCCAATTGCATAGAAGCACAACGTAGCGCTTCTGGGAAATGATTTAATTTGATATCAGTTATACCTATACTCTTAAGAGCGATTCTACACGAATCATCCAACCACCCTCTAGGCAAGTGCGTATCTACCGTCAACATGTAAAATGCGAATGGTTTATCCAAATTTGCAAGACTATCCAATTCTTCTTTTGCCAAACGAAATAGTTTACGATCTTCAAACCCCCAAAACACATGATAATCTTCAGGTATTTTTCCCACCGATTTATAGTATTTAATGTCATGGACCTTTACATTTCCATGTGCTTTCCAAAAATCGTTCTTTTGGGTAAATTCGCCACTGGTTCCTTGAATATAAAGCTGGTTATATTTCCTATCTGCAAGTACGTTCATTAAACATTTCGCATAAGGAACATACGTAGGCAGCTTTCCAAGATATTCTTCAATACCCATAGGCATGTTCAGAGGAATACTGCACAATTTTCCCGTTAGAGCGGCAATCGTCCAACTTGTTCCCGAAACATCCTGGCCGCCTGGCAAAAAATCAAGAGAAGATTTTTCTAAACGGACAATTTCCGGTGTATGGTGGGCGAAGTTTTTTTCCATTGATTCAAGGAAGATTACAACTAAGTTCTTAGGTTCATCCTGTGCAATTATTTTTACAGAATCAGGATGAACGTAATTCTCGCGATAGAATTCGGAATCTACAGGTTGTTGGATTAAAGCCTTGAACGGAGCGCTCATAACTATTCCGGGCAACACAAGAAGAAGTATTACCGCATATATACCGAAAACCATAAGCAAAGCTTTCTGTATTTGCCAAAGAAGAGGCAATACGCCCCGACAATTGAAAGATAGTCTGAACCTCCTTAGTTTAATTTCATAAAACAAGTTCCATTTAACCATAACAAGCGATAGGGCAATTTGAACT
This sequence comes from Fibrobacter sp., assembly GCA_017412605.1. Lineage (GTDB taxonomy): Bacteria > Fibrobacterota > Fibrobacteria > Fibrobacterales > Fibrobacteraceae > Fibrobacter. Next base: position 229,198 of record JAFPWY010000010.1, on the reverse strand, counting down.
AGCAAACCGACAGCAAAGATCCAAAGAACTGGGAAAAAAACTTTTTCCATAAACGAAGATATCACAAATTCCTCGGCACCTTCATTTTCTCCAGCAAATACAGTGAATAGAACAGCCTCCACATTAGAAAGTGGGAATGTGTCTATTGCCCAGGGAATTGTAAAAATTATGAAAAGAATCAAATAAACGACAAACTCGGAAAGAAAAATTTTAATTAGCGGATGTGAAGCATAGTCCTCTTTTGCTGAAGACCTGCAAAATGAGGTTGTAAGTAAACTCAAAAAGACGGCAAAAGCCCCCCCCACATAAGAGAGAACTAGTGGAAATGGACCTCCTAATAGTCCATAGTCGTAGTCATAGAAAAAAATGTATAGTACGACTGGCGCTAAAACCAATGCTAGCAGGCGTTTTTTTAACGTCCCCGCACAAGCAGCTGCCCCAACAGCAGAGAGAATCAAGGCTACGATAAAATGGTGGGAATACAGCGACATTTCAAAACAATTTATAAATTAAATCTACAACAGGCTTGATTACAAAAAAAAACATTAAAAAAAAATCGGCCCAAAGGACCGACTTTTTTTTGCTTATGTACAGAGATTACTTAGCAAGCTTTGAGAAGGACGTTGTAAGGCCCATGCATTCAGGACGACCCGTGTTGACCGTAATAGAGACCTGACCAGCCTTGGAAGAAAGCGGTCCTTCCACTTCAGCTTCCAGATCCCAGGCAGCAGTACCGGCCTGAACGGTGCAGTCATCCAACTTATGCACGTTTTCGGCTTTCCAAGTACCCTTGCCGCTAGCCACACCACCATAATACTTGAATTCGTTGGATTCGAAGGAGCCCGAAGCCTTCTTGTCACCCGGAGCGGTGTAACCAATCTGGTTCCAGTCACCGGCCTTGTAAGCTTCCTGAGCGTAAGCTTCAATGAGGTTAATCCAGGTACCAGCAGCGGTCGGAACTTCCGAAGCCTTGGACTTGGCGATCATGCCGAACAGCTTAGGCACTGCGACGGCAGCGAGGATGCCCATGATAACAATCACGACCATCAATTCGATAAGGGTAAAACCTTGTTTCTTCATAGTGTACTCCTTGTTGTTTGTGACACACTTTTTTGGGCGGAATTGCCCGGCTACATCCATAAATATACCATCTTTTTCCCCAAAAGCAACACTTCTGTCAATTTTTTGTCACGAATGTGTCATAAAACACACTTGCTAGGCAAAAATGGCACTTTTGCGAGCAAAAACAGCTCCTCATGGACTGTTGGATGTTCTATATATAGTAAAATTTTTTTAAAAAAAACGTATTTTCCCTCAAATTTTTTCACTTTTTTTTATTCCACCTTGGAATAATTGGCCTTTATTGCTAGTTTTTTTTTACAGAGGTCAAAATCAACGGGATTGGTTATGATTTTTAGTGACAAATGTAAAGGTTTCACGCTCATAGAGCTCATGGCGGTCGTAGTCATAATGGGCGCACTTGCCGCCGTCGCCATTCCCAAGGTTTTCGGGCAAATTGCGAAGGCTCGAGCAAGCGAACTCTACTCGGCAGCGGGCACCTATATTCACCTGCAGGATTCGTACAACATTCAGTACCACGACAGCATCGGAACATGGGTTTCTATCGGGTACAAGCCACCCGTCAGCAACAGTTTCAAATACTTCGAAGACAATACCGAAGGCGGCATCAAATCGGCCACAGCAATCTTTATCGATGATGGTGAAACTGCCGCATGGAAGGCGCAGAACATCAGCGACCTGAACGACTGCGATGCACGCAGTTCTTGGCAACTAGACGTTTCCAAGTCCACGAACAGCGCATACAACATTGTATACAAAGTCGTTATCAGCGATCCCAGGTGCGAAGCGCTCACCAAAAAATTCGATGCCCTAGACACCTACAACAAAATCACCGCCACGCCGTAGGCAACCTACAACAAAGGCATTACAAACAAAAGAAGAACGGGCCGGGTCAAATGAACCGGTCCGCATTTTTTTGAACATTCCCAAATTAACTATAGAAATCAGGGTTGCTTTGCAGCCATTGCGGCAAGCCGCGCCTGCACCTCGGCAATCTGCTCCGCGGGGAAGTTCATGTCTTTCATGACGCCTAGGACATTGGCTTCGCCTTCGGCGAGTCCTTCGGCACGGGAACGTTTCTTCTCGACGTACATTTCATAGTTTCGGTCGCTCATGTTCTTTGCCTCGCTTATAAGGAAGTCCTCTGTAAAAATACTCAATTTTGCGCATTCGTGCAAGTGGGCAAACATCGAGCCTTCCGGCACGGGAACGCGCCCGCTGCGCAAACGGAATTTGCTTCCGCCTGTACTATAAGACGTTCTAAATGACGATTTTATCCTCAAAAAAATTTTCACAAAACAGCAAACGGGCCGGGTCAAATGAACCGGTCCGTTGTCGCTATAGATACCACTATTTGATTGCCGCCGCCCCGACAATAATCTCTTCAGGGACGCCCATTGAACGAAGATAGTCAATCCGCTTAGCAGCTCGGTCATTGGCTCTCTTTTCAGCTTCGGCTTCGCCCTCGGCGCGTCCTTCGGCACGGGAACGTTTCTTCTCGACGTATAATTCGTAGTTTCGGTCGCTCATGTTCTTTGCCTCGCTTATAATAAAAATACTCAATTTTGCGCATTCGTGCAAGTGGGCAAACATCGAGCCTTCCGGCACGGGGAGTGGTTGTTCATTGTTCAGCCCGTCAATTACGCGAAGCCATTGCGCCAGCATGCTGTTGTCGGAAAGATATTTTCCATTCAAAAACTTGGGAATCTCGACAAGCGTGATGGTCTGCTTCTTGTAAAATTCCTCGTTTTCCTGATTCTTGAGGCGCACATGGTGGCGGTAGTTGCTCGATTCGGGAAACCCGCTGAACATCTGGAGGCTCACGAGATTCAAGTTACGAAGTTTGTAATCGTCACCTTTGATACGACTCGCCACCGTATGCTTCGCGGTATAGAACACAAGGCGGTCACTATAAGTTCCATCGTCTACATGTTGCACCTCAAGGACGATGCGGTCCATGCCCTGATCCATCGCCACGATGTCCGAGATAATCTCCTTACTGAACGCACCGGGCACGGCAGGATTCACGAAGGCGAGACGCTCTATACAATCGCTGCCGCAGAGATTGAGTACCGCATTCAGGAAGTCTACGGTCATCCTCTCGTTCTCAGGGTTGCCGAAAATCAATTTGAAGATGGAGTCGTTGTAGATGTAGACGAACTTATACTTCTCTCGATACCTTGCAATACAGGCGGATACATCGCCACCGGCCTTGTGAGTCTCATTGATGTCAACAAGCATTGCCGCATACTCTTTTTTTGTCATTGTGGAGTCCTATTTGCGGGAACGCGCCCGCTGCGCAGTCGGGATTTGCTTCCGCCTGTACTATAAGACGTTCTAAATGACGATTTTATCCTCAAAAAAATTTTCACAAAACAGCAAACGGGCCGGGTTAAACCGGTCCGTTATTGAATATTCTCACTGCTTATTAGGGGTTCTCTTCGGATTCGTCCTTTACTTCGTATGTAACGGAGCACAGGAGCCCGCTCCCCCACAAATTGTAGGTGTACGTTCCCGGTGCCGTGGGCAGGTATGCATCCATGTCCACGTACCCATCCGCAGGCCAAGAGCCGCTGCTCACCGTGTTGCCATAGGGCGTTCCGTCGGTGCTGTAGTTCAGCGAGACGCTATACATCGTCTGGCCGGTGGTATTCTTGTTCCGGCTCTTGAAGCGCCCATTCTCGATATAGCAATCAGCTTCCGGCTCGGGTTCTTCCCCAGCAAATGTATAGGGCACGGAGCAGACCTCTTCGCCGTTGATGCTTAGGGCCACGATGTATTCGCCGGCCTCAGTCATCGTAGGGAGCGGCTCGTCGAACCGGGTGGTCGACGGGCTCACGTTCTTGGAGCGGTCGATGATGTTGCCCAGTTTGTCCATGTACCAGAGCTTGATCGAGTTCGTGTTGCCCACGGCCAGGTTCAAGTCGGCCGTGAACCGCTTGCTCACCTCGTCGATGGCGCAGTTTTCGGCCGTAGAGCCGTTCGCACCGGTAACGACGGTGATGTCGGCGGTGCAAGTAAGGCCCGCATAGCTGAGCGTGTAGCGGTAGTTGCCCGGGGTGGTGTTGATGGTGGGAGACCAGCTATTCACCTGGCCGTTGCCGCGGTACGTGAGCCTTACAGGAGCCTCGCTGCCGATTCTCGCCTCAACAACGCAACCGGACTGCGGGCAGTTCGTAATCTGGTAATTGAGCGCGGGCAGGTTGTCGCCCGGATTAACGGGCACTGTAGAGCTCAGGCTGCAAGTCAGTTCGTTCGAAAGCACATCGACAGGAAGTGTCGTACAGGTCATCTCGTCGCCGCCACCCTTGGGCTTCACGGAAACCGTGAAGGTGAATGTACGGTCGCCGCCGCTGATGTTGACGTTCTTCTGCAAATCCACCGCAGGCAGGTAGAACTTGCCTTCCGGCGGGCAATCCTTCTCTTCGGTCTCGTAGGAGTTGTCCACGCCCTTCACCTTGCAAAGCGCCTCGTCCGCATTCATGAGGTTCGAAGAGATTACAAAGCGGTCGCCGTCCAGCATAGCCTCGCAGCCATGGACGCCCACGCTGTTGGGGCAATCGCTCACGAGGCTTGTCACGGTGAAGTCGTTCGAGCCCGTGAACTCGACGGAAACGACTCTTTCGGGGTCAAATTCCTGCATGTCGGACATCAGGTCCACGCTGCGCGAGAACGAGCCGTTGCCGCTGATGAGGAATTCCTGCGACCGGATACCGTTCGCATCCATCATCACCATCGAAACAACGGGAATATTCCCGGAACCGTCGGTGTCGGGCAGGCCGCTGATTTCGCCCATGATGCTAGAAGACCTGAGGTTCGCGACACCGCCCGAAACACTCGCCACGCACGACGACTGGTTATCGCAATCGTCAATAACGAACGACGTGCCCTGCGAGCATTCGTTGATGTGGCCGACCACGAATCGGCCGCAGGTGGTTTCGTACGTATGGCCGTTACCGCCCTGGGCTTCATCGCTGCAGTCGATAGTCACGCTTGCGTCGCGCACGGCGCCGTTGATGATTGTACCATTGAAGTCGTAAGACTTGGACGTTCCGTGCAGCCCAGCATAGGTGAAGTTGTACTTGTCGCCCTTGCTCCTTTCCAGCCTGTCTGCATAGACACCGCTCACAAAATACGGGCCGTCGCTATCCGCGCTGCAGCTGCCGCAATGCGTGGAGCCGTCCAACCAGGTCTCGCAGGAGTGCTTGGCATAGCCAGAGGCCAGATCGCAGCCGTTGTAGTGGTAAGTCATGGAACAGCCGGGACGGAGCTTGTCCGCGTTGGCCGGGTCGTTGAAGTAGCTGGAGGTACCCACCCAGGGCTTCACGTCCTCGTTCAGGGGGAGGATTCCGCCCAGGTAGTTTGCAGCAAAGGAACAGGTGACATTCGGGATGTCGAAACAGTGCTCGGGATCCCAGTCATCGGAAGACCAGCCGAGGTTCATCACCTTGAAGCAGTCATCGGCCATGCTGAGGCCCACGTACTCGTCAAGGGTCGCACCGACAAGGAGCGGGATATTCACCGAGGAACGGACCCAGGAGCCATCCCTCTTATAGCTGAGCTTGACCTTCGCGGAGTCGCCGAACACCTCGATATCGGTATTGAAGACAATGCCGCCGAATTCGGCCGGGGTAAGGGTGATTCCGGGGAACGAGGCCTTCTTGCAGGCACCCTGGTTCTCGTTCTTGATGCCGCTGCCGTCCCCCTCGCAGACGCGCACCTCCATGACGTAATTGCCGACGCTAGTCACCTGGCTCGCCCTGCCGTATACCTGCACGATAGAGTAACGCGAGGCATTGTCGGTAGAGCGCAGTATAAAGCCACTGTTCAACGGAGTATAGCTGTTCCCCTTCATCTCGCGAGAGCAGGCCTTGAATCGCGACGTGAGCGTTCCATGGCCACCCGCCTGGGTACGGTTCAGCAGGTAAGAGATGGTCGAATTGCCGCTATTGGCGTTCTTACCGGCCGAATAATAGATGAATTTACCCGATGATATCTTGGGTTTACTGTATTTCTGTCCATTGTTGGTCCTGGGCAGCAGCCAGTCCGAAGTCGGGTACTGGCCGTCGCCGTCGGTATGGCACGACGAATTCTTGTTAGATACCTGGCAAGTGTCAACGCAGTTATCGTTTGTGCCGTTGCACCATATCCTCACGTCCTTGAAGTCCGTGTAGAAGCAGTGGTTCTCGATATCGGCGTATTCCGCGACGACAAGCGTATCGTGGAGCAAGGATACCGCCATCTTATCGGAAGACGACACGGAATCCGCGGTTCCATCGCTGCGCAAGAAGTTCCAAGTCTTGAATTCTTCACCAGGACCATCCTGATGACGGAGTTGAATATGGCGACCCGCGAACACCTTGACGCGACAGGTATCCCCCGCATTGCACATGCTCGAGGTAATGGCATTCAAGGGCGTGTTCGCATTGATAATCTGGTCTGAAGAGCGTACTTCCACCTTGGATTTAGAGGCCCCGTTCAGGAACACCTTGAGGGTGAATTCCTTGGCCTTGTAAGACGCGTAGAGCGTGTAGGTGTGGCCATCTTGCAGGTTATCGATGGAGGAATCCGGAATGAACACGTCACAATATGGAGAGGCGTTCCTCGTCCTTTGGAGTTCGACATCCTCGGCATCGGAGAGGCCGCAGCCCCACTGCTTGTTGGATTCCTGCGTCGTGATGTCGGGGCAGCTGGGACGGATCCAATCGCCGACAGAGGCTACGACAAGGTTCCCTGTACACTCGGGCCTGGTAACGATCTCGCTGCAGCTGACTCCGTTAATCGTCTTATGCTTGTTCGCATCGCAGAACCCGGTCTTGGGAATATCGTCGCGCACGACCGTGGCCGCACCATCAAGCCAGACAGAATGGTTCACAGGCGAGCCCATTCGTCCATTCTCGCCCACCGAGGTAATCGTAAAGTTAATCTGGTTGTTGTCGAGCCCAGCCTCGGAGGACACCACAAATACCGGAGTCTCCATGCCCGGCGGCAATATCACCGTATACATGCGGGAGCCGTCGTCCATGACTTCGCCAGCGGTGACATAGTCGCCGGACGTGTGCACCTGCCAGCCGTCGGGGATTTCGGTCATGCGCACATTCACCGTAATCGGTTCGTGTTGGCTTCCATCGGCATTCATCTTTACGGTTACCGAGCCACCGCCAAAGATTCGCGATTCCGTACCGACGAAGCTCACAGCAGATCTCTGAGCCGCCTGGGCATCGACCACCAACCAGAAGGGTATGGTGCCGTAGGACGACTTCTTCGCTGTATATTCGCACTTGTACACCGGATGTTCCAACGGAACGCCGTCAGTAATCACGTCTTCCGTCTCGATATTCGGAGTACATTTCGTTCTTCCACTCCCGTAGGTTTCCTTCGCACCGTTCAGATTAATCACCTTGAAGTATTGCCACAGCTTGCCCGTGGGCAGGTCACTCATGTAGATAATGCGCGGCAAGATGACAATGCTCGGCTTAACCGTGGTATATTCACTGGAAGACAGGTTGTCGTACAGAATTTCCTTGTTCCGGCGTTGCGATTCGAGCGATATGGATAGCTGCGGAGCCGTCGCTATGTAGTAAGAGTCATAACCGGCTTCCACATTCAGTTCTTCGCCATCGTGGTTGATGTCGTCTTCGTGGTCGTTGACCAGGGAACCGCAGGAGCCTTCTTCGTTAATACCGCAAATGATGGCATTGTCGACCAAACTCTGAACCAAGGGTTCATTATATTGAATTCCCATGTGCGCCGTATTGAAGTGTTTGATTCCGGCACAGTTGTCCGCAGTCAGATAGAACGAGCCGTTCCAGAGGGTATCAGCCATGTTTCTGTTCTGGAGTTCATCAATATTTTCTTTTGAATAGACAAAGTAATTGTATCTTTCATGAACCTTGGAAGGCGGAGTATTGACCATCCCGGCGCCTTTCGCCATGTAGAAAAACACCTTCGACGTATCCGTTGTCGGGGGAAGATTCAACATGGAAATCTTGTTTTCAGAAACGAAGATGAAGTTTCCTTCAAGTCTTCCGCTGGGATTCTTGAATATAGACTGGTCTCCAGAGCCATGTACTCCTACCACAAGGTAACCATGGTACATCAAGTTGGGCGTATTAGAGATATTCCTATAGCACTGATTCAAGGTCGCCATATTAAAGTTGTTTGTGTTGCTGCCGGTGATTTTGGCACAAGGGACCTTGTCCACCAGCTGTTTGAAAGAGTCATACGCGGTGGTAATCATGTCTTTGATCTTGTATTTGGTATTATCGCAGCCTTTCGTCGGCTTTCCCAAGATGCTGTCGCAATATGCGATGATACTGGTGTCGCAATACATCGTGTTGTTCGGGGTAGAAACTGGGATTGCGCTCGTCTTGAAAAAGCCGCCGTAACCCTGATAATTCCATCCGCTTCTACAGCCTTGCACCGGGTTATTGTTGGAATTGCAGGTTCCAAAGTTCGGCATGTATATAGAATAGCCACTCCCACCAAAATTCGTATGCCCGACAGCATCTGAATTTGGCGAATTCAGGAAAAGATTGTTCGTCTTCACATTGACGCTTCTTTCTGCGGTAAAGTCTTGATAAAGATCGCCGATATTCAGTTGGCCGCCCGCTTCCACGCAAAAGTTACCACGAATTCTGGTTCGCTTGGTTTTTTCGGTCGTGAACGTACCTCTTAAGGTCAAGTCCCCGGCAACTTCTATGCCATGCCCCGCCGTAGTCGACCCGACACTCTTATCGAAAACGGCATTGCCGGTAATACTAGCACTGAGATTGGTGGTAGCGCCCTTCACATAGATGTCCCCAGCAGTAGCGCCCTCGTTTTGAGGTTTGAAGTCGCCACCAATGCAGGCATGACGCCCCAAATTGACGTCATTGCCCGAAAGTTCCGCTTTTCCGGTCACAATGAAGTCTTCAGAGACTCCTGTCGGGTTGCCTTTCCAGTTGCCGTTGATAACCATCGATGTATTCTTGTTTTCGCCGGAGCCTTCCATTGACCCGCCAAAGTACGAATGCTTGAAATCCACCGGGCTTTCCATAACAACCTCGGGTTCCCTCACCTTGTACAGGCCACGCACCTTCAAGACCGATGTCTCGCTGTACTTGGCATCGCCATGGGATACGCCGTTGGAAACGATGGTGAACTTGTAGGCCGAGCCCGACGTTTCTACCCCGGTCAGCCAGACCTTGAACACCTGCTTGCTGGAATTCATGCTGCGGACGACATTGGTGAGGGCCACCGGCTTTTTGCCACCATCATAATACTGGCGGAGAATGGCGCCCACATCGTTTGCATGGTACGTCATCCACGAACGGACACTCTCGAGCCCAGCATGGGACGCTTCCTTGGCCTCGGACATGGCCATGCGGTCGGCACTGGTAAAGCCCGCCGAACTGAGCCACTTGTAGGTGGCCGTGGTCGCAATAGTGGCAATCATCATGAAAATGAGCACCGTTATAAGCGAGACACCTCTTTTTGCCAGGCAGTTGTTTCGCATTCGAGTCCCCCTAGTCTTCCGGCCCGTTGCTGGGCATCGGAGCAACCTGTAAAATTTCACCCGTTTCACCGCCCACGGTCACGACAATGCGCAGCTGGAAAGCCTTCACGTTCTGCTTGTCGGTAGTGGCCGGATCGTATGTCTTGTCGTCAAAATTGTAATTGGAGCTTTCGATCTTTTTCAAGAAAAGGTCGTTAATGGTTATGCGACCGCCCCCATCAGGAGCGTAACTTGCGAACGAGAACGCAAGGCAGGCGTTCTTCACGGAATTCGGGGGCCTGAAACGGAACGCGCGCAGTGCAGGTTCCAGTTTTGATACGGGCGGGTAGAAAAGGAAGTCCTCAAGGCCGGCAATCTTGTCGCCCGTCGCGGTCCTGAAACCGACCGAGGCGTGGTCGCGGCCCGCGCAGAACAGGCGGCTATTGTCCTTGGAATAGGGAATTTTGAAGGAAATTTCGTATTCAGCCGTCGAATCGAGCGTGACCTTGGAGCAGAACGTCTTCCAGTCGTCACCATTTACCGCCGTAAGGCCGGTATTCGCACGCCCGACAAAGACCTGTCCGACCTTTTTGCCGGAGGCATTCTCCGAATGCGAACCGGCAATATAATTCGTCTTGAACCCGCTGAGTTCCTGGCTGACGCCCCCATCCGTGGGATTGGAGGCCAAAGCGAAGTATTGCGGCCCCGTGGACGTGGCCCCCGTAAAGCGCGGAAGCAGCTTGAAGGGGTATTCGGAGGCCCCGGAGTTGACCTCGGGCAGCACAATGGACTTGACTGCGGCAGAAACGCCCGCATCGCCAACGACAACCGGTCGTGCCGGGACAACGATAAAGGAATCCACACCAGAAACGATTTCGACCTCGGGCATGTTTTCGGTAGGGCATTCGTCGGGAGCGGTAACGCCCGTCTTGATATCGAGAGTCTTGCAACTACGGTAAATGGAATTGCGGCGTTTGAACCACGAAACCTCTTCGACAGCCTCGTATTCGCCGTTGGAATCGAAGCGGACGCGCCTTACCGTGAGCGAATCGCCATTATTGCGCCGTACAATCGAAAAAGACGAGGAATCCGGGACGGAACCGTCCGGGTCCATGTACACCAGCGAAGAGGTCTCAAATTTGTCGGGGGTGTTGATATCGCCCGCGGTCTTGTAGCTCTTGGCACCCGTCTGCGAAATATCTTCCACGAACATGGACGCAGCAGCGGTGGCTACCTCGTTGGCCTTGAGCATGTTCTGGGTGCGGATGCGGAACCGGGTACTATCACTAAAGGCATTTCCAGCAATAAGCACAATGACGCCAAGGATGGCGATGTATACCATTAGCTCCATCAAAGTGAAGCCGTATTTTTTACAATTCCCGCTCATATTCCCCGTTTGGCCCCGCAAACAACCCCATCGATAGAGCCTAGAGGTACTAAAATAACAAAATAGGTGTGACGCGCGCCACACCTACTAGGTAAAATAGTGGTAAAATAAGGTTTAAGTTACCAGTCGTTTTTACACTTCATTGTCCCTGACACGGTTACAGTTGCACCATTGAGGTTACTGCAATATTCTACCTGTTGGAAGCCACCAGGATATTGATCTCCTTGCCAATCTTGAGTTGTATACACCAAGGTGTTATTGATGTACATCTTCGTACCCCCCGCTGGTGCGGTACAAATCAACCCACCTCTAGGACAACTGACCTGATATGTCTTACCAGCCACAAAGTCCGTAGCAGGGCCCTGGTAAGAGAACGTTACAGGAATGGCCGCAACGCTACTCGAGCTACTAGAACTACTGCTAGAAGAGCTGCTGCTAGAACTGCTGCTAGAAAAACTGCTGGAACTGCTGCTAGAAGAACTGCTGCTCGAGCTGCTGCTAGAAGAACTGCTGGACGACGAGTTAAATACCACGTTGAAAGTGCATTCGCCAGACAGATTCGGCTTACCTGGGCCACCATTACATTTGCTGACCTTGAATGAGTATGTCTTCTGTCCCGTACCATTTAAATCGTAGAAGCTAACAGAACCGTTCGTTGAGGTGCCAACGCCCCCTGACGTCGCACCGGGGATATTCCAGTCGAAAGGTCCTGTACATCCACTCACGGAAACATTAACCGAGATCGAACTGCTCGGATTCTGCCCAGTAATCGGGTTTTCTGGGCACTTCACGGTCAACGGGTTAGTATTGTCCACCGTATGCGACACAGCACACGCCGGATCACCGTTCAAACTCAAGTTAAACTGGTAGGTTCCACTGGGATACGTACCCAAATGCAAGTCAAAGTCAACATAGTCGCTTGAATTCGCAGGCAAGGTCTGCTGTCCAAGCGGATTCCCAAGCAGGTCCGACCGAGTAAGGGTCGCCGAGACAGTCCCCTCATTCCCGGTAGTCACGAATGCACGGAAATGCCCTGCATCGTTAACTTCACAACTAGTCGCAGTCGCAGAAGAAGCCGTGACTACGTCAAAGTCACCCGTCGTACAGGTTTTATACACCTTTGACTTATCGGAATTGTAGATGTTCACCGTGTAGCGGTAACTGTTTGGAGGCAATTTCGTCGTCGTATTCAAGGTGGGTTGCCACGTCATAGTACCCATTATGTTGGAAGTATGCACGTATTCCGTTCCGTTCGACAGCGTAATGCTGTACACGCAGCCTGTAGACGGGCAATTTTGAGCGTCAACGACGACAGCGGGGACCCCTGCGCCCTGCATAACTTCCGCGTCACCGGAAAGATTGCAACTGAGAGTAATCGGCTTGTACTCCTGCGTAGACGCAATACATTCGCTCTTGGGGCTCGAGAACGCATCTGCAGCATCGTTATCGTACACCGACACCTTGAAGGACACCTTTTGCACCTCATTTCCCATATTCAGACGATCTTCGAAATCGAGATCATTGAGCAGGAAGATACCCTGCGAGTTACAGGGGCCAAAATAAGGCGACATGGCCGGTAGCCCTATAGGCTCCACCTTGCATTTTTCCGCAAGCTGGTACGGATCTATACTGGCATGAACGCGCCAGTATCCCTCATTGACATAGGACGCATCGTTTTCCCCACAACGCACCTTTAAGGATGCAGCACACTGGGTCACGATGGAATCCACGGAATAGGTCCCGGAGCCCCTCAAAATAATCTTTGTCACATGTTCCTGGTCAAATCCGAATTGCTTTGCATAGTCCTTGCCTTCGACTTCGTTCAATCCGACAGAAGTCAAGGAAACGGACTTGGAGGTCCTTCCGGAAGCATCGACAAAGCGCGCCGACACCTTGATTCCTGGATTCATCGCCAGGTAGAACAGCACCTTCGCATCGCGGAAGTTCATTCCATTCGCATAAACTCCTGTCAAGGGGATTTCATAGTCCATGATGCCATGCATCGGTGACGGGCCCGAAATATATTCATCCTGAGAGCAACTATGGGTCTGTCCAACATAAAATTCACCGCAATTAGCCTGGTACGAATGTCCATTGACTTTACTGCAGTTCACCATGACCGATGCATTCCTGACAATTCCGCTACGGGTGTTGTGCTCAAATCCATGCGGACCTTCTAGCTTAAAGTAGAAGTCATTGCCATCCTTGACTTCGAAGCTACTATTCGTGAAGTAGTTTTCCACATTGCCATCTCCGTCAATTCGCCCATTACAGTACATGCCGTTCAGCATATCGGCGGCCATCGGATTTGCATACCTGTCGCTAGGCATGTCACAGCCGTTATAATAGAACTTCGTCTTATTCAAGCATTCCGCCCCTTCGTTCATAAACCAGCTGGAATACCCGACAACGGGGGACACCGACTGATTCTGCGGAACCTCGCCCGCCATATATTTTGCATCAAAGGAACAGAAAATCGTTGGAGTAGCAAAACATTCCGCGTCATAGGTCTTGGAATACCATGCGGCATTGTAGACACCAAAATTAGCATCGCCCAGCTTGAGTCCCACAAACCTGTGTTTGTCATCGTTCAAAGTGTTGTCTTCCTGGTGGATAACGTCCCTTAAGTCAACATCACCCGTCGCCTGATAGACACCGAATGCATTAGCATAACTCCCCAAGATATGCAAGCTATCGCCTTCCACCCTCACTTCAAAGTTGACGGGGGTCATAGAGTTCCAGGTGAACGACAGCAAATTCGTACTCGTCAAAGCAATCGCCTTGCAATTATTCGAGCCTGCATCGCCAGCCAGCAATTTTAATTTTTTCGCATAACAAACACGGGCGTACGTTGTTGTTGCAGACGCATTTGCAGGGCCACCCGCTCCATAGAAGTTCACCGAGATGTATTCTGAACCCGCGCTATCCGATCTAACCACCACACCACTATTCAGCGACAAATTACCCACGCCTAACGGCCCTGCGTGGCCAATTTCTGTCCAAAGTTGAGCAGAGAACGTGCCTTCCGGTCCCGCATTCACAGTACTCATCATCATCGCAATATCATCGGGGTCAGCAGGCTTGGCAATATACTTTTGCGAAACGATTTCGGGCTTTACGTCCGCGCCACCTTTGCTATTTATTACGACCCAGTTGGCTTTCTTATAGCGGACATCCTCAATAGCACATGGAGCACTTCCATTGCAATAATCAACACAGTCGATGGTTTCATCATCCGGGCACCAAATAGGAGATTCTTCGAATTCCGTGTAGAAGCAGTGCTCATCTTTTTCATTGAAATATGCGCTATAGGAGCGATCTTCCGACACCACAAACTGCAACTGGTAAGGCGAAGCCTGTCTCTTGGAGAAATAATACCCCTCCGAATACCAACGGGAGAACTTATCATCCCCTTTAAGGGATGGTTTCATCAGAACGGTTTGTCCTTTATAGACTATAAAATCACAACCCGAGGAGTTCGAGCATCTCTTAACTGCATATGGATGCGAGAATGTCGTATCTTCCGGTTCATAAATGCTGGCAACCACCTCACTGTTGTGGTGAGCGCCATGCATATCAATATGAAGCATGTAATGCAGTCTCTTGATTGATGCACAAAGTTCATAAGTCGTATCGGCCTTTGGAGCAGAGACACTGTTATGCTGTTCAGGAATATATACAGCACATAAATTGTTATTAGTCGAGTTTCCCTTAACCAGCCTGATTTCATTGGCTTCACCCACGCCAGCATCGCATTGCCAGGTTTGGTTTTGATTAGAGGCGTCGCAACCAATACCATCGGCACGGACCCACGTTCCAGCCGCCGTATTACAATCTTCTGCGGAATCGGCCGCAATTCTAAGGCGGCTGTTGGAATTACAATTATCCGGGTAACGCTCACAATACTGATTGATTGTACACCTACTAATGCCCGTCGAGCCACGACGGTTGAATGTCTTTACCGCAGAACCACCGGCAAGGATACAGTTTTGTGGATTATGCAATGTAAACCGGAGAGTTCCCGGTGCTGCGGATTCACCTGCAGAAACCTTAAATATGGCAAATGTCTCGCCCTCTTTTTTCGCTTGTTTTTCAACTTCAATGTACTGGGAGCCATCTTCAGCGGTTTTCCAGTTGACCGCAGAGCCATCGCTCTTTATAACTTCCCAGTCCGAAGGCTTTTCCGACATACCGATAGTTACAGAGAATTTACCTTGGTAGTTTGACGGAGCCAAAACGATTTTCACCTCGCCACTGCCAGACTTCCCTACCTCGAAGAATTCGTTCGTTTCGCCTTCAAAATAGACCATCGGCATTTCATGGACATCGCCATCCAAAAGGACCACATAGAATTTGGATTCAAGATTATTTTCTTTAAAGGAACATGAATAGACATTTGGCGACATTTCGGCAAGTTTGTTTTCGATTTTGCCGCTTTGCAAACCGCTCGCCCTACCAGAGCACTCGATGTCTGAATCATCAACTTTAACAGCCTTCGCCCCAGCACGAGGAACTACGGTTACATAGTCCTTCAGCTTTCCAGGGAATCCCTGAGCCAAATAGAGGATTCTCGGCATCACAAGGTAAGACGGTTCCATTTTATGCACATCCGGATCAATCTTATCCTTGCTGCGGTATTCCGATTCCACAGTAACATACAGCTGCGTACCGGTTGCAACAAATTCTTCATCGTACGGGCCGTTCAAGAAACGAAGTTCGACTTCTTCGTTGTCATTATCGGAAGAACCGTTCCCATTATTGGAACTGCTAGAGTGGCCACCGCCATTGTCGCCATGCATCGAACCATCGCACGAGTCCAACTTTGCATCACATATAATCGCGCTCCTGACTAGATCGTCGACAACTTTCTGGTTATATTCCATTTCGACGCTTCCGTTAATGTCGTGGATTTTCGCGCAATACGTGGCAGAACCGTACAAAGAACCGCTCCAGGTGCATTGCCCCAACAAGCCACCAATATCATGTTTTGAGAAGATGAAATAGTTGTACTTTACACCCTTTTGACCATTACAGTTGATTTTCGTATTCGCACCTGTACCCCCTTTCAAATAGACGAATACAATCGAATTATCCGCCGTCTGCGGGAAATGCGGGTTGTTCCCCTGAAGAGCCTGTTCATAAATGAACAAGAACTTTCCATTCAATTGGTATTGCGCATTGTCCGCTTCGCTTGATTCATTCTCGTTGGATTCAAGGCGGACCACCAGATAATCGTTATACAAGTATTTTTTTCTATACGTCGGATTGAGCATCATCTGAGTATAGCACGAATTCATTTTCGTGATATTCGTCTTTGAAATGTGTGTGATGTTTTTGCAATCATTCACACCAGATTCACTGGCCTTTGTTCCTTTGGTTTCGCTAGCATAAGGCTCAAACTGGATATGTGCGGTCCTGAGAATATCGGGTACATAATAAGGTGCGTTGTCGCAAGATTTTCCGGCCTTTTCCTTCGTCTGCCAAATGGCATCGCAATATTTTTTCACCCCAGCACCACACGCAAACGGCACGGTATCCGGAAGCACGGCGGGCACAGCAGCTTTTGTCGTAAAGCCCGAATATCCCTGTGACGAATTTCCGTTCGTAAGCTGGAAGTACTTCTTGTACTTCATTCCGTGTATATCAATATCGCTACAGTCGGTCATTCCAGGAACAACGTTGTTGTAGCAGTTCTTGGCATCCTTGATAAAGGCGGTATCGCCAACTGTCGTACCCAGCTGTCTATGATAAAGACTCGTCGTACCATTATTGCTCGTAACCAAGCCTTTCCCAGGATTCGACACAGGCATCCAAACATTATGCGTGACCATAAAGTCGTAGTTTGCCGATTCCGACTGAAAATAAAGCGAAGCGTTTGAATCCAGGCAAAGGTTTCCGCCGATGGTATGCGCAAAGCTGCTCAACCTTGGCGTGAGCCTTCCTTGCAAGAACACGTTGCCGCCAATGGCAAAGCCGGCCTTTTGGACCGGGCCCACCTTGATGTTTCCCGCAAAAAAGGCATCTTGAACAACGCTTGCATTAAAGTCGTTATTGCCAATGGAATTGCGGCCGACAAACAGGTTTCCGGCCCACAATCCGTTATCGGTCAAAATATCTCTTCCGATACAAGCGGTTCCACCTACAACAATGCTATCGCCGCTCAACCTGGCATCGCCTGTAACAATGAAGTCATTAGCCAAACGACCTGGGTTAGATCCATTTTGCGTACCCCAGTTTCCGTTAATCAACATGGCCGATCCGTTATGCTTTCCAGCAAAAGACGTCGAGCCCCCAAAATAAGCGTAGTGATAATCGTTATGAATTTGTATTTCAGCAACAGGCCTGCGGACCCTATATAGGCCAGAGACCTTCAGCACCGCCGTCTCGGTATACACGGCAGAACTATCACGGGTATAGCCTGTAGAGATAATCTTAAGCGTATACGTAGCGCTGGCCGGTGGAGCATCTACGCCCACAAGCGCCACAGAAAACAACTGCCCCGGTTTCGCCATCGGCTTGAGTACGGTATCCAGCGAAATCCCTCTTTTCTGATGCTTCATCGTAAAATACTGTTTCAACAAGGAGCCCACGTCGTTCGAGTGATACGACATCCAGGAGCGGGCAGCATCCACACCGGCCAACGAAGCTGCGCGGGCCTCGTTCATCAGCATTCTGTCCTTGGAAGAGAAACCTTCAGAAAAGAGCCACTTGTAGGTTGCAGTAGCGGCAATGGTTGCCATCATCATGAACAGCAGCACGGTAAAGAGAGAAACACCTTTTCGAGACTTAAACATAACGCCTCCTATTTTATTCGGCCACGCCGTTGCTAGGAACAGGAACAACCATAACCGACGACCCCGACACTTTGTTCCTTCTCACCTGCAAATCCAACTTGAAGGCCCGAACATTCGCTTTTTGTTTCACCTTTTCATCATCGTCCTCATCGAGAAGGTAGTCCCCAAAAACGTAGTTCCTGTCGGAGATTGCCTTCACCTTCAATTCTGCGATGTTAATACTTCCCATATCGAGTGTCGGCGAGAAGAACGCCATGGTGAACGCCACGCAGACGTTCGTATATGTTGTATCCGGAATAAAGCGCAATCTGTGAGAATCCGGAGTTTCATCCGATAGCGGCGGGAAGATCATCATATCTACCGCTGCACTACACGGTTTCACGACACCGTTCTCGACGGTTCTCAAGCCAACCGTGAAGTGGTCCTTCGCCGGTCTGAACATTCTAGAAAAGTCTTCGCTAAAGGGTGTCCTGAACGAGACCTCGTAGGTCGTATCCTTGTTAAACGTGAACTTTTGGCAGCTCCGCCAATCCGTAGCAACTTCGCCTGCATTGCCCACAAAAACCTGATGGTAACGCTTCGTTGCAATCGGATTCCCGTTGTTGTAGTTCGTGATAAGCCCTTTCATACCTATAGCGACACCGCCCGACGGAGGGGCAATCGTAAGCCCATAAACTTTATTAACCGTATCCTCACGGGCAATCAAGCTAAATTGTTCGGTTCCGCCAACAGGGAACATCTGGATGGAGCCTTCGAGAAGCGAGGGGTTCGCAGGGGTCACTGCAAACCGGGTAACTCCCGAAGCCAAATCAATTGTTGAATCTTTCTGTTGCGGACAATTATCAAGATCTTGCGTTCCCACAATAGTTTTACATGTACGTTTCAGCTCTTCCTTGCAATTGAGGTACCAAGAAATCTCTTCGACTCGCAAAAAAGTGCCATCGGAATCATTGACCACAACCTTGCGCAGGACAAGGCTATCCTTGCCGGCATCTCTTTTTCCTAATTTCCCTACTTTACAAGAATCTCCCTTCCCGGGGTAATACTTGAACGAAGAGTAATCGTGCCTATACAGATTCATGTAGACTTCGGGTTTTACATACAATCCGGCTGCACGGACTCCAGAGATGCTATCCTTTTCAACGATTGACTTCATGCCCATCCGCGAGACATCGTCACGGAATAGAACACCCAGGGCCTCGGCCTCCTGATTAGCCTTAATCATGCTCTCGGATTGCACACGGAACCTGGTACTATCGCTGAACGCGTTCCCGGCAATAATGACGACAGCGCCAACAATGGCCATGTAGACCAAGAATTCCATCATTGTAAAGCCACGTTTATTCATCGTACTACTCCCGAGGTCGTGATAGACTGAACCGATCCCTTGAACCTCCAAGAAACCTTGATCTTGACATTTTTCGCATAGACATGCTCTATAGACGGCTCGAACAGGGATGAGTCCTTAGAATGGTACATCGTATCGGCTTGTACGGTCACTTCCGTGAAATACCTGACCGATATGGAATCATCGCCACGGCCCCACTTGCGCACGTACTCCGGCCCATCGAAGGTAACATCCTTTTTGGGCTTGGACGGGAGTAACGAGGCCCCGACGGACTGAAGCGAATCGAGGAGCTGCTGGGTGACTTCCACCGCGCCGTCGCGGCCACGGATACGGAGCAGAGATTCCCTGTTCCCCAGCTGGAGGTTCATCAGTGCGAGATACAAAAAACCCAGTACTGTTATCGATATCAGTACCTCTATGATGCCAAAGCCTTTCCTTCTTTTAAACGCCTTGCCTAGCAACATTTCAACCTCTTCTTGCACTTCTAAACATACCCGATAAAAAGGCACGTCCCTCCAACGAGCCTTTTTTTATCAATATATATATGTTTTGGGCCCATGTATTAAAAAATTTTTACATCCATGCGGAAAATCACGTTTTTTGAGGCGTAAAACGCGTTTTTTTCGGTCAATGGAGCTTTTTTGCCCTAAAAACGGCTAATTGATGTAGGGCCGGACCTGCTTGAACACCATCTTGCGGTCCTCCCCCATGAGTTTGAACTCGATATCGAGGGCTATCGCGTCGGAGCTTTTCTTGTAAAGTGCGGCAAAGTGGTCCTGGATGAGCTTGACGGTCCGGTAGAGTGCGTAGATTTCGCCACTGCCGAGGATTAGAGAATCCGGGCAAAGCGAAGAATGCTGCAAGAGCACGCTCTGCACGCCGCGCTGCGGCGGTGGCGACGGGATGATGGAAATGATTTCCGGGAGTTCCCCGCCTTCAGGATTGGTGACGGACGTTTCGCCGACCTGGATGTTCGCATAGATTCCAGCGACCGAGTAATCCGCGATATTCTGCGTGATGATGACGCCGTTCGCGACTTCGTCCGGGTAGGATTCATGCACGGCCACGGCCATCTGCACCGAGAAGTGGTCGATGTTCCAGAGGGAACGCTCCTCGAAGACCTTGAAACTCCATACGGACGCCCACACCTTGCGGATTTCGTCGGACGGGAGGTCCTTTTCGCGCGTGGTGGCCTTGACGGACTTGTAGAGGCCAGCTCCGTTGAAGTCGCTCAAATCCTCGGAATTGGTGCTGGAACGCAGGCGCACACCCGCTTCGCCATAAAGTCCGCGCACCTTGGCATCGAGAGCCTCGCCAAAGGAAGTTTCGACGGGGATATGCTTGAACATGTAGCGGATGTTGTCGAGCATCGCCTCGCGCAGGCGCGTATCGGCGGCAAAGTCTTCACGGTTGACGAGACTCGTGATATAAGAGCGGAGGGACGTGGTTCCAGGCTCGTCGGCAGACTCTGAGCCCTCTGATTCTTGCTGGAGTGCATTGTCGCAGGCGGATTTCACCTGGGTGCAGATTTCCGAAGAGCGGCCCTCGGTCCCGCAATCAGCAAAGGAACGTTCGCAGAGTTCCCCAGTCACCTGGGCGTAATCCATAAAGTGGCTGTAGTGGTAGAACGGAACAGCGAATCCATCGGGCGAATTGTCGGGAAGCAGTTTGTGGAGTTCCGCAAGGTTCGCGGCCTTCACGCCCACCGACTTCGCCGAATTGAAATCCAGGTCTGCGAAGTCGATGAAGCCCGTATCCGACAAATCGTAAGTGAGGGTTATCGGGTCACGCACATTCTTGTTCCAAAACTCCTGCGCCTCATCAAGAGAGGCCTCGCCCACCGTATAGGAATTTGACTTGACCTCCAGCTTCACCAGTTTTCCGCAAAGGGCGAGCAGGCTATCGGGAAGTTCGTTGCCGTTAAATGCGATGTTCGGCGTCTTGCGGGCCTTCGCAGCAAGATTCACGTGCGAAAGCGGAGTCTGTGCATCCTTGCTGATTGTCGCTGCAACCAACGGGATTTCGGCGGGGAGCGTTTCGAGAATCAGAATGTCGTGCGAAGAGACAATCGCCGTATCGAGTTCCGCAGCAGTCAGCTTGCGGAGCGTCCCGTATGCGGTCCCGGTGTTCATGATCTGGAAAGGAATATCGCCAAACAGCTGGGCATGCGTATAGACGGGGATGTTCGCCGCCTTGAACTCAGCGGCATAACCGGCTGCAGCCTCCTCGGCATTTGTCCCTGCGGGCATGTAGAACAGGCAGTTCTTGGATGCTCCCGGAGAAAGGAACAGCATACGGGATTCAAGCATCTTGTATACTACAGCCACCTGCTCGGGCGTAATGAGATCGGTCGGAAAGAACGTCAACGCAATCATGGAATCGACAGAAGCGTAGTACGTAAGTGTCCCAGCAACGGTATTCTTCTCCGTCGTGAAATACGTCTCGCTTTCGAACACAAACACCGAGCGTTCGTCGTGCAGTACCATCTGCGCAAAGTCGTAATGTATCGGATAAGCCTTCGTGTTCATGAAATGGACTTCAGGAGAATCCGTATCGAAATTGGAAATAACAAATTTCACCAAGTAGCTCGCGCCCATCTCCGTCTTTGACGTGTAGGCCAACTTGCGGAAAGCCGCATAGCCGTCTTCTTTGTAGAAGCCCGTGTACTCGTTTTCGTTCTGGATAAAGACCGGACTCGGCTCCGAGAGTGTATCCGTCTTTACTGTATCCGTTTGCGTCGTATCTGTACGGGTCGTGTCCTTCTTGGTGGTATCTGTACTCGTCGTGTCCGGCACTATGATATCGGGATCATCAGGACCGCTCGGGTCTCTGGAAGAATCATCGTCGGAGCACGCCCAAAACGTTGCCACTAAAATCGACAACAAGAAATAGGCAAGTACAGACAAACGCATCATAGGCATAAGAACCGTTTATTCTTGATCCATGTCCTGTCGGAAATCGCCGACGCAGAGTTCAAACGTGTCGGTGAAATCCCCGAACGAGCCGTCGTCCACGCTAGCAAAGCGACACACGACCGGCAGCGACCTCACTGTGCTCAAGTCTTCGTCAAAGGTCTTGCAGCCGTCTTCTATGAGAGTCGTTCCGTCGGATTCGAAGACCCTCATGCAATCCATTTCCTGGCAGCTGCGGCCGCCAAAGCCATAGGAAGAATGGAAGTATTCGTAGACCTTGCCATCGTAAGTGAAGCGGAACTTGTCATTGTGGTGGTTGCCGCCCCACTCATAGTTCAAATCTTTCAGAGTTGCATATTTCCCGTTCACGTACAACACGGCCGTGTCCACACTGATTTCGGGATTCATTCCCATGCCCGTCGTCTGGCAGTCGGTCGGCGAGCCCTGCACGTAGACAAAGCCTTCCTTATCGGCATACTTGAAAGTGCAAATCCAATCCTGTTGGTCGAAATCCATGTCCCACTTTATAGATTCTTTTCCAATTTTTTCCTCAAAACTGCATTGACGGACCGCCGCTTTCGGAGTTCTTGTTTTGAAAATTTTCATAGGGTCAGTCAGAACAACATCTGCAGAACTGGAGGAATTCTTCGCAACCGAGGAACTGGAAGATTTCGAGGACTTCTTGGACGAGCTGGAAGAACTATTCGATTTTTTCGAACTGGAGGAGCGATTTGATTTTCCCGAGCTGGATGATTCTTCGACAGCAGCAGAGCTCGATGACCGCGCTTCTTTTTTGCTTGAAGACGAAACCTTAGCTTTGCTAGAGGAACTTTTACCTTTCTCGAAACTGGAACTGGTTTCGACAACTTCATCTGAACTGGAAGAAGTTTCGGGGTCAACACTAATTGCACTGGAAGAATCGTCACCGCAAGCGACGAAGAAAAGCAAAG
This sequence comes from Fibrobacter sp., assembly GCA_017412605.1. Classification (GTDB taxonomy): domain Bacteria; phylum Fibrobacterota; class Fibrobacteria; order Fibrobacterales; family Fibrobacteraceae; genus Fibrobacter. The sequence continues at coordinate 206,251 of JAFPWY010000010.1, read as the reverse complement.
AAAAAATGGGCAATAAATTGAGAATCTTCATATTGTAAATATACCTTGTTTTAGCACTTTTTTTTCAATTTTTGAGGGACAAAAGTGTCTGTTAAAACGTCTATAGGATATAACCCTCTATATGGAGATTCCAAATGGGAAATACAGATCCTATGACAAAGACAGACGAAACATCCGAACCAAAACCACACGACGCTTTTTTCAGATGGCTTTTTTCCGACGTTGGGCGGCTCAGGCATTTGCTAGAACTTTCCGGCAAGGTGAATAAGGACATCGGCGAGTTCATCTCGGAGGTGAACCTCGACACGCTCGTACGCATCCCCGACTCGTATTCCGAAGTCGAAGAAACGGGAGAAGCAGACCTTGCCTTCCGCGTAGAAGTTGCCTCGGGAGCGCCCATGCTCGTGGGCATTCTCGCAGAGCACAAGTCCGGGCGCGATTCCGGCACGCTTGACCAGATTGCGCGATACGTAAATTCCGTGATGAAGATATACAGTGAACACCGCGCCTTCAGCGGGCTCCCCACGATGGCCATTATATTCTACAACGGGCGCGAGAACTGGAACCCGCTCGGGAGCATCGAGGACAGATATCCATCGTGTTTCCGCGGGAGGATCCTCCCGTTCGCCTGCTCGTTCGTAAACATGGTCGATATACCCGACAGCGACTGCCTCGCCTGCGAGGACACAGCCACAGGAATGGGCATTATAGCGATGAAGTACGCATTCGACAAGGAGAACCTGCTCAGGGTGCTGCCGCTGTTCAAGAAGGCGCTGCAACGCATGCCACACGACGAGGCGGCTTGCCTGCTGGCGAAGATTAGTATATATTTGAAGGAGTACGTCACCAAGGACGTGCTGAAGGAGCTCGACATGGCATTCGTAAGCATCGGACAGAAATACGGTTTCGTGAGTGCCGGAGACGTTTTCCGCCAGAAAATCGCGGAAGCGCGCAACGAGGAACAGGCGAAAGCGCAGAAGCAGCTAGCTGACGCACAAGCGAAGGCGAAAGCCGATACGGCGACAGCACTGCGCGAAATGGGTATTCCCGAAGATCAAATCGCGGAAGCCCAAGCCCGAATCGACGCGCTCCAGAAGAAGCGTCGCGAGCAGGCATAAAATCAAACACATTCATACGAACGGCTCCCGGACGGGGGCTGTTTTTTGTTTATACAAAAGGACCCCGCAGAGCGGGGTCCTGAAAGGGTTACAGATGTTAGAAAGAACAAGTCAGTTTCTCACCACCATCAAACCAAACATCATAGTTTTGTCCATTAAGATCAGTTATTTTTTTCGAATTAAAAACTTGCTTTGTAAATGAATAACGATTGTCCCATCTATATAAATTAAGCGTGCACCCAGCCTCGCAATTTTCTGCCGTTATTTCTAGGTAACGATCGCTTCTATCCCAATTTTTCTTAATACACGAAATCAACTTAGGCGAAACTTTCTCGCACATTTCCTTTTGTGTATCTCCGGAGAAATAAACCTGATAGCGATATTGACTGCTTTTTTCAACACTTCCGCTTCCATTTATTATTTCAATTGATCCAGTATACGAAGGATAATCAACATTCTGATAGGTTGCCGTACACCTCTCGGCACAACCAGTCGCTGTAACATAAAGCATTTTCCCAACCTGCTTACAGGTCAATGTTGGATGTTCAACAACAAGCTCATCCGAGCAGTCATCACCTTGCTTATTTCCACCGACAAAACGATAGGTGCCAGACGTTTTGGCTGTACCCGTAAGAGTCATTGTTTGATCACTATAACTACTTGAAGCTTCGTACCATGTTTCACGGCCAATGATTCCAAATTTGAATGTCCATGGATCCCAGTAACAGCCGGACCAGCCACATTGAGCAGTCAAGTTATTAACCATAAACTGGAAACTCTCACCATACGCATATTCAGATTTATTGAAATAGCAAGACTTCTTCTTACTTGCCGTGGCATCGCAAACTGCAGCGGACTGATTGTTCAGGAACAATTCGTACTTGCCGTAACCCGTAACAGGGATAGAAACACTCTTTCCTGTTTTTCCAGTCTTGTGATTAGAGCCATCCTTCTTCAGCACATAATCCCACTCGCATCCATCGGCATCTAGGCAAGCGTCAATCTTCGCCGTAAACGTTGCCGTTTCCGAAGCAGAAAGGTTGTTCGGGTTAACCTTGCAAGCGCCGGCTCCATTGGGATTAATTTCCAGCGTAGGCAGGGTCAGTTCTTCACATTCCGTATCAACAGAGTTGACGGAAATCTTGTACTTTCCATTTTCAAGGAGTTTTACATCGACCGATTTAGAAGAGTTGTCCCCAGGTATTACACCTTGTGATTCCGGAACCTCCTTTCCAGACGGATAGTACACCTTGTATTCACAGCCTTCGCAATTCGACTGAATGGAAAGAGGTGCGGTTTGTCCCCATGAGAGGCCCGTAGACCCAAACGTACATGTTGTATTCAACTTGTCGTTATTGTATGTCACGGTAAACTGGCACGATGTCGTTTCGTCACTCGGGTTCTTCAGTTCAAACGTGTACGTTCTTGTACCTGCAGCGTCTTCGTCCAAGAATATGATATCCGTTTTTCCATCGTAGTCCGTAATGGGCGTAATAAGATCACGGCTACCCTTCTTGACCGTCACAGCACACTTACTGTCTTCGCATCCATCGACATTCGGCTGGATCACAACCGGAGACTGCGGATCCCAGCTTGCCACGTCAATTTCGGGGCACTTGGCATCCGTCAATGCGGCGCGAGCCGTCCAAGACGCATGACAGGGCTGATCGTTGTGACCCGGCAGAACAAGCCATGCATAGTAGTTGCATTCGCCCGCCGGACAAGCCTTCAGGTTTTCTGGGAAGGTATACTCGAAATGAGCATTGTCGCCTCTCATCTTTTCCGAGAAGACAATGTTACCCAACTGGTCGGTCAACGCAGCCGTACCCGACACGCTCAAATCCAGCGTACCCGTCCAAGAAGTCGGCGTTCCCGACTCGCTTATATAGGACACATCCGCAATGAACTTTTCTCCATCGTAGCTAGCTTCGCACTTCATAGCAGGCGGTTCAGGAAGAACTGTAAATTCCGCGACACAGGTCTGGTCATAGGCCTTTATCTTGTATTGATATGTCCTACCCTCATCAAACTTGTCTTCGTAGGTATTGTAGCTATTGCACCCATTTTCCGGGCACAATCCAGCACCCGTTTCGCCTGTAAGCGAACCGGATTTCGAATTATCCGGGTACGTAATTTCATAGGGGCAGCCATCAACAGGGCAACCATCGATATTGAAGCGGAACGAAGGTATGCCGTAGGTTTGCTCAATTTTGTCCTGCGACACAGCACAAGTCATGCTCATTGCAGGAATCACCCTGGGCGTAGTCTCACAGGCATCCATCTCGTACCCATTCTCATCGTAAGCAATGACGGAGAACCAATAGGATTTTTCCACATCATTACCGTAAATATTGTCCTGGGTTATTTCGTCAATAAATTCCGTCGCGCAAGGCATTTCATCAACAATGCCAGCGGCCGCGTCATGACCAATCACCTTGCACTTTGCAGCCTTTTCCGGATGGATGACCGTCGCAGTGACCCTCCACTGGCGGGTATTCACATTATAGGGGTCAACCTTACAGGAACGAACACCAAAGGCATATTTACAATAGCTGTCCACATGGGTGATATTGAAATTTGCCTGGTCAGGCGTCTTGAACACCAATCCCGTGATGTGCTGCGGATTGAAACCGCCCTCATCGGAAATCTTCTCCATATTCAGCGTATAGTCTCCAGAGGCATGGGCAACAGCGCCCACCTTGCTCATAAAGCCATCGACATCCATCACATAAGCCTGCACAGAACCACCGTTCAAATCGATTGTAAAGTGCATTTCGGATTCGCGGACGTTAATCGTGCTATCGATATCCAGCGGGACATAGCAGGAATCCTTGTAGAAGCAACTAGCCGGACGATCCAGCAATTCCATGTAGCTTTCCGTACAATGCTCGAACTCGCCGACAATAAAGTCACCACAGCTCGCCTCGTAGGTATGGCCATTGGCACCATCACCGGTACAGTAAACCAGGATGGACGCATCATTGATAACGCCAGACCTGCCATTCGCACCCGTGTACGCATAACCGTGGTAGCCATCCTTTTCGAAGTTGTACCGATTATCCTTCAACTTGCCTCGCTTATACAAATCCAACTTCTTGGCCGAATATCGATAGAAGCCTTTTCCACCAGTAACACCACACGCCATATCGTTATCGCCGTAGGCCAGGGAGAAGCCAAGGAAGTTCCAGCCATTTACAAAGCGGTCATCCCTCAAGTCACAGCCGTTATAGAAGTACGAGATATTGCAGTTCTTGCCCTTGAACCAAGAAGACAGGGCCACCCAAGGCGTAACCATGGAATCCTTGGGAACCATGCCGCCTTCGTAATTCGACCTGAAGGAGCAAGTCACAGCCGGGGAAGCCCAGCAGGAGTCCGCATAATCACCAGTCGTACTCGTCCAGCCAATGTCGTAAAGTTCAAAGCTCGTGAGAAGGTGGGGCACGCCCAGCTTGAAGCCGACATACTGGTGAGCATCGTCCGCATGGATAACATCGCTAAACTTTTCTGTCAAGTCGAACGTAGCTACTGCAGAGCCCCAGTCCGCTCCACCCGTGTTATAGCTGAGTGTCGCCACGATATCCGGGCCCTCGATATCCAAGTTGATAGAGGCATAGGACAACATAGTCAGGGCCGCAAGCTGGTTGTCGAACAATCCACGACGGAATGCAGATTCCTGGCACCGTTTGTTATCGCTATCGCGGCCAGTCACATAGCAAAGCCTTGCATAAGCCGCCGCAGCATGGGTAATAATACTCAGTAGGTAGTATTCCGTACCGGAAGCATTAGATCTAAAGACTAGACCATCATCAATCGGCCTGTTGCGAATATTGTCAAGCGTATTGGACAGAATCGAGGGAATCCTGATCATCGACGTGTACTTGCCGTTATAGCCCGCCAAGGCCGTATTCAGGACAAGTGTCGGCTCTCCCGTCTGGAATTCAATACCAAATATCAATGTTTTGAAATAGCCAAAGCCATTCGGCGGCGATATATAGCCGTTGTTCAATGCGGGCTTAACAAAACTATTACCATCGTTGGAATAGACCATGAGCCAATCCGCATTCTTGTAATTTCCGCCACCAATCGAGCAATGAGTACCGCTCTTGCACTTGTCGATACAGTCATCCTTGTTAGCGCTATTGCACCATATTTCGGTTTCCGAGAAGTCGGCGTAGAAGCAATGCCTATCCTTCTCGTTGAAGTGGATAGCCACGGTATCATCGGACAACCCGCTCAACGTCATTTTCAAGGTATCCGAGTTGATAATCGGCTTATCCTTATACGGGCAGTCCTCACCCTTACAGGCCCAATAAGAGAATTTTCCGTAACCTGCAAGCGTACGAAGCAAGAAAACGGTGTCACCAGCAAACAGCCTATAATCGCAATCTTCATAGCACACCGTATCGGCAGAAGATGTCCAATTCGGGCGTTTCACCTCGATGTTGACACCGGTCTCTCTCGAATCCCCATGGAATCGCACATTGAGCATAACCGGCTTGCGCTTCACAACTGCAGGCAGCTTATACTCGCGATTTGCCGAGGACAAGACCAACTGTGAATCCGGAATGAAAGCCTTACACTTGTTATCGATCGATGCCGCTTCCTTCAAGCGAACCGTATTACCGCCCGTAGCGCAGCGCCACCTGTTATTGGGATCTTCAACAGAACAGCCCAAGCCATCCGCCGTAACCCAGACATCATCGTCGTCCAGGAAGACTTCGCAGGACGGCCACGTCACGACTTCGTTACATGCCACGCCATATGCCTGCATGAACTTGTAGGCATTGCCGCCCTGACTGCACAAAGACGAGCCGAAATCAGTGCGCTCGACATACACCCTGTTCGAAATGTAGATTCGGGAAACATCGGGCTGACCGATATTGCAATTTGTGCAAGGCGATTCCAACTGGAACGTAATATCAGAAAGTGCCGCATGTTCTTCAGTCGACACAGTGAACACTTCGATATCCGATCCCAACGTGGTGGACGTTTCGAGACTATAAAGTACGCGGCCATCGGATTCGCCTTCGTACTGGAGCCTTTCATTCGGAGTGTAGTCCCAGCCAAAAGGCTTAGCTATCGGGGCCGATATGAGAATCTTGACGCGGTCGCTTTCATCCGTCGCTCTCAGGTAAACCTTGACAGTAGAACCCGCTGCAATAGCTTTATCCGGCTGGTCGAACTTAATGTCGGGCTGGGCATTCTGGAGGCCATGCACAACGACAAACACCGGAATAACGTCGTTGGTTTCCGTTTCCGAATAAGAACACAGATACACACCTTCATCGATCAAATCCGTATCGGAAGACAACTTAGCGGCCGTACGAATCTGCGACGGACATGTCATTTTATTTATCTCTCTACGCTGGCGAGAACCGTTCAGCGCAACAACGTTATAGTAATCGCTCAATGTACCCACGGCATCCCTGGTCAAATAAATAATGCGGGGCAACACAACAGCCGTTTTCTGGATAAGGTCAAAGTCACCAACAGCGGGAGATGGCTCATTATTGCGATACTGGGATTCCACGGCAACAGTCAACTGCGGAGATGTTGCGATATGGAAGGGGTCCTTGGGTTCATCAAACCCAGACACAGCGTACAAGGAGGAAACTCCTGCAAAGTTGGAGCAGGATCCGGTCCCGTTATTTTCGCATATCAAGTTTGCACGGACGAGTTCATTCACCAAATTCTCGTTGAACTGCACAGAAAGCGTATTGTTCGAATTCAACGTATTGAGGCTTGCGCAGCCATCCATATAAATAGATCCGCGCAACGGGTCGTCGACCCTAGAATCGAATCTTCCAATATTTCCCTTACTATAAATGAAATAGTTATAGATGTTGTCAGACGCATCGTCCGCCGTTCTCAAAGAGTTCCCCTCTTCCGTATTGGGCCATCCATTCGGGAGATAGAGCATCACATAGGAATCGGCTCCAGTCTGGGGAATCACCCATTCCTGACTTATCGTGTTACCATTGATAATGAATACGAAATTACCCTGGAGGCGGCCCGGAGAGGACTTCCACAACGGAGCCCCCGGGAATTCCACAATAAGCCAGCTCTTATTATAAAGTTCTCCACGGGCGGAGGCTTTGGTATAACATTCGTTCAGCAAAGACACGGCGTCTTCGGTATTTTTCCAAATATCGTCACTACAGCCCAACGTCCTGTCGGATTTATGGACAATGTCAAGAGAAGCAACCGAGGAATTTACCATAAGCGGGCCCTTAGCAAGGTTGCAAGCACCCGTCTGCTTTTCGCTAATCAGCGCCCCATACTTTGTAAGCGGATCGGCGCCCCAAGATGCAAGCTCATGGTCTTCGATAGCCTGGGTATAGGTACCATTGAAAGCGACAACAAGGTTTTCATCATCACCCTTTGTGGCGCAGTGGAACACGGAATCCCGGCACAGAGCACCATCATCAGAATACATGCTCATTCCCGTGATAAGCAATTTATCGTCCGGACCAGTTCCAAACATGGTCTTTCTGGCATACTTGCTCGTATTTACAGCACCATTAACAGCAACAGTTCCATTAACGAAAGCGTTGTGCAAGACACGGATATTATCGTTTGCAGACGTTGTCGTTCCATGATACTTGATTTTTCCGTTCATCACCAGGTTTCGTTCCATCAACACAAAGGAACCGTAATCATGCGCAAAATGTTCTATATCGCCATTACAAGTCACATTGCTATGGAACGTGTACCGTCCGCCTAGCGCACCTTGGAAGCCTTGAACACTACTTGCAATATAGCTAGCCTTTTCGTTAAGGTTCATACCCCCATTCAAATAGGCTGTACCTCTGACATCCAGCGGATTTGTGGACATTGTGGCATAAACCATTCCGCCTACATACAAATTACCGCTAACATTCAAAGAGTTTCCAAAGGAAAGATCGCCCGACACATACAGGTCTCTCACATTGGCGGCATCGTTCACATAGAAGTTTCCATCAAGAACAAGGTACTTACTCGACGTAATGGAATTCAGCGCCTGGCCACCGGCATTCGAAACATTAGGAGATCGCTTGATAACAGCAGCATCGACATTGATAACATCCGCCGTGGTCAGAGAGCCATGGAACGCATCGTTGTAGGGCACAGAGCGAACATTCGTCGGAATCTGGACCTGGTACAGTCCGTTCACATTTAAAACAGCAACTTCGTGGTAAGACGTGTTGTCGGCCAAGGTACCTACAGAAAGAATCTTAAGCCTGTAGTTGGAACCATCGATATCGGCACCAACGAGCCAAACGCTATCCTTCATCTTCTCGTTAGAAAGGCGAGGAAGCACAGAATTAAGGAGAATCGGTTTCTTCTTGCCCTCGAAATACTGCCTGACCAATGCACCCACATCATTTCCCTTAAAAGTCATCCAAGAACGAGTCGCATTTATGCCCATCTGGGCCGCTTCACGAGCTTCCGACAACTTCAGACGAGCGGCAGAGGCGCCACCCACCGAGCCAATCAACTTATACGTTGCCGTTGCAGCAATTGTTGCAACCATCATAAACAGCAGGACTGTTACTAGCGATACACCTTTTTTCATTTTCGTCCCCTTAAACTTTCTTGCCATTTCCGGGAGTCACGACAACCAAGTCCAGTATCCCAGCTTCGCCGCCTTCCTTAAAGCGGATCATAAATTTCAACGCCCTAATATTTTGTTTATCATCAAATTGGGTCAAGTCGAGGGTGTCGTCAAATTCATAATCGGACTCTTCCACCTTGTTCAATTTCAGGTCGGTAATGGTAATGCGGCCATTTGACGCCGTCGGAGAATACATTGCAAACGTGAACGCCAGGCAAAGATCACTAACTGTCGAATCCAAGGAGAACTGCATCGAGCGAGTTCCATTCGCGGAACCGTCTATAGGTGGATAAAATGAGAAGTCGTTGAGGTCGGCCACAGCAGATCCATCTTTAGCATAGCGGAATCCCACAGCCATGTGGTCTATCCCTGGGCAGAAAGAGCGGCTCTTATCTTCTGAGACATACGGAATATAGAAGGACAATTCGTACTTGACGTGCGCTTCCAGTTTAACCTTGGTACACGTTTTCCACGAATCGGTATTCTCCGTTGCATCGCTAGTTCCAGAAGCAACATACACCTGGTTCACGTTTTTCCACGAGGTTTCCATTTTCTGGTCGGTATAGTTGTAATTCGAGGCAAAATTGAACAGGGTTACACTTTGCCCGCCATTCTGGGGATCACGGTTCAACGCCTTGTAGCCTTTTGTCGCATCGTTGCCGTTGTCAAAACGGGAGATCAGCCTAAAGACCCTGTCATCCTTGTTCGGCGATGGCAGAAGTCGCGGAGAGTTAGCCAGATTGCTGTATTCCGAAGCCAGCACAGCCGGTTTCGCAGGAACAACGTCAAACGACTTCACGTTGCTGAACATTTCGACAGCGCCCTCGCCGTTAGACGGACACTCCGGAGGCGGTTCAGACAGTTTGCTGGTATTGTAATCCAGAGTCGTGCACTTGCGGTACAAAGTCTGCTTTTTGAGATACCACGAGACCTGTTCCACCGAGAGATAATGGCCCTGCGAATCGTAGCGCATTCTACGGAACGCCAGAGAATCCTTATGGTCACCCGAGCTAACGCTATTTTCCAGATAGAACGAAGACATGTCTCCATTGTCCACGTCCATGTATACCTTGGGAGAAACATAGAAGCTGTCCGAGGTTCCATAATCCCGGGATTCCTTAGCACTCTTTGAGCCCAGCTGGGCAACATCGTCATGAATGAACGCTTCCAGTTCTCCAACGGACGCGCTGGCCTTGATCATGTTCTCGGTCCGCACGCGCATCTTGGTGCTGTTGCTGAAAGCCTGGCCCGCAACGATGACCACTATCCCGAGGATAGCGATATAGACCATCAGTTCCATCAAGGTAAAGCCGGATTTTCTCATCTTACCACGCTTGATACATTGACGGACTGTTCGGAGCCCTTGAATTTCCACGATACCTTCACATCCACCTGCTTTGCATACACATGCGACATGGTCTCGTAGTAGGAACCGGACGAGGCGGATTCGCTGACGGTACCCACGGTGACATCGGCACGGTACGTGAGGCTAGACTTGCCACCCGGACCACGGTCCCAGGACTTGACGATGTCGTTCTTGGAAAACGACGCAATGGAGGCGACCCCGACGGTCTTGAGGGAATCGATAATGTTCTGGGCGACCTCGACGGCGCCATCGCGCCCACGAATTCTCAGGAGAGATTCACGGTTGCCGACCTGCATGTGCAGTAGCGCGAGATACAGAAAGCCGAGCACGACAGCTGAAATAAGAACTTCGACGATTCCAAAACCGGACAGGTTGCCAAAAATATTCTTCCGTAGATTTTTCATAGAATTACAGGCCCGTCCAGGTTTTTGCGCTGTCGTAAGAGACCTGCGGAATGATATTGTTTTTCGTTCTCAACTTAAGTACGCGGGCAAATTTACTGCTAGCGCCATACTTGATGACAATACAGCCTTCCACCGGAGCTGCGCTTAAGCCGAACCTGGGCTCGAATTCTCCGTCATCACTGGCAAGCCAGTTGTCTGAACAGTCTTTTCCTCTAGTCGTCAAATCAAAATCGAGAGGGCCTTCGAGCGTGTAAGAACTGATTTTATTGTTTTTCGAGGCTGCGTTGCAGTCGCCCTTGGCGGCATAGAGTTCCTTGCCATCGTTCTTTACGCAAACCTTGTCGGAAATGCGGTTCGTCTCGTTGGCGACACGTTCCAGGTAGGCGGCGACGTTCAACGAGGCATCCTTGACCCGGTTATTAACAATTGCATCGCGCATGGCAGAAATGCCCATAGCCGAAAGAATACCCATGATGGTCAACACCACGAGTATTTCAGCCATTGTGAAACCTTTTTTCATCTCGCTCGAATGTAACATATGCATACCCTATTTCTCCTAAGTGATTGTTAATCACAAAGTAAGAAATATTCGCAGACAACTTTCGAATAGACAAGGAAGGGGAGCTCGCTTTTCTGAAGCAAGCCCCACCCTACTTACCAATACTAATATAAGTAATTATTACGAGTACATCAAGTGACTATGTTAACATTTTCTTACTCTTAATATAATGTAAAGAAATATTAACAAACCACATTGAATCGTAGGCACCCCTTTTTGCCGAAAAAACGAATTAAGCCGGACTTTCGTCCGGCTTTTTTCGTGAAAAGATGTTTATGCGGAAGGCGGGCCGATTTTTACTTTTTCTTCTTCTTGAGGCCCAGGGTGCCCTGCTTGTATTCGTGAATGCAGGTCACGGCGGACATCTTGCAAGGCGTAGAATTGTCGTAGTACACCACGCGGTCGTTGCGGAAGAGTTCGATCACGAGGTTCTTGAAGTCGGCGCTCGTGCCCTTCATGAACACGCGGTCGTAGAAGATGTCCATGTCGCGGGTAACGACGGTGACCTTCACATCGCCGCTGTACTGACCGACCTTGCCCTGGATGTGCAGGCCGTAGGGAATCTCGGTGACCTTGAGGTACTTGAGGCTCGTGGGAACCTCGTAGCTGAGGTCGGCCCACGTAGCAGCCTTGCCCTCGTCGCGGAGGTGGAACCACGGGGTAAGATCCTCGGTGTTCTCGCCGAGAGATGTCTCGATGGCCTCGTTCAGGCTAACCAGGTAGCTGTCACGAATAAGCGCGAGTTCTTCCTTGAGGATGGTGAAGTTGTCAGGGGGTTCCGAGCCGTCGTCGACGGCGAATGCCGGAACAAAGGAGGCAAGGCACACGGCCAGCGAAAAAATGAGGGAGGTTGTTTTTTTCATAAAATAAAAGTTAACAAATTTTGCTATATTTTCAAGGCAACTCACTGCTGCCCAGGTGGTGGAATGGTAGACACTGGGGACTTAAAATCCCTTGGGGGCAACCTCGTGCGGGTTCAAGTCCCGCCCCGGGCATTAAAAAAAGGTTTTTCGTAAAATTTCGAGTAAAACATGATAGAATTCTACCCCAACAGCATTTACTACCCCCGCGAGGCGGTAGAAGAAAAGCTCGCCAAGGGCGAACTCGACAAGACTGAGAAACACCTGATGGGCTGGACCGAGCGCCATCGTGGTGAAATCTGGGACTGCGCCCGCGACGACGCGGAGAACCCGACCGACGAGATTTTGCTCGACAACCTGCGCGCCCTGCTCCTTTGCAAGGGTTCCCTGCAGCCTGCCGCCGAAATGGGCGACATGATCAAGGAAATCAAGAAGGAAGTCTGGTACAGGAACGAGAAGGAACACGAGCCGGCCGCCGAAGTGGCCGAGGAATGGCGCGCGAAGTACCTGGTCAAGTGGCGCGAGGCACGCATGTTCGAAGCGTTCGTGCTTATCGAGAAGCGAGCCGCCGACCTGCTCAAGATCCTGAGGGCCTAGTATTCCGCAAGCCAGCGGACCGGGAACCAGAACTCGGTTATCCCGCCCTTAGTGCGCGGGTATACCCAGTACGTCCTGATGTGGTGGATGAGTTTCCACTTGAAATCGTCGTCGTTCGTATTGCAATAAAGAATTTCAGGGTAATCGATGTGACCCGTTGAATCGATTGTCAGCTTGAGGCCGACAAGTACGTCGTCGTTGTATGTGCGGAAGTGCGGCGCTGCAAGCCAGTGGAGTCCGGCTGCCCTGCCCTGCAACGACTTGCCGAGCTTGAGCACGTCACGGCCAGCGCTGTTTTCCAGCACGTACAGGTCGTCGACATCGGGCATGACGACACGGCCCTTGTAGTAAGACTGCGGCACGAACTCCTCGACTTCCTCCATGACCATCTGCGGCTTGACGGGGGCGTAGCGAGGGGGTGTGGTGATGAGGCCATAAGCGATGACCAGGAACACCAGTGCGAAAAGAATTACAGGAATATCGCGCTTCAGCATGCTGCCCCCTACTCAATAGCCTTCACGCAAAGCTGGATGGTCTTCTTGTCGTTGTAGTAGTTCCACGTGGGCTCGAAGACGATGGACAGTGGACGGTTCTTGCCGACAAGCACCTTGTTCTTGCGCAGCCCGAACCCGATGGCGGAATAGGACTGGCTCCCGGCCTGGGAAAGCTCCATCTGCAGGTGCCCACCGCGGAGCTCGCGCACACGGTGCACCTTCACGCCCTCGGCGCGGAATACCGGGTAAGGGAAGTTGCCGCCGAACGGCTCCATCAGTTCAAAATAGTCGAGCACGGTGTGCGCCTTCGGGTGAGACAGCGACGGGGCCACGGAAAGTTCGCGGAGAGCCACCTCGATATCAAAGCGGTGGGCCTCGTCCACCTCGGGACCGCCGCCGGTGTAGCCCTGCTCACGGGCGGCGGCTTCCAGCCGTTCCCGGAGTTCGTCAATCTTTGTCGCGGCGAGCGAGAAGCCGGCAGCGTTCGCATGGCCGCCCCAGCGTTCGAACAAATCGCGCACGTCGAAAAGCGCCTTGTGCCAGTTGAAACCCGGAACGGCGCGGGCACTTGCGTGCGCCATGCCGTCGATAATCGACAGCACCGCCGCGGGCCTGTGGTATTCCTGGGCGAGTTTCGCGGAGACGATGCCGATGACACCCACGTGCCAGTTCTCCCCCGCCACCACGATGACCTCGGGAACCTTTTCGCCGTACTGTTCGCGCACGTTCTTGAGCGCCATCTCGGTAATCTCGGATTCCTTCTGCTTGCGACGGGCGTTCCAGTTCTTGAGTTCCGAAAGCAACGTCATCGCCTCGGCCTTGCTTGCGCTCAACAACAACTTGAGTGCCGGATCAGGACGTTCCATGCGGCCAGGCGCATTGAGGAGCGGTGCGTACTTGTACATCACGTCGATGCCGCCCACGCTGCTGCCGGACTTCATGAGAGAAGAGTACATGGCCTGCAATCCCGGCCATTCGCTGTTGCGCAAGTGCTCGAGGCCAATCTTCGTGAAGCGCCTGTTCTCCGGCGTCATCTGCACGAGGTCGGCCAAAGTCCCCAGCGCAACCAGGTCAAGGAAGCGCGTCGGCACGGGCCGGCCGAGTTTTGCGAACAGGGCACATACAAACTTGTACGAAACGCCGACGCCACAGAGTTCGGGATTCGGGTAGGCGTCGCCATCCTGGTGCGGGTCGAGCAGCACGTCGCAGACGGGGAGTCCGTCGCCGCTGGGCTGGTGGTGGTCGATGACCATGACTCGCATCCCCAGTTCCTTGGCATGCGCAATTTCAGCGTTCGCGGTGATGCCCGTGTCGACCGTAATTAGGTTGCGTGCACCGGCCTCGTACATCTCGTCGACGGCGCTGACGGAAAGCCCGTAACCATCGCCGAAGCGGTTGGGCAGGCGCCACTGCGTGGCGATGCCGATTTCGGCGAGAGCTTTGCTGAGCAGCGTGACCGAAGTCATGCCGTCGAGGTCGTAGTCGCCGAAGATGAAAATCTCTTCACCCGTCTTCTGGACTTCCAGGAGCCAGGCGATGGCCTCCCCCATGCCCATCATGAGCATCGGGTCAGCGATGTCGCTGTCGCTGCCGTAGAGGAACCGGTAGGCGTCGCCCACGTTTTTCACCCCGCGCGAAACGAGAAACCGCGCCACGAGGTGCGGCACCTTGAGTTCGCGGGCCAGGGTGGAGGCGACCAGTTCTTCCATCACTTGGCCCCCTCAAAAAGTTTGACCGCAAGGGCCTGGATGCATACCCTGGGCGACGTACGGCGGCTCGCAATGCGCGACATGGTCTCCTGGACGTCGACCAAGGCAAGGTCGACCGCGCTGGAGTCGATCTGCGGATAACGGGACGTATCGACCTTGGCCGTCGTATCGGCAATGCGCAGCGGAGCCCCGGCCATGCTGCGGGCCATGTCGGCCAGCAGGAACGAGACTACTTCCAGGAAGCGGTTCGCTACGGCGGCATCCTCGATGCCCGCGTCTTCCAGTTCAAAGAACAAGTCGGTGTAATCGCCCGAAAGGGAAAGGTTCACGAACCGCGCAGACAGGTCGAGCCAAGCGGAAGCGTGCTGTGCGTAATACATGGCCTTGCCGGGGGAACCCACAGAAAGCCCCACCACGTCATCGGTAACGGCGGACTCGTCGTAGTCGTCGTTCGCATACTCCACCGCAATCTCGCGGACCTCGTCGTCCGTCAGCGGCAGAAGGTGCAATGCAAGGCAGCGGCTGCGGATGGTCTGCAACAGACGCTCGCGGCTGCTGGTCGTCAAAATGAAGTAGGTGTCCGGCGGAACTTCCTCAAGCGTCTTGAGGAAGGCGTTCGCAGCGGAATCGTTCATGCGATCCGCTTCCGCGACAATAATCGTGCGAACGCGGTCGCCCTTGAGGGCGAACCCCGCCGTCATGTTACGGATGAGGTCCACCGTTATGCCCGCCGCAGCGCTGAACACGTCGATGCGGTAGGGGTTCTTCACAATTTCTTCGATGTAGGCCTGCTTGTAATCCTGGACCGTCTTGGCTGTGCTCCCCGCCGACACGTCGGAGGCACTCCGAGCAGAGGATTCCTTGGATTCCATGGGAACGACCCAGCTGTCTGTATTGCCCGGGTCAGCAGCCATCTTGCAGCCAAAGCAATGCCCGCAGGGTCTGGATTCCCCGGAACTGCACTGCAGGGCCTTCGCGATTTCCATCGCCAGGGCCTTCTTGCCAATGCCCACCGGCCCGTCGATAAGGATCGCCTGCGGGAACCGGCTTTCACGCAGCGCCGCCATGAGGCGGATGCGCTGTCGGTTCTGGGACGATGGGCCGTTCAAGCGATATTCAATCATTTCTGTTTCAACCATTCAAGAGGGTCCACGGTCTGCGTACCCTCGCTAACTTGGAAATACAATTTAATTCCATTTAAAGACGCAATGTCACCGGCGGTGCCGATTTCCTCGCAATTCTTTACCGTTTTGCCTTCCTGCACTCGGATGCTCTGGAGGTGCCCGTACACGGAATACGTTCCGCCCTCGTGCTCGATAATCACGGAAGGCCCACGGCCGTCAATCTCTGCAACCATCGCCACAGTTCCTGCGGCAGCGGCACGCACGGCGGCACCCTTCTTGCCGCGGATTTCCACACCGAGGTTACGCGTGGTGATATGCAACACCGGATGTTCCTGCAAGCCGTAGTTGCTGATAATCTCGCCCTTGAGCGGCATGCATTTCGGGCCTGTCACCGGAGTCGTCACGGCGACCTGCGGTTTTTTGACGACCTTCTCTTCCTTCTCGGGCTTGCCGCCCTTGCCCTTCTTGGCCTTGGCCGCCTTCTCCTTCCTCTTGCGCTCTTCTTCGGCCTTCTTCGCCGCTTCGATTTCCTTCTTGCGCTTTTCCTCAAGTTTCTTGATGAGGGCCTGCATGGTCTTCTGGTTGCGTTCGAATTCCTGCAGCGCCTTCTTCTGCATGTTCTTGTCTTCCTTCAGCGAGAACAGCATCTTCTCCTGGCTGCTCATCTGCGTCACGAGGCCTTTCTCTTCCTGAGCCTTGCGGCTGCGCATCCTGTTCAAGTCGCTCAGGTGGTCCTGTTCGGCTTTCTTCATCTCGTCGCGCTCCGACATCATGCGCGAGAGGAGCAGCACCTGTTCGCGGTCCTCGTTGAGGATGTGGTGCACCCAGTACACCTGGCGGTCGGGGTTGCCCTTCTGCGAAAGGAGATTGTACAGGACAAGCGCCTCGCTCTGCCTGCCGTTCACGTAGAGGCTGCGGATGCGGCGCTTCATGGCTTCCTTGCGTTCGACAATTTTGCGGTCAAGCGAATCGATGTCGGCGGCAAGCCGCACCACGGCCCCCTGCACCATGGCCTCGCTTTTCGCAAGTTCCGCAATGTAGGTTCGGGTCTGGTTCAGGTTCTGGTCTAGAAGCGAAATCGTGTTGATGACGCCCTTCTCCTCGCTTTCGAGCATCGCAAGTTCCTTGCGCTTCTTGGCAAGGTCATTTTCGAGTTTCTTGAGCGCCTGCTTCTGCTCCTTGATTTGCGCATCCGTCTTCTTGGGGGCGGCAGACACAAGACCGACCAGCAGGCACAGGAGAATGGCAAACAGGCGCATGGGTCTTTATTCCTGCTCGTTGCGCTTGATCTTGAGGAACCCGCGCACCGTATGGAAACTGAAATAGGCCGAGAGGAAGGATACCGCGAATACGACAAGGAACAGAATTCCCCCGAACCCGTCGACATAGCTACCGACTATCGGGAATGATTCCGTGATGGCATCCACCACCATCCAGAGCACAACCACCGCGGCAATGCTGCCGAGCAGCCCCTGGGCAAAGCCCTCCAGCACGAAGGGGAACTGGATGAAGAAGGTGCTGCCGCCCGCATACTTCATGTTCTCAACAAGCAGCTTGCGCGAAAGCAAAGACAGCCGGACCGAATTGCAGATGATGAGCGAAAGCGTGACGAGCAAGAGGACGCATATCGTCACGGGCCAAAATACCATCTTGAACTTCCATTCGGCGATGCGGTTCACCCAGTCCACGGGAGCCTGCACCTCCTCGAACACGCCATCGCGCGAAACGGACTTGCGGACCTCGATAAGGTCAATCGGGGTCTTGCTCTTGTCGTCCAGGGTAATGCGGAAAAAGGGCGGGATGGGATTGTCATCCACCAGGTCGAGCATGTCGCCCGAAAAATGCCTGCGGAAGTCGGCCAGGGCACTGTCGGCGCTCACGTACTCGACGCTGTCCACGTGCTTCATGTGCAAAAGCCTGGAACGCACAGCCGCCACGGAATCGTCCGGAATGGGCCCGGGCAAGAAGGCCTCGATGGCATACAGCGACTTTTCGGTATCGATGACGCGCATGGCGCCCCCGAGGAACAGCGAAGACGACGCCAACAGCAGCGAGCAGAGGAATATCGTGACGAGGGAAGGCAGGATGACCGTACGGTGCTGCTTCCATCCCCTGAAGGATTCCGATACTAAGTAACCTAATTGACCTAACACGATGCGAATAATAACTAAATTTACGGGAGTCATTTAGGGGCGAACATGAAACACATCGCATTAAAGATTACAGCATTCCTTTTCGGGATTGCCCTCTGGTTCTATGTCATCTCGCTTAAGAATTTCCAGCTCGAGATAGAAGCCCCCATCATCCTCTCGAAGCTCCCCGAAACGCTCGCCATCGCATCGAGGCCGCCGCAGAGCATGCCCATCACCGTGGAGGGCAGGCCGTTCGACCTGATCCGCATGCGTTCGCAGGAAGCCAAGGGCGCAAGCATCGTCGTGGACCTGCACGACATCGAGCTCGGCAGCCACCGCGTGCATATCGGCTCCAAGAACTACTCCGCCCCGAACTTCCCGAACATCCATTACGTGGACTCCGACGAAAGGCTCAGCTTTATCGACCTCGACATTGACACGCGCATCGTCCGTAACGTCCCGATCAAGTCCAACGTGACGTTCAGGCCGGCCAACGGCTACATCATCACGAGCGACCCGGTACTCAATCCCGAAGGTCTGAACGTGTCCGGTGCCCGCAACGCACTCATGCGCATCATCGAAGTGCCCACCGATTCCATCCGCTACGATTCCGTCAAGGCGCCCGGCCGCTACACGGTCCCGCTCCGCTTCGACCAGCTTCCCGCCTATGTCGCGCCGAACGATTCCTCAATCGAAATTTCCATTGACGTCCAGAAGGTTACAAACAAAGTATTCAAGAGCATTCCGGTCCATCTGATTGGCCGCTACGACAAGAACGAAATGAGCCTCGTTCCAAACACCGTCGAGGTAGAAATCACCGGTGGCGAAAAGATCTTGGACACGCTGAAGGCTGAAGCGCTCGACCTGTTCGTGGAAATCAACCGCTTCGCTATCGAAGACGTAGACAGCCTGCCGCCCACTGTTCGATTGATGATCGACAAGAACATCAACACCGACCTGAGCATCAAGGGCATCCAGATCAAGCCCGACAAGGTGCGCCTGCAGCGGAAGATTCCGCAGCCCACCACCGAAACGGAGACTGATTCCACGCAGGCACCGGCCAAGCCCACCGTGTTCACGATGGACGACCTTGAAGAGGAGGGCAAATAGTGCTCTGGCTTGGTATTGAATCCAGCTGCGACGAGACCGCCTGCGCCGTACTGCAAGATGAACCGCTCCAGGTGCTATCGAACCCGCTCTACAGCCAAATAGACGAGCATGCGCTCTACGGGGGCGTCGTCCCCGAAATCGCGGCAAGGGCCCACCTGCAAAAGATTGCGCCCATCGCTGAAGCTGCCGTCAAAGAGGCGGGTATTTCGCTCAAGGATATCGACGCCATCGCCTACACCACGGGCCCCGGGCTCATGGGACCACTGCTCGTCGGCGCAAGCTTCGCCAAGGGGCTTTCCCGCGACCTGGGCATCCCGGCATACGGCATGAACCACCTTGAAGGCCACCTCGCCGCCGCATGGCTCAGCAACCCCGACATCGAGCCGCCCTTCCTCACGCTCACGGTCTCGGGCGGGCACACGGAACTCATCCTGGAAGAACCCGGCTTCAAGTACACGAGCATCGGTCGCACCCGCGACGACGCCGCCGGCGAAGCCTTCGACAAGTGCGGCAAGCTCATCGGCCTCAAGTACCCCGCGGGAGCGACCATCAGCAAGCTCGCCCAAGGGCACAACCGCAAGTTCGTGGATTTCCCGCGAGCCCTGCACATCCACAACAACTGCGAATTCTCTTTCAGCGGTCTCAAGACGGCCGTGCTCCGCTACACGGAAACCCACGAACACGACTTCATCAAGGGGCACCTCGGCGACATCTGCGCTTCGCTTGAAGACGCCATCGTCGATAGTCTCGTTTCGAAGACCATCAACGCCTTGAAATTGACCAAGATGAAGACGCTCGTCGTCGGTGGCGGCGTGAGCGCGAACGCGTGGCTGCGCACACGCCTGCAGGACTACTGCGGCAGGCATGGCATCCGTTTTTGCATCCCCGACAGAAGCCTCAGCACAGACAACGGAGCGATGATCGCCGCCGCTGCCATCCGTCGCAACCGGCAGGGACTGCTCAAGTCCATCGATACCGTAAAGCCCTGGATGCCGCTCGCCCCGTAAAAGGGTCACCAGACCCGTTTTTCGCCCAAATTTCTTCAAAAACCCGTATTTTTACTCACAGGTTTTGAAATTTGTGCGAAATCTGGAAATTTTCCCTACTTACACGCCCATGTAAAAATTATATTGTATGTGTATGAGACGCTGGGGTTACCATAAGCATTTCGAGCACCGGGCAATTAGCCGGTGCGTTTTTGGCGTTTTGGCCCTCTGCGCCATCCTGGCTTTGCCCGCTGCGGCCCAGGACCTGAACAAGAAGGTCAACGACGTGGACGTCTTCCGTCCCGAGAAGCGCGAAACCAGGGTCGAGCTCGTCGATTCCAGCAAGAGCAACTCCGTGATGCTGAACGTCGACATTTTCGGCAGCCTGGACGTTCAGTCCTACTACATCCTGTGGGACGAGGTGGACCTCTCCGAGGACATCAAGAAGCTGATGACCACGCGCGACTTCGCCCGCGACGAGTTCTTCATGCAGAATATCGACCGCGAGCAGTTCGAGCAGGAACGCCTGCTGCAGCTTTTCGAGGACAAGAAGCGCGAATACTTCAATATCTTCCCCGAAGAAGCCCTGAAGATGCTCGAGGACGAGCGCAAGGACGACGACTAGCCAATGCCGCAGATGGAATCGCACAAGTTCCACGATTGGCAAGTATTCGGCTTCGACAGCGCACCGGCTAGACTTTTCGACAATATCGGCAGCACGCACACGCTCATGAAGGAACAGGCCCGTGAAGGGCTTATTCCGCCAGGCACCCTCTTTGTCGCGGACTCGCAGAGCGCAGGACGCGGCCGCCACGAGCGCACGTGGAGTTCGCCCGTCGGCAAAAACCTCTACTTCAACATCCTCATCCCGCTCGAGGGCATTCCCGCGAAGCGATTCGCACAGATTACCCAGGTGGCGGCACTCACGTTCGCCGAGGTTTTCACCGGGATGCAGGAGAGCCCCGCAAGCGACGGCACAAAGATTACCGTCAAGTGGCCCAACGACATCCTTTACGGCAGGAGCAAGTTCTGCGGAATCCTTTCCGAGATTGTCTATATCCCGGCCAGCACGGTCAGCAACTCGCACGGCAAGACCGTCCCGGCACTGTCCATGGGTGTTGGCATCAACGTGAACAGCGACCCGGAAGACTATGCGGAACTCAACCGCGAAGTCACGACGCTCAAGGCGATTCTCGGATTCGAAGTGGACAGGGAAAGATTACTGAAGGCACTCATCGGGAGCCTGGAACGCGCAGTGAAGCAGTTCACGGCTTTCGGCATCGCCCCGTGGGTTAGCGCCTGGCGCAAGATGGACAAGTTCATCGGGGCCCCGGGCACGATTATCGAGCTGGACATGAGCGGGCAGCCCGTCCGCAAGCACGGCAAGATTCTCGACATGCAGGAAGACGGCAGCCTGAAATTCGAATGCGACGACGGCGAGATACAGACCGTCTACAGCGCAGACCTGGAAATCTAGGGATTATTTTTTCCGTTTGAAGAACATGCTGCCGACAAGCGAGACGGCAAGCACCACGATCATCGCTGTGAGAGCCGTATCGGCGGCTTCCCTGTTTTCGCCAGCAAGGCCCGTCTCGATAAGGACAACCAGCACGAGCGCGATGACGGCGGCAGTGGAGCCCATGCGTTCGAACATCTTGATCTTGTCTTCGGTGGTAAAGGGCTTTTTAATAAAGGGCATTGACGTCGCCTCCCATGCAAATCCACACGATGAGTCCCGCCATCACGAGCACGCTGATGGCGACGTTCGCCAGGAAAAAGTCCCGGTTCATAGCGTCCAGGTCATCGGACTTGCGGAACAAGTGAATGTAGAGGACGGCAGCAGCCATCAGGGCCGTCACCGCCCACCAAGGGGCACCCATGCCCCAGAAAAGGCCAAAGGCCACGCAGAGCACAAGCATGGCGATGTGGCTCCAAAACGCAATTTGCAAAGCACGCTTGCGGCCGAAACGGGCGGGCACCGAATGCAATCCCATCGCACGGTCGATTTCTTCGTCCTGCGTCGCATAGATGATGTCGAAACCGCCCATCCAGAGCATGAGAATCACGAGCAGGAATATCGGGAACACGGCAAACTCGCCACGGATGGCGATCCAGGCGCCGAGCGGGCTCATTCCGATGGCGAAGCCGAGGAACCAGTGGCAGAGCCACGAGAAGCGCTTCCAGTACGAATACGAGAGCAGCAGAAGCCACACGGGAAGCGCGAGGGCGCCCGCGAGGGGCTGCAGCAAAAAGGCGAAGGCAACGAAAAGCACTCCGTTCACGGCGAGGAATGCGTATACGGAGCGGCGGCTCAGGCGGCCCGCAGGCAGGTGGCGCTTTGCCGTGCGCGGGTTCTTCGCGTCGATATCGGCATCGGCGATGCGGTTGAAGGTCATCGCGCTGTTACGGGCGGTCACCATGCAGCCCACGATCAGGGCAATCATCTTGGCAGCCGCAGCAACCTCCATGCCGCGGAAACCGTTTGCCGCGACCCACATGGAACCGAGGGCGAAAGGCATCGCGAACAGCGAGTGGCTGAAGCGAACAAGATGGCCGAATTCGAGAATCTTCTTCAACATAATCAAGTCTTTTTTGGGTCTCCCCACGGTTTGACGATTCCGGCACAGTCCACAGCCGAACCCGCACCCAGGTGTTTCAGGATTTTCGCGACGACGGTATCCACGAGGTCTTCGATAGTGGCGGGCTTACTGTAGAACTGCGGCGAAGCGGGAATCACCACGGCACCGGCACGGGTCACGCGCTCCATGTTCTCAATATGGATCAGGTTGTACGGCATCTCGCGGGGCACGATTACCAGCGGGCGGCGTTCCTTGAGGCAAACGTCCGCACTGCGTACCAGCAAATTGTCGGACGTTCCCGCAGCAATGCGGCCAAGCGTTCCCATGGAACACGGCACAACGGCCATACCCGCATAGTCGGCAGAACCGCTCGCGCATTCCGCAAAGAAATCGTCTACATTGAACACGCTGTCGGCATAATCAAAAAGCGCCTTCTGTCCTTCGTATTCCACGACTTCACGGCCCGGTGCCGTCACAATCAGCGAGACATCATGCCCGAGGCGCTTCAAGTGCATCGCCGTGCGCGTGGCATAAATCGCTCCACTCGCACCCGTCACCCCGAGAATATAGCGGCTCATGCTTCACCTCCCGCCACAACGTTAGGCTTGCGGCGCAACAGCACGCGGAACGCCACCCCGAAAAAGCAGGGTTTCACATGCACAAGCTCGAAGCCGTTCTTCTCGGCCAAGGCAACAAAATCCGCCACAGGCAAAAAACGGAGAATCGAATTCACCAGGTACTCATACGCATCGCGCTTGCTGAAAAACGCACCGAGCACCGGGATGAACAGCGGAGCGAGCTTCTTGTAAAAGAACTTGTTGAACACCCCGCGCGGCGAGAAGAATTCGAGCACCTGGAGGAACCCGCCCTCGGCAAGCACTCGGGCCGATTCCTTCAGCCCCCCTTCCGCATCCGGAAGGTTGCGCATCCCGAACCCGTTCAGGATCACGTCGAACGAACCGTCGGCAAAGGGCATCTTCATTGCGTCGAGCTGCACAGGAACAGCCGACGTCTTCTTGCCTGCGGCCCCCTTCAGCATGCCATACGAAAAATCGCCCAGAATGGCGACATCCTGTACACCGTTAAACTTTTCGTAGGTCGCCGCAAAGTCGCCCGTACCGCCACACAAATCCAGCAGGCGCTTGCCCGGCTTCATACGCCTCAATTCACGGCAGCAGCTCCGGCGCCACAGAATGTCCTGACAGCAACTCAGTGCATGATTCAAGAAATCATAGCGGTTGGCAATATCGTCGAACATCTTGCGTACGGGACTTTTCATGCCACAAATTTAGAAATATACCTAGCACAGGCCGCATGCAAAAAAGAAAAGCGCGGACTTAAAAGCCCGCGCGTAAATTTTCGGTTCAACTGCAATCTTACTTGAAGTTAGCTGTAATCGACAAACCATCCGTAACCGTTGCAATGCAGGTTTCCGGCTTGCCTTCTACGGCTTCGCAACCCGACCAGCTCTTGAACACAGCACCGTTCGTCGCCACGGCAGTCAGTTCCATCTGCATTCCGTTGAAGAACTTACCTTCGAAATTGGTCGGAGCAGTCGTTCCAGGCAGATTCATGCCTTCCATGAGCACCGTGCCATCACCATCGGCTTTAATCTTGACCGTCACAAGTTTGGCATTTTCATCACCTTCAAAGAATTCGCCCTTGTAGAGGCTGACGACTTCACCATCGCGAGATCTTGCCCATTCCTTCAGACGATCACCCTTCCAGTCGAAACCGCCCGGATAGTACATTTCGTTCTGCTTGAATTTTTCGAGGTCCCTGTCCTTCTCGGCTTCCGGTATGGTAGCGGCCATATCGTTGACGACCTTCGAAACCCTATCGCCGTTCAGGTAGCCCTTCCACATGGCGCAGCTGCGGTTGATGAACAGGCGCTTGAAATCGGGGTTCTTGATAAGCTGGATGTACAGGTTGGCAAAGCAACCTGTTTCCTTGCAGGGTTTATTGCCACCACCCTTCTTAATCCAGCTGAACATATTTGTGCCATCCGTAAATTCACCATCGTTCACGCCCCACTGCCAACCAAAACCATGGTCCAAGTCGTAGACCATGAACTTCCAAGGCTGCTCGGGACTGCGCCAGGCACGGACGTTGTTGTTCGGCCAGTCACCGTTGTGGATGTAGATTTCGGCCGCCATGTAGTCGGCGAAATTACCCACATCGATCAACTTCTTCGCTTCTTCGTAGTTGGCGTTATTTTCACCAGAGAAATCGTTCGAGCCGATAAACTTGAGCATCTGCTCGTAACCATCCGTGGAACCGCCATTGGCATGCAAGCTATCGTTCAGGTGCTTCACCATATCAACGGACTTGCTGTCGATGCCGTAGTTAGATTCGATATAGCTTTCGTTGAAGCGTTCTCGCATGTCGTGGATACCGTAGTAACGACCATTGTAGAACACAACCACTTGACGGCTGTGCTGGTAATCCACACCGCTGCCGTTCAAGATTTCACCGCCCATAGCGTCTTCAATGTAGTCGCTCACGAAGCGGTTACCGTTGTTGCGGAGATTGAAAGCCTTGTATTTTGTGACATTCGGGTTTGTCGGGAACAGCGGGTAGTTGATGCGCCCATTCTGGTACTTTTCACGCATCACAATGGCAACGGACTTCTTGTCCTTGACACGGCTCCAGTTACCCATGAGCGAGATGCCAGCATCTATTTCCCAGGCCTTTTCCTTAGAATCGCTGCCCTTCTCGAAATATTCCACGTGGACAGGACGTTCCACATCGGCATACATGCCTTTCGGACATTCATCGGGATCAGAGGCATCGCACTTGACGTAGTTTTCCCTGAAGAAAACAGAGTCCACAGTCACAGCCACCACCGGCATCTTGACCTGTTCATTGATAAAGTAAGTGTTGGTGACAACATCCTTCGTCAGGAAGCCATCCTTGTAAGCAGCGCAGCGCAACACCATGCTATGGTCAATGGTCATGTCGCTCTTGAATTCCTCGGAGCTTTCGTTCGGCAACGAACCATCCTTGGTGCAGCGAATCTTGGTTCCATCAGACACGTTCGGCTTCTTCAGCGTGACCGGAGAATTGTAGAAGCCGGCACCTGCCGAACCGAAATTGAACTTGGGCACAACACCCTGATATGCTTCGGCTTCGGTATTCGGAGCCTCAGGAGTCGGCTTTTCCATGTACCTCCAGCCACCGCCATCGACACGGCCCCAGCTCATGCCCGGTTCAAGCACAGGGAACTGCACTGTGTCACGGACACCGTAGAACTTGTCGATCAAGTAGATGGTACCGCCATTCTTGTCGAGTCTCCAGTTGGTATGCGTACGGTAATGGCGATTATCGACATCCTTGGCCTCGGAAGCCTTCGGAATGTTCTTCTTGGAAATAAACACGTTGCGGAAGGATTTCGGACGGATGATTTCGTTGCCGAAGGCCCACTTGCGCGTCTTGTCCAGACTTTCAACAAGGTAATAGCCGTTCAAGTCGGCGACGGAGTCACCTGCGTTATAGATTTCGACCCAAGCCGGATCGTCACCATCTTCATCAAGCCAATCCAGGTTGATGGAAACAACTTCCGTTATACGCAATGCGGAATTGCCCACCCAGCGCACAAGCGTGTCCCTAGGAACAAATACGGTATCATACTGCCATATGGTATCGCCCGCTTCGTTAATGTCCTTGATGCGGGCAACAATTTCCGGATCCAAAGTGTCGGTAACATGCACTTCCTCACCGGTTTGCGGATCAACAACCACAGAAGTGGATGTTATCGAAGGAACATCCAGCAAAACACTGGACGAAGACCCATCTGCGATCGGATCAACTTCCATCGTGGAATTGTCTCCATTGCCACATGCAATGAGACCGCACACCGACACCCCAACTGCCATCAGATTTCGAATCATTTTAAAGTAACGCACGATACCCGCCTATAAAACAAAGAAACCATTCCGCACGTTACCGTGCAGAAACAGCCCAATTCATATCATCCACTACTAAATCTAGTAGAAAATGAAGAAAAAATGAAAAAACATTGGTAATATCTTCTTTACACCTTGACAAGGAACACATTTTTGCTAAATTTGGTCTACCAAAATGGTTCTGTAGCTCAGTTGGTAGAGCAGTGGACTGAAAATCCACGTGTCGGCGGTTCAATTCCGCCCGGGACCACGAAAAGCCTCCGGTTTCGGAGGCTTTTTTTTACCCAAAATTTACGTATTTGCGATTGTCCCGGGAAAGGGCCTTTTTGTATGGGAAAAAGGCGCCCACGGCGCCTAGATACGCCTGTTGCGGTATCCGGAATAGAAAAGTTCCCAATTGTCCAGAAGGACATCCACCAGTTCCGGTTGGAACTGCGTTCCGCGCTGCTTGATGAACTCGGCGCGGACGTCTTCTTCGGGCCAGGCTTCCTTGTAACAGCGGGGGCAGGACAGAGCGTCCAGCACGTCGGCTACGGCGCAGATACGGCCGGAAAGCGGGATATCCTCGCCCTTCAGCCCATCGGGATAGCCCGTGCCGTCCCAGCGTTCGTGGTGGCTTCCGGCAATCTCGGCGGCAAAGCGGAGCAACTTGCGCTTGGAAGCACGCAGCATCTCGCGCCCGATAACGGAATGCGTCTTCATGACGGCAAATTCCGTCGTGTTCAGGCGGCCAGGCTTGTTGAGCACGGCATCCGGGATGCCAATCTTGCCCAAGTCGTGCAGCGGAGCCGCCAGGCGGATCTTCTCGCAATAGGATTCAGAAAGTCCAAGGAACTTGGCCAAATTGTACGAGACCTCGGCAACACGCTGGATGTGGTCGCCCGTCTCCTGGCTGCGGTACTCGGAAGCATCGCCCAGGATATGGATGATATCCCTCTGGGTCGCCTCCAGTTCAGCGTTGAGCATCGTGGATTCCACGGTCTTAGCGGAATACACGGCGATAAGCGAAAGGTTTTCGAGGTCTTCCTGCGTGAAGTAGCCCGGTTCACCCTTCTTGTTGATGGCCTGGTACACACCCATGACCTTCCCGATAGAATTCTTGAGGGGAACCGCCAGCACGGACTTCGTGTGGTAGTGCGTCTTCTCGTCGCTACGGCGGTCGAACCGATCGTCGAGGTATGCGTCTTCTACACGCAGAGATTCGCCAGTGACCAGAGAATGCCCGGCAAAGCCAGCTTCCATCGGAATGCGGAGTTCATCGACTCCATGAGCGACCTTGGTCCACAATTCCTTCTTCTGCTTATCCAGAAGCCACAGGGAGCAGCGGTCTGCGCATACGATGGAACGGCCCAAGTCGTTCATGAGCACGAGGAGGCTATCCACCTTGCGCTCTTCCGCAATCTTGGGCATATACTCGAAAAGCAGATGAAGAATTCTCTGCGATTCGTCCTTTACCATTTTGCTCTCTTCTGGCACCATCACCATAAAAGTATAAAACTTTCGGCAAAAGGGTTTACTTGTTGACACAGATGGTAAACTTTTTTACCTTACACTCCGCCTGGAGGAATAGGCTAATTGGTAAGTCAGCGGTCTTGAAAACCGCCGCCGTAAGGCTTGGGGGTTCGAGTCCCTCTTCCTCCGCTAGAAAAGGACCGGCCATGCCGGCCCTTTTCTGTTTCAGGACCAATCTGCAGAACGCCCACTAGACGCCGTAGAACGCCTGTACGTCCGCTGCGTAGTCGGCCGACGCCGAGACCGGCTGGTCGTAAAGCAGCGTAAAGACCTTGACGGGCAACGGGAAATCCCGCCCGAGCGCCCCCAGACAGGAGAACGTGGTCGCCCCCGTGGTGAACACGTCGTCTACCACGAAGACCGTCCCACGCCGCGGCAACTTCGCGGGCAGGACGCTTTCGAATGCGCCCGCCACGTTGATTTCCCGCTGAGCGCGCGAAAGCTTGGTCTGCGACACCCTGAAAGTCCGCCGCCGAAGCCAGCGGCACACACGGCCCCCGTAGAGTTCGGCCAAAGCCCTCGCAATCATCTCGGCCTGGTTGTAGCCCCTCTCCCTATAGCGAGCCCTGTGCAGCGGAACAGGCACAAAGAAGAACGGACGCGGGAAAGCATCCACAGTCTGGTAGATTTCACCTCCCGGCATCGCCGACGAGTGGCGCACCAGGAACCGAGCCATCCCGGGAATCGACTTGTACTTGAGCGAATGGACTAGCCTACGGGTCAGCGAATCCATCGGGTAAAGGCAGAACACGTCGGGAGCAGGGAAACTCATCCCGCTTGACTCGTGCTTCAGCCGGCGCACGCAGTCCGGGCAAAGCCACGGGTCCAGCGCTTCCGAGCTCCTGCCGCAGCCGAGGCAATCCATGCCAAAAACAAAATTCTCTATGGTCCTTAAGACACCCATGATAGACCTCCTGGAACTATAGACGTTCCAGCACGGGTTTTTGTCCACCCCAAAACAAAAAAAAGGCGGACGCGCGCCTTTTTCAAAAGAACGGGGATTGCGGTCGGAACTGCTGTCTACTGGCGGCCGTGCAGCCTCATGTTCACGAGGAAGCCGACCAGGACCATGCAGGTGAGCGCGAAAGAGCCACCGTACGAGATAAACGGCAGCGGAAGACCCGTAACCGGCATGAGTCCCACAGTCATGGCTATGTTCACCACCACGTGGAACAGGATTATTGTCGACGCGCCCATCGTCACAAGCGTCACGAACGGGTCGGATGACATCTTGCAGATGCCCGTTGCCCGCCAGAGGAACAGCGCAAAGAGCAGCAGCACGAACGTACAGCCGAAGAACCCGAACTGCTCGCCCAGCACGCTGAAGATGAAGTCCGTGTGTTCTTCGGGCAAGAATGCGAGGTTGGTCTGCGAACCGTTGCCGAAGCCCTTCCCCACTGCGCCGCCGGAACCGATAGCCGTGATGGACTGCAGCACCTGGTAGCCGTCGCCCAGCGGGTCGCTCATCGGGTCGAGGAACGTGTTCACGCGCTTCTGCTGGTGCGGTTCGAGCATGTTCCACGCCATGGAGCTCGCATAGCCCGAAAGGATGTTCACCACGAGGATGGCCGCCATCAGGGCCTTGGGCAAGCGCCTGCGGAACACGGCGAAGACAACGAGGCAGATGAAGGCGCCCCACAGCACCTGGAAAAGGATGGACTGCGAATGCGAGAGTAGCACCGAGAACACCGGGCTTACCACGAGGAACAGGTCCGTGAGAGAAAGCCCCGCAAAGAAGAAGGCCACCAGCGTCATTGCGATAAACACGAGCGCCGTACTCAGGTCCGGCTGCTTGAGCACCAGCGCAAAGGGCACGATGAACAGCAGGGCCGGAACGGCAAAAGTCTTCAGTTTGAATAAACTAACGGGATGCTTGGAAAGCCAGAACGAAATAGTGAGCAGGTACGCAATCTTTGCAAATTCCGACGGTTGCAGCTTGAAGATACCCAGGTCTATCCATCGCCCGGCGCCCTTCACCACGTCGCCCGCCAAAAAGAGCACAATGCACAGCAGCACAAGCGACACGATATAGATAGGGAAAGCGATATTCTTGAGCCAGTCAATCTTCACGAATACGATGCCGGCCGCAAGGAGGCTGCCGCCGAAAAAGTAGACGATCTGCTTAAACCAGAAGGTATCGTACATGGGGATATCCTCGCCGGTCGTCGCGGAATACACCAAACAGACGCCGACGGACATCAGCGCAAACGTGATGCCCAAGAACAGCCAGTCGTACTTGAGCGACTTGTCTAGGAAGCGTCCCGAGCTCATTTCTTGGTTTCCTCCTCCTCGATACCGAAATACGCCATAAGGACCTTGCGGGCCACCGGAGCGGCCTTCGCGCCACCGCCACCCGCCGCCTCGAGAATCACGGCGACAGCAATCTGCGGGTCGCTAAGCGGGGCCACCGCCGCAAACCAGGCGTGCGTCTTCTCGCCCTTCTTCCATTCGCCCGATCCCGTCTTGCCACCGACACGGATGCCGGGCACAGCGCCGCGCTTGCCCGTGCCGCCCGGATGGTTCACCACGGAATCGAGGGCGTTCATCAAGATGCGATGCGTCTCGGGCTTCATGCGGCCCGAACGGATGATCTTCGGTTCGTAACGGCGCACCAGCGTGCCGTTCTCGTCACGGAGTTCCTTCATGAAGTGCGGCTGGTACACCCCTTTGTTCGTTGCAAGGGAGCCGATAAGCACAGCCTGCTGCAGCGGAGTCACCAGTTCGCCCTGGCCAATGGCGAGGTTCAGAATGAGGCCGCGAGCCCAGCGCCAGCCGAGGCGCTTGTTCTTCGCGTTGAAGGAAGTGGAATCCGGGAGCCATCCGCCCTTTTCGCCGGGGATGTCCACACCGAGCGGCTTCTCGCCTAGGCCGAAACGCCTGCCGAACTCGTTGATGCGCGCCATATCGATATCGAGACCCGCCTGGTAGAAGAACACGTCGCAGGAGAGGCGCAGCGCATGCACCACGTTCAGGTTGCCATGCACGCCCCAGCACTTCTGGTAGCGGGCGCCATACTGGTAGCCCCCCGTACAGGATTTCGGATAATACTTGCTTTCGGAGAGTACGCCATATTCAAGCCCTGCACCCGCCGTGACGAGCTTGAACACCGATGCCGGCGTATAGGTTCCCGAAATGGCACGGTTCGTCAAAGGGCGCATGGAATCGAGCGCCACCTGGGCCCAGCCCTTGTTGCGGTCGCGCTTTTTCAGGGAGAAAATGTTCGGGTCAAGCCTCGGCGAGCTCACCATCGCAAGGATTTCACCATTACGCGGGTCAATGGCCACAAGAGCGCCCTTTACCGAGTCGGGGATAGCCTCCTCCGCCACCTTCTGCAATCTCAAGTCGATGGTAGAAATCAGTTGCAGACCCGTAATCGGGGCCTGTGTTTCCACACCGCGCACCTGGCCCACCTCGCGACCGGACGCGTTCACCTCGACCAGTTTCAGGCCGTTCTTGCCACGGAATTCCTGGTCGTAGCCCTGCTCAAGCCCTTTCTGGCCAATACGGTCACCCAAGGAATAGTTCTCGTATTCCGGCTGTTTCAGCTGTTCTTCGGAAATTTCGCTCGTATAGCCCAGAACATGCGACGCCAGCGTACCGTAAGGATACTCGCGTCGGGACTCGATCTGCGTGATGACACCCGGCAGCTCGGAGGAATGCTCTTCGATGATGGACACCTGTTCCGCGGTCGCATCTTCCAAAATGCGGATGGGACGTGTCTTGATCCAGTTGACGCGCTGGAACGCCGTATCCAGGGAAAGGGAGTCGAAAAGGAACTCGCCGTCCTTGTCCTTGATCTGCAGGAGCCTATTGAAAATGGCCTTGCGGTCTTCTTTTTTCTTGGGAAGGCTCATCGCCTGGATGGCAATCTGGTACGAAGGCCTGTTGCGCACGAGCACGTTGCCGTTGCGGTCGTAGATGTATCCGCGCTCGGCAGTAAGCACCACCTTGCGCAAGCGGTTATTCTCGGAACGCTGGAGGTTTTCCTCGTAATGGGTAAACTGCAACGAGTAGAGCCTGATGACCAGCACCAGGAACAGCAGACCTACGCCAGCCAGGAACACGACAATATGCCAGTTCCTGCTTTGTACGGCCTCGTTGTCTTGATTGTCATTTAGCATGCTTTGCCGGCTTCCCCATACTCAAGTAGAACACCAAGGCCCCGACAAATAGCGTGTACCCGCATTCCGGCAGCGTTTCCTTGAAGAAAAGGTTCGTCACGGCCTCCCCTTCCAGCCCGGTAAAGAAGAAGTACGCCATGTCGCACACGAAAAAGGCGAGCCCGAGCACACCGACTTTCGTCGGGAAGTTGAGCGTAAGGAAACGTTCCTCGAGCTGACCGACGAGGAATCCAATCAAAGTCATCGATATAGCATGCGCGCCGAGCCATTCCACCGGCGCATAGACATCCTGCGCGAAACCCGCGAGGAATCCCCAGAAGCATCCCGAAGCCGGGCCGCGCTTGATGGCGACAGCCACTACGAAAATGATGACGAAGTCCGGAGCCACGCCGAACATGCTGATCCAGTCCGCAACGGTCGTCTGCAGGACAAAGCTCAGCAAAAAGAGCACGAACGCCTTCAGCCACTTACTCATCCAGCAACTCCTGAATGACCCATTCCGGGTCCTTCTGCATGATGAACACTTCCTCGAGCGTGGTGATATCCTGGAACGGCGTAACATCAAGCTTGCGCATCACGTCAAGGTCGGCCCTGCGAACTTCCTTCACAAGACCCACGGGAATGCCCTTCGGGAATATACCGCCCAAGCCGGAGGTAATCAGCGTATCGCCCTCCTTGACACCGGCATGCGTCGGCACCATAGCCGAAAGCATATGCCCGTCGGCGCTTTCGAGGAAGCCCACTACGCGGGTCCTACGTTCCATTACAGATAACTTAAGGTTCGGGTCGGAAAGCAACTGCACCCTGGAATGGGCGAACGATGCCTTGGTCACCTTGCCGACAAGTCCCTTCGTAGAAAACACCGGCATGCTCTCCTTGATGCCGTGGTAGGTGCCCCTGTTCACAACAAGTGTCGTGAGGAAACGTCCGGGATTATGCCCAACCACGCGTGCCGTAACAATAGGGAAATCCCACTTGTCATCAAACCGGACCAGCGTATGGAGTCTAGCCAGTTCTTCCAGCCCTTCGCTTGCATGGTAGAGTTCCTGACGCAGCCTCGCATTCTCTTCCTTGAGGCGTTCGTTCTCCTCGGCAACGGAACGGTATTCCTTGAGCGATGACAAGGCCACCTGGGCCGGATAGAACACGGAACCGAGCACAGACGACACGATGCTCTCGCGCACCGGGTTCGGCGCTTCGCGCATGAGCAAGCCCAACAGCATAAAGAAGACAAAGGCGACAACGCCATGTCTCTGGGTAAACAAGTCTAAAACAAAGCGGAACGCCTTACGCATCAGACTCCAACCAAAAAGGGCTTAGTTGGACGAGGCGATAAGGACGGGACGATACTTGTCGAGGTCTTCGAGAATTCGGGCAGCGCCCTTGCAGACGCACACGAGGGCATCGTCAATCACGTTGACGGAAAGGCCCGTTTCCTTGCGGATACGTTCGTCAAAACCGCGCAGCTGAGACGCACCACCCGTCATGATGATACCCTTGTCCAAGATGTCGGAAGACAGCTCGGGAGGAGTCATGCTGAGTGCCTGCTTGACGGCCTCGATAATGGCCGTAACCGGCTCTTCCAGTGCGGAGCGGATTTCGGTGCTGGTGATAGTCATGGTGCGCGGGACACCGGCGATAAAGTCGTGGCCCTTGACTTCCATGGAAAGTTCTTCTTCGAGCGGGCTAGCGGAGCCAATCTGGATCTTGATCTGTTCGGCAGTGCTTTCACCCACGCAGAGGTTGTACATGGTGCGCAGGTGGCGCACGATGGCTTCGTCCATCTCGTCGCCGCCCACACGCACGGAAGCGTTGCAGACGGTGCCGTTCAAGGCGATAACAGCGATGTCGGAGGTTCCGCCACCAATATCGACAATCATGTTGCCCACGGGATCCTCAACCGGAATGCCCATGCCCACGGCAGCAGCCATCGGTTC
The DNA here is from genome assembly GCA_017412605.1 of Fibrobacter sp. Lineage (GTDB taxonomy): Bacteria > Fibrobacterota > Fibrobacteria > Fibrobacterales > Fibrobacteraceae > Fibrobacter. The sequence goes on along the minus strand of JAFPWY010000010.1, from coordinate 172,144 downwards.
GTGGACCAGGTGCACTTCCTTTGCACCGGCCTGGCGTGCAGCGTCAATCACAGCGCGCTTTTCCACCTCGGTAATGCCGGAAGGAACACCGACCACCACACGAGGTTTCACCATCCACAGCGGGTACTTCTGCACGCGCTTGATGAAAGTCTGCAGCAGGTTCTCCACCAATTCGAAGTCGGCAATCACGCCATCGCGCATCGGGCGCACGGCGCGGCTTTCGCCGGGAGTACGGCCAAGCATCTTCTTGGCCTCGAAACCGATAGCCGAGACGCGGTTGTTCTTACTGTCCACGGCAATCACGGTCGGTTCGTTAATGACAATGCCCTGGCCGGCCACATGAACAAGAGTGTTCGCCGTGCCGAGGTCGATACCAATATCACAAGAGAATAAGCCGAACAAAATTATGGTCCTTTTTAAGGGGTTAAAACCAAATAATCCTATGTAAGAAAAATACAATTATTTGAAGAGCTCTGAGTGCGCTACTGCAAGGAATCCCCGCCAAAATAGAGTTTCTTAAAGTAGCGGTCCCAGTGGCGATAATGGGCATCGTAGCGGTACTTGCGCTTCTCGTGCAGCCTGATGTCCTTGTACATAAAGAAGTCCACCTCGGCGTAGGCCGAATAAATCTCGGCCTTGGCGCCTTCGAACAAACGAAAATCCTTGATGCGGTAGTAGGGAGTATCGAGCAGGGCAGAACGGTCTCCCGAGCCATGCAGGAACTCGGCGACATTAAACTGGAGGTCGTCCTGGAGGAACGCTTCAAGCTTGGTTTCGATACGTTCCGTAGGCTCGGAACAGCCCAGGAGCAAGGCGCACGCTATTGCAAAAACAAAAAATTTCATGGCGAAAAAATATAAATCTTGCGCGCGGTCAAACCATCATAAAAAAAGAAACGCGCCCTCGAGGCGCGTTTCCCGTTTTTCAGGATTTCAACTAGAAGGAGTAAGTTGCAGAAATTCTAGAGAAGATGCGGCCTTCGCCCTGGAATGGGTTGCGGAAGAGGAGGTCTTCAGCAACGGTCACGTCGATCTTCAGCTTTTCTTCGATGTTGATGCCGAAGCCGAAGCCGACATGGTCGTCCGCGGTGCCGTTAGCCAGCGGGTTCGTGGCGAAGAAGTTGCCGTTGTCGCGGCAGATGCCGTTGTTGCCGGTGTTCTTCGAGTCGACGTCGCACTCCGTGTAGAGAATGGACTTCTGACCGCCAACGCGGATGACGAACCAATCCCACCAGATGTTGCGTTCGATACCGAAGCTGATCATGCCACCGATGTCGCTGCGCTTGTCCCAGTTTGGATCGTCATCGTTCTGGGAGTTGTAGAGGCTTTCGCCCGTCGCATAGTTAAACGTCCAGTCGTGAGCCTTCAGCTGGTTCCAGATGAAGTCGCCGCCCAACCAGAAGAAACCGCGGTCCAGAGCCACGTTGATGCCGAGGCCGACCTGCGCATGCTTGTCGTCGATGCCCGGAGCCTGGATGAGGTTCATGGAGAACGCCGGGACAAGTTCGCCGTCGATTGCGTCGAGAGAGAAGAACGCACGAGAATTGGCGAGGAAGGAGAAGTCACCGTCGTCAAAGAAGTTCTTATGTTCGGGGCCGTACTGGATACGGGCAAGGCCGAAGCTGAACTCGAAGTCGATGCTGCTGCCGAACTGGAGGTTCAAACCTGCGTCCGCCTGCACGATGGAGGCAAAGGCATTCTTGGCCACCTGGTAGGAACCGTCCTCAGCCTCGTCGCCACCGTCCTGGTGAGCGATGTAGATGTGCAAGCCCCAGGCATCGCCGTTGGAAAGCGAACCGCCCAAGAAGCCGTCGAAGTTCGTCACCGTTTCAGGGACCTTAGTCGTATCGCTTGCAGACAGGCCAATAACGCGAGTCGGCAGATACTTGGCGAGTTCGGAGGTACGTCCGAAAAGGCCACCGATGGAAAGGCGCGGGTCAGGATTTCCCTCGTCACCGAGAGAAACAGAGAAGATGCCGCCGAAGTTCGGATGCTGAGGATCGAGGTTCTTCCCCGTCTCCACGTCCTGCGTATACGGGCCGAATTCACCAATCAAGTAGTTCGGGTAGAGATTGATGTTTGCGGGGTTATCGAAGATGCTCACATCATCCATGATGTACGTTGTGTTCTTGCCCATGGATTCGATACGGGCAAAAGTCGCAAAGGCGGAACCGACACCCAAAATGCCGAACGCCATGCCAACTGCGGCAGCTGATTTGAAATTCATATGAACTCCTGTTGAAAAACCTGCTATAAAGTTAATTTTATTTAACCATAAAAACAATAGATTATAACAAATTTGCTGATTTTTTTCGGTTTTTTTTAGGACCACGCCCCAAGGTCTAAAAACAAAAAAACGCGTAAAAAAAAGACCGAGCTGAGCTCGGTCCTTTTTTCAAGCTTTCCAAAGATTATTCGGAGAACGTGAACGGAATGGTTACCGTCGTGTTACCGGACTTCACCTTGCTGAACTTCCAGCGGCTGACGGCATTCTTGATTTCGCCATCAAATTCGCCGTAACCAGTGGTGGAAGAAGCAATGGAGATGCTGATAACTTCGCCACCCGGAGCGATCGTGAACTTCAAGGTAACCTTACCCTGGAATCCCGGTTTCTTCTTCAGGAACTTGTTATAGATGTGACGGAGACCCGGAGTACGCTGACGGACGACCTTCATGATGTCCGCTGCGGAACGGGAACCACCGCCGGCGCCCATGTCGATATCGCGTTCAGACGGAGTCTTGATGGAGCCCTTAGCCTTAGTAGCGATACCACCGCCACCACCGCCAAGGAGGCCAGCAAGGCCGTCACCGATACCACCGGAACCACCTTCAGCATAACCTTCGTTGAAGCCGCCATCAGCCTTACCGCGACGACCACCGAGAACGGTCTTACCCGTCGTCTGGAGGCCAGCCACGTCCTTAAGAACCTTATCGATGTCCTTAGTGAACTTCTGGTTCTTCATGAGGTCGTAAGCAGCAGCAGAGGCGTTCTTGGTCTGAGCAGTGAGGAGCTTCAACACACCACGAGTCTGCGGAGCGTTCGGCTGACCCTTACCACGCGGCTTACCGCCACCACCGGCCTTCTTACGAGGCTTCTTGGGTTCTTCTTTCTTCTTTTCTTCCTTCTTCTCTTCCTTCTGTTCGATGGTCATAGAAGCGGAAAGATCTTCATTTGCGGATTCTTCGAACACGACTTCGTCAACGACAGCTTCGTACATGGAAGCCCACATACAGATAGCCAGAGCGACGACCAAGGAGATACCGGCGATAGCGCCCATCTTCTTGTCGGATTCCGGCATAAGCGACGCGACTAACGGATCCATAGCAACATTCTTAGCCATAGTTATTCCTCCCCGCCGTTCTTCATCATCACAGCAAATGCGATGTTCGTGTAACCGGAGAAGCCGCAAGTGGCCATCACCTTATACATGGCATCGTACGGGATGTTCTTGTCAATCTGGACAATGATGTGACCAGCTTCGTCAGCAGGCAGGTTGTTGGCCAGAGCATGGTCCTTTTCGATCTGGCGGCGGTCCTGCAGAACAGTGTTCACCTTCTCGACGAGGAGGGAATCCTGGGCAAGCACGTCAGCAGTGGGAACAATCTTTTCATTGTCGACCACCACGAAGCCATTATCGACCACGACCGTCAAAGACACTTCCTTCGGCTGAATCTTGGAGGTGGAGTTCGGCAGAACCAGGTTTTCGGCCTGGGTCACCAACTGACCTTCAGCATCGATGTTCTTAATCATGAACACCAGGATGATGGTCATCATGTCCATCATGGATGTCAATGAGAACGGGACATCTTCGCTATATTTACGAGTTTTTCTCATGTATTAGCCTCCCAGTTTCGCAAGGTTGATCTTGGTGAAACCGGCTTCCTTAGCACGGTCCATGAGCTGGATGATCTTGTCGAACTGCGTGTCATCGTTAGCCACGATGATGATGTTGTCGACGTCTTCCAGGTCGATGAACTGCGTATGGATAGCAATCAGGTCCTTGGCAATCACATCGTATGCAGAGAGAGCATAGATGATGTTGCTTGCCGCGGCATCGGGCTTCAGAGCGCGTTCAGAGTTTTCGGAGAGCGTACTTACGCGGGTACCGGCACTCGGCAACTTCAGAGCAGCCGGCTTCTGCAAGCCGAGCGGGCCTTCGCCAGGAAGGGCTAGGAAGTTGTTGGCACCGTCGAGGTAAGCACTGTCCGGACGGCCTTCGCCCTGGGACGAATACATGCCCCAGATCACGCGGCCCGGATCTTCTTCGGATTCTTTCTGGATAGCCCAAAGTTCGATAGTTTCGATATCGTAGATGTACTTTTCGACATCCATTTCGGAACCATCCTGGCACTTCGGACCATGACCGCTTTCAACGGCAGCCTTCACGTCTTCCGGAGCATAAGTGATGAGCTTAGCATCGGTCTTGCAGCGGAAGGTCCACATTTCCTTGAAGTACACGTTCGGCTGGAAACCGCCACGTGCGCCGATCACCAAGTAATCGGTGGTAACAGCCAACGACAGATTCAATGCCTGCTGGTCGGGTTCGGGAGGCGTATCGTCCATAATCATGTTACTGCGTTCAGGCAGGTTGACTTCGACGATGGCAAGCTTCTGAAACGCCGTCATAGACAGCAGCATAGGAATCAGAATCGTGAACAAGCCCATCGCCGGCAACAGGTCCGGTTCATCAGGCTTTTTCGGCTTCTTGATTTCTTTTGCCATAGTTTATAAACTCCAGTTAAATAGTTCTACTCTAATCGACTATTACGACAGGGAGTTGATAATCTTGAGGCCCTTTTCTTCCATTTCCTGGATAAGGCGTTCGGAGTTCATGTTGAGGATACCGACGATAACCAGAAGAGGCACGGCGGAGAGAAGTCCGAGGAGCGTAGTACCCATAGCGATAGCGATACCGTCAGCAAGAGCCTTCGGACGTTCAGCAGCGGGCTTGTTAGCAACGGCATCGAACGTGAAGATCAGACCGTAAATCGTACCCATAAGTCCGAGCAACGTAGAGATGGAAGCCATAACGGAGATGATGGAAACGTAACGAGTCAGACGCGGAGCTTCGGTCAGGAACACGGCGTCGCAAGCGGCCTGCATGCCGTCGCGGCCCTGGTTCTTGGCACCAACGATGGCAGCCATAACGCGGGCAATCGGGAGGTTGGTAGCGTTGGCGAGGCTCAGAGCCTGGTCAAACTGCTGGGAAGAGATGAGCTTGCCGAAATCAGCGAGGAAGCGAGCGCGGCCGCTAGAGCTCTTGAGCATGATGTAAACGAAACGTTCAATAGAGAAACCAAGACCGATCATGAAAACGATCAAGATGATCCACATGAACTGGAAACCATCTGCATCAGGGCTGAAAGATTCAAGCATTTTAGACATTGTGTAGTACTCCTTTATTGAGTGTGTTGTTTGTTAATTTTGAAATCCTGCGTTCATAATTAATTTTTTTTGGGGAATAAAGGGGCGTCTGAGGGGTAAAACTTTGTTTACCCATTCAAAAACGCCATTTCCGCCCCAAATAAAGGGGGAACCCTATGAACAAGGTTCCCCGTAAAATTGTTTTTACCGCTAGTATCCGGCCGGAGAGGCGGCGGGAGCCGGAGCCGGAGCGAGCTGCTTCTTCAAGCTAGCGAGTTCGGCCTTCAGCTTTTCGTTCTCAGCCTTGGCATCCTTGATGATGTCGCGGTAGGTGTTGATCTGCTCTTCCGGAGTCATGACTTCGGACTTGGCGATCTGTTCCAGACGAGCCTTGGTCTTGAAGTAGGACGGGTCGCTGAACAGCGTAGACGGGTCGAACTTCGTGATCTTCGTGTTGTTGGCCTCATTGTTCTCGTCGAGAGACTTCAAGGTTTCGAACAACTTAGCGGTCCACTGGTTATCGATACCATAGTGGGCAGAAGCCTTGATACCCGTAGCGCACTGCGGGATAGCAAGCTGCTTAGCACCTTCGGACTTTTCGTTAAGGGCTTCGCGGTAGGCTTCGAGGTCTTCGTGAGCCATTTCGATAGCGTCTTCCTTGACGGCGCCTTCGTATTCCACGTATTCCTTCACGATAGCGGCAGAGTCAGGCAGCGGAGAGTTAGCGAACGCATCGGCGACTTCGACGAACACGGCGCAGCCCTGGTAGTACATTTCGATATAACCTTCTTCAGCCTCGATCACGTCCTGGTTGTAGAAGCCCTGGTCACGAGCAAGGTCGATGTTCTTCTGGAAGATCGGACGAGCTTGTTCGTAGTAGGTCGGGAGCTGCTGCACAACGGTGATACGTTCGGCAAAGCGTTCTTCTTCCTTCTTGCCGTTCAGTTCCTGTTCGCGGATCTTGGCGGCCATCGTAACGAAGAGCATACCCATCTTGTTGGTGGCACGGAAGGTCCACTTTTCAGAAGCGTAGGCTGCAGACTTGGAGTAGTGGCCCATGGCCTTCTGGAGGATTTCAACCAAGGTCTTGATGGTCTTGGCCTTGTCCTTTTCCTTGCCCTTCAGCACATACGGGTCCATCTTGTGGAATTCATGTTCGCCGAGGTAGAAGGCTGCTTCGGCCGGGATACCCGGGTCAGCATTCTTGATCTGCAAACCGTACTTGTCGTAGGCTTCCAGAGTCTTGCGGTAGTCTTCGACTGCCTTGTCTTCTTCCTTGAGTTCCATGTAGGCACGGGCGGCACCGATGTAGGCAGCAATCAGCTTTTCCTTGTCTTCGGTGTACATCCTGATGAAGTTGTGGTATTCCTTGGCGGCTTCGTCCCACTTCTTCGCGTTGGCGTAGGCCAGCGGAATAGAGAACGCAGCGTCGAGAGCGTAGGTGCTCTTCGGGTAGTCGCGAACGAGGTCCTTAGAGCAGCGGATGGCTTCGTCGGTCATCTTGGCTTCGTCATAGCTCAAGCATGCGCTGTAGAGGAATGCCGGAGTCTTTTCGTTCTTCGGATAACGCTTGTAAGCGAGTTCGAACGTGATAGCGGCCTGCTTCTTATCCGGGATGGAGTCGTAAGTCTGGGCTGCGAAACCGATAGCCTGGAAGGCCATGGAATCCTGCGGGAACTGGTTCGTGATGAAGAGGAACGTCGTAGCAGCTTCACGCGGCTTGTTGTCCTTCTTGTAAGCGGATGCGGCACGGAGCACGCCCTTGATGGTCAGCGGAGAGCTAGAGTACTGCTTCGGCAAGATCATGAAGGTCTCGGCAGCCTTGGTGTACTGCTTGGCGTTTTCGTAAGCGGCACCGGCTTCGAACACGGCCTTGTCAGAGAAGGAGACCAGCGGATAGCGCTTCACGAGGGCCAAGTAAGCCTGGGCACCCTTTTCGTACTGGCCGTTCTTGACGGACTGTTCAGCCATCTGGAAGAGCACGGCAGCGATAGCCTTTTCGATTTCCTTGGCCATGGAGTCGTTCCTGGTGGCCTTGACATCGTGATACTGCTTGTAGAGCCATTCGAATTCCTTGAGGGATTCGTCAAGCTGGTTGGATTCCAGCAAGGACTGGGCAAGCATACGGCTGATGAGCAAAATGTACTGGTGGTTCGGATACTTCTGGCGAAGTTCGCGGAGCACCGTCACGGCGGTCTTGTACTGCTTGGCATCGTAGTGGACGATGGCTGCGTTGTAAGCAAGTTCGGCAGCTTCCTTGTTGTTGCCAAATTTCTTCATGTACTTGTCGACCTGTGCGAAGTAGGCCTTGGTCTCTTCGGACTTGTAAGCCTTGACAGCGTCGTCACCGTACTTGTTCTTCTTGGCGTTTTCACGAGACTGATCCATCATGAGCACGGCGTTGTAACCAGCTTCTTCCTTCTTGAGGAGAGCTTCGGAGCCCATCGGGCGACGGCCGTAGCGAGTGGTATCGGTATCGACGATCCAGTTGAACATCTTGGCGGCGTTAGCAAACTGACCCATTTCCTGGTAGACGAGAGCCAAGTTGATGTGCACCTTGTATTCGTCCCAGGTCGGTTCCTTGGCGTAGCGCTTCAGGAATGCTTCGTAAGCCTTGATAGCTTCCATGTACTGCTTCTTGCCGGCTTCCAGGTCGCCTTCCTTGGTAAGCTTGGCAGCGCGCGCATGGTGGAACTGCGGGATGTCAAGCATAGCGGAACGGATAGCGCGTTCGGCATTCTTCACAGATTCAGGATACTTCTGGTTCTTCTTGTACCAAGAAGAGTTGCGGTCATAACGCTTCACAACAACATAACGATGCTGCTGGGCTTCGTCGAACTTCTGCTGCACGATGAAGATTTCAACCATGGCGATATCGGCGAGCGGAGCGTCGATGTAGTCCGGGTTGATGGCCATCAAGCGCTTGAAGGACTGGACAGCTTCTTCGTTACGGTCATGGTCCTTGTTCTTCATACCGATACGGTAGTAGACGGAATCCTTGAACGGAACCTTCTTGTCCTTAAGGAAGGCTTCTGCTTCGGCAACACCACCACCTTCAAGGTCAGAGAAGGAAGCAGCCATGAAGTCCATAGCTTCTGCGCGCAAGTCGTTCGGGTATTTACCCTTGTCGGCGCCGATGATGTAATCGTAGTACTTGATAGCAGCCGTTTCGTATTCGGCAATGTTATAGTAGGATTCAGCCAAGTGGTACATGGCGAGGGCCGCTTCCTTACCCGTGAGGTTCTCGAAGCCGGTCACCTTCTTGTAGGCACCGATAGCGTCGCGGAACTTGCGGTTCATGAAGTGGTATTCAGCCATACGGAGCCAGGCCTTCGGAACGAGGCCGTTGTCCGGGAAGCCCTTGACGAGACGTTCACGGAGGCGGAAGGCCTTGTCGTCTTCGCCGCTAGCTTCGAGCACTGCAGCAGCCTGGTACATCACGACCGGCGTCTTGTCTTCCTTCGGGTACTTGTCGATGTATTCGAGGAAGTAACCGAGAGACTTGGAGTGCTCGGCCTTCGGAAGCTGGTCGATGTTTGCGCACTTGGCCGGCTTGTTATCGCGGTCGGCGCACCATGCCACGTCTTCTTCGTACTGGCCCTGGGCATCGAGGAAGAGTTTCTCTTCCAACTGGAACTGATAGTGACCCAGCTGCTGGAGAGCAGAAGCGCAGCGCTTGTTCTGCTTACCCTTACAGTTGTTCACCTGCTTTTCCCACTGGGCAATAGCCTGACGCATGCCATTCTCATCAAGGCCACCGGAACGGCAAGCCTGGTCGGCCTGGTTCTTGAGGACCTTATATGAACTGGCGCACTTCTTGAATTCAGAGCTGCCCTTCTTGTAGGATTTGCACTTTGCCGCCAACTTCTTGGCTTCGGCGACTTTGTCTTTACAGGGGTCGGATGCAGCAAAGGCATTCCCGACCAGAGCACAAATCATTGCGCTCACAAGCAAGAATTTTTTCATTGTTATCTATCCACCTATTATTTCTTTAAAAAGGGGAAAACCCCGAAGACTAGAAGTCGTCTCCGAGGTCATCGCCGAGTTCATCAGAAGAACCGCCAGCGCTTTCGTCGCCACCAGCAGGAGCAGGAGCTTCGCTGCTGCTACCAGCATCCGACGAACCACCCATATCGTCACCGCCCATTTCAAGATCGTCTTCCAACGATTCGAGTTCCTGAGCAGCTTCAGAGGAGGCGCCGCCCTGGCTCATCTTGGTCTTCACAGTTGCCAAGGTAAAGCCGGCGTCATCCAAGATACGCTTACGGTTGGACTCGAAGCGGTCACTCTGAATGGATTTCTGGGTAAATGCTGCATAATCTTCAATTGTCTTGTTCGCCTTGTCGAAGGACGGACGCAGAGCTTCACGCTTCTTCTCCACACGCGGCGTGGGGAGCTGACGAGCAAGATCCAAAGCCTTGACCTGCACGGAGTCAAATTCGTCCTGCATAGCATCGTAAGCCTGACGGGCACTGTCGCGAGCGGCAACAGTCACAACCGGCTGTTCGGTGCGCTTTTCAGCCTGTTCAAGAGCCTTGGCAGCGTTGTTGTAATCCTTCTTCATGAAGTGGCAGTAACCAATCACCAGGTAGGCTTCGGAAACCAGGAAGGATTCCGGAAGGTTGCTGATAATCCACTGAGCCGGCTTCATGGCTTCGTTCGGCTTGTTCACCTTGAGGAAGGACCATGCGATACCGAGCATAGCTTCGTCATACACCGGGGAACCAGCCTGCACCTGACCGTACATCTGAGCGGCCTGAGCAATGTCCGGCTTTTCACCAGAGAAGTAGATGTGGCCGAGCTTCACCTTGGCGGCATCCTGCAGGTCGCGTTCGGACTGGTTGGAAACCGGCTGTTCCGTAATATCGCGGAAGCAGTTTTCGGCTTCGTCCCACTTGCCCATACGGCTGTAGGCGATACCCATGGTGTAACGGGCGTAGAAGTAGTTTGCGTTACCCGGAAGGATGGCGGCGAGCAGGTCGACAGCTTCCTGGTAGAGGCCCTGTTCGAACTTGATCTGGCCGGCAACGTAGTCAGCGTCAGCCTTCACGTCGCTTTCGCCGAACTTCTGGGCGATATTCTGGTACTTGGCCATAGCTTCCGTGTACTTGCCTTCCTTATAGTCGATGTTCATCAACTGGAAGTGGTACTTGGCGCGCTGGTCACTCTGCGGGTAGCGCTTGATAGCGTCTTCGTACACGGCCTTAGCAGCCTTGTGCATACGGAGGTTTTCGAAGGACTTTGCCTTGTAGAACGCAGCCTGGTCGACAAGGTGGAATGCGGGGTACTTGGTCTGAACCTTACCGAAGGCATAAGCTGCTTCGAGGAACTGACGGTTCAAGTACAGACGCATAGCGGCACGGTAGTCGTTTTCAGGTTCGATCTTCAAGCGACGATAACGTTCTTCACCAATCTTCTCTTCACGAGTGTCACCGAAGCGGCTGGTGAGCTTGACAGCCCAAATGAAGCCACGGTTCTTCTTGGCGTAGAGGTCATCGTGAGACATTTCGAGATCAAGAGCGAGGTAACGGAAGAGGCTCACGTCCTTAACGTTAACCGTCGCACCTGCAACCGGATAACCTTCCTTGGTGAAGCGGAGGCGAACACCGAGGTGCGGAGAGAGGAAGTATGTCACCGTGAAGCTTTCTTCGAGGTTCATACCGTCTCCACCTTCCTTGTCGGAGTGGAACACGTCGATCAAGGAAAGTTCGACCTTGGCTTCCAGAGCGCGGTTGAGGCCGCGATAGAACAAGGAGAAGTTCAGGTTAGAAGGAATGTTGTACGCATCGTCACGATCGCCACCGAAGAAGCCCGGGGCAACGAACGAATAGGAACTAGAGCCTTCCTCGGTGCTGATACCCGGCTGAACAACGTTCTGCAAGGCAACACCGACCAACAGGTAACCAAACTTGGAGTTGGCAATCGGGTTCCAGTTAAGGCCGACGTCAGCGCCCAAGGAGATGTGCTTGTTCTCATCGAACTGGTTGATCTGCAGGACCGAGATGTCGATACCCAAGGCGATGCACTGAATTAAGTTGTACGCATATCCCAACATGAATGCGTTTTCAACGTAATCCTGACCGCCATCGATAGAAGCACCGTTTTCGAAGAAGGAGAATCCCCACGTGTGCTTGTAATCGATCGGATAGGTAAAGCTGACGTATTCCTGGCTAGCTTCGCCGCTAATGGAGCTGAAGAAGCCAAAGCTCAATTCAAACTGATCCGTCTCAGAAATACCAGCCGGGTTCACGTACATGGCAGTGTTACCACCGAATTCAGCGAACCAGTCATTCTGCTGGTACTTGTGCGGAGAGTAGGTTGCCTCGGCGAACAAAGAAGTGCTGGCCAAAGCGAGTCCAAAGACTGTTGCTTTTTTGATGAAACTAGTATGCATCATCACCTACTCCTTTACTTGATGTCCGTGCGGATGAACTCGATACGACGGTTCTGCGCACGCCCTTCTGGGGTTTTGTTGGAAGCGACCGGCTGGGAGTCACCCTTGCCACTCGTAGTCATACGGCTCTCATCGATGCCTTTCTCAACAAGGAAGTTCTTCACGGCAGCGGCGCGGTCAGCGGAGAGCTGCATGTTCTTTTCCTTGATACCCACGTTATCCGTGTGGCCGACAATTTCAAACGTCGTTTCGGCGAAGGATTCCATAATATCAACGACCTTCATCAGAGACACATAGGAGTCCTGAGTGATGGTGGCCTTGCCGGATTCAAAGTTCACGCCTTCAAGAACGAACACTTTCTTCGGCGGCTGCGGGACTTCGTCCGGGCAACCATCTTCGTCCTTGTAGCCGTTCTGAGTTTCAGCCTGTTCGGGGCAGAGGTCAACACCCTTACAGACGTGAGCAAAGTTGGAAAGCATACCCTTAGCTTCGACCCACGGATCGCAGAGACCGTCGCGGTCGTTGTCGGCATCCGGGCAGCCATCGTCATCCTGGTATCCGTCGAAGTCTTCGGCTTCTTCCGGGCAGTTGTCGAGACCCGTACAGACGGAGGCGTACTTGTCGGAAACGCCTTCTTCGGAGACCCAAGGATCGCAAAGGCCGTCGGCATCCGTATCCGGATTGCGGGTTTCCTCGGCCTGTTCCTCGTCCTTAGCCACTTCAGCAGCGGTGAGGCCGATGTCAGCCTTGCCCTTACCGCGCTTGAGCATCGGCGAGGTGGACTGGCAGTAGAAGTTCGGCTTCGACAGCGAGTGGTTGATGAACTTCGGATCGAGCGAAACGTTCGTGCGGTTCACCTTGATGTACTGGTTGAACGGGTAATAGTTCTTGTAGATGTTGTTGTACTCCACCTTCGTCTGGCCGGCGGCCGGGTCGGCGAACACACCGTAGTAGTGGTTCTCCATGAAGATGTTGTTACGGGCGACCACGTTGGTCGGTCCCTTCAACGCAAGGCCAGAGTAGCCGTTGCGGAGAACAACGTTATGTTCGATGAAGGCATCCAGCGACTTGGCACCCCATGCGAGAATGCCGGACCAGCGGTTGCCGTACACCACGTTGTTACGGAGCCAAGGGAGCGAAATGAACGCACCAATACCCGTTGCCTTGTTATCCAACACATAGCAGTGGTGGATGTAGGGGGCGGCGTTTTCGCAAAGAATACCTTCGATACCGTTCTTCACCGTAAAGTGAGACATTTCGGCGCCCGAAGTACCCATGACGGTCGGACCGCGGCGACCACCATCGATGATGGTAGTGAGCGGATCCTCGCCCTTGAGCACAACACCCATGATCAAGGTGATGTTTTCGTTGTAAGTTCCACGTTTGACAAGGATGGTATCCCCGGCATCCGCTTTTCCGAGTGCATCTGCAATCTTTGAGTAATCGCCAGGCACGTTGATATTCCTTGCCATGGCGGTTCCGGAAAGAAGCAAAGCCCCGGCCGTAATTAGGACCAGTTTCTTTAGGGTCATACTGCTACGTTTCTCCAATCATAGTACACAAAAAATTCATATTCTCTTGTTTTGCCCATTAGGGTAAACAAAACCCGAATGGAATATACCTTTACAAACGGCAATAGTCAAACACTTTTTATTGAAAACACCTTTTTTTAGCGTAAAAAAAAAGTGTCATTTGCCATTTTTAGGGGGTATAAGTCAATTTTCAGAAGATTCAGCCTTCGCTTCCTCCTTTTTTGTTCCCTGAATCAGAACACGGATGTCCTGGCAGGTCTTCTTGATATCCTGCAGAACCTTGCGAGCACGCGTGCCAGCAGACTTGTTGCCGCGTTCGAACTTCTCGAACTCGCGTTTGAAGTTTTCGATTTTCTGATCGAGATCATTGACTAAACTCATAAGCAAACTCCCGGAAAAAAGATGCTGTATGTGAAAATAATTAAAGTTTTTTTCAAAAATTCGCTATTTTGTAAAATGAATTTTACGTTTATATATTATTACACAAAATTGGGCCAAAAAAGGGGCAAAATAAAGCCCTTTTTAGCGACCAGCCACTTGCCAAAGACATTTTAATGCTTTTTCCCCCTTCTCCCCAACATTTTCCGAAAAATCGTTCACGAACATTTTGATGTGCTGCTCGATGACATTCCGGTCCTCGATTTGTGCCAACTTTTCGATAAAAGGCGTCACCAAATCTGTCCTTTCTCTCGCAATGGAGATACTCCTCCGAATTTCCGCCTCGACTGCGCAAACCACTTCGTCCGGAAGCGAACGGCGAATGACGGAAATTCCAAGCGGAATCGGAGAATTCGTCTTATCCTCCCAATATGCGCCCAAATCGGCAAGAAGATGCAATCCATCCCGCTTCCAGGTAAACCGGTGCTCATGAATGACCACACCCTGAGCCGAGGAACCGTCACGCAGGGACTGGTACACCTCGTTAAACAGCGCATAGCGCACAGCGGGCTCTCCCCCCATTTCGCGCCCGTACCAAAACTTGAACAGAAGCGCCGCCGTCGTATCGGCCCCGGGGAGCGTCGTCACGGCCGCCGGGTCAAACACGTCCGCCGAGGACGAAAGCAACAGCGGGCCGCAACCATAACCGATGGCCCCGCCGCAGCCCATGTGACGGTAATCACACTCGATTTTGGGAAAAACTTGCGCGCTCACCTTAGCCACGTCCAGCACCCCTTGTCTGACCATTTCGTTCAGGGTCTGGACATCGGCATAGTGGACATCCCACTCAAAAGGGGAATTCTCAAGGCCGGCAATAAGGGCCTCGTAGATGTAGGTGTCGTTGGGACAGGTGGAAATGCCGAGGGAAAGGCGCATAGTTAGGGATTAGGGGTTAGAGGCTTGGATCTAGGGGTTAGGGGCACTCACAGATTATCCAGCACCTCCCTTTTGAGGGCGGCCATGGCTTCGGGGATGCGCCAGGTGGACGGGTCACGGTCGGTCACGATGTTGCTCACGGCGCGGAATTCAAAGCCCGGAATGCCGAAACGTTTGCACACGGCAAAAAGCGCGGCCCCCTCCATGCTCTCCACATCGACACCGAACCGGGCCTGCCGGTCGAGGGACAGACCGGCTGTGCCAGTACAGCAATTCACCGTAAGGCCCGCTACCGATTTCAATCGGCACAAGGGCTCCGGAAGGATTCCCGTGTTTTCGCCACAGGCATTCTCGGAATAACTAGCAGACCCCTTCACTAATTTCGACCAATGGGAAAAGGATCCGTCAGCCTCTTGGAAGCCCATGTCGCCCACAACCTCGGAGCGAACGCGGACAACATCACCGACGGCAAGACCACGTCCCGGGTAAGCACCACAGATGCCGACCTGGAGAACGCACGCATATTTACGATTTGCGAGAAGCCCCGACAGGTTCACTGCGAAGTCCAGCATGCCAACACCGCACACGGCCATGTCGTAGCGTTCACATTCAATTATACTGGGAATGTTTCCATCCAAATTAGCGGACTGAGGGTGCAGGAGCGAAATCTCCCTCATCGAAGGAATCGCCACAAGCACGGAATTCATCAGTCACCCAATTTTTCGAGAGCCGGAGCAAGGGATTCCTCGAGCTCGGCGACCCGCTTTAAATCAAGGTTCCACGGACGGTCCACCTCGCAGCGCGCCACGGCCACGGCCGTCGCTTTCACGAGGCATTCTTCAAAGCTCAGGCCTTCAGCATCGGCATAGAGCCAACCGGCAAAGAAGGAATCACCCGCGCCGATGTCGTTCTTGACCTGGATCTCAGGCGGCTGCAGCTGCAATCCCTGAAACTTTTTCTCAACAAAGCGGAACGCGCGCACGGGGGCGTCCTCGTCGGTAATCACGAGGTTCCGGATGGGAAGCCGTTCCAGCACAGCCATCGCAGTCATCTTCCAGAACTGCGGGCTCGACTTGACTTGGGGAATTCCCATGCGTTCAAGCAGCTTGCTGTATTCCAGACTGTTAATCTTGAGAAGTTCCACGCCCTTCTCGAGCCAGGCATCGATATTATTTATGGCATCGATAAAAACTGCCTTCCCAGTAAAATCAAGGGAATTGATCAAGTCAACATCGAAACCCTGCGGGAAAGATCCGCACAGGGCAACGCACTGCGTCGTATGCCAATAGTTGTTGAGCGTTTGTATGAAATCGTTGTTCTCGGCCTCGGCAAGCACCGGCGACGGCTCGATGAGTTCCGTCGTATCGCCATCGCAGACAATGGTCGTGCAGACGCGCGTTGGCTCATGAATCCACACGGGAGCCTGCTGGACTCCGTTCGCCGAAAGTTCGTCGAAAATACGGGTGCCGTTTTCTGCACCGAGAAAATGCATCAGGACGGGATTTCCGCCCAGGTGTTGCAGCACGCGTCCACAGTTAATCCCCTTGCCCGACGCATATTCCTGCGCCCTCGGCAAACGGTGCACCGTACCCGGCGTAAACTTGTCCACGACAAAGAGTCGCTGCCACGCGGGGTTCAACCCAAGGATTAACGTTTCTCGCTGCATAAGGATTCCTCTAGAAGTTCACCTTGTAGAACTTGCGCTTGCCCACCTGGACAACCAGCTGATCGCCGCCCTTGATTTCAATCTGGGACTGCGGATCGGCAAGCTTTTCGCCGCCAATCTTCACGCCGCCGTTCTGGACCATGCGACGGGCTTCGCCCTTGCTGGCAAAAGCCTTGATTTCCACGAGCAGGTCCAGGGCACCGTAGGTGCCGGCCGCCACGCTGCACTCGGCTGCATCGCTCGGAATTGCGTTACCGCTGTGGATTTCGCGTTCCTTCTGCGCGGCGGCCTCGGCGGCTTCTGCGCCGTAGTACTGCGTCACGATATCGATAGCGAGACGGTGCTTGGCATCGTTGGGGTTCATCTTGCCCGCGGCAATGTCGGCCATCATCTGCTTGACTTCTTCAAGCGGGATATTCGTCAAAAGTTCGAACCAGTTCTCGACAATGCTGTCGGCGAGACTGTAAATCTTGTGGTACATCACGTCGGCGGGTTCGTTCAGGCCCACGTAGTTGCCAATGGACTTACTCATCTTGACCTTTCCGTCGGTACCGAGAAGGATGGGCATGAAGAGGCCGATCTGCGGTTCCATGCCCTCGAAAATCTGGAGATCGCGACCACGGAGCACGTTAAACTTCTGGTCGGTGCCGCCGAGTTCCACGTCACTGTTGATAGCGACGGAATCGTAGCCCTGCATCATCGGGTACATGAATTCGTGCAAGCTAATCGGCGTATTGGCGGTATAGCGGTTATGGAAGTCCTCGCGTTCGAGCATCTGGGCCACAGTGAACTGGCCCATGAGTTCGGTCACCTTGCTGAACGGGAGCTTAGAGAACCATTCACCGTTGTAGTGGATTTCCACCTGGTCGCGGCGCACTACCTTGAAGAACTGTTCCTGGTATTCCTTCGCATTCTCGAGCACCTGTTCGTGCGTGAGGCGCGGGCGGGCCTTGTTGCGGCCGCTCGGGTCACCGATCTGTGCGGTGTAGTCACCCACGATAAGCACGACGGTATGACCCAAATCCTGGAACTGGCGGAGCTTGCGCATCACGACCGTATGGCCGAAGTGCACGTCCGGGGCAGTCGGGTCAACACCCATCTTTATACGGAGGGGAACTCCAGTGTCATAGGACTTCTGGAGTTTCTTTTCGAGTTCATCTTGCGGCACGATGTCGGTAACGCCGCGCATCAAAATTTCAAGCTGTTCCTTAACAGGACGAAATTGCATAATAGTTCCTTGTTTTTCGGGTGAGAAATATAAAAATTTCAAGAAAGGCAAGACTTTTTTTAGTAGAATTATGAGGTAGAAACACGAAGAACAGAGAATTATGATGAGAACTCTATTCCATTTTGCCTATCTAGTCATAATAGCCGCATTCCTTATATCTTGTTCAGACGATACAAGCAGTCCGACAACACCGGAAAGTTCTAGCGAAGCGCCCGAGTCCAGTTCTAGCGAAGAACCAGAATCCAGTTCCAGTGAAGAGCCTGAATCCAGCTCTAGCGAAGAGCCCGAATCCAGTTCCAGCGAACCCGTCGTGGAAAGCCCCATTTTCGGCTACAAGTTGAAGAACGCCCCCACACCCAGCAAGGGATGCGGAACCCAGTCCACCCTGGAGCCCGACTCGACACTCGACAACGGCACAACCAAGCTCTACAAAATGACCATTGCGGAAATGCGGCGCGAATTCTACATGGACCTACCCGAGAACTACGACAACAACAAGCCCTACAAAGTAATCTTCGCATTCCAATTCATGGGAACCCCTGCGGTGAACATCGCCACAGGAAGCGGCACCATGGCGACATATTCGCCGTACTATGGCCAAAAGGAACTGGACACTGAAAACAACTACATCTTTGTCGCCCCCCGTGGAGAAGACGGTTTCGTTGGCTACGTATGGCGCGTTGACGACGACAAGGACCACATTTTCTTCGACAAAATGCTGACCCTGCTGGAAGACAACTTCTGCATCGACACTTCCCGAGTATTTGTCACGGGGTTCAGTTTCGGAGCCATGTTCAGCAATTCCCTAGCTCAGGATTTCCAGCACCGCATTCGTGCTGCTGTAACTTATGGAGTAGCCGACATCAACATCTATATTCCCGAAAACGCAGGCAAGCCCATCGCATGGATGGACGTCCACGGCATTAACGACGACAACTGCAGCTATAAAAGGCTAGACAGTTCCATTACGCGAATCCTGAGGCACAACGGGCCCGCCGATAGCGAAGGAAACTTCACCGACGTCAGCGACGAGATTGAAGACATGGAACGCTATACGGAAGACATGGGCGAAACACACGTTTGCTACAGTTTCCAAAAGGTTGACCCGCGCTTCCCCGTTCAAGTCTGCACCTGGAATGGCGGCCACCAATGGACCGCTTCCGACGACGGCAACTGGGAAAACACCTGGGTTCCCCAAAAGGTTCGCGAATTCATAGAACAGTTCTAGGGCCATGCGCCTATTGGCGCGACTATTTTCCGAAACCAGCGAGGTCTATGCCGAGCTGGTTTATTTTATACGTAAGAATACGCGGAGTCGTGGAGAGACTGCGTGCGGCGGCGGCAATCTTTCCCTTGCTGCTCTTGAGGGCATCGCAAATGATGTCTTTCTCGTAGGCCTCCACCATGCGCTTTAAATTTCCGGAGACGGGAGTACCGCTTGTTTCTGCGGTCTGGAGCGTGGTCGGGAAATGGTGCGGGTAGATGACGTCTTCGTCGGTCACGAGCACGGCGCGTTCAATTCCGTTTTCAAGTTCGCGGACATTTCCGGGCCACGGATAGCTCATGAGCATGTTGATGGTCGTGCGTGCGAGGCGGCGCACATTCTTGCCCACGATGCGGCAGTAGTGTTCCACGAAATGGTCCGCCAACAGCACGATGTCCGTCTTGCGGTTGCGCAGCGGCGGGACGTAAATTGGGAAAATGTGCAGCTGGTAATAGAGGTCTTCACGGAACGTGCCCTCCTCCACCATCTGCTGCAAGTTCTTGGTAGTGGCGGCAATCACGCGGACGTTCACCTTTTTCGCGATGCGGGCGCCGATGCGTTCCACTTCGCCGTGCTGTAGCAAGCGCAAAAGCTTTACCTGAAGGTTCGGCGAAAGTTCGCCCACTTCATCCAAGAAGAGCGTGCCGCCTTCGGCCTGTTCTACGCGGCCCGGTGTCTCGGCGAGGACACCCACCAGGGCACCGCGCTCACTACCGAAGAGTTCCCGGTCCAGCACGGATTCAGGCATCGAGGCGCAGTGGACGCGGACGAACGGGCCCATGTTGCGGTCGGAGCGGTAGTGGATGGCCTCGGCCACAAGCCCCTTGCCCGTGCCGACCTCGCCCACGATAAGCGCAGGAAGAGGACTCTTTGACACTTGGTCAATCTGCGCGTACACGCGCTGCATCTCGCTCGAACGCCCGATGATGTTGTCCGGCTGGAACCGGTCCTTGAGCTCAAGCGTCAGGCGTTCGTTTTCGGCCTTGAGGATTTCGTTCTCCTCGCGGGCCTCGCGACGGAGCTTGACCGCCGCAGCCAACATCTGCGCGATGATTTCCAACAGGCGAAGCTTTTCGGGAAGTTCATCCTCGACCGGATTCTGCACGTCGGCACTGAAGGCGCCGATGACTTGATGCTCCATAATCACGGGCACGCAGAGGAACGCCTTGTCCTCGGTCTTGCCGCGCCCCGTACGGTCCAGGAAGTCCGGATCCTTCGCAACGGAAGGAATGATGACCGGCTTGCCGGTCTCCACCACGCGGCCCGTGATGCCCTCGCCCACCTTGTAGCGGCCCTTGCGCGCCTGGCGGCTCGAAAGGCCTTCTGCGATTTCGATGGAGATTTCGCCGGTGTGGCGGTTATACAGGGTGAGGGTCGCATGCTCCACGCCCATCGTGGATTCCACCACTTCCAAAATCGGATGTGCGACACTCTCGAAGTCGAGCGTCTGGTTCAAGATAGAACTGATCTTGTAGAGCAGTTCCAGTTCCTGGATTTTGGATTGCGAAGTGGACATAGCAAAAATTTAAAAAAGAAAAGCCTCGAGCCGGATAGTTCGAGGTTTCGCTCTATGCGATACTTGCTAGTCCTGGCACTACTTCACAGTGCAGGCTGCTGCGCCTCGGAAATTGTCGTTCAAGTAAACTTGGCGACCATTTCACTCGGTTTGCTAGTCCTTGATGCAACGGACAGAAAAACCGGTGGTCTTGTAGGTATTACCCAAATCCGCTTTGTCGTCTTCGTGGCTCAAGCTCATGACGAATGCGTTCTGCACATTTTTTTGGACAGAAGTCCAGAAGTACGCATCCGTGCCCTCATTTTGGAAACTTGTACCGGTATATAAGCCTGCGGGCAACGCTGCAAATGAATAGGCGTCGGCGTTTACAATCCCGCTTTTCTTGGTCCATCCGGTTCTGGACTTGAGCGCCTCACCTGCCTTGTTAGAGCCGACATATTCCGTTATATTCCCGTCCACCGTCACTATCAGGGCTTCCCATTCCTGTTCGCTAGGCAAATGCCAACCTACAGGGCACACGCCCTGAACATCGCCCGAGCCCAATGTTGTGCAATTTTTATCGTCGCCGCATTCGCTTTCCGACCGGCCCACGGCGGTAGCCCATGTGTAAAGGCGACCGTATTTGGCGCAGAAAGCTGCTTGTTCATCTTCAGTTTTGCCAGCGCAAAAGCTACCCTCTGCGGTCTCATAGTTCAAATTCTCTGCCATCCATATTTCGAAATAACCCGTACCCACAGGAGCAATGGTAACCTTCTTGTAAATCTGCTCCGCATCGTCTGCAAACTTCGCACAGAACTGGTTGTCGGGATTATATGCCGCTTTAGGGCTACCGCACTTATCATAGAGTTCAACACCGTAGCAGAATTTATCGCCATCGGGATCATAAGGGGTATCTCCGCACACCGCCTTATAGAGAGTCGTTTTTACAGCCTTTTTTCCCGTGCCGCATTTAATCGTAACAGCACCATTCTTGTCGTTTTCAATATTGCAGCTCGTTCCATTTTCGCCCTTCAACGATTCAATCCATTCGTCAAGCGTTCCCTCGAAACCCGAAAGTTCAAAGGCGCTCTCACCCGCTTCACCTTGAATTCCCTGCGCACCCGAGTCCCCCTTGGCTCCGTTCATCAGCACGCCCACGGAATCTCCACCGCACAGTACCTTGTAACCACCTTTAATAGCCTTTACCGTGCAAGAGGAGCCATCTTTACCATCGTTTCCGTCCTTGCCGGCCTTACCATTTTTACCGTCCTTGCCATCACTACCATCGGAACCATTCTCGACAACTGCGCCACTCATGGCAGCCCAACCATCGTCGGTGCAAATAAACGCTTTCACCGAATCCTTCACGTAGACCAGCTTGCCTACGATAGCGGAGTCGCAATCGTCCAAATCTTTAAATGCCTTCACCTTTTCGGCATCAGAAGTTGCGACCACGGTAGTGTTTTCATCGCCACATGCGGCAAAGAAAAGCACAGTCCCCAAAAGCGGCAAAAGGATTTTTTTCATTTTCTTGCTCCCTAGATTCTGTTGTTCACAATACAAATGTAATAAAAATGTAATAAAAAGAAAAATTCCCGGACAATCCGGGAATTTATTTGCAATAGGCTTGAGCTATCTGCGACGAGCCGCTTGCGACGACCTATTTCAAAGCTTCCTGCACCAAGGCAGATGCGCGCTTGGCGTCGAAGCGGCCCTTGACCTTCGGGGAAAGTTCCTTCATGATCTTGCCCATGTCCTTCGGACTGGCGGCTCCGGTCGCGGCCTTGATTTCGGCAATGAGGGCCTTGACCTCGTCTTCGCTCATTTCGGCAGGCATGTACTTGCGGTACAGCGCAATGCAGGCTTCCTCGGCAGGCACCTTGTCCATGAATCCACCCTTCTTGAGGATTTCAATGGCTTCCTGCTTCTGCTTCACGCTGCGGGCGAGAACGTCGACGCACATCTCGTCGGTAATGCTGTCGGTAATCTGTGCCGGGGTGGCGCCGGACTTCATGGCCTCGTTCTTGATGTCGGAATGGAGGGTGCGGAGGGTACCGAGCGTTTCGGTATCGTGGGCCTTCATAGCGGCCTTGATATCATCGAGAATCTTTGTCAACAATGCACTTGCCATAATGATTTCGCGAAATTATCACGCCTCGCGACAAGCGATAAGGTTTTACTCACGGGAAATTATAAAAAAACGAATAAGCCCCCGACCAGAGGTCGGCGACTTATCAAAGCAGTTATACCAACTCGAAATTAGTAGAGACGCTTGCGGTTCTGGTCAGCAATCTCTTTGAGGCGCTTGCGGCGAGCAGCCGTTTCAATGCGCTTCTTCTCTTCGGAAGGCTTTTCGAAGCGCTGACGCTTCTTGACATCGGAAATGATGCCGTTCTTTTCGCAAGACTTGGTGAAACGCTTAAGAGCGCGTTCGAAAGGTTCGTTGGACTTAACAATAACGCCGATCACGATAATCCTTTGGTTAAAAAATTCAGTTTGAGAGCCCAAATATATTTATAAATGTCCACTTCGTCAAGGGACAGAAGAGGGCGTTTTGCAAGTCCTTTTCGAACAAAAGCCCCCTTTTTCACCCAAAAACACAAAAAATTTCCATAAAAATGCGATTTTTCTTCCATATAACTTGCGTAAAATCAAAGACTTATGTATATTATCGCATGATATGTAACTATTTTTTAAATGATAGTTACCTAACAAACATTACCGGAGTTTTGAATGAAATCTCTTTCGGCTTACAAACTCGGCATGGGCGCCATCGCCTGTGCATTCTTCGTTGCCTGCTCTCAAGGCGACCAAGACGTCGTTCCCCAGATGGACAAATCCAAGGCCACTCCTTCCGCCCAGAACGTAAAGAAGGCTGACGCCCCCGCAGCAGCAGAAGAAGAACCGGAGCTTGTCCCGCTCAAGTCCCTTTCCGGCGACAACTCAGCCGAAGCCCCCGCAGAGGCCGCAGCTCCCGCCCCGGCAAAAGCTGCACCGGTCTTTAGCGGCAGCAATCAGCCCCAGCAGGACGGACAATACGTCATCCAGGTCGGCATCAAGCCCACCAGGAAGGCAGCCCAGGCTATTGCCAACAAGCTTGCCGAAAGCAACATCTCCGCCTACCTGGTAGAGGTCGAGAACCCCGGCGAACTGGAAGGCACCTACTACCGCGTCCGTGTCGGTTACTTTAGCTCTATCGCCAGCGCCCAGGCCTACGGCAAGGAAGTCATCGCGGCGCTGAACCTCGACTGGTGGGTCGACAACCGCAGCAACGACCAGGTCGGCAACCCCTCCGGCGGATACTACGGTGGTTCGCAGTCCTACGACGACTCCCAGTCCTACGAAGAATCTCAATCTTATGAAGAACCGGCTCCCGCTCCGGAACCTGAACCGGCACCTGCACCGGCTCCCGCCAAGGAAGCGGCACCGGCTCCTGCTCCGGCAGCAACTCCCGCTCCGGCTCCGGCCGCAGCACCCGCTCCGGCACCCGCCAAGGAAGCTGCTCCGGCCCCGGCACCCGCTCCGGCAGCTAAACCTGCACTGGCTCCCGCACCTGCTCCGGCCCAGGCCGCTGCCCCGGCACCTGCTCCGGCAGCCAAGCCCGCTCCGGCTCCCGCTCCCGCCGCCAAGCCTGCTCCGGCACCCGCTCCGGCCCAAGAAGAGGAAGAAGAGGTTGTCGAAGAGGTCGTGGAAGAATACGTGGAACAGCCCGGCCAGCAGGCTCCCGCCAACGACGTTGTCGACGACTGGGAATAAGGCAAATCTTTCCAACATAAAAAAAGAGCCCCAAAGGGCTCTTTTTTTTTATTTTGTTCTAATACAACTAAATGTATTCATCAAATCCGCCACTTTCATATTCCATTTTGCCATCGTCGCACAATTCATCAAATTCTTGTTCGTGACGGTTCAAAGAACCTTCGTCATACTCACTTATTTTTATAGCGCCCGAAGTACATGTGACAGTCATGGATCCATTCCAGGATTTCGCCTCTTCCTTCCAGTCTTCGCAAAATTCGTTCATGTATTCAGCATCCGCATACCACATTTCCGTTTCTATGCTGAGCCTTCCGTCACGGCCCGAAACCGTCGAAACGTAGGAAGTCACACCCTCGATTTTCTGATCGATTTTTACGGAATTGCTCGTTGAAGTCACGCTGCAAGAGTATTTTCCCGAAACAACGTTCTTCCTGCGAGCTATCTCAGCAGATTCATCCTCGCTACTAGCAACATCGTCAGGGTCGTCCTCCTCAGGCGAAATCGGCTCTTGCGTCTCTTCGGCAGCCCAAGGCTCATCGGAACCCTCATCATCATCGTCATCGAGGATGCCCGGCGCAACCGGATCATCTTCATCAGAAATTCCCTGCGAGGGGTTGGCATCATGATTGTCCGGGTCGACCTTCACGCTGTCCGGAAGTGTCGTTTTTCCGGAATCCTCTTCAACAGCGGGAGCCGTGGAAACAGACTTGCTGCTATCGCCACTGCAAGCAATCAAGCCGACGGCGGCGAACATCATGGCTAATGAGCCCATTTTTCTTAAAAACATATTTTTCTCCATTTATTGAATTGGAAACTCTCTTAAATCTAACCTTTTTAGAAACAGATGTTTTTTCTAAATTTGGCAATATGCCTACTAAAAAGCCCAAAATTTTCGTTGTCCACCTCGGATGCGCCAAAAACCAGGTCGATGCGGAGAACCTCGTCGGCGAAATGCTGCACGCGGGATTTGCAACCTGCGACTCGGCCGCCAAGGCGGACTACATCCTGGTGAACACCTGCGGATTCATCGAGGCCGCGAAGGAAGAATCCATCAATGCGATTCTCGCTCAGGTCAAGGGCAAGAAGGCAAAGCAGAAGCTGATTGTCTCCGGCTGCCTTTCGGGCCGCTACGGCAAGGACCTCGAGAAGGAAATTCCCGAAGTGGACTACTGGGTGGGTACGTACAAGCCGGGCGAACTCCTGAAGAAGATGGGCATCGTGGCCCCGCAAAGCTGCGACGCCGAGAACCTCCCGCGCATGAACCTCGGCGGATTCAAGCACCACGCCTACTTAAAGATTGCCGAAGGCTGCAACCGCCGCTGCGCCTACTGTGCCATTCCGCTCATCCGCGGCAAGCAGGTTTCCCGCTCTATCGAGGACATCGTCGCCGAAGCGAAGGAACTCGAGGCTCAGGGAGTCCAGGAAATCACGCTCATCGCGCAGGACACGACCTACTTCGGACGTGAGAAAGGCAAGAAGGGCGGCACACTCGCACAGCTTTTGAAAGCCATTCTCGACAACACGAACATCCCGTGGATACGCACGCTGTACTGGTACCCGATGTTCGTGGACGACGAACTGTTGGACCTGATGGCAAACGAGCCGCGCCTCGTGAAGTACGTGGACATGCCTATCCAGCACGCCAGCGACAACGTGCTCAAGAACATGAAGCGCAACTACCGCAAGAAGGAACTCGTCGACATCCTTCACAAGATTCGCGAGCGCATCCCGGGCGTTACATTGCGTACAACCGTGCTTGTCGGGTTCCCCGGCGAGACGCACGAAGACTTTGAAGAGCTGATGGAGCTTCTGGAAGACATCCAGTTTGACCACCTGGGCGGGTTCGTATTCAGCCCTGAAGAAGGCACACCCGTGATGGAGATGGACTTGCCCGCCGTCGACGAGAGCGAAGCACGCGCAAGGCTTGATGCAGTAACGGATTTGCAGGAAGAACTCGATGCAGAACATGCCGAATCGATGATCGGAAAGAAAGTCCGCATCATCATCGACCAAGTCGCCGAAGAAAGCGAATATCATTTTTACGGGCGTACCGAAGGCAACTCGATGGAGAACGACGACATCGTGAAAGTGCTAGAAGGCGACGCCGACGTGGGCGAATTCTACGATGCGCTGGTGGTGGACGCCGAACCGCACGAGCTGATTGTGAAGATAGTAGAATAGGGGTTAGAATCTAGGATCTAGGGGCTAGGGAAAAATATCACGGCTTCGCCGTCTGTTATTAACGCACGAAGTGCGTGATTCTTTTCACTAGCCTCCAGTCTCCCCCAAAAGGGGCCATGCCCACATAAGTGCTAAAGCACTAAGTGGTCAAAGGTATTCTCTAGTCTCTCAAAGGCTCATTGCTCACTGCTCATAGCTCGTGCCTCGCACCTCGAACCTTCTACTTTTTTACTATATTTCGCAAACCGAAATCGGATGGGTTCCGTTCAAGGCGGGACTGCATTGGCCGAGCCCGTGTATCACAATGGATAGTGTCCTTCCCTCCGAAGGAAGGTATTCCGGTTCGATTCCGGACATGGGTATAAAAAAAACCTGTCACGCAAGTGGCAGGTTTTTGTTTTCATAGAAACTTTCGATGGAGATTATCAGTCGTCGGCACGGCTGGACTTGGCGCGTTCCTTCTCGCGTTCGCGGCGACGCTTTTCCGTGTCATCCGGGAAGAATTCCGGGAACGCATAACCGATTGCGATACCGAACACGATTCCCGTTTTGCTCATGCCATCCGGATTCACAACGATAGACACCGGTGTTTCGTCGGTCTTGGAAGTCACATCGAAGCTGGGGTTATCAAGGCCCTTGGACTTCAACTCCGGAGCATAGTACATACCGAAGGAGAACTGAAGATAGTACCATTCGTTGGTCAGGTACGTGATAAGGGCGTCGAACTGGTAACCATTAACCGTAATGAGCGGCCTCATGTTGTTTTTGTCCGGGCGGATGTCGTGGTCAAAATAGACCGTACCGTACGAAACAGAAACACCGAGATGCAACGGGTTCTTCGGGAACAGGTAATAGTTAAGGCCGACCTTGTAACCGAAACCGCCCTCAAGATCGATATTCGAGAACACGTTGTCCTCACCCTTCGGGAGGAAGCCAAACGAACCATACAGAGCGGCATGCCAGCGTGTAATATACTCGACACCGGCACCAAAGCCCATGCCCATGCCCGTTTCACCCATGTAAGGATAACGGGAACCCATACCCACCTGGAGAACGAGACGATCCTTCAACCAGTCACGACGGCGTAACGAGTTTGCGTATTCATCCAAACGCTGTTCTTCTTCAAATTTCTGACGGGACAGGCGTTCTTCCAGCTGAGCACTGGTGAACTGGCTGGTATCCTCTTCCTCGTCTTCATCGTCATCGTCGTCACTCTTGGAGGACGCGGTAGCGGAATTTTCCTCGGGGGCCGAGATGAACTCGTCATCTTCCTTTTCTTCTTTCTTGGGTTCCTCAACAACCTGCTCAGTCTTCTTGACCGCTTTTTTGGGAGGAGCCTTCTTAGCCGCCTTTTTAGGGGCAGCAGACGCAAAGGCAACAAATAACACCAGGCACAGGAACAAAATGAGTTTTTTTGACATTAAAAGCCTCAAAACAATAATTTACTTTTGGAATATAATTTATTAAAACGAAATTTTTCCAAACCAGCGTGTAAAAGTTGTTTTATGTAAGCATTATTTTGAGACCAACTTGGCCTTGATGGAGCCCAAGGCGATTTCGCACTGCATAAGCACGGGTATACGCTTGTCATCGTCGGTCAACCAGATGAAAATGCGGCCTTTGGAGTTGAAAATACCGTCTCCGTCAAGCACAGGTTCCACTTTGACCGTATTCACCTTGCCGATGGCGGTCTTGATTTCCTCTTTCCCGTGAACCAGCACCTTCAGTTCATAGCGTTTTTTCCCGCTCACGGCGGCAAATCGGGAGGTGTCCCCCACAGTCAGCGGCATCGTCCTCACCCAGTAGAAGGCAGAAATAATGCTGTGTTCCATGCCCTGGATAGCGACGGACGTATCTGCAGAGCGCTTGACCTGCCTTTTTTCGGGCGGGTCCAGGAAGACCGTGTCCGAAAGCCAAGCCTTCTCGCCCTTGCGGTCGAACCGGATGACGGACTTGTTGTGGAAGCTGCCCTCGTGGAGCGTCTTGCGGAAAACTTCCGTCATGAGGCCCTTGTTGCGGACACGCGTGTAAATCGTATCGGCCACAGGATAGAGTTTCTTCAAGACGCCGTTATCGTGCGCCAAGGAATAAAATTCCGTCTTTCCGTCCTTCGTCGGGCGAACTTCCAAAGTCGCCGTGCCCGCAGTGATGGGGCCCCAGCACAAATCATAAGTCAACCTTTCGCCCTTCATCCAAGGCGCTTGGACCACAGGCAGGTCGGGTTCACCAGCGAAGGACGCGGTCACGAGAAATGCAACGAGAAAGACGATAGACGATAGACGATAGACGATAGACAATAACATATAAACAGCAATACCTAAACACTAAAAGGGCAGACTTTTTCTACAAACGAAAGCGAGAAGCATCTTTCGTCTTTCGTCTGTAGGGCGAAGCCCGTTCTTTCGTCTAATCGATGTCTCCGAGGCCCTTGCGGTAAGCAATGAGCTTTTCGCGAACTGCAGGGTCTGCGATGGCGACGATGTGGGCAGCGAGGTAACCGGCATTCTTGCCGTTGCCGATGCCGACTGTTGCCACCGGGATTCCCGGGGGCATCTGCACGATGGAGTGCAGGGCATCGACGCCGTTGAGCGGGCCGCCGGCACAGGGCAGACCAATGACCGGAAGAATCGTGTGCCCTGCGAGCACGCCCGGAAGGGCTGCAGCGAGGCCTGCGACACCGATGAGGACCTGGAGGCCTCGCCCGGCGGCTTCGCGAGCATACTTCGCGGTGGCGTTCGGGGTGCGGTGCGCGGAGAGGATGTTGAATTCCCACACGATGCCGAAGCTGTCGAGCACCGCGGTGATCTTATCTACAGTTTCCTGGTCGGACTTGCTTCCCGCAACGATACCGACCTTTGCATTTTCTTTCAAATCCATTAGTAATACCTCTTGTGTATATAAGGTTGCTGAGCTTGTCGAAGCACCGCCCTTATTTCGCCAGTCGGGCCAAGCCCTTCTTGCCGATGTCCTTGCGGTAGAACTTGCCTTCGAACTGAACCTTTTCGGCGGCTTCGTAAGCGATGTCGAGAGCGGCCTGGAGCGTTTCGCCATGGCCCACCACGCCGAACACGCGGCCACCGTTAGTCACCAGCTTGCCATCGACCATCTTGGTACCGGCATGGAGCACCTGGGCGCCGTTCTTTTCGGCTTCTTCGATACCCGTCACGACCTTGCCCTTTTCGTAGGAACCCGGATAACCGGCGCTTGCGAGCACGACGATTGCGGAGCTGCCCTTCGGAGCCTTCGGGGCACCGAGTTTCGCGAGTTCGCCCTTTTCGGCAGCGTCGAACAATGCGAGCACGTCACCGTCGTAGAGCGGGAGCACAATCTGGCATTCGGGGTCGCCGAGGCGGCAGTTGTATTCCACGACCTTCGGGCCCTTGCTCGTGACCATGATGCCCACATAGAGCACGCCCGTGTAGGGCTTGCCTTCGGCAGCCATGCCCTTGAGGGTCGGTTCAATAATAGTCTTCTTGACTTCGTCGAGGAGAGCGTCCGTCACAACCGGAGCCGGGCTATAAGCGCCCATTCCACCAGTGTTCGGGCCCTTGTCGTCGTCAAAGACGCGCTTGTGGTCCTGAGCAGAAGAGAGAATCACGTAGTCCTTGCCGTCGCAAACCACGAAGATGGAGGCTTCTTCGCCGTCCATGAATTCTTCGATCACGACCGTCTTGCCGGATTCACCGAAGACGGCCTTGTCACCGAGCATTTCTTCGACAGCGTCGTTCGCTTCCTTGTCGGTCATGCAGACGATGGCGCCCTTGCCCGCAGCGAGGCCCGACGCCTTCACCACGATCGGAGCCGGGTGTTCGGCAAGGAACTTCTTGGCGGAGGCGAGATCGGTGAAGGTCTCGAAGGCGGCCGTCGGCACGTTGTACTTCTTCATGATATCCTTGCTAAAGGCCTTGGAGCCTTCGAGCGCGGCAGCAGCCGCAGTCGGGCCGAAAGCGCGCAGCCCGCGACGGCGGAATTCATCTACCACGCCGGCGACCAGCGGAATTTCGGGGCCGATGACCGCGAGGTCAATCTTTTCGGCCACGGTGAGGTCGGCGATAGCCTTCGGGTCGGCCACATCCACCGGCACGCACTTGCCGAGGTTAGCCATGCCCGGGTTGCCCGGAGCGCACACGAGAGTGTCGCACAGCGGCGACTTCTTGACTGCAAGAGCGATGGCATGTTCGCGACCACCGCTACCAACGACGAGAATATTCATACATTAGTCCTTTTCTGTTTCGGGGAATAATGTAGCAAATTTCAAGCGGAAAGATCTCCCCATCCTGGCGCAAGCGCCAACCATGGTCATACAAGTATGACCGCGGCATTCGCCTTATAATACCATTTTTTCATATCGTTTACGAGAATTCGCAAATAAAGACATATTCAAGAAAAAAAATTAAATATTATACGCTATTTTTATGAGCAAGGGCAAAACAACAACGGTTTTTTGCATTTAACGTAAAAAACGCACCATAAGAGAAAATAAGTTTTATATTATCTTATCAAAAATGGGGGCTTTATTATGAAAAAAAATAGTATTCTTTGGCTTGGATTACTTCTGCTGTGGGCTTGTTCTGACGGCAATGGCACTGGGAGCGTAATAGACATTTCTATCCCAGATGATTCCGAATCTATAGAGCTCTCATCCAGTGATATTCAGAGTTCATCCAGTTCAGAAACCAAAGAGGAAAAATCCTGCAGTTCCAGCACGGTTAAATCTTCAAGTTCTTCGTCCGTCAATAAAAAGAATTCTTCCAGCTCTGAGCAGACTTCTTCTAGTTCTAAAGACTCAAAATCGAGTTCCTCCAATTCCGAATCGAATTCTTCCAGTTCCGAGAACTCCGAATCGGGTTCTTCGAGTTCCGACAACTCAGAATCAGGTTCCTCTAGTTCCAGCAATCCTGAATCAAGTTCATCCAGTTCCGACAACACTGTATCAGGTTCTTCAAGTTCCAAACCTAGCAGTTCCGCACAATCATCTTCTTCTCTGGAATTGATTGCAACAGAGATTTCCCCAATTCGAATCCAGTCATTTGGCATTTCCCCCAATGCCGACATGACTGTATTCGTCCTATCAGGAATAGCTTATATAGACGCATTTGACACAACCGCAATCTCCGATTTAGCTCCGTTCTTTACAAAAGTTGATTTTTTCCTCGTCCATGTGAACGAACAGGGTCAGAAAGAAAGCGCCTTACCACAGGTTCAATACACATCGCAAACAATGCTTAGAGAAGCAATTAATTTTGGGGACATGGGTGTAAAAATAGTTGATTCCGCAAAAGCCCAATGTGGGACATTCAAACTATTCGTTATACTCAAAGCAAGCAACAGCCCCGAGATAAACGACATGTTCATCACCATTGATTCCGTAGAATTCGTTCGTGATCCCATATACTGCCCAGAACCAGGATCATCCTCCAGCACAATTGAGCCAGTTGAACTTATACAATATAATGGTCAAATGAAGACCTCGACAACCAACGGATACTCATTCAAGAAAGGTGCCGAGGTTCCTCTGAAGGACGCCCAAATTCAAGTCACCATGGACGAATTAACAGGGAGATTTACACTTCACGGCGTCAACGGCTACAAGGTTACCAGGTACAGCAATGATCAAGACCATGAATATGATGACGATTGGAGCGCCACACTCTTACCTCCGGCCCCGGCACACACAACCGATTTCAGGTTCGCAATGACCAGACTTGCAGAAGCCACAGATTTCGAAAAGGAGGCATTCTGGGTAGTCATCGGGCCGGATTTCGACAACAAAACCGCAGATGATTTTTATACCGTTGCTCTCAAAGAAAGCGAAATTATGGCGGGAAATAACGCTGCCCAGCTAGAAATCGTGTATTACAAAAAATAAACGATTATTTTAGAAACCATTCAGGGATATCCTGAATGGTCGCATTTCCAATTCTCATTTATTTATCACCGTTTCTTGAACACGACGATTTCGGCGTCGGCGCCGTTCTTGCCGTATTCGCTCACGAGAATGTAGCGTTCGTCGCAAGCAATTCCAAAGCAACGGCCTTCGGCACCAATCTTTGCAACTTGGTTTCCCCAGTAGCTTGCGTTATCGTCCAGGAGCTTGACGCTGTTGCCGTTAATCTTGTATTCCTGATTGATGAACGAGCCCTGCAGAACAAATAGGTTGTCGATGGTCGGCATGTCCTTGATACCGAGAGCATTGACTTCTTCAATGAACTTCTGCTTCATGGGCGATGTGGCATGCGGCAGTTGATCTGCCGGGAGGCGCCAGCGCTTGAGCGTCGGAAAGTACTTGCGCAGTTCTACCTTGTACTCTTCGCGGGTAAGGCTCTTGCCCGTATTCTTGTTGAATTCATCGACGAACTGCGAACAGAATTCGACCATCTGTTCCATGTTGAAGTCGCCGGTGAACGCGCCGTCTTTGTAGCAGTAGATGCAGTATTCTTCGTTCTTGCTGCCGTCAGCGTTGGTGCCCAAAATTTCCGGCGTGAGCGGCATGCCGCAGCTCTGACAAAATTTCATTTCCATGATTTCTCCTTTTAGTTACTCCTTGACGAACGACCCGATTTCCACCAGATTCCCTTCGGGATCGGCGATGTAGCAAGTGCGCTGTCCCCACGGCTCCGTAGTCGGCGGCATGACGCCTTTTGCACCTGCGGCCGTGACTTTGGCGTATGCTTTATCTACTTCAGCGTAGTTAGCGACACCCAATGCTATTTCGAAATGCCCGTTGACGCCTTTGCAGTAAGCGTACTTTTGGCTTGTCATTTTTTCAAAATCCGATTTTCGGAACAAAGCGGACCATCGTCGCCATGTCATCTACAAAAATTCCAAAGCCTTCTAACTTCATTGCAAAACCTCCTTGCATCACATGTTCAAATGTACACTATTTAAAAAATTTGTCAAGTACTTTCCATTCTTTTTTTCGAAATTTGTCAAGCTTGGCCGTATGGTAGCGAACTTGAAAGTCGTTACTTACAGTCTGCGAGTCTTGCATCAGGCGTTCCACCATATTGACTCGTATTTTTTTATTATTGTATTCGGAAAAAATTAGAGGAAAACAAAATGAAGTATTTTATCATTGCAGCACTACCGTTGGCAATGTTCTTTGTCGGTTGTGATGATTCTTCGTCCTCGTCGTCCGAAAACCCGGAGAACGAAACGGCCTCTTCTAGCAGTGTCGTTCTAGATTCTAGAACGTCTTCCGATAGTGTCATTTTGGATTCAAGAACTTCGTCCAGCGTAAACTCCGTCGAAGAATCTAGTAATTCCGAAAATAACGAAAAGGCTTCCGATATGGGAAGTTCATCTTCAAGTTCAATAAGATCCCCATTTAGTTATGCAGAGTCAAAGGTGATGCCGTCTGGAACATATGATTGTTCGCAATATAAATGCGTTACGACTGAAAACTTGAACCAAGAACTCCTAGAAGCAGGCAAGTATGGAGAAATAATTGATGCAAGGGATAGCCAGGTTTACAAGACGATTCAGATTGGTGAACAAATATGGATGGCGCAAAACCTGAATTACCATTACACGAATTTTTGGTCCGACGGAGAACTCGATACGCTTAGCGCTTGCTTCGATGATAAAGAATCGTACTGTGAAAAATTTGGAAGTTTATACCAATGGGCGGTTGCTTTGGATATCGATGGAGTATTTTCGTCGAGCATGACGATGTATGACTGGTGGGGCAATTGTATAACCGGTAGCGACTGCTCTCCAATCTATCCTGTTCAAGGATTGTGCCCTTCGGGTTGGCATTTGCCTGATACAACGGAGTTCCAAACGCTATTTGCTGCGGTTGGCGGTGCTGAGACTGCAGCCAAAAAGCTCAAGTCTACCAAATGTTGGGAAGTTGTTGAACCCGCTGCCAACGAATTTGGCTTTTCTTTGAGATCTACAGGTTATTATTGTTGGTCGAGTTCGGCCCCTCATGGCGATTACCATAACGAGTGTTCTCAAACACTATTATGGACTTCTTCTCCTACAGTCCGAATGACGTTCTATCATTCGTATGATCATGCTGTAATTGATTCCTATCGCGACAAGTCCTATATTTCAATTCGCTGCTTGAAGAATTAAGCACAATCTTTTCTTGTTTCCGCATTAAAAAAAACTAAATTTACGCCCGTTTTCTAGGTAATGCATGGGCGTGTCAAAGACGAACATAGATATGCTGAACGGGCCCCTCGGGAGAAAGATCCTGAGGTTTGCCATCCCTATTGCCTTGAGCAGCATTTTCCAGCAGATGTTCAACTTGGCGGATGTCGCCGTGGTGGGGCAGTTCGCGGGCGACAAGGCCTTGGCGGCCGT
This sequence comes from Fibrobacter sp., assembly GCA_017412605.1. Taxonomy (GTDB): domain Bacteria; phylum Fibrobacterota; class Fibrobacteria; order Fibrobacterales; family Fibrobacteraceae; genus Fibrobacter. Next base: position 137,640 of record JAFPWY010000010.1, on the reverse strand, counting down.
GGGTGCGAACACGTTCGTCATCAACATGCTCATCAACCTGTTCGTCGGGATTTCCGTGGGCGCGAACGTGGTGGTGGCCAATTCCATCGGCGCTCACAGCTATCGCTCCGTGACCCGCAGCGTCCACACGTCGGTGATGGTGGCGTTCTTCAGCGGGATATTCCTCTCGTTCGTGGGAATCTTTTTTGCAAGGCCGATTCTTGAACTGATTTCGACACCCGAAGACGTTTTGGACATGGCGGTACTTTACCTGCAAATCTACTTTGCGGGGATGCCCTTTGTAATGATTTACAACTTTGTCTCCGCCATCCTGCGCAGCAAGGGCGATACAAAGCGGCCTCTCTACGTGCTCATGGTGGCGGGAGCAGTCAATGTGGCGCTGAACCTGGTTCTGGTGGCGGGCTTTGACATGGGTGTTGCTGGCGTGGCGATTGCAACGGTCATTGCCAATACCATCAGCGGGATTACCTTGTTCTACATGCTCTTGCACGAGGTGGGGCCCTTCAAGCTGGAATTCTGGAAGTTGCGCGTGACGCCCCTCTTCTTGAGCCGCATCTTGCGCGTTGGGCTCCCGACGGGACTCCGAGGCGTCGTATTCTCGTTCAGCAATGTGTGTTTGCAGTCGGCCATCAACAGCCTCGGTTCTGCTACGGTGGCGGCTTCATCCATCGCCCTGAATTACGAATTCGTGGTGTATTACTGGCTGAGTTCATTCTCGCAGGCTTGCGTGACCTTCGTGGGGCAGAACTTCGGCGCAAAGAACATGGAACGCTGCCGCCGCACGGTCCGCTGGACGCTTCTGCTCGGCAGCTCCTCCACCATCGTATTGAGCGCGCTCTGCTGCATTTTCGCAAGGCCCATGCTGAGCGTATTCACGTCCAATACCGAGATCATCGAAATCGCATCCATCCGCATGTACGTGGTGGTGGGGCTCTTGGCCATCAACGTTTTTCTGGACGTATTTTCGGGCGCGCTTTCGGGAATGGGCAAATCCTTGCCTCCGGCGCTTACCTGCATGGTGGGCGTCTGCGGCATCCGCATCCTCTGGGTAATTTTCGTATTCCCCAAATACAACTCGTTCGCCTCGCTGATGGTCGTCTACCCCGTCAGCTGGGTCATCACGATTGCGGTCATTATGGGAATCTATTTCTACAACATCAAACGACAGAAATTTTAATCCAAGTCCATGTCTGGAGTAAGGCGAGAGCTTCCAAAAGGCCCCGTAATAAAATTCGCCTATAGCCAGCTAGCAAAAAATAGTATAGCCAAATAACCTCAAATCGGTTGACGGAATACATTTTTTTATCTATTTTCCTACAAAAATCATAGGAAACAAACATGATGCTTATCTACTCTTCTTCTTGTTGTTGGTGTCGATGTCGAGCGGGCGACTAGTTTTTAGGCTATTGATTTAACTAAGCTCTAAACAAGTTCCCGCTCAATCGTTTGAGCGGGATTTTTTTATTCAAACTTTCATCAATGCTCGGCGCGGCAATTGAATGCGCCAAAGGATTTTCAAGATGTCAATTTCCAACTATATCGAAACGAAACTCATTCACGGCGGCATCGATGGCGACAAGGTCACGGGAGCGGTCAATGTACCTATTTACCAGACTTCTACCTATAAGCAGGCGGGTCTGGGTGAAAATACGGGCTGGGAATATTCCCGCACGGGTAACCCGACGCGCGCGGCGCTCGAGGCGCTGATTGCAGAACTCGAGGGCGGTGTCGCGGGCTTTGCGTTTGCAAGCGGTATGGCGGCCACCTCCACAGTGCTTGCGCTTTTTAACAAGGGCGACAAGATTATTATCTCGAGCAATGTGTACGGCGGCACTTTCCGCGTTTTGGACAAAGTATTCAAAAATCTCGGCATCACTTATTCTATCGAAGATACCACCGACTTGGTGTCGCTCGATACCAAGGTGACTCCCGATGTGAAGGCGTTCTTTGTGGAAAGCCCGGCGAACCCGCTCCTGACTGTGACGGACTTGGCTGGCGTCGCCGCGATTGCGAAGAAGCATGGCATCTTGACGATTGTCGATAACACCTTCATGACTCCCTATCTGCAGCGTCCGCTGGAACTTGGCGCTGATATCGTGGTGCATTCCGCGACAAAGTATTTGGGTGGCCACAGCGACTTGGTGGCGGGCCTCGCGGTGACGAACAACAAAGAGATTGCTGAAAGGCTCGCATTCACGCAGAATGCCGTCGGTGCGGTGCTCGGCCCCTTCGATTCTTTCCTCCTGATTCGCGGCATCAAGACTCTTGGCGTACGCCTCGATCGCCATACCGAAAATGCGGAACGCATTGCCCGCTACCTGGAACAGCACGAAGCCGTAAAGCATGTCTACTATCCGGGCCTTCCGAACGCGCAGGGTTACGAAATCAACAAGAAGCAGGCCAAGAACGGCGGCGCCATGATTTCGTTCGAGCTATACGAAGGTTACGACATCAAGAAGTTTTTCAAGGGCCTCAAGTTGATTTCGCTGGCCGAAAGTTTGGGCGGCGTCGAAAGCCTCGTATGCCATCCGGCCACAATGACCCACGCCTCCATCCCAAAGGAAATTCGCGAGAAGGTGGGCATTACCGACGGGCTGATTCGCCTGTCCGTGGGTATCGAGAAGGTGGATGACATCATCCTGGATTTGAACGCCGGCATTAACGCCGCGAAAGCATAAAAAGAGGTTTTTATGAAATACTATGAATCGATGCAGTCCCTGATCGGGAAGACCCCGCTTGTGAAGCTTACGCATGTCGGAGTGCCCGAAGGCGTGAACCTGTTTGTGAAACTTGAACTCTGGAACCCCTCGGGCAGCGTGAAGGACCGCACCGGCCTTTACATGGTGAACGACGCACTCGCGAAGGGAACGCTCAAGCCGGGCGGAACCATCATCGAAGCGACCGCGGGCAACACCGGCCTCGGAATCGCATTCGCGGCGCTCAACCGCGGCGTACGCGTGATATTCGTGGTGCCCACCAAGTTCTCGCAAGAAAAGCAGACGCTCTTGCGCGCACTCGGGGCAGAGCTCATCAACACCCCGCGCGAAGAGGGAATGCTCGGTGCCGAAAAGAAGGCCGAGGAACTCCTGAAGCAGATTCCGGATTCCATTTCGCTCAGGCAATTCCACAACATGGCCAACCCGCTTGCCCATTACGAAACCACCGGCCCCGAAATCTATGACGATCTCGATGGTCACGTGGATTACGTTGTGGCGGGCGCAGGGAGCGGAGGCACCTACAGCGGCATCTTAAAGGCGCTCAAGGAACGTAACCCGAAAATCCAAGGCGTGCTTGCGGACCCTATCGGCTCTACCATGGGCGGCGGAGAACACGGCGACTACAACATCGAAGGAATCGGCAACGACTTTATCGCCGACACCATGGATATGTCGCTCGTGGACAAAGTCATCAAAATCAACGATGACGACGCCTTTACCGGTTCCCGTGAACTTGCGCAAAAAGAAGGTATATTTGCAGGGTCATCGTCTGGTGCGGCATTTGCGGCGGCGAAGAAGCTCATTGCTTCGGGCGCGCGTGGAAACATCGTATTTGTCGCCCCCGACCGCGGCGACCGTTACTTCAGCAAAGGACTGTACGAATAAACTTTCCTAATCGAATTTGCCATATACCTTCAAGGCTCCACCAGTTTGGTGGAGTTTTTTTGTATAATTTGTTTATATTTCTAGTAAAAAAAAGGAAGATTACCTTGAATCGCTATTTCTATTTGTTGGCTTCGGCCCTGTTCTTTTTCGCCTGCTCTGGCGACAACAGCACTAGCTCATCGGAAATTTCCGGAACTACAGAGTACCAACATGTGTCTATAGACAAAGAAAATCACCGCATCGTTGTTAAACAGGACGCCCACACCGAAGAATTCTGTACTCTATATCAAAACGTCTTTAAATGGAGTAAAATTCCTTCCGAAGCGGATCAGGGCTCCGATGTATCGACTTACGAGATTCATGGCGACACACTTGTCGTCTTCTTCAACGGCAATACGGATGATCCCCATTACTACCTTGGCGGTTCTACAGATAAAATTTATGGCGAATGGGAAAACATCGGTTGCTACAAATACCAAGATAAAGTAAGTTGCCCGTCCAAAGACGAGCGCAACTTTGAAGAACAATACGAGGAATTGGTATTGACTATTTCCGAAAATATCTTTCAAGAAGAGCTTGTGTATAAGCCGGCCTATTTCAAATACAACGACTACATGAATTCGGAATACCTGCTCAATCTTTATGGAGTGCTTGGAAATGAATTCACGGAGCTCACTGTAGGCTCGTCCACATCCCTGTTTTCTCCCGAACGGGAATCCGACATAAAGGCCGTCGAAAAAGATCGCGACATCGAAGTTTTAGAACAAACTAAAACATCAAAGAAGTTCAAATTGGATGGAAAGACTTACGACGTCAAGATAACAGATATCGACCGCGATTCCTTGGACTACAAGGTCGCCATCAGCGTAAAGTCGGGCGACAAGGAATGTTCATACGAAGAGCGTCAGGTAAACGTGACGAAGGAAAACTGCAAGGATCAGACTACAGAAGGCTTGCAAAACTACGATGCCGAAAGAAACTTCCAGGACACGCTTACCATTAGAGGAACTATCGTAAACACGAAGGGACTCGATAACTTTGAGAAATGCATCAAAGAAATCGCAGTGGCGAAGGAAAAATAAGACGTACTAGGGGAAGATTTGGTTATAATCAAAACCTATAACTTTCAATAGTTAAATAGTATGCGTTTATGGCTTGACAGGGGCAAAATCTTATTCTATCTTCTTTCCTACAAGATTGATAGGGATAACAAAATGGTTTGCGAACCCTAAGCATTCGAAGGAGCGCATATGATAAGTGACTGTCGAATGCCGAGAGGCATTCTGAAAACGAACTAGCCGGAAGCCTTTGTCCTTAAGGCTTCGCAGGTTAGAAAAATTAAGCCTAAGGATATCTCCAAAACCAAATATCGCGAGCACGGGTCTCTTTAGACCCGGTTGCCCGCTACAACCTAAAAGGAATTTTAATCATGACGACTCAGAACAAGCTCCATTTTGAAACTCTTCAGCTCCATGTTGGCCAGGAACAGGCAGACCCCGCAACCGATTCCCGCGCGGTTCCTATTTACCAGACCACCTCCTACGTTTTCCACAACTCCCAGGACGCAGCAGACCGTTTTGCCCTGAAGGCAGGTGGTAACGTCTATGGCCGTATCAACAACAGCACTCAGGGTGTTCTCGAAGAACGTATCGCGGCCCTCGAAGGTGGCGTTGCCGCTCTCGCTGTTGCTTCCGGTGCCGCCGCTATCACTTACGCTGTTACGGCTCTTGCCCGCAGCGGAGACCACGTAGTTGTCCAGCGCACGGTTTACGGTGGTACTTTCAACCTGTTGCAGCACACACTCCGTGACTTCGGTATTGAATCGACCTTCGTCGACACTCACGACCTCAAGAGCGTTGAAGCCGCAGTCAAGAGCAACACGAAGCTCATCTTTATCGAAACTCTCGGCAACCCGCATTCCGACATTCCGGATATCGACGCTATCGCCGAAATCGCTCACAAGAACAAGATTCCTCTGGTCATCGACAACACCTTCGGTACTCCGTACCTGATTCGCCCGATTGAACACGGTGCCGACATCGTGGTGCATTCCGCGACCAAGTTCATCGGCGGTCACGGCACGACCCTCGGCGGTGTCATCGTGGATAGCGGTAAGTTCGACTGGACCAAGAGTGGCAAGTTTCCGCAGTTCACCGAGAAGAACCCGAGCTACGGTTTCCCGTTTGTGGCCGCCGGCGCTGCTGCCTACGCCATCTACGTGCGTACGATTCTCCTCCGCGACGAAGGCGCTGCCATTTCCCCGTTCAACGCATTCCTCCTGTTGCAGGGTGTCGAAACGCTTTCGCTCCGCCTCGATCGCCATGTCGAAAACACCAAGAAGGTCCTGGAATTCCTTTCCAAGCACCCGAAGGTTACCCGCGTGAGCCATCCGAGCTTCGAAAACCATCCTGACCACAAGCTTTACCAGAAGTACTTCCCGAATGGCGGCGGTTCTATTTTCACCTTCGACATCAAGGGTGGCCAGGAAGAAGCCTTCAAGTTCATCGATAGCCTGAAGATCTTCAGCCTGCTTGCCAACGTCGCCGACGTGAAGAGCCTCGTGATTCACCCGTACACCACCACGCATTCGGAACTCTCTCCGGAAGAATTGGCTGCAGCCGGAATCACTCCGGCAACGATCCGCGTGTCTATCGGTACGGAACACTACGAAGACATCATCGCCGACCTTGAAAACGGCTTTGCAGCAATTTAATTGGTTGCGTTAAGTATCCAGTTCCGGCGGCGTTTTCACCATTAGGAAACGAACGTCGGAACGGATCTTTTTTTGTACGGAGAATACAATGATAGATTTTGAATACTACAACCCGGCGAAGATTGTTTTTGGCGAACACAGTGAACAGAAACTGAAATCACTTTTGGCCACATACGGCGTAAAGTCACTCCAGCTTGTCTACAGCGGTGATTTTATCAAGACGCTCGGCATTTACGATGTCATCAAGGCTGCTGTAGCTGAACTCGGAATTCGTTTTTCTGAAAACGGGAACGTCGTTCCGAACCCATCCATTGACCTTGTGCGTGAACTTGTGAAGCAGGGCAAAGAAAACGGGGTAGATTTTGTCCTGGCCGTAGGAGGGGGAAGTTCCATAGATACCGCGAAGGCGGTGGCGCTCGGAATACCTTACGAAGGAGACGTATGGGATTTCTTTGAAAAAGGAATTTCACCGAAACAGGTATTGCCGATCGGCGTCATCGCCACAACGGCATCGAGCGGTTCCGAAACTTCGAACGCGGCAATCCTTTCAAGCGGGCAATGGAAACTCGGTTTCGAAGACGACCGCATTATCCCAAAGTTCGCCATCATGAACCCGAAATATACGGTGGGCCTGCCGGCATACCAGACTTTCGTGGGCATTGCGGATGTGCTTTCGCACTTACTGGAACGTTATTTCTCGGACGAGAAGTATTCCGACACCACGGATTACCTGATCGAGGGTGCAATTCGTGCATTGCTCGTGAATGCGGACAAGCTCATCGCTAACCAAAAAGACGTCAATGCCCGTGGAGAAATCCAGTGGCTCGCAAGCGTCGCTCACGGAGGCTTCCTGGATGCGGGGCGCCGTGCAGACTGGGGTTCTCACCGAATCGAACATGAGCTTTCGGCACAGTACAACATCACCCATGGAGAAGGCATGGCTGTGGTAACTGTTGCCTGGACAAAATACATGGCCGAGAAAAAGCCCTGGAGGCTTGCGCTCCTTGCGAGTCGTGTGTTCGGCGTAGATTCGTTCAACTACAGCGAAACAGAACGGGCATACATCCTTTCGGAAAAATTGACTGCATTTTTCAAGAAGTTGGGCCTTGCGACAACGCTTGCCGACTTGAAGATTGGCGACAAGGACTTTGATGCGATGGCCGCAAGGGCCACGCGAAACGGCAAAGTCGGGCACTACGTGCCGCTGGACGCTGCCGCAATCAAGGACATCTTGAAAATTGCACTTTAATCAAAAAAAAACTTAAACAAAAAAAAATAAAACGGTGTACATGCACCAAAAGGAGCGTACAACAATATGGCAAGAGTAAAATTTATCGAATCGGTTGACGAAGCTCAGGGCAAGGCAAAGGAAGCTTACGACAAGCTCGTCTCTACAGGCAAAATCACCAACATGAAGCGTGCGCTGTTGCAGGACTACGCGACGTTCGACGCCTTCATGGGCTGGTACACTAGCTGGGCCCGCCTCGTGGAAATCATCGGTCAGCGCGCCGCTACGGTCTACGCCCACGCGATTTCTACCACCAACAGCTGCCAGCTCTGCTCGCTGTTCTTCATCAGCGACCTGAAGGCTCTCGGCATCGACCCCAATGGATTTGAATACGAGAAGAACGAGGAGATTCTCGCGAAGCTTGCAAGGCAAATCGTGAAGGATCCCACCGCCGTTCCGGATTCCTACTTCGATGAACTGCGCAAGTTCTACAACGATTCCGAAATCGTGGCCATCGTGGGCTTTGCCGCGCAGATGATTGCGACGAACAACTTCAACTCCGTGTTGAAAATCGACGTGGACCAGCGCTTGCTCCCGATTGTAAACGAATTCAAGCCCGCCACCTGGCGCGCAAACATCAAATAAGCTTAAACCTTCTGTGCTCAATAAAGTTCCTCTGAAAAGCAATGCTTTTCAGAGGTTTTTTATAAACGAAAAAGATGAATTTGCGTTACTTCAGGAACAGCGAGAGCTTGCTGAAGTCAAGTATCGTGATGAACACGAAGAAGCTGATGAAGAATGCGGCAGCAACATTCTGGATAACCGACTGCGTCTTGGTAGAAAGCGGCTTGCCGCGCAGTTTCTCGATGCCGAGGAACATAAGCAGGCCACCATCGGTAATGGCAAGCGGGAGCAGGTTCATGACACCCAGGTTAATGCTGATAAGCGCAAGAAGCATCAGGAAATCTTGGAAGCCGCTCATCCACACATTGCCCATCACGGCGACAATGGAAACAGGGCCGGAGAAAGCATCCACCTTGACCTGTCCCTGGAACATGCGCTTGAAATAGCGGAAGATGCTCGTTGTCATTTTCCAACTGGTAGCGCAAGTTTTCGTGAAGGCATCCACGGGACCACGGCGCACGACCTTCGTTTCGCGGAAGAGCACATAGCCCATCTGGATGCCGACCATGTAACGTTTGTGTTCTTCGTTGTACACAGCGCTGAGCGTCTTGGTGAGCGTATCGCCGGAGCGGATGACCGTAATCTTCACAGGTTCGCCCTTACTGCCGTCGATAATGCGTACGACATCTTCGTAACGGGAAATGTGTTCACCGTTGATTTCAAATATCGTGTCGTTCAGGAGTATCCCAGCCTTCTCTGCAGCAGAACCCGCCACAGGAGGTAGGCGCACCATCACGCGGTTCCTGGGATAAATGCCGATGTCGCCGATACCCATCTTGATTTCGGAACCGGCGGAATCCTGCGCGGGAATCACAAGTTCTTCGGGGACGACGTTCACCGTTACGGGTTCGCCACCGCGGTGAACAGTGAGGGGGACGCTCGCACCGAGGCTCACACCGATCTGCTCGCGGAAATCGTCCCAACCCTGAGTGGCCTTGCCGTTAATTTCAACAACGGTATCACCAGGGACAATGCCAGCAACAGCAGCCGGAGAATCCTTTGCTACAAAGCCTACAATGAGTTCGTTAGTCGCGGGTTCCTGTACACCCACCATGTAAAGAATCATCAGAAGCACAAATGCAAAGGCGATGTTGATGAACGGCCCCGCAAAAGCAATTGCCGCACGCGCCCCTACGGACTTGCCCACAAAATCTCTTTCATCGGGAAGTTCGCCGTCCTTGATATTGTCGGGGTTCTCCCCCGCCATCGCCACATAACCACCGAAAGGAATGGCCGAAAGGCAGTATTCTGTTTCTCCATGGCGATAACGGAGCAGTTTCTTGCCAAAACCGATGCTGAAGGTGTTCACCTTGACGTTGTTCCACTTGGCCACAACGAAGTGACCGAGTTCGTGAATCGTCACAAGAAAGCTAAGCCCCACGAGGCCGAGGACAAACATCAGGATATTGCTGAAAATATGCTCCATCATAACGCAATTTAGTAAAATAAAGGCAACAGAAAAGAGCCGGAGGTTTCCCTCCGACTCCCCTGTATACACCAAACTTGAATAAACACTAACGGACCCTGTTGCCGATGAGGTCAAAACGGCGACCGTCCTTTTCGACAAAGAGCTTGCCCCCCTTCATGCGAATTATCGCGGGAGCGTCTTGCCCTGTCACAATAGGAGCGACCTTACGGATTGACGAAGCATTGGCAGAGCTGCTGGATACGGGAGCAACCTCAGAACCATTGGAACTACTTGACGCAGGAGCCACGGACGAACTGGACTGTTCCACTGATGCACTCGATTCCGGAACCACCTTCCCCGCCACACGCGCAACACCCTCGGCAGCAAAATCAGGAGCATAACCAGCATTGAGCGCTTCGAGAGCCCCCGCAAGGTAGGCCAGCGGAGCGTTCCAGTTGATAGCCACCTCGTTCGTCGCATAGCTGCAGCGCTGGTCAGTATAAGCTGTCGCCGCAAAGCCGGTCCTGTAGTCAGCACACTTCCATTCGGCAGCAGAGCCCACGTCTTCGCCACCAGGCTGCGGGCCGCCCACAAGCATTCCGGGCACAGGATCCGTCACGCCATCCGCCGTACTCGGGCGGTGGTGCGGCATCATCGGGGACTTTGTGCCAAACCCAGTCACGAAGGACATGTCCAGCGGATTCTTGCCGAGAAGGTAGTTGAGAGCCTGAACCGCAGCAGTATAATACTTCTGGTCGCCAGTCAGGTAGTAGGCGTGTAAAAGCCAAATGCCCTGGTTCGAGGCCGCAGCGTTGGAACCCCAGACAAAATCGTCCTTGCTCATGACCACGCCAAAGCCGGTCTCGGTTCGCTTCACGAATTCGTCCGCCGTCTTGAGGATTTTCTGCTTTGCCTCCGCAGCGTCGCTGAACACAGAAGCGTGTGTCGCCTTGCCATAGGTCGCAACGCCCGACATGTCTCCCCAGTAAGAGATGTTGGCAGAGGAACCCGACTGTTTGTAAGACTCATCGCCTGTCGTTATCGCAAGTTCCGTTCCTGCAAAAAGTTTCTCGTCGCTCGCATCGCTACCCTCGTAGGTGCCGGTCGACACTCCGACAGGATTCGCCTTAAAGTGTACGTCCATATTCGAGGACGCCCAGGTGTACGCTTTCTTCGCGGCCTCAAGGCACGTCGATGCATAACTCGCATCGAAAGGCTTGTAGACACGCGAAGCAAGCGCCATCACTCCTGCAAAATCAAATGCCGCTTCGGCGCTCTTCCCGATAACATAACGCTCATCGGAATCTTGTGCCGGCATCACGTCGCCAGGAAAGCCGAGTGCGGTCAACTTGTGGTAGACCGTACCGTCGCTCGCCTGCATGGTCAGCATCCAGTCCAGATTGTACTTAATCTCGGCAAGGAGATCCGGAAGCTGTTCTTCCGCAGGAATGTTCCACTTGAGCGTCTTGAAATATTCCGGGAAGTGCTCGTACAGAGAAAGAAGCGTGTAGGTGGTGATTCCCGAGTTCACGATGTACTTGCCGTAATCGCCGGCATCGTACCAGCCCTTGGGACTGCTGATGGAACCGCTCGCCCCTGTGGAATTGTGGAACTGAACGTTGTCATCCAAATGTCCCGCGGCGCGCGCCCACTGACCAGCGTACTGCTCTTCAAGCGCCATCGACGCACGCTGGTAGTAGAACCACTTTGCCGCAGCCTTGAATACGTCCTTGTAGGTTTCCTCTTTCACGACGAGGTCACCGCGGACGAAATTCCCGCCCACCTTCACGCTGTACTTACCGGGTTCCTTGAGCTTGGAAAAATCGACAAGCTGCACGTTCTGACCGCTAGCATCCCATACCGATGCGGCCTTCGGAGTTGCCGTGAGCACAGTGTTCCCGGAAGCGTCTTGGATTTCGACGTCACCGGAACCTTCAACCAAGGAAAGTTCCTTCGGGTCAGCGGGGCGATAACCGACCTGATTTATGTAGGCTGTGGCCGCAAAGGCAGTCGATACACAAGCCGCGACTGTCGAAGCCATAACCAGAATGACGTGCTTACTTTCCAAAACATCCTCTCTCGTAGCAGATACGACCATTCGCATCTAAGAGAGAATATAAAGAAAAAATGCTCCCCGCCGTTGAGGCATAGGGAGCATACGCTCTTTTACTGTATCAAGTGTATCGGTGCGGTGTAATCCGCGTCACACTTAGGGTTTCGCGATGCGGAACACCTGACGTGCTCCGGCACGAGTTGCCACGACATAGTAGACACCCGAATTCAAACGCGAGAGATTGAGCGTGGAGGATTTCATCACAAGTGTTCCGTCAAGAGAGAATACTTTGTACGTAGTCGAACCGGAAACGACCGAGCGCATAGCAGGGAGAGCATCTGTAGAATCGCCTGTTGCAGGAGGAGCCGTCACTGTAGAATCGCCCGTTGCGGGAGATGCAGTCACAGAAGAATCACCTGTTGCAGGAGGAGTCGTCGTAGAATCGCCGGTTGCGGGAGGCGTGGTCGTGGAGTCACCGGTCGCAGGAGGTGTGGTCGTGGAATCACCCGTCGCAGGAGGCGTCGTCGTAGAATCACCAGTTGCCGGAGGAGTCGTCACCGCAGCGGCAGCCTTGGCCTCGCGAGCCTTATTCAGGAAGGCGACCGCCTTGTCCAGGTTTTCAGAGGAGTTCATCTTGTCACCACCATGGGAACCTCCCGACACCTTGACAAATTCAGTGACCACATTGTGGTTCTTGAGGGAATCGTAGAGTTCCTGGCTCTGCTCGATATTCACGATGTTATCGGACGTACCGTGGAACATGATTACCGGTGGATCGTCGTCACTTGCGTAGTAAGGCGAACTGGCGACCATCCACTTGTCCTTGTTGCCTTCGCGTTCCACACCAATGAAGGCGCCTTCCATGGTTCCGGAGCCACCCATGCTGATGGGGTTCATCGTGTAGATGTCGGTCGGAGGAGACCAGAGCACTGCACCGTCAACGCAGCTGCTAAGCGAAGTGAACTCGCCGAGGTCACCGACCAGGTCAACCGTCACCGAGCCGGACTTACCTTCCTTCAGGCCGCAGGTCGTCGCAGTAAGGCTCGAAAGGTGACCGCCCGAAGAGAATCCGGACACGGCCACAAAATTCGTATCGAACTTGTACTTGGCCGCATTGCCTCGGACAAAGCGCACCACGGCCTTGATGTCGTGCAACTGCGCCGGGTATATGCCATCGCTTGCCGCGCGATGGTTCGGGGTCACGACTGCGTAGCCCGCCTTGACATAGGCGGCACAGATGGTGCTCAAGTCCGCCTGGCCCTTCATGTTATTACTGCTCCAGGCGCTGCCGTAAGTGTGGATGACCACCGGATATGAATCCTTGGCTTCCTGGGGAATGTAAATGTCCAGTGTATGGTAGGTTTTTCCATCGCCGACGTAGTTTACATCGGCAGTCTTATCGGCATTTGGAACGCTGCCGCCACCTTGTGGTCCACCGAAACCGCCAAATTGGGCGAATGCGGAAACCTGGAAAAACAAGGATAGGGCCACCGCCCCTACAAATTTCTTATTCATTTTTGTCTCAACCCACTTTTTAATTTAAAAACCGGCCAGAAACACGTGTTTCTACAGAGAAACCAGTTTTCATGGTAATAAAATAATGCAAAATCCCTTTTTTATCACAAATAAGGCTCTTATATTGTTGTAACCTAGCACAACATACAGATTATAAAACGGGAAATCCGCTTTTTTTTCAATAATCTCCACATTTAGGAAAAAACTTGTTTACAAATGTTTTTCACAGTCATGTTTACGGGACATCTTGAAAAAGATATATTGCTACCCACAAAATAAAAAGGAACAATCTCATGAAAAAAACTATCGTTCTCGGATTTCTCGCCATTTTTGCCATACTTGCAACAGGGTGTACCGCATCGTACCAGCAAGCATTCATGCAGCAAGGCAATGATCAATTCACTCCAGCGCGGTTTCTGCTAATCACGCCAGTCAACGGGACCTATGAAGGCACCGAGTACCCGACCTCCGGTAACGATGTTATCACAATCCTCTCCAAGGAGCTGAGCCGATACACCCAATCCATATCGACCATCCCGACCCCTGTCCCGGTACAGAATCTCGATGACAACACCCTGCAACAATTCGACTACATCATTGCCCCGCAAATTTTGCACTGGGAAGACCGTCTTACCGGATGGTCATTCAGACCCGACCGCATCGAAGTCCGGTTCGACATATACAACAACCAGCGCCAGCTCATCAATTCCTACTCGGTCCAGGCCCGCAGCGCATACATCGTTTGGTTTAGCAAGCAGCCCAAATCCCTGCTGCCGGCACCGATCAAGACCATGCTGAAGAAGATGTTCAGCCAAGCAAAGAACTAAAACAATTTTTCCATAAAAAAGGGACCGTCGGCTATGCCGGCGGTTCTTCATATACGGGCCATGGTGAACTGGCCCGTTGTTGGAATTTTTTAGGTGCAGATATTAGTTCTTGTCCTTGATGCAGCGGACAAACAGATAATGAGTCTTCAACGCAGTATTTACGAAATTCACACTGCCGGTGCTGCTAGGACCAACAAAGAAACGGTGAGCAGAAGGAGACTCTTCTTCATCGTCCAGAAGAGCGCGTTCTGTTTTAGACCAATAATAAGCATTACTGCTGTTTTCAAAACTACTCCCGTTATAAATGCCGCCCGTAGTTGGTGAAGAGAAGCCAGTTGCATTCGAACCATTTACACGATAATCTGGGGAGCTTGAGCCAAAAGCGACCGTCAAAGCAAGATAATCAGCATTATCCGGCAAATCCCAGCCCTCCGGGCAATAATTCTGCGCGGCATCCCATGTATAGTAACATCCATACATAAAGCAATCATCGTCGGGGCGAGCCACATATTCGCCATCCTGCGTATTTGTGTATTTCAAATTTTCCGTCATCCAAGTCTCGGAATAAACAACTTCACCATTTCCATTTGTCTTAGTAATCGTCTTGAACTCGTAGGGCTGGCCATCGCGCGTATCGCAGAACTGCTTGCGGACATCGTATAAAGAATTTGCATGGTCGTCGCACCATTTATCGTTCTGTCCTTTGGGAATGCAGCAGGCGATAGCTTCTTCAACCTGACCATCGACGCACATATGGGTTTCAAGGACATACGTCTGTTCACCACACTTTGTAACGACCTGGGGGCTTTCAGGATTAGTTGTTCTGTCGCAGAACTGAAGATCCGGGTCATACGGACTTCCATTACATTTTTCATAAAGGACTCCCTTCTCGCTGCAGAAGTAATCCATACCGTTATAAGAACCATCGTCGTTGCGGAGGTCTTCAGCTAAGCCCTCGGCAACACTGTTGCAACGATTGAGGACTGTAGAACGGGAGCAGAACTGCGTCGTGTAATCGTATGCTGTGGTAACGCACAACGAAACAAGGAGGTCCGACGCATCGCAGAAATACCGCTGCACGTTGTAAGTGCCATCAGGATTGAGATACGGTTCAAGCCCGGCAAGCGTATTATGACAGAGCGGGTAGACCTTCATGTCGTTCGCGCAGAACTGGGTTGCTGGGTCATAAGAATTGATACCGCACGAAGCCTTGAACAACGTCACAGATTTTTCACCGCACTTTACGACGACTTGGCCATTTTCAATTTCCGTAAGCGTGCAAGCATCGCCTTTTTCACCATCTTCGGCACTTTTAACGTTGCCCACGGTCTTGCCGTCGCATACGAGGTCGAAACCGGTCTTGTCCTTGGTCTGTTTAGCAGTGCAGCCCGTACCGTTTTCACCATCTTCGCCCTTGTCGCCCTGGGCACCCTTTTCACCATTCTCGCCATTTTCACCATTCTTAATGGTGCCCACAGTTTTGCCACCGCAAACGATATCAAAACCGGTCTTGTCCTTGGTCTGTTTAGCAGTGCAGCTCGTGCCCTTATCGCCGGCAACACCCTTGTCGCCTTTATCGCCCTTTTCACCAACGGCGCCATCAAAACCCTCCCAGCCGTCGCCGGTGCAGACAAACACCTTGGCAGAATCCTTTACGTACATGAGGGAGCCTTCGATATCTTCCTCGCACTTCGGAAGTTCCTTGAATTTCTTGACCTGACCAAGCGAAGCCTTTTCAGTCACGTTGGTTACTTCGGTAACTTCGTCGCCACAAGCAACCAAAAGAGCTAAGCTAGCGGCAATACCTGATGCTACAATTACATTCTTTTTCATGGGAATTATCCTTTCCTCATATTATAAATTTTGGGGTCAAGATGTTATTTGTGTTTAATACAAATAACAGATTCAAGATTTGTCTTTGGATTGATAACTAAATCGGTATATGAGCCATCTTTTATATCTATACGC
This sequence comes from Fibrobacter sp., assembly GCA_017412605.1. Classification (GTDB taxonomy): domain Bacteria; phylum Fibrobacterota; class Fibrobacteria; order Fibrobacterales; family Fibrobacteraceae; genus Fibrobacter. The sequence goes on along the minus strand of JAFPWY010000010.1, from coordinate 121,642 downwards.
CATGCTTTTGATACATCATCCGTACATTCTTCAGACGTCCACATCAACAAATGGACCCCATGACCCTCCCAACCTTGGGGTCCATAGAATCCAGCATGTTGGCCGAGGAAGCTATAACTAACCCCATATTTATTAACAGCCTCAAACAAATCAGTAAATTGCTGCTTTGAAGGCAAGTCCCAACCATCCGGGCAATAATTTACAGCAGCATCCCAAGTATAAAGACGGCCATCTGCATCACAATTAGAAGAAATGCCACCAAAACAATCAGACTCGCTCTCTTCCGTTCCCGCATAGTTCAAATTCTGAGCCATCCAAGTTTCGGAGTAAACAACTTTCCCGGAATCTCCCTTTACAGTAATCTCAGTGAACTTGTAGGGCTGACCATCGCGCGTGTCGCAGAACTGACTGCGGATATCGTATAATGAATTTGGATGATCCTCGCACCATTTATCGTTCTGTCCTTCCTTAATGCAGCAGGCTATAGCCGATTCGACCAGGCCATCGACGCACTTCTCAGTCTTAATTTCGTACGTCTGGCCACCGCACTTTGCAACGACCTGAGGATTCTCTTCACTCCTATCGCAGAACTGAAGATCCGGATCGTACGAGTTTCCAGCACATTTTTCATAAAGGACACCCTTCTCGCTGCAGAAGTAATCTATACTGTTATACTGGCCACCTTCTTTGAGGACGTTTTCAGCTAAGCCCTCGGCAATACTGTCGCAACGGCTGAAAATTAAATGATTGTCGCAGAACTGAGTCGTGAAGTCATAGGTTTTTGCCTTGCACAACGGCACAAGGAGGTCCGTCACGTCGCAGAAATAGGATTTCACGTCATAGGTGCCATCGGCATTAAGGCTTTGTTCGAAGCCTTCCAATGCTTTGTGACAGAGCGGATAGACCTTCATGTTGCTTGCGCAGAACTGGGTCGCCGGATCATAAGTGCCGGCACCGCACGAAGCCTTGAACAGCGTCACTGATTCTTCGCCGCACTCTATAAGGACTTGACCATTTTCACCTTCCGTAAGCGTGCAGGCATCACCTTTTTCACCATCTTCACCATTCTTGATTGTGCCAACGGTTTTGCCACCGCAAAGAATATCGAATCCGGTCTTGTCCTTGTTGGTCTTGGCAGAGCAACTCGTTTTTGATAGACCGTCAGGCCCCTGGTCACCCTTTTCGCCATCTTTACCATCCTTGCCATTCTTGACAGTACCGACGGTCTTGCCATCACAAACGATATCAACCCCCGTCTTGTCCTTGGTCTGTTTGGCAGTGCAGCTCGTACCTTTATCGCCGGCAGCGCCCTGGTCACCCTCGGCGCCCTTGTCGCCTTTTTCGCCGTCTTTACCATTCATACGGGTCCAACCGTCACTGGTACAGACAAACACCTTTGCAGAATCCTTCACGTACATGACCGAGCCTTCGGAATCTTCTTCGCACTTCGGGAGTTCCTTGAATTTCTTGACTGTATCAAGAGTTACCATCTCGCTCACATTGGTCACTTCGGTAACTTCGTCGCCACAAGCAACCAAAAGGGCTAAGCTAGCGGCAATACCTGATGCTACAATTACATTCTTTTTCATGAGAATTATCCTTTCCTCATATTATAAATTTTGGGGTCAAGATGTTATTTGTGTTTAATACAAATAACAGATTCAAGATTTGTCTTCAGATCAGTATTCGAATTATTGTATACACCATTCGATAAGTATATACGCCATGCCTTAGTTGCATCACTCGTACTTTCGTTCGACGTCCATATCATCGAAGTTCTTCCCTTATTATTCCAACTACCTGATCCCTTATATCCTGCTCGATGGTCTAGGAATTTATAACTAATCCCATATTCCTCAGCAGCCTCAAACAAATCAGCATATTGCTGACTTGTAGGCAAGTCCCAACCATCCGGGCAATAGCTTAAAGCAGCATTCCAAGTATAAAGACGGCCATCCGCATCACAATTGGAAGAAATGCCGCCATAACAATCAGACTCACCTTCTTCCGTTCCTGCATAGTTCAAGTTCTCAGCCATCCAAGTTTCGGAGTAAACAACATTCCCGGAATCATTTTTTGCGATGACATCAACGTACTTGTAAGGACGGCCATCGCGCGTGTCGCAGAACTGCTTGCGGATATCGTAGCGTGAACTTGCATGACCGTTACACCAGTTGCTGTTCTGTCCTTCGGGGATGCAGCAGGCGATAGCTTCTTTAATCTGGCCATCGACGCACATATGAGTCTCAAGTTCGTACGATTGACCAGCGCACAATGCAGCGACCTTCGGTTCAGTTCCACTCAAATCGCAGTACTGAAGTTCCGTATCGTACGTGTCATCCCCGCAAAGGGCAACGAGCGAGTCATTCGCATCACAGAAATAACTATTTCTGTCATAGACTCCATCCCTACTAAATTGACCAAGGCCTTCGGGTTCCTTGTGACAACGTGGTACGGCACCAAAGCTGTAACCAGCACAGAACTGAGTCGTGAAGTCGTAGGGTTGTGCATTGCACAAAGGCACAAGGAGGTCCGTCACGTCGCAGAAATAGGATTCCACGTCATAGGTACCATCGGCATTAAGGCTTTGTTCGAAACCTTCCAATGTTTTGTGGCAGAGCGGGTAGACATTCAGGTCGAACGCACAGAACTGGGTCGCCGGGTCGTAAGAACCGATACCGCAAGAGGCCCTGAACTGTGTTACAAACTTTTCACCACAGGTTACAACGACCTGACCATTTTCGTCTTCCGTAAGCGTGCAGCCTTCACCGGCTTCACCTTTTTCTCCGTTCTTGACGGTTCCTACGGACTTGCCATCGCAAGTAATCTCGAATCCGGTCTTGGCCTTGTTGGCCTTGGCGGTGCAGTTCGTACCATTTTTACCATCGGTACCCTTGTCTCCTTCGTCACCCTTCTTACCAGCCTCGCCATTTTCACCATTATATACAGTTCCTACAGTCTTGCCACCGCAAACGATATCAAAACCGGTCTTGTTTTTATTGGCCTTGACAGAGCAACTCGTACCGTTTTCTCCATCGTCACCCTTGGCACCTTTGTCGCCCTCGGCGCCCTTGTCGCCATCCTTACCATTGACCCGAACCCAGCCGTCACCAGTGCAACCGAACACCTTCGCGGAATCCTTCACGTATATGAGCGTACCTTCAACATTTTCTTCGCACTTCGGAAGCGCCTCAAATTCCTTGACAGAGTCAACAGAAGCGTTCTCACTCACATTGGTCACCTTGGTAACTTCGTCGCTACACGCAACCATAAGCACGATGCCAGCGACAAAACCAGATGCAACAAGTATGCTTTTTCTCATAGAGAGTTCCTTTTTATCCATAAAGAATGTAATGATTTCGTAACCAAATGTATATTTTTTTAAACCTGCGTAAAAAAAGATTATTTAAACACCTATATCGATTTACGTTGTGTACGAGCCTATTTTCCCACCTCCTTTTCTCTCGTCTCTCGTTTCTTTTCTCTCGTCTTTTCTAAATTTCCCCCCGTATTTTATTGTACAGTAAAACAAGGGATTTATCCCACAGGAAAACACTATGAAAAAGATCAAGTTCCAGGATACCTCGTTCCGCGATGGTTTCCAATCTATTTTCGGTGCCCGTGTCTTCGCGAAGGACTTCATGCCCGCCGTCGAAGCTGCCTGCAAGGCCGGCATCACCCACTTTGAAGCTGGTGGTGGCGCCCGTTTCCAGGCCCTTTACCAGAACTGCGGCGAAGACGCCTTCGACATGATGGACGAATTCCGTCGTGTGGTCGGCCCGAACGTCCGCCTGCAGACCCTCGCCCGCGGTATCAACGTGGTGGCCCTCGCCCCGCAGCCGCGCGACATGATCAAGCTCCATGCCGACATGTTCAAGAAGCACGGCATGACCCGTATCCGTAACTTCGACGCCCTGAACGACGTGAACAACTTGATCTACTCCGGCAAGTGCATCACCGACGCCGGTCTGGAACACGAAGTCGTCGTGACCATGATGGAACTGCCTCCGGGATGCGACCTCAACGCCGCCCACAACCCGGAATTCTACGAACGCATCCTCCGCAACATTCTGGACGCCGGTGTCCCGTTCGCTTCCGTCTGCTTCAAGGACGCTTCCGGTACGACGAACCCGACCAAGGTGTACGAGACCTTCAAGCGCGCCCGCAAGCTCCTCGGCGACAATGTGGAACTCCGCATCCACAGCCATGACACCTGCGGTACCGGTGTGGCCCAGTACAAGGCCGCTATCGAAGGTGGCGCCGACGGCGTCGACCTCGGCCGCAAGCCGCTCTCCGGCGGTACAGCTCAGCCCGACCTGTTCTCCATGTTCCACGCCCTCAAGGGTACGGACTACAAGCTCGCCCTCGGTGAAGACAGCATCGTCGACGATCACATTCCGGAACTCATGGAAGCCAACAACGTCGCCGTTGAATGCCTCAAGGACTACAACTTCCCGCCTGAAGCCCGTCAGATTACGACCGACGTGATCTTCAGCCCCATGCCGGGTGGCGCTCTTACCGCCAATACCCTCATGATGCGCGAAACCAAGACCTTCCACCTGTTCCCGAAGGTTATTGAGAACATGAGTGAATGCGTACGTCGCGGTGGCTTTGCCTCTTCTGTGACGCCGGTTTCCCAGTTCTACTTCCAGCAGGCCTACATGAACACCCTGAACCAGGCCGCAGGCCGCGGTACGTGGTTCAAGATGACGGAAGGCTACGGCAAGATGCTCCTCGGCTACCAGGGCAAGACCCCGTGCGAACCGGATCCGGAGCTCGTGAAGATTGCTGCCGACCAGTTCAACATGAAGCCGTTCAAGGAAGCCTATCCGGGCATCCAGTGCGCCGAAGAAATCCTCGAACCGGGCATCCCGGCTGCGAAGAAGCTCCTCGAAGAAAATGGCCTGCCGGTCAACGACGAGACCATCTTCATCACGGGCTGCCTCCAGACGAAGGCTGGCAACAAGGGTATCGAATTCCTCAAGGGCAACCGCCACATTGGCGTTCCCAAGAAGGACCCGAACGCCGCTCCGGCTGTCGACACCAAGAACATGAAGGCCGGTGCCGCAAGCACCTACCGCATTGCCCTTGGCAACCAGAGCTGGGACGTGCAGGTTCAGACGCTCAGCAAGTAAGCGCAAACCAAATCGTTTATGCGAAAAAAAACTCCGATATTCTATATCGGAGTTTTTTTATATACCCTTGGCGAGTAGAACAAATTCACGTTGTATCTATTTTATTTTTAGCCCCTGAGCAAATCTTCGAAGTAGACGATGGTCTTTTCGAGGCCCTGGCGCAGCGGGATTGTCGGTTCCCAGCCGAGGGCCGACTTGGCGAGGTCGATATTCGGGCGGCGCATCTTGGGATCGTCACCGGGCAGCGGCTTGTACACAATCTTGCTCTTGGAACCCGTCAGGTCAAGCACTTCCTTCGCGAGTTCGAGCATCGTGAATTCGCCCGGATTACCAATGTTCACCGGTCCAATTATCTTGTCCTGATCCATCATGCGCACGAAGCCTTCGATGAGGTCGTCCACATAGCAGAAACTGCGCGTCTGGCTACCGTCACCATAAATAGTAAGGTCTTCGCCCTTGAGCGCCTGTACAATGAAGTTGCTTACCACACGGCCGTCGTTCATGAGCATGCGCGGGCCGTAGGTATTGAAAATACGCACGATGCGGATATCGACATTATTTTGTCTATGGTAATCCATAAAGAGCGTCTCGGCAACGCGCTTACCTTCGTCGTAGCAGCTGCGGATGCCGATGGGATTCACATTTCCCCAGTAGTCTTCAGTTTGCGGGTGTACCGCCGGGTCGCCGTAAACTTCACTTGTACTGGCCTGTAGAATGCGGGCCTTCACGCGCTTGGCCATGCCGAGCATATTGATGGCGCCCATCACGCTCGTCTTGATGGTCTTTACCGGGTTGAACTGGTAATGGATGGGACTTGCAGGGCAAGCGAGGTTGAAGATGCGATTCACTTCCAGAAGAATCGGCTCCGTCACATCGTGACGGATAAGCTCGAAGCTACGGTTATCACGCAAGTGTGCGACATTCGCCATGCGGCCCGTAAAGTAGTTGTCAAGGCAAATCACCTCGTGCCCGTCGTTCAGCAGACGTTCGCACAAGTGACTCCCCAGAAATCCTGCACCACCGGTAACTAAGCAACGCATTGATGCCTCCTAGACGAAAGACGAAAGACGAAAGACGAAAGATTGATTTTATTCATCAGAATCTTTTTCCAGTTCGGCGGCGCCGTTCCCGCGGAGCGCCACGAGCCGGACACCGTTCAAAGTCAAGTAAGGGTCGTAAGTGTCGATGACCTTGCTGTGCCCCATCACCATGCGGCCCCAGCCGCCCGTCGCAAACACGGGGACCTTCTTCTTGCCCATCTCGGCCTTAATCTTTTCGACAAGCGTTTCGAGCTCTGCCATGAATCCGTACAAAAGGCCTGCGCGGATAGCATCGTCGGTATTGTTCGCAATCACGTGATCCGGCCACTCGATGCTCACCGGCATCAAGCGTGCGGCCTTCTCGGTCAACACATCCAAGCTGGCGCTGATTCCAGGGATGATGATACCGCCCGCAAACCCGCCGTTCTTCATCACGTCAAAAGTCGTCGCCGTGCCCATGTCCACCACGATGGCGTCCTTGTAACCGCGGTCGCGCAGTGCAATCACGTTGCAAAGACGGTCGGAACCGAGAGTCGCCGGGTTCGGGTAGGCAATCGGACAATCCAGGCAGTTCTTGGAACTCACCACTTGCACCGGGCGTTTGAGGAGAGTCTGCAAAGCCTTGATCCACGGACGTTCAAGAGCCGGCACCACCGTAGAAAGGCCCACATGCGTAATTGCCGAGGGTTTGATTTCGGAAAAACGGACGAGACCACCGATGCGGTTCATCACCTCGTCGCTAGTCGTTTCCTTGCGTGTAGTGAGTCTCCAATGATCAACGACCTTGTCACCCTTGAAAATACCAAGCACTGTGTGGGAGTTGCCCACATCGACAACAAAACTGAAAGGTTCATTCTTTTTCATCTGCATTCGCTTTTTGCGGAAAGATAAAAAAAGAAACTGCAACCAATCGCGACGCCAATGCACCTAAATGGGCGATAACGTTGATAATTCTTTTTATTTTTGGATTTGTCGTATGAAAAAGTTGCTCAAGTTCATTATCGTGATCGCAATCCTCGCGGCTATTGCCTTCGGGGTAAAGACCTTCCTTCTAGATACCAAAACAGAAACCGTCGCGGGCCCCCTCGTAAGCGCGAAGGTCACGCTTGCAACCATCGCCACCACGATTTCCGCCACGGGCACGCTTGAGCCGGTAGACCAGGTGGAAGTGGGCACGCAGGTATCGGGCGACATCAGCAAAATTTATGTGGACTTCAATTCCAAGGTGGAAAAGGGCCAAGTCATCGCAGAGCTCGACAAGTCAAAGCTCCGTGCAACACTCACGCAGGCCGAGATTGCCTACAAGTCCGCGCAGACCGACTACAAGTTCAAGGAATCGACCTACAACCGCGTGAAAAAACTTTCCGAAAGCAACTCCGCGAGCGCAGTGGAACTCGAGACCGCCGAGTACAACATGAACTCGGCAAAGCTCGCCGTCGAGAGGAGCGAAAACGAGGTGAACCAGGCGAAGCTCAACCTGAGCTACGCGATCATCAAGAGCCCGATCAGCGGCGTGGTGCTTAAACGCGCCGTAGATGTAGGCCAGACGGTTGCCGCCTCCATGAGCACTCCTACGTTATTCGTAATTGCAAAGGACCTGAGCCAGATGAAAGTGATGGCCGACGTGGACGAGGCCGACATCGGACAAGTCAAGGCAGGACAGCGCGTGGAATTCACGGTTGACGCCTACCAGGACGACAAGTTCAGCGGGACAGTGCAGGAAGTGCGTCTGAGCCCGACAACCACGAGCAACGTGGTGACCTACACCGTCGTGATTTCGGCGGAGAACCCCGACCAGAAACTGCTCCCCGGCATGACGGCAACCTGCACCATCGTGACGCAAGAAGTCAAGGACGCCGTGTCCATTCCCGTAAAGGCACTCAAGTTTACCCCCGCCGAAGGAACCCCGATGGCAGACCCGAAGGATTTCCCACGCCCGCCGATGTTCGGCGACAGTACCGCATTCAAGGGCAAGTTCGACAAGGACAAAGACTTTCCGCCCCCGGGCGGTCCCGGCGAATTCGGTCCTCCGGGCAGCAAGGGAGGCTTTGGCAAGAGCGGATTCGGCGGAAAGAAAAAGGGACAGCGTCCCAAGCTCACGGGCAACCACGTGTGGGTAAGCATCGATGGCAAGGCAGCACCGCGGCCGGTCAAGATTGGCCTCTCTGACGGCGTGAACGTACAGATTCTCAAGGGCTTAAGCGAAGGCGATTCCGTGGTTGTAAGCCAGGAAACCATGGGTACGGGCACGACTACCGAAAAATCAAAGGCCTCCAGTCCCTTCATGCCGAGCCCGCCGGGCAAGAAAAAGAAATAGAGCGCTCCAGCACATAATTATATATATTACCAATATATATGGGTTCCCTCTAAAGGGAGCCTATGAGGAGTGTTCATGAAAACCCCAGTTTCCAGCGCGGTTCTTTTAGCCCTTGCAGGCACGGTACTTGCAGTCCCCAAGCACGGCTTCGACTTCGTTGTCGGCGTCGACGGGGATTTCAAGGCGGCCAAGACCGCAGCTGCGGCGATAAAGACGAGCGAAGACTCGCACTACATCATCTTCTTCCCCAACGGCGAATACAACCTCGGCACGCTCACCGGCGACGGGAACCAACTCACGAAATTCAATACTTCGCACGTCTCGTTCATCGGCGAGAGCATGGAAGGCGTGACACTTTTCAACAGCTCCATCGAGGAAAGCATCAGCAAGACGGCCACGCTCCAGTTCAACACTGCCGATGACATCTACATGCAAGATCTCACTGTCCAGAACAAGAGCACGACCTGCAGCGAGAATGCCTGCCGCCACGTGACCATACAGCAAGTCGGCGACAAGTACGTGTACAAACAGGTTCGGCTCATTAGCGGACAGGACACCTACTACACCAACAAGGGCGGACGCACCTACTGGGACGGTGGCGAGATCCGCGGCACGGTGGACTTCATCTGTGGCGACGGCGATGTGTTCTTCGAGGGCACCAAGCTCGTACCCACCCGCAGCGCGGCCGTCATCACGGCAGGCAAAACCACCACGGAATGGGGCTACGTGTTCAACAACGCCGTCATCGAAAGCCAGTTCAACAACTACTACCTGGGTCGTTCCTGGAACCATGCGAAGACAGTATTCCTGAACACCAAGATGATTGCCACGCCGGAAGCATCGGGCTGGCAGAACCCCATCAACGAGGTCCCCATCATCTCGGCGGAATACAACAGCATGAACGGCAACGGACAAAAACTCGACCTCAGCGGCCGCCGCCGCGCCTACACCGACAAGAACGGGGGCTCGGCCAACCTGAACCCGGTGCTGAGCGACACAGAAGCAGCCAAGTACACGCTCAAGAACGTTCTCGGTGGCAGCGATTCCTGGGCGCCGGACAAACTGACGGAACAGGTCAAAGCACCGAGCATCGCGCAAGTCGGCAAGAGCATCAAGTGGGTCGACGACGAGAACGCCATCTGCTGGGCCGTGTTCGTCAACGGCAAGTACCACTCCAACACCACGGACACGCGCATCGGACTCGACGGGATAGCCGAGGGGTCCAAGGTGTACCTACGCGCAGCCAACTCCATGGGCGGCCTCGGGGAAAAGTCCAATGAAGTTGTCACGGTCGCGGCCACCGACAGCAGCGTCACGGACACCAGCGCAACCGACACAAGTTCCGCGGACACCAGCACGACTGATAGTATCCCACCTTCTCCTGGCGATTCCGTGACCGTCCCGAGCGACACGACCGTCACTCCTGGCGACACGACAAAAGTTCCGGGCGACACAACCATCGCTCGGATAGACCGGAACCGCTATGCGGAACAGGGACGCAAGCAATCCCAGCACCTGTACACGGCCAAGGGACAGCGCATCCAGCAAATCCACAGAGGCCGCGGGAAGGTCATGCAGATCCTCTTCGGAAAATAAGCTCCGATAAGGGTACAAAAAAAGCTCCCGTTCAAGGGAGCTTTTTTATTTGTCAAACCGGATTAGTTTTCGACACCGCACTTTGCAGGCGAAGTCAGTTCAAATACGAGCTGGGCGCCTTTCTTAATCGTTCCTGCAGGCAATTGCAGCGTTGCATAGTAGCTAGCGCCCGCCTGGAAAGCGACATTATTCACGGTACCGCCAATCGGGCCATCAGCATTGCAAATCACCTTGGGATTTCCACCGCCGTTCAAAGTCACATCGACAACCACCGTCACCTTCTTGGCAGGAAGTTCGATTTCACCCTGCTGTCCAGCAACCTTGATGACATAGTCCGGATTCTTGGAGTCGATAGCGGTGACAGCACCGCACTGGACGGTCATCATGCCGTTATCGGCATTCTTCACTTTAACGGTCGGAGCGAATGTTCCCTTGGTATTCAGATCACCCGTTGCAGAGTTCGTCCCCACAAGTCCATCAGACCATTCATAAGAGAACGTGGTTTCAGTAGAACTGCATTTGGTAACACTCCAGGTCACACGCGGTTGAGTTGCGATGTCAATCTGCGACTCACTCGGAATGCAGGAACAACCTGTAACTTCTGCACCAGTCACATCAAGCGGCGTACACTGGATGGTGTTGGTCTTTCCCTGATAGGAAACAACAACCGAAGCAGTCTTCTCGCCGGATGTCGCATAAGTGATACTCGGGCTCGTCAAACTTTTCTGAACGGTCGCCTTATCCGGGCTTCCATCCTGGAAGGTCCAGGAATAGCTTCCACTCGTCATGATGGCAGCATCGACCTTAGTGTTGTCAAGAGCAAGCTTCCATTGCACGGAGGCACCCTTCTTGATAGAATTGGTCGTTGTATTGGCCGCACAGGTTCCCCAAGCATTGGGATCCACAGGAGCCGCCGACGAACTGGTGGCTGTAGTCTGACCACTCGGAGACGATGCCGGATTTTGGTGGGAAGGCGAAGAAAGGACAGGCACGTTGCCCGAGCTTGTCGGGTTCTGCTGCTGGCTTCCGCCACCAAAAGGACTAAATGCGCTGCTGCTGCTAACTTTGTAGGGACTTGTAACGGTCGCCGACGAAGAACTAGAGGCGTCATCACTACCCATATTACCCGGGGAAGCAGAATTCATGCACTCTTCGCTCACTGGACCCAGCTGGACCTTTCCATTACCGTCAAGCACAGGGTTCCCAGCCGCATCCTTAATCGTATCCTGGCAGTATAAAATCAATGCTTCCCGAATAATACCGGCTCGGTTTTCTGCAGCAGCATCGTCCTCATTTAATAAGACCAAGACCATTTTGTCGTCGTCATTAATCTCCACGATATCACCACTTCCACATGCCCAAAAGAGGCTTGCGGAGCCAGCCGCAGCCAGCCCAAACATCAATTTTTTATTCATATTGAACCTCATGGCAGAAAGATAACTAATTCTCGGGAAAAGTAGATATATGTAACCCTTTTTTTGCGATAAGAATCACGTTAAATCAACCAAAAATGCAAAAAAGGGCGGGGCAAAGCCCCAACCCTGTCAAATTTGCAGTCAAATCAACTAGTTTCCCGGAATGGGCTACCACCCAAGTTTACATTTCGCCGGACCAGAAAGCGTCAACTTCATCGGAGTCATGCCGATCGTACTGGATATCGGCACCTTGATTTCCACATAGTAGTTCGTCACGGGAGTAAACGAGCCAAGCGTAACGGTAACCGGGTTATCTCCAATTTTATTGCAGCTGAACGTGCAGTTTCCGGCATCGCCATTGTGCCAGTTCTGGGGCATGTTAAAGTAAACGGTAGATTCCCCTGCAGGCAATTCAACTTCCGCGTTCTGTTCCTTGAACTCGAATTCCGGATGGTCGGAATCAATCGTATTGACCACATTGCAGGTCACGACCATGCTACCGTTATCCGAATTCCGGACAGTCACCTTAGGCTTGTAGGCGATTTTCTCATCCAAGGTCATGGAAGCCGAAGCTCCATCAGCGGTCATGCCATCTTCCCATTCGTAGGTAAACGACTTGTCCTCGGACTTACACTTGCTCACGGTCCATGTTACGAGAGTCGCCCCAGAGGCAATGGATTCCTCAGCAACATCGACTTCTTCCTTATCCGGAACACATTCACAGTCGGTAACCGGATATCCCATAATATCGGCAGTGTCACATTCCACCGTCTGAGACTGTCCATTGTACGTCATAGTCACACGGGCTCCAAAGCGGCCGGATTCATCATAAGTGACCGGCGTGGAGGTCAATCCCGTAGATCCAGTCTTCTCGAAAGTTGCGGGGTCGGCCCCATCAAACTCCCAAGAATAGGTGGAACTCGTCATTACAGAGACATTGCCGTTGACGGCAGTCCTATCTATTGTGAATTGCCATTTCAGCGGAACACCCCTAGAACCGGGGTTGCCCAAATTCGCGACACAAGTTCCCCAGGGCACATCCTCTGGGAGAGTGGTCGCACCGGACTGTGTTCCTGCACGCGACGAGGACGAACGCGACGAAATCTTCGAAGAAGAAGATGATGATGATGTCAGCACCGGAGTTATCCCGGAGCGGCTTGAACTGCTGGCATACACCGGAGTTATCCCGGAGCGGCTTGAACTGCTGGCGTACACCGGAGTTATCCCGGAGCGGCTTGAACTGGATGCCGTACTAGCAAAAGGACTGAATCGAGAAGACGAACTGAGCTTACTCACCGGGACATAGGAGCTGCTGGAAGATTTAGACTTGGAGGAATCCTGAATATAAGAGTCATCCGGACGAGTCGCCGCCAAACAGGCATCGCGGTTTTCGTCCATATCGCAGTATGCGGAAACGGCCTGTTCAACCATTCCTCTCAAGTTGGATCCATCAACATCGTCTTCGCCGTAGGTATATTCCATCATCTGGTCATCGTCATTATAGGTGACCACTTCGCCTGAGCCACAGGCCCAAAACAGGGCCGCAAGGCCCGTTAAGGCAAAACCATATAAAATTATTCTATTCATAGTACACCCCACTTTGTTAAAAAATACAAAAAAGAAGGATACAAAGAACAGAATTCACCAACTTTGTATGGTAAATTTGTCCACAAGAGCACGAATCAACAATCAGCGACTAATACGTCAGACTTACAAGAGCCGTTAATAACCTATATCAGGGGTCCCGCCGTTTCTACTCGAAGAGCTGCTACTCGAACTAGTCGATGTTTCGGGAGGGGGATCATCCTCTGGATCACTCGAACTGGAAGCGGAATAAGGTTCATTTATCACGGTAACGTAGAAGACCGGATCACATTCGATATCCGTTGTGTGACCTTTATCCGTTCCAATCCTAATAGAGGCACCAGTCACCTTTCCCGGCTTCTTATAAGCAACAACAGCGGGTTGAACCTCTCCATATCCAATGCCATTTTCGCCCGCTATGCAATATTCCATATCCATCTCTTCGGGATCTGCTAACCAGCGGAAATATTTGTCATGGAGCGTGCCTTCGTCGGGGTAATAGGTCCACGTCACGGGCTCGCCGAGCTTGGCCTGGGTCTTATCCGGTTTGCACGTTCCAGCCGGAGGAAGGTAGGAACTCGAGGAAACCGAGGATGACGATTCCTCCGGAGCGTCTTCGCTGGAAGAACTTTCATCACTAGAAATCGGATCTTCCTCGCTCGAAGAAGACTCTTCCTCTTCGGACGAAGTGGGGGTCACATCACTGCTCGATTCCGGCTCAACCTTGGAACTGCTTGATTCCTTAGGCGCCGAGGAAGAACTCTCCGGATCAGGACTCTTCGAGGAGCTAGACTTGTCGGAAGCCGCAGAGGAGACATCCTTGATAGAAGAACTGCTTTCCTTTGACGCGGCGGAATCTTCCTTCGAAGAGCTGCTAGCCTTATGAGACGAGCTGCTCTTGGTTTTACTGGTCCATTCCGGGCGACCCAACGATGAATCCCACTTTGCACTGCACTTCGCGTCAGCCAAGCAAGAATCCATCATAGCATTCAACTCTTTAGGACCAATTTTCTTCTCAAACTTCTCGACAGCGACCAAGTCATCCGTTTCCGGGTAATAAAGGTCACCACCGCCGCATGCCCAGAATGCGACTATCAAGCAAATTGCGCCAATAAGGTAAAGAATCCTAATCTTCATAATATTCCCCTACATCCCTAAATTTAAATAATTATTTACAAACGGGTTGCCGTTTTCGCTTTTTTTGTCCAAATTAGCCCCATTTGCAAAAAAAAGTGACTCATTTCATTAAAAAAGGAGACACTTTATTCCAAATCGGAATAGCTAGTCCGCCGATTTTCCGGGTTCTTCCATCTTGCGCTGTCCCGTGATGAACTGGTGGACGTAGGGATTCGACGTCCTCTTGATTTCATCGACAGTGCCCACCTCGATAATGCGGCCATTGTAAAGCATCGCGATGCGATCGGCCACCTTGAACGCGCTTACCATGTCGTGCGTCACAACAACAGAGGTCACGCCGAGCTTGCTCTGCATGTCGAGGATGAGGTCGTTGATGACATCGCTCGTGATGGGGTCAAGGCCGGTCGTCGGTTCGTCATAAAGGAGGATTTCCGGGTTGAGCGCGATGGCGCGGGCCAGGGCCACACGTTTACGCATACCGCCCGAAAGTTCGGAAGGCATCTTGGTCCTGAACTCGGGGACCAAGTTAATCATCTGCAGTTTTTCGGTGACAATATTCTGGATCTGGCGTTCGGAAAGTTCAGGATGATGTTCGCGGAGGGCAAACGCGATGTTCTCGCCGGTCGTCATCGAGTCGAAAAGGGCTCCCATCTGGAACAGCATGCCCATCTTGCGGCGGATGGTACGCGTATCGAAAAACTTCGAGGTACTGATGGTCACGCCATCGACCGACACCTCGCCGCCATCCGGCTGCAGCAGACCGATCATGTGCTTCAAGATGACGGACTTGCCGCCACCGGACTTACCGATGATGACCATGGTTTCGCCACGCCGAATATCCAGGTTCACGTCTTCGAGAACCGTCTGCGAACCAAAGGACTTCTTGAGGCCCTTGAGGCGGATAGCGATGTCGTTCGGGTTAATGTTCACATTCGGCATAATCTTACCTGATTCCTCTAGAAGAACATGATAGCATCAAGAACAAAGTCAGCAACTAGAATCATGAGACAGCTGGAAACGACCACGCTCATCGTAGCGAGGCCGACACCATGCGCACCCGGCTTCGAGTTGATGCCGTGGTAATACGCGAGCACAAAGATAATCGTGCCGAACACAATCGACTTGATCATGCCCGACCACAGGTCCATATTCTCGAACAGGTACTGCATTCCCGTGTAGTAGGTGTACGTCGTGATATCGAGTGCGAGTACGCACACGATCCAGCCACCAATCAAGGCAAGCGCATTGGATATGGCGGTCAGGCAGGGAATCATCGTGAGGAATGCGAAATAGCGAGGCATCGCCAAGTAGCGGTAGGTATCCAGGCCGAGCACGGTATAGGCCGACAGTTCTTCCTTTTCCTTCATCGAACCAATCTCGGCCGCGACGGCGCTTCCGACACGGCCGGAAAGCACGATAGCCGTGAGCAGCGGTCCGAGCTCGATGAGAATCATCTTGCAGGCGGCAGTACCGACAAACTTGTCCGAAACCAGGTTATGGAATTCGAATTCGGCCATGACGGTCGCCACCATGCCCGTAAAGACGGAAGTCACGAAAAGCAGAGGCAGTGAAGAGACGCCGATGGAGATCATCTCCTTCACCAGCAAAGCCGGATTCTTGTGGAGATAGCGGAAGCGCAGCACCGTGCAGAACAGGATGCACAGGCACTCACCGATGCTCGATATCGCACCGACGACGACCTTGCCCACCCAGGCTACCGGACGCACAATCAAGAACACCTGCTACCCCCAATCCATCGGGCCGAAATCGCCGCCGTCACCTTCATCGCGGTCGCTCTGGTAACTGGCCTCCATATCGTCGGTCCAGTCGTAGAAGGTTGTGTATTCGGGCATGAAGCAAAGCTTGATGTCCTTGACGGAACCATTACGATGCTTGGCGACCATCAGTTCCGCATTGTGAATTTCGTCTTCGTGGTGGTTACGCACGTAGGGGCGGTCCACGAACCACACCATATCGGCGTCCTGTTCGATAGAGCCCGACTCGCGGAGGTCGCTCAATTGCGGACGTTCGCGACCCTTCTCCTCGACCTTACGGCTCAACTGGGCGAGAGCAATGACCGGTACACTCAGTTCCTTCGCCAAAATCTTAAGACCGCGGGATATGGCGCCGATGGCGACAGCGCGGTTCTCTTCGCCGCCAGTCTTCATCAGCTGCAGGTAGTCGATGACAACCAGGTCGAGCTTGCCCTGCCGTTTGAGCTTGCGGGTCTTGCTCATAAGTTCCATGATGCCGAGGTCGGCGTTGTCGTCGACAAACAGCGGAGCCTGGTTGATAGGCGTAACGAATGCGATGAGCTTGTTCATCTCGTCGCGGCTGAGCTTGCCATTGCGTAACCTGCTCTGGTCGACCTGGGCACGGGAGCACAGCAGGCGCTGTGCAAGCTGCACGCCATCCATTTCGAGGCTGAAGAAGGCAACATGCTTGTTGTAATCGATGGCCGCATTTGCGGCAATCGTGAGTGCGAAAGAAGTCTTACCCACGCCAGGACGCGCTGCCAGGATAATCAGGTCCGAAGGCTGGAGACCATTGGTCAGTTCGTCCAGTTCGGTAATGCCCGTGGGGACGCCTGTAATACCGTCCTTCCTGTTGTTCAGGCGTTCGAGAAGCGGCGCCACGAACTTGTCTATGGAACGGAGCGAATCCTTCACCTTCTGTTCGGCAATGGAGAAAATGGAACGTTCCGCCGACTGGAGGACTTCGTCGGTATTGACGGTCGAATCCATGGCTTTCTTAATGGTATCGGAAGAGCTGCGGATCAGCCTGCGGAGCACGGCCTTATCGCGCAGGTGTTCAAGTTGCCACGCAACGTTCGCCGAGGAGGCGACGGATTCCATCAAATCGAAAAGGTATTCACGGCCACCGGCCAGCGCAAGTTTACCCGCCTTGTCCAGCTCAGCAGAGAGCGTGACCAGGTCGATTGGCGTACCCGCCCTGTACAGATTGGTAAGAGCCGTCCAAATGAGCTGGTGGCGTTCCATGTAGAAAAAGTCTTCACCGGATATTTCGGCCGTCGCCGTTTCCATGACGGAGGGGTCACGGAGAATACCGCCCAGCAAGTAGCGCTCGGCATCGGTATCCATGGGCATCTGGCGGCCTTCAAAATTCTGTGCAGTTCCGTTATCTGCCATAAATCAAAATAAAATATAGTTACGATTGCGGTTTAGCAAAGCGAGTCGAGCGCGGAATGTGAACCTTCCACGTAAGCCACTTGAGTTGTTTGTCGTTGACCATCGCATAAGGGTCGGCAAGCGCCATCGCGGGTGCGCCGCCGAATTCCAGATCGGAGCCGGCCATATCTGCAAAGGGTTTCGCCTTGCCGAACACCTGGTAGAACAGGGGTTCGCCGAAGGTCACGACGAGACTCGGCTGGACAAGCGCAATCTCTTTCGCGAGCATCTTGCGCAACGAAGCCTCAAGCAGCGGGGAGATGGTGCGCGGGGCGCCCTTGAAAAAGTAAGTGACACCGATAGAGGCGGCATCGACATCCAGGTTCGCAAAGAGACGGACGAGCATCTCGCCCGGCGCACCCTGGAGAAAATTGGAACAGTCCTCGCCCGCCCGCTGGGCCGGGAGAACGAACAAAAGACGGGGAGCCTGTGGGCCCGCGTACCGCGGGACCTCTGCCGCGCGTGCGTAGAGGACGTCTTTCTTGAGCAACGTATAAAAGGAATCGAGGGAATCGGCCGATTCGTACTCGGCGACAATCTTCTTGACCGCACGCGGGGCAGGCGCCGCCAGCGGAGCTGCCGGTGCAACAGGCTCACGGGTCGCCATAGCAGGAGCAGGCGACGATGCTGCAGGCTTGAATGCGGGAGCGCCGGAAGGTGTTCCGAACAGGCCGGAATCGTCGAAAATCTCCGAGATCCCCGACGGCTGCGGAGCCGGCGCCGGAACCGGGCGGGCGGGAGCCGGACGAGACTTGCCGCGGGTCAACGCCCACGGTTCGTCCAAAAACAACTCGGCATCGCCCAGGTCGATCTGGCCGCGCAAATAATTCCGGAGTTCTCCAAAGTCGTATTCTTCTGACATCTCAAAAACCTATCTAGCCGAGTTTTTCCAAGACAAAATCTACAATTTCCTGGGCCAAGTCCACTTTGGAGCCCATGCTCATTTCGGGGACAGTGCCGTCGCGGCGCACCAGAGCGTAACGCACGCAGTCGTGACCGAACCCCGAATCGCTTGCGACCGGGGCATTGAGGAGCAGAGCGTCGGCGCCGCTCTTCGTAAGCTTTTCGGAGGCATGCTCCTTGAAATGATCGGTTTCAAGAGCGAACCCCACGATGACCTGTCGCGCCGCTCCGGCGGCAGACTGGGATGCGCGAGCCGCAACACAGTCGCGCAGGATGTTCGGATTGGGAACAAGTTCTATCGTGAGCTGGCTCCGGCTGTCCTTGATTTTCTCGGAGGCCGCGTGGGCGGGGCGGTAGTCCGCTACCGCCGCGCAATGCACGACGGCGTCCACGTTAGAAAGCCTTGACATCACCGCGTCGTGCATCTCCCGGGCGCTTTGGACGCGGGAAACCGCGACACCGCCCGGGAACGCGGCCTCCATCGGGCCCGCGACGACTTCGACCTCAAAGCCGTTCGCGTAGAATACCGAGGCAAGCGCGACGGCAGTCTTGCCGCTGCTGCGGTTGGAAATATAACGGACCGGGTCGATGGCCTCTTCGGTACGACCCGCCGTGAGGAGCACCTTCTTGCCGTGACCGGGGAGAGTATCGTCTTGCGTCGGCGGAACGTCTGCTGCGACGGGAATGGCCGGCGGTACGGGGGTCTTAGGGGATACTCCCCTAGGAGAAGGGGTAGCGGAAGACGCGCAAGCGGCTGCAGCGAGGGGAAAGCCTTCCCCTTCCAAAAATTTCACAATCTCTGCCGGTTCCATCAGGCGGCCCTGCCCCACTTCGCCACAAGCGAGTTCGCCGGCCGGGGATTCAAGGACCACCGTGTTTTCGAAGCCGCGCAAAATTTCGAGGTTGCGCTTTACGGCAGGACTGTTGTACATCGCAACATTCATCGCGGGCGCCACCACGCGCAGGCAGGTACAGCTCATGAAGCAGAGGCTCACCGGGTCGTCGGCGATTCCGCAGGCGAACTTTCCGATGACATTTGCGGTTGCGGGCACAACGAGATAGAGGTCGGCCCAGTGCGGGAAATCGATATGCTGGAATGGGCGCGCCTCGACAGCCCCGTTCTTCTGGTAAACGGGACACTTGGAAAGGCTCGCAAACGTTAGCGGAGCCACGAATTCGGTGGCAGCTTCGGTCATGCACACGCGCACCTCGGCACCCTTCTTTTGCAAAAGGCGCAACAGCTCGCAGGCTTTGTAGACGGCTATACCGCCCGAGACCCCGAGAAGGATTTTCTTTCCGGCCAAGTTCATGCCTTGCAAGATAGAAATTTCGATATGCGGTCAACGGACCAGTCGCTGACCCGCTTCAATATCCAGGCGGCCAGTACGACGGCAACCATGGTAAAAGCAAGTAGGGCCAGGACATTCCACTCCGTAAACTGCCAGTGCATTCTCCCGAAAATCTTGACAGAGGCAATCTGCACCCACATAATCCCCACATGCTGCACAAGGAACACGCAGTACGAGAGGGGAACGAGCCATTGCACCGGGGTGCTCAACGCCCGGAATCGCAGCAGGTACGGGGCGATATAGAAAACGACGGCGAACAACGCGATGGCGGCAACGCTCCCAATGGCGTCCGCCTTGACACGGCCGGGAATATCAACAAATGTAAGTCCTGCGAACAGGACGGTAGAGACCAAAGCGACACGCCAATCCTTAAGGCGTTCAAGATTTTCTATCAACATAAAGCCGATGCAGAACTTTAACGCAATCGTAACCGGAAGGCAATTAAAGAGTTCATCGTATTGGGCTGGAATCAGGAACTGCAAGCAGTAAAGCACCACAAGTACAAACAACGTTACTGCAGGTCGTTTCCAATAGCAGTAGGCCAATAACGGGTAAAGTAGGTAAAGCAGCGCGATGGCACCCACGAACCAGTCTCCGCAAAAAACATACGTGACAAACCCATACCCTTTCATGTAGCCGTCAAATCCGACAAGCGTAAGCAGAATCGAAAACGGGGAGCCCAAAAAGAACGCATTTCCTTCAACAATAAAATGACGGAGCATCGTCAAAGGAATATAGAGGTTCGCAATCCAAAACGGGGGATAAATCGCCTTGGCGCGTTTCATATAAAATGTCTTCACCGAACATTCGCCTTGTCCCCTGCCTATGACGCCATACTTTTTATAAAGCATTCCGCCGGAAATCACAATGAATATCGTGACGGCGACATTTCCGAATTCGTAGTTCATGGTCTTGCAGAACAAGTTAAAACAGGGCAAGCCCGCCGCCGCATACTCATACCCGAAATGGTACGTTATCACGAGCAGCATTGCAAGGATGCGCAGCACATCCAATTCTCGAATTCGTTTTTCCATAGAAAAAAAATAGCAATCGGCAAAAAAAGAAACCCCGCGGTTTTACCCACGGGATTCCTTTAAGCTTTTGAAGAATGTAGCTTACTTGGCTTCTTCAGCAGGAGCTTCAGCAGCAGCTTCTTCGGCCGGCTTTTCAGCAGCCTTCTTCTTAGTGGCCTTCTTCTTCGGAGCGACAGCGTCACCGATCGTGGTGCCGTTTTCGCCCGGCTTGTGAGAGTCCATCCAAGCGGCGAGCTCGGCGGATTCGCGGTTCTTGAAGTAGTCCACCACGGAGAGGAAGATCTTGCGGTTGTTCTGATCGATTTCGGTCACGACAGCCGGAACTTCGTCGCCAACCTTGAATGCATCGGCCGGAACCTTGATGTATTCAGTGGTGAGCTTGGAGACCGGGATGAAGCCTTCGATACCGTCGGCGAGTTCAACCACGACGCCGCGGTCGAGCATGCGGACAATCTTGCCCTTGACTTCGGAGTCAACCGGGTAAGTGGTCTCGATGGAATCCCACGGGTCTTCGGTGAGGTGCTTCATGGACAGAGAAATGCGGCGCTTTTCCTTATCGACAGCGAGCACGACGCATTCGACCTTGTCGCCCTTCTTGACCATTTCGTTCGGGTGAGTGATCTTCTTGGTCCAGGACATGTCGGACACGTGGATGAGGCCGTCCACACCTTCCTTGATTTCGACGAAGGCGCCGAAGGAAGCGATGTTGCGGATTTCGCCGACCACGCGGGCACCCGGGGGAAGTTCAGTTTCGATGGAATCCCACGGATCAGATTCGAGCTGCTTCATGCCGAGAGAGATGCGTTCGGCATCTTCTTCGACCTTGAGAACGACAGCTTCGACTTCCTGACCAACGGTGAGGATCTTGGACGGGTGCTTGACATGCTGCGTCCAGGACATTTCGGAAACGTGGATGAGGCCTTCGACGCCAGAATCCAGTTCGACGAATGCACCGTAATCGGTAATGGAAACAACCTTACCCTTAACGATAGCGCCTTCCGGATAACGTTCGGCGATATCCTTCCACGGATGCGGCTTAAGCTGCTTCATGCCGAGAGAAATACGTTCCTTCTTGTCGTTGAAGTCGAGCACCATGACTTCGACTTCCTGGCCAAGCTGGACCATTTCGGTCGGGTGGTTGATGCGCTTGTAGCTCATGTCGGTGATGTGGAGGAGGCCGTCTACGCCGCCAAGGTCGATGAACGCACCGAAGTCGGTGATGTTCTTGACGATACCCTTGCGGACCTGACCCTTCTCGAGAGTTTCGAGAACGTCGCCACGCTGCTTGTTGCGTTCTTCTTCGAGAACGACGCGGCGGGACACGACGATGTTGCGGCGGGCCTTGTTGACCTTGATGACCTTGAGGTCGAAGTCCTGACCGATGAGAGCGTTGATGTCCGGGATCTGACGGAGGTCGATCTGGGAACCCGGGAGGAAGGCGTCGATGCCGAACAGGTCGACAACCACACCGCCCTTGATACGCTTGGTGAGCGTACCGCGCACGACTTCGTTGTTTTCGAAAGCGGCGTGGATGCGGTCCCACACGCGCACGAAGTCGGCCTTCTGCTTCGAAAGGATGAGACGGCCGTCTTCATCTTCGAGCTTTTCGACAAACACTTCGATTTCGGAACCGATTTCGAGGGAGTCCGTGTCCTTGAATTCGGCACGGTCGATAACACCTTCGGACTTGTAGTTAACGTCGATCAGGACTTCCTGGTCGTTCACCTGGCTGATCTTGCCCATGACGAGC
Source organism: Fibrobacter sp. (assembly GCA_017412605.1). Taxonomy (GTDB): domain Bacteria; phylum Fibrobacterota; class Fibrobacteria; order Fibrobacterales; family Fibrobacteraceae; genus Fibrobacter. The sequence goes on along the minus strand of JAFPWY010000010.1, from coordinate 99,194 downwards.
TTGCCCTGTTCGAGGCAGTCCATACCGGCATAGACGTCAGCGTTGGCCTTGCGGAAGTCCGGGCTGCATTCGCCCTGAGCGGCGAGGATTTCAGCGAGATCTTCTTGAGTTCCGAATTTGAGATTTTGAGACATATGATTTTTTCTTGGAATTCGTAATTAGAGTCTAGTGTTTAGGATCTAGGATCTAGAATCTAGAGGCTAGAGGTATTGGCTAGTTTTAATTATGAACTCCTGTTGATTGTTATGGTTAAAAGACTCAAGGCTACGCCACTACACCTACGTAGTCGAGAATCTTTTGCACCTGTTGTTGGATTGAGATGTGTGTAGTGTCAATTTCGATTGCGTCGTCCGCCTTCTTGAGGGGGGCGTTCGCGCGGGAGGAGTCCAGGCGGTCGCGTTCGACCAGGTTCTGGAGGACCTCTTCAAGAGTAACCTTCTCGCCCTTTTCAAGGAGTTCCTTGTAGCGGCGTTCGGCCCGGACCTTCACGTCCGTCACCATGAAAAACTTGTACTTCGCATCGGGGAAAACGACTGTACCGATGTCGCGGCCGTCCAGGATGCAGCTCTGCTTCTTGCCGATTTCGCGCTGCTGCTTGGTCATCGCGGCGCGGACCGACGGGAGGGCGCAGTAGACGCTCACGTTGCTCGAGACCTTCATCCCGCGGATTTCGGATTCGCGGGAGACGCCATTAATCAGGATGTGGTTTTCGGAGTCGAACCCGAGCGTGAGGTTAGAGAGCAGTTCGTCCATCGCCGGGCCTTCCTCGGCCGGCAGTCCCTTGTCGAGGGCAGCAAGCGTCACGGCGCGGTACATGGCGCCCGTGTCGAGGTAAGTGATACCGAGGGTCTTGGCCACGATCTTCGCGGTCGTGCTCTTCCCGGTACCGGAGCCCCCATCCAGGGCAATAACAAAATTTTCAGAACTACTCATGAGTGGGGTCAAATTTAGCAAAAGGCGAGTGCCGCGTCAAAGCGATTTACGCTTTGACATGGCCGAGCCGAGCTAAATGGCCCGTTTTAGTACAGATTATAATAGTAATGGTACTCGACCAGGGGATCATACTGGGAGTAGATGGCCTCGGAGCCGTCATCAAACACAGTCAGGAGCCCACCCTCAACCGGGAACTGGAAATAGTAGCCCCTATCGTCTGCACCCCTCTCGTACTCGTCACCGTAATAGACGTACCTGTCCTTATCGAAAATCAAGACGGCATAGCCATCGTCCTCGATGCGTAACGAGATGGAAAAGGATCTAGAAAGCGACCGGGCCTCGTAGCAACCATAATCACCAAAGGCATCGTAATCGCATTCCTGGCTGTAGAAATAGTTAAACGTGACCTTGTAAGCGCGCGGGCCGGACGTAATATAGTTGTCATTATCACCGCAGGCAGAAAGCATCATTGCCGCAAGCAGGGCAACGAAAATCAAGCAACGTTTCATATCTACCTCCAATGCAAAATCCCCGAACGAATCGGGGATCCCGCACAACAAACAAACTAATTTAAGGTTTCTGGATTAATAGTCGGTTTCGTAGTCGCCGTGAATTTCTTCCTTGGCGCGTTCCTCATCCTCATCCGGCTCGTTGTAGGCCTCGGGAGCCTGCAGGTCGCGGGTGCTGCCATACTTGCGCTTTTCTTCGTCGGTCAACTTGTTGGTGAAGACTTCGACTTCCGGTTCGGCCTTGGCTTCTTCCTCTTCGCCTTTCAAGATCTTCTGACCTTCTTCGATACGGCGCTTGATGCGGGCATCTTCCATTTCCTTGAGGTTGGTGCCGACCTTGGCCTGATCTTCAGACATCACGTAACGTTCGTTGGCCTCGTCCATGGCCTTCTTGATACCGACCAGACGGCCATGACGGTCGAGTTCGAGACCGGCCTTGCGGAGAGTCGAGAGCGGAAGACGGCGAGCAGCCACCTTGTATTCTTCCTTAAACTCATAGCCATCGGGGCTAATCGCATAAGCCTCGTCCTGAGTGACATAATCAAGGGCTTCTTGCCAACGGGAACTCTGCACGCAAGCCGCGAATCCGGCAAGGGCGTTATCCAGCTGTTCAGGATCCTTCGAAGAACCCGCACAGGCGGAAAGAATCATTGCAACAAAAGAAAGACCCAATATAATTTTTTTCATAGGAAGACCTCCGAAAAATAATCCCGCATCAAATATACACATTTTTACGAGATTTCCGTAAACATTAAATAAAATTTATCTTGGAGAAATCGTCCATCGACCAACCGGCACTACTTTTTCTAAATTAGCCCCCATTATGAGCGAAAACGCAGACATTTACCGTATAAACTCGGCCGACGGGCGCGAAATCATCCTCATCGGCACGGCACACATCTCCCAGAACTCCAAGGAGCTGGTCCGCGAGACCATCGAAAAGGAATCCCCGGACACAGTCTGCGTTGAACTCGACGAAGGCCGTTTCAAGTCGCTCAAGGAGCCCGACCGCTGGAAAAACACCGACCTCAAGCAGGTCATCAAGAAGAAGCAGCTTGCGACACTCATCGCAAACCTCGTGCTCGGGTCTTACCAAAAGCGCATGGGCGCACAGACCGGCGTAAAGCCGGGTGCCGAGCTCAAGGAAGCCGCCGAAACCGCCGAAAGCAAAGGCGCCCAACTGGTACTGGCAGACCGGGACATCAAGATTACGCTCAAGCGCACCTGGGCCTGCACCCCCTGGTACCGCAAGCTCAGCCTCCTGGGCGGACTTTTTGCAAGCATTTTCGACAAAACCGAAATCAGCGAAGAAGAACTGGACAAGATCAAGGAACAGGACGCCCTCAGCAGCATGATGCAGGAGTTCGGCAAGTCATTCCCCGAAGTGAAGCAGGTGCTCATCGACGAGCGCGACCAGTTCCTCGCCAGCAAAATCAAGAGCGCCCCCGGCAAGAAGATTGTCGCTGTCGTCGGCGCAGGCCACATGAGGGGCATCGCGAACATCATCGAGACCAACAAGGAAATCCCGAGCGAGGAGTCCATTTGCGTCATCCCCAAGGGTTCCCCCATTTGGAAAATCATCGGCTGGGCCATCCCCATCGCCATCATCGCAAGCATTATCTTCGTCGGTTACGAAGCCGGTTTCAAGAAAGCCGGGGAACTCAGTCTCCAGTGGGCAATGCTCACGGGCGGCGGCGCCATGCTCGGCACGATTATCGCCGGCGGGCACCCGCTCACCATTCTCGTAGCACTGGTCATGGCTCCCTTTACCGGGCTTACCCCGCTTGTGGGCGTCGGATTCTTCACGGCACTTACGCAGGTGTACATGCGACCGCCCCGCGTGCAGGAGATGGAAACGCTGGCCGACGATGTCTGGCAGGTGAAGCGCTGGTGGAAAAACCGCGTAACACGCGTTATCCTGTGCTTCCTTTGTCCGGGAATCCCGGCGATTATCGGGAAGATACTCGCGATATTCAAGATATATCAAGCGTTTTAGGCGCGAGGCTCGAGCAATGAGCTATGAGCAATGAGCTATGAGCAATGAGCTATGAGCTATGAGGCTAAACACCTCACTCCTCAAAGCGACCGAAGGTCGCGAACTCATCGCTCGAAGGGGCTTTAGCCCCGACCTCATCAAATCTTCTTCAGCACCAGCAGATGGCCGGGGGCCTTCGCGGGGTCGAGGCGAACGAAGTTCTTATTGCCGCGCCACACGTAGCTTTCGTCGGTAATCACGTCCTTCAAGAAGAAGAACGAATCCGGTTCCAGGCCGAGCTTAGCCATATCAAGTTCCACCATGCCTTCTTGTGCGTTATCCATGTCCATGTTGCATACACACAAGATAACGTCGTTGCCGGACTTCTTGGAGTAGACCATCAGCTGGTCGTTGGCACAGTAGTGGAAGTCGAGGTTGTCGTATTCCTGCAGGGCGATGTGTTCCTGTCGGGCGGTGTTCACGCGGCGCACGAAGTCCTGGATGCCCGGACCCTTCCAGTTGTGAACCTTGTACTGGTACTTTTCGCTGTCGGCGAGTTCTTCCTTCACGGGGCTCGGGATGTTTTCGCACAATTCAAATCCGTTGTACATACCCGTGAGGCTCGAAAGCGTCGCCGCAAGGAAATAGCGCTGCTTGAAGGCGTTCGGGCCCTTGTACGCAAGGTACTTCGGGAAAATGTCCGGAGTGGTCGGGAAGAAGATGCCGCGCATGTATTCCTTCGCATCGGACTGCGTAAGTTCCTTGAGGTACTGTTCGAATTCCCACTTGGCAGAGCGCCAGGCAAAGTACGTGTAGCTCATGTCGAAGCCCGACTTCGCAAGGCGATGCATCATCTTCGGGCGGGTGAAAGCCTCGGCGAGGAACACGAGTTCCGGGCGTTTTTCCTTGATGTCGGCGATGAGCCATTCCCAGAACGGGAACGGCTTGGTATGCGGGTTGTCGATACGGAAAATTTCAATGCCCTTGTCGGCCCAGAACAAGATAATGTTCTCGATTTCCTGCCAAAGTTCCTTGTAGTTCTCGTTGTAGTAGTCGAACGGGTAAATGTCCTCGTACTTCTTGGGCGGGTTCTCAGCAAACTTGATGCTTCCGTCCGGTTCGTGGTAGAACCATTCCGGGTGCGATTTCACATACGGGTGGTCAGGGCTGCAGTTAAGCGCGATATCGAGTGCCAGGCGGAGTCCCTTGCTGCGGGCGGCCTTTGCAAAGTGTTCGAAATCCTTCATGGTCCCGAGTTCGGGGTCCACGTCGTAGTGCCCGCCATTCTTGTTTCCCACAGCATACGGGCATCCCGGCTCGAGCGGGTTTCCCTTCTTGTCGACCTTCGCATGCAGGGCGTTGTTCGCCCCCTTGCGGTTGGTGACACCAATCGGGTGAATCGGGACAAGGTAAACGGTATCAAATCCGAGGCCGGCGATGTAGTCGAGCTGGTTCTCGCAGTCCTTCCACGTGGCGCTCTTCTTGGGGTCTGTGCCCTGGCTCTTGGGCCACATTTCGTACCACGTACCGATGCGGGAGTAAGGCGGGTCCACGCGGAGTTTCATCACGGGAGATTCAGTCGGGACATCCTTGGGCTCAACGGTCCAGGCGCAAATCTTGTATTCGTAATAGCCGATGTTGTTGACGGTAAAGGAACCTTCCCACTGGTCGTTGTCCACGAAATGCATGGGAGCCATTTCCCATTTCTTCTTGGAGTCGTGGCGGTAGAAAATCGCGGCGTCGTACTTTTCGTGACTGTGGCGGAAGATGTCCGCGGTGAGCGTGACGGTGTCGCCCGGTTCACGCTTAATCATGAAGCGGCCCCCTTCGATCTGGGGACGGATATTTTCGATAACGAGATTGTCTTTGCGAGTAGGAATAATAGCCATAGTAGCCGAAAAATTAGAAAAAATGCCCCGAACCGTCGGGGCATAAAAAGTGGTGTTGCTTAATCGAGCCTTGTGATTTTCACGTCGCGCACCCATATCTTGCGGACGGCGCCACCGAGGTTAAACTCGAACCGGGAAAACGGATCGTTCTCTTTAGGCTCAAATTCAACCTCGAACTTCTTCTCGGAGGTTCTCACCATCAAGTGTTCTTCGAAACCGACTGTTTCGTATGTCAGATACGAACCAATACGCGCCGTTATCTGTCCCGACTCACTGGCCCTTGCAAAGAACGAGCACTTGTACTTGTGTCCGGCCAGCATGGGAATATTTTCGTGCATCAGCTGTACGCTGTAAGAATATTGCCCAGCAGCGGTCACGTCGATTTCGATGGCTCGAGTTTTGTCATTTACATTCACGTACGCCGAATCAGCTTCCCCGCGGAGTTGCGTCAGGAAAATCCAATCATCAGAATAGTTGTCAAGCTTGCCGTCCGTCACGACGTTCTCCCCCACTTTACCGGCAACATTCTGCAAGATATCGTCCACATAATCCGTGGCGACATGTCCCTTATCATCAAGATACTCGTAACGCAAGGATCCAAAGCTCGAGACAAACCGTTCGTTGAAGCTTTCCCAGACCTCAGCATTACTCTCACTATTGATGCGGATAACACCATCCCTATCGACCATCAAGGAATTCAGATCCACACCATCAGTGAAATGACGAACATAGAATGCTACAGACAAATTCGCAATCCAATCTTCCACCTTTATCTGAGAGAAGTGGTAACGCAGCGAAAACTGCTGGAAACGGGACAATTCATAGATGAACGGCACATAGACATCCCCTACCTTCACGCGGCCCTGGACGTTAGGATGATTTCTACGACTTATTTCGAACGATACGCCAATTTCCTTGAGACGGCCTTCGGACTGGAGGTCGATGCTGCGGAAAGTTTCGTCTATCAGTTCGTCATCCACAAAAGACACGGGCAAGACATCGTAGGGAGAGTCCTCATAGGGCCAGACAACCAAGCCCATCGACTGGACAATCGAAATGCCAACATAGAAGCTGCAATAAGAGCGAACTTCGGTCAGCGTGAGATTCAGGGAATCTATCAGCAGAGGCTCGTTCTTTGACGCAGACTTTGCCAAGGAGGAAGACCTAGCCAAAGCGGTAGTCATCTTGCTTTCAGCCGGAAGCACATCGGAATAGTCGATGGAAAAACCAGCCTTGAAAGCAAGCACCTGATTTTCATTGGACGAAGTATCATTATTCGCAAGTCCAGGATTACCAATTTCAATGCCGGCAACATCGGCGGTATTGGAGCATCCCGCCATAAGCAAGACGCCCAACACAAGGCAAGCCATGTACCCGAGGAAACGCATCACAAACCTCGCGTCAACGGGAACAACTGTATATTAATCTGTACAACATCTTCGGCCTCGCCCTGTTTGGCCGAGAAATCTAATAATTCCTTCCGCATGAGCTGGATATGCTTTTTCAAATCAGCAAACTTATCGCGGCGAATTCCGAAACTGACAGCGGAGAAGTCCCTCTCGCAAGCGGGCAAAGTAGAAAGCATTTCGCTACCGAGGCGCAGCATCTGGCAATGGTACTGCTTGACCATCATGTCCTGGACTTCGTCGTCCGTCGTAATCATGGGGTCGCGCTGGGCATACCCGCCCGCCGTCTTCACCAGAAGGCCGAGTTCCAGGAGAAGCTTGAAGGAATCCTCCACCTGAGCAGGCGACACGAGGCCGCGCAGGCGCTTGGAAACCCAGTTGGGGTTCGTGCTGAAATCCTTCATGGCGACCATTTCCAAAATGACCGAATGGTGCCACTCGCGGAAGAGGCGAAACTGCGCCTGGTCCAGCTTGCGGAGTCTAGAGCGAGAGCTTACCTTGAGCAGCTGCGCATAGTAAAGTTTCTTGTCCACATCGGAGGTGGCCTGGTTGAAGAACACCAAGTTCTCGAAATAGGCTGCACGGCGATTTTCGAGGCCAATCCCTCGAATCAGCTTGTTAATCGTAACGTTCGTTATGTTACGGGAGCCGTCCATGGTCAACTTTAAGTGAGCATGGCTTGAAATTCCTGATTTTTCCGCAAAATACCGAAGACTGAAGGCCCTGGAGGTCTTCTTCTTATATTCGTAATAATCCCGCAGATATACACGATAGTTCGTGTACTGCAAGACATCTGGTTCCTGTAATTTTTTCTCCTCGATACTCATGTAATTAAAGATAGCTGTATGGAAGCGGAAATACCATACCAAATGTATAATTTGCGTTTACATGCGTAACCAAGGAAGCCCGCCTAAACAGTTTTTTCCGGGTCCCGGGCCAACCGGGCAAAGCGCCGATGGTCCACAAAAATCCCGTTTATTCGCTCAAAATCGCGACTTATGCCCTCTTCGACGAAGCCGCACCGCAGGGCAAGGGCGGCACTTTTTTCGTTGTATACGGATGCCGAAATCTCGAGCCGGTTGAGCCCCAGGGAAAACAGCTCGCGGCAAACCAGCCGAAGCGCCTCGGTGGCGAGCCCCCTGCCTGTAAAATTCTTGCCAAGCCAGTAGTCGAGCACCGCCGAGCGGTGGGCCCACTGGATCCAGCCAGCAACAATACAGCCGGCGACAGCCAAGCCCGCACCCGTCTTTTCGAAGATGCCCCAGCAAGCGCCGTTGCCCATCTGCGCCTGCATTTCCCAGGACTCGGCTCGCGAAGCGACATCTTCTACGGAGTTACAATCCGCAGGCCAGGGCAGGAATTCCGAGAGGTGTTTCCGGCTCGCATCAATGACTCCGTAGAGTGGGGCGAAGTCGCCTTCTTCTAGGGCACGCAGGACGACGCGGTCCCCCGCCAGTTCCCTTTCCGGGATTTCATCTAGGTAGATTTCATCGGACATCATGATTCTCCGTGCATAATTTAGCAATGGACCTCTGCTAAATGGCGGCAAAATCAAATAGAAAAAACCCGGTAGCGGACTACCGGGCTTTTCAGTGCGGATGAAAGGACTTGAACCTTCATGCCCTCGCAGGCACTAGAACCTGAATCTAGCGTGTCTACCAGTTCCACCACATCCGCGTGGTGCACCAAATTTTGAAAAAAAAGCGCATTTTGTCAAGGTTCAAAACAAAAAAAATCGACAAATAAGCGCATCATAAATGCGTTTTAGCAACCTCTATTTCTTTTTAGGAGCAATGGCTGCGCGGATCCAGTCCATGTGCTTGTCGCGCCAATAGCTCCAGTCGTGCTCACCAGCCTGGTCGAACTTGAGGTCGCAATCGGAACCGAGCGCACGGCAGAACGAGTCTATCCAAGGGACCGTGACCCCGGACGGATACAGCCGGTCCGAGCCGCCCTGCAAAAAGCGCCAACGGCCTTCCTTGAACCGGCCCTGCGTTGCCAGCATTTTCGCATCCCCCAAGAAATTCCCGTTCGAGCTCACAAGCAGCCGATCCTGCACCCGCCGTCCGCCGTTCAGTGAATACACGAACACGCCGATAGCCCCGTCCGAAACACCCACAAGAGAAACCTCGCCCACGGGAGACTTCCTCAGCGTGGCCACGGAATCCAACGCACGGTCCAGGACAGCCATCATGGGTTCCGTAGCCCAATGATTCTCGCGACAAGCGGAAGCGCTCACCACAATAGCCGATGGATATAGCTTGGAAAGGTCGTCACCTGCGACAAGCCCCTTCTCACAATTCCCGCTCGACATCCCCCCATGGAACCACACCAGCACAGGAGCCTTTTCGCGGGACACAGGCCACCACACGCCGACGGCGCTCCTTACGCCGGGAACGTCAACCATAAGCGTATCCTTTGCCTTGCCCGCCCACGCAGCGGAAACCAGCCCCAAAGCCAGCACCACCGCAAAAAACATTCCAGGAAACCTATTCACCGGAACTATCCCCGTCGGCCATCAACTTGCGTTCCAGAGCCTTCCAACGGCGCCGAGACCGGAAGCCCAGGACAATGAAAAAAACAAAACCGCAGAAAAAGACCAGTTCCACAACAAGGTAAATCATGGCCCACTGGAACTGGTATTCCATGAGGGTATCCCATTCCAGCGCCCCGTTCGACGTAGCCATCGAGCTCACCACGAAACGGTTTTCCCCGATGCGCGCAGCGGACACCTCCAGCGAGACATCCCCTGCATTGCGGGCACCGAACTGGAACCAGTCGGACATCTCTTCCAGGATTTCCTTGGAGGCATAGAGGATGAACGTTGCATCGTTATCCCCGTTGAGACGGAACAAGGTCTTGTCGAGCAGCGGGATGTCGCTGTTGCCGAAAATGCTCGGGATAGCGGCATAGCTCACCTTTCCGTAAAAAAGATACTCGTCGCTCAGAAAGCCCCGTAGGACCGGCTGCAAGTAGAAGAACAACCAAGAGCCCAACACGGCGAAAAGGAAAGCAAAATTGAAATAAGCGGAATGGCGGGTTCTGAAAATGGATAGCATATCGTCTACTGCTTGGAGCGGAAAATGAAGAAAAATGTTGTCAAAAGAAGCACAATGGAAAGGAAGTAGAACACCATGGGGATTCTCGACTTGAACGAAATCTCGTCCAAGTTCTCCATCTGGAAAAACTGGACCAGTTCCTCGCTGCAAGCCATAGTCACATCACTGTTCAGACGGTTCCACGCCACCGAGAGATCGGCATTGGAAGCGAGCAAGCCGTCCAAGCCCTTGGCCAAGTTTTCAGGCAAATCCATCTGGAGCGGGCGAGACACGTTCATCCCGGCAGATGCAGAATCCAACAGGGCGTATAGAGCAAAAAGCGTACTCGAAGGGAGGCCGTCCATCTGCGCAATCAGAGAATCGCGAGACAGGAACCATGCGTTGCGATTGATAAAATACCAAGCGATGCCGGACATTTTCCTCGAGACCTCGCGTTCGAAGCGGCTGACCGAAGATGCCGGAGGAGTCTTTATCTTTAAGTCCTTCAGGCCGTCCATGTCGTGAGAGAAGGTGGAGGAAATCTCCCTCAACACCATAATCTGGGACTGAACTGCCACGGAATCCGTCATGCGGCCCATGCGCACACGTTCCATCGAGCGCATCAGCCGGATTTCGAGTAACTGGTATTCAGAAATATTCTTGATATACTTACTGTACAGGACGATTTCCGGCTTCTGCGACACGTAGAACAGTGCCGTCAGTCCAAGCGTCAAAACGAGGATGAGCCACACCCAAGGAGCCTGCAACCTCGATTTAAGCGTTTCAGCAACCGTTTTTTTCTTCAATTCGTCCACGACTAGAAATTACCTTTTTTCTACTTTACCGAATATGGACGCCTTCAAAACAATCGCCTTTTTTAGCATTATTTCGTTCCTTTGCGGATGTACCGTGGAAAGGGCCGAAGAAAAAGTGCTGGACTACCACGTAAACGACATCAAGAAAACCTCCATCTGGGTCTACCCGGACGGCGAAATTCTCAAGCAAGTCGAATGGTACACGAACGGCATCAAGAAGCTGGAAATTCCGTTCAAGGACAATGTCCCGCACGGCAAGTTCAAGCAATGGAGCGACCTTGGCGACCTCATCGGCACCGGCTACTACAAAAAGGGAAAAAAAGACGGCGACTGGACCTCGTTCTATTTCGACAAAAAAGTCCAGGCCGAGAGGCATTACAAAGAAGACCATCCCGTAGGCGACTGGGAAGGCTGGCACTACAACCGCAACAAGGCCTTCGAGGAGCATTACAGCAAACAAGGCGACTCCATAGACGTCTGGAAAAAATGGTACCCCAACGGCGTTCTCGCCGAAGAAAATTCTTGCCACCCGGGGAGCCCATCCGGGCACGTCACCTACTACTCGTCCGACAGCATCCGCTCCAGCGAATACGACTGCGCCTACGGCAAGCATCACGGGAAATCAAAGGAATACTACCCGAGCGGGAAGCTCATGATCGAGGGGAATTACGACCAAGGAATCCAGGAAGGAACATGGACCTTGTTCCGGGCTGACGGGACCATCCAAAAGCAGGAACGCTGGAAAGGCGGCAAACGCGATTCCCTGTGGCGTTGGCTCAACAAGGACGGCAGCATTCTGAAAGAAAGTTTGTTTGAAAACGGGACTGGAACATCGTACGGCACATGTCACCGGGAAACAGACGATTTCGTCTGTGCGGAATCCACCTTTGTCGCAGGTGAACTCTCCGGCAAAGTTTGGTACATGAAGCGAGACAAGCGACTGCGGTACGAAGAAATCTGGCTCGAGGGCGTTATACAGGAATCCCGCATTTTCTACCCCGACAGTGTGGGAGGGGGGCTCGCGAGCGAAGGATTCTGGAAAGACGGCAAACGCGAAGGGATATGGCGCAACTGGTATGCGAACGGCGTCCTGATGGATAGCCTGACTTACGTGAACGGGGAGCGCGTCGGCGAACAGTTCAGCTACGACAGCACCGGGCACATGTACATGCACAGGACCGAAGCGGGCAAGAACCGGCCGGTGATTATGCACAAGCTGTGGGATGAGTAGGCGCAAGGATAGATAAGTTTTAGGCAACGAGAATATTGCGAAAATTATTCACCGAGAAAACGAAGTAATTCCTGTTTTGATAAATTAAATTTGAAAAAAATTCCCTTGGGAAATATTTGGAGAACATATGAAAAAGATTCTTATCGCGTTTTGTATGACCTTGTTCCTTGCCGCGTGCGGCGACGATTCTTCGTCGACCGGTGCGAATGGCGGTGAAACGCAGAAGGAAATGTCGTCTTCAAGCAGCGAAGAGCGTAACAACAACGCAATTTCAAGTAGTAACCGGAAAAAATCTTCTTCGTCTGCAAAGCAATCGCCCGAGGAACTTCTCGGTCCCTGGAACAACCCCGTTGTGTCTAGCAGCAGTGTTGAGGAGTCCTCCTGCGAGGGGTGCATTGATTGGAGTATTCCTAAAGAAGATTATTTGAATCCAGAAATAGAATACGATTCCATAGCAGACGAACGAGATGGCAAAGTCTACAAGACAGTAAAAATTGGCGAACAGGTTTGGATGGCTGAAAATCTCGACTATTCCGACAGTGTGAGAACTCCGAGTCTTCTAGGTAAAAGCTGGTGCAATGGCAATGACCCGAAAAAATGTGAAGTTGCGGGGCGCCTCTATACCTGGGCTGCAGCGATTGATTCCGTCGCGTTGTCCGCAGAAGGCTTGGATTGCGGATTGCACAAGGTTTGCGAACTTCCCGAAAAAGTTCAGGGAATTTGTCCGCAGGGGTGGCGTTTGCCTTCGTTGGAAGATTGGCTCGCTATGCTTTCTGAAATTGGAGGGGACTCTTATGCTGGAACGTGTCTTAAGTCTCAACGGTGGGATGGCGATGAAGTGAATCCTAATTTTGATCGCTTTGGTTTTTCTGCTATACCTGCAGGGGCGTTCCACAAAACAAGAATGTTTGGCGATACAGAGCGAGACAATAGCGGAGAATTTTATGGTCCTGATGAAAGGGTCGCTTTCTTTTGGTTTGCTAGCGAGGAAACCAAGCTTTATGCCTATTTCTTACACATATTTTATAAAACGTACACACTCTTTCATTCTGGCGATAAGGATAATGCCTACTCCATTCGCTGCATAAAGGATTATTGATAAGCTGGTTATTGTCATTGCGAGGCGCTTAGCGGCGAAGCAATCTCTAATAAAATATTTAGTTGATGGAACGATATGTATGCGACGCAAAGATAGAGAAGTTCTGGGCGATGAAAATATCGCGAAGATTATTGAACAATGCACGACCTGCCATATTGCGATGATGGACGATGCCGGTGTGCCCTACGTGATTCCGCTGTCGTTCGGGTACAGTCTAGAGGGCGGCGTCCTGGAGCTGTACTTCCATTGTGCGCATGTCGGCAAGAAACTCGATTGCATCCGCAAAAATCCGAATGTCGCATTCAGCATGTGCGTCGAGAAACGCATCGAAATTCACGAAGACAATTATTGCAAGAGCGGACGCTTTTATGCAAGTGTCGTGGGGCAGGGCAAGGCTGAAATCGTCGAGGATAGCGCCGAGAAATGCCACGGGCTCTCGCTCCTGATGGAACGGCAGGCTGCAGGCGCAGCGCACGGTTCAAGTTCCGCGCAACCTATGCACGCGGCCCCGCACAAGTTCGAATTCACGCCCGCGCAGGCCGCCGCCGTGACCGTATTCAAGATAACGAGCACCAATTTCACCGGGAAAGCGAAGCCGGAATGACATTTTTTCTATTTTTACGCGCACTATGAGTGAAGCTATTAACAATGTGAAGCAGGCGTTTGACGCAGAACTTGCGCAAACCGACCTTACAAACCAAGAAGCCGTTAACAACCTCCGCGTGAAGTACCTGGGCAAGAAGGGTGCCGTGACCGACCTCATGAAGCAGATGGGCACGCTCAGCGCCGAGGAACGTCCGGCTTACGGCAAACTCGTGAACGAACTTAAGGTCGCCGTCTCCGAGGCCATCGACAAGGCTATCGAGACCGCGAACCAGGCTGCGCTCCAGAAGAAGCTGGAAAGCGGCTTTGTAGATACGACGCTCCCGGGCGCAGGCATCCCGGCGGGCAGCACGCATCCGCTTTACGACGTGCGCGAAGAGATCATCGACTTCTTCAGCCAGATGGGTTTCGAGGTGGACTTCGGTCGCGACATCGAGACGGACTGGTACAACTTCGAGGCGCTCAATACGCCTCCTGACCACCCGAGCCGCGACATGCAGGACACGTTCTACGTGGACGACAAGGTGATGTTGCGTACGCACACCTCCGGCACGCAGATCCACTACATGGAAACGCACAAGCCGCCGTTCCGCATGATTGCTCCGGGCCACGTGTTCCGCGTCGACAATGATGCGACCCATGCCCCGATGTTCCAGCAGTGCGAAGGCCTCGTGGTCGACGAGAACATCAGCTTTGCAGACCTCAAAGGTGTGCTGCAGGTATTCATGAACAAGCTGTTCGGCGAAGGCGTCAAGACGCGTTTCCGCCCGAGCTTCTTCCCGTTTACGGAACCCAGCGCCGAAATGGACGTGAGCTGCGTGTTCTGCGGTGGCAAGGGATGCCGTCGTTGCAAGGGAACCGGCTGGATGGAAATCGGCGGTTGCGGTTCTGTGGACCCGAACGTGTTCAAGAACTGCGGCATCGACTCCGAGAAGTACACGGGCTTTGCATTCGGCTTCGGTCTCGACCGTATCGCCATGCTGCGCCACGCGATTCCGGAAATTGGCCTCCTGACCAGCAACGACCAGAGATTCTTGAGTCAATTTTAGGGGCTAGGATCTAGGGCCTAGGGGCTAGAGTAAATAATGGCGCCGACGGCGCAAAAGAAAACGGACCTTGCGGTCCGCTTTTCTTGTATAAAAAGGAGATCCCTGGTCAAGCCGGGGATGACAGTGGGTTGTTACTTGCAACGGTGGTAATCGTCTTCGACGCGGATGATGTCGTCTTCGCCGGTGTACTCGCCCACCTGGACTTCGACGATGACGAGCGGGAGACGGCCTTCGTTCTGCAAGCGGTGAACCTCGCCCACCGGAATGTACGTCGATTCGTTCGGGCGCACGTAGAACACCTTGTCGCCGACGGTACACGTGGCGGTGCCGCTCACAACGACCCAGTGTTCGGAACGGTGCAGGTGCTTTTGCAGGCTGAGGCGTTCGCCCGGCTTCACCACAATGCGTTTCATCTTGTAGTTGTCCGACGATTCAAGAACAGAGTACGTTCCCCACGGGCGGCTCACGGTCTGCGGGACACGCGGGAGATCCGACCCGCGAAGCTTGAGTTCATCCACCACGGCCTTCACCTTCTGGCTGCTCGAAAGCGGAGCCACCAACAAAGCATCGGGCGTATCCACAATCAGCATGTGGTCAAGGTCAATCGTCGCAATCTGGCGCTGGTTACCCATGATCAAAGAATTCTTGGTACCAATGCCGAGATGTTTCACATTCTTGTTGTTGCCATTCTCGTCGTGTTCAAATTCACCAGCGAGGGAATCAAAAGCACCGAGATCGGACCAGCCGATGTCGCTCGGAACAACCTTTACCTTGTCGGACTTTTCCATCACGGCATAGTCAATGGAGTTGGACGGAATGGCCAGCATGTCGTCCATGTCCACGCGAATCAGCGAGTCGCGATTTTCCTTCTTGGCAGAAGCAAAGGCTCGCTTTGCCGCAGTATAAATTTCGGGAGAATAACGGTTAAGTTCGTTGAGGAACACCGACGCCTTGAAGCAGAATATGCCGCTGTTCCAGAAGAAACGTCCGGATTCGACATACTTCTTCGCCGTTTCCAGATCCGGCTTCTCGACAAAGCGCTTCACGTCTTCACCGTCGGCTTCAATATAGCCGTAACCGGTTTCGGGACCTGTCGGCGTAATGCCGAACGTTACCAGGAAGCCTTTCTTGGCGAGGGCTTCGGCCTTGTGGAGACATTCCTCATAGGCATCGGTCTTGCGAATCACGTGGTCCGAAGGAGACACAAGCACAATAGTATCCGGCTGGAGGCTGAGGCAGGCAAGCGCAATTGCGGGCGCCGTATTGCGGCCCACCGGTTCAAGCATGAAGCGGGACTTCTTGGAATGGACTTCTTCCAGCTGGTCCTTGGCCAAAAAATACTGTTCCGCATTGCTGATAACATACTGTTCGTCACAAACGCGAGCGTTCGTCGTTACCGTACGCTGAAACAGGGAAGCCCCATCAAACAGACGGGCGAACTGCTTGGGCATAAGCGAACGGCTTATGGGCCAAAGACGAGTTCCGTTACCACCGCAAAGGATCAAGTTAATCATAATCTATTACCACCCCTCAAGTTCAATCAATTCTATGTTACGTACCGCGGACGCACCACTGGAGATAAGTTGAGCCGACGGAAGAATCTGGCTTATGATACGGTTCCAAGTCACGAGATCGGAAGCATCCACATAGACAAGGTCGTGAGAATTGAGTGCAAACTTATTTGCCAAAGCAAGAGCCATCGCATTCTTTGCATCCAGATGGAAGACATCGAGACGCTTGTCCGCCGTATTGCGAATCACGTAAATGGAGCGAGCCGAAGCGTTCACGGCCTGCAGGCCGCCCGATGTAGCAAGAGCATCCATCAGCGTAAGTTTACGGCCATCCATATCGACGACTCCCGATCTTTGGACTTCGCCAAGCACATAGACTCGGTCGTTCAGCTGAGTTTCGCTCTTAGACGACACATAAAGTTTGTCATTGGGCTTCAACAGAATCTTATCAACCGGAAGGTCCGAAGCGAATATGGACGAGTAATCCAAGTTGTAGACTTTCCCGTCACGACGAATCTGGATTAAAGACAAATCTGCATCATCGGTAAAGCCCCCCGCCTCAGCCAAGGCAACAGGGAGAGTCATCGGTTTTTCATCAAACGATATGTAGCCGGGGTTTTTAACTTCTCCGGACACAAAAATCTTAAGGCTGTTGTACCCCGTAACACGCACATCGACCTGAGGATCGTTCAATATCTTGTCCGACAAGCGCTTCGTGATTTCGGTACGCAGTTCCTGGGCAGTCAGGCCAGCCGCCTGAAGTTCTCCAGCATACGGGTAGAACAATTTTCCATCAGTTGTGACTTTCTGACCGGCCGGCTGGTACTGCCCCATAGGAGACGTCAATTCAGGATGTTCCCAAACCACAACCTGAACCATATCCAGCGGTCCAATTCGGTATTCAAGGTCTGGCATGGAATCGACAATCAATTCCTTCACGTCACCAAGCGTTGCGGGATTTTCCGCAGGAGCCGACTCCGAAGCCGGAGCAGATACAACGTTCTGACCGAAGTCGCCCGAGTTAACACTGTGCAAAAAGACCTTAATTCCGCTGATTTCCGCGGAATCCTCCGGGGTTTCCATGCGCATATGGGGTCCCGCAGCACAGCTGCAAAAGAACATTGCCATAGCACAGCCAAGAAGTAACTTTAGTCTCATATACATAACCTTGCCGAATTATTCCGGCATTTTTCCTTTTTTGATAAGGTCTACCCAATAAGGCGTCAACTTGGACAGGTAATTCCATGCAAGCACAAAAGCATTCTCCGGCCTGCGATAAGGGTCGGGAACATCGACACGCATGGATTTCCCATAACGGAAGACCTTGCCTTCCAGCCAGGGGTACCTGTGAAGAAGTTCGCTTTTCTGTCCAGCTTCCATAACTAGAACCAAATCAGCCCATTTCAAAATATCCATAGTAATCTGCCGAGCACGATGGGCACTCATGTCCACGCCATGTTGGAGCGCAATCTTCTGCGCAATGTCATTAGCGGGCTGGTCCACCAACGCACCCAAACCGGCACTTTTCACTTCAAAATCCGGTCCAAGTTCCTTTTTTAGGAGATATTCCCCCGTAGGACTGCGGCACACGTTCCCAGTACAAACAACGAGTATATTCTTCATACGTCTATAAAATAGAAAAAAAGCTATGAGCTATGAGCAATGAGCCATGAGCAAAGGGGCTTGAGTAATGAGATTTTAAAGTAAAATATTTCTTTCTCACAGCTCAAAGCTCATGGCTCGCGGCTATTTTACAATTCAAATGCAAAGCCGAGATCCTTGAGCAACGGATTTTTTGTGTCCTTTTCAGAAAGAATGGGATCAAACCCATCCCCGACAGGCCACTCGATACCAATAGCGGGGTCGTTCCACATGAGCCCCCCTTCATCCTTCGGGTCGTAAAGACGGGTACACTTATAAACAAAAGACGCCATCTCGCTGAGCACCACAAACCCGTGGGCAAAGCCCTCTGGAATGTACAGTTGGTTTTTCTTTTCGGCGGAAAGAACAATGCCCTCCCACTTACCGAACGTGGGGCTGTTCTTGCGGAGGTCCACAGCCACGTCGAAGACTTCGCCCTCGATGACACGAACAAGTTTGCCCTGCGGATTCTTCTTCTGGAAGTGAAGACCACGGAGCACGCCCTTCTTACTGCGGGACTCGTTATCCTGCACAAAATTCACCTTCAGGCCAGCGGCATCGAACTCCGCTTTGTTATACGTTTCCATGAAGTAGCCACGGGCGTCACCAAACACAGTCGGTTCCACGACCACAACGCCTTCAATAGAAGTTTTGATAAAATTGAACTTTCCCATTACCTATTTCCGTACATTTTTTCGTAATACTTCTCGTAGTCGCCGCTCGTAATGTTGTCGAGCCATTCCTGATTGTCGAGGTACCAACGCACCGTTTTCTCGATTCCTTCCTCGAACTGCAAGGAAGGTTCCCAGCCGAGTTCCTTCTGGAGCTTGGTGGAATCAATGGCATAGCGGGCATCGTGGCCCAGGCGGTCAGTCACGTAGGTGATGAGGTTCATGTCCTCGCCTTCGGTGCGACCCAAAAGTCTATCCACCGTCTTGATGACGACCTTGATGATATCGATGTTCTTCCATTCGTTAAAGCCGCCGATATTGTACGTCTCGGCAATCTTCCCGTTATGGAAAATCACGTCGATAGCACGGGCATGGTCTTCCACGAAGAGCCAGTCGCGAACATTTTCGCCCTTGCCGTAAACCGGGAGCGGCTTCTTGTGGCGGATGTTGTTGATGAAAAGCGGAATCAACTTTTCGGGGAACTGGTACGGACCGTAGTTGTTGGAGCAGTTCGTCACGATGGTCGGCATGCCGTAGGTGTCGTGGAACGCGCGCACAAAATGGTCGGAGCCCGCCTTGGATGCGGAATACGGGGAATGCGGAGTGTACTTCGTCGTCTCGTAAAAGAAATCGTCTCCATATGCTAGATGATGTTCGCTGGAACTTGCCGTCGTAGTAAACGGAGGCGTAATGCCTTCCGGGTGATTCATCTTGAGCGCACCGTAGACTTCATCCGTAGAAATATGGTAGAAGCGCTTGCCTTCGTACTTTTCGGGCAAGGATTCCCAGTAGAGTTTCGCTGCCTGCAATAGCGAAAGAGTGCCCATCACGTTCGTCTTCGCAAAGGTGAACGGGTCCTTGATGGAGCGGTCCACGTGGCTTTCGGCAGCGAGATGAATGATGCCATCAATCTGCTCGTCCTGCATGAGCTTGTAGAACGCGTCGAAGTCGCAGATGTCCATCTTCACGAACTTGTAGTTCGGCTTGTCCTCGATGTCCTTGAGGTTCGCGAGGTTGCCCGCATAGGTCAGTTTGTCGAGGTTGATGATCTTGTAGTCCGGGTACTTGTTCACGAACAGACGCACTACGTGGCTTCCGATAAACCCTGCACCGCCGGTGATTACGATATTCTTCTTCATAATATGTTCCGTTATAGAATCTAGGATTTAAGGGCTTGGATCTAGGGGTTCGGTATAGGAACACTCTAGCCCCGAGTCTCTAAATCCCAACCTCTAATATTTAATCTTTCCTTCAGCGACTTTTCGTAGGTGCTGCCCATACGGAGACTTTCCATACTTGGCAGCGGACTCAAGCAGTTTTTCCTTGCTAATCCAACCATTCCTGTAGGCGATTTCTTCTATCGCGCTAATCTGGATGCCCTGGCGGCACTCTACCATCTTCACGAACTCGCCAGCCTCGATGAGACTGTCCATCGTACCGGTATCAAGCCATGCGAACCCACGACCGAGAAGTTTCACGTCGAGTTCACCCATATCAAGATAAGTCTTGTTGAGATCGGTGATTTCCAGTTCGCCACGGGCGCTGGGCTTCTGCGCCTTCGCAAATTTTGCAACGCGGTTGTCATAAAAATAGAGGCCAGTAATAGCGTAATTGCTCTTGGGTTCCTTCGGTTTTTCTTCCACCGAGATGACCTTGCCAGCATCATCGAATTCCACCACGCCGAAACGTTCCGGATCTTCCACGTAGTAGCCGAATACGCTCGCGCGGCCATTTTCTTCGGCATTCTTCACCGCAGCCTTGAGGAGTGGGCTGAAACCATTGCCATAAAAGATATTGTCCCCCAGAACCATTGCGCAACAATCGTTACCGATGAATTCCTCGCCCAGGATAAACGCCTGCGCAAGTCCGTCCGGACTCGGCTGCACCTTGTAGCTCAGGTTGAGCCCCATTGCCGCCCCGTCACCCAGCAGGCGTTCGAAGTTCGGCAAGTCCGTCGGCGTCGAGATAATGAGAATGTCGCGGATTCCCGCAAGCATCAGCGTCGACAGCGGGTAATAAATCATAGGTTTGTCATAGACAGGCAACAGTTGCTTACTCGTGACCATCGTCAACGGGTAAAGCCGCGTGCCGGATCCACCAGCAAGTACAATTCCTTTCATAAAAATAAAAATAATTATCTTTACGCCCTATGGCAGAGCAAAACAGGCTCATTCTCAAGGATTTTATCGCAGGCCTCGCCGAGAAAAGCGGCGGAGACGTTTCTAGGATTAACTCCGAAGACATTTTGGAAGCTTTCATGGAGTGGGCGGAATCGCGTGGCACCACGCTCTACCCCGCACAGGAAGAAGCCATCCTTGAACTCTTGGACGGCAAGAACGTCATACTGAATACGCCCACAGGTTCGGGCAAATCGATGGTCGCCCTGGCCCTCCACTTCGACAGCATCGTGCATAAGCGCAAGAGCGTGTACACCTGCCCCATCAAGGCTCTGGTAAACGAAAAATGGATGGCACTCTGCAAGGAATTCGGCGCCGAGAACGTAGGCCTTTCGACCGGCGATGCGACCGTGAACCACGACGCACCCATCCTGTGCTGCACGGCAGAAATTCTCGCCAACATGGCGCTCAACGAGGGCGAAAAGCTCGACATCATGGACGTGGTGATGGACGAGTTCCACTACTACTCCGACCGCGAACGCGGTGTCGCCTGGCAGGTGCCACTCCTGACGCTCCCGCAATCGAGATTCCTGTTGATGAGCGCGACCGTCGGCGCAACCGATTTCTTTGAGCGAGACCTCACGAAGCATACCGGACGTGAAACCGTGACCGTGCGCTCCACGCAGAGGCCCGTGCCGCTCGACTTCAGCTACAGCACCTCCGAAATTTCGACCGAGGTTCAGAAGTTGGTGAACGAAGGCAAGGCGCCAGTCTATGTGGTCCACTTTACGCAGGCCGCGGCCGCAAGCAACGCGCAAAACTTCATGAGTCTCGACCTGTGCAGCAAGGAAGAAAAGCAGGCCATCAACGAGGCCATCAAGGAAGTGCGATTCTCTAGTCCCTACGGTCCCGATGTCAAACGTTGGCTCAAGCAAGGAATCGGGCTGCACCATGCAGGGCTATTGCCCAAGTACCGCATCCTCTGCGAAAAACTCGCCCAGAAGGGATTACTGAAAGTCATCTGCGGCACCGACACGCTCGGTGTGGGCGTGAACGTCCCTATCCGCACGGTGCTGTTCACGCAGCTCTGCAAGTACAGCGGAGACAAGACGGCAATTTTAACCGCACGCGACTTCCACCAGATTGCAGGCCGCGCCGGCCGCAAGGGATTCGATGACGTAGGCTACGTAGTGGCACAGGCTCCCGAGCATGTCATCGAGAACTTGAAGCTCGAGGCGAAAAGCCGCCAGACCGGAAAGAAGTTCCAGAAGAGGAAACCGCCTGAACATGGCTACGTCCCCTTCGACGAGAACACGTATAAACGCCTGATTGACGCCCAACCCGAACCGCTCACATCGAGTTTCCGCGTAGATCACGGGATGCTCCTGAACATACTGAGCCGCGAGACCGACGGTTGCCGCGCCATGCGAAATCTGTTGAAGGACTGCCACGAAAGCGCCGCCAGCAAGAAGCAGTTGCAGCATCGCGCCTTCATGCTGTTCCGCAGTCTCGTGGAAAAGAAGATTATTGAATTCGTGAAGCCTATCGCCCCCGGTTACAGTCACCTGCGCGTGAACATGGATTTGCAGGACGACTTCGCGATGAACCAGCCGCTCTCGCTGTACCTGCTCGACACGCTCCCGAAACTCGACAAAGATTCGCCGGAATACGCACTCGACGTGATCACCCTGTGCGAAAGCATCGTCGAGAACCCAGAAGCGATTCTGCGCATCCAGCTGAGCAAGGCCCGCGACGCCCGCATGAACGAACTCAAGGCGCAGGGCATGGAATACAACCAGCGGCTTGAAGAGCTCGAGAAGGTCGAGTACCCCAAGCCATTGCGTGACTTCATCTACGACACGTACAACGCCTTTGCCGAAGTGCACCCGTGGGTCGACGTAAACGTGGAACCCAAGAGCATTGTGCGCGAAATGTTCGAGAACTTCAGCACCTTCAGTGGCTACGTGAAGCAGTACAACCTGCAACGCATGGAAGCAATCCTGCTGCGCCACCTGAACTACGTATACAAAGTCCTTTCGCAGACCGTGCCCGACGGCTACAAGAACGAGGAACTCCTCGAAATGCAGGACTACTTGGGTGACATGATTCGCCGTGTTGACTCAAGCTTGCTTGAAGAATGGGAAAAAATGGCCCACCCCGAGGACTACCAGAAGCGCCTTGACGCAGGCACCGCAGAAGACGAAGCGGAGAAGGCCTTCGGAGCGGACAAAGCCGCCGCCGACATCACCTACGACAAGAAGCGGTTCCTGGGCATGGTGCGTCAACGCATCTTCCAGATTATGGGAAGCCTCGCCAAGCAAGACTTCACGACGGTACTCGACAGCCTTGCCGATGACCTCGACGAAGGCGAAATGCTCGCCGATGCAGAAGGCACACCGTGGACCGAAAAGCGCCTGCTCGAAATCATGGCCAGCTACACCGCCGAACACCACAAGTTCCGCATGGACGTGGAAGGCCGCGCCCTCGCCCACACAATCGTCACCTACGAAGGCAATACGATGCATGTACAGCAAATGCTTCAGGACGAAGAGGATTTCAACGACTGGAGCATCGATTTTGAACTGAACCTTGACGATTGTCGTGAAGCGGGCATCCCGCTGTTGAAGCTACAGCGCATCGGCGAAGTTTAGAGGCACGAGGCTCGAGGTGCGAAGCCCATCACTTGGAACACCGCCGTCTTCCCCACTTTCGTTGTCACCCCCGCGTAGGCGGGGGTCTCCTTTTTATATCTTTACCACCATGCAGAACTTGAAAGGCAGATTCGCGGCAGTGCTCCCCGCCGGGGGACTCGGCAAACGCATGGGCGGAAACATTCCCAAGCAGCTCATGGTGCTGGGCGGAAAGCCCGTCTACCGCTATAGCCTAGAAACATTCCTCGAAATGGACGAAATCGCCGAAGTCGTGATGGCCGTGCCCGCCGACTGGAAGGACCATTTCGAAAAAGAATTCTCGCACCCCAAGCTGAAAATCGTCGTGGGCGGAGCGGAGCGTTGGCAGTCCGTAGAAAACGGAGTGAATGCGCTTACAAGCAACGCCGAATACGTGCTGGTCCACGACGTGGCGCGTCCGTTCGTGAGCAAGGAAATCATTCTTGACGTCTGCGAAACGCTCATCAGCAAGGGCAGTTGCCTCGTAGCAAAACCTGCCGTCGACACCATCAAGATTGCAAAGGACGGGCGCGTCGAAACGACCATCGACCGCAACACCGTTTGGATGGCGCAGACCCCGCAAGCCGCCTCCATCGCGTTACTGAAAAAGCTCTACGGGCGCATTGCCGCAGAGCCTCTGAACTTTACGCCCACCGACGAGGCGAGCATCCTGGAATACTTCGGCGAGAGAGTCTACATCGTGAAGGGTAATACCGCAAACGACAAGCTCACGACTCCCGAAGACTTCGAGATTTTCGCGAACAGGGCAAAATAGCAACAACTATTGCAGGAGATTGCCACGGCCCTTACAGGGCCTCGCAATGACAATCCCTATTAAGCTCGATTAAATTTTTCCGCCGAACTCGAAACCGGCTTCATCCACAGCCGTCTTGAGCGCATCTTCATTTACATCGTCTTCGTCATGCCATTGCACGCGCAATTCCTTGCTCGCGACATCGGCCTCGGCAAACTCCACTCCGTCTAGCATACGGACCGCCTTTTCCACGCAAGCCTTGCAGTGACTACAGTTCATACCGTTCACACGATAAGTCACTGACACCGGCTCGCAATGCCCGTGTTCATGTTCGTGTTCATGGCAATGGCAAGATTCACCATGTTCGTGCTCATGTTCGTGACAACCACATTCATCGTCGTCATGGTCTTCGCAACAGCAGCAACCATGATCGCCGCAACCGCAGTGACCGCCACAGCCCTTATGCGCAAACTTCGTATAAATCATCAAGGAAGCTAACAGCACGGCACAGGCGTAATCGAATATGCCCAGAGCCCCGTGCCCATGGCATTCATCCGAAACATGCGGGAGCATCGACGTAAGGAACGTATCCATCAAGAACGTATCGACGACAAAACCGAAAGCCATCGCCCCTAGCGCAATCGACACCAGGTACGCAACGAGCGTCCGCTTGCCAAAAGCCTTCCCGACCACGAGCATGCTAGCAATACTTGTCGCAGGACCTGCCATCAACAGCACCAGCGCAGCCCCCGGCGTAATTCCCTTTTCCACAAGCGCGAGCGCCAGCGGGATGGAGCCAGTCGCACAAGTGTACATTGGCATGGCGAGCAGCAAAACCACCAACATGCACAGCAACGAGTATTCGTGCAGGAACAAGAAGAAATCGTCCGGTACAAAGGCGGCAATCAAAGCGCCGAGCAAAAGGCCAATCGTGAGCCACTTGCTCACGTCACCGACCATGTTGACAAGCCCATAGCGGAAAGTCTCGGCTATCTTCTGGGCAAGCGAACGTTTTCCATGATCATCTTCACCATCACAGCCGCAGCATTCGCAATGTTCGTCGGAACAACCGCAGTGGTCATCGTCGCAATGTTCGTGTTCATGGTGATGCTCATGATGATGCTCATGATGATGTTCGTGCGTCCCGGCAGCCTCAGCGACCGAGCCGTCTTTCTCGTTGCGGGTTGCGAAATTCGTAAATACACCGCCAAGCATCGCCGTCACGAAAGCGGCCACCGGCCTTAAAATTGCAAAGGGCCCGCCCAGCAGGGAATACGTTGCAAGAATCGAGTCCACACCTGTCGCGGGTGTCGAGATAAGGAAGCTTACGCTCGCGCCCTTGCTCGCCCCTTCTCTACGTAGCGCAATGGAGGTCGGGATTACGCCGCAACTGCAAATCGGGAGCGGCACGCCAAACAGAGCCGCCCACAATACCGACTTGAAATTCGGCTTCGCAATTTTCGGGACGTACAGGTGGTTCGGCACCCATACGTGGAGAATGCCCGCCAGCAAAAAGCCGAGCAGCAAAAAAGGAGCCATTTCTGAAAACAGAGTAACGAACTGCCATACAAATTTTTCAAGGATGTCGATAACAACGGACATATTATTTACCCTTCTTGTGCAGGATATGCGTAAGGCCCGTATTGAAAATCAGGCCGATATGTTCATCGTCGAGCGAATAGAACATCTTGCGCCCATCGCGACGCGGCTTCACGAGGTTCGCCGTGCGCAAAATACGCAGCTGGTGACTCACCACCGACTGTTCCAGGTTCAGTTTTTCGGCGATGTCGTTCACCGAGATTTCGCCCGAAAGCATGAGGTGGATGATGCGGATGCGCGTCGTATCGCCGAAGAACTTGAAGAACTCCGACAGTTCGAACAGGACATCCATCGAAATATCGCCCGATTTGTTTTTAATATATGAACAACTATTCATGTATTCATATATAGATATTTTTAGGGAACCTGTCAAGGCTCCCTAAAACTTTTTTGAAAAAAATTCTTTTTCCTGAATATTAAAGCGATTGCTCGAATTCTGCAAGGAATTTACGCCCCTGTTCCCACTCGCCCAGGTTCGATTCAGCATTGATATGGCCGAGCGCACCGGCCTCGAAAAGCCCTGCACCCCACGCATCAGCAAAATACCGGGCCCGTTCCATCGTGACGAACTGGTCGTTGTCGCTGGCCACCACGCAGGCGGGCACAGGCAACTTGATCAGCGGCATCGGGGCAAAGGAGTGAATCACCTCGATGTTGTCCACATCGCTCGGGGAAACAAGGAACACGCCCTTGATCTGCGCCGGAACACACCCCTGCTCAACTTTTTTCGACAGCCACATGACCGTTGTCGCAACCCCCAGGCTGTGGGCGACGATGATGGTATCGGGAGGCATTTTCGCAACAGCCTCGTCAAGCGTCTTAATCCATTCTTCTTTTTCAGGCTTGTCCCAGCAACGTTGCACCACGCGCATCGCATTCGGCAAACTCTTCGCCCAAAAACTCTGCCAATGGGCGGGACCGGAATTGTTCAAACCAGGCACAATCAAATAGTTCATTTTCCTTCTCCATCAATTTCCTACAAAAATAGTATAAAAATAGACGTTTTGGGGAATTTCCTACCCTTTTCGGCAATTTCACCTAGCCTGCGAGCAAAAACATTCTATCTTTAAAGAGGTATACAACCAACGTATTTCCAGGTTTTATGGAGAAACTATGAAAAGAGCCACATCAATCGCATCTGCAATCCTTCTTGCAGCCACCTGCGTATTCGCCCAGCAAGAGAACTCCGCCCCCCAACAGGGCACCAACGTCCAACAGGGCACAATCTCTCAGCAGGACTCGCTCTCTCAAATAGATCAGACCACGGCCGAACAGCCCGCCAAGAAAGTCCGTAGAGCAACGGCTGGCATCGGTATCCGCGGCGGCTACAACATTACGAACTACTGGGGGACCGAGGACCTGAACGGTGCCGACGATGAAGCTAGCGGTTGGGGTTTCGACGCCGGCGTTGCCGCACGATTCGAAATCATTGACGTGGTGTGGTTCACCCCGGAACTGCACTTTGAATATTTCAAGGTAACGCAGGATTACGATGAAATCGAAATTCAACAGACACAGAGCAACCTGGCCCTCCCGTTATTGCTCCGCGCCGTCCTCCACCCGCGTGCATTCTTCGAAGTCGGTCCTCAACTCACCCTCAATCTCAGCAACAAGCTGGAATATGACGCCGAAATGGGCGACATCCATGTTCCCGGCAGCGACATCACTGTGAAAAGACCCGATGACTTCGGCGACAACATTGAACAGGCCACACTCGGATTCGGCGTTGTTATGGGCGTCGGTTTCTACATCATCCCCGACCACTTAAGCATCAACGCCCGTTTCTATGTCGGTCTTTCAGACCTCTACCCGGACGCAACAAGCGTCATGTTGTACGAGGATGACAGCAACAAGGACCGCAAAGTCAAGGAAAGCGACTGCAAGGTTATGGAAGGAACAAAACTCAGAGCCATCAACCTCGGCCTGAGCCTCTGGTTCCTCTAATCGCTCAATCACAAGGTATCAACAAAAAAAGTCGTCACGAGGACGACTTTTTTTTGTTTTTAAAACATCTGGCCTAGAAGTAGATGAATCCACCAAACTTGATGAATACACCTTCGCCATTGAAGATGGCCTTGGTATCGGTGAAGAAGGAATCACCGAGGGCAAATTCGCAAGCGACCAAGTTGTCATACTGGAAGCGGGTTCCAATAGAAGCATTGACCTTGTCCGTCAAGCTCTGCTTGATGGTATAGTTTTTCCCGGCAGTGTCCTTGCCCCAGATATACTGGATGGCATTCCATTCATAATTCGCCTCGCCAAAGAACATCACATACTTGTTCAGCAGGACCTCGCTCACGATATTCGGCACAAGGGTTACTCCTAAGTTGTACTGCGATGTCTTATAGGTCTTGCCACGTTCATGATTGGTGTATTCCGTCGGATCCATGATGGTTATGGGGAAAGACGAATTCACGCCGAGGTACAGGTTCGCACGTTCCGAACGCAAGGCAGGAGTACCATAGTTAAACAGGGGCACAAAAGTCATGCGGGAGTCCACATCCGGATTCACGACACGGTCCCCCACTTCATTCTCGTTCTCGTGACGGACAAAAGCAACGCCCATAGACCAGAAATGCTTCTGGGCGGAAGGTCCATCGGATAGGATAAGGGAGGCTTCCAGATCACGATAGCGTTGTTCCACTTTAGACCCCGTCTTGGGGTCAACATTCATCTCGTCGGCGAAAGTGATCCAATCAGCAGAGGCCGTTATCACATACCCGCCGAGAACCTTGGACAAAGTAAGGCCCCAGTCATCGCCGGCATAGGAACCCTTCTTTTTGCCTTCATCATCGTCAATTTCAATCTGACCTAGGCTCAAGCGCAGCTCGGCAGCAAAACCGAAGTTCGCATAACCTACGGCCGCACGGCCGAGATCACCCGACAAATCCATTGCTCCGAAGAAATTGCCCAGGGAAACCACGCCCTTTTCTCCGGCCGGTTCCACATAAACAAACTTTTGCCCGGCAATCTTGACAAGGCGGTTTTTCAGCAAGAGGTCGACATTGTCAGGAGCGGCCTCGTTTTCCACCATGTTGAACGCATTGCCGCGAGCAACCGTAAACGGAGTTTTGGGAGGAGGGCCCTTCCTAGCCGGCTCTGGAGCCGGCTGCGCCGCCACCTCGGCGGCGGGAGTCGCCTCCGGCGCTTCCGGAGGGGCCACAGCCACTTGCTGTTCAGCTTCCGGCGCTGCGGGTTTTGCAGAATCGGCCACAGCGGAGTCAGCCGCAGGAGTTTCCGCGCTCGCCGCTTCGGCAACAGGAGCCGTTCCAGCTGTAGAAGCAGAATCCTGAACCTGAGCCGTTTCCGGCGCAGCTTCAGACTCCACAACCGCTTCCGGCTGCTGTCCTTCGGCAGGAGCAGATTCTACCACAGGAGCCGGAGATTCCACAACGGCAGGCTGGTCTGTGGAAGAGACTGTCTGATTTTCAGTTGAAGCTTCCTGCTGCGCAAAGGCAAAAGCAGAAGCCACGAAAGTCAAGGCAAATACTTTTTTCAAGTTCATATTTCATTCTCCTTTCTTCTAATAATACATCATTTTTTCTAAAAAAGAACAATTTTTTTATTCCGTCCACTGATACGCTCTTTGTGCGAGTTTACTATATTAAAAGGGATGAAAAAGCTCGTTCACGACAGAAAAGTTTGTCTCGCCTGTGCAGGCTGCGTTGGCATGTGCCCCAAGATGGCGCTCGACATGTACGGCCTGGACTTGCAAATCGACCCCGAAAAATGTATATGCTGCGGAATTTGTACTAAAGCATGCCCCGTCGGTGCCCTGAAAATTACGGAGGTGGACGATGCTTGATTCCTGTTACGACGTCGTAGTCATCGGCGCGGGCCCAGCCGGGTCCGTCGCAGCACGTAACCTCGCCCGCGAAGGCCACAAGGTACTGCTCCTCGAAAAGCGTGAACGCATCGGCTACCCCGTCCGCTGTGGCGAAGCGAGCACGACACTTGCCGACCTGCAGACCTACGGCCCCATCGACGACAGTTGCATCGAGAGCATCATCAACGGTCTATACATTTATGGTCCGAACGGCGTGAACATCGAAGTCCCGAAACCGGGCACGGGCATCATGCTGAACCGAGAAATCTTTGACCCGTGGCTTGCCAAACTGGCAGAAGACGAAGGCGCCCAGGTGGTGACCTGCGCCCGCGCCACGTACGTGAGCGACGTTGAAGGCCGCGAACGCATGGTGAGAGTCTCCCTCGGCAAGGGGAACGGCGACGGCACAGTCACCGAAACGGGAACGCAAGAAATCTTTGCAAAGATGGTCATCGCCGCAGACGGCGTGGAAAGCCGCATCGGTCGCATGGTCGGTCTTGACTGCGTGCAGAAACCGAACGAGACATGTACCGGAGTGGACATCCAGGTGCAGGGCCTCCTGACCAAGCCCGACTACCTCACCTTCTGGCAGGGCCACGACTTTATCAACGACGGATACATCTGGAGTTTCCCGAAGCAGAAGTCGAACGTCACCAACTTCGGCGCAGGCTTCCTCGCGAACGGAAAGCACGACGGGAACATCCTCGAGATTACGATGGAATGGCTGGAAAAGCTGTTCCCCGGAGCCAAGATAAACTACACCGTCGGCGGAATTATCCCCGTCTCGAGCATAATCAAGAATTACACGTTGGACCGCTTCGCCCTGGTGGGCGATGCCGCCCACCACACCAACCCGCTCACGGGTGGTGGCATCGCTTCCGCGATGCGGGCGGGCCGCTTCTGCGCCGAATACGTGAATGACGGGCTCGGACGCGGCGATCTGTCCAAGGAATTCCTGAAGCAATACGAAAAGCGCTGTTACGGCTACTTCGGCAAAATGCACGACTTCGAGCTCAAGTTCCGCAGGTTCCTGCTTGCGCTGAACCGCGAAGACCAGGTCGGGCTCTACAAGGTGCTGCAAGGTTTCGCGCTGGGCGGATACAAAAAGAGAGCCTTCCTCAAGACTCCCGTGCAAAGCGCAAAGTTCCTGTATAAGTTCGTGAAGTTTAAGTAGGCTCGAGGCGCAAGCAGTGAGCAGTGAGCTATGAGCTATGAGCGGTGAGGTTAAAACCTCATACCTCAAAGCGACCGAAGGTCGCGACCTCATTGCTCAAAGGGAGCCTTCGGCGACCGACCTCATTGTCCCTCAGAACAATTCTTCCACTTTCGTTTGCGCTAGCACCCTATTATATATTATCCTCTTCCCTTTCACGCCATCGGTTGCGCATACGTGTTCTGTGGGCGGTTTAAGGAGGGAAGCGATTAAATGCGCCGCAACCGTTTCTGCATGTACGGGGCGGAGCCGTTCGGGAATCCACTCGAGATGGGCCCCGAAAATCTTTTGCAATAGTTCTTCGCCAAAACGCTTATCCTTGTGTTTCCCGAGCAAAAGCGATGGACGGGCCAGCGTAAGCGCATCGAAATTCATCATGGTCAGGCCCTCTTCGAGCATTCCCTTCAGACGATTATAGAAGAACGGTGAATGCGAATTCGCGCCCTGTGCGCTCACGCACAAGAAATGATTGACGCCCTGCTTTTTTGCAATGGCCGCCAATGTAAGAGGCAGACGCACGTCGACCTTTTCCTGGGCGTTACGGCTCCCCGCCTGCTTCCGGGTTGTCCCCAAACAGCACACCACCGCATCGCACCCGCTAAAATTCAAGCATATTTTCGACTTCCACTGATTCTCTGATTGCACACTCAACAACTCGTCAAAATCAATGACATCGAACTTGAACTTCGAGGCTCCCTGCAAGACGCCCATCTGTCCTAAATTAGGAATGGAGCGTACAGGACAATAAACGCTTTCAACTTCATCCAACCGAGCTAGCAATTGAACGACATTTTTGCCAACAAGCCCTGTAGAGCCTAGAAGAGCAATTCTCATTGCACCTTTTCTTCCACTTCATCGGCGGGGCGCATCCAGCCCACAGAATCGCCACGAACAGGAAGCGCCGTCACAGCGCCAGCCTCATCAACAATCACAGCGATACCGGACAAGTAGTTGACCCAACGGAACGGGGTCTGGTAGAATTTCAGGTCTATCGTCCTGTTCGATACGAATGCAATAAGCGGTTCGACAAGCATGTCATGGCTAACGAGGATACTCACACGTTTCCAACCCGACATATTCGCGACAATCACTTCGTTTACAAACTGGTTTCCACGTTCAAACAGATCATAGAAATAACCAGGAATTACAGCGGCTACCGCAGCATTCGTAAAAGGAGCTCCATAAGCATACTGCGCAATATATTTCTGGTTTCCGCCCCTACTAGAAACAAGGGCATCCAGTGTGTCCGTAGGAACGGTCAAGAAGTAACCGCCATCAATGCCATCCCAAGTCACGACTTCCACATTGGCTTCACCACGACCCACCGCAATGTTCTTACAGGTTTCCCGTGTGCGAATAAAATCAGTCGATGCATAGTAGAAGGACTCTTCACCCACAAGTTTTGTGCCAAGAGTCTGAGCCATCTGAATGCCAATCGGGGTCAACTGAGATTCCGTACCCAAGTTATTCTTCTCGCGTTTCGAGTGTCGAATCACGAAAGCAATCTTGCTTGTCTGGGGTACAGCCTTATAGACGTCGCCCATATCGTAGAAGCCATCCTCATCCGGAGCAAGCGCAAGTGCTCCTGGGGTCGTCGCAAAAGTAAAGGAGCCATTTTCTGGCGAATCGATAGTAGAACTCGTCGGATTCACAGCATCCGGCGAACTCGCCGGGTTCGTACCGGCATCCGGGAGAGATCCCGAAGAATTTGTCGGAGTCGTGCCAGCATCAGGGAGTTGTGCCCCCGAAGAACTCGTTGGATTTTGAGCCGGAGAAGAAGGCGAAGAGGAAGAATCATCCCCGCAACCGGCAAGGACAGCCGTCAAGGCAAGGGCCAGGACACTGCAGAAAGAAAAAGCACTTTTTTTGAAGCTAGTAGATAAACGCATACAAACAATTTAGTTTTTTGTGCAAAAAATCAATCATCATGGTGTATTTTATCACATAAATAGGTGAAACTGGCCCAATTTTCCCCCATCCATGCGTAAATATTTCTAAACTTGATGGCGGGATAAACATTTAACCAATAGGTGTATCATGGCCAAAGCGAATAAAGCAAAAGACATTCCGGTCCTCGGTACAGATGCCGACGCATTCCGCCAGGCTTTTACCGACCACATCCACCACACCCTTGCACGCAGCAATTTCACGGTGACCGACCACGAAAAGTTCCTCGCCGTCGCCTACGCTGTACGCGACCGACTCGTCGACCGCTGGATCAAGACGCAGAACACGTACTACGAAAAAGACGTGAAGCGCGTCTACTACCTCTCCCTCGAATTCCTCATCGGCCGTACGCTCGGCAACTCCGTGCTGAACCTTGACGTCGAAAAAGCCGTCGTCGAAGCCCTCGACGAAATCGGCATGACGCTCGAAGAACTCCGCGAACAGGAAGTGGATGCGGGCCTCGGCAATGGTGGTCTCGGCCGCCTCGCCGCCTGTTTCCTCGACTCCATGGCAACGCTCGAACTCCCGGCCACCGGTATGGGCATCCGCTACGAATACGGCATGTTCAGCCAGAAGATCGTGAACGGCGAACAGGAAGAACAGCCGGACAACTGGCTGCGCCTCCCGAACCCCTGGGAAATCGCCCGCCCGGCAAACGCCATCAAGGTCCCGTTCGGCGGCTACGTGGTCAGCTGGATCGACGACAACGGCAAGCTCCACAACCGCTGGGAAACCAAGGATTTCGTGCTTGCATTGCCCTACGACACCCCGATTCCGGGCTACAAGAACAATACCGTGAACAACCTGCGCCTCTGGAGCGCGAAGTCCACCGACGACTTCGGCCTCAGCTACTTCAACAACGGTGACTACATCGCCGCCGTGCAGGACATGGAACTTTCCGAAACGATTTCGAAGGTGCTGTACCCGAACGATTCCTCCATGAACGGTAAGGAACTGCGTCTCAAGCAGCAATACTTCCTGTGCTCCGCTTCCCTGCAGGATATCATCCGCCGCTTCAAGAAGCTGCACAACAACGACTGGAAGGTATTCCCCGAAAAGGTCGCCATCCAGCTCAACGATACGCACCCGGCCATCTCCATCGCCGAAATGATGCGCATCCTCCTCGACATCGAGAACCTGGAATGGGACGAAGCCTGGGAAATCGTGACCAAGACGTTCGCCTACACGAACCACACCTTGATGCCCGAAGCTCTTGAAAAGTGGCCGGTCAGCCTGTTCGAAAAGCTCCTGCCGCGTCACCTGCAGATTATCTACGAAATCAACGCCCGCTTCTTGCGCATGGTCTCCATGAAGTGGCCCGGCGACAACGCCCGCCTCGCCCGCATGAGCCTCATCGAAGAAGGCAACTGCAAGATGATCCGCATGGCCTACCTCTCCATCGTGGGTTCGTTCGCCGTGAACGGCGTGGCAGCCCTCCACTCCGACCTCCTGAAGACGACGCTCTTCAAGGACTTCTACGAGCTGTGGCCCGAAAAGTTCAACAACAAGACAAACGGCGTGACTCCGCGTCGCTGGGTCCGCAAGGCGAACCCCGCCATGTCCGAACTCATCTCTTCGAAGATTGGCGACAGCTGGGTCAAGGATCTGGACGACCTCAGGAAACTCGAACCGTTCGCAAAGGACGCCGAATTCCAGAAAGCCTTCATGGCCGTCAAGAAGCAGAACAAGGAACGCCTCGCCAAGTACCTCAAGGAAACGCAGGGCGTGGAAGTCGACACCAACACGTTCTTCGACGTGCAGGTGAAGCGCATCCATGAATACAAGCGCCAGCTCCTGAACATCTTGCATGCCATTCACCTGTACATCCAGCTCAAGGACGGCAAGGAAATCCTGCCGCGCACCATCATGATTGGCGGTAAGGCCGCTCCGGGTTACTGGATGGCCAAGCAGATCATCCGTCTCGCGAACGCCGTGGCCGCCATCATCGACGCCGACCCGGTTTGCAAGGGCAAGCTCAAGATGGTGTTCCTCGAGAACTACCGCGTGTCCTTCGCCGAGAAGATTATCCCGGCGGCAGACCTCTCCGAACAGATTTCTACCGCGGGCACCGAAGCCTCGGGTACCGGCAACATGAAGTTCGCCCTGAACGGCGCGCTCACCATCGGTACGCTTGACGGCGCCAACGTGGAAATGAAGGAAGAAGTCGGCGACGAGAACATCTTCATCTTCGGCCTCACCGTCGAAGAAGTCACCGACCTGCTCGCCAAGGGCTACCGTCCGCGCGACTTCTACGAGAAGGACGACGATCTGCGCCGCGTCATCGACCTCATCGGTTCCGGCTTCTTCAGCCCCGACCGTCCGGATCTGTTCAAACACATTGCAGACAAACTTCTCACTCACGATCCGTACATGCTCTGCGCTGACTTCCGCAGCTACGTGGACATGCAGGTGAAGGTCGCGAAGGAATACCAGAACAAGAAGACCTGGGCAGAGAAGGCCATCCTCAACGTGGCTCGCATGGGCAAGTTCAGTTCCGACCGTACCATCAAGCAGTACGCCGAAGAAATCTGGAACGCCAAGCCGTGCAGCATTAAGTTGTAGGAGCTTCGAGGTGCGAGGTCGGCGCTTCGCGCCTTTGAGGTAGACAGTAGACAGGAATGTCATTGCGAGGGGTGAATAACCCCGAAGCAATCTCTAGGTATGGGTTAGGGATAAGAATCTAGGATCTAGAGACTAGGGAAAAATGTCACGGCTTCGCCGTCTTATATTGACGCACGAAGTGCGTGATTCTTTTCACTAGCCGCTAGTCTCTATTCTCTAGTCTCTCAAAGACTCATTGCTCACTGCTCATTGCTCACTGCTCAATTGCAAGTCAGTGGCCAGCCTTGGCCCTATATTCATTTGCCTTACTATTGAATATTCCGCCGCAAACGATAAAGTAGACACCATACCCAATCAGAGGAATCATGATTGCCGTTGATGCTGTAAAATTTTTTTGGCTACCGACATAGGCTGTTCCAAGAGTTGTAAATATACCCCCCAAAGAAAAGCCCCATAAAGATGCCTCGCTATAAAGGTCGCCAACACATTGGTAAAAATCCGAGATATTTGCTTTTTCGCGGCACTGAGCTTTTTTCTTAAGGGATTTAAAAGTATCGTCATTTAAAAGTTCAATGTAAGCCATATTCACAGAACTAGAATCTTGGACATATTTGACTTTGATTTCATCATAGCGCTCCGTAAAAAACGCCTTCCGCTCTTTATACTCCGCAACTTTTTCAGGCAGTTTGCTTGTAGTAGACAAAGCCATCCCTCCAGCAATGGTCAAGGCCAAGCCCCCAGAGATAAGCACTGCAGGAATCACGCCCACACCAATGGCATAGCCAGCGCCACCAGCTCCCGCAATACCATGCAACAAATACAGGCCAGAAACAAGGCTGACTGAGCCAAGGCCAATTCCCAAATAACCCCACGATCTATTCTCAATTTTAGCTTCAGTTTTATCAATTAGTTTTTGATAATGATCTATGCTATCCAAGAGAGCAACCGGATCTTCATTTTGAACGTCCAATGAATCATTCTTTTGTGCAAAAGCATTCAACGAAAATAAAAGACCAAGCACAAAGAGCAATTTATTAATACGAAAATTCAGCATACCTTTTCATAAAATAAAAAAATGCACGAACGGATGAGGTATGAGGTCGGCGCTTTGCGCCTTTGAGGTATGAGATAAGTAGGATATGATTAGGGGTTAGAATCTAGGATCTAGAGACTAGGGAAAAATGTCACGGCTTCGCCGTCTTATATTGACGCACGAAGTGCGTGATTCTTTTCACTAGCCACTAGTCTCTATTCTCTAGTCTCTATTCTCTAGTCTCTCAAAGACTCATTGCTCGAACCTCGTGCCTCATTGCTCACCGCTCATAGCTCGCTGCTAACTTCACACAATCAGCGGCGTTTTGTGCGGCACGCCTTCCCCAGTGTCCGCATGCTCCGGCAAGGAGCTTCAGGAAAAACTTGTGTTCGTTGTCGAGAGAATCGGGAATATGGGCAATTTCACCTTCCGGAGTGTAATGCGCCAAGCTCACTGTATAGCTCGAAGACGGCAATTCGCCATTCCGAGGAAAATTCACGGTAATGTTCCGAAGGTCCGTAGCACTTTCGCGGTCAACGACAAAGTCTGCCGAAACACCGGCAAATGGTCCGCTTACCACCTTGAGCTGGGCTCGGGCGCGATTACCATTTGGAGATTCTTCAATACTTTCAATGTGGATATCGCGGTATGGGAACATGGTCAAGAACAAACTAAAATCATGTACCATCAAATCCAGCGAAACTCCGACATCCAGGCAGCGGTTCGACGGCCGGTGTTCGCGACGGAATTCAAGATGGGCTCCGCTAAGCGAACGCAACTCGGCAAGAAAATGCTTGCGAAAGTTGAGAAAAATGGGATTGTAGCACTCCGACTGAGCCACGAATAGCGTAACACCATTGCGCAACGCAAAATTCACCAATTCCTGGGCTTCCTCGGCCGATGTCGCAAGCGGTTTTTCCACGAACACGGGCGTTTGGCGCTCCAGGAAAAACTTGGCATAGGCGTAATGGGTCGATGCGGGAGATGCAACAACTGCAAAATCGACATCGCAATTTTTAACGGTATCCCCAACATCGACAATCTGCACGAAGCGAACTCCACACGCCTCAAAACGAGCCCTGTGGCGAGCTCCCATGGTTCCGTTTCCAATCAATATGGCGTTGTACGATTTCATTGCGTTGCGCTGACAATATAGAAAATGGAAGAAGCACGTACCATCGCTATTCTGCATTCGTCATTTAAAGTATATTTACCGCAAAGGACTATTTATGGATATCAAGAAGACAAATGCGGCTCGAATTCTCGACCGCCAGAAAATTTCTTACGAACTTATCCCCTACAAGGTCGACGAGAACGACCTCGGTGCACAGCATGTGGCCGATAGCCTGGGCGAAGACATCAATCAAGTTTTCAAGACCATCCTTGTTCACGGCGACAAAATCGGTTACCTCGTGTGCGTGGTTCCCGGCAACCTTGAAGTCGACCTGAAAGGCGCTGCCAAGGTCAGTGGCAACAAGAAAATCGATACCGTCCCGCTCAAGGACTTGACCCCGCTCACCGGCTACATCCGCGGCGGTTGCAGCCCGCTCGGTCTCAAGAAGAACTTCCCCATTTTCATTCACGAGACGGCGATGCAGTTTCCGTTCATCTACGTAAGTGCCGGAGAACGTGGTTTGCAGCTGAAGGTAGCGCCCGCCGACCTGGTGAAGGCGACCCGCGCGACCATCGGCGTGATTGCTAGAGTCCCGCCCGAAGCCCCTGTAGATTAAGAGGTTTCCATGGGCAACAAGAAGTTCCTGCACACATCCGCATTTTTCACGGCAAAACTGGCCACGGCATTTGCCGTCGCAGGAGTTCTTGTTGCTTGCGGAGACAGTGAAACTATTTGCGAAGAGCCCATCGAAATCGTTGACTCAAGCAGTTCTTCTTCAGACGTCATCGAATCCTCTAGTTTTAAAGAGACGGATTCCACTTCGTCAAGCTCGCAGCAGGCTCTGTCCTCGACGCCTCGCAACGACACGCTTTCCAGCAGCACCGTCGCGCAGGAATCTTCCAGCAGCGAAAAGGCGGATCAAGGCCGCCATGACGATTCAACGGCGGTTTCCTCTTCCAGTTCCCTAGCCGTTCCGAGCAGTTCCTCCGCCATCCCAGGCAGTTCAAGCGAATCGCCTTACCTCTGGAATGATGAATTCGACGGCAGCGCCATCGACACTTCCAAGTGGACATTCGAAATCGGCACAGGCAGTAGCGGCTGGGGCAACAACGAAAAAGAATACTACACCGGGCGCAAAGAAAACGCCTACGTGCAAGACGGCATCCTCCACATCCGCGCCAACAAGGAAGACTACGAAGGCTCCGGCTACACTTCGGCACGCATGATAACCAAGGGCAAGTTCACATTCACCTACGGTACAGTCGAGGCCCGCATCGCGCTCCCCGTAGGTAAGGGAATCTGGCCAGCTTTCTGGATGCTCGGAGAAAACATTGATAAAGTGAGTTGGCCCGCCTGCGGAGAAATCGATATCATCGAATCCATCAACGACGAGAGCATTGTCTACGGCACCCACCACTGGCAATACGAAGGGCAGCATGCCAATTACGGCAACAACACAAGTGATTTCCATGGAGCGAAAAAGAAACTGAACATCACCGAGTTCCACACGTACAAACTCACTTGGGACGAAAAACTCATCGCCATGTATGTCGACGACTTCAAGTATCACGAAATGTCCATTGAAGACAACGCCGGCGGAACCGAAGCATTCCATAAGCCTTTCTTCCTGCTGCTGAATGTCGCGGTGGGCGGCAACTGGCCCGGATTCGAGATTGACGACTCGCAGTTCCCCAACGAGATGCTCGTAGACTACATCCGGATCTATCCTGAATCAACCCAACACTAATTCACCGTCTTTTTTATATTCAGCCCATGCTTTGCAATAGAATCCTTGGAACAACGCATCACGGAACCTACAAGAAGGTTGTCGACGTCCCGCTCCTGCGCGAAGAACTTTCCGCGCATTCCATCCGCTGCATCGCCCGCGATGGCGTGGAAATAGAAATCGACATCTACGAGGACCTGCAAGAAGGCGATATTGTCGCCGAAACGGAACAGAACGTGTACGCCATAAAGATCTACGTTCCGAAGAAAAAGGAACAAGCCGAGATTACTCGGCCTGTCAAAGTTTACTTGTAACCCCGCAAACGCTCCATCTATTTAAGGCTCAAGCTTTCCTTCACGCTGATGCGTTCCTTGCCCAGCAACTTATACAGTTTGCAGCGGAATAGCGGGATAGCGGCTATCACGATCAAAGCGACAACCGGTATCGAAAGGTAGGCGATGCCTGGCCTGTTGAATTCAGGCTTGAACAGGAGCCGCATCACAAGCAAAACCCACCAGTGGACAGCGAGAATGACCAGAGCGTTCCGCGAGATGTTGCGAAGGATTCCCTTGAATATGCGCACAGGCGCCACCCCGGGAATCCGGCTTGCGAGCAGGAACACCGCCACAAGTCCCACGATGCCGAAAACGGAACTGGCCAAAAAAAC
Source organism: Fibrobacter sp. (assembly GCA_017412605.1). Lineage (GTDB taxonomy): Bacteria > Fibrobacterota > Fibrobacteria > Fibrobacterales > Fibrobacteraceae > Fibrobacter. The sequence continues at coordinate 59,597 of JAFPWY010000010.1, read as the reverse complement.
AGGGAAGCTCTTCCCAAGCACATTGTTCATGATGCTGAAATTCGGATCAGGGACTTCGAAAAAGGCATAGAGCGCAAGGCTAACGACAGCAACCGCAGCGACAACGGCGCCTCGCAACTTTCCGGCCTTCTTTATGACCGGTTTGCACAGCCAACCACAAGCAAAGAAGAATGCCACGGTGAGGTCGCGCTCAATCCCCAGCGGAAGGCGTATGTGGTTCTTGAACATCAGCCATCCGGAAACAAGGCTCACCAAGGCAAACGCGGCAACGGCAAACGAAGACGCTTTCCCCACCCTACTCAAGACACGCTGCACAAGGTAAAAGAGCAAACTCACGGAATAGAGCGTGAACACGAACCACAGCGGACCCGAACCGATAGAAGACTTTCCGGCCACGAAAATCTTCGCGGCATTCCAGCCGATATAATCCTTGACATTCGCTATTTCCGGACGGATGTTCATGATTGTCATGCGCGGGGCCTTCGGGAACAGGTCAAAGTTATAGATTACCGGATCGAGCAGCATGAACAGCAAGGACAGCGCAACATACGGCCAGAGGAGCACCTTAGTCTTATGGCCTGCGTAGCTCCCGAAATTGCGAAAACGACGTGTACTGAACAGCACTCCCGAAATGAAGAAGAATGCGGACATGCGGAGAGCGCTCAGGTGGAGCATTCCCATGGACGCACACGGGAAGGACTGCTCCACGTGATAAAGGCAAACGAGCAACAGCACGAATCCCTTGAATTCGTCAATCCAGCCTATTCTCTGACTTCCGTCGCCCATCGTTTCTTAGAACCACATCTTTTCGTCGGCAACTGTCGTGAACGGACCGTGGCCCGGGAGCACAACTGTATTTCCGGGAAGCGTCAGAATCTTGGACTTGATACCGCTTACAAGAGCCCTGCCGTCACCACCAAAAAGATCGGAACGGCCCATGCTGCCTGCAAAGAGAATGTCGCCCGAGAACAATGCCGGAGCATCCTCTTCACTTGATTTATCGCCGGTGTTTTCGCAATAAAAGGCGAGACCTCCGGGAGAATGTCCCGGCACATGAATTACGCGCAACTTGATTCCCGGCACCTCGACAATATCACCATCAACTAGACAGCCGCCCAACGCGGGAGCCGGATCGTCGAAAGGCAAGCCAAACATGTTTCCCTGCTCCGTCTGCAAGTCCAACAGGAACGTGTCGGCCTCGTGGGCCTCCGCCTTCACGCCAAAGGTGCGTTCTACGAAAGCGTTGCCTAGAACATGATCCAGGTGCAAGTGTGTATTCAGCACACGACAAACCTTGAGACCGGCATCTTTTATATAGGCGGCCAAAACGGAACGTTCCCGTTCGTTGCTCGCACTGGGATCTATCAGTATGGAATCCCCCGTATCATTGCTCAATACGTAGGCGTTTACACCGAAGGGGTTAAAAACGAATTGCTTGACCTTCATGCAGCAGAATGTAGAAAAAAGGGGAAATTACAACGGAAAAATGAGCAAAAAAGGGGGTCTGGCAGGGGAAACAGTACTTTTCAAAAAAAATAACTATTTTTCAGACATATAATTGTAACATCTGTTTGACCCCAAAAAGGCAAGGTAAACATGAAAAAAGAACTCCTCCTCTCCGCATCCGCCATCGCTCTGGTGGTCGGCTGTTCGGACAACACCGTCGTCAACTCATTCGACGAGGCCAAGTCCAAAGCTACAATCACCGTTTCCGTTTTGGACGGTAGCTCGAACGAAGCCCTTGACTCTGCAAAGGTCAAGCCCCAGTTCGAAGACGAATCCAGCTACACGGACAAGAATGGCTTCGTTTCCTACACGAAGAATGATATCGGTGCCTACGTCTTTGACATTTCCAAGAAGGGCTACTCCACAACCCGCGCCACCGTTTCCGTTGTCGAAATGGGCGCAAACGACGTGTCCCGCGTCCCGGACGTTCTCCTGACGGTTCCTCTCTACAAGGCCGACGTGACTGTCAAGGGTAAAGTCTACTATCGTGACCGCACGACGGGCAACCTCATCCCGGCAGAAAAGGTCAAGGTCGTCTTGTCCTATTCCGGTTCCACAAAGGCCGCTGACGTTAGCGATGACGATTACGGTCTGATGAAGAGCGAAAGCAGCGCCGCAGCTCCGGATCCGGAATTCACCATCTATCCGTCCGAAGTCTTCGCCACAACAAACGACAAGGGTGAATACGAATTCACCAACGTCGCCGAACTGGTCAATTTCTATGTCGACGTGCTTCAGTCCAAGATTGACTCGAAGTATTACCGCTCTGCTGGCTACGTCAGCGCAAGCGGCTCCCGTGCCGGCTCCATCAAGAACATGGACGAAATCACCATGGTTGCCGACGGCGAAATTCCGAAGCTCCTCAACTCCAACCTTGACGCTATCGATGATTCCACGGATCTCGAATTCGGTTTCTCCACCGAACTGGACAAGGACTCCATCGAAGGCTTCTGGGTCGTGAAGAAAGGTTCCAGCAAGGTCTTGACGGTTGCCACCTTGAGCAAGGACAAGAAGACCGTCACCATCGCCCCGCTCTCTGAAAGCTGGACCACCAACGACTCCTATACCGTCGAAGGCGAAGTGTACAGCAAGGACGGTGTCCGTATCACGGTTTCCAAGTCCTTCTCCGTCGGCTCCGTTGCCATTCCGAAGAATGTTTCTGAGCTCAAGGTCAAGCTGGACGAATCTGCATACGACGACAATTACAGCAACCTGTACAACTTCGAATACAACGGCTACCTGAAGCTGACCTGGAAGCCAAACACAAGCGCCAAGGACATCGCCGGCTACAACATCTACTATAAGACGGATGCCATGGACGACTTCATCTTCTTCTCTCAAACGGCCTCTGAAGACTCCGTTTTCACTCGCAGCATCAGCACCCTGTCGTTCGTCAAGGACTCCTCGGTGTCCAAGGTCTCGTTCATCGTTCTTCCGTATAACGGAGCTGGTGAACCGAGCGTAGCGAAAGCAAAGGTCGCCACCTGGACCATCCCTGAAATCAAGGATGAAGAACCTGAAGAAATTGAAGAAGAAGACGAAGGTGATGACGAAGAAGACGAAGAAGACGAAGAGTTGGACGAATAATTAGCCTTCAAAATCTTTCAAAAGCAAAAAAGATGAGGCCCGATTCAAGGCCTCATCTTTTTTTGTACAGATTCAAGTTTCTAGACTCTAGAGCCTAGTCCCTAGATTCTAGTCTCTAACCTTTTATCTCCCAGGTCGTGCCTTCCTTGGAGTCCTTGATGACCACGTTCATCGCGGCGAGTTCATCGCGGATGCGGTCACTTTCGGCCCAGTTCTTGTTGGCACGGGCTTCCTTACGAGCTGCAATCAGCGCTTCGATCTTTGCGACATCTACGCCGTCGTTCGCACCCTTCTTGGCGTATTCTTCGCGAGGCTCATCGAGCTTCAAACCGAAAATCTGGTCGAAGTCGGCCACCAGGGCGGCCTTCTCGCCGTCATCGATATCGCTCTTGAGCATCGTGTTCATAATACCGAGAGCACGCGGCATGTTCAGGTCGTCGCCGATGGCATCCTTGAATTCGTTTTGGAAAGCCTTGGCGGCGTCGCTAGTGATAGCGGTAGCCTTGCCAATCAGCGGGTCCGTCTTCTTGTGCAGGCTCTTCAGGCCTTCCTTCGCGCCTTCCAGAGCTTCCCACGTGAAGTTCAGGTAGTTGCGGTAGTGGCTGCCAATCGCGAAGAAGCGATAGTCGAGCGGGTTGAAGCCGCGGTCCATCAGGAGTGATACCGTCAGGAATTCGCCGCTGGACTTGCTCATCTTGCCGAACTTCTGCTCGGTGGTGCCGTCTTCTAGCTTTTCTTCGCTTGCGGTGCGCAGGAACTCACCGTGCATCCAGAAGCGGGCAAACTGAACGCCGTTCGCGCATTCGCTCTGGGCGATTTCGTTCGTGTGGTGCACGCGGATGTGGTCCGTACCGCCGCAGTGGATGTCAAGCGTCGGGCCATTGTACTTCATAGCCATAGCGGAACATTCAATGTGCCAGCCGGGGAAACCAACGCCCCACGGGCTGTCCCATTCCATGGCGCGCTTCTTGTCCTTCGGGCTGAACTTCCACAGAGCGAAGTCGGTGGCGTTCTTCTTTTCGCCCATGTCGATGCGGCTACCCTTGCGGAGGTTTTCCACGTCGAGGCGGGCGAAGTCGGCATAGCGCGGGAACTTGAGACTATCAAAGTAGATGCCGTCACTAGTGCGGTAGGTGTAGCCCTTTTCTTCGAGGGTCTTCACCAAGTCAATCTGTTCCTGGATGTGCTGCGTAGCAGGCGTCCAGCGGGTCGGTTCCTGGATGTTCAAACGGTGCCAGTCAGCCATGAAAGCGTCGGTGTAGAACTTCGCGATATCCCACACAGACTTGCCTTCGCGGGCGGCGCCCTTTTCCATCTTGTCGTCGCCGGAGTCCGCGTCGCTGGTCAAGTGGCCCACGTCGGTGATGTTCACGATGTGGTTCACCTTGTAGCCGTAGTACTTAAGCGTACGGACCAGGAAGTCTTCAAAAATGTAGGTGCGGAGGTTGCCGATGTGGGCGAAATGGTACACCGTCGGGCCACAACAGTACATGCGCACGGCGGGAACGCCTTCGGGGAGAGTGAATACTTCTTTCTTGCGCGATGCGGTGTTGTAGAACTGTAGAGCCATTTTAGCCTCCGGTTAAATGCGGCGCACATGCGCCAACCGAGCGCAAAGATAGCAAAATGCGATTCGAAGGAGCGTCAAGATATCCTTCCCTACTCCGAATCTTCGGATTTAGCATCGTCAGATTTGCCGTAATTCTTTATGCACTTGTCGGATCTGGGTTTTTCGGTGCATTTGGAAGAACCTGTGGGAATCCAGCCTTTACATTTGACAAGATTTTCAAATTTGTATGTCTTGTTATCCGGGTCCACTCTAGATAGCGTAATCGCGGCCTGTTTGCATACCACCACTTCCCTGTAATTGTGATTGCAGCCTTTGCCCGCTAGGCATGAGTATCCGTCGACCGTTTCCATGCGGCAATTGGTAAGTTCTTCGCCCAAAGAGAAAAACCCCAGCTGGGCTCCGCTGAACACGTTTAATCCATAATAGCTGGAATCTCTGTCCAGATACAGTTCGTCAAGTTGGTCTCTCTCCGTCAAGGCCTGAATGATCGACTCCCAAACAGAACGCGATGCCGGATAGAAACCGGAAGGGCTGTCTCCTTCGAAATAACGCATGTCCGTCCATAAAACGCTGTCGAATGCAACGATGTTTATGGTTCGCTCTAGGCCATGAATGTTCCATTGCTAGTTGTTTTCTGCGACCCTTTCTTGTCTTCTGAACATAGGCCCAGTTCTTGTTCCACCTGGTTCATCTTCTTCCAGGAATTGTCGACGCATGCAAAATCTCCAGCCTTGGTTTTTTCCACCTTGTTTTGCATGGCGCTGGTGCATTCGCCCAGCTTGCCTTTCGCTTCTTCTTCCTCGGTGGCAATTTGCCAGGTATAGCTGCTGAATCCTTCCTTGCAAATGTAGGCGGTGTCGTTGAAATAGTCGATTTTAAATTCGATGCTTTGCTTGCATTCCGGAAGAAGGTCGTTTGCACCGGCCTCTTCCCAGCTGTACCAGCTTGAGGTCAGCATGTGGCAGGCGTATTTCTGTCCGTTGTATTTTTTGATTTCCTTGACATTTTTATCGGAACATTCTCCCAGGGCTTCTTCCATGGTGGCGGTATCCCATGAGTATGTATCTCCGTAGGAACTCGCCCTGCAAATGGCGGCGGAATCGTTCAACTCGTACACTTTCCCTTCTTGTGTAGAATCGCATGTGCCGAACTTATAGTTCAACGCTTCATCTAGGCTTGCCTTTACCCAGAATTTATCGGAGCATTTGTAGAAGGTGGAATCGTATTCGCCGATGGTCCCTTCTTTTTCTCGGGTGCATTTGCCGAGTGATTCGAAAATGGTGTTCTTGTCGCTTACGCAGCGAACGTGCAACCTGGCGTCCTGGTAAATTTCGCCCGAATGCCAGTCCGGATCCGTTTCGAAACGGATGTAGTTGGCGTAGCCGTCACGATCCATCTTTGACATGGTCCAGAATCCAGCCATGCTTCCTTTATAGCGACAGTCGCCACCCCTGCAAATGCCCGTAGGCTCGATGTCGAATCCGAGAATGTTCCCACCGTTGCCGCTGACAACCTCGCCGTCGGTCGTGTCGTTGTCCCAGCCGCTTGTCGACTTGAGCGCCCATCCGGAGGAATCCCCGTAAACATTTTCAAGTGTCTCAAAAAGGTCCTGCCATTCCTCCCGTAGAGACAAGTGCCATCCTTCGGGACAGACGACCTGAGCGGTGCCCCAGCCGTACTTTTCTTCGGAGTTGCTGCCTTGTTCCGAGTAAGTCAGGTTCTCGGCCATCCATGTCTTTTCGCCGACAGTTACGGTCTTGTAGGATGTCCCGTCACGGGGATCCTTGAAACTTCCCGTAGAAACATCAACGGTTATTTCTTCGCCGTCCTCGTCGACATAAGAAAGGTCTCCTGTCGCATTGGACGATGAGTCATCACCACAGGCTGCAAAAAAAAACAGAACACACGGCAGTTAACCACACAAAACTTTTGGGCATTTCAGTCTCCAGCTATTTTTATGGACAAAGATAGTCGTATCCATCCTTTTTGTAATTAAATTTCAAAAAAAGGGAAAATTCCCAATTTAACAACCGCGGACAGCTTTTTCCTGCCCCTTTTTTATATATATTGATAGCAAGCACCCATGGTGCCAAGAAATTTAATTAACAAGGATTAGAAATGCTTTCTTATAACGAAGCCTACAAAATTGCGGAGGAAATTCACAAGGGTCAAAAAGACAAGGCCGGAGGCCCCTACATTGATTTTCTCCAGAACGTCGCTAACTACCTCAAGAACAAGGGCGAATCCGAGGAAGTACAGACCCTTGCCATTTTGCAGGACTCCATCACCTCTGCCACAAAGAAGACTCCCGAAGACATGATTAAAATGGGCGTTCCGGCAGACATGGTCGAACTTATCCAAAAGATGACCTACCACAAGAATCAGGGCTGGATCGACGAATACAGCTGCAAGCTTATCGAGAAAGGCGTTCCCGCCGAAGATTCCACCTACGACGCTCGCGAGAAGGACTTCGTGCGCTTCGTTGAAACTCTGAAGGACAATCCCATGGCAGCAAAGGCCAAGAGCGCCATCTTGAACGTGCTCCTCGAAGACAAGTATATCCAGCGCCAGGAACGCCGCGAACTCAAGACGAAGTTTAGGCTCAAGAAGTACAAGGCCGCCATCCAGGCTCTCGGAGTGTAATCGGACTAAGCCAGCAGCCCCGAGTTCACGGCTGACACAATTTGACATTCCCCAAAAAAAGAAGACGGACACATAATGTCCGTCTTCTTTTTTCCCCGTTCCCCGGAAAAAAACGCTTCGGCCCCTAGCAGAACCGAAGCGCCTATTGATGGAGGAGAGAGTATCTTTTTTTCACTTTTAAAATATGCAATTTTTGAGCACAACGTTCGTAAATTTTTATTTTCAAAATTTAGTTTATCCGTCATTTCGCACAAAAAAAACGCTAGTTTAGAAAAAAATGCCCCGATCCCATTCTCGGCCGGAGCGATTTCTATCGGAAAGGCGCTATTTTATTAAAACATTGAGATTCTGGACAGAACTCCCGCTGTTAACGCGGACAAGATAGCGGCCTTGTTCCAGGTATTGCAAGGAGAACACGTGGCTCCCGGAAACGTTGGCATGGAAGTTCCCACGATTATTTCCGAGCATGTCGAACACCTGTACCTGGACACGGTTGGAATGCGGGGCAGAGACAATCAGGTCGTTATCGGCGAAAAGAACCACCATGTTCATTGCCGCCACGGCCGGCAGAGCGTTTGACTTGCCCTTCGAAGACGAGCTGGACTTGCCGGACTTCTTGCTGCTCGAAGACGCCGCCTTCTTGCTGCTGGAAGAGGCAGCCTTGTTGCTGGAACTCGACACAGCCTTGCTGCTGCTGGAAGCAACCTTCTTGCTGCTACTGCTTTCCGGTTGCGGCAGAGCCTTGGACGTATACGTCGCCTTGTAGGTAGCGCTGTCCGTCACGGCGACAACCGCAGGACTCCAGCCCGCAAAGGTGTAAGAGTAGTGCGCATCATTTTCCCTAGTAGGATCCTCCGGGACAATGACCGACGCCGCGGTATTGTAGTCATAGCGGCCCTTCGCAAGTTCAGAACCATCCCAATCAAGGAAGGTGATGGTATAGGAATTCTTCACAGGCTTGAACACCGCCGTATACGTGGCATCACCCGTCACCGGCACAATCTCCGGAGTCCAACCCACAAAGATGTAGGTGTATTCCGCCGTAGAATCCTTGGCCGGGGTTCCGTTAAACGCCGGAATTTCACCTTCGACATAGGTTTCCGTCCCCAGCGGGGTCTCGCCTTCGTCGGGCATCCAGGTAATGGTGTACGTGGCCGCCTTGGCGGTGCGCGTATATTTCGCCGTATAGACTTGCTCCTTGGTCACGGCAGAAAGTTCCGGTTCCCAGCCCGCAAAGGTGTAGGTGTAATTGTCATCTTCCGGCCTGACGAGAATTGAATCATCCGGAAGCGCGATTCCAGAAACGGGCGTGTTATACACATAAAGAGTCGCCGACTTGAGCGGAGAGTTGTCGTAGTTCACAAAGGTAACTGCATACTTGCGGTCAAATTCCCTGAATACGGCCTTGAGCTTCATGTCGGAAACAAGAACAGCACCTTCAGCCAGTTCCGTATCCTCGGTGTCGGAGACCTTTATCACCCACCTGTCGAATTCGTAGGTCTTTGCATCTGTCGGTTCCTTTGTCGGGTCTGACGACGGGAACATGGAGGCAATTTCAGTGCCGTAGTCCCTGGTGACACTGGAGAGTGGAGTGGAGCCGTCATCGCTCACGAAGGCCACAGTGTATTGATTCTTGTTCTGTTTGTACTTGGCCGTGTAAGTGACTCCGCCCGTAACGACTGTCTGGTCCGTAATGGCCGGCATCCAGCCATCAAAAACATAGGTGTATTCGGCGGTCACGGCGCCATCGACCCGCGGAGCAAACGATGCGACCGCTTCTCCGTACTCCTTGGAAACAGTGATGTTCGCATCGGGGTTATACTCGGCCACAAATGTCACGTCGTACTTGTTCTTCACGCTTGTATACGAGGCCGTATAGGTCGCATTCTCCGTAGCGGCAACCACCGCGGGAGTCCACTTGTCGAAGGTATAAGTGTATTCAGCCGTGGGATCCTTTGCGGGATCTTCGCCATAGTACGGCATATCGCCATCATCAACATAATCCAGGCGCAACACAGAACCGTCGTCATCCTTCCAAGTGATGACAATCTTGTCTGTATAGAGCGCCTTGTAAATCACGCTCCTAGTGACCGGAGCAAGTCCCGGTTCCCAGCCAGCAAACTTAAGCGAGCCCTTATCGCCGACAACGGGAACATCAATCTGGTCAACTGGCGTGCCGTAGTCATATTCTACTGCCGTCTTCAACGAGGTTTCATCGTCATCCACAAAGGCAACCGAGTACTTGTTCGTGACCGTGGTGAAGGTCGCCTTGTAGGACACATCCCCCGTCACAATGGTCTCGTCGGTAAAGGCCGGATTCCAACCACCGAAGGTGTAGGTGAACTGCGCATCGGCATCCTTGGTGGGCGCTGCGGGCACAATATCTGCAACGAGTGTACCATAATCCACATTTTCAACGACACCATTTTCAACCGGGGTCGCGTCGTCGTCCATCAGGAAGGTGACCGTGTAGGCGTTCAGGATTTCCGTGTAAACCGCATCGTAGGTGGCGGTGCCGGTGACGCGTCTTGTGGGTTGATGGTTCTCGTCCTCGGCCCAAGTCCAATGATCAAAGACATAGGTATACTGGGCATTAGTAGCCTTTTCCGGAATTCCTTCGGGGTCGGGAACATTGGAACCGGCGGCCCAGTCCTTTTCCTCGTACGGTTCTTCGCCGTTCATGAACCTAACCTTGTAGTATTGCGTTTCGGCAAGGCCAATGCAACGAATATTGTCGATGGCGAGAGTGCCGCTGGATTTGTCGTCTGTATCCTCACCGTCAACCCTCCAGTCAAAGCCATTCGCATACTGGAGCACCGTTTCTACATCCACCAAGTTGCCGCTTTCTCCGGTCCATTCCTGCCTCAAGCTGGCAATGGGAATTGTTACGGTCTGCCAGGACTCGCTAGGCGACGTTACCGCAAAGGTGGGGAATCCCCAGCCCATGTCCAGCAGGTCATTCATGTCCGGACTCACCTTCAAGCGGAACTTGTGGGCAGCCCCCTTGTAATCATAGCGCACTTCTGAACACTGGGAAAGATTCATATCTATAAAGTCGTTGGTGGAAATGGCCGCATAGGGAGGGCCCCCTAGGTAGTTACCCACATCCAGGGAGAATGTCATCTGCAAAGCCTTAGAAGAATTATTCCCCTTCACAAAGGACAGCTCTGCCGTCGAAGCTCCGCCACCGCCAATTTCATCCGTTTCGTTCCAGAAGTTTCCAATATCACCCCACAGCGGACGGTAGTCCCCATCCTCGAAGTCGTCAAACAGTTCCGTATTGGTGGTGGGTTCTGCCACTATGGGCAATTCAACGCTGGAACTACTTTCCTCACCGACGCTGGAACTGCTGGAACCTCCATCCAATACACACTGGATTTCTTTGACGTAGAGGTTTCCGTTTTCACCACCAGGAACCTGCCACTTGATATCAAGCTCTCTTTCCAAATTGATTCCGGATAGTGAAGACATATTGAATGTATGGGTTGTCCAAGTGTTGCTACTGGGAATTTCCCATTCTGCCAACACATCTTCTCCATCGGGAGTACTGGCAAAAGTCAGGTTATGGCCAATGCCTATATACTGGTAAGATAGAACCTGGCATCCGTTCAAATTAGAAATGTTCATACCTACACCGGCATAACCTCCTTCCTCTTCTGTATTCACATTTTTTAGGCCCCAGAAATCACCGCCCATTTCGTCGTCATAAACGGTCGCCTCTGTTCCCCATTCACCTTCCGGGTTCGCAATGGTCCACCCACCGCCAGCGTAGGCATAATTGTAGTTCGGCGAGAGCGCATATTCTTCGAAGCTGCTACTGGAACTTGCAGGTTCATCGCCGCTTGAGCTGCTGGAGGGTTCTCCCAGCACACACTCCACATCGTCGATGTAGAGGTAATCAGGACTTGGTTGACCAAATACCTCAAAACGGATGTCGGAAACGTTTCCTTCATTTCCTCCCAGTGATCCATAACCATACATTTTTTCCATATCCGCAACGGTCACCGTCGCTACGGTCCAATCCGTCTTTGCCGTAAAGCCATCTTTTATGTAGGTATCGTCATCATTTTCGTTCAGACGAACCTTGAAGTTGTGCCCTGCCCCCTTGTAGCTATATTGCAGCACTTTACAACCAGACAATCCCGGAACAGCGACATTGAACACTACAGCGCTGGCGTCGGCATTCGCGCTTTTGGGGTCGCCAGTAATGTCCAGAAGGCCACCACCGTATGTTCCATTTTGGGCTGCGGCCTCCATTACCAAAACATAGCACCCTTCTCCATCGTTGCATGTACCATCCCAGGTATTCCCGAAACCGGAGGAGCCGTATGCGTAGGCATAATTATAAAGAGCTTTTCCGTTCCCGTCAAAATCCGTAACCACATATTCGCCAGGTTCTTCGAAGCTGCTACTGGAACTCTGGATAAAGAAGTCTTCGTCCACGTATTCCGTGCAAGCCGAGTACTCCTCCGCCGTAAGTCCGGCAAAGACATTTGCATTGACCCACTGGCCGCTAGCAGAATAGGTCCAGTTGTTTGTCGGGTTAAAATCCGCACCAAAATATTCCGATGCATACTGGCTGCCTTCAGATGTATTGATTCCCGCATTCCAGTTTGCCTGGGAAATCTTGTTTGCGTTCATCCAAGTCTGCCACTGTGGATTCCAGGCCGTGCCTACTGAACCGCGACCATTATAATCCACCGTTCCCCACTCGCTCACAAACACGGACAAGCCACTGTTCATAGCCAGTTCCGCATTAGACGTGAGTCCATCAAAATCGTGATGAAGGGTTTCGCCCGCATAAAAGTGGAGCGCATAGGCCACATTGTTTTTCAAGTCACTAACCGGGGAGTAAATCGCCGTTTCCGGATGCTGGTCCCACTGGGGGGTCCCCACAATAACCAAATTATCGGAAAACTCGCGGATTACGGAAACGACTTGGTCGGCGTATGCCTTGATGGCAGGCATCTCTATAAATCCACCAAAATCATCACATTGCGCATTGTCGCCTTTTGATCCCGACGCGCAAATAGGCTCGTTGAATACTTCAAAAATCACGTTGTCATAGGAGCCCCATTTTTGCGCCTGGGTTCTGAAAAATGACTTCGCATTCTCGACGCTGTCCGCAGCAACATGGGAATGAAAATCGATAATCACGTAGATATCGTTTTCTATCGCGGCTTCTACCGCTTCGTCCAGCATGGCCTGATAGAATGTCGGTTTTGTGAAATAATGCCCGTCAGCCCAATCACCCATGTCGTCCACCGCCATGGCCGCACGAATCAGCTGGATTCCCTGATGTTCCACAAGGCCCGCAATAACGTCCTTTTTCCAGTAGCGCTGCTGGTTTGCCGCACAACTCCAGAAAAGGCTCATGCCTTTCACCATGACTTCGTTGCCGCTGGTGCTATAGGCGGCACAGTTGCCGTAAATCCGCCCTTTACCGCTTGCATTCTTGCTCGCCTGCAGCTGGCCATATTGGCTCACGGGCCCCACGCGGGTGGGTTTTATGAGTTGAGTTTGCGCCGAAGCGAGTCCGATGCCCAGCGCCAACAGGCCAAGCATGATTATATAGGAAAAATTACGTCTGACCATAGTAGCTCCTTATCATTATTTTGCTAAAAAAATAATTACAAAACTAACTTTCTGAATCCTTTTTTTGAATTGAAAATAAATATTTACAAGACGCACCTGAAACGTATTTTAGCCCGGTCACCATTTTTTTAAAGAAAATTGCCACCTGGATATTATTTTTCTAGATTTGGCATCGCAAAAAAAGAATAAGGAACAACCTTAAAAAGGAACAATCCATGGCAAATAAAGTCTATAACTTTAGCGCAGGCCCGTCTGTCCTGCCCGAACAAGCACTCAAGGAAGCATCTGCTGCATGCATCGACTACGCGAATAGCGGCATCAGTATCCTCTCCATGAGTCACCGTTCAAAGCCGATTGAGAATATGTTTGCGGAAACCGAACAGTTCCTCCGCGACTTGATGGGCATTCCTGAAAACTACGATATCGTGTTCCTCGGTGGCGGTTGCTCCCTTTTGTTCTGCATGCTCCCGATGAACTTCCTCGACCAGAACGCCACGGCCGACTACGCGCTGACCGGCGTTTGGGCAAACAAGGCCTACAAGGAAGCCAAGCAGTTCGGCAACGCCCTCGCCGCTTGCGACACCAAATCCGAAACCTACAGCCGCATCGACAAGAACCTCAAGCTCAGCGACAACGCCACGTACCTCCACGTTACCGCCAACAACACCATCTACGGTACGGAATGGCACAACTTCCCGAAGCCGAAGTCCGGCTTCCTCATGGCCGACGTGAGCTCCGACTTCCTCGCCCGCAAGATCAACGTCTCTGACTTCGGCGTTGTGTACGGCGGCGCCCAGAAGAACATCAGCTGCGCTGGCGTGACCGTGACCATCATCCGCAAGGACCTGCTCGGCAAGGTGAACCGCACCATCCCGACCATGCTCAACTTCCAGACCCACATCGACGCGAAGAACATGTTCAATACGCCTCCGGTATTCGCCGTGTACGTCATGAACCGCACGCTCAAGTGGCTCAAGGAATTCGGTGGCGTGGACGCAATCGAAAAGGTGAACCGCAGCAAGGCCGCACTCCTCTACAGCGCACTCGACAACTCCAAGGTGTTCGTCGGTACCGCTGCCAAGGAAGACCGCTCCATCATGAACGTCCCGTTCGTGTTCAACAAGGACGTGGTCGCTGCCGACAAGGCTGACGACCTCGCCAAGGAATTCCTCGAGTTCGCCAAGGCCCGTGGCCTCCAGCAGCTCAAGGGCCACCGCTCCGTCGGCGGCTTCCGCGCTTCCATCTACAACGCGATGCCGGTCGAAGGCGTGCAGGCCCTCGTCGACTGCCTCGGCGACTTCGAAAAGAAGGTGCTCGGCTAATTAACCGCGCAACACGCGATTGATTTTAAAAGGCCTCCGCAAAAGCGGAGGCTTTTTTGATAAAGAAGAAGCCCGCACAAGGCGGGAATGACATATAAAAGAACGTGAAAGAAAGGCTGCACTTATTCTGCGGCAGTCTTCTTGCTGAACTTGTTCACCACGTCGGGGACGATATCCATGACCTTCCCGACAAGCGAGCTGTCCTTGCTGATGGGCATAATGCGCACATCGTCACCCTTGATGACGAGGAACGCCACCGGTTCCACGGAAGCACCACCACCGGAAGCGGACGTGTCGCCCTTGGACTGGTGACCGCCGAAACCGAAGCCGACCGAGACGCGGCTCACGGGAACGACCGTAGATTCGCCCGCCTGGATGGGTTTTCCGATAACCGTCTCCGCCTGGGTAATGAAACGGAGCTTTTCCAAAAGAGTTTCTGCAAGTTTTTCAATAGCCATGACTTTAATATAACTAAAATCTCGCTTCGTAGATGCGGTCGCTGGCCATTTTGAACTTTTTGGCCAAATCAGCCCACGAAAGGTAACCCCAGACGACGGCCACCCGGCCACCCGCCAATTGCTGCGCCATACCGTTTCCGCGGTTCCCGGCATCAAAGTACACGACATCGCTCTCCGGCTCAATTCCCTCGGGTTCGACGCGGTTCAGCAAAAGGGCCCAAGAATCAAAGTCCTGCTCTTCCACCTGTTCCCAACTGCGGGCGACATTCCAACGGAGGTCTGCATTCCTGTAGCTTTGCACGAGCACCGGGAAAAACGCCTTGACCCCCATGAAGTATTTTGTCTGTATCGACGTGCGTCCCGCCTCGCGGAATTCGAACGGGAGGCTCAGGAACTCCTGCGGGAAACCGCCACGATACCCCGGGAAATGCCGGACAAAGGTCTCGAGGTCGCTTCGCTCGTACTGGCGGAAACTATCGTGGCTGAATATGAATATGTGGCAGTCGGCACGGATGCTCTGTTCCAGGTGCTCGCCCCTCAAAATCGGCGTAATCCCCTGGAACTTGCCGCTGTTCATATAGTGGTCCATGGCGTACACATCGCTCTTGAACTCGAGGATATGGACATTCAGCGTATCACCGGGGGAAACACGGTAGCTCAAGTCGATGACCCGCTTGAGGGCCGGGATGTTATAGGAGGCGACAGAGGGATTGACAGAATGTGCAAACGGGGCGACATTCTTGTACATTATTTTCGAGTAGTTCACCGGTTTCTCGGGTTTCGGGCGATTGCACGCCACAAGGCCTATCGCAAGAAAAAACATCAGCAGGCAATTACAGACGAACTTCATTTTCGGCTCCCATTGTCGGCATAGCCGCAAAATTCAAACAGGGGGCAATTCACACAAGAATGTGTCCACTCGCGGCAGATAAAGTCTTCGTTTCCTTGTTCCAGGTAGAACTGTAACGCATGGGCCGCATCGTAAGGACGGCTCGGATTGAGCGTACAGAACAGCGCGTTCGCGAGTTCCTGTTTCCGTTTCGGTTCCATTTCTGCAAAATCGGCATCCTTGGCGGGACCGAGGAACGACAGATAGCGGCGAGCCCCCATGGTGAGCGGCAGCGGCGGCATCTTTTTGGAAGGAACGCACTGCATGCCAAGCCCCAGCGGCTCGGGGGCGACCATGCGGTAGAATGCGGCACAGGCCTTCGGACGCGGATTCCCCTTGCCCATGAAATAGACCTCGCCAAGGTCGCGCCAGACTTCTTCGGGAGTGCGGCTCGCAAGCCATGCGACAAGATTGCAGCCATGATGGCGCACGAACATGCCCACGCTCCAGAAAATGCCGGAAAGGTGCTTGAACAAAGTCCAGTGTCGGCAGCCGAACACGCCTTCCGCCACGCCCTCGATTTTCGCTGCCACAGGAACAGGCAACGTCCAAAGTTTTTCGTCGGGAAACGCATCGAAAAGAGCATTCAATAAAGCTGAAATTTCAGTGTAGGTTCGGCTCTGGAACAAGGTTGTCCCAAGGATGGTCCAGGCAATTTTCGCTGTAGGGGTTTTGGCCCGCTGCGCCACGCGCACCACCGGGTCGGGCACAGAACTGAACATGGAGACAAACTTCCGCGTCGCTTCGAAAGCCGCAGGCTCATCGCGCACAAAATTTTCTACGAGTTTCATCCCCTACCGTCAATTATTAGAGCGATTCGCCGACCTTGACTGCCTTTCCGAGACGGCTCTTGAAAAGGTCCGGATGGCGTTCGCGAATTTTCTTGTCGACGATGAGAATGACTGTACTTCCCATTTCAAAGCGGCCCAGTTCGTCGCCCTTTTCAAAATGGAAATTGCTGGCCGGCTGCCAGTCCAGACGCTTCTTGCTGCGGTCCAGTTTACCAGCATTCACAAGCAGTTCGTCGGAATACACGACACCGATGCGGCCTACGTTCGTCGCGCCCACCTTCACCACGAGAATTTCGGAACCGTCTTCAAGACGGATGCGGCTAGTGAGACGTTCGTTAATGCAGAACAAGCCTTCCACACGTTCAACGCTGCCCACATTCACCGGCCAAAGCGTTCCGGGGCAATAGCTGGCATCGACCAGGTCGCCCTTCACCGGGCAATGGATGCGGTGGTAGTTGAAAGGTGCGAGATAAATCGTCGCAAACGCGCCACCGTCAAAACGGGCGGCCATTTCGTCATCGCGAAGCAAATCCTTGAGTTCGTAGAACTTGCCCTTCGTCTGGATAAGCGTCTGCTTTCCATCGTCAAACGTACCCGTCTGTGAAAGCACGCCATCGACCGGGCTCACGACTTCGGCATTGTCAATAACGCGTGCGCCGGGTTTAAGCCTGCGGATAAACAGTTCCCCAATGTTCTTGTAATGGCTCAGCGGGTATTCCGATTCGGCCATATTCAACTTGTAGTAACGGGCAAACGCCGAACGGGCCCAGCGGGTAAACGGGGGCAGGTTAAGGCGCGTAAAATTGCCAAAAATGCGACTGGCTGCATTTTTGGGCAATAACTTCATAAAAACGTAGAAGGGGGTATTCATAAAGGTAAAGATAGAAAATAGGGGCTAGAATCTAGAGACTAGAGGCTAGTGGTTTTCAAGTTTATTAAGGTCTGTGCTGAACATCTTCCACAGGCGCGGGGCAAAAGGCACCGACCATTCCTTCTCGGGAGCCACTCGGCTCGTCGTTTCCGCCACAAAGGAGGAATACGTCAGGAACACCAGTTCACCGTAGCGCATGTCCCACAAGGTCCAGACGATTTTCCACGTATAGCCACCGCTCTTGCCCAACTTGGGATCCATCTCGACTTCCAGGATTAGCGGTATCGAAGCATAGCGAATTCCGTAGCGGGCAGCCACGCCGTTCATGACTTCCTTGAGTTTAGCCGGTACTTCGCGAACAAACGTCTGCTCGATTCCGTCACGGCTTTCCCATGGTTCAAAACTGTTGAGCGTTTTTCCATCGGCCATTTTCGAGCCCAGAATAATTCTAGACAAAGTATCTATGTACAGAGAATCCCCTTCGGGCAATCGCATCCCGGGCAACATCAGTTCACGTTTCATCTTGGGGAAAGCTTTCACGAACAGGGAATCCTCAATATGTGCCAAGTCAAAATCAAGGGCGTCAGCGCTAAAGCTGTGGCACATCTTGCACTTCTCGGGACGTTTCGCGATGACCTTGAGCGTCTGGAAAACACCCACCACGGCATTGGAATCTAGGCGGGAATAAGCGTCCTGATTCCATTCGCGATAGGCAACCTCTTTCGAAATCTTGAGTTTGATATCCCCCTGGGTTCCGCACTCATTGCACGGGCCGTCCATCATTCCGGAATTGTCGCCCGCACCGGGACCGGGGCCGACCGAACCGGCACAGCCCACAAGTGCCCCCAAAAGAGCCATCACGAAAAGAGAACGGATTTTCATAATAACCTAGGGATAGAAATCGACATTCAGCCAACCCGTCTGTCCGTCATCCGACACGGCAATCCCGCAGGAGACCGTCCTGTAGGAGCCCTTCATATTCAAGTAGTGCCCGATATACGGGAAGTCTTCATCGTTGTCGGGATCTCTCTGACCCGATGTAACAAGCTTTTTTTCGTCTTCCCACATCATCTTCAGATACTTCTTGACAATATCATCGTAAGTCTTGTAGGAAGGCATATTTACATTCGGTCCCGAATTTTGTGCAGTTTCCCCACAGTCCCCAAAATTGGCATGGCCCTTGCCATCAGCGAGATCATCGGCGGCCTGTTGGTCGGTACAGGTCTGCTTTTCTTCCGAGGCAAGCGACATCGGGCCCAAATTTTCTGTCGCACGGTAATCGTTGATAACGTCAAGGCAAGTCTGTTGCCAATCACTCGATGATGCAGACGAGGAGCTACTCGACACTCCATTACCATTCGGGCAATATTTCATTTCACGCGCAACATCAATGGAATCTATCGAAATATACTTCGTCGGATTATCGGCTTCGTCGGAAGCATAGAACACTGCAAAAAGACGGAACTTTCCGCACTCATTAAACTCATCAAAAAGAACTTTCGTCTTTAGTTGAGACAAGTTAATGCTAGTCGCACTGTCAGGAAAATCCTCGTGTGTCACCTGGATTTTGTCGATTAATGTACTATTGCCATCACTATCCACTTTCGCCATCACCAGTTTCACGTCGGTAAAGAAGACATCGGCATCCGTTTTCTTGATTGACGAATCCGTCAGGTCGATGGACGCCCCACCTCTAATAACAAATATGGTTTTATCTTCATTGGCCAAATACTGCAGCACACCAATTTCAATCGGTGAATCTGGCGTAGGAGTTCCTGCAATCGAGGTGACCGGTTTTGCAGTAGATGAACTGGATCGGGTAGAACGCTTGGACGACGAACTGCTCTTCTTCTGTTTGTCAGAAGATTTCTTCGAGCTCGAACTTTTCTTAGAATTCGAGTCCGCCTCTTCATCATCGTCGTTCACTTTTTTCTTGATATCATCAGAATCCTCTTCGTCCGAATCTGACGAATCCGCTACGGATGACGAACTTTCGTTCTGCTGAGAAAGGTTACCCACTTCGTCGTCCGACACCTTCACAGAAGAGGAAGAGTCATCCGAGCACGCGATTGCCAGCAATGCGGCACAGCCCAACGCTAAAAACCATTTTTTCATAGAAAAATCCTCATGTTCTCCTATTAAAGATATACTATTTCGACACGAACGGCAATGCTATCACCTAGTCCAACATGATGGTGAACGGGCCATCGTTGACAAGGCTCACCTGCATGTCGGCACCAAAGCGTCCCGTTTCCACGATGCCGACTTCCTTCCGACATTGTTCCACAACATACTCATACAATTCGTTTGCCAATTCCGGGTTTCCGGCGCCATTGAACGTAGGACGGTTTCCCTTGTGGCAATCGGCATACAGAGTAAATTGCGAGACAATCAGTAACGAGCCGCCGACATCCTTGATAGAGAGGTTCGTCTTGCCGTTCTCGTCGGCAAAAATGCGCAGAGATAGCATCTTGCGGATGAACCGATCGGCAATTTCGCGGGTGTCCGTCTCAGCCACACCAACAAGGACCAAAAAGCCTCGGCCATCTATTTTCCCGACGACCTCGCCATCGATTTTCACATCGGCCTGCGTGACCCGCTGGATCAAAAACTTCATACAAACTCCTCAAAAAACTCCTTGATTTTTTCGACATTCTGTGTTTCCGTCAGCGCAAGACGCAAGAGGACTGCGGCTTTCTGCGGCGGGAGCGAATATGCCGGAATCGTGCCGGGAACAAGTAACCCTTCGGGCATTACCGTTCCGCGCCCGATACGTGAAGCAACGACGACCGGCACGTTTACACGGGCAAGTGCATCCGCCCATTCCTTGCTGAACTCACCAGCACCGGCGCCCGCAATGACAATCCCGGCGGAACGTTGCGCTGCGAATTCGAGCAGAGCCGAATCCGCATCGGCATGGAAATACAGCACGGCGACTTTCGGCAACTCGGAAAAGCCTTCAATGGAGAACTTGGGCAACACGCTCCCGCATGCCGAGCCGATGGCGTCGAACGCATCGAGGTCGTTCGCATGGACCTTCTGAACACGCCTCGCATCGAGCACCTTCCCCGCAAAGGCAACGCACACGCCACGGCAAGCGGCGCCGTTACAGCCCGCGGCGATGCCAACGGCAAAGCACAAATTCGCCGGACCGTCGGGTGCAAGCGAAGTGGCAGGCCGCATGGCCCCCGTCAGCACAACGGGCTTTTCTACATCCAGCACGAGACTCAGGAAAAATGCGGTTTCTTCCATCGTGTCCGTCCCGTGCATCACGACAACGCCGTCGACATCCCCGCGTTCACAAACTGCCTGGATGCGGTTTGCCAGGGCAATCCAAATCTTCGAATTCACGTCGTCGGAATTGATATTACACACCTGCTCCACTTCCAATTCGGCAAGGCCGGATAGCCCCGGAACCGATTTCACCAGTTCCACACCGGAAATGGAACCGGAACGGTAGCCCAGATTCTCGCCGGGCTTCCCGGCACCGGCAATCGTTCCACCCGTAGCGAGCACCACAATCTTTTTCATCTGCACCCCCTACCTCACCTGGTCCAGCAACTGCGCTGCAGTCAGGCCGTAATGTTTTTTCAAGGCGCCGTCAGTCCCGAGTGTGTACAAATCCTGGATGCAGGCACGCAACTTGCGGACCGACTCGACAGCGCGTTCGTCCCCGCGCGTAACACCATCGCGATACAGCAAAGCCTCTACCATCCTCTGCGAATACCAGTAGAGCCGAGTGGCCACGGCGGAGTTTTCCTGGTTCACGAACGGCTGCGTCAACATTTCCAAATCAGGAACGGGGCCTTCGGGCCGCGGTTTGTCGTTACGCGAGGCATCAACCACCTGGGCAATGCCCTCGTTCAGCCAAAGCGGGACCTTGGCGCGGGTCATTGCGCGGACAAAGGCGTGCGTCAACTCATGGAATAGCATCGGGCGGTACACTTCGCGGTACTGCATCACATTGACCGGGACGCGCAATTTGCCGTCGAAGACGGCCCCGACCCAGTCGGGTCGCGGACCCACGCCCTGGTATTCCGAGGATTGATAGAGCACCAGTCCCATCTTGTTCGCCGGCCTGAAGTCGAAAAGCCGGCTCAGGGAATCGTAAGCCACCTCGAGGACGCTCAAAGCCTCCAGGATATCGTTCAAGGCAGGAGTTCCCTCGAATTCCAGACGGAAATGGTCCGACGATTCAAGTTTGAGTTCGCGCATTTCGCGCATGATTGTCTGGGACTTTTCCTTGAGCACCTTGAAATCGGCACCGTCGTTTTGCAACGAATCCACATACCGAATGCACTCCTCGTAACGTTCCTGTTCAAAAAGGATTCCCGCCAGATGGAGTTGCAAGTTCGCATCGTCTGGGGCCTCCTCAAGCAAAGCACGGATCCCCTTTTCGGCACATATCCAATCCCCCGAGGCAAGACAATCGTTCGCCTCGATCACCAGAGAATTGTGGTGTTCGAATTCAGCCCGCTGGTCCGAAATTTCCTTAATCTCGCGAATCGCAAAAAACAATGTCGCAAGGCACAGGATTAACAGAAAAATCACGCGTTTATTGTGCATTTTCTCACATTCCGCCTTAACAAATCGTCAAAAAAAATAGCCTTATGGTATTATTCTCTTTCTTTCAAATTTAAGTATATTTTAAACAAATCATGGAGTATGTCATGGCAGAAATCTTTGACTATGATGACTACCGGGATATGATCAAGGATTACTACCAGGAGCATAAGAAAAAGAACTCCCTGTATTCCTTCAACACTCTCGGAAAAATGCTTGGGCTGGACGCCAGCCACGCGTACTACATTGTACAAAAAAAGCGCAACCTGCCCGTCCATGCAGTACCCGCCGCCAAAAAGATGCTCGGGCTCGAAGGTCGTGCTGCCACGTATTTCGACCTGCTGTTGGTCGCCTCCCGTACAAAATCCGAAAAGAAGAAAGCCGAAATTATGCAGAAGGCCTTCCAGCTCCGCGACGTCAAGCGTCATATGCTGGAAGACACCGAAATCAAGTACCTGAGCGAATGGTGGACCGTCGTCGTCCGCGCCCTGGTCGAAGTCAAGCACGGCAATATTGACGTTGCCGAAATTGCCAACAGCCTTATCCCGCCCATTACCGAAGAACAGGCCCAGACCAGCCTGGATATTCTCAAGTCCCTGGGCTTCATTAAACCCATAAATGACAATCTTGTCAAGATTTCGGACTCCCATATTACCATCCAGGGGGCCGAAAAAGCGGAGGCTATCCGCAGTTTCCAGTCAAAAGTCATGCAATTTGCCATTCGTTCGCTGACAGAAATCCCCCCAAGCGACCGAGATGTTTCTACAATTACCATGGCGGTTGACGCCAAGGGGTTTAGCGACATAAAGAACATGATTCGAGAATTTCGGAAAGAATTGCAGATTCGCGTAGACAAGTGCAGCGTCCCGGACCGAGTGATGCAGCTCAATCTTGCCCTTTTCCCGGTTGCCATGAACAACAGGAGGAAGTCAAAATGAGATTCGCATCGAGACTACTCTTATTGCTCCCCCTGGGGCTGATGATGTCCTGCGACCGCAGCGACACGGCTGGCAACACGACCGAAATCGAAAACGCTATTGCCATCAGGGTATTCGACGGGGATAGTCCGGCACACGGAGTCGCCTACCGAGTGCTGCCTTCATGGTTCGTCGCCGACACCAACGAAACGGCGATTGACAGCGAATACGTCTACACAGGCGAAACCGACGAAGACGGATGGATGCACATCGACGGGCATCCGGAAGGATCCTTCACCGTCCAGTTCAGCAAGAACAAGTATTCCATTGTCGCGACATACACGCTTGACAACCTGACACCCCACGTCACCATCGACAGCGTAACGCTTGCCAAGCCTGGTACCATCAAGGGCCGCGTTGACCTGCCGGACTCCGCGAAATACGCCTGGATCTACATGCAGGGTATCGAAAGGGTCGAAAAGACTGACCGCAAGGGCGCCTTTGCCATCAGCAACTTGCCCGCCGGCGACCTCAAGCTCAAGGCCTGGGTCCCCAATATCCAGAAGTTCATCGCAGAGGCAGAAGTGTCCGTGCCCGCAAACGATACACTCGACGTGGGCAACGTTTCCGACACCACCGACGAAGTCGTGTTCAAGAGGACGATGAAAATCAATCCACGTGAATTGATTTCCAGCTGGATGCGTCCATTACCGATACCGACCGTCCTCATCCTGCGCCTCGATTCCACATTCAACTTCTTCGAGACCACAGAAGACGGAAGGGATATTCACCTGCTCGACAACGACGGCAATCCGCTTCCCATCGAGATTGACTCCTGGGACAAGGACATCCAGAGCGGTGTGATTAATATCCGCATCGAATCCAAAGCCGACACTGCAAAGCTCTGGACGCTCGAGTGGGGAGATTCAACCGAAGCCCCGCAAAAAAGAGCCGATGTATGGGAAGGCCTTAGCGACTCCCTCATCTGGGCATTAAATACCGTCCAGATACTCGATTTCGAGAGTGGCACCTACAAGAACGATCTTCCGACGCCGCTGACACCGAAGGACTGGTACGTCCAGGCACACGACGGGGCCACCGTCTACGATTCCGTCGCAGAAGACATCCGCAAAGGAGTCATCGATTCCGGTGGCGGAGCTTTCGAATCCAAGGTTCTTCAGGTAAACTACAAGGCAGAAAAACCGGAATACGTTGTCATCGGCACGCGTATCTCGGACATTCCACATGATTTGAGCCGCCTCGATTCTGTCGAAGTATGGATCAAGACGGATGGAAAGATCGAGATTATCCTTGAAACAATTATCGAATCCGACACCAACTTCAAGGCCACGTACAAGACGGAAGGTAACGGAAGTTGGAAACGCTACGCAGTGCGTCCGCAGGATTTCGACACGAAAGATACAGTGAAATACCACGGCTGGGATGTCACGAGAAATCGGATAACTAGGTTTACAATCTTCGCCTATGACGGGAGCAGTATCCTAGTCGACAACGTAAGGATGTACGGCATCAACCGGGACGACTTGAAGTAGTTACCTGTTCCGACCCCCCGTGACATCGATTAGCCATTTTCGACCATTTTTTTCTACGCTGATAAACACCTTATGGCGTTTTTCATCGTAGATAAGATGGCCGTTGTTTTTGGAGGAGTATCTTATGGCTAATTCCGTGGATTTTGAATTGTGAATAGCAGTCGTTGAAGTATCTGCAGCAACCTTCGAAGTATCTGCAACAGAAACAGAAGAATCCTTCACAGACGAATCAGCGGCAGCAACCGTAGTGTCTTTTGCCGAAGTATCAGCCGGCGGAACTTCCGGCTCGGCCTTCTTCAGCAGTTCGAGCATCTTTTCGGCATAGCGTTCACCGAACGTTTCGTAACCCTGACGCGTAAAGTGGAGCGTATAGTTGGGCTCCTTCAACGCGGGGCATCCTTCTGCCGAAATGAGATGACCATTAGGGATTAGACTCGCCGCTTCGGCAACTGCACTGTTTCGCCAGCCCAGATCTCCACCCGCAGCGGTTGTTGCCAGTTCCCCAACAAGGATAGGCACCTTTGTCGAGTCTAATCCCAAATCCTTAATAAGATCGTCGTAAACTTTCTTGACACGCTTGGGCCAGTCGTTCATCTGGTAGTCCGCCTCGCCCTGATGGAAAAGGAACCCCTTGATGACGCCCTTTTCCTTTGCAATCTTTCCCATTTCCACAATGCGCTTGTAGAGGTCGCCACCGTATTCGTCCAGATACTGGATCCACCACGTGTCGCCCTTGTTCTTTGCATTCTGGACATACGTCTTGTTGCGGTCCTTGTCGAACAAGTCGATGCTCTGGCCGCCAATGGCGATGTTCGCGACAGCAATCTTGATGCTGTCGGGCAATTCCTTCACCATCTTGCGGCCGAAAATATCCACGATGCCCACCTTGGAAGCACTATGCCCCATTGGCGGTGCAGCAGGGTAAAACTCTCCAACCTTTTGATTCGAATGGTTTGCCGCACGCAAGACCAGGAAGCGCGGATCCTCCGCACGGTCGGCTGCGGTCACATCCGCCTGACCGGACATATTGGACTGCCCATAGGCAAGATAAATGTGGAGGTTCGGGTCCTGGGCAAAGCTCAAGGAAACTGTGGCAGCAACAACAAACGCAGGAAAAATAGATTTATGCATTTTACTTCTCGTACAAACTAACGAGCCCTATGGGTAAAACTCTTCGTCATGAGCACAGAACCATTGGAACTGAGCACCATGGCAACGAACTTTCCGGAACGCGGAATCAATCCGCCATTCTCGCCCAAGACACTGACCAAGTGACCCTGGAGGTCGAACAGCTTGACTACGGCACCTACAGGAGCTCCGGACAGAGCGAGGAAATTACCGACAATATCGATTTCGGCAACAGGAGCAACACCTCTCACAGCCGAGAACAAAGGCTTCTTGGTGGAATCGGTTGCAGAAGTATCACCCGGCGTAGTCTTAGTCGAGTCATTCACAGAAGGCGTCGTCGTGGAATCCTCAGGAGGCGTTGTCGTGGTGGACGCTTCGTACTTGATGGTCGGAGTTTCCCAGTCGATCCAGTCAGCATAGTTGTCTATCTTGAAACCCTTACCATTAGTGGGCTTCACGTGGATATCCGTATTGGCTTCCTTGTTGCGGAGGAACTTGTCCACAAATGCGGTCACCGACTTGGTCTGGCTCAAAGCTGCCTGGCAGTGTTCATGACCACCGGTAAAGTCGAAACCAATACGGTCTTCAATACCCATGGCCTTCCACACTTCGGTCGCCGCCATCATGGACTTGTAACCCGATTCGTCGCCAAGCCATTCGTAACCGGGGTTACCGAGAGCAATCACTGCACGCGGGGCAATCATGGCAATAAGTTCGTGGTGGTCGTGCGGGAGCTTGTAGGGATCCTGACGCTGCAGGCTCTGCATGAACCAGCTGTAGTTCGTATTGTCGATTTTTTCGATGTTCGTGCCGCGCTTGGCAAAATCATCCGAGGTACGCCAGGAGTTGATGCCACCGCCACCCGATTCCTGGGCAATGGTAAGCGTCACGCGTTCATCAAAGGCTCCTGCAAAGAGGGCCATCTTGCCCGCGTAGGAACAACCCGTCACCGCGATTTTGCTCATGTCAAGGTGATGTTCTTCGGCAATCAGTGCAAGGCCGTCAATCAGGCGGCTCACGCCCCAAGACCATGCTGAATAGTCACCATTGGAATTCTTATCACCATAGAATTTGTAGAAACCTACGCCCGTGTCCTTCTGGCCGTTCATGGAATATTTGGCCACCTGATCATGGCTGAAGGGCACCTGAACAAAGCCGCTAAAAATGCTAGAAGAAAGCGAGCCCGTACCGCTATTCATACCTATGATAATCGGATGCGGGCCCTCTCCAGAAGGAATACTGAACTTAGAAGTAATCGTCGCGGTCTTGCCACCTTCCTTGACAGTCACCGTGAGGGTGCCGCCGCTATACGTTGCCGTAACATCAGAAGGAATCGGCTTCTCGCCAATCTCGTACTTTTCGATATCCGCCTTGATTTCATTGCGGCGTTTGCTCCAGTCGTCGAAAGTAGCGACCTTGGATCCGTCATTGAATTCGAACGGATTGGGCAGTTTTTTATTTTCCTTGAGCTCGCCAGCCTTGGCGCCCAAGTCCTTGCCACGGTTTTCCGTATCGAAATTGAGGGGAACCTGAGAGAATGCGTAACCGCATAAACCCAGAACAACTGCACTTATAACGGCACTACGCATAAACGGTCCTCCAAAAACCAAAGGAACTCCAAACCAACTGCTCTAAACCAACCCCCTAGAAGCCTAGGGATGTATATAACTTATCTATTTATATGAGCAATCACGCAGAATCGGATTTTTGGATTATTGACAAAATGTCAAAAAACGAAACATGGATAATTTCAGCCACGTCCAGATAAAAAATGTTTACATTCGTTACCAACAGAAAACAGGGACCCTTAAACATTTGAGGAGGCAAGCACCACCAAAATTACTACCTTTGGGTCGGAAAAAGCGGGCGTTAGCCTGCACAAAACTGGAGATTATCATGGGTTTCAAATGCGGCATCGTAGGCCTCCCCAACGTGGGCAAGTCCACCATCTTTAACGCTATCACCAACGCCGGCGCCGAAGCCGCGAACTACCCCTTCTGCACCATCGAGCCGAACGTGGGCATGGTCAGCGTCCCCGACAGCCGCCTCGATGAACTCGTGAAGGTCTACAATCCCAAGTCCATCGTCCCCGCCGTCACGGAATTCGTCGACATCGCAGGCCTCGTGAAGGGCGCCGCCCAGGGCGAAGGTCTCGGCAACCAGTTCCTCACCCACATCCGCGAATGCGAAGCCATCATGGAAGTCATCCGCTGCTTCGACGACGAGAACATCGTACACGTGAGTGGTTCCGTGGACCCGGTTCGCGATGTGGAAGTCATCGAAACGGAACTTATCCTCAAGGACCTCGACTCCGTCGAGAAACGCCTTGCCACCGAAGCCAAGGGCGCCCGCACCGGTAACGCCGAAGCAAAGGCTCGCCTCGCCGCCTGCGAACTCTTGAAGAAGACACTCGAAGAAGGCCGCTCCGCACGCACCGTCATGAACGACAGCGACGAAATGATCGGCGTCGTCAAAGACCTCGCGCTCCTCACCGCCAAGCCGCTGTTCTACTGCGCTAACGTCAAGGAAGACGACATCCTCACAGGCAACGCCTATGTGGACCAGCTCAAGGAATACGCCGCCAAGAACGGTCACGAAGTCATCGTCATCAGCGGAAAGATCGAAGAAGAACTCTCCGCCATGGAACCCGCCGACAAGGCTGAATTCCTCAAGGAACTTGGCATGAAGGAATCGGGCCTCGACGCCGTCGTGCGCAAGGGCTACGAAATCCTCGGCCTCCGCACGTTCTTCACCGCCGGCGAAAAGGAATGCCGCGCCTGGACGTTCCACGCAGGCTACAAAGCACCACAGTGCGCAGGCGTCATCCACACCGACTTCGAACGCGGTTTCATCCGTGCCGAAACGCTGAGCTACGCAGACTTCCTCAAGCACGGCAGCTGGAACGCCGCCAAGGAAGCAGGCCTTGTCCGTACCGAAGGCAAGGACTACCTAGTACAAGATGGCGACATCATGTACTTCCTGTTCAATGTGTAATTAAGGTTCGAGGCTCGAGGCTCGGGGCTCGGGGTTCGAAGCTCGAGCCTTTATGTTTAGGCTTTTACTTATTCTTGAATACAGAGGGTTTGTACCATAGGGTACAAGTCTTTGGGGCATTCTACAATGCGCGATGCTTTTTCATCCATAGTAACGCCATTCATCGCGGTTTCAAAGCAATATTGCGTTCCGGAATCCTTTTCGGTACTTGTCCAAAATACATCCGCATATATTTCATAATGCGGCGAACAAGAAGCTACTCTGTCTAACCCAAACATCCAAATTATCGGAGCATCATTTCGATATTGGGCGTAGGATGTTTTGTATTTCAAGAAGCTCTTAAATTCGGTCGTGTCGGGAAGACGATACCCTCTAGGGCATGACGTCTTGGCCGTTTCATAATCCATATAGACGCTTTCCTTATAGCGCACGACAGAGACTAAAGAATCATTCACTTCGACGGTTTTACCGCCACAACGGCAATCTTGACTGATGCGCTCCGTCCATCCAGCATAAAAATCATCAAACGAGGAACTTTTGTTTTGAATCGAATTCAACAAAATAGTATCGTTTCCCAGTTCGCCATGCAAAAATATTTGACGACCACGCGTACTTGCTGCATAATCAACGTCATCAATCACCACATTTGTCAAGAAAAAGTAATATTGACTACCCCTAATCTTGGAATAAAAGCGATATTCGATTCCATCTATAGTTACTTTATACAAAGAATCACCTAAACTCTGACCCGCAATTTTCTCCCTATCAAACGACACCGGTAAAAGGTAAGTAGGGTACGGTTCCACAATGACCTGTTTCCATTCTTCAACCCCGTCAACATTTGTGCAACCAAAAAACGCGCTATCCGCTTCGTTCCAGTGAAGAACCTTATTAGAAATCGTATCACAGTTTCCGAGACTATCCTTATATCTATACGGAGCAGACTCTATGCTTTTCAGCAAACGCCATGCATTTATTGTGTCACAGACATAAAAATCTTTGTCATATACTTCCATCGTATTGAACAAATCTTCTTTACAGATTTTCCCCTCTTTTTCTGGCGGCAGCAAAGAATCTTCATCAACCTTGGTCCAATTTAAATACCAGTATTCGCATTCATAATATGTCCCGTCATAAGAAACTTTCAGATTAGCAGTTTTCCTTGTACATTGTTCCTTAATAAACGAGTAGTCTGTTTCAGAGCTGTCTTTCTGCGCTTCACTTGAACTACTCATGGCACTGGAACTTTGCACAGCCGGAGCCGTTTTTTTACTAGACGATGAAACTTGTGTCGAAGATTCCGAACTTACCGTCGAAGAACTGGAACTTTTTTTCTCTTTTCTTGGGCTCCTTTTTAAATAGTAGGTCTCGCCGTTTTCTTCTTTGCAAACGCAATCATCAAATGTCCAATCGCTCAAACTAGCAACCCAATCCTTGAAATCTCCGGCACTTCCTATCCTATGCTTACACCCAGAAATATCAGTCCAAATATGCTTAGTTCCACTTTCAGTGGAAATTTCCATTTCAATACGGTTATTAGATTCACTGAAACTAGAAGACACGCAATTTGCAAAAAAGGAGAACATATTACGCATGTACATAGACATATAGTCACAGAGACCATCTACGACATAACTGCTGTCAGAAAGGTCGGTCGTCCAAGAATCCTCCTCCGTAATGCCATATTTGTCATGGCAATATGCGGAGTTATCATACGAATCGGAATCATCCTGTTTTTCAGATGAACTGGAGCTAGAAGTTTCAGAGCATCCTGCAAAAAAAAGCACAAGGGAGCCTATCGCCAACAATTTTTTCACGGTCCTACTCCTTTTTCACGCTATTTCTTCTTTGCAATGCGCTTTGCGCGCACGCCTTCGACAATCGGGCGTATAATCACGGCTAGGTTCATCGCGGAACCTACCAGGATTAATGCGCTCGCGGCATAGATGCCGACTCCGGGATCTACTTTCAGCATCGGGATGCCCATAGCCGAGCATAGCCCGCCCAGTTGCATCAGCATAGCCCACAGCGAGAACATGGCGAGCATGCCCATCGTAAGCGAGCCAAGCGGAGAAATAAAAGTAAACGCAGCGGCAAGCAACACGGCGATCGCGATTCCCCACAGATAACTCATCGGTTCCATCTTCGGGAAATTCGGCATGATCGAGGTGAGCTTTTTCTGCGTTGCCTCGTTTTTGTCAATCATATTGTGGAGTTGCTTGGACGCATCGGATGCAAGGGATTCATCCAAATTAAGACCCAGTGCCAAATCATAGACGCTCGCTTCCAAAATCGGCTTTGACTGCGCCTCGTCAAACGAGCACGACACATTTGCAAGCGGCATCAGCAACGCAAGCAGTACAAGCAAGTAAGGGACTGCTATTATTTTCTTGAAAAAGCTGAATTCCTTCGAATCCTTGAAAGACTTTTTTTCCTGTTTATTATCCACTTTACTTTCCATCTTTTTTCTGGATTGCCTTTTGCGGGAACACACAGCGGAAACCAATCCGGTCAGACCAATAACGCGGATCCTCGTCATCGGTTTCAACCAAGTTTATGTCCTTTTCAGAATCCTTCCAGGAACCGCCCTTGAACACGCGCAGGTACCCGAACATAGAACCTGTCGGGTTGGAACGTTCCTGCCAGAACGATATCGGGAAATGCCTGTCACGCGTCCATTCAGCCACGTTACCCGACATGTCGGAAAGTCCCCATGCGTTCGGTTTCCTCTTGCCCACCGGCTGCGGACCGTAGGCTTCAGAATTCTTGCCCAGCTTGTAAGAATTGTCCCTGTAGACCGCATAGTTCGAGGGATCCGGAACATCGTCAAGCACCCAAAGAGCACCTTCGTTGTTGTCGGCGCGTCCAGCAAATTCCCATTGGGCTTCGCTAGGCAAATCGCCACCTAGCTGCTCACAGAATTCCTTCGCAACGGTCCACGTCACATTATGTACAGGCTTCATGTCGCCCTTGAACTTGGAACGGTCTTCGACACGCTGAGCAGAATCCCGGCGAGACATCACTTCGGCAAAGAACTTCTGCGTCACTTCCGTCGCATGTATCGCAAACGGAGACATGTCAACCACACGGCCCTTGTAGCGGAACGAACCGGAATCAATCATCACCACATCGCCATGGAAGGCATCATGGATAATGCGAGAATCCTCGGAAGAAGAAGACGGCGGAATGACAATTAATTCGGGGACAGAAGAAGAGGACGAAACCGGCTGTGCCGACGAAGAAGACTCGACCGGCTTCGGATGCAGCCAATCCTGAACTTCAGTCTGTTTCAAGATATAGGAAGGCAAGATGAAATCGCCTTCACCCGGATAGATTTGCCCACCGAATTCAAATTCCATTTTCACATAGCGGTAATGGTGACGGCTAGACACGGCATCGTTCTGGTATATCCAGACCGGCTTGTCGTTCTGCAGCGAGACAATCATGTTCACCTTGCCCGCACGAATCAGGGTAATCAAATTCTCGGCATCCATCCCGAGCGCCTTGCCAGTCCACTTGAAATCGTAACGATCGCCAGGGTGGCCAATGACAAGTTCAATCTTTTCAGCCGGGACCTGAGGTGCTTCCGGCTGGGCAGCAGGTTCAGCACCTTGTGCTACCGGAGCAGGAGGTTCCTGAAGCGGAGCGGGAGGATTAGACTGGTCGGGCATCTGAACCGATGCCGGGCTCAATTCCGCAGAATATTCCGGAACGGCAATCGGGTAGACCGGGTTCACTGTATTCGGCCAAACATACATGCGGCTTTCCAGCGCCTGCAAGCTATCGAACTTGTGTTTGAACGCTGTTTCCAGCGCGACAACTTCAGCATTTTGTCCCTTCTTCCACATGCCGTAAGCCTCGTTGCGCTTCGACGTATAGCGGGCGACGTAATTGCGGTATTCCATGGAAGACGGAGATGTCATGAATGCAGAAGCGCTCTTCTGCTTCGGATAAAATTTGTAGAATGCAGATGAATCCGCCGATTTAATTTCTCCCTGCGTTTCAGCAGTAAAGCGGTCGTACAGTTCTTCTGTTTCCTGCAGGTTTGCCGCAGCGTCCAGCATCTGTTTGTTCACGGACAACTTCGGAGCGGCATTTCCCGAAACCGCAGCAGAAACAAGCTTCGGAGCAACAACTTGAACAGAGGCCGACTTGACCGACACCATTTCTGCATAAGGCATGCAACCATCTTTCATGAAGATAAAGGTGTAAAGGCCAGCATCGACCGGATGTAAATAGCGCACACCCTTCTTGACAGAAATATCCTCGGATGCAATTTCGGTCTTACCATCACCCCAGTTCAACTCGATAATAGACGGAGTTTCACTTTCCTTCAACAACTGCCAACGGCCATTCTTGAAAAAGAACAACTTGGGCAGACGCGTAGAATAGATGTATTCCTTGTCAAAATAGATATCGGTTTCGTCCTGGAACGCCTTGGAATTTCCCGTGGCATAAAAACGCATCAGCACGACCTCGCCCACCTTCAGCCTATTTTCAGAAAGGCTGAACGCATGGACTTTCACAAAGTTTTCCGAATTAATCGTTCCCGCAAACCACTTGTATTCCTTCGACCCCTTTTTCTGACGGAGGTAAATCGTATTTTCCTTCAACGGAAAACCCGGCTGGATAGAAAGCACGCCCTTCGGGAGATCGATTATCTGACCAGCAGTCGGTTCCATCTTGGCGCCGACCTTGAACTTGTCCAATGTGATCTTATAGTTGTTATCACCCGCAGCAAAAAGAAATGCGGGTACAACTAAAAGCAACGCAAACAAATGAAGGAAGCGCATAAAAACTCCTTTGTGGTCTTTCGGCATAAAGATATATTTTTGCTTACAACAAATTTACAAAAGGGTCCCATTTGGCCCCATTTTGAGCAAATATCCACCTTCGGCACCCCCAACAGGTCCTAATTCGACTTTCCAGTCAGCCAGACGGATAATATCGGGATGGTGCTCAATGATAATCACGGTAGCCCCACGGGCCGAAAGTTTGCGCAACTGGTTCCAAAGCGTCTGGATATCCTTGAGGTGGAGCCCGGTGGTCGGTTCATCAAGCAAGTAGACCATTTCGGTTGCAGGGCGCTTGGCAAGTTCGGCCGCCAGTTTGAGGCGTTGGGACTCACCTCCACTCAAAGTCGTAACCGACTGGCCCAGTTTTACGTACGGGAGCCCCACGTCGCAAAGACATTCAAGCTTAGGCAAAATTTTCGGCTGGTCCTTGAAGAACTCACAGGCCTCAGCAACACGCATATCGAGTACGTCGGCAATGTTCTTGCCCTTGAAGGTGACACTGAGCGTTTCCTGGTTGTAGCGCTTGCCGCCACAAACGTCGCAGACTTCCCATACGTCGGAGAGGAAGTGCATCTCGATGGCCACAGCACCGCGGCCCTCGCAGGCCTCGCAGCGGCCTCGAGCCAAGTTGTAACTGAAGCGACCGTAGTCGAAACCCTTGACCTTGGACAGAGGAAGCTTGGCGAAGAGGCGACGGATGTCGTCGAGCACGCCAGTAAAACTGGCGGGCGTGCTGCGAGGCGTTCCCGAAATCGGGCTCTGGTCCACCAGCAGCACATCGCCGCTCTGCTTCTTGCGACCGCGGGCCTGGAACTTCTTCTTGAGGCGCGGGAAGATTTCGTCCATGACCATGGAACTCTTGCCCGAGCCCGACACACCACAGACTACACTAATCGCACCTTTCGGGAACTTTACAGACAAATTCTTCAAGTTGTTGTGTTTGAGCTTTTCGAACTCGTAGAACTCCGTAGAATCCGTGATAGCAATCGGAGCAATTTCGTTTGCCATCGGGATAGTGTGCGTGAGGTACTTGACCGTCTCACTGCGCGGGAACTGCTGGAGTGCATAAGGCTTGGCAAGCTGTTCCGGAGAACCTTCGGCGACGACCTCGCCACCGAACTCGCCCGCCGCCGGGCCCATATCGATAATGTGGTCGGCAGCCTGCATCATCTTCATATCGTGTTCCACGACCACAAGCGTATTGCCGAGGTCGCGCAGGCGGTAAAGCGTATCGAGCAGCATGGCGGTATCGCTTTCGTGCAGGCCCACCGTAGGCTCGTCAAGCACATAGAGCACGCCTTCGAGACCGCTACCGATCTGGCTTGCAAGGCGGATTCTCTGCGATTCGCCGCCGGAGAGCGTGTCGCCCGCGCGGTCGAGGCCGATATAGCCGAGGCCCACACCCTTCAAGAAGTTCAGGCGGCCGACAATTTCGCGGAGCAGGGGTTCGGCGACAGTCATCTTGCCGTCGGCATTCTTGTCGCCCTTGAAATTATCGCGCTTGAAGTTTTCGTTATTGAACCATTCGTAAGCCTGGGCGATGCTCATGTGGTTCACGTCCATGATGTTCTTACCGCCAATGCGCACCGCAAGATATTCGGGTTTGAGGCGTTCACCATGGCAGTCTGGGCAGACATGGCCATCGTAATCATGGCCGAGGCCAAGGCAGGTTTCGCAAGCGCCCCAGTGCGTGTTGAAACTGAAATGCTTCGGATTGAGCGCCGAATCCATGTACCAGCCACATTCGGGGCAACCCGGCTTCTCGGAACAGGCAAGGCGGCTTCCCGTCTCGTCTTCCACGTAGAGGATTCCGTTGCCATCGCGATAGCCGCGCTCGAAAGCTTCCACCAGACGGGCACGATTCTCTTCTTTCACGATGACCGTATCGACGACGGCGAACAGCTGCTTTTCGCGAGTCGGAATTTTTGGCAGCGGAAGTTCCACAAGTTTGTCGCCGAAATAAACCTTGCGATAGCCCTTCTCGGTAAGAATCTTGGAAAGTTTCAGTACATCCTTGATTTCGAACGGGGCAAGCACCGTGACTTTCTTGTTCAAGTCTCGGTCGAAGGCGTATTGCATCAGGTCGCCCGCGCTGTACGAAGCCACAGGCTTCCCGCATTTCAAACAATGCGGGGTGCCGACCCTCGCCCAGAAAATGCGGAAGTAGTCATAGATTTCGGTGAGGGTCGCCACCGTACTGCGCGGGCTCTTGCTCGCACTCTTCTGGTCGATGGCGATGGCCGGCGCCAGGCCCGAAATTGAATCGATGCTCCCGTGGTCGGGGCGACCGAGGAAGCGGCGGGCATAAGTGCTCAAGGTTTCGACAAAGCGGCGCTGGCCTTCGCTAAAAAGCGTATGGAACGCAAGGCTCGACTTGCCGGAACCCGAAACACCCGTGACCACTGTGAGCTTGTGGCGCGGAATCGTCACGTCGATGTTCTTGAGGTTATGCTTGCGTGCGCCATGCACCTCGATATCGAGCGACAAGTCTTCGCCGCCCTTGAGCGTGCGGTCAAAATGATGGTTCTCGCCATGCTTTTTCGCAAGCACCGGCGCGAGATAGCGGCCCGTCTCGGACTTCTTGCTCTTCGCAATCTGTTCGGGCGTACCCGTCGCAATCACGCGACCACCGTGAACGCCCGCATCCGGGCCCAAATCGATAATCCAGTCAGCGCACTTGATCACGTCCAAGTTGTGTTCGATAATCACGACGCTGTTGCCGAGACTGCGCAAGCGATTCAGGCAATCCATGAGTTTGCGGATATCTTCAAAATGCAAGCCCGTCGTCGGCTCGTCGAGCAGGTAAAGCGTCTTGCCGGTACCCGGGCGGCGCAACTCAGAAGCAATCTTGATTCTCTGCGCTTCACCGCCGCTCAATGTTGTTGAAGGCTGGCCCAGAGTGAGGTAGCCAAGTCCCACTTCCACGAGCAGGTTCAACGGCTGCGCAATCTTCGGGATGTCCTTGAAGAGTTCCGCCGCATCGGCAATGCTCATGTCGAGAATTTCGGAGACGTTCTTGCCCTTGAAATAAACTTCGCGAGTCGCATCGTTAAAGCGCTTGCCGCCGCAGACTTCGCAAGTCACCTGGACGCTCGGCAGAATGTGCATATCCACGATTTTCACGCCCGCGCCTTCGCACGCATCGCAGCGGCCGCCCTTCACGTTGAAGCTGAAACGGCTCTTGCTGTAACCGCGAATCTTGCTTTCTTCCATGCTCGCGAAAAGGTCGCGCACATCGTCCCAAATCTTGGTGTAGGTCGCCGGATTACTTCGCGGCGTGCGGCCAATCGGCGTCTGGTCGATTTCAATCACCTTGTCGATATTCTCGAGGCCTTCCAGGTGGTCAAACTTTCCGACCGGATCTTCGGCGTTATAAAACACACGGGCCAATTCGCGACGCAGAATCTGGTTAATCAGAGTGCTCTTTCCAGAGCCCGAAACACCCGTCACCACGGTCAAAGCACCATCGAGCGGTATTTCGACATCGATATTCTTCAGGTTGTTTTCGGCGGCACCGCAAATCTTGAGTTTCGGTGTATTCTTGTCAATCTTCTTTCGCTTCTCGGGAATCTCGATTGCCTTGCGTCCGCTCAAGTACGCACCCGTCAGCGAAGCCTTGTTCTTCTCGAGTTCCTCGACAGTCCCTGCCGCAATCACGCGACCGCCTTCCACACCGGCACCTGGCCCCACGTCAATCACGCAGTCCGCATGGCGCATGGTGTCTTCGTCATGCTCCACGATAATCAGGGAGTTGCCCTGCGCGCGCAAATGCTCCAGCATCCCGAGCAACTTATCGTTATCGCGCGGGTGGAGCCCAATGCTCGGCTCATCAAGCACGTAAAGCACACCCTGCAAGCCGGCGCCCACGGCACTCGCAAGCCTGATTCGCTGCGCCTCGCCGCCGCTCAACGTAGACGCCTTGCGGTTAATCGTCAAATAACCGAGCCCCACTGCATTGAGGAACGAAAGTCGCCCGCGAATTTCCTTCAGGATTTCCTTGCCGATTCGCTTTTCCTTTTCGGACAAGTCGAGCTTGTTGAAAAATTCCACCGACTTCTCGACGGACCATTCCGTCATCTCGGTCAAATTATGCCCGTGGAACGTGACCGCGTTCGCTGTGCGGTTGATACGCGTGCCGTGGCATTCAGGGCAAACGCCAATCTGCATGTACTTGCGGAAGTGGTAAATATGCCACATGTCCCACAATTCCTGCATAATCGGGATAATCCCGCGTTCCGATTCGCTCGGCGTGCCGTACAGTACGGCGTCCTGCTGCGCCTTCTTGAGTTTGTTCCACGGCGTATCGAGCGAAAAATGCATCTCGTTCGCGATGTTCCTCAAGTTGCGGCGCCCGAAGTCGCTGAAAATCAGCGTACCGTCGTCCTTCTTGATGGTCGCGATGCAGCCTTCCTTGATGGACTTCGTCTTGTCCGGGATAATCAAGTCCAGGTCGAACTTGTAACTTTCGCCCATGCCCTTGCACGCGGGGCAGCGGCCCTTCGGATCGTTAAAGCTGAAAAACCGCGGTTCCAGTTCCGGGATGGAGATGCCGCACTTGGGGCAAGCGAGCAAAGTGCCCTGCAAGCGATATTCTTCCTTCCCCTCGCCCGTAACCAGCAAGAAGCTCACCAACTTTCCGTCAGTCAGTTTCAGCGCGCCTTCCAGCGCCTCACGCAAGCGGCTCATGTTCTTGCGTTCAAGTGACAGGCGATCAATCACCGCCTCAATCGTATGCTTCTCGTATCGCACGAGTGCCGGAACATCTTCCAGGCGGTAAATCGTGCCGTCCACACGGGCACGCACAAAGCCGTTTTCCTTGAGCTCGGCCAACTCCTTGCGGTATTCACCCTTGCGCTCCTGCACAATCGGCGCCATCACCGTAATCTGCTTGCCCTCGTCGCTCACATACAAATTATCGACAATCTGGTCCACCGTCTGCGCCTGGATCACGCGTCCGCAATCGGGGCAATGCGGCACGCCCAAGCGCGCAAACAGCAAGCGGTAATGGTCCAAAATCTCGACCACCGTACCCACCGTGGAACGCGGGTTGCGGTTCACCGTCTTCTGGTCAATCGAAATCGTCGGCGAAATGCCGCGCACGCTCTCCACCTCGGGGTGCTTCATGCGGCCGATGAACTGGCGCGCGTACGCCGAGAGCGACTCCACGAAACGCCTCTGGCCTTCCTGGAACACCGTATCGAATGCGAGACTAGACTTGCCCGAACCGGAAACGCCGGTCACCACCACGATGGAATCGCGTGGAATGGAAAGATTCACATGCCTAAGGTTATGTTCGTGCGCGTCGCGTATCTCGATGGATTTGGTCATGCCCCAAAAATAGTAAACATTTGAGCAAGTTTCAACAAAACATCCGCAAAAAGCCCGCATAAAGCATTCAACGTATCACAAAAAAGATTCCTTGTAGTACATCAAGTCATCCAACGCAACACAATTCAAGTAGAATATCACACAACAGCAAACAAAACCAAACATACAAAGGAGTTCTAATGAACAAGCACCTTATTTCTATCCTCGGTACTGCAGCGCTATTTGCCGCTTGCAGCAACGAATCCACACTCCAATCCATTGACAATCAGGCCGCATCAACAAATACAAGTACCGGCCTTGAATATCCGATATTCCTTTTCAGCGATGACGGCCAGCGCCTCACCATTGATCCGACCACAAAGGAGACCGTCCCGCAAAATCTTGACCGAAAAACCTTGGTGGTCAAAGATATCAACGCCTACTCCGAATTGGAGGAATCCTACATTAAGAGGCTCAACGAAGACGCCAATTACGATAAGTCCGTCCCAAGACCCGCTGATTACGTTTGCACAACGGAACTTCTCGCCATCAACGCAGATTACGACAAAGTCGTGAGCGAATCCGGCGAAGTATTCCTCGATGACGAAAAGTTGTTCAATGACTGTATCTATGCGGGCGATTCAAAAAACCTCGCAAGAAAATTCGTCTCCAACGACAACGACATTGATTCCGTTGTCTTTTATACAAAGGCGCTGAGCCGCCTTGTTGGACGCACTCGTATTATTGACGAAAGCAACCCCAACACTTACAAATGGCGAACAGCATTCCACGAAACATGGGCTCTTCACTATGTAAGCTACATGGGCCACATGATATACTACCCCGTCCTCGCTAATTACGTTCGCGTTGTCGGAAGAATGGTCAGGGACTGCGGATACCGCACATTCAATTACAAGACACGTCAATACGACATTGTTTCTTGCGACGCCACATTCCAAAGTGACTTTGAAGGCTTTTCAACAGATCACATAAACAACGGTGATGGCGATGATGCCCAGTGGAGAACTAAAGCAAATGGGCTCGCTTCAGTAGCCAAGCACATGATGGTATTCCAAAATGACACTCTCATAGCCTCCTCCGCCTACAATCTTGTAGGTGATACCGCTCGCGATGTCGTTAAATCATACATCGATCCGCTTTTCTAATACGGAAAGACACATTTTTGATGATTTTCTCAAGAGAGCATCCTTCATTTGAAGGACGCTCTCTTGGAATATGGCAAGTAACCCATATCATCTTTTCCATCCTGAATCCCGCCATAACGAAATGGCGGGATTTCCCTTTTAGGAGAATTTCGCTTGACGGAACGAGGCGAATTTCGTATATTTGCTTCGCTCAATGGGGATATAGCTCAGTTGGTAGAGCGACAGGTTCGCAATCTGTAGGTCATGGGTTCGACTCCCACTATCTCCACTCGAAAGGCCGGCATCATCGCCGGCCTTTTGCATTTGCCCCTTTTTTGCCCGTTCTTTGTATATTTTTTTATTACACAGGGTATTATTAAACGTCTTTTTACCTTACACGCGTTCCCGCACCCATTGAATATATATATTCACACTATGCAACAACGTTTTAAACCCCGCGACCTTTTTATTGAATCGGGCTATGGTCCAAACTTTGGTGACCAGCTCATTCACAATGCTTATCGTCAACTTTTTGAAGGCGACCCCGTCGACGAGCGAGTCTGTTTCGACGCCTCCAACGACATGTCGTACATTATCGACATTGGTCACGACGATATCCGGTCCGAGGGCATGAGCTACGGGATGTTCATAACGGCTTTGACAGACCACCCCGAAATGTTCCAGAAACTTTGGAACTTCTCTCGCAGGTACCTGTACAACTCCGATGGCCCGCACAAGGGCTACTTCTCTTGGCAAGTTTCCACCACCGAATTTACCATGATGGACCCGGGTGCCGCACCGGACGGCGAGGAATACTTCGCCATGGCGCTCCTCATCGCGGCAAAGCGGTTCAACCGCCCCGACTATTTCGACGACGCCCTCAAGCTCATCAACGACATCAAGTACAAGCCGGTCAACGAACTCGTGGGCCCGATGATCGACCCCGAACGGAAACTGGTCAAGTTCTCCCCGGTCCTCGGCAACGACTTCACCGACCCGAGCTACCATACGCTTGCCTTCTACCGCGCCTTCGCAGAAGCAACCGGTGACAACACCTGGCTCGATGTCGCAGCATGCAGCCTTGAATACCTGAAAAAGGCGGCCCACCCCATTACGGCGCTCTTCCCGGACTACTCCGAATACGACGGCACGCCCAAGGCCATGCCCTGGTTCCCCGAGAGCGACAACTTTAGCGGCGACGCATGGCGCGTAGCGCTCAACCTGAGCCTCGATTACGCCCTGTTCCACACGGACGAGGCCGAACGCGAAATCTGCACCCGCCAACTGCATTATTTCAACGACCGCAGGCCTTACCTCTCGGACTACGCCGTCGACGGTTCCCCGTACCCGCGCCAAGGCCGCAACGCGACTCCGGGCCTCATCGCCATGAATGCGGCGAGCGCACAGGTATTGCCGGTCGGGAGCCCGCTTGTCGAGCCCTTCGTGGCCGACCTTGCGAACCTAGCCGTGCCCATCCGCTTCTGGCGGTACTACGACGGCATGCTCTACCTCATCGGTTTGCTGGCCGCCACCGGGAAAATCGAAATTTAGCACATTCCCTTGTTTGCTATATTCCATATAAAGGAGTTAACTATGGATAAAAGAATCGTACTTCCGGGATTGGCTTTAGCGGCCATTCTTGCACTGACCGGCTGCGAAGAAGTCCGCGTCGAAAAGTTCCCGAGTGGCGCCGTCCGCTTCGAGACCACGTACGTCAAGGACAAGAAGCAGGGCATCGAAAAAGAATACTACGAAAGCGGCGTTCTCAAGCGCGAAACGAACTACGAAGCCGACCGTCGCCAGGGATTGACAAAGGAATACTACGAAGACGGCACGCTGCAAGCCGAATTCCCCTACGAGAACGGCTACATCGAAGGCACCGTCAACCGCTACCACAAAAACGGGAAACTCGCCTCCAGCGCGCTCTACAAGCAGAACAAGCAAATAGAGTTCGGCAAGTACATGGACGAAAACGGCGAGCCAGCCACCAGCGGCAGCTACAAGGACCCGCGCGACGGCTACGCCTACGAATGGGTGCGCATCGGCACGCAGCTCTGGACCGCCGAGAACATCAACTACGCGACGGCAAGCGGATCGCTCTGCTACCAGTGCAACCACTGGGGCCGTCTCTACGACTTCGAAAACGCCCAGAAGGCATGCCCCGACGGATTCCACATGCCGAGCAAGGAAGAATGGCAAGTTTTGCTTGACTTCGCCGGTAAGGAACCCGGCATGAAGTTGAAAGCCGGCTACGGCTGGGACCCCATCAAGGGAACCGCCGAACGCGGCAACGGCAAGGATGAATTCGGATTCGGCGCCAAGGCCGGCGGTGCGCATTTCGCCAAGAGCGACGTGCCGCTCAAGGAACGCAAACTCGAAGAAGCCGGACAGAAGGCCTACTTCTGGACAAGCGAAGGCGAAGTCCTCACGTTCGTCACGAACAAGAACACCGCCAAGTTCGAGAAGTTCAATCCCGAATTCGGCGCCAGCCTCCGCTGCCTGAAAGATTAACTTTTAGCTGGTATAACTAACAAAGCCCCCGGTGTAAAACCGGGGGCCTTATTTTTACTCAGAGCGAAGCGACCTCAAAGGGCCGCAAGGCCCGACCTCATGCCTCAAAGCTCTACGTCGTATATTCCGCGTTGATCTTCACGTAGCCATAGCTCAAGTCGCAAGTGAATGCGCTTGCAGATGCCTGGCCGATGTTGAGCACGAGCGTTACTTTGTACTCACGCTGACGGACCACGGCATGCAAGGCTGCCATCTGGGCTTCGTCAAGCTGGATGGGGCGCCCGCCTTCGAGCACCTTGACATCGCCAAAGTACAGGTCGGTATGTTCGGCCACCATGTTGCAACCGCTGGAACCGGCACTGCTGAGGATACGGCCCCAGTTCGGGTCTTCGCCGAACATGGCGCACTTCGCAAGGTTGGACGTACCGATAAAGCGGGCCATGCGAAGCGCTTCTTCGTGGCTTTCGGCCTTCTCGATGCGCAGTTCGATAAGCTTGGTAGCACCTTCACCGTCGCGCACGATATCCTTCGCGAGGCTCTGCATGATGAGCATGAGTGCTGCACGGAATTCACCCTGTTCGCTAAGGCTCAGGTCTTCGTAGCGGAGTCCGCTCATGCCGTTTGCAAGCAGGATGCAGGTGTCGTTGGTGCTGGTGTCACCGTCGACGGTAATCGCATTGAAGGAGTCGGCGATGTCGGCACGGAACTCTGCGAAAAAGTCGATGGGGAGAGAAATGTCAGTCGTAATGAAGGCGAGCATCGTCGCCATGTTCGGGTGGATCATGCCCGAACCCTTGCAGGCGCCGCCGATTGTCACCACGCCCTTCTCGGTGTGGATTTCCACGGCATGGCTCTTAAGTGCCAAGTCCGTCGTGAGGATGGCGCG
This sequence comes from Fibrobacter sp., assembly GCA_017412605.1. Classification (GTDB taxonomy): domain Bacteria; phylum Fibrobacterota; class Fibrobacteria; order Fibrobacterales; family Fibrobacteraceae; genus Fibrobacter. The sequence goes on along the minus strand of JAFPWY010000010.1, from coordinate 16,565 downwards.
GCCGAATTCTTCGGAAGCGTCGGCGTGGAGCTTTTCCACGAGTTTCGGAATGCCCGCTTCAATCTTGTCCATCGGCATCAGGTGACCAATCACACCGGTGCTGCAAACGAGCACGCTCTTCGGGGCGAGATTCAAGGCTTCTTCGGTGAGGGTCGCCATGCGTTCGGCATCCTTGTAACCCTGTTCGCCAGTACAAGCGTTCGCGTTACCGCTGTTCACGACAACGGCCGTCGCAAAGTGGGCATGTTCAAGCGCAGCCTTGTCGTACAGGACCGGAGCCGCCTTCACCTTGTTCGTCGTAAAGACCGCAAAGCAGCGTGCGGCCTTCTCGCTCCTGAGGAGCGCCATGTCGGCGTTTCCGCTAGCCTTGATGCCAGCGCAGATTCCAGCCGCGGTGAATCCCTTCGGGGAACAGACACCGCCTTTTTCCAAGATATTGTACATACCATCTCCTAAAAAGAAGCCATCTTCATCATTGGGGGCAAAACAAAAGCCCGATAAATTTTTACCTTGTAGAGCATGGAAAAGAAGATCCCGTTTACACAAGATGCCTATGACCAGCTCGTCAAGGACCTCAATAATTTAAAAAATGTAGAACGCCCCCGCGTCCTGCAAGAACTCATTGACGCCCGTGCACAAGGCGATTTAAGCGAAAACGCAGAATACCATGCGGCCAAGGAACGTCTCGCCGCCATCGATAACGTGGAACTGCCCAAGTTGCAGGACCAGCTCGCCCGCGCCGAAGTCGTCGCCTTTGACGCCACCTCCGACACCATCAAGTTCGGAGCGACCGTCACCGTCAAGAACATCAAGACCAAGCGTGACGTCGTCTACCAGCTCGTCTCCCCCGAAAGCGTCGACGCCCTGAATGGCAAAATCAGTTTCAAGAGCCCCATCGGGGCGGCCCTCATGGGCAAGAAGCGCGGCGATACCGTCGAAGTCACGACCCCGAAGGGTGTCAACAAGTTCGAAATCATCGACTTCAAGTAATACAATTCCATGATTGTAGCGCTCATCGGAGACGACCAGTTTCTCAAGGACCAGCGGATAGAGAAGTTCCTGTCCGATTCCTTGGGTGACCGGAAAAACGACCCCCTGGCCAAGCAGATTCTGTACGCCACGGACACAAACATTGCCTCCGTAGCCGACATCGTCATCGAATCGTGCGGCTCGGTATCCATGTTCGCCCCGGAGCAGGCCATTGTCGTGCGCAAGGCCGAAGCCCTCAAAGCCGACGACTGCAAGAGCCTCGCAAAGTGGCTCTCGACCTCGCCGGATTGCAAGTTGCTGTTCGACTTCGAAAAACTGGCCGCCACGACGGAACTGTACAAGGCGCTCAAGAAGGCTGCCGAAATCGAGAAATTCGATGTCCCCAGGCAGTATAAAATGGCCGAATGGATATCTTCGGTGATTCCCGGCCACTTCAAGAAGCCAATCGACCCGGCAGCAAGCAACTACCTTGCCGAAGCTCTCGGGACCGACACAAAGCTCGTGTGCGAGGAAGTGGAAAAGATCCTGCTCTTCGCACCAGACGCACCGAAAATCACGCTCGACCTCGTGAAAACCATGGTCGTCCCGCAGCGCGAACTCATCGCCTACGAAATCCAGGAATCCTTCGGGCAACGCAATGCCAAGGAATACACGCGCAAGCTCAACGAGATGCTCAACAACGGCGTGAACGCCGTCCAGATTGTCGCATCGCTCTACAGCTACACGCTGGATTTGCTCAACACCGCATCGCTGCTCGCCAAGGGCATGGGCCCCAAGGACATCGCAGCAAAGCTCGGCAAGAACGACTTCATCTTCAACGTCAAAGGCAAGGCGCCCGAAAATGCGCGCCGCTGGGGCAAACCGCTCCTCTGCCGCGTTCTGCGCAGGCTCGCCGACCTCGACTACGAAATCAAGAGCGGCAAGTGCAGCACCCGCACAAGCCAGGAACTCGCACTCGCTGCATTAGTAGTGCGCTAGGCACCTTTCACGATTTTCTCAATTTCATCGCGGGACAAATACACCCGCTCGTTTAGCGCTTTTGCAATTTCGCAAAGTTGCCTCTGGCAGGCCATCAGGATATTGTAGTCCTGCTCAACCACGTTCGTCTCTGCCAACTGGAAATAATAGCATGCCGCCTGAAAACGCTGGTAGTCCGCATCGCTTTTGTAGAGTTCCATCGGCAGGTTCTTCATGACGGTATCGAGGTCGCACTTGAAGCCATGACGAATCAGGAATTCCGCCAGATGGCCCGCCATAGCGATATGTGCGTCGCCTTCGAGTTCGCTGCCCGCGATATGCGTAATTCCCGGACGTTCCTTGGAGCGGTCCATTTTCACGTAATCCAACGGGCGCTTGAACAGGAACGCCACCAAGGCATGCCCCGCCTCGTGATTGCACAGTTTCTGGAATTCCTCTTCCCCGAAGAACTCCACCAAAGATTCACGCGTCAAAAATTGTTCTGACATATAAAAAGCTCTGTTACAGTTAATCCTTCTCGTAATGGTCTACAAAAAAAGAGCCCCACAGGGCTCTTCTAAATTTTATCACTTGTTGCTTACTGCCAGTCGCCTTCGGCAGCTTCGGGAGCAGGAGCTTCGGGAGCGGCAGGAGCTTCTTCCACAGTCTCTTCGACGACTTCTTCGGTCATCACTTCGGGTTCAGCCTGAACGGGAGCCGCTTCGGGAGCTTCGGCAACAGGTTCAGCGGCAGGTGCCGGAGCCGGGTCTACGGCGCCAGCAGGTACCGGTTCCGGCTTAGAGGAATTGTTCGACGTCTTCTGGCCAGAAATTTCCTGGGTCGGTTCGGAAAGGTCGACATTGCCGATGTAGTTGCGGATGATTCTCGGGGTCACGAAGATCACGAGGTCCTTCTTGGCAACGGACTTCTTGGTGTACTTGAAGAGGTTGCCGAGGATAGGAATATCCTTGAGGAACGGGATGCCGCTTTCGGATTCCTGGGCTTCGTTACGGGTCAGACCACCGATCACGACAGTCTCACCGTCGGCCACCACGACCTTCGTCTTGGCTTCCTGCGTACTGATGACGATTTCGCCCTTGGAGTCGTAGTCATAGGAGTTGTTTTCCGGATGGAGATCCAGGAGGATGCGGTTGTCACCGGAAACGTGCGGGGTCACCGTCAGCTTGATACCCGTTTCGACGAGCTGCGTAGAAGATTCGCCGCTATCGTCAATCACGCGGATGGAAACCTTGTCACCCATGAACACCAAAGCTTCGGTGTTGTCCAAGGTGGAGACCTGCGGGCTGGCAAGCACTTCTGTAGAAGCGTCACCCATCAGGTTGGTAATGGCCAGCTGGAGGTGGTTATCCAGAACGCTGGTCGTAATGGCGGTAGAAGCATTTGTGACTGCCGGAGTCACGCCCTTGTTCGGGAAGGACTGGATGGCAGCACTCGTCCTAGTAGATCCAACATCGGAGCCCGTCGGCGTACCGGCAACACCCGGAGTGAGTGCCGTGGAGCCCATGGTCGCAGTCCAGTCGACGCCCAGTTCGCGGGCCAGTTCGCTGTTCACGACGACAAGCTTAGCCGTAATCATGATCTGCAGGGTTTCGACGTCAAGTTCGTCAAGCGCATGGGTCATCTGCTCGATGCGAGCTTCGGTATCGTACACGATGATGGAGTTGGTACGTTCGACCACGGTGATGCGGCCACGACCGGACTTCATGCTTTCGAGCACCTTGACCAGTTCGTTTGCCTCGGCATGGTTCACCTGGAAGTTCTTACGAACCAGCGGAGCATTCTGCTCGGCCTGGCTTTCCTCTTCGGCAATCTTCTTCTGCTTTGCCTGGTAGGTCGCCAGTCTCTGGATCGTGATGTACTTGTCCTGGATGAGCCAAGTCAGGTCATTCAATTCGCAAATAATATCGAGAGTTTCCTGCCACGTTTTCTTGGTCACCTTGAGGCTCATCTTACCCTTCACATCGGGAGCGATCAAAATGTCCACGCCAGCAATCACCGATACGGAGCGGAAGACCGCCTCGTAGTCCATGTCGACAAAATTGAAATCATACAGTTTCTTGTTGGGAGCCATCGACCCTTCGGCAGGGGCCGCCCAGGCGGTCATGCACATACCAGCCGCCAGAAGAAGAACCGTCAGTATTTTCGTCAGTTTTTTCACTTTTGACCCCCAAATTTATCGGGAAGACCCATAGAGTAGCGACGGCTCACACCAAATTCTTGAATGAGGAAGAGCACATCTGTTTGTGTAATTTTAAGAACTTTGCCATTGAGAATCTTGTCGCCTTCCTTGATGGTGTAAGAGATGGAAGGATTCTTGGATTCAACAAGAATAGCCATCGGCACTTCGGATTCCCAAATGATACCCACCAGTTCGACCTGGTCGATATTGATACCTTCCTCGACGAGACCCTTGATTTCGACAAACGGGTCGCGACGACCGAAGGAGCTATAAATAATGCGATCTTCGTAAAGGGACTCGAGCATGCTGCCGCTCGTGGTACCACCTTCCTGCAAGATTTCGCCACGTTCCTTGTCAACCTGCTTCAAGAGTTCAATCTGCACAGAGGACAGTTCATCATAGAAGCTCACAGCGCGACGGTTCACATAACCCACACGGTTATCGAACTGCACCTTGCGATAGAGGCCGACCAGGTCAAGGCTCACGAGGCGGTCGCCAAATACAAGGCGCTTCACGACCTGTGCATTCTCGTTGGGAGCCGTGTAGAATTCCGTTTCATCGGCAACCACGATGAGTTCGCGGACAACCGGACGCAGGTGGAATGTCTGGGCACCGGAAACGATTTTCTTGCTGCCCGGCTCATAGCCATCTACAAACTTGTCGAACGAGCGCTTTTCATCGGAAGGCTTCACCCAGTTACGAGTGTAGATTCCATCCGGACGAGCGGTCCAGAACACGAACCCATCCTTCTTCAAGGACGACTCGGCAGCCTGCAATATCAGGGCGCCTTCCTGCACCAGCATTACCGGGTTTGCACCCGACTGCAGCTGGATCTGGAGACCTGTGGCACCCCAGCCCACCGACTTCACCAGCGAGCTGGAACCAATCTTGAACACGGGAGATTTCTGCGGGCCTTCGATAGCAACCGTAATGACACCCGTCTTGCCCGGACCCGCTATGCGGCTAATGCCAATCGGAGAATCGGTGGCTAGACGGAACTGTTCCATGCCGGAGCCAATCAAGACCGTCATTTCCTTAATGCCAGGAAGCAATGCGGAAACAGCACCACCTTCCTTGATAGCCTTGTCCAGTTTTTTCTGTTCTTCAGCAATTCTCTTTTCTTCTTCAGCAGCGGCCTTCTTGTCAAGCAGAGCCTGCTTTTGGGCAGCCTTCTTCTCTTCAGCGAGACGCTTCTTCTCTTCGATGAGAGCTCTCTCGGCGGCCTTTTTCTCTTCAGCCAAACGCTTCTTTTCTTCAGCAGCAGCCTGCGCGGCGGCCTTCTTTTCTTCGGCAGCCAACCTTGCGGCTTCCTTCTTGTCAAGCTGAGCCTGCTTTTCGGCAGCCTTCTTCTCTTCGGCGGCAGCCTGGGCAGCGGCCTTCTTCTCTTCAAGAGCGGCCTTTTCGGCTTCCTTCTTCTTGGAAGCGTACAGTTTGGAAAGCGTCCAGCCCTTTTCCTTTGCGCCAGGAACCTTCAAAATGAAGTCAGACTTTTCAAGAGCAATTTCGTTCTTGTCACCCGTAATAGCCGGGCCCACAGCCAGTTCGATCTTGAGGAAATCCATACCGCGGAAATTCTCGCGGAACACCCGCATAGAACGGACATACTGCGAAGCGCCTTCCACCTCGTAACTGCCCTCACCCAATGCAAACTTGGATTCCGAGAATCCCAGGGTAAGCGTCTTGGCGGCAGCATTGTACTTCTGGAAGAACGAAGGGAGGTCATCGGTGCCGGTAAACTGGAACCTGAGTCCGCAGCCGTCCGCAGCACAACCGAGCTTCACGTCCTTAATCGTCGCAGCGCTGCAAGCGATGGCCGTGCTCAAAAGCATCATGAGGATCTTGCTATTCATCATTTACCAACCTGCTTTGAAGTGTAGGTGGTCAGGTTAAACGTCACCGACATGGTGATAGGAGTCCATCCATGAGTTTCCGCCTTCTGCATTTCCTGCGCAATTCCCGAATAACGGTTCAGCCTCAAGTTGGTGATGGCCGTAGGATAATTGAAGTTGGCGATTTCGGCAAACAAGTAACCCAGCATGTGGTAGCCGGAGTTGACGGCAATAGAATAGCGGTTTTCGATGTAGTGTTCCCTTTCGGAGCGACCTTCGGGATTGAACTTCTGGATTTGCACACCGGAAGCACGGAGAACGGCATAGAGGTCCTGCAGGCGCAGCGGCACCTTTTCCTCTTCCGGGAACATTTCCTTCAGCTTTTCGAAATCCTTCTCGGCCTGTACCAACTGGACTTCCAATTCGGCAAGGCGAAGTTTCTGGGCATTAATCTTGTCAAGTTCCGCCTGGGCAGACGAAAGGTCACGTTCGACCTTCTCGCGTTCCTGCACGAACGGGTCCCATATATAAGTATACACGCAGTAGGCGCCAGCCAAAATCAAAAGTACTACGACAATCGCGTATATGTTCTTTTTGTCTTTCCAATCGATATTACCCATGATCAACCCTCCGCAAGGCCGAGATCCTGTTTTAGGACGACCTTTATTGTAAAGTTGTAGGCTTCTTCACCGTCCACTTTCGTGGTCGTGATAGTCACCAGGGAAACCTTGTCGACGCTGACCTGCTTTTCGAGCTTGACCATGTATTCAGCAACTTCAGAGAAATCAAAAGTTGCACCCTTCATTTCCAATTCGTTTTCACCGAGCTGGGAAATGCTGGTAAGCCACATATTCGGCGGCAAGACAGACGAAACGTTTTCGAACAAAATCACCCAGCGCTTCTTACTAACCTGGATAGACTTCAGAGCGTTAATCTTCGTGTTGATTACACTGCGTTTCTGTTCGAGATCGCTAATCTTGGTCAGAAGCGGACGTTCGCGTTCAACCTCGGCACGGACCCTTTCCAATTCAGAATTCAAATCGGTAATGGTATCCACGGTAAACGCATTCAACATATATACGCCAACAAGCGCCGCAATAAGAGCGATCGTAGGCCAAATAATACGACGATCCGTAATCCACGACAAATCCTTCTGAGTCTTACGATACTCAGGAGGCAATAGATTTATCGAGATGCAGAGCGATTTTTTCGCAAAATCCTTTTTCGCCGCCATTAGAACTTCCTCATCGCTAAGCCCAAAGCAGGGGCGTAAATGTTGGACAAGGCAAGCGACAATCCGCTTTCGCCGAAGACCTTGGAATCACATTCCACATAACGGAACGGATTGACCGTATCGGTCTCGATGCCGGTACGCTCGGCGATATAGGCCTTGAGTCCGGGGATGCAGGCGCCACCGCCGCCCAAGAGGATCTTGGTCAGGGGTTCGGAATCTTCGGCAGTAGAGAAGTAACGAATACCGAATTCCACCTGAGCCATCAAATCTTCGAAGGCAAGTTGCAGGGCAGATTCCACATCGGCCTCGGAGAACCCGTCAACTATAGAGAGGTCCCCTTTTTCAAAAATTTCGTGGCACTTGTCAATATCAATACCCAAGTGCATGCAGAGCTTGGACTCCACCATATCCAGCGAGCCACCGGTCATCGCACGCATGGAATGGAATTGGCCATGCTGGATAAAGGCAACGCTCATCTTCTTTGCGCCAATATTGAAAATGGCAGTGGTCGCAGCGGCATCCGCATCACCGACAGTAGCCATATAGGCGTTCACAATGCCAAAAATATCAACGTCTATTGCAGACAAATTAAGAGACTTCATCTTGAAGAACTGGGCCCAGGAGTCAAGGAGCGCATTTTTTGCGGCAACCACGTTGACCCTTACCTCGTCCCCTTCACGAGACACGACCTCGTAGTCCAGAACGTTGTCCTGGTCATCGAAGGGCGGACGGCTCTGGCAGGTCTGGAGAATTATGGCAGCTTCGTTTCCACCACGGGGGACCTTCACCGCAAGTCGGTCCACGAGGACACCACCTGCACCGGCTCCGCAATTCACGGAAACGACAACATCGGATGTTGAATCAATCGGGTGACGCAGCAGGAGCTTGGAAATCGCTTCGCTGAGCTGTTCGTAGCCGTCCTTACCCGATCCACCATCACTTTCGCGACGCTGTATTTCACCATTGATGATGGCACCGTCCGGGACGCGTTCCAAGTCCGCATCCGTGACAATCTTTCCACCGCGGTGATTGTGGAACACCTTGACATACTTGATGCTGTAGTGACCAACATCAATGCCAACTGTTTCGCGTTCGCCGCGGATTCGTGAAATCAATCCTAAAGCCAAAATAAACTCCGATCGCAAACAATACTATCTAAATTCTACCTTTATATAGGCCAAATGTCAAGTGAAAATCAATCTAACTCATTGAAAATTAACTACTTAGGCATTTTCGGCGTCCATTTCGGAGGCTTTTCGGGTCTTGTGGACCTCGAATATGTATTGTAGGACCCTTTCCTGGGTCCAGCCGAAGGCCCCGGCGAAGGAAGCCGTAAGAGAATAATAATCGGGGAAATCTGGATTTTTCTTGCCCAAATTGCGCAAAATCTCAATTTCGACATCCTCTACGCCAAAACTCGGAAGCTCAAAACGGATGCGGATATGCTCACCGCCCGGGATTTCTACCGGGATCCCTAACAAGATACCGCCTGCAGAAAGGTCATACAGGACTCCGTGACAAAGCGAACCGTCATGCAAGGTTGCCTCCACAGGAAAGCGCACTTCTTCACGAACCCAGCGGCGCAGCTGCTGCTTGCCCAGTTTCATCGTATGCAGGAATATCAAATTGTCGTTCTTAAACGAGCGAATCGGCAATTTCATCGAGTAGACGGCATCCCCAGGACGAGTCCAGCGGATATAGACTGTCTGCCCAATAAGTTGCGCCCCAGGACCACAGCTCCCGTCATAAGCGAGCGCCCATTCCTTTTCCGTACGCCACTGGATGGATGAACGCTTGACCGTGCGACCGTTCTCCAGCAGCAGGTCCACGCGGTCCCCCACCTCGAACTGTCTAGAAGAACTAATTGACACGACCGGATTTTTGCCCGTGTACCCCATCTTGTCCCGGAGCGAAGCCACCGCTGCGAGCGTTTCATCTCGCACATCAAAGACATTACGAAAATCGTAGAAGTCCCCGACCGCATGTTCGAACAAATCGGCGGAGTTGAGAACCGCGTCCTTGTTCTCGAAATGCGACGTGCGGACAAGCTTTTCCAGGGTGCGTACCTCCTTGGGCGTGAACTGGAACTCGCGGATTTTCAAGTCGAAATCCTCCGTTCCGAACATCTTCTCGTTCTGCCTACGGTAATAGATGCGCTGGGTTTCCACCAGCACAAGAAGTCCGAGGAACATCGCGATGATGCCGCCAACCCAAAGCAGGTACAAGGGATGGATCATAGGCTAGACCTCGGTCCAAAGACCGCCCAAATATGTCCCGAGGATTTTGCTCGGGAGCTTTTGCCCCAGTAGCGGGCAGTTGCGCACCTGACCGGCGAACATGGACGGAGTCACCTCCGTCGGAGTGTCCGGGTCCAAGAGAACCAGGTTTGCAGCCGAACCCTTGCGGATTTCAGCCGGAGCAACTCCGGCAAGCTGTGCCGGGGCGGTGGAAAGCAGTTCCACCGCGCGTGCGGCGGACAGCCGCCCGCAGAGCGATTTCCAGAGCGCGGGGAGCGCGACTTCCAGGGAAATCGCTCCCGGCACCGCATCCTCGAAATTCACTTCCTTGTCCTGCCTGAGCACGGGGTCGTGGTTAATGCTGATGGCGTTCACCACACCGGACTCGAGTCCCTTCCACAAGGCCTCGCGGTCTTCGGCAGAGCGGAACGGCATGGGCACGTTGTAATTGCTGTCCAGGTTGAACAGGCAGCTGTCATCGAAGAGCAAATGGTAAATGTCGACATCGCAAGTGACGTCAACGCCAATCTTGCGGGCGTCCTCGATAAGGCGAAGCGTCTCGCCACAGCTAACTTGTTTGAAATGCACCGGCACCTTGAGGAACCGAGCCATCTCGAGAATCCTGAATGCGGCAATCGTTTCGGCCACACGCGGAATCGCCTTCATGCCGAGCGTATCGGCGTAGCAGCCTTCATGAACAAGACCGTGATGGCGCAAGGAATCGTCGAGCGGCATGAAGAAGAAGCGCTTGCCCGTCATGGAGCCGTACTCCATTGCAAGGCGCAGGAACCTGGAGCGCGAGCAGTCCTGATTGCCGTCGCCAAAACCGATGGCACCGCTCTGCGCAAGTTCGACCATCTCGGAAAGGTCCTTGCACTGGTAGCCATTGCTGAAGGCGCCAAGGAACGCAATCGAAAGACCGTACTTCGCACTGATCTGCTGGATTGCCGACAGCTTCAAGGAATCGTCAATCGCGTTGGCGCAGCTCTCGTAAAGTCCACCATAGAAACCGCCACGGCGCATCGCATCCACGCCGTCCTTGAAGGTGTAAATATCGTCGCGGAGTGGTTCCTTGAAATCGAGGCCAAGGCCGAAGAGTGCAGGAATGGCAAGGGAGCCCTTCGCGTCGAATTCCTGAGTACCCTCGGGAGCGCTGTCGGCCCAAGCACCATCTACAAGGCACATCTTCGTCGGATTGTCAAACTTGCCGTTCACGAACGGACGCACGTTATTCAAAACAAGATTACGCATTGGCACGACCTCCTGCCAAAAGATAGAGTACCGCCATACGCACGGCGACGCCGTTCGTCACCTGGTTCAGAATAACCGAATTGTCGCCGTCGGCGATTTCGCTGTCCAGTTCCACGCCGCGGTTAATCGGACCCGGATGCATGATTAGCACCTTGTCCTTGGCGCACTCAAGCAGTTCGTGGGTAATGCCGAAGGTGTTGCGGTATTCGCGCATGCTCGGGAGAAGCGCATCGTCCATGCGCTCTTTTTGCAGACGCAGCGCGATGATGGCATCGGCGTCCTTCACAGCCTTCTTCACGTCGGATTCCCACGTTACCTTGTCCATGAGTTCGGTATTGCGCGGGACCAGAGTGCTCGGTCCGCAGAGCGTCACGTGCGCACCCATCGTCGTCATGCCCCAGAGGTTACTGCGGGCCACGCGGCTGTGGCGGATGTCGCCCACGATGGTCACGTTCTTGCCTTCGAGCGTTCCAAGTTTTTCTTCGATGGTGAGCATGTCGAGCAGCGCCTGTGTAGGGTGCTCGTGTGCCCCGTCGCCCGCATTCACGATAATCGCATCGCTATTGTCGGCGAGGAACTTCGGCACGCCGGTCCCCTTGTGGCGGACGACCACGATGTCGATCTTCATCGCCTCGATGTTGCGGAGCGTATCGACGAGGGTTTCGCCCTTCTTCACGCTCGAATTGCTGCTCGTGAAATTCACCGTGTCTGCCGAAAGGCGCTTCTCGGCGAGTTCGAAACTCGTGCGGGTGCGGGTGCTGTTCTCGAAGAACAAGTTCACCACCGTCATGCCGCGCAGGCTCGGGACCTTCTTCACGGGGCGTTCCAAAATTTCGCGGAATTGTTTTGCGTTGTCGAGAATCAGGCGGATGTCGTGTTTCGATACTCCGCGCAGCCCGAACAAGTGTTTAATCTCCAAGGCGCTCAAGCTAAGCCTCCACTTCTACGAGATATACTGAATTTTCATTGTCAATAGGTTCAATCATCACGCGGACTTCCTGGTTGCGAGCCGTCTCAACGGTCAGACCAACGCAGTCGGGCGCGATGGGCAGTTCGCGGTGTCCGCGGTCCACCAGCACGCACAGGCGGATGGCGGCAGGGCGACCGAGGTCGAGGATGGCCTGCATGGCGGCACGCACCGAGCGGCCCGTGTAGAGCACATCGTCCACGAGGATGACCGTCTTGCCTTCCACGGAGGCGGGCATCTCGGTAAAGCGCATCTCGGTGGAGCCTACCGTCTTGCGGTAATGGAAGTCGTCACGGTAGAACGTCGCGTCGAGGCTTCCCATCTCGATTTGCTTGCCAAACTTTTGGGAGAGACGTTCTGTCAATTTTTTCGCCAGCGGAATTCCGCGGCTCGCCATGCCCAGCACAATCAAGTTCTCGGCCGACGGATGCATTTTTGCAATCTTTGCGGCCATTTCGTCCAGGGCGAATTCCATGGCCTGCGCCGAAAGCAGTTCCTGAATACGTTTGCAGTTGTCTTTCATATAGGTATCAGCGCGGTCGCTTCGCTCCCTCTGAGGGATGAGGTCACTCGCTCCGCGAGTTTTGAGTTTATCACCTAGAAATTAGTTTTTTCTGGTCCTTTTTACTCTGAAAAAAGAGTAAATCACCCCCATTTTTTATATATATGAGCAATAAATCCTGTTACGCTTTACAGGTATTCCACCTCTTACCTCAGAGCGCAACGACCTCATTCCTCATAGCTATAGGAGTTCCCATGTTCAACCAGCTCGACAAGCCCCAGGCCGGCGAGACCATCGCCATCATGAAAACCAACCACGGCACGATGAAGCTCCGCCTCTTCGAAGACCGTGTGGGCGAATGCGCCACAAACTTCATTGAACTTGCAAAGCAGGGCAAGTACGACGGAGCCCCCTTCCACCGCATCATCAGCGGATTCATGATCCAGGGTGGTGACTTCACCCGCAGGAACGGCACAGGTGGACACTCCGCCAAGGGCCCGGGCACGACCATCGGCGACAAGTACGACCCGTGCCTCACCCACATGCGCGGCGCCCTCAGCTGGGCAAAGACGGCCATGCCGAACTCCATCGGCAGCCAGTTCTTCATTGTCCACGGCGACAACGTGCACTTCCTCGACCACGACCAGTGCGGCCCCGGCCCGGCTGACGGCTACTCCGTGTTCGGCCAGCTCTACGAAGGCTTCGAAGTCCTCGACGAAATCGCAGGCGTCAAGACGGACCGAATGGACCGTCCCTTCGACGACGTGATTATCGAATCCGTGACAATCGAAAAGGCGTAAGGAAGGGACAAGGATCTAGGGGCTAGGATCTAGGGATTGTTCACTCTAGCCCCTAACCTCTAGCCTCTAACCCCTAGATTGAAAAATTTTTTCAAATTTTTCAATCTCCCCCTTGACAAGGGCCAAATAATTTTCTCTATTTGGCTCACCTTTCGGGGTTATAGCTCAGTTGGTAGAGCGCCTGCATGGCATGCAGGAGGTCAGGAGTTCGACTCTCCTTAGCTCCACTGAAAAAAGACTCGCTTGAAAAAGCGGGTCTTTTTTTGTCACCATGTCAAAAAATGCAATACGTTGTGATTAAGACAAAACTTTCTAGTCAAACACTAATTTATACAAGACAGGCCTGTAAGATTTTTATATTTTTTTCGCACTATGCGAAAACTCCTATTCATCCTTCTTTTGGCCGGAAGCACTTTCGCTTCGGAAGACAACTTCAACGAAGACTTGATTTTCGGCGATACGGGCAGCAAGTCCCCTAAAAACGAAATCCGCAGAAACACGGCAGTCACCTATTCGCCTTTCGAAAAGGACGCCTACCTGACATCCTCCTTCGGCGAGAACAGGGGAACCCGTTACCATGCGGGTATCGACTACTCCACCAACATGGAAGAAGGCTGGCCCATCCTTGCTCCGGAAGACGGACGCGTCAAGGAAATCCGCACGAGCCCGTTCGGCTACGGCAAGGTGATGTTCTTCCAGGGCAAGAGCGGCAAGACATGGGTTTTCGCACACCAGAGCAGCTTTGGCAAACTGGACATTCAAGTTCGCAACAAGCAGTACGCAAGCCACAAGAACGACGTGACACTGACCCCGAACACGCCCTACCGCAAAGGCGACACGCTCACCTTCTCGGGCAGCTCGGGAATCGGCAATCCGCATCTGCACCTCGAAGTCCGACTGGACAAGGACCGCGTGGTTTCCCCCTGCGTACTGGGCGCCCTCTGTCTCGACACCATCGCACCGCAGATATTCGCAGGCGCCATCTGGCAGGGTAACAGCGTAGCCGTCACAAGTGCAGAAGCCATCGAGAAAGGCTGCATGGTCACGCCCGTCAAGAACGAGTTCGGCCTGTACCTCGCCCTGAAAATCGCCGACTACAGCCGCGAACCCAAGGAAAATCCGATGGCCATACGCCGCCTCGAAGTCTGGCGCTACGACGAAAAAATTTACAGCAAGGTCGTCGATACGCTGCGCTACAGCAAGATGGCCGACATCCGTAACGAGCTCCTGTGGAGCGAAGAAGCCGACACGGCTGGCGATTGGCACTATATCCCGGCCAAGATTGCCCCACTTTCCAAGTACACCGTTGAAGTCGAAGACTTCGCCGGGAACATCACGAAGCGCATATTCACGCTCCACCCCAAGTGCAACGGCAACAAGCCCATCACTCAGGTCAAGAACCAGACAGCACCTGTCTACACATTCCTCGGCAAGACCATGCTGAACCTGTTCATGTGCCGTTCCGGCTACAGCTTCAGGATTACCGGAGACAAGGACGAAGTCCTCGCCGACGACCTCTGCTCAGCCATGTCCCAGAAAATCACGACCCTGGGCAGGGTACTCCAGGACTACCCCACGGCCAAGTACATCGAGTACACGGCCAACGCCTCTTCCACGGGTGACGGCAAGGCCGTAGACGAAAAGATTGCCGTCTTCAGGCGCACACCGTACCAGACGAACGTCAACTGGAAGGCCGATCTCGGCAACGGGACAACCATCACGCAGAAGATTACGGGCATCCCGGTTGCAAAGCTGGACTCGACCCCCATCGCGATGGCAGTCACTCGTACGCACACCGACAGCCTGGACTTCTTCGAATTCCACCCCAAGGGACTCCAGCTGAAGAACTGGAACGTCTGCATAGACACCAAGGGAGACAAGGCTCCGCTCTACTGGCTCGGCGAAACCACCCGCGACTGGTTCATCTTCGACAAGCAGACCAAGGGCAAGACTCGCTGCGCATCGGCAAACGAACTGCGCGACGTGGCCGCAATTCCCCCAAGCGAAGAGCCGATGTCCATCGGATACCCCTACTGGGCCAATTCCTACATCGAGGGCATCAGCCAGCCCGTCCTGAGAATTCCGCTCGTCTACAAGTATGACGGAGTCCCTAACGGGAATGCGATTACCGCCAAGGCAAAAGGCAAATGGATCGCCGTCGAATATGATTCCGAACCTCGCGAACTCGTGCTCGAAGGCACCAAAGTTCCCGATGCCGGTGAAAACATCAGCATTATAATTATTGACGAAGCGAAGCGCAAAAACAAATTTGACGTGACCGTACCGGATCTTTAATCAAAAAGAGTTTCGTTCCTAGTTATTTTGTAAAAAAGGATGGGATATTTAATTATTCCATCCTTTTTAGTATATATTCTTTAACAAGTTGATAAAGCAAGGAGAATCTCTATGTTCTTCAGAAAACTCGGTATGGCAGTCGTCTTTTCCTCCGCATTCGCGCTCATCGCATGTGGAGATGACAGCAGTTCAAGCAGCAGCGAAACCGTGATTACATGTAACATTGTTTCAGAAGACCCGCTAGTACTTAGTACGAACGAAGACGGCATAAAATCTACAAGCACAATTGAACTGAAGGACAAAAGGCTTGTCGAGACCGTCAAATTCGACACCGACGTTCCCTCTCAAGCCTGTCAGACATACAAGAACGACACCGACTACGGCGACGTTTCCTGCTCCGGAAAAACCATCAAGGCCATAAGCAGCATGGAATTGACCGAAAGCGAATTCGAATCCATCGAGAATGCATTCAGAAGGCAATGCAAACAAGTAAACTGACAAGACGGCATGGTCTAGCATTTCCGAAGTGTAAATATTTCAAAACAAAAAATCCCGCTTTTTCGCGGGATTTTTTTGATGTAGAGCAACTAACAACGTTTATTCAACGCAAGGGGAACAGACGGGAAATGTATCCTTTTTTTCAGTTTATTTTAAACGCAGCACAACAAAAAAGGAGCACACATGAAATCCAAAAAATTAGGCTTGGCCATCCTCATCGGCGCAGCATTCGCATTCACCGCTTGTGAAGACGTGGCTTCAGCAGCCGCAGCAGCTACCGAACCGGAAGTTCAGAACTCTGACGCATCCGGCACAGACACAGCTGCACCGGACAATGCAGCAACTCCTACAGAAGATTCTCAGGCAGCTCCGGCCACCGATACTTCGGCACCGGCTACCGACACGGTTCCGGCTGCTGACACCCCGGCACCGGCCACCGACACGGCCCCGGCCGCAGACACTCCGGCTGCCGACACCCAGGCACCGGCCACCGACACGACTCCGGCTGACGCAGGAACCACACCGGCTACAACTCCGGATGCAGGCACCACGCCAGACGCAGGTACCTCCACAACACCGGACGCAGGAACCACTCCGGGCGGCGACATGGGTGGCATGGGCGGCATGGACTGGAGCCAGATGGGCGGCGGCGACATGGGCGGCATGGGCGGCATGGGCGGCATGGACTGGAGCCAGATGGGCGGCGGTGACATGGGCGGCATGGGCGGCATGGACTGGAGCCAGATGGGCGGCGGTGACATGGGCGGCATGGGCGGCATGGACTGGAGCCAGATGGGCGGCGGCG
>JAFPWY010000009.1 GCA_017412605.1 Fibrobacter sp. | reverse complement strand
GCGATGATTGGAATTACGATATAAAACCCACGTACGTGATTGCATTCGCGCGACATAAGGTGTTTGATGACAACCGGATCGTGCACCGTGCTGCCGTTACCGATCTTGAAACGGGTGCACTGTTTGTGGATGCCTACAATTTTACGACTGTTGAACTTTCGAAGGTTCCCTTCTTTATCAAAAAGAAATCCGACGACTTGAGCAAGTGGCTGTTTTTCTTTCGTTTTCTGAACCGGCTTAAGGAACTGCCTGCCGAACTGGACGAGAAAAAATTCGAACAGTTGACGGAAAGTTCAAAAGTATCTAACTTCAGCAAGGAAGAATTCGAGGTATACCAAAAAATGTATCACGAAAAATGGGACCACAATGTTATGGTCGATGGCATCTTTGAAGAATTCGCGGATGAGATCAACGCGAAGGTTGCCGAGAGCGTTTCTGAAAAAACTCGCGAAATTGCCCGGAAGATGAAATCCAAGAATATGCCGGTTGAACAGATTGCTGAGTTGACCGGCTTCTCCGTGGAAGAAATCAGTAATCTTTAATTTCCCTTCTTCTCTTTATACTGCGCGGAATCCGTCGTCGCCGAGGTCGATTTTCCCTTCGCGGAAGAGCGTCCCGAGAATCTTCTTGAATGTCTTTTTCGACATGCCGAATTCTTCGCGGATGGTGTCCGGGTCGGTGTGGTCGCCGTAGGGGAGGAATCCGCCTGCTTCGGCGAGTTTCTGCATGATGGCGTCGGGGCTGTCGCTCTTCATGAGTCCCTTGTAGCCAACGGGCGTCAGGTTGAGCGTGATTTTTCCGTCGCTGGTGAAGCGCTGGATAAAGCCGGGCATTGTGTCGCCGATGTAGATGCGTTGCATGCCGCGGGTGAGCATGAGTCTGCCGGTGTAGCGGTAATCCACCAAAAAGTCAACGTAGTCCTGGGTCACTTCGTAGGCGGCGAGCTGTACGCGCTGCCCGATATGCAGTTCGCTCGTGTCCAAATCGAGGAAGCTCTTGATTTTTTCAGTTGCCACGAGGCGGCCGCTCTTTTCGTCCACGAGGATGTAGACGACGCACTTGTCGCCGCGCTGCAAGTCGCCGAGTTGCTGCTTGTAGGGCAAGAAAAGGTCTTTGTTCAGGCCCCAGTCCAGGAACGCTCCGATGCGGTTCACTTCCTTGACGGTGAGGACGGCGAATTCGCCTGCCTGCGCGTAGGGCTTGTCGAGTGTCGCGATGGGCCTGTCTTCGGAATCCATATAAACGAACACGTCCAGGATTTCACCTTCCTCGAGTTCGAATTGGTGCTTGTTGCCCGGGAGCAGTACGCGCCCTCCGGTTTCCAGTTCCAGGTAGTAGCCTTGGGGGGTGACGCTTTCGACGCGTGCGCGGTTGAATTTTCCGATTTCCATGATAAGCCGTTCCGTTCAGGTGTAACAAAAATATAGAAAATTATATCTTTAAATCATGAATTCCTCCATCGACTTCATTGGCGATATCCACGGGCATTGCACGGAACTCCGGGCTTTGCTTGCGAAGCTGGGCTACGTGGAAACGTCCGGTGCCTTCCGTTACCCGGGTGGCTCCCGTTCCGTTGTCTTCCTCGGCGACTATATCGACCGTGGACCGGAGGTGCGCGAGACGGTCAACTTGGTGCGTGCGATGCGCGATGCGGGGAGTGCCGTGGCCCTGATGGGGAATCACGAGTTCAATGCGCTCTGTTTTTGGCAGCTGAATGGCGCAGGCGGTTCCCATGTAATCCATTGCATTCCGGGGGGCTACCTGCGCGAGCATTCCTTCAACAAGGTGGCTATCCATACGCGGACGGTCGAAAGTTACAAGGGCCGCAAGCAGGAATTCCTCGACATGCTCGACTTTTTGAAGACGCTGCCGTTCTTTGTCGAAACGGAATCTTTCCGTGCCCAGCATGCCTGTTTTGAGAAGGGCGCGGCCTCGATTCTCAATGCCGAGGGTATCCGCTGTTTTGCCGACGGGAACTTCGACGACCTCATTGCCCGCGCGAACGACCAGTTCAACGAGTACGACGATTCCCTGTTCGACCCGATAAACTTTTTCTTGAAGGGTCCCGAGATGAACTTGCCCGATGGAATTACTTTCCGCGATGGCGAGAACGTTTTGCGCAAGCGGGCCCGCATCAGGTGGTGGGTGGATCCGAAGGGGAAGTCTTTGCGCGAGCTGGCCTTCCAGCCGGGTGTGGAGCTGCCGGCCTGCGCTGCCCCTGCCGACGTTTGCAAGCATGAGTTTTATGGCGAGGCGGAACGGCCGGTATTCTTCGGGCACTACTGGCTGACGGGACTTCCGCACTTGATTCGCGAGAATGTCTGTTGCCTGGATTACAGCGTTGCCGGTTATCGCGGGGACGGGCGGCTTGTCGCATACCGTTTCGACGGCGAGCAGCGACTGGACGAAAGTAAGTTCGTGTGGGTGGAGGCAACGTCGCTTTGAAATCTTTCTCGTCATTCGTCTCTCGTTTTGCGTCTCTAAAGGTCTCTGCTGCGCTGCTGGTGGCGTTCCTGTTGCTCACGTTCTGGGGCGTGCTGGCGCAGGCGAATGCCGAAAGCCTCGGTGCTTCGGTTGAGGTGGCGACTGACCGCTTTTTCGGGAGCTATTTCGTGTGGGCGGTTGGCTATATTCCCTTGCCGGCTTTCAAGTCGGTTGCGGCGTTGGGCGTGGTGCATCTTGTTTTGTGCTTGGTTTGTCGCATGCCGCGCGGGTGGCGCTTTGCGGGGCTTTGGCTGATGCATGTTGCGCTGATTGTCCTTTTGCTCGGGAGCCTTGTCGGGAGCGAAATTAAGCAGGAATATAATGGCTATGCTGTCGTGCCCGCCGAGGTTGCTGGCGCTGTTTCGCCGTTGCAGGCGGAGGTGGCCCCGCTTTCCGGAGCCCGGGACTTGCGGCTTTTCCATGCGGACGATAGCCTCGGCCTTGCTCCTGCCGAAATCGACGAGCAGGAACTGAAGGGAGGCTGGCCTTACTTTGTCCAGTATCGCGGTTATGCGGAAATGGCGCCGGGGAAGAGCGTGGCCATGTACAAGGTACTTTACGACCCGCTCCATTTTGTACCGTATGTGTTCATGGTGCTGTTCCTGCTCGGCGCGGCGCTCCACTATTTTGTGAAGGTGCGCAGCAATAAAGAGCATGGTAATAAGGTGCATGGTGATTCGGTCGGGGAGGCTGCAAAAGTCTTGCCGTTGCTAGCGTTGCTGTTTGCCGCTCTGCCGATGGATGCGCTTGCTTCGGCCCGCCCGGTTCCGGTTTGGGAAGCCTTGCATTCCGATACGCCCGTCTTGGTGGATGGTGTTGTGCGGCCTTTCGATTCCTTTGCGCGTGGTTTTTTAGACGACTTGAGCGGGCGCGTGACGTACAAGTGCCGGGAAGGCGATTCCTGCACGGGGAAAATTTCTGCCGTGGAAATTGTGCGGCAGGCTGTGCTGACTCCCGAAAAGACCCATGCCTACGCCTTATTCAAGGTGCTCCGCGGTGATGTCTCCGAGGCGTTGCACTTGCCGTCGGAATCGCGGTACGTGAGCTATGTGGATTTGGCGCTATCGCGCGATTTGTTGGATTTCTATGCTAGCCGAAACGATGACCATCCGGCGACTGCCGAGATGAAGCGCCTGTACGGGAATGTTCGCCTGTACGAGTCGGTGGTGAACCGCTCGGCGTTTTCGGTTGCCGGGGGAGACCCTACCGATGCCGAGGTCGCGCCTGCCACGGATCATAAGTTCCGGCTTTCGCTGGAGGTGCTGTACCATCATGCGAATCTTGCGCTGTGGGGCTTTGTCGCAGCGTTCTTGGCTTGTCTGCTTTCGGCATTGAACATGATTTTCCGTTCAAAGAAGCTGGATGTCGCGGCGAATGGGCTCTGTGTCGCAACGGCGGTAATGCTTGTGGCGATGTTTGCGGTGCGCACCTTCGTGGCCGCTCGTCCGCCGATGTCTAGCTTGTACGAAATTGTGCTGTTGGTGGCGCTGCTCTTGATGATGTTCGAGTCCGTTGCGTTTTTCCGCTGCAAGAACCGGACCTATGCCCTGATTCTTCCGGTCACCATGATGGCCGCGGTGCTGTTGTTCTTTGCGAAGTTCGTGTTGGAACCCGGCGACACCTTCCGTCCGATTCCCGAAGTGCTGAATTCCTCGGTGTTCCTGACGCTGCACGTGTTCACGATAGCGCTTGGCTTTGCGGGCATGATTCTTTCTGGCGTTGTGGCGCATCTTGTGCTGTTCCGTGGGAGTGCTGCGCTCCCGTCGCCTGAACAGCCGAAGGGCTCGCCCCTGTATGCGCTGATGTACGGGACGCTTGCGTTCGGTGGCGCATTTACGATTCTCGGGACGCTGCTCGGCGGTGTGTGGGCCGACTTTGCGTGGGGGCGCTTCTGGGGCTTTGACCCGAAGGAATGCGGAGCGCTGTTCGTGATTCTCTGGGCGATGCTGCTTTTGCATTTGCGGGCGGGCCGGCTCGTTTCTCCACGCGGTTTTGCGCTTTTGTGTGCGTTCAGTTCCATTGTCACATTCCTCTGCTGGTTCGGGATAAACTTGCTCGGTGTCGGGCTGCACAGCTACGGATTCCAGGGCGGTACTGCTGCATGGCTCATCGGCTTCGTTGTCGTTGATACCCTGGCCATAATAGCCATCGCACGGCGCGGGGCACGAGGCTCCAGGCTCGAGCAATGAGCAATGAGCAATGAGCAGTGAGCTGTGAGCAATGAGGTTTCAGATAATTGGTAAGCAGTTAAAGGGCAAATGCAGAATCCCCCTAACCACCAACCACTAACCACTGTCTACTTCCTCACGCCTCAAAGGGAGCGCCAGCGACCGACCTCATAGCTCAAAGCGTAGCGACCTCACACCTCAATTTCTATATTTCCTCCCATGTTACAATGGGACACTCTTCTTTCTGCGACTCGTTACGGGCACCCGGCCGATCCGGACCCGAACCGTTCCGATTTCCATCGCGACTATGACCGCATTGTTTTCTCGACGGCATTCCGTCGCCTTGGCCGCAAGACTCAGGTTCACCCGTTCTCGGTGAACGACCACGTACACAGCCGTCTCACGCACAGTCTGGAAGTTTCCAGCGTGGGCCGCAGCCTTGCCATCACTGTCTATCACTTGATCAAGGAACATCTGCCCAAGTACGTGAACGAGTACCAGTTCGGCACGATTGTCCAGTCGGCTTGTCTCGCGCACGATATCGGCAACCCGCCGTTTGGCCATGCGGGCGAAGCGGCAATCCGCGAGTGGTTCCGCAAGAACCGCAACAGCGCCCCGCTCAGGGACTTGAGCGATCGCGAGATGGCCGATTTCGAGAATTTTGACGGCAACGCCCAGGGCCACAGAATCCTGAGCAAGCTGGAGTACCACTTTTTGGACGGCGGCATGCGTCTCACGTATGCGACCATCGGTTCGATGATCAAGTACCCGCGCCTCGCCATGTATGGCACGCCGACGAGCCTGTTCTCGACCGAGGCGGACCTTTACCGCGAAACGGCGGATACGCTCGGCCTGCCAGAAATCGCCAAGGGCCAGTGGGTGCGCCATCCACTGGTATACCTGATGGAAGCTGCCGACGATATCTGCTATTCTATCCTTGACGTCGAGGACGCAATTGAGCTGGGCATCCTGACTTTTGGTGACGTGCGCGGCATGTTCTCGTACCTTTGCGGCCCCGACGTGGATATTGACCGCGAATACGAGGAAAACGGCCAGAACTTCCGCGACTTCCTCAGCAGCATCCGCGGGCATGCCATCCAGAACCTGATAGACGACGTAGCCGTCCTTTTCATGAAGCATTACGAAGAAATCATGAACGGGGCGCTCCAGAAACATTTGATTGACCTCTCCCGCAGCGAGACGATGGAGGGTATCCGCATCGCGAAGCGCCTGGGCGTGGAACGCATCTACCCCGACCGCCGCAAGACGGAATTGGAAGTGGGTAGCTACACGACGCTCAGCACTGTGCTCGATGCCTTCATCAACGGTGTCCACGATTATCGCCAGAACGGCAAGAATTCTTACCGTGCCGACCGCATCGTGCGCCTGATTGGCCAAGCAAAAATCGGCCAGAGTGTCACGGCCGCTGAAGCGTACCACCAGGTGCTTGACTTTGTAAGCGGGATGACGGACAACTATGCGACCTACCTGGCGCGCCAGATTGGCGGGTTGGTCATGGGGCTTTGATGGTCTGGTTGTTCGACTACGACCTGACTTTGTACGGCGAAGAGGAACGCCATGTCCTCGTTTCCCTGGACCGCCGCATTTCGGCCTACGTGCAGAAGACGATTGGCGGGACGTTCGAGCATGCCTCGGAAATTCGGACGGAGTATTTGCACCGCTACGGCACGACTCTTGCAGGGCTCATGGCGTTGCACGGTACCGACCCGGACGATTTTTTTGACTTCATCCACGATTCCCAATATCTGGTGTACCCGGTCCCGGCTCCGGCGAAACGCGACTTGCTGCTTTCGCTGAAGGGCACGCGCGGTGTGTTTACGAACGGCCGCCACGACTGGAGCGAGGCGGGGATGCGTTCGATGGGAATTTTGGACTGCATGGATTTCGTGTTCGACCTGAAGGCCCTCGGCTGGGTCGGCAAACCCCATGACATCGCCTACGAGAAAATGGAAAACTTCCTGAAAGAACGCTTGGGTGCCGATTTTAACGCATCCGACATCGTCCTTCTGGAAGATTCCCTGCGTAACCTGGAACCCGCCCATGCCCGCGGTTGGACCACGATTCTTGTCAATCCGGTCGTGGAGGCTCCTGCCTGGGTGGATTTTCACATTCCCCATTTGCTAGATTTAGACAAGATAGTCGATAAATTACCTTGCTAGAAACGCTTTTGAAAGAATCATATGAATAGAATTTCCTTCTCCGTTGTTTGCCTCCTGTGCCTGATGCTGTCCCCGCTGTTTGCGTCCCCGGCCATTCCGGTTGCTGCGCGTAACGGGTTTAAGAACATGACCGTGACGACGGAGTATTCCGACCTGCTCAAGGAAAAGAATGCGAGGAACGATTCCTTGCTCCCTGCGCTCGATGGCGACAAGGCTTTTGCCGAAGTGCTCCGCCTGAACCCGAATTTCTGGAGCCTGGGTGGCGCTATCGACAAGGAAGCTTCGCTTGTGACCAAGCTGAATGCGAAGGTCGTCTTTATCGATGGTATTCGCGAGGAACCGTACTGCGAGCTGGAAAAGGGCTCGTCGAGCGATGCCGGTACATGGAACGTGCGCATCGGTGTCGACTTTGTGTCGGGCGGCTCGAACATCGTGCATATCCACGTGCAGCAGTGCCTGGACTATGTTCGCGACGAACTGGGCTATGCCGTGAAGAAGGGTGACAAGGTTGTCGTGGTTCCGCCCAAGAAGATTCTTGACAAACTCAAGAAAAGTGAAATTCCCGATGCCATTGACCTTGACCTGCAACAGACGCTTCTCAAGGCCCACGAAGAAGTCGAACGTGACGGCAAGTGTCCCAAGAATATCGAGGCCTACATCATCTTGATGAATGTATACAATCAGGTGAAAAAGGCGAAGATGGATTACGTTGTCATCAACGACCAGTTGAACAAACAGAAAAACGGTGGCTTGCGCGTGCAGAGCTGCGCCTTCAGCCGCGAATGGAACAAGCGCTATCAGGAAAGCGCAAGCTTTGAATGCGACATTGATAACGACCGCTGCCTGTATCGCCAGGAAAACGATGGCGACACCGAATGGCATATAAACTACGATCAGGACCGCTTCGAGTACATCAACAAGAAGTTCCTGTTCTTCAACCGCAATCCCAAGAGCATCCACAAGGGCGGCACCATGCTGGACTTGCGCTTGATTCGCCTCTCCACTTCGCTTTATCTGGAAGCCTATATCAACCTGAAGGGTGAACCCGTGACGCTCGGGCTTGTGATTGTTCCCGGCGAAAAAACTATTGAGGATTACGAAGATAAAAGCGCCTCTGCCGAAGAAGATGGCGAAATGATGGAATAGCCCAAAAAGATGGGGCGGATTTACGAATAAATCCATTTAGGCCGTTTCCTGGTTCTTTGTTCTGGAAACGGCTCTTTTTTTTGCAATTTTTTTGTCTTTTTCACAAATTTTGCAGGTCTTTCGGCAATTTTTTATTATATATTTAATACGGAATAAAATTTATAAGGAGTCCTTATGAAAAATTTTGTGAAGTTGTCCCTTTTGGCCGCTATGGCTGTTGCTCCTGTTATGGCCGATGAATCTTTCGGCGGTATCGGTGTGACTATTTATCAGATTCACGAAGGTGTCAAGGTTGCCGAAGTCATCCCGGGCACTCCCGCTGCCGAAACTAAGCTCCAGGCGGGCGACGTGATTACCGCTGTCGACGGTGTCAGCCTCCAGGGCAAGGATATCGAAGCTTCCAAGGAAATGCTCCGCGGTCAGGTGAACAAGCCGCTCGAGATTACCTACGTGAGCGAAGGCGAAACCTACAAGGAAACGCTCCGCCGCACCCAGATTACCGTGAAGGAATTCGAAGGCAAGTCCGTCCAGAACTGGTACGGCGACAAGGAAAAGGTGAACTCCCACGAGCTCGAAGCCTTTGCCAGCGCAAGCCAGAGCGACAAGCAGCTCGTCGCTGTCCTCCAGAACGGCAACCTCGTGAAGGACGATATCAAGGCCGCCTCTGCTGGTCTCAACGGCGTCTACATCGAGAAGGTGAACGAATTTGAACCCAAGGTCCAGAAGAGCAATGTTGTCCGTACCGGCGACGCCAGCCTCCGCGGCTTTACCCGCAAGGCTGTGAGCTTCGGTCTCAAGTCCTCTGGCACTGCCGTGGTGAGCATCATGAGCGCCGATGGCGAACTGGTGGCAACCCTCCGTGCCGAAGATGCCAAGGCCGGCATCAACACGATCGCCTGGGACGGCAGCAAGCTCACGAGCGGCCGCTACTTGGTGAGTATCGACCACAACGGTTCCGTCAGCGGAACGATGGCTGTGCTCAAGTAGTTCGGTAGCAAAGTTATACAAGGGGACCCGGTCTTGTTGGCCGGGTCTTTTTTTTGTCGTCTTTGTTGAAAAAAAGCGAATTCGTTTTTTTTAGCGAACCGCGATTTTCTATCTTATCGCGCAACGTGTTTTTATTGAGAACCCATAGTCTCCTGTGGGCCGTTTTGCTGTTTGCATTGGCGGTCTTCTGTGCTCCTGCCGCGTTTGGCGAGGAGATGACGCGCTTTGAACTCGAAGAGCGCGTTCAGGAGGAAGAGGACACGACGGAAGTTACCTGGATGAACGACACGTCCGGGGTGGACACCATCGAGTATCATGCGATTGACCTCGTTTACGATGTGGAAAAGTCTACGTTCAACCTGAACAACAGCGCCCAGTTGAAATACCGTACTGCCACGCTGGATGCCGATACCATCCTGTTCGATCAGGAGAACAGCATGCTCGTGGCGACCGGCGAACCCGTTCTGCGAGAAACGAAGAACCCGTCACTTTCGGGTATGCGTCTCAAGTACAACATGAAGAGCCGCATCGGTGAAATCTATTACGCGACGACATACCAGGACAACCAGCAGCTGAACGGCATGGAAGTCCGGCGGCTGCCGGATACGCGAATCCAGATTGCTCGCGGCGACTTCAGTACCTGTAACGACTCGACCCACCAGCATTTCTACTTCTATGGACGGCGCATGGTCGTGAAGCCGAAGGAGACCATCACAGCGCGTCCCGTGGTGCTGAATATTGCTGACGTGCCGGTGGCGGTTCTTCCGATGATTGTATCGCCTTTGAAGAGCGGCCGTCGCTCCGGCCTCCTGACTCCGAAGTTCGGTGGCGACCAAAAGCAGGGTTACTACATCAGCAACCTCGGTTACTACTATGCACCCAACGACTACTGGGATGCGACGATGAAGGGCGACATTATCGAAGGCGAGGAGGGCCGGTTCGAACGCTCCACGCTGACAGGGGAAGCGCGGTACAAGGTTCGCTACGTGCTGGATGGAAACATTTCGTACACCAGCTATCTCGAGGAATTCGACCTTGCGAACAGCGGCTACGATATCCGGTTCACGCACAACCAGAACCTGACACCCGACGGCAGGAACACGTTGAGCGGTTCCGGTTCGTTCGTGAGTTCCCGCAGGGTGCGTAAGGATAATGCGCTGGATGCCGAGACCATCTTGAACCAACAGGCAAACGCCCAGTTAACGTACTCCGGCAAGTATGGCACCAACAAGAGCCTTACGGTGAAGGCTCGCCAAAGCCACAACTTGGTGACCGACATGATGGAACGTGAAATCCCGGATGTCCAGTACCGCATGAGTGGCCCGGTGTTCGATTTTGAAATCGATGAGGACGAGATTGCTTCCGAAGACGGTTCGATTGAGACGTATCTAGAGAAGTTCAACTACAGCTTTACGAACAGAGCGAACATTTATACTCGCCGCGCTCTGGATTCCATCAACGATGTCGACACGACGGCGAAGTACTACGGCTATACGGGCAACTACTCGTTGGATTATTCGGGCTCTCTGTTCAATGTCATCAACTTGACGCCGAGGGCTTCGTTCACGGGTTACTGGACTGGGCGTTCCTGGATCAATCCGGAGGACTCCGCAAAGTACCACAAGGCACGCACGACGCTTGAACCTTCCGAAGGAAACTATGGTGAGGTGGCGTACAACCATGATTACAGCATCACTGCCGACACGAAACTCTACGGTATTTGGGTTCCGGAAATAGGCCGCTTTACGGGTATGAGGCACGTCCTTTCGCCAAGCGTCTCGTACACTTACGCTCCTGAAATCGACACGGTGAAGACGTTCGCCCCGCATCCGCTCTTGGGGCAGCGCCCCTACCAGATAAAGCAGAAGACGGTTGGCCTCGGCTTGAACAACGACTTCGACCTCAAGTATCTGAAGGTGGTGGGCCACAAGGCCGATACGACCAAGGGCGATACGGCGAAGGCTGTCGAGGACCAGTACGGCACGCGGCGCCTGCTCACGACACGCCACAGCACTTCGTACAACTTTGCCGCCGATTCGTTGCAATGGTCCGACATTTCGTCTAGCTTTGGCCTCCAGGTGCTGCCGGATTACATGTTCACGGTCCGTACGACGCATAGCGTTTACCACCGCTTTACCGATGAGCCGACCAAGGCGCAGGTCCCGGAACTCACGTACTGGGGCTACGAACTTTCGCGCGCGTTCCATTGGAACGGACAGTTCAATGCGGGCCTGCCTTCGCAGATGGGCAAGTACGAAATGCTCAAGTGGGGCTTTGGCCTAGATTACCGTTACACCTTCTCGAGTACGCGCGTTGCCAAGGACTTGTTTAAGGACAACATATCGCACTCCACGGAAATATCAGCGTCCTTCCAGCCTACAGTGAACTGGGAAATGACTTACAGGACGCGATACGATTACAACGAGGGCCGCTTCGTGACGCATTCGTTCACGTTCAACCGTTCCCTGCATTGCTGGCAACTTGACTTCAGCTGGACCCCGACAGGCCCTGCTGCGGGCTGGAGCTTCTCCATCTACGTGAAGGAACTTCCGGACCTCAAGCTTAACGCCGGTAGCACCGACACGAAGAGCAGCTCCTATTAATGTGTTTTTGACGAGCTTGGAAAATGGAAATTTCAGATAAAGTAACTGAATTGAAAGCCTCGGATTTTGACGAGGTCGTGCTTGCGAGCGGATCTCCCCGGCGCAAGGAAATCCTTTCGCTGATCGGGGTGAAGTTCAGGGTGGTTGTCTCCAACGACGAGGAACACCCCAGTTCGGCAAACCCGCTAGATTTTCCCCGCGAGAATGCCTGCGCGAAGGCTGTGGCCGTGTCTGCCAAGGAGCGCGATTCCCTGGTTCTCGGTTTTGACACCCTGGTTTTCCTGGACGATGAGCCCCTGGGCAAGCCCGGTACGCCCGAAAAGGCCCTGGAAATGCTCCAACGCCTTAATGGAAGGTCCCATAAAGTGATTACTGGGGTGGCTGTGGCCCGAAATGGGGCCGTTCTCTGTGCTACAGAGGAGGAAACGGAGGTGTTTTTCAGGAACAACTCCTTACAAGAGCTTAAAGATTATGTAAATTCTAAGGACCCGATGGACAAAGCGGGGGCTTATGGCATCCAAACACAGGGTGCTCGGCTCATTAGCGGGATCCGTGGGTGTTATTATAACGTTGTCGGGCTTCCTGTGGCCCGTTTGTTGGATGTTTTGGGAAGGTTGAAGGAAAGAATATGATTCCTGTTGAAGATAAACGTACTGACGAATCTTTAGGTGCCTATTTTGCGCGCGTCCGTGAAGCGCATTCCCTGACCGTTGAAAAACTTTCTGCCGAGACGAAGATTTCGGTACAGCATATCTCCGCTATCGAAAAAAGCGATTGGAAGGCCTTCCCCGTAGAGGCCTATTTGCGCAGCTATTTGAACTCCCTTTGCTCGAAATTGGGCCTTGACACCAAGAAGGTGATGGGGTGGTATACGAAGGAAAGTGGATCGCAGTATATGAACGTATCTCTAGATACGGCAATAACTTCCACGATTTCGCCGATGGCCGAAGAGAACGTCAAGAAGCATAGCAAGGCGATTCCTATCGTCATTATTTTGCTCGGACTTGGGTTCCTGGCCGCAATGCATTTCATGGACCAGCTAGGCCGGTTCGACGAGTCCGGCGATGCTGCCAAGAGTGATTCCGCTGTTGTCGAAGAAGCCGAAAATGTCACTCCGTCCGAAATTCCCGAGGGTGCAGAGGCTGTTCCCGCCGATTCCATGCGCGCCGATTCCATTGCCGCTGCCAAGAAGGATTCTGCCGAACGCAACGGCTCGGTGAGCCAGGCCGTCGTGGACGAGGCCATCAAGAAGTCCGACCGTCCGGCATCTGCGACGATTTTCATTTCTTCTACATCCAAGAAGGACGAAAAGGTCGTGCCTGCATCTAACGATGGCAACACGAGACTTGAACTGATTGGCTCCGGTACCGCTCGCACGTGGATTGGCTTGAAGCACCACGACGAGGACGACACGTTCCTGAAGGAATCCAACATTTCCATTGCAGGGACGAAGATGGTCTACAACACGAAGGATACGATCCTCGTGATTATCGGCGAACCGCGCGCTATCGCGAAGATGATCCTGAACGGTGTGGAAACTCCGCTTCCGGAAATGCAGTTTGGCCGTGTGACCCGCTTCCGCGTGTTTGACGGCAAATTGATTGTCAAGGGGAACTAATGCGTTGCTCTAAGATTTCTCGCAAGACCAGCGAAACCTCTATCGACCTCGCCCTGAATCTGGACGAGGCCAAGCGTGGCAAGATCGATTCCGGGAACGCTTTCCTGGACCACATGCTCGACCTGTTCCAGGTGCACGGCGGATTCAGCCTTGACCTGACCTGCAAGGGCGACGTTGCAGTGGACATGCACCACAGCATGGAGGATATCGGCATCGTGCTCGGGCAGGCGCTGGTGGAATGCCTGGGAGACAAGAAGGGCATCGAGCGTTACGGTTTTTACTTTGTTCCGATGGACGAAGCGCTGAGCCGTGTGTGCATCGACTTCAGCAACCGCATCGGTTTTGTGTGGAACGTGAATCTGCCTGCGGCGATGGCCGGCGGCATTGAAGCGAGCATGTTCGAACATTTCTTCAAGAGTGTTTGCGAGAATGCCCGCATGAACCTGCACGTGGAACTTTTCTACGGCCACGACAACCATCATTGCCTGGAAAGCATCTTCAAGGCGTTTGCCCGCGCTGTCGCGATGGCTGTGGCTCCTAGCCGTAACCAGAAGGGTGTTCCCAGCAGCAAGGGCGTGCTTTAGTAGACGAAAGAACGCTCCGTTTACAGCGGAGCTACAGACGAGAGACGAAAGAATGTAGGTGATTGTACTACATTCTTTTGTTGTAAAGAGAATGTCTTGAATTTGAAAAAACTTTCGTCTTTCGTCTAAAGGCCCGCAGGGCCGTTCTTTCGTCTAAATTCTCGGTACTCTTACTTTATCGCCGGCATTCAAGTGCTCGAGCGATACTCCTGCGTTCACAGATTGCAGTGCAGACAAAACGTAGAAGCGGGGGAGGTTCTGCGAACCGGCACCGTAGGTACGGCGTAACAGCTTGAACAGGTCGTCGCCTTCGCGGGCTTCCACAGTCTTGTACAGGCTTGCGTTCGAGGGGTCGGACTGGAGGGCGGAGAGCGCCCTGCTGAACTTGTCCATGAACACCTCGGCGCTGTTGTCGACTTTTTCCTTCGCGATGGATTCGCGCCTCTTTTCGCCCTTTGTGGTGGTGTGCTTCTGCCCTTGCTTTTGCGGGAGTGCGAGCGTCGGGGCCTTGAAGGCGTTGAGCGTGAGCTGCGTCTTGCCGGAATCCTTACCCGGAATCACTTTTTCTGCTGCGATGATGGAGTCCACGGTAGCGATGTAGTGCTCGTCTGGCCACGCTAAAAGCGGCATTTTCTTGTCTATTTCGACGATTTTCGCAACGGGAGCGTCGTTCCCGCAGGCAACCAAAAGCAATGCAGCTATTCCGAGGATTCTTTTCATGACTCCAAAAATACTATTTTCGCTTGCCAAAATCCTGAAATTCTTTTAAATTTGGGACTTTCAAACTCACTTCAATAGGAAGTTAATACAATGAAAGAAGGTATCCACCCTAACTATCAACCGGTCGTGTTCGTCGATGCGAATACGGGTAAAGAATACATCACCCGCTCCACGAAGTCTTCCGCCGAAAAGAAGACTATCGATGGTGTTGAACATAGCGTGATTTCCCTGGAAATCACGGCTGATACCCATCCGTTCTGGACGGGCAAGCAGCATCGCGTGGATACGGCTGGCCGTATCGACCGCTTCAACAAGCGTTTCGCTGGCAACATTACGGGCGCAAAGCGCAAGACCCGTAAGGCCGCTCCGAAGGCCGAAGACGCCGAATAATTTTAGCGGATGGCCCTCCCGCTAGGGAGGGCTTTTTTCACGAACGTTTCTACCATGAGGATAACAATGAAAAAACAGCTTACATTGGTTGCCGCTGCCCTCGTTGCCTTTGCAATGACTGGGTGCGATAAGAAGGGTACTGTCGAAGGTGTTGTTCTTGACCCGTTCACCGGCAAGAGCGTCGAAATACCCACTGTTTGGATGGATTCTACCATCTACGGTACGCAGTCCACGAAGTACAAGTACAAGGACTTGCTCAAGGAAGGTAAGTTCAAGTTCGAAAACGTGCCGGTAGGTTCCTATCGTATCCTGACCCGTCGTTCGAAGTATATCCTCGGCCGTGGCACGGTCACGACTACCGAAGAAAATCCGGATGCCGTTGTTACGCTCTACAGCTACAGCGACCAGGTCGATCCGGGTCTGTACAAGGGCAGCGAACAGGGCCCGGTCAAGATTTCCAACGAATGGGTTATCTGGTCCGTGAACTGCGGTGAAACTTCCGGTGCTGGTTACCGTCTGGAAATGCCGCAGGTTACCGAAGCCGCCAAGCTCCCGCCTGCTGAAGCCGAAAAGAATGCCAAGAAGGGCAAGAAAGGCAAGAAGTCTAAGAAGGCTGCTAAGGTCGTGAAGCCGGACATCAAGATGCTCCCGCTCCCGGCTCCGCGTGTCATGGACGGCAAGCTCGACGTGTTCTACCGCAACGCCAACTCCGTTTCTACCCCGATCATCGCCACGACCTATCCGGCTGTCGAAGCTCCGATCGCTTCCCACAAGGATTGCACTGGCTTTGGCGAAGGCGAAACCAAGGGTCTCTTTGCTGACAAGTCCAAGGGCACTGCTCTCACTGTGACGTACAAGGCCGAAGGCCTCTACGAAATCACGGGCAACCTCCCGAAGGGCAAGCAGATCATCCAGTTCACTCAGGATGGCAAGGCTCTCCAGACTTACTACTTCGAAGTCAAGTAGTTTAGTATAAACTATTGAAAGATTCCCGTGCATGCGAATGCGCGGGAATTTTTTTGTGTTGGGTCCGCTTACCGGAGCGGGATTGTAAAAAAATCTAAAAACAAAACGTATTGGCGTTTTTTTGGCCGTTTTACGAGATGTGAATCTTACGAACTGCTTACGTTTTGGCTGTAAAACCTGCAAAAATTCTATCTTGTACGGCGAGATTGTCTGTATCATATTGGGGAAAGAATATAGATGAAAAAGATCAGGAGCTTTTCTTCCTTTTACGTCCTTGCGTTTACGCAGGTTG
The DNA here is from genome assembly GCA_017412605.1 of Fibrobacter sp. Taxonomy (GTDB): domain Bacteria; phylum Fibrobacterota; class Fibrobacteria; order Fibrobacterales; family Fibrobacteraceae; genus Fibrobacter. The sequence goes on along the minus strand of JAFPWY010000009.1, from coordinate 446,068 downwards.
CCGTCTCGACGGTGATTCTCGCTTACATGGAATTCATGCTCAATCGCCTGGGGTTCACGGCGACCGGTTCTTGGGAATTCTATGTATTCCATCTGCTTTTTTTGCTGCCTTGCGTCTTGTTGCTCACTCCGGCAGGCTTCCTTTCTGACAAGTATCCCAAGGAAAAGGTCCTCTTCTGGACGACGTTCCTGTCTCTTCCGGTTGTGGGACTGTTCTGTGCCGGCGTCAACCTATCGAACTTGGGCATGATGCTCTCGTCTGTCGGCGCGTTCTTTATACTTCAGGCTTTCCAGAGCCCCGCAAAGAATGGTTACATGAAGGAACTGGTGGGGGTACGCTCCTTGATGAAGGGAAGCGGCATCCTGATGGTCGTTACTTTCTCCGCCTTGATGCTTTCGGGTGTAGCGCTCGCCTTTGCTATTAGGGAAGGCGTGGTCATGCCTGTGCTCTATACGCTCGGTGGATTGCAATTAATTGGGTTGCTTGCTGCGCTGCGGCTGCCGTCCATTGGTGCTTACGACGCCGATCTCAAGTTCCCGTGGAATCGCTACTGGAATCTGCTGTTTGTTCGCCGCAAGATGACGAAGGTCTGGAGGAACCATGCGCTTCGCCAGTCCATCATCGGTCTTTCGATGTTCTGGACGATGATTTTCCTCATGGTGTTCGTTATTCAGGACCAGTTCAGTTCGGGTTCGCTGTTCAACCAGGACGTGCTCGCGAACTACGCTATTTTCGGCACGGCGTTGGGTCTTATTGTCGGGTTCGTGTTCGCGATGAAGATGTCTCGCGACTTTATCGAGACGGGGCTTATCCCCATGGGTACAGCCGGTGCCGCGATTCTTGTTTTTTTGATTCCGCTGATCGCCCGTCCTTATAACGCCATTGCCTTTGCCCTGCTTGGTTTCTGCGGCGGCATCTACATGCTCCCCATGTTCGCGATGCTCCTCTACAACACGAAGCCTCGTTCGGCGGGGCACGTGCTTTCGCTCAGCAACATGGTGCAGAACCTGTGCATCCTCGTGTTCGAGGTCATGGCCGTCGCCGCCATCCGCTATTTCGCAATTGACAGGATGGCCTTGTTCTTTGCGTTCGGCATTGTCTGCCTTGCGGGAACAATCTGGGCTCTCTGGGCGATGCCGCAGACGCTTTTGCGCCAGCTTTTGCGTTCGGCGCTTTCGATGCATTACAAGTTCCTGGTCACGGGCGTGCAGAACATTCCTTGGGAAGGCCCCGTGCTCCTGGTGGGCAACCACATCTCCTATATCGACTGGGCGATGATCCAGATGGCGAGCCCGAGGCCGCTGCGCTTTGTCATTACGCGTAGGCCCTTCGAGAAATGGTACATGCGTCTGCTGCTTTCGCAGATGGAGACAATCGACCTCGACATTTCCAATCCCGGCCCGGCGATGGAAGAGGCCCGCAAGGCGCTCCTGCGTGGCGAGGCGGTGGTGATGTTCCCCGAGAACGTGATGACCACGACTGGCAACATGAACCGTTTCCGCCTGGACTATTCCTCTGTCGTGAAGGATGTCCCGCGTCTCAAGATTTTGCCGTTCTACGTGCAGGGCCTGTGGGGAAGTAGCTATTCCATGGCCGATGCCGGCTTCAAGGACATGGTGCATACTGGCGGACGTATTGTCTCGGTCGCATTCGGCAAGGAACTGCCGCTCGACTCGACGCCCATGATGGTGAAGCGTGCTGTGCAGGAGCTTTCCATTACCGCTTGGACGAGCTATATCCGGAGACTCCGTCCGGTGGCGTCTGCATGGATCCGCACGGTGAAGCATGTTGGTAGTGGCCCCTCGGTGTATAGCCCCGACGGCAACCACCTTTCGGCGAATGCGCTTGCGACGGCGGCCCTGTCTTTTGCCTCGATATTTGAAAAGCTGACCAAGGGCGAGCAACAGGTGGGCGTGCTTATTCCGCCTTCGGGCCCGGGCATCATCGTGAACATGGCCTGCCTCATCAAGGGCAAGACGGTGTACAACCTGAACTACACCAACACGCCCGATACGATGGACTACTGCTGTAAAGTGGCCGACGTGAAGACGATTATCACGGCCCATGCCTTTGTCGACAAGCTCAAGCAGAAGGGCGTGCCGATGGACCAGCTCCTCGACAAGTACAAGGTCTACTACATGGAAGACCTCAAGGCAAAACTCCACAAGTCGACGCTCGTGAAGAACTTCCTGCGCGTGCTCATTCTGCCGGCCTGGTACCTGGAACTGCGCTTCTTCAAGAAGGTCAGCCTCGATGACGTGGCGACGATTATCTTCAGCTCTGGTTCGGAAGGTCGCCCGAAGGGTGTCGAGCTGACGCATTTGAATTTGATGGGCAATATCAAGCAGTGCGAAAGCGTTCTTTTGCCCACTGCCGACGACGTGTTCCTCGGTTCGCTCCCGCTGTTCCATGCGTTCGGTTTCTCGATTACGACGATGCTTTGCTTGGTGGAAGGCGTCCCTGTGGCGACTTGCCCCGACCCGACCGACGCGCGTCTCGTTTCGCGCATGTGTGCCCAGTTCAAGGTTTCCTTCATGGTGGCGACGGGTACGTTCCTGCGTATGTGGGGCCTGAACCGCGCTGTGCATCCGCTGATGTTCTCGCATGTCCGCGCCATTTATGCAGGTGCCGAGAAGATTCGCGAGGATGTGCGCCAGCTTTATCGCAGCAAGTTCAAGCTCGAAATTTTCGAGGGCTTCGGTTGTACGGAAACGACTCCGGTGGCGGCCGTGAACACGAGAGACGTGCTCATGGACGACTACAAGACCGTGCTCGAGGGCAACAAGCCGGGCACTGTCGGCGCCCCCTTGCCGGGTACGCAGATCCGCATCGTGGACCCCGACACTATGGAAGAACTTCCCGTGGGCGAGGATGGCCTTATCCTTATCGGTGGTGCGCAGATCATGAAGGGCTACCTGAAGGATCCGGAACGCACGTCGCAGGCAATTGCCGTCATCAATGGCAAGCGCTGGTACAAGACGGGCGACAAGGGCCACGTGGACGAGGATGGCTACTTGACCATCGTGGACCGCTACAGCCGTTTTGCGAAACTTGGCGGCGAGATGGTGAGCCTCGGTTCTGTGGACTTCAAGATTTCGGAATGTGCCCTGTTCGACGAGATTGACCACTTCGCTGTGGCCGTTCCCGACGGTTCCAAGGGTGAGAAGATTGTGCTCGTGTATGCGGGCGACAAGTCCGAGGACGAGGTGAAGGATATGCTCAAGCAGGTGGGACTCCCGCCGTTGATGCTTCCGGGGGCCGTGGTGAAGGTCGATGAACTTCCCAAGCTCGGTAGCGGCAAGTCCGACGTCCAGACCGGCAAGAAAATCGCCATGGAACGCCTCGGAATCACCAATACGTAGTTTGTAAAAAACTAGATTTGCACTACTATGAAAAATTTCATTAAGTCCCTTGGCCTGGGCCGTGGGGCGGCTATTGCTGCCGGCACGACTTTGGGCATCCTTATTCTTGCATTCCTGATTTTTAACAATCTTACGGTCCCGTATGCCCGTCACTGGGATATCGAGTGGGGCTATATCAGCATCCTTTCGACATTCATCCTCCTTGTCGTCGGTGCCGTAGTGAACATCCCGTATATCGTCAAGAACGGTAAGTCGTTCCTGCCTTCGGGCAAGTCGTTCTGCTGGCTTGCGATAATCCTCGCCGTGTTCTCCATCTTCATGTTCAGCAACATCAGCAATACGCACCGTGTGCTGAGTGACGAGACAAGCTGGGAATCCATGGGCCTGCAGATGTACTTCCAGCATTCCGGTGGCGTCTGCAACGAAGGTATCTGGAAGGATGGCGTTCTCGACTGCAAGGTCGAGGTGAACAACTTCAAGGGCAAGGCTCTCGCCTTTGTCTATTCGGTCGTGTTCAACTTCATGCCTCCCAACCGTGACACGGCCTTGCTGGTGAACTATCCGTTCTTCATCCTGAGCCTCATCGCGTTCTTCCTTGCGCTGTCGAAGTGGTTCAAGAACGAGAAGGTGGCCCTTGCTGCCGTCGCGTTCCTGGGTGGTATGCCCATTTACCTGCTGCAGGCGCGTTCGGCTTCGACCGAGGTGCTCTACATCTGCCTGCTTGCCGTGCTCATGGCCTGGTATGCATTTGTTCCGACGAATAAGGTCACGTGGAAGCACTTCCTGTTGACGGTGCCCCTGCTGGGCTTCTTTGCGCAGACCCGTCAGGAGACCGTGTTTGCGTTTATCCCGTTCGCCCTTTTCTACTACCGCTATTTCCTCGAGAGACCTTACCGTCTCCCTGCGTTCGTGCTTTCCGTGATTTTCGTGAGCTGGCCGTCCGTGAACACGATGGCTGCCTACCGTGGCTACGATTTCCAGGGCGGTGAACATGCGGCGCATTCCTTCAGCAACTTCTGGTTCAACCTCAAGACCAACCTCGAAGTCATGCTGAACTTCAAGGATGACCCGAACCTGGCCGGGGTTATGGAGAACCCGTTCTACACGTCGTTTACCATTCTGCTGCTTGCTGCAACGGCCTGGCTCCTGTTCCGCCTGATTGCACACCGCCGTTACTGGCGTGGGGCTTTGCTCGGCATATTCTTCTGCCTCCAGATTTTCGTTATCATGTTCAACGTGTCGGGAACGTTTACCATCGATATCAACCAGCGTTACGTGCTGGTGGCGCTCCCGCTGTTTGCCCTGATCATGGCGCTCGGCCTTTACGATGCGCTCAAGTTCTGCACCAAGATGAACGACAACGGGGCCGCAGGCATCACAGTCGCCATCGCAGCCATTATGACTTTTGGCCTGATGTTCTTCCATGGCAACAGCTACCGCTCCAACATGCTGTACTACAAGAACAAGCTCCTGGCCGAGGAAGATTACCTGAACAAGTACATCGCGACGCTGCCCCCGAACTCGATTTACATCTATTCGAGACCGTGGCAGATGCTCGCTCAGGGACACAGCGCCTTTAGCGAACGTTCTTTCATGGGCTGGGACACGGAAACGTTTGCCAACTGGATGCAGGTCTCCGACGGCAATATCTACCTGGTCCGCGGCCAGGACGGATATGGCGAACTTAACCGCAAGAGTCGCGTGGTCGGCTTCAAGACGACCGACCAGATTGATGAAATACTGGATGACTACAAGAACGAGCGCGTGCTGCTTGAACCAAGATTGTTCGGCTACCCGCTTGCTGTCTACAAGATGAATGCAAAGAAGGGCGTTTCGGACTATGCAATGAAATTCATTGTCTCCGACCCGGACAGCGGCAATTTTGTCATTACCAAGAAATTCCCGGAAACGATTCCTTGCAGGTATTCCCTGAACGGGCAGCTGGTCGAGGAACTGGTCATTTCCCAGTCCGAGGATGTGGTCTCTCTCGATTCCGCAAAAATGAGCAAGGGATTGAACAGGGCCATGTTTGATTGCGTCTTGCCGGACAACGATACGCTTCACCTGGTCAAGGATTTCTTCGTGCCGGGCGAGAACGTGGAACTGCTTTCGAACCTGACGTGGAACGGCTATTCGCAGGACTGGGGTAATCCCGAGAAGAACGAGTCCGTCGAACACCACCGCCTGACAATCGACAAGGAAGTGTTCCGTTACGGCATCGGAAGCCATGCGAATTCCAAGATTACGTATTCGCTGAATCGCCCGTATTCCGTGTTCCACGCTGTTATTGGCTTGGATGACGAAAGCGCCTGCGGTGATGGCGTACACTTTATCGTTGTGGCCGATGGTCGCGAGGTCTTCCGCTCCGAAAGACTTTACTCCACGCAGAAGAAGTTTATCGACGTGGATATTGGCGGGGCGACTAGGCTTGAACTGCGCATCGACATGGGTGGCGAAAAGAACTGTGACCATGGCGACTGGGCTAATGCCTGGCTGGAGGCCAAATAAGTGAAAGTTCTCGTCGCGCCGCTGGACTGGGGTCTTGGACATGCGACGCGATGTGCGCCAGTTGTCCGTGAATTCCTGGAAAAGGGCTGCGATGTAGAAATTGCCGTCACCAAGGGGAATGCGGCCATATTGCGCGAGATGTTTCCCGATGTACGGCAGCGCTTGGCGCCGTCTTACAACATTGTCTATCCCAAACATGGCTACAACATGGCGTTCTGGCTGCTGAAGAACAGCGCCCACTTGAACGCCGTCATGCGCGCGGAACACCATTACGCCGAAGAAATGGTCGAGCGCCACGGCTACGACATTTTGGTGTCGGACAACCGCTTCGCGTTTCGTTCCCGCAAGGCGAAGAGCGTCTACATGACGCATCAGTGCCGGATTGCTTTCCCGAAGATGCTCCGAATGTTCGAGGCGTTCGGTGCCGCCTGGCACGCTTCGGTCATGTCGCGCTTTGACGAAGTCTGGGTGCCCGACGTTCCCGAGTTCCCCGGCTATGCGGGAAAACTTTCGCATGTGGATTCTTGCCCGCGTCCGCTCAAGTTCGTGGGCCCGCTTTCGCGATTCTCGATGTTATCGGATTTGGTCCCTGCATCGCCGCAGTCTGCTGCGAAGGACTTGGATGTTGTTGCCGTGGTGTCCGGTGTGGAACCTGCGCGTTCGCGCTTTGAGTCGAGGCTCCGTTCCGTGCTCTCGCAGATTCCCGGCAAGCATGCCGTCATTCTGGGCAAGCCCGCGTCTTCGCAGAAAACTTGGACCGAAGGGAACGTGACTTTTTACAATCATCTGCCGACGCGAGAATTCGCGGAGGTGATTTCTAGGGCCGGCTGGGTTATTTCGCGTGGCGGTTACAGCACCGTGATGGACATGGCCTTGCTTGGTGCGCGATGCATCTTTGTGCCGACTCCCGGACAGTATGAACAGGTCGTCTTGGCTGCAGACCTTTCCGCCGCCGGTTATGCGGTATCTATGGAAGAGGATGCCTTGACCGTGGATTCGCTGATGGGCGCCTTGCAACGGACCGATGTTGTTGAATTGCCCCGACAATCCAAAAATACGCTTTTGTCGGATGCCGTCACCCAAATTTTAAGGAGAATTTGACATGCCGCAGTTTGTGCTTGCCTTCCCGCTGAACGTCGCCTGTGACGAACCGTTCAAGGTTACGGACTTCGTCTCTATCGACAAGGATACCGCAAACGTCATCATCCCGGGTTGCGGCGTGCAATTTAACGTGGTGCGCCAGGCCGCCGCTGCGGGGCTCTCGGGCCTGTTTGCCGAAAACGACACCGTCACGCCCGAAGAATCGGCGGCAATCGATACGCACAAGTCGCTCCTGTTCCTCTTGGGCGAAGTCAAGTCCATCGACGACGTGAGCCAGGTGGATTCTGCCATTTTGAAAATCCTTGCAGCAGGCGCTCTTGGCGTGTACATGCAGCAGTCCGGAACCGCCTGGACGGCCGCCCGCTTCCGCGAAGTGCTCGGCGATGCGGAATTCCCCATGGACACGTGGATCAACTTCGTGGAAGGGGACAACGTTGTCTATACGCTGGGCATGGCGGCGTTCTCTTTGCCCGACCTTTGCCTCGCGAAGTCGGTCGAGAATGCGGAAAGTGCATTGCTCCTGGCTGCGGATGCCCTCTATGGCGACGGCATTCCCGCCAAGTCCGGCTCCGAGGTGGACATTGGCGAAGGCGAAGCCTACGTGCTCCGCGCCGAAGCGAAAAACCCCTTCCCGAAAGACAGCCCCGAATACAACAAGCAAGGAATACTCCGCTTGACGAAAAAGTAGCGGAGAGCGGTGGGCGATGAGGTCGGGGCTAAAGCCCCTTTGAGGTATGAGGAATTAGGGGTTAGAATCTAGGATCTAGGGGCTAGGGAGAAATATCACGGCTTCGCCGTCTTATATTGACGCACGAAGTGCGTGATTCTTATTCACTTGCCCCTAGTCTCTATTTTCTAGACCCAAGCGTTCTACAGCTCCGGCTGCTTTCCGGTGAGGCGCACGAAGATTTCTTCGTACTTGGCGAGCGTGTTCTTCACGACTTCGGGCGGAATTTCCGGGCCCGGGTAGGTCTTGCCCCAGTCGAGCGTTTCGAGCCAGTCACGGACGTACTGCTTGTCGAAGCTTTCCTGGTTCTTGCCCACCTGGTACTTGTCGGCCGGCCAGTAGCGGCTGGAGTCCGGCGTGAGCACTTCGTCGATGAGGATGGTTTCGCCGTCGATTTCACCGAATTCGAACTTGGTGTCGGCGAGGATGATGCCCTTGGAGGCGGCGTAGTCGCGGGCCTTCGTGTAGATGTCGAGGGACATGTCACGGAGCGTGGTGGCAACCTTTTCGCCAACGATATCGAAAGTCTGTTCGAAGCTGATGTTCTCGTCGTGGCCAACGTCGGGCTTGGTGCTCGGCGTGTAGAGCGGCTTTTCGAGCTTCTGGCAAAGCTGCAGGCCTTCGGGGAGAACGTGACCGCAGATCTTGCCGGTCTTCTGGTAGTCCTTCCAGCCGGAACCCACGATGTAACCACGCACGATGCATTCCACGGAATGGCGGTGGGCCTTCTTCACGATCATGGAACGGCCGCGGAGGTAGTCGGCGTGCTTCTTGAGCACTTCCGGGTATTCGTTCACGTCGGCGGTGATGAGGTGGTTCTTCATGCCGAGGTGCTTGAACCAGAACAGCGAAAGCTGGTTGAGGATTTTGCCCTTACCAGGGATCGGGGTGGGGAGCACCACGTCAAAAGCGGAAAGACGGTCGCTGGCGACCATCAGGAAGCTGTCGCCCAGGTCGTACATGTCGCGTACTTTGCCCTGGTGGAACAGCGGAACTTCGGTAATGGGGGTTTCAAATTTTAGACTCATAGTGGCCCAAAATTTAGCTAATTACCTCCGTTTGGCAAGTTGAAAACATGGGATTCGCCAATTACACTAAACAGTTTTGCTTGATTTTGTTAATTAAAGGAGTGCACATTGCTGAATGGAAAATTAGCTGTATTGCATTTTTTTAATTCTAAATATATTTTAAAAAAAATGTTTCCCCAAAAGGAGCGCTTTTATGAAAAATAAAGCCCACACATCCTTAGTCTACATTCTTTTGTCGGCTTTTGTTGCTGCACCGTTTGCGCTTATGGCATGCGGAGAATCGACGGAGACAATCGTTGAAGAAAATTATGTTAGCGAGGGGCTTGAAACGGTCGACAAAGCTTCTAAGCTTCCAAAGTGCACTTCGGATAATGAAGGGGAAATGGTTTGGGTAAAAAAAGAGAACGAAATACGGGTATGTGTAGATGGTGAGTGGCTCAGCTCATTGGGAAAGGAATCAAACAAAAACGGATCGGATACCATCTACATAGCAGGCGACACCATCTATCTGGGGTCTGATACTGTCCACGTTGCGGGTGACACCATCTATGTGAAGTCTGATACTATCTACGTTGCGGGCGACACCATCTATGTGGAGTCTGATACCGTCTACGTTGCGGGCGACACCATTTATGTGCACGACAAGGGTGATACTGTTTATTTGGCGAGTGCCGGTTGCGAGACCGAACCTCTTCCTGACGGGCGTGGCCTCAAGGTGCTTTGCGGGGGAGACTCCGTGGGGATTGTTCTTCATGGCCAAAAAGGTGAAGCTGGCGAAGGGTGCTCCATAGCAACGCTGCCTTCGCAGATAAAGATTACCTGCGGGGCTTCTGCTGTTTTGCTCAATCTTGATTCGACGGGAGCTGTCAGTGGTGGTGAAACTGTCTCGCTGGACTCCGAGAAGATTGCTATTTCATTGGATGGCGTCACGGGTGTAGTTCAGAAGGGTCCGTTTCTTCTGGATTCCAAGGTGTTTTTCTATGAATTGGAAAATGGTCGCACGCTAGCTCAGACGGATAATGTTTATAATGGAAAAGTTCTAAACGACAAAGGCGAATTTGAAATGTCCGCACAAAAATTGGTGAGCCAGTATGTGAAGTTATTGGCTACGGGCTACTATCGTAAAGAGGTTTCGGGGTACACTTCGGATGCCCCAATTACGCTATCGGGAATAGCCGACATGAACTTGCGCAATATGGTGAACATTAACATTCTCACTCATTTGGAATATGAACGAGTGATTTACTTGGTGACTCAGGAAAAAATGAAATTCAACGAGGCCAAGCGTCAGGCGCAAGCAGAAATTCTGGATATCTTCCATATTGATGCAACGGACTTTAGCTTGTCGGAAGATTTGGACATTGCCGGCCCTCATAATGGTGATGGCGCTCTTCTTGCAATTTCCATATTGTTACAAGGAAATCGTAATTCTGCGGGATTAACGGAATTGCTTACGGAAATTTCATCTGCCATAGAGAAAACCGGGAAATGGGACGCTGCAGCTACGAAAATCGCTATTGCCGACTGGGCTGCTGCCTTAGATTCCTCGGGAGGACTCAGTAGAGCCCGCACAAATATAGAGTCCTGGGGTCTTTCCGCAAGGGCTGCAAAATTTGAACCATTCCTGAGAAATTACTGGTATCAGGAATTGGGTCTTGGCGTATGTGGTAGTCTTGCGGAAGGCTTAACCACGGGCAACATCCCCGTGGCAAAGAATGGCGAGGTGCGTTATGTGACAAATCAGATGAGTTCTCATTACACCCAAAGCCCCACCGACGCAACCAATACTAAGACTCGCTATATTTGCGTTGTTGATAATAATGGCGGCACCTGGAAGATTGCGAGCAATATTGAGAAGGACACTGCTACATGGGGACATAATTTTACTGAAGGTGATGTCAAAAATGGTAATTTGAATACGACTTTTGTATACGTGTATGATGGTTACAACTGGCGCCGGGGAACGGAACTGGATAGTTTGTTGCATAAGAATGGTGGCCTTGCCTGTGCTCAGAAAAAGAATACGGAGTCGGGAGACATCGCTGTATTGAAGGATACGAGTTCGGTGAAAGCAAATGATGTTTACTATGTATGCTCAAAGAACTCGGCTTCGTTGTCCGATACAGCTTATCGCTGGTCGCGCGCCCCTGCCATCTATAACGATACGTATGAAGCTCGAAACAATTGCAACGCACAAACGGATGGCACATTGATGAATGGACGTATAAATGAAAAGTACGTTTATGTATGTGATTTTGAGGATTCTGATAAAGATAGTTCCTCCGGTTGGGAACGCGCGTCTGTTTTGGAAAGTCAGATTGGCGGGTGTCGAAAACATATGCAGTATTTTGTTGAGACTGTGAATGATACTGCATATGGATGTATTAATAACAAATGGATTGATGTTACCAAATGGGACTGGAAATACCCTCTTGACTTAAGAATGAACCATAATTTGAATTATGGGTCCATGACGGACGGGAGAGACCAGAAAACTTACAGAACAATAAAAATTGGCAATCAAGTCTGGATGGCGGAGAACCTAAACTTCGCTGATTCAGCACTTGTGCCTAGCATAAAGGGAAAAAACTGGTGCCAAGGTAATAAAAGTGCGCGCTGCGAAATCGGTGGGCGATATTACACTTGGGCTGCGGCTATCGATTCCTTAAAAATTTTCAATGAAACAGGAAATAAATGTGGTTTCGGGATTGATTCTTGCGGATTGCCCCAAAGAGTGCGCGGAGTATGCCCCGAAAATTGGCATCTTCCGTCCATTGCGGAATGGGATACCTTAATATCGGCTGTAGGTAACGACATGACTACGGCTGGTCGGGTGTTAAAGTCCAGGTCGGGATGGAATAAATCTTATGGCGAAGGTGGAAATGGTACGGATGACTTTGGATTTTCGGCAATACCCATGAGCTACAGGAATAATGATTCCCCTACAGTTGGTTCAACGGCGTATTTTTGGAGTGCCGATAATAAAAGCCCCGCGAAAGATGACGGTCCCAGATATACATATGCCATAGAGATTGGTTCCTCCGATAAAGTGACCAAAGCAATAATGACTAAATATGTTGGCATTCCTGTTCGGTGTGTTAAAGACTAGCGGGTCTGAGTAGAATTGCCTTCTTTTAGTTGAACGTGACCCGTTTAGGGCAGAATGTTCATTATATTTTATAGAGAACATTTTAAAAGAGCTCTTATGAACGCATTTTTTGCAGGAATCCTCTCGACAACACTCGTCGCTGCGACCTTGGCGACGCAACCTGCTCTGGCAGCCCCGGCGCCGAAATCCTCGGCCGCAGCAGCCCCGAAAACTTCAGCCCCCGCCAATGGCCAGCAGGCCTCCGGTTTCTCCTTGTCCACTGAGGAGATGATACTTCTTGTGGCCCTGTTGCAGAGCCCCCTGTTCCAGGACAATTTCGTGCAGTCGTGCGCGGCGCAGTCCGTGGAATGGCTCGGGACCGCCCAGGCGGACAAGTCTTGCCGTTGCGCATTTGACCTTGTCACCAAGAATCCCGACCTCATCAGTAAAATTGCCGGAGCGGTCTCTGCAGACGGTGCCGGTGTCGATTTCGAGAAGTTGGGCTTCGATATGGTCGCACCCTGCCTACCCAAGGAATTCCCTCCCGAGGCGGACAAGGCTTTCGTGAAGGAATGCCTCAAGCAGAGCGACGTGGACAAGGCCACCTGCGAGTGCGTCCTCAAGTCCATCAAGGGTTCCTATACCGTGCACTCGCTGATGAAGACCGCTTTCGACAATCGCAAGTTGCTGGAAACGGACATAACTTTGAAGACAGCCCAGTGCCTTTCCAAATAAAAAAGATTCCGACCCAATGGCCGGAATCCTGGAGAGGAGTGTACATTTTTATTTCTTAATGTACAGCGTGTTTATTGTACGGCCTTGTACTTTGGAACGCACGATGTATCGACCGCGGGGGAGGGCGTTCTTGATTTCGGCGTTCCCGACGTAGAGTCCATTCAAGTCAAAGATTCCTATGATGGTCCCTGCTTCTTGCAGGCGTAACGTTTTTGCGAGGTGGGTCTTGCTTGTGTCGGGTGGCGTTACTGTTGTATCGGGCGATGTTACTGTCGTATCGGGCTGTGTTACGGTTGTGTCGGGCGGAGTTACGGTCGTATCAGGACTGATATTCGCCGTGTACTTGTCCCAGCCGGGCATGTCCTCGAGGCTGATGATGCGCTCGTCTTCCATATTGCTTTTCCATACGGCATCCTTGGTCTGTCCGGGCCAGGTCCCGCTCCAGGTGCTGTACCACGGCATCCACCAGCTCCATACCGCTTCGTCGGCGTGCATGTTGTTCACGTCGGGGATGGGGCCGTTTTCGCTGAGCGCGAGAATCTTCGTGCCGTTCGATGCGCTCTTGAACTTGTCGAAGGCGCTCGCGTTGCTGGAATGGTCATTTGCGCTGTTGTATATGTCGATGGAGAGCACGTCATAGTATTCGCTGCCCGGATCCCAGGAGGTGACGGTGCTCCCTTCGGGGTTGAACACCCAAATCATGTTCTTCACGCCCTTGACTTTCACCATGCGGTCATAGACAAGGCGATAGAGGGCGGCGAACTGGTCGCCCGAATTGATGCTCCACCAGAACCACTTGCCGCCCGCTTCGTGCAGGGGGCGGAAGATTCCTGCCACGCCTTCTTTCTGCAGTTCGAGGAAATAGTCGGCGATGTGGTCGATGTCGGCGACGATTCCCTTGTAGGCCGCGCTTTCGGTGTTCCATTCGGTGGTGCCGGGCTTGAATCCGGTCGCGAAGTCAAAGGTCGTGTATCCCTGCCCGTTATCGGCGCCCTGGATGTAGAATGCGTCTTCCTTGTCGAGAGGGTCTTTCCAGTGCCAGGTGAACGCGGGAATGCCGCCTGCCTTCCAGAGACCCTTTGCGATAGAAATCGCCTTGTCGGTGTATTCCTTGTTCCAGCTTTCGTTGGCCTTGGGGCCGGTTGCAAACAAGAAGTCCAGCCCGACGATGACGGGATATTTCTGGGTCCTTGTATAGATGTACTTCACGTCGTCGTGGGTCTTGAAGTCGGCGCCCAGCGTGTATCCGCTCATGTCGCCGGTCATGATTCCGCTAATCGTCTTCTTGCCGAAGTTTTCGCGCAAGAAACTGTAGAGCTTTACCGCACTCTCGGTCGCTTCCGGGGTGACCGGCTTTGCGGAAAGCTTGAAGGGGGCTGATTCGTATGGTTCCACGTCGATGTAGTCCACGCTAATCCATCCCCAGAATTTCTGGAGGGCGATTGTATTTGTACCTGCCTTGAGCGTGACAATTGTCGAAACGTCCTTCCAAGTGGAAGCTTCTTCGAAATCTACGATGCCCGATGTCGAACCGTTCACGGCGATGTAGTTTGCTTTGAATTCAGGAGCCTTGTAGTGGATTGTCACTTGGTATTTCCCGGCTGTTTCCGCGGTGACGCCTTCAAACGAAATGTTGCCTTCCTGCATGTCGGCGTAACCCGTTCCCGAGTCCCCACCATTGTTGACAATTTTGGCACCTTCCGAAACGGTTGCCGATTCACCTTCGTACTTGGTAGCAAAAGCTGCCACCGCCATGCCGAGGCCGATGATTACGATGTTCTTTCCAATAAACATATACACTCCTTATATGTCCATAAAATATGTTTTTTCTTTATAAAACGCTGTGATGGAAATCAAAGGGTGTGGACAAAAATGTCTACGCTCCCGTAAAAAAAATGGATGTTTCCCGAAAAAGAATGGATATTGATATTGAATAATGTATTTTTGGCAATGGTAGGTCTCCTATGTTTGCAAGGAACAAAATCAACATTTTCGACTATTCGGACTACCGCAAGTTCTTGCGGGAGTTTTACGAGGTTGAAAAGTCGTTGGACCCGACGTTCAGTTATCGTGTGTTCGCCACGGCGGTCGACATGGACGCAAGCCTGCTTCTCAAGATTTTGCAGGGCAAACGCCACGTTTCCCCCAAATGCATCGAGTCGTTTGTGCAGTTCTTCCGGTTCAAGGAAGGCAAGGCGGAATATTTCCGCGAGATGGTCGCCTATGGCAAAGCCAAAAACGACGAACAAGTCCGCCGGCATTTTGAAACGCTACAGAAAATGCGCCCGCTGGCTTGCCGCGAACTGGACGAGGCGCGCTATCGCTATTTCCAGCAGTGGTTCTACCCGATGATCCGCTCTGCGCTGGATGTCTTTGATTATCGCGGGCCGCAGAATGCTGCCGCTCTTGGGGATTCCTGTGTCCCGAAACTGACTGCAACCCAGGTGCAGGGCGCTGTGGACGCCTTGCTGCAACTCGGGCTTGCTCAAAAGCGGAAGGATGGCCGTATTGTGCCGACCGAGGCGCATATTAAGACTAAGGAACGCTGGTTTAGCGCTTCTATTAGCGAGTACCAGCAGAATATTGCCGACTTGGCCCGCCGCTCGATTGCTGAAACACCCAGGGAAGAACGCGATATCAGCACGCTTACGATGGCTCTGGATTCCTCCCAAATCGAAAAAATACGCGAAATTCTCGCTGAAACGCGAAAATCCATTGTAAATGTGGTGAATGCGATGCCGTCCAAGATTTGCGACAGCGTTTATCAGCTAAATTTCCAGTTGTTCCCGATGATGAAAAAGGTAAAATGATGAAACGTTTAATTTCGGCAGTTTCCTTGTTTTCTTGTTTGTGGGCTTGCTCCAGTTCCGATCCGGATACTGCCGGAGCGACGAGCGAGACGACGAACGGGATCGCCGTTATGGTGGTGGATGCTGCGAGCAAACCGGTTCCGCAGGCGCGCGTTACCTTGTTCAAACGTTCTGGAGCCGTTCCTGCGGACAGTCCGTCCGAAGACATAACGGTGTTTCTCCCGTCCCATGTCTCTGCGCTGGAAACCGCAACAGCGGATGATTCTGGAATGGTGCAGTTCGAGATTTTGCCGGACCAGTGCCAAAATGCAGGGTGCTATGTCGAGGGAATTGCCGGCAAAGACTCTTCGCTCATGGTCTGGACGAAACTCGATGCGGCTGATTCCATGGCAGATGAAATTGAACTCTTGCCGTCCGTGTCGCTTACGGTGCACACCGGGGCGTCTTCCACTGACTCTACAATCTTGGGCACAACATTGATGCTTGATGCGACTCCCTATTGGGCCCAAAATGAAGGAAGCGCGTTTGTCTTTTCGCATGTCCCAGCTGGTTTATATACCGTTGTCGCAGATGATCAGCCCGTTGCTGAAGTCTCGCTCGATGCCGGAACTTCCGTCGATACGCTCGTGCCCCTTCCCGGACTGACCCGCGAATTGGTGTTCGAGGATTTTGATGATGGCGACAGCCTGAACAACATTGCAAAAACTTATCCGAACTATGGCTGGTATTTCTCCGCTTCCAAGGGGGCTTCTTGGACCAAGCCGGATTCGTCGGGTTTTGCTGCTGCGCTCAAGGATGATTCCTCCCATGGCAAGTTCCTTGCGACGGATTTTGCTTTAGGCGATACGGGATATGTGCTGATGGGGACTCGCCTGGGCCTCGATACAAGCTACTATGACTTGAGCGGCCTGACGGCCATCCGCCTCACTGTGCGCGGCGACTGCGAATTCAGGGTCGCGCTGGAGCATTACCTCGATGTGGGCGACAACAATTTCAGGAAAGCCCTCTGGCTTGCAAAGGCATCCGACGGCTGGACCGATGTCGTGTTGCGTCCCGGCAACGAACTCCTGGACGAGTCAAGTTATCAGGTGTCGTGGGATGAAGTCTCGAAGGAGATCGGCCTCTTCAGCATATTCATCACGAGCGGTACGCACCTGGAAATAGACAAGATTGTCTTTGAAGGGGTCAACCTGCGTTGACCTTGTCGCGCCAGCCGAAGAAGTTGGCCAAAACTGTCCCGCTGATGGAATGGTAGGCGCAGCTGAGTGCGCACGGCACCACGCAAAGGACTGCTTCCGGGTGCTGGGCGACATTTTCGGGATTCGCGAAGAAGCCGGCCGCAAGTACCGTTGCCATTCCCGCATTCTGCACACCCACCTCGATAGCGATGGTTCGTTTTTTGGCGGTGTTGAACTTGAACGCCCTGCCTACGCTGTAGCCTAGAATGTATCCGAGTGCATTATGGCAGAACACGACTGCGAGCACGAGGAAGATGAGCCCGAGTCCGTTTGTCAAAAGTTGCGGGCGCACCGTCACGACGACGCCACCCACGATCAACATGAGGCCGATGACGCTCACCGCGGGCATGTTCGCCTGGATTTCCTTGAACACGGGGCGCTTTCCCAAGAAGTAGTTGAGCAGGAAGCCGATGGTCACCGGGAGAATGGTGACGTACAGGATGTTCAGGAACATTCCGAGCGCATTCACGTTGATGCTCGTATCGGCAAGCCACAGCACCAGAAGCGGAGTCATGATGGGGGCGAGCAGGGTGGAAACCGTCGTCATGCCTACGGAGTAGGCGACATCCCCTTTGGCGAGGAAACTCATGATGTTGCTCGAAACGCCGCCCGGGCAGCAGCCGACCAGGATGATGCCCACTGCGAGGTAGGGGTCGAGCCCGAAGACCTTGGTGAGCGTGAATGCGACGATCGGCATGATGGTGTATTGCGCCACTGCGCCGAGCAGGATGTCGAGCGGACGCTTGAACAGGATGCGGAAATCGTCGACCGAAAGCGTGAGGCCCATGCTCAGCATGATGATGCCGAGGATAACTGAGGATACATTGCCGTGGACCCAGCCGAATGCGACGGGGAGGAAGAAGGCAACGATTGCGCTTGCGATGACGAAGGGGGAAGCGTAAGAAGAAAGAATGTGGCAGAATGCCCTGACTATCTTGAACATGCCTAAAATATAGATAACCTTTTTCAATATCTTGTGATTTGAAACACCCAAAAAGTGTATTTGCATTTAATTGCATCGGAGCTGTTTCTACGAGCCTTTTTTTAGCTTATATTGAAAGAGCAGTTAAAATCCAATAAGATTGTGCTCCTTGTAATGGTAAAGGCTCTGTCCGTACGGGCAGAGCCTTTTCTGTAGTTCGTATGCAAAGGGGAAGGTGAATTTCTATAAAAAAGGGTGTGTTCTGCATTTTTGCTGAATTTTTTGTGATTTAGGCCAATATTATGCGTTTTCTTGATAAATTGGCGAAAATTGTATTCTGAATCTATTGACGTATTTGGGAAATGTGGGTATATTTACGAACATGAGACCGATAATTGAATATACGGACTACCGAAAAGCCATCCTGGATTACTACGAGGACCGCAAGCGCGTATCCTCGTTCACCTGGCGTGACTTTGCCGCGAAGGCCGGATTTACTTCGGCAGTATATCTCAAGTATGTCGGTGAGGGGAAAAAGAACCTGAGCGCTGCGGGCGCTGTGCAGACTGCGCTTGCTATGGGGCTGGAGGGATTCGAACAGGATTACTTTAGCTTGCTGGTCGAGTATGCGCATGCGAAAAATGATGATGCCAAAAGGGAGGCTTTCGCAAAAATTTGCGCTCTTGCCGATAGCCACAGGGTAAAGATTGTCGGCAAGGACGACTTTAAGTTTTTCAGCTCATGGAAGAATATCGTTCTCCGCGAAATTGCTCCGGCAATGCCGGGGGCCAAGCCTCTTGAAATGGCGAAGACGTGCAAGCCTGCGATAACGGCTGCCGAGGTGACGGAAATACTGAACTTCCTCATCAAGTCCGGTTTGCTTGAAAAGGGGGCCGATGGTGCATACCGCCAGACGCAGCGTGCCCTTTTCATGGACTCCTTCGATGTCAAGGCCTTGGCTGCGCAGGATTTGCAGGTGCAGATGGGGGAACTGGCCGTTGATGCCATCAAGAACATGCCCAGAGAGGAACGCAATATGAGCGGTCTTACCTTGGGTCTTACGGAACGTTCTCGTGAACGCATTGAACAGGAACTTGTCGAATTTCGCCGCCGTATTATGGCTATTGCGACGGAAGATGCCGAAACAGATCGGGTTTTTAGGCTAAATTTGCAATTCTTTCCGTTATCGGAAAAAATTAATAGGGGGAAAAATGAAAAAGATGCGTAGCCATTTTCTTGTGGTTGCCGCATGCGCGGGGGCTTTATTTTGGGCGTGCTCCGAGGATTCGGGGGATGTGGCCGGCGGCGCCGTCGAGGATATGGGTATTGTCGCGGACCAGGACACCATATTTGTCCATGACTCGATAAAGGTCAAGATTAGGGACACGGTGAAAGTCAAGGTCCGGGACACCGTAAAGGTTAAGATAAAGGACACGGTAAAGGTCAAGATAAAAGATACGGTCGTGGTCAAGGACACCATAAATAAGAAGGATACGGTTGTCATTCGTGATACCGTTCCGTCCAAGGATACGACCTTTGCCCTTAACAAGGGCTCGATTACCGGCGTATCGCAAAAAGGACCTTTAGCGAAGGGCTCCAGCGTGACGGTCTTTGAACTGGACGGAACGAATTCGCTGCGGCAGACAGGACGTTCCTTCAATGGCACGGTTTCGTCGGATAATGGTTCGTTCAAAATAAAGAACGTGTCCCTTGCTTCCTCGTATGTGCATTTGACGGCTACGGGTGCATACCGCCAGGAAGTGAATGGTAAAAAGTCCAGTTCGCCCATTACGCTCCGTGCACTTTCGAAGTTAGGTGACGGCCATGCAAGTGTGAACGTGAACCTGATTACGCATCTGGAATACGACCGCGTGGCCTACCTCCTTGAACATGATTCCAGGATGGACCTTTCCGAAGCCAAGAAACAGGCAGAAAAGGAAATCTTCGCGATGTTCCATATTGATGCTGGCAAGTTTGGCTATTCGGAGGATTTGGATATCTTTGGTGAGGACGATGCCGATGCCGCCTTGCTTGCCGTCTCGGTAATGCTTCCGATGAATAATTCCGCGAGTGAGGTTATGGAGCGTCTTACCGCTTTGAGCGAGGATTTGGCCGAGGATGGAAGCTGGGATGACAAGAAAACGCTGGATTCCATTGCCGTATGGACGATGGATCTCGATTTGAACGGAACCTTGCCGACCATCAGGAAAAATGTTCGTTCCTGGAGTACCGGCGGAAATGTGCCCGACTTTGAAAAGTATGTGCGCAAGTTCTGGAATGTGTACCTGGATTTTGGCGAGTGTGGCAAGGATGTTCCCGTGGGAACGGTGAAGGCAATGCCTGAAGGTGTTCCCGTGAAAAATAAAGATGCCCGCTACATCTGTGTGGATTCTGCTGCTGTTGGTAAAGTCTGGCGTGTTGCCGACCAGATCGAGAAAGATACGGCAGGCCTTGGACGTGGATATAACGAGGGCGATGTGGTTGCGGGACAGCTCAATACGGATACCCTGTACGTTTTTGAAAGGGGTGGATTCCGCTTTGCCAATGAACGTGAAGTCTATTTGAAAACAGGCTGCACAGATAGCCTCAGTGGTTCAAAATATAAATTTGAACATTCTTCGTTTGTTTGTAAGAAAGGCTTGTGGGAATTCGATGCTGTACAAACCGAAAGGGATACTCTGATAGATTGGCGAGACTCGACTAAATTTTACGTAATCGGTATCGGAAACCAGGTGTGGATGGCGCAAAATGTGAAGTACCATTTTGAGATGGACAATTTCTGCTTTATGGAAGAGGTTGTGAATTGCTCAATCTATGGCGCCGAAATGAGCATATATGAAGCTCTTGATGGCCGTTATATCGACATTAATAGCGAGGAATACCAAAATCCTCCGCCAGGTGCTTGTGGTGGAGCGACTGCTTCCCGGTGTGTGCTGCAAGAAGAACATCAGGGAGTCTGCCCGGTCGGTTACCATCTTCCGAGTAAGTCCGAGTTTGAAGAACTGATTCGGTTCGTGGATTTGTTCAATGGCGATGAGAATGTTGCCACTTCCTTGAAATCAAAGTCGGGATGGGCGCAAGATGCAGATGCCGGTACGGATCGCTTTGGCTTCAATGCGCTTCCGGCAGGTTGGGAAATCCGTTCTGGTTCTGGCCGTACAGTACAGCCGTCCGGTGAAGAAAGCTCGTTCTGGGTAAAGCCCGAGAACAAGAATGATATTCATTATGGTACCGTTTTCTTCCAGATAAAAGGCGATTCTGTAGGGTTCAAACCGTCTAATTCCAGCCCTGGTGGCGATTTGCGCTATGTCCGCTGCTTGAAGAACAGGATTGTAGAATAATACCATTTACACCTCTCCGTAAAGGGGGCGCTTTTGCGCCCTCTTTTCTGTGTGAAATTTCTAGATTTGTATCCATGATCAGCATTACCAAGCTTTTGATGGATACCCCGAACTACGGCGACCAGCTGCGTTACGAACCGCGTGCTCACGAATCGAAGAATGGCGTAGCGCCGGGCCGTGGCCCCGTAGTGGTGTGGAACTGCACCAAGACCTGCAATTTGAGCTGCGTGCATTGCTACGCCCGTTCCGAGGCTATCAAGTACCAGAACGAATTGACCCACGAAGAAGGTATTGCGCTGATTGATCAGCTTGCCGATTTCAAGGTGCCGGTAATCCTCTTTAGCGGTGGCGAGCCTTTGCTTCGCCCTGACTTTTTTGAACTTGCGAACTATGCGGCAAGCAAGGGGATCCGCCCGACCATCAGCACGAACGGTACCTGCATTACGCCTGATGTAGCCCAAAAGCTCAAGGACATGGGCGTGGGTTACGTGGGCATCAGCCTCGATGGCTGCGAGGCAACGCACGACAAGTTCCGCGGCAAGGAAGGCGCCTATAGGCTTGCGCTTCGCGGCATCCGCAACTGCGTGGCGACGGGCCAGAAGGTGGGGCTTCGCTTTACGATTACACGCTACAACGCGCAGGACCTGAATGCGATTTTCGACTTGCTTGAAAGCGAGAACATCGATCGCGTGTGCTTCTACCATTTGGTGTATAGC
The DNA here is from genome assembly GCA_017412605.1 of Fibrobacter sp. Classification (GTDB taxonomy): domain Bacteria; phylum Fibrobacterota; class Fibrobacteria; order Fibrobacterales; family Fibrobacteraceae; genus Fibrobacter. The sequence continues at coordinate 424,492 of JAFPWY010000009.1, read as the reverse complement.
GGGCGCGGTTCCGCAATGGTCGAAAACGACTTGAACCACGAAGAAAGCCGCAAGGCGATGGACTTGATTATCGACCGTACGCTTGATTTCAAGAAGCGTGGCATCGACAAGGAAATCCTGACGGTGGACAACCACGCCGATGCTGTTTATCTGTACCTGCGCATGAAGCGCGAAGACCCTGCCCGTGCGGCTAAGGTGCTGGAACTCATCCAGCGTAACGGCGGAAACCGCAGCGGCATGGCGTTCGGCAACATCGACAGCATCGGAAACGTTCACCCCGACCAGTTCACGCAATACATCACGCTCGGCAACGTTCGCGAGCGCAGTTTCGGCGAAATTTGGAGCGACGAGAGCAACCCGATTATGACTGGCCTCAAGAACCGCAAACCCATCCTAAAGGGCCGCTGCCCCAAGTGCGCCTACCTGAACCTTTGCAACGGCAACTTCCGCACCCGTGCCGAGGCCGTGACCGGCGACTTCTGGGAACAGGACCCGGCGTGTTACCTGACGGACGAGGAGATTAATGGATAATTGATAATGGATGATGGATGATGTGAAATTATCAATTATCAATCAGTTTTTCACTTCTCACTTCACATTGAATATGACTGAACTTGAACAGCGTCTTCTCTCTGTCATTCAGGACGCTTTCCCGCTGGAAGAGCGCCCGTACAAGGTGCTCGCGGAACAGCTCGGTTCTGATGAACAGTCCGTCTTCGAGGCGGTCGAGAACCTGCGGCAGTCAGGTGTTATCCGCCGTATCGGTGGAGTGTACGATTCCAAGGCGCTCGGCTTTATTTCGCGCCTTTGTGCGGGGAAGGTGCCGACGGTTGCGACAGGCGCTGCAGACGATTTGACCCTCGACAAGTTTGCGGCTGCGGTTAACGAGATTCCGGCGATTACCCACAATTACGTTCGCTCCCACGAATATAATGTATGGTTTACCGTCATCGCTCAGTCCGAAGACGAAATCCGCAGGATAGTGGATAGACTTTGCGCAAGCACGGACTTGCATGATGTGCATATTCTCTCTGCGACAAAGAAGTTCAAGATAAACACGGTGATGGGCGCTGGTGCGCTAAATTCTGGCTTGCCATTGCGAGCGGTGAATTTAGAGCCTGCCGCGAGCGAAGCGTGGCGGAAGCAATCTCCTGCCCGCGTTTTGTCCGATTCCGACCGGGCCCGCATCCGCGTTGCGTGTACCGACATCCCGCACACGCTCACGCCTTTTAAGGACTGGGGCGTTTTGTGTGAACAACTCCGCGATGATCTTTCCCAAAAGAGAATGCGCCGATTCGGTGCAATCCTCCGGCATCAGGAAGCTGGCTTTGCCTACAATGCGATGGTCTGCTTTGGCTTAGGCGAAAAGCGAGATTCGAAAGACGATAGAGGCTCGGTTCTGGCGAATAATCCCTTTGTCTCGCATTGCTATGAACGGCCGGGGTTCGAGGGCTTCCCGTACACGCTTTATGCTATGATGCATGCGCAGTCTGCCGAGATGCTGGACCGCTATGTCAAGGAGGCTGCCGCGTCGATTGGCAATCCCGATTATGTTGTGCTCTATTCCGTGCGCGAACTCAAGAAGACGAGTTTTGTGTTCTTCGCCTAAAAACGGCTTACGGCATTGTCAGTCCTAATCCGATCCGGTGTCCCGTTTCGAATCCGAACAGCGTGCCATTATTCATTTCATAAATGATGCCGAGCCCTACGTGCTTGCTGAACATGTCAAAATGCCGGGTCAGCTCAAACTTCATTTTTGTACCCTGGTACTTGTCCTTCATGTCTTGATAGGGCTTTTTCATGTTGTGGTTCTCGGAACTTTGTATCCTGGCCTGGAATAGGAAAATACTTTCTAGCGTCCATCCGGTTAACAAGTATTCGTTCCAGAAGAATTTGAAGATAAACGATCCTTTTGCACCGATTTCGTCGCCCGGCTTGTAGTTTGCATCTTCGAGGAAGGTGTTGTAGCGAAGTGAAATGCCTCCGAGCAGGTTCTTGCGGATGTTCATGAACGCGAAGGGCTCTACGTTCAGGCGATGGAACCGGTTCTTTTGTGAACCTTCCCCGGGAGGGAATCTCCAGTTGATGTCCAGTCCGAAGTGATCCAGAATGGTAGCTTTTGCTCCTAGATATGTTTCGTTGAAGCCGTTGACATGCAGGTTGCAGTAGTTGTGTTCGTATCCCTTGACGGACATCTCGTAGCTGTAGCTCATGAAGCGGAACGAGGCGTCTGTGTACAGGCCAATCCACTCGATGGGGGCAACTTCCAGTGATAGTGCTGCATCGGTGCTGTACACGTCATCGATCAGTTCAAAAATTCCAGCTGTGGATAGGGATGTCCTTGGCGGATGAACGGAATGCAGAGTCTCCGTAGCCCAGATGGCAATGGGACAAAGGATTAGGAGTAAACTGCTAAACTTGAACATGATGCCAAAATATAAAAAGCCTTGCTCGAAAAATTTTTTATTTTCTTGGCTCTATGCAACGAACTTGGTTCATTCCGTTTTTTTTGCTTTACGCATCCATCGCATTGAGTGGATGCTTTTGGGCTGAAACGGAAGACCATCCGGACTATTTGCCGTTGGACGATTCGGAGTATCCTTATGCAGGGCTCCCGAGGATTGTCATAGAGACGGAGGACTTTGCCCGCATTCGTGATCGCGAAACTCTGCATCCCTCCCATTTTCAGATTTATGGCGAAAGTGAACCGGAAAGCGAGGTGCTCGAGTTGACTGTCCGCGGTCGTGGAAATTCGAGTTTCAAGATGCCCAAATTTGGAATGAAACTGGAGTTTTCGGACAAGGTTTCTTTGTTCGGTATGCCCAAGAACCGGGACTGGGCTCTTGTCGGGAATTTTGGCGACAAGACTCACCTTAGAAATTATATGGCGTACAGGCTCTCGGAATGGCTCGGGGCTAGCTATACGCCCAAGGTCCATTTTGTTGAACTTTACTTGAATCGCGAGTACAAGGGTCTGTTTCTCCTTACCGAATCGATTAAGGTGGGAAAAAATCGTGTCAATATTCCGGAGAACGATTCGAGTTTCCTTTTCGAGAAGGAAGGGGACAAGAAATATGACGATCCCTATATCGTAACGAATGAAGGCAATATCTTCCATATCAAATCTCCGAAAAATTTGTCTGAAATGTCTAGGAACATGCTGTTATGGCATTTGAATGACTTTGAATACTATTTGAGTAATTCTGGATGGAAAACCTCCGACCTTTCGGAATGGATTGACTTGAATGATTTCGTGCTCTTTTATTGGATTCAGGAATACTCGAAAAACGAGGACGGCAACTTTGCGAGAAGTATCTACATGACTTGGGAAAAGGGTGGGTCGATTCATTTTGGTCCGGTGTGGGATTTTGACCTGTCCTTTGGAAACGAATCGCGAGATGATGTCAAACCGTCATCGTTGTGGTACATTCGGAATTACAGCTGGTATGCAAGAATTTTTTGGGTTCCCGGCATGAAGGACTTGGCGAAAGACTACTGGGTGGCGAATCGGGACAAGTTCCGTGCACTGATAGACAGTGTCCCCGTATACCGTTCAATAATCGAAAAGGCTATCAAGAACGAATACAAACGTTGGCCAGTTATACGGAATACCGAAAACTGGGCTCTTAAGGACCCGTACGATTCCTATGACGAAGCCGTGGAAACCATGATTCAGTGGATGAAGGAACGCTTCGACTGGATTGATGGCCATCTCTAATTTTCTAATTTTGGAACATGCGCAAGATTTACATGGCAGGTATGAGCCACAAGGTGGCCGAAATCGCAGTTCGCGAGAAGTTCTACATCCCGATGGATGTGAAGTCGGAAGCGCTTGCCCATTCTCCTTTTGACGAGCTCCTGATTTTGGCAACTTGCAACCGTACCGAGGTCTACGTGGCATCGGACCGTGACATTGGCGAGGCGGAACTTGTGCGCTACGTGTGCGACCTGGCTCACCAAAGCTACGAAGATTTTGCGAAGTTTTTCTATTTCAAGTCGGGTGACGAAGTGGCCCACCACGTGATGAACGTGTGCGCGGGGCTTGATTCCGTGGCGATGGGCGAAGACCAGATTTTGCACCAGATTGGCCGCGCTTACGAGACCGCCCTCAAGTTCGGGGCGACGGGCAACAGCCTGAACAAGTTGTTCCAGGGCGCAATCCATACGACCAAGCGCATCAAGACGGAGACCAACTTGAGCAAGCTCAGTTGCAACATCCCGTTCTTGGCGATGAAGCAGGTGCAGCATTCCTTCGATGACCTCGAAAACCGTACGGTGTATATCGTGGGCTTGGGCGAGATGGGCTCTCTCATGCTCAAGTACGTGCAGGAAAATACGACGAAGATTTTTGCGAGCAGCAGGACGTTCGCGAATGCCCAGAAATTTGCTGACGTGCTCACTCCCGTCAAGTTCGAAGACCGTTACCAGGTGTTCGGCCAGTGCGATGTTGTGATTTTGTGCAGCGCCTGCCAGGAACCGATTGTCACGAAGAAGGATTTTGCCGAAGCGATCGGGGGCGCAAATGCAAATAAGGCCGCGCGCCTTGTCATCGACCTCGGTAGCCCGCGCAATGCCGAAGCCTCCATCGGAGAACTCCCCGGCGTGCAGTACGTGTGCGTCGACGACCTCGAAAAGATTGTCTCCGAGAACCGCCGCTTGCGCATGGTCGAACTGGAAGCGGCGCAGAAAATTTTGAAGGAAGGCCTGGACGAATTTTTGCAGTGGTACCGTATGGATGACATTGCGAAGGAAATTCACCTGCTTGCCGAAAAGACGGTGCAGTCGGCCGACATGGAATGCGAAAAGCTGTTGCGTTCGTTGCCCGAAGTATCGGAAGTCGACCGCAGCCGCATCCAGATGATGTACGTGCGTTTTGCCAAGAAAATGGTGAACGAGTATTTGTACAAGGTAAAGGAATGCAATCCGCTCGATGATGTGCGGACATACCTCCGTTGCCTTCGTGGAGGCAAGTAATGGCCGAGCTTCTCCGTATCGCCACTCGCAAAAGTGCCTTGGCCCAGGCCCAGACGACGCTGGTCGCCGAAGCCATCGTGTCGGCCAATCCGGGCCTTGCATACGAACTCGTACCGATGACGACCGAGGGCGACCGCCGTCTTGACAAGTCGCTGGCGAGTTTTGGTGGCAAGGGCGTGTTTATCAAGGAACTCGAAGTCGCTTTGCTCGAAGGTCGCGCCGATATTGCAGTGCATAGCCTCAAGGACATGCCTGCCGAAGTCATGCCGGAATTCAAACTGGCCGCAGTCCTCAAGCGCGAAGACCCCCGCGATGCCTTTATTGCCCGTGGGGGAGTGGAAGGCTTGAAGTTCATGGAATTGCCGACCGGTGCGCGCATCGGTACTGGGAGCATCCGCCGGGTGGCGCAACTGAAATCGCTCCGTCCGGATTTGGAATACGTGCCCATCCGCGGGAACATCCAGACGCGCCTCTCGAAACTCGAGGAATTGGATGGCGTGGTGCTTGCCGCTGCTGGGCTCAAGCGCATGGGGCTTGAAGGCCAGGTGACGGAATATTTTAGCACCGAACAAATGCTCCCCGCATCGGGCCAGGGCATCCTTGCGATAGAGACGCTGAGTTCCGTCGGTCACTGCGGCGATAGCCCGAAGCAATCTCTCGCCGGCATCCTTTCCCGCGTGAACGATGCGGACACCTACTGCATTGCCGTCGCGGAGATGGCGTACCTGAAGGCGCTCAATGCTGGTTGCCAGTTCCCCGTGGCGAGTTTTGCTGAATTCGAGGACGCTTCGCCGTCGGGCGTACAGGGGACGGCATCCCGGACAATGATTATTCGGGGATTTTATTGGGACGGGACTGCATCTCGGTCCCTTCGTGCCGAGGCGGCCTGCGAAATCCCGCAGGGCGACGAGCCTGCCCGTATAGCTGCTGCCCGCGACCTGGGTATCCGCCTTGCGCAGGCGATTCTCGCAGAACTTTAGCTGTTTTCTGTTGTAACCGGAATTCTTGTCTCGGGGTTATGTTTCGCCTCGCCGATTAGTGTATCTTTTCGAAGAGCCGCATTTGCGGCCTTTTCCAAGGGGATAGATTATGATTGATGTTAAGGGACGTTGGTGCCTTGTTACTGGCGGCTGCCGAGGAGTTGGTCGCCTGACTGCAATTGAAATGGCAAAGCTGGGTGCGAACATCATCTTGCAGGGGCGCGACAAGGCCCATGCCGAACCGGTGATGGAAGAAATTAGGAAATTTGGCGTCGAGGTGCGTGCCGTGGGCTGCAACCTCGAAAGCGAAGCTGAAATCGATGCGGCCCTCGCCGAAATCGACAGTTGGGGTGTGCAGGTGGACCTCGTGTTCAACAATGCGGGCCTCATGAGCCACTACTTTACCGATTACCTCACTAACACGATGGAAGATTTCCACCATGCGATGGCGGTGAACTTCTACGCCCCTGTAAAGATTGCCTACCACTTTTTGCCGGGCATGATCCAGCGCGGCTTTGGCCGCATGCAGCTCACCACGAGCGGCATCGCCAACGAACCTGAGCTGATGGGCTACGCCTGTGCGAAGGCCGCCCTCACCAAGTTTGTTAAAGATTTCGCCTGCAAGCTGAACGGCACTGACGTGATGATGAACGTGATGGACCCGGGTTGGCTCCGCACCGATCTCGGTGGCCCGAATGCCCCCAACGCTCCTGAAACTGTGATTCCGGGTTCCATGGTTTCCGTCCTGCTCGACGACAAGAAGAGTGGCCGTTGGTTCAGCGCCCAGGAATTCACCGGCATGAGCCTCGCCGACGCTATCGAAAAAGGCCGCAAGGTGGAGTGAGGTCGCGACCTTCGGTCGCTTTGAGCTTTGAGCGATGAGGTCGGCACTTCGTGCCTTTGAGGTGTGAGGGAGTAGGAAGTGTGTTCGCGCCCCGAGCCTCGCGCCTCACAGCTCGCAGCTCACCGCTCATAGCTCACAGCTCATCGCTCACCGCTCGTCGCCTCCCACAAATCTTCCCCTTGACTTTCCCGTACGCGAGTTCGAGTCCTCCCCAGAAGAGGCTCACCAGCAGCGATAACGCATAGGTCATGGCAATCAGGGTCAGTAACGAGAGTACTGCGTACCTGGGCGCGGAGACGATTTTTGCGAGTGCTCCGAAATAGTAGCAGCAGAACGGGTGGATAAGCCACATGTTCGTGCTCTGCTTGCCCAGGTGGACGAATCCCTTGCGGATGGGTTTCACTCTGTTCAGCAGGTCGATTGTGGCTACCGTGAGGACGGGAATGTAGAAGATGTCGAACTTGTCGCCGAGTTCGGTCTGTCTCAAGAAGATGATGGCCACCCAGATGGCAATATCGACCAGGGGGTTCAAGATTCCGTTTGCCTTCATGGCGTCGTTCAGCCTGTCCAGAAGGCCGTTCCGTGCAACGACGGCGCCCATCCAGAAGCATGCCGCATACGGAGCAATCTGGCAGAAGAACTTGAGGTACAGGAAGTTGGTGGCGAGCACGCCCAAGTTCGGGTTCTTGCTCAGTCCCGGGAAAACGTTTGTCAAAAGGATGGTGACGACGATGGCGAGGAAGATGTTCACTCTTGCGGAGAACCGGTCAATCACGGCGCGTACGAGCGGGAACGAGATGAGAGCGAATGCGTAGCTGATGAGGAACCACCATTCCCTGCTGTAGGTCGAGGTGAATCCCAGGAAGTTGGAAATCAGTTCCTTGGACGAGAATTTGGCGAAACGCGTGTACATGAAGGCGTCACCGCTATAGGCCGCCTGGTTCGAGAAGAAGATGAATCCGATGGGGATGAAGATGAGAAATACCTTCCAGTAGGCGATGTAGAGTTTCTTGAGCCTGCCTACGACATCGTACTTTTTGCCGATGGACCTCTTGTAGATGCCATACCCGCCGAAGAAAAAGAACATGGGAACACAGATCTTTCCGAAAAAACCGAAATACAGGGTCGAAGGCATCCCGAATATCGTGAAGAAGTTCTTAAGCGGTTCACCTGCGATGCGAATAGGGAAACTCCAGAGATGGTGCATGAGCATGCAGCAGATGGCGATAGCCTTCATTATCCTGGTGTCGTCGATAGACAAAAAACGGTCTGTTGTGATGTTGCTTTTTTCCATATACGGGCCATTTTTAGTGGGTTATTCGTCGAAACAGCAATTATAGAAATTATGCGCCATTTTGAACACGGCTAGAGTCTGCATTTGCCCTTTTTGACTATATTTCTTGGCATGAATAAGAATCCTACTCGCACAAAACTCCGTGATGAAGTCTATACCCAGATGATGGTGGCGCAGGCTCGCCTGTCCAAGGACCAAAATACACAGATGGGGGCAGTGCTCGTAAGCGCCGATGGCCGCGTTATCAGCACTGGCTATAACGGCGCCCCGGCCGGATTTGACGACGAGACGGTCCCCTACACGCGCGAAAAGCAGAAACTCGCTTACGATCTGCTCGATGCCGACACGGGTGACCTTTTGAGTCACCACGAGTTCGAGGCGAACAAGTACCCCTTCATGGTGCATGCCGAAATCAATGCGCTGCACTATGCCCGCGGCAAGGTTCCTCCAGGCTCCAAGCTCTATGTCATCGGTTTCCCGTGCGAACGCTGCGCCTTGGACGTGAGCCTTTCCGGCGTTGCGGAAGTCTTTGTGACCAAGGACGATTACGATCCCAAGTCCACGCTCAACAACAGTCGCGATACGGCTTACTACATGTTCGCGCAGGCGGGAATCGTCGTCACCCTTTGTGGCAAGAGAATTCGTCCGGTCGTTTCGAAACCGACTGCGGTGTGATTTTCGTCACGTCTCCAAAAAAAGCATTGGTGGTTTAGCATCCTCTTTTGATAAAAAATCCATAGGAATTGCGTTTTTGACCTAAAAAAAAGCGTATTCCCCGTATATTTTTACGATATGGGCCTGTTCTGGTCGTCAAAAATATAAGGGATGTTTTATGAAAATCAAGAAACAAGGGAAATTGGTGCTGGCGATGTCCTGCAGTCTGGTTGCTTCCGCCTTGGCGGACAACCCGATTTCTAATTACCATTACTTGGCGGATCCGGCGGCTACGGCGGATGACGAATATTTTTACATCATAACCGACTCGGACGACCCGGCCGGCAGTAATGGCTATACCATCAAGTCGCTCTATGCTTTTCGCAGTCGCGATATGAAGAACTGGACGGACTTCGGTATTGTCCTTGAGGCCAAGCGCGAATACGATAACATCGGCGACATTTGGGCTTCGGGTATCGATATCGGCCCCGATGGCCGGTTCTACATCGTCTATCCCGATGGCGGTGGCGGTGGCGTGGGCCTCGTCGGTGCTGACGAAATCCAGGGCCCTTACAAGAATCCGGTTCCCGACAACAAGAAACTCATCAACAACTGGGGTGGCGGTATCGCGGACTGCGACGGCATCGGCTGGTGCTTCGACCCGGCCATCTTCTTCGATGATGACGGCCAGGGCTACTTCACCTTCGGTGGTGGCGATAGCGACTCGCGCCCGGCCAGGGACAATAACAACAACATCTTCAACATCTACAAGCTCAACAAGGACATTAACGGCTTTGACGTCAGTTCCAAGGTCGAGCTGAAGATTGGCGGCCCGAAGGCGATGGAAGCCTCTTACATCCACAAGAAGGGCTCCACCTATTACCTTTCGTACAGTACCGCCGACTTGCGTATCGCTTACGGTACGTCGAGCAATCCGATGGGTCCCTATACGTACAAGGGCATCTTCATGGATAACCCGAACATCAACGGCCGTAACATCAACGCGAACAACAATAACCATCACGGTATTGCCCAGTTCAAGGGCAAGTGGTATGTCGTCTACCATGACCGCCGCCTCGTGCAGGCTTCCGAACATCCGGCTTCTTTAGGCAATGCCAATCCCGATCCGGCCTACCACCGTAGCGTGAGCATCGACGAGTTCACCTACAGTGGCGACGACATGAACAAGCTGACCTATACGGACAATGGCCCGGAGCAGATTGAGAACTTCAACCCCTACGAGGTCTATCCGGCACTCACGAGCTCCAAGCAGAAGAACATCCGCAGCCGTACCGACTGGAACAAGTCCGACTGGTCCGGCGGTGTCGCGGCCAAGCACGTGCTGACCCCGTATGCGAGCAAGGAATCCTGGATTCGCGTTTCCGGGGTGGACTTCGGCGGTGGCGCCACGGCGTTCAACGTGGTCGCGGCGAGCGTTGGCGACGGCAACAAGATCGAAATCCATAGCGGTTCCGCTTCCGGTACTCTCGCGGGTACTTGCGACATCCAGAAGACGAGCGGCTGGAATGACTATGCCGAAAACACTTGCGAAGTGACCGGTTTGACCGGCGTCGTGGACGAACTGTTCCTCGTGTTCAAGGGTTCGAAGGACTCCACGATGGGCATTCTCGAATGGAGCTTCGCGGGTGCGGGTGGTACGAGCGCTTCTCAGCAGGTGCCTTACGACAGTGTTGCCGTGACTCTCCCGGCGGTCATCGAGGCCGAAAAGTTTGACTTGGGCGGCGCCCGCAAGGCTTACAGCGATGCCGAAAAGGCTAACCAGGGCAATGCCAATTTCCGTGCGGACGAAGGCGTGGATGTTGTACTGCTGGATTCCGCCGATGCTTCGAAGGGTATGGCCGTTGGCTACACGAGCGTTGGCGAATGGATCGAATATACGGTCAACGTTCCTGCCGAGGGCGACTATGCCATCAAGGTTTCCGCGTCGACTGGCATGGATTCCGCAAGCCTCTCGTTCCAGGTGGACGAGAAGGATGTCGGCCAGACCATTGTAGTCCCGAAAACGGGTGATGACTGGAGCGTTTACAAGGAATTCACCGGCGGCTCAGCCCATCTTACTGCCGGTGAGCATGTAATCCGCCTGGTTATCCAGGGCGACAACGTGAACGTGGACTGGTTCTCTTTCGGCGATCCGACTCCCACGACTTCGATTCAGAATTCCAAGGTCAAGTTCTCTGTGCTTGATGGCAGCGTCTATGGCGTGTACTCCATCAGCGGCAAGCGCCTGGGTACGGTAGACCTGTCCGGCAGAACTCCGCAGCAGGCCCTTTCTCAGGCTGGCTTCAGCAAGGGTGTCTACATGCTCAGGAATGTCCGCAGCGGTAGAATGCTGACTGTATCGACGTCCAAGTAATTCAAATCTCCACCCCGTAGCGGGTTGAATACACTCCAACAAAAAAAGGAACTCCAGGGCTTGCCCTGGAGTTCTGCTTTATGAGTATATCGGCTGTCTAGGTCCGGCTAGAACAGTTTCGGATCGCCGTCGTCGCTGTCGTCGCTCGTACCGTCGTCGAAACTGTCCGGCGGGGAGATGCGGCTGGTGCGCTTGACCTTCTTGGCGGTGAACTTGCTTCCCAGCGCCTTGTAGCCCTTGACATCGGCTATTTCGGTGAGGTCCAGTTCTTCTTTCTGCACTTCGCGGCCGACCTGGTATTCCATGAGCTGGCGAGCATCGTCTGTGGCGAACAGCTCGATCATCTTCGTGTCCTTGTGATCCGTGACGAGGCTGAATTCCGTCGTCATGGGGCAGCCTTCGAGGTTAAAGCGCTTCACCATGTAGTTGAAGTTGCCTCCCTCGAAGTAAAGGATGGTGAATACCTGAGCCGGGTCGAACTTGTGCAGGTACTTGATGTTCGTGCCGACGAGAATGGGGTCCGCCATGTCGTGGATGCGGGCCGTGCCATTTTCCTTGATGATCAGCAGCTTGTCCTTCTCGTCGAATTCACCGATGCGGTCGCCCTTTCTCTGGGTCGAGACAATGCCGCTCGGGGCGTCGAAATACAGTACGCGGGCGCCCAGCGTGCTCACGCCCTTGCGGATGCGCTTCACGTGCTTGACCGGGTACTTGGTGACGATATTGCCGATGGCTCCGCGGCCCTTGACCTCGACCTCGCTGAAGTCCACTTCGAAATTCAGCTTGATGCGCGGGCGCGGCTTGAGGGTCACTTCGACCACTTCCGCTTCGCCGTTCAGGTTGCTGGACAGGTAGAGGATCTTGCTGCCGGGCTTGTTCTTGCCCATGTAGTAGTCCTTGTCGCGGGTCACGCCGCCCACGTTGAAACGCTTGATGTAGGCGGTGCCGTCCTTGCCGTCCTGGTGGATAACGTTGTATATATGGCGTTCGTCGTCCTTGTTGAACTTTTCGACGAGGATGATGTCCTTGCCCACGAAGTCCTTGTCGCTCACGCGGACAATCTTGAAGCTTCCGTCGGCCTTGAACACGATGAGGTCATCGTAGGCGGAGACGTCGAAGAGGTATTCCTCCTTCTTCATGCCCGTGCCGACAAAACCTTCCTTGCGGTTCACGTAGAGTTTTTGGTTGGCGAGCGCGACATGTACAGCGTTCACCTTGCCGAACTCGGCAATCTGCGTTCTGCGTTCGCGGCCTTCACCGTACTTTTTGAGAATGTTCTTGAAGTGCTCGATAGCGTAGTCGGTGATGTGTTCGAGGTTGTACTTGTTCTGGGCGAGTTTCTCGTCGAGTTCCGCCAAAAGTTCGTCGGCCTTCTTGCGGTCGAAGCGGCTGATGCGGCGGACCGGAATTTCGGCGAGCTTCAGGATTTCTTCGCGGGTGACACTGCGGCGCAGGTAGCGCTTGACATAGGGCTTGAGGCCTTCGTCGATGAGGTCGACCATCTCGTCGCGGTCGCGGGCCTTCTTGATGACCTCGTAGACTTCCTTCTCGATGAAAATCTTTTCGAGGCTCGTCATGTGCCACTTGTCTTCGAGGTGCTTGCGCTCGTTCTCGAGTTCCCACTGGAGCAGCTTCACGGTGTGTTCCGTGTTCATCCGGAGGATTTCGGAGACTCCCATGAATTGCGGGTGCTTGTTCACGATGACGCAAGTGCACGGGGAAAGCGACTTTTCGCAGTCGGTAAATGCATAGAGCGCGTCGATGGCGACCTGTGGTTCCGTACCCGGCTGCAGGTGAATGAGGATTTCGACGTTCTTGCTCGTGTTGTCGTCGACGTGCTTGATTTTAATCTTGCCCTTGTCGTTGGCCTTCACGATGCTGTCGATGAGGCTTGTCGTCGTGGTGCCATAGGGGATTTCGCGGATGGCGAGCGTCTTGTTGTCGACTTTCTCGATCTTGGCGCGGACACGGACCTTGCCGCCGCGCATGCCGTCGTTGTAGTCGCTCACGTCGATGATGCCGCCGGTGAAGAAGTCCGGGTACAGCGTGAACTTCTTGCCCTTGAGGATGGCGATGCTCGCTTCGCAAAGCTCGCGGAAATTGTGGGGGAGAATGCTCGTGGAAAGGCCGACGGCGATGCCGTCTACACCTTGGGCGAGCAGCAGAGGGAACTTGACCGGGAGCGTGACGGGCTCTTCGCTACGTCCGTCGTAGCTCGGAATCCATTCCGTGGTTTCGGGGTTGAACACGACGTCGACGGCGAACTGGGTGAGGCGGCCTTCGATATAACGGGGGGCGGCTGCATCGTCGCCGGTGAGCGGGTTGCCCCAGTTACCCTGGGTGTCTATAAGCAGGCCTTTCTGGCCGAGGCCGACGAGAGCATCGCCGATGGAGGCGTCGCCGTGCGGGTGATAGGCCATGGTGCGGCCTACGATGGTGGCGACCTTCTGGTAGCGCCCGTCGTGGTTTTCGAAAAGGGAATGCAAAATGCGGCGCTGGACCGGCTTGAGTCCGTCTTCGTAGTACGGCACGGCACGGTCGAGGATGACGTAGCTCGCGTAGTCGAGGAACCAGCCATCGTAGAGCCTTTCAAGATGATTTACGTTGGAAAGTCCAAGAGTAGTATCTGGCGTGTTAGAATTCATGGAGGTAAATGTAGAAAAAATTTCAGGGGTTTCTTTGACATTTGGTGCACAAATGGTCAAATACGGCGAGGGCTCTGTCGGGCCAATTCGTCTTTTTACCGAAAAATGCGAAAAAGCTGTAAAAAACTATAGTTCTGCGATAAAACCTAGTCTTGAACGCAACGGATGCTGCACCCGACATCCTTTCCCATGCCGTAATCAAACAGATTGGCATCGTCATCTATATTCATTATGATCATGATGGTCGCATTATGTTTATCGACTTCACTCGCTGTCCAAAAATTAGCATTGTCACCTACATCAATAAAGGTAAGTTCATCGAACAGAACGTACCCGGCAGGTAATGCAGCAAAATCATAGACGTCATCACCATTGCCTTGATGTGTTTCTCCATTGGGCCCTTCGTAATCGTTCCAGCCTGTCTTTGACCTCAGATTCTTGCCCGCTACTTTTTCGCCGCCCACGGCATTTATCAATGCGTTCCATTCTTTTTTTGTTGGTAGGTGCCAGCCATTAGGGCATATTCCCTGAACATTTCCCTTTCCCAAATTACATTTATGCTCATCACCGCACTGGTCTAGCGTTTTTCCCACTGCGGTCGCCCAATTGTAACTCCGACCATACCCATTTTCGCTGCAGGATTTTCCACCGCTGTTATAACACAAGCTATTTTCGGCTGCATAGTTCAAATTTTCCAACATCCACGCCTTCTTATACTTGGTTCCTGCAGGAGCAATGATCTTATATCTGTAGAGATTGTTATCACGAGAATCGCAAATTTTTTCGGCAGGATCATAGGGGACCGCTCCGCATGTCGCCTTGTAAAACGACATCTCTTTGCCTCCACATTCCATTGTGACAACACCATCGCTATCGTTTACGAGTGAGCAGCGCTTGTCCGATTTATCATCCAGTAACACGCCAACCGAATCTCCGCCGCATACAATCTTGTAACCAATCTCAATGCGTTCCGCTATGCAGGAACTATCTTTCGCATCGGAACTGTCTTTTGCTTCGGAACTGTCTTTCACATCGGAACTATCTTTTTCCTTGGAATTATCTTTCTCGTCAGAGTTTTTCGATGAGGAAACAGACATCTTTTTCCATTCCTTGTTGGCGCAAAGATATGCTTCCGCGGAATCCTTCACGTACACCATGTCTCCTTCATTTTTGGATGTGCACTTGGTCAATTCCTCGAATGCTGCTACCATTACAGGACCGGTTGTTTCTGTGACATTGGTGGTTTCACTGCAAGCGGTAAACGCCATGGAAACTGTAAGAGTTGCAAAGGAAAGCTCTAAAATACCTTTTAATAATTTCATATCAGAAATTCTCCTTTTTTAGAATATAACAAAAAAAAGGTGTGCGTAGATTTTTTAGCTCTTTTTCGCAACATTTGTCATGTACAGCAATATCACGCAAAGCATTGGCATTGCGTACCCGATATACGATGACGCGCCTGGTTTAGAGACTAAAAGGTTATAGAGCCCGTGCACGGTCACGGGGATGGACAATATGCCCGCAATGCCGGCGAAATAGAAAGCCTTGTGCATTTTTAAAAGCTGGATGCCCTTGGCCAGCGCCACCAATGTCACGATGTGCATCACGCCGACCGCAGATCCACGAACCAGCATGTAGGTCAATTGTTGCGTGCCCGACGAAAGAAGGATGCAGCAGTTTTCGAAAGTCGCAAAACCGGCTCCAATTCCAACGGCTAGCAATTCTATTCTTTTGCTCGACGGCTCATACACGTAAATGCAAAACAGGATCAACAAAAGCTTCATGCTCTCCTCTATCATCGGGGAAAGGAAAATGGAGGTGTCTTCGGAACTGTAACCCGATGTCATCTGGATAAAGCCAGCGACATATGCGGAAAAAATGCAACCGATCATACCGGCAAGGAATGCGGAAATCAGCTGGCGCGCACTCCCTCTGGTGAAGAGGAACGAAATTGCGAACGGAACCGCAATGCATATCAGGACGTTTTCGGCATTAACCATCGGCGTCAAGCTCCTTTTTCACCAAAGGAGACATAATAAGCAGCGCAATCGTGTTTGCGAAGAAGAATAAATAATAATAGAAGTCAGAGGTCAAGAACATGGCGAGTTCCGTCCACAAAAAGAACGTTGATGCGAGAAAAAAATCTTTGTGTCGAAAACTTTTTACACCGAGCCAAACTGTTAAGGCTGTCATCAATATAAAGCATGCTATTTTTGCAAAATTGGATAGAACCCCTTGTAGAACAAGTTGGGGAATCTCCATCGTCAGGATGATGATACTTGTCGCTGCAGCTAACCCCATTTCTTTGCGGCTCAAACAGTCCCTGCTTATTAGACCGCGAATCAAAAGCCAGAAAAAATAAATGTACGGGATCCCAAACAGGATGTCCTGAAACCATTCTCCCGTCCAGATAATCCATAACGCTATATTTGCACCGATAAAGAGGATTGCAAACACAATTTCCCTTGCAATCATTCTCTTGTCTTTCAGTATCGTTTTCAGACAGGCACACAAAAGTAGGACCATTGCGCATTCGCCAATTTCGTTGCATGCCATGGGCATTCGCGTATCCGGTTTCAAAATGTCATAAGCAATCCAATAGAAGTTACTTAGAAGGTAACTACTCATGGCCAGGGCAAAGAAGAACGGAAGGATGCTTGTTTTTGCGTCTATTATTAATTTTATCGTTTTCGCAATAATAACAACTAAGATACAGGATTGAATGACGGTGGATATGATATCCAACCTTGTTATATATCCCATGAATGCCCCATCTTTGCGTATATGGCGCGTAGAGCCTCTTTCCCTCTAGCCAACAGGTTGTATGTCTGTTTTATGTTCTTTTTTATGATTCGGCTGATTTGCTCCGGCTTCATATCTTCAAAATACTGGAGATACAGCGCTTGCCTATAGTTTGCGTCAATGGCCTTCAATGACCGGTACAGTTGTGCGTCTCGCTCGGTTTTTAGAAGTACGGCGATCGGTTGGGTACTCGCATCCGCTTCCATATTGTCCAAAAATTCCTTCTCCAACGAGACGAACCAGATTTTTTGTTTTCTTAAATAGAGAAACGCTTGATTTTTGGCGACAGCGAACAACCACGTTTTAAATAGTGCTTTGTCGGTTTCCTTGTAGCGGGCGACTCCAGATACAAGGACTGCGAACGTATCCATCATTAGTTCTTCGGCGACATCTATATTTCGGACAAATCCATATATAAATAGAACTAGACTTTCCCTGTATTTGTTAAAAAGAATTTCAAGGGCTTTTTGATCGCTAAAGGTCAGAAAACGGATGTATAATAGTCCATCGTTATCGGGCATGGATATTGTCTCCGACCAAGAAAACTTTATATTTGCGATCTAGCTTAATGTGTGTTAATAACATGCGCTTGTAAAATTACTCACTGAAGGCAAACAACTCTATTATAGGTATAATAATAGTAACATTTTTGGCACATTGTGGCGAAAATGTTTTTTTTACAGAAAGGATATGAGTAAAAATTGTATATCTGTTATTAATTAGATGTAATACTGTAAAAAGCAGGGAGGCGGACCATGAAATACACAACAGAAAATGCGCTAAAGGAAATAAATCGGCGCGCAGGAGTAATCCTGAAAAAACGCGAAAGAAGGATAACGAATGCCCTAGCGACTGCTGCTGGCGTTACTTTAGTTGCGCTTTTGGCTGTAATCGGCAATTTTTCGGGTGCAGGCATTCCGGGGTTTCGGTCTGAATATGGGGCTTTTATTTTGTCTGCGGAAACCGGCGGTTATTTATTGACAGCGGTTTTGGGCTTTGTCTTGGGTGTTCTCGTGACGATTGTCGTTAAACGACTGAAAAATAAGTAAAAAATTATTAATACGAATTAATGAGTAAAAAATACAGGCCGTGCTATTAACAAATAGCATGGCTTTTTAAGCTATGCAAAAATAATTGTTAGAATGCAAGGAGTTAATGTCCTATAAAGGAGAATTGAAAGATGAAAAAACTAGTGTTTTTCATGCTCATTTTAGCAGCCTTTGCCTTGGCTGAAAAAACGTACCTTATCAAGGTCACCAAGGCTGACGGCACTACTGAACGTTTCTGGGTGGAAACCGTATCGAAAATAACATTTGATGCCGACAAGAAGGATTCATCTGGTATGACGTCGATTCCTGTGTCGGAATTGATGCCGGGAGCATCGGTGGCTTGGGACCGCCGTACATCAAGTTTGTCTGTAGTTGTTCCGGATGGCCGTTCGGCAGTCCGGATTTTTGATGCCCTGGGAAATTGCATTTATCGTAACGCGAGTCTCGTGATGGGCGAGAACGTTCTCCAGCCCGGTCTCCGTTCCGGCTTCTATATGGTGCGGGTCCAAATGGGGGCCCACCTTACAACTCTCAAGATTAACGTGAAGGAGTAGGGGTAAACAATGAGAACGATTCAAAAAATTTCAGCTCTTTTTGTGGTTTCGGCTTCGCTTAGCATGGCCGGCGTTATTGATATATATACCGGTGGTGGGAAAAAGCCTTCGACAAGCCTGAACCTGACGACGATTGATAGCCTGACATTCTCCGGAAAAGCGGAAAAGAAAGAGATTGACTTCTCTGGAAAGGCTAAACAAAAGGCAATCAAGCTTTCGAAAATTGACCAAGTGAAGTTTACTCTCAAGGACAAGAGCAAGGAAACGATGACCGTGATGGTTGATGAAGGCATCACGACAGGGAAACATAAGTTCAAACTTTCCGAAATCAAGAAAATCGAAATTGTCGAAATGGATGCCAATGAGGACAAGGACGGTGATGGCCTTTCCGATCTTGAGGAAATTTACAAGTACGATACGAACCCAAGGTCTGCCGATACGGATGGCGATGGCTGGAGCGATGGCGAGGAACTCGCCGATGGTATGTATTCGTCCAAGAATCCGACCAAGTTCAATCCGCGTATTGCCGATGTGCCGGGGCTTGGGATAACGTTGAAAAAATCGCCTAGCATAACGCTCAACATAACGACATCGGAAGGAAAATCAGAAAGTGAAACCATCACGGAAGGCCGGGAAGTTTCCAGGACGACTTCTACGAGTTACGAGCAAACCCGTAGTGCAGAAATTATGAACGCTTGGGAATTTTCAACAAGTCATAGTTTTACAGTGAAACGTGATGCAGAGAGTAAATTCGGTGGATTCTCATATACTGGGAGCTTTACTCTCGGTTACAATGGTAGCTACACCAGCTCCACGGGTATGACCTGGGGGGCTTCTGAAGAAAAAAGTGTTACTGAAAGCTATGAAAACTCCATTGCCAAAGAAAAGTGCGAAGGAAGCCAGATCGAAGGAGCGACACTCTGCATGCAGGTGGAACTCAAGAACACCTCCGATATTGCGTTTACCATCGAGGATTTAAAACTTTCTGCCTCTACTTTCGACATCAAGGATACAAGCACATTAAAAATCCTTGCGGATTTGGATCGCGAGGGCGGTTGGAGCAAAACCACGCTCAAGCCGGGTGAAACTGTCGAGGCTAATTTCTGTAATGAAAACGTGGCGGTCGAGAAAATTGAGAACTTGATTTACAATACGAGTTCCATCGTGCTCGGCTCACCTTCTCAAACAATAACCTTTGGCAAAGACAACGACGATTTCACCGAAGCTTATACGAAGGTTGCCGCTAAGACAGCCGACATTACTATTGATTATGGTCCTGGGTCAACAGGAAACTCGTCGGCAAGGTATCATGTCGCAACGAATTACCGCTACAATCCAGACAACAAGGGAAGTGATGACCAGTATGCACAGACTTCCCTCGCAGAACTGTTACGCAATGCCCACGTGGATTTCGAGCAGGATTCGGTTAAGGGGGCTTCGAAAAAGAAACTTTATGGGCTGACCTCCATTGATGGATACAAGTTCAACCTGAAAGATAGTGCCATGTGGTATGTTACAATCCAGCGTGCTGCCGACATCAAAAAGGGACTTAGCGCTATGGATTTATACGCAATCTCCCATGCTTCCTACGATTTGGAAGAGATCTTCGTAGGTGCAGGAGATGCTGTGCATATCTTCTACAGCAAGGACCAGGATCACGATGGGGTTCCTCTCCCGACGGAACACCTGTTCGGAACGGACGACAAGAAGGTGGATTCCGATGGCGACGGATTGTCGGATTACGATGAAATCACTGGCTGGACTAAGGGCAAATCCAAAACCAAGATTTATACAGATCCGACGAACGAAGATACGGATGGTGACGGATTGAACGACAAGAAAGACCCGGAACCGACCAAGCGTCCGATGTTTGAAGATGCTTCTCTTTCGATTCTTCAAGTATTTGCCGATTCGTTGATGGTGGATTCTACGGCTCTGTTGAGCAAGGATTCCGCGGCGCTTGCTCGTACTGACAGCTTCGATGTCTTTGTCCAGGCTCCGTATGCATTTATCAACGTTGTCCCCAATGCGAAAAGGGTTGCGTGGGTGAAGCTTATAACGGATGAAACGATGCAGTATGTGGAACCGACTGAAAAGAGCGGAAAGAGAGTCTACTCCTTCCGGACTCCGAAATTTCTTTCGATAATGGATACCACGAGAATCCAGATTGAAGTGAAATCCGAAGACGAAGTGAACACCAAGACTTTCACATTGTCAATTACTTCGGCTTTGCTTCCTCCGACGAACTTAACACTCGGAAAAACTGCAGATCGAGAAAACATTATCGTAAACTTTGACCGACCGAAGGATAGCCGCGTGAAAGGGTTTGTCATCTTGCGTGCTAAAAAAATCGGACAACATGGCGTGCCGGAGAACAATCAATTGCCGGAAACTATCGATAACAAGAAGAAAATAGAGAACGGTGTTACTTATGATTCATTTGATGTGTTTGCTTTTAGTGCTGATTCCACTAGGTATGTCGACAATGTTACAAAAGGCGCTCCTTATTACTGCTATCGTGTATATGCCTATACCATAGAAGGCGATGCAACCAATCCGGTTAAGGTGTTCTCCAAAGGGACGGAAGAAAAGTTCCGTAACGTAGGGCGCCTCCATTTAGAGATTAGCTTCCTTGACTGGGGGGGCGAGCACAATCTTGAAGGTGGTCATCGAGCTGACATTTGGTCGGATGTTCGTCTCTTTGATTCAGACTGTGGGGCAACTCCTGCGCTTTTTGCTTGGAGTGTGCATGATTATATGGCTGGAGGTGACGAAGCAGGAAACACGGTGTTATTCCTTTCTGAAAAGTATGATCCAGGAGATGATCAGAAGCCTGACGCTGGCAGGAAAGATTTGAGTATTGGCAAAGATGGGATGTGTTTGGAAATTCATATTGAATCTGATTACCCAAAACTAAACTTTACTAAAAAGATTAGTTGGCCGTATGCGAATATGGTGAATAAAGACGGCTCGGCCTGGGTCTATGGAACTGGTCGCAGCGGTAGTGCTCCAAAAGAAGGCATGAATAGATTCCTTATTGGACAAGGAAAGGATATTAATAACCTCGATGCTAATGATGGGGCCAAATACGATGATACAGATGGAGTATGCGGTGACATTTGCGGTGGCGATATTCATACGGGTTACAAGTTCGATATTAGATACTATTGGGACAACGACGACGACATTTATTAATCCGTTCTAACTAATACACTAAGTCCCCCTTTGGGGGGCTTTTTTTAGGTTATAATGAGTTCCTACAGACTCCCGCAAAGGTGTTTGTCCGTAATCATGAAGTCCTGATTCGGAGGGACGGAGAAATATTTCGTGTAAATGGGGTAATGTAGGTGCTGTTCAAAAAGGCAGTATTGTTGCGCAGACGGGATGTAAATGGTTTGGCCTTTCCCTACGTTGTTTACAAAAAGCTATCTTTGCGAAAAGATTTTAGGAAGGAATCTTATGAAAAAAATTTTAACACTCTTTTTTTGTTCGTTGGTAGTTGCTTTGTTTGCCGGTTGCGCCCAGGGCGGGCTGCACAAGCAGGTCAACCCCGAATGGAAGACTCCCCCCTCTGGCTTGACTGTCTATGTCCTGGACCTTAAAGTCCAGAACGGCAACGACTTCACCAAGGCGCTGCCGGACTATGTTGGCAAGTTCAACGACTGGTTCCTGCCGCAGTTGACCCAGAATATGGTCGGCATGTCTGGCCTCGAGGTCAATGCGCTTCCCGAGGTGTCCAGGTCGGGCAATTTCACCCGTACCAAGAAGTCGATGAAGGGATACATGGATTTTATGGTGTCCAACCCGAAGCCGGATAAGTTCCCGGAACTCAAGGGCATCGTCGTCACGATCTCGGGCCTCACGTTTAACAGGCATGTCTCGGTCAAGCGTCATAACGGCAACAAGGTCTACTTCTATGGCGTGCAGGCCTATGCTGGCTATACCATTTACTCCATGGACACCAAGAAGGAAGTCGCCTTCGGAAAGATTGATATCCTGGAAGAGAGCCAGGACTTCGTCCCGGGCGAGGAAGTCTGGGGCAAGCTGGTCCGCAGGATTTCAAACGAGATTTTGGCGGAAACTCCGCTGATGCGTCAGCTTTAATTTTTTAAAATTTCTGAAAAAAGAGGTAAAAATATGAAATTAGCATATGTTGCACTTTTGGCCACCTCGCTGGCTTTCTGGGCTTGCTCTGACGATGAATCTTCTTCGACTTCTCCGAAGGATGAAAAGCCCACTTCTTCTTCAGACAATGGTGCGGAGAAGTTTGATTGCACCACGGAAAGCGGTGTGGTTGTTGTCTACCCGAAGGGTGGTGAGTCCTTCAAGATCGGCGCGACGATCAAGGTCGTTTACGGTGCCGATGAAAGCCTCGCCGGTCCGCAGTTCGTTTTCAAGTATCGTGCAAACGACGAAGATCCGGGTACCGAACTCATCAACGAGTCTGCTGGCGAGAAGAATCCCGACGGCAAGACTTGCTATGAGCAGGAAGTTAAGCTCGATGCCTCCCTGGGCGTGAAAGCATCCAACGAAGCTTTCATCCAGGTGGTCCCCTACTCCAAGACCAATAAGCTGGGGAAGTCTGGTAAGTTCACTGTCACGGAGTAGTTTTGCCCCTGCAGTTTAACGATTCTAGCATCACCGTAGCCATAGTCGGCTGCGGTGGTTTTATAGGTAGTCATCTGCTGGATGCCGTCTTGTGCCGTACCAAGTGGCGCGTGTTCGGTGTCGATATTGATTTCTACCGTATCCAGCATCGTTTAAACGATGAACGCTGTGAGTTCTTGAATGCGGACCTTGCCGATCCGCGAATTGTAGAACGCCTCGCTCAATTTCCCGTGGTGATAAATCTTGCGGCGATATGCACGCCTAGCCGCTACATGTCCGAGGCCCCTGCTGTCATCCGCAGCAATTACGACCATCCGGCGGCACTGGCCTGTGCTTGTGCCCAGTCGGGAGCCTGGCTTATCCACTTCTCCACTTCGGAGGTGTACGGCAGGACGCTCGAGGATTCCGGAGAGCTGGACGAGGATGCGACGGGCTTTGTGTTTGGGCCGGTCTCGTCTAGCCGCTGGAGCTATGCTACCGCGAAACTGCTTACGGAACGCTTTATTGCTGGGCTCGATGGGTTGCGCTGGACGGTTGTTCGTCCGTTCAACTTCGTGGGTCCTTACATGGACTTTATGCCGGGTGTCGACGGCGAGGGTATTCCCAGGGTGCTTGCGAGTTTCTCCACTGCGCTCGTGCGCGGTGAACCGCTGAAGTTGGTCAACGGGGGCAAGGCCCGCCGGACATTCACCTCGGTGTTCGATGCGATTGATTTTTTGTTTGCTCTTTTTGCCGCACAGGAGAATGCGTATTCGCAGGCCTTCAACGTTGGGAACCTGGACAACGAGGTCTCCGTTGCGGAACTGGCTGAACGCATGCGCCGGATTTATGCGCGCCTGAAGGGTGTCCCGCTCGAATCGCTTCCTGCTCCGGAAGTGGTGGACGGCGATGCTTTTTATGGCAAGGGCTACGACGATTCCATGCGCCGCTTGCCGTCTGTGAAGAAGGCGGAGCGACTGCTCGGGTTCCGGGCCCAAGTTCCGCTGGATGTCGCCATTGAGGAATCCTTGAATTGGTTTATAGGACACTATAGCAATGCCGCCGATTGATTCCTTTATATTCATTCCTGCGTACAACGTAGAAAAGACTCTAGCGAAGACGTTGGAAAGTATCCGTCCTGCGGTCTGGAAACGCTCCCGCGTGCTTGTTATTGACGACGGCTCTACCGACAAGACCCAGGAGGTGTTTGAAAAGTTCCGGGAGCAGACTCACGAGAAGAACATCCTCCGCTATATTCGCTTCGAAAAGAACCAGGGCTATGGTGCCGTGGTCAAGAAGGGGCTTGCCGAGGGGATTGCTTCCGGTGCGAAGTATGTGGCCTGCCTGCATGGCGACGGCCAGTATCCCGGTGAACAGTTGGGCGAGTTCTTTGCGGCCATGACGATACACGACCTGGCTTTGCTCCAGGGTTCGCGCATGGCTGTCGAGGGCGAAGCCAAGGACGGGGGGATGCCTCTGCACAAGCGCATCGGCGGTACCATCTTGACGGCAATCGAGAACCTCGCGTTCAGCCAGCCGTTGACGGACAGGCACAGCGGATTCCTGGTGTACTCGACGGCTTTCCTCAAGACGCTCGACTTGGAAAAACTGAGCTGCAGCTTCGATATAGACCTTGAAATTATCTCCAAGGCGGATGTGGCCGGATGCCCGATGGCTGAACTGCCTATCCCGACGCACTATGGCGATGAAAAGTCGCACCTGAACGTCTTTACGTACGGCCTGAGGGTGCTCCTGCAGGTCGTGCGTCGCCTTTTAGCCTAGATTTTTTTTGCTGATTCCTGGTTACGTGTCGAGACTTGTTACAGCTCTCCGACACGCTTGAAGTATTCGATGGGTTGGGAGGCCGATTGAATGTCTTCTCCTATCTGGAAAATCGGCTTGCTGAATGTCAAGTCGGTCGCATTGGCCCTTACGATTGCCGATGCCGCTTCGGTGCACGGTTCGCCAACAATACCCTTGATGGAGAATGTTTTGGTTGCGCTGTCGAATGTCCATTTTCCGGAATTTTGCATTCCGCCGCAGGTTGTGTACCTCATGGAACTTACGGCCGTGGCGAAGGTGTACGTGAAGGTACCGTCTTCATTGATGATGAGCGTTCCCGGTCCGGTGGTGAAATCTATAACGACATTGTAGTCGAGCGCGGCGTCCTGGATGGCGAGCCCCTGCCAGGTTCCGATCAGGCAGGAAGCATCGTCCCCTCCCTTGCACTTGTCGGCAAGGGATTCCTCTTCTTCGTCGCTGGAACATGCACCGAAGAGAAGGGCGAGTGACATGATGGATGCTGCAAAAATTTTGTTTTTCATGAAAAGCCTCGTTTTTTAGGGAATATAAATAATATAACGGCCTGGATTATGTTAAAAAACTGCAAAAAAGGTAGGCGAAACAGCATGTTATTGCGTAATTGCAATGGGAAAAATGACGAATTTCGCTTTGATTTCCTTTTTTTAGGGTATATTTCATACTGTTGGGAGCGCATGCTTGAACAGCTCCGTGTTGGGGTGGTGTGCGCTTGTTGGAGAAAAAATGAAAAAAATCAATATCATGGGATCATTAATCGGAGTGGCCCTTATGACAGCATCTACGTTTGCAGCCCCCGATCCTAATTTCCACATCTATCTCGCTTTTGGCCAGTCCAACATGGAAGGCCAGGGCGATATCGGCAACGAGGATAAGAACGTTGACGAACGCTTCCAGTTGCTCTGGTCGGCTGATGGCGGGTCCTGTAACCAGGGGGCGTCCAAGGGAAAATGGATTAAGGCCGTTCCGCCGCTGGCTCACTGTCAGGGGGCGAAACTTGGCCCGGCCGATTACTTTGGCCGCACCATGGTCGAAAAGACGGATTCCAAGATTAAGGTGGGTATCATCTCTGTCGCGGTGGCCGGCTGCAGCATCAAGCTGTTCGACAAGGATAACTATAAAAGTTATGTCAGTTCGCAGCAGGGCCAGAGCTGGATGATTCAGCGTATCAATGCTTATGGCGGTAACCCCTACGGCCGTTTGATCGAGATGGCCAAGAAGGCTCAGGAAGACGGCGTTATCAAGGGCATTATCTTCCACCAGGGCGAAACAGATGCCGGCGACGGCGGCTGGCCTTCTGCGGTCAAGAAGGTCTACGACAACATTATCAAGGATTTGGGTCTTGGAAACGATATTCCGTTCCTTGCGGGCGAAGTCCTGCGTAGCGGCGTGAGCAGCGGAGCCAACAACAATATCGCAAAGCTTCCGCAGCAATCCAACAATTTCTATGTCATCTCTTCGGAAGGTTTCAACCAGGCCTTGGGCGATGGCCAGAATGTGCATTTCACCTCGCAGGAATACCGCGATTTCGGCAAGCGCTATGCCGAAAAGATGATAGAGGTCCTGGGTGATAAGCTCAAGCCCGCTGAAGGTTCGGAACCCCCGGCTTCGAGCGATAGCCCTGCATCCAGCAGTTCTAGCGGCACAGAATCTGTGGCCAGTTCCAGCAGCTCGAGTGGGGGACACCACCATCACCATTCGAGTTCCAGCATTTCGGGTGACCAGCCGAGTTCTGCGGCAAGTAGCAGCTCCGATGCGGTTCTCGCGAATAGTTCCAGCAGTTCCGCTCCGAACGCTATCCCGGCTATGGCGAAGCCCTTTGTCATGGCGGGCAATGCCCAGGTGTTTGACATGCAGGGCAAGTACCTCGGTACGGTCGAACTTGCTTCCGGTGCGTCGCTCAAGGAGATTGTCGCTGCCAAGTTCCAGCGTTCCGGAAAGTACCTGCTTAGGCAGGATACCGCCGTCAAGGTCATTTCCGTAGAAAAGCGCTAATCCTTATTCGCTGAAATTAGACCCGTTTCCGTATCCGGAGACGGGTTTTTGCGTTGTGTTGCAATCCTTTACAATGGAAAGAAGCCTCGTTTCTTCAGATTTGGGCGTTTTCGGGGTATATTAATTGTCGAAATGGAGTTAGGTGCCGGAATGAAGTCTTCGTTGTGAAGATAATGCTCGTTTTGAGGAGAAAAAAATGAAAAAAGTGAACCTGCTGGGCCCCCTGTTCGGGTTTGCGCTTATGGCGGCAGCTTCCGTATATGCCGACCCGGATCCTAACTTCCACATCTATCTCGCTTTTGGCCAGTCCAACATGGAGGGGCAGGGCACCATTGAGACTCAGGACAAGACGGTCGATCCGCGCTTCCAGATGCTTTCGACAATCGACAACTTCAACGGAAGGGCGCTCGGGACATGGAACGACGCGATTCCCCCGCTAGCAAACAAGCATGGCGGTCTTGGCCCTACCGATTACTTCGGACGCACGCTGGTCGAAAAGCTTGACCCTCAAATCAGGGTGGGTGTCGTGGTTGTGGCCATCGCGGGGTGCAGCATCGTGGCGTTCGATTCTCCGATGGATCAGGGCTATTTGAATGACCAAGCGGGCTGGTTCAAGGACATTGTCAAGGACTATGGTGGTGACCCGTACAAGCGTTTGGTCGACATGGCCAAGAAGGCCAAGGAAGACGGCGTCATCAAGGGAATCATCTTCCATCAGGGTGAAACTGACGAGGGCGACGGCGATTGGCCGGGCAAGGTCAAGAAGGTCTATGACCGCCTGGTCAAGGATGTCGGGCTCGAAGAGGACATCCCGTTCTTTGCCGGCGAAGTCCCGTATCAAGGCAGTTCCAAGGGCACGAACAACAACATCCGGAAACTCCCGGATCAGTCCAAGAATTTTTATCTCGTGTCGGCCGAGGGCCTCAACGATCTGGACATGATGCGCATCCACTTCTCTTCGCAGGGTTACCGTGACTTTGGCAAGCGTTATGCGGAGAAGGTGATGGAAGTTCTGGGCGATAAGCTTAAACCGGTCGCCACTTCGACACCGGAATCTTCCGATTCTCCGGCCTCCTCTAGTAGCGAAGCTCCGGCTTCTTCTGGCGCCGAAAGCTCTAGTTCCGCCGGCCCGGCGGATGGCTCCAGTTCCTCGGCTCAGTCTCCTGAAAGCAGCGCTGTTGCCGATGCGACATCGTCGTCCGAAGGCTCCGATGCCATCAGGGCGGTGCAGGCCAAGGGCGTTTCTATCGGTCGTGCAGTTGTGTCGGATCGCGCAATCCAGGTTCCCGTGAACCTCGACCGCGCTTCCCGTGTCAACGTGGCGGTTTACTCGGTCTTGGGCAAGCAGGTCATGAGCATGGATGCCATGTTCTCGGCTGGCGAGAATACGGTGAACCTCGAAACTTCCAAGCTTCCGGTGGGCAACTACCTGATATCCGTGCAGGCGGGTTCCGCCCGTTCTACGGCCCGCATCGATATCGCCCGCTAGTACGAACAGTTTTTTGTGTAAAGCAAGCAAAGGCTTCCTCGCTTTTTGGCGGGGAAGCCTTTTCCGTTTGTAGTTTTTTTCGTTGCGGCGTTAGTCGATGCTGATGAGCTCGAGGGTCTCGTGGTTGACTTTGAACTTGATTTCCCTGCCGGCGAAGCTGAACCCGTAGATGCGCTCGGGGTCGTCTTGGTAGGCGGGGCGCGGGTCCTGTTCCAGTACGGCAACGAGAGCGTCCCTTTTTTCAGATTCTAGCTTGTTCAAAATTTCGGCAGGGGCGTTGACGTGCAGCCTGTTCTTGAACACGGAATCCGTAAAACCGCCGATGGCTTCGGGGCGGGCGTCGGTGTAGGGGATGTAGGGCTTGATGTCGACGATGGGGGTGCCGTCCATGAGGTCGGCGCCGCTTACGACAATTTCGGGACCTTCATCCCCGTCAAGGTGGATTTCCTCTATCTTCACGCACGAAAGCGCAAGCGGGTTCGGGCGGAAACTGGAACGGGTCGCGAAAACGCCGAGGCGCTTGTTGCCCCCGAGTCTGGGTGGCCGCACGGTCGGGCTCCATGACTCGCGGATGTTTTCCGAGAAAATCCATGCAATCCACAGGTGGCTGAATCCTTCTAGCCCGCGCAGGGCGTCGGCGTTCCGGAATTCCGGCTCAAAGCGGATACTTGACTTGAGGCCCGGGACAAGGCCGCTCTGCCTGGGCACCCCGAACTTGGTGTCGAAATCGCTTTTGATTTTTGCGATAATTTTGAAGGATATCTCTTGCATGTTCGTATCTAGGCTCTTTTATTTAGAAAAAATAACGCTCTCGTGGGAAATCGCAGCGCAAAATATCTTATTTTAGAAGAAATCACATTTCAGGGAGAATGTCAAATGGTATTGACTGTCTTTATCCTTTACCTGCTGATGATGCTCGGCATCGGTTTTTACTTCTCTAAAAAGGCGAACAGCCTGAACGCCTACTACCTGGGCAACCGCGGCATGAACAAGTGGGTGGTCGCAATGTCCGCACAGGCCTCCGACATGAGTGGCTGGCTCCTGATGGGCCTCCCGGGCGCCGTGTTCGTGAGTGGTTTTTCTGAAGCGTGGATCGGCATCGGTCTCGTCATCGGTACGTACCTCAACTGGAAAATTGTGGGCCGCAGGCTCCGCAAGTACAGTCACTTCTGTGGTGATTCCATTACGCTCCCGGATTTCTTCTCGAACCGCTTCCGCGACAACAAGGGAATCATTCGCGTCATTGCCTCGATTTTCATTCTCGCGTTCTTCCTGTTCTACACGGTGTCGGGCTTCGTCGCTTGCGCCAAATTGTTCGGCACGATTTTCGGCATGGGTTACACTACAGGCCTCATTCTCGGTGCGGTCGTCGTGGTGAGCTATACCTTCATGGGTGGGTTCTTCGCAGTCTGCTGGACCGACTTTATCCAGGCCATCATGATGCTCATCGCCGTCATCGCGATTCCCTCGATTATCATGAGCGGCTCGGGTGGTTTTGCTGCGACGATGGATGCCGTGAACGCACAGAATCCCTACCTGATGAGCCTCTTCACCAATGCCACTACCGGCAAGTCCATCGGGCTTATCGCTTTGATATCGAGCCTCGCGTGGGGCCTCGGTTACTTCGGCATGCCGCACATCCTGGTGCGCTTCATGAGCATCAAGAACGCCGAAGAAATCAAGGATTCCCGCCGCATCGCCATGACCTGGGTGACGATTTGCCTCGGCGCAGTCGTGATGATTGCGTTGCTCGGCCGCTACTACGTGGAAGCGCACGGCATCACCGTCAACGACCCGGAACGCATCTTCATGATTTTGTGCCAGGCGCTCTGCCATCCGGCGATTGCCGCTATCCTCATGGCTGCCATCCTCGCCGCCATCATGAGTACCGCCGACTCGCAACTGCTGGTTTCCGCTTCTGCATTCAGTAACGACCTTTACAAGCACTTGTTCCGCAAGAAAGCGAGCAACAAGGAAGTCATGTGGGTGAGCCGCGGCGTGGTCGTGCTCATTACCGTCATTGCCGTGATTGTCGCCATGCAGGGGGCGCCCGGCGCCGAAGGCGCTAAACAGGGCAAGAGCTTCCTCGATGTGGTGATGAGCCTTGTGAGCTTTGCCTGGGGCGGCTTCGGTGCGACCTTCGGCCCGATTATGCTCCTTGCCCTGTTCTGGAAGCGTACCACGCTTCCGGGCGCCATCGCGGGCATGCTCGTTGGCGGCATCACGACGTTCGTGTGGAAGTTCTACCTTTCCGGTTTCTCTGCCGAGATTTTCCAGATTTACGAACTCGTGCCCGGCTTCGTTCTCTCCTTCGCGACCATCGTCATCGTGAGCCTTTGCTCCAAGGCCCCGAGCAAGGAAATCCAGGACGAGTTTGACGCAGTGGAGCACACGCGCCTCTCCGATATGAAACTTTAATTCAAAACGGGCTTGCGCCCAATAGATGAAAAACAATTAGACGAAAAAAAGGAGGCCCGCTTAGCGGGCCTCTTTTCAATTAGAGTCTTTTTTAGTCGCTACCCATTCGTCGACAAAATCCGCATCGTTTTCGTAATCCTGCTCGACATCCTTGACCGTGCAGTTCAGGGATTCGTCACTTTTTATCGTGATGGAATTGTCGGTGCCCACGGAATATGCGAACATTGAACTCGACCATCCCTCGTTGTGTAATGGGAGCATCAACAGGGTGTTGCGCTGGATGTCGTAGCGGCCGGCATGCCAGTTCGCCACATTGTTGTCGACCGAAGTTTCGTAGGTGTACGAGCTTTTGTAGAAATTAAAGATTCTCGTGGAATCGCCGTCGGTGCATTCATAAATCTTGTTCTGAATCGCATCGGCCTTGGAAACCTTGCCCTTCTGGACAGGGACACCGGCCTTTATGGCCTGGCTAGACGAATCCGAGCCGTTCACGGAGTACATGATTTTATCATCGTCACTGATGGAGAACTCTAGGGAGAATCCGCTGGCCAGTTTCCCGACGATTTTTTTTGCTGCGTCCACATTGGTGCTTTCGTAGCCGACGTTTCCTTCGCGGAAAGTGACCTTGCCGTTGGTAAAATCCGTAAAGGTGACAACCCACAATTCGTTCGGAATGCGGAGGGCTATAACCCCTTGCTTGCTGCCGGTGGAAAGGTAGACGGTCTGGTCGAACAGCTTGAGTTCCATGTTCTTTTCGAGGTCTTCAAGTTTTGGAGCACTGCTGTTTCCTTCGGAAGAATCTTGGGACGTGCTGGAGGAAGATTTGTCGTCATCTTTCTTTGTCGAAGAGGAACTTGCATCGTCTTTTGTTGATGACGAAGATTTGGAGCCATCTTTCTTTGTCGAAGAGGAACTTGCATCGTTTTTCTTTGATGATGAAGACTTGGCGTCAGTTTTTTTTGACGATGAGGATTTGGCGGTGTCCTTTTTCGAAGATGAAGATTTGGCTTCGTCCTTGGAGGACGAACTGTCCTGGGATTCAGAAGATTCTTCGGTAGAAGGATCCGCGGAGGTGGAAGAACTGTCGTCACCGCATGCTGCGAACAGGAATGCGGAAGAAATCAAAAAGGGAAGGATTTTCTTGTAATTCATGCGCACAAATATAGATTTACATGTGGGACTTTTCAAATATTAAAAAAACCGTCCTTGCGGGACGGCTTTTTAAATATGCGTATGAATCAGGATGACTCTCGGATTACACGCCCTTTGCGAGAATTTCACCAATCTGCACGGCGTTGAGGGCGGCACCCTTGCGAATCTGGTCGCCGGTGAGCCACAGCGTGTTGCTGTTGTCGTCGGCGAGGTCCTTGCGGATACGGCCAACGAACACGTTGTCCTTGCCGGCGCTTTCGAGCGGCATCGGGTAAACGTAGTTTTGCGGGTCGTCCTTGAGGGTCACGCCCGGAGCGTTCTTGAGGGCGTTGCGGATTTCTTCCACAGACACCGGACGTTCCGTTTCGAACCACACAGATTCGGAGTGAGAGCGCAGCGAGCTCACGCGCACGCAGGTGGCACTCGTGCGGACGTCGGAGTGCATAATCTTGCGCGTCTCATTGAACATCTTCATCTCTTCCTTGGTGTAGTCGTTTTCCGTCATCTTGTCAATCTGCGGAATAACGTTGTACGCAAGCTGGAATGGGAATTTCGCGATGTGCGTGGTGGTGCCCGTTTCGATGATGTCCTTGTACTGCTGCTTGAGTTCTTCCATGGCGATGGCGCCTGCGCCACTCGCGCTCTGGTAAGAAGAAATGTGAATCTTCTTGATGTGAGAAATCTTTTCGATCGGGTTCAAGACCACGACCATCATGATGGTCGTGCAGTTCGGGTTGGCGATGATGCCCTTGCCGCCGAGTTCAGCCTTGTAGAGCTTGATGTCTTCGGGGTTCACTTCGGGCACGACCAGCGGGACCTTCGGGTCCATGCGGAAGAAGCTCGTGTTGTCGACGACCACGGCGCCGTTTTCGACGGCGATGGGGGCGAATTCCTGGGAAATTGCGGCACCGGCGGAGCTGAGCACCAGGTCGATGCCCTTGAAGGAATCCTTGTTCAGGACTTCGCACTTGAGTGTTTCGCCCTTGAACTTGAATTCCTTGCCTGCGCTACGCTCGGAGGCGAGTAGCTTGAGGCTCTGCAGCGGGAAGTTACGTTCCTCGAGGATGGAAAGGATTTCCTGGCCGACGGCGCCGGTTGCGCCCATGATGGCTACGTTGCGAATCATAATTAACCTTACTCTTCTTCTTGTTGAGGTTGATAGTTTGAAACTAGATTGTTGATGTTGTTCTGGAAACGTCCCAGATAAACTCTTGTTTGGCCGAGCTGGTCGCGGGCCTGCTGGTACTGTTTGACCTGTTCCTCGGAACTCTCTTGCAGGGAATAGGTATACAGGGAGTAAGCGGCGAGCCTGAGGCATTCCGTGGCCTGGATGAGTTCGGAATGCGCTTCGCTTGCGCTGTGCGGGTGGAATAGCCCGAGTGTCTTGCGGTTCAGCGCGGTCGCATTGTTGTTGATGGCGAGAGCCTGCTGGCTGCGCGCTTCGCGGTCCGCTTCGCTGATGTTCGGCGGAATGAGCTCGTATTCGTTGATGGCCTCGGCGATAGACTGCATGCGCTCGATGACCTTGTCCGTCTCGGCGATGTAGCTGTTCAGACGGCCTTTGGCTGCTTCGGGCGAACCTGGCTTGGCGTTCTCGTAGGTCTCAGGTGCACTGGCATGACCGGTCGAGATGATAGTCCCGGTCCGGACCACTTCGTTGGCGGGTGCACCGTCATTGAAGGACTGGATGTAGTCCTGGTACCTTGCGTTGATTTCGGCGATTTCCGAGGGGGAATGGTCTGAGGCGATAATCAGCGTCGGACGTTCCCAGTAGGCGATGCCGATGAAGCCGACGAGCATCAGGGCCGCAAAGATGGCGTTCCCAGCCTTGGCCGCGCTGTCTTCGCTGCGAATGACGTACAGGATGCCGAAAAGGAACATGCTTGCAAAGGCGAGTAGCACACCACCATCCGTATTGTATGTGACGATGGTGTTCTTCATGAAATAGAAAATGCTATCTATTGCCACGAGGAGCAGCGAGAGCAGCGTTCCCAGGAGTTTCTGGTTACGTGTCTCGGCCGATGCGGACATGAGGATGGTGACGAACGTAATCCCGAGCGGGAGTACGAACATCAAGGCGATTTCGGCAACCTGCGTATTCATAGCTTAGAACGGGAGGTCGTCGTCACCTTCCGGCATCTGGGCGTCGTATGCCGGAGCGGAGGACTGGCTGTAGCTGTTGGACTGGTTGTAACCGTTGCCCTGGCTGAAGCCGCCAGCGTTCGGGCCGCCCTGGCCACGTGGGGTGAGCAACTGGAACGTGTCCATGTTGACTTCGGTGGCATAGCGCTTTTGACCCGTGGTCTGGTCGGTCCAACTGCGGTTGGTGAGGGTGCCTTCAACATAGAGGCTCATGCCCTTGCGGACGCCGAGCTGTTCGATGATGTCTGCGATCTTGCCCCAGCCGACGATGTTGTGCCAGTCGGTCTGTTCCTTGGTTTCGCCATTGTTGTCGCGGTAGCGGCGGGATGTGGCGAGGGAGAACGAGACGCGCTTGCGTCCAGCGGGGTTGGCGCGAATTTCAGGGTCCTTGCCAATGTTTCCGATAAGCATCACTTTATTTAGGTAAGCCATATTTTTATCCTATAATTATTGTTTTTTCGTGGGCAAAAATAACAAAAAACGAGTGTCAATTTTTGCCGTCCGTAAAAAAATGGGGGGTTAGTGGTGTTTTTCCACTTTTTTTTCAAAAAGTGAAAACTGAAAAAAAAACATCTTCGGGGCTCCCGGTGGCGGGGATGTCTTTTCGGAACGGGTTTGTTAGTTTGTCTGTGCCGTTGGGCATGCTATTCGCAGTAGTCCAGTTTACCGGGCGTGGGTTCGCTCAGGCACCAGGAATCGGCCTTGTCGCGCTTTTGCCACTTGCGGATGTTCAGCTGTGAACTCTGTCCGTACTTGCTGGACCCCATGGCCGGGATGACCTCCGCATGCAGGGAATCGGGCTTGTCGGCATAATATAGCGTATCGAGGATGACTCCCATGCATTGCAGGACGATAGAACCCTTGGTGTTGCCAAGTGCCTTCCATTTTTCGGTATTGCGGTATGCCTCGGGGGTCCTTTCGCCGAGTTCGCCCAGAACGAGAATGTTTCCCGGGTTGATTCGCCCCGGCACGATGGCGCAGGAACTGCTCGCTACGGAATTGGTCCCGACAGTGCATCCTTCCAGGCTCAGCGTGTCGAGACTGCCGTTGTACAGCTCGACGAACTCGTATTGCGAGGAGTCCTTCGTGTTGACCGCGGTGAACACTTCGGTCACGACGATGTCGCCGACGGAGGGGTAGCGGAAATGCCCTGGAAGCCTGAGGGAAAACTCCTTGTTTACCTCGTCAGCCGTGGAAATGGCAAGCTGCACCTTGGAGCGAATCGACTTCACCGTGAATTCGGGAACGGGGGAGTCTTCGGTAAGCAGGAACGAGTCCTGCAGGCTGTAGATGGTCTTGCCCTCGCTGTCCTTCAGGAGCAACTTTATCTCGTAGGTCTTGCCGAGGGGGAGCATGCCGCTCGCGAAGACGGCGTTGACTCCGTCCATCGTCATTTTGTAGCTGTAGCTCGTGTCGTCGGTCGTGAGCGAGAGCGAGCCGCTTGCGACCCCGGCCGGATTGCCGAACCCGAGGGGAATTTCGACGTAAACGAAGCCCACGATGGCGTGCAAGGGGATGGTTACATCGACAGCGGAGCCCGCCTCGATTTTCGTCACGACTTCGCCTTCCTGCATGAGCCCGCCGTTCGCATAGAGCTTGGCGGAAAGTACCCACCTGTCGTGCGGGAACAGGTCGAGTTCGAAACTGCTGTCCTTGCTGTCGTGGACGATATGCAGGGTGTCTGCCCCGATGCAGTCGAGGACGATGCTATCGAGCCTCGGTGCGGCGGTGTAGGCGAGCTCGATGGACACCTTCGACATGTCGAGCGAGTTCTCCTCCGAGCTGCTGGAGTCGTCGCTACAGCCGATAAGGGCGCCCATGGCGATGATTGTTGCGGCGGTCAGGGCGGAGAAAACCGCCCGGACGCCATTTTTTTTCTTGTTGTTTGGACTCATATAACCTCCTTGTGGAATAGTCCGATGTCTATAGACGTTTTTAAGGAGGTTTTTGTCCAATTTTTTTATAAAAAATGCAATCTGCCAGAGATTAGAGGTGCAATTTGCCTTTCCCCATGGCCTGCCTGCTGTTTTGGAGCTTTTCGGCGCAGGCCTTGTCTTGCCGGATTATCTTGACTAGGGCGCTCGGGGTGAGTCCAAATGCCTGGGCGGCTTCCTTCGTGTCCCCGTTTTTTTGCGCCATCCTGTCGAATACGTGGGCGATGAACAGGGGGAAAAGGGCGTTCGACGGCTGAATGTGGCCGTTGCTGCCGGGGAAGGGAATCTCGACCGCGGGGGGTGTTTCCCTGACCTTTAGGGCCAGCGCCATCTGCATTTTGCGCAAAGCGTGAGTCTTATTTTCTTTTGCGCTCCTGCCTTCGCACGATTTGATTTCTAAATTGTATTGCCGCAAGGTGAGCATGACGCCCGTGTTGGTCTTGTTCCGGTGCTGGCCCCCCGGGCCACTTCCTTGGAACCCCTTGAGCGTACATGCCCCGAGCAGTTCGTCCAGCGTCATTCTAAGATAGGTATCGCGATGCATGCTTTAAAAAATACAATTCTTTATGCCCTTTCCGTGGCTCTGTTGTCGGTTATGGTTTCTTGTGCGGGATCTTCTAGCGGGGAGACTCCCTCGGCCCAGCTCAAGGAATCTGCTTCGATTAAGGATGCGAAGCACCAGGAACGCGAACAGGACAAGAAGGCCTTGCTGGAACAGATGTTCGTGAACTTCCAGAATGCCATCCGCATGAATGTCGATGCCGACACCCTGCTTGCCATGATGACGGATACTTCGGAATACTGGATTGATACGCTTGAACTGCATGCCCGGACCTATACCGAAGAGAACCTGGATACCTGCCAGTTCTACGAGGTCTATGCCATTTTGCTGTACCGCCTGTATGAACGTGAACACCTCTTTGTTGGCCCGGACGACAAGATGGTTTACCTTCTGCTGTCGAAGAGCGGCATGGTCAACAGGCTGACGAACTTGAAGCTCGGCCCGATGGAAGTGAAGAACGACCGTGGCAGCATTGGCCTTGCGTCGAGCCCCAAGGTGCCCATCATGATTTTCGAATGGGACGATTCTGTGTGGAAACTCAATTTGCCTCAAACGTTGCCGTTAATTACAAAGGGCATCGAGTCTATCGCCGTGAAGAAAAACTGGTCGAGCAAGAAACTCGCGCTTTACTGGCTTGACAAGGAATATCATCAGACGTATTCCCGCCTAGACGATTCCCTTTACGAACCGATTTTTTAACCCTGCAGAATTGCAACCCGAAAACCGATGAAATTCAGCTTTGTTGCTCTTTTCGTGCTTTCTTTCGTGGGGATGAGCCTTGCCGCATCGGCAAAGCCCGTTCCCGTTTTAGCCAAGTTCAATTCTTCGAAGCCTTTTTCGGGCGAACGCCTGTTTTTTGTACTGGACTCGCTGGGTGGCGAAGGCAATTGGATGGAATGGGATGCCAAGGGCATCCAGGACCCTTCCGTGGCTAAGGCTTTGTCTTCTCTGGAGGCCAAGCCCGAGATGGTCTGGGTCTTAAGCGAAAGGAAAAAGCCTCTCCTTGCAGCCCTCGTTGCCAAGGGAGCGGGTGAAGTCCTTGTGTTCTATGAACTTTCTGCATTGGACGCAAAACCGGAACCGCTCAAGCTGAACGAGGTGATGGATCCCAACGTTGTGTTTCGCGATTACAGACAAGTTTCTGCAAACGAGTTCGTTCACCGCGATAAGGATAATCTGAGGGTGATGGTGGCGGAACAGCGCCTCCGTTTTGCCTATGTCAATCCGGACAAGGAACCGCTTAAGTTCGATGCCAACTTCTCGACGAAAACCATGGTGGAAAAAAAGGCGCTGGTCCGTGAATACATGGATTTTCTCAAGTATGAGTTCTCCTTGATGCTGCGAGCCTTTGTGCAGTCCACTCACGGGATATTCAACTGGCAGCCATGGCATTGGTACATGGCCGAGTGGAATTCCAAGGCCTTTATCAAGGCGGACGAACTCGAAGCCGTCCTCTCTGCCGGGAAGGCTCCCTCTTATTTTTCCGTATTTCGGACCAAGGCGGTTGGCGGGGAAATGGTTGAGTTTAGGGCGAACGGAAACGGTTTCGCCGAACTGGTGATAACGAAACCCTAAAAACCCGTTTAGGGGAAGCTTTTTGGCGCTATCGCTCCTTTTCTTGATGGGGGCGATTTTCTATTTTATGGCTTGTGAAGTGTATACTCAAGAAATCGGCCCTTTTTGTATTGTCCCTTGTCGCCTGCTGCCTTGCGTCTAAAGTTGTCGAGGATTCCCGTTCGCGGTTCGTTCTGCAGGACGATGTTTATGAGTCTACCGTCCATAGCTGTGAGAATGGCGAGGGTTCCCGCTTTTTCCCTGAGAATGCTGTTTTCTCGGAAGATGATGGAGCTGCCTACCGTGTATATCGTGTCGCGCTCCCGTCGAACGAGAAACCTTCAGCTCGCATCGGGAAGGTAAAGCTGGTCCAGCTCGGCGCCCCGTTCTGCGGCGGCAAATCAAAAAATTTCCGCCCGCTTACAGTGGGCAAACCTTACATGCGCGATGGACTGTGGATCTCCGAGATTGTTGTGCCTCTTTTTGAAAAGCGTGGGAATTCCATTGCGTTGCGCAAGAAATTCGAGCTTACGGTTGAATTCGCCGGTGGTTTGGTTGCAGGGGTTTATCCCGGCAAGCGTGCGGTAAACCGCGTTTTGAACCGCAAGTCCGCTGCACGTTTCGGCGTAGATCAGGGGCGGGCTCGCAAGGCTCTGCGCCGTAGCGCCCAGAGCACAATCAACGATGTCCGTTTTTTGGCCATGTTCAACGTGGGTGACCGCGACGTCGCTTCGTTTACCGAGGATGGGCAATATGCCGTTGATTTCGACATGCTGCGTCGGGCACTCCCGAACGAAATGCAGGATAGCATCAAGGGAATCCCCGTAAAAAAGATCTGCCTCTTCGGGGCGAATCCAGATACGCTTTCTGAAAGGGTTCCCGGGACGTCCTTGCTCACGCCGAACCAGATTTTCGAAATGCCGATAGAGGTGCGTGACCATTCCTCCAAGAGCAACTTGTCTCCCGATGGAACGTTTGGTCCAGGAGATACGATCGTCTTTGTCGGATATGGCTCTTCTATGTGGAAACGAATGGACCGTGAAGATCCCGAATACGAGAACGGAACGATGGATTACTTCCATTCCTATTCGCCGTATTCCTTTTATCAGTCGTTCTCGTTTGGCTACAAGAGGACCGGTACCGGATTGCGAATGTCCGTTTTGCCTGCTCCGGCCGGTGCGGGCAAGTCGGTGAAGTTCCTGCGGTATGTCCGAGGGGAAAAGGATGAACGTCTTATAGACTCCTATCACGGCAAGGACCTGGAGTGGGACACCAGGACAGGTAAGGAATGGTTCTGGACTTGGCATTGCAGGTTTGACACGACTGTCCTTTCCAGTTCGAAACTGAAATTTGCGCAGACTTCTGACTTGCCCGGATTTGTTGAAGGTGGCGAAAACTTTGTTGCTGTGAGCTTTTTCCCATATCGTTCGGTTTTTTCTTCCAATGCCGAACGTACTGAGGACCAGCCGAAGAATACGACCCTCTCTGAAAAGCCCTACGAAACGAGAATGCGGGGAATTAAGTTTTCCCTCGATGTCAATGGAAAATCCTACGACGAGAACACCCTGGTTCCTGGAGGAAATTTCCGTATAAATAATGTGAGCCTTACGTCGAAAGGCAATTTGTACACGGTGACGCTCCTGCCCAACGAAGTCCAGTACGACCGATTCGACGGCTATACGGTGGCTTACGAGTGGAAGCCCACTGCGGATTC
This sequence comes from Fibrobacter sp., assembly GCA_017412605.1. GTDB lineage: Bacteria > Fibrobacterota > Fibrobacteria > Fibrobacterales > Fibrobacteraceae > Fibrobacter. The sequence continues at coordinate 384,957 of JAFPWY010000009.1, read as the reverse complement.
CGCGGAGTGGATTTTACCCGGTGCGGCAAATGGTATCATCCAGATCCCCGTAGGAAATGATGCCAAACTGCGCCTAATGAAGTTTAGGGATTACGAGCCTATTGGTCTGCTGCAGATTGTGAATGGCGTTGCGAAGGATAGCATCGCGAGCGGTGAGGACGTCCGATACATGTTGTACCGTGACGGCGTATATCGCAAGGATATCTCCGTGGCCGCCATCCCGACGCATATACCTGGGGCGTTAAGCGACCTTTCCGCAATCAACAACAAGACGGAATATTTGATCATCTCCCCGGAAGCCTTCGGCATGAAAGCCTATGAACTGGCGAAGTTCCGCTCCGAAGGTTCTGCGATTGCGACATTCCAGACGACGCTTGTCTTGGCCGAGGACATATACCGTTTTTACAAGGGTGGCTCGCTTTCCCCGGTGGCTATTCGTAACTATATCGCTTATGCGAAGGGTGTCTGCCCGAACCTCAGGTACGTGCTCCTGGTCGGATATGGGCATTTCGACTATCGTGGTGTATCGCAGTTGCGCCTCCCTACAAACTTCATTCCGCCATTTGAAAAGGAAGCCGCTGTTTCGGAAGATTTTTTCGGCGTCGTAGATTCGGGCCGTGTCACCATCGACGGCAATGGAGTTGACTTGGCTGTTGGGCGCTTGACGGTGCTGAGCGAGGACGAACTGGCCAACTATATAAAGAAGGCTAAGGCGTATGAACAAGTCGGACTGTACGATCATTCGTCTTGGCGCTCCACCCTTATTGCCGCTGCTGATGATGCGAAGAATGGAACTACTCCGGACCACACTCGACATACAAACACCCAGGAACATGTTCTTGCTCTTGTGGATTCATTGTCTGTGGAAAAGAAATACCGCTGGAACCAGAAGAAGATATATCTGCTCGATTACAAGGAAGATGCTTCCGGTCAAAAGAAGGATGCCGCTCAGCAAATGATCGATGCTTTGAATCAGGGAGCCTTGATGACGACCTATTTTGGTCATGCATCGGTAACGGACTGGGCTTCTGAAGGTTTGCTTAGGTATACCTACGTTTCTCGTTTGACCAAGTCGAAATTGTTTACCATCATGAACTCTTTCTCTTGCTCGACATCAAGGTTCGATAACGGCAAGACGGTTTCGCTGACGCATACGTTTGTCGTGAGTCCGGATGTCGGCGCTATCGCCGCTGTTGGTGCGGCGAGAGAAACCTTTGCCGATGAAAACGAGACGTTTGCCAAAATGTACATAGGAACAGCCCTTTTTGATTCGTCCGTTACGTTGGGTGATGCGTTCCTTGCTGCCAAGAATATTCAATCCACTGAACACAAATTCCGCTACAATACAGGACATTATGTGCTGTTGGGAGAACCGGTCTTGATGATGCCTTTTGGCCAAGGCAAAATTACGCTGGACAGCGAAATCGATACGGTGAAGGCCTTGGATAAGGTTTCTCTGAGCGGCTCTGTGCAGGGTATCGATAATGGAATGATTCACTTGTCTCTCCGTGAAGGGCGCTATAACAAGAAGATATATGCAGGCTTCGAACTCTATTCTGCTCCTTCTGCAATCGATACGCTGAACATTCCCTTTGATGGTGCGCTGATTTATTCTGAGGATGTGCCGGTGGTTGGCGGACGCTTCAATGTTGATTTTGTGACGCCCCGTAAGCTTGCTTTTGGCGACTCTTCTGTTGAATTCCAGGCCTGGGCTTATTCCAATGATGTGAAGCCTATCTTGCGTCATTGGAAGAAGGGTATCGTCATTTCGGGAATGTCCACCTATGCGGATTCCATTCACGATGAAACTCCCCCGACGGTTCGTATACAGTCCTGCTTTAATGAAGGCCGTTCTTCGGATTACGCTGACGGCCAGATTATTGAATTGCAGTCTCCTGCATGTCTACAGGTTGTTTTCGAGGATTCTACGGCGCTGGATTACCGTGAACAGGCCGATGAGGGACTTTCCTTTGAAATCGAAGGATGGCAAACCCCGTTCCATCCGTATCCATATTTGGAACAGACCTCCAAGCGTGCGGTTGTCCGAATGAACTTCACGTCGGAACTGTATCCGCCTGGCCAGTATGTGTTCAAGGCCGTTGCTTATGACGTTTTGGGCAACCGGGGCGAGAAATCGGTTACCGTGAACATTACGGAAGAGATGGAGTCGGGACTAGTCGACGTGTTCAATGTTCCGAACCCGATGGGTAAGAAGGGGACGACTTTCTATTTCAAGAACCTTGCCGGCAACGACCGGAAATCTACGGTGAATATCTTTATCTATAACCAGAATGGTCGTTTGGTGAAAGTCATCAAGAATGCCATTTCAGGCCTGACAACATGGGACGGCCGCGATAACCATGGCAACCTGCTTGCGAATGGACTCTATCACTATATTGTTAGGAGTGTGGTTTCTTCGACCGAAGAACACCCCGGCAAGACTTGGAAGAAAAAACAGAAACTATTGATTTCGAGGTAATTATGGATTTGCGTGAAAAGCCCGGTAAGGTTCAAAAATTTTTGGAGCTGATGCTTCGCTTCAGGCTGATTGCCCTGGTAGTGATGGTGATAGCGACGGTTTCCTTTGTGGCGACGGGCTGGCAGGAATTCCTGTCGTTCCCGCTTTCCTCTTCCGAGGCGTTCGGAATGTGGTTTGCCGAAGTTGAATCGGTGCAGAGCTTGTGGTCTTCGGCGCAGTATCTGTTTGCTGCGAGTGTTGCTTGCTTTGTGCTGCTCTTTGTCTTTGGTGGAGTCCGTGCAGGAATTGCGTCGATGGTGACGACGCTCATTAGCTTTGCCGCCCTGTATGTGCTGGACGGTGGGGAGGGCGTTGTGCTCCCGATGTTCGGGATTCTTGCGCTGCTTGCTCTTGCGCTGTTCCTGTTTGTCAAGAACTCCGTTGCCTGTGCGCTGTTCCCGTTTGTCCTGTGCAGCCTGTTCCTTACGGGCTTGCTGTATGTGTGCCCTTGGAGCCTCAGCGAGTCTTCGATGGAACTTTGGTGGGCCGCATTTGCTGTATTCGCATTTGCTAATTCCATGGCTTTCGCGTTTGTGGCCGGGAAACACCTCGGTGCCGGAGTCCCGCAGGCGGGGGCATTGGTGAAGGCTGCCAGGCAGATGCTTGTGCCTGTGCTGGTCGGCGCCTTGCTGCTTGTCGTGGCAGTTGTTCAATCACGTTCGGCTGGATCTGCAGAAACGCCCTGGCTGTATGCAGTGCTTCGCTACGTGATTTTGGCAGTCTGGTTCTTCGTGTTCTTCTTCCCGATTACATCGTTTGCCCCGTGGGAACGCCTGCGTGCAGGTTCCCGTCGTGTCGAGATGAAAAGCAAGAAAAAGAAGAAGTAATATTAAACGAAAAAATGGCGGGTTGAAAACCCGCCATAATTGTTTGTATTAGAATGTCGCCTTACGCAATATTAAGCGACTGCTCGCGGATGCACTCGATCTCGTTCTTGAGTTCGATGGCAAGCGCCGCAATTTCGGCGCTTTGGCACTTGGTGCCAAGCGTATTGGCTTCGCGTCCCATTTCCTGAAGGATAAACCCGAGGTTTTTGCCTTGGGCGCCGCCCTTCTTGAGTGCGTCGAGGAATAGCTTGTTGTGGCTGCGGAAGCGCGTAATCTCTTCGTGGATGTCAAGCTTGTCCGCCATGATGCAGGCTTCCTGCAGCAGACGGACGTCGTCGATTTCGCTGTCCTTCATGAGGGCGTTGATGCGTTCGCGGAACTTGACCTTCCAGGCCTCGATGCGTTGCGGGTCGAGCACTTCGACCTTGTCGAGGACTGCGTTCAGGTGATTGACTCTTTTTTCGAGGTCGGCGGCGAGGTTCGCACCTTCCTTTTCGCGCATGGCGATAACTCCGTCCAGTGCCTTCGAAAGTTCTGCCTTCAGGTGCTTTTCCCATGCCTCGTTGTCGGCGCCTGCGTCCGTGAACTGCAGCACTTCGGGAATGGAAAGGATGTGCTCGAGGTTGATTTCGCCCGCGATGAGATTGCCATATTTGGCTTGCATCTCGTTTAGCATGTCCTTAGTGATTTCCACGAACTTGCTCACCGCTGCCTTGTTGTAGCAGACGGGGATGTTCCCGACATTGCCTTCGCCGAGAGTGATGCTCAGGTTCACCGATCCGCGTGCGAGCTTGTCCTTGACAAGAGCCTTCAGGTCGTTTTCCAGGTAGGCGAAGTTTTTCGGGATCTTGCTTGAAATTTCGAGGAAGCGGCTGTTCACGCTACGCACTTCGATAACGCAGCTCGTTCCGTTCAGGGTGGATTCGCTCTTGCCGAACCCGGTCATGGAAATGATGGACATAGATTTAGTAGACGGTGAGATGTAGACTGTAGAAAGTGGTTGGTGGTTAATTATCTCTATTAAATATAGCAAAAGAGGCTTTTGTGATAGAGCTTGTGTTGCCATGTTAAACCTCTTTAGGCGTGATAGACGTCTTTGCGAGATTCGGTAGATTTTTTTTGATGTATGCTTGATTGTTTTTTAAAACTATATACTCATGATACAAGGTGTATCTTCACGATACGGAGAATGGCTTTATTTAAGGGGAATATGATTTTTTTAATAAAAATAATATGTTTGAGCTAATTTGTCTAAAGTAATTTATTTCTTTGTAAGAAATAATTCTTACAAACTAAATTAAAGGAGATGAATTAAATGAATAAGAAATTACTTCCACTGTTTATCCCTGTATGCATGATTGCTTGTTCGCAGGAATCTAATGTTGAACCCGTGGCCGGAGGCGTTTCTGAAATTCCCGAAGAAGAATTTGGAACCGTTCTGCCTCATTTTATCTTTGGCGAAGATGGATCTCGCTACAGCCGTGATGCGGAAAGCGGAGAACTGGTGAAAAAGGAAATGAATCGTTCCGAGCTTGTTGTTGCGAATGAGGATTCTTTTGATTCCTTAAAGCACGCTTACCGTATCCGTGAGAATAAGAATCTTGAATACCCGGTGAATTACTTCTGCCGGAACGATTTGCTCGCTATTAATACGGATTACAGTAAAGTGGTAACGAAAGACGGAAAGGTTCTTTTGGACGATGCTTCGTTGTTTGACGGGTGCGTTGATGTGTCGAAAGGGAAAGCTTTGAAGAAGAGCTATCAGGTTTCTGATTTTTCGGAGTATGATACTTTCCAGAAGTACCACTTTGGGGCGCTTGGTTTGTCTTTTGTAGAGTGCTTTCCCGAGCCATCTAGTGAAACGGGTGTCACTTGCGAAGGGGCTGCTACGATGGCTGTTTTTGTTTACGATCCGGTTGAAGAAAAATATGTTCCGTTTAAGCCCACATATGCCAGATTAATACATGTTGTTTTTAATAATGAAAGCTGTCAAGGCGAAGGCTCTAATTTTAAATGCGACAACAAAAAAAGTTTTAGCGTACCTATGATTTCTAAAGATGAGGTGACTACAGGTTATGGAGAGTCAACGTGGACGCGTCGAGAAATGGTTAGTGATGTTGCAAAACATTACATCATTTATGGCCGGGATACAATCACTATCAAAACAGCGGTTAATGCGTCAAAGAGTCTAGCCAAGAAAGTATATAATAAATATTTGGCTTCGTGGAACTAATTTTCTTAAGTTGATATTAGACGAAAAAGCTCCGCATACTGGTGGTTGCGGGGCTTTTTGAATGGTGTTGGGCGGGCCTTGCCGATTACTTCTTGCTGATAGTCGCAATCACGTGTTCGGCGCCGAAGTTCGGGATTCCGATGGCGGTAAGGAACTTGCTCAGCGTGTGCTCGCTCTGGAAACTGATGTTCTCAATGCGGAACCCTTCCTTTTTGCAGAGCGTGTAGAAGTCCTTTACCGTCAAGAGGCGGATGTTCGGCGTGTCGTACCATTCGTAGGGCAGTTCCTTGGATTTTGGCATGCGACCATGGAGCATGAGGCTTCCGCGTGTTGTCCAGTGGCCGAAATTCGGGAACGTGACGATGGCCTTCTTCGCAACGCGCAACAGCTCGTTCAAAAGGGCCACGGGGTCGCGGATTTCCTGGATGGTACGGTTGATAATCGCGTAGTCGAAGCTGCCGTCCTTGAGGTCCGAGATGCCGCGGTCGTCCAAGTCGCGCTGGATGACCTGCACGTCCTTTTCGAGACAATCCAAAATGCCGGTGATGTTCTTCTCGATGCCGAATCCGGTCGCGTTCTTCTTCTTGGCGAGGAAGTCGAGCAAGTCGCCGCTACCGCAACCGAGGTCGAGCACATGGCTGCCTTCCTTCACGAGCTTGCCGAGCAGCTTGAAGTCGCTCTCCTCGTGGAATACGGGGACGGCCTGCGTGCCCTGCTGCGGGATAATCTTCGAATCGAGGAAGCGTCCCACGGCCTTGCCGAGTTCGCCCACTTCGATGAGGAATCCGTCGTGACCGAACTGCGTGTCAAGTTCGAGGCTGGTGACGCTCTTGCCCACGTTGAGGAGTGCACTCGTGATGCGGCGGCTTTCATGCGGCGGGAACAGCCAGTCGGTGGAGAGGTTTACGTTCAGCACTTCGGCCTTGATGTCCTTGAAGGCGTTCTCGATGCTGCCGTATTCGGTTTCCAAATCAAAGGCGTCGGTCGCGTGCGCGATATGCAGATAGCTATTCGCGTCAAAGCGGTCTACGAACTTTTTGCCCTGGTAGCGCAGGTAGCTTTCGATGGGCAAGTTCAGGTCGAACGGCGTGGAGTACGTGACGGCGTGGCTCTTGTTTTCCTGCGCCTGTGCACGCTTGAACTTCTGTTCCATGCCCACTGCCGAAAGGTACGTGATATGGGCGAGTTTGCGGGCGTTCGCGAGGCCCACGTCGGGCTTTTGCGCCTTGTCGTAGTAGTCGCCGCCGTTGAAGTCCGGGTCCTGCGTAATCACGTCGCGGGCCACCACTTCGAATCCGAGCGCCTGGCTCGAGAAACGCGGCGAACTTGCGATAATCACGATGCGCTTCACTTGTTCAGGGTAGTAGATGGCCCACTTCATGGCCTGGAAACCGCCCATGGAGCCGCCCAGGACGCAGTAGAATTCCTTGATGCCGAGGCCGTCGGCGAGTTCCTTCTGCGCATGCACCATGTCGCCGATGGTGATGATGGGGAAGGTGCTGCCGTAAGGCTTGCCTGTGCGCGGGTTGATTGTCGCGGGGCCCGTGGTGCCCTTGCAGCCGCCCAAGATGTTGCTGCAGACTACGAAGAAGCGGTCTGTGTCGATGGCCTTGCCGGGTCCGATGAGTTCGTCCCACCAGCCGGGCTTCTTGTCGTTTTCAGTATACCAGCCGGCAGCGTGCGCATCGGCGGTGAGCGGCGAGCAAATCCACACCGCGTTGTCGGCAGAGGCGTTCAACTTGCCGTATGTCTCGTAACGGATAGTCAGCGCAGGGAGCGTGCTTCCGTTTTCCAGCACAAAACCGGCCTCGCCATAGTCCTTGACGAAGTCCTTCGGCTCCACGGGGCCGATGCTGGATTTATGCAAATATTCACTCATATGCATAAATATAGTAAAAAGTAGTGGATGCTCACGTATAGATTCCGGCTATAGTTACCTATGCGTTAAAGCTAGAAGTTGCTTGCCGAAGGAATGATAGATACCGAAAAATTGTATATTACACCTATAATATGCCGATTTTTGAAGAAAAAGCGCAAATTGTCCAGTTTCCCAAGTTCCTTGACGAACGTGGGAACCTGAGTGTCGTGGAATCGCAGAAGCAGGTGCCTTTCCGGTTCCGTCGCTGCTACTGGATTTATGACGTTCCCGGTGGCGAGCTACGCGGGAGCCATGCCTTCAAGAACCAGCACGAAGTGATTGTCGCCCTTTCGGGGAGTTTCGATGCTGTCATCCACGATGGCAAGGAAGAGAAACGCTATTCGCTCTCGCGGTCGTACTACGGGCTCTACCTGCCGCCCATGCATTACCGCACGCTCGACAACTTTTCGACGAACTCCTTGGCGCTCGTGATTTCTTCGACGCCCTATGAGGAAGATGACTACATCTGGGAACGCGACGAATTTTGCCGGATGAAATCTTCATGGACTCCGGCTCCGCTGGAATATGCGCCCTGCATCGTGGATGCGAAAGCCCCGGACATCGCTGCCGTGAAGGCCGCGACCGTAGACGATTGCTCGCTTCTGACTCTCCCGCGCCATAGCGAGCGCTCGGGCAGCTTGACTTCGCTCGAGAATTCGAAGGACGTTCCCTTCGACGTGAAGCGGATTTTTTACCTGTACGACATTCCCGGCGGTGAGAACCGCGGTGGGCACGCCCACAAGGAATGCCACCAGATGCTCGTGGCGGCGAGCGGAGCCTTTGACGTAAAGGTTTCCGACGGCAAGAACGAAAAGATCTACAGGCTGGACCGCCCGTACTACGGTCTGCATGTCCCGCCTGGAGTTTGGGCGGAAGAACTGAATTTTTCTTCGGGCTCCATATGCCTGGTGTTGACCTCGCACGAGTTTGACGAAGAAGACTATTGGCGCAGCTACGACAAGTACCTCGAATTCAAGAAGGCTTAGATGGCGTGGGTGGAACTGACAGCTGATGAATATGCGAAGGACTTTGCGAGTCCGCACGCCTGTTACCTGCGTGCCGATTTCAACATGCTGAACGCCACCAAGGTCGATGCGGTTCGCTTTTTCGCCTACGCACCCGAAGGGGGTACATCCGGTTACCGTCTGGGCTTTGCCGTAGGGGAGAATGGGTGCGATTGGATGTCTCCTTACTCTGCCCCGTTCGGCGGTTTTGCCTGTGCGAAGGGCATTGCGATTGACGAGATTGACGAGGCGGTGAAGGCGTTGCCCGCTTTTGTCGCTGCGGCGCACAAGAAACTGCACGTGACTCTTGCTCCGGTGTTTTACAGCCAGACATTCCTTACGAAGTGCGTGTCGTCGATGTTCCGCGCGGGCTTTGCCTTGGACTATGCCGACCTGAACTACGCTTTTGATTTTACGGATGCGAAGCCTTACGAAAAGAGACTTTGGAATATGGCCAAGCGCAACCTGAAGCAGGCTTCGTCCCGTCCTTACGAATTGCGCGAGGAGACGACTCCAGAAGGCGTTGCCATCAGCTACGATGTCATCCGCCAGAACCGCGAACACAAGGGTTATCCGCTCAAGATGTCGCTCGAAGCTTTCGAGAAGACTTCGTCGATTGTCCCGATTCATTACTACACGCTTTATCTGGATGGCGCTCCGGCTGCGGCAGCGGTTGTCTACAGCGTGTCGGCGAAAATTTTCCAGCTCATTTACTGGGGGGATGCTCCCGGGTTTGAGGAATCCCGCCCGATGAACGTACTTGCCTCAAAGATGTTCGAACTTTTCAAGACGCTTGGTGCGGATTATTTGGATATCGGCCCGTCGAGCGAAGACGGAGTCCCGAATGTCGGGCTTTGCGCATTCAAGGAAAGTGTCGGCTGTACGGGCGACCTCAAGTATTCTTTCGTGTACGACGGAACAATTTCGCGTTAGGCGGTATTATGATTCGGATTCCCTTTCTCGACTTGAAACAGGTGAACGCGCCTTACATGGATGCTTTGAAGGATGCTGCAACTGCCGTTGTGGAATCCGGTTGGTATATCCGCGGTTCCTATTGCGAACGCTTCGAGAAGGAATTTGCTGCGTATTGCGGTTATGCTTACGGCGTGGGTGTCGGGAACGGCCTCGATGCGCTGACGCTCATGCTCCGCGCCTCCATCGAACTTGGGCGGCTCAAGCCGGGTGACGAGATTCTTGTTCCGGCGAATACGTACATTGCTACTGTACTTGCCGTGAATGCGGCTGGACTTGTTCCCGTGCTGGTGGAACCCGACGAAAAGACTTTCAACATCGATCCGACAAAGCTTGCTGCGGCCTGCTCGGAAAAAACGCGCGGAATCCTAGCTGTTCACCTGTACGGACGCTTGGCCGACATGCGCTCCATTTGGAAATTTGCCGGTGAGCGCGGGCTGTTGGTATTTGAAGATGCAGCGCAGTCGCACGGAGCGTTCTTAGGCGATAGAAAGATTGCGAAAAGCGCCGCAGTCGCGTACAGCTTTTACCCGACGAAAAACCTGGGAGCGCTGGGCGATGCGGGCATGGTCGTGACCGACGATGCTGAACTTGCCCGCGTGGTGCGCATGCTCGGCAACTACGGTTCCGAACAGAAATACGAGAACCGCTACCGTGGCGTGAACTCCCGCCTCGACGAAATCCAGGCGGCATTCTTGCTCGCAAAGCTTCCGCATCTTGATTCCTGGAATGCGCGCCGTCGTGAAATTGCTGCCCGCTATTGTAGCGAGGTGAAGAACCCGCTGATTCGCCTTCCCGAAATTCCTGCGGACCTGCACGAGCATGTGTGGCACGTGTTTACGGTGCGCCTGCCCAATCGTGCGACCCGCGATGCGTTGCAGAAGCATCTTGAATCCCGTGGCATCGGTACGCTTGTCTTTTACCCGATTCCCCCGCACAGGCAGGAAGCCTATGCGGAAGCCCTCGAGGGAACGCTTTTGCCCGCGAGCCCGAATTTCCCTATTGCGGAGACGATGGCCGATACGGTTATCAGCATTCCTGTGTCGCAGGTGCTTACGGATGTTCAAGTTTCAGAAATTATTGGAGCGCTGAATGAGTTTGTGTGCTAGAATTCTTCGGAAACTCGTCCGTACGATGCGTGTGCGTTTTTACAAGAGCATCTCTACGGCAAAGGTCAAGGGCAAGTTCCGCTCCATTGCTCCTGTGCTTTGCGAAGGCCGGGGCTGCATTGTCGTGGGGGAGGGAACCGCATTCGGCTTTATCGAAGATGCGGATTTTTGGACATCGTATGTCTTCTTGAACCCGCGTAACAAGGACTCGAAAATTTCCATCGGCAAGGATTGCCAGATATGCAATCACTTTACCGCCGTTTCAGAAGGTCCCGGCATCGAGATCGGCGACAAAGTTCTCGTCGGCACGGCGGTGACTGTGATGGATAGCGACTTCCACGACATCTCCCCGGAAAAGCGCATCGGAGGAACCCCGAAGACGGGAAAGGTCGTCATCGCCGATAACGTATGGATTGGCGATCGCGTAACGATTCTAAAGGGCTCGACCATCGGCAGGAATTCTGTTGTTGCCGCGGGTGCTGTCGTTTCGGGCGAGTTTCCCGCAAACGTCGTCATCGGCGGCGTGCCGGCGAAGGTCATCCGGGAAATAGGCGGGTGATGGTGGACAGTTCTTCTAAAATATGGAAACTGTTTTTCGGCTCGGGCTCGGTGACGCTGTTCAATACGCTCCGTGCCTTTGTCATCAACAAGTTGCTTGCCGTTTTCCTGCCGCCCGCTGCGTTTGCGTGCGTGGGCCAGTTCATGAACTGGATGAATATTGGCCAAGCGACATCGAGCCTTGCAATGCAGAATGGCTGGGTTAGCCTGACCGCACAGAACAAGGATGATCTGAAAAAACTTCACGGGGTATGGCGTGGCGGATTTCGCCTTACGACCTTTGCGACAATCGCTACTTGCGTTGCTGCAGTCATCTTCTGCTTTGCGGCTCCACTTGAAAAAATGTTGCCGGGCGTGCATCCCCGGCTGGCTCAGGCGGCAATCCTCTTTGCGCTTCCGGGAATCCTGGCCACCAATATTGTCACGATTTGTTCTTCGGTGATGAATGGTCTTGGATTGGTGCGGCGCTGGGCGCTTATCCAGATTGTCGCCTCGATGTTCCAGATGATTTGGGTGGCGTTCTTCCTGTACACAGGGCGCCTCTCCGTATTGAGCATTATTGCCACGCAATCTGTGGTGGCTGGCTTCTTTGCTGCTCGTGTGGCGTCACGTGCGGGCTTTAACCTCAAAGTTTTCAGGATGGCCGTCCAGGACGTTCGCGGACCGTGGGTGTCGTTTGCCATCATGGGACTTGTCCCGATGATTGTCGCTCCGCTTGTCCTCATGTTCGTACGTTCGCTCGTAGGGGCGGAACTCGGTTGGAATGCGGCGGGAATCTGGCAGGGGGTCTACAAGATTTCGGATTTCTTCGCTTCCATATTCTCTGCTGTGCTTGGCGTACTTATTTTGCCGCGGATTAGTCGCGAAATGACACGGGAAAGTTTCCGCAAGGAATTCTATCCGATTTTTGCGAGGATGATGGGCTTTACGCTTTTGTTTTGCGTGGCGCTCTACTTTGGCCGCGATATTGTCGTGGCGATTCTCCTTTCGGGGAGTTATGCGCCTGCGGCGGACTACATGCCCATCCAGCTTCTCGGTGACTTTTTCCGTTCCGGCGGGTGGTGCTTTGGGATGGTGCTGATTGCCCGTCGTGAGACCACGGCGTTCCTGATTATCGAGGTGGGGGCGAATCTCCTGTTTGCGGTCGCTACGTTTGTGGGACTCCGCTTGTTCGAAATGCACGGGCCCATGCTCGCTTATGCCCTTGAAAACTTCGTGACGGCGGTTGCTCTTGCCGTTTGTGTCGGGAGGCTCAAGTGGAATATTCGATAACGAACATGTTTGCCGAGAAGATGACGGAAAACGTCTACGTGAAGGCTTTTGCGCAGGGTGTCGAAACTGAGCAGAGGGAACTTCCGCCTCTTGTATCGGTGCTTTTGGCAAGCTATAATCATGAAAAGTATGTCGAAGCTGCTGTGCGTTCCGTGATGGCGCAAAAGGGCGTGTCGTTTGAACTCATTGTCATTGACGACGGTAGTACGGATTCGTCCCCGCAGATTCTCGAGAAATTACAGGCAGAACTCGGCTTTACCTACATTCACCGCGAAAATAAGGGCTTCATGGCGACTATGTGCGAGCTCCTGTCGCTGGCACATGGGAAATACTTTAGCTCGTTTGCTTCTGACGATATAATGCCTGCGGGTAGGCTGGAGGCTCAGGCCAGCTATCTGGAATCGCATCCCCAGGACCCGATCTGCTTTGGACAAATTATTCTCATGGATGCCGAGGGTAATCACGGCGATTCGCCCGATCCTCGCTATACGCGTTCCATCCCGAGGCTTACCTTCGAACAGTTCTTCCTCGGCAAACGCGAGGTACACGGCTGTACCGAGATGATCCGCTTGGATATTTTCCGCGAGATGGGTGGCTACGATCCCGAATATCCCTTCGAGGATTTTCCGCAGTGGCTCAAGTTCTTGCACAAGTACGGCTCGTTGCCGGTCCTTTCGACGTTGTGCTGCTATTATCGCGTTCACGGGAACAACATGTCGTCCGACCGTGCGCTGATGTATGGCACCTTCCTGAAGGTGCTCGAACGCTATCGAAACCATCCGCTTTACCCGAAGGCGGTCCGCATCTGGAAATCCCATTGGTTCTCGGCGCTGTGCTATTCCGACAAGAAGGAAGCTTTGCGCAAGTTGCCCGAACTTGCTTCGGTTTCTCTTGCTTTTTTCAAGCGCTTCCCGAAGCTGTTCGTTCCCAAGTTCCTGCTGAAACAATAAAAAAAGACTCCGCTGTGCGGAGCCTCTTTTGAATGTCGTGGGCCGGATTATTCTTCGGCGCCTTCTTCCACTTCACCTTCTTCGCCTTCTTCTTCGTCGGCGGCCTTGGCGATGGCGACGTTGCCGAGCAAGGCGTTCACGTCGATGGCGGAAAGTCCCGTAAGCGTCTTCACGTCCGTCTTCTTGTCCACTTCGACCTTGTCGTAGTAGGAGACGATGTAGTAGGCCATGGTGGCTTCGAACTTGCGGTTCTTCTGGGCAATGCTCATGTTGCCCTTGATTCCCGGGAAGTACTTGGATTCCAGTTCGGCCATCTGCTTAGCCGTTTTCACGTTCTGGATGGCGTCGCAGGTCATGAGCCAGAGCGTCTTGTTGGTTTCGATGGACTCGTTCACGAACTTGAGGATTCTGGACGTGCCGTTGAAAGAGTTGCCGGTGGTCTTTTCGTAGTGCTCTGTTGCCTGGGAAACATAGCTGCCCTTCTGCATGATGACCGTGGCGAGGACCGCGAAAACGAGAACCGTGAGAGCGATGGTGATAGTCTTCAAATTCATCGTGATTCTCCTTATTCGAAGTGGAACGGAGCCGGAGCTTCGAGTTTGAAGTGATCGGCCATCTTGTATTCGGCGAGAGCCTTGTAATCGGTGGACTTGAGCTTGCCCTTTGCGAAGGTGAAGCTGATGGAGCAGTCCTTTCCGCAGGCAACTTCGTACACGCCGCCTTCGGACTTGAGGAGGAACTTGTCGGCGAGGCCGGCCTTTTCGCTAATCAGGCTCTGGGCTTTGTCGTTCACGCCGGCGGCGGAATACATGTAGGCAATCTGCCTTACGCGTGCATCCTTGTCGCCTTCGATGGCTGCGACGGCGGTCTTGAACGCGGCTTCCGTCTTGTTGCCGGCGAGAGTCGCGTAGAGCAGCTTGAATGCCATGCCGTACTGGTCGATGGACTTCCACTGTTCCTGGAGAACTCCGTTCGTGACGGTGAGGTAGGCGTCGACTTGGTCCTTGACGGATTTCTGCGCCTGGTCGTTGTATTGCCCCTTGAGCACCATCATGACGACGACAAGTGCCACGATGACGACGATGTCGACAATCATCAAAATTCTGAGTTTTTTCTTGTCCATAAAGGTTCCTTAAGTAAGGTGTTCGTTTTATGAATTTATATCCTAATATATAAAATGCAAGCAAAAGATGGTAAAAATTAGCCCTAAAACGAGCAAAAATGCGGATGGTTAACGAAACTTTACGAATCGGCGGCTTGCAATAACCACTTCCATATGTATATTAATTTATATATGAATACAGATGTAGAGAAACCTGCCGAAAATGCAGTCGACCGGGATATGCTCCCGTCCGAAATCATTTTCAACAACCTGAAGGAACTCGTGAAGGCGAAGAATACGGCCCACGAGTCCATGTTCAAGTTCCACTGGAAAAAGATTTGGCCGTTTAACATGATTTGGCCGCAGGTGGACTTCAACAGGATTGTTCGCTTCATGGGCGAAATCGCGACAAATTGCAGGAAGCAGAAGGAACTTGTTGACGAGGCGAAGGGGAAATCAAAATCATTCGAGACGACGTTCTTGAATGCTGTACCCGCTTACTTGGAGGCTCTTGAAATTTCGTGCGACAAGTTGGCCGCCGCGGCGCAATGGAAACAAGATTGGCTGGAACGCAAGGCCAAGGGGGGAGCTAGGCTTCGCAAGGACGTTTCGGAGTATAATGCCTTGCTGAAGGATTACGAGAAAGCGCAAGGCGATCTCGTAAGGGCTGGGGCGTTTGTTCAGATGGGCTGGGGCGAAGTAGTCCTTGCCAAGAAGAACGCCTAATTTTTTTTGAGGTTGGTATGCCGGAGATTAGTGTCATTGTTCCCGTGTACAATACGGCCAAGTATTTGGAACAGTGCCTGCGGAGCATCGCGACGCAGACGTTCGGGAATTTTGAGGCAGTGGTCATTGACGACGGCTCTACTGACAACAGTCTCGCTATTGCGCAGACATTTGCAGAAAGTGATTCGCGCTTCAAGGTGCTTTCGCAAAAGAACGGAGGACCGTCAAGCGCCCGCAACAAAGGATTGAAGATTGCTTCGGGCAAGTGGATTGTATTCGTGGACAGCGACGATGTTGCCGCGCCTTCCATGCTGCACGACTTGCTTTTCGCGGCAAAGGCCTGCAAGACAAAGGTTGCCTGTGGCCGGACACGTTCGTTCCGGGGTACATTGCACCACGGTGACATCCTCCCTACGAGTAAAACTAGGCCCCGCACCATCACGGCGGAAAAGGCTATTGAACGCAGCCTTTACCAGAAAAGCTTTCCCGACTATTCCCTTTGGAACAAGATATTCCACGTGGATCTCTGGAAAAAGCGTAAGCTCAAGGAAGGAACTTTTTTCGAGGACCTCATCTCGGTTATCTCCATTTTCAATGAGATTGACAGGGTCGCTCTTGTGAACAGAACACTGTATTATTACCGGAAGCATCCCGAAAGTGCGCTTGCAAACCAGGGTGGCGAAAAGACGGCTGTTCTCCTTGACATCTGCGAAGACCTCTGCAAGGAAGCGAACGAGAAAAACGCCTCGATGGATAAGAAGACTGCGGAACGCCTCTTGAAGGCTGCAGAAAGCTCGCTGCTGAGTGCTGGCTTTAGCATTCTCATGCGTACTCCCGACACCGAGGAGTTCTCGGAATATCGGAACCGCGCCTGGCACTGGATTAACGAGTTCCGTATGCAATGTCTGCTGGATTGCAGGTCCAGGATACGCAACAAGGTCGCGGCGATATGCTCGTTTGGCGGCAAGCGCTTCCTGGAACTGGTTATGAAGAGGTTCGGATGATCCCGAAAAAAATCCACTACTGCTGGTTTTCGGGCGAGGATTTTCCGGAAAGCGTCCGGAAATGCATGGACAGCTGGAAACGCATGCTTCCCGGCTACGAACTCGTGCTGTGGGATGCCGAAAAGGCCCTTGCCACGGGCATTCCCTGGGTGCGCGATGCTTTGGAACAGCGGCGCTGGGCTTTTGCGAGTGACGCGGTGCGTCTTTACGCTCTTGAAAACGAGGGCGGCATATATCTCGATACCGATGTCGAGGTGCTGAAAAGTTTTGATGACCTGCTGGAACGGGAATATTTCTTCGGCTACGAGAATGGTTCCAAGCGCATCGAAGGGGCTGTCATGGGGGCCGCGCCGAATTCTCCTGTAATCGCCAAGGCGCTGGAGTTCTACCAGACGCATCCGTTTGGCTATGAGGAACGCGAGGTCGATGACCTTGTGTTGCCAAATATTTTGGCGCGAGCTTTCGAGGGGTTGCCGGACCTTGATATTTTTTCGGAATCCGTTTTTTCCCCGAAAAGCTATATCGATGGCAAAATTCAATTACAGCCAGAAACGCTTTGCATCCATCATTTCGCCAGTTCCTGGAGGCCGCAGAGCGTGCTGCGCGGTATTGCTCGCCGCCAGTGGCTCTATGCGAAGTTCCCGCACCCGGTTGCCAGATGTCTTGCCGGAATTCTTTCTGTGTGGACAAACGTGCAGAATCTAGGCCTTGCCGGAACGCTCAAGAAGTTATGCTCCCGTTTATTGTGCCATCATTGATGCGAGAACTGATCTGATGCGGAGTGTCATCTGGATGGCTCCATCAACCGAAAGGTGGTTGTTGTCGTAGGCCATGCCGTCCGTGTAATCGTGATCGCCCATCTTGTTTTCGTCCATCAAAGTGAAGTTCGGGTAGGTCTTGCTCAGGTCCGCAAGTTCCTGGATGAGGGTGGGGGCTATGCTGCGCTGGATCCCGTGGAACGAGAACGATCCCGTGGATGCATACAGGGGATTCTGCGGGAAAATGACGCCCAGTACTCGGACGTTGTGGGCTTGTGCCACGGCCAGGATTTCTTTCAAAAGGACAACGCTTGCATCGTAGAGATCACGCCTTCTCGAGACCCACATGCTGTCGGTCCAAATTTTGGGCTCGCCCCAGCCGTTTGCTTCGAGCGCTTCGAAGCCGAGCGTTTCTCTGTAGGGCTCGAACTTGGAGTAACCCATCGATTCAGTTGTCAGGCGTGGAAGCTGTTCGGGAACGCCGTCTTTCCAGAAATTGTGGTTTTCGTCGTAGACGTAGCCGGGGATAGAACTCCTGTTGACTTCGAAGAAACTTTGCGCTGCCGTGTTGAATCCGCGGTCTATGTCAATCGACATGATGATGTTTTTCAGGTTCTTCATATGCGGCAGGACGTAATTGTACAGGATGAACTTTGTGCAGTACAGCGTGTTGTTCGAGTTTGCAAGGTTGATGGCCTTGATCCCGTTCCCCAGTTGCTGCGGGATGACTCCGTGCAATGCTCGCGAGGAACCGAGAATGACGGTGTTGACCGAATCGCGGTAGTTCCACAGGAGTTCCATCTTGTATCGCCACTTGACCGCGATTTCGGTGCCGCCCGCCACAAAATACTTTCCGGCGCTGTCGGGATCTAGGGCGAAATTGTCCGTACTGATGGAAGTCGATGTCCTGTTTACCCAAAGGCAGGGGTGCCAGAGTTCTTCTCCCTGGATGAGTTCCGTGACACTCGAATCATTCACGTTGACAAGGACGATTTTTGTGTGCGCTCCGTCCAGGTTCGTGAGGGTTGCTACGATGTTCGATATTTCGCCGTTCGTCGCCCATTCGGTGTGGTCGAACGTGTAACCGGCGGGAGCGCCTATCGACTGGATGAGTTGCCCGCTCTTGTTGGCAATGAGGATGCGCTGGTGTGTGGCATAGGGTGTTCCGACAAATTCCTTACCCGTGTTTCCGCCAAAGTCGAGGAACGCAACACGATTCGTGCTGTCGTTGACGAGGGAAACGTTGCAGGCCTGTTCTCCGTTGTACCAGGTGTTGTCCGTCGCGTCTGCGGCGTAGACGGAGCTTGATGGTGCGGCGGTGCGTGCGCGGAGGAGTTTGGAACCCGATACGGCGATGCTTCCGTCTGTGCTGATGCCACCGTGGTAAGATCCGTCAAATAATTTTTGGGGTATGCCGAAGGCTCCACCCGCAAAGGGAACTTGCCAAGTGCTTGATTGTTGCCAGTCGGCAGTTTCCTTGTTGTTTCCGGCATCGGTCACGTAGGTGATGACGGTGTCCCCGTTTGCGGTGACGCTCCAGCGGGGGATGGCCGCACTTTCGACGTTGAGCTTGACAAGGCTGCTTCCGGTGGCATCGAGCTTGCGCACGTATAGGGAAGAGGTTCCACCAACGCCCTCCATGCCCGTACAGAAGGCAACCCATTTTCCGTCGGGAGAAATGTCCGGGTGGTATACGTTCAGAGTGTCCTGGATTTCGACCATGGACAAGGTAATGTCGGAATAGTTGATGAATACGAGGTTGCCTGTAACGTCGTTGCGGAAGGCGAGCTTGGCTGCGTATGTGCCGGTGATGCCGCGGATGATGTCAGAATTGGCGAGGTTGGTTATGTTTTGCCCGCCCTGCTGGGCCGAATTGCTGATGGCCTGGGGGTTCGGGATTATTCCGAGTGCGAGGCGGAATCCCACATAGTCTGCCCGAGTCGATGAAGTGACCGTGTAGACATCTCCGCGCGAATACATGTTGATGGACTGGATGTCGTTTGCGAAGCTGCCTCCCTTGACAATCCTCTCGCCGATGCCGTTTGGTTGGGCGGCTCCGATAAAGTTGCGGTAAGAGGAATCTGTTGTAGGGCCGAGCCAGTCGTTCACCCATTCCATTACGTTCCCTGCGAAATCACAAAGTGTTGTGTAGCTTGCATTGGAAGAGCATACGCGATGGGGAACGTTTCCTGAGTTCCCGCTGTTCCAACTATTTTCGATATTCCAGTTCCAGGAGGCTACCTTGATCCATTCGGCTTCTGTTGGCAGGCGGTAGCCCAGTTTGTCGTAGTTCGTTGCGAAATTTTCGAGGTAGGTGCAGTGATTTTGGGAATCGAAGGTGGCCTTGGTGTAGGTGTAGACCGTGTCCATTGATTCTGCCTTGCTTTTGGCGTTTGCGAACAGGACGGCGTCAAAGAAGGTGACATTGGCGACGGGGAGGCTGTCTCCGGCGCAGCTCTGGTCTCCGTATTCTTCGCAGGTGACCTCGTGAACTCCGATAAAGAATTCGTAGGTTAGTGAGACGTCCATCTTTTCGGCAAGATTGATTTTGATGTTCGTTACCGGGATGCGAAACATTCCCGGCCATTCATCATAGGGCGAAAAAATATGGACGCTGCTGTTTGAGGAATAGGGGACGCCTTCGACAGACGATGAACTTATTGCAGCAAGTTCTGGTTTCTGGATGTCGGACGATTCGTCGCTGCAAGCGAAAAGGGCTAGTGCTGCTGCAACCAGGACAATGGATTTTTTCAAAGCCATCTTTTTACCGATCCATCTTGATGGGCTTCAGTTGCTTGATGACGTTTTGCAATTCCTTCGGGAGCGGGCAATCAAAGACCTTGCGCTCGCCCTGCCACACGAATTCAAGCCTGCAACTGTGCAAGAAGAGCCTGTGCAGCCCGAGCGTTTTCTTTGCCTCGCGGTTGAGCGCGAAATCGCCGTAGCGGGTGTCGCCCAGGAGAGGGTGGCCGATGCTTGCGAAGTGGGCGCGGATCTGGTGCATGCGCCCGGTCTCGAGCTTGATTTTGACGAGGTCGTAGCCTTCGTAGTGCTGCTTGACGCGGTAGTGCGTGATGGCCTTCTGCGCGTCCTTGCTGGTCTCGCCGACCTTCATCTTGGATCCCTTGGCCGCGTCGGTGCGGGTGAGGCTCTCGTCGATGGTGCCTTTTTCTTTTTTCAGGTTGCCTTTGACGAGCGCGAAGTAGAATTTTTCCACTTCGTGTTCGCGAATCATGCGAGTGAAGTCGCGGAGCGTGTCCCCGTGGAGTGCTGCAATGAGCATGCCGGACGTTTCCTGGTCCAGGCGGTGTGCGATGGTGGGCTTGAAGTCGAGGCCTTCGCTTTTACCCCATTCCCAGAGGTATTCCACGAGGCTTTCGCCCGGGCGGGTGCCGCTGCCGGGTTGGCTCGCGAGTCCCGAGGGCTTGTTCACGATGACATAGTCTTCGGTCTGGATGACGATATCGAGTTCGCGTGCGCCCCATCGTGCCTGCTTTTCGGCGGAAGAGGCGTCCTTGCCCCAGGTAGACTTGCTTTTTGCAAACCCCGTTTTCGACGCACCCCACTTGTCACCCGAATCTTGAGCCTCGAGCTTGGAACCTCGAGCCTCGAGCCTCGAGCCTTCTCCCTCGTCTGAACTATCCACCGATTTGAAATTCTCATAAATGCAGACGACGTCTCCTTCGGAGAGCATCTGGTTTGCCTTGCCGATAACTCCGTTGACACGGACTTTCTTTTTACGGATGACGGCGAAAAATACAGAAAGGGATTCCTCCGGGAAGGCCTTGCGAAGGAAACGGTCCAACCTCATGTTGGCAAAGTTACGGTCGATAAGTCTTGTAATCATCTGTTCCGGCTGGGAGAGATTTGTCGGACAAATATAGAAATTGCGGGGAGATGTTCAAATAGGACTTGCATTATCGCATGATGGGGATCATGTTTATTTTGAAAAAAGCGTATATTTAAAATTACATGGAGCGTAAACGATGCGAATGAAATACCTTCTTCTTGTCTTTATTTGCATGCTTGTATGGCAATGTGGCGTTTGTAAAAACGCAAAGGGATCTTATAAGGTCGTTGAAAAGGATGCGAAGGTGTCCAAGTACGATAAGCATTTTGTGAAAAAGACATATTTCACAGGGGGCTTTTATGATTTAAATTCCGAAGGCATCACAGAACACTATTATGAGACTCTTTCGATTTATATGGATAGCGTTAATTATGGAAAAAAGTGGCCGCAGAATGTAGATGCCTATTTATATCGGAATTCTGTGGAAGAAATTTTGGATTCGTCTAATGTTGAAATTCGCAACACGGTATTGGGCGTGGGAATATTTATCAATAGACGATTTAAGGGCGATGAAACCCACTTGAAACTCGTCTTGACATTGGATGAGGAACCTCCTAGAAAATTAGTCCTTGATTTTGACTTATTGCAAAAAAGCAATATTGCTTGGCATTCAAGGTGTATGGATGCATTTTTAAGTTTGTGATTTCATTTTTTTCTCATTCCTTGCTTTTTAGACGTTCCAAACGGAATTTTTGTCCACCTATTTTGGCAAAATTAATTTGTCTTGACTTGCGCTTTTTGCCGGTTTATATTGTCCGTGTTTGAAATATTGATTGACAACAGCAACTCAAAAACGTATTTTGTAAATAGAGGAACAATTCTATGGCCGTAGCAATAAGATCTATACCGACCCTTCAGGGGGAAGACGCTGAGCGTTTTCTCAAGGAGGCCGATTTTGCTGAGAAAAACGACCAAAAACAGGATTATGGCGAAAAAATTCTGTTGGTCAGGAATTTCCTTCGTGAGCAAGGTTTCTAGGGCCGTTTTATCATTGTCGATGCAATTAATGAGCCCGGTGTCATCCATTACTATCAGAAGAATCAATTCAAGTTTCTGTATAGCTCAGAAATCAATGAGGCAAGAGCTCTAGGCGTTAACATAAAATTACTGGCAAGTAAACCATTGCACACCCGTTTGATGTATTTTGACTTAATTGACATCAAATAGTTTTCCTAGAAACGTTTTTTAATGACGTTCTAAACGGAATTGTTCGAATGCTTGACGGAAAGCTCAAAAGTATCTAATTTCAGTAAGGAAGAATTCGAGGCATACCAGAAAATGTACCACAAGGAATGGGATCATAACGCCATGGCGAACGTGAACGCGAAATGGCGAAGGCTATGCGTGATTACGGTGATCCTGTTGAAAAGATTGCTGCAATATCCGGCCTTTCCATGAAAGAGATTGCCAAACTGTAGCTGTTGATGCATACAAATGTATGCATTCAAACGATTTTGTATATATTTATGACAAGATGTTACAGATTCCCGCGTAGACCGGTGCTCATGAAGTGTTTGATAAAAGGAATGCGGATTCAGTTGTTGACCCTGATGGTCTTTTTTTTGTTTGGCTGTCATAATGAGAAAATATCGCAGATATACTCAGGTCAGGAATATTTGGCTGTTGAATTGGAAATGGAATCAAGTTATTGCATCCCCAATTCTATTGTTATGGTTGGGATGGAGCGGGATTCTTCTAACTGGCATATGTATGGGGAAGGCCCTGTAGAAGGTCTTGAACTCGTTCGAATCATTACGCCTGTCGGGGATTCTCTAAGAATATATATGGAGCGGACACACCTTAAAGATGATGTCAGAGATACTTCTTTTGTCGAAACTGAGGTTCTGCTTGATAGTGTTGTTCTCGGCGGAACGGATGCTTATAAATCGCTATATCGCGAATTGTTGAATCTAGAAGGCAGTTTCCCGCTGATGTCATGGAAATATCGTCGTCCAGGAGAATTGTACGATTCTCGCGCATTTTTTATTATGTCTGAATCGGAATGTAAGGAAATTTCGCTTTACAAAAAAACAGACGTGGAAAAAGAGGTGTACGGGCAGTCATACAAGGTGGTGCTAGATTTGTTTTCCAGGTATGAAGAGTTGATGGGGTTGGGTAAATAAATGCTTTCCTGGCTTTTGATAATGGCTTCGGCGTATTATACAACGGTAGGTGGCGTGCCATACACACCGCCTCGGAGTGATTTTGTAAAAATAGTCGAGGTTATCCAAAAAACGGACTCGGTGCTGTATCAAGCGTCTTTATACCAAGATTCGACCGTGATGTATACGAAAGTGTGGAGGAATGAAGCTGAAGTTTTTGCCGACACACTCCATGATACGGATGTTCAAACTTTTTTAAGATTGCAAAAGTCATTGGATTCAACATCTGGAAGAATCCGAGTGCAATGGACTGCTTTTAGGGAAGAAGATGGGAAAGAAAAGTCAAAAGTGTTCATGAAAGATTTGAAGAGCGTTTCGTGGCTTATGCCAAGTAAATCTAGGATTAAGAGAAGTAAAACGGTTCGTATTATTCCAACGCACAGAATAGACAATGACTTTTATCCGGTAGTTCTTGAATTGCAGGAATGGCTTCGGAGTAAGTGGCGATAGGTCTACGCCTTTTTTGCGTGGTGGGCGAGGCGGGCGCCGTCGGCTGCGCTTGTGACGATTCCGCCGGCATATCCGGCGCCTTCGCCGAGTACGTAAAGCCCGCGTGTGTTCACGCTTTCGAGCGTGTCGTTGTTGCGCGTGATGCGGATTGGCGAACTGGTGCGCGTTTCCGGCGCAACAATCAGCCCTTCGTCAATGAATCCGGGAATTTTCCGGTCAAAATTCTGGAAGCCTTCGGCGAGGCTCTTGCAAATGGTTTTGTCCATCCAGTCCCAGAGATTGCTCTGCACGAGTCCGCAGGGATAGGTGGATTTGGGGAGTGCCGCATCTTCTTTGTGTGCGAGGAACGATTTGATTGTCTGTGCGGGGGCGGCGTAGTTGTTGCCGCCAACGCGGTAGGCGTCGCTTTCTATTTGGCGCTGGAGATCGAGTCCGCCGAACAGTTTTTCGCTTGCGGCAATGGGAACGGCGATGGCGCCGTTGGCGAAGGGGCCGTTGCGGCGGCTGTAGCTCATGCCGTTTGTCGCGAGGGTGCCGGGCTCCGATGCGCAGGGCACCAGGATGCCGCCGGGGCACATGCAAAAGCTGTAAGCGCTGCTAGTCTTGCCCAGTGTCGGCGTGGCGAGGAAGTATTCCGCGGCTCCGGTGAGGCGCGTGTCCACGCCCTTGCCGAGTTGTCGCAGGTTGATGAGCATTTGCGGGTGCTCGACGCGCACGCCCATGGCGAAAGCCTTGCTTTCAAGGGCGACGCCACGGGCGTGCAGCAGCGTGTAGACGCTGCGGGCAGAATGCCCGACGGCGAGCACCAGCGCCTCGCAAGGTTTCCAGAACGGCAACGAAACATCCCGAGCCTCGTGCCCCGAGCCTCGTGCCTTACTAACATCCCTCAGTTGGATGGCGCAGATGCGCCCGTCCTTGATTTCGATATCTTCGAGGGCCGTGTTGAAATGGATGCGTCCGCCGAGTTTTGCAATTTCGGCACGGACTTCCCGCAACATCAGCACGAGCCTGTCGGTGCCGATGTGCGGCTTTGCGAAGGTGACGACGCTTTCGTCGACACCGAAGCCGACCATGTCCTTGAGGACCGCTTCGCTAAAGGCGTTGCGGCTTCGCGTGTTCAGTTTCCCGTCGCTGAAGGCTCCCGCGCCGCCTTCGCCAAAGAGCACGTTGCTGTGCGCGTTGAATTTCCTGTCGACGATGAACCGCCGGATGTCGCGGAACCTCTCTTCGACGTCTTTCCCCTGCTCGTAGAGGTCGACCGTAAACCCTTTGCGCAACAGGTGCAGGGCGGCCCACAGCCCGCTCGGTCCCGCTCCGACAATGTCCACGTGGCTTGGCATCTGCACGGAGTCTTTCAGGGGCTCCGACTCTATGCCTTGCCGTTCCCGTTTTGCTTCGATAAGGCCGCGCGCTTCGTTCCCTGATGCGCGTACCGGTTTGGCGAGGTCGAAAACGACGTTGTAAGACCAGTGCGGGTCGCCTTTGCGGCGACTGTCCAATGAGAACCTTTCGACTTCGAGGTTGAAAATTTCTTCCGGGTGTACGCGGATTTGTTTTGCGAGTGCAGCCCGGACTTCGCCCTTCTTGTTCAGGGCGACAGGCAATTCTCTGAAGCGGTAGGTAAACATCGGCGCAAATTTAGAAAAGGTGGGATGCGTCCGTTGCTAGAACGTGTAGTTCAGGTTTAATCCGTCGTAAACGTCCTTGTATTCGTTGCTCAAGTTGTCAGGACGGTAGAAGATGCCGGCCCCGACCACCCATTCGCTGTAGAAATGTTTGGAATGGTTGATGCGGAGGCTTGCGCTGCCGATGAAGTCGGATTCCTTCTCGCTTGCGTCCATGTTCTCTTCTTCCCAGGTCGTCGCCATATAACGGAATTCGCCATTGAGGCCTAAGACGAGGAATTCCTGCAGGAAGGGAATTTCGAGTTCGTCGCTGACGGTGAGCTCGGCTTCGTCCATGTCGTCCCGATTGTATTTTTTGAATCGGGGCGTGAGGGTGAAATGGTTCTGGAAGGGCTCGAACGCGGTCGTTGCGACGATGGGATATTTGTGTTCGAAATAGTCTGTGCCGCCGTAGTAGTATCCCAATTTTCCCCAGGTTTCGTCGCTGAAGTCAAAATCCTTGACGAGTTCGTCGTCGTGGAACTCGGAATTGTCGATTCTCAGTGCGAATTTTGCGTCCACGTTGACCGTGGTGGGACCCTTGCGGAGTGTCATCCCGGCGCTCCAGGTGTGCTTGATGAGGCGTTCCTCGAACTTGGAGGCGATGTTGTCTTCTCCGTCCAGTGCCCTGTAGGCACTCCAGCGTTCCTTGTCAATTTCAATGGTCGAATCGCCAGTGTCGTATTTCGTGGTGGCCTTGCCTTTGCGCGGGGCGAACCAGTCGTCGGCGTAAACCTTGGATTCTTCGGTATACACGGCATGTAGCTGGAACGGGCGGTATTGCGTCTTGTATTCGAATCCGTAGCCGGCCCGGAGGCTGAATGCGTCCGTAATACGGAATGCGTTCTCGATGCCTGCGTTGTGGGTATAACGGGTGCGGTCGATGTCAAGTTCATGTTCCTTGAACCACTGGGAATCCATGTCGGGCGCAAGGCCATGAACGGTTCCCTCTCCGAAGCCGAGCAGGTTCATCTTGCTGCCCTTCGCCGCGTTCTCGACGAGCACGTTGTAGCTCAGGTTTACGTCCCACACGTCAAATAAGCCTTGGTCGATGTCGATGCCGAATTCGCGCGTGTCCGAAAGCTGGTCCGAAGAGCCGACGCTGTAGAAATCCTCGCCGATGTATTTGGCATGTCCCCGGATGGTGGTTGCCTTGTAGCTCCAGTTCCCGAAAAGGCAGAATGCGAAATTCTGGTTCCTCCAGCTCATTCCGAGTGCGCGGTCGTCATCCCGGGTTCTTTCGTAGCCTTTCTGGATTTCCTTGGCTTTCTTGACCAAGGTGAGCAAGGAGTCCTGCATTTGCTGCTTGGTAAGGGTCGTATTGTCACCGAAAATGCTTTCGAGTTCGCCCTTGGAAAGCGTCCGGACAACGCTTTCGTTGCGCATCAGCTTGCGTAGCGTGGTGTAGCTCGACGTGTTTAGGGCCGCTCTGGAGAATATGTTGTTGATAGCCCTTTCGCGGAGTACGTCCGCGGTGTCGGCCCGACCGACAGCGGCCTGGAAGTTGAGCGATGCGTCCTTGGAGGTCGAGGCGATGCCCATGTCGGTGAACAGCGTGAATGTCTCCTGCATCGGGTCGCTGGTAATTGTGGACGCCTTGGTTCCATCCCTGAACAGCGGGTCCTCGATTTCGTCGTTTGAGTAAATGCCGCCGACAGCGATGCTGCTTATTTTATTTGGAGTCAGCTTGATGGATCCACCGTAAGCGAGACGCTGGGCTGCGGCTTCGCCATCGTCAATCCATACGTGGTAGAGATAAGGATGACGGTCGCCGGGAAGCAGGGGACGCTGCGCTTCGCCGAAGAACCCGTTGACCTGCCATGTGGCCGTGCCGGATTCGTCCCTAAGGATAGATAGCGTATAGTCCACGCCGAATAGCGGCAGATCGCCCATGTAGATATCGCCTTCGGACTTATGAAAATCCCCTAGCGTTAAGTGGCTGTAGTTGTCGGTGTAGCTGAGCGATACCGGGTTCGGGTAGAACTTGTTCCAGTTGTCGCTCGTGACGTCGGCGTCGAATTCGAAAACGCGGCCGTCTGGGGATTCCGCGCGCACGTAGGCGCTGCCCTCGGTCATGAATCCGGGAACTTGGAAATAGTTGCGGTAGCGCTTCCCGTGCTTAATCGTGTCTTGTCCGGAGACAAACGTGTCACCGTGGTTTGTGCGGGTGCGGACGTAGTGGTAGGCGCCCCGGTAGGTGACATTGCCCATAACGTTCCAGGTTTTCGTCGAATCGCTGGGCGGAACAACAACGGCAAACGCCGCAGAGTCAACTGCGGCGGAATCCGTCTGAGCGACGGAAAGCGTTGATGCTATTGCCAGCGTCCAGATTGTTATCTGGTTCGAAAACCCCATCAGCGGACCTCGTAAGTTTTGGAAGCGTTCAGAATGCGGCCGTTTTTCATGACCACTTCTATCTTAATGATAGTCTTTTTGTCTCGCACCAATTCCACGGGTATGTCGAAATTGAGGTCTGTAATCTGCTTATTTTGTAGTTGAACGACGTTTTTGCCGTTCTGCTTGATGGTAATTCTCTTGATTTGGGTCGGGTCCTGTTGCGGAACGTTGGAAATCTTGAATTTTACGTTCCTCGTAATCCCGGTTTTCGACCCATTCGGAGACAGCGGAGCGCGGATGAACTCGTAGTTGCCTCCTTGCACGGCAAGGGTCGTGTTGACCTTCGGGAAGCAACCGAGTGTCTTGACGAGTTCACCCTTGTTGCCGGCCCGGTCTTCGGCCTTGAAGGTGTACTTGTGCGAACCGGCCTTGAGCTTGAAGGTCGTGAATATGTCCTTGTCGAGGCTGGTTTCCCTGGTGAGGGCGCCGTCGACGGAGGTGGATAGCAGCACCACGTCTCCCTTGATGTTGGAAACGGAGATGCTGACTTCGCAGCGGGTGGAGTCGTAGCGCTGGAAATTGACGATCGGGGTAATCTGGTTCACCTTGGCGCAGGACTTGTCGATTTCCAGATCGATGCTTTCGGTCTGCACGCCTTCGGCGGTATGGAATTCGGCATAGGCCTTCTTCTCTTCCCAGTTGCCGATGCGGTCGCTCACGGCAATGGTGTGGCTGAACTTGCTGCCTTGGCTCAGCGGGACAAGGTTTGGCGAGGTATAGTTGCCGAGTTTCACGAACAGGGTAGCGTTGGTGGCTGTCGTGTCGAAGGTGCCTTCCATCGTGACAGCTCCGGTCTTGCAGACTTTTGCTGGGGACGCCGTGGTGAGCTTGAATTCGACTTTCTCCGCCTTCGGTTCCTGCTTTTCGATTTTCTTGACGGGCTTGGCCGGCTTGGCGTAGGTCGTGGTGATGTAGCCGCAGGGCAGGCTAATCTTTCCGACAAAGCAGGACACGGGGAACTTTTTCGCTCCGAAAGCGCTTGCGTCCCAGGTCGGGGTGAACTGGAAAGGTTCATCGGTCGTCTCGATGCGCTCGGCGCCGACTTCGACAAAGATTCCCGGCTTGCAGGAGCCCTGGATGGTGAGGAACGGTGTGGTCACCGTGTCCGGGATGGATTCGAAAGCACATCCCAGGGTGTCGGCGGCGTGCTTCAGGTTGGCCGCATAGACGGAATCAAGCGCCAGGATGGTTTTCTTGAGATCGTCAAGCGATTTTGTCGTGTCGCTCAGGAGCGAGTCAATCTTGTTGAGGAAGTCGAGGTCGCCGGAGGAGGCTAGCTGGAGCACGGCAAAGGATTCCCCGTCCGGAACGGCGGTCTCGCCGCCATTGATGTTCACCGTATTTTTCCCGGTGCTGATTTCGAGTTTACCTTCGCGGAGTGCTGCGATGGGCTTGCCGCGGCTGGTCTGGCCAATGACGCCCGACGTGCCGCGGACAGCAGCCGTTGCGGTCCCGGTGCGGAACTGGAACGAGCTTTCCTTGCCTTTTTGCTTCTGTACGTCGAAGCGGACCTTGCCATGCTGAACGTCGGCGGTCAGTTTCTGGTTCCCGTCCTTGGCAATCAGTTCCTCGAACACGACGAGGGTGTTTTCCTCGATGGAAATGCTGCTGCCGTCAGGCAGGTTGATGATTGCCTGTGACTCGATTTCGGTGCGGATCTTGTCGGCCTGTTCGACCGTCGCTCCCACGCGTAATGCCACCCAGTTGGTCTTGTTGGCTTTTTGGCGGGCTACATCGCCCAGCACGGAACGGACCTTGCCGTTTGTCGGCTTGGCTGCGATGGCGGGCATTGCAAGAAGCAGCGCCGTAAAAATGGCTAAAATCTTGAATTTTGACGAAAAATACATGTTGCCCCGCTTTTCCTGTTGTTAACTTTGTTAAATATATGTATTATTATTATGTTTTGCACGTGAATTGCATCATTTAGTTATTTATATCACATTGAAAGCAGAGGATCAAAAAAATGAGCGTGGATGCTGACGAATTGACCATTGAAGTTTGCGATACGGAAACCGGGATGCCGATTGTCAAGCAACTGGATAAGGAAATCCTGACCAAGGGTGCCTGGCAGAGCATGATGTTCCTGTATCAGGACCGCGATGCGAAAACGGGCGAGTTCGGCGAGCCGAAGGTTTCGCTCCGTCGCTACCAGAAGGTTCAGGGGGCGTTCAAGGCCCGTAGCAAGTTCAACATTAGCGGGAAAACCCAGGCCGAAGCCATCATTGCGACTCTTAAGAAGTGGTATAACATCTAATGCCCGACCCTGCCAGTAAAAAGAAGTACGCGAAGTACGATATTGAATTTTTGTGCGAGGGGAATATCGGCGTCTTTCCGTGGAAAGACCGTTTTGAGGTTATGGCGCGCAAACTCCTCCACGAAGAGAATGCCGAAAAGAGCGTAAACATCGTCCTCTGCACCGACGAGTTCGTCCGCGAGATGAATCGCGATTACCGCGGGCTCGACAAGGTGACTGACGTGCTTTCGTATGAATGGCACGACGATACATTCCTCGGTGAAATCTACATCGCCCGCGACCAGGTGAAACGCCAAGCTCCGGAATATGGCAACTCTTTCTATGCCGAGATGAAGCGCGTGATTGTGCACGGGCTGCTGCATCTTTCCGGTTATGACCATATCAAGCCGGCCGACCGCAAGGTGATGCGTGCGCGTGAATGTGAATTTCTGGGGCTTGACCCCTACAAGGAGAAGGACTGATGGAAAACTCCGACAGTTGGGTTTTCGCCTTTTTGATTGTTTTCCTATTTGTGTCGTTCTCGTTCTCGCTGATCAAGACCGTGTTCAGTGGTATCTACGCGAAGCGCGATGCCAAGGACAGGGACGACCGCGAAGAGGTCATCGCCGGCCTTGTCGAGAAGGGCGGTTTCAATGAGACCATTTCCATCGGGCGGATATTCTGCAACATCGGGAGCGGCCTGCTGGGCTACTACCTGTTCCAGTCCCTGCCGTATGCCTGGATCAAGGACTACTGGGAACTGGGCAGTGCGGCCTACCTGATTGTCGCCTGTGCCGGCATCTACATGCTCACGGTGTTCTGCGCGAATCTGCTCGGTAGCCTCAAGCCCGATACGATCGCCATCGTGCTTGTCCCGCTATACCGGATTATCCGCATCCCGTTTGCCCCGGCGGCGATGTTCTGCCACTGGCTGTTCGTGAAGATGCTCCAGCTGTTCGGCTACGATGCCAAGCTGAGCTTTTTGCCGGAAGAGCGCCGCGACGCAGTCCAGGCCGACCTGTCCGACCTGACGGCTGGCGAAGGTGAAGGCCTCGAGAAAGAAGAACGCCAGATGATTCTGAACATCTTCGACTTTGTCGAGACTCCGGTGCGTGAAATCATGACCCCCCGCGTGGACATGTGCGCTATCGATGTGGATACTAAGCTCGAGGAACTCGTGCAGGTGCTGAACAACGAGCGCCATTCCCGTCTGCCGGTGTACAAGGATACTGTTGACAATATCGTGGGCGTGCTCTCGAACCGCGACTTTTTGGAATGGTACACCGAACATCGTGACGAACCGTTCGACTTGATGAAGATTGTGATGCCTCCTGTGTTCGTGCCCTACCACAAGAAGATAGATGACTTGCTGACCGAGCTGCGCAAGAACGGCAACCAGCTCGCCATCGTCGTCGACGAGTACGGCGGAACCGCCGGACTCGTCACCCTCGAGGATATCCTCGAGGAAATCGTCGGCGAAATTCGCGACGAGGACGACGAGGACGAGGGCGACGTGCAAAAGCTTAAGGACGGACGCTACATCTTGGATCCGCTCATGACGCTCTCCGACATGGAAGACGAACTGGGCGTGGAACTGGAAGCTCCGGAAAATTCCCACGTGGAAACCTTGTCGGGCCTTATCCAGGCGACTCTCGGCATTATTCCCTCGCCGGGCGCCGAAGTCGAGATTGACGGGTACAAGTTCCGCGTGCTCAAGATGGACGGCACCCGCATGGAAAAGGTGCTGATGATCAAGCCCCAGGCAAAGTAGTTAGAGAACCTGCGAGGTGACGTCGCCGCCGCGGAAGCGTGTGGTGATGCGGTCGCCCGGCTTGAGTTCGCTTGCGTTTCGAATAAATTTCCCGTTTGCGTCGAGGGTTAGCGTGTATCCCTTCGCGAGCACCTGTTTAGGGTCTGCCGACTTGACCTTCTGTTCGCTCAGCTCGAACCGAGCCTTCTCGAACTCGATAATTTTTCGCGTTCCTTGCCTGAGACCGTCCGCATTGCGCTGGAGGCGGGCTGTTTCGGACTGGAACAGGAAGTGCATGTCTTTCTTGAGGGATACGCCTATCTGGGCGAGGTTGGTCTTTTCTTGCAGGAAGCGCTTGCTCAGGATTTGTTGCAACCGGTGCCCCGCGGAGGTGAGTCCGGTCGAGTATGCGCCCAGGCAGGCCCTTGCGCCTTCCGCGATGTCCCGTGCGGCGCGCACCATGGCATCCCAGCTTTCACTAGCCCTTTCGATGAGGCGCTTTGCGCAGTCGGTGGGGGTGATGCAGGCCTGGTAGGCCACTTCGTCGAGGAGGCTCCGGTCGATTTCGTGCCCGATTCCCGTGAACACGGGAACGGGGTAATTCGCTACGGCGCGGCACAGGGCCTCGCTGTCGAAAAAGGTGAGGTCCGTCTTGGATCCGCCGCCGCGCACGATGCAGACGACGTCGAGTTCGCTGTTGGCACGGAGAGTCTCCAGTGCTTCGATGACACTGGACTCCGTCTCGTTGCCCTGCATTTTTGCGAAGGCGGTCTCAATGTGGAAGGCGAACGGCGATTCGGCAAGCTTGGTGGAAAAGTCCTGGTACGCTGCAGTCCCTTCGCCGGTGATGAGGCCTACGCGCAGCGGCATTTTAGCAAGTTCGATGGACTTGTTCTTGTCGAGAAGACCGTCCATGGCGAGCTTCTTCAGGATGGCACTCTTGGTCAGTGCGAGTTCGCCCAACGTGTACACCGGGTCGATGTCGAGAATCTGCGCTTGCAGTTTGCCGTAGGGGACGTAGAGTTCCGCCTTGATGAGCAGTTGCACTTTGAGCTGGGGCTTGATTTCGAAAGGGTTGTCGAAACTTGCAACCTTCGCCTTGATTGCTGCGAATTTTGCCCCGAAGCAGGTGAGGGAAACCGTTGCCTGCGGGATGACACTCCCTTCCTCGAAGTCTGCGATGCTCATGTAGACGATTTTGGGCTTCTCGGAAATCTGCGTAATGACTCCATGAACCCATACAGCTGGAGTGTCCTCCACCTTCTGCTTGAGGGCGGTCATGTACTGTTTTACGGAGTATGAGCGGTTTTCCTGGGGCATGGCTCTTTTAAAAAAAATTTTGCTTTGAATTGGTGGGCTATCCCATTCAATAATAACTATTTTAAGTGACGAAAATCACCAATAGGAGACTCTTATGAATATTCGTACTCTCGCTATGGGGTGTGCCGCCTTGCTTATGTTCGGTTGCGCCTCCAATCAGCAAGCTGTTGACCGTTCCTTGGGCCAAGCCGAAATGACCCAGACTGTTGCCGCTGAATCGAATGTCGATGCCGCCGCTGCTGCAAAGGCCAAGGCTGACCTTGATTCCGCACAGGCTCTCGCCGCAAATGGCGACGAGGAAGAAGCCATCGTGATGGCCGACATGAGTACTCTCGAATACAAGCTCGCAATCTATACCGCAGAACGCGAAGACATGAAGAAGAAGGACGAGGCCCTTGAAAAGGAACTCCGCGAAGATAACGAACGTAAGGCCAAGTACCAGGGCATCCTGGATAGCGAAGTCAAGGGAGGCAAGCAGTAATGAAAAACTTCAAGTATTTTGCCGCAATTCTTGTTTCTGCCGGTCTTGCCGTTGCCGCCGAAGATACGGGTACTTCCCTTTCTAGCGTCTGCGATGCTGCCTTGAATTCCGTCAAGGCTTCGCTTCCGGCGAACGCTACTTCCGCAAAGATTTCCCTTGCCGAGGCGATGGGCGTTTCCAAGGCGCTCAAGTCCGCCGAAGAGGACGATGCGACTTCCGAGAAGACGCTCCAGCTCTCGGCCGCCTGCTCCCTCTACGTGAACATTGTCAAGGTCCAGGGCGAAACCCAGACCATCCGTAACCACATGGACGAAAACTGGGCCAAGCGCGCCGCTACAGCCCGCGATATTGAATCCATCCAGCACCAGATTCACACGGGCAAGGTGAGCGACCTCAAGGACCACGAAGCCAAGCTCCAGGCAGAAATGCAGCAGAATCAGGAAAAGTTTGCTGCTGAAGCCGCCGCCAACGAGGCTGCGCTCAAGGCTGCCGGTGAACGCGAAGCTGACCTGCAGAAGGCTCTTGCTGAAGAACGCGCCAAGGCCGAACAGCGCCAGAAGGATGCGATGAACAAGCTGAACGAGCTCCAGTCCAAGTTGATTCAGGTGTCCAAGGACGCTCGTGGTATCATCCTCTCCATGAGCGACATCTTGTTCGACGTGAACCAGGCGACCCTCAAGGCCGACCTCAAGACAAGCCTTGCCAAGGTTGCGGGTATCCTTTCTGTGTACCAGCAGTTCAACGTGTCCATTGAAGGCAACACCGACAACACCGGCTCCGAAGAGTTCAACATGAAGCTCTCCCAGCAGCGTGCAGACAACGTAATGAACTTCCTCGTGGAACAAGGTATCGATGCTGGCCGCCTTACGGCGAAGGGCCTCGGCATGACCATGCCGATTGCCGACAACAGCACCAAGGAAGGTCGCCAGAAGAACCGCCGCGTGGACCTCGTCATCCAGGACAAGGCTCTGCAGGGCAAGGCTGAAGGGGCCAAGGAATAACTATGGCCAAAGTCGTGACGGCGATGGAAGCCCGGCAGAACTTCGGTTCCCTGCTGAACCAGGTGGCGCTCCGTGACGAAGAAATTGTCATCGAGCGTGCGGGCAAGCCGCTTGCCCGCGTTGTCGGCGTAAACGCCCCCTCTGCGGGCCGCCTTGACTTCCGCGATATCGGCAAACTGCCCAATACCATCTGGGAAGACCGCTAGCGCCCGTCTGACCTGTTTTACGGCTTTAAAATCGACCCACCTGCAAAATCAAATGCAGGTGGGTTTTTCGTTGGCTAAAAATGGAAATAGAAAAAGCGGAGCAAAAGATGCTCCGCTTTCTGCAAACTTTTGAGATTTGCGTCTACCGAGAATAGTATTCCACGACGAGCTGTTCTTCGAGCTTGACCGGAATCTGTTCGCGGAGCGGGAGCTTCACGAGCGTGCCTTCCATCTTGGTCTTGTCGACGGTCAGGTATTCAGGAGCTTCGGGAGCGTTCGCGAAGGCTTCCTTGATCTGCACGTGTTCCTTGGAACGTTCGCGCAGGCTGATGACGTCGCCGGCCTTGACGAGACGGCTGGGGGAGAAGCTGCGGACACCGTTCACAGCGAAGTGGCCGTGGGCGACGTACTGACGGGCAGCGAAAATCGTGCGGGCAAAACCCATGCGGTAGACGAGGGCGTCCAGACGGGTTTCGAGCAGGATCATCAGGTTATCACCGGCAGAACCTTCGCGGCGGTTGGCTTCCTTGTAAGCCTTGGCCAGCTGAGCTTCGGAAATGTTGTAGGTGAAGCGAAGACGCTGCTTTTCGACGAGCTGCTGCTTGTACACGGAAGCGGACTTCTTGCGGTTCTGACCATGCTGGCCAGGAGCGAAGTTGCGGCGGTCGAGAGCCTTTTGAGTCTTCTGAGAAACTGCAACGCCGAGAGAGCGTGCTACTTTACCTTTTGGTCCACGGAAGGAGGACATATATACCTCTTAGAGGAAGCTCTTTGGTTTTGCTTGCAAGTTGGTAGAGCTTGGCACGACTTGCAAGATAGGCCACAAAGATAGCATTTTTTTTTAGGATTTCAATGTTTTTAGCCGCTCGGGGTAATGAAAAAAGGCGCTGTGGGCGCCTTTGGGGGAATTTCTGATTTTTTTGTGCTGTCTGGGCTATTTCTCGCTGATGGAGAGGCTCAGGGTGTCGCGGGCGGTCGGGTCGGCTAGGCTCTGCGCAATGATGTGCGGAGTCTTCCCGAAGGCGCTGTCCTGGACAACGAGGTAGCTGCTGGCGTAGATTTCCAGTTCGTCTTCGCAGTTGTCCAGCGCGGCGATATAGGCGGATGTCCCGAGGTAGGGAACGTCTTCGCAGGTGAGGAACCAGCGCACGTTGGTGCTAGCCACCTTCGGCATTGTCCTGAACTTGAAATTTTCGAAGCGGAGCGTATCGCCCAGCTTGGCGCGGAAGGCTTTTTCTCCGTAGATTTCTTCTTCCTCTTCGTCGAAGAAGTTGAATTCCTTGAAGAGGCCCGGTTGCTGGATGTAGGTCTTGAGCGTGAGGACCTGGCTTTCGTCAGTGGGGTAGATGTCACCGGTACGGACATAGTGCAGGTAGTAGGCACCTTTCTTCATCTTGCTCGTTACCTTGAGGCTTCCCCCGTAGAGGCAGCTGATTTCCTGGACGGACTTGCGCTTGCTGTCTAGAATTTCGCAGTTCGCGGGGCAAGTGACCTGGTTGTCGCAGTAACCTTCCATGAAGTGGAATACGTCGATGGAATCCCCTGGGTTGAGGTCGGCGAGCCAGATGTACTGCTCCTGGTACAGGTAGTACTTGGCCTGGTCGTTGCGCGGACGAACCACGACCAGTGTATCGCCCGGAACATCGATGGAGTCCGGGTTCGTGAAGTATTCGCCCTTTTCGAGCGGTCGGCTGACGGATTCAATTTCAAATGTCGCATAAGGGCCGGAGAGGTAGCTGATGACCTTTGTCGGGAAGATCTTGAGCGACCAGTCCGTGGTGTCGTGGGGGAGGAGCAACGCATCGATGACCGAATCGCTCTTGCTGACGAGGTTCGTGTCTTGTTCGTAAAGCTCGAACTTGCTGATGGAACTGCCTGTCGCGTTAAGTGCCACGCTGACGCCTTCGTTGCCCGACAAACGGACGTCTACGACGCTCGGTCCTTCGCCGATGGTGAAAATCCCTCGGAGGGTGTCCTTCAGATTCATGTGGATGGTGTCTTCCATTCCAGTGTAGACAAAGTAGGCTGAGTCTGCGCTGACGTATGTGCGGATTCTTGAAGACTTGTCGAACTTGGCCTTTACGTTCATGTAGTAGAAACCATCGTTGAACACAACGAAGGAGTTTTGCTGCATCTTTCCTTCGTGACCTGCAATCATGTAATTGCTGAATATGGAGTCATTCTTCGATTCGCTCCACACGGGGTAGAGCGTGTTCAAGTTGTCGCCGGTTTCGCTGCTGATCTGTATCGAGTCCTTGGACATGCCGGAGGTCATTATGTGGACGTTGACCCGCGTTCCCTTGACGAACTCGCCTAGGAAAAGCATGATGGACTTCGTCGTGTCGGTGATGTAGATGTAGCCGCTCTCTTCGTCGATGTCTTTTTTGCTCTTGGGTATTTCGAAGTCCAGGGCGACGGTGTCCCCGAGCTCCAGCGTGTCGTTGTAGGTGATGTCGGCGCGCGTGCTGAGCGAGGAACTGGACTTATAGGAAGCAATCCTGGAAGAACTGCTTTCTTCTTCTGGGGATGCCGAAGAACTGTCGTCGTCTCCGCATCCGGCGCAGAAGGCGGCAAAGGAAAGTGCAAATAGGAACTTGTAGATCTTCATGTTGATCTCCTTAGTTCAGGATGTAGAATTTCTGTTCGGCGGTAAACGCTTCACCGATAACCTTGAGGGTGTACCTTCCGGTGGGGAACGCCTTGGCCTTGAACTTAAAGTTTGTCTTCTTTTCGCCAGCGAGTTCGCGGGCTGCCACGGTGAGCATCCTCTTGCCGAATTCGTTGAGAATTTCAATCTGTACGAACTGCGGGTATCCCACGGTCAGGTCGAAGTCGCAATCCAGGTTGTAGATGTCGATGTTCACCTTGGAAAGCTGGTAACCGCCGTCCATGGCGTCGCCGCCGATAGAACGCGTGTTGTCGAAGTAGCTCACGTAAAGGGCCGGTGCGGCGTTCTTGCCCGCCGACTTTGACTTGATGAAGTATTCGCCGGCATCGACGCTCGTGAGGATAATCGTGTAGAGTCCGGATGCGTGTTTGCGCTTGAAGAACTCGGTAAAGTTCGGGGTGCGGAGGAACGCTCCCAGCGGTGACTTCGGGTTGATGGTAATCGTGCCCAGGTAGTCAGCGAACTTTGTGTCCACGCCGCCGCCAGAGTTCTTGCGGATGTTGAACTGGCCGCCTGCCTTCTTGGGGTCGTTGGCCGGGGCGTTGTCCCACGTGATGTCCGCTTCGCTCCAGTCAATGCCGAGCTTGCTCTCGCCGAAGTCCATGTCCTTCGATGTTTCCTTGAGACCGAAGATGTTGAACGAAATGGGCTTCTTGATGGAGTCTGCGATGTAGTCCAGCTTGAGGCCTGCGTCGAACAGAGGACCGGGCAGAGCAGAGAGGTCGAACTTGAGGTATATCTTGCCGGCCTTGCCTGGGAGGGTGGATGCGCAGAGCGTCGTGTCGTAGTTGTGCGGGCTGTAGTTGTCGAATTCCGAAATCCAGGCATCTTGTCCGCGTCCGCTCGGAATGCCGTCGCCGCTGTTGTCAAGCGTCGTGTATTTCCTGTCAAATACGTAGATGCGGCTGGTGTCGGCTCCGTCCTGGTAGCCGTCGTTTGCCGTGAAAGTCACGTTGTAGCGTCCGCTCGCCGTGAACGAGAGGTCGGTCTCGTATTCGGTGCTGTCAGAGAAAGTCGCCTTGCCCGGTCCAGTCGCCTTACGCCAAACAACGGGTACGCGGCAAAGGCCATCGCCACGGCCGTCATCTTCGACAGAGCCTTTCAAGCGAAGTTGGTTCTGTTGCAGCAGGATGATTTCTTTTTCAACCTTGACCTTCGGCTTCTCGTTAGCTCCGCTCTTGGGCGCATAGCCTACGTACAGCGGGAGCATCACGCCACCGGTCGGGTTGTGCTGCAGTTCCTTGCCTGTAATCGAGTAGATGGCAGAACCCTGGCGGGATTCTTCCACGATCTTCAGGTAGGGATTGCCCTTGACCAGCGTTTCGCGGAGGCCCTCGATGGAAAGGTTCGAGTTGTCGTTGATGAACATCGGGCGGTTCTTTGCCTTGTCGCTTGCGATGACGTGTACGCCGGCGAGTTCGGCCGATGCCTTGTTGAAGTTTTGCAATACGGTATTCCCGTCTTTTGCCGTGAGGCCGAGAATCCAGATGGTGCCGCCGTTGTTCTGTATCTTGGGCCCCTTGGTGTCTCCGGTCATGGTGACTTGACGGCCCCACAGTTTCTGGTAGTTCAGCTGGATGGTCCCGATGGAGACGTCTTCCAGGAACACTTCGCCCGCACCGGTCTCGGTGGACTCGTAGGACTTGAGCGTGATATCCTTGAGCAGTACGGCGCGCTTGCTCTTGTGGATGATGCCGCTGCCGAATTCAGAGAATCGCTCGATAGTGATCTCGTTGAACGCACCATCTTCGATGATGAACTTGCCTCTGCCGTCGATGCGCGCTTCGGTACCGAGAATGCGGCGGACGCGCTTGCGGATGTAAATGTCGCGGTTGATGGTCCAGCGGCCTCCGGGTGGGAAGTAGATGGTTTCCGCACCGTCGTCGATGGCGTCCTGGATGGCTTTGGCGTCGTCGGAACCGCTGTTCATCTTTCCGCCGTAGTCCCCGGCAATGGTAATCCAGGAGTCTGCCTTCTGTTCTGCGTAATCCGGGGTTTCCGCCACGGGGATGCGCATGGATTGGTTCGGGCTGGAACAAAGTTTTTTCACGGGCTGTGTCGAGAATTCGATAATTTCGTTGCCGATAATTCCTTCTCCGTAGCCCTTGAGCGTACTGCGAATCTTGGTGTGGAACTTGCTAATCATGACGGAACGGGCGAATAGCTGGCTCTCGTTCACGATGGCTGTCGCCTGCTTGGCGTTCTTTTCCTTGAAGAATTCCAGTGTGGCGTCGACGAGGGTGAGCGAGGCCCCCTTGCCGTGGCTATAGACTGCCGGGACAGAACCCCTGAATCGCAGACCGCGTGCGGCCACCGCCTGGTTGTTGACTTCGAGACCGAATTTCTTTTGGCCTCCCAGGGTTACGTGTTCCAGCGTGACACCGTTGACCTTGCCCCCGACAAGCACGCCCACGTCATAGCCTCGGACTTCCACGTTCTTGAGCATGAGCGGGCCCATGGTCTCTGCGTAGCCCATGTCGATGCCGTACACGCCGGCACTGTCGTTGGAGTACACCTTGACGTTCTTGATGGTGCCCTGCTCGTTGGCGAGGAAGCGGATGCCGATGGCGCCGGGGTTCCCTTTGCCGGTACGGATGGTGACGTCGCGGATGGAGTTGCGGCGCCTGGGTTCTGGACCCATGCCGGTGTAGATCATGGCGCGCGGAGCGTCCGGGTTGTCGAAACCTTCACAGTGGTTGTCCAGCTGCAGGATGGTTCCGCCCATGCTCTGTCCTTGGAGGATGGTGCGGTTATAGGAGTCTTCGGGCTTGTCCGCCTGGGGCCATACGAGGCGGCCGGTAATCCTGTAGATGCCGTGCGGGAGGTAGATGATGAAGTCGCCGTTGGGATGGTCGTCCAGAGCCTGCTGGATGGCCTGCGTATCGTCGGTCTTGCCGTCGCCCTTGGCTTTGTAGGGCGGTTTGGTGACGTTAATTACTGTGGAGCCTATGGGGAATTCCACCTGCGCTAGGCTCGCTCCAAAAAAGCAAAAAATAAACGCCAAAAATACACGACGCATAAAAACCTCGTATTATGAACTATTCTTTACAAATATATATGATTATTTATCGCTGTGCGGTTCAAAATAAGGCAGAAATCACAAAAAAAGCCCTGTAGCGTCCTTCGAGTGTGTTACTTTGCACACTTTTCGTAGACAAAGGGGTTGTGGTCGCCCTGAACCTTGAAAATGCGGCGGTCGCGTTCGCATTCCTTCTCTGTGACGGGGTACATCTTGTCCCAGGCCTCGAACAACTTGCGGTCCTGTTTGGATAAACTAACGCCATAGGTCTTTTCCATGTAAAAACTGGCTCTCGCGACGATGC
This sequence comes from Fibrobacter sp., assembly GCA_017412605.1. GTDB lineage: Bacteria > Fibrobacterota > Fibrobacteria > Fibrobacterales > Fibrobacteraceae > Fibrobacter. Next base: position 344,501 of record JAFPWY010000009.1, on the reverse strand, counting down.
CGCGGGCCTCCTCGCGGGGTTGCACCTTCTTGTCCTTGAAGTCGACAATGGTCATGCATCCGCCGTACATGGGCTCGGGATTGTTGGTCCACTGGCTGTACATGAAGTTGCTGCGGTCCCCGTTCACTTCTCCTATGGCGGGGTAGAGGTTGTGCATGTCGCCTTCCATCAGCTTGAACGTCGTGTCGTTTGCGCTGCAGTTCTTGCGTCCGCCGTCTTTCCAGCAGGGGCGGAAGTGCCCCATGTTGTGGGCGGTGACCATGTGCTCCCATTCAATGCGCTCTGCGCGTTTGGTGCTTTTGCGTTTGGGGTTGTCGCGCGGCTTGAAATCGCAGCTCGAAAAGTCGACGTTTTTCTTGTCGTCGTATTTGCAGCCACAGTAGAGCGTTTCTTGCAATTCGCCATAGTACACGCGGCGCATCTGCTTACTCGCATCGCGGTAGTTGTAGTGTTGCGGCGCTGCCGTGGGGTCGACGCGGGCTTCTGAATTGGGGACGAGGAGGGGGGCAAAGAATGCGACCGCAAGGACGATGGAGGTCTTGGCTGAAAATACGGCTAAAACGCGCTGGAACTGGGCGAAAATCATAGCAATAAGCACTTTGAGGATTGTTTGAATGTAAATATATGTTTTTTGGGGGCTCGAGGAGAGAGCGGTGAGCAGTGAGCTATGAGCGGTGAGCAGTGAGGTGTGAGGTATAATTTTTGTTTTACTACTCATCGCTGACTGCTCAGAGGGGCTTTAGCCCCGACCTCATAGCTCATTGCTCATAACCACTTTTCCTATATTTGCGCGCATGTTGTTCGGTGGCATGAAATATCTTGAAACTCGCTTGATGTTCGGCATGGTGCCGGGACTTGAATCTACGCGCAAGATATGTGCTGCGCTAGGCAACCCGGAGCGGAAATTCCGTTCCATCCATGTTGTTGGCACAAACGGCAAGGGCTCGACGAGCTTTTATCTGGCCGGTATTTTGCAGGCACACGGGCTGAAGGCGGGGCTTTACACGAGTCCGCATCTGGTGAGTCTGCGGGAACGCATCCGCGTCGACGATGAACCCATTTCGGAAGCGGATCTCGACCGGCTGTTGCTACAGGTTAAACAGGCGGCTGAAACCGTGTCGTCGGCGCAGGTTGCGCTCGGCAAGCCCGCCCTGGAGCCTACGTTTTTCGAGGTGCTGACTGTTGCCGCGTTCCTCTATTATGCGGAAAAGGGCGTCGATGTGGCCGTGCTTGAGGCGGGCATGGGCGGGCGTCTCGATAGCACCGCGGTCGCCGGCGGCGAGATGGCCGTCGTGACGGGCATCGGGCTTGAACATACCGAAGTGCTCGGGGCTACGGAAAGCGCGATACTCAAGGAAAAAATGGCCGTTGTCGGTGATGCCGCTGGCGACGGCGTGGGTAAGGTGTTCGTGCTCGGTGGGCTTGGTGCGGATTTGCTCGACGAGGCGCGCGGATACGCGGCGTATCTTGGGGCTTCCGTTGTCGTTCCCGAGGTCCGCGATGATGTTAAGTTGCCTAATCTCGGACGCCACTACGTCGAGAATGCGAGCCTCTCGCTCAAGGCCGCCGAGTTGTTCTTGAATGCTCCTGGCCGCGCCTGGAATCGTTACGACGATGCTTTGTCTATAAAGACGCTTGCGACGCGCTCGTGGGCGGGGCGTATGCAGGCCCTGGCCGGTCCGGATGGGAACGTGAAGGTCATCCTGGACGGGGCGCACAATTCCCATGCGGTCCGGCGGCTCGTGCAGGCGCTGGAGGAGTATTATCCCGGCCAAAAGTTCCATTGCCTGTTCGGGGCTCTCAAGGACAAGGATCTTCATGAAATGCTGCGTCTCATGATGCCGTATGTCGGCGAGTGGCATGTCACGAGGACTCCATATCCGCGTTTCCGTGAATTGGACGATTTGCGCTCCGAAATCGAAAGCCTCGGGGGGCGAGTGGCAAGTGCCGGGATGCTGAATCCTGACTACGTACAAAGCGTTTTGAAAGCTTCCGAGGGCCCGATTTTGATAACAGGAAGCCTCTATATGGTCGGTTCGGTTGTACAAATTCTTAAGAACGACTTTGACGTGCTGAAATTTTTCAGAAAATTGGATCCTTCGGCCAACGAATCCCACTAAAATTTGTCTAAAAAGGCTTTTTTTTGTCTTAGTTTTGTAAAACTTTGTTAACACAATGTCATAAAAAATGACTTAATTTTGACCTTCGTGTTACCCTACTTTTTACCCAAACACCTTGTGGTGCGTGGTTTTATGGCGACCCTACCGTATATTTATACACAAAAACAAGTATAAATTTGTTTACGTGGAAACTAATTCGCTAATTTGTACTTGGTTGACAAACATAAAAAAATGCTATATTGTTTCTGCCTTGTAAAATAACATTTCACAACCAAGGTAAAAGAAGGTAGTATGAAGAAATTTATGTATTCATCTATGGCTGTGGCCCTGCTTGCAGCAGCTGCAGTTGCTCAGGAATCGACTGAACCGGAAGCAATCTTCGAAGACGATTGCGTTGCTTTTGTGAACGGTCTTGGCAACTATGGCGAAACCTGCATCAAGTCCGGCCTCCTCAACATGGCAGAAAACACCTGCTATACCATGAACTCTGATCGCAGCGCTGAAAATCCGATGTGGATCAACAACGATGCCAGCCAGACATGGTGGTGGACTCCGGTTGAATGCACCAAGCACGAAGTTCCTCCTCAGCCGATCATTGAATATACCTATGAGCCCAAGGGCTGCATTGCGTTCGAAAACGGCACGGGTGACTACGATCAGCACTGCTACAGCGAAGGCCTCCTGAACATGGCCGAAGGCAAGTGCTATGTGTTCAACACGGACCGCCTCTCTGATTACCCCGGTGCCACTGTCCCGACTTGGATCAACAACATCGCTACCGAAACTTGGTGGTGGGTTGAAACCGAATGCGATATCGCAATCCCGGTTAGCAGCTCTTCTGTTGAATCTAGCTCTTCTGAAGTCTCTAGCTCTTCTGAAGAATCCAGCTCTTCTGCTGTTGATATCGACTGCAGCGAACTCGATCCGAATTCTCAGGAATACACGGATGCTGGTTGCGGCGAAACGAGCTCCAGCTCCTCTGACGTCTCCAGCTCCTCTGAAGAATCTAGCTCTTCCGAAGAATCCAGCTCCTCTGAAGAATCTAGCTCTTCTGAAGAATCCAGCTCTTCTGAAGAATCCAGCTCTTCTGAAATCTCCAGCAGCTCTGTCGAATACCAGGATGCTTGCATTGCATACGTCCATGGTGCTGGCGGCTATGCTGACAACTGCTACAAGTCTGGCCTCGAAGGCATGAAGCCGGGTGTCTGCTACAAGCTGAATCCGGAACGTGTTGAACAGTACGGCAACTCCCTGTACATCAACGGCAGCGCTTTCGACACCTACTGGTGGGAAGAAACCGAATGTGCTCAGGTTGAAGTCATTCCGCCGCGTCCGGTTGACACCTACACCCTCGTCGACAAGGGCTGCATTGCTTACGAACACGGTGCTGGCAAGTACACCGAGAACTGCTACAATGCCAACCTGACCAACATGGTTGAAGGCAAGTGCTATGAACTGATTCCGGCCAGAATGAAGGATCAGAAGGATGCTCAGTACATCAACCCGACCGTTACGGATCCGTACTGGTGGCAGGAAACTCTCTGCCAGGACACCGTCCTCATCAAGCCGGAAGCAAAGCCGGAACCGAAGGCTAACGGCAAGATCTTCGCCGACAACTCCAAGCTCAATGTTGTGCCTGCTGCCGACGTCAAGACTCTCCGCGTGTTCGACATGAACGGCAAGCTCCTCCACAGCGAAACCTTCACTGGCATGGTCAAGGATGTTGACTACGCTAAGTTCGCTGGCAAGGGCGTTCTCCTGGTTCGCATCACTTCTGGCAACAAGCTCGTTGCTATGAAGCGCGTTTCCGTCCGCTAATCATCAAGCGAAAATCTTGAAAAAGGAATCCCTCACCTCACGGTGGGGGATTTCCTTTTTTTGTAAAAAAACGAAAAAAAGTCAAAAAGGACTTGACTTTGTTTTTTTTATTTACATTTAGGGCTGGCCAATTTATTATTTGGGAGTTCCTATGAAGAAAACGCTAATATGCTTTGTCTGTGCGCTTCTGGCGTTTCTTTTCTGTGCGTGTGTAGCACCTGTCTGGTTTGGCATAAAGATGGGGTAACGCAATATGAAACAGAAAATGCCGTAGCTCAATGTGAATACGAAAAGGGTAAGGATCACGTTGAACAAGGAGACTTTGTGACGAATTGCATGAAACGGCAAGGTTTCCGCTGGGTCCAAATCAATAAGATTAATCAATAGATTATTTGTCCGCAATCTTTCCGTAGAACGCTCTCACGTCATCCCAGCGGTAATATGGGGCGGCGGGGCAGTTCTTGATGGTCGCGGTGTCGCAAGTCACGGGCAACTTCTGCTCGGCTTCGTTAAGCATCACTTTCACGAGAATCGGAGCATCTTTCTTTGCGGACTTGAAGAAAACCATCTGAACGTTTGCAGCCATGGGGCTGATTTCGTAGTCGCGCCAGACCTTGTGCAGGTTTTCCATGTCGGCGGTTTCGATGCCGGTATTCTGTGTGCCGTTTTGCAGTTGCAACAAGACGGCGAACGGGAAGATGACGGTGTCGTGGCCAAAACGGAGCGTCGCGGACGTTTTCTTCGGTGCGTTCTTTGCCGCGGTCTTGTCGGCCTTTGTCGTATCCGCTGCGATTACCTTGTCTGCAACTTCGAGGAAGTTCTTCAGGAGCGGCCTTGCATTTTCGAGTCCTTGCTTCTTGGCGAAGGGATTATTGCCGAGAACGCTGTACCACCAGGCATTCTGTGCTCGCCAGCGTTCGAACATTTCTTCGGTGGTCCACAGGTCGTTGAAATTGAATCCGATTTCGGGGCTGCCCTGCAGGCTGTTGCCGATTTCGTAAATCTTGCTGTATAGGTCGCCTGCATTCACATTCTTCTTGATGTAATTCGTGTCGTTGAAGATGGCGCGCATCATGCGGGTCGGATCCACATGGCTGTAAAGCTTTTCGTTTTCCTTTTGCCATGCGGGGGTGTTCGACTCGCTGATAATTTTCCCGAAATCCAAGGGGCTGATGAAGCTCATGAGGTACTTGCCCGATTCCTGGTGGATGTCGAGCTTGGGCTTCTGGGCGCGCAGTTCTTCGAGGAAGGCGGCCATGCTCACGACGCAACGCACGCTGGTGCTCGCATAGGCTTCGATGTAGGCGTCGTTCTTGAATATCTCGGGGAAGTTCTTGACCATGCGCTTCGCGATGCCCTGGTGCTGCGCTACACCAAGTTGAGTGAGGTCGCCGGCGCGCGGGGCGGCGTATTCGTCCAGGTACTTGGCGCGTTCGAGAAGGTTCTTCCCGAGTTCGGTGAGCTTGCCTGCGGAATCTGCCTTGGCCAGCGTATTGTACAGTTCGTGGTAGTGGTCGGCGGGCTGGTGGAAGCGGCTGCCGTGCCTGCCGTAGTGACTCAGGTAGAAGGGCTTGTACCCAGCGGGGACTTTGGCGTATTTGGGCTCAGGAGTGAGATAGGCGTAGTAGTTGCTGCCCAACTTGCGGAAGTCCTTGATGATATAACCCTGGACGGAATCTGTCTGGGCAAAAATCGTACTCGCAAAAAAGGCAGATACAAAGAGGCTTGCCTGAATTTTCATAGATGGATTTTCCTTTTTTTATAGACGGAGCAGCAAATTTATTCCGGCAGAGGAATTGTCTAATCCAAAGGTGGGGATGAAGTCTATTTTAATTTGCTCGTTTCTTCGCTGCTTGTAGATTTCGTAGATTCTTTCGTAATTGTGTGTTTTTTTGGATCTCGGGGCGTCGCGGATTATTGCATACGTGTTGTAGGCGATTATTGATGTGCCGATGATTTGGAATGCGATCGCTGTGCTGGAAATGGTTCTAGGACTTATTGCGGCGGACTCATAGGATTCGTGGATGGATTCTGAGTTGATGGCCCCGTATGTTCCGAATCCAATGATGACAAACCCGGCAACGCACCCTAAGATATTCTCCCATATTGTAGGGAGCATTTCTTCTTGCTTGACGAGTTTTTGGTAGAAGTCGTCGTAATCCCTGTAGGTATCGTCGGCGTTTTGTATAGCCTTAAGGGAATCTCTGTAAAACTGGGACTGTGCGTTATGCGTACCTGGAACGGCCTGCGCAAGGCAGACTGTCGCCATCATAAGCAATAACGCAAGAATCAGTTTCATTTCCCGTCTACTACCTTGAAAAAGCAGCTCCTCGCTCCCGTATGGCATGCCACCTGTGGCCCCTGCATGCGCACCTTGAACAGGAGCGCGTCGCTGTCGCAGTCGGCGGCCCATTCCACGACGGTCATCACGTTTCCGCTCGTGTCGCCCTTGTGCCAGTATTCCTTACGGCTGCGGCTCCAGAAGACCATCTCGCCGCATTCATGCGTACGGCGCAGAGCTTCTTCGTTCATCCATGCCATCATCAGCACGTCGCCCTTGTCGGCGTCCTGCACGATAGCCGGCGCGAGCTTCACTCCGCCGAATTCCACTTCAAACTTGATTTCCTTGATAATTTCTTCGAATTTCATAAGATGAAAATAGAAAAGGTTGGATGTTAGTTGCCGAATGTCCAGACAATGCCGTAGGCGAATCGCAGGCCTTCCGGCGTATATCCCGCTTCGGGCATGTAGATGCTGTGGTTGAAGTTCTCGATTCGCGTGTAGAGTTCAAAGGAAAGAATCTGCATGCGTGCCTTGAAATCCAGCGCGAGGTAGTGGCTTAGCTCGACCATTTCGGGATTGCCGCGTTCGTTGATGGTGCAGTCCATCCTGTTGTTGAACCACTGCCAGTCCACGCGCACGCTGACGCCCAGCCTGTCCTTGACAAAGCGGTTTTGCCAGTGGATGCTTCCCTTGTAGTAGAGTTCCGGCGTGTCGATGAGTTTCCTCGAACGGTCGATGACTTGCCCGCGTTCCAGGTAGAACTTCCAGTTCCCGAGACGGAATCCCACTTGCAAAATCCAGTCGAGCGTATTCGCCTCGTCGATGTTTGCCCAGCGGTAGAGCGTTTCGATGGAGTCTGCCGTAACGATGGTATCGACGAAGGTCTCTTCCCCATATTCTCTGGTGTTGTACGTAATCGTGCTGTCGACGCTGCCCTTCTTGACCCAGTAGGGCCTCATCAGGTTCTCGACTTTTTCGTAGCGGAAACCTAGCCCGTAGAAGACTTCGCGCGAATGCCAACCGATGTGCGTGGCGTAGCGATCGCGCTTCTCGTATTTCAGGTCCTTGTTGGGGAACGAAAGACGTCCCGTTTCGCTGATCTTGATCTGGTTGATGTCGGGGAACCTGTTGTCGTGTCTCGTGTTGCCGTTCAGTCTGAAGTGGTAGGGCAGAAGAATGGTCGCGTCGGTAGAATAGGCCGGGGCATAGTCCTGCTCGTCGAGCAGGGAACTGTTGCGCTGCATACCCGCCTGCACGCGGAACATCGTAAAGGCGATGGTGTCGGAAAGTTGTAGGTAACCCACTTCGCGGTCCTGGAAGTATTCCTTCTTCTTGTCTCCGCGATCGTCGTCGGCATTCAGGAACTCGTAGCTGAACTTGATTGTCGGGTTGAGGAGTGTGCGGTAACCGAGCCCGAAGTTGCCGAGGATGGTCTCGTATTCAAGCGTGGTGGTCGTGTCGTAGTAGATGTTGTTTACGCTGGCAATCCCGTTTTCGGAGACGACGGTCGCTGTGTCCTTGAGGATTGACGGGAGGGAATCTTCCTCGATTTCGTGCGTGCCGTACTGGAAGTCCGTCGAGAACGTCAGCTTGGAGGTGGGGTAGATTTCAAAGCCCGCTCCGTAGGTGACCGCCTTGATGTCGATGGTGTAGGGGTCGGTCTGGAACGTGCGTATGGAGTGGTCCATGGTGTCGAGCAGCACTTTGTGGTTCGTGTTGTCCGCGTTTTCCAGGCTCAGGTAGTTCATCTTGAGGTAGGCCTTGCCGAGCCCGAAGCGCCAGGTGAGCATGGGTTGTACGTGCATACTGTTCATGGCGATGTTCCTGCCGCCGAACGGAATTTGCGTGGAGTCGCGGCCCAGTGCGAAGTAGGGAGAGTGCGTTACGTTCTGGTAGGCGTAATCCTTGGAGTCGTGGTTCGAGTGGCTCTGTATACCAAAGTCTAGCATCACGGAATCGGTGACGAGCCTGCGGAAGTCGAGCCTGAGCGCATTGCCGTCGAACGAGGAACGTTCCCAGTTCAGGTCGGTGATGGGCGTGTCAATCGGGATGCCGTGGCGTTCCTCGAACAGGATGCCGTTTTCACCGTTCAGGGTAAGCGTTGTTGCGTCGTAGCCCAATCGTGTCGTGTACAGCCCGGCCAGTTTGCTCGGGTAGCGCGTGGAAAGGGAAGATATGCCCATGGCCATCGGGTCGAGCTCAGGGTGCCCGAGGATAGATGTTCCGAGAACCCATTCGGATTTCTGACCCGACACGTCGTAGGTGCGCTGCATGACTTCGCGTAGCGGGATGGCCCAGCGTCCGGCGTCCGTTTCCCGGACTGCGGGGTCCGGCCTATCGGGGGAATCCCAAGAGGAATCCTGCGCTGCGGGTACCGTGTACGGCATCGCCGGGATGACGTCGGCGAGGGCGCATGCGGTAAGCGCCATGACGAGTGCGGCAATGTTTGCGATCGGGAATCTCATCAGTACCATTCCGCGCGGGATTTTTCACGGCGTTCGCGGAGCGCTTGCACCACGCTGTAGGGCATCTTCATGCAGCCGGGCGGGTAGGTGCCGCTTTCGGTGTGGAAGTCCGACCCGCCAGTGCCGATGAGCCCGTACTTGTGAGCCATGTCTTTGTACTTGCGAGCCACGGCGCCCTTCTGGGCGGGGCTGTAGACCTCGATACCCTGGATGCCCCATTCCACCATGTTCTCGATGAACTCGTCGCTGAGCCCGGACTTGTACGGGTGGGCAAGCACGGCGATGCCGCCGGCGTTTTCGATGAGGCGGATGGTCTGCTGCGGGTTGAGTCCCTTCTTCTCGACGAAGGCGACGCAGCCGTCCCCGAGGTATTTCGAGAAGGCTTCGGAAAAGTTCGAGATATATTCTTCGTCGACCAAGGACATGGCGATGTGCGGTCGCCCGATGACTTTCCCCTTGCAGTAGGAATTCACCTTTTCGAACGTGATGTCGATGCCGAGCGCATTCAGTTTTTTGATGATTGCCTTGGCGCGGCTGATCCTCTGCTTCGCGAAGTCCTCGAGCTCCATGTTCAGGGCGAGGTTCGTCGGGTCGCAGAAGTAACCCAGGATATGGATGTCCTTGCTCTGCCACACGGCGGAAATCTCGATGCCGGGAATGATTTCGAGCCCGATTTGCTTTGCGGGTTCTTCGGCCAGCTTGAACGAGTCGAGGTTGTCGTGGTCGGTGATGGAAATGCAGCGCAGGCCCTTGCGCTTGCAGAGCCGGAGCAGTTCTTCAACTTCCAGGTTCCCGTCGGAGAGCTTTGTGTGTAGGTGCAAGTCGGCGAACCCACCGCTTTCGGTGATGATGGTGGATCCCTTTTGCATTAGCCAACTCCGTAATACTCGGAGATCGTTTGGGCTTCGGACTTGTTGTCTCTGTGAAGGCTCAGGTTGAGGAACGGATAATAGTTTTCAGTGGCAAAACCGATGCGGCAGGGGGCGCCACTGGTCTTGGCGAGGAACAAGCGGGGAAGGAACGGGTCGTCGAGGTACAGGCAGACCTGCGGACCGAACTCTTGAATCTTTCGCTGGATCTCGTTGAACACGGGCTCGCCGAAACGGCATTCCTTGTCGCTGTAGTACACGGCGTGGGAGCGTCTGGAAGAAATCAGGGAATGCTGCGACTCGTGGGTGCAGAACAGCATGTTCTTGAACCAGGCGTCGGGCATGGCGCGCATGAACTTGTTGGCGCGTTCCAAGTCCTTCGGCAGGAACGTCAATGTCTTCGGGTGGTCCTTCAGAATGTTCGGAAAGTCAAACGCGGCGGAGTCTTCGCCAGCCTGTTTCAGGAACCACTGGAACAGCCTGGGTGCGGAATAGAATCGCTTGAAGAAATAGCGAAATGTATCTGTAAAATAGGGCGAAGGTGTCACGTTTGCTCCAAGTCAAATATCCGATGGATAATATACTAAATTTACGCCATGCCTAAAGTGAAGTTCTACGCCATAAAGGCCCCCGAAAAAAGTCAAATCGTGACCTCTTGGGCCGAATGTGAATCCCTGACGCACGGAATTAAGGGTGTTTTGTTCAAATCTTTTGCGACAAAGGCCGAAGCCGAGGCTTGGATTGCCGGAATCGAGGCTCCGGTCCCTGCCGGGATCCGCGTTTTCGTGGACGGCTCCTTCTCGCCGACTTTCGCTCCGGCCGGATGGGCTTATGTTGTCGTGGATGGGGACAAGGAACTTGCACGCGGGTCGGGAATCACGGCGTTCCCCGCCGAAAGCCGCAATATCGACGGCGAGGTGATGGCGAGTTACCAGGCCATGCGCTGGCTCGACGCCAACGACAAGAAGGGCGTCATCTGCCACGACTACGAGGGCATTGCCCGCTGGGCCAAGGGCGAATGGCAGGCCAAGAGCAATGTTGCCCAGCAGTACGTAAAGGCGGCCAAGCCGTACCTGCACCGTGTACAGTTCGAAAAGGTCGCCGCCCACACGGGCGTCAAGTGGAACGAACTTGTAGACAAACTAGCTAAAGAGGCTATCGAGAAAGCAAAAAAGGCTTCTGAAAATTCGGAGAAAAAAGACTAACGTCGCGCTTAGTCACCGAGATTCGTTCTTCGCACACTTCTGTGCTTTTTGCCGTAGTCCTTGACGTTTAGCCTAGACAGCGGTTGCCTTCCTTCGAAGGTGAATCCCATCAGGAACTGATTGACCATGCCCCATTTTTTTCGGCCGTCGATGGGGTCGTCAAAATGGATTACCTTGGCCAGCCACTGGAACCTTGGGGAGATGTGGAGAAAGTCTCCCGCGGGGAGCCGCTTTACGAACTGGATGCTTCCCAAGTAAGCTAGGTTGTCGGAGGAATCGCTTTCGAATACGAACTGCGCATATCCAAGACCGCCCATGACATCGATGCCGTAATTGCCGAATTCAAAAGCGTATCCGGAGAGCCCGTTAAAACCGACTTGCGAGAGCTTTGGGCTGAATATTGCGTCTAATTGGATTTGGAACACCAAATGGTTGATTTGGAGGCGCCCTTGGGGAAACCCGATAGAGAAGGATTCGTCCACGTTGTCGAAGGCGGACGTCATTAGGGCTTTGCCGAGGGACAGTGTTACACCAAAACTGAAAACTCCGTCTTCTTTGTCGTAATTCCGCAATTTGTTGCAGACGTCGTCGTCCATGATGGTTTCAATTGCTTCCTTGTAGCGACTTTCGGGGTATTTATCCAGGAAGTTGTTCCTGGCTTGCAGTATCCAGTTGTAGTCGTTGTCGAACTTGGTATGGCGTCCGATTGGACTTTCGTTTTGGAACCAAAGCCCCGCCCAGGATTGCATCAGGTCGAGTGCCGCATCGGAAGGAGGCTTTCCTATTTTGTGGGCGAATCCTGCGATTTGATCTTTTGAAACAAGCTTGTTTAAAACCAGTTCTGCAAGAACCGTAGAACTTAGTGGAGCGTTGCTCAGCATTTCCTTTTTTTCGTAGGCGAACCAACTGTCATACTTGGCGATCATGTAATCCAGGAGCATGTTGTACATCGCGTTGTCTTCTTCCGTTATCGTGCGGCCATTGATTTCCCGATGCGCGATAAAGGCGTACTTTGTATAGACATTGCTATATTCGCCTTTGCCTTTCCTTTCGTCATAAAGCGTGTAGGCTATCCGCATCAGTTTTTCCCGTCGGGATTCAATCGTGCATATCTCCGGATTTGCCTTGTGCCCATATTCTGCGATAAAATCCAAAAGTTCCAGATGTCTCGTGGTGTCTCGTGAAACGGTAATTTCGTTGAACATTCCAAGAACGTATTCATCGAATGTGCAGGCGTCGATTTCCGCAGAGAGGGAATGCGTTGCGCAAAGCAGGAATAGGATGAGGAACAAACGCTTCATGCCGGATATACCCTAAATTTCAGAGAGTGGTACAAGAAAATCGAGGGCTATGCCGAAATAAAACTGGTTGATAAAAACACGGCGTTTGCGTTTTGTTATGGGAGAATCAAATTCAAGCGTTTTTAGCGTCCATTGCAACTTGGTCGTGAAAGCGCCGATTGCTCCAAAATAAAAATGCTTGAAACCCTGAATTCCCGCTAACAGAGCGCGACTCGTTGTGGTGTCTTCGCCCATGAAGAATTGGTCGAATCCGATGCCGACCAAGAAATCGGCCCCGAACGATTTGTATTCGAGGCTATAGCCGAACAGCCCTTCCAATCCCATGGCGGATGTGCCGTCGCCGATGTACATGTCCCCCTGCAGTTGCGCTACCACATGGATTATCTGGAGTCTAAAGTTGGGGACAGAAACGGAAACCTTTTCTTTCATGGGCTCCATATTCGAACCGAGCAGAGTCTTTCCTACCATGACTCCGAGGCCGAAACCGACGCGTCGGTTGTCTTTCTTGTAGGTCTGGATTTCTTCTTTTTCTTCGGTCTGGGCGAGGTCCTGTATCAACTTTTCATCGGACATAAAAGAAAATGTCGCGGTATAAGGGCTCCCAGGATATTTTTGGGCAAAGTTTTGAATCGGTCTCTGCAACCAGCTGTACTTATTTGCGCTCAGTTCTTTGGATGGGTTCTCCGTAATCCATAAGCCGGCCCAGGAGTCCTCGCGTTCCTTTTTTATTTCGCTTGCAGGCTTGCCTTCGATCATGGACGACTTGGATATTTCCAGGTCTTCAAACAAAGCGTCGATTTTTGAAGCGTAGCCGTACTTGTTCATGTCGCCGCTCATGGCGGCAGATATCATGCTGTGTTTTACGTTGGCGAATCGCTTGTCGTATTTTGCGATGATGTAGTCAAGTACGATGTTGTATGCGGCGTTGTCTTCGTCGGTAAACGTTTTTCCATCTTCTTCGCTCCCGGTAAAATGGGCGTACTTTGTGTATGCGACATCATACTCTGCCACGTTCCGGGCGGTTTTGCTCGTGCGGAAAAGTGCCGTAACTTTTCTCGTGATGTCCTGCGACTTTTCCTCGTCAGGGCAAACTGCATTGTTCGGGGGAAGGCTGTCTTGCTGAATGAAATCGAGAACCTTGGCGTAGCCGGAATGGGACTGGATGCTTCCTGTTAACGCATCGACGAGTTGCTCGTCGAATGCGCAAATGTCCAACTCCGCTGCACCTGCAAACGTAAACCCGAAAATGCAGAGGCCAAATGCAATCTTGTCGAGTTTGCGGACAAAGTTCATGCGGACTTCCCGTTTTACCTGGATTCGTGCTTGCTCATGCAGTGCAGGCTTCCGCCCTCTTCGATGACGGTACGGCAGTCGATGCCGATGACGAACCTGTCGGGGTAAACGCTTTCGAAGTACTTCTGGGCCACGGCGTCGTTTGCGCACTTGTATTTCGGGTAAATCAAGCCGCCGTTCACGTAGATGTAGTTCATGTAGCTGGCCGGGAGAATCTGCCCGTCGTCGAGCTTGCGCTGCGGAGGCAGCGGGAGCGTGTCCACCTTGGCGTCCTTGCCGTAGTGGAGTTCGAGGAATTCCTGGATGGCGGCCTTGGCTTCTGCGAGGTACTTGCCGTTGGCGCTGTTCGGGGCTGCGGAATCGAGGACAATGCGGTCCTTGGCGATAAATCGCGCCACGTTGTCGATATGGCCGTCGGTATGGTCGCCCACGAGCCCCTTGGGGAGTACCAGCAGCGCTTTGAGGCCCAGCATGTCGCAGATGGCTTTGATGATGGCGCTCAGGTCGGCAGGCTTGTTGCGGTTCTTGCCCACGAGGCAATCCAGAGTCGTCATGCCAAGCCCGTCACCGTTGACTTCGATGGCGCCGCCCTCAAAGATGTAGGGGACGCTTACGCCCTTCTTGTATTCGAAAATCTCGGCGATGCGCGCGGGAATCTGGTTGTCGTTTTTCCAGGGCGGGAACTTTGCGCCCCAGGCGTTGAAAGCCGTTTCGGAAACGACGGTCTGTTTGCCCTTCTTCACGAAGAACGGGCCGTAGTCGCGAATCCAGATGTCGTCGGTCTTGACGGTGTAAAAGCTGGCGGGGAAGGGCCTGTCGGCGACGGCGAATTTCTCTTCGGTCGTGAGGAAGTTCTTTTTCGGGACGAGGACGTTTACCGGCTGGAACTCGCTAATGGTACGGATAAGGTCGATATAGAACTTGCGGATCTTGACGCCGCGTTCGCCGTGCCAGTTCTGCTTGTTGTGCGGGAAGGCGAGCCAGGTGGCTTCTTGAGGTTCCCACTCTGCGGGGTAGCGGTAAAGAGCTTTTTTCATGGTAAAAAATCCTTTTATTGCCCTAAAATATAGGTAAAGATGATGGATTTCCGTATGATTTAGCTTATATTATGTTGCGAAGAGAACTTTTGCCCTAGGAAATGGAGTTGGTTGTTATGTCTTTGAAAATTTGTATTCCTGCAATAGCGGCATTCCTTCTCGCGGCATGCGGCGGCGACGGCAACAAAGCCGGTGACCCGGATCCTTCCGCCGAGGTCGATTTTGTAGTGGATACCTTCGGCGACCTTTCTGTTTGCACCGACAAACGCGAAGGCGCGACCGCCTACGTGAAAGACGAAGAAAAAGATTACATCTGCACCGACGGAGATTGGGCCATTGACACCAATGCCGATACTCGCAAAAAATCCAGCAGCAGTAAAGACGAAGCAAAATCCTCTTCCTCGAGTTGCGAAGACTGCAAGGATGATGCAAAGTCCAGTAACAGTTTGGCGAAGTCGTCAAGTTCGAAACAATCTTCTAGTTCGATTGCTTCGACACCTCCGTGCAAGACCGAAACGGAAGACGACTGTGTATACGGCGTGTTGGTGGATAGTCGCGATGGCCAGACGTACAAGACCGTAAAGATTGGTGGTTGGTGGTGGATGGCGGAAAACCTCAACTACGAAGTGGACTCTAGTTTCTGCTATCACGATTCTGTCGAATATTGTGAAAAGTACGGGAGGCTTTACCTGTGGGCTGCTGCGGTAGGCCGGTTCGAATGGGAATGTGGCGTCAATACTTGTGAAATTCCCTACAAAGCTCGTGGCGTATGCCCCGAAGGCTGGCACTTGCCCGATACTACGGATTGGAATACGCTGTTTACCGAAGTGGGCGGCAAACGCACTGCTAGTACGATGCTCAAGTCGCAGACGGGTTGGGATAGTGCTAACGGTAACGGTGTAGACGCCTACGGTTTCTCTGCGCTCCCTGCTGGCTATAGGCTCGGTGCTGACCACACGGTCGTTGCTGAATTCAAAGGTGACAAATTTTCCTACGAAGGCACCTTCACCGAAATCTGGAGCGCCAATGAGATCGATGTCACCAACGCCTACTACATATGGATAGGCCGCGGCTACGAGAGCGCGGATCTGGGGTCTTCCTCTGGCGGCAGCCATAAGTCCATCGCACGTTCAGTCCGTTGCATCAAGGATTATTTGATTTCAGAACGATTTGCGGTTCGGTGCAAGACCGAAACGGAAGACCTTTGCGAATATGGCGAGTTGAAAGACGACCGCGACGGCCAAACGTACAAGACAGTAAAGATTGGCGACCAGTGGTGGATGGCGGAAAACCTCAACTACGAAGTGGACTCGAGCTTCTGCTACAACGATTCTGCCGAGTATTGCGAGAAGTATGGGCGGCTTTACAAGTGGGCTGCTGCGGTAGGCAAGTCCGAAGAGGAATGCGACTCCCTCAAAAAATGCGAGCTTCCCGACAAGGTACGTGGAGTGTGTCCTGAAGGCTGGCGTTTGCCTCATCGCGGGGAATGGAATGAGTTGTTAAGCGAAGTGGGCGGTGAACGCAATGCCGGAGCGATACTTAGGTCGCAGACTGGTTGGAAGGATCGTGTTGTTGTCAACGGAGTGGACTCCTACGGTTTCTCTGCGCTTCCTGCAGGATTCAGGATGGACTATAACTTCGGTGGTGAAGGCGAACATGCCTACTTTTGGAGCGCCACCGGGACTAAGGTCAATTCCTACGACTACAAGAATGCTAGCTATCTGAATCTGACTCCCACGTATGCAATCTCATATTACCACAGCAAGGAGGACGCTTACTCTGTTCGCTGCCTCCAGGACGATTTGAGTTCAGGGCAATCTTCTAGTTTAGAGATAGCCTGCAAGACCGAAACAGGAGACAACTGCGAATATGGCGAGTTGAAAGACGATCGTGACGGTCAGACGTACAAGACCGTAAAGATTGGCGATCAAGTTTGGATGGCGGAAAACCTAAACTATAAAGTGGACTCTAGTTTCTGCTACAACGATTCTGCCGAGTATTGCGAGAAATACGGGCGGCTTTACCAGTGGGTTGCTGCGGTAGGCAAGCCCGAAGAGGAATGTGGCTCCGGCAATTATTGCCGCCTTTCTGGCATGGTACGTGGTGTGTGCCCTAAAGGATGGCACTTGCCCTATGAAGAGGAATGGAAAACGTTGTCTAACAAAGTAGGCGGCAAAAGTAAAATACTCAAATCGCAGACTGGCTGGAATGATTCCGATGGTACAAGTGGTAACGGTACGGACGACTACGGTTTCTCTGCGTTCCCTGCTGGCAGCAGGGAACCAAATGGCGATTTCATTGAAAACGGCATCCGCACTTACTTCTGGAATGCCGAAGGGAATCCCGACGAAGGTGGCAGTATGTTCCTATTCTACGACGTTGAGAGAACGTACACGGCAAACATGAACAAGGCCTATGCTCTCTCCGTCCGTTGCATCCAGGACTAGCCTTAGGCACATTTACCGGGTTATGATCACGCGCCATTCCCTGTTTTCTGTTCGGACAATGTAGCCCTTATCCATCATTGATTTTAGCTGTTTTTGTATGGCGGACATGTTTATGCCGATATTCTCTCTGAGTTCGGCGTAGGTTATGTCCGGATAATCAGAGAGTAGTTCCAGAATTTTGCTGGAATTTTCAGTGCGGAACTGCACTTGTTCACCATCAAACCACCAGACTCCGGAGCCTTGCTCCTTGACAAATCGCACGTTGAACATAATTTCGTTGGCGTACATTTTTCGGAAATAGTTCCGGAAGGGGCGGATTTGCGTTAGTGTCGCCCGAGCTCCGTCGGATGGAGCGGGCCCCACATTTAGATCCGTTTCGTGAAGTGCTTCGAGATAATCGTTCTTTTGGCGGCTGCGCACTACGAGCAACGGGTAACCATGCCTTGCAAGGATATAGTTGACCATCAGTCGGGCTATTCTTCCGTTTCCGTCTTCAAATGGATGTATTCGAATATACCGATAATGGAATAGGGCGGCAAGGTCTACCGGCGATAGCTTTCCTTCGCTCTCGTTCAGGTTGTACCAGTCTACTAGATCGCTCATCAGCGAGGGCGTTTCCTCGGGCGATGCGTAAGTGAATATGTCCCCATAGCGGGTGACGACGCTGTTCGGCCTTGTCTTGTACTGGCCTGCGTGAATTGTGTAGGATGAAGCGTTTCCGTCGGGACGAACGTAGTGGACTTGGTAATCTTCTCGAAGAAGGGTCCTGTGCAACTGCCGTATAAAGTGCTGGGTAAGGGGAAAACCTTTTTCTTGCGACTCTGCCAGAGATAGCTTTAGACAGACGTTGCTTGCTTTCATCTCTTCGCAATCTTTTAACTTGGCGGTCCCGCTTACCTTTCCGAAGAAGAGCAGGAGTTCCGTCTGCCCGTAAGTGAGGGTGTTGCCCTCGATGTGGTTGCTATTGTAGTTGAAATCGATTGTAAACCGTCTGTTTAGGCGATGCTTGTCGTACTCGCTGAGGGGCTGCAGCGAATTCCATGATTCCAGGGCTTCTTCGAGATTTTTCAACGTCATGATTTTAATATAATAAAAAAAAGTGATAAAAGTGGTATTATACCACCTTTTAGCATGTTTTTTTTAATTTAATGCGTAAAAAAATGGTCAAAAAAGTGGTATTATGCCACTTTTACGGACGAAAATTGTATTGTCTTTAGGCTCAGTCGCCCCAGATTTTCAGGATGTCCCCGTACAGGTCGATGCGGCGGTCGCGGAAGTGCGGCCACCAGCGGCGATTCTCCTCGGTTTCGGCGAGGTCGATTTCAACGGTGGAGACCCCGAGGAATTCGGGGGAGCACTTTTCGAGAATGTAGCCGTCGGGTGCGGCGGCAAAGCTCGTGCCCCAGAACGTGAGGTGGCCTTCGGTGCCACCACGGTTTGCCGCAATCACGAAGGTGCGGTTCGCAATGGCGTGGCCGCGCATGACGGTCATCCAGCTGTCCTGCTGACGCGGGTAGATTTCCTTGGGTTCGCTATCCATCCAGCCGATGGCGGTGGGGTAGATGAGTACGTCTGCGCCCTTGAGGCTCATGATGCGGGCGGCTTCCGGGAACCACTGGTCCCAGCAGATGAGCACACCCAAAGTGCCTGCGCTTGTCTTGATGGGCTCGAAGCCCGTGTCGCCCGGGATGAAGTAGTACTTTTCGTAGAAGGCGGGATCGTCGGGAATGTGGCTCTTGCGGTAGAGGCCCGCGATGCTGCCGTCGCGCTCGAACACAAAGGCGGAATTGTGGTAGATGCCGCGGGCGCGCTTCTCGAAGAAGGGGAACACCACGACGGCGTTCAGTTCCTTCGCGATGGACTGCCACTGGCCCACAATCGGGTGGTCCTTTTCGATGGCGAGGTCAAAGAAGTCCGCGTTCTCCTCGAACGGGAAGTACGGCGTGTGGAAGAGTTCCGGCAACACGACCAGGTCGTAGCCCTTGCCCTTGAGGGCGCGGGCCTGTTCCACGTACCAGGCGTTGTTGCTGTCGAAATCGCCCGTCCACCTGCCTTGCAAAGTAGCGACCTTAATCTTGCTCATAACGTACCTTCCCTAGATTCTAGCCTCTAGATTCTAGTCCCTAAAAAATTCCTTGGCCTTCGCGACAACGTCTTCCACCTTGACCATGGTGAATTCCTTCTCGTTGCGGAACTTCCATTCGACTTCACCATTCGCAAGGCCCTTCTTGCCGATGGCGATACGCACCGGAGAACCCCAGAGGTCAGCGTCCTTGAATTTGACGCCTGGACGTTCGTCGCGGTCGTCCACGAGCACGTCGATGCCGGCAGCTTCGAGTTCCTTTTCGAACTTTTCGGCGAGTTCCACGAGTTCGGCTTCCTTGCCAATCGGAACGATTTCCACCTGGAACGGCGCGATGGACTTGGGCCAAATCGGTCCGAAGTCATCGTGGCTGTTTTCCACGACGGAGGCCATCAAGCGACCCACGCCGATGCCGTAGCAGCCCATGATGGCCGGAGCGGTGGTCTTTTCGGCGGTGAGGAACTTAGCACCCATGGATTCGGAGAACTTGGTGCCCAGCTTGAAGATGTTGCCCATTTCGATACCGCGGGTCTCGGTGAGGAGTTCGCCGCAGCAGGGGCACTTGCAGACTTCGGAAGCTTCGGCGATGTCGGCCACTTCGAACTTCGGGAAGTCGCGCTTCGGGTTGCAATGCTTGAAGTGGAAGCCTTCTTCGTTTGCGCCCGTGACGAGGTCGAAGGAATCAGCGATAGCTTCGTCGACGATGATGCGCGTGTCGTGAGAATTGATCGGGGAAGCAAAGCCCGGAACCATGCCGCAAGCCTTGATGAGGCTGTCTTCGGCCGGGTAGAGTTCCTTGGCCTTCAGCAAGTTGTGGAGCTTGATTTCGGAAACGTCGAGGTTGCCCGGAACAACAACCGTGATGAGCTTGCCTTCGAAGTCGAAGAACACGCACTTGGCGGTGGATTCGGCAGGCACGTTCAGGAACTTGGTGAGTTCGTCGATGCTTTCGCTGTTCGGCGTGGCGACCTTTTCGAGAGCGGCGTTTTCGTCGCCCTTGAACGGCACGCGCTGGAACTTGGCGATTTCGCGGTTGGCCTGGTAGCCGCACTTCTTACAAAGGATCAAGTAGTCTTCGCCGTTCGGAGTATCGAGCATGAATTCGTGAGCGACCTTACCGCCCATGATACCCGTATCGCTCTGCACCACCACCGGTTCAATGCCCACGCGACGGTAGATGCGGAGGTAGGCGTCATATTCTTCCTGGTAGTGACGGTCGAGGTCTTCCTGGCTGGTGTGGAAACTGTAGGCATCCTTCATCAGGAATTCGCGGACGCGGATAAGGCCGCCGCGGGCACGGGCTTCGTCACGGTACTTGGTCTTGAACTGGTAGAGCATCACCGGCAGCTGCTTGTAGCTGTTGAGCACGTAGCGCACGAGGTCGGTCATGGCTTCTTCGTGCGTCATGGCGAGCACCATGTTGTGGTTGTTGCGGTCCTTGAAGCGCAGGAGTTCTTCACCGATAGCCTGGTAACGGCCCGATTCGCTCCAGAGTTCAGCGGTCTGCACCACCGGCAGGTCCACTTCGATACCGCCAATCTTGTTCATTTCTTCGCGGATGATGTTTACAATCTTCTGGATCACGCGGAAACCCATCGGCATCATGGAGTAGATTCCGGTAGAAACGGGCTTGATGTAGCCGCCGCGCATCAAAAAGATGTGGCTCGGCATGGTGGCATCGCTCGGCGTTTCGCGGAGCGTGACGTAAAAATACTTGGAGAGTTTCATTTTTAATCCTTCTGGTGCCCTACGGGCTTTTTGAATACGGCGAAAAAATAGAAATATTTGGGGTATTTAAAGGGAAAATTTCAGTGCTTATAATCGTGTATTTAGTGAATTTGTTATTTTTGTCAACGCAAAAAGAGACCATGCGTCTTTTTCTTAAACGATTCCTAGGAGTCAAAAATGAAGTCAAAATTTTTTCTTTTTGGAGCTTGTGCGCTTGCCCTCGTAGCATGTAACCAAGAAAAGCAGGCTCCCGTCGCTATTACCCCCAATTCTACGGATGACCAAAAGTTTGCCTATATGCTGGGTACCCAGATGGGTGAACATGCCTTTGGCGCCCTTGCCCGTCAGATGGGCGAATATGTGAACCAGGATGCCTTGATTCAGGGCGCCCGCGACATGATCCAGTCTTCGAAGGACACCTCGTTCAAGATCCAGCTGACGCAGGATACGATTGCGTCCCTCAATTCTCGCTATGCGACGATTGGGCGTGAACGCTATGAATCCACCAAGCCGGACAGTGCGACGGCTGCCAATATGGACCGCACAGCCTCTATGGCCTATATGGATTCTGTCCAGAGGTCTTTGCCTATCAAGGCTGCGGATGAAGGAACTTCTCTTCCGCTAAAATTGGAGGAAAATTCTTCCCAGAATCTGAAGTTCTCCTACCTGGTCGGTCTTCAGTTGGGCAACAACCTGAGGAACATCGGTGCCCAGTTCTCTACGGATTTCGAAGGTCCCTATTTCGAAATGGGTATTCGTGATGGTGCCAAGGCCAATGCGGACACCTCCTTCAAGTACCAGATGCCGAAGGATTCCATGGATGCGCTTAACGCTCGCTACAGGGCCAAGATGGATTCCATCCGTGAAGAAGCGATTAAGAAGCAGCGCGAAGAAGAAGAAAAGCTCAAGGCCGAAGTGGCCAGCCTCCGTGGCGATACCCTCGTGAACGGCATGCCCGCCAAGATGAACCCGGCCGTGAAGGTGACCGGCATCAGTTACTCCGGCGAGAAGCTTGGTGAATTTGCCAACAGACCGATGTTCGTGTTCTACTTCTCCACGACTTGCCCGCACTGCCGCCATGCTGCTCCGGGCGTTCTCGAATTCGCTAACGAGTTTGCCAAGGACGGTCTCACGACGCTCGCTATCGCTTCTGGTGGCAATCCGAAGCGCGGTATCCGTACGTTCATTGACGACCTGAAGTGGAACGAGAACATCAATGTCGGTTGGGACGAACACCGCCAGTTTGGTGAACTTTACAGCGACGGCTATGTTCCCAAGATTTACCTCGTGAACCCGGATGGATCCTACAAGCTCTATGGTTCTATCGAAAGAGAAAAGGACCAGATCAAGGAAGACATCAGGGCTCTTCTCGGTGGCAAGCCGGTTGAATGGAAGTTGGAAGCTCCGGCCAAGGCCGATACGGCTAAGCCCGCTGCTCCTGCTGCCGCAACCAAGTAATTTTTCTTTCGGGCACACCATCGGTGTGCCTTTTTTGCATAGTAAGTCGATTCGGTGAATCATGATATTAGCGGAATATGACGTTGTTGTCGTCGGTGGCGGTCATGCCGGCATCGAGGCGACTCATGCCGCCTGGAAACTGGGCGTAAAAACCGCCATGCTCACGATGGATGTCGATGCCATCGGGCGTATGAGCTGCAACCCGGCTGTTGGCGGGGTGGCCAAGGGGCAGATTGTCCGCGACATCGATGCCCTCGGCGGCCTGATGGGGCTTTTGACCGACAAGGCAGGAATCCAGTTCCGCATGCTCAACATGAGCAAGGGGCCTGCCGTGTGGGGCCCGCGCGCCCAGTGCGACATGAAGTACTACAGCGAAATTGCCCGTGAAGTGATTACGAATCTGCCGGGCCTTTCCGTTATCCAAGGGGAACTGGCGGCGTTTGAACGGATGCCGGATGGGCGCCTCGAACTCACGCTCCTGAACGGCGACCGCTATATCACGCGCGCGCTCGTGATAACGAGCGGAACATTCTTGGCCTCCAAGATGTTCACCGGGCTCGAGACGAGCATCGGTGGGCGCGTGGGCGAACCGAGTGCGGACAAGCTTTCGGAATGTATCGCCCGCGAGGGGGTTGCGTTGCGCCGTCTCAAGACGGGAACCCCGAGCCGCCTCGACCCCGATTCAATTGATTTTAACGAATGCGATGTACAGCGTGGCGACGATGTGCCCTGGCCGATGAGCGACCGCCACTTGGCGGAAACCGTTCCCGGCCGCGATGCGGATTATTTCTGGGGTGACCCGGTAAACAAGTTTGTACGCAACGACTGCGTCTGCTGGATTACGCGCACGAACGTCAAGACGCACGACATCTTGCGCAGTGGCTTCAAGGACAGTCCCATGTTCAGCGGGCGCATCCACGGCAAGGGACCGCGCTACTGCCCGAGCATCGAAGACAAGATTAACCGCTTTGGCGACCGCGACGGGCACCAGTTGTTCCTGGAACCGGAACAGGCGGACATCGGTCGCGTGTACATCAACGGGTTCAGTTCGAGCTTGCCTGCCGATATCCAGCTTGCCGCCATCCACACGATTCCTGGGCTCACGCGCGCCCGAGTGTTGCAGATCGGCTATGCGGTGGAGTACGATTCGGTCGACGCAACGCAACTCTACCCGACCTTCGAGTGCAAGAAGGTCCCGGGGCTTTACTTTGCGGGCCAGGTCTGCGGCACGAGCGGCTACGAGGAAGCTGCGGGTCAAGGTCTTTTGGCCGGCATCAACGCGGCTCTGAAAATAAAGGGGGAGGGCCCCTTTATTTTAGGTCGTTCCGACAGTTACCTGGGGGTAATGGCGGACGACCTCTCGAACATCCTGCTCGACGAGCCTTACAGGATGTTCACGAGCCGCGCCGAGTACAGGCTTTTCCTGCGCAGCGACAACGCCGAGATGCGCCTCAAGGAACGCGCCCACGAAATCGGCATGATTTCGGACAGCGACTACGATGACTGGAAGCGTCGACGCTGCTTGATGGAATCGGCCCGCACGCGCATGGCCGAGGAATCCGCGATGCCCGAACGGGCGAACGAGATCCTTGCTGCGGGAGGTCAAGCCCTTGCGACGGAGCGTACCCGCTGGATCAACGTGTTCCGCCGTCCCGGCATCGACCCCGAGGCTTTCTTCAAGGTGGCCCTGCCCGACATGCAGCTTACCCGCCGCGACCAGTGGTTCCTGTACGCCCAGGAACTCTATGCGGGTTTCTTCGACCGCCAGGAAAGGGAAATCGTCGAGCAGAAGAAGATGGAATCGGTCCGGCTCCCCGCCGACATGGACTTTATGCAGGTGACCGCCATCAGCATCGAAAGCCGCCAGCGCCTGAACGCCCACAAGCCTCTTACGCTGGGGCAGGCGAGCCGCGTCCCTGGCGTCCGTCCTGCCGATATCACGGTTCTAGCTCATTGGCTGGAAAATAGGGGCTAGAATCTAGAGACTAGGATCTAGGGGCTAGGATCTAGGGGCTAGGATCTGGTGGGGTTCCTCACTTGATATTTTTGGCGAAAATTACTATTATTGGGCGCGTCTATTAATCATTTTCCAAGAGGTATATTATGGCAGAAGAAACAGAAGTCAAATCCACAGAAGAAGTCAAGCCTCAGGAACCGAAATCTACAGAAAAATCTCAAGAGAAGAAGGCCCCGGCCAAGAAGAAGCGTCCCGCCAACGCCAAGCGCAAGGGCGGTGCCCCCGCTGCCAAGAAGCCGGCCATCTTTAGCGATTCCCTGGAAGAACGTTTCCCCAACCTCGCAGCCAAGCTTAAAAAGTCCATCGAAGACGGTATCAAGCAGAAGATCAAGGACGCCATGTCCGACCCCAAGGTCAAGGCCGCGTCCAAGAAATTCGCTGCTGAAAAGTAAAGCTCTCTATACTTCTGGTTTTAAAGCGTCCCACTTTTTAGTGGGGCGTTTTTTTATCTTTTATGCTGAAATGTCTAAAGTGTTGTCCAAGATAAGGTCGTTTTCCCTATGCCTGCTTTGCCTAGTGGGCTACTCCTTGGGAGATGGCTTCGACCAGAGTGCGTTCTTCGGGTTCCGGTACGGCCCGAACCTCTCGTGGAGCATGATGGGCAACACCCCATTCGTTTGGGGGCAGTGGCTGCCGCAGCTTAACGGGAACATCAACTATACGTGGCTTGAACCTGTTGGCAAACTAAACTATGGCGACAAACTGGATGTGATGCCGACATACCTGAAAATGCTCGCTTCGGTGGAAGTTTCCCCGTTTTACAGCGGCTACAAGGCCGGCCTCGGCTTGCGTCCGTTCAAGACGAATCCGCAGCTAGAAGTGGACCTTGTCTATGAAAGCTACGTGTATTTCAAGTCAAACCTCGAAATGGTCAATGCCGATGTCGAGGGGGGTGGACGGATTGCTGACACCTGGAATGCGGATTACGTGGTCGACAACGTGTGGACGGACGATGCTGCCGACTTTGACTACGCCCAGCTGTTCGACATCAGTGCGGATTTGGCCTACTTCTTTCCGCGAGGCTCCGTGCTGGGAGTCAACGTACACTATATCCTGTCGGACATAGGAACTGACTTCGATGGAAAGAGCTACGATTACAAGCGCAACATACCTGTATTTTCTAGGGACTTTATTATAGAATTGGCCTCTTACGGCTGCGTCCCGCTGAATTTAAACTGGGCGATTCTCTTCGAGACGACGTTCTACAAGACGGGCTACCTGCGCAGCGAGAATACCGTAAAGAAGGAATCGCTGGCCTATGGCCAGGTTATGCTTGGCCCCCATTTTTCCTGGAAGGGCGGGCTGCGCAATGTTACGCTGGAACTGGGAATGTGGAAGCGCCCCAAGAACCGTTTCTACAACGGATCACTCTCGCAACAGTTCCTGATTCAGCTTGAGTATCAGGGGTATTTCTCTTTTCCGCTTAACCGGGATCTTAAGGAATAGTTCGGGGATGGGCCGCACCTTGGTGGCGGCCTTTTGCAACGGGTCAGACTCCAGCGCTTGGATGGGGTAGGCCGAGCGTATCCAGATGCTTCCCTGGTAGTTCGGTCCCGTAAGCGAAACGAGGGTGGGGAGGAGTTCTCCCGAAAAGATTTTCCACTGACCAATCGTGAAGATGCGTGTTTCGCGGTTTGCTCCGCGCATGACGACCTTCTGCGGGGTCGGTAGGGTGTCAGACATGATGCTCCACCAGGCCATGGAAAAGGCCGTGCCCAGGCTTTTTGCCGATGTATCGGATGCATCCTTGCATACGAACTGGCCGTTGGCGAGCAGTTCCATGTCATCCAGCTTGAGCGGGGTCTCCCCGATGTTTTCTTTAAGGTGGTGCGTGCCCAGTTGGCGCTTTATGTTGGATTTCCCCATCTCGACATATCGCGAATTTCCTGTCGTTATGAACTTGAACTGTTCGCGGTCGGCAAGGTTTACGAAAAACGTGTCGATAGATTCCGGATGGTGGCGCCATTCCACGTCCATGCTAACCCGAGAATGCTTGACGTTGACGAATCGCCCTTCGATGTTGACGACCATGGGCGAAGAGACTAGGTAGTGTGGACACAGCGACTGTGCGCTGGCGGCAGCGGTAAGCATTGCTGAGAAAAGGAGCGCAAGTCGGAAAGGGCGAAGCATGGGTACAAGATAATTAATTTATTTCGGCAAAAAGAAACCCCCGACTCAGTCCCAATGGCTACGAAGGACTTTTGTCGGAGGTCGCTCTTTTCAGGAAGATATTCTTAGGCTTCTTCGATTGCCGGAATTTCTCCATCCTCGTCGGCGGAGACAGCGTCCTGCTCGTTCAGCTTGAACAGCTCGACGTCCTTCATGCTCTCGCGGATTCTCTGTTCGATTTCGTTGCAGAGTTCCGGATTGTCCTTGAGGAACAGACGCGTGTTCTCGCGTCCCTGGCCGATGCGCTCGTTGTTGTAGCTGAACCAGGACCCGCTCTTCTGGATGATATCCAGTTCGCTGGCGAGATCGAGGATAGAAGCTTCGCGGGAGATGCCGCAGCCGTACAGGATGTCGAATTCGCACTGGGTGAACGGGGCCGCGACCTTGTTCTTCACGACCTTCACGCGGGTGCGGTTGCCAATGACCTCTTCGCCGTCCTTGATGGCGGCGATGCGGCGGATGTCGATACGCTGCGTGGCATAGAACTTCAGTGCGTTACCGCCGGTAGTGGTTTCGGGGTTGCCGAACATCACGCCAATCTTCATGCGGAGCTGGTTGATGAACAGCATGCAGGTGTTGGACTTGGAGAGAATACCGGTGAGCTTGCGGAGGGCCTGGCTCATGAGGCGGGCCTGCAGGCCCACATGGTTATCGCCCATTTCGCCGTTGATTTCGGCCTGGGGCACGAGGGCTGCCACAGAGTCAATGACGATGATGTCGATTGCGCCGGAACGGACGAGGGTCTCGGCGATGTCGAGGGCTTGCTCGCCGGTGTCGGGCTGCGAGACGAGAAGCGATTCGATATCGACGCCCAGCTTGCGGGCGTACACGGCGTCAAAGGCGTGTTCGGCATCGATGAAGGCGGCGACGCCACCGAGCTTCTGGGCTTCGGCGATGGCATGAAGCGTGAGTGTCGTCTTGCCGGAGGATTCGGGTCCGTAAATTTCGATAATACGGCCGCGGGGGAAACCACCCACGCCGAGTGCCATGTCGAGCTGGATGCACCCGGTCGGGATAACGGGAATGTCTTGGACTGGCTGGCTTCCGAGAGCCATGATGGAACCTTTACCGTAGTTCTTTTCAATTTGGGCGATTGCGGCCTCGACGGCCTTGGCTTTATCGGCGGAAAGGTTGCTGGTGGGGTTTGTTTTTTTTGCCATAGTTAGTGTCCTGTGTTTTTGGTTTCTTGTTTAAATATAACAACTAGTGTTCTTTTGTGCAAGTGCTTTTTTGGTTATTTATCTCAAAAAGCAGCTTGCTCAACACTGTATAGACGCTTTTTTCGCGGATTTTTTCCCGATTTCCCGAAAATATTTCGCAAAAGCTGATTTTTTTACATTGGTTGGCGACGCACATCCAAACCGTTCCGACCGGTTTCCCGGGGGTGGCTCCGCCAGGACCCGCGATTCCGGAGGTGGAAACGGCCCATTCGCAGTCGAACTGGCGGAGGGCTCCTGAGGCCATGGCCTCGACCGTCGCCGCGCTGACAGCCCCGTGCTCTTCGAGCGTGGATTCGGGGACACCGAGCAGTTTTGTCTTGATTTCGTTCTGATAGGCGACGATCCCGCCCTTCAGAATGGCGGAGGAGCCCGCCTCGTTGACAATGCTGCTCGCCACGAGCCCGCCGGTGCAGGATTCTGCCGTGGCCATCATCTCGCCCCGCTCGATGAGAGCCGCCTTGATGGCGACTGCCAGGTCGTGGATTTGAGCCCGGAGGTCTTCGTGCGAATTTGTTGTGTCGTTCATTTTCATGTCCTTAATTTAAAAAAGAAATGATGTCAAAAAATGACAACTAACAGGAATCTATCAAAAAATATAGCAAGACCCGGCCTGCACCTATCGTTTTAGGTTAGTTTTTTTATATTTGAACGCGATGAAGCTACGGTTGTTGCTCATATCCATCCTTTTTGCGGCATTCGCTTGCGTTCCTGCGCTTGCGGACGACGTCTACGTGCAGAGGGGGAAGACCGGCATACCGGAAATTGACTCGCTTCCCGTCAACGAATGGGACGTGCCGACCGAGCACAACTCGCTTCTCTACACGATGTTGCTCAGCATTTTCCCGGGGGGTGGCCAGTATTACACGGGCCATTATGTCCGTGGCGGCTTTATAACCGGAATTGAAGCCCTTCTTGTGTACGAGGTGTTCTTCAACAAGTCTTGGCAACGAGACCGCATCTACGAGCAGGCGAGGCCGCTCCAGGATTCCGTGGCGTATTTTTCAAGGCTGCTGGCGACTGCGCCGAACCGTGACAGCATCAAGTATTATCAGGAACAGCGCATGGACTACGTGAACCGTGTCCGAGCCCTGAGCGACAAGAAAATGGAACAGGAGGACTTGCGGAAGGCTGAAATTGCTTGGCTGTACGGCCTTCATTTGTATGGAATGTTCGATGCCTTTGGCATTTGGTACAACAACCACTACAGGAGCGTTGAACAGCGGAGCATGAAAAAGGCCTTGCTGCTGGCGATAATCCCTGGCTTTGGACAGATGTACAACGGGGAGTTCGGCAAGGCGGGCCTGCTCTACATGAGCATTATCGGTGCTTCCACGAGTGTCTGGACTTCGCAGAACATGGTGGAGTACTACCTGGGGCGTAAGCACTTTATGGAACGCGAAGATGTCGAACCTGAGGACTATGATAAAATTGTGGAACGGGTCACCTACTACCGCAAGAACCGTAACCAGTACATCTGGGCGATGGCCCTGCTTTATCTGTATTCCATGGGCGATGCTGTCGTCGATGCCTTGCTGAGCGATTTCGACAATCCCGTCCACTTGGCCCTGTTGCCCAACTTGGGTACCGGCGGTGCCCAAGCCGTGTTCACGTTTGATTTTTAGGTTCGGGGCTCGGGGCCCGAGAATAGAGACTAGAGATTAGAGGCTAGTGAAAAGAATCACGCACTTCGTGCGTC
This sequence comes from Fibrobacter sp., assembly GCA_017412605.1. GTDB lineage: Bacteria > Fibrobacterota > Fibrobacteria > Fibrobacterales > Fibrobacteraceae > Fibrobacter. The sequence continues at coordinate 315,292 of JAFPWY010000009.1, read as the reverse complement.
AATATAAGACGGCGAAGCCGTGATATTTCTCCCTAGATCCTAGCCTCTAGATCCTTAAGCTAGAGATTGCTTCGCCTGGCTCCCGCACTTGCTTGGAGTAAGTGTAGCTCGCAATGACAAACCCACTTCCTACTCCCTCTCGTCTATCCCTAATCCCCCATCACTAACGGCGGCATCTGTATCCCGTCGTGGATCTTGGTGTAGGTCCCCTTGTAGTGGCCTTCGCTGTCTCGCGTGAACTCGAATCGCGAAACCATGGTGTACGAGAATTCTCCCTCGACGAACCGGTCGTCGGGCAGGCCGCACCGCGAGTGCATGATGGCGGCGATGACGCCCGCGTGGCTTATCCAGAGGAATTCCCCGTCGTCGGGGAGGCTGTCGAGAAAGTCCCCGGCGCGCTTGTCGATGTCGTAGAAGTTCTCGCCGCCCGGGAAGCGGAACCCGCGCAAGTCCTTCAACCATGCGTGCATCTCGTCCCTAGGGACGGCTGTCAGCTTTTGGCCTTCCCATGAACCGAAGTTGATTTCCTGGATGGCGTCCACCTTTTCGATATCAAGTCCCGTTGCCTTTGAAACCTTTTCGGCAAGTCGCATGCAGCGCAGGAGGGGGCTGGAATACAGCTTGGTTGGCTTGGGACCGGCCGAAAGGAATGCCTTGATGGCATCGTCGGATTCCTGCGGAAAAGTGGGTGATACGTCAAAATCGAGCCTGCCGTAGCAGACGTCCTTGGGATTGTATGGCTTGCTGTGTCGGATGGTCCAAAGGAGCATAGAGAATAGGGGCTAGGATCTAGGGGGATTCTAGGGAGGCTGGTGGTTGGATAAAAAAAAGCAACCCGTGGGTTGCAAAAAAAAATCCTAGGCTACCTGAGCACATAAAAATTCGCAAGTCCGTTGCTGCTTTCGCCCTGGCGATTTGCCCGCAAATAGTCATTGCGCAGGGCCTAGGAACACCAAATATAGTTAGTTTTTGCCCTAAAAACAATTTTTTTGCGATTTTTTGATGATAAAAAATACAAATTTTCTCATAACGCTTGATTTGTAAACAAATAGTAACTATATTTATATCAAGTTTATGGGAAAAAGGGGCTGACTTTTTTTCGTTTTTAGAATTTAATCAGTGGAAGGGTGGCTTCCGGGAGTTCGACATGGTTGGGCAAAAATACATACCGGCTTTTTTTAGTAAGGCATTGTTCATTCTATTTGCTCTTTTCGCAGCAAATTTTGCCGTCGCCTCGGAAATAAGCCCATTTTACTTCAGTTACATCGAGAAAACCGATGATGCCAAGCAAGAGGCTGAGTGGCAGAAGCTTATCAAGTACAAACTTTGGGGTACTGGATTTCAAGGTCAATATGGTGTTGCTTTTTACAATAACGACATCTATATGGATGATTCTGTTGGCTATACGGGTAGTGCTAAGGGCAATTTTTCCTTGAGGAATACGGACCACACTATTGGAGGCCCTCTCGCTTTTGGGGGAGAGTATGATGGTCGTCAGGATAATGGAAAAGATACGATTTTGACGGGTCCTAGTCATTTTGGCGGAGCGATAAGAATTAGTTCAAATGCTGCTGGCCAAGTAGTTTGGCACGGGACAGTTTGTAGCGACGTTAATACATATGAATACACGAGTGACGCTTTCTCAAAAGGCCATGCGACTGTAGATTGCAACAGTTCCAGCCTTCCCACAATTGACAAGGATCTGGATATTCCTTTATTTGATGTGAATTACAATTTTGACACAACAATTGCCGGTGATTGGCTATTTAACAAAAAGACTCCCGGTACTGATGGTGTCATTATCGATATTCCTGCAGGTTCTAATGATTTTTATGACATTTTTGTTGATGGGTATATGGATATTAAAGACGTAAGTGGAAAAACTCTTTATTTCAATAATCCTTATAACCGCTATGTTCGCATTTTTATTAACAAAGCCTTGAAGACGGAGGCTAGTGAGCATAATATTGTGATGATGGACCAGAATGGTGTTGTGTCTAATGCAAATTATGCGGGTAATCTTTTGATTTATTCAAAGGAAAGTATCGATTTCCCTGCATGTGAATGCGTTTACCAAGGAACCTATATTTCAGGAGGTTCAATTAGCTTCATGCAGCACTACCGCTTTGCGGGTCAGTTGCTGGCGAAGCAAGTTCACATTGACGCAGACTTCAGGGCTGGCGACTTCCGCTATGTTCCGTTCAGGCCGCCTGTAATCAAATTGGACGTCACTTCCAAGGCTTACGAAGACAACGAAGTCGAGGGCGATACGGTTAAACTCACTCTTTCCAAAAATCCGCCGACCCGTGTTACGTTCAACTATTGCTTCTCCTTGCAAGATGCAAACTCCTGCAACGGCTACAAGGACGATGAAAACTGCATAAAGGCAAACGTAAACGATGTCTTGCCCTCTACGCTGAACAGTATTCCGCTTTGCGGCAGGGATACGGCCCAGGCCGAGTTCGAGCAAAACTCTACAAAGTTGAAGAATCCCATCATCTTCCACGCATTTGATGACCCGTACGAAGAAGATGACGAAGTCGTCTATATCAAGATTTTTAATCTCACTGCGGCCATCACCCCGACCGGAGACCGCGATGCCGATGCCACCTATTCGATGAAATACATCATCGTGGACAACGACAAGAAACCGGTTTCGGCAGATACGACGGTGTCTTCCAAGGTGAACGAGTCGCTGACCATCACTTCGTTCCCCGCATATGGTCCTGACGGAGTGACTCCGATGAAGACCTACAATGTGGTCATCAAGAGTGTTCCCGCTGCAGGCACTCTGACATATAACGGCAATACCGTGGCGGTGGGCGATACCATCAAGGCTTTGCCGGGTTCTGCAGATCCGAAGATTGGTGTCATTGCTGGGCTGGTCTTTACTCCGGTCAAGGATGCCTACGGCACTCCGTATGCGAGCATTGGCTTTGATCTCTGCAAGGTCGATGCCCCGGATATCTGCGACAGGGGCAAGAAGATGAAAATCAACGTCGTAAACGTTGAGTTCACGATTAGGGAAAATGCCCCGATTGATACGCTTGTCGGGATGCTGGATGACATGAGAATCCCGGGCACCTTGAGCTGCTCGATTATTTCCGGCAATGCGGGTACCACGTTCAGGTTCGATACGACGAGCATTCTCCTGAATTCTGCTCTGGACTTTGAAACCCAGCCGTCTTACGCCTTCTTCGTGAAGTGCTCCAACGGGACCGATGACGATTCGACCGTTGTGTCCATTATCGTGATTGACGAAAACGAATCTCCGGCGATTCACGACACGATTTTCCATGTGCTGGAAAATCAGCCGATAGGCACCGTTGTCGACCGCTTGCCTGTACTTGACGAGGACAAGAACCTGGACTTCCTCAACAACAAGCTCAAGATTATCGGCGGCGATTCGAAAAAGTATGACATTGACGATAGCACCGGTGTCATTACCACCAAGGTGGTGTTGGACTACGAGGCAGACAAGTTCGATACCTTGTATGTACAGGTCAAGGATTCTGACGGCAACAAGGATACTGCTAGGGTCATCATCATAATCGACAATGAAGTGGAAACTTCAAAGATTATCGTTACTAGGGCCGAAACGAAGGATACGGTCTGGGAGTTCCCGAAGGATACTCTCTATATCAACAGGACCGAGATCAACCTCTCCTGGACTGCTGACGGCATCCCGCAGCCCGACACGCTTGTGACAGACCTGCATGAAGGGTACAACACGGTGACTCTCACCTACTACGACAAGACGAAGGACCACGGCACTGTCGCCACTATCGTCATCTTTGTCTGCACGCGTACGCCGGAAGTGAAGGTCTCTGTGGAGGTGGCTCCGGTCGTGGCCGACAACATCTATACCATCGTGGAACAGGTCCCGGCGTCGGATACCTCGTACTACGTGAACAAGACCGAAAATACGCTTCTTGTCGAGATACGAGAACCGATTCTCGATGCCACGTATACAGATTCCACATGCAACTATGCCGAACAGAAGCTGTCTATCAACGCAAAACTGGATACGTTGAGCGTTGCCGAGAGCGTGTATAGGAAGATGGGTGAAATCGTCAATGCGAATCTCATGCTTGACTTGAATCCCTCGACTCCTGCCACGAAGGTGAACGCTAACGATAGCCTCATCCTTGTCACCTACAAGACCACGGTGGCCGGGGAAAAGGTGACGGTCTCTTATTACACGGACTCTAAGGGCGATGTCGTTAAGAATGCTGCTGGCACGGAAGTCATGACAGTTTCTTTCGAATCGAAGGATAACAAGGGCAACAAGATAACGGTGTCCTACCAGGCCGATGCCATAACGGGTACACTGATCGAACAGTGGAACGGTGGCTCCTACATCGTGACCTATCCCTATACCGACAAGGCTGGGAAGACTATCGACATCTCGTACTTCGTGAGCCCCAAGGGCAAGGTCATGAAGAACGAGGAAGGCAATGTCGGCTTCGAAGTCACTTACGAGTACACCAACAAGCAGTTCGGCAACACGAGCCGTCGGTCGGCCTTTGTCGTGCTCGATACCATCGTGCCGGTTGTCGTCATCGAAAGTCCGGAAGACGAATCCAAGGTCCACACGAACTTCGTGGAGGTCATCTGGACTGTGAACGACGTGAAGCAGGATACGCTGAACATGCAGGGCCTGGTCAAGGGTTCGAATGCCATCGTGCGTATCTACCGCGACAAGGCGGGCAACGAAGCCTCCGCCTCGGTGGTCGTGGTGCTGAAGAATGCAAAGGATTTGGACATCAATGTGGAAAAGCCTGTCGCGGTGATGTCGAAGGACCGTGTCAAGGACTACTACAGCGATGCTAAGGCCCCTTCAAAGAATCAGACCTTTGCCGTGAGCATCTTCAATAATGCGAAGGATGCCGAGGAAGAAGTCCTTATTGGCGGAAACATGAAGACTCGTGACGGCTCCGGCAAGGAACCTTATCCGGGCAAGGACGACCATCTTGGTCCGACGGTGACCATTGATGTGAAGATGCCTGTTGCGAGCAATGTCGGTGGCTTGGCTACCTTTGATGACATCGTCTCGGCGGATGGACTGGTGTCCGTGTACGGCGTAGATGCCGAGGGTGGCAAGAAGTTGGCTCCGTCGCAATATGTCGCGGAATACTGTACTGAGGAGTTCCAGGAATCGTTCAAGGGCGACCTCAGCCGTCTCAACCTCTACAATACGACTGTTTCTGTCCATATCTGGATATTTACGAACTTGGGCTCCTTTGTTGACGATTACTCCTTCAGCGTTGACCTGAACGATCCGGATTACGTCAACAAGGGCGGCATGCTCTCGATGGCCTTTGAATGGAAACCCGATGCCCATGGAGACCTGCATACGAAGACGGGTCGCATTGTTGGAACGGGAGCTTACCTGTACAAGACCGAGGTCACTATGAAGACGAGCCTCCGCTGTACGTTGCCGCCTATTTCGGAAGACATGCCCGAGGCGAATATGAAGGGTGCTAAGCGCAAGGTGAGCGAAGATAAGCTGCGCTCGTTCGGTTACAAGCGTCCGCCGATGAAGAAAAAGTGATTGTTGGCTGATTTTTGCTCCAAAAAGGAATAAGACCCGGATTTTCCGGGTCTTTTCTTTTGGCGGGCGAATATAACCCTTTTTTGGCCAAAAATGATGAAAAAATTTTTTACTTTGGGCTTTTGTAAAAAATAGGTGGCTAAAAACCCGTGATTTTTGTTTATAAAATTAAACGAAATGAAGATTCTCTTTTCGTTTTAAGGGAATTTTTTTTATTTTTGGTATGGGATGAATGGGATTTGTAAATTTTATGTATTCCAAATTGGAATATGGAAACGACCGGAACAAAAAAACTTTGGAAGGTTATTATGGGTAAGAGGAAACTAAACATAGCGCTTCTGTTCGGCATCCTGGTGTCGTGCTTGTTTGGCAATGCGTTCGCTGCCAACGTGCCTCCCGAGTATAATTTTTATCCGTTGTATTTCCCGTATATTAGTGGGTCTCTTGATTCGACTGATGTTTTAGCGAAACACAAGGCCGAATGGGATTACTTGATGAAGTTCAAGATATTTGGCCAGGATACAATTGCGTTTTTGGGAAGAGATATTAATATTCCCGATAAGACGGGTTGGTTTGGTACTGCTGCGGGGGGCTGGTCTTTGGCTAATGAATGGCATCGTGTTGGTGGCCCGATATTGATTGGTGGAGATGTTACATTCACGGATGGTCAGGATACTATAATCACAGGCCCGATGCGTGTTTTAGGAGATGTTTCTGTCGGCAATTTCAATCCGACAAATGCTGTGAATGGAGATATTTGTATTGCTAAATCGATAACGGGCAATGCTTCCAGATTTGTGAACGCGGTTGCTCCTGATAAAAGGCATTTTTCTGGTTATTTGTCATATAGCAATTGCGGAGATTCTGTCCCTAAGGTTAAGACGAACCTTACAATTCCTGTAGTAATCGATTCACTTCTGCCGCCCATTGGAAATAGCATTATTTATAACTGCCCTAATCCCGCTGGCATTCGCAAAGGAAGTGTTTGCATAAATAATACTACCGGATATATTGATGTGCCGCCCAGTGACAAAGAAAACGCAGAAGAACGCGATGCTGATGTGTACGACCTGCATATTATGGATTTTAGTCTATTGAATCAAAATCACTTGATAATACGCATGCCTTCTACGGGAAGATTGACTCGTATATTCATTGATGGGAATTTTAAAGTTAATTCATTTTCGCACATTCAGATTGTGTATATGTCGGACGATACAACTTATGCAAAATACGATACAGATAGTCTTAAGTGGATAATTAAACCGGTTGCAAATGGCAATTATGATAGTTCATACAGGGCTATACAGAACGACAAGTATACGGGAAATTTGCTGTTCTTCTCAAAAAATGATATGGTATGGGATGCTCTTAATCCCACAGACTCTATTCAAGGAACATTCATATCGCAAGGCACTATTCATGTGAAGCAGCACATGACGTTGGCGGGACAGTTGCTTGCAAAAAGAATATTGATTGATTCCCAGTTTGATGGTTCCGGTTTTATCTTCGTTCCGTTCAATCCACCAAAGATAGACCCAGGTGCACTGGCTCGTGGCTCCTATAAAGAAAACGACAAGCTTGTCCCCATCGATATCAAGTTGGACAAGGCTCCGCAGACGGACGTTCGCTTTAACTATTGCTTTAAGACTCCTGCTAAAGATTCGGCTGGGTTCAATTTCGCAGAACCCGAAGACATCAAGGATGCTTCTCCCGCTGATATGCCGCGTTGCGGTGCGACGAGTGGCTCGCGAATAGATAGCGTCTTGATCCATGCGGACAGCCTTTATCCGACGGACAGTGTTTACAAGGCCTGGGTACGAGTTGCCAAGGACGGTGTCGTCGAGGGGGATGAATGGTTCTACATTTGCATTTCGAACTTGAGCGGCGCCATAATTAAGGGCAATTACCCGACAGACATCAATGATGGTGTGTGTTTGCCGTTGATGATTCAGGATGCTGATAACCATTCTCCAGTTTTGAAAAATAACGATGAACTAAAGGTTACAGAAAATGTGCCCGGAGATACTGCCGGTAAGATTGTCGCTACGGACGAGGACGACGATCCTCTTACTCTACGAATTGTGGGCGGTACAGGCAAGAATATTTTTGAAATTGACGATGAAGGCAACCTTTATCTCAAGCCGAATACGTCTGTTGACTACGAGACGAATTCTTCCTTCACGGTCCAGGTTTCGGTCACAGATGGCAAGGTCCCTTCACCGGTGAAAAAGACGTACACGGTTAACGTTATTGACGTGAATGAAGCTCCCGTGGCCAAGAATGCTGTATTCTCTGTCAAGGAAAATGCTGATGGAGGCACGTTCGTCGGTCTCTTGAAATGGACCGATCCGGATACGAAAAAGGATTTCTATAAGCACGACATCAGCATCGCTATCGACGGTGATACGGCGCTTTTTGAAATCGATACCGATGGCATGATTACCGTCAAGGAAAATGCATTGATAGACTACGAAGTCAATAAGGTGCATACGCTCAAGGTAAGAATTGTCGATTCCTCCAAGACAGTGCTTTACGACGAGGCCGAGGTGACCATCAATGTTATCGATGAAGATGACGGCCCGAAGATTGTCATTCCTCCTGACCCGGGCAATGACACGACTAAACGAATCCTTGTTCTTAAAAACGGCAAACAGCGCGGTGTAAAGGAGAATAATCCGAAGGACGCTTTGGCCGGCAAGGTTTCTGCGACATGCTCTGCCACGGATTGCTTGAATAGGCTCACGTTCTCGATGCCCGAGGATACGAGCAAGCTCTTCGAGATTTCGCCGACGACGGGCGAGATTACCGTGAAAGACGCCATGGTGCTCGACTTTGAAAAGGTGAACGAGTACGCCGTGACGGTCGTGGTTTGCGACAACAACCCCGCCGGTGCCCAGTATTACCTGTATGACACGGCGACGGTGATCATCAATGTCATTGACGTGGACGAGACGCCTTCGCTTGCGCAGGGGTCGTTCTATGTGGACGAAAAGGTTCCGGTAAAAACGTCGTTCGGTAAACTGGACTCGCTCACAACCGATCTTGATACTGCCACAAGGTTCATACAGCACAAGTATGTCGCTATCGATGGCGATACGGCCCAGTTTATCATCAAGAGCGATGGTACTGTCCAGAATCGCGTTGTGCTCAAGTATAACGAGGATTCCGTTTACACCGTCAAGGTGAAGGTTATCGACAAGGCCGATACGTCGTTGACCGACACGGCGACGATGACGATCTACGTGAGAGACGTGAACGACAATCCCTACTTCACTTCGGATGACACTTACGAGTTCCCGGAGAACCCGAAGAAGGGTTATGTCATCGGACAGCTGACGGCAGAGGATGAGGACCAGAACGATTCGACGTTCACCTACGAACTCAAGTCCAACGTGAAGTACGTTACCGTTTCTAAGGATGGCGTGATAAAGGTGAAGGATAGCACGGCGTTCGACTACGAAAAGACGCATTCGCTCTCGTTCGTGGTGACCGTGTTCGATGAACATGGCGGTTCGAGCGATACGCTGATTACCGTGAAGATTACCGACGTGAACGAGCCTGTAGAGCTTCCGCCGCAGACGTTCACTGTTCGCGAAGACGAAAAGATTGGTACAACTATCGGCACCATCATTGCCAACGACCTGGATACGGCAGAACAGTTCACTCGTCACACGTTCAAGCTGCTCACCAAGACCGTCGGGTTCGAGGTGCTGACGGATGGTACCATCAAGCTTATCGATTCGCTCGACTACGAGCTGGATTCCATCTACGTGCTCAAGGTTGCCGTCACGGATGGTGAATTCTCCGACACGAACGACATCACGATCAAGGTCAAGGATGTCGAGGAATGGTCGAAGGTCGTCATTACCCGCGGCGAAACCCCGGATTCCGTGTGGCTGATGCCGGATACCATCTATACGAACCGCTACTCCATCGACCTCGAATGGACCGAAGACGGCACGACCCGCTACGGTACCGAGGAACTGACGGACGGGAAGAACATCATCATCAAGAAGTTCAAGGATCCGAAGAAGAACCATGGCGGTGCCGATACGGTCATTATTTATGTGAACTCGGATTCGCCCGAGGTTACGGTCTCTACAAAGGATAAGGATGTCAAGGCTTCCAATATATTCACTGTTGTTGAGGAAAAGGATGAGGGCGATACCGCATACTACGTGAACAACAAGAAGAACGAAGTCTTTGTTTCTGTCAAGGATCCGGGTTCCTCCAAGCTGGATACCTTTACCGTGAAGCTGGAACTGGATTCTGTGAATATTTCTCCGGCAACGTTTACGAAGACGATGAACAAGATTGTCGAGGCCAACCTGACCCTGGACCGCAACGCTACCGAAAACAAGAAGGTGCTCCAGGTGAACGGAGAAGTGATGGAAGTATCCTACACGGAAATCGTAAATGGTACTCCGGTTACCGTTACGTACTACACCGACTTCAAGGGAGAACTGGTCAAGGGCGAAAGCGGCAAGAAGGAAATCAAGGTCTCTTATACGCTTGCTGTGGGCGGCAAGGACGTGACGATTTCTTATCGCGCGGACGCTTCTACGGGCAAGCTGATTGAAGGTCCAAACGGGTCGACTTACACCGTCTCGTATGACTATGTGGATTCTAACGACAACTCCATCAATATCACTTACAATGTCGATGAAAAGGGCGGATTCGCAAGGGATAGCGAAGGCAATGCCGGCTTCCATGTCAGCTACTCCTATACGAACAAGTATGGGAATACTTCGAACCGGTCCCTGTACATGGTGCTGGATAAGGCGCCCCCGAAGGTCGAAATCCTTTATCCCACCGATGGCGAGGTGCTCCATGCCAACTTTGTCGACGTGAAGTGGACTGTAGACGGCGTTATCCAGGATACGTTGGTGACCCAGGGTCTCCAGAAGGGGACGAACGCCATTGTGCGCTACTATCGCGACAAGGCCGGCAATACGGATTCCGCTGTTGTCATCGTTGTCGTCAAGGGCATAAAGGATGTTGAAATCTCCGTCGAAAAGCCTGTGACTGTCATCGACGAGGACAAGGTGGCCAAGTACTATGGCACCAGGCCTCCGAAGAAGGGTGAAAACTTTGCCGTGAGCATCTTCAATGCACGCGAGGGCGTGGAGCAGGAAGTGCTTATCGGCGGTGACATGAAGACGAAGAAGGGCTCCGGCAAGGAACCTTATCCGGGACTCAAGGGACATCTTGGCCCGACGCTCCTTATCGATGCCAAGCTTCCTGTCGTCAACGCGGTCCAAGGGCTTGCAACTCTCGATGATATTATCAACAGCGACGGGATCATCGCTCTGGATGGTGTCGATGCCAAGAAGAGCCGGAAGATGACGGTGGATGAATATGTCCACGAGTATTGCACGGCGGAGTTTGTCCAGTCTTTGACGGGTGACTACAGCAAGGCGAACCTCTACATAACGACTATGGTTATCGATGTCTGGGTCTTTACGAACCTCGGACAGTATGTGGACAAGTTCACGTTCTCGTTGGATCTGGATGACCCGGACTATGTGGATGAATCCGGCATGCTTGCCATGGCCATGGAACTCAAGCCTGACGCAAATGGTAACTTGAAGACCAAGGATGGCAAGCTCCTCGCTACGGGTGCCTACGTGTACAAGACGGAAGTCAACATGCACAGCACGCTCCGCTGCACTCTGCCTCCGGTGGACGACTCCGAATCTTCCGGAAAGATTGGGGCCAAGCGTCGCGTGACCGAGGAACTGCTCAAGCCGTTCGGCTACAAGCGCCCGATTACGAACAAGGAATAGCCTTTCGGTGATTTCCCGATAGATTCGGGATTAGTTTGCCGGGGTGCGCAAGAATCGAATTGCGCTTCCCGGCTTTATTTGTACCGTCACGTCTTCTTCGTGGAATCCCTTGGATTCCATGTATTCGACGATGTTGTTTGCTTGTGTCTGGTTGCTACAGACTACGGTAAGCTTGAAATCGAACCGCCTCATCAAGTAAATGATGTCGTTCAGCGCTGTGAAACTTGAATTGGTGAGCCTTGTGCCGCCGTCCGAGATGAACTGCACTCTTTTGGCTATGGCGTCCAGGCTGTACTTGTTGTTGGTCGGGCAGCCGGAGCCGTCGACATTGATTCCGGGGAACGTGCCAGGGCACTTGTCCAGGTAATCGGGAACATGGTCCTGGTCGGTGTCGCGGTTGCAGCCGGTCGAATCGACGGGAATGCCCGGTTGCGTGTTGGGGCACTTGTCCTGATAGTCGGGGACGCCGTCGCGGTCGCGGTCGGCCGGGCAGCCGTTGATGCCGACTCTCATTCCGCTGGGGGTCTCCGGACACTGGTCCTTGGAGTCCGGGACGCCGTCCTGGTCCGAGTCGAGCGGGCATCCGTGCTCGTCAATCAGTTCGCCTTCTACGCTGTTCGGGCAATTGTCCTCGCTGTCGGGGATTCCGTCGTGGTCGAAGTCCAGGGGGCAACCGGAAAGGTCGACGGCCAGACCCTTGCGCGTGCCTGGGCACTGGTCGTTCTCGTTGAGCACGCCGTCGTGGTCTTCGTCCAGCGGGCAACCGTCCTTGTCGACGCGTTCGCCGGGAATCGACTTCGGGCACTTGTCGGCGTTGTCGTGGACGCCGTCGCCGTCGGAGTCGAGTGTGCACCCTTTCTTGTTCACTGCGGTGCCAAGGGGCGTGTTGTCACACATGTCCAGGTAGTCGGGGATGCCGTCCTGGTCGCTGTCGATGGGGCAGCCCCTGTAGTCCACGTAGACCCCGCTCGGTGTGCCGGGGCAATCGTCGACGATGTTCAGGATGCCGTCCCTGTCTTCGTCGACAGGGCAGCCACGCTGGTTTACCGCGACGCCCAGTGCGGATCCCGGGCAAAGGTCCATGCGGTCGATGATGCCGTCGTGGTCGGAATCCTTCCAGCTGAAGTCAAATGCCTTGTTTACGCTGAACGATATGCCAATCTTGGGCTGTCCAGCTACGCGGTATTCGATCGTCCCGTTGTCGGTCTCCCTCGTGACCGGCAGGCCGTGTTTTTCCTTGACTTTCTTCACGAAGCCGAGCCCGATGTCGACTCCCAGGGCGAGGTCCGCCTGGCCGGGGAGGTGCAGTCGCAGGCCGGGAGTGAACCGCAGCGGGTCGTAAAGCGGGGCTGTGTCGAGTTCCTTGCTGGAAAGCCGAGTCTCGCCGGAAAGCTCGAAGGAGAGGCTGAGCATCTTTTGGGGGAAGGCGTAAAGGCCTGAGCCCCAGAGCATCGTGATGTCCTTGTTGCTCATGCTCTTGTGGAAGCCGATGTAGTTGTTCCAGTGGATGAGCCTGAAATTGTGGACTGTCGCATATAGCGTTGCAGCCATCGACCAGGATCCGGCCGTGTAGGCAAAGGTTTCCTCTTCGCTTTTGATGTACCAGACATGTCTCGGTCTGAAACCGCTGGATTCGCTGCCGCTGGGGGCGTAGAGCTCAAGGGATCCTCCGAGCTGTACGGGAATGCCCGTCGGTATGCTCCCCTTGATGTAGAACTGGAGGTCGCCCGCTGCCGTACCGTCCAGTTCGGTTGTGCCTACGTCGCCATCGTAGTGGACCGGGAAGTACAGTCCGATTTCCAGGTAGTCGAGCGCTCCGTAAGAGACAAATCCCGAAAATGTCGAGGATGCCGCGTTTTTGTCGATGTTTACTTGTTTTCCGGATTCGTCGGTATAGTATCCGCCAAGGGTCAGGGGTTCGCCATCGCTGACGGTCTCGAATCCGAAGGAGGTGTATAGTATGCCCTGCCCCAATGTGAACGCCGAGGGGACCCTAATCCCATCCGCACTCTTGGATATTCCTGTCTGTGCAAACAGGGAAATTGCGGACGAAAATAGGACCAGGAGCGTTTTTTTCATAAATCACCATAGAAATTAAAAATATTTTTGCCAAACCACTTGTTTTTTTCAGATTATGTGTATATTTCCATTTCGTGGTAAGAGAACGATATTCCAATACCGGTCGTCCGGCTTGGCACAGGAAGTCACAAAAGGCTTACAAAATCAACAACTGGTTGATTTTGCTGCAGATTGTGGCTGCGTTTGCGCTGTGCGGGGTTATTTGGTTTGGTATTGAACGAGTCTTGCATTAACACAAAGGAAGGGAAAACTACATGAGTTTTGCTTACTATTGCGGTAGACGTCCGAAGGGAGATGGCTTTGATGCCACCGTCCCGTTCCCGAATGAAGAAGAAACTGAGGAAGAAGAGGAAGAAGAAGAAGAACTCGACGAAGAAGTCGACTTTGACCAGCCTTCTTTCAAGAGGGACCAGATCTGGTCTGACTATGCCGAGGATCTGGACTACGACCAGTGATTTCCTGGTCTCGCTTTCTTGATTTCGTAGTCGTGGCCGTTCTGGCTACGCTAGTTGTCGCCTGTTCTCCGCGTCAGACTTCCACTTCCGTGTTGGAGGGGAACGCTCCCGTGGAGACGGATCCCAAGTCTTTTGCCGAGCTTGCCTTGAGGGAGAAGGTCTCGGATTCGCTTGCGATTCGTCCGTCGTGGCAGTATTACCAGTATGGCTTGCAGGCCATGGAAAACCAGGAATGGAGCCTGGCCCGGCATTATTTCGAGCAGTCGCTGAATCAGCTGGTTGCCGAAAAATTTGATACCCTTTACATGAACGTTTCCGAGGTGGAGGATTCCCTTTACCGCGTTAAAATGCCCGAGCGTATCTTGAGCGCCATGGACGAGGTGTACCCCAACCTCGGCGATGCGGGCAAGACGGAAGAGACGTACCTCAAGAACGAGGTGGCCATCGAAGGCATTGACGACCTGGACGAAAACGAGGCTGACAGCGCTTCGCTACAGGTTATCGAGAATTTCCTGGATACTGTGGATGTAAGACAGTTCACGCTTCCCGTTGAATTCAATGAGCGCGTGCAACAGGAAATATTCTACATGACGACGACGGCCCGCTCGTTTACGGAGGGCTCGCTCAACCGCAAGACCGCCTACGATTCCTTGATTAGCGCAGCCTTGGCCGAGAACGGCCTGCCCAAGGACCTGGTTTACCTGGCCCTCGTGGAATCGGGATTCAAGGTGAAGGCCTACAGCCGTGCGAAAGCTTCGGGCATGTGGCAGTTCATTCCCGAAACGGGCAAGCGCTACGGGCTTGAGGTCAACTTCTGGGTGGACATGCGCCGAAACCCGGTGCTTGCAACCGATGCCGCGGCGAAGTACCTTTCTAGGCTGTACGACGAGTTCGGGGACTGGCTCTTGGCGATGGCTGCCTACAACTGTGGCGAAGGCCGCGTGCGGCGCCTGATTGCCGAAATGAAGGCGGATACGACCCGCGATACCAGCCAGGCGATAACTTATTGGGACTTGGCGCTTCCCAAGGAAACCATGCGCTATGTGCCTCGCATTTTGGCCGCCATGGTGATTGGACATTTCCCGCAACAGTACGAGATGACCGTTACTCAGCAGCATTTGCCGGAGTACGACACGGTGACCGTTTTCGATTCCTTCTCGCTGGAGCAGGTGGCCAAGGCCATCAAGGTTCCCGAGGATACCCTGCGTGACTTGAACATGGAACTCGTGATGTGGTGTACCCCGCCGGACAAGAGTTCCTACGTGCTGCGCCTGCCTGTGGGCAAGCGTCCCGCCTTTGTCGACAACTACGACAAGATGGAAAAGAACAACTTCTCCAGCTGGGCCCACCACAAGGTGCGGCGAGGGGAGAACCTGGGGATGATTGCAAGGAAATACGGCATCTCGGTTTCCGAAATCAAGCAGGCGAACAACATGAAGAATTCGAAAATTCGTGTGGGGCGCAACTTGCTGATTCCTGTGAAAGTCAAGCCGAGAAAGTCTTCGGGCAAGAAACCCGCCAAGGTGAAAATCTACGTGGCCAAGCTCGGGGATAATGTCGCTTCCGTGGCCCGCATGTATGGTGTCTCGCAGGAATCGCTTCGCACCTGGAACTCGATGAGCGCAAGTGCAATGATCAAGTCGGGCGATACGTTGTTTGTCTCGAAGCCTGAACTGAAACCGGCTTCTGTCACTCCGACCAAGGTTCCGCTCAAGAACAAGTACGTGGTTGAATCCGGTGACACCTATGCATCTATCGCCAAGCTGTTCGGCATACCCGTTGTTTCGCTTCTCTATGCGAACGATGGCTTCTCAAAGCGTCTCCATGTTGGCGACACGCTGGCTGTTCCGAGCCTCTCGCAACTCAAGAAGAAGGCCACCAAGGCCGACAAGAAGCAGAAAGGGACTGCACAGACCTCCGAGGCTCAGGCCTCCAGTGCGGACGGAATGTACACGGTGCAGGCTGGCGATAACCTGTACAGCATTTCCAGGCGGTTCTCCACGACGACCGACATGATTCGCCGCCTGAACAACATGGGTACATCCAACGCAATCCATCCGGGGCAGGTCATCCGGGTCCAGGGCGAAGTCGATGATGATTCTTCTGCGCCGACGAATCCCGGGGAAGTCGTCCACACGGTCAAGAAGGGCGAGGGTCTCTGGGATATCGCACGCCAGTACAAGGTAACGATAGAGGAAATCGTTCGTTGGAACGGACTTAAGGACACCAAGGTCAAGGCGGGAGACCGTCTTAAAATTGTGAAAAATCCGTAAACTTTCGTAAACAAAGGCGACGGGTGGGCAACTTTTGCAAGGACCGGAAAAAAGAATTTGGTGTAAATTGTTTTTTTCTGTACGATTTCCCGAAAAAAAAGTGTAGTTTTAGCATTAGATTTATAACAACCATTCTTCTGGAGCTGATATGAAGAAACAATTAGTTGGCATTTTTGCTTTGAGCCTGTTGCTCGGTATGACCGCATGCGATGACAAGATGGACCCGAATAACCCGCAATCCGTGCGCAAGGAACTGACCAAGAGGAAAATTCCCTTCACGCCTAACCAGTTTGTATCCTATGCTGCAAATGGCGATACAGCAAAGATGACGTTGTTCCTTCAGGCTTCGTTCGAAATTGACGCTGCTGCCGACAATGGCAACAATGCCGTGGCTATCGCCGCGAACAAGGGCAACATCATGTCGCTCAACTACCTGTTCGCTCATGGCGCCAAGGCCGATGTCCGCAACAGCAACGGCGAAGCGGTTATCGACAACGCCGTCATGATGGGTAACAAGGAAGTGGTTTCTATCCTTCTCGATCAGCTGAAGAAGGAAGGTGCCGACCCGGCCGGCTTGAGCAGCGCCGTTCTGATTGCTGCTAAGCGTGGCAATGTTGATATGCTCGAAATGCTTGCCAACGCGGGTGCTCCGCTCGATGTCCGTGGCCCGGATGGCTACCTGCCTCTCCATTGGACTGTCAAGAGTGGTAACTACGACGCGATGGTGTTCCTGCTGGACAAGGGTGCCGATGTGAACGCCAAGTGCGGTCAGGGCTATTCTGTGCTTGACTGGGCGACCAACGAAGGCTATCCGCGCCTGATTAAGGAACTCAAGAAGCGCGGCGGCAAGAATACTCCGAAGTATTTCAAGGATTCTAAGTAATAATTTTCTTTATTTACAAAGATAACGTTGCTTTTTTGAAACCTCGGCTTTTTTGGCCGAGGTTCTTTTTGTATTTTTCGCACTATGAAATTTCACATTGTCCAAAAACTGTTTCTCTGCTTGTGCCTAAGCAGCGTTTTTGCTTTTGCGCAGGAAACCGTAGAAATTATTCGTCGGCAGATAAAGGCTGTCGAGCTGGAAACGTCCCGCGAGAAGAGCCTCCACGATGCCGAAAAGAAACGTCACGCGGAATTCATCGAGGTGGGCCGCAAGAAGGTGCAGGCGCTCTCTGCCCAGAACAAGGCCCTGCTTGCCGAAATCGATTCGCTCAAGGCTGAAATCAAGAACCTGGATGACGCCCGCCAGAAGACCTCCGGGACTATCCACTGGTACGAAAGCCGCAAGCAGAAGTATCAGGAATCGCTCGCCAAGGTTATCGATTCCCTCGCTCCGGCGTTTGAGTCCGACTTCCCCTACAAGAACGAAGAGGTGGTCAAGAGCATTCACGAGATTGCCGAACAGCTCTCCAAGGGGTTCGTGAATGCCGACGACGCAATCAACCGCACTCTTGAAATCTTTTACGACCGTATCCGGCTAGGTTACACGACGGAAGTGTACAAGGGCTTCCTTCAGGTGAACGCCCGCAACGTGCCGGGAACATTCCTCCGCTATGGCGCGGTTTCCTCGGTGTTCATGAGCAACGACGGCAACGACGTGCTGTGGCTGTCGAGGACTGCGGACGGCGGTTTTGTCTGGAACAATGTCTCGGATGATTTTGCCATGAGAACGGCTCTCAAGGACGTGATGAAGGTGGCCGAAGGGAAGACAGCTCCGAGGCTTGTCTCCATTCCAGTCTCCATTCCTAAGGAGGGCAAGTAAATGAAACTCTCCGAAATGAAATTTGCTGCAGTCGCTGCGATTGTACTGGGATTGTTTGTCGCTCCCTCCATTTCTTTTGCGCAGCAGAAAAACGATATTGACGCAGTCAAGAAGCGTGCCGAACTGAACAGTGCGAAGGCTGACCTCGAAGAAGCCCGCAAGAAGCGCGACATGGCAGTCGCTGCCCGCTGGAAGGACAGGGAAGCTGCCAACCAGGAACGCGAACTGTTTAACGAAAGGTACCAGGAAAGCAAGGAAAAGGTAGACGCCCTGATGTCGGAACGCGCCCGCCTGTTCGAAGACGTGCGTGTTGCCCGTGAGGACCTTGCGCAAATCAAGCAGCAGGCTGAGACGGCCCGCTCCGAATACCTTTCTTTGGCTGTCGGGCCTGAACGTTTGGAAACGCTTGCCAAGTTCCAGGAACAGGGCGTGCCCTTCAAGCAGCCGGAACGTACCGAGGCGATGAACAAGGTCAAGAAGGAAATGGGCCTGTACCGCGATGATCCGCTCCGCATTGCCCGTTCCGTGTTCGCCGTGGCCCAGTCCGAACTCGACTTCACGCGTGAAGTCCGCTACGAGAAGGCCGAACTCCTGTTCGGTACGGCGGTGGCCGAGGGTGACCGCATGCGACTCGGCGGCCTTTATGCGATGCAGATGGCGACTGTCACGGATATCAACGGATTCCACCCGTCGGCATTGATGCTCCCGGTTGCCGGTGAAAAGAGCCGTACTTACAGCTGGCAGGAAAACCTGGGTACGGATGTCAAGGGGCAGGTGGCGAAGGCGTTTGCCGCCGCTGCGGACTCCGCCTACGTGATGGCTCCCGTGGACGTGCTGTTGAGCACTGAACTTTCTTCCGAGATTGCAAGCCACCAGGAAAAGAGCTGGAAGGAGGATTTGGTCCAGTTCTTCAAGGATGGCGGCATCTTGATGTACCCGATTGTCGCCATTTTTGTGCTGGGCGTCCTGATCGTGCTGTGGCGCTTCGTGATGCTCATGATTATGAGTTTTGGTGGAATGTCGGCCAGGCGTGCGCTTAAGGCGCTTGCCGCTGGTGATGTGGACGAAGCTCGCAAGCAGGCGAAGACGGCGAGGGGAGCCGTGGGCAAGGTGCTCCGTACAGCCCTGCTTAAGAATTATCCGAGCCGAGCCAGTGCCGAAAAGGGCCTCGAGGAACTCTTTGCGGGCGAAGTCCCGAAAATCGAGAAGGCTCTCTCCTGGATTTCCGTGTTTGCGGCGACCGCTCCGTTGCTCGGTCTCTTGGGTACCGTGATGGGTATGATCGAACTCTTCGACGTGATTACGATGCACGGAACGAGCGACCCGAAACTTTTGGCTGGCGGTATTTCCATCGCCTTGGTGACGACGGAAGCGGGCCTCATCGTGGCTATTCCGCTGCAGCTGCTGCATACGTTCTTGGTGAACCGTGCCGATGCGCTGCGCGGCCGTATGGAAAAGGCCGGCCTTGCCGTGTTGAACGCCATCTGGATCAAGGAACGCTGATGACCGAATATTCTGTCATCGAGACTGCCCTGGGAACAGTCACGCGTGGTGGCTGGGTCCTCGCCCCGATATTCTTGTTGGGGTGGTTCGGCTGGTTTATGATGATTGAACGTTATGGCTTCTACTTCATGCTGAAGGGAAAGTCTTCATCGGCTTTCTGGAAGGACCTCGAGAAGGTGGGCGAGGACGAGGCTGTCAAGCGTCTGAGCAAGCGCCGTTTCGGTTACTTCCTTGCCCTTGTCGAGGATATCCGCAAGCACCGCAGCGAAGGGCCTGTCGCCGTGCGTAACGCCATGGATGCGACGCGCCACGATATTTCGCTACGGCTGTCCCGTTCGCTCAAGACGATTTCTACATGTGCTGCCATTGCCCCGATGCTTGGACTTCTGGGTACGGTTTCGGGTATGGTGCATACTTTCGAGACTATCCAGCTTTTCGGATTTGGAAACCCGGTGCTTTTGGCCGATGGCATTTCCGAGGCTCTGCTTACGACTCAGGCGGGATTGCTTGTCGCCTTCCCGCTGATGCTCGCGTACAATTTTTTGATGAACAAGGTGGAAAAGGTCGAGGACCATGCGTGGAGCGAGGCGCTCCGGTTTGAATCCAGGTATTTCGGACCCGATGCGGTGCTTGCTGACGGCACCAGGGAGGTACAATGAGTTTTATTCGCAAAAGGAACAGGGAGGCTGGCGGAATTGACGTGTCCCCGATGTTGGACATGGTGTTCATCCTGCTTATCTTCTTTGTCGTCACCTCGACGTTTACCCGCGAGACCGGCGTGGACGTGACCAAGCCGAAGGCGAGTTCCGCGAAGGATCTCGCCAAGGAGAGCATCTTGATCGGGATTACCCGTCAGGGGACTATCCATATCAACGAGACGCAGGTGAACCTTTCCACGCTGCAGACGGTCCTTCGCCAGATGACGGCGGAGGCGCCTGACCGCCCCGTGATTATCGTGTCCGACCGTGACGCCCCTTCGGGCCGTGTGGTAGATGTTCTGGACGAATGCAACCTGGCGAAGGTCCGCAAGGTTTCTATTTCGGCGAACAAGGAAGAATAAATGCGCTTTTCCCCCACGGATTTCTTGGCTAGGTACTTCCGCTACCCGATAGCGGTGGTCCTTTCCTTCGTGGTCAGCGGGGTGTTCTTCTTGGCCATTCCCGTTATCAACGCGCTGTTCTTTGACAAGGGTGTCAAGACGGAAAAACCGCTCGAGGTGTTGACTGAAGTCGAGGTGTTGGTGAACGAGAAGAAGCCGGAAGTCAAGCAGAAGATTATACGCACTGTCGTGAACCCGAACCCGTTCCGCATCTCGAGCCATCCGGGACTGAGCCGCAGCCAGAATTTCCAGATGGACCTTTCCTTGGCGCGTGGCAATGCTGGCGATGGTGCCGTCGTGGACGCAGGTTCCATGGAAAACGTGGTGTACGAGGCGGGCGAGGTGGACGAACAGGCCCAGGTGCTCCGCGAAATCCAGCCCAAGTTCCCCGAGAAGGCAAAGAAGATGGGCGTGTCCGGCTACGTGAAGGTGCTCTTGGTTATCGACGTGTATGGCGATGTCGTGCAGACCCAGGTGATGACGCTGGATCCGCCGGGTTACGGTTTCGAAATCGAGGCGTTGAAGGCGGTTCGCCAGTGGAAGTTTAGTCCCGCTCAGCTTGGCGGATATCCCGTGGCGCAGAAGGCCACAAAGGAGTTCCGCTTTGTTAAGTAAGGTTAGAGGTTCGAGGCTCGCGTTTTCGTTGCTGTTGCTGTTCTGCGTTGCTCCGCTTTTCGCTGCGGAGGACTATTTCTTCCGTGCGAACGAACTGTACGACCAGGGCAAGTACAAGGAGAGCGTTCCCCTTTACAGGGCGGCTATCGACGAGGGCCGCTACGAGCCCTTCGCCTGGTTCAACCTGGGCAACGCCCTGGTGCAGCTGGGCCGCAAGGAGGTCGCGCTGGTCGCGTACAAGCGTACGGTCGAATTGTTGCCGAAGTTCGTGAAGGCTTGGCTTTTGATGGGCGATATCTACTACCTGGCCGGCGATCCGGGCGAGGCGATTGCCGCCTACAAACGTGCATTGGAACTGGGCGAGGAAAACGACCACGTGCATTTTGCGCTGGGCGAGTGCTACATGAAGGGCCGCGACTGGACTCTTGCACAGAAGCATTTCGAGAGCGCCCTGCGCTTGAATCCGGACCGCATGGATGCCTGGTACGGGCTTGCCGATGTTTACGAAAAACTGGGCGACTACGAGTATGCGATAAAGACCTTGCGCAACGCCCTGCAGATGACCGCTACCGCCGGCGCCGACGTGCACTATACCATGGCATATTACTATCGCAGCATGGATTCGACGCGGCAGTCCCTCAACGAGATGGAAAACGGTATTTTGATGGACCCGGAGAACGTATCTGCCCGCAGGTACCTGGCCCAGATGTACTTGAAGGAAGGCTCCCCCTGGATGGCCATCTTTACCCTGGAGGAGGGCCTACGCCACAAGAAGGGGCTGGGAGACCTGAACGTGGACCTTGGACAAATTTACTTCTCGCAGAAGCGCTATGACGAGGCCCTGGACTGCTACATGAAGGCCTGGCTTGCCGGGAACTCCCAGGGCCGCATCGGTGCTGAAAACGTCGGCCACGTGTATTCCAACGCCGGGGATGACGAAAAGGCGGACGCCATTTACAAGCGAATCCGCGAAAAGCGTTAGACGGACGTCCTATTGGGCGGGAATGCGACGTATACCCCGCAAAATTTTCTTAACGTGGCCATTTTATGGCGTTTGCTGTGGATTATGGGGCAAACTTAATATATATTGATAAAAACGAATCACAAATACAACATCGGTGTTATTCTTGGGTGGTAAGTATGAATCTTAAAAAATGGTTTGTGTTGGCGACTATGGCGTTTGCCTTGGCCGCATGCGGCGACGATAGTTCTACGGGCGGTGGATCCGGTAACGGAGACAATCCCGAAAATCCGGAATCCAGTGGAAGCCAGGATCCGAGCAATTTGTCCTCTTCGATAGAATGGATTTTACCTAACGATCCCTCCAAGTTGTGGACGGGCGAGGGTACGGAAGCGAATCCTTACGAACTGAAGAACGAGGAAGATATTTTGACCTTGGCGAACGAGGTCAACAACCAAGCGGTGAATTTCAACGGTGTCGCTTTCAAGCTGACAGCCGATGTTTCGCTGAGCAAGAATTGGACCCCGATCGGTTGTGTGAAGGGACAGAGCAACCGCACGTTTGGCGGTATCTTCGATGGTGGCGACCATACCATCAAGGGTCTTTCCATTGACGATACGGCTTCGTTCTCCGGTCTGTTTGGCTATATCAGCGGAGCCAAAATCAAGAATGTCAAGGTGGACGGCGCTTCGATCAAGGCCGGGTCCTACGTGGGAATCCTGTTCGGCAAGGCCGAAAATGCAGAAATTGCAAATGTCTCTGTGTCGGGAACATTGCAGGGTGCCGACTTCGTTGGCGGCCTGGGCGGAAGCATCAGTAAAGGCAATGTTGAAACGGCGTCCGTGTCCGGAACGGTTAGCGGAACCGGTACTGTCGGTGGTGTCATCGCGACGGCGATTTCCTCGACAATCAAGAGCGCGAATAACGGAGCCGCAGTGACGGGAAAGACGACTGTAGCAGGATGTGTGGCGACGCTTTCGATGAAGAGCACTGTTGAACTTTGCGTAAACAAGGGTAACATCGCCGGAACGCAGGATGTGGCCGGTGTTGTGGCCAAGGCTTCGGAAGCGACTGTGAAACAGTCCGGTAACGAAGGCGCCATTACTGGCGAAGACAACAACATGAGCTCTGTCGGTGGCGTTGTGGCCGTGGGCTCGAATTCCGCTGTGCTGGAACAGGTCTATAATGTGGGCGCTGTGACCGCCAAGACGGCTATCGGTGTCGGCGGTATTGCCGGAAAGTTTGTGACCGATGCTTCCATGAAGAATGCGTTTAACCAGGGACAGATTACGGCTGAAGGTAGCACCAATGTCGGCGGCCTTATCGGCAAGGCTGAAACCTGCAAGATTACCGCAGCCTACAATGCCGGTGTCGTTTCGCCGATTGCTAATGCGGGTTCCGTTGCCGGTGCTCACCTGTCTACTTCGGAAACAACGTCTGTCTACTACGACGCCGCAACCAAGGTTGCTCCGGTTGCGGAATTAGGCGAGGCTTCCGAGGCCATGAAGACTGCTGACTTCCTCGCGCTACTCAATGGTGTCGAGGCTGTGTGGGCTATGGATGCCGGCAAGTACGCCGGTTTCCCGTTCTTCACCTGGATGAACTAGTCTTTACCGATAGATTCTAGAAATTGAATGTTCGCGCTCCTGTCTTGGGGGCGCGAATTTTCTAGATTGGGACTATGGCTAAAAAGAAAAAAGTTTGGAAATCCCCTGCCAATGATGGCGCCTTCCGTGCGAAGGAAGACAAAATCCGCCAGATGCTCTGCGATATTGTGAACGGGCGCAGCCGCCTGTTGGGGCGCCCGGCAGACCTGTTTGATTCGATTGCCGCTGCGATTGACGACATCGAGCGCTTCGGCGAGAACCCGAAACTCCAGCTGGAACTCCTGGCGTGGACGCTCCGCTGCGATTTCATTTGCTCGCGCATTGACGATGGCGAGCCTGAACTTTGGGATGGCTTGTTCTACGATGCGGGCACGTTCTTTGTTGAGCTTGCCAAGCAGTACGAGGACAAGAGCTATATCTCCGATCTGGTGCACGACCTGGCAGTCCGCCATGTGGGCGAGGAAGGCCGCTCCTACGTATTCCTCTCGGTATCCGAAATTCTCCCGCCCGAATCCATCAAGGCTTTGCTGGACGAACTGATGAATACCGTCGAAACCAACGATCTGCCCAACCGCGATGATGTCTTGGATGCGATTTCCGACATGGCCGACGATATTGGCGACGCAGCGGAGTTTGCGAAGGCTGCCCTGATGCGTGATCCGGAAAAGAGCAATGCCACGATAATCGATATTGCCAACTCCTATTTCGTTGCGGGCGACATCGAGATGGCAAAGCAGTGGCTGCGCGACGTGGAAAACCCTGGCGCCGAGGACGAGGAAGCCTGTATGGACCTGCAGGCCGGTATTGCCGACCGCGAAGGCCGGAAGTCCGACTGTGCGAAGATTGCCGAGAGCCTGTACGAAAAATACCCGAAGGTCATCAATCTGGCCAGGCTTTGCCAGGTCGTGGATGAAACTCGTGCAAGGAAGTTGCTGGAAGACCATGTCCGCTACCGCAATGGTGGCACTGCGAACATCGAGTTCATGCAGCTTTTGCAGAGCATGAAGGCTTACGACTTGCTGGAAGGTTACGTGACGACGTTCGAAAAGGAATTGCCCGGCATGGATGCCGAGACCTTGAGGGGCATGGCAGACGAACTGGAAAAGGACGGTCAGGTGGACTTGGCTGAACATATCCGCAAGTGGATTGTCGACGAACCCGAAGAGGCCCAGGCCTTTGACGATGCGGACTAAAAGAATAGGGCGAAAAATGATTCCGAAAAAAATTCATTATATCTGGCTTTCCGATGATCCACTTCCGACCCTTCCGCGGATGTGTATCGATAGCTGGAAGCGCCATTGCCCTGATTACGAAATTGTCCACTGGGACATGAAAAAATGCCAGAAGGTTATTGACGAAGTCCCCTTTGTCCGCGAAGCGGTTGAACTATCCAAGTGGGCGTTCGCCAGCGATTACATCCGCTTGTATGCGGTTTATAGCGAGGGCGGCATTTACCTGGACAGTGACGTGTATCTGTACCAGTGTTTCGATCCGTTCCTGGACAACGAATATTTCACCAATATCGAATTTACGACCCATTTCAAGAAGAACAAGTCTTGGGAATTGCTCAACGACGATGGAACCAAAAAGGATCCGAACCGGATTGTCATTCCGGGGCTAGCCTTGCAGGCCGCCATTTTCGGCGGCGTGGCTGGGCATCCGTTCTTGAAAAAGTGCATGGAATATTATGAAGGGCAAAAATTCGTCTTGCCTGACGGGAGCCTGAATATCCAGAATATTTCTCCCTGTGTTTATGCCCATCTGGCACAGGAATACGGATTTCTCTATAAGGACAGGATGCAGGACCTTTCTCACGGTATCAAGGTTTATCCGAGCGATATCTTCTTGCCCAGCTGTAATCCGTCCAAGACGAAACCGTTTGCTATTCATGTGACAAAGGGGAGTTGGCGTCCGTTTCTTCAAAAGTTGACTCGCTTTTTAAAGCGCCTGCCCCGGCGTTCTGTCGAAGACCAGCTACTAGATTACGAAAAGAAACCTGCCGTTACTTTATAGGAATCTTATATGCCCTCTGTCAAGTACCTTTTTGTTCTGACCAGTTCTCCGAAGGATTTCTTCTGTGAGCAGACGCTTGTGGCGATTGCGTCCCTGCGTGTACACAATCCGGGTGCCTTCGTGACGCTTCTGACCGACGACAAGACGGCGGCAACGCTGACCGGCCCGCGTGCGGTTCTCAAGGATGCCGTCGATGAACTCAAGGTGCTGACCCTCGACGAAAAGTTTACTCCCATGTTGCGCTCCCGCTATTTAAAGACGGTCATGCGCAATGTAATCGATGGCGATTTCCTCTACATGGATTCCGATATCGCGATTGTGGGCGACCTCTCGATTCCCGAAGAATGGCGCGGAGGAATCTATGCGGTGCTCGATTTCCACACGAACCTCTCGAAGGCAATCAACCGCAAGAAGGTCTTGAACAACGCGAAGATGATGGGCTTTTCGCCAATCCTGAACGATGAGATCTTTAACGGGGGCGTGATGTTTGCGGCGGACACTCCCGAAGCCCGCAAGTTCTTCGAGACCTGGCATGAACTTTGGCTCTATTGCGTGTCGAAGAATTTCCCGTACGACATGGCGAGCCTTGCCGAGACGAACTTCAAGTTTGGCTACATCACCAAGAAGATGCCCGGCGGGTGGAACTGCCAGCTGGCCTACGGTAACCGATTCCTCCCGACGGCGAAGGTCCTGCACTTCTTCGGCTCGCGCATCATTGACACGCGAGGTCACAAGGTGCCTGCAAGCATGGACCTGTTCTTGCCGAAGATCCTGCGCAAGGATTTCTACACGAACCTGAAAAACATGTCGGTGACGGTGAATGCCGACAAGTCTATCCATATTGACGAATACTACGACGACGTGATTGCGCACGCCAAGGAAGAATTTGAATTCCAGACCCGCAAGGTGGGTGCCGGTGGAGCCTACATTATCCGCAGCTACGCTTTCGCGAAGTCGCTCGCCTGGATTTATAAGCATTTGCCGATTCTCTTATTCCCCTTGAGAATTTACGGAAGAATCCTGGGGAGGTAAGGATGAACCTGCTTTTCAATCTGGTTGCGGTACAGCCGATTCATAGCGCCAAGTTCCACGGTGGTGGCAGTTACGGCGAAGTGATTTTCTGGGCGCTCGTCAAGCGTGGTGCGAAGTTCTCTTGTGCCTACGATAGCCGCAAGTACTTGGATCCGGCGATTCTTGATGCCTGCAAGCAGAAGGATATTCCGCTGTTCGATATCAGCGTGCAGACTCCGCAGGAAATCATCGATGCAAACCAGATTGATTCCTTCTACACTCCGCTTTATTCGCTCGAAAAGAAGTGGGCGATTGACGTGAAGGATTTCGTGTTCACCTGGCACGGCGTGCGTGCGCTAGAAATGCAGTACAGCTGGGCAGGTGTCGGCTTTGC
The DNA here is from genome assembly GCA_017412605.1 of Fibrobacter sp. GTDB lineage: Bacteria > Fibrobacterota > Fibrobacteria > Fibrobacterales > Fibrobacteraceae > Fibrobacter. The sequence continues at coordinate 288,177 of JAFPWY010000009.1, read as the reverse complement.
CAAGAAGCTCGGGCAGAAGCTCGAAGCGCTGGTGCGTTACCGCGAAAGCTGGAAGAAGTATTTCTACAAGCCCAAGTATCAGGATCTGGCCAAACGCATGGCCGAAGGCAAGGCTCGTACGATTACGGTGAGCGAGCACAGCCGAGCCTCCATCAAGGCGTTCTTCCCGGAACTCCTGAATTTGGAAATTCCCGTATTCTATAGCCCGATGACGGAATACGAACCGCAGGGATTCTTGCCGCCGGGAGTGGCTGCGAAAAAGTACTTCTTGCTCACGAGCGGTGCCCGCTGGGAAAAGAACAACTTGCGCGCCGCCCGCGCGTTCGATGAACTGGTGGGCATGTATGAATCGCAGGGCCAGTCGCTTGACATGAAGATGGTGATTACCGGGGCGACGAATGCGCGCGCCTACCTGCGCCACCTCAAGCATAAAGACCGCTTTGTGCTTCTCGGCTATGTGGAAAACAAGGAACTGGAATTCCTGCACCAGAATGCGTATGCGTTTGTGTTCCCGAGCCTGAACGAGGGCTTCGGTTACCCGCCGGTGCAGTCCATGCGCTATGGCGTACCTGTAGCGGCGAGCGGCACGACTTCTGTTCCCGAAGTCTGCGGCGATGCGGTGCTGTATTTTGACCCGTATTCCGTAAGCGAAATCAAGAACCGCCTGGTGCAACTGCTCGATTCTAAGATTTATGACGAGTATGCGGCGCGTGCCCCCAAGCGTTATGCGCTGGTTCATGCGCGCCAGGTCGAGGACCTGGAACACGCTGTTGATTTTATCATGAAAATCTAGGGCTCCTAGAATTTCCGTTTGTAAAAGAGGTACTGGGCTCCCAGTATCAGCAGCGTCGCTACGTAGATGGCAATCTTGTGCCATATTTCCAGCTGGACTCCGTCAATGTTGACGAAAATGTAGAGCCCGATAAGAGCCAGAATCCAGACGAATTCTACCCATAGCTTGCGCGAGTATGGTTGCATTTTCCGGCGCAACAGATAGACGTTGTAGCAGATTGCAGAAGCAAGCCCGTAGATAAACATGGAAAGCGCCGCTCCGACAAGTTCAAATGGCGGAATCAGCAGGAACCCGAATAGCAGCGAAAGCGCAAGGGCGAGCAGGCTTACCTTGAGATTAACTATGCTCTTCCCGATGCCGTCGATAATCGTATTGACCATGCCAAAGAATGTCGCGATGAGCTGGAAGAAAAGCAAAATTCCCAGAGCCTTGGGCTGCATGACATAGCTCTTGCCGGCAATCGACATGATTTCGGCGGGGAACAGCACGATGAAGAATCCGATGACTATCTGGATCATGGTGGCCATCGAAACGCAGTAGGAATAGACGGGCTTGACGTCTGTCTTGAGGCGTTCTTCGGTCATTTCGGAGACGACAGGAATCAGGATGGGGTTGAACCCGTTTCGGATGGTCTGTAGTCCGTTTGCCAGGGTGGTCATCAGGGCGTAAACACCGGCGGCTTCGGCTCCCAGGAAGAACAGCACCATCCACAAGGTGGAACGCATCAGCAGGTTCCCGGTCAGAACGTTGAACCCGATGGGCACTGAATAAAGAACCAGTTCTTTTTCAATCCGTTTCGCGGGGATGAGCGGCATATCCTTGAACTGCGAACGAATGACCAGCGAATGCATGATGAACCCGCCAATTTGCCCGAGTAGAAGGCCGAAGGGGAGTGCATGCGGGATTCCGCAGAGGTGCAGGATAATCGAGGCTCCGGGAGAAAGGACCGCAACGAGAAAATCGTTGATGAGAATGGCGTACCAGGGCTTTCGATTGCCTTCGGAGGAATTGCTCAGGACGAAGGTCCCGGAATAGAAAACGAGCGAAAGGGCGTAATAGGGGAGTTCGTCCGAAACGAAATCCGTGAACGAGGCTCCAAATATGGCGAATGTTATAACCAGGGATATGGTGATGGTTACCCAGAACGATTCCATGATGCCTTGGTAATGTGGCCGGTTATGGAGCTTGTTCTGGGGGAGGTACCAATGCAGGCCCCTGTCCAGGCCGATTGTCGATGCACGTGAAATGGTCAGTAACAAGGCCTGCGTCGAAACGAATATGCCGAATTCCGTCGCTCCGAAAATACGCGCCAGTAAAACAGTCAGGAGCGGACCGCATATCTTCAGCGCTGTCCCCAGGATGTTGAACAGGGCTCCCTTCTTTAAAAACTTGCTGTCTGTTTCAAGATTGTTCATGTTCGGCGGGCTTGGAGATTGTATTTGTGGTTAGTGTTCCTGGATGGGCTTGAGTTTGTTTCTATAAACGATATATTTCCAAGCATTCGATACGGCACGCATGGTGGCCGTCGTCTTAAGAAGATCGTCTCGGTTTATTTCGGTCTGTTTTTCGTGAACATAGCCTTCGACGGGCCTTGTGGTGTTCCATGTTGGCTCATGGTCTTTTGTGAGTACGATTGCCGGATCTTTGCCTTCGACATTCGGGAGCAGGAACGTGAGGGAATCGTTACGGAGACCCATGTCTCCTGAACGGAAGGAATAGACAGGGGGCAGATCCATGGTGCAGGTTGAATCCTTGCATTGAAGCAGGTTCGTTCCCATAAAGTGATTCGACACGTCTAGGTCAAGATAACCGATGATGGATGGCGCGATGTCTCCCTGCGAAACGGGACGCGTGTCGATGCGGGGTTCTATGCCGGGGCCAGCAAATAGGAGCGAAACCCAGGTGAATGCATCCGATGCCTGGCCGACCCTTTCGACGGTAGGCATCTGTTCGCTGTTAGGCAGGGAGTGATCTCCGGTCAAGATGAACAAGGTGTTGTTTGCTCTGGGGCCTTTGGCGACCTCATCCATGATGATGCCGAGAGAACTGTCCATGTAGGCAACTGCACGCAGGTAGGCCTCGTCTATGTCATCGGGCTTTGGACCGGTGTCTTCGGGCAAATCAAAGGGAATGTGCATGCTGCAGCTCATCCAATGGTAGAACAGTGGCTTGTCTTTGGGGCGAGTGTTGTAGTGCTCGATAAAACGATGTGCCATGGCGACATCGCTGTGGTTCTCGGGCTTGTATTCCACATAGTCAAACCACTGCTGGAACCATACCATCCCATTGTCGAAATAGGGGTCCGAACCGATAAGGACTTCGGTGTGGTAGCCCGCATCCCTAAGAACCTCGGAAATCGAGCGCATCCGCGTGTTGGGATAGCTGTTTAGGAGAACGTGATGGGGTAGGCTTAGGACGCCTTCCATGATTCCGAGCAGTCCTTCGATAGAAGGAGAGCCGACGCTGTAGGCATAGGGGAAGTACAGGCTGTTCTTTACCAATTTGCAGAAATTGGGAGCGCGTTTGCAGTTTTCTTCGACACGCATGTCGTTTGTCCAGCCGCGCAAGCTTTCGATAGTAAACAGGATGATGTCCGGTTTTTCGTCGATGTTTTTTTCCTGGAATGTTTTTAGCGAGGCCGCTTCGTCCTTGGCTTCTTTCCAGAAGGGATATTCCTGATCGGGGTTGCCGCGAAGGGCGAGGATGCCTTCACGGTAGTCTGCAGGAGGGGTCCTCGTTTTGATAATCTCGAGGAGGTTGTCTGTAAAACTATAGAAGACTGGCTTGATGCGCACTTGTCTCCGCGATACAGGGTTGTACCACCAGAAGGACGTGCAACCGGCAACGGCGAGGATGAACATGGTCCCCAAAAGGATGAAGTTCTTCTTGAAAGGCCTCTTCCAGCATTGGGACAGGTCCATCTTGTATGTGAAAATCGCGAGGCCCACGGTAAAGGCGACGACAATTCCAACGGTGAGCGTAAAATGGAATGCATCTCCCCAGAAAATGTTTGATGCAAGCTCGGTGTCGGTAAATGCAAGGATGTAAGTGTTGATGAACGAGAACGAAAGTTTCTGGCTCATCCAGCGCATGATTTCGTCGTCGGTGCCGCTGAGGATTAAGTAAATTGCTGCAAATACAACCGAGACGACTTTTAAGATTTTTATTCCCTTGCCGTGAACGAATCGCGATATGACGTAAAAAAGGAATGCGATGGACATGCAGACACCCGCTTCTACATAGAGTGTGTGCATGATGAATTTGTCGATTCGGTCAACGAACGGTCCGCCAAAAGGGGTTTGCAAAAAATATAAGGAGCAAAGTAGGCTGAATCTACCCAAGGTTAATAGGAGGGCGAAAAAAAGCCAGTAGTAGCGATACATAGAACAAGAATCCTTTCTATTTGATTGCGCAAAAATAGAATTTTTTGTTTTCTGGGAATTGAATGCAGGTTGCTTTTTTCTAAAAAAACTATATTAAACCTATGAAAAACAATGCAATGAATCGGTTGCTTGAATCTCTACGCATTCTATATAGTAAAATTAGCGGGTCTGCCTTTTTCGTGAAGAATCCCTTTGTGTGGATTGTCGCTGTTGCCCTTGTGCTCCAGAGCTTGATGCTGGTGCTCTTTTATAGCCTGCCCGATCCGTTGGGTCTTTCTCTCACGGAAATGTTCGAAGGGAAAATTATCTGGCAGGTGTTCATGGCCTTCGGCGCCATTCTTGTGATGGGGGCGCTATTCGCCTTTGCCCGCGCTCCGCGCGCCCTGGCCGTTTTTTATGCGTTCTACTTTTTTGTCGCCGTCGTGGATTACGACCTGTTCCGTTTTTCTCACCAGCGTCTTTCGTATTCGTTCCTCCGTACCTATTTCCACATTTCGAACATCACCGATGCGACGACTGTCACCACGTTGGGCGGGGACTTGCTGGGTACAGTGCTGTGGATTGTTATCGTGCTTGCAGGCTTTGCGGGGGCTGCCGCTTTCGTAATCGTCTATACGCTTCGCCTTCGCAGGAATCGTGCTGCGGCGGATGTCCGCTCGGATGTGCCCGCCAAGTCTTCGAAAAAAATTCCGGTGACAATGCTTGTTGTCGGGCTCGCTCTTTCCGTGACTCCTTTGGTGCTTTTCTTGACGGGGGCGAGGGGCTGGATCGAAGTTCCGCTGGTCCATTTCAAGATCGAAAAACGCTTTACGCTGGGAAAGCATACACTCACGGCCCCGATTCTCCATATCGCTGCGGTGGAAACGTTCGAGTTCTTCCACGACAATACAAAGATTACGGACGACCTTGTTGATGACCTGAATTCGTTCTTGCCTCCTGACTTTGTGGCGAGTCGTCCCGACTTGGCCGCATTCCCGACTTACCGCGGGGCGCCTACGCACGAGTACAGGGCGAAAAAGCGCTACAACATCGTGTTCATCATGGGGGAATCGTTCAAGGGGCGTTTCTTCAATAAAATGCTCGAAGGCGATACCGCGCTTGCCCCGAATATCTGGAAGTTGGCGAGCGGTGGCTACTTTGCCAAGGATTCTACAGGCAACTCGATTGGCGGCGGACTTTGGTTCAAGAATGCCTTTAGTGGCGGATACCCGACGGTGCGCGGAACCATGGCGACCTACATGGGTTTCCCCTCGCATCCGAACCGTGACGTTCCCAGTTTCTATGCGGCCAACAAGTTCAAGGGCTTCCCTGAATTCCTGACGGACTATCACAGGTCCTACATGACGGTCTCGAATCCGATTTTCGATCACACGCTGCCTTTTGTGGAAAAGTTCTTTGGCAAGAACTGGTATTTGCCCGAAGAGGAACAGATCGAGGGATCCGCAGACAGCCTCGGCGTGAATGCTGCAATCAAGGCTCTTGCCGAAAAACCGGTGGACAGCCCCTGGCTGCTTTCGTTCAATACGATTGCGTCGCACATTCCTTTCTATAACTATCCTCTGCAATTTGCCGAACAGCCCGACGATGCTGTGGTCCGTTACCGCAATGCTGTCCGCTATACCGATGCTCAGCTGGGACGCTTTTTTGATGAGCTGTCCAAGCGCCCCGACTTCGAGAATACGGTCGTGTTTATCCTGGGCGACCACGATACTCCCGTGGATTCCATTGACTACAAGGTGCCGCAGCCGCTCGGTGTTTCTACGACGCAAATCTTTATCGGCCTGTTCTCGCCGGATACCGCCTTGTTCAACGGCCTTGCTGTCCGTGAAGATGTCGCCTCGCAGTTGGATCTCGGTCCCACCGTATTTGATTTGGCCGGAGTCCGTGAACCCAACCATTTCTGGGGTTACGACCTGCTTGCCCAGGAACGCCCGGCCTCCCAGCCGTCGGTGTTCTTCTCGCAGAACTCCTATTACCTTGGATTCCGTGACCATGTGCTGGTGGGCGGCCTCGAGAACGAGGAAGTGTATAGCGGGGTTGATGGCGTCTTCACGCAGGTGCAGGACAGCGTGTCGCTTGGCTGGAAAAAGAAGGCTGTGGGGACTGCGAAGGCCCTGCGTTCTGTTCTCCGCAACGACATCATGATGCCGTAAATCCTCTCGTCGTTCATATTTGACAGAATATCGAGAACTTGTCTATATCGCTGTGCATGTGGTTCTGCTTTTTTTTATATTGCAGTCATGGCAAATAAGAAATCCCCGATTGAACGCTTTTCGAATTGGTATATCCCCTTAATTTGTAAACACCAGTACAAGGCGCTTGCCTTTTATTTGGTTTTGGCATTGCTTTTTGCCGTCCCTATCTTGTTCAAGCCGGGGCTCAAGCTCGATGCCGACCTTTCGCACCTGCTCCCGGAAAATACGCCCAGCGTGAAGGCCTTGGAAGAGTCCTACCAGCGCTTCGGTTCCACGGACAAGTTCATGATTGCCATCCAGAGCGAAGATATGAATCTGGTGGTGGCTCTGCAGGATTCCATTGCTGATTACATTCAAAAGAACTGGCAGGGCGATTTCGTCTCGACCCAGGTGGATAACGAGAACCAGTTCTTCAAGGACAATGCGCTTCTTTATTTGCCGGTCAAGCATCTCGAGAATATCCGCGACAATCTTGAAGACTTGCAGTTGGAAATAGGCCGCAAGAACGGTCCGCTGGTTGTCGACCTGCTGGGAGATGCTGCGGATTCTGCTTCTTCGGCTGATTCGACGGGCTCATCAACTGCGGGGAAGAAGGAACGCGTATGGTTCGATTCAAACTTGCCGCAGGAACTGGGGCTTCCCGACGAGGCGGTGAGCGCCTTTGATGCGTTCTTCAAGAAGGGCAATTCCGATTCTACCCTCATGACTCAGGACGAAGCGAAGACTCTCAGTGATGATGACGAATGGAATCCGAAGTCGACAATCCCGTCGGCGCTCAAGAACCGCCTGATTGGCTCGCCGCGCCCCGACAGTACCGGGAAGATTCTCTACAATGGCGTGGTGAACGCTAAACTGATCAAGCCCTCGACGGATTACGAGTTCGTGACGCACATCTTGGCCCGCACCGATTCCCTGCTGGCCTATTTCAGCAGCAAGACATACCCGGTGCCGACCCGCTTCACGGTCGAAGGCACCTATGAAGGCCTCAAGGAAGTGGACGAAGTGGCCAACGATTCCATCTTCTCGTTCGCCATAAGCCTCGTGCTGATCATCTTTCTCACGATATTCTTCTTCAGGAGCGTGAAGGGCCCGATTCTCGTGGTTTCCTCGGTGCTCTACGCTTGCCTCCCGACGCTTGCGTTTACGGCGCTTTTCTACGGCAAGCTGAACCCGTTCACGGTGTTTGTCGCCTCCATCATCCTGGGTATCGGTATCGACTACTCCATCCATATCCTGGGCACGTCGCAGAAGCTCATGCACAAGTACGCAACGCTGGAAGAAGTCCTCGAGGCGGCCCAGCGGAAGATGCTCAAGCCGTTCATCCTTGCAAGCTTTACGACGATTGCCGCTTTCCTCACTCTCCTTGCCGCACATTTCCGCGGTTTCTACGAGTTCGGCGTGGTGGCGTCGAGCGGTGTGCTGTTCAGTATGCTCACCTCGGTGCTGTTCCTCCCGGTACTCGTGAAGTGCATGGGCGGTATCCCGAAGGCCCCTGACAATACGCTATTGCCCAAGTCCTGGGACGAGGCGAAGATTCTCCGGTTCTTCAAGTACGTGGCCTTCGCATGTTTTGCGCTGGGCGCCGTCTCGCTGTGGTTCGCACAGGACGTGGACTTCGAGCATAATCTGCGCAACCTGCGCCGCGTTTCGACCAACACGAAGGTGGCCTCCAACAAGATTTCGACCAAGGTGACCCGCGCGACGGGCAAGGCCGTGACATCGACGCCGGCTGCCGTGATGGGCTCCAAGCCTGAACAGCTCGACAAGCTCTATGATACCCTGATGGTACGCCTGCTTGTGGAACATGATTCCACTCTCGGAAGTTTCCTTACGCTCAAGAGTTTCGTGCCGCCGCAGGATTCCCAGAAGCAGCGCCTTGAAGTCATTGAGGAAATCCGTGACTTGGCTGAAGCCCGCGTCTTTGACCGTGCCGAAGGCGAAGATTCCGTGAACGTGGCGAATCTCCGCAAGCTTTCCGCCGTCGAGGAAACCTTCACCGCCGAAGACGTTCCCAGCTGGACGCTGGACCTTTTGCGCGAAAAGGACGGCAGCTACGGCAAGATCGGCTTTATCTACGGCGACTTCCCGAGCTGGGATGCTCATGCGTTGCACCGCTTCCAGGAACGCTATGGCCACTGGAACTTTGACGGCGAGGAATTGCGTACGTTCTCGTCGCAGTTCATCCTCTCTGACGTGATTGATTCCGTCAAGAAGGACAGCTTCAGGCTCGCCCTCGTCATCATCCTCGTGATTTTCGGTACGCTCGTGATTTCGTTCCGCAAGCCCAAACTCTTCCTTGCCGGCTGCATCTCGTTTGGCATGGGGACGCTTCTGACGCTCGGGCTCCTCGGCTTCCTTACCGACATGTTCGAGTTCGGAAAAATCAGCATCTACAACGTGATCGTGATTCCGATGGCTCTCGGTATCGGCATCGACGCCACCATCCACATGATTACCTCCTGGATAAGTGACAAGAACCTGACTCTGCGCCAGTTGATGGATTCCACCGGCCGCAACGTGATGGCCAGTTCCACCACGACCATCGCGGGCTTTGTCGGGTTCCTCTTCACGACGCACCGCGGCCTCAAGGGCATTGGCGACTTGGCGTGCATCAGCATTGCGATGTTCCTGATTACAAGCGTCGTGTTTACGATGTATCTGTGCGGCACATGGCTCAAGAAAAAATAAGCCTCGCTATTAAGCTTCGCATAACTTCCTTGCAGAAATCCAATCGGCTCAGCAATGCAAGCATATAAATATGCTTGCGCTGCATTCGCCTCATAGATTTTCTCGGACCTCGCAGTACTATTTGTACAACTTCGGTCCTGCGGCTACTGAGGCTCTGCGCTTTAGCGCAGGAGGTTGACTTTGTCAACCGTTCGCCGAAGGATGTCGTTACCATGTTTTGTCGGAAACTTGTTTCCGTAACAAAACATAGGTGAGGACTTCGTTCTGCTCGCTTCTAGCTTCAGCTTTGAAGTGTAAATCACAGTCCTCGTTCTAGGCTGTAGTCCGAAATTTTGAGCAATGTATCGAGGGTTGTCCCTAAGTTCTCTATTGGGCGGCCTTCTTCGTTTTGCAACTTGTCGCTGAGCTCGTTTTCCTGGCGAAGGTCGCCGTCGGCAAAGATGTGCGTTTCTTCTTGCGAGGGGTACTTTGCGATAAATCGGTAACCGTCCAGTCCGATGGCGGCATATCCCGAATAGGCTCCGAGGGAAAGGCCTGCAATCGGTTCCGGCACGGAATCTGCCATATGCTCGCGCAGCAAATTATGCCCCATGAAGATGTTCGGGACGGCGAATCCGGCCAGTTCAAGTACGGTGGGCGCAATGTCTATCTGGGCTGCCGTCGTGGTGTCGCAGGTCGCGTCCATTCCCTTTCCGTGAATGAAGAAGGGAATCCAGCTCACGTTCGAGAATCCGCCGCCATTCATGGTGGAAACGCCGTTTTCGCCCAGGGGGAATCCGTGGTCGGCCATTACGATGACGTAGGTGTTCTTGTACCATTCCTCATTTTCGATGGCTCGGATAAAGCGGGCGAGTTGCCGGTCGGCATAACCCATGGTCACGTTGATGCGTTCCTGCAGCGGACGGTTTTTCTCTTCGTCGGTCATGCCTGCGGCAAAGTTGAAGGGGTAATGGTTGGAGCGCGTCATGAGTGTCGCGAGGAAGGGCTTGCCTTCCTTGGAGAGGGTGTCGCGTACATATTCGATGGCGTGGTCCATGAAGGTGGAATCGTCTTCGCGTTCGCGGTTGTAGTGCAGCGCGGTATACCATTTGGATGTCCATACGCCCAAGTTGTCCCAGGCGGGGTCGGCTGCTGACATGTAGTGCGTGCTGTAGCCGGAATCGGTGAGCGTGGATACAAAGCTCGGGAGCGTTACGTGGGCTAAATCGGTCGCTTGTGCAAGGCTAGAATGGTGCGGGATGCCGAGGTGTGTCGAGAGAACTCCGCCCGTGGTGGGAACGCCGCTCGTGTGCATGCGCATCCACACGTGGGAATGCGCGGCAAGCGAGTCCATGAATGGCGTTGGAGTGGGCTGTATTTGCGGGTTCATATAGCCCACGTTCAGTCCGCGTTGCGATTCCATGAGCACCAGGATGAAGTTCGGTTTCATCTCGCGTTGGGCCTTGAGCTTTTCGCTGTTCAGAAGTTCTGCGCTGGGCACGCGGTAAAGCGGAAGCCCGTTGCCTTCCTTGGCATCGGAGAATTCCCAAAGAGAATCACCTTCTACTTTTTGCCACAAGTTTTGGTAGGTCGTGCGGTATGCCCCGAGATTGTCTTCCGAGAGCCCTTCTATTTTTTCCGCTTCGAATAAGTCCTTGTAGATTAGCGAAACGACCGGGCGGAGCTTTGTCATGCGGGCGTTCCCCGTCCAGATGACGTATACGAATAAGTACGAGGCAATGTAGAATATGAGCATCGCAATGACGGACTTTTTCACGTAGAATCCGTCGCTCGGACGGTACCACTTGCAAAGAAGCCTGTAAATCCCGTAGGTCGCCGGTAGCATCAGCACTAGCACAACGAATTGCAAATAGGGCACGGAAAGGTCGTTCGCCACGTAGTCGTAGAACATGGCGATAGAGGAGGTGTCCTTGTAGGTGTCCATGAGCCCGAAGGAAAGGTGCCCGCCTAGGAATCGCTGCACTTCGTTATCGAGCAGCGTGAAGGGGAGAATGACGGCGTGGAATACGGCGTAAAGGATGGTCGTAACTTTGGCGACGGTGGCTGCCCTCGAAGCTTTTCCGGCGATTTTTGCGATGGCGAAGCCCACGACGGCAAAGATGGCGAGCGCGTTCACGATCCACAGGAAATCAAGGCAGATGGCGTGGAAGATGAACCAGTCTGGTTTGCTGACGAACGGGAAACCGTAGGGGTTGCTGCGGAACAGGAGCATTACGCGCAGGACAATGTGCATTACCCAGGCGGCAAGCGAAATCAGGACGAGTTTCTGGAAAGGAGCGAAACTGGTCGCTGCATTTTTCAGCAGGTTTAAAATATTCGGTTTCATTCTCGGTTCTTGTTGCAAATTTGTCTGTACAGTTCCAGCTGGCGCTTGAAGCAGTCGTCCCAGCTGAACTTCTCGGCGTAGGCACGGGCCTTTTGTTTCATGCTTTGCATGTCGGAGCGGTAGAGTTCCACGATGGCGTCGGCGAGCGATTCGGGGGTGCGTTCCTTGAGGATTGTTCCGGCTCCCGATTCCGTCACGTGCTCGAATGCAGCGCCTGCAGCGGCCCCGATCTGGGCGTTTCCGCTGGCCATGCTCTCGAGGATTGAAAGCCCGAAGGTTTCCCAGCCCGAGAGTGCTAGCCCCAGGTCTACGCTGGCGTAATAGCGGGCCATCTCGTCGACCGAGTTTACGAATCCGATGTAGCGCACGTGCTCGTACTTTTTGGCGGCATCTTCCACTAGCGGGAGGCTTGGACCTGTGCCTGCGAATACAATGGCGGGTTCGTGCCCCAGTTTTTGGACGAGGATATCGTAGGCTCCCAGCAAAAGGTCAATACCCTTTTCCTTGCAGTGCCTGTGCGGGAAGAACATGGTGAGCCGTTCGGGATTGCCAGCCTTGAGTTCTGCAACTAGCGATTCATCGCGCTTTGAGGGCGAGAACATGTTGATGTCGCATCCCAGCGGAATCCAGCGTGGGTCGGGGAGTCCGTTCTTGCGGAGGCGTGCCATGGCTTCCTTGGACGATGCCTGGATACAGTCAAAGCCCTTGAATTCCTTGCGTGCGTACCAGAAAGCTTCTTTACGGGCAAACGTGCCTGCGCCGACACCGAGTTTTTTTGCAACGGGGCGCCCCACATAGGTAACGGGAAAGTCCGCGTGCCAGAAGCCGACCAGCTTGGATTCGGGGCTGGCCCGTCTTGCCGCCCGGCGGACGACTGTCGGCAATATGTAGGGGGATCCCACCTCGATGATGTCGGGCTTGTACTTGGCAAGCACGGGGACGACCTGTGAAAGTTTCCATATAAAGCGGTATTCCCAGTTGCCCGGGAACTTGAACGCTTGCACGTGCTCAATGATTAGCCCGTCGCTGCGTACTTCCGTGAAAGTCTTCGAGTCGGGCATTATGAATACGGAGAGGGCTTCGTGCTGCTTTTCGTAAAAGGCCATCTTTTGCAGGTGGTAGCGCCTTACGCCGCCTCCCGATGGACTCCAGAAATTGTTGATGTCGACGACGGTTAGCATTAGGCTTCTTGCATTTTGTTGGAAAGCGGATCCATGTCCAGGTTGCCTTCGTACAGGTGGTTTGCACCGAGCCGTTTCGAATTGACGGAAAGGAACAGGTTGCCGCCCTTGCTTTCGAGCCAGTAGATGGCGTCGGAGTCGCGCAGGTACGGCCTCGGACCGGCAAGTCCTTCGCCGGTGTCGACGAGCTCTCCTCCGAGGAACAGCGGGATGTCCAGAGCCTTGTACAGGTCCAGCATGACAGAGGAACGCCTTTCGTGGATGTCGACGAGGTCCGGTCGGTCGGAAATTTTCATATGGTCGATGCCGTCGATGATGACGACAAGGTCGGGGTGTTCCTTCTGTTCGTCCTTGAGAACCGAAAGCATTTCGGTGTTGTCGAACGATGGCTGGTCTTCCCAGATTTCGATTCGGTTGTTGCGAACATAGGAAATCAGTTCCTTCGTCGCTTCGAGAATCTTCTGGTTCACCTGTTCGTCGGAACTTTGCTTCCTCACGGTGAGCACGGATTCGCCAATCATCATTGCGACGAGTCTGTCGAAAATCTGGCGGCGAGGCGTTTCGAGCGCGATATAGATGAGCTTGAGTTTCGGGTTGCTCTTGATGAGGTCGAGTGCGAGGCTCGAGAGGAACATTGTCTTTAGTCCGAACGGTTCTGCGGATACGTAGAAGCAGCCGGACTGGATGCCGTCGATTTCCTTGGCGAGTCTAGGGAATGACGATAGTGTGTAGCCGACGTTCACGTTGGGTGGGCAGCCCATGGCCGTGTCGAAGTTTTCCTTGATGTCTTGCAGGAGCATCGAACGGCGGTGCGTGTGGACTGTGTCTTCCTCGGTGTGGGCAATCAGGGATAGGAGTTCGTCTGCGCCGTTCTTGCGCACGACCTGGTCTACGGTTTCGTCCTTGGGGAGGATGATGGACTTGAACCGGAGACCGATTTCTTCGGCCATCTTCAGGTAGTGCTGGACGCGGTATTCCTGAGTGCGACGGTTCGGCTCGCGACGGAGGATGAGCGTGACCGTTTCGGCTCCGCAGGCTTTCAGCTTGAGCAAGTGGCTCTGGGTGACTTCCTGGTACATGGTCGAGACGACACCGGGAATGCCGGCGAGGTCGGCCGTGAGTGCGTCGAAAAAGCCTTCCACGATGATGGGCTTCTCGTTCTCCGGCTGGATATTGAACGGAATGTCGCATGGTCCGGATGCGTAAGACACATAGGCGTGGCTATGCATGTTGTCGTCGATGAGCCTGCCGAAGACGGAATGGATGAGTCCCTTGGAGTTGCGCGCGGGAATGGTAATGCGCGGCTCGTGGTAGGCTTCGAGGTTGTCGAGGTAGAAGCGAATCTGATGGCGCTCGACTCCCGAAAGCAGGCAGTAGCTTGCAAACGGTTCCGGGTCGCCGCTGTAATAGCCGATGCCGTAGAGTTGCGCTTGGCCGATGTTCCAGCCGCGCTTGGCAAGATATTCCGCGGACGAGGGGCTCTTGCAGGCAGCCCAGTGGCAATAGCGGACAAAGCATTCCAGCACCTTGGATTTTTCGCCACCGACTTCGCGGATCCAGGGATGTTCGTCCTGGAAAGTGTCTGGAACCTGTTCCTGCTCCTGCTCTCCGAGGAACTCAATCGCTTCGGCTCGGGCGGCAGGTTCTTCGAGTCCGTTGAAGCGGCTGCGCATCACGAATTCGACAAGGTCACCGTCGGCTCCGCATTGCAGACAACGGTAGCGCCAGTATCCGAGCGCATCGTAGAAGAACAGCGAGGTTTCTTCGGGGGCGTGGAACGGGCAGCAGGCAATCAGGTTGCGTCCCCAGCGACTCAGGGGAATGCCCAACTGGCGCGGGTGCGTCTTGGTTTTTATGAGTCCAGCGCGTTCTTGGTCTAAAAGCATAGTGAACCTCGTTCCGTCAACAGAAAAACAGGAATGCCCTAGTGAACAATTTAATAAAATTTTTAGTTTTAAGACTATACTTTTTGAACTTGCTTTTGGATGGTAATCGCATGATTGTTCTTGGGATAGATCCGGGTTCCGTGAATACGGGGTACGCCTTTGTTGACGTTCGCGGCACGAATTTCCACGTGCTGGAATATGGCGCCCTGCATGCTCCCAAAAACCGATCTTTCGAAGACCGTCTCCTGCATATTGTCGATTCGCTGGAACTGCTCATGGACAAGTACCAGCCCGAAATGCTCGGCATGGAAAGCGCATTTGTGGCTGTCAATGCCCGCAGCGCGCTTGTCCTGGGGCATGTCCGCGGGGCTATCCTTGTCGCCTGCAAGAAGAGGGGTATGTCCTTTTCGGAATTTCCGCCATCCACGATCAAGCAGGCCGTAACAGGCAAGGGAAATGCCTCTAAGGAACACGTGGCCAACATGATTTACGCAAGACTCGGCATCGCGCCCGAAAAGGTCCTCCTCGATGCGACCGATGCTCTCGCCATTGCCTGGACGACGGCAAACCCGAACCCGATTTCCGAGGCGCTGCTTTCGAAGGGTGGTTCTAGAAAGAGCGTGTCCAGGAAGCGCCGCGCGACGGTGAATGAATGGAAAAGTTTGATACAGAAGATGGGAGGGGTATGCCCGTGAGTCCTTTGTCTGCTGATTTGTTGCCTTATGGCCTTGGATCGCCGGACCTCGTTGCTGTCGGCGAGTACAATGTCCACCGCGATATTCTTCCGAGTCTGGAAAAACTTTCCTCCTTGGCTGCGGTGCGAGGCTTCAAACTCAGGATTGAATCGGCGTACCGCTCGTTCGAACGCCAGCTTTCCATTTGGAACCGCAAGGCGAGTGGAGAATTGCCGCTGCTTTCTGCCGACGGTGTGCCGATGCCTGTCCCAAGCGACGAGGAGGAACTGATGTATGCCATCCTCACGTGGTCTGCTCTGCCCGGCGCAAGCCGCCATCACCTAGGCTCCGATTTAGACGTTGTTGATGCGAACGCCTGCCCTGAAAATTACGAGGTGCAGCTCACGCCAGCCGAATGCGACGGGATGTTCGCTCCGTTCCACTCTTTCTTGGATGAAGTTTTCGGTTCGGGCGAGAAATCCTCGTTCGGCTTCAATCGTGTGTTTGTCCCGGGGCGCGGGAAGATCCGTCCGGAACGCTGGCACATCGCACACCTGCCTACGTCGCGCAGGTTGCTGGAATCCTTCTCGCTCGATACGCTACGCCACATTTACGAGACTACAGACATCGCCTGCAAGAAGGTCATCTTGGCCCGGCTTGACACGCTAGCCGAGGAATACATTTATCCGTACTTTATATGATTGCGCTAGACTTTTCGCCTGAGAACCGTGGCTTGTTCCGCTTGAAGCTCGAAACGTATGGTCGTTCCGTACTCGGGGCGCCTCTACAGTATTTCCCGTCTGTCGGCAGTACGGAACTCCTTGTCGTTGCGGGAATCCATGGGGAAGAGCCCGAGACGACTTTCCTGTTGAGCCGAGCGATGCGCCTTCAGCCGCAAGCTTTGGAGCATACGGCTGTTGTGCTGTGCGCCAATCCTGACGGAATGGTCATGGGAACGCGCGGTAATGCATCGGGAGTCGACCTCAACCGCAACTTTGCGACGTCGAACTGGAAGCAGGGGTGTGTCGGCTCGCGTTCTGTCCTGGAATGTGCCCGCGATACGTTGTTATCCGCCGGGAATGCCCCTGCCAGTGAACCGGAGACCGGCGCGCTGGTGGATTTGGTCCGAAACTTGTGCCCCAGGTCTATCCTGTCGATACATGCGCCGCTGGGATGCCTGGATGCTCCGCAAAGGACCCCGCTGGTCGCTGCCCTGCAGGACGTGTTTGGCTTGCCCTGGGTTCCCGATGTCGGGTACGAGACTCCGGGGAGCCTTGGAACGTGGTGCAACGAAAACAGCACCGAATGCGTTACGCTTGAATTGCCCAGGATGTCGCTGGAAATGCTGTACAACCGCTATGGCGAGGCCTTTGCCCGATTCCTGGCTGGCCCCGTTCCGCGCTAGGCGGCCTTTTCTTTTTCCGCCTTGGCTTCGGCGATAATCTTCTTGCGGTTAATGAACCCGATGGCAAGACCGATGGTCAGGTAGCCACCAACAAGGAGCAACAGGTATTCGTACAGGAACGGGATGACGTCTGAGACAAAGAAGAATGCGCAGACGTAGGTAATGACGATAAGAACCGCCTGGAAGGTATTGAAAATCTTGTTCTTGCGCGGCTGGAGCTTCGGCAGGAACACGGGGCTCACCATCAGGATGCCTGTAACGAACAGGATGGCGACGGGGAGGAACAGTGCTGCGGAATCGGCTCCGTCGAACAGCCCGCGGGACTTGAAGAACACGATGGTGATGGCGTTGATAGCGCCGGCGAATGTCGAGGGGACACCGGAAAAGTGGTGGTGGTATGTGTCGGAGTCCAGCGCGTTATACTTGGCAAGACGCATGGCGGCGCAGAGCACGTAGATGCTGAACACGACAATCAAAAGTGCAAAATGGGACTGGAACCATTCGGGGGCGAATCCCTTGTAGGCGTACAAGATGCAGAATGCGGGGGCGACACCGAAAGCGATCAGGTCGGCAAGGCTGTCGAACTGGGCTCCGAACTCGGAACTGGCGTTGACCAGTCGTGCGGCGAACCCGTCGAGCTTGTCGAAGAGGACGCAGAGCAGAATGAAGTAGGCGCTCATGCGGATGGTGTCGGTCCCGGGCGACGAGATGCTGTCAAAGGAGCCTGTTGCCCAGCAGATGGCGAACACGCCGAGCATGAAGTTGAGACTTGTAAAAGCATTCGGGAAAATGTAGCGTAACTTGTTCACGGGAGCTCCTTTGTAGGACTGGTTCAAAAATATAAAAAAAATGCCTTGACAACGAAAAAGACTCCCGTATGGGAGTCTTTTTCGCGAAAAAAATGATTTCGTAAGAATGCCCGATTTCGCTTACTTGACCTGCTTTATTTGCCACAGGGCATTTACGCCTGCAGCCACGATGAGGTGCTGCGGAGGTGCGTATGGATTCTCTTCAGTGGGGAAGTTCGTCCAGTGCTTGGTGGAGAACTGGTAGTACTGCGTGGGACGGTAGAGAACCGGCATCACGGGGACAGTTTCCATGAAGATCTTGTTGAGCTTGCGGTAATCCTCGATGAGCGCAGCCTCGTTCGTTTCGGCGGGAATGCGGGCTAGGATTTCGTCTGCTTCCGGGTTCTGGTAACGGCCCTGGTTGGCAAAAGCATCTTCTCCGGCCGGCTTGAAGGATACGGCTCCCATGACCTGGCTGAAGCGGGTCCATGGAGTTGCGGCAGAAAGTTCGGCTGTCTGCGTCTTCATGGCGAAATCAAATGTTCCAAGGCGAAGATCCTTGTCCCATACGCCGTAGTCCACGAACTTCTGTTCGGCGGTGATGCCGATTTCCCCGAAGGATTCGGCGATAACCTTGATGGCGTCTTCCCAGTCGGTCCATCCTTGCGGGCATTCGATGGAGAAGGGGCGGACGGGCTGCTTATCCGGGCCTACCAGTTTCCCTTCGTCGTTCCAGCCATATCCGGCCTCGGCGAGAATCGCCTTTGCCTTGTCCGTGTTGTAGCTGTAACCGAATTCGGCGGCGTCTTCCTTGTTGAAGTATTTAGCCTCGGAACCGAACGGGAGGATGAAGCCAGGCTGCATTGCCGGAGTGTAGTTCGAGATGGCGCGAGCCTTGATCTTTTCGAAGTTGATGGAATGCATCATGGCGCGGCGCAGCGCGACATCGTCAAGCGGAGGATTGTTGATCGCGACGATGAGCGTCGTGATGGAACCCGGCTGGTGGAACGGTTCTTCGCGGCTCCAGGCCCGGATGCTGTCCTTCGCCTTCTCCCAAATACGCGGCAGGAAGATGGACGATATGTCGAGGTTGCCCTTGGTCATGGCGCTGTTGAAGTGGTTGTTTCCGTTGTACAGCGAATGGATGATGTACTTGGGGGCCGGCTTCTTGCCATTATGCTTTACGTTGCCCCAGTAGCTGTCGTTCCTTTCGAGAACAATCTTGTCGGGGGAATAAGTCTTGAGGTTGTACGGTCCGGAGACAACGGGATTCTTGTCGTTCTTGAATTCCGTAATCTTGGCCATGTCGAAACCATCTCCGCTCTTGGCGGCGTTGACGATGGGCTCGAATACGGCCTTGGGCAGAATCGATGTCTCGGCAATGGCGTTCAGAAGAATGAGCGGGTTCTTGTTTTCGGAGAAGTTGAACGTGATGACCTTGCCTTCCGATGTGATGCTGGAAATGTATTTCCAGTTGTCGTGGCGCGGGGTCGGCAGCAGGGAGTCGATACGGAAACTGTAGATGACGTCGTCCACGGTCACCGGTTTGCCGTCACTCCATTTGGCCCTTTGGTCAAGGGTTACGCTAATGGAGTTCTCGTTTTGCTTGAAACTTTCTGCAAGCATCGGTTCCAGCTTGCCCGTGAGCTGGTTGTAGGTGACCAGGGTCTCGTACATGATTCTAACGTTCCCGTCGACAGGGAAGTTAGGGTCGTAGTCCAACGGGTTGAACGTTGTCGGCGGAGCCCAGTCAAAGCCTCCGATGTATAGGGTCTCGTTGCGGGGGTATTCGGAATCATTCGTGGCAACGGGTTCAGTTTTTTCGTCCTGGCATGCAGCAAAGACTAAAACAGATGCTACAGCGGCCGTTTTGAAAAAAAAGTTGCGGACTATAATAAATTTGCTCATAAAATCCCCGAATATTTATTTCCATAAAGATAGTGATATTTTTAAGAAAAATACAATAAATTTTTATTAACAGGCCATATAAAGTGCTACTTTGGCCCGATTTTACGTAAAAGTATATTTTTGTTTGGAATGTTTTACTTTGGATGCACCCTATTGTAGAGGGAAATGCGATACTAGAGGGTAAATCCGTAGAGAATTCGCTTGGGCGATGCACTGAATAACGTATGGTTGGTTATGTAGGGGGCGCCAGCGCCTCCGGGTGTGCTGAAGGCCTTCTTTTCCTTTCCGTCCTTGAGGGAAATGCCGACAACTTCGTTTCCTTGGTCAATCCATGCGATGTCGTCACTGACGATGGGCTGGGTAAAGATGGAACTGTGTCCCTGGTATTTCCAAAGGGGGGTGCCGGATTCGTTATAGAGGAGAATGTTCTGATTCGAAAGCCCGAGGACGAGCATGTTCTCGCCTTGGTACTTTATGCTTTGGAGCGAGGATATCGGGGATTCCAGCAATATCTGGATCGGGTCCTTGCGGGGATTCTTTAGACTGTAGATGTGGAGGCGGTTGTTGCCAGTGGCAATGATCAGCGACGAATCGCTTGCCGTTAGGTGCGTGACGGAACCCTGGAGTCTCGGGCCGTTTTCCTTTGCCTGTCCGGAACCGTCGCCCAACCGGATGATTTCTCCTTCGAGACTGGAAAGGTGAATCTTGTTTCCGCTTCGAGCGAAGAGGAACGGGACGGAGTAAATCTTGCGGGACCAGGCCAGCCTGTTGTCGTTGCGCAGGTACTTCAGGAGGAACCCGTTCCAGGTAGAAACGTAGATGGCGTCGCTTTCGATCTTGATGTCAAAGGCTTTTCCGGGAAGCTGGAGCTTTGTGTTGGCGGCATCCTTGTTGAGATCGTAGATAGAAAGGTTGAATCCGCTGGCGAGCGCGAGTGTGTTTTCGTCGCTGCTCATGACCGGGCTGTTGTCCATCTTGTTAAGAGCCTTTGTCCAACGGATCTCGCCACTTTCGGGATTGATACAGAGAAGTCGTTCCGCTGCGGGATCGATGGTGTAGAGGTTCTTCTTGTTGCCGAAGAATCTGGGATAGCGGGTTTTCGGGGAAATGTTTAACAGGCTGACGAACTTGGCGTTAATGGCCTTGCTGTAATGGTTGAGGATGAGCTGGGTGACTTGCGGGTTGCTGGCAGACAGGCGGACGGCTTCGGCCCAGGCGTTTTGGCGGTCTTTCTCGTCGCTTTTGTTGCTTTCTAGCAGAAGCGCCTTGAAAAACCAGCCTTCTGCGTTGCCCGGTTCCAGCTTGAACAGCGTGTCGAGCGTCGGGGCCAGTTCGTTCCATTGCTTGTCTTCCGTGAGACTCGCTGCCTTGTAGACATACTGGTCAGAAAGCAGCGGGCGGAACCCGTAATAGTTCGGAGCGATACCCTGTAGATTGTAGTCGTCGAATACCAGGAAAATGTTGCCGTCCGTGTGGATGGGGTCGTAGAGAATGGGCTTTGAGAAGTTGAAATGCCAGAGGGGACGTAGCAGGGTGTCCACGACGCTGAGCGCGCCTTCGTTAGAGAACAGGCCCAGGGTTCCCTGCGAAAGGGGGGCGATGGACGAGGCGTCGCTGCGTAGTGTTGCCTTTTGGATGCCGAGTTCCTCGTTGACCAGGGTCACCTTGCCGGATGCTTCGAGTACGGTTATGTTGTCCTCAAATGCGCTGATTTCGTCGATGTTGTTGAACTGGAGTTTCCAAAGAGGGGAAAACTGGATCTTGGGCTGGTAGCAGAACAACGTATTGCCTGACACAAGGAAGATTTTTTTCTTGACGATGAGCACGTAGGGGATGGCGTCGAAAAGCGAGATGCTGTATGTCTCGCTGCCGTCCGTAGGCGAGATGAAATGGAGTGCGTTGTCCGGACAGTTCAGTACGTAGTGCCCTGTAGCCCCGTAGAAACCCTCGATTTTACAGTTGTTGTATCTGTCCGTGACTTCGGCGCGTATCCCTTTCTTGTTCAGTATGGTCAGGGTGTGTGCGCCTATGGCGACTGTTTCGCTATTGTGCGTGTATAAACTCTTTATTGCTTCGGTCTTGAACGAGGTTTGTGGTGTCTTGGGGTGTATCGGCTTGAAAAAAAGGCTGTCTCTTTCTTGGCGCTGGTACCAGATTCCTTGGGAATTGATTGTCAGTATTCTGGCGTTGATGGGTAGGGGTATCTTTATTTCGATTAACGAGTCGTTTTCAATTTTATAGATGCTGTTGTTCTGTAGCAGGATATATGTGGTCGGCCCGTAGTAAATCTTTTTTATGGGGAAGCGGACGCGCAGCGATTCTTTTAGGAGCGCCTCGGAAGATTCGTTTGTCGATGCAGCACGTGCTGCAAGCCAGTAAGCCTTGCCGGTTTCCTTGGTCTTTCGCAGACTCTGTTTGTAATAATAGTTGGCGCTGTTTTTGCTACCCGACAGTTCGTAAATTTTTCCAAGGAAGAAGTTGGCTTCGCGCTGATCTTCCTTGTCGCCTTGCTTGGATACTTTTTCGAGAATGCGGACCGCCTCGTTGACGTTGCCCTTCATTTCGAAATTGTAGATAGCTTCCTGGATGTCAGATGCCATCCTGTCGGCAAAAACATCTCCGGCGCAAAGCGCGAAGAGCGCACCGGCGGTGAACGCGGTGTGCAAAATTGCCGAAAGGTGATGGCGAATCTTAAGCATCGAACTTGTAACCTGCTCCGCGGATGGAAAGGATGATTTTCGGGTTGGCCTGGTCGTCTTCCAGCTTCTTGCGAAGGTTCACGATATGGTTGTCAATCGTGCGGGTGGACGGCATGTTGTCGGGGGTGTAGCCCCAGATGTCCTGCAGCAAGTCTTCGCGCAGGACAACTTCACCGCGGTGCTGCCAGAAGTACTTGAGTATCTGGAATTCGCGGGCAGACATTTCGAGCGCGGCACCGTTTTTGGTCGCTTCGTATTTCTTGAAGTCGAGGTGGATGCCGGAAAAGTCAATGGAATCCTGGTTGGCTGCGGGAACGCTTGCCTGGGATGCCGTGTCGGCACGACGGAGAAAAGCCTTGACGCGGGCGAGGAGTTCCAGAATGGAGAACGGCTTGGTCACGTAGTCGTCAGCTCCCATTTCGAGGCCGGCGACTTTGCTCGTTTCTTCGGTCTTTGCCGTGAGCATGATGATGAAGCATTCCGGGTGCTTCTTGCGGATGACTCGGCAAACTTCGAAGCCGCTTTTTTTCGGAATCATCAAGTCGAGGATGACCAGGTGCGGCAGGAATGAGTCAGCCTTGGCGATGGCCTCTTCGCCGTCAGCAGCCGTTTCCACGATGTAGTTTTCGAGCTCGAAGTTGTCTTGGAGACCGAGCCGGATGATTTCTTCGTCTTCAACGATTAGGATTTTGTGCTGCATCTTATTCTACCTTTTTGAACCTTACGGTAAATGTGGACCCCTTGCCGAGTTTGCTGGAAAGAGAAATGGTTGCCTTGTGGGTCTCGACGACTCTCTTGACAATGGCCAGGCCGAGCCCGGATCCCTTTGTGCTACGAGTCATTTCGTCTCCTACCCTATAGAAGTTATTAAATATATTTTTTTGCTCGGAACTGGCGATTCCGACACCGGTGTCCGCCACGGAAAATGTAGCGCGTTCGTCGCTGTTGTACACCTCGATGGTGATGTCGCCGGGAGCGTTCGTATACTTGATGGCGTTTTCAATAAGGTTTTGAGCCAAACTGTAAAGTGCCGTGTAGTCACCGATGACATAGGCCTCGGGCTCGAAGCGCGTATGGAACGTAAGTCCCTTCTCGATGCCGATGTCGTACATGGATTCGTAGACCTTCTTGGCGCAGGCGGAGAAATCGATTTTCTCCCACTTGAATGCACCCCTGCCGTGTTCCATGCGGGTGTAGTTCAGGATTGCCCCGATGAGGTTTTCGAGCCTAGTTGCTTCCTTGCCGATAAGGGATGAGTACTCCTGTATCTTTTCGACCTTCTGTACGCGCCCTCGGGCCATGGTTTCTGCGAACATCTTGATGGAGGTGAGCGGGGTCTTGAGCTCGTGCGAAACGCTGGAGAGGAAGTTCGCCTTCATGGCCAGTAGCTTGTGTTCCTGGATGATGAAACGGAACATGAAGAAGGATCCTAGCAGCACCGTGATGAGGGAGAACGTGAGGAGTCCGTACATCAGGAACATCTTCTGTCTGGATTCCTTGCGGATTTCGCGCATGTCCTTTTCGTACAGGGTTAAGTCCCATTGCAGACTTAGACCGATATTTGTCTGGGAAAGAACGATTGCAGTGTCGGGTATGGCTCCCAGGATGACGGCATCCGATGCGTTGGTAATGGAGAAGGGGATGTTTTTCCAGCTCTTGACGGTTGCGTTCAGTTTGGAAAGGATGCGTGAAGAATAAGCTTCGGGGTCGATTTTCGCTATCACGATCTGGTCGCCCGAAAGGAGCGGATATCCCATTTTGAATAAGGTAATGTCTCCGTTGCTCTTGTAGAGAACTCCGTCCTTTGATTGGGCTTCGTCGGAGATGGTCTCGTCGAAGAGTTCCTTGTGACGGTACAGGATGTCCATGTCGCTAATTTGGCGGTTGAAGTTCTCGCGTAGGTTCCAGAAGGCTTCGCGCTTGTCGTTGGGCAGGTCTTCGAACGAAAGAATCTGGGTAAACGCAGATTCAAAGAAGAATTTCGCCGAGGGAATGTCTTCGATGCTTTCGCTGTGCAGGAACTGGCCTAAAATGTTGAGGCAGTAGTCTTCGGCCTCTTGGTGCTTCTTTTGTTCAACCAGGATGTCAAAATGCAGGAGGTTTATGGAACGGGTCAGGTCTGCGTGCAGGTATCCCTGGGTTCGCGGCTGCCTTTCGAGGAGGTCCAGGAGTCGTAATGCTTCGTCGTAGTCCTTGTGCCTATAGCTCAGCCTGATGAGGCCGAGAATGTTTTGCACTTGGTCGTCCATGGTCTCGAAGGGGGATTGCATCAGGCGGATGGAACGAGATAATACGGCCGCATTGTAATCCTTGCCGTTAATCTCGTCCTTGAACAGCTGCTTCTCGATAGGATTCGGGATGCTCGTCGAGTAGTTGGACGCCTTGATGAAATGCCTGGACGAGATGTCGGGATAGACAAGGCGTCCCTTGTTGAAAAGGAACATCGCCTCGACACCGTCGACGGTTCTGTAGGTGGTTGCGTTACCAAAATCGAGTAGACTGTGCGGTTGTCCGTACAAGAACAGGGATGCCGCTTTTGTCTCTTGAAGAATCTTGTTCTGCTCTTTCTCGATCGCGTTCTCGATTTCCGCTTGGAATGAAGAACGGTTTTCGTCGAACGTCTTTTGAGCGAGGAAAATCTCGTTCTGGATGTTCCTAAAACTCAGGATAGACAGAATTGCTGTCGGGAGTACGATGGCCCCGGCGAATAATGCGAATAACAGTAAATTATTATGTGAAACCCGCATTTGAGTCCGTCTCCGTTAAATGGGGATTAGGACCGAAAGTGCGGGGCATTGCAAAATAAGGACGCTCCCTCCCATAAGGAGGGTAAGAACAATCAGCAGAATGGCTGCCGTGATGAATAATGCCCTTGTCACTGTGCTAGTTGTGCTTTATGCGTGATGGACACTCTGTGTCCGACTTCTATACGACGGTTGTTCGAATAAATTTCGTGAATGAGAACGGCGGATTCGTTTTCTCCGGAACGCGCGATGACACCGCGGCCCAGCAGACGGGGAGGTATGGTAGCGTCGGACTTGTCCAGTTCCCAGATGGCAACAGCATCGCCAGTGTTGTACTGCTGCTTGGTGCCCCTATCCACCAGGATGTAGGAGTATGCTCCAATGATGAGCATCGGGTCCATGGAATAGCGGATGACGGCCATGCTGTCCACGTTGGATTCCTTTACGTCTTCATAGGAAGTCACGTTCAGCGTTTTCAGCGGTTCCTTGAGCCTTGCCTTGGACTGGTTAATCTTGATTTCCCTGAAACTTTGCACGATCTGGGCACGCGAGAGCGTGTCGCCGATGGCGGTAATCTTTGCATAGCCGGCGAGGCGGAGCAGCGCGTACTTTTCAAAGTTCACGCCGCGGACTGTCGGCACGTCAATGGAACGGGCATCGATGATTTCGACGATGTCGCCCTTTTTCAGGTTCTGGTTCGTTTTCTTGCCAATGCCTACGACCACCTCGTTCTCAGGAATGTGGATGATGGGTTCCTTACGCTCTCCGGAACGGATGGAGAAATAGTTTTTCATCTTCTTGAGGGAATCAAGAGACAGGACTTCCGGTGCCAGTACTTGGTAGTAGCCGTTGAAAATTTTCGGAGCAGGACGCTTCAGGTAGTAGTATTCGTCCTTCGAAACAACCTTCTTCTTCTTCTTGTCGCGGCTGCGGAGGTCGCCGAGCATGGACTCAAAGTCGCCGTTGCGCTCGTCGTTTTCGTCGCATCCGACTGCGCTTACGCCCTTCGGCAGGCTGGAGTCGGGAGTTGCCGCTGCGCAGGGATAGGTGTGAGGCTTTCCGGCGCTGCTCTGGCGGTGTTCTGCATTGATGCTGTCGCCGAGATAGATGGAGTCACCTGGATAAATCCAGTGGGGGTCGTGGATGTGCCTGTTGTTTTCCCACAAATCGGGCCATGCGAACGGATCGTGCAGGAATTCGTCACTGAGATCCCAGAGGGTGTCGCCCTTCTTGACGACGTAGGCGGACGCTGCGAGAAAAGCGACGCCGAGGCATATGGTGGCACACTTTACAAAATGCATAATAATCCTTGTAACTCTTTGAAAGTAAACAGGTTATGTAATAATTTAATCTTTTCTCGACTTAAAGGTAGGGCTTTTTTGCACAAAATGCGGAATATTGCCTGTTTTTGCCCTTTCGATGCGTTCTTTGGGGCGTTGAACGCTTCTAGACTTGCCTAAAATGGCCGGATTTCGTCCTAAAAGCCCGTTTCTGTCCGGAACGAAGATGAACAGCACTTCGATTTTGGCTGAGCCGGGTTCCAGGTACAGGGGAACGCTCTTGCGGAGCATGTAGCCCTCGTTGCGGAACTTGCGGATCTCCTTGGCGGCCACCTCGAGGTTGGATGTCTGGAGGAGAATGCGTTCCGGGCGTGCGGCGGCAGCTGACTGGACGACTCCTGTCGCGAGCTGTTCGTCGCCGGGCAGGTTGAAGTAGAATGTCCAGCGGCCTTCGTTCTCGGGCTTGCGGAAAAACTTTGCAAAAAAGTTGGCGTCGAGTTTTTGTCTGTGGAAGCGCAGGTTGTTCTCAATGAGTGCACGTGCGTTGTGCTTGGTCGAGAGCATTGCTGTTTCGCGGCAGTCCAGGCAGTCGACGCTATCGAACATGCTGGCCAGCGAAGCCCCCACGTAAGCCGATGCAGAGTAGAACTCGAACAGGCGGTCACCCTTTGTCGGGTGGATGGCGTCGGCGATGCGCTTGGGAAGGCCGATCCAGGCGTCCTTGACGCGAGGAGCCCAGTCCAGCACGTGCATCGAGAAACCGGTGTCGGCAATGGGCATGAAGTCTTTACCCAGTACGCACTTGGCTTCGGTGCTCATGGTTTGCGCTATGGCTGGGTCGAACAGGTGGTCGGGCTTGCACTGGATAAAGTGCAGGCTCTGGACTTCCGGAAGGGAACGTTGTACAAAATCAATGAAGGTCTTGCTTCCGTGGGCGGAATTTCTGCCGCGAAGGTTCGCTTGAACCAGCATGGCGAATCTTCCATCGCCTGTGGCGCGCAGCAAAATCTGGCGGATGGACTTGCGGAAGGCGCGGAGGTGTTCTTTGCGGAGTTGCGAAAGAATTTGTGTCACGATCTCCGGTACGTCCATCTTTCGGACGGGCACTTCAACTTCAAGCAATTCCTGGGTCCCCTTGAACACGGACTTGATGCGCCAATCGGAATGCATCGGGTCTGCCGGCGCTGTGAACCAGGCCTGGAATTTTCCGGGGATGTGCTCGGCCTCTATCCAGGCGGCGAGCTGTTTTTTGTGGTCTTCGAGCGTAAAGGCGCTGGCCTGTATCTTGACAGGTTTCGTTTCTGCTTCTTTCTTTTTGAACATGGCTTTTGGAAAATCCTGAAAATTCTCTTGCTACACCAGGAACCTGGGGTAAATCCAGGAACATTCGCGGGCGAGCATCTTCGGAAACTCGCGGAAGTTTCCGTTGATTTGGTACAAGTTAAAGCTGCCTTCCACGGGCGTCAGCGACATGAGACTGTCGGCGCGGGATTGCAGGTAGGGGTATTCGTCGATATTGCACGTGGTAACGACGGCGCAGCCGGTCAGTGCAATGATGGTGTCCACCATCTGCATCAGAATCTGGTGCGGGGCGCCACTCAGTCGCGTGGACTTGGGGTTGTGGAGGACTGCCGAGATGGGGTCGATGATGACAACCTTGTAGTCGTGGTTCTCGAGCTTGCGAGCACCTTCGATACGCTTTGCGATCAGCTGGGCGGTCTCGATGGGGGAGAGGGCCGTGCCGCGCAGGTTCAGGAAGCCGAACTTGGATGTGCTGGCGTTCAGGTCTCGCTTGCTACCCAGCAGGTAGAGACGGTTCAGGAACACGGACTTTGTCAGCTCGAAGTTGATGAACAGGACATCGCTGGAGGTGGTCGAGTTGCCGAACCATTCTTCCCCGTAGCATATGGAAAGGCCTAAATCCATGAGGGCCAAAGATTTACCACTCTTCGGGGGCGCTGTGAACA
Source organism: Fibrobacter sp. (assembly GCA_017412605.1). Lineage (GTDB taxonomy): Bacteria > Fibrobacterota > Fibrobacteria > Fibrobacterales > Fibrobacteraceae > Fibrobacter. Next base: position 260,260 of record JAFPWY010000009.1, on the reverse strand, counting down.
GGAAAAATTCTCCGGCGCGGAGCACGTTCTCGATGATGCTCGGGTCCTTCTTCGGGGGTTCCTCGCTGTCGCTCGCGAGCTCGATGAGCGGCTTGCCGTCCAGGGAGTATTCTACCCATTCCTGCCATTCCTTGAAGTTCTTGGCCCCCTGCTCGACGCCGATGAGGTACTGCTGCTTGCCTCCGCGCAGGACGCCAGGCATGCGGACCATCTGGTTCGGGTTGTTGTAGGAACGGTCGACCTTGAAACCTTGGGAATCGAGTGTATCGAACAGGAAGTTGACGCGCTCGTTGTATTCTTCCTGGTCGGCGGCTCCGATGCGGACCCATGCCTGCACGGAGTTTGCACCCGTGTTGACTAGCGCCACGCAGGGCAGGTTCAGCGCCTTGTAATAGGCGAGCTGCTTGGCCAGGGAAATCTTGGGGTTGTCCACCACCACATAGCGGTAGTGCCAGCTTTCGTCGCGGGCGTCCTTGCCGCCTTTGACGGAGTTGATGCAGAGCAGGGCGCCTTCGGCGCTGTCCAAGCTCTTCATGATTTTCTTAAGGGCTTCGTCCTGGTCGACGATGTTCGAGACGAGCTCCGTTGTGGCGGTTGGGGTCTCGGAAACCTTGAATTCGATGGTTTCGTCGGGCTCGAAGGCTACGCTAAGGAGCTTGGCCAGGTCCTTGCGCCAGTCGGCTGTCGGCCAGGGAATGGATAGCGCTTCCGGGTCGATTTTGTGGTTCTGCAGGAGTTCCAGGGACTGCGTGTCAAGCCCCATGGCGAGCATCTGCTCCATGGAAATCATGCTGGCGGAAAGCGGCGAGATGATATTCGGGGCGACTTTCGGTGCTGCCGGGACTGCCTGGGGCTGGGCGGCGGGTTCGTCCGGGACCTCCTCGACGACCTTTTCGGGAACGCGCTTGGATGAGCGTTTCTCGTCGGAGAATGCTCTGCGCAGGATTTGTTCTGCTTCGGTTACGGAAAGCCCGTCGTCCTGGGCTTTTTGGCCTAGCTGGAAGGCGGCGTCCATGTAGGTCCAGCCTTCTTCGCATGCGGCTTCGCCTGCGCGGAAAAGTTCGCTCTTAAGCTCGTTCCCGCTATACTTCGTCGTAAGGAACTTGTTGATTATCTTTCTTGAGGCTTCCATAATCCGGTCCTGTTTGTGACAAACTCTTAATCAAGATACATTATTTTTCGGATTTCGGTTCGACCAACTGGAAAACCTTCTCGGATTCGCGGCTCATCCCGTAACGGGTCCGCAAGATGGATTCCTTGTACATGGAATCGTTCTGGAGGCGCTTGATTTCCGCATTTCGGACTTCGATAACCTCTTTCAGGGAATCTATTTCGGCCTGGTAGGTGGCGATTTCTGCCGAAAGTTGCTTCTGTTGGAGCAGGCTGTTCTTGCCGATGAACAGTTCGAACAGGGTCAAAAGGATCAGGACCAGTAGAACGGCTACAAAGATGTAGATTTTCTTGTTCAATTCAAAACGCTCCGTCAAAATAAAATTGGAAGTTGTCCTGGGTCGAAACGAGACCTGCTATTTCCAGTTCTGTCAATATAGCTAAAAGTTCGGTGGTTTTGAGGTTGCTATCGCGTTCGATGTCGTCGATAGTCTTGCGGAAGCCTCGCATTTGCTTGAAAAGTTCCCTTGCCGGTTCGCTCAAGGTGCAGCCCGTTGCGGGAAGGTCCTGTAGGCTCAGCACCTGCGGTTCCTGGATTCCGGCCAGTTTGCGCAGACTCTCGGGGATAAATACCGGTTTCGCCTTGCCTGAATCGAGAAGCGCGTTTGGACCGGCGGCGACTTCGCTGTCGAAGTTTCCCGGGACGGCGAGGAGCGTCTTTTGTTCTTCGATGCAGAAGTCGGCGGTGAGGAGCGCTCCTCCCTTTGCCTTGCTCTGTACGACAACCGTCGTTTGGCAAAGGCCGCTGATAATCTTGTTCCGGGCGATAAAGTTGCCCTTGTATGCAGGTACGTCCGGCTCAAATTGCGAAATGAGAGCGCCACCGGCATCAAGAATGCGTTCAAGGAGCTCCCCGCGGCTCCCTTCCACGTGCGTGGCGAGCCCCTGGGCCAGCACGGCAATGGTGGGAATTCCTGCATCGAGCGCGGCTTCGTGGCACAGGCTGTCGATTCCCTGCGCGAGCCCCGAGACGATAACTGCGTTTGTTCCCTTCAGCGAGAATACGAGCCTGCGGCAAAGTTCCGCCGCCGAGTTGGACGGGCGCCTTGTGCCGACCAAAGCGATGCCGACCAGGGGAATCCCGCTTTCCGTTGTGCTGGGAATGTTTCCTGCGACGTAGAGCTGCCTGGGGCAGAACTTGGATTGCGCAAGCGAAAGTGGGAATCCGTTCTGTTCAATTCTGATGTACTTTCTATCTTTGTTCATATGAAATATTCCTTTGACGATTTGGTTTCCATTATGGCGAAGCTCCGTTCGGAGAACGGCTGCCCTTGGGACAGACAGCAGACGACACGTTCGCTGTTGCCTTACTTGATTGAAGAATCCTGCGAGTTCATCGACGCTGCACAGGATGGCGACAAGGCCCACATGTGCGAGGAACTAGGCGATGTCCTGTTCCAGGTCATATTCCATTCGCAGGTGGCCAAGGACGAGGGCAGCTTTACCATCGACGATGTCGTGCAGGGAATTTGTGAAAAGATGGTCCGCCGCCATCCTCATGTGTTCGGCGATGCCAAGGTGAATGGCGCCTCCGGGGTGGTCCGGCAGTGGGACCAAATCAAGTCCTCCGAGAAGAACAATAAATCAATGCCTGGCAGCTCTATCATGGATAAAGTAAGTAAGAGCTTGCCGACGTTGGCCCGTGCTCAGGAACTCCAGCGCAGAGCCGCGAGAGTCGGCTTCGACTGGGTGGATCCCGAGCCCGTATTTGACAAGGCGCAAGAAGAATTTAATGAATTTCGTGCCGAAATGCAAGCGGCCAGTCCGGAAAACCCCAATGTCGAGCGTATGGAAGACGAATTCGGGGATATGCTGTTCTCGTTGGTGAACGTGGCCAGGCATAGCGGGTTCAATGCCGCGAACGCCTTGCAGAGAGCGAACTCGAAATTCGAGAAGCGCTTCCGTATTGTAGAAAACCTTGCCCGTGCAGAAGGCAAGGAAATGAGCGAAGAATCTGCGGAACGCCTCCAGGAATTCTGGAGGCAGGCGAAGGCTAAAAAGTCCTAGCCTCTGGAGTTCCGTTCAGTAAGCCTTTTTTTCGTCCTTACGATCGGAAAACCCTTATTCTTTGTGCTTCCCGCTTTTTTCCATGAGCGTGAGCGTGTCGCCATCGGTTGTCTGGATACTCAAGATACCCTTTGTCTTGGAAATGAATGCTAGAGCTCCGCTGTCCTGGATATCCATTTCAAACCGATGCTGTTCCCGGGTTATAAATTTGAATCCGGGAATAACGTAGACGCTGTCGTAAAGGGTTCCGTTGAAACGGGCCGTATCAAGCATTTCGATGTCGTCTGAGATATTTCCGTTTGAGTCGGCTATAAAGCTGAAATCGTTATCGGCGAAACTTATATTGACGTACCCTTCGTTATGGGTCTCGTAGAGAAGGATTTCGATATCCATGACGGGATCGGTGGAGGTGTACCTTAGCAGGCGCATTTCTTCGGTGGATTCGTAGCAGAAGTCAGAATGCTTTTCTTTGTAAGTGGAGTCCTTGCTGCGCTTCATGTCGACTTCGAAACCATCGGAATGGCTGTAATGGGCGCTTTTGGCTTGCCCGAAGAAGTTCTTTTCTTTCTGAAAATCAAACAGGTCCCATTTATCATGTGTTACATCGCTGCAGGTGTCTGTGCAATCTTCGCAGTAGCATGCGTTCAAGACAGCCGTGACTGCGATGGTAAGGGCCGTCAGAATGGATGTGCTTAGTCTCTTTGTCATATAGTGAATCTCCTTACTGACAAGGATATATATCCTACAGCGGAAAAGAATAGGGAAAATGCACTTTTTTTTCAATTTTTGTGTCGTATTCCATGTTGGAGTGTTCTCTATAGGAACATGGATTTTGAAAAAAGTCGTTCCTATGTGGTTGACAAGGCGTTATCTTATAGGAGTGATACTCTTCCATCTTGGTCTTGGAGAAGGGATGCCGGATCGGACCGCGGGGTAAGATCGAAGAGTAGCACTTTTCTACTTTCTATTCCATATATAAAATCCCGCAGGAACCCTGCGGGATTTTCCTTTTGTGTGTGGGGGGGGGGAGCAAAAAAAAGGCCTGCGGAAAATTCCGCAGGTCTTCTTTAATGCTTTGCCAGGAATTAGGCGCGGGCCTTGGCCTTGTCGCCGTACTTCTTGATGAGTTCTTCCTGGATGTTGCGCGGCACCGGAGCGTACTTTGCAAATTCCATGGTGAACTCGGCCTTACCCTGAGTCATGGAGCGGAGGTCCGTGGCGTAACCGAACATTTCGGAAAGCGGGACTTCGGCGGTGATGGTCGTCGTGCCCATTTCTTCGCTCGTACCGGTGATGGTACCGCGACGCTGGGAGACGTTACCAACAACGTTGCCCTGGAACTCGGTCGGGGTGGCAATTTCGACCTTCATGATCGGTTCGAGGATCTGGGCGCCGGCCTTTTCGAAAGCTTCGCGGAAAGCCATGCGGGCACAAATCTGGAACGCCATGTCAGAGGAGTCGACCGGGTGGAAAGCACCGTCCTGAACTTCCATTTCGATACCCACGACCGGGAAGCCGATGAGGGAACCGGCCTGCATGCAGCTCTGGAAGCCCTTGTCGCAAGACGGGATGTATTCCTTAGGAATGCGGCCGCCGACGACGGAGTTCACGAAGTTGTAGACCTTTTCGGAGTCGCCTTCGACAGGCATCGGGCGCATCACGCCGGACATCTTAGCGAACTGACCCGAACCACCGGTCTGCTTCTTGTGAGTGTATTCGAACTTGGCTTCGCGAGTAATGGTTTCGCGGTAGGCCACCTGCGGAGCACCCGTCTGGACGTCGACCTTGTATTCGCGGCGCATACGTTCGATGTACACGTCGAGGTGAAGTTCGCCCATACCCTTGATGATGGTTTCGCCGGATTCCTTGTTGACTTCGACCTGGAACGTCGGGTCTTCCTTGGTGAAGCGGTTGAGGGCCTTGGACATGTTGTCGAGGTCGTCGCGGTTCTTGGCTTCGATAACAAGTTCGATAACCGGGTTAGGAACGTGCATGGAAGTCATGTTGTAGTGGTTCTTGCCGTCGGTGAAGGTCGTACCGGAGGCGCAGTCGATGCCGAACAGGGCAACGATGTCGCCGGCGCCGGCTTCGGTGATGTCCACCATTTCGTCGGCGTGCATACGCACGAGACGGCCCACGGACACCTTCTTGCCGGTGGCCATGTTGGTGATCATGTCGCCCTTCCTGAGGGTGCCCTGGTACACGCGGACGTAGGTGAGCTGGCCATAGCGGTCGTTCACGAGCTTGAACGCGTAGCAGACGAGCGGTTCGTTGTCGTCGCTCTTGAGGACGACTTCAGCTTCGTTGTTGTCGAGGTCGAGGGCCTTGTTTTCGACGTCGGTCGGGCACGGGAGGTAGTCAATAACACCGTCAAGGAGCTTCTGCACGCCAATGTTCTTGTGGGCGGAACCCATGAACACCGGAGTGATGTCGAGGCTGATCGTGGCCTTGCGGATGGTGGTCTTGAGGAGGTTCTTGTCGATGTCGTCGACACCGTACTTGCCTTCCATGGCGAGTTCCATCACTTCGTCGCTGTAGTCAGCGCAGCAGTCAACGAGCTTTTCGCGGTATTCGTTGGCCTGGTCGACGAGTTCGGCAGGGATATCCTTTTCGATCATGTCGTCGCCGTTGGCGCCTTCGAAGTAGTAGGCCTTCATTTCGATAAGGTCGACCACGCCCTTCAGTTGGTCCTCGAGACCGATAGGAATCTGCATGACGCAGGGCTTGTGGTTGAGCTTTTCCTTGAGCATGACAGCCACGCGGAGCGGGTTTGCACCGGAGCGGTCGCACTTGTTCACGAACACGACGCGCGGCACATGGTAGCGCTTCATCTGGCGGTCAACAGTAATAGACTGGGACTGGACACCTTCGACGCCCGTGAGCACCAGGATGGCGCCATCGAGCACGCGGAGGGAACGTTCCACTTCGATCGTGAAGTCCACGTGCCCCGGGGTATCGATGATGTTGATGGAGTCCTGTTCGCCGGACTTGGTGTGGGTCCAGTTTGCGAAGGTGGCGGCGGACTGAATCGTGATGCCGCGTTCGCGTTCAAGTTCCATGGAGTCCATCGTGGCACCGACGCCGTCCTTGCCACGGACTTCGTGAATAGCGTGGATACGCTTTGTGAAGTAGAGGATACGTTCGGTAAGGGTGGTCTTACCGGAGTCGATGTGGGCAGAAATACCAATATTTCTGTGCTTTTCAATGTTTTTCATATTTTATTCCACTAATGGAGTTGATGTTATTGAAGTTTGGGCGCAAATGTAGAAAAAAATAAGCCCCCTCTCAAGGGGGCGTTTCCGTAGAAGTTGGCCGATTTGCGTGTTTTGAGCGGATTTCGCTAATTTGCGGTTTCGGTCTCGTCCTGTTTTTCCGCTTCGGTGTCGGTTTTTTCTTCGGCATCCTTGCTTTCCTGGTCGGCGAGGGCCTTGAAGTAGGCTGCCGCGGTCTTCCCGACTTCGTAGGTGTCGTAGTAGGAGTATGCCCCGTTGCCGATTGCCCCGATGATGGGGATGGCGCGAAGGGCGGCTCGTCCGGCAAACCGGGTCGAAATCTTGAGCCCGATTTTTCTCAGCAGGGCCTCGAGAGCCGCGAAAGAGAGTTTCTGGATCACGATCCGGCTCCCGGTACGTACGGCGACATCCCGTACGAGTTGGGCCGCACTGTGGCGGAAAAGGCACCAGACCATGGCTTCGCGGGTGAGCAGGGCGAATTTGCCGTAGGTCATCGCGATGTCGGAGACAAGCTGCGCCTGGATGCGCCAGATGGCAGCAATGTCGGGGATGGATGTCAGGATGCCGGTAAAGCCCGCCGGCACGGAAAGCGTCGTGCTGACCGCAGATGCCTTGATGGCGGCCTTCTGGGTGAGCCTCTTGATTTTTTCTTCGGGATCGGCGGTTGCGGTGTACAGAGAATCCGGGATGTCGGTAATCAGGTCCACCAGGATGGACTCCACCCGTTCCTTTATTTTGTCAAACTTTTTTTCGTCATTGCAGTCGTCCATAGGAAGCTCCTTATGGAGATAATATACATATTTAAGGGCGATGGGCTATGAGGTCGCTTCGCTTTGAGCAATGAGGTCGGCACTCCGTGCCTTTGAGCTATGAGACCGTTCGCCTTCGGCTCTCTCTGAGCCGTCAGCGATGAGAGGTAAAATTACGGAAAAAATACCTCATTGCTCATTGCTCATGGCTCATGGCTCATCGCTCGAGCCTCGCGCCTAAAAAATAATCTTTGCAATTCCGCCGGCGATGCCGGAGAGTTTTTCCCCGCTGTAGTCGGCGATGGGGAAGCGCAGGCTTCTACCATTCAGGGCCAGTTTTAGTGCCTCGTTGATCCAGGTGCGCTCGCAGGTAATTTTCTCGACAACGAGCTCCGTGCCCTTTTCGCCTTCGTCAAAACCATAGTATCCCCTGAACAACGTTGTCTCGGATTCCCCGCGGAGGATAATTCTGACATCGGCTATACGGGCATTGGAATCTATGGAAACCTCCTCAATATCGCCGAAACGCAGAACAGTCTCGTTCTTGCGGATGAAGGACTCGATGGCCCGGTCTCGGAGATTGGCTAGGAGAGACATGTTACCTCGGCAACGTGAGGATGTCGATGCCGTCCTTCGTCTTCACGACGGTATGTTCCCACTGGGCGCTGAGGCTGCCATCGCGGGTCACGGCCGTCCAACCGTCGGAGAGCGTCTTGGTGCCCGGACGGCCAACGTTAATCATGGGTTCAACGGTAAAGACGTTTCCGACTTCGATGAAGGGGCCGCGTTCGTAGTTGCGGAAGTGCAGTACGGTCGGTTCTTCGTGGAATCCACGGCCGATGCCGTGTCCGCAGTAGTCTTCGACCACGCTGAAACCGTGCTCGTCGGCAATATCCTGGATGGCGCAGCCGATGTCGTACCAGTGAGCTCCCTGCTCGCCTGCGGCGCGGATGCCTTCTTCCATGCAGAACTTGGCCGTGTCGACCAGTTCACGGGCGATGTCAGAGACCTTGCCCACGCAGAACATGGCGGATGTGTCGCCATGGTAGCCCGAAAGGATGGTCGTGATGTCGATGTTCACGATGTCACCGTCCTTGAGGATGGTCTTTGCGTCGGGAATGCCGTGGCACACGACTTCGTTGATGCTGATGCAGGCGTAACGCGGATAGCCGTGGTAGCCCATGCAGGCCGAAATGCCTTTGTGCTGGCGTGTGTAGTCGCCGATGAACTCGTCGATTTCGAGCGTGGATACGCCCGGTTTGCACATTTCGCCTGCGCGGATGAGTGTTTCGGCGGCGAGGGCACCCGCATCGCGGATGAGTTCGATTTCTTTTGCAGATTTAACTTTGATCTTGGCCATGATTACGCCTTCTTCCATGCAAATTTGTCTACCAGGTATGCAAGCAGCATCTGTTCGTCTTCGGTGCCGTTCGCGAGTTCCTTCACGAGCGGGAGCATGCGGCTGATGCGTTCGGTCGCCTTCTGGCCACCGAAGTGCTTGCGGACTTCTTCCAGGCGGAGACGGGTGCGTTCGCTAACCTTCTTTGCGATTTCTTCGCCCGTGAGCGGTTCCATCTTGATGAAGTTGATGCCGAAGTCTGCTGCGGTCTGCCTGATTTCGATTTCTTCGACCGGGGTGATGAGCGAAATGCAGAGACCACTCTTGCCGGCACGGGCGGTACGTCCGCTGCGGTGCACGTAGACTTCGTGGTCAGCCGGATGGTCGTAGACGAGAACATGGGTTACATGGTCCACGTCGATGCCGCGGGCTGCTACGTCGGTGCAGATGAGAATGCGGATTTTCTTTTCGCGGAAGGCGGTCAGAGTCTTTTCACGCATGGCCTGGGCCACGTCGCCACTCAGGGCTCCCACTTGGAATCCGTAGCCGGAAAGCACCTGTTCCAGGTAACTCACGTCGGATTTCTTGTTGCAGAAAATCATGCAGCTGTCGGGATTGTAGTATTCCAGCACCTTGATGGTCATGGAATCCTTGTCCATCACGTCGCAGGGGTACCAGCGGTGCTCCAGGTTGTTTGCGATGACCTTGTCGTAGCTGAGCGAGAGGAATTCGGCGCTCGGGCGCTGGAATTCGCGGGCGAGGCTCTTGACGGTCTGCGGGATGGTCGCGCTGAACATCGTGCACGAAATCATCTTGGGTAGGTAACGGCGGATTTTCTGCATATCGGGGTAGAAACCCATCGAAAGCATTTCATCGGCCTCGTCAAGAATCAGGTCGCGGATGTCGAGAAAGTCGACGTTGCCGCGCTGCACGTGGTCCATCAGACGGCCCGGGGTCGCAACGATGATGTGGACACCGTTCTTGAGCGCCTTGAGCTGCGGTTCGTAACTTACACCGCCGAAAATGGCGACCGAGCGTATGCCCGTGCCTGCGGAGAGCTTTTCAATTTCGTCTTCCACCTGCAAGCAGAGTTCGCGCGTCGGCACGAGGATAAGAGCCTGCGGATATAGGTGGTCGCGGACGATGACCTGCAAAAGCGGCAAAACGTAGGCACCGGTCTTTCCCGAACCGGTCTTGGATTGAACCAGCATGTCGCGGGCGGCGAGCATGTAGGGGATGGTCTTTCTCTGGACGGGCATCAGGTCGGTCCAGCCATGCTGTGCAAGGATTGCCTTTTGCTCTTCGGGGAGCATGTCAAAGGTGTAGTCGGGGAGCTTGTGCTCGGGTTCGATAATCTTGACTGGGGTTAGGAACGGATTGACTTTTTCTTCTTTCTTTTCTTCGATAATTTCTTCACTCATAGTGCGCCCAAATGTAGCAATTTTTAGGCGGCTCCCATAGCCCCCCGTGTGACGCACTTAACAAAAAAGCTACATGCTGAAGTGGTATTCCAGGCCCAGGTTGATGAAACAGTCGATAGTCGAGCTCCCGATGGTCGTAGGCTCTGCGGCTGCTTCGGGGCTCGGGTCTTCTTCGATATTCCTTCCGCGGGAAGAAATGCCCGCTCTTAGGCCAAGTCCATAATGGTTGAAGAATACGAAATGGCTTCCGATGCCCACCAGGGCTCCCTTGTAGGAGTCTTCGAATTTTATGCGGACGTCATAGGCCTTGGAGTGCTCTTTGCTGTCGTCCTTGAGTCCGATGTCTTCTACAAAGAAACTGTACTGGAATCCGACGAACGCAAACGGGGTTGTCTTGAACCATTTTGTGTGGGTGTACGTCCTGGACAGGACCACATTGATGCCAATTTCGTGCTGGTGGAATCCCCAGTAGCTGAGTTCCTGATAGACAGTGTCCTTGTTGTCTGTTTTTACCTTGTGGTAAGCGTATCGGTACATCAGTTCAGCCCCGATAAAGCCATACCATGTGCCTCCGGCATATAGGGCAAGTTGCGGGTCTGAATCGTCGATGAAGTTCCAGAGGCTTGCAGAATCTTTTGTTATGCGGTAGTTCCTTACCCTGCTTTCGGTGTGGCTACTGTACCAGTTGTCCGGCGTTAGGGGAATTTTTGCCTGGGAATATCCTACGGCCACGCCCGCCCATCCCTGGAAGCCGGGAACCTCCTTGTAAGATTCGTCCGGTTCGGTCATCCTCTTGGCCCGTTCTTCCTTGGTTAGCCTACGCTTTGCTGCCCCGTCAAAAAAGGCTGCGGCAATTTTGTCGCCCAGGGCAATCTTGTCTCCGGTTTTTTCGAAAACTCCCGCTGCAACGGGCTCGGCCGCATTTTCATCGAATGTTGCTGCGTAAATTTTCCCGTCGCGTTCCCCGATGAAAAGGATGAGCTTGTCCTCAATGGATTCAATTTTTGCGACCATGGCCGGGTGCCTTGCCCGGAGATGCTCGGCCTTGACGTTTCCTTCCATGTTGGCAATGAGCCATCCGGAGTAGCGTACTGCTATGGAATCGCGCTCCCATTCGCCGAATACGCGGCATTTGGGTTCCCCAATGCCCGTGTTGTTGCGCTTGAGGGAAAGGCAGAATTCCTTGGAATCAAGAGCAGGGACCTTGTCCGTACTCCAGATGAGCACGTCGGCGTCCTTCCATAGGGTCCAGTGATTGTGAAAAAAGATGTTGTCGGCAAATGCCGAGCAAACGAAAATCAGTATGGCGAGGATGAATCGTTTCATTATTTCACCCCTGCCGTTAGTTCCTGCTTGATTTGCTGCACCGATGACGCGACAATTTTGCTGATGTCGTTCAGCGTGAGTTTCACGTTAGGCTGGTCGACCTGATTGACCGCACTGTAAAGCGGGCGCTGCTTCATGTTGTCCCAGAGCGTGTACGAGACGATTGCCGAAAGGTTTTGGGATGTCTTTTTTTCGGGCGCCTCGTTGTGGATGAGCGCATAATCGTAGAAGTTTTCCCGCTGTAGATCTGTTCCCAGGGTAAATTCGTGAATAATCAGGATGTAAGCAGGAACATTGCCTGCGGAATCCTTCACGACGATTCCCTGTTCAGGAAGGCGCCCCTTCATGAAAATGCGGGTGTCCAGTTTTTGGCTTTCTTCGGGAAAATGACTGAAAGCAACATCGGGGATGACCGTTACGGACTTGTAGGACTTTTGCAACTGTTCGAGGAAAGCCTTGGAACAGAAGTGGCTTGTGAAGGTCTGGATGCTATCCTTGCTGATTTCAAGTCGCTTGGCGAACCAGCTGGACCGCGTCACCACGAAAGCTTCGTCGAGTCCCGTGACTGCGATGGAGTCGGTCGGTGCCTTTTTGTAGCTGGGATGGGATTGATGCCAACAGTAAGACTGACCGCATCCGCAAAGAATGCACATCGTAAGGATGCAAATTGCAAAATGCAGTACGGTCTTCATCTTCCGGGTACCCCAACGCGAAGCAGGCTCCGCTTACTTTACGCCCCACTGCTCACGGTAGGCGTAGACCTTTTCAAGGATTCCTTCCGGGGCATTGATTGCCTTGCGGTTCTCTTCTACCTCAAGGAACTTGATGATGTCGTCGATGCTCACGATGGAGCGGGCTTCCAGACCATAATGGTCCTGCACGTCCTGCAAAGCGGACTTTCCGTTTTCAAGGCGTTCGCGGCGGTCTACGGAGATGAGGAGGCCGACCACGTTGGCGTTCTCCATCTGCGAAAGGGCCTGCATGGTCTCGTTGACGCTTGTGCCGGCGGTAATCACGTCCTCGATGATGACGATGTTCGTCTTTTCGGCGTACTTGTAGCCGACGAGCGAGCCGCCTTCGCCATGGTCCTTGACTTCCTTGCGGTTGTAGGTGAACGTGAGGTTCCTTGCGTACACGTCGGAAAGCTTCATGGCAGTGGCGGCGCAGAGCGGAATGCCCTTGTAGGCCGGTCCGTAGAGGTTCTCGGCCTTGCCGTCGAAATGTTCCATGAAGGCTGCTGCGTAGAATTCTGCGAGCTTGGAAAGCGTGGCTCCGGTGCGGAACTCGCCGGTGTTGATAAAGTAAGGCGTATTGCGCCCACTCTTGGTAACAAAGTCACCGAACTTGAGGGCTCCGGCTTCTACAAGAAAATGTACAAAGTTGTCTGTCTTGGTCATGAATAGTTCCAATGTTGAGTTCTGCGGGCTTAGGTTGCGTCGCCGCCGCAGAGCAATGCGATGATTTTCGAGAACACGTTGGCTTCGGTCAGTACTTCGATGGCAATCAGGATGGCGAGAACCACGATGCATAGCCCGATATATGCCAGGAACGACCTCTTGAACCCGCTAATCTTGATTTTGAAGATGGCCCATGCGACGATACTCAGTATGGCGCTGAAAGCCCATGCTGCGATGGCACCCAGTGCAACACCGGGGATAAGGCTCACCAGGAAGGTGACTGCGATGCCCGGCATGAAGTAGAAGCAAATGCAGAGAACGCTGATGAGTGCGAAACCGACGTAATGGGAGAATCCGCGCTCCTTCTGGACGATAATCTGGGGCTGCTCGTAGGCGTCCGCATAGACAGGCTCGGCAGGTTCTTCCTGCGGTAGCTGTCCGGCCTCTTCAGAAACAGGGATGGGCTGCTCAGCTGCCGGTTCGGTGACCGGAGCTGTATTCTCGGCGAGATCGCTGGTTGCGTTTTCCACAGGTTCTGTGGTTTCGGTGACCTTGTTTTCTAGTTCTTCGGACATGACTACTCCTAGAGGATGAAAGTTCTACCAGCGTACACGAATACGCGGTGCTCGAGCCAAAGTTTGAGTGCCTGGGAAAGCGTGCGCTTTTCGATGTCCTTGCCCAGTTCGACGAGTTCGTCGATGCTTGCGGTTTCGGGCACGCGCTGGATGTCCTGGCAGATGATGGGACCCTGGTCCAGGTCCTCGGTAGCAAAATGCGCCGTGGCACCGATAATCTTGACGCCCTTGTGCCAGGCCTGGTGGTAGGGCTTGGCTCCCTTGAATGCGGGCAGGAAGCCGTGGTGGATATTGATAATCCTGTACTTGAATTCCTCGGTAAAGGATTCGCTCAGAATCTGCATGTAGCGAGCGAGGACGACGGTGTCGGTCTTTGTTTCGGCAATGATTTCCCTGAAACGGTTCTCGGGAATGCTCTTGTCGGGGTTGGACGGCACGTAGTAGAACGGCACGCCGAAGGTCCCGCCCACGGGTCCCAGGTCGGGGTGGTTCCCGACGATGCAGCTGAATTCGCAGGGGAGGTCTCCGTCGCGGTGCTTCAGGAGGAGGTCGTAGAGGCAGTGGTCCGTTTTGGAGACGAATATGGCAACGCGCTCCGTTTTGGACGTGTCGAAGAGTTTCCAGTTGAGTTCCAGACGGGGGGCCAGGGTCTCGAGGTGCTTGTAGACTTCTTGGATGTCTGCCGATTCCATGTCAAAAACGGCACGCAAAAAGAAAGTTTCGATGTCTTTTGCCGTATGCTGCTGTAAATCGATAATATTTGCGCCGGCCTTGGCCAGAACCTGGGTCGTGCCCGCAATCAGGCCCTTTTGGTCGGGGCAATGAATTTGGAGTATGTAACGAGTAATTGCCATGCCTACAATTTAATAAAACAAAGGTTTCCAAAAAGAATAAAAAAAACTAACATTGTTCATGTTCAACACTATTTACAGGGACATACACTGTGAAAAAAGGGTATTTTTCAAAAATTGCGATAGCTGGCATTTTTGGCCTAGCTGCATCACATGTTTTTGCTGTTCCTCCGAAAACCTGGGACGCTATTTTTAATGCCGAAGGCCAGGGGGAGTATTCCGCTGCAAAGGTCGAAGGCAAAATACGCATGGGCAAGTATACGCACTACAAAGAAGTGCAGCCTGTTTCGTTTGTGGTCAAGGACAGTTTGTTCGAATTTGCCGTGTCGGGCAATCTGACCGTCCCTGCCGATAAAATCGAAAAAGAAAATTTTTACGAAAAATGTGACGAAAGCAAGGAAGCCTGGATTTCTTACTTTGACAAGCCTCGCCAGTTCGGGGAACAACAGTTGATTATAGATGTGAAGGGTGTAGACCTTGCTTGTGGCGATGAACTTTACGTTGTGGACAAACTAAAGATAAAGTTCAAGAATGCCGAAGCCCAGGAAAGATGGGATTTGGATTTTGAAACTCGTGAAAGGCCCAAACGCGATAAGCTGATTGCGTTCCGTAAGAACGAGCAGGAACACCGTCAGGACCTCCGCGACAAGATTGGCATGGTGAAGGACCCGCGTGATGGCCAGGTTTACCGCACCATCAAGGTGGAAGGCCGCGAATGGTTTGCCCAGAATGTCAATTACAATGTGGAAGGCCATTCCTGGTGCTACGAAGATAAGGATTCTTACTGCATGCGCAGTGGCCGCCTCTATGATTTGGAGGGTGCCCGCAAGGCTTGCCCCGAGGGCTGGCATCTGCCGCGTGACCGCGAATGGTCCGACATGTTGAAGGGTCTGACCGGCTGCTACGACGGTGTTGACAAGTGCGACAAGTTTGCGACTAAACTGAAGGCGACTACCGGTTGGCAGGGTGGCGGCGGCACGGATGAGTACGGTTTTTCTGTGTTCTCTTCGGGATACCGCAAGCTGATTGGAAAGACGACTGTCCGCTATGAAGATATGGGCGAGTCCGCTAACTTCTGGTCTGCTCAGAACGGCCGTAATGAAACTATCTGGATTTGGGCGATGGGCCGCATGAGTGATAACATGGTCCGTGTGCTTGTCCCGAGCAAGAACAACGCCTACTCCGTCCGCTGCATCAACGGAAATTGATTGATGATTGATAATGTATAATTGATAATTATCAATTGTCAATCATCAATTCTCAATTGAAAAAAAACACAAGCCCGTAGGGCTTGCGTTTTTTTTTACATCTGCCTAATCGGGAAGAGTCCGAGCAGGTCGAGTACGTTTTCGAGCACGATCTGTGTTGCCTGAACCAGGAACAGGCGGGACTTTTCTTCGGCGGATCCGAGCACGCGGTCTTCGTGGATGAACTTGTGCGCGGCTTCTGCGATTTCCAAGGCATACTGGGCAAGCACGCTCGGCTCGTCACCGGCAACAGCACCCAGAATTTTTTCGCCCTTCTTCGCGAGCAGGTTGATGAGGCTATAGGCAGCATCGTCGGTGAGCTGCGCCATGTCAATTTCGGAAATGTTCACTGTGTAGCCGGCCTTGCGCATAATGCTGCAGAGGCGCACGTGGGCGTTCTGCACATACGGACCGGTATCGCCTTCGAAACTCATCACGGCATCCCAATCGAAACGCACGTCCTTCAGGCGGCTGTTCTTCAAGTCGTTGAAGGTGAGCGCGGAAATACCAATCTGGCGAGCGATGAGTTCCTTGTTCTCGAGTTCCGGATTCTTCTGGTCGATGAACTCGAGAATCTTCTTCTGGGCGGCTTCGATGACGTCGCGGAGGAGGCTGGCAGTACCCGTGCGGGTCTTGCCCTTTTCCCACTTGCCGTCGACCAGCTGCAGAATCACGCCGAACGGAATGTGGTACATGTCCTTGTACCATTCGCGTCCCATCTTCTTCAAAACATGGAACACCTGCTTGAAGTGCAGAGCCTGTCCGAGGTCCACCACGTAAAGGCACTTATCGAAGTTGTATTCCTTCTTGCGGTAGCAGGCGGCAGCCAAGTCGCGGGTAGCGTATAAGGTAGAGCCGTCGCTCTTGCGGATAAGGCAGGGGTTCAGGTCGAATTCGTCGAGCATCACCACGTCCAAGTCCTGGCTCTTCACCATCAGGTTCTTTTCGCGGAGCTCGTCGAGAATGGCCGGAATCTTGTCTTCGAAGAAGGATTCTCCGGTGTAGTGGTCAAAGCCCACGCCCATCATGTCGTAGATGCGCATGAGTTCCTTGAGCGTGGCCGCGCGGAAGGCGGTCCAAAGCTTGCGGTAGAATTCGTCTCCCTGTTCGAGCTTGGTGAATGCGGCGCGCGCTTCGTCTTCGAGGCCGGGTTCTTCCTTGCTGGCCTTGGAGAATGCTGCGTAAAGGATGTTGAGTTCCTTCACGGTGAGGCTATCGAGCGTGGCGTCGTCGGTGGGGCGGTTTTCGCGCAGGTACATCACGATGAGCTTGCCGAAAGCGGTACCCCAGTCACCGAGGTGATTGATGCGTTCCACCTTGTAGCCGGCGGCCTTGTAGATGCGGGAAAGCGAGTTTCCGATCATTGTGGAGCGCAGGTGGTGGAAGGCGAGTTCCTTGCCGATGTTCGGGGAGCTGAAGTCGATGCACACGACCTTGCCATTCGGGGCGGCGTGTCCGTATTCAAGGCCCTTTGCGGCGATTTCTTCGAGCGTGGACTTCGCGAGGAATCCGCGGTCGATGAAGAAGTTCAGGTAGCCGTTCACGGCTTCGACCTTCGAAAGTCCTGCAGGGAGCTTCACCTGTGCGGCGAGGTCTTCCGCAATCATCTTCGGGGCCTTGCGCATCACCTTCGCGAGCGAAAAGCAAGGGATGGTGAAGTTGCCGTGGCTGGTGTCAGGCGGCACGGAGATAAGCTTGAGTGCGGCTTCCTTTTCGAAGGAGCCGGTGGCGGCAAGCGCCTCTGCGATTTCTTGCTCAAACGAGTTCATTGTCGTCGGCCTTCTTGGTGTTTGTCTTTACAAAGTCGTTTTCGTCGAGTTCTACGATCTTGCCGTCGGCGTACAGGCGGTCAAGCGAAATTTCGGCGCGCTTTTCTTCTTCGAACAGGTGGACCATCAGGTCAAGTCCCGCGTCAAACACGGCCCAACGAACACCTTCCTTGTATTCCACGCCCACGGAGGGGAGCTTGTTGGCCTTGAATTCCTTGCGCAGTTCGTTAAGGATTGCCTGCATCTGGGCTTCGCTTTCGCAGGTGGCCACGAGGAAGTAGTCGGTCACGTCCTTGATGCCGCGCAGATCGATCAACTGCACGTCCTGTGCGCGCAGTTCAAACAGAATGCTTGCGCCGACAGATACGGACTGGGGCAGTTCTTGCTTATTCGTTGTCATTTGTTTCTCCCTGTTCGGGTTCTATGATTTGTTTAAAATCCTTGCCTATATATATTGTTGCGTCTATGTCGTTCGCCCTTTTGCTTGCGACCTTCATGATGTTTTTCGTCTGGAGTGTCTGGGCCAACGCCTGCGCTCCTTCCCATTCAGGATTCCTGAGGACTAGTATGGTCTCGTCATAGTTCTGGAGGAGATCATTCCTGTAACTGACCACGTCAAAACCGTTCCTGCGCAGGAACGATGTCATTTTTGCGGCCGATCCTACTTCTCCACAGCTGTTTAGGACTTCTAGCGAGCCCGCATACTTCCGTTTTTCCTGAATTTTGGGCGGTTCCTTTTCCTTGCACCCAGTAGCAAGCGCAAGTAGAGCAACGAACACCAACATGATTAAAAAACGCATCACGGGTAAAAGTTAGAATTTCTCCAGGGGCCGTAGTAGCGGTGCATGGGTCCGTAGGCTCTTAAAGCGTCATCTTCCTTGGTTACGCCGATGCGGAGGTAGGCGTTGTTGTTAATCCTGTATTCTAGGCCGACGTTAGGAATGATGGGGCGGACCGTACCTTGCTGCACGTCTTCCCTTGGAATGTCGTATCTCATGTTGCTGTAGAGGGGCATCCAGAGGCCGACCGCACCGAAAAGGTGCAAATCCGGCGAAAATTCGTAGTTCCAGTGAGCGAGATAGTTTTGCTGCGCGAACGTCCCGAACGAGCCGCCTACGATGCTGGCTGAGTAGGTGTAGGCAACGGTCAGGGCCGGGTCGAATGTGGGGTGGCGCAACAGGCGTTCTCTAGGGAAATTTTCATGGTTCCACGGAATTCCGTCGTCCATGACAACGTAGACTGTGTCGTAGATGGTGTCAATTGCGGTAACTGCCGGTGAAAGCGTATCCCGGTTTGCTTTTGGGGCCACGACCGAATCCGCCTTTGCCGGTGATTCGGCAAGGGCGAAGGTTATGGCAAGCAATATCACGAACAGCGTCAACCGCATGCCATGAATATAGAAAGTTCGTCTATTTCTGGGCGGAATCCTGCGGAGTATCGGGCTTGGAAACACCCGCGAGTTTTGCTCCGAACATGGATCCGAGAACCGTTCTTAGGTCGATTCCGAGGGAATCCGTGAGTCCGTTCGTGACTTGCGTGAGCGTCTTGGTGATATCTCCGGTGAGCTTGGCCGTATTGCCTTCTCCGTACATGGTGATGTTGCCGATTTTTTCCATCGGTTTTGCAACAGCGGCGGCAATTTGCGGCATTTGTTCAAAGTACTTTTCGATGGTTTTCAGCTGCATTTCTTGACGAGCCGCATCACCATAGAGTTTCATTGCCTCGGCTTTCTTGTTAAGTGCTTCGGCTTCGGCGAGGCCTTGTGCCTTGATGGCCTCAGCTTCTGCCAAGCCTTTCGCCTTGGTGGCTTCGGCTTCGGCCATGGCTTTTGCCTTGGTGGCTTCGGCTTCGGCAAATGCTTTTTCCTTTTCGGCTTCGGCAATTTGCTTGATGGCCTTGGCGCGCTGTTCTTCCTTGTAGCGGTCCGCTTCGGCGTCCTTCTGTTGCTGGAAGAGTTCCGCCTCGGAGCGCTGGATCTGTGCCTGGCGTTCGGCTTCGGCCTTCTTCTCGATTTGTGCCTGGAGTTCCTTCTCGGTTACGGCAACCATGCGTTCACGAATTTCGATTTCTTTTTCCTGCTTGGCAACTTCGGCTTCGGCCTGGGCCACGTTGATTGCCTTTTGCTGTGTTTGCTTCTGGATTTCGTAGGCTGCGTCGGCAATAGCTTTTTCGGTATCCGAAATCTTTTGCAGGTTCGCCTTTTTCACGGCGAGGTCGTTCTGCTTCTGGGCGATTTCAAGTTCGGCGGCCACGGCTGCATCGTTTGCATCCTTCTTGGCCTGGGACTGAGCCACGCTGATATCCCTTTCGGCATTTGCCTTGGAGATTGCTGCAGCCTTACGGATGGCGGATGTTTTGTCGACACCTAGATTCTCGATGACGCCGTTCGCATCTTCGAAGTTCTGGATGTTGAATGTCTGCACCACGATACCGAGCTTTTCGAGGTCGGGAATGGCATTTTCGAGAACGAGTTCCGAAACTTGCTTGCGATCGCCCACGAGGTCCACGAGCTGCATGCGGCCGACGATTTCACGCATGTTACCTTCAAGAATATCGACAATCATCGCGCGGATGTCTTCGGGCTTCTTGTTCAAGAAGTTCTGTGCCGATGACTTGAGCCTTTCCGGGTTATCCGAAATCTTGGCTGTCACGACGGCATCGACAGAAACGTTGATGTAGTCCTTTGTGGGAACGGGGCTACCCGTCTTGACGTCAATCTGGATAAGTTGCAGAGAAAGGTGGTCTGCACGTTCAAAGAAAGGGATTCTAAGGCCGGCGCGCCCGATAATCACTTTAGGCAATTTGCGTAAACCGGAAACGATGATGGCCTCGTCCGGGGCTGCCTTGATGTAGGACATGACAAAAACGATAACGAGAAAGGCTACCGCGAAGAATGCGACTGAAAAAATGATACTGGTTTGCATAGGATAATCTCCATTTTGTGCTACTATGAATATATATCAAAAGGAATGCCTAAAAATGACGTTTTAACAAAAAACGTCAAAAAATTTTTTCAATGAATCTGGGAAAGAGCGAATTGGCTTAAACGATTTCGTTCTTTTCGTTTACATGGACAACCGTGGGTTGCCAGTTCTTGGCTTCTTCCGGAGTCATGCTTGCGTAGGCAACGATAATCACGAGGTCGCCAGGTTGAACCAGACGGGCGGCGGCTCCGTTCAGGCAAATCATGCCGGATTTGGCGGGACCTTCGATGACATAGGTATCAAGGCGGTTGCCGTTGTTCACGTCGAGCACACCCACTTTTTCGTAGGGGAGGATGTTTGCCGCATCCATCAGGTCGCGGGCAATAGTGATGGAACCCTGATAATTCAGGTTCGCATCTGTTACCGTGGCTCTGTGAATTTTGCTTTTTAACAGCTCAAGCTGCATGGCCTTAGAACTTCACTTGCAGCATGCTGGCGACACCCTTGTCCGGGGTCGGGAGGATGCCAAAACTAAAGCGGTTTGCGTCGGGGTTGTTTGCCCATTGCGTGCTGAAGAATGCGTCTGCGAAGGACCAAATATGGGCCGCAGCGACCGGAATAAGGAAGTAGAACCAGTTGTCCTGCTTGTCTACGGCCATGTAGGCTGTTGCACCCACGCCGGCAATCCAGAGGGCGTCAATCCAAACGGCTTTGGTCGTGTGGCCGACTTTCCACTGGTAGAGCGAGGGAACCAGGAGAGAGAGATAGGCGTAGGCCTGATCTCCGGAGCGGTTCCTGTAAGAGCGGTCGATGTCTGCATCTTCGAGGCCTTCAGAACGCTGGCTCAGCCACTGTTCTTCGGTCACGCCGAGGCGCAACCACGGCTTCTGCAAATATTCGGAGGGGCGAATGCCTACTTCAACAAGGTGGGTCAATTTTTCGCGAGTGACACCTTCTTCCTTGGCCTGCTGGAATTCCCACTGGGTAAGCCCCATTTCTTCGTAACGGAATCCTTCCCATTCGTCCCCGCTTGCCTTGGCTGTTCCAACCTTGGCGTCATCGTCTGTCGGAATGGGTTCGGAAGCCGAAGCCTCCTCTTCAGCCTTTTTCTTGGCATCGGCGGCATCCATCTTGTCGAAGTCGTCTTCGTCGTTGGATTCACCGTAAGAGTAAGATTGCTCGGTATCTGAAGAAGCGGATTCATCGTAGTCATAGTCGTACTGTGCCAAAGCCAGGGAGCCTGCCACCAGTACCATAGTCATAACGTTACGCCATTTTGCCATCTTAACCTCAATTTCCGAGCCTTTATGCCGGGGGAGGGAATCGAACCCTCACACTCTCGCGAGTACCGGATTTTGAGTCCGGCGCGTCTACCAATTTCACCACCCCGGCTAGGGTGTGCATCAAATATAGTATTTTTTCGTTACTTTGAAAGGTTAAAAAAAGGAAATAATTGCCCAATTTTGGACAAAATCGGCAATTTTTTGGTAACTATTTCTTTAAAGTCGGGCGGAAATCCACATTTAACGGAGAAAGTTCTTTTGCTCCGTAATCGACAGCCTTTTCTTTTGAAACAAAATCACCTGACTGAACTACATATAAAGTCCTTGTCTCCTGGGGCTGCTCGACAATTCTGCATGGAATCTTACGTTTTTTCAAGTTCTCGATAAGTGCTTCTGCATTCGATTTCATGCTGAATGCACCCAGCTGGAGCGTCCAGGATTCTTCTTGACGGGTTTGGACTGCGGCTGCCGGTGCGGATTTTTTTGCGGTTTCGTCCGAGTCGAAATCGGGGAGGTCTATGATGGCGGGAGCGGCCTTGGCCTCAGTGTTTGCAGGGGCTGCGGCTTGTTTCGGTGCCGATTCCTGTGCCGCCGGCTGGGCTGAGGCGGTTTTTGCGGGCTGTTCTTTCCCGAGGTTCGAACAAGCTTCCGTTAGGTTGTCCTGCTTGATTTTTGCTTGGACTGCGGTGCAGACTTTTTGGAGTACGGGGGCATGTTCCGGTTTCGAAGTCTCTATGGCGTGCACCAGGGCGTTTGCTGCATTCTCGTACTTTCCGAGATATAGCTGGAACTGGGCGCGTGTCATCATGAGGTCGGCGTAGACCTTCTTTTGCGGATTCGTCTTTTCGATGAGGCTGTCGAGACGCTTCCCGGCCTTGGCGAAATCGTTTGCGTTGCCCGTTTGCGAAAGCGCGAGAACGTTCCACAGATAACATTCTGTGCGGCTGTCGGCGGGTTGCTTGGGGCATGCCTGTTCAAAGGATGTGGCCGCCTGTTTCCAGTTCCCTGCGACATAAGCCTTCTGCGCATCAGCCATCGACTGCGCAAAAGCGCTTGTGCCGCAAATCAAGAACAAAATAGCGGCAATTCCGCGAACATTCCAAAACTTCATCTTCATTACCTCACACCACAATCATCCATTATCCATTATCCATTATCCATTATCAATTTTCCCCGAATCGTCCATCCTCTAATATCGTCTAATTTAACTTTCACGTAGTCGCCCGGCTTCACGATGAGGCCTTCTGCGGGCTTGAAAACGACTTTCTTGAAGTTGTCGGTGCGGCCGCGCAGTTCCGTCTCGTCGCGCACGGAGTTCTTTTCGACCAAAAGTTCCTCGGTGCGGCCGAGCATCATCTGGTTACGCTTGAGCGTGATGGCGTTCTGCAGTTCCACGAGGCGCGTGTGGCGCTCGTTCTTTTCCTGTTCGGTGAGCGTTTCCGCTTCCTTGTACGATTCCGTGCCCTTGCGCGGGCTGTAGATGAACATGAAGGCACTGTCAAACTGGCAGGTCTCAAATGCCTTGAGGGTTGCCTCGAAATCTTCCTCGGTTTCGCCCACAAAACCGCAAATCACATCTGTCGAAATTCCGTAGAACGGGTCCTTGCTACGCAACTGCTCGATAATCGAGAGGTACTGCTCCATGTTGTGCTGGCGGCGCATCTTCTTGAGTATCGCGTCGGAGCCGCTCTGGATTGGGATGTGCGCGTAATGGCAGACCTTCGGGTTGTTCAGCAATACGTCGATGAGCTCGTTCGTGTAGTGCCTCGGGTGCGGGCTCGTAAAGCGGATACGGCGGATGCCGTCGATTTCGGAAACCTTCGTGAGGAGATCGGCAAAGTTGCCGCCTTCCGTCTTGTAGGCGTTCACCGTCTGGCCCAAGAGCGTCACCTCGGTAATGCCCTTGTCGGCGGCCTTCTTGACTTCAGCGAGCACGTCTTCCATGTCGCGGTATTTTTCCGGCCCGCGGAGGTAGGGCACGATGCAGTAGCTGCAGCGCTTGTTGCACCCGCGCTGGATAGCGACGAACGTGCTGAAGTCGTTCTGGAGTTTCGCGTATTCGCCCAGGTAGTTCTCGTTCAGGTCCTCGTCGATGAACATCTTGTGGTGCGTCTGGTGCAGCGGGCTCTGGGCGTCGCCGAGCAGCAGTTCCGGGATTTTCTTGTATTGGTCCGGGCCCACGATATAGCTCACGTTCGGGAGGCGCTTCAAAAGTTCCGGCCCGCGATTTTTTGCCATGCAGCCGCACACGACGACTTTCACGTCGGGGTTCTTCTTGTTCAGGTACTTGAGTTTGCTGATGTTCGCGATGGCGGTTTCCTCGGCCTTTTCGCGTACGCTGCAGGTGTTCACGATGATGAAGTCGGCATCTTCCTGGTTGCTTGTCTCGACGCAACCGCTCATGTCGAGTTCCTGGGCGATCATCGCCGAGTCGTACTCGTTCATCTGGCAGCCGTATGTGGCCAAGTGGTATTTTTTCATGCCCGTAAATTTAGCAATTTTTCCCTATCATTCAAAAAATGTATATATTGAGAATACCCCTTGTTGGTGTTTTTATGATTTGTCCGAAATGCGGTGATAAATACGAAGACGATATGCCTTGCTGTCTCTGGTGTGATGCGCCCAATCCATATTATGGCAAGGAGAAGCCGCCTTCTGCTCCAAAGAAGGTTTCTGTAATAAAGAGGAATATAAGCGAGATTGAATCGGATAGCGAAGTCTTTTATGATGGTGCGGTATTCGAGTTGGGCGGGGCCAAGCATGTCCTGAATATAATGGGAATATTTTTGTTGTTGGGCTTTGGGCTGTTTTATTGTATCACATTGTCTTGCGGAGTCTATGATGATTTTCCGACGCCAATTTACGTGATTTTTCTTGGCGTTTCGGTCATGTCCTTTTTCTTGGCTTTTCTCCTTTCAAAAAAGGTCCTGAAAGTAATATGGTTCAACGATAAGTTTGTTCTTTGCACCCGTTATGGCGAAAAAGAAGTTCGGTTTGATGAACTGGAGAGCAATAACGTTAATGTTGATCAATATAACAGGCGATTTTTTTTCTTCAAGAAAAACGGAAAATCTTTTCAAGTATTTGAGAATGACTATCCGAATGTGGTTCAGAAATTGTGCAATATTTTGGATAAATTAGCGGAAAAGAATGTGATGCAGGTAAACGAGGGGCCTGAATATGTGGTTTATAAACCAGTACTGAAGGTTGAAGGGGGGAGCCCAATAGGCTTTATTGCCGCTGTGCTCTTTGCTTTCGTTGTTCCATGGGAAAATGCTCTTTATCTTACGTGTTATTTTGCATGCCTATTTGGCTACTTTTGGGTTGTCTACGAAGGTGTGAAAGCCGTTCTTGAAATAAGGTGGTATAGTGACAAGTTTGTGCTTTGCACTCATTTCGGGGATATGACTTTTTGGTTCGAAAATTCTACACCTCTTAAAATAAAGTACGATAAAAATGGCAACTGCCGATTTATCTTCAAGGATGGCAGATTGTCTTTCGATGTTAATGAACGCTATTTTCCTGAAGTTGTCGAAAAATTGAAAGAACGTTACGAAAACAGGTAAATTGATGCCGTAATTAAGGCGTGAAACCTGAGTGGATTTATAAAGCACGTAACAATCAATTGTGATATTTATCAATATGTAAAATAAAGTTTACGATTGTGGGCTGAAAAGGGGCTGTTTTGTAGTTACATTACAAAAAAAGGAGGGGCTGTATATGCGGATGAACTTTTTTTATGCGGTACTAGCATTATACCTTACAGCGTTGTTTGCGGCTTGTACTGTATCGGGTGACGAAGAAACGATTGGTGGCGAGAACGCTATTGAGTCCGGGAATGTGACCGACGACGAAGACTCGGATGAATCATCCGACGAAGAGGATGAATCGTCCGAAGACGATGATTATTTTAGCCAAAACCCTGGTGGGAATAAAATTAAGGTGTCTGCGTCTTGCCCTGACGATCGTCCCTTGCTGGACGAGCATGGAGATTGTCATCCTTGTGACGATGACGAAATTTTCGATCTCCACGATGAAGAGGACTGTGAGAGAATTTGCAACGGGAAGAACGGGACTACAAAAAGGGTCAATGTTTTTTGGGGATGTAAACTAGAAAAGTGCCCTGACAACAAACCCTTGGAAGACACTTTTGGAGATTGCAGATCCTGCGATTACGAAAGCCCTGTTAGCGATACAAAAAACTGTTCAAAGTGCCCTGAAAGGTCGGTTCAAAATGGAGAATGCTTTTTTAAGAGTTGCACCGGCCGTCCGCTTATAAACTATAATGGTTTTTGTTATTCATGCTCAACAAAGTTGTCTGTGCAAATGTCGGAGGGTGAATGTTCTTCCGCCTGTCCCAATAGGGAGGAAAACGGAACATGGAATTTTACATTTAATGGGAAACGCTCGGAAGGAGTGTGGTGTGATCTCAAGAACTAGATGGAATTTCCTCGCTGAATTTGCTATATTAGGGGCATGAATTCGAAATTTATTGCAACAGTCTTTTCTTTGGCATTCGCTTTTTCCACGACAGCTCTCGCCGACGATGCCATTCGCTTTGTCCCTGAAACGTATCCCATCGGTTACGTGAACCAGGGCGATGTTAAACATATTGTCCTGAAGGGGGCGAACATTTCGGGCAAGGACATTACGCTCGAAAATGCGTTCGGTCAGGGAATCGGGATGACCAACTTCAAGTACCCGACCAAGATCGCCAAGAATTCCCCGGTGACCATAGAATTCGACATCGATTTTTCCGAGATGGACGGGCAAATCAATCCGGTTGTCGTGATGGTCGGTACGGACGGCAAGCCCTATACCGCCAAGATGGACGGCTTTGTCGTGGCTCCGTTCTTCTTCAGCGAGAAATTGTTCGATGCGGGTTACTATGGCAAGGGAGAAAAGCGCGAATGGACGTTCTACGTGTGGCAGACCGACAAGAAGGATAGGCCCGATCTCGTGCTCGATTCTGCAAGCCTTCGCGAATTCTCGATGAAGTCCAAGAATGTGATGCTCAATGTGGATAAGATTGATCAGGTCAAGGAAGGCGGAAAGGTTCCCGGTGTGAAGATTACGCTTACGACGAAGGGCTTCTTGCGCGAGGGGTGGGAACTTAAGCAGCAGAGTATTCGTAAAATTGTCGCGTTCAAGAGCAAAAAGTTCCCGAGGGCAACTCCTGAGGTGCTGATTGTGGGTTATTGGAAGTAAAATTTCGTTTTTTTCAAGTCTTCACCTTGAAAATTTGCGAAATTTAACCTAAATTTGACGCCGACCCACGGGATGTAGCTCAGCCTGGTAGAGCGCTTGAATGGGGTTCAAGAGGTCGCTGATTCGAATTCAGTCATCCCGACTAAAAGGTGCCGCAAGATGCGGCGCCTTTTTTTTGTATAAGGAAAACTACCGGCTGTGACGGTAATTCCATAAAAGCCTTGTGGTGGAATAAAAAATCCCCCTGAACAGATCTGCTCAGGGGAATTTTTATGTAAGGAGGATGTTTAGATGAATTACATCATGCCGCCCATGCCACCCATGCCCGGGTCCATGGCCGGAGCAGCCGGCTTGGGTTCCTTCTTCTCGGTGATCACGCAGTCTGTGGTGAGGATCATCGAGGCGATGGAGGAGGCATTCTTGAGGGCCGTGCGGGTCACCTTGGCCGGGTCGATGACGCCAGCCTTGATGAGGTCTTCGTAGGTGTCGGTCTTGGCGTTGTAACCGAAGGCGTCCTTGCCTTCCTTGACCTTGTTCACGACGACAGAGCCTTCGAGGCCAGCGTTCTGCACGATCTGGCGGAGCGGTTCTTCGATTGCGCGGCGAATGATGGCAGCACCGGTCTTCTGGTCGGCGTTGTCGAAGTTGAGCGCGTCAATGGCCTTCTCGGCACGGATGAGGGCAACGCCACCACCCGGAACGATACCTTCTTCGACGGCAGCGCGGGTTGCATGCATAGCGTCGTCGACGCGGTCCTTCTTTTCTTTCATTTCGACTTCGGTTGCAGCACCGACCTTGATCACGGCAACGCCGCCGGCAAGCTTGGCCAGGCGTTCCTGGAGCTTTTCGCGGTCGTAGTCGCTCGTGGTGGCTTCGATCTGCTTCTTGATTTGAGCGATACGGCCCTTGATGGAGGCTGCATCACCGGCACCTTCCACGATCGTGGTGTTGTCCTTCGTGATGGTGATGGACTTGGCCTGGCCAAGGACGGTGACCGGAGCATCTTCGAGCTTGGCGCCCGTGTCTTCGGAAACCAGCATACCGCCAGTGAGAATGGCGATGTCTTCGAGCATGGCCTTGCGACGGTCACCGAAGCCCGGGGCCTTGACGGCGGCGACCTTCAGGGTGCCACGCATCTTGTTCACAACGAGCGTTGCGAGAGCTTCGCCATCGACGTCTTCGGCGATGATGAGGAGGGACTTGTTCTGCTTTGCCACGTGTTCGAGCATCGGGAGCAAATCCTTCATGGTAGAAATCTTCTTGTCGTACAGGAGAATGTACGGATTCTCGAGGCTGACTTCCATGCTGTCGGTGTTGGTGACAAAGTACGGAGAGAGGTAGCCGCGGTCGAACTGCATGCCTTCGACGACGTCGAGCACTGTGTCGGCGGTCTTGGATTCTTCGATGGTGATGACACCGTCGTTGCCGACCTTTTCCATGGCGTTGGCGAGGAGGTCCCCGATTTCCGGGTCGTTGTTCGCAGAGATGGTAGCGACCTGGGCAATGTGTTCCTTGCCGTTGATCTTCACGGCCATCTTGCCGATTTCCTTGATGACGGCGTCAACCGCAGCGTCCATGCCGCGCTTGATGTCCATCGGGTTTGCACCGGCAGCGACGTTCTTCAAGCCTTCGCGAGTGATAGCCTGAGCGAGAACGGTTGCAGTCGTGGTGCCGTCACCGGCAGCGTCGCTCGTCTTGTTGGCGACTTCCTTGGCCATCTGGGCGCCGAGATTTTCGTAGGCGTCTTCGAGTTCCACTTCCTTAGCGACAGTCACGCCGTCCTTGGTCACGTTCGGGGCGCCGAAGGAGCGGGCGATCATCACGTTACGGCCCTTGGGGCCGAGAGTTACCTTGACAGCGTTGGCGAGCTTGTCCACGCCCTTCATGAGGGATTCGCGAGCCGCCACATCAAACTTGAGTTGCTTTGCCATTTTTGTTTTTCCTTTTTTTATTTAAAACTTTTTTAGGGGTTAGGATCTAGGAGCTAGAGGCTAGAGAAAAAAATCATGGCTTTGCCATCCGTTTTAGACTCACAAAGTGCGTGATTCTTATTCACTAAATCCTAGTCTCTAATCTCTAGTCTCTCTTATGCTACAAAGTAGCGATAACGTCCGATTCCTTCACGATGAGGTAGGTTTCGCCGTCGACGGTGACTTCGGTGCCGCTGTACTTGCCGTACAACACTTCGTCTCCGACCTTGACTTCCATAGCGACGAGTTCGCCCTTGTCATTCTTGCGGCCCGGGCCCACGGCCACGACCTTGCCCTGCATGGGCTTTTCCTTGGCGTTGTCCGGAATGAAGAGACCCGAGGAGGTCTTCTTTTCGGCTTCTGCCGGCTTGACAACGATTCGATCTGCTAAAGGCTTGATCATTTTATTTTACCTCTTTTTTGCGGGCGTCCTTATTTCGCCCATTGTTAAAACGTTTGCCCATTGGGGGCTTTTGTTGTTCGTCCCCTTCAAAGCAAATTCCATGCCAAAACGTGAAATTCTCTTTTTTTCGCCATTTTATTCCTTTTTGTGGCTTTTTGAGGTGCGTTGGCAGATTTTTTGCTTTTAACTTTTAGCCTACGGCTCTTTTTCGGGCGAATAACCTATTGAAATCCTGCTCAGTGTACAAAAATGAAACGGAGCTGCCATTTCCGGTGTTTCAAAATAAAACGCGCCGCTGCTGGGCTTGAATTTGTATTTGTTTTCATTTTGCTCAGTTTTTCCCGTTTTTAGGTGCCTTTTGAGTAGTGGCTTCTTTCGGGGCTTTGTACTCTTTTTCTAAATTAGCTCATATGGATAGAAGTTTTTTCACGTCTGCGTCTATTGTTTCTTTTGCTGTATTGATTGGTTTTTCTGCGGCTTTGGCCGCCGACCCGCGTGTTGAACAGGGTGCCCGCTTCGAGGCGAAGGGGGAATACGAAATGGCCCTCGGGGAATATCGCTCCATACTGGCCGATGACCCGAGAAATTCCGAGGCTTACTATTTGGCCGCCCAGGTCCGCATGAAGATGAAGGACTACAGCGGTGCGCTTGCCAACTTCCGCTTGGCTTACCGCTACAATCCGTCGATGAGTGAGGCTTATGAAGGGGCCGCCAGGGTTTACGAAGCGCTGGGCCAGAAGCCCAAGGCTGAAGCCGAACGTGCGAAGGACCCGAAGAACAATCCTGTGACGGAAGCTGCCGCTCCTGCCGAACCGGAAGTGAAAAACGAACCGGTGAAGGAAGAGCCCAAGACGGAACCCGCGAAGGTTGCCGAGAGAAGGGCGGAGTCGCCTGCCGAGGAGGCTGCGCCCGTGAAGTCGAAGCCGGAACCCGTGAAGGAAGTCAAGGCCGAACCGGAAAAGGAACCTGCGGTTGCTGCGAAGTCTAGTGTCGAAGAACTGTTCGAAAAAGGAAAGACTTTGTTCGATGAGGGCAAGTACAAGGAAGTTGTCCCGGTCTGGAGGGAAATCTTGGCCAAGCGTCCTGGTGATCCGGGTGCGTATTTCTATGCCGGCCTGACTCGCTTTGAACTGGGCGAATACGACAAGGCCGAGTATAACCTGAAGAAGGGCATTACATACAAAGATCGCGGTAACGACGCGAACTATTTCCTCGCTCTTGTTTATGAGAAAGGTAAACGCAAGGAATTGGAAAAGAAATACTTGGAAGCTTACCTGAAAAAAGCTGCACCGAGTGCTGTGTTCCGTGCTACAGCTGAAAGCCGTTTGGCTGAATTGCGCGGTGATGCGGTCGAGGCCAAACCCGAGGCCGAAAAGCCCGCTGCGCCTGTGCAGGAAAAGGTGGAAGCCAAGGTGGAGAAGGAACCCAAGGATAAGGCTCCGAAGAAGAAGTCTGCTCCCGTATCCGATGGCGGTCCGACGATTGAAGTTGCCAACATGCTTTTCAAGGCTGGCAACTTGGAGCCGGCGTTGCAGATGTACAAGGAACTCCTGGATTTGGAACTTGAACCCGAGGAACGCTATTTCGCGATGCTCCAGATGGGCAACATCTACCGTGAACTGCGCGATTTCCATTCCGCTGCGACCCGTTATCGCATTATCGTGCAGGAATTTCCGGATTCCGATTGGGCTACCGAGGCCGAACGCGCTCAGCTCGAAGCCATTTGGCAAGAAAAGCACGCTTCCGAGCTGCCTCGCGCCACAAGGCGATAGTCGGTATATCCAAACTAGCAAGCAATTGACCGTGGTTTAGGTGTCTAAATCACGGTTTGTTTTTGATAGACCGCCGTTTAAGTCTATTGCGTTTTCCAATGAAAAAACATAGATTAAAGAGAAAAGCTATAGGTGGAATTGACTATGATGTTGAAGAACATTATCTCGATAGGGAGTGCAAGTTTACTTGTGGCCGTGTTCTCGGCGTGTAGCGGTGACAGCGGTAATCCCGGCAGCTCGGAAAACGAACTGAGTTCGCTAGATGGCGTTGCCGCCCAGCAACCTTCGAAACTGCAATCTTTGGAAGAAAAAAAATCTGATGCGAACGAGGCTCCTGAATCGCAGGGCGCGTTGTCTTCTTCCAGCGAAGAAATCACGTCGAGCGAATTGGCTGTTCCCGTCGCGGATGCACTTTCAAGTGAAATGGAATTTATCGGTGAACCGGAATCTTCTTCCAGCGTCGAGTCTTCCGCCTCCTTGGATTCTATTCTCTCCATTCTTTTCCCCGATGGAATTGATATCGATACTGCCCGTCACGATCCTGATAGCGTGGGTGTGTGGCATTTCTACGACCCCAGGGGAACGCACGACAATCCAAACTTTGCCTATGGCTCTATGACGGACCTGCGTGACGGGAATGTCTACAAGACTACGACAATCGGTGGCCAGGTATGGATGGCCGAGAACCTGAACTACTTTGACATCGAAGGCGCTGCGAGTTCTGTCAAGAACGACTGGTGTTACTGGGATGAGCCCGAGAACTGCGAATCGGCGGGCCGCCTCTACACGTGGAAAGTGGCGAAACGGGTTTGCCCCGAAGGCTGGCGCTTGCCGACGAAGGCGGACTGGGAAACCCTGTTGCAGGAAGTCGGAGCGGATTCCTTGAACGAGATTCTCTGGATGGGCTCTAGCAAGCTGAAGTCCATGAGCGGCTGGGAAAACGATGGTAGCGGTACCGATGACTTCGGCTTTACGGCGCTCCCCGCGGGCATGAAGTTTACCACTCGCACTCAGGACGGGTTTACCTATCACGGTTGCTCTTCCCTCATGTGGGCTGCTACGGAAGCCGACGGCGGTGCTGCGGATTCACTCGCTTACCACATGTACTTGGATTGCAGCAACGACAATGCCCTCGTGAATACGGTGAAAAAGATCGATGGACTTTCGGTCCGCTGTGTGAAGGAATAATAGGTGTGAGCGGTGAGCCTTGAGCTATGAGGGCTGCCGCTTTGTGGAGTTGGATGAGGAATATTTGATATGAAATTTTTAAATGCAACGTTGTTGGCGTTCTTGGCTGCGGGAGTTTCTTTCGCGGAGCCGCCGTCTAATTTTAGCGGTTGGGAACTCGTGTTCGAAGACAACTTCGACGGAACTTCGCTCGATAAGACAAAGTGGAACCCGACGTACAACTGGGGCCCGACGCACAACCACCGCGCCTACTGTGCCGAAGAGAACGTAATCGTTTCCGACGGTACGCTTAAGCTCAAGGGCGAAAAGAAGAAGCATCCTAAAGCTACTGGGGACCGGTCCAAGGCGAAGTTCAACAACAAGGAAATTCCCGTCGACTACACCTCGGGTGCGATTGATACCAAGAATCATTTCGAAGTGAAGTACGGCTATATCGAAGGCCGTTTCAAGGCTCCGTGGCAAAAGGGAACGTGGCCTGCATTCTGGACTTTGCAAGACGGTTGGCCTCCGGAAATCGACATCCTTGAAATTCCTGCATCGCGAAAGCAGCACCATTACTACTTGCATTACACCGACCCGAGTTGGTACAACAGTCATGGCTCGGCGTGGGACCACGAAGCCTCCTTCGGTGGGCACAAGGACGACAATACGGACCGTTCTGCCGGCTTCCACAATTACGCCGTGGAATGGGACGAGTCAACGCTCAGTTTCTATTTCGACGACAAGAAGTTTGCCAGTTACAACCGACCGACCGAAATCAAGCAGCTCTCGGCGCAGTACATCATCGTAAACCTCGCCATTGGTGGCTGGGCGGGCGATGATATTGAAATTACGGCGGACAAGCCCGCGTATTTCGAGGCGGACTGGGTGCGCGTATGGCAGGCCAAGCCCGCGAAACCCGATACCGTACGCATCATGTCGATGAACTTCGGCACGTGCATGGTAAGGACTGCTGAAGACAAGCTTGCGCTGGGCGACTGTAAGGGCGACAATGCGATTGCAACGATTACGCCACTTTCGGGTTCGGCTTACCGCATCAATTTTGGCGACCTCTCCCTTGATACTCCGGACGAATCGAAGGAGGCGGGCCACACGATGAGCCTGTACAAGTGGAACGGCGGTGCCCACCAGAAAGTCTCGATGCAAAAGCAGTCCGGCTACGAGGGCTCCGTGGTGCGAATGAAAATGCAGCACAGCGATATGTACCTGCGCGCGACGACTGATGCCGAACGCGTGGTACAGAGCTGGGAAGATGACTGGCGCTGGTACCAGATGTGGCGCCTGCTCAAGCCCGATGATCCGATTCCTGAAAAGGATACGGTCCAGAAGGACCCTGTACCAGCGGACACGACCGTCAAGGATACTATGAAGAAAGATTCCACGAAGACCGAACCTGCCAAGAAGGATTCTACGGAGAAGGATCCGGTCAAGAACGATTCCACGAAGAAGGATACGTCGGCGGCTGATTCGGGTAAGTCGGCAATTCCAGTGCTCAGCTCAATAGCGAATGTGTACGGGACTACGGCCCATTATGTCAGTGGTCATTTGTTTGTGGAAATAGGAAGTGCTTTCAAGAATGGCGCTTCTGTCCGAATCCTTGACTTGCAAGGCCGCGAAGTGATGCGGCAGTTTGTTTCGCACGGTGCGACGATGGATGTACGCTCGCTGGCTCCGGGCTTATACCATGTGGCGGTAAGCGACGGTAAGCACGTTGATGTAAAACGATTCAAGAAATAATAAAGGAAGATTCATGAATAAAATACTGTCCGCATTGTTTGCTTTGATGCTTGTCCTTTCTGGTTGTGGAGACTCT
The DNA here is from genome assembly GCA_017412605.1 of Fibrobacter sp. Taxonomy (GTDB): domain Bacteria; phylum Fibrobacterota; class Fibrobacteria; order Fibrobacterales; family Fibrobacteraceae; genus Fibrobacter. The sequence continues at coordinate 226,615 of JAFPWY010000009.1, read as the reverse complement.
ACTTCCGCAAGCGATTCTGGCTCAAAAGGTGGGAGCTTTCCTTCAAACGGCGATCCGGACTTTTATTGCGATGTGACTGAAGGCGATAATTGGTGGCAAATGAAAGTCAATATCCCCAATTATATGGGAATGGTTGAGAAATTCACCTATGAAGAAAATGGGACTGGAACGCAGTATTATGAAGAATCTTATTTTGGCCTGTCTACTTCAGAAAAAATGATGATGTGTATGGAGTGGAATCAGGAAATAAAGGAAAAATCCAGAAAGAAAAACTTCAAGGAAACATACTGCGGAAACGGAGTGTTTTATTCTATCATCGAATATGAAGGCCAATCAAGGGAATCTATTGTGGAAGAAGCTAGCTACTTTGAGGAAAAATGCCAGCGCTATAAAAGAAAGTGGGAAAATGGCGAGTTCGATGAAGATTACGATGATTGATTTTTCTACACAACCTGTACGAGTAATCCCTTGAGGTATTGGCCTTCGGGGAAGGCTGTATTCACGGGGTGGTCGGCGGGCTGGCCGAAGCGTTCAATGATTTGAACGCGCCGATGTGCATCGGCGGCGGCATCCGCAATAATTTTTTGGAACAAGTCCATTTCCATGAGTCCTGAGCAGCTGAAGGTCGCAAGCATGCCGCCTTCGGCCAGCAGCTTCATCGCGAGCAGGTTGATATCCTTGTAGCCGCGGGCTCCCTTCTGCAGGTTGTCCTTGCTTTCGACGAATTTGGGCGGGTCCAAAACGATGAGGTCGAACGTTTCCGCCTTGTCGCGGCACTTACGCAGGTACTGGAACACGTCGGCTTCCACGTGCGTGGCATGCGCAGTGCAGAGCTTGTTGCGCATGATGCCTTCCTTCGCGAGCTTGAGCGCGTCCTTGGATACATCCACCTGATAAACTTTTTCGCAACCACCACGGAGGGCGTAGAGTCCAAATCCGCCGGTATAGCAGAAGCAGTTCAGCACCTTCTTGCCCTTGGAAAGTTCGCCGATACGGCGGCGGGCATCGCGCTGGTCGAGGTAGTAACCGGTCTTGTGGCCGTTCTTCACGTCGATGGGGAGGAGAATTCCATTCTCGTTGATGATGACGGGTTCGTCAGGTACTTCGCCGAACACGACGCCCGTACGGAGGGGGAGGCCTTCCTTGCGGCGCACTTCGGAGTCGCAACGTTCATATATGCCGCGGCAGTGTGTCTTTTCGGCGAGGAGTTCGTAGATGTCCTTGCGGTGGACTTCGGCGCCGGCGGCGAGGATTTCGACGGAATAGATGTCGGCGTACTTGTCGATGATGCATCCGGGAATGCCGTCGTTCTCGGCGTTCACGAGACGGAATGCGCTTTCCTTGTCTTCGATGTCGAAACTGCGGCTCTTGCGGGCGGCGATGGCACGGTCCAGGATGTCGCTGAAGAATTCGCGGTCAATATTGCCTTTTTCGCCGTACGTCCAGAAACGCCCACGAATCTGGGACTTGGGCGAGTATGCCGCAAGACCCAGGAAGTCACTCCGGTAACTGTACACTTCGACGGTGTCGCCGAGTTCCGGGTCGCCGACGACTTCGTCGACAGCTCCGCTAAAGATCCACGGGTGGTAACGCAATGCGGACTTCTCGCGTCCGGCTTTCAAGGTAATCGCTTTCATGCGCGTAAATGTAGAAAAAAGGCGGGCTATGCCCGCTTTAATAAAAATGCATCGAAGGCCTTCTCTCGTTAATTATTCTACATTTGCCGCCAAGATGTTTGAGTCGCTATTTAGCAAGTATCCATTTTTCCGTGCCGTTCCCTGTATTCTTTGCATGGCGGTCATTTTCAAACTCTCGTCGATGACGATGGAACAGCTGGAGGACTTCCCTCATATTTGGGACAAGCTGGCGCACTTTTGCGAATACGCGACGCTAGCCGGCTGTTATGCCATGCTGTGGACTCGTGCTGAATGGTCCAAGCGCCAGTGGCTGCGTGTGCTCGTTGTGGCTGTGCTCGCTCTTGCCTACGGATGCACCGACGAGTTTCACCAGAGATTTACCGAAGGTCGCGACAGCAGCGTGCTGGATCTTATTGCTGACTTGACCGGCGGCTTGATTGGCGGTGCGGTGTATGCTGTGATTACGCGGATCTTGAACCGATTTAACCCGGTATCTGAAAAAATAGACAGTAAACAGTAGGTTCAAGCCTGGAACCTCACAGCTCACAGCTCACAGCTCATCGCTCACTGCCCGAGCCTCGAACCTAAAATTTCCCTAGCAATATTATTTCGCGCTTGAGCTGAATCCCGAATTTTTCGGCGACTTTTTCTTGTACGTGCTCGCTTAATGCCTTGATGTCGCAGGCTGTTGCTCCGCCCGCGTTCACGATGAAGTTTGCGTGGAGCGTGCTGACTTCGGCGCCACCGATGCGGTGCCCCTTAAGCCCAGCCTGTTCAATGTAGTAGCCGGGGGCGATTTGCGTGGGCGTGTCTGCGGCACCGGACTCCAGTCGCTTGAACGTGGAACCCGCATTGGGCATATTGAGCGGCTGGCTCGCCTTGCGCTTGGCCATACATTCGGCAAGTTCGGCTTCAAGGTCGGCGACCGTCTTGCCTTCTGCACTTGCTACTGGCAACTGGAATATCGCTGAGAGAATAATTGCCTTGTTCTTTTGGAAAATGCTATGTCTATATCCGAAGCTGCAGTCTTTGACCGGAATTTCGAGAACGTTTCCGCTTTCATCAAGAGCCGTCACCATTGTGCAGCAAGTTCCGATTTCCTGTCCGTAGGCTCCGGCGTTCATGTAGATGGCGCCCCCGAGGGTTCCTGGGATGCCCGCGAGCTTATGGATTCCTGCAAATCCCTGCTTGAGCGTGGTGCGCGCAAACCTTCCGAGTGGAACGGCTGCACCGACCTTGAATGCTCCGTTCCCTAAATCTTCGATTGTCGAAAAATCCCCGGCGAATGTGATGACGACTCCGTCATAACCTTTGTCCGAGACGAGCAGGTTTGTGCCGTTTCCCAGAATAAAGTAGGGGAGGCCTTTCTCGCGGGCAAGCGTCATGGCGGCCTTCAGGTCTTCGACCGTTTCGGCTTTTGCAAAGTAGCGCACCGGTCCTCCGACTTTAAAGGAGGTGTGCTTGCACATCGGTTCGTTTTCGAGAATTTGCATGGCATAAATATAGTTACTATAATTTAATTGTGACTAACGAGGAACTGAAACAATTCAAGGAGTCGCTTTCGATAACGGCTGTCGCGAAGGCCCTGGGCATTGATGTTGTCCACGGGCGTTGCCGCTGTTTTTTTCCCCAGCGTCATGCGCATGGTGACCGCACTCCTTCCGTTTCTTTTTCCGAAGAACGCGGGACGTTCCGTTGCTGGGTCTGTGACGATGTCCGCGGCGACGTGATATCGCTTGTGCAGCTGTGCAAGAACATGTCCTTCCTGGAGGCCGTTGAGTGGCTGAAGTCGGAATTCTCGTTCTTGGTGGGCTCGCCGAAACCTGTCGAAAAGCCTAGCCCGTCCCGAACCCGTGAACCGGTGCTGCGCGAGCCAGAGATTGAACCTCCGCAAAAGCCCCTAATCAAGGAAGAAGACCGCCGGAACCTGATTTTCTCCTTCCTGAAGATGCTGAAACCGATTGAGCACACCCCTGCGGGCGCGTACCTTTCTCGAAGGCGCATCTACAAGCCCGTCTGGGACAAGATGCGCATCCGCACGATTGACGACTACGAAGAAATCAGCGGGCGGCTCAGGGAGATTTACAGCCTCGAGGTCTTGCAGTATGTGGGCCTCTTCAACGAACGCGGCAACTTGCGCTTTTACAAGCATCCCCTGATTTTTCCCTATCTGGATTCCAAGATGCGTTCGTTCTATTTCCAGGCACGGGCAATTGACAAGAGTATTGTTCCGAAGGAACTGAACTTGCGCGGAACGGTTCCGTTTCCGTATAACGTATCGGCCTTGGACGAAAAACCCGGTTGGGTGTATCTTTGCGAGGGCGTCGTGGACACGCTTACCTTTATCGGGCGGAATGTGCCCGCCGTGGGCATTCCCGGTGTCCGGTCGTTCAAGATGGAGTGGCTTCCGCTGTTCAAAAACAAGAGCGTTGTTCTTTGTTTGGACAACGATGAGGCGGGACGGAACGGCATGGAATACATCCAGGGTGTATTTGACCAGGCGGGAATCCGCAGTACCATCCTTGGCACGGGCATGGAGAACCTTTCTTCGGCTATGAAAGAGGGTGAAGACATCAACGATTGGTTCGGTCGTCGGAAATAATCTATATTTATACTTCCAATGAAAGTGAATATCGCTAGCGTCAAGAAGTTTTTTTCTAAGGTTAAGGATCTTTGGATCCGTTTCAAGAATTTCAAAGTCGTCATTGTCTTTGCTTTCATTGTTAAGTGGCTTTACCGCTTGATTAACTTTATCATCCGGCAGGCGCTCCTAATCCTCATCCTCTATTCCGCCGCGTTCACGATTGCCGCTTCTTATTTCATGTACAAGGGATTCATCTATGTGTACGACCTGTACGACGGCGTGGTCTCCTTGAAGAATGATCAGCCGGAGATGAGCAAGTACATGCAGGCTCTCCTGGATTCCAATCCCAGTTTTGAAATCAAGCATACCTACGTTCCGCTCGATTCTATCCATGTCAACTTGCGCAAGGCTGTGATTGCGAGCGAAGATGCTGGTTTCTATTTCCACCCGGGTTTCGATATTCGTGCCATTTCGGAGGCGCTTGAGGCGAACCGTGTGTCGGGCAAGACGAAGTTCGGCGGTTCCACGATTACGCAGCAGCTTGCGAAGAACCTTTTCCTGAGCGGTGAACGTTCATGGGAACGCAAGTTCAAGGAACTCGCTTACGCATTGCTCATGGAACGCGAACTGGGCAAGGACCGTATCCTGGAACTTTATCTGAACTACGCCCAGTGGGGCAAGGACATTTTCGGGTGCCAGGAGGCGTGCCTCACTTACTACAAGAAGAGCTGCAGCAAGCTCAGCGTGGACCAGGCCATCAACCTTGCGGCCATGCTCGCAAGCCCGGGCAAACACCACCCGAACATGCGTGAAAGCCAGTTCATGGCGAAGCGCCGCGCCGTGATTTACCAGAACATGTTCCCCAAGAAGGACAGCCTGCTCGTGGATTCGCTGCGCCAGCTGATGGCTCCGCGGTCTTCGTCGTCGCAGGCTCTGGATGCGGCCGCTCCCGTGAATGCCCATGATAAGGCCAAGGGTCAGGGCGCTCATTCGTCCGCATCGAAGTCTCAGACTCCCAAGGACAAGGCTCCAAAGGAAAAGTCCCCTGCCAAGGACTCTGCCGCCCAAAAGGCCAAGAACAAGAAAAAGTAATCACGAGCCGAATACGCGGGCGATTTCGCCCATGTCGGTAACGCCTTCGCGAACGAGTCGCAGGGCGTTTTCTTTTAGGTCCCCGTCAACATAGGTGCTGTCGGGGTGGAGGAACTCGACGGCGGCGATACGGCCCTTGTAGCCTCCCGATTGCGGGTCCCGCTTGCGCAGCAGACGCTGGGCGACGATGCCGATGAGCGACTCGCGGAATAGCTTGGGGGCGATGCCGAGATCCTGCAGGCGTGTCTCTGCCGCGCGGGCGCTGTTTGTGTGGAGTGTCGCGAGCACAAGGTGACCGGTCTGTGCCGCCCGCAGTGCGATTTGTGCGGTTTCGCTGTCGCGGATTTCTCCGATGAGGATAACGTCCGGGTCTTGCCGCAAGACGGAACGGAGTGCCGCCGCAAACGTGAATCCGCATTTCTCGTTGACTTGGACCTGGTTTGCTCCGTGCAGCGTGTATTCCACCGGATCCTCTATCGTGGTGACGTTGATGTCACGGTGGATGATTTCGCGCAGGCCTGCGTAGAGGGTGGTCGTCTTGCCGCTGCCCGTGGGTCCGGTGATGAGGAAGAGCCCCTGCGGGGCGCTGAACACGTTGCGGATGGCTTGGCGGATTGCCGGTGAGAATTCGAGGTCGTCAAGCGTCTGCGCGTCGTCGTTTGCGGGCAACAGTCGCAGAACGCATTTTTCGCCGTATTGTACCGGGAGCGTGCTCAGTCGGACGTTTGCTTGGGTATGCGCCCCCTGGAATGTGAAACTCCCGTCGTGGGGGAGGCGGCGCTCGGTGATGTCGGCTTGTGCGAGCAACTTGAGTCGGATGAGGATGGGTTCGGCTATCCAGGCGGGGAGTGTCCTGTAGTCTTGCAGCAGACCGTCCTTGCGGATCCGGACTTTGAACGATTGCAAGTCGGGCTCGAAATGGATATCCGTCGCGCCCTGCTCCAGCGCGCTTTCCAGAATGGAATCCACGAGGCTGATGACCGGCATCGAGTCGGACGAGGCGTCTCGCTTTTTCCCGCTTTCCAGTTCGCGCAGCAGCGCCTCCGAACTCCTTTGCGCATCGGCGCGGAGCAGCCTCCGGATTTCGGCCTCGGTCTTTTGTATGGGAATGACCCGGCATCCGGATTCCGTGCGAATCTTTTCGAGCAGCAGTTCGTCGTAGATGTCGACGACGGCGACGCACATCACGTGGTTGTCACGTGATTCCCCTCTGAATATTGTGTTTGTCATGCCCCGCAAACTACAAAACGGCATGAAAAAAAACAAGCCCCGCCGGCAGTGATGCGGGCGGGGCTTGTTGCAATTTTTTAGCGGTTATGCCTTAGAGTGCAACCTGGTCTGAATCTTGTTCTTCATCTTCTTGGCCTTGCTCGTGAGAGCGTTCGGGAGCCAGAAGAATGTGGGCACAAGATACATGGTCAAGATGGCGGACACGATGAGGCCGCCGACCGAGGCGATACCCATCGGCTGGGTCATGGCGGCCACGTTACCACCGAGGGCGAACGCCAGCGGGAGCTGGGCCACCACGGATGCGAACGTCGCAAGCACAATCGGCTGGAACTTGGTCTTTGCCGCGGTCATGATGGCCGAGCGGCGTCCCATGCTTCCGCTGCGTAGTAGCCTGTTCGCTTCGTCAAGCAATAGAATGGCGTTGTTCACCACCACACCGATAAGCATCACGATAGCCATGAGGGCGATCATGGAAAGCGCCTTGCCGGTGAGGATGAGGGCGATAATCACGCCGATAGCACCCATCGGGATGGTCGTCATGATGATGAACGGCTGCATGAAACTTTCGAGGAGGGCGATAAGCAAGATGTAGGTGAGGAGGATGGCCATGATGATGGCCACCTTGAATTCCGCCACCATGTCGTTCTGCATGTCGGCCTGGGCACCGAAACTGAAGGAGATACCTTCGGGCAATTCGTCCTTCATGCTTTCGGCAAGCGCGCCCACCTTGCTCATGACTTCACCGGTCGTGTGGCCGGGCAAGAGGTTCATCGAAACGTCAACACGGGTACGCTTGCGCTTGCGGTCGATACGCGTCGGACCGGCACCGTCTTCGATGAAGAACAGCTCACTGGCGTTGACGTATCCCTTCGGGGTCAAGATGGGGAGCGTCTCGACGTCGGCATGGTTCTTGCGGTCTTTTTCCTGCATGCGCACGTAGACGTCGTATTCTTCACCGTCTTCGGTGTACTGGCCAGCTTCGTAGCCGCTCACTGCAATGTAGTTGTAGGTAGCGACAGTCTGGAGCGTCACGCCGTAGTCGGCAAGCGCCTGGCGGTTCGGAATCAAACGAATTTCCGGCTTACCGGCTTCGTAGCTTGTCTTGAGGTCCACAATGCCTTCAATCTTGTCCTTGATGCGGTCCATTACGATTTCGGACGCCTTGATGACGGAATCCGCATGTAGACCGTTGATTTCGAGCACCACGTCACCTGCGGAGTTGTTGCTCATTTCGGAGGCGGATGTGGACTTGATTGAAATGTATGCGTCCGGGATGTCGGCGAGGTAGGGGCGCAGGGAGTCGACAATCTGGTCGGTACTGCGGGTACGGCCTTCCCAGTCCTTGAGGAGCTTGACACGCATCGTGGCCTGGTTCACCGTAGTAAAGCCGTTCGAACCACCGACGTTCATGCTGTAGTGCACGATTTCGGGGACACCCTTGACTCTTGCTTCGATAATGCGGGCAACGCTGTCGGTCGTTTCGATATTGGTACCCACGGGCATTTCGAGCTTGATACCGATCATGCCTTGGTCCTGCTTCGGCATGATTTCGACCGTCAGGAAGTTCTTGGCCAAACCTCCGACAAAGACAATCATGCCGACGAGGGCTGCAACCTGGAAAAGTACACCCGGCACAGAAAGGCAGAACGAAAGCGTTTTCAGGTAAATAAAGCGGATGCCGTTCATGATCATCGGGAACACGCCGAAGATGATTTCGCCGATAGAACGCTTATCTTCGATGATGTTGCCGAACTCGTCCTTCTTTTTACCCTTGAAGAGGTATGCCGCCATGAGCGGGGTCAAGGTGAACGTCACGAGGAGCGAGACGAAGGTGGCGAACACCATGGTCAAACCGAACGTGCGGAAGAAGATACCGGCGATGGACTTCATGAAGGCAATCGGCACGAACACGCACACGTTGGTGAGGGTGGATGCCATGATGGCGACCATGATTTCGGAGGTGCCCTTGTAGGCGGCTTCCTTCGGGTCGAGGCCGAGCTTCAGCTTTTCGTTGATATTTTCAAGCACCACGATGGAGTTCGTAACGAGCAAGCCCACAGACGACGAAAGAGCCATGAGCGACATCATGTTGATGCCGAAGCCTGCGAAGTACATGAGCGTAAAGGCGCCAATCACGGAAATAGGCATCGTGAGGGCGGCGATAAGCATGGTCGAGAACTTGCCGAGGAAGAGTAGCAAGAGGCCTGCCGTAAGCCCGATTGCAATGATGATATTCTGGATAACGTTGTGGATGGATTCGTTCACGGCTTCGGACTTGTCGTACACCAGATGGAGTTCGAATCCTTCGGGGAGCGTCTTCTGGATTTCGTTCATGCGCTTGATGACGCCCTCGGAAACCTTCACCACGTTTGCGTCGGAACGTTTCTTGATATCTAGCGAGACCGAATTCTGACCGTTGAAGCGGGATGCGGATGTCACGGTTTCGATGGTGTCCTTGACCACCGCGATTTCGCTAAGCTTAATCACGCCCTTCGCCGTCGGAATATCCATGTTGCGGATTTCGTCAAGGTCACGGAATTTGCCCGAGGTACGTACGGAGGTGTTCTTGTGCTTGCCGATGACTTCACCGACCGGGTAATTGACGTTCGATTGTCCGAACAGGCCCATGATGGTCGCGATGTCCACATTGCGGTCAATCATCTTGTCCTTGTCGAGTTCGATGGAAATCTGGCGGGTCGTACCACCGAAGATGTCGACGCTAGCCACGCCGGACACGGCTGTAAAGAGAGGCTCGATATCGTCTTCGACCTTCTGACGAAGTTCGGTAGAGTTCAGCGGACCCGTAAACGAAATGGCCATGATGGCAGCACCGTTGATGTCCACCTTTGCTATAATCGGAGCCTGCACGGCGTCGGGAAAGTTCACCGACGCAAGGTCAATCTTGGAACGCACGTCGTTTGCTGCCACGTCCACGTTCACGCCCATGTTGAACATGGCGACGATGATGCCGTAGTTCTCAAGGCAGATGGACTGCACGTAGTCGATACCGTCCACCAGTTCCACCTGGTCTTCGAGCGGCTTGATAATCGTTGATTCGATTTCTTCAGGGTTTGCGCCCTGGTAGATGATGGTTGCGGTGACCACGGGGACGTCGAATTTCGGCATCAGGTCCACCACCATCATGGAATAGGTATAAAGACCGAACACCACCACGGTCAAAATGACCATGAGCATGGTTATCGGTTTATAGATACTGGCCTTAATCATTCAGCAAAATCTCCTATTCTACCACCAGCACCTTGTCGCCGTCGTTCATGCGGGACTGGCCTTCGACCATGACCGTTTCGCCAGAGTTGATGCCTTCGAGAATCTGGACATCGTCCTGGGTCTGGACGCCGAGCTTGACAATCTTGCGCTTGGCCTTGTTGTCTTCGGTGACGGTCCAGATGGCATTGACGCCGTTGCGGTAGACGACTGCCTCGAGCGGGACGATGACGCCTTCGACTTCGCGGGTGTCGACTTCGGCGGTTACGTACATGCCCGGAAGGAGGTTCCTGTCCTTGTTGTTGAAAGTGACTTCGACCGGGAAGAAACGGGTCTGCGGGTTGGCTGCAAGCGGAACGAGGGTGACCTGGCCTTCGATCTTGTTGCCGTTCAAGGTGACCGTCGCCGTGGTGCCCTTCTTGAAGTAGCCGATGTCCTGGCTCGTGACGTTCAGCTTGAGGATGACCTGGTCGAGCTTGGCGATGGTGCAGAAGACACCGCCTTCACCCGGTGCCTGGCCGACCTGGAAGTTGAGTTCGGTGACGACGCCCGATTCGGGGGCGAGGATCAAGGTGGCGCGGCGGGCCGTCTCGAGGTTCATCTTGGCGATTTTCAGCTCGGTCTCGGCCTGTTCGAGGTCCTGCTGGCTGATGCCGCCCTTTTCATAGAGCTCGCGGAGGCGGGCCGTGGATTTTTCGCGCAGGGCAACCTGTTCCTGGGACTGCTGATATTTGGTGTTGTCGCCCGTGAAGAGGTATTCGGCGAGGATCTGGTCCTTCTTGACTACGCTGCCGACGGCAACATAAATCTTGGCGAGGGGGTCTCCCATCTTGGAAATGGCCCTGTTTACCTGCATGCCTTCGATAGATCCGCTGAACTTGCGGATGTCGTTGAGCTTTGCGACTCCGGCCTTCACGACGCGGGCGGGCTTGCCCTTTTCTTTCTGGATTTCTTCGATGGTCGTGGGCTTCTGCTTCTGGCTTTCGTCTTTCTTGTCGAAAGCTTCGCAGCCTGCGAGGAGAAGCGAAATAGCACTGAGGGTAACGATGGATTTGATGATTTTGTTCATATTCTTCTTCCTCTTAATATTCTCCGGTGGCCTGCAGTAAGGCGTTATAGGCGTTGTTCCAGTTCAGGACTGCTTCCATGTAGTTGAGCTTCGCGCTGCGGAGCCTCATCGTGGCTTCGAGCAGGTTCAGTTGCGTTTCCTTGCCCAAGGTGTAGGAGGCTTCGGTCAGTTCCTGGTTTCTCTGGGCGAGCTCCACGGAACGCTTCTTGATGCCGAGCTGCTGTTCCGCATCGTTCAGGTCGTTCACGCAGGATTCGATCTGCAAGCGGAATCCGCGCTCGGCCGATTCCTTCTGGATCTGGGTGGAACGCAGGCTGGACTTTGCCTGGGTGACCTTTTCGCGGGTCTGCATACCGTTAAACAGGTTCATTGTCGCGCTCAGGGCGATATACTTGTTGATGTTCTTGTCCCAGTCCGGAGCGTCCCAGTCCTTGATGGAATTCTGGTTGTTGGCGTACGTGAGGCCGCCGACTAGGACGACCATGGGGTGATAGTCGCCTTTCTCGATGTCGATGAGCTTGGACTGGATCTTTTCGCTTTCTTCCAGCTGGGCGAGTTCCTTGCGGCGCTTCTTGACGTTCGCCATGGAAGTGTCGGGCAGGGGAAGGTTCTCGTCGGGGCTCCTGAGCGTGCCCTGGAACTGCACGTCGGCTTCGAAGGGAAGTCCCATGATCAGGAGTAGGTTGTTGCGGGCGACGACGCGGGTCTTGTTGGTCTTTTCGAGGGAGGACTTGAGTTCGTCGAGCTGGAGCTGTGCGCGGATGACGTCCAGTTCCGTGCCGAGGCCGCTCTTTTGGTTGTTGACGGCCAGGTCGACATAGCTCTGGGTCAGCTTGATGCTCTCTTCGAGGATGACAATCGAGGAATCCATGAAGATGAGCTGGTTGAAAGCCTTTTCGACGTTGTAGCGGACTTCGGCCTTCTTGTTGTCGAGGGCGATTTCGCTCACGTGCTTTGCGGATTTGGCGATTTCGATGCCGGTACCGACCTTTCCGCCGGAGTAGAGAATCTGGGTGGCTGTCAAGCCGACACTTGATTGCCAGCGGTAGCCCTGGGATTTCATGCCGTAGATGAGCCCGTCCATGGCGGGACCGATGACCTGCTGGTCGTAGGCGTTGGCGTTCGGATGGCCATCCTCGTCGGTTGTACCAGCCATTCCCTTGGCTGCATTGGTCAAATCGCTGCTGCTTTTCACGTCGTCAAGACCGAAAATGCGGGTCACCGTGGCGCTCAAGTCGATGGACGGGTATGCAGCGCCGTAGCCGCCTTGTACCTTGGATGTCGTCGAAACCAAATCTTCCTGTGCGGATTGGATTTCTGTTGATTTTTCGAGAGCGATTTTTACAGCTTCCTCGCGGGTGTAGACCGTACCTGCCCAGGTGGGGGCAACGAGGCCTATCGCGATAGCTGGAAGGATTACGTATTTCCTCGACATTCCTGCTCCTAATATAACTAATTATAATAATGCGCCAAATTTACTAAAAAAACGCCCTTTTTTTAAGGGCGTTTTTGCGGTTTGCTGGATAAAATGCCGTTTTTGACGGACAAATGGAGGGATTACATGAGTCCGGGAATCTTCATTCCGCCGGTAATGTCGCTCAGGCTAGACTGAGCCGCATCGTCCTTTTTCTTGACGGCGGAGTTCACGGCAGCCATGACGAGGTCTTCGAGGGCTTCCACGTCGTCCTTGTCGACGGCATCCGGGTTGATTTTGATCATGGTGATGACACCCTTGCCGTTCATGGCCACCTTCACCATTCCGCCGCCGGCTTCGGCTTCGAAACTCTGGGCCTTGAGGTCACTCTGCGCCTTCAGCATCTTGTTCTGCATTTTCTGAAGGTCTTTCAACATTTTGCTCATGTCCATGGGGGACTCCTTATCTGGTTTTTACAATCTGGGTGAAAACTAAAAAAATTTTGCGGCGTTATGCCATGTTAGCCGTCCTGTTCCACGTATTCGTCCGCTAGGACAGGTGCCATGCCCGCCAGCTTGCGTGAATAGACGAGTTCCGCGGCGAACAGTTCCTTGAGCCTTGCCAGGGACGGGTCCTTCTGGAGGTCGAGCTCGAAGGGACTCATTTTGGCCGCCAGCCGCTGCTGCAGTTCCGTCTCGGTGTAGGCGCGGGTCTTGATGTCTAGCGCAACGCTGGTTTGTAGCAGGTCCTCGAGCTTGCGCTGCAGGCGCTGGATGTATTCCGAGTGCTCCATGAACTGCTTGTACCCCCACGATGTGGGCTGCGCTGTGTCGCCGATGAATACGAGCGACAGCGGGAAGGGCGTGGCTTGGAGGTCTCCCGCCTCGAGGACGGTGCCGTTCAGGGACGCGGAGAAAACAAGGTCCCCGTCGTCGGCAAAGGAAGAGAGGATTGATGGCCAGGCCGCCGTGATTTCATAACGGGTGTAGGTCCCGTTTCCGCCATCCCGAAGACTTGCGAAGGGGTCACTGTAAGACGCCTTGGCCTGTTCCTGGGCGTCTATCATGGCGGAGACTTCAGTTACTTTTTTTTTTAACGCCTCGGAATCGGCATTCTTGGGGTCGTTTATCGCTGCAAGCGCCCTGCGGAGGTCCGTGAGCCGGTCGAGCCAGGCCATTCGCGCGAACGTAGTCTCTACGAGGAGTCGCGGGTTCGTGCTGTAGCGTAGCGTGCCCTGCAGGTCGATGAGCATCTTGCTGATGCGAAGCAGGTCCCCGTTCGAAAGTTCGGGGGCCGTCGACTTGTATTTAGAATAAACTTCGTCCGAGATGTTCAGCGCGTCCGCGGTGAACGCGTCAAGTCGGCTGTAAATCAGGTTGCGTAAGAATTTGCCGAAACCGTCGAGGAGCGGCGTGAATTCGATGCCGATCTTGACTGCATCGTCGACCATCTTGAAGCAGCCCTTGAGGTCGTGGGCGGCGATGGACTGGATGAGGGCGAAGAACAGTTCCACGGGCGGGATGCCGAGGATGGAGCGCACCGATTCGGCGGTCATCTCGTTGCCGGTAAAAGCGTAGGCCTGGTCAAAATAGGTGAGACCGTCACGCATGGACCCGTCGGCTTTCTCTGCAAAGATGTCGAGGGCCTCGTCGGAGGCGTTGATGCCTTCTTGCTCGCAGATGAAGCGCAGTCGGCTGCGAATCTGGTCGATGGTGAGGCGCTTGAAGTCAAAACGCTGCACACGGCTCAAAATAGTCTGCGGAACCTTGTTGACTTCGGTCGTCGCGAAGATGAAAATCACATGCGGAGGAGGTTCTTCGAGCGTCTTGAGGAGGGCGTTGAATGCCCCTGTCGAGAGCATGTGGACTTCGTCGATGATGAAAATCTTGTATTTGCCGATGACGGGCGGGTACTGGACTCGCTCGATCACGTCACGGATGTTGTCGACACTTGTGTTGGACGCGGCGTCGATTTCGTAGACGTCCATCGGGTTGCCGCCCGAGATGTCCTTGCAGCTTTCGCACTGTCCGCAGGGGTGGAGCGGGTCGCCGCCGGTGCAGTTGAGCGTGCGGGCGAGAATACGGGCCGAGGTGGTCTTGCCGACACCGCGGGTGCCGGTAAACAGGAACGCATGGTGGAGACGTCCTCCCTCGATTGCGTTCTGGAGCGTTTTAGCGATATGCTCCTGACCGACCATGTCGCTAAAAGATTGTGGGCGCCACTTTCGCGCCATTGCTACGTATGCCATGCTGGGCAATATAGTAAAATAGTAGTCAGTGGGGGTGTCATTGCGAAGGGCGTAGCCCTGAAGCAATCTCTATCAGAGAATCTAGAGACTAGGATCTAGAGACTAGGATCTAGAGACTAGGGGGAAAATATCACGGCTTCGCCGTCTTATATTGACGCACGAAGTGCGTGAATCTTTTCACTAGCCCCGAGCCTAGCACCTCGAGCCTCGACCCTTTTTTCTTATATTTCAAATCATAACTACGAGGTCTACGATGAATCCGAACATGGCTCTATTGATTCTCTCCTGGCAGGTGGCTTGCCTTTACCACGAAAACGAGACAGACAAACTTCTGCCCAGTTCCGCTTCGGCAACGCAGGCCGAAAGCGATGCTTTGGACAAAATCCATGACGAACTGACCCCGGATGTGTCTTGGGACGATTTTAACAATACCTATGCCCGTTTTTCATCGGCAAAGGACCGCGCTGGTGCTTGTGTTGAAGCCTTGAAGAACGAATCGGGTGAATTCAAGAGTAAAGTTCTCGAGTCCATGCTCAAGATAGCGGATGCCTCCCGTGAAGACGACAACGAGACGAATATATCTCCCGAGGAGATGGACTTTATCCAGCAGATAAGGGAAGCTATCGAATAAACGAATGACCGCCATAGGCGGTTATGTTATATTTTTTTTCTATATTTTCCGTATCTTTACGGACAAAATAAGTAGGAGGTTCAGATGAAGGAAATGATATTTTTCCTTTTATTTATGGTGCCGCTTGCCATGGCGAATACTTGCCTTGATTTATATTGGCAAACCAAAATAAGTACCATAAAGTCTTTTCCTGGTTCTAGTGATCATAATCAGGAAAGACTCTTGCCGATATCAACGCGTAATTACGAACCTGCTGATAGCTTAGAATCAATCGTTCAATTTTTTTATACAAATTGGAAGATAGATAGTTTGACTATGAGTTATTATAGGGATTCTGCAATAGACACCGCTTATACTGCGTATATCTATCGAGACGCAGATGACGTAGACATTAAGGGGGGTGGAAACGAAGAGACCGTATCGCAAGAGGTTATAGGGGATACAATAATTTTTCATACAAAGGACTTTTTTGATGGAGAACCCATTATAATAGGGGAGGCCAAATACACAGATTTATACTATTCGTCGTTGTCTTTCTATCCAAGAGATTCTTCATACAATTTCATTGAGTATTACAAATCAAGTGATACGATATATTACAAAGATCATGATAATTATAACACAGAAAGGCCAAGAACCGACAATTTCTTCTTTTCTGCCGATTCCTTGGACGATATGAAATGCTATCAATTCCTTATGGCCGATAGCAACATTCTCATTGAATCAATGGAGTTTGTCCCCACAGACAGCGGATATATATACAAAACTGTCAATAGCCGCAGTCCATCTCATCCAGTTTATTCCGAAGTTGTTCTTGTTTTTACGAATCAGGAAAAAACGACATTCATAAAAAAACGTCGTCCTCCCTTGCTCAAAAACTCGACGGCTCGCCATTACGATCTCTTAGGTCGATTTAAATACCGCAGGTGAGAGAATATTGCAAAAATTCTAAAAGACGAAAAAAAGAAGCCGGTTCCAAAAGAACCGGCTTTAAATATTTTATCAGTTCCGAGCCTCGTGCCTCGAGCCTGGAACCTCAAAGCACCGAGCTCACGCCTATCTCAGCACGATGTCGCCGTTTGCGACGAGCTTGTCACGCAGCTTGTTGTGAGCCTTGTTGACTTCATCGTCGGTAAGCGTGCGGTCCATGGCCTGGTAGGTGAGGCTGTAGACCATGTTCTTCTTGCCGGCTTCGATTTTGTCGCCTTCGTAGATGCTCTTGAGGACAATCTTCGCGAGGTTCTTCGGGTTCAGGCCCTTGATGCGTGCGATGATGTCTTCGTGGGTCATGGACTTCGCAACTTCGAGCGAGATGTCACGGGTAGAAGGCACCTGGCGGCTGAAGGCTTCGAATACGATCTTCTTGTGGGTCGCGTGTTCCATCTTGTCCATGTCGAGTTCCATCACGTAGGTGGTGTAGCTGATGTCGTTAGCAGCCATCACGGAGGGGTGGAGTTCGCCCATGGTGCCGAGCACCACGCCGTCGGCGAGGATTTCGGTCTGCTTGCCCGGGTGCAGGAAGATTTCGGGCTTGGCGGGCACGCGGAATTCAACCACGAGGCCCACGCGCTTGAGGAAACTCTGCACCAAGCCCTTGAAGGCGGCAAAGTCAATCTGGGCGGGCTTATCGTTGAGCGGGTTTGTATCGAAGTTGCCTGCAATCGTGAGGGCAACGAGGTTCGATTCGTCGAAGCCCGGATCGCGGACGTCCTTGCGGTCGCGCTTGAACTGGCCCTTGGCCACTTCGAACAGGCGCACGGAACCCGGACGGTTCTTCTCGTTTTCGGCAACAGCCTTCAGAAGGTTGGGGAGGAGCGAAGTCGGAACGACGCCCAGTTCATCGGAAAGCGGGTTGAGGAGTGCTGCGGGCTTGCTGCGGCGGTCGTCGCTTTCGGGGCCAAAGAGGGCCTCGGTACGTGCCTTGCTCGTGAAGCGCAGGCTCAGGCATTCGTGCAGGCCCATCGCAGAGAGAGTCTTGCGGATTTTGCGGTTCAAAACTTCAATCGGCGGGAGCTCGTTCGGCTGCATCTTGAAGGACGGCAGCGTGTACGGGATGTTGTCGAACCCGACGAGGCGGGCGACTTCTTCGATGAGGTCCACTTCGCGTTCGAGGTCGGGGCGGAAGCTCGGGATCTTGAACGTGATGGAGTCCGCCGTCTTGGAGACGACTTCGAGGGCGATGCCCGTGAGGAACTTTTCCACCTGGGCCATCTCAAGCTTCATGCCGATAACGCGTTCGGCCTGCGCGATGCGGAGCGAGACCACGTTGTTTTCTTTCTTGTGGTCGTCGCCGGTGTATTCGACGGAGCCCTTGAGGATGCGGCCGCCGGCCACTTCCTGGATGAGGGCACAGGCGTACTTGCTGTATTCGTCCTGCGTGGCGAAGTCGATTTCGCGTTCGAAGCGGTAGCTCGAGTCGGTCGAGATGCAGAGGCGCTTGGCCTGCTTGCGGATAACGGTCGGGTTGAACCAGGCGCTCTCGAGGAACACGTTCTTGGTGGCATCGACGATTTCGGACTCAACACCGCCCATCACGCCGGCAACGCAGGCCGGACGGTCGCCGTCGCAAATCACGAGGTCGCTTTCCAGCAGTTCGTGAGCGGTGTGGTCAATCGTTTCAATCTTTTCGCCCTTCACGGCGCGACGAACCTTGATTTTGTTGCCGTGCAACTGGTCCATGTCAAAACTGTGGAGCGGCTGGCCAACGTCCATCAGAATGAAGTTCGTGATGTCGACGACGTTGTTGATGCTGTTCATGCCCACGGCATGCAGGAGTTTTGCGAGCCAGGCGGGGGACTTGTCGACCTTCACGTCCTTGATGACGCGGCCCACGTAGCGGGAGCAACCGCAACCCGGAACCACTTCGAGGCTCACGGCGGAGCTCGCGGCTTCGGAATCTTCCTTGAGTTCGTAGGCGAGCGGCTTGAGCGGGCGGTTGAACTTGGCGGCGAGTTCGCGGGCGACACCGCGGTGGCTGAGGGCATCCGGACGGTTCGGGGTGACGTTCAGTTCGAAGCAGACGTCGTAGAGGCCGAGGCTCACGAACGGGGTGCCAGCCGGAATGCTGTCGTCGAGAACCATGATGCCCGCATGGTCGTCGCTGAGGCCGATTTCGTCTTCGGCGCAAATCATGCCGAAGCTTTCGACGCCGCGAATCTTGGACTTCTTCATCTTGAGCGTGCCGCCGTCGGGGAGCGGGAGTTCAGCGCCAATCGGGGCGAGAACCACGGTCTGGCCTGCGGCCACGTTCGGGGCGCCGCACACGACCTGGAGCGTTTCCTTGCCGTCGTTCACGGTGGTGATGTGCAGGTGGTCGCTGTCCGGGTGGGCTTCGCAGGTGAGAACCTTCGCTACAACGAGCTTCTCGTAGACCTTGCCCGGTTCCTCGGTGCCTTCGACTTCGAGGCCAATAGAGGTGAGCGCCTTTGCAACTTCTTCCGCATTTTCCGGAAGATCAACGTGACGTCTGAGCCAATTCAAAGAAACTTTCATCTTTTCCTCTTTGGCATGCGTTTCGCACCGTCTTTCGGGCGCAAAACACGTGCCTGCTTAAATTTTCGGCGGAAAATATAGAAAAAATGGAGGCTTGTAACTATGCGAGGGGGTCTTCTGGTACCGCATAATCTTCAGGATTGAAGATGGTGTCGAAGAAAATGACTGTGCTGATGGACTGGTAAGGAATAATCCAGAGAAAGCCAATTCCGAGCGTTAAACACCCTATAAGACCCCAACCAATGAAACGTAGGTACAGGCAGAAGAACTTGTAGTTGTATCTGTAGACCTGGCCAAAGGTTTGCCGGATTAGATTTGTTGGATTGGTATAATCGTCCAAACTCATCTTGAGCATCAGGCCAATCCAGGTGGGGAACAGCTTGTAGCCGACGTAGCAGAGGAATATGATGACGACGGCAATAAGAAGAAAGTGAAAGAGAATGTTCCCTTCGAACGGGGCTCTATCCGAAAGGTCTATGAATTTTTCTGCAATGGTTGAGAAGAAACCCTTCACGAGGGCGATGATAATCAGGATGACCGCGTTTCGGGAGAAATTCTTGAAACCGGCAAATAATTTGCTGAAGCGAGATTTGCGGTGCCTGTAAATGTCGTATAGATACGCGAGAAAACCAATAGCCAGCATCTCTATCAGGATTGTCTCGGCCATCTCGAAAACGAAACTGATAAGGTAGTTCTGGGGTGCGTCTGTTCCTGTTTCCAGGAACAGGATGCTTGTTAGGCCGAAGGCGAAGATTATGGCTCCAGAGAGTAGGCCTCCGAGGATGGTCACGCCGATGGATTTGAGCCAAAAGTTTTTAAGCGAATTTTGTCCCATGTCCATGATTTTAGAATTGCTGATCATTGTGGGGCCCCTCTATAAGTCAAGAATGTTTACGATTTTTTTTGAAAGATGTATTTGGGTTATTCTAGGGTTCTCAACAGGGAATCGAGGTATTTGGACATTTTCTTTGCTCCATCTGTGGACAGGTGGCTCGCGTCTTGAGCCAAGTCGTCCGTATAGTCGTGGTTGCCCATTTTGTTCTCGTCGAGGAAGATGAAGTTGGAATATGTTTTGCTGATGTTGTTTATTTCTTCGAGCAGTTGTGGCATTTGGCTTCTTTGAAGGCCGAACGTACCATAGGATCCTGTTTCCCTGTAGGCGGGACTCATCGGGAATTCCACTCCGATAACGGTAATGTTGTTCTCAGATGCCGTCCTTATAATATCTATGAGATGATTGTAGTTCTTGTAATAAATCGTTTGATCGTTCGTGTACCACATAGAGTCTCTTTTTACCGGAACTTCCTCTTGCTGCCATCCCTTACTTCTACTATAGCCGAATCCTCGTGTTGGACGTAGCTTTTGAGCGTAGCTTTCCTGGCCCAGGGATTCAAAAGTTATGTCAAAAAGGTCTTGCGGGGCGTTGTCTGCCCAGAAATCATGGTTCGCATCATAAATATAGCCGGGGAAATTCTTGTATTTTGAATAAAAGAAATTGTAGTTGTCGTCGTGGTACCAACGGTCAAGATCTACGGAAATGATGACATATTTCAGTTTCTTGAAATGGGGCACGACGTAGTTTTGGAAGATGTATTTAGATCCGTATTTTGTATTTTCTTGGTTGGCAAGATTTATGGCGAAAAAGGGTTTGTCGAAGTGGAGCGGATTCACTGCGAACATGGACCGGGAACTTCCCAGTATGACGACATTGGCGGTGTCCTTATATTGCCAAAGCATTTCCATTTTATAGCGCCATTGTATAGCGACGTAATCGCCCGATGGGTTATAGTATGCGCCGGCACTATCTAGATCGAGAACAAAGTTCTGGGGAGTGCCTGTATTCGAGGTGTCGGTACTAGACGTGTCCGTGCTAGAAGTGTCGGTGGGCCTCTGCGAGTCCGTTTTTGAGGAGTCTTCATCAACAGGTTCCTGTATGGGGGCTGGTGGTGTTGTTGAACTCCTTTTTTTCACCCAAAGATAAGGATGCCAAAGTTCATCACTTTCGGCGAGTTCGGTGACGCTGCTGTCTGCCGGGTTCACGAGGACAATTTTTGTGTGGGCTCCGTTTACGTTGGTGAGGGTTGCTACAATCAGGGACTGGTTCCCGTTGAGCGTCCATTCGGTATGATCGAATGTATAGCCGCTCGGAGCTTCGAGGGTCTGTAGGAGTTTCCCGTTGCTGTCGGCAATGAGAATTCTTTGGTGGGTGGCGTAGGAGGTGCCTGCGAAATCTCGTCCTGTTTTGCCTCCGAAGTCCAGGAATGCCGTCCGCTTTGTTCCGTCCTGGGCCAGCGAGGCGTTACATGCCTGTTCGCTGTTGTACCAGATCTTGTCCTTTCCCGATACGCGGGCGCGGAGTAGTCTTGCTCCGGTTACGGCGAGTTTTTCGTCTTCGCTGATGCCGCCGTGGTAGGCTCCGTCGAAGAGCTTTTTCGGCTTGCCGAACTTGCCGTTAGAGAACTTGACCTGCCAGGTGGACGTGCTCTTGAACGTAGCGTCGTCCTTGTTGTTCCCGGCATCGCTGACGTAGACGATGACCGTGTCTCCGTTGTCGAGAATGCGCCATCGTGGAATGGCTGCGCTGTTGCTGTTGAGCTTTACCTGGATTGTAGAATCTCCTTCGAGGGAGTGTACGTAAAGTGTTGATTTTCCCGAGATTCCTTCCATTCCCGTGCAGAAGGCGACCCACATTCCGTCCGGTGAAATGGTGGGGTGGTAGGCGTCAATGCCACTCGTGATTTCCTTGACAGAAAGGTCCCCGTCAAGGTAGTTCAGGTAGGAAATGTTGCCGCTAATGTCGTTTCGGAAAACGAGCTTTGTCGCATAGGAACCTGTCAGTGACTTGATGGTTTCTACGTTTGCAAGGGGGGTGATGATATAGTCAATGCTTGCACCATCCTTGCTTAGCCAGCGCGGGTTGGGAATTTCTCCAAAAGCGAGGCGGAAGCCCACGTATTCGGCCCTTGTTGCAGAATTGACCATATAGACGTCGCCGCGGCTGAAGGGATTGATTTCTTTTTCGGAGTGGGTGAAACTGCCTCCCTTGACCACGCGTTCTCCGGTTTCTCCTCCATCGGCTGCTCCGACGTAATTGGTGATGGTCGTGTCGCGGAATTTTCCCATCCAGTCGTTCACCCATTCCAGGGCGTTGCCCGTCATGTCGCAGAATCCGACAGAATCGGCCCCTATGCTGCATGCGTTATGGAGCTTGTCGTTGGAGTTTCCGCTGTTCCAGCTTTTTTTTGCGTTCCATGCTCGCGTCGCCGCATAGACCCATTCGGCCTCGGTGGGAAGTCGGTAGGCCTTCGTGTCGAAGTGGGTGGCTAAACCTTCAAGGTTGGAACAGTGGTCCTCGTTGTCAAAAGAGACACTTTTGTATGTGTAGGCAGTATCGTACCCGTCGAGCTTGCTTTTTGCGTTTGCATATAGGATGGCATCGTAGTACGAAATGTCTGTAATTGGGATGGAATCGTTTTTGCACTTGCCGAAAGTCTTGAGCTTCGCCTTCTTGGCGACTGCGGCGTATTCCCCGCAGGTGACTTCGTGGATTCCCATGAAAAAGTCGTAGTCGAGGATAACCCTCATGGCGGGTCTTTCGCTTTCCTTGAAGTTCTTGTCGTTGGTGCCAAGGGTGACCTTGCCGCTGGCGATACGGAGCATTCCCTCAATTGTCATCTCGGGAACGGAGTCCTCTACTTCAGGGATGGAATCATTGATTTTGGGTGTGTCGACTGGTTCCGAATTGGAAATTTCGGGCGACTCGCTGTTGCTGCAACAGACAAGATTGCTGGTCAGCCCCAAAAAAGCGAAGAAAAACAATAGGGCATTTTTTTTCATAGTTTGCACATTCCCCGAATACTCTTTAGACAAAAAAAGTGGTTATTTTCAAAACTCAGATAATGGATTGCTGTTTTCAAAATCAATATTTAACGTTCTGATGAGGGAATCGAGACGAAGTGTAAGTTTTTCAGCGCCAAGAGAGGATAAATGGTCTGTATTGAATGCCATTTCATCAGTGTAATCGTGTTCTCCCATTTTATTCTCGTCAATCAATATAAAATTAGGGTATTTTTGGCTTAGGCTATCAATTTGAGCTATAAGCGCTGGAGCTTCGCTTCTTCTAAGTCCCTGCTTTCCGAAAGTTCCCGTTTCTTTGTATCGCGGGTTTTCGGGGACTATGAGGCCGATGAAAATAACATTCTTTTTTTGACATTCTTCAATCATTTGAACAAGGAAATTGAAGTTCTGATAATAGTAATTGCTTCGATCGTCAAACCATGTAGAATCTCTGGATGTAATAGGCTCACCCCATCCTTCTGCTTCTTTTGATTGGAATCCGCGTGTGGGACGCAGAGTTTTCTGTGTGTACGAAACTCCTGGCGAATCATATGTTGCTTCGGCAAGTCCGATAGGATAGTTGTCTTTCCAATAGTTGTGGTTTTTGTCGTAAACGTAACCAGGATATGATTTGTATGCCGATGCGAAAATTCCTGAACTTACCTCAAACCATCTGTCAATGTCTAAGTCTTTAATGACTACTTTTAGTTTGCTCATCTGAGGTAATACATACTTTGTTAAAAAAAGATAAGAAGCTTTGTGAACGTTTGTAGAAACAGAAAGATTAATAGCAAAAAGAGGACTGCTAAATTGAAGTGGATTTATACCGAAATAGGACCGTGAAGAACCAATAATGGCCACGTTTGCAGTATCCCTATATTGCCATAAAAATTCCATTTTATAGCGCCATTGGTCTGCTTTATCGTGTGCTCCCGATGAATTGTAATAAATTCCAGCACTGTCTAAATCAAGCTTAAATTCGGGTTCTGGCGGTGTTGTTGACTCGCTAGAACTTATTTCGGCAGAATCTGGTGATATGCTGCTACTGCTGATAGCTATGCTGCTTGAACTTGGGATTATAAATTTTTTCTTTATCCATAAATTCGGGTGCCAGAGTTCTTCTCCCTCTGCGAGTTCGGTGACGCTGTTGTCGTCGGGATCTACAAGGACTATTTTTGTGTGTGCCCCATTAAAGTTGGTGAGTGTGGCTGCAATAATGGATTTAGCCCCGTTAGTAGCCCATTCGGTATGGTCGAAGGTGTAGCCGCTCGGAGCTTCGAGGGTCTGTATGAGTTTCCCGTTGCTGTCCGCAATGAGAATTCTCTGGTGGGTTGCGTAGGAGGTGCCGGCGAAATCTCGCCCAGTCTGGCCTCCGAAATCAAGGAATGCCGTTCGCTTTGTTCCGTCTTGTGCCAGCGAGGCGTTGCATGCCTGTTCGCTGTTGTACCAGATTTTGTCTTTTCCTGATAGGCGTGCGCGAAGTAATCTTGCTCCCGATACAGCGAGTTTTCCGTCTTCGCTGATGCCGCCGTGGTAGGCTCCGTCGAAGAGCTTTTTCGGCTTGCTGAACTTGCCGTTTGAGAACTTGACTTGCCAGGTGGAGGTACTCTTGAACGTGGCGTCGTCCTTGTTGTTCCCGGCATCGCTCACATAGACGATGACTGTATCTCCGTTGTCGAGTACACGCCATCGCGGAATGGCGGCGTTGTTGCTATTGAGTTTTATTTGGACTGTCGAGTCCTCATCGAGATTTTGCACGTAGATGGTTGATTTCCCCGAGATTCCTTCCATTCCCGTGCAGAAGGCGACCCAGCTCCCGTTTGGGGAAATCTCGGGGTGGTAGGCGTCTATACCATCGGTGATTTCCTGAATGGAAATGGGAATATTCTGGTAGTCTAGATAAGATATATTTCCGGTGACGTCATTGCGAAAAGCTAGCTTAACGTTATATGAACCTGTAATAGACTTGACGTCCTCGTTTCCCGCAAGTGCCGTGATTGCACTTGTTTGGGCTTTTCCGTCGCTTCCCATCCATAACGCATTGGGGATGATTCCTGCAGCGAGTCTGAATCCGACGTATTCGGCCCTTGTTGAAGATGTTACAGTATAGACGTCCCCGCGGCTGTAGGGGTTGAGTTGCTTTGTAGAAAATGAGTAGTAGCCGCCCTTGACGACTCGTTCTCCCTGCTCTCCTCCATCCGGGGCGCCTGCATAGTTGGTGACGGTTGTGTCGCGGAATTTTCCCATCCAGTCGTTTACCCATTCCAGGGCGTTGCCCGCCATGTCGCAGAATCCAGCCGAATCGGTGCCGATGCTGCATACACTGTGCAGTGCGTAGCCTGAGTTCTCGCTATTCCAACTCTTCTTGACGTTCCAATCCCGTGTCGCCGCGTAGATCCACTCGGCTTCGGTGGGGAGTCTGAACGCGTCTACGTCTAAATGGACTGCCAGACCTTCTAGATGGGTGCAATGCTTTTCGCTATAGATTGCCTTTTTGTAGGTATATACCGTATCACGTTTGTCCAGCTTGCTCTTGGCGTTTGCGTACAGGATGGCATCGTAGTAGGTTATGTTGGTGATGGGAAGTGAATCGTTTTCACAGGAGCCAAAGGTCTTGAGCTTTGCCTTTTTTGCCACGATGGCGTATTCGCCGCAGGTGACTTCGTGGATGCCCATGTAGAAATTGTAATCGAGGTTGACTTTCATGGCGGGCTTTTCGTCAGCCTTGAATTCTTTGTCGTTGGAACCCAAGGTAACTGTGCCGCCAGAAAGCAGGATCATGTCTGCGATTTCTTTTGTCTCGGGAATAGAGTCAGTAGTTGAATCTTTGCCTTGAAGGGAATCGGTTGTTTTGGAGATGGAATCAGCGACCTCTAGAATGGAATCTACGACCTCAGGGGTGGAATCAGTGGGTGTTTCGGAGATTTCGATTAAATCCGGATCGGATTCCTCGGGCGGCTCGCTGTTGCTGCAACAGACGAACCAGGGTAGCATGCAGACGATAAAAAAGAGGATTTTTTTCATGATTCCTTCCTTACCCGGTCCCTTTGGTTAAATATATGAAAAAACCTTCTGAATTTCAGTTATAATTGCGAATTCTAAGGCTTTTCTTGTAATACCTCGACGGTGAGCTTGTTGAATGCGAGTTTTCCGCCTTCGCGAAGTTCCAGCGCTGCGCGGAAGGTGGTTTCGTTCTTCTTGAATGGTTCGAGAACGGGTGTGAACTTGTTTTTGAGTAGGCCCTCGACTTCTTCGTCGCTGAATTTGCGCTGGTAGAACACTTGCGGGATGCCGTAGCCACATTGCGGGTTCATGCAGATGTAGGCCGCCTGGGATGTTTCGGTGCCGTCCTGGTTTACTGTGCCACTGCGGAAGCGGAGCTGGTCACCACATACGGGGCAGGGAAGGTCCCTGTGTTGGAACTCGAATACGGTGCGGCCCTTGTCGGCCCCTTCGCCCCACTTGAGAGTGGCTGCGAATTCGATGCCTTTTTTGCTCTTGAATTTCTGGATGAGCGGAGTGCGACCGTTTTTGAAAAGTTCTTCAATTTCTTTGGCAGTCAGTGTGTGGCCCGCAATGGTCTTGAATAATGTGAAGTTGCAAGGTTCGCCGGATTCTCCGGCCCCGGTGCAGAATATCGCATTCTTGTTCTCTTCAAGCAAGTTGCCGCACAGCGGGCACTTGTAATCCGTCTTTTGCCCGTGGAACTTGCCGTCGCTCTCGAAGGCGAAATTGATATTGAAATCCTTGTCGAGCGTGAGCTTGGCCGAGAATTCGGAGCCCTTCTTGCTCTTGAAACCGGAAAGCGGACCGACGGTTTCGCCGGCGAGAAGCGCCTTGACTTCGGAGTGGGCGAGCATCTTGCCTGCCACGGTGTGCCCGAACTTGAAGCCGCATTCGGCGTTCGGGCACACGTAGCCCCACGGGGCTACTTCGAGCGCGCCACCGCACTTGGGACAATTCAACTTTTCGGTCACGGTCTCGCGCTCGAACTGGCAGGCATAGCGGGCATGAAGGTCCGCAAAGAGCTGCTTCACGTACTCCACGATGCCGTCACGGAACTCCACCGGGGTGAGCGTCCCTTTTTCGACCTGCGAGAGCTTGTACTCCCATTCGCCGGTCATCTCGGGCGATTTCACCTTCTCGTCCATGAGTGCGATGACTTCGCGGCCTCGGGCGGTACTCACCAGGTAATTCTTCTGCGCCTCAATAAAGCCGCGCTTCTTGAGCGTCTCGATGATGCCCGCCTGCGTGGCCGGAGTGCCGAGCCCGCGGTCCTTCATGGCTTCGGCGAGTTCCTCGTTCTCGATTTGCTTGCCGGCAGTCTTCATCGCGGCAAGGAGTGTCGCTTCGGTGTAGTACTTGGGCTTGCTCTTCTTTTTCTTCTGCAGTTCCACGCTGTCGAAGGGGGAAGTGTCGCCCACGCTCCATTCCGGGAACGCTTCGACGATGTTCGTAATCTCGTCGCTGTCACCCTTGCCCTCGTCGCCCGCACTTGTCATCCCCGCCTCCGAGCGGGGATCTCCTTTCTTCTTGCTGGTCTTTTTCTTTTCTTCTTTCACCAGCGCACGGAAACCCAAATCTTCATTCCGCTTGAGCTTCAGGCGGAATAAAGTCGGGACTGGATCCTGCTCCTTCGAACCTAACGCGACTAAGGGGCTAAAGCCCCTAGTCTTGTATATCGCGGCTTCGCCACTCAGGATGACGCCCTCTATCGTCTTTCGTCTATCGTCTTTCGTCTCAACAATCACCTCCATCTCGCTCCATACGTACGGCTTCAGCCAAGCCTGTACAAAGCGTTCCTTCGCCAAGTCGTAAATCTTCTGCTCCATTTCGGGCAACCCGTTCGGGGTTTCGCCGGTCGGGATGATGGCGAAGTGGTCGGTCACCTTGCTCGAGTTGATGAAGACGAAGTTCTCGCTTTCGTTGCGCATCACGCCCTTCTGTTCGGGGCTGGCGAGCCTCTGGGCGAGCGCGTAGGCTTCCTGCTTCATGGTGTCGGGCAGGTACTGCGAGTCGGTACGCGGGTAGGTGAGGAGCTTCTTTTCGTAGAGGTTCTGTGCACAGTCCAAGACCTGCTGGGCGCTGAACTTGAAACGCTTGTTGCCTTCTTTCTGTAGTTCCGTGAGGTCGAAGGGCTTCTGCGGGAACTGCTTCTTCTGTTGCGTGTCGATTTTTGCGATGGTCGCCGGTGCGGGCGGCTTGCAGCGCTCCACGACCGCGTTCGCCTCCGCCTCTTTCTCGAAGACGGCGACTTTCAGGCCTTCGGATTGTGCGGACTTGTCATTGCGAGGGGGCGTGTCCCCCGAAGCAATCTCCGGTTTCACTAGTTGCGCCTGATACCCTTTCCACGTCCCCACGACGCTGTAATAGTACAGCTCCTTGAACTGCTCCACCAGGGTATCGCGCTCCACGACCAGGTTCAAGGTCGGTGTTTGCACTCGACCTACCGAAATCATCTTCCCGCGGCCCGCCGTAAGCGTGTAGGCGCGTGTCGCATTGAGGCCCACCATCCAGTCGGCCCGTTGGCGCAGGCGGGCGGCATAGCTCAGGTTCACGCGCTGGGTGGCGTCTTCCAGGTTCTTCCAGGCCTTGTCCAAATCCTTGGCCACGTAGCTGTTCACCCACAGGCGCTTGATCTGCTTCTGCTTGAAGGCGGGCGTGTAGTCGAGCACCAGGTCGAAAATCAGGTTTCCCTCGCGGCCGGCATCCGCGCCGTTCACGAGCACGTCGGCCTTTTCCATCATCTGGCGCACCACGTTCAGCTGCTTTTTGGTGCTCTCGATTTCCATCAGGCGGAACTTTTCGGGCAAAAGCGGCAGGTTCGAGAGCCTCCAGCCTCCTTCGAAACCGGGGTAGGCGTCGAGCGGTGCGAGCGTAATCAGGTGGCCCACGCACCAGGTGATGCAGTGGTTCTTGCCGATAAGGCAGCCGTCGCCCTGCGTAAATTTCTCGCCCTCGATGCGCTCGAGCATCGGGCGGTAGTGCTGGTTGGCTACGGAAGGTTTTTCGGCAACGAGGAGTATCACGCTTTAAAGGTAAAAAATAAGGGGAGCGGGTGCTAAAATTATTCTTGCGTAAACAATTGTTTAAACATGTCCGGAGTTTTTTGTAAAAACAAATATTACAATGACTAAGCGTCTTTTTGCGAGAATTTCGATTACATTTGTCAATAGCAGCGTAGGGACCTCGGGTCGAGCGCCGCAAAAGTCCACTGTCACCCCGGCAGTGGATTTTTGTTTATACCCCGCATTTTGGCCGACTCTTGCCAAAGTCCGGGCAGATTGTTAGATTTGGCTATATGAACAAGATTTTGGGTCTACGACTTATTAACCTACTAGGATGCGCTTCTGGGGCGCGTGCCGGTTTTTAAGTTATAGGTTCAAGACGTTTTTAGAGTTTTTAACCAAGGATTTAAACCATAAGGCCCGCTCCAATGAGGATGCGGGCTTCTTTTTATGGTCAAATTGCTATTTTTAGGTCAAAAAAAGAGCTTGCCGCCTTATTGGACGGGCAAGGAGATAAAAAATGAACGAGAATAACGCAAGACAACCCTTCTTTTACGACGTCACGCTGCGTGACGGCAACCAGGCGCTCCCGAAGCCCTGGAACAATGCTCAGAAAAAAGATGTTTACCTGCAACTGCTGAAACTCGGCGTGCAGGGTGCCGAAGTCGGTTTCCCGGCTTCGAGCGAGATGGACTTTGAGTCTTGCAAGGAATTGGCGCAACTCACCGCGAAGATGGCCGAAGAAGGCGACGAGGTGGCAAAGCGCGTCGTGGTTTCCGGTTTGGCCCGCTGCGTGGAAAGCGATATCCAGCGTTGCTGGGAGGCCGTGCAGTTTGCCCCGCATCCGCGTATCCATACCTTCCTCGCCACAAGCCCGCTCTCCATGGAGCATGTGCTGCACCTGACCCCCGAACAGGTCAAGGAAAAGGCCGTCAAGTGCGTGACGCTCGCAAAGTCGCTCGTGGGTAGCAAGGGCGACGTGGAATTCAGCGCCGAGCACTTTGGCGACTGCCTCGAGAACATGGATTTTGTCATTGACGTGCTGAAGGCCGTAGTCGAAGCCGGTGCGACGACCATCAACCTGCCGAACACGGTGGAACGTTACCGCCCCTCGCTGTACGTGAACCAGATTAAGCAGGTGTACGAGGCTTTGCCTAAGAACATCACGATTTCGGTGCACTGCCACAACGACCTGGGCATGGCGACTGCCGCCACCGTCGAAAGCTTCTTCGTGGGTGCGACCCAGCTGGAAGTCGCGCTGAACGGCCTGGGCGAACGCTGCGGCAATACGAATTTTTACGAAGTCGCGGTCGCGCTGCACAACTCCGGCGTAGAGACCGGCCTGCACATGGAACGCATCTACGAAACGGCCATCTTGATTTCACAGTGGTCGGGTATCGGCATTTACTCCCGCGCCCCGCTGATTGGCGCCGAGGCCATTGTGCACCGTAGCGGCATCCACCAGGATGGCGCCTCCAAGACGAAGGACATGAAGAAGGGCGCCTACCGCCCGATCGACTACTCCATCATCGGCCGCCACCAGAACGACGCCCTGAGCTTCACGAGCCAGAGCGGCCGCACCGCCGTGTACGAGATTATCACGAAGTTCGGCTACAAGATGACGCTTGCCGAAGCCGCCGAACTGCAGCCGGTGTTGAAGGCCTGCAGCGAAAAGGAAGGCGAACTCAGTGCCGAGCGCGTGCTGGACGTGTTCCGCGAGCAGCGCGTGAACGTGAACGGACGCCTGGTGTTCAACAACATCGAGGTCATTCCCGACGAGAACCGCTTTATCTTCCACTTCAAGAAGGATGGCGAGGCGCTGGTGAAATCCGTGACGGCAGAAGGCCCCATCGAGGCCGCCCTCATGCTCATGCGCGAAATCGGCATGCCGGTCGAACTCGTGAAGTACCGCCAGCTCGTGGTGCCCGAGAAGGACAAGTTGTGGGCTGGCCGTGGCCTCAGCCGTATCGTGCTGAAGGCGAACGGAACCGAGGTCGAAGGCCGCGGTGTCTCTAGCGATACGCTCAAGGCGAACATGCGCGCCCTCTTCGGCGGCGTAAACTTGTTGTACAAGAAACCCTAAGGTCCCTGAGCCTGCCGAAGGGCCGTGACAATCAATTAAGGAAGCCCGTATGCTCGAACAACTGAAACGCCCCTTCAAAAGGCATTACGACAAATACCGTGCCAAGGCGGACGGTTTTGTCGGGCCTATCAAGGATTCGGCGTCTAAGTTGTTTGCAATGATTCCGAAAATGGAGGCGTTCGCCGGTTCCGAAGATTTGGCCGGTGAAGCCGATGCAGAAGCCGCTGGCGATGTTGGCGCTCAAAAGGGCCTGAAGGCGAAACTCAAGAACTTCAAGCAGTCGCTCAAGGGCCTTTCCGACTTCCAGAAACTGATACTCCTGACGATTGCCGTCGTGCTCCCCGCGGGAATCATTATCTCCATTGTGCTGGCAGGGCTCATTCGCCGGAAAAAGTAATGCCTGCCGTGGTGGGTTGATTTTGGAGGATGCAAGTGGATATGGAATTAAATTCGAAAAAATTGAAGCAATTTTTTGCCTACGTCTTGGCACTAGCACTCGCTATCATGATTGTCGCATGTGGCGGCGAGGATTCGTCGAATCCAAGTGATTCAAACAATGTAGTTGGGTCGAGCGACAGTGGCCAAGAGGGCGGTAGCAAGGTTGGTTCCGTTTGCGGTTTTAAAAAGTCCGACAATGTGTGGAAGTTTTCTTATTCTACATCGAACATTTCAGAAGAATATTCCTGGATTGATGAATCTACGGTGGAATTCAAGGAGTTCATGAATGCCTACCACATGGACGAGGACGATACGACCTATACGGATGTGGATCGCGATGAGTTCTTTGACCGCATTATGGAGCGCTGCCTCGATATGAACGACTTGCAGGAAGAATCCAGTAGCAGTAAGGATTCTACCGAATCAATCTCTGCTGATGAGGCCGCGGCTTCGAATGGTAGGGAATCTTATGATGATACTGAAGCATCTTGTTCGTCAATGGCGTCAAGCTCGAGTAATGAATCGATTGTTTTGAGTTCTTCAAGTGAAAGCGGCTATTTTACTTTTATTAGCCCAATGTCAAGTAGCGAGTTTCGCTTCAGTTCTAGTTCTATTCCTGTAGCAAAACCTTGCAAGACGGATACCGCAGATAACTGCGAATACGGCTCGCTGATTGATGAACGAGATGGTCAAACCTATAAGACTGTCAAAATTGGTAGTCAATGGTGGATGGCAGAAAACTTGAATTACGCTGATAGTAGTTTGGGAATTGTGGGATTATCACAATGTGTAAGCAACTCGGCAGATAGTTGTAAAAAATATGGCCGTTATTATAGTTGGATGATCGCTGTGGACACTCCTGCGGTTTTTTCGACAAATGCGAAAGATTGCGGTTACAACTTTACTTGTAAATTAAAAATTCCTGCAAGAGGAATCTGCCCTGAAGGTTGGCATATTCCGTCGAGCACAGAATGGCAGCATCTCTTTACGGCAATGGGAAAATCTCAAAATGCAATGCTTGCGAAAGGGTTTGAAGAATTTCCCAATGCAACGGATTCCTATGGTTTTTCGGCTCTCCCTATTGGTGGTTACTTTACCAATAATTTTAGTTTTGTTGGCACAAAAGTTCTTTTTTGGACGTCAACGGAATATTCTATTAGCCGATCTCTGTATTGGATAATTACCAATGAAATTTGTGGTACAACTGATGATTATTCTAAGTATAATTGGTTCTCAGTTCGTTGTATCAAGGACGAGGATTGATGCTCTCTTCCCGCTTGCCTAAAGACCTTTCTCCGTCTCCGTTCTTTGCCGAACTGGAACGTGCGAAGGCCAATGTGCTTGCGGAATGTGCCGGTGCCAATACACTCCCGTTTATCGACATGACGGTGAGTAGCCCGGTGAAGGCTGGCTTGCCGATTGACTTGGATGCGGTTGTGGATGAAGGTCGCGAATCTTTCGGTTGTTGGAATCCGGATGCGGCGGGCTGGATGTCTGCGCGCGAGGCGGTGGTGGAATATTATCGCGAACGTGGCGGCAATTTTGATGCGGGTCAGATTATCCTTACCGCGAGTACGAGCGAGGCTTATTCCGTCTTGTTCAAGGCGTTCTGCGACCCAGGCGATGTGATTCTGACGCCGATGCCGGGCTACCCGCTGCTCGATACGCTCGCACAGCTGGAACACCTGGAATGTTTTCCATACTTCCTAAAGCTAAAACGCGAGACATCGAGCATCGAGCCTCGAACCTCGAGCCTGTCTAATAGGGAGACCACCTCAACTTTGTCAATGCGCCGAGCGCATGACGATCGCGGCTCGGCAATGTCCACGCAGGCGTGTTCGCTGCACTCGCCTTGTACGTCATTGCGAGACCGAAGGTCGAAGCAATCTAAGGAATCTTCCTTCCGCTTTGTCCTGGATTCCGACAGCCTGCTTGCCGCTCCCGAAAAGGCGAAAATCCTGTTGCTTGTCTCGCCGCATAACCCGACGGGCCACTGCATTTCGCGCGAGGAGTGGAACGAGGCTGTCCGCTTCTGCGAAGAGAACCACTTGATTCTCGTGGTGGACGAAGTCTTCGGTGATTATGCTTTCTCCGACAAAGTCTCGCGAACCTGGCAGTATGTTTTTAATAAAAATGTCATTGCGAGGAACGAAGCGACGAAGCAATCTCTTTCAAATGCTGTGCAGGAGATTGCTTCGAGTGCTGTGCACTCTCGCAATGACAATTCTGCGAGGGAAAACTCGTGTGACAACGGTCCTAAGTGCCCGATTTTCTGGTTGAACGGCCTGAGCAAAACGGTCGGTTCCCCACAACTCAAGTTGGGCTGGATGGCATTTTACGCTCCCGAGGAGCAGTTTGAGCCCATCCGGGCTGCCCTCGAGTTTGTGGAAGATGCCTATTTGAGCGTTTCTGCCTCGGCCCAGGCTTTGGCTCGCCCCTTGCTTGCCAATTCGGCCGCTTACGAGGCCCGTGTCAAGGAACGTCTGCTTGCCAACTGGAAAACACTCCGTGAGTCATTCCCTTCCAAGTACTGCCCCGAGGTTCTGGGCGGCTGGTATGCGGTTGTCCGCTTGGGGGAGGACGACGAGGAATTGACGCTTCGCCTGCTCCGCGAAAAGCACGTGCTCGTGCAGCCGGGATTCTTCTTCGACTTTGACGAGGACGGCTGGGTGGTGGTGTCGCTGCTGGCGCCTCCAGAGCAATTCCGGGAGGCTGTTTCCCGTATGCAAGTCCTTGACCGGCCGTGATTTCCGGTGTTTTGTCCATTAAATCGTTATAAATTAGTTACGTGAACAGGCGTGATGTTGCTCAACGTCCTATTTATGATTATATTTCAGTAAAATGAATAAATATATTGCAAAAGCGCTTTTTTCCCTTTGTTTGGTCGTTCCCGCGGTTGTCTTTTCACAGGACAATCAATTCCAGTACTTTGACTGCTGGATGGAGAATATCAACAGGATTGACCTGGGTGAACAGATCCGCCTGAAAATCGAACCCAAGAAGTTTGCCGGTTCTACGTGGCTTTGCGGCTGCTATACCGTCCGCGAGAAGGGCGGCTTTGGCTGGCGCGAAGGCGACGGCTCCCCGAAGATTATCAAGGTTTGGGACGAACCCAAGTTCGAACTCTACGGATGCCGCAGCAAGTCCTGTGAAACCAACGGAAGTGGCGAATTTGACAATAATTTGGACCAGTGCGTGAATTACCTGAACGGTAGTGCCTTCAGTTTGGCTCTTTTTGCCGAGGGTGAAAAGCTCAACAAGGTCATCGCGCAGAAATTCCCGGACGACGGCAGCCTGACCGATTTCGGCAAGTATTTCATGGAACGCCTGTCCCGTGCTGCTTCGATCCCGTGCTTTTTCCAGTACCACGAACGTCCCGATGCACCGAAACTGTCTGACTGGGGCGAAAATGGCCTCAAGGGCGTGTTCAGCATCTCCGGTGTGCCGCACGGTCTCGTGCCCGATGCCATCGGCCGCTTTACCGACTATAGCGATGTCCGTTGCAAGGACGGTAACGTCTGGACTGGATTCCTTACCAACGGTTATGTAGAAAACGTCATGTCCGTGGATTCCGCTGGCCGCTTCCACGGGACGGCCACGAATTATGGAAATGATCCTCGCTACCCGGATAGGCAGGGCCCTGAGTACGGCAAAGTGCTCTGGTCTGCAGAGTACAGGCACGGCAACAGGGAAGGTATTGCCAAGTTCTACCGCTATGGCGCTATCGATAACGCCGGCAAGGAATCCGACGTACAGTCTAGGGGTGGTACGGACTACTACTTCAAGCACCTGGAAGTTCCCTACAGGAGCGGCAAGATTAACGGCACGGTGAACATGTTCTCCGACAAGGGCATGCTGATGGCCAAGATTCCTTTCAGGAACAACTCTCTGGAAGGCCGCGTGTCCATCCTTTATCCGTTCGACAAGAAGACGACTTCCATCAACTACAAGAATGGCCAGCTGAATGGCCCGAACGACTTCGGTTACTTCTTCTCGAATTACCGCAATGGTAAGGTTGACGGCAAGAAAATCGAGTTCAAGGTGACTGAGAAGTGCTACGACTGGATTCCTCTGAACGCTATTGATGGAACCGAACCGGGCAGGAGCAACCGTGTTTGTCGCGCCGATGTGCAGGGCAAGCAGAAGTTCCGCTGGGGTACCTACAAGAACGGCGAACTTCAGGGCTTGGTGGAATGTGCCAACGGCGTGCAGGGTACCGAAGAAATCGACTGCGACCATCCGTATTAGTGGCGTAGATGGCTGAATTTTTTACCAAGTCGAAAATGGAAGACCTCAAGCATGAGGCCGAACAGCTCTCCATTTGCGTGGAGCATTTCCTCTACGCTTCGGAGCACGTGCCCGAGTGGGACTGGAAAACCCGTGGCTTCTACGACAACTGCATCGAGAAGTGCAACGGCCGTCTCAAGGGCATCCATTTCTTGATGGAGAACATCCGCAGAGGGAAGGGGGCCGAGCGGATGGATCCCGATACCGGCGAAGAAATTGTCGACGATTAGGATTTTGGCCTGCTTGATTTTTGCTATATTTGCGCAGCAACTATATTGCCTGGATAGTTCAGTTGGATAGAACGGGTCCCTCCTAAGGATCAAACTCGCGTTCGAATCGCGATCCGGGTATTTTTGACTCAAGGGCCTGGCAGAAATGCCGGGCCCTTGCTGTTTTCAGGCTAGGGCCTTGTTTATCATGTTGTCGCAGATTTCGGCGACCATGCGTTCGTGCGTGCAGACTTCCGCCGAGACTCCATCAATATGTCCGGTAGTATAGAACGAGGTGCAGGAGCATTCGTGCATGCTGCAGCGGTGGCGGATGTCGCAGCCTTCGCATTCCTGCTTGTCGCGTTCTAGGAAGGCGTGCAGTTCGGCGCAGGCAATTTCGTCGAACCCGGTAAAGACGTTGCCCTGTTTGTAGGGAGCGTTTTCCCTGGAGGTGATAAAGCGTGAGCAGGGGTATATGTTCCCGTTGGTCGCGATGCCGAGGTTGCCGCTGTAAACATGGCAGGAGTAGTTCCTGTATCTTTTCCCAGAAAGCAATAGCTTTACTTTGTCTTGAATTGTGCCGAGGTAGAATCGGTCTCCGTTCTTGCGACATTCGCTCCAGTACCGGGCCATTTCGCGGTATTGCCGGGCGAGTCTCTCGAAGTCTTCGCCGGTCCACTTCCCGTCGAAATCCACGCTGGTCGTCATGCTCCGGAATCCCTGCGAATGCAGCCACTTGATGCTCTCGGCGACGGTATCGATGTGCGCCCGCGTGATGGTGCTGAGGGCGGTCGCCTTGAGCTCCACGAATCGCGGGATGTTTTTTTCGATGGCCTTGAAACTGCCGGTGTCGTTGACCGTGCGGCGCGCGATGTCCTGGTGGTGCCCGGGTCCGTCGAGCGAGAGGAAGATGGTGAATTTCTCCCTTTCGCATAAGTCGAAGAATTCATCGTCGAACAGGGTGCCGTTCGTATTTATCGTGAATTGCAGATGGAAATCCTTGCCGACGGTTCCCTTGTCGATGGCTTCGGCGACAAAAGCTTTGGCAAACCCTACGGCGTGGTAGATGGCGTCTCTGCGCAGGAGCGGCTCCCCACCAAAAAAAGAGACTATCAGGAGGTTTTGCCCGAAGGAGTGCGTGCGCTCTAGGCCGACGCGGATGGCCTGCTCAAGGGTCGCATTGTCCATGACCGCATGCCGGGCGGCCTGCGTGTCTTTGTAATAGCAGTAGGTGCAGCGCAGGTTGCACTGCTCTGTAAGGCAGAGGATTAGGTTCATGCCTCGATGTCGTCACGCTCGAAGGTGGTGACCATGCTTGCGCCCCCGCTACAATTGATGATGTCGTCGCAGATGTGGAAAGAGGAGCCTGTCTGGGGCGTTGTTCCCCAGTCGTTTGAACTGCCCCATGGATTGTGCGAGGAACTGGACGCCGGATCGCTAGAGGATGCTGGCCCACCATCGGAACTTGCCGGAGCGTCGGCGGAACAGGATGGCTGGGCGGCGTCGCTTGTGGAATCAGCCGCGGAGGTTGCGCTTGCAGGATCTGCTGCGGACGTGGTTTCAGGGTCGGTGGTGGTACTGTCCGGGCCGGCAGCGCTTGCGGGGCCTGCGGAAGAACTGCTCGCTTCTGCAATGGAAGAAAGGGCTTCCATGACCTCGCTGCTGATGGGTGTGTGGCTCAGGGGAATTTCGACGCCGCTGCTGGAACTGCTCTGTTCCTTTTGCGCAGTGCTCGAAGATTCGGTGGCCGAATCGCCTTCGGTCTCGTTGTTGACCGAAGTTGGCTGGGGATCTTCGGAAGATGATTTCGGTGCCGGGTCGGAATTGGCCGAGGTACTGTCGTCGCAGGCGCTCAGCGTCAAGGCTCCTGCCATGCCGAGTGACGCTGCGATGGCGCTCCTGGCCGCCAATGAAATGGATTTGATTCCTGAGATTTTTTTCTTTTCGATTTTCATTTTCTTTTCCTGCGGTCTTTTAAACTTCTATGTCCGTCTTCTCGAATGTGATGACCATGCTCATTCCCGAGCCTGGCAGGAATGTGGAAGTTGAAGAAGTGGGGCAGATGATTATTTGGGTCTCGTAAAGTACGGAATCTCCCGGTGCATGGCCTTGGCATGGGTTGGGGGTGTATGGGCCCCAGCCGTTGTAGCTGGACGAACTTGCTGGTGTGCTGCTTGACGATGGCACGACAGACGAACTGGCGGGTTGCGGTATGCTGCTGGAAGATTCGGATGCAGCCGCCGAAGTGTCGGGCTTGGCTGCGGTACTGCTGGATTCCGCGGCGGCCGATAGAGCCTCCATCACCGAACTGCTGATGGGCTCGTGGCTTAGCGGAATGTCGACCACCTGGCTGGAACTGCATTGTTGCGTTTCTGTCTGTTCGGAGGTGTCCTGCGTCGTTTCTGCCGGTTCCGAGCCGCTTTGCTGAGCGCCTGTTTGCTCGGCGCTGTCCTGCTTCGTTTCTGCAGGGGCTGAAGAGTCGGAGGCTGCCTTGACGCTGCTTGAACTGGGCTGGGACTCTTCGGAAGATGAGGCTGGCGTCGGATCGGAATTGGCCGATGAACTGTCGTCACAGGCGTTCAGCGTAAATGCTGCCATCATGCCGAGTGACGCGGCAAGTGCGCTCTTGGCGGCGATGGAGAACTGCTTTGTTCCTGTGATTTTTTTCTTTTCGATTTTCATTTTTCAGCCTTCCGGAGTTTTTCGGGAATATTTCTAGGTCTCGATGTCGTCGCGTTCGAAGGTGGTGACCATGCTGCCCATCGCTCCGCCGATGCCATCGGGGCAGAGGTACACATTGCCGCCAATGTCTACGGAAGAGCCTCTAGGAAGCCCGTCGCACGCGTCGTAGATGTCCCAGATGGAGGGTTGGCTGGACGAACTTGCTGGATTGACGGATTCGCTCGAGGATTCCGGTTGTACGGCTTCGCTTGAAGACTCCGGGGTTGCCTCCGAACTCGTGGGGCCGGATTCGGAACTTGTTGTCGAGTTGGCTGTGCTAGCTGGGGTAGGGGCTGCGGAGGAACTGTTTGCCTCTGCGGCTGCCGATAGCGCTTCCATGACCGAGCTGCTAATCGATTCGTGGCTCAGGGGAATGTCAACAACCTTGCTGGAGCTGCTTGCTTGAGATTGCTGCTGGCTGGATGTCTCGGACGCTTGCTCCTGGCTCGAACTGGCTTGCGTTTGTTCTTGGCTCGTTGCATCGGAGGCGCTTTCACTGCTTGATGGTGTTGCCTCGTCGATGCTGCTGGTGGGAACTGTGGCGTCGCTGGATTCCGGGCCGGTTGTCTGGTTCGAGTTGTCGTCGGATGCCGATGCGCTGTCGTCGCAGGCGCTTAGCGAGAATGCTGCCGCCATACCGAGAACGGTGGCGATGGCGCTCTTTTTGGCGAACGAAACGATTGTGCTGTCCTTGACTTTCTTTTTTTCGATTTTCATTTTTTATTCCCCAAAATTAAACTTCCGCATCCGTTCTTTCGAAAGTCGAAATCATGCTGAACATCATTCCGCCACCGGTATCGGGACAGAGGTACACCTGGCCGCCAATGTCTACGGAAGTGCCTCCTGGTTGGCCTTGACAAGCGTCCTGGATTTCCCGGATGGAGGGCTCACTGGACGACGAACTTGCTGGCTCGACAGTTTCGCTCGAGGATGCCGGATTGGCTGCGGAACTGGCTGTGTCGGCCGAGGAACTTGTTGTCGTGTCTGCTGCGCTGGCTGGGGTAGGGGCTGCGGAGGAACTGCTTGCTTCTGCGGCAGCCGAAAGCGCTTCCATGACCGAGCTGCTGATGGGCTCGTGGCTCAAGGGAATGTCGACGACCACTTGGCTGGAACTGCTTGCTTGTGATTGCTGCTGGCTGGATGCCTCGGACGCTTGTTCCTCGCTTGAACTGGCTGGCGTTTGTTCTTTGTTCGAAGAATCGGAGACACTTTCGCTGCTTGCGGGTGTTGCCTCGTCGGTGCTG
The DNA here is from genome assembly GCA_017412605.1 of Fibrobacter sp. Lineage (GTDB taxonomy): Bacteria > Fibrobacterota > Fibrobacteria > Fibrobacterales > Fibrobacteraceae > Fibrobacter. The sequence continues at coordinate 187,166 of JAFPWY010000009.1, read as the reverse complement.
CTTGTAGGGGCGGTAGCGTCGCTGGATTCCGGGCCGGTTGTCTGGTTCGAGTTGTCGTCGGATGCCGATGCGCTGTCGTCGCAGGCGCTTAGCGAGAATGCTGCCGCCATACCGAGAACGGTGGCGATGGCGCTCCTTTTGGCGAGAGAAACTATTGCGCTATCTTTAACCTTTCTTTTTTCGATTTTCATGGCAACCCCCGATATATAAGTAAAATAAATGTTTTTACGAAATTTCGCTATAAAAAAAGAGTATATGCCCCAAAAAGTGTTGAGAACAACAACAACAAAGAGGCTAGGGCACAACCCTAGCCTCTTTATATGATACAACTCAAAGCTCGTAGCTCAGAGCTCAAAACTCATTGCTCATAGCTCACTGCTCATAGCTCACAGCTACTACGTCTTGTCTTCGCCGCGGAGCATGATGACTTTGCCCGTGCGGATGTACTCGACAATCTCGAACTTCTGCAGCAGGCTCTTGAGCGTATCGACCTTCATGCTGTTTCCGGTAATCTGGATAATCATGGAGGTGGCGGTCATGTCCACGGTATTGGCGTGGAAATGGTCGCAAAGCTGCAAAATTTCGGTACGCTGGTCGGGAGTGCAACGCACCTTGATGAGTGCGAGTTCCTTCTCGACGGCGTCCGTGCCGGTATGGTCCTTCGCCTGCACCACGTCCACGAGCTTCTCGAGCTGCTTGATGATCTGCATCAGGATCTCGGGATTGCCGTGAGCGATGATGTTCATGCGGCTGAAGTTCGGATCGAGCGTGGGGGAGACAACGAGCGAATCGATGTTGTAGCCACGGCGGGAGAACACGAGGGCGATACGCACGAGCACGCCCGGGCGGTTTGCCACCAACAAACTGATAGAATGAGCGATATCTTTTATCATGGTAATGTCCTCCTATTACGTCGATCCCGTGGGTTTTTCGAGCTGGGCCTTCGGTGCTTCTGTGAGCATGGCGGTAAGCGGGGCGCCTGCCGGAATCATCGGGAACACGTTGTCTTCCTTCTCGCATTCGCAGTGGATGAGAATCGGGCCGTCCTTGTATTCGAGCGCCTTCTGGATGACGCGTTCGGCATCGGCGGCACGCTTGATGCGAAGACCCGGGATGCCGTAGGCTTCGGCGAGCTTCACGAAGTCGGGGTTACCCATCATGTCGACGCTGGAGTAGCGGTGGTCGTAGAAGAGTTCCTGCCACTGGCGCACCATGCCGAGGTACTTGTTGTCCATCACGAAAATCTTGATGGGGAGCTTGTGGATGGCCGCGGTCGCGAGTTCAGCTTCGGTCATCTGGAAACCACCGTCACCGCTGAAGCTGAGCACCGGCCAACCGGTCTCGTTGCCGAATGCGGCGCCGATGGCTGCGGGGAAGCCGAAGCCCATCGTGCCTGCGCCGCCGCTGGAGTGGAGCTGGCGAGGATAGTTTATATGGAAGAACTGGGCAACCCACATCTGGTGCTGGCCCACGTCGGTCGTGACGATGGCCTTGCCGTCGGTGAGCTTGCTTGCAGTCGCAATCACGTGCTGCATGCGGAGGCCGCCCTGCTTGGGATAGGTGAGCGGGAAGCGCTTCTTCCAGGTCTGGCAAGTCTTGACCCATTCGGCGGTGTCGAGCTTGTGCACCATCGGGAGGAGCTGTTCCAAAACGAGCTTCGCGTCGCCGCACATGAACACGTCCGGCTGCAACACCTTGCCTTCTTCGGCGGGGTCGATGTCGATGTGCATCTTGATGGCGTCCTTGCAGAACACTTCGAGCTTGCCGGTAATGCGGTCGTCCCAGCGGCTGCCGATGGAGAGAATCAGGTCGCAGTCGAGCACGGCCTTGTTGGCGTACACGGTGCCGTGCATGCCGAGCATGCCGAGCGAAAGCTCGTGATCAGTGGGGAAGGCACCGAGGCCGAGCATGGTGCAGCACACCGGGGCGTTCAGCTTCTCGGCGAGTTCGCGCACCTGGCGGCTAGCGCCGGAAATCATGGCGCCGTGGCCCACGAGCAAAAGCGGCTTCTTGGAATTCTTGAGGTATTCGGCGGCCTTCTCGACACTTTCGGTAGAGGCGTACGTCGGAATCTTGTAGCCGGGCAAGTCCATCTGGTCGGTGAACGGCGCGGTGCAGGGGCCTGCGGTCACGTCCTTCGGAAGGTCAATGAGCACGGGACCCGGACGGCCGCTGCGCGCGATGTGGAAGGCTTCCTTCATGATGCGCGGGAGGTCGTTGGAATCCTTCACCAGGTAAGAATGCTTGACGGCAGCGAAAGTCATGCCGCTCGTGTCGCATTCCTGGAAGGCGTCCTTGCCGAGGTTCGGGGTCGTCGTCTGGGCGGCGAGCACCACGATGGGGCTAGAATCCATTAGGGCGGTGTAGATGCCGGTAAAGGTATTGGTGGCACCCGGACCGGAAGTCACGAGGGCGACGCCGACCTTGCCGGTCTGGCGGGCGTAGCCGTCGGCCATGTGGGTTGCACCCTGTTCGTGGCGGCTAAGAACTACTTTAATATTGGAATCGAGAATTGCGTCGAACATCGGGATGGCGGATCCACCGGGATAGCCGAAAATAGTGTCGATGCCTTCGCGTTTGAGGCATTCGATAATCACTTCGGCGCCACTTAAGGTCTTATTTGCCATAGTTTTTCCTGTTTTATTGTGTTGCTTTAAATTGTTTTATGCTGAAAATATAGAACATCTGCCCCCCTGTGGCAACGGGTTGTTCCGAAAATAGTGAAAAAAGTTTTTGATTTTTTGAAAAATTGATTTTTGAATTTTGATTTTTTATTGATGTTTGACTGTTTTTGTTTAATTTTTACGACTGCTTTAAATTTTATTGTTGTAAAGTGTGTTGTTTTTGTTGCATTTTACGTGCTGTTATTGGTTTGGTTGTTAAAAATTGTGCTCTTTTTGTATGAAGTTGTGCTTGTTTTAAAAAGTATGGTGGAAAAGTTTGAAATTTTGTTGGCTTTTTGACAAAAGTGAAGACGAAGCTTTCTGCTGGAAGTGAAAATTTTCAATAAAAATGTTTTTTTGAGGACAAAAAATGCGTTTTGAACGTCTATATAGGCGTGTTCACTTTTTAAAAGGGGTATCTATGCACGATCTTTTGCCTTGCAAAAATGCAGAAATATTGAAACCGCGTGAAAAAATCGAAAAATTGGGTGCGTCCGCACTTTCGACAGAGGAATTGTTGGCCTTGATTCTGGGTAGCGGGAACCGGGATTGCGATGTTTTCGAACTTTCCAGGCGTATTGCCGAATATCTTTCGAATGTGGCTAGCGTTCCTTCGCTTTCCAATTTGCGGAAAATACACGGGCTGGGCCGGGCAAAGTCGACGCAGGTGCTTGCCTGCCTAGAATTGTCCAGTCGCTATATCCTGAGTGACAAGGTCATTGCGGTCCGCACTCCGGAGGACCTTCTTGGGAGGTTGTCCTTCCTTAAGTTCGAACAGCAGGAACACCTTGTCGCGATCTCGTTGAATGCGGCAAACAAGATTATCAACGTGAAGGAATTGACGACGGGCCTTGTGAACCAGACGCCCGTCCATCCCAGGGAGGCCTTTTCGGATGCGGTGAAGAATATGGCGGTTTCGATCGTTTTCGCCCACAACCACCCCTCGGGGTCGACCGTTCCTAGCGATGAGGACCTGGCTATTACGCGGGTGCTTTGTGCTGCGGGGAGGGTCCTGCAGATTCCCGTTTTGGACCATATTATAATAGGAAAGTCGGGTTATACGAGCATTCGGCGCTTCCAACCCGAGATTTTTGTCTGATTTATGGAACTTTTGTCTATGAAAAATGGACCTTTTTTGTAAAAAAAAGAAAAGAATGAAAATAAAAAGACTATATTTTGCTTAGCAATTTATCGGGAGAACCTTATTTTCAAGGTTTTTTCACACTTAAGGAGACGCTATGAAAAAAGTAGCAATGGGAATTGCTCTGGCTCTGGCTGCTTCGGCTGCCTTCGCTACGCATCCCCAAACTATTAACAAGACGGGCTTTGTCGGTGTCAACAAGACGCAGTCTGCCCAGTCGTTGGGTCACTCGAAGCTGGCATTCTATGCTTTGATGGACGCTACCAATGATATTTCTCATCTTAAAAAAGATGGCTTGAACGAGCTTTATTTCGGAAAAGACGAGAAGGGCGATGGCTACCAGAAGATGGCAGCGATGCGTGGTGGTCCTATCAAGGATGACTATATCGCATTGAGCACCCAGCTCGGTATCGGTATCGGTATTTGGCATTATTTTGACTTGGGTCTTGGCCTTCCGGTTTATTATGACAAATTCCATGTGACTAACGAGTGGTATAGTGAACACGGCAAGTATGATGGTCACGACTATGAAGAAGGTGGCCAGAAAGGTGATGTCCCGAGCACCGACGTCGGTTACATCGGTAACCTGCATGGCGACTTGAAGGCTCGCTTCCCGCTTCCTGACGACCAGCCGTTCGACATCGCTGTGTTCGGCCAGGTTGAAGTGGCTACGGTCAACACGGACAAGGACGGTATCTGGATCCGTGACGCCTCCTACATTGATACGAAGACGGGTCAGGCTCAGGCCTACGGTACTCGTAGCACCTTCCTCAAGGGCGGTATGGCTATCACTGCCGACTTCGGCAAGCTTGACGAAGGTGACGGCGTTCCGCTCGTGTTCCACGTGAACGGCGGTTATCGCTACTCTACGGATGACAAATACATGTCCTATCCGTTCATGAGTGCCGCTGCGGAATTCTACTTCATGGACTTCCTCTCCATCTTCGCGGAATACTACTGGGACATCCAGCTGGATGACTTCACCTATTCCGATCGCAATGGCAACAAGATGAATACCTCCTTCGATATGAAGGAACTCACCGGTGCTTTCGTCTTCCACCTGCCTGTCGGTCTCGACATCCACATTGGTGGTACCTACTTCCTTGGCGACAAGGATAAGATGACGAGAGTCTATGCCATGGAAAACAACAAGCATATTCTCGAATACACCACCCGCGTCAACCCGGAATACAAGGTTTACGGCGGTCTTACCTGGAGCGGCTTCTTGCTTGCTCAGGACCGTGACGGTGACGGCGTTCTCGACAAGGACGACAAGTGCCCGGATGACTTTGGCCACCGCCTGAACCAGGGCTGCCCGCTCGGCAATCCTGATGCTGACGAAGATGGCGTTTGCGACGCTTGGGTTGCTGAACGCGGCCTGCTGGCTGACTTCGCCGATGTTTGCGAAGGCGTCGACCAGTGCCCGAACGAAGCTGGCGAAGGCGACGATGGTTGCCCGCTTGACGATCCGGACCCGGATAAGGACGGCGTCTGCGATGCTTGGGTGACCCAGAAGAAGCTCCTCAAGAAGTTCAAGGGTATTTGTAAGGGTATCGACCAGTGCCCGAACGAAGCAGGTCCGGATGGCAACAACGGTTGCCCGGAAGACAATGCTGACCCGGATAAGGACGGTCTCTGCTCTCCGTGGGTGACCGACAAGAACAAGCTCGACCAGTATGCCGACGTCTGTAAGGGCTACGACATGTGTCCGGCCGAAGCTGGTCCGTCTGGCAACAAGGGTTGTCCGTGGGATGATCCGGACTCCGACGGTGACGGTCTCTGCGACGAATGGGTGACCCAGAAGAGAATGGGCTACTACTTCGAAAATGCTGCAACGCTCAATGATCCGTACATCACCAAGACCTGTAAGGGTCTCGACAAGTGCCCGCTCGAATTCGGTCCGGCCACTAACGATGGCTGCCCGCTCGGCAACCCGGATACCGACAAGGATAGCCTCTGCGATCCGTGGGTCAAGGAGAAGGGAATGCTCGACCAGTACGAAGGCATCTGTAAGGATGTTGACAAGTGCCCGAACGAACCGGGCCCGGCATGGGCTCAGGGCTGCCCGATGGATAATCCGGACCCGGATGCCGACAGCCTCTGCTCTCCGTGGGTGATTGAAAAGAACATGACTGAACAGTTCAAGGATGTTTGCCATGGTAGCGACCGTTGCCCGAGCGAAGCCGGTCCTGAATGGAACAAGGGTTGTCCGTTCGACGACGATCCGGACCCGGATAAGGATGGTGTCTGCTCTGAATGGGTCTCCACCAAGAAGCTCCAGAAGCAGTTCGCTGATGTCTGTACCGGCATCGACCGCTGCCCGGATGAACCGGGTGACGATGGCCACGGATGTCCGAAGAAGGCTGCCGAAAAGCTTGACGGTGTTACCTTCAAGTCCGGTAAGGCAACTCTCGAATCCAACGCCAAGAACATCCTGAAGGGTGTGGCTAAGAAGCTCGTTGAAGACGACAGCTATAAGGAACTCGAAATCGTCATCCAGGGTCACACCGATAACGTCGGTAAGGAAGCCTCCAACCAGAAGCTCTCCGAAAACCGCGCTAAGGAAGTGATGAAGACCTTGACGAAGTTCGGTGTCGACAAGAAGCGCATCAAGGCTATCGGTCTTGGCTCTACTTGCCCGGTCGACGACAACAACACGTCTGATGGCCGCGAACAGAACCGTCGTATCGAAATGCACTTCGTCACTCCGGATAATGACGGTATGAAGTGTGAATCGAACTTCACTCCGTAGTAGCGAATAATCGAAGGGACTCGTTCCCTTTCGATTCTCCTTAGAAATTTCAAGACTTCCGGTTAATCACCGGGAGTCTTTTTTATTTTTTGAATATGACCAAACTAGATGAAATACTGAATGAATTGGGCGCCACAAACCACGCCCTGGTAGAGAAACTTCCCGCTAACCTGAACCACAAGATGGTGCAGAAGGCGAGGCTCGGCAAGAAACCCGTACCCAAGCACACGCAGAACCTGATATTGCAGGCGCTGAACATGCTCTTGCGCGAGAAAGCCGTTGCTGAAGACAAAGACGTGAAACAGTACAAACGAGAGGAAGTGTTTGGAATAGAGGCTAGAGACTAGGGGCTAGGGATTAGAGTAAATAGTCGCGGCGAAGCCGCCCCTAGAATTTAGAGGCTAGAGAGTAGGGGCTAGAGGCTAGAGTAGATAATCGCGGCGAAGCCGCCCCTAGAATTTAGAGGCTAGAGAGTAGGGGCTAGAGGCTAGAGTAGATAATCGCGGCAAAGCCGCCCCTAGATCCTAACCCCTAGATCCTAGTCTCTCTCTTTTTATTAAATTAAACTTATGCGACAATATCTCGACCTCCTCCAAGACATTATTGACAATGGGGTGGACCGTTCCGACCGTACCGGCACGGGCACGCGCTCCGTTTTTGGCCGCCAGACCCGCTTCGACCTTTCGAAGGGCTTCCCGTGTCTCACGACCAAGAAGCTTCACTTGCGTTCCATCATCCACGAACTGCTGTGGTTCCTGATGGGCGACACGAACATCAAGTACCTGCACGACAACAAGGTGACCATTTGGGACGAATGGGCCGACGAGAACGGCGACCTGGGGCCAGTCTATGGTCACCAGTGGCGCAGCTGGCCGACTCCCGATGGCGGGCACATCGACCAAATCCAGAACTTGATCAACAGCCTCAAGAACAACCCGGATTCGCGCCGCCACCTCGTGTGTGCGTGGAACGTGGCCGAGGTCGACAAGATGGCCTTGCCGCCTTGCCACTGCCTGTTCCAGTTCTATGTGGGCGGCGTGGGTGCTAGCGGCAAGCGCAAGCTCAGCTGCCAGCTTTACCAGCGCAGTGCCGACATGTTCCTCGGCGTGCCGTTCAACATCGCCTCGTACTCGCTGTTGACGATGATGCTTGCCCAGGTGTGCGGCTACGAAGCAGGCGAGTTCGTCCACACCTTTGGTGACCTGCACCTGTACAGCAACCACTTTGACCAGGCGCGCGAACAGCTTTCCCGCGAACCGCGTAAGCTCCCGACGATGAAGATGAATCCTGATGTGAAGGACCTTTTTGAATTCAAGTTCGAGGACTTCGAGCTCGTCGATTACGACCCGTGGCCGACGATCAAGGCCCCGATCGCGGTCTAATTGATAATTGATGATGGATGATTGATAATTATCCATTATCAATTATCCATTGTTCATTATCCATTATCCATTATCCATTATGCTTATTTCCGCTATTGTCGCTATTTCCCAAAACAACGTCATCGGTCGTGACGGGCACCTCCCGTGGCATCTTTCTGCCGACCTCAAGCGCTTTAAGGCCATTACGACTGGACATTCCATAATCCTCGGTCGCAAGAACTACGACGACATCGGACGCCCGTTGCCGAACCGCACGAACTACGTGCTCACGCGGAATACGGCGTTCGAGGCTCCGGGGTGCATCGTGTGCGGGAGCCTCGAACAGGCCTTGGACAAGGCCCGCGCCGCCGGGGAAACGGAGTGCTTCATCATCGGCGGCGCCGCCGTATACCGCGAGGCCATGCCGTTGGTGAAAAAGCTTTATGTGACGCGGGTGCTTGCCGACGTGGCTGGCGACGTGTTCTTCCCCGATTGGGGCGAGGGTTGGCGCTTGTTGAGCGAGGAAACCTTCGGCGAAGACGAGAAAAACGATTTCGCAACGCAGTTCCAAATTTGGGAGCGCTCGCTATAATGGATTAGGCGCTACGATGGTTCGGTCTCGCAAGATATTCTTTGTGGTTGTGGCGGTCGCCTTCGTGCTGCTCTTCCTATCGTTCTTTGCGAACCTTAGCAAACGTGGCCTGGACTTCGATATTATTCGCTTTGACGAAGGGTGGACCGTCGTTAGTGGTGGCGATTCTCTCAAGTTCGTCAACATCTCTGATTTCAAGGTGCCGTCGGACGTGAAAATCGGGGACACCCTGGTCTACAAGAAACATTTGAATATTGATGTGTTGCCGCTGTCTACGCTGCAGTTCAGGGCGTTCTATTCTGTCATTACTGTTTATCTCGATGACGAGATTATCTACCAGTACGGGCAGGACCTTTACCAGCGGGGTGACATGGTCGGGAGCGGGGTTCACTTCGTGAATCTGCCCAAGAACGTGGATCGGCGCATGATTACTATTGAACAGGTGGTTACGGAGACCGGTGCTGCCCAAACTTCTACGTCGGTCAATATCTTGAGCAACAACGTGGTCTCGGATTATTTTTCGCGGCATGCCTTGTCCGCCGGCATCGGCATGTTCCTTGCCCTTTTCGGCGCCATCTCCATTTTTGTCGGTTTGCTGGCCTTGGCCTATTCGCGTTCGTTCTACCGTCTTGTCTTGATTGGCGTGATTTCCTCTCTGATGGGTGCATGGACAATGTGCAACATGAAAGTCATCCAGATGTTCTCGATGGACTTCGCGTTCAATACCGGCCTGGAATATGTTTCCCTGTTCCTGCTTCCGATACCCATGTGCCTTTTGCTTGTCAGCATGCGTCGCGGGCGCCTCGCTCGTTGGAAATTGAATGGGGTTAAGTTGTTCTTGGCTGTAGCTGTGCTGTTCTTCGTTGTCTCGACGGTTTCGCATGTGCTGAATTTTGCTCATTACCCGTGTTTCTTGACTTTTTATCATTTGTATGTTATTGCCCTGGTTCTTTACGTCTTTGCGTCGAAAATATTGCAGGAGCGTATGGTCGGTTTACAGGAACGCATCCTTGTCTATGGTATTGCCATCTTCTTTGCATTTGCGATTGTAGATTTGGTCCGCTTCCAAATGCAGTGGAATTTTGCCTTGTTCGACAGCAATGTGAATGTCACGCTTTTGCCGGTAGGAACCCTTATTTTCATTATATTCTTGATGGCGAGCTACTTTATTTATCTGTACGACGTGGTCATGGACAAGACAGAAAAGGAAATGCTCAAGCAGCTTGCGTTCAGGGATTCGCTTACGGGGCTTTATAACCGTGCCAAGTGCGAACGTATTTTCGAAGTTCTCGATATGCGGGATTGCTGTTACGCAATCGTGAGTATAGACATGAACGGTTTGAAGAAGGTGAACGACACGTACGGGCATAGTGTCGGTGACGAACTGCTTGTAAACTTTGCCGATGTGTTCAAGAAGGCGTTTGCCGGTGTTGGAACGACTATCCGCATGGGGGGTGATGAATTTTTGGCTATAGTCCGTGACGAACATCTTTCCGAACTTCCCGATGCCCTGAAAAATCTGGAAAGCCTCGAAAGGGAATTTGTGACGAACCTGCCTGTGAACCTCGATGCGGCTTATGGCTACTGCGTGCACGAACTGGGCGACTCGACCAAGGCCCTGGAAATTTACAAGCTTGCCGACAGCAAGATGTACGAGATGAAGGTCGAGTCAAAGAAAGAACGTAAGGATTGACGCTTCGCCATCCAAGGAAATTGACGTAGAGGGTGTTGCCTTTTTGGCTTTTTTTTGTATAGATTTGTAGACATGATTGAGTTCAATATTTTTTATAAGTTGATCGCTGCGCTGGGTATCGGCTTCATTATCGGTATGCAGCGCGAGCATTCGTATTTTGACGCGTCGGACCGGCATCCGGCGGGTGTTCGCACTTTTTCGATGATTGGTCTTTGTGGGGCTCTTGCGATTTTTTTCTGTGAACTGATGCACTCGGTGGCTCCGTTTGTTACGGGGCTTGTCGTTATCGGAGTGCTTTTGGCTGCATCGCATGTGGCGTTCGGCTTGAGTCACAAGGAAGAAACGGCGGGGATTACGACGAGCGTCGCTTTGCTGTTGGTGTATTTGCTGGGCGGTATGTGCTGGTACAACCGGCTGCTGGAAGCTTGCGTCGGCATGGTTGTTTTGCTGTTGCTGCTTAATTCCAAGAAGCAACTGCATGACTTCGCGAACCGGCTTTCGGCCGAGGACATCATCGCTACGGTGAAGTTTGCCGTGATTACCTTGATGGTGCTTCCGTTCCTGCCGAACCAGGCGTACGGTCCTCCTGGCCTTGAGGTTCTGAATCCGCATTCGATTTGGCTTTTTGTCGTGTTCATCAGTGGCATCGGCTTCGTGAGCTATATCCTTATCAAGCTGATTGGTCCGGGCAAGGGAATTTGGCTGACCGGCCTTTTTGGCGGTCTTGCAAGCAGTACGGCGCTTACGCTAAACATGGTGGGCCGCAGCCGCGACAACGAAAGTTTCGCTGATGACTTTACCATGGGTATTGTTCTCAGCTGGGCCGTGATGTATGCTCGTCTGTACGGCATCTGCATATTCCTCGTGCCGAGTCTTGCTGGCCCATTGGCCGTTCCGCTGTTGGTGCCCGTGGCCCCGAGCCTTGGCTATGCGCTATTCCTGAAATTCAAGTCCAGGTCTCACGCCGAGAAAAGTTCCAATTTCAGCAATCCGTTCAGGCTCCTGCCGGCAATCAAGTTCGGTCTCGTTTTTACGGTCGTGATGTTTGTCGCGAATGCCGCCCGTGTGTATTTGGGTAACGGAGCCCTTATCGGTTGCAGCTTCTTGGGCGGCGCCGCCGAGATGGATGCGGTGGCGTTCTCGCTAATCGACATGAGCATGAAGGCGAGTATCGAGAATCGCGAACTGATCCTTTCTCTTCTGTTTGCAAGTCTTGCGAACACTTTGGCGAAGGGTGGACTGGTGTTCTTCCTGGGCGCAAAGCCCATGCGCAGACTCATCGTTCCGGCGGTTCTCGCCATCTGTGCGGTGACTGCCGTGCTTATTGGTTTCTATTTCTAGTTTTTCGAGGGCTGATTCACATGTCTGAAAAAATGAATTACGCTTTGACGATTGCCGGTTTTGATGGAAGTGCTGGTGCTGGAATCTTGGCCGACATCAAGACCATGGCTCATTTTGGGGTCTATGCCCAGGCTGTGTGTACTGCGCTCACGGAGCAGAACGAAGACGAATTTGTTGCGCCGGGATGGGTCATCTGGGAACGAATCGAAGCCCAACTTGAGACCCTGTTTAAGAAGCATACCTTCAATTTCGTGAAGATCGGCTTGGTGGAAAAGGCCAAGGTGCTCGGCCGTATTATCGACTTTATTCGGAGCCGCTCACCCGAAGCCTTTATTATCTGGGACCCGATTGCCAGCGCTAGCGCCGGGTTCCATTTCTTGCGGGCGGCGGAGCAGGACAACTTTATGCCCCTGATGAAAAAGATTGACCTTGTTACCCCGAACCGCGACGAGTTCGGTTTCTTGGGACTGGGACTTGCTGCATCTCGCGGAAAAATTGAATTGGGCAAGGATTTTGCTTTGCTCCTGAAGGGCGGCCACTCCGAGGATTGCGATGCGGTCGATATCCTTTGGGATCGTGACGGCAATCAGCACAAGTTCGTAAGTCCGCGTCTTGAGGGTGTCGAAAAACACGGCACCGGTTGCACGCTTTCTTCTGCGATACTCGCTAATTTGGCTTTGGGCAAGAGCCTCCCGGAAGCATGTCGGGCTGCAAAGGCTTTCATGGATAAAATGCTTCAGTCAGGTGAAGGGCGCTTGATGGGCTTTGTCTAGTTTTTCTTGGCGTCCTTCTTTTCGTCCTTTTTCGGCTCGTCCTTCTTCGTATCTTTCTTGGAATCGTCTTTTTTCGGTTCTTCTTTCTTGGACTCGTCCTTCTTGGCGTCCTTCTTTTCGTCTTTTTTCGGCTCGTCCTTTTTCGTTTCAGCCTTCTTCGAATCGTCCTTCTTGGACTCTTCCTTTTTAGCCTCATCCTTCTTGGCTTCTTCTTTTTTGGACTCGGCCTTGGATTCCGACTTCACGGAGTCTTTCTTGGCAGTATTGGCGGAGTCTTTCGCAGCGCTTTCGATGACTTCCTGCGTCTTGGAACTGGCCTGCTTCAGGAATTTTTGCAGGTCGACGACGGATTCCATCTTCTTTTCTTCGCTGATGGATCGTATGGGAACGTAGTAGGCGGAGTCTGCAGCGGTGAGCGTGTCAACGCCAATAAGTTCAAATTTGGAATAAAGCAGGGCGGCCCATTCGCGGAGCCAGTTCTTGCGTGATTCTCGGTTGATGTACCATGTGTTGGCGTCGTAAAGGTAGTGGTGGATGTCCGTGGTGAGGAATACGGGGCTTTCTCCAGCAAGCGTCTTGAACAGGTTGGAAACCCTGTTGGTCGCAGCGGCTGTCGTGAGCAGCAGGACAGTATCGGCTTTGCGGTTCTTGAGCCAGGGAATGATCGTGTAGGCCTCGCTGATGGTGGAAGGATCGTCATGCGGGGCGAGGAAAAGGGCTGCGCTGTCGATGCTTGAATGGCGCAAGAAATCGTCGGAGTAGAATTCTGCATTGCTCCGGTCTCGGAGAACCCTGCGTCCCATGATAAGTACGGAGTCCACTTTTCCTTGTGCGACAAGTTCTGCCGCGAAGTCGTTCCGTTCCATGTCGGCGGACTGCCCGTCCAGAATGACAACCCACTTCACGTGGTTGAATTCGTCATCGTTGACCAACCATTGACCGCTCTTGGTGAAGACGATGTAAAGCGCGATGATGGCGAGGATGATCGTCGATACCGCGATGATGCAAGCCTTCTTGATCAGCTTGGCGTAGTTCTTTTTTTTCTTGTTTAATAATACCTTTGACACGTCTTTCCCCTTTTCCTAATTTGTTCGTGACTCCAAATCAATGGAGTACAGACAGGCGTTTTCGCCGTCGGAATAATATTTTTTCCGCGTGCCGAAAAGCGTAAATCCGTTCTTTTCGTAAAACTTGCGTGCGGTGCTGTTGCCTTCGCGGACTTCGAGAAAGCAACGGTCCTTGTCCTTTGGACTCAGGCGTGAAAGCCCTGCATCCAGGAGGGCCTTGCCCAAGCCCTTGTGCTGGCAGTTGTGGCTTACGGCGATGCTCAAGAGTTCCGAGTCCGGACCCAGCAGGTGGAAAACCGCATACCCGTTGACGAGTGACGTGCCTTGGTCCGCTTCGTAGACAACGCAAAGCGCGTAGTTGGCGCGCAGTTCCGCTGCGAACTGGGACTCGTTCCAGTCCTGGAAAGCCAGCTCTTGCTGGATTTCGAGTACCCGGGGCAGGTCGCTTTCTTTCATTTCGCGGATAGGCATAACAAGGGCTCGGCTGATTACGCTTTCAGTTTTTCGAAATATGAAGGTTGTATGTAGTTCGCTTCTTGGATAAGCGTCGGCTTGACGGTGTTGAACAGCGGGGCCCACTGGTTCAGCGGTTTTCCCGTATCGGGGGTGATGCTGGCGCCGATCTTCTCGAATTCGGCATTGAGTTCTGCATCGGCCATGGCAGCTTCGTCTGCAACGATATGCATTACCTTTTTCGTATCCAGAGCCTGGATGACTTCCGCCGTCTCAATGAACTTTTCGGTGCTGTCCAGCCGCAGGTACCAGTAGCCGTTGCGTGCCCGGATGACGGTTGCAATGCGGTCGCCTTCTTTTGCCTGGGCGAAACATTCCAGAGCCTGGAGCGTCGTCACGCCGTACAGGTTGCGCTTGCCGCTGAAGCACAGCCCCTGGCAGAACGCGACTCCCGTTCGCAGTCCGCTGAAGGATCCCGGCCCGACGGTGACCATGACCCGCTTGATGTCGTCGAGCGAGGCCCCGGCCCGTTGCAGCAGGGCGTCGAGGTTTGCACTGAGCGATTCGCCCTTGGCTGCCGGATCGATGATTTCTTCGTACAGAGGAGCATCGGTGCCGCTCAAAGTGCTCGTGCTCAGAGCCATTGAAATCCCCTTCCGGGAAGTGTCTACATACAAGTCAAGGTTCATTTCTAACCATCAATTACTAGATCCTAGCCTCTAGTTTCTAGCCCCTATCTTTTGATCGCAATGCTCTTGTCGATAATCAGGTCGATGAGCTGGCTGTAGGTGATGCCGATGCAAGCAGCCTGCTGCGGCAACAGTGACGTGGGCGTCATGCCCGGCAGCGTGTTCGTCTCGATGGCGAACAGTTCGCCGTCCTTCGTGATACGGACGTCGGTGCGGCTGTAGCCTGCACCACCCAAGGCGTAGTGGGCGTTCTTCACGAGTTCCTGAATACGAGCGGTGAGTTCCGGTGCGAATTCCGCAGGAGTCACTTCCTGGCATTCCCCGTTGTACTTGGCCTCGTAGTCGAAGTATTCGCGGGTCGTCATGCGCATTTCGGTGGGCGGAAGGGGCTTTTCTCCTTCGATGTAGCCACAGCTCGCTTCGCCGCCGGCGATGAACTTTTCGCAAAGCAGGCGGTTGGTGTCCTTGAAGAGGTCCTGAACTATCTTACCAGCCTCGTCCATGTCCTTCGCGATGCCGATGCCGATGGAAGAACCGCCCAGCGGGTCCTTGATGACCAGCGGGAAGCCGAGTTCGTCGGCGACGCTCACGAGCACGTCTCCGGTAAAGTCGTGCTTCCAGATGACGCGGTAGGGGGGGGTCGGAATTCCGTTTGCGCGGTAGATTTCCTTGGACTTGATTTTATCCATGGCAAGGGCCGATGCGAGGAGCCCGCAGCCCGTGTAGGGAATGCCCCAGTTTTCGAGCATGGCCTGGATGTGGCCGTCTTCGCCCCACTTGCCGTGCAGCGCGAGGAATGCAATGTCGGAATCGGGAAGTTCCGAGAGAGCGGGGGACTTTTTGCAGTTGGCCGCCGATCCTTCGAGACTGTGGAAATAGTTTACTGAGAAATTCGTTTTCTGGTAGGGGGAAAGTTCCCTGGAGGACCAGTGCCAGGTGCCGTCCTTGTCGATCAGGACGGGGTGGATGTTGTACTTTTCGGGATCCATTGCACGCACGACGCCGGTTCCGCTCACGACGGACACGTCGTGTTCCGTGGAAGGGCCGCCCATAAGTACTAAAACGCGTAAACGGGACATAAAAACCTCTGTTGAATTCGTTCAGGGATAATGTAGTATTTGGAAACTGCGTGGACAAAAGTGAGGGGGCCTGTGGGCTGTTTTTTTGCATACACTTTTTCGTATGCTCGTTAGTGCACTTTAAATGGGGGTCGTGTTGGGTACAAAAACTTTTTGGGTAAAAATATGATTAAGATAAATTATGGAATGCACCTATATTTGGTCAAAGAGATTATATTTAAATACCAAATGTGAGGTATTGGCATGCGTGTATTCGTTACAGGCGGTACAGGATTTATTGGACACTATGTCGTCAAGGCTTTGGTCGAAAAGGGGCACGATGTCGTCATTGCGACGCGTCACCCGAACAAGATGCCTTCTCTGAAGTCCAATCCGAAAATATCCTTTGTGGAAGCGTCCCTTACGGATTTCGACAAGCTTGGCGAAGGCTTGGCCGGTTGCGATGCGTGCATCCATATTGCGCTTGGCTGGGGCGACACTCCGGGGGCCATCCTCATGAACGATACCCGCGCTACAGTGGCTCTCCTCGAGATGGCTGCGAGTGCCGGCTGCCAGAAGTTCATCTTCACTAGCAGCACTGCCGCCATGGGCCGTATGCGTCCCGTGATGCGCGAGGTGACCAGCAATTTGCCGATGGACCTTTACGGAGCTACCAAGGCGGCGGGCGAGGCTTTTGTCTTGGGATTCACCCACGGCTATGGGCGTTATTTCCCCGAAGTCAAGATGCAGCGCAATATCATCCGTCCGGGGTACACGTTTGGCAATCCTGCATATCCTGACGGTTGCTCTCAACCCGACAGGCGTTTTTTCGATATTGCCCGTGCGGTCAAGGAAAATCAGGACATCAACATCATCAAGAATGACGGAACGCAGTTCATCCATGCGAGCCAGCAGGCAGAGCTTTACCTGAAGGTGCTGGAATCCGAAAAGAACGAGGAAATCTTCCTTGGTCTTGGTGAGGTTTGGATGAGCTGGAAGGAAATCGCCGAGATGATGATTTCCCTGAAGCCCGGCTGCAAGTCCAAAATAGTGGAAACGGATCTGGGTTGGTCCGATGATCCGATGCTATTCAATGTTAGCAAAATCAAGGACCAGTTCGGTCTGGCCTTCGATGCGCACGACTTCATGATGGACCACGTCAAGTGGACCTTCGATCAAGTCTAAAAATCCTTTTTCCTTGCCTAAATTACCCGCAACGGGTCTTGTGGAAGTCGTTCCCGATATAGTCGGGATAGTTATTGTCGAAACAGGCTGCGCAGTAGTTTTCGCCTTCGCCGGTGCATTCCTTCATGCCTTCGACGCTCAGGTAGCCGAGGGTTTCGACGCCGAGCATCTTCGCGATTTCGGAAGGGGTCATGGAACTGGCTGCCAGTTCGCCTTGGCTCGGGAAGTCCATGCCGAAGAAGCACGGGTGTGCTACCGGGGGCGATGCGATGCGGATATGCACTTCGAGTGCGCCTGCGTCGCGGAGCATCCGGGAAAGAATCTTGAGAGTTGTTCCGCGGACAATTGAATCTTCGACCACGCAAACGCGCTTGTTCTTGAGCACCCCTTCGATGGGGTTGAACTTGAGCTTGACTTTTTGCTCGCGCACGTTCTGTGTGGGGTCGATGAAGGTGCGGCCCACGTAGTGGTTACGCAATAGCCCGATTTCGAAACGGATGCCACTGGCCTGGGAATAGCCGAGTGCTGCTGTTGTTGCGCTGTCGGGCACCGATATGACGATGTCGGCATCGACCGGACATTCCTTTGCTAGTTGCTTGCCCATTTTGCGGCGAATCTTGTCGCAACTTTGTTCGAAAATCTTGGAGTCGGGGCGGCTGAAGTAGATGTACTCAAAAATGCAGTGGGCGAGACGGTCTTTGTGGGTGAACCGTTCGGAATGCAATCCGTTGTTCGTAATGGTGAGGAATTCACCCGGCTGGATGTCCCGAATGTAGTGGGCGCCAAGCAGGTCGAAGGCGCAGGTCTCGCTGGCCACGCACCAGGCTTTTCCCATGCGGGCGATGGAGAGCGGTCGGAACCCGAATCCGTCGCGGGCTACGAACATCGTGTCTTTGCAGATGAATACAAGGCAGAAACTGCCGGTGAATTTGGTGATGGCCTTCTTGATGGCGTCGCCCAAGGTGTCGGCCTCGGTGCGTGCGATTTCGTGCAGAAGAATTTCGGAATCGGATGTCGTCTGGAAAATGTGGCCTTCGGCTTCCATCTCGGCACGGAGTTCGTTCGCGTTCGTGATGTTGCCGTTGTGGGCGACTGCGATTTGCCCCCACTTGCAACTCACGAGGATCGGCTGCGCGTTGGCTAGCGTGCTTGCTCCGGTCGTACTGTAGCGTACATGGCCGATGCCGGCGAAGCCTTGCAGCTCATCGACATTGTGTTCGCGGAGCAGCGTGGACACAAGCCCCATTGATTTTCTTACTCGGATTTTGTCTCCGTCGGTGACGGCGAACCCTGCGCTTTCCTGACCTCGGTGCTGCAGGGCGTAAAGTCCCATGGTGATATTTCGTACAACGTTGTCGCCATTGTAGATGCCGATAACGCCGCATTCTTCGTGCAATTCGTCGAGCATAACGCCTCTTTGAAATGTATGCTTTCCCTACCTCAGGGGTCGTAGCCCACCCGGACGGGTGCAAGCAGGAAAGCGGACGCGCGAAAATATAGGAATTGGGTATATGGCCTGCTAGTGTGGTCCTTGCTCTTTTTTCTTGGACTGGAACCGCTGGATCCCTTTATTTATGCGGGTTTGAGGCAAATTTGATGTTACAAGAAATGTAAGAGGTGCTCTATTTCCCATTCGCTATTTAGGCCTCCATTTGGGCTCTTGCTCGGTAAATGTTGGGCTAAGGAAATATCCAATTCTCCTAAAAACATGTATTACAAAAAATGTAAATCCTAAAATTCCCTAGAAAAAAACATTTCCATTGGCTGCATCAGAATGCTTTTCTGAGTTGTTTTTTGAGGCTGACGCATATATCTCTTTCGATTGGACCCCTTGCGTTGACGGTGCAAATAAAAGGATTTAAGTTTTGAAGTATGAAAACGATAAAGCCATCATTAATTATCGCCGCTTTCCTTTTATCTTCGATTGCGGCTTTTGCGGGGAAACCTGTCGATTTGTCGAAAGTATCCTCGAGTACCACTGTCAAGAATGGTGACACGCTGACGGGCGTGCTTGGCGATACGCTGAAGGCGTCGCTTTACAAGATTTCGATCGCCGACGGAGCCACGGTGACGCTCAATGACGTGGTAATCAATGGTGTGAACGATACTGCCGGTTCGTGGGCGGGTATTACCTGCAAAGGTAACTGTACGATAGTGCTGGAAGGCCGGAATACCGTAAAGGGATTCTTCGAAAACTATCCCGGCATTTATGTGCCGAAAGGCAAGACGCTCACAATCAAGGGCTCGGGCTCGCTGGATGCAAGCAGTAATGGATGGGCTCCAGGTATTGGTGGTGGTCTCGAAATAGATTGTGGTAATATTGAAATTGAGGGGGGCTATATTACAGCAACGGGTGGTAGCTTGGCTGCCGGTATTGGTAGCGGTTCCCGTGCTTCTGTCGGAAATATTTCGATTAGCGGAGGCAGTGTCAGGGCCTCTGCCGGTCGCATGGCCGCTGGCATTGGCAGCGGAAATAATGGCTCTGTTGGAAATATTTTGATTAGTGATGGTTCTGTTTCTGCCATGAGCGGAGATTATTCAGCCGGTATTGGTGGGGGGGATAATAGTTCCGTTAAGAACATTATAATCAGCGGTGGCGTGATTGTTTCCGCGGGGGGTGAAGATGGGGCTGCTATCGGTGCTGGAGATCGGGGAACTATTGACAGTATTGTAATTGATGGTGCGAAAACCCAGGTGACAGCGTTAGCGGGCAATGGAGCCCCTTATACTATCGGTTACAACAAGCGCGATGACAGCGCCGTTGTCATTATCGGTGGCTTTGAATCGGATAATGTTCTCACATCTTTGTTCTCATATCCCGTTACCGAGACCTATACTATAGTTTTCGACAAGAACGGCGGTACTGGAACAATGGCGGATATGGTGGTTTATCGTGATTTCCCGCAGGCACTCAACGCCAACACTTTTACCCGAGATGGATATGTATTTGTTGGCTGGAATACCAAGATTGATGGTCGTGACGAAGAAGGCGAAGATGACGAGGAAGACGAAGATGACGAAGAAATAGATAAAAGAAGGGCTATTGCTTTTGACGACATGGCCAAGGTCGCTAACTTGGCTAAGGCGGGAGAGTCCGTCACTCTCTATGCGCAATGGTTCAACGGAGACCTTTCGAAACTTTTGAACAACTATGTGGCCCAAGATGGCGATACACTGAAGGGAACGCTGTTGGGTAAGGTCAAGGTGTCCATTGCTGACGGTGCCACGGTGACACTCAATAACGTGACTATTGATGGAGATTACGATTATGATCACTTGTGGGCCGGTCTCACTTGCGAGGGAAATTGCACGATTGTGCTAGAAGGTAAAAATACGGTGAAAGGTTTCTTCCAATATCAACCGGGCATTTATGTGCCGAGCGGCAAGACTCTCACAATCAAGGGCTCGGGCTCGCTGGATGCTAGCAGCAATGGCGAAGGTGCCGGTATCGGTTGCGCTGCCAGAGATGATTGTGGCAATGTCGTTATTGAGAGCGGTACTATTACAGCTACGGGCGGTTCTGGCGCTGCGGGTGTTGGTGCTGCAAGAAGTGGCTCGGCAGGGGATATCAAGATCATTGGCGGAACCGTCGTAGCTACGGGCGGTTCAAGTGCCGCCGGTATCGGTGGAGGTTACTATGGTGCAGTCGGGAAAATTACGATTGAGGGGCAAAGTACAAAGGTCACTGCAACGGCGGGTTCTGGCGCTCCATACAGTGTCGGTGCGGGTTTAAACAAAACCTCCGTAGATGTTATAACCATCGGTGGCTTGGTTGTAGACAATGTTTCTGCTAGTCCGTTTAATTATCCTGTTGCTGGGGCCTATACGGTGGTTTTCGATAAAAATGGCGGTAGCGGGACGATGGAAAATCAAACATTCTATGTCGATCTCAAACGCAACCTTAATGCCAATGCCTTTTCTCGCAAGGGATACTATTTTTCGGGGTGGAATACCCAGGCGGATGGTAGCGGTATCGGTTATGAAAACGGAGAAAGTGTCATGAACTTGGCCGGGAATGGGGAATCGGTTACTCTTTATGCACAGTGGTTTAATGGAGACCTCTCGAAATTGAAAACCGGCTATGTGGCACACGATGGAGAAACGCTGACGGGTACGTTGGGTGGAAGTTACAAGATTTCCATTGCCGATGGTGCCACGGTGACGCTGGATGATGTAACTATAGATCTTGCAGATACCAGTCAACTCGATTGGGCTGCCCTCTCTTGCGAGGGCAACTGTACGATTGTGCTGGAAGGAACGAACAAGGTAAAATCATTCTCCTATTTGCATTCAGGTGTTTTTGTGCCGGAGGGCAAGACGCTTACCATCAAGGGCTCGGGCTCGCTTGATGTTGTAGGTAACATAAGAGCCGCCGCCATTGGTTGCGGCTATGGCGAACACTGTGGCAATGTGGTGATTGAGGGGGGCAATATTACAGCTTTAGGTGGTGAAGGCGGTGCCGGCATCGGCAGTGGCCATACGGGTAATGTAGGAAACATCATTATTCGCGGTGGTACCGTTGTTGCCGAAGGTGGAAAGTCGGCGCTCGGTATCGGTTGCGGGTTGTTTGGCGTGTGCGGCGACATCGTGATTACCGATGGTGTGGCGAAGGTTACTGCGATAGCAGGTGAAAATAGAGAATTCAGCATCGGTGCCGATATTTATGTGAATGAAGTCGGTTCCATAACTATTGGCGGTGAGGAATTTGAATCCCGCATTGAGGAAAGTCCCTTTACCTTCCAGGCCTACAAGGTGGCGTTTAGCGCCAACGGCGGTTCTGGAACTATGGAGAATCAGCGATTTGTTTATGGAAAGAAAACGACTCTCTCCAAGAATGTCTTTACTCGCAGTGGGTACATGTTTGTCGGATGGAATACAAAGGCCGATGGCAAGGGCGATTCTTACAAAGACAAGGCAGAGGTGAAGGACTTGACTAACAAACCCGGTGCCACGGTAAAGCTTTATGCGCAATGGGTTAAACTTTTGAGCAATAGTGATGTTACGGTTGCGTCCATTGACGAACAGACTTATACGGGCAAGGATATTACTCCCGAAGTCGTGGTGAAGGATGGCAAGACCAAATTTGTCAAGGGCACGGACTATACCATAGCTTACTCTGATAACAAGAATGTCGGCAAGGCAACGATTACGCTCACCGGCAAGGGCAACTATAGCGGCGAAGTCAAGGTGGTGTTTACTATCGCCAAAGCCACTGCAAAACTCGTGACAGCGCCTAGCGCCGTTAAGGATCTCGCCTATACGGGCAAGGAACAGACGCTTGTAAAGGCGGGTAAGGCCGAACACGGTACGTTGCTCTACAAACTCGGTAAGGACGGTGAATACTCGGAAAAACTCCCGAAGGCCAAGAAGGCGGGCAAGTACACGGTTTACTACAAGGTCAAAGGCGACGAGAACTACAGCGACGTGAAGGAAAAGAGCTTGACTGTTGAAATCGCTGAGAAAAAAATGGCAATTGCTCGCACGAGGCTGGTTGACGAACAGTACAAGGTGGAACGCGACTTCGACCTAAAGGGCCGCAAGCTGCAGGGCAAGCCCAAGGCCCGTGGCGCCTACTATGGCAAAAATTAGTCCTTGACGCAGCGTACGGAGAAACCGTCGGATTTTGATTCGAAACTTATGGTGACATAATCATTGGAGAAGATTATGTTCATACTGCAGGCAAAGTAGTTGCCGTCTGTTTCGGAACACCAGAAAAACGTGGAGGTGCCTTGGTCAAGGAAATGCCCGTTGACATACCTGTATCCGGCGGGAAGCGCTGAAAATCCGTACTTGTCGTTTCCGCTGCCTTTGTAGCTCCATCCGCTTGAACTTTTGAGCCTCTTTCCTATAGAGGTTGGATTTCCCATTGCAGAAAACAACGTCTCAAATTCGGCTAGTGCTGGAATGTGCCAGTCTGGAGGGCATACTCCCTGTACTTTTTCTGTAAATACGCATAATTTCCCATAGCCGCACGAATCGTCGGATTGGCCAACGGCTGCAGCCCAAGTATAGAGCCTGCCATATTTGGAACAGCTCGCAAAATCCTTGTCATAGCAGTAACTGCTTGCGGTTGCATAGTTCAAGTTTTGGGCCATCCAGGTTTGCGTGCCAATGGTGGTTGTCTTGTAGACTTGACCGTCGCGGGGATCTGTAAACGAACCTTCGCTATGGGCTAGATTTGTAGAAGTAGAATCGCTTGATGAAGGATTGCTCGAGGCGTCGTCGCTGCAGGCTATAAAGAGGGTGGTGATTGCTATAGCGAAAGTTGTAAAAAAATAAAGCTTCATAACGTGTCTGAAATTTTTTTGCAAAATGAAAATGCTTTAGCAACTCACCACGAGGGCGATGAGTCCGGCGAACATGGCAAACTTGACGAGTTTCTGTGCTCGGCGATAGTTTTGCTTGTGTGCGGAAATGATTATCGCTGCAACAGCGGGTGTGAATACGACTCCGGTGATGATTAGGAATAGGGCTGGATAGTAACCTTGCATGACAGGCAAAGGAAGAAGCGCCCAACAGAACAGGCTGAGGAATGCAGCGAGGCGTCTTGCGGTCGGTGCACCGGCAATGATAGGGAACGTCATGATTCCTGCCTTGAGGTCCCCCGTTTCGTCTTCTAGGTCCTTGTAGATCTCTCGTGATGTTGTCAGGAGGAATGCAAATAACATCGCAGGATGGAGCAATCCGAGTTTTTCGGCGATTGTGGCTGGCGTCCCTGCAGTAGCGTTTGTGGTGGGGTAGAACAGGCAGAGTAGCAGGGGGGTCGCGCATAGGAATGCGACGGTCATGTTCTTGAGAAGCGGGATGTGCTTGAGATATTTGTTATAGGCGATAAGCAGTGCGCTGAGTAGCACGAAGAAAATGGCTGGGGTCCAGCCGGCTGCCGTTGCGATGTCCTGTGTGCAGAAGGTGTCGGCGATTCCGCAGGCGACTGTGATGATGAGTAGGGCGATCCATGCTTTCCGAGCGGTCGCTACCGAGACCTTGCCTGTCACTAGCGGTCGCTCCGGTCGGTTCAACTTGTCGCTGTCTAAATCTAGGACGTCGTTCTGGATGTTGGCAAAGGCGATGGCGGATGCAAAGCCGAGTGACTGCAAAACAAGCGAAATCCAGTTGATGCCGGCTTCGTTTAGGGGCAGGGCCGAAAGCAGGTAGTAACCGATGGCAAGCGTCACCACGGCGATGGCGATGTTTACCGGGCGAGTCATCTTGAAAAGGGCGGCGAGCATCTTCTATTTCCCCGAATTCAAAATTCTAAGGTAGCTTTCGTAGCGGGCGCGGCTGAGCGTTCCCTTCTCGACAGCGTCGCGTACGGCGCAGCCGGGTTCCTTGAGGTGTTTGCAGTTGCTGTACTTGCAGGTGAACAGGTCGCCCTCGAAAAAGCCGGGGAATATCTTTGCGAGTGTCTCGGCGTCCATGTCCATAAGGCCGATGCTGCGTATCCCGGGCGTGTCGATGACGTAGCCGCCGCCGGGGAAGTCCAGTAGGCTCGAGGATGTTGTCGTGTGGCGGCCCTTGCCGTCGCGTTCGCGTACGTCGCCTGTACGGAGCTCTGCATCCGGGACGAGCGCATTGATGAGGGTCGACTTGCCGACTCCGCTTTGCCCGCTGAACACGGAGGATTTCCCTTCAAGAATCTTGCGCAGTTCGTCGAGCCCTTCGCCGGTCTTGACGCTCACCGGGATGAACTTGTCCACGATGCTGATGAAGTCCTGGATGGCTTCGGGCATTGGCGCATCCCCCAGCAGGTCCATCTTGGTCAGCACCATGACGAAGGGGAGGTTGTTCAGGTTCGCAGCGAGCAGGAACCTGTCGGCAAACCCGTAGTTGAATTCGGGCTGGACTACGCTTGCGACAATCATCACTTGGTCGATGTTTGCCGCTAGCGTCTGCTGCTTGTAAAAACTGTCGCGGGGACCGGGGCGCCGGAGCTCGCTTTTGCGGGGGAATACGCGGACAACGCAGTATTTTTGCGAGCCGACACCAGATCCATCGTCTTCTCCGCCGTTGACCTGTCCCAAAAGGATGCGGTCGCCGACGGTGGGAAATTCGCCCAGTTCCTTGGTCGTTGTCGCGCGGTACATGGCGGTGACGACGGTGGAGGGGTCGTTTTCGAGCCGGACTTCGCAGGTGCGGCGGTGAACTTCTATCACGAGGCCCTTTTCGCAGTTTTCCTCGCCAATATTTTCGATGGGATTCTTGATTCGCTTGATTTTTGGCTTCTTGAATTCCCTGCTGAAGCGTTCCTTGACCGGGCGCTCGTCGACGACTCCGGAGTTCCATTCGCGCATAGCGTCAATGCGGCGGGACCGGTGGTCCCTCCTGGATGGCCTTGATGGGCGCCCAGCTTGATCTCCGTCGAATTCGTCGTCTTTAAACATTCGGCTACAATGTAGCATTTTTAGCCCATGGCGTAGTTTGCCGCCGCCTAAAAATTTATATTGGGTGTATTCAGGTGCAAAAATGGATATCGTCATCAAAATCGCAATTGTCGCTGCCGTGATTCTGATTGGGTACAATATATCCCAGGTTATCAGCGCGTATGCATCCGTTTGCGACAAGGTGGATGAATTTAAGAGCCTGATGGCTCAGAGCGAATCTTCGGGTGCTTCCATCCGCTATTCCAATTTTGGGCTTTCGTTGGCTATGTCGGTCGGGGTTGTGCTTCTCTCCTTTTTTTCGGGCCTTGTCTGGTGGATAACGCTGGCTGTCGCATGCAAGGCGGCTGTCACGCTTTTCTGTAGTGACGCCATGGTGGCGAGGATTCTCCGTGAAGGGCAGATTTCGAAAAATTTCTTTATCCTGACCAAGGTGGATTCTGTATTCAACGTGATTTTTGGCCTTGCATTCGCCATCATTCTGGTACTATAGTATGAAACGAATTCTTGCAATTTTGACAGTTTGTGCAGCGGTCGCTTTTGGGCAGACCGCTCAGTCGACTGAACTGGGATCCACGTCCACGACGACCGTCGGTATCCATGTGCCTCTCTTCGTGGGTGGAGCTCTCGGTTTTGGTAGCGGAACGGGCGTAGGGAAGGAGCGGGGGCTCGGGCTTCGTCAAATCGAGCCGATGATTGGCTTCTGGTATCCCGGTATCGGTTTCTTGCGTGCCGGATATGGGTTCTTTGACTATACCGAAAAGCCGGACAACGGGAAGAATATGGATATTGAGCATTCCGACTTCGACATCGAACTCGGCGTGCATCTTTTGGGCCAGCTCTACTTGATGGGCGGTTATTCCAGGTCCAAGGAATTGAGCGATCTCGGCGACGTGGCGTGGAACGAGTGGGCTGCCGGTGCGGGTTCTCTTCTGAACCTTTTCGGCAAGGCGATGCTTTTTGCGGAAATCAGTTACCGCTGGGTGTCGGAGCATTACGACCCGTTCCTGAACGAGTCCGTCGAAGGAACTCGCCTGCAGTTCAACATTGGCTTTGCCACGTATATTTATTAGGCGGGTGAGTTCGTGATTGAACATGTCATGAAGAATGTGGCTGTAATGGGCGGTGCGTTCGACCCGGTTCACAAGGACCATGTGGCCGTCGCCAAGCTTTGCTTGAAACGCGGCCTTTGCGACGAGGTCTGGTTTATTCCAAGCCCGGATCGATGGGACAAGACGCTCTGTGCGTCCCCGGAAGACCGTTTTGCCATGCTTGAATTGGTGACGGGCGATGACCCGCGTCTTGTATTGTCGGACGAGGAAATTCGGCAGGGTGATTTTCGCGGGACCTACGTCTTTTTGCAGGGCCTTCAGTCCAAGTTCCCCGACGTAAATTTCAGGCTACTTGTCGGGGCCGACAGCTACCAGGGCATCCCGCACTGGCGTGACCCTCTGAATTTCTACGGTACGAACTACAACGGCCACTTGCTCTTGCGCGACTTTGAGTTGATTGTGTTTTCGCGGAGGGGCTACCCCAAGCCCGACCTCGTGGTGCATGAGGCGAACGGTTATGCGCCGCTCTATTGGCTCGGCCCGGAAAACGGATTTGACGGCATCTATTCCAGTACGGCCATCAGGAAGGCGCTGCTCTGCAGCAATGCCAAGCCGGAAGGTCTGGAACAGTGCGTATTCGACTATATTCGTGAACACGATTTATACAGGGTTTAATTCTTAAGGGGTAATCATGCAATTTGTTGATAACCTGCGACAGAAACCTTTTATACAGAAGGCGGAAAAGTTCTTCCCGGCAATCGCTTTCTTGGGCGGATTCTTCTGGGATTCCGTGACCCTCGGGCAGATGGTCGAGAACAGTGACCTCATCTTCTTGCTTGCGTACTATTCGGGTGCGCTCATACTCGTGATTCTCCTTTCGGCACACATGGAACACCCCGAAGGCTGGACCAAGGATCGCATCATGGCGGCCCGTGCGGCAGCGCCGCGCCCGCAAGCGAAAGCCCCTGCGCCGGCCGTCCAGGTAAAGACTGCTCCCAGACCCGCTCCTGTTTCGCCCAAGCCGGCACCTGCGGCAGTTGCCAAGGCTCCGTCCCGTATGGGCCTTGTTTCCCGACTGAATCCTTTTGCGAAGAAGGGCGGGGATAGCCGTCCGATTATTCCGGGACAGGTGAAGTCCGCCGTTTCCAAGGTGTCGAACCTCGCAAAGCCGGCGACCGGAATTGCTTCCGAAAAACTCAAGACGGTTACGGATGCCGCTTCCGAAAAATTGAAAACGGCATCCAGTCAGGCAAAAAATGTTGCCCAAAAAATTGCGAATGACGTTGGCTACGAATCTACGGCGATTCCCGAAAACGCCATCGTTGTGGAACACCGTTTTTTGGACCGCGAATGGAGCGAAACCTGGAAGAACCGCTTCAGTTGGGCGGTGCAATTCTGCTTCGGTAGCTTGTTCAGTGCGCTTGTGGTATGCTATTTCAAGAGCAGCGGTTCCATCGCTTCGCTCATCCTGGTGATTTTGCTTGCAGTCCTCCTCGTGGGTAACGAATTCTTGCAGAAGAAGTACGAAAGCTTTGGCGTGAGCCTTGCGTTCCTCTGTCTGCTCGGTACCATGTTCCTGAACTTCACCATCCCTTACCTTGTCCATAGAATTGGGCTGGTGTTGTTCGTATGCAGCACGCTGCTTTCGCTGGGGATATGCGTGTTTATCCAGAAGGTGTCCCGTCGCAGCAAGAAGGTGTTGATTGCGCCGATTGCCATCAGTGCTGCGCTAATTACGGCTTACGTGATGAACTGGGTTCCCCCAGTGCCGCTCGTGCTCAAGCAGCAGGTTGCCTGCATCAACTTCGACAAGACGGATTACAGTTGCGATGTCGATGCACCGAGCTTCTTGCAGAAAATAGGTTTGAAGTCGTCGTCGGTGCACCGCGATGCCGACATGCCACTTTACTACCTGAGTTCCGTGTATGCTCCGGCCGATTTGAAGGCCGAAATCGAGTACCGCTGGTATTATAAGGGACCGAATGACGCAACTTACAAGCTGACGGACAGGGTGTCTTCTGGGCGCATGCGTATTAATGGTGGCCGCGAGATGGGCTACCGCAGCTACAGCAAGAAGACGAACGCCCCGGCGGGCAAGTACCGTGTGGAAACGGCGTTCAAGGATGGCGCCGTTATCGGTGCGCTCGCCTTTGAAGTCGAAGAAGGTGCCCGCGATTCTTCGGGCTATGTCCGTGCCCACTTGGAGTAATCAAGCGACTCCGGGACGATAGGATTATGCAGTACGAGAAAGCCCCGTCGGATATGTTTTTCGAGAGCGAAATCCGTCCAGAACAGGACGGGCGCTTCTTGCTGGATTCCCTGTGCGAACGCTTCACCTATCACAGCCGCATAGATTGGGTTGACCGCCTGACGCGCGGGCTGGTGACGTTGAATGGCGAGGTCGCCGGAGTCGAGTCCATCGCGCATCGTGGCGACAAGGTTGTCTACCACGTGGAAAACTACACCGAGCCCGAGGTCCCGACCAACTTCACGACAGTTTTCGAGGATGACGAGTTCTTGCTGGTGGCAAAGCCGGCGGGTGTCCCTGTCCACCATACGGGCCGCATTTTCTACAACACTTTTGCCGCGATTATCCGCAGGGCCTTTGACTGCGAGTCGGCCACCCCGATGCACCGGCTTGACCGCGATACTGGCGGGCTCATGCTCTTTGCCAAAGATGCCTCGACGGCGTCCCGTTTCCAGAAAAACCTGGACCGGATCTTGTTGCGCAAGTTCTACCTGGCTGTCGTGCCCGCGGGCTTCCCTGACGGGCCTGTTCCTGAAGAACACCACTTCGCAAAACATGGTCGGCGCGTTTCCGTGGATAAGGATGGCTTCGTGGATTGCGTGATGCCGCTGCGTGAGGATCCTGCCGACCCGATTCGGCTGCGCATGCATCATTTTGTGGATGGCAAACCCTGCCACACACGTTTCCGCAAGCTTTTTTCTGTGGAACACCCGGACTTGGGCATGCTCGATGTTGTCGAAGCTGAACTTTTGACGGGACGCAAGCACCAGATTAGGGCGCATCTTCTCGAATTGGGATTCCCCATTGTGGGCGACCGCCTTTACAGTCACGGGGGGCGCTATTACGACAAGATGACCCGCGGGGAACTGGGGGAGGATGACTACCGGGTTTTGGGCGCGCACCACCAAATGCTCTATGCGTACAGGGTGCAAATCCGTCTCCCTTACTGGGATGAACCCCGGGAATTTAGCAGTTTCGATTTTCCTCCGGACATGGGCCAACTTTTGGCTTCGTCGATTGATAGACTCAAGTCGAAATAATGGCTTTTTTTGGCTCAATTAGCCAATTTTAGCCTTTTTGAAAGTAAAATTATAGTTACTTGCATTTGTGCACCTTGACAACTAGGTTGCATTTTTTGCGTTTCTTCGCCATTTTTTGCGTTTTTATCTGATTTGGGGTGCTTCTTTGGATAAACCTCTTGTTTTTTTGCGAAAAAAACTTTGTCTTTTTGTTTTTTTTGCTTGTATATTCATTTTGGCTTTTTTCGGGAAAAACCTTTTTTCCCGTGCCTGAAAAAGAATATTGGAGATATTATATGGCAGAAGACTTGCAATACCTTATGGAACGCATCCAGAAAGATGCTGTCGATAAAGCGGAAACCGAGGCTGCGGCAATCATTGCCCGCGCCAAGGACAAAGCGGCAGAAATCGTGAAGGCGGCTGAAGCCGAGGCGAGCGCCAAGCTCGAAAAGGCCGACAAGGACGCCGAAGCGTTTACGGAACGCAGCGAACGTACTCTGGAACAGTCTGCCCGCGACCTCCTTCTTTCGGTAGGCAAGAATCTTGAAAAGATGATCTTGGATTTGCTCAACCTCCAGGTGGAAAAGTCCCTCGACGAGTCCACCGTGAAGCAGATGCTCCTCACCGTCGCTAAAAGCTATACCACCGATGTGGATGTGGAATTCTCCGAAGCCGATGCCAGCAAGCTCAGCTCCTTTGTGATGGGCGAATTTGCCAAGGAACTCGGCAAGGGCGTGAAGGTCGAAAGCGACAAGGGCGTCAAGTTCGGCTTCCGCATCAAGCTCGACGGCGGAAAGGTCACCCACGAATTTACCGAAGCTGCCATGGCCGATGCTCTCTCGGCCCTGCTCCGTCCTCAACTTTCCCGCGTTGTAAACGCCGCTGCCCAGGCCAAGTAGGATCGCGATGAGCTCTCCTTCTTACCTGATGGCGTCTCTTCCGATGCTTGAGATGGGCGATGTACCGCCCCTCTCCATGGAAGAGTTCCGTCACCGCTGCGTCGGTGTGCTGTCCGAGCCGGAACTTGCGGCCCTGGACGCCGTGCTCGATGACGGTGAATGCGAAGAATGTGACGACGAGTTCGTTCGTGCCTACAAGGCCCACGAAATCCAGATGAAGAACGTTTCGGGCAGGCTCCGCGCGGCTGCGTGGGGGCCCGATGTCCGTTTTACGGACAAGTCCTTCCCGGGCTACGATGTCACTTTCGCGAAGATGATTCAGGACGCGTTTGCCAAGTCGAATCCTATGGAAAAAGAGCAGGATATCGACAAGGCCCGTTTCTGGCTTGTGGACTGCCTTGCCGGTGTAGGCGAGGGGACTGTCAAGCATGTTTACGCATATGCGATCAAGCTGAAAATTTGTGAACGCTGGGCCCGCCTGACTGAAGAAGCCGGCGACAGCGCTGTTTTGAATGTTATTAATGCAAACGACCCTGCATACGCCTCCCAGGCTGAGCAGGAATGACCGGAGGTCCATTTTCAATGGCTAGTATCGGAAAAATCATCGGCGTGAACGGAAACTTGATCCGCGTCAAGTTCGAAACCGCCGTGTCCCAGAACGAAGTGGCGTATGCCAAGCTTACCCAGAAAAACAAGGACGGCAAGTCCGAAGTTATCCCCCTTAAGAGCGAAGTCATCCGTATCCGCGGTGACTACGCCGAACTCCAGGTGTTCGAAGACACCACGGGGCTCAAGACGGGTGACGAGGTGGAATTCACCGGCGAACTTTTGTCCGTAGAACTTGGCCCCGGCCTTTTGACCCAGGTCTTTGACGG
The DNA here is from genome assembly GCA_017412605.1 of Fibrobacter sp. GTDB lineage: Bacteria > Fibrobacterota > Fibrobacteria > Fibrobacterales > Fibrobacteraceae > Fibrobacter. The sequence goes on along the minus strand of JAFPWY010000009.1, from coordinate 155,927 downwards.
TCTGCAGAACCCGCTCCCGAAGCTTGCCGAAGAATGCGGTTTCTTCCTGCAGCGCGGTAAATATTTGAAGGCGCTCCCGCGCGACAAGAAGTGGGCATTTACCCCGGTCGCCAAGGTGGGCGATGTGGTTGTCGCGGGCGATACGCTCGGCACCGTTCCCGAAGGCGTGTTCACGCACCGCATCATGGTGCCGTTCCGCCTGCTCGGCAAGTGGACCGTGGAATCGGTTGCTGCCGCTGGCGAACATATCGTTGAAGATGTGGTCGCCAAGCTCAAGAACGACAAGGGCGAAACCCAGGACGTGACGATGGTGCAGACCTGGCCGGTGAAGATGCCGATCAAGGCCTATGAAGAACGCCTGCGCCCGAGCAAGCCTCTGACCATGCAGCAGCGCATTATCGATACGTTCTTCCCCGTGATGCAGGGCGGTACGTTCTGTACGCCGGGCCCCTTCGGTGCCGGTAAGACCGTGCTCCAGCAGCTCATGAGCCGCTACGCCGACGTGGATATCGTGATCTTGGCCGCTTGCGGTGAACGTGCAGGTGAAGTGGTGGAAACCCTCCGCGAATTCCCTGAACTGATTGACCCGCGTACCGGCAAGTCCCTCATGGAACGTACGCTGATTATTTGTAACACGTCTTCGATGCCGGTGGCTGCTCGTGAAGCTTCCGTGTATACGGGCGTGACTCTCGCCGAATACTACCGCCAGATGGGCCTGAACGTGCTCCTCTTGGCTGACTCGACTTCTCGTTGGGCTCAGGCTCTGCGTGAAATGAGCGGCCGTCTGGAAGAAATTCCGGGCGAAGAAGCCTTCCCGGCCTACCTCGAATCCGTGATTGCCGCCTTCTATGAACGCGGTGGTGTGGTTCGCCTGAAGGACGGCTCTACCGGTTCCGTGACGATTTGCGGTTCCGTATCGCCTGCAGGTGGTAACTTCGAAGAACCGGTGACCCAGGCTACCTTGAAGGTGGTGGGCGCATTCCTCGGCCTTAGCCGTGAACGTTCCGACCAGCGCCGCTTCCCGGCAATCCACCCGCTGGATTCCTGGTCCAAGTACGAAGGCATCATCGACAGCAAGAAGGTTGCCGAAGCCCGTCACATCCTCGCGAACGGCGTGGACGTGAACAACATGATGAAGGTGGTGGGCGAAGAAGGTACTTCTATCGACGACTTCGTGATTTACCTGAAGTCCGAATACCTCGATGCCGTTTACCTGCAGCAGGACGCCTATAACGAAATCGACGCCGCCTGCTCCGCCGAACGCCAGAAGTACGTGTTCGATAAGGTTTACACTATCCTCAAGACCCCGATGAAGTTCAGCGAGAAGGATGTCGCCCGTACGTTCTTCCTCAAGCTCACTCAATCGACGAAGGACTGGAACCGTGTCAAGTTCGATTCCCAGGAATTCAAGGACCTTGAACAAAGTATTTTCGCTTCCGTGAAGGAGGTTTCCGCTAATGCATAATGTGGCATACCATCGTATTGAACGCATCGCCGGTTCCGTGATTACGCTCCGCGCCGAAGGTGTAGCAAACCAGGAACTTGCCCAGGTGACAAGCTCGTTCGGAACATCCCTTGCCCGCGTGATCCGTATTGACGGCGACATGGTGGACTTGCAGGTGTTCGCAGGTGCCCGTGGTATTTCGACCGACTCCGAAGTGCGCTTCCTTGGCGAACCGATGAAGGTCCCGTACAGCGAAGCATTGCTTGGCCGCGTGTTTAACGGTGCCGGCAAGCCCCGCGACAACGGTCCCGAAGTGGACGGCGAACGCATTACTATCGGCGGCCCTTCCGTGAACCCCGCCAAGCGTATCATCCCGAAGACGATGGTGCGTACGGGTATCCCGATGATCGACGTGTTCAACACGCTCGTGGTTTCGCAGAAACTCCCGATTTTCTCTATCGCCGGTGAACCGTATAACGAACTCTTGGCCCGCATTGCCTTGCAGGCCGAAGTGGACGTGATTATCCTCGGCGGCATGGGCCTGAAGCACGACGACTACCTGTACCTGAAGGACTTCCTCGAAAAGAACGGTGCGCTTTCCCGTACGGTGATGTTCATGCACACCGCCTCTGACCCGATCGTGGAATGCTTGCTCGTGCCGGATGCATCGCTTGCCGTGGCTGAAAAGTTCGCTACCGAAGGCAAGAACGTGCTCGTGCTCCTCACCGACATGACGAACTTTGCAGACGCCATGAAGGAAATCGCCATTACGATGGAACAGATTCCGTCGAACCGTGGTTATCCTGGCGACCTTTACTCCCAGCTTGCCAGCCGTTACGAAAAGGCTGTGGACTTCGAAGGTTCGGGCTCCATCACTATTCTGGCTGTGACGACCATGCCTGGCGACGACGTGACCCACCCGGTTCCGGACAACACCGGTTACATTACCGAAGGTCAGTTCTACCTGCGTAAGGGCCGTATTGAGCCGTTCGGTTCCCTGTCTCGTTTGAAACAGCAGGTGAACGGCAAGACCCGTAGCGACCACCGTACCATCATGAACACCATGATCCAGCTGTACGCAAGCTACAAGGAAACTTTGGAAAAGCAGTCCATGGGCTTCAACATGAGTAACTGGGACCAGAAGCTGTTGAAGTATGGCCAGCGTTTCGAAAGCGAAATGATGGACCTTTCCGTCAACATTCCGCTGGAAAAGGCTCTGGACCTTGGCTGGGAAATCCTTGCCGACTGTTTCGCACCCGAAGAAACGGGTATTCCGACCAAGATGATCAACGAATATTGGCCCAAGAAGGGGTAATATGGCGAAGGTCAAGTTAACTAAAAACGCCCTCAAGGCGGAACGCGACGCATTGAAGCGCTTCCAGCGCTATCTGCCCACGTTGCTGTTGAAAAAGCAGCAGCTGCAGATGGAAATGCGCACGCTCCAGGAGAGGGTGATGGCAAAGCGAGAAGAGGAGGACAAGCTCCGCAAGAGCATGGCTTCCTGGATTTCGCTGTTTGCCGAACCCATCGAATGGTCAAAGTACCTGTCGGTGAAGGAAGTGCGCCAGGGCGAAGGCAACATCGCCGGCGTGAAGATTCCGACATACGACGGGGTAGACTTTAATATCGCCATTCCGGATTTCTTCACCACGCCTGTGTGGCTGGACGACGGTATCAGAAGCCTCCAGGGCCTGATTTCGCTGCGTCTGGAACGCCGCGTGCTCGAAAAGCAGTACGAACTCCTCTCGAAGGAACTGCGTACCACGAGCCAGCGCGTGAACCTGTTCGAAAAGGTGAAGATTCCCGAGGCGAAGGAAAATATCCGCGTCATCAACATCTTCCTGGGCGACCAGCAGACGTCCGGCGTTGCCCGCAGCAAGCTTGCGAAGGGTAAGGCCACCGCCCGTACCGCTGCCCAGGATGCACTCGCGAAGGAGGCCGCCGCATGATTACTCCTATGAAGAAAGTGACGGTGCTGACGGTTGCAGGTGCGGTTGAAGAGACGCTACAGGCGCTCCGTACGCTTGAAATTTTGCACCTCACGCCTTTGCAGGCGGCTGCAGGCGCCAAGCTGAACAAGGCCCGCGGCGAAATGAACCGCGTGCAGAAGGCCTTGGAAGTGGTGCCCGAAAAAGCCCCGAAGGGTGTGACTCCCGTGAAGGATGCCGCTCCGGCCGCAAGCCTTATCGATGAAATCCAGAACCTGGTTGCCGAAAGCAAGCAGGCGGAAATCGACAAGGATCAGGCCGAAGAGGAACTCACTAAACTTTCCATGTTCAAGAACCTGGACCCCGCAACGGCAGCAGCCCTGCAGGCGAAGGGTATCTATGTCAAACTGTACCAGCTCCATGACGGTAAAATCCCGTTCGAACTCGATGGCGAAGGTTCTATCGAAGAATTCGGCCAGGATGAAAACGGCAAGTATGTAGCTGTCGTGAGCAGGGGAGAAGCCCCTGTCGCCGTGAAGGGAAACTTCACCGAACTCACGATGCCGCAGAAGTCGCTTGCCGAATACCGCGAAATGGAAGCGAAAGCCAAGGAAACGCTTGCCCGCGTCGAAAAACGCCTGGGTGAACTTTCGGGTGCGCGCGAATCTATCGAAGACAAGCTCCTCGAAGTGGGTGATGACTACCGCATGGTCGAAGCCGAAGCCTCGATGGTGGGCGACAAGAACGTCGCTGCCGTACAGGGTTTCTGCCCGGCTCCGCGTGTCGGCGAACTCGAGAAGGCCGCCCGCGAACACGGCTGGGGCCTCCTGGTGGACGACCCCGCCGAAGACGACGATATCCCGACGCTGTTGACCTACAGCAAGCTCAGCCGTCCCATGCAGTTCCTGTACGATATCATCGGCATTTCGCCGGGGTACAAGGAAGTGGATGTGTCGGCCGTGTTCCTTTGCTTCTTCAGTATCTTCTTTGCGATGATTGTGGGCGACTCGGCTTACGGCCTGTTGTTCCTCGGTCTGGCTTTCTTTGCCCGCAAAAAGATGCCGAAGGCGAACCCTGCTGGTTTCCACTTTATCTACCTCATGAGCATCGCCACCATCGTGTGGGGTGTCATCAACGCAAGCTTCTTGGGACTTAGTCCAGCGCTTGCGGGGTGGACGTATTACCTGGACATCACCAACTACGGCTGGTTGCCTGAACCGCTGAAGAACGCGATGCTCTGGATCCGCACTAGCGCACCGACTGACCCGGCGAAGTTCGAAGCCTACAAGGCCTTCGCCCAGTCGATCACGATTCTGCCCGAAAGCTTCGTGCCGAAGGCAGCGGGTGCCTCCCAGATGCAGCATATCCAGCTGTTCTGCTTCTGCATCGCCGTGGTCCACCTGAGTATCGCTCACGTGTGGAACGTCTGCGTGCGCATCAAGCGCAAGGACTCCACGTTCATGGCGCAGGTGGGCTGGCTTATCGGCTGCTGGGTGATGTTCTTCCTTGCGTGCCAGATGGTGCTCGGTATCGACATGCCGAAGTTCGTCATCCCGATGTTCATCGTGGAAGCGGTACTCCTGGTGCTCTTTACCGTGCCGCCCAAGAGGCTCAAGCAGGACTTCATCAGCATCCCGATGCTCGTGCTCGACGTGGTGAACAGCTTTACCGACGTGATCAGTTACATCCGTCTGTTCGCTGTGGGCATGTCCGGTGCGGCCATCGCTGAGGCGTTCAACGACATGCTTTCGCCGCTGTTCGGCTCCGCTGTCGGTATCGCCGGGGCTGCCTTCCTGCTGCTCTTTGTGCATGGCCTGAACATCGCGCTTGCGGTCATGGGCGTCGCGGTCCACGCCGTACGTCTTAACACACTCGAATTTTCAAATGGACTTGGCCAGGAATGGAGCGGATTTGCGTTCGCGCCCTTCGCCAAGCAGAAAAATTAAACCAAGGGATGATTCCCGCTACTTAATGAGGAAAAAACAATGGAACCGAATACAATGGTTACTCTCGCTAAAATGGGTGCTGCAGCCGCTCTCGGCATTGCGGCTATGGGCTCCGCCCTTGGTTGCGGAACGGCTGGTATGTCCGCCATCACCATGTGGAAGAAGGCTTATGCCCAGGGCAAGAGCGCTCTCTTCACCTTGCTGGTGTTCGTGGGTGCCCCGATTTCCCAGACGATTTACGGCATGTTGCTCATGAACTTCATCCTGAGCAAGGCTGCTGAATCCGGCTTTACCAACTGGGGTGGCTGCCTCGGCGCCGGTATCTTCGGTGGTCTCGGCATGATGGCATCTGCCTGGTACCAGGGCAAGTCCGCTGCCGTGGCTTGCGACGCCCTCGGCGAAACCGGCAAGGGCATGGTGAACTACCTCATGGTGCTCGGTATCGTGGAAACCGTGGCCCTCTTCGTTCTCGTGTTCTCCATGATGGTGCTTTAATCCAGCGAGGTAACACGTATGGATCAAGCTCAACTTTTAACGCTCGCGAAACTCGGCGCGGTGGCGGCCCTGGGCCTTGCCGCGGTGGGTTCTGCGCTGGGCTGCGGGACTGCCGGCATGGCGGCCATCGGGGCCTGGAAGAAGGCGTATCTCAAGGGTAAGAACGCGCTGTTTACGCTGCTTATCTTCGTGGGCGCGCCGATCGCGCAGACAATCTACGGCATGTTGCTGATGATGTACATCCTGAACAAGTCCCAGGCGGCTCCGGCCAACTGGGCTGCATACCTGGGGGTCGGCATTTTCGGTGGCATCGGCATGATGGCTTCTGCCTGGTACGTGGGCAAGTCCGCTGCGGACGCCTGCAATGCCCTCGGCGAAACCGGCAAGGGCCTGGTGAACTACCTGATGGTCTTGGGCGTCGGCGAAACCGTCGCGCTGTTCGTCATGGTGTTCTCCATGATGCTCGTGTCGTAGCGCAAAGTGTCATGCCCGCCCCGCATCAAGTGCGGGGTAAACTCAGTCGAAGGAATTCCTAAACAACGAAAATAGCGGGGCTATGCCCCGTTATTTTTGTATAATTGTATTGAGAAAACCTATGGATAAGGACAAAATTCAGCATAAGGAACTTGCCGCGGGCAGGTGGGCTGAAATGCCGCTTGCGCTCCAGATGTTGAACATCGGCAGCGAGATTTCCCGTGCGAACCGCTGGAAATCCAAGGGCAACCAGAACCAGGTCGAACGGGCTGTTTTCAGGGCCCTGGAACTGATAGACTTGACCATAGACGCACAACGTGGCAAGCACAGTCTCAAGGAATTCACCCGTATGCGCGAGACTGTCTGCGATTATTATCTCGGCGAAAACATCTACAATTCCACAGGCGAACTAATCCAACGGGATTTTGATATGTTCATGCCTGGAGCTAAGAAGAACGTTTAATACATTTTTTGCCTAAAAACCATCTACAATCGTGGTGTTTGGTTATGAAACAAAGCTGGGTTGGCTTATTTTGTCGGTGTTTTAAAATGAAATAAAATAATAAGAAAAAAATATAAAATTACGGAGATGGCCTCTATTTGGGGTCGTTTTTCTTTTTGGCACGGTATTTGCAATGGAGTCGGCATTATCGGCAATCCAGCCATTTTTATGAGGAGAGCTGTCTTTATGACAAGAACCTATAACATATTTATTAGTCATTCCTGGGGTTACGGGGATGATTACGAGACCCTGACCGGGTTTCTTGACGGGCATCCGTATTTCTCTTGGAGGAATTATTCTGTGCCGAAGGATGACCCTATTCACAACGCCCGTAGCAGGGCGGCGTTGCGTGCCGCCTTGCAAGAGAAAATACGCCATGCAAGTTGCGTGATTGTTCCGGCGGGAGTCTATTGTACATATTCCGACTGGATTGAAGAGGAAATAGACATTGCCTTGGAGATGGGCAAGCCTATTATCGGCGTTCGTCTGCGTGGTGCGGAACGAGTTTCGTCTATCGTTCGTGAGAACGCCATAGATATTGTTGGCTGGACTAGCGATTCAGTTGTTGATGCCATTAGGTATTATTCAATTTAAAGGAGGATGAGAATGGCAAATAACCGCAAAGCCTTGGTAGTGGGCATAAACTACTATGATAATATTAAGAACCTCTGTGGATGTGTGAATGATGCAAAACAAATGCAGAAAGTTCTGAATAGAAATGAGGACGATTCCCTCAATTTTACAGTAGCAACTTTAACCGCGAAAGACAAGTCAACTCGGGTAACTTGCGGACAGTTGAAGGATGCTATCGAAGAACTTTTTAAGGGTGATTCAGAGGTCGCGCTACTCTATGTAGCCTCTCATGGATTTGTAGATTCGTCTGGAGGATATATAATAGCTTCCGATTCTAAGAGGGGTGATGATGGTTTGGCTATGGACATTGTGCTCAAGTATGCAAATGATTCCAATGCAAAAAATCGTGTCATTATTTTGGATTGCTGTCATGCCGGTTGTATGGGGAATATCGCAAATTTCCCTGGTGCAGCGACATTAGGGGATGGAGTGACGATACTTGCTGCGTCGACCGAAGAACAATATGCGTCCGAAGAACATGGGTCAGGGGTCTTTACCGGGCTACTTGTAGATGCTCTTAAGGGGTCTGCTGCAAATTTGGTGGGAGAAGTGACTCCGGGTAGCGCCTATGCTTTAATTGACCAGACACTAGGACCTTGGAATCAGCGTCCTGTATTTAAGACAAATGTTAAAAACTTTGTTTCGTTGCGTAAGGCAAAAGCTCCCTTGGAGTTAGCTGAACTACACCAATTGACTCGATTATTCCCTAACCCAGATTACGATTTTCCGTTGGATCCGACTTTTGAACCGGAATCGAAAGTGGGACAAAAAGGAAATATGAAAAAATTTGAGGTATTACAACATTTTAACCGTGTTAATCTTGTTGTACCATATGGTTTGCCAAAGAAAAAAAATCACATGTATTTTGCGGCGATGATGAAGAAAGGTTGCCGCCTAACGGCTTTGGGACGGCATTATTGGAATTTGGTTGACAAGGGGGCTATATGATGTCTCATGTAATAAAGTTGCAACCGAAAGTATTCATCTCTCACAAACAAGAGGATTCTTTTTCAGCGAGGTTTGTTAGAAATGAACTCTTGAAGTATAAAGTAGATGCATATTTGGATCTTTTAGATCCGGATATGGATGACGATGCTAAAAAGTTGACAGAGCACCTCAAAAGGCAAATGAACAAATGTTCCGATTTATTGGTTGTGATGTCTCACAAGACTCATAGATCTTGGTGGGTTCCTTTTGAAATAGGAATGGCAGCCCATAAGGATCTGCCAACAGTTACCTATTTGAAGGAATTCGTCGATGTTCCAGAATACCTGAGTTTTTGGCCTTACTTGAAAGATGATTCAGAGATAGGCTTGTATGCTAGAGATGTGATAAAAAGGTTCAATGGTGAACTGCAGGAATCCGTGACTGCGGCAAGTGAGTCTTTCGAATTGGATTCCTATAGTCGCCTGCGTAGTTCAAGTTCCACTGCTGCTTTTTATGAAAATTTAGGGAAATCATTGCGTGTTCATAGAATTTATGAAAAATACGCAAGATAATGTAGCTACAAAAGACAAGGAGAATACCATGACAAAAAAACGTACATTCATCAGTTTCGACTATGACCATGACAAGGAGCTCAAGGAATGCCTTGTTGGCCAAGCGAAAAATCCTGACAGTCCGTTTGAAATAACGGATATGTCTATCAAAGAGAAGATAGACTGCAATTGGAAGGAAAATGCTCGCCGTAGAATAAGAGGCTGCGATGTGGTTGTCGTCCTTTGCGGAGAATATACTGATTCAGCAACTGGAGTCACTGCGGAGCTAACAATTGCACAAGAAGAGAATATCCCATATTTCTTGCTGAAGGGACATCCTGACAAAGTGTGCAAAAAGCCAAATCATGCCCTTGCTTCGGATGCTATCTATAAATGGAGTTGGGATAACCTTAAGAAATTGTTCCAAGGCCAGCGTTAATAGCTCTTTTTGTAAATAAGCATTCGCTAGAATTGTGGTTGAATGTTTTACTTGATTTGTTAAAGTTTTTTACCTTTGCTTTTTCATTTAATTTGTGTAAGACGTTGACAAAGATGTATGTAGAATATATATTGATAAAGTAAACGATAGTGAGATTTTTTCATATGATAGACATTTTTCTAAGTCGGCCTACATACATTCCTCCAGAACAGGAAGGGGGAATAAGCGGTTTCTATGCTTTATTAAAAGCTATGGACTTGAATCCAAGAACATTGGGGACAACTGATTACCCTGTTTCTGCACCATTAAATGAAGTTTTGAGGATGTTGGATGAATGCTCTGCAATGATTGTTTTAGGAGTCTCTCAAATAAGTGCTAAAACAGGAACGTTGAAGGGAAAAAAAATTAAGAAACCTCTAAAACTAGCAACAGAATGGAATCAAATTGAAGCGGCTTTAGCATATAGCCAAAAAAAGCCTTTGCTGATAATTCATGATAAAGGAATTTCTAGAGGCATTTTTGATCGTGGCGCTTTAACAGGTTTTATTCATGAATCCGATTTCAATGATGAGAAATGGTATACGAAAAAAGAGATAATGGGGGCGTTGCTATCATGGAAAAAGCTATTTGCCAAATAAGAAATGCTTCAGCAATCCCTCATCTTTTTTTTGATAAGGCCTCTCCCGAGCAATTTTTAGGCATCTAAGCTTAACTAACTTTTTATTTCAATAGTTCTGCGATGATTCTTGCTTGAACATCAGGATTCATTTCAATGTACACGGTGCCATTGCACGTGATTTTGACTGAGACATAAGATGCTTGTTGTCGAAAACGGCTATATTTTGAAAAAAAAACAATTGATTCTAAAAAATGTAGCATTTTCGTAAATTTTCGATAGGAAATTTTCTGTTGTTCCTAAAATTGGTTATATTACTTTTGTAAAGTAGGGCGAGGCTCTTGATTTTGTCCTGCTTGGCGGCCGTCTTGTTGAGCTTGGCAACAGCCTTCTTCGGGACGAGTGCTTCGAATGCCTTGAGGCGAGCGTCAAAGTTCTTGTCGGCGGCGAGGGCTTCTTCGAGGATGGCACCCACGCGGCCATAAGCTTCGGGGAAGAACGCGGTGTACTTCTTGGCGGAAGTAAGAATCTTTTGGGCGTTCCCCACACTACCGTGTGGGTCGGGCTATATTTTAACGCACTTCGGGCGGCCCTATCGAACCGCCCGCAGCGCTGTTAAAACCAAGCCTCGCTACGCGAGGCTCGGCCCCAAGGGGTCACTATCCCTAACGCGATTGATTTCCTTTAGGTAAATAATCTTCTGCCAAATCGTTTATTATTTTCTGGAGTTCCTCACCTTCAACCCTTTGGGATGGAATCCTTGATGTGTATGCAGCATATTGCATCATCATCTGCTCAACAAAAGGGTGCTTTAATTGCGCATAAGACTCTAAATCTGGTGTAGGTTTGAACGATAAAATATGCTGGAAATCAACAATTAAGTATTCATCTATGCCAACATCATCATTCTTACCAATAAAATAATAGCGAGCTACATTCTTATTGTGTATGAATTTTTCAAAAAAATTTTTTGCCGTTTCTGGGCGGATTGATTTATCAGGCCTTAAAGAATTTTTAAATTCAGTTAAATTTGTTAGAACCTCTTTTGCCGATGCTAAAGCGGCAACAATCAGAAATGAACTATGTCCAGGATGTGATAAATCGCAGGCATTAGACAGAACGATGCCTAGAGGAGACTGAGATTCTTCATAGCCCCAAGGAATTCCACTTACAATGGTCCCTTGTAAAATTTTTCCGCTATGATTTTCTATCCACATTTTATTCCTCGATGGCCATCATTTCGCCAATGCTATGGTTCTCATATGCGTCTTTGAACCATTGAGACTTTGCTATACGGCGATACCTGTCACGAATAGATTTGTGAGGAATTACGGCAGTTTGTTTTGCTTCAATAATGGTCGATTCTAAGCGGGGCATAGAAAAGAATGTACTTTTTTCTATATCCGTCGCAGCGGGAACAGAAACGGCCGTTAACAAAGCTCCAAACATAATTGTTGCAAATGTGCTGCTGGAACTTTTTCTTTTAATGTCTTGAGAACTAATGTCTAAACAAGTGTTTACGGTCATGGTTGTTATTCTCCAATGAATTCATTTAACACATTGTCTACTACATTGCATGAATTTTTGACATATTTATCAAATTCGTCTATTGGAGGAAGTTCGTTGAAACTAATGTTGTGATGATGGTTGACTCCAACAAATAGACCATCGTGAACCCCCATGCGGGGTTCGATAGACATGTAAAGAGACTGTTGCTCGTTAACATTCATTCTAAAATTCAATTTGTTGCAAAATTTTTCAGATAATTTTGTTTTTATGTTGTCTTTGATAAACCTGTCCCATAACCAAGTTTCACTTTCTTTCTCAAGATTTAAGTATTGGATCTCATAATTTATTCCGAAAGCCGATAAAGCAGTGTTGACCCCTTCTTCTTTTAATTTTGCAATTAAAGATGAAAGGATTTGATTCATTTTGTCTGCTGAGTCTGCTTTTACCGTTATTTTGATTTGGTTGATTATTACCATAGGGACAATCTTGTTTGGAATCATGATGACCAGACCATCAGGTCCAAAAAAGGCGTCCGTTCCGGATTCATTGCCAAAAAGTTCTTTGCCGAACTCTCTTGACAAGGTCGGAATTTTGGATAATGGAGTGCTTAAAACACCAACAAAAGATATGCTTATGCTCTTTCCATTTCCCATTTTTTGTACCTCGGTAAAATTTTCTATAAATATACAATATTCTAGATAAATTTTGACGAGTAAATGGAAAATATGCTAAAATAAGCTGAATAAAAACGCAATGCCCCTTTGGAATTAATACTCAAAGTGGATGCTGCGTAGGAATCTGAACCGATAATTGTAAGATTATTGTAAATTTTCAAACAAGATGGTCATAGGACGATAAAATAAGATATATTAAATTTGCGTATTATTCGCTTAAATTATATCAAAGGAGTATCTATGGCCTATCCTGTACCCGAAGTTTGGACGGTTTCTGGAACGCTCAATAAAAACGGAGTCCCATTTTATCAGGGTAAGGTTTATGCGGATAATTTAAAAAATGGCGAATTTCACCAAATTGCTGAAACGGGTATTTCCGCCGATGGCTCCTTTACCTTAACATATTCTCGCGGGAATTTCCAAGATGGCGACGCAACCCTCGAATTCCCAACGCTTCGAATAAGAGTGGATGATTATCAGGGAAATAACTTATGGACATCTAACATTTACAATGAACCAAACTCTGCATTAAATATCGGACCTATAGATATTTCAAAACTTCCAGAGCAGAATGGCGACTGTAGTGTTTATGGAACTGTCAAAAATGAGCAAGGTAAAATCCTTTCCGGATTAATTGTTAAAGCTTATTGTCTTCATTTCGAAGAAACAACTTCGAATTCGGTAACTACACGGCGGTTTAAAAAAATCGAGCTTGGGTCGGAAACCTCGGATGACGAAGGACGGTTTGTAATTCGCTATAATTCAACACTTCTTCCTCAGGGGCTGCTGTTGGATTCCAAGGAGGATTATGGCAAAGATAAAGTTTCTTTGTATGCAGAAGTCTTTAAATCTAAAGATAATTCCTGTGAATCTCTTGCCATAGAACATCTTGTATTTAATGGTAAGACAGATCAAGAAATTAATTTCTTCTTAAAAGCGAAACAAGAGTCGTTTACTTGTGAGTTTGAAAAGATTGATTCTTTGTTGAATGTTTATTTTGATGCTGTTTTTTCCGAATATGGGGGTGATAATTGGACAAAAAAGATCTCGGCAATCACTACATTTTTGAATTCAAATACGACATTCCCTTTAGTGGCCGGTCGCGAACGATTGACTGAATCTAAGGTTTATGCATATTTTAAGGCGTACAGTCTGTATTTCCAGCTTCTAAAGAGGTATAATACTACTCCTCCAAGTGAGCAATATACGAATCTTTTGTCTGATGATGAAAAGAAGTATTGGTGTGAAGTCTTCTATGCGCTGTCCTTACGTGAAGGAATTTCGTCGCTTTATCAGATGGTAAAAGCTAAACCGACTGTTTTGCAAAAGACATTGTTGGGCGCTGTTTCCGATGGATTGATTTGTGTCGATACGAATAAGTTTCTTGAACTTTGGCAGCAACTGCTTGGTGAGGGAATATCTTCGGAAGATAAGGAAAAAGATGAAACATCGCTTACTATAAATCAGATGCTCCTTCTTTACTTGTCTGGAAACTTGTCTGTCGTTGGACCAGCTCCACTGCGGTATGTTTCAAATATTTCAAAAGAAAATATTTCTCAGTATCTTCCTTCGGATAAAGCGTCTCTTTTTAATAATTTATTGGACGCCTATTATAACGTGGGAGCCAATACGGATGCTTTAATCCGAGTACTACAAAAATTTGTTGTACCGGATGAAGAAGAAGGTAATATTGACGGTTTGGGAGAATCAACAAATTCTTCATCAACGGGAATCAATCATTTGGTTGAATATCCGCAATTAACTGAAACACAGTTTTTTAGATTGAAGACGGTTTTTGACCTTAACGATTTTTTTGAAAAATTTGCAGATGGTGTGGTTTGTGCTTATCGCCATGCTTATACAAAGGGAAATTTTAATTTTAAACGTTTCGCTGATTTTGTGAAGTTTACAGAATCGGATTGGTCTGATATTGTTGACGCCATTGCCGATAATTATGGTATGCAATTTGGAACGCCCAAAACGGAAACTGTTGATGGAACTCCTGTTGTCACTTATCCGCAGTGTTTGCCTCCCGAATTTCCTGGAACCAATACAGAACTGAAAAAAGTAATATACGTTCGTAAACTTCTTGAACTCATTAAGACATGGTTCCCACAACAAGCGTTATTTGTCGATTTGGAAAAGAAATTTGATGCGGCAATGGTTTCTGCTGCAGAACGAACGGAAATAACTGACGAAACGACAGGGGAAACGATTACTGTCGAGCCAGATGAAAACCTTATTGACTTGTTGGAAAATTGGAAGATTATCTGTGCGGCTCTGCAAGATTCTGATTGGGATGAATTCTCTCTGTCCAATAGTGATTTAGATGAGTTCTTGAAACAGAATACAGAACTTTCCGTAAGCGAAGGTAATCAAAAATTGATTAAACAATTACAGCGTTTGTTCCATTTGACGGACAGTGCGACTGCAATAGCCTATTTGGTTGAAGAAGGTTTTGATTCAGCTTATAAAATAGCTTCAATTGATGAGGATTCTTTTGTTGCTCAATATGGAAATGGTATTGGCAAAACAGAAGATGCACAGCAAATTCATCGATTGGCCGAAAATTATGTCGTTGAAGCTACATTGAATATTCAAGCTTATGCTTCTGATTCCTCTACGGAAAGCGAAGATACCTTACCTTCACTTCCTCGTACTGTTTCTTCTAGAATGCGGCTTGCTGCTCCGAAAAATAGGAATATTACAAATATTGCGAATGAAAGAACCGCAACGCGTGATACGGTCAATTGGGCGAAACTTTTTGGAAAGATTAACTATGCCAAGGCAACAGAAGGTCAGTCTATATTGAGCGCTTCTGCCTATTATGTTGACCTGTTGAAGTTCTTGAAAAAGAGCTCTGCATATGGCTCTTTCACGATGCGCAGATCTGACTATCTAGATTTGCAGTTGACTAAGGCCAATGCGGAAATCTCTATGCCCACGATTGATTTGGGCATAGAGTTGTTGGAATGTTTGGTGGCTGGTCCTGTTGAAAATAATGGTTTTGCTTACCCAATTGCGAATAATAATCCGAGTGGCGCAAGCGCAGAAAAACTTAGGGCCGAACCTTGTCCGTTTAATGAAACGATTGATGTCGAAGAAAATGGAACGACTGTAGAAAAGAAAATAGCCGATCTTGCGCTAGCTAGGTTGAGCGAGTCGGTTTATCCCATTCAACTGCCTGTAAATTTCAATCGGGAAAAAGCAAAAAAGATTCTAGCGAATTTATCCCTACATTTTTATGATATCGCGTCAATTGCTCGTGCGGATTTACGGGAACTTCGTTTAGATTCAATGCAAAGGGAATTGATTACCACATTCCCGTTAACTGAAATTTCGACGTGGAATCTTTGGGGACTTGACCGGACCAATAATAGAGTCCTGATGCCGAATAAAGTTGATTATGTGAACGGTGGCTATATCGATGTGTTGCGTAACCTTTCCGTTTTCTTACAACGTTCTGGTTTGACCATTCAAGATTTAAACGTAATCCTTTTAGATGGTCATTTTGACCAAGTTCAGTATAAGCCGAAAGATTCCGAATATTACCAACTTGCCAATATTGATGGTTATCGTTTCGTTGCTAGAGAGTCAAGTTTTTCTGACTGGGATGGGTTCTTTAAGAAAATGACTGTCCTATTACATCGAAAAAATATTCTTGGCTGGACTTTCCGAGAATTACTACTGACCTTTGATTTAGATATAAATCAGTTGGATGTGATTTGTGAAATGCGTGCGCGTTATGGCGTGACAGTGCAGGAAGCCTATGTAATGGGCAATGTTGGGTTACTATCGATCGATGTGCTGAATGAAATTTTCCATTTGGCAAGCCCTGTTGCCGGAAACGCAGTGCTTACGCAAAGGGATGTTGTTAGGATTGCGAATGCAGGATTCGGCATGGAGAAGGATGAGGCCATAGCTATCTACAAATTTGTGAAAAAAGATGGATTTGATATGACCGCGCCCCAAATTATGCAGGAATTTTATCGAGCAATACTCTTACAGAAGACATTTGAACTTTCGATTGATTCATTGTTGGTTTTAAAGGAAAATGGGCTTATTGTTAATCCTGAAATACCACGACCTGATAATTTGATGAACCTTCGTAAATTTGCCGATGAATGGCGAATTATGAGTGGAACATCGATAGATGCGGATTTTTATTTAAAGCTGCTTTCTTCTGTGGTCGAAGATGAAGAAACTGCTGCGGAAACCTTTGCTTCAAATCTATATAGTTCTGATTTTTGTGAAGAATTTGATGTTGATGACGATGCCTCGATTCCGGATTCGCTTGATGAAATGCAACAGAATTTGCGTTTGTTAGTCTTTGCTGAATTTGGTATTGCTGAAGGATTTGGTGATGCGTTGTGTCCCATAGACGATATTCTTGATTGGGAGAGATTCTATGATGATGCCAAAGGCTATGTGGATGCTCTAGGAATTTGGAATAAAGATAAAGAAAATGAGGAAAAGCCTAGGTTGTCTAAACAATCCTATGCACTTTATGTGAATTTGGCGAGAAAAATAGCCGTTTATAACTATTTGCAAAATTATGAACAAGGAATTGATTTAAAAACTACTGACTTTGTTAAATACGAATCGGATGAAGATGTTCTGTCTATAATTAAATATGATGATAATGGGGATGGCTCCTCTCTCAAACCATTGGTTTATGTAAACTATGTGACGGACAGACTGCTTTCGGGCGATTTCAATTTTAATTCTCTTGAAGAACGCTTTGCGACTGGATTAGATGATTTCGCCGAGGAATTAGGACTGGAAAGTTCTGATTTGACGGCATTATATGAATATGCGGATGATGCCTTTGATAATGATATTGAAAAGTGGCTCTGTATTGCACAATATTACGAATTATATTCTAAAACGCATTTACTTCCGGGCGGGCTGAACGATTTGTTAAAGGAGTCGACTCTTGAGTCTGATTCAGAAGAAGATTTCATTAGGTATAAGAACGATTTAATTGCTTATGGTGCATATGTAGAGAATCTTGAACTTGCTGTAAAGTCCCATACGAAGGAATCCGAGTGGCTCAAGTTTGCGCAGGAGATGAATGATGACTTGCGTAAGAAAAAACGGGATGCTCTCGCCGCCTATGTCTGTTGGGAATCATGTTCTAATACGGAACGAGCTAATCGTTATCCGCGGCAATTTGTTGATGATAGCGACCTTTATTCCTATTATTTGATGGATGTGAAGATGGAGCCGGACATGGCTATTTCTCGTATTGTCCAGGCTTCAGCTTCGATCCAGTTGTTTGTGCAACGTGCCGAGTTGGGTTTGGAGGGCGATAGGGTCCTCAATGACAAACAACGTAGCGAATGGGAATGGATGAAGAATTACCGTGTGTGGGAAGCCGCCCGTAAAGTCTTCCTATATCCTGAAAATTGGATAGCGTCCGATTTGCGTGATGACAAAACGCCATTCTTCGAGGAACTGGAAGAGCGTATTCAGGAATTTTCCGACGACCACGCTAATCTTGAAAATGCACTTTTTGAATATCTCGAAAAGATCCGCGAGGTATCGAGTATTGAAATTATTGGAGCGACAAAAGAAAATGGGGGCGATGAAGGCGGAATCCTTTACACTCTGCATATAGTAGGTCGCACACAGGGTGAACCACATACATATTACTACCGCAAATACAAGGCAAAAGCGATTCTTTCGGGGGAATGGACTCCATGGGAACGTCTCGATGTGGATATTCCATCGGAGACGGTTGTTCCTGCCATAGTGAACCAGCGTCTATATTTGCTGTGGCCTCAAATTACGGTTGGACAGCGGAATATTGAATCTGCTTCCGAAGGCGGCCTTGAAACGATAGAATATTATGCGCGAATACAGGTTTGTTGGACTAGTTATACAGGGACAAAGTGGACGGGAACCCGTATGTCAAAAAATGCCCTGTACGATTCATCCACAAATCAACTTGACTTTGCTTTGGGCGATAACGAGAGCATTGAAGACCGCTATAATTTGAAGACGGAAACGTCGTTGGAATGGGTCAAGGTTGCCATTATCAAGACGAGTTATCATTATCAAGAATATGAAGAAGTTATTGGTTCCACAGAAGTGATGGATGGCTCCTCGAAGTCAACGAAAGTAACCAAGCGTATCTACGATTATACCAGGCAGTTCTACCACAAAATCGCGGAAATTACAATTTCCGCGGATGGAAGTGATTCTATAGAAATTAATCCTGCCGCGGAGATGCTTATGGATGATTGCGCGCCGGAAAGAACCCGGTTGGTCCATGGCGTCTTTAAGGAAGAGGAAGAATTCACTTGTGGTGACAAGGGCTTCAGTTATCCCGAGAATAACGCAATCTTGAACTATACTCCGGGCCGATTCAGGATTGTTTCTACGAATTTGTCCATGCTCAAGTTGGATGAAAAGGATAAAACGGAAGATTTGCCGTTCTTCTATATGGATGGCCGGCGTACATTCTTTGTTCAGCCTGTTCCGAAAGACGGAAATGTAAACCAGGGGCAAAAGAATTACAGGTTTGAACTTATTTCCCATTCGTTGGTAGATGAGTTTTATAAGCGTTATCGTGATGGTGGCACCAAGTGGCTTTATACCCGCGAAACGCAGGCGTTGCCTATTTCCGATAGCTATTACTACTCTTATTCCTACTATAACTACTATTTCAGCGTATATCTCGGCTATTATATGGCTGGAGACTGGCAGTCGTGGGATCTGGGACAGAATATATTCCGCTTTAACTATCGCCCCGACAAGAAGGGCGTCGATGGTCCGTATCCTGCCCCCATGGTAGATTTTGTATGGGGCGGGGCAAATGCAATGTACAACTGGGAACTGTTCTTCTATGTCCCGATGCTCATTGCCGAAAAAATGATTGCAGAACAGAGCTACGAAGAGGCTTTGCTGTGGTTGCAGCTGGTTTTTGATCCGAGAATGAATTATTCGGCGTATGAACGTACAAAGAAGTTTGCAAGGGATTTGCCCAAGGGCGCTCGTTACTGGAAGTTCCTGCCATTCTTTGTCAATAAGGATGCTGATAAGTCCATATTGCAGATGTTGGGACTTCCGACCAAGCGGGACAAGCTCCCGGACAGGACAGCCCTTTCGTCACTTGTTGATAAGTGGAAAAATGATCCGTTTAACCCTCATCTGATAGCTCGTTACCGCAAAGTTGCGTATCAGAAGTATGTGGTGATGAAATACTTAGATGCGCTCATTGGATGGGGCGACCAGGAATTTGCCAAGGACACGACGGAATCTGTCAATCTTGCGATTCAGTTCTATCTACTGGCTGCAGAACTGCTTGGCCCCAAAAATGCAGAAGCCCCTGAACCGGAACCGATGTCCGCGCTCACGGCGAACGATATTCTTTCCAACACTGATTCTTTGGGCAATGCATTTATAGAATATGAAAATTCTGCATTGATTGGCCGTGATAAGGCGAAGGTCCTTAATGCAAGGGCCATGGATGCCAAGGCACGCCGAACCGGAAACATTGTGGAATCGATGTTCTATTTTACAGTGCCAAGAAACGATACATTGTTCTCGTATTGGGATACGGTAGCGGACAGACTGTACAAGATTCGTAACAGCTTGAATATTCAAGGTGTAAAGCGGACTCTGGCCTTGTTTGCCCCGCCAATTGATCCGGGCATGCTTGTGAAAGCGAGGGCGATGGGAATTTCTATCGATTCTATTTTAAATTCGTCAAATGAACCGACATCTATCTATCGTTTCCGGGTTATTGTCAAACTTGCTGTTGACATGGCGAAGGATGCTTGCCAGATGGGCCGCGACTTGCTCTCCATTCTAGAAAAACAGGATGCTGAACAGTTGCAAGTGTTCAAGGCGAAATGTGACAAGGCGGTGATTGCGGAAAGCAGGGCCGTCCATGAAATGGAAATCAAGTCCCTGGAGGCTGAAAAAACTCAACTTGAAGAAAAGAAAACTGCGAAGAAGAGCACCTCCAAGAAGAAAAAGGCGATGCACCTTATTTCGACTGCAGAAAAGAAGTATCAGAAGCTGATGGAAAAGGTCGCTAAGATTCAGGAAACTGTTGAAAAAGTCCGCAACATCGCTTCTGCGACGTTCAAGATTCCTGATTTCAAGTTCGGTGCCGTAACAAATATGTTCGGTGGTCCAAGATTTGACATGGAGTCGATTGGCGGTACAAAACTTGCTGAAAATCTTGTGAGTGCGGCCGAAAGCTATGCTGCACGATTCGCTCAAAGGCAACTTGATGCGGCCAAGACAAAGTTGCAGGCTGAATTGGAACGTCGCAAGAAGGAATGGCTTGTTGAAGACGAAGTTGCCGATGCTGAAGTGGTCGAAGTCGAAAAACAGGAAGTTGTAAACGAAATCAAGACCCAACAGGTCGAGAAAAAGCAGAAAAACATCGAAAATGAAATTCTGAGATCGGAAGAAATTTATGATGTCTTGAGCGAAAAGTTTACGAACAATGACTTGTACGTTTGGCTTGAAAAGGAACTCGGCAAGGTCTTTAGGCAGTATGTAAATCTATTGATTGATGTTGCCAAGATGGCAGAAAAAGCATATCATCTTGAAATAGAAGGCTTAACTTCATATGCTCCAAAATTCATTGATAAACCATATTGGGATTCGTTCTATAAAGGATTACTTGCTCCTGAAAGAATTCTGCTTGATTTAAGGCGGATGGAAAAGGCTTATCTTGAAAATGATAAGCATGAAATGGAAATCACAAGACCGATTTCTTTAAACGAATTACAACAAAATGCCAGTTTATATCAATGTGAAGATTCTTTTGCGAATCCATTGACTCGATTACAGGATGGAAATCAAAATAACGCACAAACTCCAAATAATAGCCAAAATTCTGTAAATTCGACTTGCTGTGAATTTGAACTTACTGAGAAATTCTTTGAATGTGAGTTTAACAATCATTCATTCCAGAGAATTCGCAATGTCCGTGTTGTGGTTGAACTTTCTGATTCCACAAAGCATTTTTTGAATGCTGAACTAACACTTTATTTTAGTAAAATAAAAGTTAATGGTTCATCTGTTGAGGATTTCTCTTCTACAACGTATGCTTCTAGTTTGGCGAATATAGAACCAGGTTCATTTAATTTCGAATTATCCGAAAAAAAGAGAGCTTTGTTTGAAGGACGTGGTGCTATATCAAAATGGAGCCTTGAAATAAGAGGTTTATCAAAGGATGATAAGACCGGAAAATATCCAATAAATGACGTTATTGTGTATCTTACTTATACAGCAAGAAAGGGCGAATAGTATGCGTAAATTCCTATTATGTTGTGTTGTTGCTGTTTTTTTTGCGGCATGCGGCGATGGTGAGACTTCTGTCGGTAACCCTATTGCCCCCTCCGATTCTTCATCTGAAATAGAATTAATCAAAACTTCTAGCTCGGAAAGAGAATCGTCCTGTTCTAGTAACGAAACTTCTTCTTGTTTGAAAAACTCGTCTTCGAGTTCGGAGAAGAACTCGTCTAGTTCAAGTGAGGGCCGTCCCTCTAGCTCGAAAAATTCGTCTTCAAGTTCAGAGAAGAACTCGTCTAGTTCAAGTGAAGGACTTTCCTCTAGCTCGAAAAATTCGTCTTCAAGTTCAGAGAAGAACTCGTCTAGTTCAAGTGAAGGACATTCCTCTAGTTCGAAAAATTCGTCTTCAAGTTCGGAGAAAAACTCGTCTAGTTCAAGTGAAGGACATTCCTCTAGTTCGAAAAATTCGTCTTCAAGTTCGGAGAAAAACTCGTCTAGTTCAAGTGAAGAACATTCCTCTAGTTCGGGAAGTTCGTCTTCAAGTGAATACTATAAATCTAATTGGGCTTATTTAGACAAGAATGTTGTATATGATACGATTGTAGATTCACGAGATAATCAAGTGTATAAAGTTGTGACGATTGGCTCACAAATATGGATGGCAGAAAATCTTAATTTTTTTGATGAAAAAAATGCGAATGATGTGATTTGCTTAGATAACGAGCCGTCTAATTGTGAAAAATATGGTAGATTATATAATTTACCAGTAACATTGGGGTATGATTCATTAGAAGTAAGTCCCCGTAATTTTATTGAAAATAAAGATTCTCTAAATGTGCAGGGAATATGTCCAAATGGATGGCGAATCCCCACATTTACTGAATGGAAAAATGTCGCAAATAAATGGTCTTCAAGCAAGAATGGAATTTCTATTTTAAATGGGAGTGGTTATTACTCAAAAAAGTTTTATACGGGTTCGGTTTTTTGGACAATTACAAAAACATCGGAATCTAGATATGTTAAAGTGGCGTTTTTTGATGTGAGCGCTAAGTTCTTTTATGATGATCGGTCTATGGAACAATCAAATTTCGTTTCCGTTCGTTGTCTGAAAAAAGATTAATGCAGTGAGTCAAAAAAATCTTAGTTTGTTTCGATTTTTTACTGTATGAAAAGAGGAATTTCTTATGGCAGAGACAAAAAAGAAAAAAATCATCTTTTGGCCTGATGTCTATAAAGAACAGGGCCATTGGCTCCCTACTTTAGCTTGGGCTGAGTACATTCACAATACATATGGTGACAAATTTGTTGTAGAGTACATGGGAATCGAGGACTGCCGCGAGATTGTTGAAAACTATATTCTAGACGATGGAACTAAGTTTAATTTCCATTCAATCCTGACAAATATATATCCTAAAGGCTATACCAATCAAGTAATGACGACTCCAGGAACCCGTTGGAAGACTGACCATATTTGGGCGTTGGCTCATGCTGGGTTTGATAATGATTCCAGTCGTGAAAAAGCCGGAGCAAGCAAGGAATCTCTCATTTATAAGGATGCGTGCGCTTTTAACAAATTGTGGAGAGATACTATAAAGAAGGATACATCAGAAGTTCTTGTTGTTGGCGGGTATTTTACTGCCCTAGAGCTCCTGATTATGCATTATTTCCGTAATAAAAAAGCATTCAAAGTTGATGGTTTACGTTTTGCTATTTCAACTACATATCTTCGCCATCCTGAAGAGGATCCTGCAACGCATGCTCTGCAAAACTTACAGGCGTTCAGTGATGAACAACAAAAAAAATTGTTTAATATGGTAAAAAATGACAAATGTTCGGATTTGTTTAAAGATCCTAATATTTCTCAGGAAGATTTTGTCACGCCAATATCGGATTTTCACGAATTCATTCCTTGTGTAAAAACGCTAGATTATGCTCATTATGATCATGGTCCCAAAGTGCATTATGTGGAACCATGCATAACAAAAGAATTGGGGACGATTGACGATGTCTCTGCAGATATTGATTGGACTGGAGAGAATGGAATTCTCAATACTTATGATAAGATTATCTTTGTTACAGCTGGATCCCAAATACTAGACTACAAAGATAAGGCTTTAATTCTTTTTAAGTCCATTATTGATGCAATGCAATATTCGGATATGGAAGGTTACCATTTGATTCTTTGTGCAGGGTCTACGTTAGCTCAGGAATTGAAGGCCGACTATAATAATGTCACAATTTGCGGTTGGGCTCCACAGCGGACGATTTTGACAACCCTAGCGACGGAAAAACATAAGGGAAGTTGTGCTATAATCCATGGCGGTCTTGCTACTATCAAGGAATGTATTTATTGCAATGTTCCTTTCTTGGTGCTGCCTTTAGGCAAAGATCAGATGGATAATGCGTTGCGGCTAGAGGATTATGGTCTTAACAATTATTTTTATATTGAATTTATTAAACCGAAGTGCCTGCTTTACTTTATTAATCAAATTTTGCAAGATTACGTGACTCTTTCTAATCTTGCAGCATTAAGCCAAGAATTTCATATCGCCGAAGAAGCTCATGCTGGTGCAGAATATATTGCAGAACTGGCCGATACCGGCAAAATTGCCGAATTCGATGATGCGCCTGAAGAAGGAACCGATTCGGACTGATTTTGCATTAGCATCTCTACCCAGTGTGTGAACCCCTTTATAAACAGACAAAGACCCCGGAATTATGCCGAGGTCTTTATGTTCTATGGATTGCTTCGGGGCTGTTCGCCCCTCGCAATGACACTAGGCGAGCGATCTTTAGTACAACAGCGCGAACACCATGCCCGGGCGGAAGTACTTACCGGCGGTGTACTTGAGTGCCGTGCTGTGGAGCAGCATGAACAGCGCACTCGCTTCAACCTTGTTTACCTTCGCGATGCTGCCGAATGCCTTGGTGAAGGCGGGCAGGTTGCGCGGGAGCTTCGGGCTGATGCGGCTGTCGGCAAGGAGGGCGCCCTTCTTCAGGAGTTCCTTGTGCATCTTGTCGGCGGCGGTAGCGCTGAGGCCGAAGGCCTTCACGAGTGCTTCCGGGAGCCGTCCTTACGCACAAGGTTTGCGGCGCCGATGAGCGGGCTGTTGGCCTTGGTAGTGTCAAGGGTTTTTCGCAAAAATAGTTTGTCCCAACATCAGATTTAGGCTACGTCCATCTTCGCCTTTTTCAATTCCTTTTCGTATTCCTGTATTTTTTCAAGCTCGTAGAGGTGCTTCATGTTCAGGTACCTCTTGGTGCCCCATTCCTTTGTCGCAATGTATCTTAGTCTGGCGCAGACAAGCATCAAAGCCGACGCTCCATCCGGGAAACAGCCCACAACCCTAGTCCTTCTGCGAATTTCCCGGTTCAGGCGTTCAAGGATGTTGTTCGTCCTTATGCTGCGCCAGTGTTCGTGCGGAAAGTCGCGTCTTCACGTAATGACGGAGAAATCTTTTGGGCGTTCCCTACTTTGTGGGGCGGGCTATATTTTAGGGGCTGCCGCCGTCGCTTCGCTCGTCGCCAGCCTCCTAAAACGGAGCCTTGCTCCGCGCACTTTGTTTGCTTCGCGAGTCTCGGCCCCAGGGGGTCACTATCCCTAATGCGAAAACGGCTATATTTTGAAAAAAAAAGCAATTGATTCTAAAAAATGTAGCATTTTCGTAAATTTTCGATAGGAATTTTTCTGTTGTTCCTAAAATTGCTTATATTACCTTTGTAAAGTAGTGTAAAAATATCACTTCAAAGGAGTCCCTATGTCTCAAGACCCCAATCTTTGGTATGTTCGCGGCACAATTCACAATGCGGATAAATCCGTATTCCACAATCAAGGTCGCATATTGGCATACCACTTGTTTCCTCAAGGGGGTTGGCAATGGATTGCTGAATCGGACATAAACTCCAGTACTGGCGCTTTTGAACTCGTCTTCCATAAGGAACGTCTGCAAGAGGCTGGCTCCCCTGAAGCTAATTATCCCATACTGCAGATTCGTGTAACTGATTATACTTATAATGCCTTGTGGATTTCTGATATTTACGTCAATCCTCCGACGGAAATAAATGGAGTCAACATTACTGTTGACGAAAGTTCCAAAATAAATTGGAATGTATGTGGCTTTGTTCGTGATTCGAATGGTTCTCTTTACACAGCAGGCCTTGTCAAGGTTTTTGATGCCCGTAATGAGGCGGAACTAGGCTCGTATCAGCTAAACGGGTATGGTTTTTATTTTGTTAACTATAAGAAAAGTGATTTTCAGCAAGGTGATACATCCATCACAAGGCCGAACTTACTTGTTCGAGTGTATTCGGCTGATGGCGCCAATGTGAAGACCGTTACTGGGCCAAGTGCGGCTTCGCATTTTGAAATTATCAATATAGAGGTGCCTGTTGGGAGTTCTGGTTCCGGTTCTTCGTCAGGTTCCGAGGGCGGTTCGGGCTCTGAATCCGGATCTTCGTCAGGTTCCGAGGGCGGTTCTGGTACTGGCGACTTGACAGCTGGTGACTGCAAAATATATGGAACTGTTAAGAATACGTTGAATTATCCACTAAAAGACGACATTACAGTTACGGCTTATTGTCTGTATTATCAAGAGATTGATGATTCTGAAGCGGAAAACAACCAAGATTCAACTAGTAATGAATCAGATGACTCCCAAGACATTTCTGAAGATAATACCAAGAAAAAAAATGGCGAATTTGTAAAAATAAAGCTAGGAACTTGTAGCATCCAGGATGATTTCGGCAACTACGAGATACAGTACGAGTCGTCTAAAATTCCGGCAAATCTGAAACTTGACAGCAATGTCGCCAACGGAAAGGACAAGGCCTCCCTCTTTGCGGAAGTTCGCTACCAAAAAAATGAATCAACCGGGACTACAATTTCTTTCTGTTCGGCCCCTTTAGTGTTCAATGGCCAGTCCGTTCAAGAAATTAATTTTGTCCTTGATCTTGAATCGAATCTTAGGAACAAGTCGGAGTTTGAGAAACTTGACGATGTCTTGAGGATTTATTACGAAACAATAATTGCGGGGAATGCGAAAGAAACGGCCGATGACGGTCATAGTAAGACGACTTCTGAATCTGATGATTCTAGTTCGTCTGCGGAAAATTCGTCCAATGGCACCAATAACAGCCAAAGTACAAATAACACGGCTGTTCCGCAATATTGTGCTCATGATTTAATTGCGGAGTTTTTAGACAATGTAGTTCAATTGCCGCTGGTTGTCGGACGTGAAAAACTGGATGAACAAAAAGTTTGCGCATATTTCAAGGCTTACCAGATGGCCCATGAAATGGAGTTTGTGAATGTAATTGAATCCGAATTCATTCCTACGGCAGCGCAATATCTTTATCCACTGCTTGTGGGCAACAAGATGACGGATATGTCAACGTTGCTTTCCTTGGGGATTGACAAGTGCGTAGAACTCATAAATGCCGCCATTGCTGACGATGTTATCAATTCTTCTTTATCAGCAGAAGACTTCAAAGATAAAATCTGGGGAAAACTACAGACTTCCAAAGACGCCATTGCAAGGCAAGATGACCAATTCTCTCCTTTAACATTCTTCTATTTGTTATTGGCAAAAGAGTTCTGGTTTGGTTCAACAGACAGAAAACCAAGTCTTCCTTTGTTAAAAGAGAATAGTACCGACATTAACGATATTATTTTCCGTGCAAAGTTGTACGCGCTAACAAATGCATTTATGGATGCAGGTTGCGATTACCATGAGTTGGTGCGTATAGTTGATGAAAGTGGCCTTTCTTATGTTTATAAACTTGCGGACGGGACTGAACTTTTACAATCAATTTCTGATGAAAATCTTTCGGATTTAAAATTATTAGTTGAAATCCGTGATTTCTGTGACAATTGCGCAGATTTAATTTTTGGTGTTTACAATGTAATCAAAACATACTCGATATGTCTTGATCAAAATAATCAATCAAGGATAAAAAAACTTGAAGATATTTTTGAACTTGAAAATGAATTTAAAATTGACCACACATCGAAAATCACTGATGACGAAACATATTTCTGGGGTTATGTCATTGATCAAACGAAAAATCATTATAAGGCTTGGTGTACAAAGGCTCCACTTGATTTGCCGTCTGATTATTTCCCTGGTACAACTTATGACGAACAGAAAAATATTGCAGTTCGAACATTAAAGAGCAAACTCCGGGCAAAATTTCCGCAGACAGACTTGGCAAAAATAACTGCACAGTTAGCGCCTGCATGGAGTTCTTTAATTGGGAAATTGCAGAGCGATGCTTGGAAAGACTTTGATTTAAATGCCTCTGATCTTGAAACTTTCTTGAAAGAATCGGAGAAGAGTCATTTGGAGGGGAATCCTTTACATGCTACAGCCGATGAAGATGAAAAAGAAAAAATCAAAACACTTCAGCGTCTATTCCGTTTGACGAACAATGCAGAAGCGGTGTCCTATCTCATTCGCAACGAAATCTATTCCGCTTCCCAGATTGCCCTCATGGATGAAGAACGGTTCGTGGCGGAACACGGTCTGGGAATGGGCGATAAAGAATTGGCGACCAACATCCACCGCCTTGCCAAGAATTTTGTTGCAAGTGCGACGCTCGATATTGAACGCTATCACGGCAGCTTGAATGAATCCGGCGACAGTATCTTGTCGATTCCTCGCGGTTTCCAGAAAAGTACTGAAGATGCTGATCAAGATGCAGAGGGGGAACCAGTCGGCAGCGAAGACTCCTCTGATGCAGGTGACGAGACACAAAATCAAACTCCGAATTCCAGCAATGTTGCCAAGCAACGATTGCAGAACAAGGACTTTGCCAACTGGAAAACTTTGTTCAAGTATCTGAACCGTAATCCGGGAACACAGAACCAGTCCATATTGAGCGCTTCGGCTTACCTGTTGGATTTACTTGAATTCCTGAAACAAGGACATGCGTACAATCGGTTTATCTGGCGCCGCCCAGATGTGCTAAAATTGAACATGACCAAGGCAAATGCTGAGGTATCGCTCCCGACAATTGATTTGGCTATCGAACTTTTGGAAAGCCTTGTTTCCAAGAAGAGTTTGCGGTACAATACAGTCATTCCTTTCTGCAACCAGACTCCGGATGACGCCACCGTGGAAGATTTGAGGGCCAACCCGTGTCCATGGGCAGAAACAGAGAAAAAAGATGACGACTCAAATTCTGCGGCGGAGGAATTGACCGGCGAAGAGATAGAGCAAGCCGCCATGGCGGTTCTTGAAAACAGGTGCTATCCGATGCTCCTGCTAAAGAACTTTGACCGGGAACGTGCTTCGGGCATTCTTGAAAACCTTTCCCTGAATTTCGTGTCCTTGTCGAGAAAGCTTCACGATGACTTGGATGAAAACATATCCGTCCTGTTGAACGGCTATGCCCCGGAATACCTTTCTAACGACGCAAGTACATATTCGAAAGATGTGTGGGAACTTTGGGGCTTGGACAAAAACGGTAACGAAAATATTTTCTTCCCGGACAAATCTAGGCGTGTAAAAGAAAATGAGAATAAAACGGCCAATGACGATGAAGGGAAATGGTTCAATGTCCTTGGCTATCTTGCCTTTGTTCTTGACCGCGCACAGCTGACATACGAAGAATTTGTAGAAATATTCCATTCGTCCGTATTTGCGGAATCCGACTTGGCCGAACCCAAGGTTGTCGTAAACGCTGATTCCGTATTATACCAGTTGGCGGATGTCAATGGGTATACCATCAGTTTTATAAATGACGATGAAGAAGACAGCAATAAAAAAGATTTCTTCTTCAAGCTTTCCGTTTTCGTTCGTCGCCGTGCCGCATTGGGCTGGAGTGTCGACGAAGTGGCAAGGACATGGGATTGTAGCGTTTCCGAACTCGCTACGATTCAGGAATTGAAGATTCGGCTTGGAGTGTCCGCTTTTGAAGCCGCCCTTCTTTTGGGAAAATGTTCCCTGACCCGAGATGAATTGGAAAAACTTTTCCCCATAGAAAAACTTTTCTTGTCGTATTCCCAGGGCGCATCAGAAACGGAAGAAGAAGCGCAATTAACGCATAATCAAAAAATAAACAAACTATGTTATCGCTTGGCTGCTGCTGCCAACGCCTGCCTTGGAATGGATTTGCAGGATGCCGTGCTTGTTATGCAAAAATATGGAATAACAGGAAACGCATCTAATCAGCCGGAAGATGAAATTCCGTTGTATGCTGTCTTTGAAAATAACCTGTCCATCCTCTACAAGTACAATTTATGGATAACCAAGAATAACCTTTCCGTAGAAGATTACCTCTTCTTGCAACGGATTGGCTTCCCGGTCGGGTTTGAAGACAGGGAACAATGCAACAAGACTATCGATGAACTGGAAATCTTGCGCAATTCCTCGCTCTCGGTAAATGACTTGAAGTCGATTTTTGAACCGGAATTGATGAATGCCGACGAGGCTTTCGCTTTCGCCTGCGAGCTAAATTCTGCCGTACAGGAATCACTGAAAGAATGCGAAGTTCTGGAAAAGGAAAAGTTGCCGCCTGTTACAACCACAGGCAATTCTCAGTCCGCAGGTGCGAATAGCGGGACGGAATCGGGGAATAGTACACAATCGTCTACACCTGCAGAAGGGACCGAATCCGGAGAAGCGACGGGTTCTCAGAATTCAACTGTTGAA
Organism: Fibrobacter sp.; assembly: GCA_017412605.1. Classification (GTDB taxonomy): domain Bacteria; phylum Fibrobacterota; class Fibrobacteria; order Fibrobacterales; family Fibrobacteraceae; genus Fibrobacter. The sequence continues at coordinate 125,880 of JAFPWY010000009.1, read as the reverse complement.
TATGATTATGATACGGCAATTCTCGGCCTATTGAAAACATTGGGTAGAGAAGATGCTGAAGAAATATTCAACGAATGGAGAAATGGCTTCCCATCGTACAATGGAGATTACAGCGAAACCTGTTTGTGCGAACTATTCCGATATGTTTCAGAACCTTCTGATACGTGGAAGGATGATTTGGAAAACGCTGAAGCGATGTACGAAAAACTTCGCGAAGAGCTTGTTGCCGAACGGACTCTGACACTCGTTGCCGAAAAATTCTCCATGACAACTGATGTCATTGCGGAACTGTTGAAGAAACTGGAATCTAATGGTGTTTACGACTTCGCGGAATGGCTTGGTTTGGCCGAAGAAACCGAATCGTCCGAAACCAAGAAGCTGACCGAAGGCAATGCCCAATCTTTAGCGGAACTTTGTAACCGCATGGTTCGCTGTTCCGCCCTATACCAGTTCACACAGACGGTAGAACTCGGCTTCGATTGGGATTGGAATTCACTTGAAAATACGGGTAATAGATACGGCACGTTCAAGGATGTCCTTTATGCCTTCGCTGCCTCCTCGCAAATCTTTGGAGAGGTTTACAGGTATGCCGATTTAGCTTTCCTCAAGGGGGACGACAAGGAAACTCAACTTCCTGAATATGTTTTCGACAAGTTGTTAGAAGAAGTGGAAATCAACAAAACATCTGTTGAAGGAGACGATAATAAAAATGTTTCAGACATAGATAATCCTGCGGCATGGTGCAAGTTTGCTGACTTGCTTTATCTCTACAGGAAAACAAACTCTCTGCCGGCTGAATTGAGAAATATCCTTCAGATGGCGGCATCGGGCGTATATTCCGGCTATGTCGACAAGCTAGAAGAAAACCTGAAACTGGTCCGAACCAATTCGGAATGGAACAAGTTCATCCAGGGAGTACACGACAAGGTCCGTCAGTCAAAGCGGAATGCGCTTGCTGCGGTTGTATGCCACGAGTCTCAAAATCCGGCTACAAGCGATTATTATCCAGTCGCCTTTGTCGACGAGAACGACATTTATTCCTATTACCTGTTCGACGTGAAGATGGAACCGGACATGGCCATTTCCCGTACCGTCCAGGCGGTGTCGTGCATCCAGCTCTACGTGCAACGTGCATTGATGGGAATTGAAGGTGATTACACGCTGAACGATACGCAAAAAGAGCAGTGGGAATGGATGAAGAATTACCAGGTGTGGGTAGCAAACCGCAAGGTGTTCCTTTACCCTGAAAACTGGATAGACGGGGACTTGCGCGAAGACAAGACTCCATTCTTCAAGGATCTTGAAGACCGCCTGGCCGAAATAGGCAATGATCAGGAAGCCTTGACCGAAGCCCTCGGCGACTACCTGAAAAAGGTCACCGACACATCCGAGATTGACATTGTGGGCGCATGCATGCAGAATGGCGGTGTACACGCTGGGACAATCTACACGCTGCATATAATCGGCTGTACCCGCGGAGAGCCCCATGCCTACTATTACCGCACATACGAGGCGACTCCGCTTTATGGCGGATACTGGAGCCCGTGGGAAGAAGTCCCTGTTGAAATCGATGGGGCTTCTATCCAGCCGGCAATTTTTGGCGGGCACCTGTACATTCTGTGGCTGCAGGTGGTGCAGGGAGAGAGACAGAAGAAAACCGGAGATTCCGGAACGCAGGCGACAGTCTCTGTGGAGTATTTTGCCGAGATTAGGCTTAAATGGGTCAGTTATACCGGTACAAAGTGGACAGGTGTAAAAGTCGGAAAAGAGGCTGTTTACGATGTGTCCGATAACCAGCTTGATTTTATTCTGGGCGAAAACGAGATTTTAGCCAACCGATACTTCCTGGCAGATATTTCGAGCAATGCCGATTCGTTGACGTTGTTGGTATGGCGAACATTCTCGAATTTTAAAGATATATGGAATACATATCCTGTTGCTATTGCTAACAGCGTTCCTGATGCATCTACCGCAACCACCTATGTATTGAAAACGGAACGCACTCGCGAATATTTAGCAGGACAAAGGATTGTCGATATAGGAACATTTTTCCTGTCGACTAGCGGACAGGATTCAGCCGAATCAAGACCGAAAATGTATACGCCGGATATGGGCCAACCGTTAGAAAAACACAGTCCCGCCCATTGCCGCCTTGTCGGAAACATGTTCCATAATTACAATGTCGGAGAACTCATCCTGCTCGACGGTACGGTCATCTTTGCCAATACGCGAGATATCACTTACAAACTGCTTTCAGTAAACATGGCTTTCATCTATCATGCGGACAGGCCTTTCTTCTTCATGGATTCCCAGGGGACTTACCTTATCCGCACTGTCTCCGGCGACGGCGGTATGGGGGCGAACAGCGTTCCCAATTACCATGTTGAAATGATTTCTAATCCGCAGGCGAGCGAGTTCCGAAGAATTTTCAAGAGTGGCGGTGTCAAGAATCTCTATACTCGCGAAACCGAGGCCTTGCCCGTGTCGGATAGCTACTACTATTCGTATTCCTACTACAATTACTATTTCAGCGTCTATTTGGGTTACTACACGGCGGGCGACTGGCAAGCATGGGACTTGTCACAGACGTTGTTTGAACATAGCTACCTGCCCGGTCCGTCAGTGGCGGAACCTTTCCCGTCAGAGATGGTGGATTTCAGTTGGGGCACGGCCTCGTCCATCTACAATTGGGAATTGTTCTTCTTTGTGCCTATGCTACTGGCGGATAAAATGCTTGCGGAGCAGAACTATGCTGCAGCACTAGAATGGCTACAACTCGTATTCGACCCCCGCATGGATCTTTCCAATTACGAAAGAACCAAACGCTTTGTACGTGAGCTCCCGAGAGGTGCCAAGTATTGGAAATTCTTGCCGTTCTTTGCGAATCAGGATGCGGACCGCTCGATTCTCACGGAACTGTCGATGCCGTCGCCCCACGATGCGTTGCCGGATTACCAGTCGTTGCAGTTGCTGATTGACCGATGGAAAAACGATCCGTTCGACCCGCAGATGATTGCCCGATATAGGCCTGTGGCCTACCAGAAATACGTGGTGATGAAATATCTCGATGCGCTTATCGGTTGGGGAGACCAACTGTTCACGCAAGACACCACGGAATCGGTGAATCTCGCCATCCAAATGTATATCCTTGCTGCGGAAGTTCTTGGCCCGAAAAGCGCCGAGGTTCCCGGTCCCAAGAATACGACTGCGTTCAATGTTAGCGAATTGCTTAAATGCGGGAACGGAGTGTTGAACAATGCGTTCGTCACCTATGAGGATACAATCCTTTCCGGTCGTTGTCGCGAGAAGGAGACCCCACAGAGGCTGCTGCCCGGCAAAACTATGCAGTTGGCCCACACTACGGGCATGATGTTCTACTTTAACGTGCCGCGCAACGAAACCTTGATGGGCTACTGGGATACCGTGGCCGACAGGCTCTACAAGATCCGCAACAGCCTCAACATCGAGGGTGTGAAGCGTACGCTTGCCCTGTTTGCGCCGCCGATAGACCCGGCCATGCTCGTGAAGGTCAGGGCGAACGGAGTCTCCATCAGCGACGCCCTCGCCGACGCCTCGTCCGCGCTGCCGTACTACCGCTTCAAAGTGATGGTTGCCAAGGCGATCGAGATCGTGCGCGACGTGCAGCGCGTGGGCCAGGAACTGATGGACGCCATCGAGAAATTCGACGCGGAAACGCTCGCGCTACTCCGCGTGACGCACGAGAAGACCGCGCTCACGTTGCAGAAGACCCTCACGGAACTCGACATCAACGAGCTCGAGAAGGAGCTGGAGGCGGTCGAGACGGAAGAGGAAAATCTGCAGGCAGAACAGGAACAGCAGAATACCTTCTTCAAGAAGTCCGAACAGGAAACCCAGTACGAGAAGGCCATGGAAAAGGTCAAGAAAGTGCAGGAGACCGTCGAGAACATGAAGAAGGCGGCTTCCGTCGCCTACAAGATCCCGGACCTGGGAATCGGCGCCATCATGAACGGCCTGGGCGGCCCGTCCTTCGACACGATATCGCTGGGCGGCACGAAAATCGCCGAGAACCTGGTGAGCGCCGCCGAGGGCTACGCCTCGCAGTTCGCGCAGAAGCAGGTGGGGGCTGCGCTCAAGAAGGTCCTTGGCGAACAGAACCGCGTCGAGCAGTCCTGGGAAATGCAGAAGACCGCCAAGGCGAACCAGATCAAGAACGTGCAGAAGAAAAAGACCACTGCCGAGATCAAGATCGACTACGCCAAGAAGCAGCTCGAGAACTACGAGCGCGAAATCGAGCTCAAGGACGAAATGTACGAACACCTTTCGGAGAAGTACACGAACAAGGATCTGTACACATGGCTCAAGAAAGAGACCGGAAAAGTGTACAAAACGCTGTTCCAGCTTGCCGCGAAGGTGGCCCGCAAGGCGGAAAAATGCTACCATTTCGAAATCGGCGATACCGATGAAAATCCCAAGACAGCAAAGACCTTTATCAAGGGGAGCGGTGTCTATTGGGACGGCCTGCACAGCGGTTTGCTCGCTGGCGAAAAGCTGCTTGCCGACTTGCATGCAATGGAAGTAGCTTATCTTGAAAATGACAAGAATGAACTAGAGATAACGAGGCCGGTGAGCTTGAGTGATGTGTTTTTACCTACAAATGGTGATGCAATGGTGTCAGCAATGAGTAAAATTTCTGCAGTAACCCAAGAAGTCTCTAATTTTACATTTACTATTGGAAGTGAACATATAGGAGGTGATTTTCTTGGTTACTATTTCCGTAGAATTCGTGATGTTCGCATACAGGTCAAATTGAAACCGATGGATACTCAACAAGCATTTTTAAATGCAGAATTGTCATTGACCGCAAATATGTTGACATTAAAAAATGGCACTGAAATATCTAATCGAATAGGAGTAAAAACACTTGCAACTAGCACGGCTCATTTTGAAGCGGGAAAATTTGAATTTGATTTTTCAAAAGAGAAATATTCTCCTTTTGAAGGTGCTGGTGCGGATGAAACGTCCTGGACATTGTCTATTTCTGGAGCCAATGGCTGTGACATAGAAGATATTATCATATACATTAGTTATACGGCTAGAAAAGGATAGGAGGAAGATTACTATGAAAATTAAATTTATATTTTCTTTTTTTGTTTTCTTCTTCATTTCGTGTGGTGGAGACAGCTCCAGCGGTAGCGTGAGCCCAGAGGAACCTTCTTCTGAATATTCTTCTAGCGAGACTCAGTCCTCTTCGTCGAAGGATTTGTCTTCAAGTACAACTAAAAACAAGCCTCTATCATCCTCGGTAAAGATCAATTCTTCATCATCTTTGAAAAAAGAGAGTTCTTCAAGTATGATGAAAGGCAAGTCTTCGTCATCGTCGGTAAAGAACGGATCTTCTAGTTCAAAGCCTGATGTTTCTTCCTCATCGCAAGAAACGGCAAATTCTTCAAGTGAGCCGAAGGGCAAGTCTTCATCATCTTCGACTATCAGCAGTTCCTCTAGTGAAAAAAAAGATAGTTCTTCGTCATCTTCCATAAATACATCTGTCTCAAGTGAAAGCGAATCCTCGTCGTCGGAATACAGTTCATCGAGTGTACAAGAAACCAGTTCCTCATCATCGGAAGAAAGTTCTTCTAGCAGCTTTGTTGGATGCATTATGGGTACTTTATACGACGACCGTGATGGCAAAACGTACAAGACCGTAAAAATTGGCGAACAAGAATGGATGGCTGAAAATTTGAATTACGATGTTCAAAATTATGAAAGCAGCTATCGTAGTTGGTGTTATGACAATAAGGATGGTAAAGATGGCGAGGTTGATAACTGCCAAAAGTATGGTCGTCTTTATCGTTGGTCAGTTGTAATAGATTCTTTGACTTTAGCGCAAGAACAGGGAACGACTTGCGGGTATAATACGACCGGAGTGGGAATTTGTGTTATTCCTAATAATTGGAAAGGAATTTGTCCAGATGGTTGGCATTTGCCAACCGAACAAGAATGGGAAACGGGGTTGGTTCGTTTTGTTGGAGGTTCAGATATTGCTGGGAAAAAATTGAAAAGTTCGGAAGGATGGGATTTGATAGGTGGTGTTAATGGCTCGGATGAGTTATGCTTTTCAGGATTGCCTGCTGGATATAGAAATGGGTCGGGTAAATTTGCTACAGATTACACATATTTTTGGACAGCTGATAAGTCTAAAAATCTGTCATATAGGGCTTATGCAATGGGTATTCCATATCAAAAAGATGTTCTCGTAACGGGCGATAGAGATGTTGGTATTAATGCATATTCAATTCGATGTGTGAAAAATTAAATTTATAAGGATGCTGTGCTATGCTTAAAGTCCATCCTTTTCTGATCTGACGTTTAATTTGCAGAGGAATGGTTCATGCCAAAATATTTGATACTGTTGCTTCTTCCTTTACTAATGCTTGTCTCTTGTGGAGATGATGATTCTGGAAAATCTCCGGTTCAATCTGAATTTGGTGAATCCAGTTCAACTGCAGAATTGAATTCATCTTCGGAGAAGAACTCGTCCAGTATGGTTCAGTCCTTATCGTCGGAGAAGAGTTCGTCCAGCGTCAAGCCGGAAGAATCGTCTTCTTCGTCAGTCAAGAGCTCGTCGAGCATTAAGCCGGAAGAATCGTCTTCTTCGTCAGCCAAGAGTTCGTCGAGCATTAAGCCGGAAGAATCGTCTTCTTCGTCAGTCAAGAGTTCGTCGAGCATTAAGCCGGAAGAATCGTCTTCTTCCGAAGACAAGAGTTCATCAAGTGTGAAACCCAAAGAATCATCCTCGTCGGAATACAGTTCATCGAGTGTAATTGAAACTTCTTCAAGTAGTTTAGTGGCCACAGGTGTTTGCAAAACAGCCCAAGAAGACAATTGTGTTTACGACACACTGTATGATAATCACGATGGACAAACTTATAAGATCGTGAAAATTGGTGAACAGTGGTGGATGGCGGAAAATTTAAGATACGTTGATTCAACTCAATCCGTATGTTATGCAAATAATTCTGACAACTGCCAAATTTATGGGAGATTATATACTAGAAATGGAGCCCTGAACAATTGCCCGGAAGGATGGCGGTTGCCTTCAGAAAAAGACTGGCTTGATCTACGGGATTTTGCAAAAAAGAATAGTACGAATAAATATATAGGACAGCTTTTCCGAGCTGACACCCTTTGGAATGTTTCTGAATTGGGCGTAGGTTATGATGCTTTTGGATTTGGAGCACTGCCGGCAGGAGGTTATGATGAAGATGGATGGTGGGGGGTGAAAACAAACTCAATCTTTTGGTTGAGTGATTCTTACAAGATTGGTACTTTAGATTGCTTTGTTTATACGCGGATTCGTTACAAATTAAAAGATAATTCCGATATACAAATAGGGAAAGAAGTTTGTGTCCAAAATCCGAATTCTTATTTTTCTGTTCGTTGTATAAAGGATTAATTATTTATCCAAGAGGAAAGAACATGGCAGGTATAGATCAAACTGATGATTTGGACAATGGAACCATTGCAACGCCATTATCCAATCCATACGAAAAGATAAAGTGCAGTTTTACGGCAAAGGATTTGAAGAATCCTGTTTTAACCAAACGTCTCATATATGAAAATGATGACTTGAAACGAAAAGTGACTCAACTTGAACAGACTGAAAGGAATTATCATCAACAGAAAGAAATTATTGCACGCTATAAAGAGCGTGAGAAAAGAAATTGGGTCTATGAAGTATTTAAGAATTTTTTTATGACAATATCAGGTGTTTTTTTTGGATTAACTACGCATGATTTTTCTAAAGATAATCCTTTTAATTTACCAATGCTAGTTCTTGGATTAGTCATATTGATAGGGGCGATTCTTTCCTATTATTTGCCAGACATAAGAAAAAAAGAGGAGGCATAGTATGGATTTGTCTATAAGAGCAATTCGCGATGCAGGAAGTAAGGAATTGGAACGAATCGTGTTAAGGGTTCGTGAAGATTGTAATGTGGGAGATTTCCTGATAATGGATACAACTTATAACGGTACACACATTTCAAATAAGTTACGTCATACTTATTGGTTTCCCGATAAAGACGTAAGAAAGGGCGATTTGGTCGTTTTGTATACAAAAGAGGGTAAAATCAGCGAAAAAGTGAATCTTTCAGGAAATACAAGCCATTTCTTTTATTGGAATTTGAAAGAAACCGTATGGAACAAGGATGAAGATTGTGCTGTTTTGTTTTCGATAAGTGAATACGAAACAAAGGAACGTTAAATGTTATAAAAGTTGAGGGACCAACTTATGCCTAAAACAATTCTCTTTTGGCCTGATGTTTACAAGGAACAGGGACACTGGCTGCCTACGTTGAAATGGGCGGAAGACTTGTCCAAGTTGGGACATTCCGTAGAATATATGGGAATTCGTGATTGCGAAGGGATCGTTGATGCGTATCGTGACGAAGGTGCGACTTCGGGAAAATTTCCGTTCGAAACGATTTTCCAAAACATCTACCCGCTCGGCTACACAACCGAATCCCACACGAGTCCCAACGAACGCTGGCGTCCTGACCATATATGGGCTATCGCTTACAGTGCTCTTGGTGCTGATTTGGTAAATTACAAGGATAAGCTAAACAAGGATCTGTATGAAGATGCCCAAAGTTTTCGTAATACGATGACCTCTGTCAATCCAGACTTACTTGTTTCGGGTTATTTTACTTCACTGGAAAGTTTGCTTATCCATAAGATTTACGGGGTGAAAGTGGTTATTTCGACAACCTATTTGCGCCATCCGAGCGAAGACCCTGCCATGCGTGCTCTCCAGAATTTGATGGCCTTCTCGCCGACGGAATATTTTAAACTGGTGAACTTGTGCCGTTATCAGAAATTGAAAACGACTGCAGGAGGTAAATCCGTTGATTTGTTGCAAGATCCCGATGTGAAAATGGAAAAATTTGTAGAGGATTTGGAACATTTCGAGGAACTGATTCCCTGTCCGCATGATTACGAATATTCCCATTACAATCCGGGTGACAAAGTCAACTATGTGGAACCCTGTATTTTGGATAGGGACTTGGTTTCTTCGAATCATTCTTCCGCTTGGTTTGATGATTTGATTGAGGATCCACAGGAATCGGAGAGCGAAAATCCAGCGCCGCAAAGTGTTCCGGCAGAAGAAAAGAAGGGAATAATTTTTGTTACCGCAGGTTCACAGGTTCTTGACTACGAAGGCAAGGCGCGTCACCTTTTCCACTGCATGTGTGACGCGATGAAATCTGCTGAATTGAGTAAATATCACTTGATTTTGGGCGTTGGAAAAAAACTTGTAAACGACTATGAATGGGATGAATTTCGAACGATGCCCAACATTACTTTTGCAGATTGGGTTCCTCAACGTCGAATTTTAAAAGCTGAAAATTTGGAAATCGCCTTGATTCACGGTGGCCTTGCGACAATCAAGGAATGCGTCTACAACAACAAGAAATTCTTGATTCTCCCCTTGGGCAAAGACCAGATAGATAACGCCTTGCGCCTTCGCAAATATGGGATAAACAATACAGTTCCCATTGAAAAAATCAGCCCGAAAGTCCTGATTGACGCCATCATGAAGCTGAAATCGGACCGAAAGACTTTGCAAAATCTCAAAAAGTTGAGCGAAGTGTTCCAAAGAGCTGAAACAGAAAGCAAGGGAACGCAGGTGCTCTTGGATAATTTGAATCCACAGCAACAATCGAACGGTTGATAAATCGCGTTAGGGATAGTGACCCCTTGGGGACAAGACCCGCGCGGGCGTGCCGCAGGAACCCATCAAGATCCAGGAAGGCAAGTGCTGGGACTTCTTCGTCGATCTCCCGGAATTCGACCGCACCAAGATCAACAAGAACCTCGTCAAGCAGGCCATGCTCCTCGAACCGCAGTTCGAATTCTCCGGATCTTGCGCAGGCTGCGGCGAAACCGCTTACGTGCGTCTCGGTTCTCAGCGAGGCTCCCTAATTAACTTGTCTGCCCTTATTTGAGCGACCTTGAAGAAGAACTTTAGGTTGAATAGAACGGCAGTCTAGTTTAGTCATTGCGAGTCGCTTGATTCTCCAAACGAAACAGCTATATATTCAGCGACGGATGTACGAATATCGTCTAAACGCGGGTTGTCCTTCTGCACTAGCAAGAAGCAGACATTTTCCATCCCAGGCATCCTTAACGGCAAACTAATGCAATCAATCCGTCCTTCGTTGCAAAGAGTAAACCAGGAATCGTGCCGTGGAGAAAGAAACATCCTATAACGCGCCCGTTGCTTCTGATCGGTTGTATCAAGAACTACCAAAATGGCACATTCCGGCTGTTTTGTCCAAAGTTGTTTGAGCAAATGGACTATGGTATTACGCAATTTCCCAAAGGAAATATCATTTTTTGCGTCTTGGCGATTCAATATTTCGATGCCGAAATCAAACACCATCAACCCAGTCAAATCGATCGCACTGGATAAATCAGAAAAGGTAACGAGATACTCGTTACCAAAGTCTGTGATGAAACCGTACCCACTGTTGGTTTCAATTAAATCATAGCGGCTTTGCGAACTTAATGCATTCATCATTGAAAAACTTTAACGACCCATGTTCACGAATATGCGCCGACATACGATGTTTCGCCGCAATTACATCAGGAAGCCGATTAATCAGTTTTTTAATGTCTTTTTGGATTTCGGAGTTCATATTAGCCTCTCCATCAATATAACAAATTATCAAAAAAAAGTCAAATATCCGTAAAAAAAGCTGTTTTTTTAGCAAAAAAAGACATTCACAGGCGCTTTCGCGTTAGGGATAGTGACCCCTTGGGGGCCGAGACTCGCGTAGCGAGGCTTGGTTCTGGGAGGTGAGCGGCTAGCGTTAGCGCAGCCGATTGCCCCCAGAATATAGCCCGACCCACACGACAGTGTGGGGAACGCCCAAAAGAAGAAAAGCCAGATGGTGCTCGGTATCGACATGCCGAAGTTCGTCATCCCGATGTTCATCGTGGAAGCCGTTCTCCTGGTGCTCTTTACTGTGCCGCCGAAACGCCTCAAACAGGACTTCATCAGCATCCCGATGCTCGTGCTCGACGTGGTGAACAGCTTTACCTACGTGATCAGTTACATCCGTCTGTTTGCTGTGGGCATGTCCGGTGCGGCCATTGCCGAAGCGTTCAACGACATGCTTTCGCCGCTGTTCGGCTCTGCTGTCGGTAACGCCGGTGCGGCCTTCCTGTTGCTCTTCGTGCATGGCCTGAACATCGCGCTTGCGGTCATGGGCGTCGCGGTCCACGCGGTACGTCTGAATACACTCGAATTTTCAAATGGACTTGGCCAGGAATGGAGCGGATTTGCCTTCGCCCCCTTCGCCAAGCAAAAAAATTAAACCAAGGGATAATTCCCGCTACTTAATGAGGAAAAAACAATGGAACCGAATACAATGGTTACTCTCGCTACCGTGAGCCAGAAAGCGACTCAGCGTAAGCGAGTCGTGCTGGCGAGAGAACAACCGAAGGTTGTTCGGTCATTATAGGGGTGCTGCAGCTGCGCTTGGCATTGCGGCTATGGGCTCTGCCCTTGGTTGCGGAACGGCCGGTATGTCCGCCATCACGATGTGGAAGAAGGCTTATGCCCAGGGCAAGTCCGCCCTCTTCACACTCCTGGTGTTCGTGGGTGCCCCGATTTCCCAGACGATTTACGGCATGTTGCTCATGAACTTCATCCTGAGCAAGGCTGCTGAATCCGGCTTTACCAACTGGGGCGGCTGCCTCGGCGCCGGTATCTTCGGCGGCCTCGGCATGATGGCTTCTGCCTGGTACCAGGGCAAGTCCGCGGCTGTGGCTTGCGACGCCCTCGGTGAAACCGGCAAGGGCATGGTGAACTACCTGATGGTGCTCGGTATCGTGGAAACCGTGGCCCTGTTCGTTCTCGTGTTCTCCATGATGGTGCTTTAATCCAGCGAGGTAACACGTATGGATCAAGCTCAACTTTTAACGCTCGCGAAACTTGGCGCGGTGGCGGCCTTGGGCCTTGCCGCGGTGGGTTCTGCGCTGGGCTGCGGGACTGCCGGCATGGCGGCCATCGGAGCCTGGAAGAAGGCGTATCTCAAGGGTAAGAACGCGCTGTTTACGCTGCTCATTTTCGTGGGCGCGCCGATTGCGCAGACAATCTACGGCATGTTGCTGATGATGTACATCCTGAACAAGTCTCAAGCGGCCCCGGCCAACTGGGCTGCATACCTGGGTGTCGGTATCTTCGGTGGCATCGGCATGATGGCATCTGCCTGGTACGTGGGCAAGTCCGCTGCGGACGCCTGCAACGCCCTCGGCGAAACTGGCAAGGGCCTCGTGAACTACCTGATGGTGCTCGGTGTCGGCGAAACCGTCGCTCTGTTCGTCATGGTGTTCTCGATGATGCTGGTGTCGTAGCGGAGCTGCGAGTAGGAAGTAGGCAGTAGACAGGATTGTCATTGCGAACCCCGTAAGGGGTGAAGCAATCCAGTTCTGGATTCGTCCACTTCTGTGCCTGAATGACAAACTTGTAAAAACCACCCCGCCACTAAGTGGCGGGGTGTGTTGTTTCCCACAGGAAACGCTTTTTTGAGGGCGGAAATGCCCTTTTTTTGTTTTTAGGGGGTAGATTTATGGATGTGGGATTGTTTTCCAGGAGAGAGAATTATGAAATCCATGTTTCTAACTGCTTCAGCTATTCTTGCCTTGACCGGCGTTTCTTTCGCTGCGACTGCCTACATCAACCAGGTTGGTTACCGCACGGGCGATTTCAAGGAACTTACGCTGTTCGAGGGCAGCGGGAATGTCGATTTTGTCGATCAGTCCGGCCAAACGGTGCTCTCGGTAACGCCTTCTGCCGCCGCAAACTGGAACGGTAGTGGCCAGAGCGTGCAGCTCGTCGATTTCTCCGCACTCAAGACTCCGGGGACGTATACCGTCAAGGTAAATGGTCAGGAGGTCCGCAAGGACTTGAAAATTACTGACGATGCTTACGGCGACGTGTCGAAGGCTCTCCTGAAATGGTTCTACTACCAGCGTGCCTCCATGGCCTTGGAAGAACAGTATGCGGGCAAGTGGAAACGCAGTGCGGGTCACCCCGACATGGGTGTGGCTTTCCATAGCTCGGCCACGGGTGGCAGCGGTACTGTCGATAGCCCTAAGGGCTGGTATGATGCCGGCGACTACGGCAAGTATATCGTGAATTCGGGCATTTCCACCTACACGCTCCTGAGCCTTTATGAGCATTTCCCGGCCTATTTTGACAATCTCAAGTGGAACATCCCTGCCGATGGCAGCCTGCCCGACCTCTTGGCCGAAATTAAGTACAACCTTGACTGGATGCTGACCATGCAGGCGGCTGACGGCGGTGTCTACCACAAACTCACAACGCTTGAGTTCTGCGGGACAATCATGCCGAACGAGGATGTCGATACGCGCTACATTATCGGCAAGAGCTCCACGGCGACATTCGACTTCGCTGGCGTGATGGCTGTTGCCGCCCGCGTGTACAGGAAGTTTGACGCTTCCTATGCCGACAAGGTGCTCGAAGCCGCCAAGAAGGCGTATGAATGGGGTTCTGCGAATTCGAACGTGTACTACAAACAGCCCAGTGACGTGGCGACGGGAACCTACAGCGACAACAACTCGAGCGACGAGAAGGAGTTTGCCTCTGTGGAACTCTATGTGACCACCAAGGACGCTGCCTACGCATCCACTAAGGAGCCGTCCGGCAGCATTCCGGGCTGGGCCGAAATGAGTGGGCTGGCCACTTACTGCAAGGCGACCCATCCGGATGTGTTCGGCGATGCCGAGGCTGCCAAGGACACCCTTTTGTCCGTTGCCGACCTCTATGCAAGTCGCGCCTCTACCGGTTTCGGCGTTCCCATGTCTAAGGGGGATTTTTATTGGGGCTCGAACAGTGTTGCCGCCAACATGGGCGTCTGGCTGCTCTACGCCTACTACCTGACGGGCGACAAGAAGTATTACCAGAGCGCCGTCAAGACGCTTGACTACCTGCTGGGCAAGAACCCGTTGGATATGTCCTTCGTGACCGGTTTTGGCTCAAAGTCGCCGAAACACCCGCATCACCGACCGAGCCAGGCAGACGGCATTAGCGAGCCTGTACCTGGGATGCTTGTCGGGGGGCCGCAACCTGGCGGCGAGGATATCGGTAGCCAGGAGTGGCAATGCCGGGACTACCGCGTGAACAATGCTCCGGCGAAGTCCTACCTGGACGACGAGTGCAGCTACGCGAGCAACGAGGTCGCTATCAACTGGAATTCACCGGCGGCTTACCTGGCGGGAGCCCTCCAGGCTATCAATGCTGGTCATGCTCCGTCGTTTGCCGTTGAAGGCCTTATCGCCCTCCCGAAGGTCCGTCCCGTTGCGAGGACGGTCGTTGGTTCGCCGAAGGTCCGCTTCGATACCCACAGGGTCTATATCGAAAGCAATGGCGTCCGTTACGATTTGAAGGGCAATAAGCTCAAGTAAAATTTTGTCCCCCTAATACAAAAGCGCGTCCTGTCTCAGGATGCGCTTTTTCTATGCTGTAAATGGCAATGTGTGCTTAGGAGCAGCGCAAGACCTGACCCGGACGGATGAGGTTGCCCTTGATGTTGTTCAGCTGCTTTAGCCGCTGGATGCTGATTCCGTACTTCCTGGCGATTTTTCCGAGGCAGTCGCCGCTACGAACCTTGTAGTAGCGGTGTTTTGCGAGTTCCTTCTGGAATCCGCCTTCGGCGGCGAGCAACTTTTCGGGGTCGAGTTCGACGCTCACGTTCCAGAAAGTGCCCTGTTCAAAGTTGAAAATGGTGGCGGGGTCGATGTAGATTCCCTCGTAGCGCATCTCGAAGTGCAGGTGTGCCCCGAACGAGCGGCCCGTGTTGCCCCCGACGCCGATAGTGTCTCCGGCCTGGAGTTCGTCGCCGACGTTCACGTTCCAGCTGGCGAGGTGCGCGTATAGCGTGGTGAGACCGTTCCCGTGGTCCAGGATGACGTACTTGCCGTAGCCCCTGCGACGGCCCTGGTTGCGGACTTTTACGACCTTTCCTGCAAAGGCGGCCACGATGGTGCGGTTTTCTCCATGGCAAAGGCCAAGGTCGATGCCGCGGTGCATGCGGTAGGTGCGGATTCCGTAGGGTCCGGCAATGCGGCGGCTTTCTGTCGGGACGATGGCCGTGGTCATGTCCAGCTGGAGCTTCTTGAGTTCCTGGCCTGCGAAAGCGGAGTCGGTAAAGGCGGCGAGTTCCGCGTCGGCCTCTTCCTGGCTCATTTCGTTCTTGTCGTCAGCCGTGTCTGCTTCCGTTTCGGTGACTGCGGCTTCCTGGATCTCGTTCTTGACTGTGGAACCGGGGTGCATGTGCAGGCCCGCATCGGAGTTGTCAGAAATTTCCTTCAGGGATTCGAGGGCGTCGTCATCGAGCGTGAGCGCAGCATTCTCTTCGAGACGCTGGATGGCATCTTCGGCGATGTTGTCTTCTTTCGCGAGAACGGCAAACGGTAGGGCGAGCAAAAATATGGATATACGCAATTTCATAATTATCGATGGGGTAAAGATATATCATTTATCGCCCTTTGTCACTCCGGATAAAACTTATTTATTTGTGAAAATCTGCCCGTTCAGGGCAGATTGTGCGGAGGGTCACACCCATTTTTGGAAAACTTCAACTTCTCTTGGAAAAAGCAAATAAAAATTTGCTTAGTTTTCACGGGCATGCTTGCGTATGATATTGTTGCCGAAATTGCATCATTTTTGTAACTTTATTGTCCATTTTTTGAATGACCTAATTTTTTGAGTTCATTCATTTGTAAAATAAGGAATAAAACAATGCTCTATGCAAAAAAAATGCAGATTACGCGATTCGTTTTTACCGTAATTGTGGCTTTGTTCATGACGACGACTGCTTTTGCTCAGAATGGCTTCAGTATTGAAGAGCAGGTTGCGCCAGTTACGATAGTTCCTAAGGGCTTATGGGGAAATCTGTTTTTTTCTGTAAAATATGGTGGTAACGAAGTTTCTTACCAATGGTACCAAACTTACAAATCCTCTTCAAAGCCGGATGTGAAAATTGAAGGGGCTACCAATAGTGCGTATGCCGTGGCGGAGTTGAACGAAAAGGAAGTTCGCTTCTTTTACTGCATAGCTACGTATAATGGAAATAGCTTGAAGTCTAAGGTGGGGGCCGTGATCAGTACGGGGCTGCCGCGGTTGTATGTGAATACCCCTAATAACGTTGAAATTACTTCAAAAGAGGTTTGGGTCGAGAATGCTTCCATTTCGTTGTCTAACACAGGGAATGATAAATGGGATTTTGCGGGTGTGACAACGAGCATTCGCGGCCGCGGCAATTCTACTTGGTCCTATGCAAAGAAACCATATGCGCTTAAATTGAATGAAAAAAAGGAAATTATGGGTATGCCCAAACATAAGCGTTGGGTTTTGATTGCCAATTATTTGGACAATAGTTTCTTGAAGAACCATATTGCCTTTTATCTGAGCGAAAAGTTCGGAATGGATTATACTGTGCGCGGGAAATTTGTAGACCTGTTCCTTAATGGTAAATACAAGGGCCTTTACTGGCTGGGGGAGGCCATCAAGGTTGATGAAAATCGCGTAAATATCAATGATGGAAAAAAAGGAATGTCGGATGAAGAAGACAAGGATTTCCTGGTCGAAATGGACTCCTATTATGACGAACCTGTAAAATTTAAGTCTCCGATTCGTCAAATGCCGTATATGATCAGCAATGACGACTATATGGTTGATAATAACGGTGCATTGACGAGTGGTGGAAATGCCCGCTTGGCTCGATTCAGGGAAAAAATTGAAAATTTGGAGAAGATGCTCTATCCTGACTATGTCAGCGGGATGAATACGAATAACGCCTCGGCACCCGATGAACGCTATTCGAAAATTATCGATGTCGAATCTTGGGCTAAGTTCTGGCTGATTAACGAACTTATGGATAATGTCGAGTGGCAGCATCCTAAAAGCTGCTATTTCACCTATCAGAGCGATAAAGGTCTCTTTAAAGCAGGCCCCGTCTGGGATTTTGACTGGGGTATTCGGCTAAGTCAGACCTCGTCTCTTCGCGATTTCATCTATTACAACGCTCTGTTCAAGTCGCCAATGTTCATGGCCGCGGTAAGGCGCGTTTGGGATACTTATTCTCAAGACATTGACATGAGTACCGAAATTGAAAAAATGCGTGAATATTTGAGAACCGCCTCTGTGGCAGACAGTGTTGTATGGGGAATTCATTATCATCCGGATGCTTTAAGATTGTCCAGTTACGATCAATATGTAGATTCCCTGGAAGTGATTTTGAATAGAAAGCTGGGCCTTGTTGAAAGGTTCATAACGGATACACTGCCGAATGTTAAGGCCATATCTCCGACAATCATGATGCTTTCGAATAAGCTCGAGTATAGTGGCTCTGAAAACAAGCCGGTTGTAACGGTGATGGACGATGCGTATACCTTGCTTAAGGAAGGCGTTGATTACACGCTCTCTTTCTCAAATAATATTGAACTCGGAACGGCTTCGCTGCATTTTGCCGGAAAGGGTAATTATGCGGGCTTGAAAGATACGACCTTCTCGATTGTCCCGAAGTCGGTTGTTGTGACTGTAGATTCCGTTTCCAAGTTCTATGGAGAGGATGACCCGGAATTGAGCTATTCAGTTAAGGGCCTTTTGAGCTTCGACGGTGTCAAGGATCAACTTAATGGAGTTGAACTCACTCGTGAACTGGGTGAAGACGCTGGCGAATATGCTGTTTCTGCAACCGTTGATCCTGATGCCAATCCGTCTTATTATTCTGTGACCGTAAAAAATGGTGTCTTCTCGATTAATCCGGATACTACGAAAATTGTGGTCTCGGTCAGGGGCACCACAGATACCGTGGAATATAATGGCAAGAAGCACTCCGTGCAGGGCTTTGAGATGACATCCGGTAATGATGCCTATTCCTTGGATTTTGTGAACTACAAGGGCGATTCGCTCGTCTCGGGGACCAATGCGGATACATATCCCATGGGCCTTGTGGCGAAGGACTTCGAGAATACTTCGGGCAACTATTCTAACGTGGTCTTTGATATCGCGGACGGTAACCTCGTGATTACGCCGAAGCCTGTCGTGCTGACAGTGGCTAACGCCTCCAAGACTTACGGTAAAAAGGATCCTAAGCTGAAGTACTCTGTCGATGGCCTCATCAAGGTTAATGGAACCAAGGATACCTTGAAGGGTGTGACTATGACTCGTGAAAAGGGAGAGGATGCCGGTGAGTACGCAATCAATGTCTCGATTGATAGTGCTGCCAATTCGAATTACGCTTTGAGTGTTGAAGATGGCTTGTTCACGATTAATCCGGATACCACAAAAATCGTTGTCACCGTCAAGGGGCATAAAGATACGGTGGTATATGACGGCAAGAAGCATTCTGTACGGGGATTTGATATGAAATCTAGTCTTAAGGCTTATTCCGTGGATTTCGTAAGCTATAAGGGTGATTCGCTTGCGTCTGGAACCAAGGCCAAGACCTACGCTATGGGCCTTGCAACGAAGAACTTCAAGAACACATCCATCAACTATACGAATGTGGTGTTTAAAATCGAGGACGGAAGTCTTACGATTAAGAAGAAAGAGGTTGAGAAAAAGGATGCCTTGCTCGCTTCTCGTATAAGTGCAGGCCTCCTGAAAGTCTATGCAATGGGCCGTCGCATCCAGGTGAATACCTCCATGACGGGTGAACGCTTCGCCGTTTATGACATGCAAGGTGTTGTCGTTCAGAATGGCCTGGTCAATGCAGCCAGCTTCGAAATCCAGGTTCCGAAGGCTGGAGTCTACATGGTCCGTGTCGGTTCACAGGCTCAGCGTGTGAACGTTAGGTAAGTGTAGAAAAGATTAGAATATCAACGAAACGACGGCGCCTTTGGTGTCGTCGTAGAATAGCGGGGCGACGGTGACCTTGGGGGTGCCGCCTGTTTTGCCCTGCTTTTCTTTGTAGAACGTATTGCCGATATACCAGCCGATGGAGGCTCCCATCAAGGTGCCTGCCACGGCATCAGAGAACCAGTGCGCTTCGCCTTTTGCGCCAAGCACCATGCTCGTGGCGATGTAGCCTGCGTAAAGCCCGCATCCGGCAACGACCCAGGGGTTATCGCGGTGGTAGCTTGCGATGCTCATGGCAAGCGATGCGTTGGTCATGGAGTGGCCCGAGGGCCAGCCGTAAAATACGCCGCGCCTGCCGAATCCCCACTTGAAATCGCGCGAAAGTTCGCCGGTATTGTTCTCTGCGTCCGGATGGGCGCGCCCCGAAACGGCTTTGAGGATGTTGTTGTAGAGGAATGCGACGGCCGTAGCCTGCGCTGCGACGGCGCCTGTATTGTTTAGAGCCTTGTTGTTACTGATGAAGTACATGTAGCCGGGAATAAGGAAGGGCCCGAAAGTCCCCATCAGCATTCCGGGAGTGAAAGCGATGCCGTAGACGATTTCGTTTTGCCGAGCCGCAAACCGCGCGACCATCAAGTCCTTGTCTTCCATGGAAAGGCGGTAGGTCAGCGCCCCGCCCAACATGTGGAAACCGAGCGGCCAGCTGAATGCGCTCCCGAGCATGTTATGGCCCAGGTGATCAAATGGTGAAAGTTCTTGAGCGGAACTGTCCGCCTCCTGTGCGAGGGCGAAAGACGTCGCGAGTAAAATGCTGCACAAGAGGGACTTCATAGAACCTACAGCTCGATATAGTGCGGGATGATATCTTCGTAGCTCCCGTCCTTGAGCAAGAAGCCTTTGGGAATCACTCCAAGCTGGGTAAAACCGAGTTTCTTGTAGAGTTTGAGTGCTGAGGTGTTCGTGGCTACAACGGCGTTGAACTGCAAAATCCTGAAGCCGATTTCCTTTGCTTTAGCGAGGCAATCCTTCACGAGGAATTCGCCGATGTGCTGGCCGCGCTTGTTCTTCTTGACGGCGTAACTCGCATTCGAAATGTGCCCGCAGCGCCCGACGTTATTCGGGTGGAGAATGTATAGTCCGACTATTTCACCGGAGTCCGCATCGATGGCGATACCCGTGAACGACTGTGACTTGAAAAAGGCGTCTCCCGTCTGTGCGTCAAGCGTTTCCTTCTGCGGGAATGCGATACCGTCTTCGACGATGTCGTTCCAGATTGCAATCGCGTCGTTTGTGTACTTTTCGCTGTAGGCTTTGATTTTGAGCATGGTGATTGTTCTCTATAGATGTGTTGATTATAAATATAACATTGTCATTGCGAGGAACGTAGTGACGAAGCAATCTTTAATTCTTTTCCAGTTCCGCTTTTAAGGACTTGAGGAACTGCGCGGCGGGCTTGCTGAATACGGGATTCTTTTTCCACACGACTACGAGACCGCTGGTGCGCAATGGCGTAAACGGCACGAATGCGAGTTTGCTCTTGCCGCCCGTATTCACGAGGCCTTCCAGCGAGAAAGCTGCTCCAAGTCCCTGTTCCACAAAAACAGATGCGTTATAAATCAGATTGTATGTTGCAATGACGTTGAGTGAATTGAGTTCGCGCCCGAGCTGCCCCGAAAATTCACGCATCTTCATGGTCTGCCTCGAAGCAAGCAGCGGAATGTGCTCCAAGTCGCGGACCGTCACAAAACCCTTTTTCGCGAGCGGGCTATCCTTGCGGACAAGTAAACCCCACGTGTCCCTAGCGGGGAGTTCCACGAATTCGTATTTCGACTTGTCAACGGGCTCCACTAAAAGCCCGAAGTCCAAGAGCCCCTGGTCCAGTTTCTCGGTCACGTCCTGGGCGTTGCCGCTGGTGATGTGCAGGCAAATTTTCGGATGCACCTTTTGCATACGCTTGCATGCCGCCGCGATAATGCTGAACGCCTTCGTCTCGCCGCCGCCGATATACACGTCGCCTGCGATTTCTTCCTTGCTCGATTCGGCGAATTCCTTCTGGGTATGCTTCACGAGCTCCATGATTTCTTGCGCACGCTTCTTGAAACGCAAACCCTCTTCGGTGAGCGTCGTCTTTTTGTTGCTGCGCACAAAGAGCTGCGCCCCGATTTCTTCTTCAAGTTCCTGCATCTGGCGTGAGAGCGTCGGCTGCGTCACAAAGAGCACGTTGTTCGCCGCCTGCGAAAAACTTTCCTGCTCGGCCACCGCCAAAAAGTATTTAAGAGTCCGTAGTTCCATAGGCATAAATATATATTATTTATGCCTCAAAAGCATAAATGGTTGGTTTGGTACGCTTTTTAAGCCAATTTGGGCGAAATGAGGCCTTCCTTCTGGTACACAACCTTGTGGACCACAACTTTGTGTACTTTTTGGTACACAACCTTGTGTACCGATGAAAAATAATGTATATTATAGGCGGAGGTTCCTATGAACAACGCTTTTATATATGGTTATGCGGTTGAGGGCGAAAACTTTACGGATCGCGAAGCTGAGACCAAAAGGCTCAAGGCGAATTTTGAGCACGGGGTAAACACCTTGCTTATCTCTAATCGTCGTATCGGCAAGACCTCCCTGGTTCGCCATGTTGGCCGCTTGGTGAATCCGAAAAAGGCCACAGTCGTTTATTTGGACATTTTTGATTGCCGCAGCGAATACGATTTCTACAATAAGCTTGCGACTGCTGTTTTGCAGCAGACTTCATCAAAAATCGATTCTATCCTTCAAAATGCTAAAAACTTTTTGAGCAGGGTATCGCCTAAAATCAGTATGGGGCCGGATCCGACTTCTGAATTTTCGCTTTCGTTGGGCATCACTCCGAAGGAGTATGCTCCTGAGCAGATTTTGGAATTGGCTGAAAATATTGCGAAAAAGCAAAAGAAACGCATTGTCGTTTGCATCGACGAGTTTCAACAGATTGGCGAATTTCCTGATTCGCTCTCTGTACAGAAACGGCTTCGTGGCGCATGGCAGTTGCAGCAGAATGTTTCGTATTGCCTGTTTGGTAGCAAGAAGCATCTGCTAACGAACATCTTCCAAAACAAGAGCATGCCTTTTTACCAGTTTGGCGATGCCATTTACTTGGGCGTCATTTCAACTGAAAATTGGGTTCCCTTTATTTGCGATAAATTCAAAAAACAGGGACTTCGCATTGATAAAGATTTGGCTTCAAGAATTTGCAGCGAGGTGGAAAATTATTCTTCTTATGTGCAACAGCTTGCCTGGTTGGTAATGCTGCACACTGAGCGTGAGGTATCTTCAGAAATAATTGATGTTTCCATGAACGAACTTATCGCCCAGAACGCGGCGCTCTTTATGCAGCAGACGGAAGGGCTTTCCAGCTACCAGATGAATATGCTCCGGGCGATTGCTGCGGGAATTCATAATGGTTTCCTGTCGCAGGAGGTGTTGGAAACCTATCGCCTCGGAACCAAGTCGAACATTCCTCGGATAAAGAAGGCTTTGATAGATCGAGATATAGTAGAACAGCGAGAAACGGGCCTCTATATCAGCGACCCCGTATTCAACAAGTGGTTCAGAAGGTTTTAAAAATGAACATCAATTCTTTGCCGAAACACTACCGTAGTCGTTTGCTCCGTGAAACGAACTGCATCCACAAAGAACCGATTCCGTCATAGCATCTTGCAAAGCTTTTGAATGCTTGCCCAAAATATTTGAGAGTTTTGTCAAGTATTCCGGTGATTTTGAGTTTTCGCTATTCTTAGACCTTTGGCTCGATAAAAGCGCGAATATGCCTCCCTTTAAGGAAATGTTCCCGAAAGATTATCCTGCGAAATTCAACTTCCCGAACATTGACGAGCGCGTGTTCAAGTTCGTAGAACAGAATTTGTCCATAGGTTTTATGTTCCTTTTTGGAACGGATGAAGAAAACTTGACCTTGGTTGTTCCTGAGGAATTTATTGAAATTGTGCATGAAACAAAACGGTCTATGGCTGGGTTCCATGACTATTGCAAGGTTTACGCCAACCTTTATGGCGTATGCAATCCCGAGACGGTCATCAGCAAGTGGAACATGGACCATGGCGACCGCACCCTGACCAAGAAACAAGGAATTGCGGCAAAATTGTGAATTAAGGGCGAAAACACAGTCCCACCCAAGGTTCCAAAGTTGGTTGTGCGCCAAAACTTAAAATTTTTACAAAATCTTCACAATCTTGGGAATAAAAACACAACAATCTTGGGAATTGTTATTCAACAATCTTGGGAATTTTGTATATTTAGGTCAAAAAGAGGTTCAAAATGGACAATTATCGCCCCCGATACATCGAAAGCCAAATTGAGCGATTGCTTAAGTCCAGTAGCGCGGTTCTAGTCGCTGGGCCTAAATTCTGCGGAAAAACCACAACCTGCCTTCGTATGTCGAAAAGCAATGTTCGCCTCGCCACACGCCGGAACATCGAATTGGCCCGAATGGAACCGCACAACACGCTTTTGGGCGAACAGCCAAGGCTTATCGACGAATGGCAGACCGTCCCCGAACTTTGGGACGAGGTCAGGGCGTGGGCCGATGAAAATCCCGGTTTTGGACAGTTCATTCTGACGGGCAGCTCCACCCCTGCCGACAAAAGCCAGATTCACCATTCCGGCGCAGGCCGCATCGTGACGCTCCCCATGCGCCCTATGTCACTTTTTGAATCCGGCGATTCCACCGGGTCCGTTTCACTTGCGGAACTTTTTTCTAGTGATGCTCCCAATGTATATGACACAAACGAAAAGCATTCCCTGAAAGACATGGCTTTCTACACTTGCCGTGGCGGCTGGCCCCTTTCGATTCTTGACGACCGAAGCGTTGCTCTCGATGTCACGGCAAACTATTACAATGGCCTTTTTAATTTCGATATAAGCGAGAATGAAAAATTCCGCAACAAGAAACCCGAAGTTCTGCGGATGATTTTGCGCAGCTACGCCCGAAACATTTCTACCGAAGCCGCCTACAGGACAATCATTCAAGACATAACCGAATCGAATAACCGGACCATGGACACAAAGACCTTCGATGACTACTGGGATGCACTCAAGGATTTGTTCATCATCAGCGACATTGAAGCCTGGAACCCCAACCTCCGCAGCAAGGCTGTCGTGCGCACCACACCCACAAGGCATTTTGTCGACACATCCATCGCATGCCAGGCACTTGATATTTCTCCTGATGATCTAATGTCTGATTTGAAATCCTTTGGCCTATTCTTTGAGGATTTGGCCGTGCGCGATTTGAGCATCTATGCGAGCCTGCTTGGCGGAAACGTCAAACATTACCGAGATAGCCGCGGGCTGGAATGCGATGCCGTTGTCCATACCGGCAAGGGGAAATGGGGCGCCATTGAAATCAAACTTGGTGGCGATAAACTCGTTGAAGAAGGTGTTGCGAACCTGATCAAATTAAAGAATGATGTCAACGACCCGAATATGGCCTTTATGGCGATTGTCACCGCTACGGGTCCCGCGTACCGGCGTCCAGACGGAATATATGTCATTCCTCTAAATTGCTTGAGAGCGTAACTGCAGGATTGCTACGATATTCTGGCAGAAATGTTGCCATCCTATTGAATGCGTTAAAAATAACTTAAAAGCAGGGGTTTAACAATTGCTTATTTTCTATATACTATATGCCTAAAAGGCATAGCAAACCATAATAAATAAGTAATTGCTATTGCAGAGGCGTTTAGTTATATTAGGAACGTAAAGGAAAATGGAGCCAATTATGAAAAACGTTCTAGTGATTTCGAGCAGTTTGCACAACATGAGTAATTCCGAGGCATTGGCGCAGGAATTTGCGAAAGGTGCCGCCGAGGCGGGCAACAAGGTGGATTTTGTTTCGCTGCGGGGCAAGAAGATTGCTTTCTGCACGGGTTGCCTTGCTTGCCAAAAGAAGGGCAAGTGCGTCATCAAGGACGATGCGAACGCCATCACCGAGAAGATGAAGAAGGCCGAAGTCATCGTGTTCGCGACGCCGATTTACTATTACGAGATGAGCGGCCAGCTCAAGACCATGCTTGATCGCGCGAATTCTCTTTATTCAAGTGATTACAAGTTCCGCGAGATTTACCTACTCACCGCCGCGGCTGATACCGACAAGAAGGCGATGAATATCGCGAAGCGCGGTATCAGCGGGTGGATTGCCTGCTTTGATGGCGTGAAGCTCAAGGGTGCCCTCTGCGCTACGGGAGCCGAAAATCCCGGTGATGTCAAGGAACGAACGGCATTCTTGAAAAAAGTTTTTGCCATGGGCAAGAAAGTTTAACAACAAGGAGATAACTCATGAAATCTAAATTCTTGAAAGCGGCGTTCGCCGTGGTTTCCGCATGCACCCTGATGGCATGCTGCCCCGAAAAAGAAAACAACGCCGCACAGGATGCGGCCAAAACCGCCGCACCGGCAACAGAAGCAGCACAACAGACAAAGGACGAAAATATGAACAAGCTCACGCTCACCGCCGAATGGGACAAGGTATTCCCCAAGAGCGACAAGGTTGAACATTCCAAGGTCACTTTCAAGAACCACTTTGGCATTGAACTCGCCGCCGATATGTTCGTGCCCAAGGACACGAGCCTCAAGGTGAACGGCAAGTTCCCCGCGATTGCGGTCTCTGGCCCGTTCGGTGCCGTCAAGGAACAGTCCAGCGGCCTTTACGCCCAGCACATGGCTGAACGCGGATTCCTGACTATCGCTTTCGATCCGTCGTTCACCGGCGAATCGGGCGGCGAACCGCGCTACATGAACAGCCCGGACATCAACACCGAAGATTTCATGGCGTCCGTGGATTTCCTCTCGACCCGCGACGACGTTGACCCGGAACGCATCGGCATCATCGGCATTTGCGGCTGGGGCGGCATGGCGATTAACGCTGCCGGCATTGATACCCGCGTAAAGGCGACGGTTGCTTCGACCATGTACGACATGAGCCGCGTATCCGCAAATGGCTACTTCGATGCGGCAAACAACGCCGACGCCCGCAACGAGGCCCGCAAGGCATTGATGGCCCAGCGCACCAAGGACTTCAAGAACGGTACCTACGACCTGGCCGGCGGCGTGGTGGACCCGCTTCCGGACGACGCACCTTACTTTGTCAAGGATTACTACGCCTACTACAAGACCCCGCGCGGCTACCACAAGCGCTCCCTCAACAGCAACAAGGGCTGGGCCGCCTCCGCAGGCACCTCGCTCATGAACACGAAGCTCCTCGCATACGCCGACGAAATCCGTAACCCGGTGCTCATCATCCACGGCGAAAAGGCCCACAGCCGCTACTTCGGCGAAGGCGCATTCGAAAAGATGACCGGCAAGAAGGCAAACGTCCCCGCAAAACTCGACGCCACCAAGAACTGGAGCAAGACCGTCGGCAACAAGGAACTCCTCGTCATCCCCGGAGCCTCCCACGTGGACCTCTACGACAACCTGGAAAAAATCCCCTTCGAAAAGCTGAACGAATTCTTCAAGACGAACTTGAAGTAAAAGTGAATTCAACATTAAACAAAAAGCGGCCTGCGAATTGCGGGCCGTTTTTCACGCCAGCGTGTAGCTTTTATCCAGCAATTTCTTGATTTCGGTTAGCGACACAGTCCCATCAAGAATGACCGTTACCCAGCTTTTCTTGTTCATGTGGTATGCGGGGAGGTAGCCGACCTTTTTTAGGAGTCCTGACAATTCCTTCGGGACTATCTTGAAGTTCGCCACTTCGATAATCTCGTCGCTTTTGAGGCCAACTTTTGATTTTTCGACAGTCCCCAATAGGCAATACCATTTCTTGTTTTCGTGCTTGCGGATGGCGGCGAATTGCGGAAACCGTTCCCACAGATATTCGGGCTTGTCTCCGTATTTTTGCTCCGCGTAGCCAATCAGGTCGTTTGCTAATTTCCTTTTGAAAATCTGCGTCTCGAAACATTCGCTGATGAATTTATCCGTAATAGCGGAAACTTCTTTGCGGATGCGGCCCACGAGGGCTCCCTGCACTGACAGCACCGAAAACAGCAGGTATTCTTCGCCGGAATCGTTGTCGAAGATCTTGACTGAAACCTTCTTGCCCCGTCCCACTCTGATTTCCAGACGGAATTGCCCGCCAAGTATTTCGCGGACGAGCGCATAGTTAGACCCTTCCTTCGTGAACCCGAACGGAATGAGTTTCTTGACAAGGAGTTTCTTGCCGTTGAATTGTTCTTCGATGCCTGTCACAAACGAAAAGATAGATAAAATTATTTCCGGCTCAGTTAGAAACAGTGACTTCCCGGCGTGCGTCGCGGTACTTGTGCAGACCAAACATCACGCGGCGGGCAATCGGCTGCGCGATCAAGATTTCTGCCGCAAGCGAAATGGCAAAGTTGCGAGGCCACTTGTAAAAGAAGTTTACCAGCGGCTCCATTGTAATTTCGCGGTTTCCGACCCAGGTACCTACAATCGTCAAGATGATGGACATCAGGAAAACCGTGCACATGATGTTGAGTGTAATCACCGCATGGAAACTGTCGCCTTTCTGCGTGAGCCTTGAAGTCAGGAACGCCGCAGGCTTATATGTGACAAGCACCGTCGCGATGACGCACGGCCAGAGTATCGGCATAATCGGGAATACGTGCGCCCAGCTTTCCATGCTAAAGCCCATCTCGAAACAGGTGATGAGCGGCGCGATGATGTTCATCGAGATAATCGAAAGCGTCACGAGAAAAAGGGTGAATTCGCGTTTGCCGCGCGGGAGTTTCATGTAAAAGTCCATTTTAACCTCTTTTGTTGCGGGCCCTGCGCAATAAAAAAGGCGCAAAACCCTGATGTTTGAGTTTCACGCTGAACCATTATACGCAATGAAATTTCGTGCCCATAAATAAAAATATTTTTTGCCTTTGTCAAGAACTTGCCAACGGAAAAATTTTTTCCTAAATTCGCTTGCGAAATCAACGTGTAGCGGTCCCGCATAAGTCCAGTTGTAAGGCTTTGCGGGCTTTTTTTATGGCGATTTCGTGCGGTTTCGCCAAGAGGAATTTATGAGCGGAAAACAGAAATTCACGTTCCTTATGCTGTTGCTTGGGCTGCTTTCGGCGTTTGGCCCCTTCGTGACGGACCTTTACTTGCCGGCCCTCCCGAGCCTAGCAGACTACTTTGCGGCAAGCCCCTCGATGGCTCAGCTGAGCCTCACCATGAGCATGCTCGGACTTTCGGTGGGGCAACTCTTTGTAGGCCCGCTGAGCGACAAGTACGGCCGCAAAAAGTTGTTGCTAGTTTGTCTGTTGCTTTTTGTTTGCGGGACTGTTGCCTGCATTGTCGCGCCGAACATCGTAACTTTCAACGTGTTTCGTTTGTTGCAGGGCATGGCGGCGTCCGGCGGAATCGTGATAGCACGTTCTATTTCGGCGGATTCCTACCGTGGTCCCGTCCTCACGAAGTTCCTTGCCATGGTGAGCGCGGTGAACGGAGTCGCCCCGATTATTGCCCCGGTGCTAGGCGGATTCTTGCTGAATTTCATGAGCTGGAAGGGGACTTTCGCGGTATTGCTTCTGTATGGGGCACTGTTGCTCTTTATGTCAGGGAAATTCCAGGAATCGCTCCCGGCAAAACGTCGCAGCAAAAAATCCGTTTTTGCGAGCTTTAGCTTGTATGCAAAAGTGTTCAAGAACCGCGCCTACGTATCGTATTTCTTGGTATGCACATTCCCAATGATTATCTTGTTCGGGTATATCGCGTCTTCGCCCTTTATCTACCAAAAAATCTATGGACTTTCGCCTGTCGGCTTTAGCCTGTGCTTTGCGCTGAATGCCGTTTTCACGGCCATCGGTTGCGCGTTGTCGGGTAAAGTCGGCAACGAATACACGGCCCTGAAAATCGCGGGTACGGGAATGTTCGTTTTTGCAATTGCTGTTGCTGCCGTACTCATGACGCACGCTTTACTCCCGCTTCTGCAGGTCGCCTTCATGGGGCTTACGTTCATGTTCGGCATGAGTCAGCCCCCCGCAAACGCATTGGCTTTGAACGCCGAACGCGCAAATGCAGGCACCGCAGCCGCAGCCATCGGGGCATCGGGCTTCTTGATGGGCGGAATCGTCTCTCCGCTGGTCGGCATGGGCGACATTGCCACAAGTGTTTCGATCGTCCTAGTTGTGGGTGCCGTTTTGACGCTTGTTTCGGTTCTCGCCATCGGTTCACTATGCGCAAAAGGCATAGTGAGTCATAGCAAATAAGTATTTTGAATTGCATGTGCAATTATTTATATTGTGTGTATGCGAAACATTGTCCTTATAGCGCTGTTCTTTCTGGTCGCTTGCAGCGATGCCGCGGGCCATTCAACGCAACCTGAAACCCAGACGCCAAAATCGTCCGCCAGTAAAACGCCCGGCGCAGTGCCCGCAAGTTCATCGGCCGGTTCAACATCTAAAGTGGGGGAGGCTCCCATGAAACTCAAGATCCATGTGAACGACACCACCTTCACGGCGACGCTTGAAGAAAATTCCTCGGCCAAGGCCTTCGCCGAATTCCTCGCGCAGGGCGACATGACGCTCGACATGCACGACTACGGCAGTTTCGAGAAGGTGGCTGACCTGCCGCGCAGTTTCCCGCGCAACGACAAGCAAATCGACACCGACGCAGGCGACATCATCCTTTACCAGGGCAATTCCATCACCATCTACTACGACAAGAATTCTTGGAACTTCACACGCCTCGCACGTATCGACAACGTAAACAAGAAACGTCTCCAGCAGATCCTCGGCAAAGGGAACGTGAAGGCGACATTTTCGGTGGAATAAACAGCGAAAGCTCTAACTAACCCTTGTTTTTTTTGTAACCAAATTTTTACTTTAAATTTCTAGTTGTTCTATTGACATTACAACGATAATTGGATATATTTTGTGTTGTAACAATTAAAGAACAACGAAAAATAAAAAAAGGGCATGGCCCAAGGAGACTCAAAATGGAAAAGAACAACTTCAAGACCGTAAAACTTGGTAAGGGTGTCATGGAAATCTACGATTTCGGCGCGGTCAAGCTGCATGCCTACAAGACAAACGACCTGATAACCGACGAATGTTTCTTGCTGGAAAAGGGCGGCAAGATGTTCATGGTCGAAGCCCCCTGTTTCTTCGACAACATTAGGGAACTGGAAGCCTACATCAAGGGCCTTTCGGTAGAATTCGTGGGAACGGTGATTGCCTACCATGGCGCGGGCGCGACCTTCATGAAGGGTGCTCCCGTGTACAGCACCCGCCATGCCGACGATTACAACCATAACGGGGGAGGTGCGGCCCTGGTCAAGAATTTCACGGCGGCTTTTGGCGATGCTTTTGACAACTCCATTTACGCGACGACAGACTTTATCGAAGGCGAGAATTTGAATCTCGCGGGCATCGACATGCGCATTGTCGCGACCCAGGAGGCATTCGATATCGAATTTCCCGAAATCAACGTTGTCTACACCCACATGATGGGCCACGACGTTCATTCCATCGTGGCAGGGAGCAAGCACGCCGATGCCATCATCGCGCAGCTCACGGATTACATCGACCGCGGAATTTCCCTGATTCTCACGTCACACTACACGGTGGAAAATCTGGAAGATGCCCGTGCAAAAATCCAGTACCTGAAGGTGATGAAGAATATTGCCCTCAAGAACGTGAACCCGGCGGCATTCAAGAGCGCCATGAAGCAGGAATTCGCGAACTACTCCGGCGAAAATTACCTGGACATGACGGCGGGAATGTTCTACAAATAGACCAAGGTGCGTGTGAACGCACGCAACAATTGTTAAATTGCGGATTATGAAAGTCAGCGTTCGTTTTACGGCAGCGGTCCACACCTTGCTTTGTATCCACTTCTTCGAGGGGGCGGAGCGGGTGACCTCGGAATTCATATCGGGCAGCACCGGCGTGAATGCGGTCATCATCCGCAAGGTCCTTTTGCAGTTGCAAAAGGCGGGCCTGGTTGAGACGGCTCCTGGCGTAGGGGGCTCTCACCTTGCGCAGCCAGCCGACAAGATAACGCTCCTGGATGTCTACAAGGCCATCAACGATAACGACGAGGAACGGATCGTCTTCAGTTTCCACCCGGAACCGAATCCGCTGTGCCCCGTAGGCAGGAACATCCATCGCCTGTTGGACCCGGCCCTGAATTCGGCGCAGACGGCTCTGGAAATGGAACTGGAGAAGACGACCCTGAAGGGCCTCGCCGCACAACTCAAGACCGCTCCTGAACCGTCCGGGAGGAAACATGAACCAAGCAGAGCGCAGACTATTCCTGATAAAGTATCTATTGGCGGAAAGTCCCAGGTACAGCGGCACGACCATCCCCGCGGACGCCGAAGGACAGAAAATCCTGCTACGTTCCTTGATGAACGTGCGGGAGACCGCCCCCGCAAGCGATGAATTCTACAGGATTCAGGACGAATACCTGCAGGAATCCATCCGTGACCGCGGAATAACGGATGTCGCGGACATCGAAAGTGTTGGCAGGCGGTTCAGTGCGGGTGCGCCCGACCTGTTTGGCGATTACTTGTTCCTGTGGCGCGGCGACATCACCACTCTCAGGGTGGATGCAATCGTGAATGCGGCCAACAGCGGCATGACGGGTTGCTGGCAGCCTTGCCACAGCTGTATCGACAACTGCATCCATACCTTCGCGGGGGTCCGCCTCCGTAGCGCTTGCGACGCCCTGATGAAACGGCAAGGGCACCCCGAACCTACGGGACAGGCGAAAATCACGCCGGCCTACAACCTGCCCTGCAAATACGTGCTGCACACGGTGGGGCCAATCGTGGGCTACGGCCTTACGGAACGGGACTGCGAGTTGCTGGAATCGTGCTATAGGAACTGTCTCGAAGTTGCGGCCCGGAACGGCGTGGAATCCGTCGCCTTCTGCTGCATTTCCACAGGCGTATTCCGTTTTCCGCCGGAACGTGCCGCCCAAATCGCGGTGGATACGGTGCTGGAATGGAAGCGCCGTACACAAAGCCCCATGAAGGTTGTCTTTAACGTTTTCAGCGAAAAGGACGAGGCTATCTATGCGCGGATTTTCGAAAAGTTCAACGGATGATTTTTCTGCCGAAGTGTCGAGACTGAAAGAGGCGCTGGCAAGGGCGGATGCCGTCGTCGTGGGCGCGGGCGCTGGACTTTCGACATCGGCGGGATTTACCTATTCCGGGGAACGCTTTGTCAAGTACTTCGCTGACTTTTCTGTAAAGTACGGCTTTTCGGACATGTATTCCGGCGGTTTTTTCCCTTACGGCACACCCGAAGAAAAGTGGGCTTTCTGGAGCCGCTATGTCATGATAAACCGCTACATGGCCGCCCCGAAACCCGTCTACGAAAACCTCCTGAAAATCCTACAGTGTAAGGATTACTTTGTCCTTACCACCAACGTGGACCACTGTTTTCAAAAGGCGGGCTTTGACAAGGATCGGCTTTTTTACACCCAGGGCGATTACGGGCTTTTCCAATGCAGTAAGCCATGCCACTTTTGCACCTACGACAACGAAAAGCAGATTCGTGCCATGTTCGATGCCCAGAAATTTTCGGAAGAAACGGGATTGTTCGGCGCCATGACCGTCCCTGCGGAACTGTTGCCCAGGTGTCCCATTTGCGGCCGCCCCATGTCCATGAACCTGCGTTCCGATTCCACCTTCGTAGAAGACGACGGCTGGCATCGTGCTGCAAAACGTTACCGCGAATTTCTTGACAGGTATAACGCCATGCGCGGCGGAAACGTGCTGTTCCTGGAACTGGGCGTAGGCATGAACACCCCCGGAATCATCAAGTACCCGTTCTGGCAAATGACCGCATTGAATTCGAACGCCACCTACGCCTGCATCAACTACGGACAGGCCTACGCTCCCGACGACATCGGAACCCGCTCGATAAGCATCGATAGCGATATCGGTGAGGTGGTGACGAAACTTCTTTGATGAAGGATTTGACGAATCACTCGAATAATTTCATTTCAAAGGAGATGTCGCCACGGTCGTAGGGGAATTTTTCCTTGTTGACGGGGATTTCCGCAAAGCCGAATTTTTCATATAAGTGAATTGCATGCGTGCACCTGCGGTTGGAAACGAGAACGATGCTTTTCGCCTGTTTTTCGCGGGCGTACTCGATACAGGCCTTGAGGCAGGCGCTGCCCGCACCGGTTCCCGTGTACATGCCCTTGGCGGCGAATTTCATGATTTCCCATTCCCCGGAATCGCGAGGGGCGATCATGCAGCATGCCATTACGTTGTCGCTGTCGTCAACGGCGAAAAAGATTTCCGCACCTGCCGCGATGGCGGTCTCGACACTTGAAAGTTCGCGTTCGTCTTCGGGTTCCACCTTGAACATGGATGAAATCCACGCCAGGTTCATTTCGACAAAGTCTTTGCGGTACTTTGGGTTGTAAGGAACAATTTTCATGTTGACAATATATAAATTTCCGAACCGTAAAATCGTTAATTCTAGCCGTAATTTTACTATTGCGAATCGGTGATGTTTTATCTAATTTGTATTTAAGAAAGATAGGCCAAAAGGAACATTCCATGAAAAAACTCGCTAGAATTTTTACTCTTGTCTTAACGCTTGCGCTGGCCCTGCTCTCCTTGACAGGCTGCGCCGAACGCAACAGGACCGACCAGAATGCCGATGCGGATTTCTCGAAAAAAGGCGATGTGCTGGTGGTGTATTTCACCTGGTCTGGGCACCTGCGGAGCATGGCGCACTGGATTGCCGACGAAGTCGGAGCCGATTACGCCCGCATCTTGCGCAAGGAAGAATACCCTGTTAGCTACAACGAAACAGTCGATGTCGCCAAAAAGGAAAAGGACGGAAATATTTATCCCGAGATAAACCTCTCCTTGAGCGACAAAGAAATGGAACGTTACAAGACCGTGTTTGTCGGCTTTCCGGTCTGGTGGTACGACGTGCCGATGCCCGTGATGACATTCCTGAAGCAGGCGAACTTGCAAGGCAAAAATGTCTATGCATTTTTCTCTCACGAGGGCTCCTCTGACGGTGCCGGGAGCCTACCTACGCTCGAAAAGCTGATGCAGGCGAAGGGCGCCGCATTCGACAAGAAAACCGCCCTTTCTGTGCGCGGAAGCAAGGTCAAGGATTCCGAAACCGTTGTCCGCAAATGGGTGAAGGCGCTCTCGAAATAATAAACGAGGTCAAATCTTGATTTTTCGTCTAGACAAAATAGCGCTTCGTTGGATGGTGGTTTGGGCTTTTGCCTGTGCCACGGGTTCCGCTGCTGTCGAAGCAGATTCCGCAGTAACCTCGGCGAATGTCGATACCGCGCCAAAGCTTTCTCCGTTCGATCACTTGGGCCATAACATGCTGCTGAGTGCGTTCGGCTGGCCGCTCGGATTCCACATGCTCGGCGGTGCGCTCACGTACAAGTTCTCGATGGAAAACAACGACCTGATGGTGGCCCGTTTTGCGGCCCGTCAGGACCAGCTTGTTTACGGCATCGCGTTCACTCCCGGCATGATGATGGGGACGTTCTTCCCGATACTCGTCCCCGGTTACATGTACTTTATCAGCGATAACCGAGCGCTGAACAACACCGGTGCCGTCGCCGTGCAGGCCACCGCCGTGGCGTTCCTCTACAACAACATCCTCAAAGCGATTTCGGCACGCGAACACCCTGACGCGGAACTCAATAGCGGCGAGCGTTCCCGCGATTTCAAGTGGGGATTTTTTAGGCGCGGCGTCTTTTACGGCTGGCCCTCGGGGCATTCCATGACCAACGCTGCCATGGCCATGAGCATCGCAAGCTACAACCGCGACAAGCCTCTTGTCGTGGCAGGCTGCGCCCTGTATGCGGGCTATATCGCGACAAGCATGGTGCTCGGCGCAAAAGGCGAAGCCCACTGGTTCTCCGACGCCGTCGCGGGCACCCTGATGGGAGCTTCCATCGGCTGGTACATCGGTAGCGTGTTCTACAAGGAAAAAGTCGGCGAAAAGCAGACCCCGCCCAAGGTCACCATCGCCCCGCTATTCTACGACGACACCAAAGGCGCCGTGCTCAGCGTGAGAATATAATTTTCCACTATGCGTCCCGCGCATACTGAGCATGAAAATTAAGCATTTTGCGCATGCTCCGAAAATATTTATATTATATATGAAACATTTCGGAGTGGCAAAATGAAACTCAAATTTTTAACACTATTTTCAATCCTTGCGCTCGCTGCGAGCGTGTTTGCGGAGAGTGCCATGGGCAACATTACGGTAAACCTGCGCTATACGGGTAAGAACGGGGCGGCAAAGAAGTTCGCCGAAGAGATGGTTTCTAGCGGGACGGTGGCGAAAATCCGTGCCGAGAAGGGCAACATCCGCTACGAATATTTCCAGTCGCTGGACGATCCCGAGACCATCTTACTGATTGACGCGTGGGAAAACCAGGCCGCCATCGACGTGCACCACGCATCTCCCATGATGAAGACCATCGCGAAACTCCGCGACAAGTACGACCTGAAAATGACTGTCGAACGTTTCACGCCCGACA
The DNA here is from genome assembly GCA_017412605.1 of Fibrobacter sp. Lineage (GTDB taxonomy): Bacteria > Fibrobacterota > Fibrobacteria > Fibrobacterales > Fibrobacteraceae > Fibrobacter. The sequence goes on along the minus strand of JAFPWY010000009.1, from coordinate 90,494 downwards.
ACACCATGCCCAAGACCGACGAAAAGTTCATCAGGAAGTAGTCCGATGAAATCGCCCGCGTTGTTTTCGACATTGCTACTGGCTCTGTTTTTGAGCCTCTTTGCTGCGTGTTCCGACGATGGCTCGTCTTCTCCCGCAGGCACTGAAGAAGCTGTCGAATCCAGTGTCTCGCAAGATGGCAAAAGTTCCGCGACTTCAAGCTCCGCGACTTCAAAGAACGAAACTTCTTCAAGTTCGGAATCAACCGTTTCGAGCAGTTCGGCCAATTCAAGTTCGGCGACATCCAGTTCCACGACAACGGCGACTAAACCCCGTGGCAAAACACTCGTGGCTTACTTCTCCAGAACGGGCAACACCAAGCCACTGGCCGAATATGCTGCGGAATACCTAGGCGCAACATTATTCGAAATCACCGCGAAAATTCCTTACACCGACGAAGACATCGCCTACTATACGGACTGCCGTGCCGACCGCGAACAGAAAGACGAATCTGCCCGCCCCGAAATCGCAACCGCTGTTGAGAACATGGACGAGTACGATACCGTCATCATCGCGCACCCGATATGGCACGGGATTGCTCCCCGCATCATAAGCACGTTCCTCGAAAGCTACGACTTTTCGGGCAAGACCTTGCTCACCTTCTGCACGTCGGCTTCAAGCCCGCTGGGCCAAAGCGCCAAGCTGCTGCAGGAACTCACGCCCAATTCCACCTGGCTCGAAAGCAAGCGCTTCGCCATCGGTACCAGTCGCGAAGAAATCGAAAAATGGCTGGAAGACGTTCTATGAATTTCAAAAAACTTTTAGCTGCAAGCGTTGTTTTGACAACCTCCCTGGCCGCGGCCGCCTTTGCCGGCGGTGCCATCGACGTTCATTCCCACGTGATTCCAGCGGATTATTTGGCCAATTTGCAAAAGCATAACGCTCTGCTGGACGAAGGTTTTCCGCTCCCCAAATGGGACGTGAGCGCCCACCTGAAATGGATGGACGAAGCCCAGGTGCAAACCTCTGTTTTGACGCTCGCTGCCCCGCAGCCCTATTTCGGCGACGCGAACGAAAGCGCCTCAATCATCCGCAAGGTGAACGAGGTCGGAACATCCCTGAAAAAGCAACACCCCGGTCGGTTCATGTACTGCGCGGCACTTCCGCTGCCCGACGTGAAAAAGTCCATCGCCGAAGCGGCTTACGCCCTCGATACGCTCAAGGCCGACTGCGTCAAGCTTGCGACCAACGTAAAGGGGCAGTACCTGGGCGCACCCGAACTGGACCCCCTGTTTGACTACCTGAATAAAAAGCACGCCGTCGTGATTCTGCACCCTCACAGGCCGGAGCCCGTCAATAATGACGTAATGAAGCAGACCCCGCTTGCCATGCAGGAGTACCTTTCCGAAACGACCCGTGCCGTCACCAACATGATTTCTAGGAACGTGCTGGCTCGCTACCCGAACGTGAAAGTGGTGGTGCCCCATTGCGGCGCGTATCTCCCGCTCGCGTTGCCCCGCATGAAGTCGCTGATTCCCGTGATGCAGCAGAACAAGCTCATCGGGAAAATCGACTGGGAAAAGAACCTGGCCTCGCTCTATTACGACCTTGCCGGAGCGCACTCCGCGGAGACCATCCGCATGATGCTTACCATCACCACGCTCGACCACCTGCTTTACGGCTCCGATTATCCCTACGTGGCACCCAAGGTGCTAACCGCGAGCATCGAACGGCTCAAGGCATACCTGAAAAAAGAGGCCGACCTTGCGCCCTATTACGATATGATTCTTGAAGGCAATGCCCGCACGCTGTTTGGCGATAAGGCGACCAGCGGGAAATAGATTCTATGCCAGCGTCACCTTGAAAAATTCCACGTTCATTTCGCGGTCGGCGAGCGGCACAATCTTGCGGCTCTTGGGAATGTCGTAATCGAACTTCTGGTCCGAAACGAATGTCAACAGCGAAGACTGCTCGATGAGCTTTGAAATGCCTTTCGTGCTGTCGTGCTTGATGAAGGTGGCGTCGGGAATCTTCTTGCGCTTGACCTGCTCCCAGAACCCTACGTTGCTGCGCTGGATGATGGTCTCGCCCTTGAGTTCCCGGAGCCGGATGGATTTTCGCTTGGCAAGCGGGTGCTTCTTGGGAAGTGCGATCGAGAGCCGCTCCTGCATGTATTTTTCGGCACGGTACTTCTTTGCACGTGGGGCCTTAAGCGTGATGCCGATATCCGCTGTGCCTTCGTTCAGCGCCTTCAGCACGCCCGCCTCGTTGTCGATGATCTCGTAAGTGACCTGCGCGCCGGGGTATTTCTCCTGCAGTTCCTGCACCATGCGCATGGCGGGGAGAATGGCCACCGACGCGATGGAGAACGTGCGCGTGCCCGCCCCCTGCGGGCTCACCTTTTCCATCATCTCGCTTTGCAAGTCCATGATGCGCTTCGCGTATTCGGCAACCGTGCGTCCCTTCTCGTTCAGCTCGATGCGGTTCTTTTTGCGCTCAAAGAGAGGTGCGCCTATTTCGTCTTCCAGCTTCTTGAACGCGCGACTCACCGCCGGCTGCGAAGTGTAGAGCTTGTCCGCAACGGCAGAAAGTGTCCCGTATTCCAGGAACCCGGCCAGCAATCGCAAAATGTAGGTCTCGACAAACATAAAAAGCCCCTTTTGGGGGAGAATATAATAAATTCGCTATGCGTCAAGTGAATAGTGGGGCTATTTTGAATTAAAATGTGGTTTATGGCGTAACCCTTGAGCATGTATTCCTTGAGAACCTGGTTTGCCCAGCGGCGAAACTTGATACCGCGTTGCGTATTGACTCGAAAGCCCACAGAAATAATCATATCGAGATTGTAAAGCGTTACGGGACGCTTTACCACCCGACGACCTTCTTTTTGAACTAGTTCCAAAATGGAACTAGTTGATGGATTAAAACCCCAATTTCCATTGGGGATATACCAAATAGCCGACTTTTCTAGTCGAACGTGGCTTGCAGGCGGAAATCCGCTAGGGGATAATATACAAAAATTTAGCCCCAAAACGTTTTTTTATTCAATAAATGCATTGTATTGGATAAAAAACATACTTTTTTATCCAGTTTGACTAAAATTTTGACGATTTTCACCAATTCTCGTAGCGGTGTCCCGTATTTAAGGAGGCTATTTGCTTCATTTCTTCGTCTGTCAACTCGAAGTCGAAAATTGATATGTTTTCTGCGATGTGGTCAGGGTTCTTGGAGCCCGGAATGGCAATATAGCCCGATTGCACATGCCAGCGCAACACCACCTGTGCGGCCGATTTCCCGTGAGCCTTCGCTATCTTTGCGACAACCTTGTTCCCCAAGACGTCTTCGGTGTGGCCGCGCCCGCCCAGCGGGTAATAAGATTCCACCACAGCGCCATAGCGTTTTGCGTATTCCTTGAAGTCCGTGTTCTGGTAAAATACATGGTTCTCGTTCTGCACCACGGCAGGTTTGATTTCGAAATCGGCAAAAAAGCGCTTCGCCGTCTTTTCGGTGTAGTAATTCGATATGCCGATGGAACGGATCTTCTTCGCCTTCACAGCACGTTCCATAGCCTTGTAAACCGCCTTGTCCTCGGCATCGCTCCCGTGCTGGTGCAACAGCATCAAATCAATATATTCGAGCCCCAGTTTTTCGAGTGAGTCGTCGATGTCTTCGTCCAAGGAGTTGCTCCACGGCACCAGTTTCGACGTCACGAACAAATCTTCGCGCTTCACGAGCCCATCGTCAATCGCCCGGCGGATTCCCCTACCCACGGCTTCTTCGTTGTCGTAATATTTTGCCGTATCAATCAATCGATACCCGTTCTTGATGGCGACATAGACTGCGTCTTCAGCCACCTTGCCGCGCAAAGTCCAAGTGCCAAGCCCGAGAATCGGCATATCGAAACCCGAATTCAACTTGATCGTTGGGGCAGCCCCTTTGCTACTCTGCACGCTTGAATCTCCTTTGCTTGAAACCTTCGGCACAGCCTGCGACGCAGCATCGCTCGAACACGCCATGAACAGGAAAACGAACAAGAAACTGAACCACCTCATGCCCTAAAAATAACCAAATCCCGCAACAAATCAAAATACTTATTTCGCATAAAAGATATGCTTTGAAGGCATAGGTGGGGGTAAGGATCCTCCTCGCACTCCTTCGTTGGTTCAGGGACTAGGCAATGGAACGCCTTATTTTACTCCCTGTTTGCGAAAGCCTTGATGCCGCCTTCCATGAGGGTCGCGGCAAGTTCAATCATTTGTTTAAGCGGGATTTTGCGGCCGTCTTGCACCCACTGGCGGTATAGCGCGAGCGTGGTGTTGTTGAACGCCCGTACGATATTCTGGATGCAGACCTGCTTGGTGTGGAGTCGCGTCGTTTTGGAATGGGTGTGGGCCAAGACCTTGCGCTGCATGGGTTCGCGCACGTAGTCCAGGCGGCTGTCGCAGGTAATTTTCTTGAAGAACTCGTCTTGTGATTCCATGAACTCGAAAAAAGAGCGCACGATTTCCCTCTGGTTGTCGAGGTAGTTGTAGTCCTTCACGAGCTCAATATAGCGCTCCATGTAACCCGCCTGGATCTCGCGGAGCACGTCGTCGGTACTTTCGTAGTGCAGGTAGAACGTGTTGCGGTTGATCATGGCGCGGTCGGCGAGCGCCTTGACGGTAATCTTTTCGTAGGGCATTTCGCAGACCATCTGCTTGAACGCCGTGTAGATGGATTCCTTGGTGCGCCTGATGCGCAAATCTTCTTTGTGGGCGGCTGGTTTCATGCCGTAAAATATACAAAATAATTTGCACTTTCTAAACATTTGTCGCTTATTTTGCACTAGCCCATAACTTGCCATTTGAATTCGGCACAAAACAACCTATAATTCAGGTGTAAACAACAAAAATGCGCAAACAAGGAGCACTTATGGACTGCAAAGAAGAAATCGTCGATTCCCGAATCCCGGACCCCAAGGCCTTTGAAATCGGCTCGAAGAACGCCCAGATTCTGTTCAAGTTGAACCACACCATGCCCATGACCGAGGAATACGGCAAGGTGGTCAAGGAACTGTTCGGCGACAATATCGGCGAAGGGACGATGCTCACGGCTCCGCTTCAGGGTGTATGCTTTGTGCGTGTGAAAATCGGGAAGAACGTGTATATCGGCAGCAACCTGCTCCTGATGGCCCGCGGCGGCATCACCATCGAGGACGGTGCATGGATTGCGGCCAATGTGCAGTTGCTTTCGAACAACCACGACCTTTACGACCGTGCCGTTTTGCAGTGCAAGCCCGTGCTTATCAAGGAAGACGCGTGGCTTGGTGCGGGTGTTTCCGTGTTGCCCGGCGTGTGCATCGGTAAGCATGCCGTGGTGGGCGCAGGTTCCGTGGTCACGAGGGACATTCCCGACTATGCCGTTGCCGTAGGAAGCCCGGCCAAGGTGGTACGCATGCTCGATCCGGAGAAATTTGCTTAATCGCGGCACGTGCCGCAAGGAGAACCAAAATGAACAAGACTGTTGCTATGATGCTTTCGACTGCGGCGCTCGCTGCTGCGGCGGGGACAGCCACCCCGAAGGTGAAACCTGTCACCATCCCGTTGAACGACGGGCGTGCCATTCCGCAGTTCGGGCTCGGCACTTACAATTCTTCGGTGGCCGAGGCGAAGGACGCCCTGGCGGTGGCGCTCAAGCTCGGCTACAGGCACGTGGATACGGCTCACGCCTACCGCAACGAGCGTGGCGTCGGCGCTGCCGTGAAGGAGTCGGGAATCCCCCGCGAAGAAATCTGGATTACCTCCAAGCTCTGGCCCACGGATTACGACCACGACAACGCCGCTGAATCTATCGACAAGATGCTGGAACGCCTGGGCGTGGACTACATCGACCTGGTTTACCTGCACCAGCCTGTGGGTGACTACATGGCGGGTTGGCGCGGCCTCGAAGAAGCGGTAAAGCAGGGCAAGATCAAGTCCATCGGGATTTCGAACTTCGACATGGACGAACGTGCTTTCGATGAAATTATCGCGAAGGCGAAAATCAGGCCCGCCATCGTGCAGATTGAACTGCACCCGTATGCGCAGCGCAAGGCCTTCCGCGAAAAGTGCAAAAAACTCGGCATCGCGGTAGAAGGCTGGTTCCCGCTAGGCGGCACCGGCGGCAACGCCACACTCTTTGGCGACAAGACCATCAAGGAACTGGCGGCAAAATACAAGAAGTCGCCCGCGCAGATTATCCTCCGCTGGCACGTGCAGGAAGGCTTTTCCACGATTCCGGGGGCCCGCAACCCGGATTACATCAAGGAAAACATTGAGGTCTATAACTTCAAGCTTTCCGAAGACGACATGAAAAAGATTCGCGGCCTCGACAAGGAAAAGCGCTTCTTTACCTCGACCCTTGCCGAAATCCAGCATTTCAAGGACTGGAATCCCGGCGACTAAAGACCTTCATTGTCGCCGACCGTTTGCTCACTATGCGCCACACGCATAGTGGGCATAAAAATTACGCATTACGCGACCGTTCTGAAATTATTTATATTAAAGGCAACCGGTTCAAAGGAATTTTTACAGAAAAGGCGGATCCCATGAAAAAAATCACCTTGATTCTTTTATCACTTCTTCTAGGAGTCTCTATGGCAGCAGAAAAGAAAATCCTCGTCGTTTACTATTCCCGTGCCGATGAAAACTACACCGTCGGGAACATTTCCAAGGGCAATACCGAAATCATTGCCGAGATGATAGCGAAAAAGACGGGCGGCACGCTCCTGCATGTGGAACCCGCGAAGGAATACCCCAAGAAATACGACGACTGCATCAACGTGGCCAAGAAGGAACTTGCGCAGGACGCGCGCCCGGCCATCAAGCCGGTGAACGTGAACCCCGAAGAATTCGACGAGATTTACGTCGGTTACCCGGTGTGGTGGGGCGAAATGCCCATGCCCATGTTCACCTTTTTCGAGAAGTATAACCTGAAAGGCAAGACGATTCACCCGTTCGTGACCCACGAAGGTAGCGGCCTCTCGGGTGTTGCGCGCCTCAAGAAGGTGACCGGCGCGAACGTGACCCCCGGCCTCGCCATCTACGGACACGTGGCCCAGAACGAACGCGACAAGGCCCAGAAAGAAGTGGACAAGTGGGTGAAGTAGGCTTGCGCCTTACTTAGAATCGCCAGTCTGCTTTCTTTTCAGTTCAATTAAATCGAAATACATCAGACGGCTGTTCAAGGGCCTGTCAGGACCGAGTCCCCGGAATTCGCGTTCTTGTTCTTCGGTGCTGAACAGGAATTTGAACTCGTTGTTCTGGTAAAACTTGAGATTTCGTTCCTTGTTGTAGGAATCTACCAGCAGGAAACGGCAACCGGTCTTGTTGAGCGGGTCGACGAACCATGCCTTTATAAAACTCAGGACGTCGCTTCCCAAATGCTTGCTTTGGAAATTTTGGCTAATTCCGAGACGACCGATCATGACTGCCGGATAACTGCTGTATATCTTTTCGCGGGGAATGTTCTTCTCAATCTTTCTTTTGCGAGATCCGGGAATTTTCTTGATGCTGTCATTGGAAAGCGTAAAAACCGCTACCAGTTGAGCCGGGTCATCGACAAGAGAAAAACAATAATTCTTGCAAAGTAACTCTTCGCTCTGCAAAAAGGCGTCCTTTGTGAAGAAATCATCTAAGTCGTTGTCCCCGCACTTGAATGATTTGCATAGGGCGGCCTTGCCTTGAGTGTAGAACCCAAAGCGGCAATTCTGTTGGAGAAAATTCATTACTTAAATTCTCTAAAATCGGCCTTGGAGAGAATGTCTCTGGCCTGTTCAATTTGCTTGGAGAAATCGATGGAACCACGACGCTTTTCGCTTTCTTCCATCATGAGGTCAAACCTGTCCGACGCTTCGCCGGTCAGTATCGGTACTGATGCGATTGCTAGTGCCATGATGACCTCCATTGTTGAATTGAACTATAGTCAATATACATTTTTCCTCGTGCTGGTGCAAGTGGTGAAACTTGAGTCAATTGGCTTATTTGAGGAAAATGAAGCCTTTTGACCGTGCTAGAGCAAAAATATATTTTTAGAGTGTCATAAAATGACAAAATGGAAAAGAAACGGAATTGTATCGTTTTCACTATGCGTTTCACGCATACTGAGCATGAAAAAATGGTATTTTGCGGGGTTTGCGCATTTATTTATATTAAAGGCGTAGATAAAAAAGGAACAAACCATGAAACTAGGGACGATTATGACGATGCTTGGTATGGGTGCGGTGCTTGCCGCATGTGACTGCTGTCCGCAAGACGGGGCGAAGGCGCTTTCGCAGGACAAGGAACTGCGTGCCGTGATGGATAACTTCACGCAGAACGAGGTTCCGGCGGCGACTCCGCTTGTAGAAAAGCGCGAGGTGGAGTTGATTCGCCTGGTGTCGCTTGTGACGCAGCAGTCGGGTGCACTTTTGCAAGAAGAAGTGGCGACGGCGCTTGCGCAGGGGCTTGCTCCCGAAGAAATTCTCGAGGCGATTTACCAGTGCGCCCCTTACACCGGGTTCCCGCGGACGGTGGATGCGGTTGAAATTGCCCGCAGCGTGTTCAAGGCGAAGAACGTGAAGGTGGACGAAAACCGTGCGACGGTGACGGCGCAGTCCCGTCTGGAGGCGGGTGCTGACGCGCAGGGAACGCTATTTGGCCAGACTTTCCGTGACATGGCGAAAAACGGAAAGGACGGGATGCCGACTATCAATTACTTCCTTGCGAGCAACTGCTTTGGCGATTACTACACCCGCAAGGGGCTCGACCTGAATACCCGCGAACTCTTGACGATGGCGATTCTCGTGAACCTGGGAACGGAGCCGCAGCTCAAGGCGCATATCGGCGCGAACCTGAAGATTCGCACGGCTGAATATGTGGAACAGGCGATTTACAACTGCTTGCCGTATTGCGGTTACCCGCGCACGCTGAATGCGCTGCGACTGCTCAAGGAAGCGGTGGCTGAGGCGAAGGTCGCGGCGGACGCGGCGGGTGCTGCCGCAAAAACTATGCCAGATAAGGACTGGAGTGTGTTCCCGGTGGGCAAGCCGAACGACGCCTACGCCAAGTATTTCGTGGGCAAGAGCTATCTCGACATGATCAGCACTGAACAGGTGGGTGTCGGGAACGTGACTTTTGAGCCGGCGTGCCGCAACAACTGGCATATCCATCATGCAAAGAAGGGCGGTGGCCAGATTCTCATTGCGACGGCGGGTCGCGGCTACTACCAGGAATGGGGTAAGCCGGCGGTGGAACTGAAGCCCGGCGACGTGGTGAACATTCCGGCTGGCGTCAAGCATTGGCACGGGGCGGCTCCGGATTCCTGGTTCCAACATTTGGCAATCGAAGTTCCCGGCGAAGGCGGAAGCAACGAATGGCTTGAGCCCGTGAGCGACGAAGACTACGGGAAGTTGAAATAATGTTTGCCAGAATTCTCGCTTGCGCATTTATTGGCCTTATGACGGCAGGATCTTTTGCGGCGGCACCTGCGCCCGACGGCTTCGTGCTTATCAAGGGCGGAACTTTCAACATGGGAAGCCCCGCAAACGAGGACTGGCGCGTCAACGACGAGACGCTCCACAAGGTGAAGGTCTCCGATTTTTACCTGGGCAAATACGAGGTGACGCAAAAGCTTTACCGCGATGTGATGGGCGAAAATCCCTCCAGTTTTAAGGGTGACGACTTGCCTGTCGAAAACATCACGTGGCTCGAAGCGGCTCGTTTTTGCAACAAGTTAAGCGAACGCGACGGACGCACTCCCGTTTACGCTATCGATGGCGATGCGGTCAGCTGGAATCGCGAGGCGAACGGCTACAGGCTCCCCACCGAAGCGGAATGGGAATATGCGGCCCGAGGCGGCACGACTACGCCTTTCTACACAAAGAAGGCTCCCGGTGCCGACGACGTGAATTTTTACGGGCATTATCCGTATCAAATCGAGCAGAATTATTTCAATGATGAGGTTCTGGAAACACGCCCCGGTGTTTACCGCGGGAACACGCTCCCCGTGGGTAAGTTCAAGCCCAATCCCTTCGGGCTTTACGACATTTACGGGAATGTGGGCGAATGGTGCTTTGATTTTTACGGCAATTACGGGGTTTCTGCAGGCACGACAAGCGTGACGGTTGATCCGGCGGGCAAACCTTCGGGCACGAGGCGCGTGCATCGCGGTGGCGGCTGGAACGATTTCGGCAAGAACCTCCGCAGCGCATATCGCGGGGCCATGCAGCAATCCAGCAAGAGTTACAATGTGGGGCTCAGACTCGCCATGAATGCGGGTGCAGGCGTCAAGGGAACTTTTGTGACCCAGGAAGCGGCGGGCTTTAAGGGCGAAAAGGCGCAAGCGGCGTCGAACCCGAAAGGGGCTTCCCGTGCGCTGATTGTTTTCTATTCCTGGAGCGGGAATACCCGCGGTGTCGCCCGCGAAATCAAGAAGCAGACCGGTTTCGACATGGTGGAACTTGAACTCGTGAAGCCCTATTCCGACGACTACAACACCGTCTTGAAGCAAGCGCAGAGCGACCAGCACAAACAGGCGCGCCCTGCCCTAAAGAAAAAGCCCGACGCAAAGAAGTGGGCCGATTACGAAACGATTATCATCGGTTACCCCAACTGGTGGGCGAGTATCCCGATGCCTATCGCGACTTTGCTCGAAAGTTACGACTTTACGGGCAAGCGGATTCTGCCGTTCTGCTCCCACGGTGGCGGGCGCTTTGGCCAGAGCATCACCGCGATTGCGAAACTTGCGCCCAACGCAAAAATCGGCGAAGGCCTTTCGGTGCATTATTCCGGCGGTTCGAGCCTCTCGAAAGATGTGGCCAAGTGGCTCGAGAAAAACGGCGTGAAGACGAAATAATGTATATTCCCTGATATGCCTATTTCCGCCAAAATCCGTATGCCGCTTGATATCGCGATGACGGTCGCGACGCTTGTGCTGATGGGCGGCAATTATTTCTTTGAATCGACTGCCGTTCACGAGATTCTGGGCGTGGTGCTGCTTGTTCTGTGGGCGGTGCACATCACGCTGAACCGGCGGTTTTTCCTTTCGCTGATCAAGGGACGCTACAACGTATTCCGCATCTTGCAGGCAGTCGTGAATTGCGGGATCCTTTTGTGCGCAATTTTCTTGATGGTGAGTGGCATCATGCTTTCGAACCATGTGTTCGCATTCCTCGGAATTGAATCGGGCGCAAACTTCGCCCGCACGGCGCACCTGCTTGCAAGCCACTGGTATTACGTGTTCATGTCGCTCCACATCGGGCTGCATGTGAGCCTGATTGCAAACCGCTTGGGACTTGCGGGCGCTTTCAAGTCAAAGGCGGCACTTGTCGCAACCCGCGTGGTTGCCGTTCTTGTGGCTGGCTACGGAATTTACGCCTTCGCCATTCGCGAACTTTGGAAATACTTGTTCCTGCAGCAGCCCTTCTTTTTCTTTGATGCGGAACGTGGCTACGCTCTCTTTTTCGTGGACTACATCGCCATCGTCGTACTGTTCGCCGTCGCGGTGCATTATGCGTTTAAGGTCTCGTTCAGGCTGCCGCTGCGAAAGCCCTGCAGGTCCAGCGAGATGTAGGTAAATCCGATTTTCTTGAAGGTTGCGAGAATCTGGTCGCGCTTTTCTAGAACCTTGTTGAAATCTTCCGGCAACACCTCGATGCGTGCGAGGTTGCCATGCAGGCGCACGCGGAACTGCTTGAAGCCCAGTTCAAAAAGCAGTTGCTCCGCATTTGATACCATGGAAAGCTTTTCCCGGGAAATGGGTTCTCCGTAAGGGATGCGGCTTGCGAGGCAGGCGAAGGAAGGCTTGTCCCACGTGGGTAAATCCAGTTGGCGCGAAAGTTCGCGGATGTCCGCTTTTGTGAGTTCGCATTCCAGGAGGGGGCTCCTGATGCCTAGTTCCTGGAGGGCGCGCATTCCGGGGCGGTAATCGTGAATGTCGTCGGCATTGCTGCCTTCGCAGACGGTTGAAAATCCTGCGGCCTTTGCGCGTTCTGCAATTTTTGAAAAGAGGTTGCGCTTGCAAAAGTAGCAACGTTCCCTGGAGTTTTCGGCAAATCCTTCTACCTGCATTTCGTCAACTTCTATCAGCTGCTGCGGGATTCCGTGCAACTTGCAGAACTCTCGGGAAAATGCGATTTCGCGCTCGGGGACCATTCCCGCCTGGACGGTGTAGGCGACCATGTTGTCACCCAGCACGTCGTGAGCGACTTTCGCAAGGAACGTGGAATCTACGCCGGCAGAAAATGCGATGGCGACGCGGTCCATTTCGCGCAAGAGGTTTTTCAGTTTTTCAAACTTTTGGCTCAAGCTTTCCATGTAAAGTAAAATATAAAATTGCGGCTTGACAACTCGCTTTTAGTGCAGTTTCTTCTCGACCGCTTTCTGGATTTCGCGGATGGGAACGCTCGCCTTGTCGGCACATGCTTTCAGGTCATCAAATTCGGGTTTGATTTTTTTGATATCGCCCAAAACGGACTTCTTGACGCGAACCTTGCCGAATTCCGTTTCGACTTCAAAGGTGCTGCGGGCCATGCAGGTGCGTTCTACGGGGAAACGGCGCACGCCGACGGTCGATGTATGCAAGAAAATGGCTTTCTCTACGGCGGCCAGGTGCTCGCTGTCGGCGAGGGCGCACAGGAGAGTGCCCATGCGGTTTTTCTTCATGTAGCAGGGGATAAAATGGACGTCACGGGCTCCCGCCTCGAAAAGTTTGTCCATCGCATAGCCCAGTTCTTCGGGAGTGGAATCGTCGATGTTCGCTTCAATCTGGAAAACGTTGCAATCAAGAACCGCTGACCCCGTGGTACCGGATGTTGCGCCGTCGCATTTGTCGCCTGCGGAGTCCTCGATGATTTGCGCCCGCAAGAAATTCGCGCGCCCGAAATCGCGTTTGCCGAGACCTATGCCCGATTTTAAGATTTTGTAGCTTGCGGGGAGGCTTTCGCTTGTCCGAAGGGCCGCCACGATGCCCGCTCCCGTTGGGGTGACCATTTCGCCCTTCGTTTCGGTGATGTGAAGCGCGATGCCAGCCGCTTCTGCAATGTGCGCTACCGCCGGAACGGGAATCGGCAACTGGCCATGTTGTGTTTCTACAAAGCCAGAGCCTTCGTTGAGCCCTGTAACGATGCAGTTCTCTATGCCAAGGTCATCGGCAAGGACGGCGACCGCCAAGATATCGACGATGGAATCGACGGCACCCACTTCGTGGAAATGGACTTCTTCTACGGGCACGCCGTGAGCCTTTGCCTCGGCTTCGGCGATGATACGGAAAATCTTCTTCGCGGTTTCAAGGGCGCGGGGCGTGACTGCTCCTGCATTTGCTGCGCGGTCCAGAATCTCGTAAACCTCGGACAAGTGCCGATGTTCGTGATGATGATGATGACCTTCATGACATTCTTTCGTCTTTCGTCTATCGTCTTTCGTCTCACAATGCTCTACATACCCTTCTTCGTGAGAATGCACGTGGTCTGCGTCGTGGTCATGGACATGTACCGCAAAAGAAATCCCTGCAATGCTGTAACTCTTTGAATTTTCCACATGGACGTGGACGCCTTCTAGATTGAGCCCAGCAATCGCCGCATCCATTTTTTCGCGTGATGCGCCAAGTCCAAGAAGTGCGGCAACCGTCATATCGCCGCTGATACCGCAAGATCCATCAAGATAGAGATATTTCATCATTTTACCTTCAACATTCTAAATGCGGCGATGGCCGCCCCGAAACCGTTATCGATATTTACCACCGTCACGCCCTCGGCGCAGGTGTTGAGCATGGTGAGCAGCGCGCTGATCCCGCCGAAGGATGCTCCGTACCCGACCGATGTGGGCACGGCAATCACGGGCGCTTTCACGAGTCCGGCAATCACGCCGGGGAGCGCGCCTTCCATTCCGGCAACCGCGATAACCACCGAAGCCTTGCGGATATCCTCCACCTTCGAAAGTAGGCGGTGCAGCCCCGCAATCCCTACATCGTATTGGCGCACGACTTTCACGCCGTTAAATTCCAGCGTCTTGGCGGCTTCTTCGGCAATAGGCAGGTCCGCCGTTCCTGCGCAGCATACGGCCACGGGCCCGAGTTTTGCAACCGTTTGCGCCGCCTTGCCGCCGGAACGCCCGCGTTTCTGCCTGGCAGGAGTTTCATCTGCCAGCGAAATCGTCCGGGAGAGTTCGTCGTAGCAGATTTTCTCGCCTGCATTTGCGATAAATTCCGCCTGTTCCTTGCTGCACTTTGTCCCGAGCACGCGGCAGCCTTTGTCTCGGAACTTTCTAAGAATTTTCAGGAGCTGTTCCGACGTCTTGCCAGCACAATAAACGGCCTCGCTAGTGCCTGTGCGCGATTCGCGACTCACGTCCAGTTTGGCAAAACCGAGGTCTTCAAAGGAATCTTTTGAGACAAACTTTTTCATACTTCTAATATATCACTTAGAGTTGACTCTAAGGCAAATAAATTTTTCTAAAAATCAATAAGGTTTCCACTTGTCGGCGTCTTTTTCTGCGCCGACCTGGAACTTGGAAGAAGGTGCCGCGAAATCGATGTCGTCGACTGCGGGAGATTCGGCTTTCGTCGCTGTGGTTTCCTCCGGCGCGGTTGCTGTTGAATCTTGCGGCGCGATGTTCGGGGCGTTTTCAGGGTGGACTTCTTTCAAGGCGTGCCCCTTGTAATGCCTGGCCGCAAGTAGACCCGCTTCGAAGAGCAGGTACGTCGGGAGCCCGAGCAGCAACTGGCTTACAACATCGGGGGGCGTGAGGAGAGCCGCTAGCACAAGGATTGCCACCACCACGTAGGGGCGCTTGCTGCAGACGGTTTCGTAATTCACGATGCCCGCACGGATAAGCGCGTAGGTCACTAGCGGGAACTGGAACATGCATCCGAACGCAAGCGAAAGCCAGAGCGCGAGTGTTACCAGGTTGGAGACTCCGAATACGGGCTGCAGGGTCGTGCTTGCAAAGCTCATGCCGAACTGCACAATCAGCGGGAAGCAGACGACAAGGCAGAAGGCGACGCCCGCGATAAACAGCCCGCTGGTCATGGCCACGATGGAGCGGATGAATCGTTTCTCGTTATCGTATAGAGCAGGAAGCACGAATTGCCACATGTTCCAGGCGATGTAGGGCGAAAACAGTACGCAGTCCAGCAGTGCAGAAATCTTGAGCTGCAGCAGGAACACTTCCATCGGGGAAAAGTAGTGGAGCGTGACGCCGCCCTGCAGGGCAATTTGCTTACAGAACCAGTCCAGAACGTAGGGCGAAACAAGGAACAGGGGTACGATGCCGATGGCAAGGGCGACAATAGAACGCAAAAGCGCCCGACGGAGCGCTTCCAAATGCGAAATCAGCGTAGCCTCTTGATCCTGTTTGGAGGTCATCAGCCTTTCTTTTCTTCTTCGGTTGCTGAGCGTGCTGAAGCATCGGCGGCTTTTTCTACCGTCTTCTGCAGGTCTTCGGCTTCTTCCTTCAGGGCGTCTTTCGCCTTCTTGTACTCGTTCTGGGCGCGTCCCAGGGAACGTGCGAGTTCAGGAATGCGCTTTGCCCCGAACAAAAGGAGCACCACGACCACAATCAGGATTATTTCTGGAATTCCAAGGGACATATTTTACCTGCCTTTTCCTAGAAATATAACACAATCCGCGACGGTGACGAAAAATTATCTACGGCACCATCGCGAACTAGGCTACAGTTCGATAATCCTGTATTTTCGGTTACCCATCTTCAGCTTTTCCATGGCGGGGAGCTGGTGCAGGCCCTCGCGGGACTCGATGCGTTCCTTGAGGTCGTGAAGTTCCTTGGGCGGGAGCTTATAGACCATGTCAACGCTGGCCTGGTCCACCGCCACGATATCTGTGGAGGCGAGAATTCCGATGTCGCGGCACTTGGGTTCTTCGGCAGCAACACCCGTGCAGTCGCAATCAACGGACATGCGGCGCAGCACGTTGATGAAGCAGATGTGACCCTTGAAAAAATCGCAGGTGGCCTTTGCGGAATCGGCCATGGTTTCCATGAACAGGGCTCCGCTGGTTTTCCAGCCCGCCGTGCCGCCCGGTTCCATCTTGGTGGGGCCGCCCTTCACGTATTCGTGAATCATCTTCTTGCCCAGGCGTCCGCCCGCGCAACCGATGGCGATGTTCTTCATGGAACCGCCGAAACCGCCCATGGTGTGACCCTTGAAGTGAGTCAGTACGATCATGGAATCGTAATTCTTGATATGTGCGCCCATGGACATTTCCTTGAAAATGAGGCCGTCCTTTACGGGGAGCATCACTTCGCCGTCTTCGTCCATGATATCCACGTCGCAGAAGGTCCACCCGTTCACCTTGAGGGTTTCGCGGTGCTGTTCGGTAGTGTAGCGGTCGCCTTCGTACCAGGTGTTGGTCTCCACAATCTTTGAGTTGGGAACTTGTGCCTGGAATTCCTTGACCCATTCGCGAGGCAGGATGTTGGGGCCGTTCTTTTCGCCGGTGTGGAGCTTGATGGCAACACGACCGGTGATGCCATCGTTGATTTTCTTGTACAACTTGATGAGGCCGGCGGCACTCAGGTCCTTGGTGAAATAGACGTTGGAAACGTTCTTTCCGGGTTCCTTCTGTTCCATGGATTTCCCTTTCGCGAAAGCGGGTGTGAATACGGCGGAGACCAGTGCTGCTGCGCCTGCGGTTTTTAGAAAGTCTCTTCTATCCATATTTGTAGTGGTTAGTGGTTGGTGGTTAGTGATTAGGCTGTGGTTCGGACCGAAGGTCAGTGATTTGAGTGAGCCTCGACCTTGGCGAGGGATTGGGCCTTGTATTTGCGCGCAATAATCATCACCGCCCATACGGACGTGATAAATGCCGACATGGCAACACCTACCGTGGACATTTCTCGCACCATCTCGGAAACGCCTTCGGGGCTTGTGGCTGCGGTAAAGAAGGGATAACTCCACATGAGTTCTCCGTTCATGGCGTGGTCGATAATCAGGACGCCCGTCACGAGCCAGAGCATACGGGCAAGCAGGCGCAGGCTTTTATAGAAGGGTTGCGGAGCGCCAGAAACCGCGGCTTCAAGGTTCCTGGATTCACTTTTGGACTTGTCGGTCTGCTGCAACACGAGGGTTGCGATGGTGGTGACGACCGCTTCGGCCATGGGCACGACAAAACAGCACATAAAATCTCCTTTTGAATAAGTTTCTACAAGAAATATAATACTTAGAGTTTACTCTAGGTGTCATGTTCTTGTGAAAAAAGATGAAAAATTTTATTTAGAGTTGACTCTAACTCTAGTATTTGGGAAAAAATAATTATATTTTGCAAATATGAGTTACTCCATAGGCGAAGTTGTCAAGAAAACCGGGCTTTCGGCCCATACCCTGCGTTACTACGAAAAAGAGGGCCTGCTTCCCTTTGTCAAGAAGAACGCCTCGGGCGTGCGGGCCTACAGCGACGAAGACCTTCGCTGGCTTACCATGATTGAATGCCTCAAGGATTCGGGATTACAAATCAAGGAAATCCGCCAGTACATCGAGTGGTTCAACGAGGGCGATTCTACGCTTTCCCAAAGGCTGTCCCTTTTTGAAAACCGCCGCAAGATTCTTGAAAAGGAAATGGCCCGCCTTACGGTGGTCATGAACAAGATTCGCTTTAAGGAACTCCTGTATCGGGAAGCCGTTCGGGTGGGCAACCTGGATGTCGCCACCAACGAAAGGCGGTTCAAACATCTGAAGAAAAAGTTGTTCGAGTCCCCGGACGATTTTGACAAGTAGAATTTTAATAAAGAAACTTTTTTTATAACAAAGGAATTAATCATGAAAGTTGTTTTATTCAACGGTAGCCGTCGCGAAAAGGGCTGCACTTATACGGCGCTGAGCCTCGTGGCCGGCGAACTCAAGGCCGCAGGCATCGAGACTGAAATCTTTTTCGTGGGCGGTCGCGTGCTGAAGGGCGAAACCGACGCCGTGGTTCACGAAGCGAAGAAAATCTTGAAAACTGCCGATGCTGTCGTTTACGGCTCTCCGGTGTACTACGCTTCCCCGAGTGGCGAGATGCTGATGTTCCTGGACAGGCTTTATGGCATTGCCGAAGCGGAACTTCTCTTTAAGCCTGCCGCAACGGTTGCTTCTGCCCGCCGTGCAGGGACCAGCGCTACTCTCGACGCGCTGAACAAGTATCCGGCATTTGCGCAGCAGCCCATGGTGGCGTCGCGCTACTGGAATATGGTTCACGGTTCTAGCCCCGAAGACGTGCTGAAGGACGAGGAAGGCGTGCAGATTATGCAGGAACTGGGCCGCAACATGGCATGGATCCTAAAGAGCATCGAAGCGGGCAAGAAGGCGGGTGTTGAACAGCCTGTTGCCGAAAAGAAAATTTTCACGAACTTTATCCGCTAGAATGGGGACGCTGCGCTTGCGCTTTACAAAGAACAAGAAACTCATGATTACGGCGATTGTCTTATCAGTACTATTTATTTTAGGAGACGCAGGCGTGTTGTTCTTGAGTCAGGAAAAATTTGGCCATATTCCACAAGGCAAACGCCTTGAACGCATCAAGCAGTCGCCGAATTACGACGGCAAGCAGTTCGTAAACGAGGTCGAGACCGTCACCATGACGGGCGACAAGAATGTTTTTGCTGTATGGAAGGATTTCCTGTTTGGCGACAAGTCGCAGACAATTCCCGATACGGCAATGACTGTTGTCAAGACGGACTTGAAGGAACTTCCTGCCGACAAGGATTGGATTGTGTGGTTCGGGCATTCGTCGTACTTGATGAATTTATCTGGGAAGAAGGTGCTGGTGGATCCCGTTTTTTACCAGGGCTCGCCGGTGAGCTTCGTGAACAAGATGTTCAAGGGAACGGACGTCTACAAGCCTGCCGACATGCCGGATATTGACTACCTGGTGATTACGCATGACCACTGGGATCACCTGGATTACCAGGTGGTTACGGAACTGGAACCCCGCGTAAAGCGCGTGGTGACTGGCCTCGGCGTGGGCGAGCATTTTGAATACTGGAAGTATCCCGTTGAAAAACTTACGGAACTCGACTGGTGGGATTCCGCCGACTTGGGCGAAGACTTTAACGTGACGGCGACTCCGGCAAGGCATTTTTCGGGCCGTGATCTGCACCAGAACAAGACTCTGTGGGCGTCTTTCGCGTTCAAGTCCCCAAAACGCACCGTTTGGATTGGTGGCGATACGGGGTACGGCCCGCACTTCGAGAAAATCGGAAAGAAATTTACCGACATCGATTTGGCGATTCTTGAAAACGGGCAGTATAACAAGGACTGGTCGCTCATCCACACCATGCCGGAATACCTGGGCAAGGAAATGGTGGAGCTTGGCGCGAACCGCTACATGACTGTTCATCATTCCAAGTTCTGCCTGAGCAAGCATTCGTACACGGAACCGCTGGAAAACGCGAAACGTGCCGCCCAGGAATCGGGCAAGCCCGTGCTTATGCCGCAAATGGGTGAAGTCGTGTACCTGGAGTAAACCGCATTATCTATGTTAGCGCGTCGATGGCGATATAGTTTTTTTCTATATTTGGGCGCGGATGAAAAGACTTCTAGATTTTGATAGCGAGCATTTGTGGCATCCGTATGCGGCGCTAAAAAATACTCCCGCAAGATTTCTTGCCAAAACTGCTCACGGAACAACGATTGAAACGGCTGACGGTTTGAAACTGATTGATGCCGTGTCTAGCTGGTGGTGCATGGCGCACGGGCACAACGCCCCTGAAATCGTTGAGGCGATTCAGAAGCAAAGCGAAAAGATGTGCCATGTGATGTTCGGCGGTTTTACGCATGAACCCGCGATTGAGTTGGGCGAAAAGTTGGTGAATTTTTTGCCCGAAGGCTTGAACAAGATTTTCTTTGCGGATTCGGGAAGCATTGCCGTGGAATGCAGCGCCAAGATGGCGGTGCAGTACCAGTATTCCCTCGGTCATCCGGAACGCTGCAAGTTGGTCGCCTTGAAGGGAGGCTACCACGGCGATACCGCAGGCGCGATGGCGCTTAGCGATCCGGACGGAATGCATACGCTTTTCCGCGGAATCATGCCGCACCATTATTTTGCAGAACGCCCGAACTGCCGCTATGACGAGGCGTGGAATCCGACGGATTTCGCTTCGATGGAACGCGTTGTTGAGGAACACAAGGATGAAATCGCTGCCGTGATTTGTGAACCCGTGTTCCAGGGCGGAAACGGCATGTGGCTTTACAATGCTGGCTACTTGAAGGCTCTCCGCGAACTTTGCGACCGTTACGGCATCCTGTTGATCCTGGACGAAATTGCTTCGGGATTTTACCGCACGGGTCCGCGTTTTGCGATGAAGCATGCGGGGATAACTCCGGACATCATGTGCATCGGTAAGGCGCTCACGGGCGGAAGCATTACGATGGCGGCCTGTGTTGCGTCCGAGAAGGTCGCCGAAACGATTACGAACAGCAAGATTCCTGCATTCATGCATGGCCCCACCTACATGGCGAACCCGCTCGCCTGCGCCGCGGGAATCGCTTCTCTTTCGCTGTTCGAAAGTCGCGATTATGAAACGAGCGTTGCTAGGATTGAAAAACGTCTTAAACAGAATCTGAAGCCGCTTCGAGCGCTTGAAAATGCGGCCGACGTGCGTGTCCTTGGTGCGATCGGCGTCTTGGAACTGAAAGCGAAACCTTCAGCGGATGATATTCTGCGCGTGATTCGCGAAACCGGCGTCTGGCTCCGGCCTTTCTGCAATTACGTCTATACGATGCCTCCGTTCATCACGACCGATTCTGAAATCGACCGCATCTGCGAAGCCATCAAGATGATTGGCGAATGTGAACCCGCGCCTGTCGTAGAAGGCGAAGACGAATTTCACGAGTGATATGGATTATTACAGCTTGAAAATGCGTGCCTCGCAGCAAGTAGGCGAGAGCGAACAGAAACGTGAGCAGCACATATCCGGTGCCGAGCGCATCGTGAACCGGGATTCTGTTGAGGCGGTGTGTTCGGCGATGGTGCGCCGGGCCATGACGCATTCCAAGGGCGACCCGGATTTTATCAATGTGAAAATCGAGAAGGTTCACGAAAGCGATATTCAGATTTTAAAGGCCTTGCCGGTGACGCGCGTGGATGTGGAAACATGGCAGGAAGGGCTGGAGAAGGCGTTTGGACTGATTGCTCCGCTGATGGGTTCTGGCTGCGGGCTTCGCGAAAAATTGCAAGAGCTCTTGCGCGAAACGTTCCCGATGCGTGGGGCGATGCTCTACGATATCGCGACAGGCGAACGCCTGGAACCTGACCACGAACGCGGCGTGCGTGCGACTTATATGGACGCGCTTCATTCAAGCGAAGTGGATGGCTGCAAGAATCATTTTAACGAAGCGATTGTGCTTGCGACCAAGGTGGCAAATGCCCCCGGAATGGTTGCGGAATTTTGTGTGAGCGATGACCCGAATTATGTGACGGGCTATGTTGCGAGCAAGGAACTTGGCTATGTGCGCATCATGAAGATGAAGGAAATGGGCGACGAAAACGGAGGCCGCATTTTCCTGTTTGATTCGCGCAAGGCCAAAGCTGAAGAGTGCATTGAGTACTTGCAGAAGAAGAAAATTTTGGTGGATGTCGGGGCATGAGTCGCATTCTTGACATTTTTACGAAAGACGCTTTGGATGCAGCGCGGGCGAACAATACTTACCGCTCGATGCGCTTGATGGAAACGCCGGAATCGTCGTGCGTGAAAATCCGTATGCCCAACGGCGCTTTGCAGGAACAGATCCTGCTGGCGTCTAATTCTTACTTGGACTTGGCGAATGTCGATGAACTCAAGCAGGCGATGGCCCAGGCCGTTTTGGAGTGGGGTACAGGGAGCGGGGGAGCCCGCCTTACTACGGGTAACAAGTCTCCGCATCAGGAACTGGAAGAATTTATCGCGAAATTCAAGGGCGAAGAATCCGCTATCACCTTCAATACGGGTTACATGGCGAATGTCGGTACGATTTCAGCATTGTGCGGCAAGAACGACTTTGTCTTTAGCGATGAACTGAACCACGCGAGCATTATTGACGGAATTAGGTTATCGCGAGCCAAATGCTTTATCTATAAGCATAACGATATGGCGGATTTGGAACGGGTTATTAAAGAGGCCGCGGGACTCGGCGCTGTCTCGGCTTTCCGTGGGCTTATCGTGACCGACGCTGTTTTCAGCATGGATGGCGACCTTGCGAATTTGCCGGAACTACTACGCATCGCGAAAGAAAACGATTGTCTCTTGATGATTGATGAAGCACATGCCACGGGCGTGCTCGGCAAGACCGGGCGCGGCCTTGCCGAACACTACGGCTGTGCTCACGCCGATGTAACTATTGGCACTTTGAGCAAAGCCGTCGCCGCCGAGGGCGGCTTCGTGGCGGGCAAGCAACAGCTGATTGATTTCCTCCGCAACAAAGCCCGCAGCTTTATCTTTACGACGGCGATGGCCCCTGCTGTTGCCGCCGCAGCCTGCAACAACTTGCGCTACATCGATACACACCCTGAACGCGTGCAGAACTTGCGCGATAACGTGAAATTTTTCTGCGAAGCCTTGCAGCATGAAGGCGTGAAAGTTGAACAGTCTCCTTCGGTGATTGTTCCGATTGTCATCGGTGACGAAGCCCGTGCGCTTGAAATTTCGGCTGCACTCCAGGATGCGGGAATATTGATTCCTGCCATTCGTTACCCGACAGTCGCCAAGGGGCAAGCCCGCTTGCGCGCAAGCCTAATGGCAACGCACACGCACGAACAGCTTCAAACTGCCGCAACAGTAATTGCGCAAGCAGTAAAGGAGTGTGTATGAGTAAAGGATATTTCGTTACAGCGACCGGAACTGATGTCGGTAAAACATTTGTGACCGCCCTTCTCGTTAAAAAGTGGCGCGATTCCGGCATCGATGCGGGCTACTACAAGGCTGCCCTTAGCGGCGCAGAACTCCGTGACGGCAAATGGGTTGCTGGTGATGCCGATTACGTGAAACGCATCGCAAATCTTCCCGATACGCAAGAACAGCTCGTGAGTTATGTCTATAAAGAAGCTGTCTCTCCGCATCTCGCTGCCCGCAAAGAAGGCAACCCTGTAGAACTCGCGAAAGTCAAAGCCGATTTTGATGCGGCCTGCGCTCGCCACGAATTTGTTTTTGCGGAAGGCAGCGGCGGAATCATTTGCCCCATCCGCTACGATGACCAGAAAGTATTCCTCGTCGATATCATGAAAACGTTAGGCCTTCCGCTGCTTATTGTTACGACAGCGGCCCTCGGCTCCATTAACGCTTGCGTGCTCACCGTAGAATTCGCTCGCAGCCGCGGCCTCGATGTCCGTGGGCTCATCGTTAACCGCTACGGTTCTAGCGGCAACCAGGAAATGGAAGATGACAACATCCGCATGATGCAAGACCTGACGGGGCTTGAAATCCTTGCAAAAGTAAAAAACGGCGACACCGATCTAGGTGTGCAACCGTTTTAAAAACTAAAGATACAAATCAGTCGGCGCTACGATGCGTCGATATCGGCGGCGATATGTAAATTGTAGTCGGGGTAGGCTTCGCCGATTTCCTTGTAAAGGATGTCGAGGCCTTTTTGCGGCTTGATTTCGAAATTCATGACCACGTCAAAACGCATGGTGCGGTCCTCGAGGTTTACGTAAAAGCCGTGGAGTTGCAATGCCCAAGGGTGCTCCTTTACCAACTTCAACACGTTGCTGCGAATTTTGGCAGCTTCGTCATTCTTGGTGTTGTGTGAATACACGCCTACGCCCGTGAGAATCACACCAGTTTCCTTGAGTACGCGTGCTTGCACCTTGCGGGTCAATACGTCGACATCTTCGACGGTCATGGTATCGGGAAGTTCCAAGTGCACGGAACCGATGAACTTGTCCGGCCCGTAATTGTTGAGGATGACATCGTAGGCACCATGGACTTGCGGTTCTTCGGTGAGCAGTCTCTTGATTTTCTTGACCAGGTCGCCGTCGGCGCGCTTGCCCAGAATATCGTCCAGCGTTTCGATGAGCATGCCGATGCCCGACTTGATGATGAATCCCGAAATTACGAGACCCACGTAAGCTTCAAGCGAAATTCCCGTGAGAATGAAGACGATGGCCGATGCCAGCACCGAAAGGGAGAGGATGGCGTCGAACAGCGCGTCTGCGCCCGATGCCACGAGTGCGGCCGAGTTCACGTGTTCGCCCTGGCGCTTTACGAATTTCCCGAGCACGAGTTTCACTACCACCGCCGAGGCGATAATCGCCAGCGAAACCGTGGAGTAGTCCGCTGCTTCGGGGTGGATGATTTTCTTGACCGATTCCACAGCCGAGGTGCCGCCGGCGTAGAGAACGATTGCCGCGACCACCATTGCGCTCAGGTATTCGATTCGCCCGTAACCGAGAGGGTGTTTTTTGTCTGGGAGTTTGTTCGAAAGCTTTGCGCCCACAATCGTAATGACCGAAGACAGCGCGTCAGAAAGGTTGTTCACTGCATCGAGCGTCACGGCGATGGAGTTGGTTGCAAAGCCGACGAACGCCTTGAATGCCGACAGTACGATGTTTGCCGCGATGCCGATGATGCTTGTCCGGACAATGACCTTTTGGCGATTTTCCGTTTCGTTCATAAAATCTAATCCCTTTTTTTTGCGGAATATCTTGAACGACATGCCCGTCGTCCGCTTGAAAAATTAAAAAATTGTGGACAGCGTTGTCCACGGAAATACGTTTCCGTGTAAACGGAATTGATTTTTTGAAAGTATTTTCAGGGATAGAAAATAAAAAAAAGGAGTGGTTTTATGAATCATGCTCTATGGACCGGTGTGTCCGTTGGCTTTATTATGGTGTTGTCTGTCGTGACGACGAATGCGTTTACCCTAACAGGCAAGGTGAGCGACGATAGCAGCAAGGCTGTCATTGGCGCAGATGTTTCGCTTGTTCAAAAAGGCCTCAGCGTGAAAACAGATACCTCGGGTGCATTCACGATTCACCAGGACGAGGAACTGCTGGTTCTGGCGAGCGGGACCTCGGTCGGATTTCTCTCCGTGAACAACGGCATCCTATCGTTTTCGCAGGGGCAAAATTCCCCGGTACAGGTGCAGATTTTCGACATATTCGGAAACCGCCTGCTGAATGAAACTGTCTACGGCTCGGGTACAGTTGACATGAAGTCTTCCGTGAAAGCGCAGGGCAAGTACTTCGCACGCGTCCGCGTAGGCAGCGCTTTGCAAACGTTTCAGTTTGTCGCCGATGGAAGTTTTAATACGGCATTCGGCGCGAAGTCCGGAGCAAAGGCGCTTCTCAAGGTGGGCGATTCGGACAATCTGCGCATTGTTGCCGACGGTTTTGATACCCTCAATGTAAAGCTCGACAATCTCGACACGACTCTCGCGCTTACGCTCAAGAAAACCGCTCCGCCGCAACCGCAGTACGAATACGGATGGGGCCTCAAGAACGACCCTGTTCCCACTCGTGGCTGCGGCAAGGATACGCGATTTGATTACAAGTATCGTGGCGACAAGCCCTACATCGATTTCAGGTGGAGCAAGGGCGTGCGTACCGTGCGTATTGACATGCCGAAAAGTTACGACAAGAACAAACCGTACAAACTCATTTTCGGAATGCAGTGCATGGGCGGTTCCGCTAGCGCCGTGCAAGATGAAGGCTATCACGGCCTCAAGTGGATTGACAAGAACGAAACCGCGATATTCGTTGCGCCCGAAGGCAATGGCAACCAGCTGCCCTGGGGGCAAGATGATTACCTGTTGTTTGACGAACTCCTCGCATACCTCGAAGGAAACTTCTGCATCGATTCGAGCCGCGTTTTTTCTACGGGATTCAGCTACGGCGCCATGTTCAGCAATGGCCTTTCGTGGAACCACCAGGACGTGCTCCGCGCAGTGGCCGTTTACGAAACCGCGGAACGCAACATCTGGCTCCCGCAGCGCAAGAAAATGGGAATCGGCTGGATGGGCGTGCTCGGCCTCGATGACGGCATGTGCACCCCTGAAATGGGCCGGAACGCGCGTGACATCATCTTGACGCTCAACTCCGAAGGCGGCAAGGCGAAGAACGAACGCGCCGAAGAAGCCCAACGCAACGCCCCGCACAAGTGCTACGACTACACGACCGTCGAGGAAAGATTCCCCGTTCGCTGGTGCACGCAGAGCGGCGGCCACATCTGGGACCACAAGGATCCCGGCCAGCAGCAGTCCTGGGTGCCGCAAGCCACATGGGAGTTTTTCGAGAAGTTCTAGCGGATAAATACATCATTCTGTTGTCAATTTATCAAAACGAATTCGAATAAAGCCCTATATTAAGCGAATTTTTCAACTTATTTTATAGTAAGTAAAGTTCGTATGGGAGGCTTTATGCCGTTTTCAATTAAGGAATTTCCCTTTTTTGCAGGTTTTGTCGCGTTTTTGGGCACCCTCGCCAGTGCGGCAACGATTAACGTAGATATCGGCAAGGAATACCAGCGCATCAGCGGCTTTGGGGCTGCCTCGGCATGGGCCGGTTCCATCACCGACAAGAATGCCGCTTTTCTTTGGGATTCCACCAGCGGCGCTGGGCTTACGCTACACCGCATCCGCATTGCTCCGGACGGCACCACCTCCGAAACAAGTATCGCAAAAAAGGCGAGTGAATACGGCGTCAAAGTCTGGGCAGCCCCATGGACATCCAAATACACCGTAAATTACGACGGCGACAAAAAGCACCTGGATTTCAATCACGCCCAAGACTGGGCGAACACCATCTTGAAGTTTACGCAAGACATGCGGAAGGCTGGCATTAATCTATATGCAATTTCGTCGCAAAACGAGCCCGACGGCACCGGTGACAACCACTACGAACCCGATGAATTGGCGCGTTGGGTCGGCGACTATCTTGGCCCCACCCTCGATACCACGGGCATCAAAATCATCGGTACCGAAGCCATCAACTGGTACGGATTCCCTAATTACAAAAAAGCCTTCTTCAATTATCCTGCCGCCCTGAAATACACGGATATTTTTGGAACGCACGAATACGGTGGAGATCCGGCCGCTTACCCCGAAATCCACGAAGCCGGCAAGGAATTCTGGGAAACCGAAGTCTATGATCTTGGAAGCAACAAGGAAGACGTGGGCATGGGAAGTGCTCTCCGCGTTGCAGGTGTAATTCACGACGCCCTGACTATTGCGAACATGAACGCCTGGCATTTCTGGTGGATTTATTCCTGCAGCGAAGCCAGCTGTGGCAACGGAGCCCTCTGGCCGCAAGGACAAGGCAACCCCGACAACGTGGAACCCACCAAGCGACTCTGGGTCATGGGGAACTTCAGCCGCTTCGCGCGACCCGGCTCCTGGAGAATCGACGCCACCAAGAATCCCGAAGCAAATGTAAAAGCCACCGCCTACCGTGACTCCCTCAAGACGAAAATCGCAGTTGTCATTCTCAATTCCAAGAACGAGGAATTCAAGGCGGACTTTGACTTCGGAAACACGAAAATTGGAAGTTTCAAGCCCTATGTCACTGACGACAATAACAACCTCAAGGAAGGCGAAAAAGTCCAAGTCGACGATACAAAGTGCAGTTACAACGTTCCGGCCCGTAGTGCAACGACAGTCGAATTCATTCTGTGGCAGGAGCCAAAGGTTGAACCGCCCGCCGACACAGCAAAGAACGACACTAACACGGCAAAGAGTGACACCAGCCTCGTCAGCACCACGCGCACGGATTCAATAACGGCAATTGCCTTCGGGAAGCTTTCTGTACCCCAAAATATTCAACGTACATATAAAGTATTTAGCCCGCTCGGCGTGTTTGTCGGCGAATTCCAGGCAACACATATCGGCGAACTCCGCAATGCCATGACAAGCGCAGGCCTAGGTCGCGGTGTGTACATGGTCAAATGCGGCAAGGCGAAAATGCAACATATGATTTTGAAGTAGCTAGATAGAGTCAAATACGGATGTTATAAATAAAAAACGCAGGCTCAGATGAGTCTGTGTTTAAAATTTTGAAGGGATATTCCGGCTCGGTGGCTGGAATTGTCCAGCAAAAATTAAAGAAGGCCGTGCTCCCTAAGAATCTTTTCATACCTATCTGCGCGGCGTTTTGCTTCGTCGGCACGGGACTCCGCTTTGTCTGCGCGGGATTCTGCCTCGTCGGCACGGCGTTCTGCCGCATTGGCGCGTTCGCGCTCTAGATATACGGCTTCGTCAATTTCCTGCTGCCAAGTCATATAGCGCTTCCTTGTTTCGATGTACGACAAATACTCAAGACTTTGAGTGATAAGAAGGAGCAGCCTCTAAAATTAAAGAAGGCCATGCTCCTTGAGAATTTTCTCATACTTTTCGGCACGAGATTTTGCTTCGTTGGCACGGGACTCCGCCTCGTCGGCACGGGACTCCGCTTTGTCTGCGCGGGATTCTGCCTCGTCGGCGCGGCGTTCTGCCGCATTGGCGCGTTCGCGCTCTAGATATACGGCTTCGTCAATTTCTTGCTGCCAAGTCATATAGCGCTTCCTTGTTTCGTTGTCCGACAGATACCATTGCCGTTGGCGTTCAATGTCCTTTGTTTCCTTGGACGTAGCCTTGTTGGTCGCAAAGTATTCAAGATATTCCTTAACCGACTGCTCGGCAACATCTTTATACTTACTGAATATATAAAAATTTTTGAAGCACAGGTCGCCCAATTCATGCTCAGAATGACCTTTTTCCAAATTCATGAACCTGTAAACAGCTCGGCCTTGCTTGAAAATGTCGTCGGGGCAGATGAATATGATGTATTGTTCCTTGAGGTTTCGATAGGATTCGCCTTTGTTCAAGGCTTCTGAGTCGCACAGTGCTTGATAGTAACGTGCCCGTTTCGGAAGTTCGTGGGTATCTTCTATCTGCATTTCGATGTCAAATGTACGTGTAATTTCGCCTTTGGGCCCCTGTTCCTTTACGAATACATCGTAGCGAACACCTTTGTTAAAGGGACTGCTTTCGGTACTTTTTTCTGGCTCCGGTTCCTGCAAATCAAAAATCTTGATTCCGAGAAGGGCCTCTAGGAAAGGCTTTGCAATGTGCTTGTGGCTGAACACCAAAGCGAACATGAAGCGGTTCGTGATGGGCAGCTGTTCGAACGGAATGTGATTCGCTTCCATTTTTACTCCTTTGGCAGGGAGGTTTAATCCGAGCCGTTTTCGGTTAAACAAAAAAAAGAGCCGTTCCTATGTCGATAAATCAATACGATATAGGAAACGGCTCTTTTGTGAGCTTGTCGGCTTTACGCCGGCTTATTTATAATATAGCAAATTACTTCTTCACGTGGCGATGGTACTCTTGCAAACTACAGACTTCAAATCTTCCGAAGTCATGCTTATCCATGAGGCCTTCCACGGTGGAGGTGAGGGCGGCGATGGTCGTGGTGATGGGGATGCCGGAGACCACGGCCTTGGAGCGCATCTGGATTTCATCGACCATGGCTTCGGCGCCGTTCTCGGTGGTGTTCACGATCCACTGCACTTCCTTGTCGTGGATTAAGTCCAGCAGGTTCGGGCGGCCACGGGAGATGCGGAACACGGCGCGGGTCTTGATGCCTTCGTTGTAGAGCATCGTGGAGGTGCCGCGGGTGGCGTAAATCTGGTAGCCCATGTCAACGAGGCGCTTGATGAGCGGGACGGCCTTCTGCTTGTCTTCGTCCTTGAGCGAGACGAAGATGTTGCCCTGGCTCGGGACCTTGTTGCCCGATGCCAGCTGGCTCTTGAGGTAGGCAAGGCCGCGGTCGCGATCGATGCTCATGACTTCGCCGGTGGATTTCATTTCCGGAGAAAGCGTGATATCGACACCCGGGAACTTGACGAATGGGAATACGGCTTCCTTGACGCTCACGTAAGGCACGTGGACTTCTTCGGTGAAGCCGATTTGTTCGAGGGTTTCGCCGAGCATGCAGCGGCTTGCGTAGCTTGCAAGCGGGACGCCGATGGACTTGGAGACGAACGGCACGGTGCGCGATGCACGCGGGTTCACTTCGATCATGTAGAGTTCGCCATCCTTCACGGCGAGCTGCATGTTCATGAGGCCGCAAACGTGGAGTTCCTTTGC
Source organism: Fibrobacter sp. (assembly GCA_017412605.1). Taxonomy (GTDB): domain Bacteria; phylum Fibrobacterota; class Fibrobacteria; order Fibrobacterales; family Fibrobacteraceae; genus Fibrobacter. Next base: position 60,494 of record JAFPWY010000009.1, on the reverse strand, counting down.
GAATTCCTTGGCGTAGGCGCGGACCTTGTCCTGGATTTCCTTGGAGAGGGTCATCGGCGGGATGACGCTTGCGGAGTCGCCGGAGTGGATGCCTGCGGGTTCCACGTGTTCCATGATGGCGCCCACGACGGTGTGCTTGCCGTCGCTGATGCAGTCCACGTCGAGTTCGGTAGCGTCTTCGAGGAAGCGGTCAATAAGAATCGGCTTGCCTTCACCAATGGCTGCGGCTTCTTCCACGAACTTGCGGAGGTACTTTTCCTTATAGACAATCACCATGCCGCGGCCGCCGAGAACGAAGCTCGGGCGCACGAGAACGGGGTAGCCGATTTTCTCGACGATGGCGAGGGCTTCTTCCACGTTGTGGGCGATGCCGCTTTCGGCCTGCTTGATGCCAACCTTGTCAACCAGCTGCTTGAAGAAGTCACGGTCTTCGGCGAGGTCAATGTCTTCGGGGCTCGTGCCGACGACGTTTGCGCCGGCCTTCTTGAGGCGCATGGCGAGGTTCAGCGGAGTCTGGCCGCCGAATTGCACGATGACGCCCGCGCACTTTTCGCGTTCGTAAATGCCCATCACATCTTCGAGCGTGAGCGGTTCAAAGTATAGTTTGTCCGAAGTGTCATAGTCGGTGGAAACCGTTTCGGGGTTCGAGTTCACCATGATGACTTCGTAGCCTTCGTGACGCAGCGTAAAGGCGGCATGGCAGCAGCAGTAGTCGAATTCGATACCCTGACCGATTCTGTTCGGACCGCCGCCGAGCACCATGATTCTCTTCTTGTGGCCGTGACCCGGGATTTCGCGGACAGGCTCGGAATTTTCGGCGTAGCAGCTGTAGTAATACGGCGTGATGGCTTCGAATTCGCCGGCGCAGGTATCGACGGAGTAGTAACTCGGAATGAGACCGATTTGCTTGCGCACCGCCATGACTTCTTCGGGAGTCTTGTGGAACAGGTAACCGATCTGGATATCGCTGTAGCCGAGTTCCTTGGCCTGGCGGAAGAGCGGCAGGTCCTTCGCGAGGTTTTCGAGAGAGCCTGCGGAGAGGATTTCGTCTTCGTAGAGGGCGAGTTCTTCGAGGTGACGGAGGAAGTAGCGGTCGATTTTCGTGATTTCGTACAGCTTTTCAACGCCCCACTTGCGGCGCAGTGCTTCGTGCAGCACGAAGATGCGTTCGGCGCTCGGGCGGGCAACTTCCTTGGCGAGCGTTTCGTCGTCGTAAGCGGCAAATTTTTCGCACTTGGCGCAGGCCCCGAATCCGCCGAATCCCGTTTCGAGGGAGCGCAGCGCTTTCTGCATGGCCTGCTTGAAGTTCGTACCGATGGCCATCGCTTCGCCCACAGACTTCATCTGGGTGCCGAGCGTGGAATCGGCCTTCGGGAACTTTTCGAAGGTGAAGCGCGGGACCTTCACGACAACGTAGTCAAGAGCCGGTTCAAAGCAGCTCGGGGTCGTCTGCGTAATGTCGTTGCGGAGTTCGTCGAGCGTGTAGCCCACGGCGAGCAAAGCTGCAATCTTTGCGATGGGGAAGCCCGTTGCCTTGGAGGCGAGCGCCGAAGAACGGCTCACGCGCGGGTTCATTTCGATGATGATGCGGCGGCCGGTCTTGGGCTCGATAGCCCATTGCACGTTAGATCCGCCAGTTTCCACGCCGATGGCTTCCATGACCTTCAGGGAGTCGTCACGCATGGCCTGGTAGGCGCGGTCATCAAGGCTCTGGATCGGGGCGACCGTGATGGAGTCGCCGGTATGAACGCCCATCGGGTCGAGGTTTTCGATGGAACACACGATAACGGCATTGCCCTTCTTGTCGCGCATGACTTCCATCTCGAATTCTTTCCAGCCGAGGAGCGATTCTTCGATAAGGACTTCGTTGTTGAGCGAGGCGTCAAGACCGCGATTCACGATTGTCTCGAATTCTTCTTCGTTGTGGGCAATACCGCCACCGGTACCACCGAGGGTGAAGCCCGGACGGATGATGAGCGGCCAGCTTCCGATGGTGTGGGCGATAGCGGTCGCTTCGCTCATGGAGTGGGCGGAACCGGAGCGGGGGAGGTCAAGCCCGATCTTGAGCATGGCTTCCTTGAACAAGTGACGGTCTTCGGCGCGCTGGATGGATTCTGCCTTTGCGCCGATGAGTTCCACCTGGTAGCGGTCCAAAATGCCGCGCTCGTTCAGTTCCATCGCGAGGTTCAAGGCTGTCTGGCCACCGAGAGTCGGGAGCAATGCATCGGGGCGTTCGCGGCGGATGATTTCGTGGAGAATATCGACGCTCAGCGGCTCAATGTAGGTGCGGTCGGCCATCTCGGGTTCGGTCATGATGGTGGCCGGATTGGAGTTCACAAGCACCACTTCGTAGCCTTCGCGGCGCAGCACCTTGCAGGCTTGCACGCCGGAGTAGTCAAATTCGCAGCCCTGGCCAATCACGATCGGGCCGGAGCCAATGAGCATAATCTTCTTGATGTCGGTACGCTTAGGCATTCTTCTTGCCTCCATTCACATTCTTCTTGGATTTTTGTGCGAGTGCCGCCTTGACGAGGCCGCTGAACAGCGGGTGCGGCGCGGTGGGCCTACTCTTGAATTCCGGGTGGAACTGGCAGGCTTCAAAGTACGGGTGGTTCTTGATTTCCACCATTTCAACGAGCTTTCCGTCGGGAGAAGTACCGGCAATCTTGAGGCCGGCCTTTTCAAGTTCCTTGCGGAATTCGCTGTTGTAGTTGAATTCGTAGCGGTGACGATGACGCTCGCTGATCTTTTCGCTCTTGTAGAGCTTCGCGGCGTTGGAATCCTTCATGAGCTTGCACGGGTAAGCGCCGAGGCGCATGGTGCCGCCCTTTTCGGTGACATTTTTCTGTTCGTCCATCAGGTCGATGACCGGGTGGGCCGTCTTTTCGTCGAATTCCGTGGAGTTGGCATCTTTCCAACCGAGTACATCGCGGGCGAATTCAATCACGCAGCACTGCATGCCGAGGCAGATGCCCAGCAGCGGGACCTTGTGTTCGCGGGCATACTTGATGGCTACGCACTTGCCGTTCACGCCACGGCTGCCGAAACCGCCCGGAATCAGGATGCCGTCGGCATTCTTGATCATGTTCGGGTTCTTCTCGAGTTCTTCGGCCTCGATGCATTCTACTTTCACCTTGGCATTGTGTTCCATGCCGGCGTGCTGCAGAGCTTCGTGCACGGACTTGTAGGCGTCGCGGATAGCGATGTACTTGCCCACAAGCGCGATGGTGCATTCGTACTTGGGCTGTGTAGCCTTCTTGACGAGCTTGTCCCATTCGGAGTGGACGATCGGATGAACGCTCAGGTGGAGCTGTTCAAGTACGCGGAGGTCGAGTTCCTGCTTGGAAAGTTCGCGGGGCACGGCGTAGACGGAATCCGTCACGTCCTTTTCTTCAATGACGCATTCGGGCTTCACATTGCAGAAGAGCGCAAGCTTGTCGAGGTGATCCTGCGGAATCGTCATTTCGGTGCGGCACACGAGAATGTCTGGGAAGATACCGATGTTGCGGAGTTCTGCCACAGAGTGCTGGGAGGGCTTTGTCTTGAGTTCACCAGCGGCCTTGAGGTAAGGCACCAAAACCAGGTGGATGAAGCAGGTGTTTTCTACACCGACTTCGAAGCGGAACTGCCTTGCGGCTTCGAGGAAGGGGAGAGATTCGATGTCGCCTGCCACGCCGCCGATTTCGCAGAGCACGATGTCGGCGCCGCTTTCGGCTGCCGAGCGGAAGGCGTCCTTGATTTCGTTGGTGATGTGCGGGATGACCTGCACGGTGCCGCCCAGGTACTTGCCTGCACGTTCCTTGGAAAGCACGGAAGAGTAGATGCGGCCGGAGGTGTAGCTCGATGCCTTGGAGCAGTGTACGCCCGCGAAGCGTTCGTAGTGGCCCAAGTCAAGGTCGGTTTCGTAGCCGTCGTCGGTCACGAAGACTTCGCCGTGTTGGTAGGGGCTCATTGTGCCCGGGTCCACGTTCAGGTACGGGTCGAGCTTCTGCATGAACACGTTGTAGCCGCGGCTCTTTAGGAGCAGCGCGAGCGATGCCGAGGTGATTCCCTTACCGAGAGAACTGACCACGCCGCCGGTGATGAAGATGTACTTGGTCTGCTTGCCTTTGTTTGTCGCCTTAACCATTTTTCACCTCCGCGGCACCATTTTTGCCGGCCTTGAAATCGAGAATCATCTGCCTGAATTCGCCGAACAGGTAGTAGGAATCGTTCGGGCCCGGAGCGGATTCCGGGTGGTACTGCACGCTGAACGCAGGAAGTTCCTTGTGGCGGATGCCTTCGACCGTGTTGTCGTTCAGGTTGATGTGCGTGACTTCCACGTTCGTGGGGAGCGATGCTTCTTCAATAGCGTAGTTGTGGTTCTGGCTCGTGATTTCCACGGCGCCGGTCTTCAAGTTCTTGACCGGATGGTTGCAGCCGTGATGGCCGAACTTGAGCTTGGAAACCTTCGCGCCGAGTGCAAGGCCGAGCAACTGGTTACCGAGGCAGATACCCATCAGCGGGACCTTGCCCAAGAGCTGCTTGACGACTGCAGCGACTTGCGGGAGGCTGTTCGGGTCGGCAGGGCCGTTCGAGAGGAACACGCCGTCCGGCTTCTTCGCCATCACCTGTTCGAATGTCGCGTTGATCGGGAGGACGGTCACCTTCATGTTCTGTGCGGCGAGGTTCCTCAAAATGTTCGTCTTGATACCGAAATCGAGCGCGACTACGTTCAGGTCGCCTTCGGTGCTGAATTCGTAACCGTTCGGGTCGCTCACCTTGCTGGCGTAATCCTGGCCGTCAAGGCCTTCCCATTCCTGCGCTTTTTTAATCGCGTCGGCTTCGCTCATTTCGGTGCCGTCCACGTGCAGGTAGGACTTCTGTGCGCCATGGTCACGCAGGTGGATTGTGAGGGCGCGGGTGTCGACGCCCGCGATGCCCGGCTTCTTGTGGGCGAGCATATAGTCGTGCAGGCTCTCTTCGCCGATTTCCTTGCTCACGTCATCCAGCGAGTTCACGACGATTCCGTTCAGGAAAACGTCGCGGGATTCGGACTTCTCGAGGTTCGCCGCGTAGGCACCCACTTCTGCCGTGGTGAACACCACGAACTGCCCCGCGTAGGAGGGGTCCGTCAAAATCTGCTTGTAGCCCGCCATGCCGGTGTTGAACACCGCTTCGCCGACGGTATCGGTAGCCTCTCCAAAGGCATACCCGTGGAACACGGCGCCATCCGCCAGTGCAAGGAACGCTTTCTTTTCGCGTTTCGCTTTCCAGTTGAACTTGTCTGTCATATATTGCTCGCTGTGTAATGAAAATCCGAATAAAAATAAAGGCAAAAGCCAGAAGCTTTTGCCAAACGATTAAAAATGTTGAAAACGGGGGAAATGATAATTTTGTGAAATCCGGGGAGAGTCGCTTGGTTCCGTTGCGAGATTGCTGCAACGGCTGCGCTCAGGTGTGCCTCGATGGATTCCGATATTTTCATCGGACTCAAAATATAGTAAATCTTTTTCCGGGTTTGGAAGAGGTTTTTTGAATATTTTTTTTGGAGCACAGGGGTTTCATTTTTTGTAAAATGCAATCCGCCAGTACTAGACCAACGGACTGCATTTTATGTGGTTTAACTTCTTGTTAGGCTTTATCTTAGTAGATGAAAAGCATCTCGCGATATTTCGGCAGAGGCCACTTCTCGTCGGGGATGACGCTCTCGATTTTGTCGACGATGATGCGGAGGTTCGCCATGGCGTCGAGGATCGCTTCGTGCTTGTCGCCGAGAGCGGCTTCCATCTGGGCAACGGCGGCTTCGAGATCCTTGAGCTTTTCACCGAGCTCGCGGGCGTAACCGTCCACGGCATAGAAGCCCTGGGTCTTGGCCATCTCGTTGGTTTTCAACGCGTTACCGTATGCACAGAGCACCTGCGGGAGCACCACGTTCTTCGCGATGTCGAAAGCGATCTTGCCTTCGATGTGAATCTTCTTGTGGTAGTCTTCCATGTTCACTTCGTAGCGGGAATCGAGTTCGCGCTTGTTGAACACGCCGTACTTTTCGAACAGGGCCACGTTCTCCTTCTTCACGAGGGCCTGGAGGGCTTCCATGGTGGTGCGGATGTTTGGGAGGCCGCGCTTTGCTGCTTCTTCGACCCATTCGTCGGTGTAGCCGTTGCCGTTGAAAATGACCTTCTTGTGTTCCTTGACGATCTTCTGCAAGAGGTTCTGCAGTTCTTCGTGGAACTTGTCGGCCGGCACGTTCTGCATCTTGTCGGCGATGAGGTCGAAGGCTTCGGCCACGATTGTGTTGAGGATGACGTTCGGTTCGGAGCAGCTCTGGCTGGAACCCGGAGCGCGGAATTCGAACTTGTTGCCGGTGAAGGCGAACGGCGAAGTACGGTTACGGTCGGTAGCGTCGCGCGGGAGCGGCGGCAGCGTGTCGGAACCGAGCTTCATGGCGCCAGCCTGCTTGCTGGACTTGGGTTCACCCTTCTCGAGCTGTTCGATGACGTCGGCAAGCTGGTCGCCGAGGTACATGGAGATGATTGCCGGAGGAGCTTCGTTCGCACCGAGACGGTGGTCGTTACCGGCGCTCGCGACAGCCATACGGAGCAGGTCGGCGTGGGTGTCGACGGCGTAGATGACAGCGCAGAGCGTGGTGAGGAAGATGGCGTTCTGGTGCGGGTCTTTGCCCGGGTTCAACAGGTTCACCTTGCCGTAGTTCACGGACCAGTTGTTGTGCTTGCCGGAACCGTTGATGCCGGCGAACGGCTTTTCGTGCAGCAGGCAGACGAGACCGTGGCGGTCTGCAACCTGGCGGAGCACTTCCATAATCTGCATGTTGTGGTCGCAGGCGAGGTTCACTTCCTCGAACATCGGGGCGAGTTCGAACTGGGCCGGGGCGACTTCGTTGTGGCGGGTCTTGGCCGGGATGCCGAGCTTCCAGAGTTCCTTTTCCACGTCGTTCATGAAGTTGATGATGCGGGCCGGAATGCTACCGAAGTAGTGGTCTTCCATCTGCTGGTGCTTGGCAGGGGCGGCACCGAACAGTGTGCGGCCGGCTTGGTAGAGGTCGGGGCGCTGCAGGTAGAAGCGCTTGTCGATCAGGAAGTATTCCTGTTCGGCACCGAGAGTGACGGTGACCTTCTGGGCGGCGACGCCGAAGAGGCCCATGAGGCGGTCGGCAGACTTCTGCAAGGCCTGAATGGAACGGAGCAGCGGGGTCTTCTTGTCGAGCGCTTCGCCGGTATAGCTACAGAAGGCGGTCGGGATGCAGAGCGTGGCACCGTTGCCGTGACGCTTGATGAATGCGGGGGAGGTCGGATCCCATGCGGTATAGCCGCGGGCTTCGAAGGTGGAACGCAGGCCGCCGCTCGGGAACGAGGAGGCGTCCGGTTCGCCGACGATCAAGTTCTTGCCGCTGAAAGCCATGATGGCCTTGCCGTCTTCGGGTTCAAGGAAGGAGTCGTGCTTTTCGGCGGTGGAACCGGTGAGAGGCTGGAACCAGTGAGTAAAGTGCGTTGCGCCGCGGTCGATGGCCCACTTTTTCATGGCGTGGGCGACTTCGCTTGCGATAGAGGCATCGAGCGGTGCGCCGCCGTCGATGGTGGCGAAAAGCTTCTTGCAAATGTCTTTCGGGAGATAGGCGCGCATGGCGTCGGCGTTAAAAACGTCTTCTCCGTAGAAGTCGAGGCTTGCGGGTGCTGCGGGCAGGTTCTCGCCGGCGTTTTCCGCGGCGATGGCCTTGATTGCTTTCATTCTATATTCGTTGCTCATGGCAAACTCCTTTTGTGTTTTTGTTTTCGGTGCCATGAATGCAAAAAGTGTGCCAAGTTGTGAACCTGTATGCAAAACTTGCGGAATTTGTTTGAAAAAGAGAAAAATTTGATTTTTCGATGCGCTTTTGAGAAATGTGAAAATATTACAGAAAATGAAAAAATTCAAAAAAGGTTACGGATTGTGTAAAGGTGGGGCGTTCTTGTTCTTATACCCTCTGCTTATATAATAGGGAAGGGTTTGCCTGGTGTCCTGGACCTTGTTTATCTGTATCGAGTTTCGCTTGCTGTATGTAGATATTACATTAATTGTAATTTTTGTCATTGTTGTTACATAATTTGTAATATGTCGTGGGCTTTAAACGAGCAAAAAGCCTGTTTTTTACATTTTATTTCCGCTTTTTCATTTTTTGGAGCGGTTTTCCCCCGTTTGGCACGGATTTTGCAATCCTTGTTCGCAAAAATAAATGTCGCGCGTGGTTGCGCGAAACGAAGAAAGGATTTATATGCACGCTCAAGCTCTTTACGATCCGGCCAACGAACATGACGCCTGCGGTGTCGGTCTTGTTGCCAATGTAAATAATATCGCCTCGCACCAGATTGTGCTGCAGGGCATTACTGTCCTTAAGAGGCTGATGCATCGTGGCGCAGCAGGTGGAGACCCGGAAACCGGTGACGGTGCGGGTCTTTTGCTTTCTATGCCACACAAGTTCTTCCGCAAGGTTTGTGTGGATTTGCCGGAACGCTATGGCGTGGCTATGTTCTTCGTCGAGAATACGCTCGAGGCGACAGCCTTCGATGCGGAAATCAAGCGCATCGCCGAATCCGAGGGTGTTCCTGTCGTGAACTTCCGCGAGGTTCCCGTCGATTCCTCTTCTATCGGCCGCACTGCCCGCGAAACCTTGCCGCATATCCGCCAGGCATTCTTCGACGGTTCCAAGTTTGAAAACGATTCCGCTTTCGACATCAAGCTTTACGTGATCCGCCGCCTGATCGAGAAGGCTTGCAAGGGTGTCTATGTCTGCAGCTGCAGCCGCCGTAGCATTGTTTATAAGGGTCTGTTGCTGGCAAGCCAGATTGAAGGCTTCTATAAGGATTTGAACGACCTTGACTTTGAAAGCCCGCTTGCCCTTGTTCACCAGCGCTACTCTACCAACACATTCCCGACCTGGCAGCTTGCGCACCCGTTCCGCTACCTTGCGCACAACGGCGAAATCAACACGCTACGTGGTAACCTGAACAGCCTCCGCGCCCGCGAGCCGTACCTGAAGAGCGGGATTATCGGCGATGACATGCCGAAACTCCTTCCGCTCGTGATGCCGGGCCAGAGCGACTCCGCCAGCTTGGACAATATGTTTGAGCTCCTCGTCGCAGCAGGTCGTAGCCTCCCGCATGCGATGATGATGCTCATGCCGCAGGCCTGGGGCAAGAAGCATTACCTCGGCCGCGACGTGCGTGGCTTCTTCGAATACGAATCCATGCTTATGGAACCGTGGGATGGCCCTGCCGCCGTGGCGTTCAGCGATGGCGTGAATGCGGGTGCGATCCTCGACCGCAACGGCCTCCGTCCGGCACGTTACACTTTATGTAAAGACGGTCTTTTCGTGATGGCCTCCGAAACGGGTGTGCTCGACCTCCGCGATGACGAGGTGGAAGAAAAGGGCCGCCTCAAACCCGGCGAGATCATCTACCTCGACCTCGAAAACCACCGTATCTTGAAGAACGCCGAAATGAAGGCGCAGGTGGCGAGAGCCAAGCCTTACCGCCGCTGGGTTGCCGAGAACAAGATGAGCGTCCGCGGCCTCTTCAGCGAAATCAACCCGTCCGATGTCCCGGAAGACATCCTGGTGCAGCAGAAACGCTTTGGCTATTCTGCCGAAGACCTTTCCATCATCTTGCAGCCGATGGCCAAGAACGGTGCCGAGCCGATTGGCTCCATGGGTAACGATGCCGCGCTTGCCGTGCTTTCGGACAAGCCGCAGCCGCTGTTCAACTACTTCAAGCAGCTGTTCGCCCAGGTGACGAACCCGCCGATTGACCCGATCCGTGAAGAGCTCGTGATGAGCTTGACGACCTACATCGGCAACCACGGCAACATCCTCGAAGAAACTCCGGAACAGGCGCACCTCATTAAGATTCCGCGCCCGATCGTGACCGAAGACGAAATCCGCCGCTTTGAAAACATTGGCGACAAGGCCTTCAAGGCGAAGGTGCTCAAGATGCAGTTCCCGCTCGGCGGAAACGGCGAAGTGCTGGAAGCTGCTTTGCAGAACCTCGCCGGCGATGCCGTGCGTGCGGTGAACGACAAGTACGATATCATCGTGCTTTCGGACAAGAACATTGACTGGGGCTATGTGCCTATACCTTCGCTCTTGGCGACGGCTAGCGTGAACCGTGCCCTGGTGGAAGCGGGCGTCCGTCCCGAAATCGGCTTGATCGTGCAGAGCGGTGAAGTCCGCGAAGTGATGCACTTTGCTCTCCTCCTCGGTTTTGGCGCGACGGTCATCAACCCGTACCTCGCTTTTGAAACCATTACCAACATGTGCCACACCGGCGACCTGGATGTCGACCCGGTGACGGCTGCTGCAAACTACGTGAAGGCTGTGGACAAGGGCCTCCTCAAGATCATGAGCAAGATGGGTATCTCGACGCTCCGCAGCTACCGCAGCGCCCAGATTTTCGAAGCCGTCGGCCTGAACCACGAACTCGTGGAAAAGTTCCTGCCGGGTACCGCAAGCCGTATCGAAGGTATCGGACTCGAGGAAATTGCCTGCGAAGTCAACGACCGTCAGAAAATCGCCTTTGCCGACGCCAGTCGCGTGCTGCAGTCGGGTGGCCAGTATGCCTTCCGCAAGGAAGGGGAGAAGCACCTTTGGACTCCGCAGTCCCTGGCTGCTTTCCGCCAGGCCGTGCAGGGCAGCGATTACGAAAAGTTCAAGGTTTACAGCAAGCTCATCAACGACCAGTCCGAACGTCAGGCGACTTTGCGCGGACTCTTCAAGTTCAAGGAAACGACCCCGATCGATATTTCCGAAGTCGAAAGCCGCGAATCGATTTTGAAGCACTTCGTGGCGGGCGCCATGAGCCTTGGCTCTTTGAGCCCAGAAGCCCACGAGACGATTGCCATTGCGATGAACCGCATCGGCGCCATGAGCAACTGCGGTGAAGGTGGTGAAGACCCCGACCGCGATACTCCGGCTGCTAACGGAGATATCCGCAGTTCTGCCATCCGTCAGGTGGCATCGGGACGCTTTGGCGTCACGATCGACTACCTGCGCCATGCAAAGGATTTGCAGATCAAGATGGCGCAGGGAGCGAAGCCCGGTGAGGGCGGCCAGCTGCCGGCCCACAAGGTGAACGAATTTGTGGCCCGCATCCGTCACAGCATTCCGAACGTCTCGCTGATTTCTCCGCCGCCGCATCATGATATTTACTCCATTGAAGACTTGGCACAGCTCATTTACGACTTGCGCAACTCGAACCCGAAGGCCCGTGTCTCGGTGAAGCTCGTGTCTGAAGTGGGCGTGGGTACGATTGCCGCGGGTGTGGCTAAGGCCCATGCCGACGTGGTGCTGATTTCCGGTCACGATGGCGGTACGGGCGCATCTCCGCTCACTTCCATCAAGCATGCCGGCCTTCCTTGGGAACTCGGTATTGCCGAAGCGGAACAGACGCTCGTGCTCAACGATTTGCGTGGCCGCATCAAGCTCCAGGTCGATGGCCAGCTCAAGACGGGTCGCGACATCGTGGTGGCAGCCCTCCTCGGTGCCGAAGAATTCGGCTTTGCTACCAACCTGCTGGTAAGCCTCGGTTGCGTGATGGACCGCAAGTGCCATACGAACCAGTGCCCCATGGGTATCGCTACGCAGGATGCCGCTTACCGCAAGCGCTTTGCCGGCAAGCCCGAATACGTGGAAAACTTCCTCTTCTTCATCGCCGACGAAGTCCGCGAAATCCTCGCCAGCCTCGGCCTGCATTCCCTCGAAGAAGCCTGCGGCCGTAGCGACCTCCTCGAGAAGGATTCCGCCATTGAATTCTACAAGGCCAAGCACCTTGACTTCAGCAAGATCTTCCAGACTGTCGAAGGCGGCGTCAAGTCATTCGATAAGAATTACGTGAAGGAAGCTCTCGAAAACTTCGACCGTCGCGAAATACTCCCGTTCGTAAGCGACTCGCTCAAGAGCGGTGCTCCGGTGGAACTTTGCACGGTGGTGCACAACACCGACCGTACGGTGGGTACGGAACTTTCTGGCGAAGTGGACGAACACTTCGGCGTGAAGGGTCTCCCCGAAGATACCATCAAGATTCACCTTCAGGGTGTCGCGGGCCAGAGCTTCGGTGCCTTCCTTGCTCCGGGTGTCACGCTCGACCTCGAAGGCGAAGCGAACGATTTTATGGGCAAGGGCCTTTCGGGCGGAAAGATTATCGTACGTCCGCCGCACAACGCCTCGTTCAAGGCCGAAGAGAACGTCATTGCCGGTAACGTCATCGGTTACGGCGGAACGAGCGGCAAGATCTTCATCAACGGTCTCGCCGGCGAACGCTTCGGCATCCGTAACTCCGGTATGCTCCTGGTGAGCGAAGGCGTGGGTGACCACGGTTGCGAATACATGACGGGTGGCCGTGTGGTCGTGCTCGGTCGTGTGGGTGTGAACTTCGCTGCCGGTATGACGGGCGGATTTGCCTACGTGTACGACGAAACGGGTCATTTCGACCTGAGCTGCAATGTGGATTCCGCTGACTTGGAAAGCGTGCTCCCCGGTACCGAAAGCGAAAAGGAACTGATGGATATTATCCAGCAGCATGTGGACGCTACGGGTAGCGAGAAGGGCAAGCGTATCCTTGAAAACTGGAACTGCGAACGTCCGAAGTTTGTGAAGATATTCCCGATCGATTACCGTAACGCTTTGGCAAAGAAGGGATGAGGTCTCTATGGAACAAGTAACCCGAATTCAAGATATCTACCGCCCTGTCGAAGAGCGCGTCAAGGACAATAAGGAAGTCGAGCGCAAGCTCACTTCGATTGAGGTCATCAACCAGGCGGGCCGCTGCCATACGTGCGGCATCCCGTTCTGCCATGGTGCGGGCTGCCCGCTCGGGAACTTGGTCCCCGAATTCAACGCGGCCGTGGCCATTGGCAATCTGGAACGTGCCTACGATGTCATCAGCAAGACGGCGTTTTTCCCGGAATTCACGGGACGCGTCTGCCCGGCGCTTTGCGAATCCGCTTGCACCGGCAATGTCCATGACGATCCGGTGATGGTCCGCCAGATTGAAAAATTTATTATCGAATCTGCCTATGAGCAGGGCCTGGTAAAGCTCCCGTCTGCAGAACCTAACGGAAAGACTGCTGCGGTCATCGGCTCGGGTCCTTCGGGCCTGTACGCTGCCGAGGCGCTTCGCCGCAAGGGTTACGCGGTGACGGTCTACGAAAAGAATCCGAAGGTGGGCGGGCTTCTCCGTTACGGCATCCCGAACTGGAAACTCGACAAGTCCATCATCGACCGCCGTGTAGCGCTTCTCGAAGCAGCCGGTATCAAGTTTGTGTGCAATACCGAAATCGGCAAGGACATTTCGGCGGAATATATCCGCAAGAACTATGATGAGGTCATCCTTGCCATCGGTACTCCGAACGCCCGTGACCTAAAAATCCCTGGCCGCGAAGCCGAAGGCATTTTCCTTGCGCTTGATTTCTTGCATGGGGCGAACAGACCCGGCGAAACGAATCCCGAGCGCTTCAGTGCCAAGGGCAAGAAAGTCTTGATTATCGGCGGAGGCGATACGGGTAACGACTGTGTGGGCAAATCCATCCGCGAAGGCTGCGCAAGCGTACTGCAGGTGGAATTTATGCCGAAGCCGCCCGAGACCCGTTCTCCGTCGACGCCGTGGCCCGATTGGGCTTACGTGCTGCGTACGAGCTATGCCCAGCATGAAGGCGGTGAACGCCGCTGGAATGTTTCGTCCAAGCAGTTCATTGTGAAGGACGGTCACGTGGCCGGTGTCGAAGTGGTGAAGGTCGACTGGGAAATGTCCCCGCAAGGCAAACCGCTCAAGCCGAACGAGGTCCCGAATACGACGGAAATCATCGAGGCTGACCTTGTTGTGCTCGCGATGGGCTTCACCGGCGTTCCTGCCGAAGGCATCGTGAACGATCTCGGACTTAAGCTGACCCCGCGTACGGCGATTATCGCTGAACCCGAACGCCATATCCACGCGGTGGGTGACTGTGCGAACGGAGCCTCGCTTGTTGTCCGTGCCATGGCCGACGCTCGCGCGAAGGTAAGCAGACTCTAACATATCTTTCTCATGTTTGGATTTTATCGTTTTGCGTGTGTCTCTCCGCGTTTGCGGGTGGCCGATACCGCCTACAATACCGAAGAGATTATTAAAAGTGCCGCTGCCGCTGTTTCCAACGGGGCGGCTTTTGTCGTGTTCCCTGAACTCAGCATTACGGGATACACTTGCAGCGATTTGTTCCATCAGGAACTTTTGCTCAGGAATAGCTTGGATTCGCTACTGAAAATCGCAAAGGCGTTCGAAGAGTCGGACGCGGTTATTGCCGTAGGGCTTCCGCTTCGGATGTTTGGCCGTCTTTATAATTGTGCCGCTTTTTTGCAGCGAGGCAAGGTGGTTGCGGTAACGCCCAAGATTCATTTGCCGAACCAGCGCGAGTTCTACGAAAAACGCCATTTTTCGAGTGGCCGAGACTTGTTGCGGGGCGGTGCTGACGGGCATCCGGTCCTTTGCTGTATCGAAGGGGCGGGCGATGTCCCGGTGACGAATTTTATTACGGTGAAAGGTTCTGGTTCCGAGGTCCGCGTGGGCGTGGAACTTTGCGAAGATTTGTGGACTCCGGCGCCGCCTAGCGGCGAGCTTGCTTTTGCCGGGGCCAATGTCATTGTAAACCTTTCCGCGAGCGATGCGTTGGTGGGCAAGCAGGATTACCGACGTAACCTGGTGCTGAACCAGTCGGCACGCTGCATGGCTGCCTACGTGTATTCTTCGGCTGGCGTACATGAATCGACGACGGATATGGTTTTTAGCGGCCATTTGATGATTGCCGAAAATGGTAGCATGCTGGCCGAAAACAAGCCGTTTTCCCGCGAAACAGAAATTATTTATGCCGATGTCGATGCCGATCGACTGAACATGCAGCGTCTAAGCGAAGGTTCCTTCCAGGACTTTGACGGCCGGGAGGTCTATGCCCGTGCCGCCACGATTGAAAATTTACGTCCGGTTGAATCGCTCAAGTTCCGCTTTGTCTCGCCGGCGCCTTTTGTGCCGGGAAACCTTGAGACTAGGGATCTATCCTGCACCGAGATTTTCAACATCCAGTGCGCAGGGCTTGCAAAGCGTCTCGAGGCGTCACATAGTAAGCGTGCCGTCATCGGACTTTCTGGCGGCCTCGATTCGACCTTGGCTTTGCTCGTTGTCGCGGAAACGTTCAAGTTGCTCAAGCGCCCTGCCAACGAAATCCTTGCGCTCACGATGCCCGGGTTTGGAACCACGAGGCGTACAAAGAATAATGCGGTGGTACTTGCGGAACTTTTGGGCGTGGAACTCAGAACGGTCGATATCCGCAATGCCTGTCAATTGCATTTTGCCGATATTGGGCACGATCCGAAGGTTTTTAACGTGACTTACGAAAACGTCCAGGCTAGGGAACGCACCCAAATACTGATGGATGTCGCGAACAGCGAGGGCGGAATTGTTATTGGCACGGGAGACCTCTCCGAAATTGCGCTCGGGTGGAGCACTTACAATGCCGATCACATGTCGATGTACGCTGTCAACTGCGATGTCCCCAAGACGCTCGTGCGCCATATTGTGGATTGGTATGCAGGCCGTTCCGATGCTGCGCTTAGGACTGTGCTCAAGGATATTTTGGACACTCCGGTTTCTCCGGAACTTTTGCCTGCCGCTCCCAACGGACAAATTGCGCAAAAGACCGAGAGCATCCTGGGTGCCTACGAAATTCACGATTTCTTCCTGTACCATTTCGTGAAATACGGTGCTCCGCCTCAAAAGCTCCTGTTCCTCGCCAAGTATGCCTTTGCAGGCCGATTCACTGACGGGGAATTGGAAAAGGCTCTTGCCGTTTTCGTGCGTCGTTTCTTTACGCAACAGTTCAAGCGTAGTTGCATCCCGGATGGCCCGAAGGTGGGAACCATCTCGCTGTCCCCGCGTGCCGATTGGCGCATGCCCAGTGACGCTTCGTTTGACGATTGGTCGAGGTGATTTGCCTTTATCAACGTATTTTTGGTGGTGCCATTAGATATATATTATGTTCTCGTTTTCTTGAAAAAAAGAACTTTTTTTGAAGTAACCCCTTGACAACCGGATTATTGATAGATATTTTTGGGCCATGATGATTTACGCAACAAGTGCAACCCTTAACCGTCGTTGGTGGCGCGGACTCTGACATAGAGCCCGGTATTTGTAGCAAATCACCCAAGATTTTAAGCAAAGGCTTCCGGACTCACGGAGGCCTTCCTTTTTTGCTTAAAACGAAATCCTCCGGGACAAAAAAGCCTTTGCGGAACCCGAAACGAAAAAGGCAAACGAATTTTTAAACCAGAGGATAACATGACAACCGCAACAAAGCACATTACGGAAAGTCCTAACTACGAACCCCGTACCGACAGCATCTACGTGGCGCTGCCCGGTGAACGTTACACCCCGTTTTCGCTCGGCAAGAAGCTTGGCGCGAAGGCCATCTTCGAATCGGCGAGCTTCTCGCACGGCCGTAGCCGCTACTCTACCTTGATGGTGGACGAAGGCTTCCGTCTGCGCCAGAACGAGAAGGACGTGAGCATCATCATCGACGGCAAGGAAAGCACGTTCCTCAAGGAAGGCGAAGGAGACATTCTCGACGCCCTCACGCTGATCTCTGCCGAAAATACGGTGCCGCCTAACCAGATTCCTATTCCCTCTTCGGGCGTGGGCTACCTCGGTTATGAATTCTGTGCCCGTTGCGATACGATTCGCCTTGCCCCGCAGGTCGACGAACTCAACATTCCCGAAGCTGAATTTCTGGTGGGCCACATCTACATCGTATTCGACCACTTTACCGAAAAGCTTCACCTGTTCGCCCTGAACTACGAAGAACACCAGATTGACCTGAAGGCTGCCATCGAACGCGTGAAGGCTCGCCTTGCTGACCTCGATTTCAGCTACCTCGCCCCGGAACAGCAGTACGGCAAGGGCATCACGATGACCGACCTGGAACAGTCCCGCAAGGAATACACCGAAAAGGTCGAGGCATTGCAGAAGCATATCATCGCCGGCAACATCGTGCAGGCAGTGCCTTCTCGCCGCATCCAATTTGCAAGCGACATCGAAGCGCTCGACATTTACCGCCGCCTCCGCACGGTGAACCCGTCTCCGTACATGTTCTTCCTCGATTACGGTACGCACCAGTTTATCGGTGCATCGCCGGAGAGCTTGGTGCGCGTGCGTGACGGTATCGCTACGATTCACCCGATTGCAGGCACTCGCCGCCGCGGCAAGGATGACGTGGAAGACGAAGCCTTGATGAAGAACCTGAAGGGTGACCCGAAGGAACGCGCCGAACACTTGATGCTCGTGGACCTGGCCCGTAACGATCTCGGCCGCGTCTGTGAAGCCGGTACGGTGGAAACCACCAAGTATATGGAATGCGAAAAGTTCAGCCACGTGATTCACCTGGTCTCTGACGTGCAGGGACGTGTGGCAAAGAACAAGAAGGCCATCGAAGTGCTGCGCTCCAGCTTCCCGGCAGGCACGGTGAGCGGCGCTCCGAAGATCAGTGCGATTGAGATCCTCTCTGGCCTTGAAAAGGTCAAGCGCCGCTTCTACGCCGGTGCGGTGGGCTACATGGAATCCGACGGCGACTTGGATTTCTGCATCGCTATCCGTTGCTGCCTCAAGCAGGGTAAGACCATCAGCCTGCAGGCCGGTGGTGGCATTGTCGCGGCCTCGAATGCCGACCGCGAATTTGAAGAAACGAACGAAAAGCTCGGAGCAATCAGAGCCGTACTGGAGGGGGATCGATAATTAATGGATAATGAATAATGGATGATTGATAATTAAAAAAATTGCGGCGAAGCCGCCAAACTAAAAAATCATCAATTATCCATCATCAATCATCAATTATTATAATAAGGATTTTCACTATGATCATTATCATCGATAACTACGACTCTTTTACTTACAACGTTTATCAGGCGTTGGCCAAGATTACCACTGAAGAAATCCGTGTGCTCCGTAGCCGCGAATGCACCGTCGCCGACATTGAAAAGCTGAACCCGAGCCGCCTCATTGTGAGCCCGGGCCCGGGCCGCCCCGAAGACGCTGGCATCTCTGTGGAAGCCATCAAGCACTTTGCTGGCAAGCTCCCGATTCTCGGCGTGTGCCTCGGCCACCAGGCTATTGGTTACGCTTTTGGCGCCAAGATTGTGCAGGCCAAGTTCATCAAGCACGGCATCGCCGAAGAAATCGACCTCGACGGCAAGGGACTTTTCCGCACCATCGGCAAGAAGAACATCTTCACGCGTTACCACAGCCTCGTCATCGACGAAGCGACGCTCTCCTCCGACTTCGAAGTGACCGCTCGCGCGACCGACGGTGACATCATGGGCATTCGTCACAAGACACTCCCGATTGAAGGCGTTCAGTTCCACCCGGAATCCATCGCCAGCGGCCGCGCCGACGAATTCTTCAAAGCATTCCTCAACTACCGCCGCGAACCGCTCGACATCCGCGGAATCTTGAACACGCTTACCGCAGGCAAGGACTTGACCCGCGAAACCGCCGAAATGTTCATGGAAGACCTAACCGACGGCATCATGGACGAACGCCAGATGGCCGCTATCCTCACCGCACTTTCCAGCAAGGGCCCCGTGACCGAAGAAATCGCGGGCTGCGCCAAGGTGCTCAGCAGCAAGAAGCGCAAGTTCCCGTACAGCGGTGACGAACTCACCGATATCGTGGGTACCGGTGGCGACGGCAAGGGTAGCTTCAACGTGAGCTCGCTCTCCGGCCTGATTGCCGCCAGCTGCGGCGCCAAGGTGGCCAAGCACGGCAACCGCGCTGTTTCCAGCAAGTCTGGCGCTGCCGACTTCTACACCGCAGCCGGCTTCAAACTTGACATGACTCCGGAAAAGGCAGCCTCTGTCATCGACAAGACGAACTTCGTGTTCCTCATGGCTCCGGTTTACCACAGCGCCATGCGCTTTGCCGGCCCGGTTCGTGGTGCCCTCGGCGTGAAGACCATCATGAACCTGCTCGGCCCCCTTACGAACCCGGCCGAAGCCAAGTACCTGATGCTCGGCGTTTACAGCAAGTCAATTCTGGAACCCTTCACCAAGGCAGCAAAGTCCCTCGGCGCCAAGCGCGTGATGGTCGCCATCTCCGATGACGGCTACGACGAAATCTCTCCGTGCGTCCCGACGACCATTGCCGAAATCCTGGAAGACGGTGAATATCGCGAATACCGTATTGACCCGAAGGAATTCGGCGTCCCGGCCGTGGACCCCGAAGACCTCGCCGGCGGTACGGGTGTCGACAACTTCAACCTCGCTCTTGACGTGCTGAATGGCAACGGTCGCCCGGGCATCAAGTACGCTTGCGCCCTGAACGCCGGTGCCGCTCTCTACATCAGCAAGAAGGCGGAGAGCATCAAGGAAGGCTTCGACAAGGCCATGAAGGCGATGGAAGACGGCTCTGTGCTGAAGAAGATCGAGGAAGTGAAGGTCGAAACAAATTCGTAATGGGAGATGCCCGCGCAAGCGGGCATGACAATCTACATGTCTGATATACTGCAAACAATCGTGGAGAAGCGTCGCGCCGACATCGAGCGGCTCGGTCTGAACTTTGGCATCGACATTCCGGAAAAGCGCTGTGTAGGCCACACGGAATTCCTCGGCAATGCGGGTGCGATTCTCGAAGTCAAGCGCGCATCGCCGTCAAAGGGCGACATTGCGCCGGATTTAAACCCGGTGACTTTGGCGACGACTTATGCTGAAGCGCATGCCCAGGCGGTATCGGTGCTGACCGAGATGAACTACTTCAAGGGTTCACTACGCGACCTGATTGCAGTTGCAGACCTGATGGAAAGCCGCCGCCAGCAGGGGCTACACGCCTGCGCCGTACTCCGCAAGGACTTCTTGCTGTACGAAGACGAAATCGACATCGCTTACCATTGCGGTGCCGATGCCGTCCTTTTGATTGCTCGCATCTTGGATGACGAGCAACTTGTGAAGATGGCAAAGCGCGCTCAGTCTTTTGACATGCAGGCGTTTGTCGAAGTCCGCGAAAAGGATGACTTCCGCAAGTTGCAAATAGTGACGGAAACCCTCGGCGATGCTGCTGCAAAGACGATTGTCGCAGGCGTAAACTCGCGCGACCTAGCCACGTTCCATACGGATCCGCTGGTACCGGCGTCGGTGCGTAGCAAGCTCCCGGCAAAGGCAGTCTTTGAATCTGGCATTTTGAGTGCTGGCGATGCTGCCTATGCACGTAGCCTCGGGTTTACGGGAATCCTCGTGGGGGAGGCCGTCGCGAAGAATCCTCCGCTGGCGAAAGAAGTGGTTGGCGCCTTTGAAGCGTGCGGCGAAAATGCGCGAGGCAGGTTCTGGAAAAAGTTCGCGGAACGAAAAGTGCTGAAACACATTCACGCATCGTCCAACGTCACTTGTCATTGCGAGAAACAAAGTGACGAAGCAATCTTTGGCAAGAATCGTCCTTTGGTCAAGATTTGCGGTATCACGCGCGAAGAAGACGGCATGCTTGCCGCCGAACTTGGAGCAGACATGCTCGGGTTTGTATTCAGCACGACCAAGCGCCTTACGACCGAAGAATTCGTGCGCAGTTTCGCTGAAAAAATTCGCGCAGCCCGCACACCCGAAAAAGCCCCGCTTCTCGTCGGTGTCATTACCGACCCGAATTCCGAAGAAGGCAAGACAGCCATCAAGCTCGCGCAGGAAGGCGTTTTGGATGCAGCTCAGTTCCACGGAATCCCGACCCCCGCGCTGTCAAAACAAGCTCCCGCGCAATCAAACCAAGCATGTCATTGCGAGCACGATCTCTATCCGGATATTCCCTGCTATGCAGCCGTCCGCGTAGGCGAAGCTTCCGACTTTGAGCAAGTCGCCAGCCTCCGCAAGAACGGAGAACCGCGCATCTTGCTGGATGCGAAAGTCGAAGGTATTCCCGGTGGTACCGGCAAGACCATTCCCGAGTCATTGCTGCGTGAAAAAGCCGGCGATTTGCCGATCTGGCTTGCAGGCGGCATCACGCCCGAAAATGTGGGCACGATTTGCGAAAAGTTCCATCCCGAACTCATCGACGTTTCCAGCGGTGTCGAAGACGCGCCTGGAATAAAGAACCCCGAAAAGCTGCAAGCGCTTTTCAGGGCGTTGAAGAAGTAAAATTGTCCAAAAGGCGGGATTCAACCCGCCTTTTCAATTATTCCAAATACCATTCCCATTCAAGTTCACAGTTATCATTTGCGTAATCCGACTGATAAACCACTTCGCGATAACCCAACAAACCGACATCACGAATGTAATAGCAATAACCGGATGACATATCGTCATCAAAACTAAAGTCATCATCAAGAACTGTTGGACACACGCGAATTATTTCTGTGTATGCGGGAACATTTACTGTAAATGATTTTCTGCCATCCCATTCGCCCGTGTTATCATAATAGAACCATTTTTTCCCGAGTTTGTCACTCGTTGAATATGTCGTTGAATCTCCAGTAGATTTAACGAACACAAGCTTGAATGAAATTTTTGGATCTCCGTCATCGTAATTACATGATTTTGAGCCCTTGCCTTCCATTGAGCACACGGTCTGTCTGTAATAGGTTAGAGTAAAATTCATCGTCATAGATGTTGTCAGGTAATCGTATTCCGACAAATAATCTGTCTTCGTACTACCGGAGCTTTGCCGATAACTAGAGCTAGATCGGAAACTAGAACTGGAACGATAACTGGAGCTACTGTATTTTTCGCTCATATCGTTTTCGTCGTCATAATCACTATTGGTGTCGTTCCTCATGTCGTCTTCGTCGTCGTAATCACTATTGGTGTCGTTCCTCATGTCGTCTTCGTCGTCATAATCACTATTGGAGTCATTCTTCATATCGTCTTCGTCATCATAATCACTTTTGACGTTGCTCTTCATGTCTTCCAGATTTTCTTCGGCCCTTGAAAACGGGCTTTCTTCGCTACACGCAGTAAGGAATATGGATGCAATTAGTGCAAGGCTCCCAATCCAGATTGATTTTGTCATTTTGGTAACCATCATACATCCTCCCTAGAATGCAATATCGAGGCTTATGCGCCAGGTGTCTGCCAGCAATTTGTAGTTAACCATTTCAGCGGAGTAGGTGACCGCATCTAGCAGAAGCATCTGCCATTGAATGGAAATATGCCTTGTAAATTCAAAACCGAAACCGAGATAGCCAAGGAATTCCCAGTCACTGTTGGCAAATGTTCCTTCGTTGCTTCCATAATCGTCGTAACGGAAATCGCGGTTGTTGTAGTCATAATAGTCTCCTAACTGCACGTTCACAAAGACATCGTAATCAATTCTCGCAAAGATTGGTTTACGGACATGGAAGTCCAGGCTAAGATAGGGGCTTATTATTAAGGGAATGCCAAAACGGAAGGTTAGCGGAATTTCGGCCATAAAGCTATGGTAATCTATGCTTATATCATGGTTGTAATTGTATTGACCCCTGCCAATTCTATAATCTGATTCTTCTATATAGTAGTACCCGTGATGATAGATGGCGTTCAAGCCGAATTGGAAACTACCCGCACGGTAGAAATACCAGCGCAAGAAAAATCCCAGATTTGCGCCCAAGTGGTCGATATAATCTTCCGCTTCCTCGACCTCGTAATTGGCAACAGTCTTTTCTTGGAATTGTTCAAAGCCAAGAGAAATGCCAAAATAGAAAATCCGGTCTTTTTTCTCTTCCGCCTTTTCTTTCTCTGTAACTACAGAGATTGTCACATTGATGTTCTGCTCGCCCAGTGAAGGTACCTGCCTTTTTTCGACTACTTGAGTATCTTGAGTCGTAACGACCATGATGGCCGAATCATTATGTATAGAAGAATCTGCTTTTGCAAGTGAGTCGGTTTGCTGGGTATTTGTGTCAGGGACTGCTTGGTCCACCTGCACGGTATCGGCAGATGAGGAACTGTTTGTCAGAAGTTCTTGCTTTAGGCTTTCCAGAATTTTTGAACATTTGCAAAGGGATTCTACCTTTGCGCAAACATCCTGTTTGTCGTTGTTCATGCACGACGAGCACAGATCAAAACATTCGTCTTGGGCAAACGCAAGCGAAGCCAAGACAAAAAGCAGGACTAGCAAGAAAAATCTCATGCCATCTCCGTTTGTTGAAAAGGTCAACTGCGGAGTCCATCTCTTTTGGGGATTGCGGTTGCGCACAAAAAAGTGTGGATTTTTTCCAACTACAAGAATAAGAGCGAACTCCAAACGATGCGGTTGTAAATATATATTAATGAAAAAAAAGAAAATGCGTTTTTTTGCGTTTAAAGTGAAATTCGAACGTAATTGTGATTCTTTTTTTACAAAAATCTTACGTTAAACTATTGACTATCAATGAATTAGAGTCTATATTGTTTACCATAAAGATGAAATTGGCAATCCGCTTCGACGCTTGCGCTGCTTGCGATGAAGTTCTCGAAACGGGATTCTGGTTTTGCCAATTTCATCAAGTGTTTAACAGAAGGCTTTCGGAACTCCCGGAAGCCTTCATTTTTTTTGTCTTTTCTAAAAGCGACCCCTTGCCATTGAAAAAAGACATTCCTAAATTATGCGGCATGAAGATGAAATCTGCAATCCGTTTCAACCGTTGGTGGTGGGGCTCTAGAACATAGAGTCCGGTTTTGCCGATTTCATCAAGTGTTTGCAAAAGGCTTTCGGACTCTCCGAAAGCCTTAATTTTTTACCCTGAGAACCTTTAACCCTGGCCACTAACCATTCCTTTCAAAAAATGACGCAGAATAAAATAAACAACTCCATATCTCAAAGCGAAGCGTGCTCAAAGCGCTTTAGCGCGACCTCATCCCTCACGGCCTCTAGCAACGGTTTCTTTGACAAGTTCGGCGGCAAGTATGTTGCCGAAATCATCCGCCGCCCGCTCGATGACCTCGAAGTGGCATTCAACAAGTATATCCACGATCCGGAATTCCTCGAAGAACTCCGCATCATCCAGCGCGACTATATTGGCCGCGAGACTCCGCTGTACTTTGCCCCGACGGCGACCGAACTTTTGGGCGGCGCTCAGATTTACATCAAGCTTGAAGGCCTCGCCAACACGGGCGCCCACAAGATCAACAACGCCATTGGTCAGTGCTTGCTCGCCAAGAAGATGGGCAAGACCCGCATCATCGCCGAAACGGGTGCCGGTCAGCACGGGCTCGCCACCGCCGCCGCCTGCGCCAAGCTCGGGCTTGAATGCGTCGTGTACATGGGCGAAGTGGACGTTCGCCGCCAACAGCCGAACGTGGCCACTATGGAAATGTACGGTGCGAAGGTCGTGCCGGTCACGAGCGGCAGCCGCACTTTGAAGGACGCCGTGAACGAGGCGATGCGCGACTGGGCAACGAACTTCCAGAACACGCACTACGTGCTCGGTTCTGCCCTCGGCCCTGCTCCGTTCCCAGATATCGTCCGTACGTTCCAGTCCATCATCGGCGAAGAAGTCAAGCGCCAGGCTGCCGAACGTAACATCGACATCGCCGCGGTCGTCGCCTGCGTAGGTGGCGGAAGCAACTCCATCGGCGTGTTTACCCCGTTTATTGAAGACAAGAACGTACGCCTGATCGGTGCCGAAGCCGGTGGCATCGGCCCGAACATGGGCGAGAACGCTTCCCGCATGACGGGTAACGCGAGCCGCGAAGGCATCGTGCAGGGTTACAAGAGCCGCTTCCTCATCGATGAAGACGGCCAGTCGCTGCCAACCCGCTCGATTTCTGCAGGCCTCGACTATATGGGAATTGGTCCGCAGCTCGCTGCCCTCGGTGAATCGGGCCGTGTGGAATTCACGAGCATCCTTGACAAGGAAGCCTTGGATGCGGTCAAGTTCTTCGCCCGCAACGAAGGCATCCTGTTTGCGCTCGAAAGCGCGCATGCCGGCGCCGCCGCCATGAAGATTGCGAAGGATCTCCCGAAGGACAAGGCTCTCGTCATCAACATGAGCGGCCGCGGTGACAAGGACATCTTTATCACGAGCCCGGTGTTCCGCCCCGAAAAGTGGAAGGAATTCCTGAAGGCGGAACTCAAGCGCCTCGAAAACAACGAAGACATCCACGACGCGGAGATAATGAATAAATAGACGAAAGAACGGACCTTCGGTCCTACAGACGAAAGACGAAAGAATTTTCATTTTCTCGTATTTAAGGATAAATCCAATTAATAAACAATTAAACTTTAACTATAAGGAGAAGACCAAGCAATGCTTCTAGATGAAGTAGATTGAAATTAAGATCTTTCGTCTATCGTCTACCAGCGAAGCGGTCTATCGTCTAAGCTATGAACTTAATGTCTCATCTCATTGCCGGGTTCCCGGACGCAGAAACATCCATCGCCATCGCCGATGCCCTCGTGAAGGGTGGCGCGAACATCCTTGAAATCCAGCTTGCCTTCAGTGACCCGAGCGCAGACGGTCCCGCTATCCAGACGGCCTCTACAGTCGCGCTTGAAAAGGGTTTCTCTACCAAGCAGGGACTCGAAATCGTGAAGAAAATTCACGAACGCCACCCCGAAACGCCTATCTACATCATGACCTATGGCTCGCTTGCCTTCACTCCGGGCATCGAGAACTTCGTGAAGATGTGCAAGGACGCTGGCGTTTCCGCCTGCATCATTCCCGACCTGCCGTTTGATTGCGACGAAAGCCTCACCGAAGCCTGCAAGAAGCACGGCCTCGAAAACATCCCGGTGGCAGCACCCAGCATGACGAAGGAACGCCTCGAAACGATGGCCTCTCATGGATTCAAGTACATCTATGCGGCTCTCCGTGCAGGTACTACCGGCAGCGAAACCACGATTGACCAGGCGACACTCGACTTTATCGACACCGTCGGTAAGGGTGGCGCTAAGGTGCTCGGTGGCTTCGGCATCCGTAACGGTGAACAGTCCAAGGTGCTTTCCAAGCACGTGTACGCCGTGGTCGCGGGTTCCGTGTTCGTGAACATCGTGCTCGGCAACGAAGACTCTGCTGAAGGTCACAAAAAAGCCATCGCCGAAATCGAGGCGAAGGCTAAGGAAATCGCTGGGAAGTAACGAACTATTATTCCCGACTTTATCGGGAATCTATTTACTTCTTAAATTTCACGGCGGTTCCGTAGGCAATGATTTCTGCGGAACCAGCCATCACCGAGGCGGTTGCAAAGCGCACATTTACGATAGCGTCTGCGCCGATGATGCCGGCTTGTTTTTCCATGCGTTCAATGGCAATGTTGCGGGCGTCGTTCAGCATTTCGGTGTAGCCAGCGATTTCGCCGCCCACAAGCGTCTTGACGGCTGCAAAAAAGTCACGAGCTACGTTCTTGCTAAAAACCACACTCCCTCGCACCATCTGCAGCGTCTCGATTTCTTTGTCCGTAATAAAATCAGTTGTATACAGTTTCATTGAACTCTCCTTTTTGCGCCAAATATAAAACAATTTTATTCGTTCACTAGTTTTGGCACAAATACGTACTCGACTATGCAACAACGCCCCGACTGGGTCGAGGCGTGTTGTTATAGTTTTTGATGGCTTTTCGGAAGTTATTCGCCGAGGCAGGAATCCATCGCGGCGATGATCTTCTTCTTGTCCATGTGCTGGCCGATGAATACGAGACGGATGATGCGGTCGCCGTACTTTTCGTCCCACACTTTCACGAGGTCCGGGTTTTCGCGGAGAATGCGCTTTTGCATTTCTTCGTTTTCGGAAGCGAACCAGGGGCCGAAATTCTGGGCAGAAGCCTGCTTGCCGGCCTGTTCGAACAAGAAACTGTTGTCGCGGTCGTCTTCGAACCACACAAGTCCCTTGGTGCGGATGATACTTGTGGGGTAGTCGTCCAGCAACACTTCGAAACGTTCGCGGATGAGCGGGCGGCGGCGTTCGTAAACGAACGTGCTGATGCCGTATTCATCGCCATGCGGATGGTCCTTGTCGTGATGGTGGCCGCAGTGGCACACGCCATGTTCATGGTCGCAATGGCTGTGGTCCTCGTGCTCGTGGTCATGTTCGTCATGATCATGGTGATGATGTTCGTGTTCATCTTCGTCATGGTCGTGATGATGATGCTCGTGCTCGTCGTGATCATCGTCGTCATCGACGTCTTCGGGAGCCGTTTCCTTCATGAGTTCCTTGGCCCAGGCGGCGGAGTTCCCGACTTTTTCAAAGTCAAACTGCTTGGTGTCGAGGATATCCTTCATCTCGACCTTGCCGTAGTTCGTCTCGATCATCTTGGCTTCGGGCTGCAATGCACGCACCACGGCCTTCACGTGTTCAAGGTCGTTCTTGGAAATGGAATCGACCTTGTTCATGATAATGGTGTTGCAGAATTCAATCTGCTGGATAAGCAGGTTTGCGATGTCCTCTTCTTCGAGGTTGTCGTCGAGCAGTTTCTGTCCACCGGAGAATTCGTCGGCGAGACGGGCAACGTCGACCACGGACACGATGTTGTCCAGGTGGCAGCGGAGCGGGCGTCTGTCGCGGCTCTGCAGCTGGCCACCGGCCATGCAGATGGTCTGCGCGATAGGGATGGGCTCGCAGATGCCGCTTGCTTCAATGAGAATGTAGTCGAATTTTCCCATCTCAAGGAGCTCGGCAATCTGTTCGAGGAGGTCGGTCTTCAGTGAGCAGCAGATGCAGCCGTTGGAGAGCGGGACGACCTTGCCGGAGTCTTCCTTGGTGATGTTTCCGCCCTTTTCGATGAGCGTCTGGTCGATATTCACTTCACCGATATCGTTCACGATGACGGCGACGTGGTAGCCTTGCTGGTTGTTGAGGACGAAATTGAGGAGGGTGGTTTTTCCGGCTCCGAGGTAACCGGTGAGCAGCGTAATAGGTACTGACTTGTTCATGACGCCAAATTTAGCAAATTTGGGTATGGCACGGCATGGCCGTATGGAATTATTTGCTACATTCGTGGGCATGGATATCAATGACTTGCGCGCAAAGATTGACGGGTTGACCGATGAACTGATTGCCCTCCTGAACAAGCGGGCATCTTACGCCGAGAAGATTGGTGAAATTAAACGGCAGCAGGGGTTGCCTGTTTTTGATGCTTCGCGTGAACAGAGCGTTTTGGATTGCGTGTCCGAAAAGGCTCGTGTAGCGGGCGGTCCGCTTACGCCGGATTCTATCAAGAAAATTTTTAGTGTGATTATGGAAGAAACTCGGAAGGTGGAGGAGTAGATGGCGGAAGGTTTTGCTGCTCGGCTTTCGCTCCGGCGTGTTGCCCTGGTTGGTTTTGGTCTTTTGGCCGGTTCCATTGCTTCGGCGATAAAGCAGGCTGAATTGCCGACGAAAATCCGCGCCGTGAGTTCGCCTTCGACGCTCAAGCGTGCACGAGAACTTGGCTTGGCGGATGAATTTTTTGAGTACGACCAGGTAGAGGAATGGGCAAAGGATTGTGACCTCATCTTGCTCTGTTCCCCGATTCTCCATATCCTTAGGACGATTGATGCTCTGGGCAACGTGTCCTGGGCTTCGTCAGCTTGTGGGAATAAAACGTGCCTGGTGAGCGATATCGGCAGTACCAAGGTGCAGATTTGCAAGGCGGGGGCAAGGCTCCCGCAACCGTTCCGCTTTGTGGGCAGCCATCCGATGGCCGGCTCCGAGAAGAGAACCTGCGAGTTTAACGATCCTGCCATTTTTGAGAACGCCTATTGGTTCGTGTGCCCGCCGGAAGGAACGGACGAATCCGTTTATGCGCCGCTCCTGGAACTAGTGCGCTTTTTAGGGGCCAATGCGGTCGTGTTCCCGCCGGAACATCATGACCGGACCATGGCCTGGGTGAGTCACATGCCGCAGATGCTGAGCTCTACGCTTGCCGCAAAGTTGCCTGAACGCTTGCTCAAGCACAACTACCAGCACTATGCGGGTCGCGCGTTCCGCGACATGACCCGTATTGCCGCGAGCGGTTGGGGAATGTGGCACGACATTGCCGTCACGAACCGTGACGAGACTGTGCTTGCCCTGCGCGAGGTTCGCGACGGCCTCGGCGAGACCATCGAGGCGATGGACAAGTTGGCCGTGGTGGATGGAGCAAAGCCAGTCGCCGATGTGTCCGGAGACAATTCCGAATCCCTGGCCCAGATTTTCAAGGCCGGCAACGATGGCCGTGCAAGCTTGTTTTCGCCGGGCAGGAACGCCGCCGCGTCTTTTTCCGAAATTACGGTGCAGCTCAAGGACAAACCGGGTGCGCTCCTCAGCGTGATGCAGCCGCTTGCCCAAGAAGGCTTGAACATCCGCGATATCGAACTGATGAAGGTCCGCGAGAATGTGGCCGGAACGCTGCTGCTTGCGTTCAAGACTCCCGAGGAGGCTGCCCGTGCCGTTAACGTGCTTCGCTACCTTGAATACGAGGTCAAGGAGCGATAGTTTATCATTTTTTGACGAAGAGATTTGCTGAGAATGGACTTGTTTATTAACCCGGACCGCGAACGCTCAAAACTTGCTTTCCTTATGGCCCTGCTGGTGAACGGCCGGACCGTTTTTGAAGATTTTGCATGGGCTACGGGGGCCGAGCGTTTTGCCACCGCTTTAAAGGAATTCGGACTTGAGTATGAACAGCAGGGACACCAGTTGGTCTTGACCGGCAAGGGGTTCCAGTATTCTGCCCCGACATTGCTCTCGATAGATTTCCCGGAATACGAGAGCGTTCTTTTGTGGACGCTTGCGAGCAAGTCCTGCGACACCGTCTTTACCTTTGCCGCCGAAGCCGACGAGGCCGGCATTGCATCCGTGAATGCGGCCAAGGATGTGCTTCAGAAGTATTTCAAGGTGGACGTGCAGGGCGACGAACCGGCGAAGTTTTCGTTCTGTTTCCAGATTGCGGAACCTGCGATTCGCAAGGATTCCCTTGGCAACGTTCCCTATATCATGCGTAACCGCCTGCTGTTGCGCACGCTTGTCCGTAGCGAATACCTTGCCTTCGAAGAAGCGTCCGTGGTGCGCGACCAGTTGACCCGTATGCTCCAGTATTTCGGTGTGGCGCTCAAGTACGAGGGCCGCGGCATGGAACAACTGAGTGAATTTGAACGCCGCTTGATGATGGCCCAGGGAAAAAAGATTGAGCGTACCCAGGCGACGGAACTTTCGGAAACGAAGGTGATTACTGCCCGAGAGTACTACATTCCCGGCGATGCGACGGAAGCCTTTGCGGTTGCCTTGCTTGTGACTATCGGCGCTCTCCACAAGGAAACCGTCGTGCGAGTCAAGAATGTCGACCTGAACGGTGGCCGTGCCGGAGCGTTCGGCTGCCTAAAGCGCATGGGCGCAAACATCGAGACGGTATCGCGTCGCGAAAAGTTCGGCGACGTTTACGGGGATTTGGAGATTCGTCCGCTCGCTGCTGGCAAGCGCCTGCAGGGACGCCGTTTTTCCGAGGAACTGGTTTCGACCGCTCTCGAGGAGTATGCGCTGCTTTCTGTGGCAGCCTGCTTTGCCTCGGGCGAAACCATTCTCCGCCTGCCCAAGGAAGTGCGCGACTCGATGCGCTCTGTGAACGAATTTTTGGCCGAGAATTTACGCAAGACGGGCGTGGAAGTGGGCGTCTACGACGACGGGATTGTCATCCGCGGTATGGAAAACATTGTCAACGGCAGTGATTTCGATGGCGGCGAGTGGCCGCAGGTCGGTCTTGCACTTACAGTGCTTTCGCTTGCACTGCAGAATGAGGAACCGGTAAAGAATTGCGATCTGGTGGAAAATATTTTCCCGGGAATCACCGATAAACTCAAGAGCGTGTTGGTCCAGGAAAATTCTGAAAAGGAGGGCGCATGAAGACTCCGTTCAAAAGAATAGGCATCGTCGGGTTCAAGGACAAAAGTGCGGACCTGGTTCTTGCCTTGGAACTGGTCGGTGCTTGGGCGAAAGAGCATCCTGAAATCAAGTTCTGCGCTATCAATACGCTCGGAGGTCTGGTCAAGAAGCCGATTGTCGCTGTCAAGCAGTCCGAACTCCATAAGATGGACATGCTCCTGGCTATTGGTGGCGACGGTACCGTGCTGTCGGCTGCGCATATCGCCCTCGGCCACAATACGCCCATTCTCGGTGTGAACGTGGGGCGTGTCGGGTTCCTGGCGGAATCCCGTGTGGAAGGCCTCACGAAGACTCTTGACGATTTGCTGGCCGGAGATTTTTCGACACGCGAGCGTATGATGATCGATGTCGCCGTCTATCGCGGCAAGAAGTGCATTGCCAAACAGACTGTGCTGAACGAGCTCCACATCCGCCCGCACATGCCCGAACGCATGGTGAACGTCAACGTGGCTTACAACGGCACCCAGCTTACTGAATACTGGGCCGATTCCCTGCTGATTTCGACTCCGACCGGCTCAACGGCCTATAATCTGGCTGCGGGCGGACCGATTATCCATCCGAATACTCCTGCCGTGGTGCTGACCCCTGTTGCCCCGAGCAGTCTTTCGGTGCGTCCCCTCGTGCTTTCGCTGACCGACAAGAAGATGCAAATCAAGTCGGCCGTGGACGGTTCGCTGGACCTCGTCTTTGATGGGCGTAGCTTTGTCGAGATGAAACAAGGTGAACACGTGACTTTGAGCGAGAGTGCCTCTGTGACGACGTTCATCCGCATGCGCCATACGGGATTCGTGGGCGCACTCCGTGAAAAACTCGGATGGACGGGTAAACCTAGGCTTGCCTAAACCCCGTATTTACACTATATTGTAAACAAAAAATATATTTAGAATAGTTTGAGACCCAACCGGGGGTAGATGGTAGGTCGGTTCTTTATATTGCTAATCGCAATTGCGATTGCTTCTTGTTCTTCCGAGGACGAGGACGTATCTTCTGTTCCCGAGGAGGAATTTCCTGAATCGAGTTCTTCTAGCCTAATCGTTGAATATTCGTCTTTTTCTTCTTCGGCAGAAGACATCCCGGTTAATTCTTCATCCAGTGTTACAGTCCTGAACGTCTTGCGGTCGGAACTGGTGAAAATGGCTTCGAAGGGTTCGACGGTCGTGCTGGGGACGAATCAGAGTTCGGCGAAGAAAAAAGAACAGCCCCAGATGAGTGTCGCCTTTTCGTACGATTTTATGATTGGCCGGCACGAGGTAACTTGTGGGGAGTACAATTCCCTGATCAATTTGATGAATTCCGGTTCTAGGAAAATGGCTCGGCTGGATTGCGTCAATGATTCGCTCCCTGCTTCGAACATGACCTTTTACGATGCTGTCCTGTTAGCCAATGCCCGCAGCCGTCAGGAAGGCCGTGACACGTCCTATGTGTACGGGGCGACCGTTTACGATGACGGTGGACACTGTGTTGGCTTGGACAAGTTGGAATTTCGCCCGGAAGTGGAAGCTTACCGGTTGCCGACGGAGTCGGAATGGATGTTTGCCGCGCAGTATAACTGGAATCCCCAATTTGGATGGACATCCGAAAATTCGGAATATAGGGTGCACAGTGTCTGCTCGTCGCTAGGTGTGCCTATTGAGAACGTTCCCCAGTTCTTGTGCGATATGGCCGGGAATGTCATGGAATGGACGAACGATTGGCTTGGCTCTTTTCGTGACACGACGGTCGTGAACTACGTGGGGGCTTCCGATGGCGGTGGCCTCGGAGAAAGGGTCTTGAAAGGGGGGAGCTACCGCAATGCGGCTGCTTCTATGGCCGCGTTTAGCCGGGGAGACGTCTATACGGTGACTTCATCGACCCGCGCGGATTATGTGGGTTTCCGTCTTGCGTTCGGGGCCATTCCGAATGCCGCTTGGATGGCTAAAGACGAGAAACAAAATTCGATCCCGGTTACCCCGGTTGCAAATTCGCTCACTCTGCAGAACCTTACTGGAGTTTATGAAGTGAAACTGGTCTTCAGAAATGACCAGACCGGAAATTTGGCTTACATAGACTATTTTGACGGGTCAAAGGTGACTGTTGTGGAAATACTGGATACCATAGATTCCTACCATCCCGAAATTTCTCCCGATGGGAAGAAGGTCGCCTTCTGCACGAAACCGGAGGGTGTAGGTGGAAAGTCTGAACTGTATGTCCGCAATTTGAGTGCGTCAGGAAGCAACCTTGTCAAGCTGGATGTGGAATCTGCGGCTATTCCTCGTTGGAAGGTGACTCCGCAAGGGGATACGGTAATTATCTATGTGACGGATGCTGGGAATAATAAGAATGATGCTGAATTTTTGGCACACGGTACATGGCAGGTTCCTTTCTCGAACGGGCAGTTTGGAATTCCGACAAAACTTTTCGATGGCAACTATCATGGTGGTGTCAGCGATGACGGCATGCTTGCCGTGACGGGTGCCCGGCTTCTTCGGGCGCATGTCACCGGTCCCGAATCGGCTACCGATGTCGTGTGGTACAATGGGGAGCAGGCTTGCAATGCGAGCCTTTCCAAGGATGGAACGAAACGTACGCTTTTCTTGGATTTTGGTGGGACAACGGGGCAGGCTTTCGTAGGACACCGATACGGAACGCATGAACAGCTTCTTGTAGCCGATGCTGCTGGAAATATCGTTCAAATGGTTCCTGCTCCGCCCGGTTATACATTTGACCATAGCGAGTGGACATCTTCTGGCTATACCCAGGTCTCGCCCTCGGGGCTTGCGGTTGCTTCTTTAGCCAATCTCGAAGGGGCTCACGAAAAACTTGTGCTAATAAATCTTTCTGACGGGCTCCTCACGGAACTTGTCGAGGGCGAGGAACTCTGGCATCCCAATTTGTGGGCTGGATCGGCTTCTGGCCCGACGTTGTCCTTGTTGGCGTTGGACAGTGCCGGCGTCTACCTGCTTCCGTTCTATTCCAAGGAGGCCGCAGTCTATAGGCTGAAGATGGAACTCTTCTGGAAAAATATCAATACTTCCCAGGTGCTGGTATATGGCAGTTCTCGTGTGGAGCAGGGAATCGATCCTGATGTTTGTCCCCACCGGAAAATGCTGAATTTGGGGGCCATGGGCATAGATGTAAACCGTGAATTGTATTTTATCAATAATTACGCGATGAACCATTCGGGAAATCTGAAGGCGATTGCGATGTCCTTGGATTTCGATAATTGGCGCCCCTCCGGGGGAATCTTGAATAATTTAATCTTCTATCCTGGATACATTTACGACCGGAATCATGGTTTTTGGAAGGATGGAATTCCGCCTGAACTGTTGGAAATGGTGGAGTACTCCTATGCCCCGAGTGCCGAAATCAGGCAGAGCTATTCAAAGAGCGGGGCTGGGCTTCTTGCGTCCGGCTCTTGGGATAAGGATGGTCTCGAGGTACTTGAAGATTCCATGGTTACGCAGGAGCGCATGGACTATATCAATGCTGCAGTTGCCGAGATATTCCGTTTGGCCGAAGAATGTGCTCAAAGGCAAATCCATTTTATAGGGATTGTGTTCCCCCAGGCGCCCAAGTATAGCGAGACGAGGAGCTTTGGGCTTTATGGTATCCAGCGTTCTGTTGCGGAAAGGATTATCGAGAGATTCGATTCCCTTGCTGCGGCAAATCCGTATTTCCATTTTATGGATGAAAACAAGATGGGCCTGCACGATTACGTCGATGAGGATGCGGCGAATCGCGACCACCTCAGCGTTAGTGGGGCGCGAAAGCTGACCCGGCGGCTGGATTCGCTACTGAATGCGATTGAGCTTATACAAAAAGAGTAATTATTTACATTTTATGTAAAAACTAGGCTTTTGTTTTACATAAAATGTAAAGTAAAATACTGGCTTAATTGGTGAATATTTGATAAAAATGGCGTTTTTGGGCTAGTTTAACATTTTCTGTAAAATTGGCATATTCTTTGCTAGTTAAAAGACAAATTTAAGCATAGCGAGAAAAATGCCTATGAAATTTTCAAAATGGACCGGTCTGGGTAATGACTTTGTGCTCCTGGAGCCTGGTCAGACTCCCGATTTTGGTAAGGGCTTTACGGAAAATGTTATCCGCCTTTGCGACAGGCGGTTCGGTATTGGAGCCGATGGCGTGGTCATCGTGACTCCGATGGATGGCGATGGGTGCCTGGTCTTGGACAAGGCCGGAGTGGGACCTGCGTCCAAGGCGGTCGCGAATGGCGTCGATTTCGAGATGCGCATTTTCAATGCCGACGGATCCGAGGCGGCTATGTGCGGGAATGCGACGCGCTGCGTGGCAAAGTTCATCGTCAGCCGCGGGCTTGCCAAGTCGGCCGACACCAAGGTTTTCAATCTGCATACGAAGAGCGGGCTCGTGAAACCGGCTCTTTTGGAAGACGGTCGCGTGTGCGTGGATATGGGGCTCCCCAGGAATTTCCTCGGCTCCATCAAGCTCACCGCCGATAGCTACGACTTTACTGCCGAGACGGTCTCGATGGGCAACCCGCATGCGGTCATCTTTGTCGATGACATCGAGAAGATCCAGCTGGAAAAGTGGGGGAGCATTCTGGAGGTCGACAAGCAGTTCCCCGACAGATGCAATATCGAGTTTGCACAGGTGGTGACGCCCACCCAGATCCGCATGCGGGTCTGGGAACGGGGTTGCGGCGTCACCATGGCCTGTGGCACTGGTAGCTGCGCAACCCTCGTTGCGGCCCAGAGAACGGGCCGCGTGGGCGTCGAGGCCGACATCGTGCTGGACGGAGGCGTCCTCCACATCAAGCACGAGGAAGACGGACCCGTCCTTATGACTGGCCCCGCACAAGAAGTATTTAAAGGAGAGATTGTAATGAGAGACTAGAGAATAGAGGCTAGAGACTAGAGAATAAGAATCACGCACTTTGTGCGTCAATAAAAGACGGCGAAGCCGTGAAATTTTTCCCTAGCCCCTAGATTCTAACCCCTAACCACTGTTTACTTTCTCTCGTCTTTTCCTAACCATTAACCCCTAGATTCTAGTCTCTAGATCCAAACCCCTAACTTATGAACGAATCCTACATCAACCCCTTCTACGACCGCCTGCCTGGCAGCTACCTTTTCTCCACAATCGCCCGTAAAATCAAGGAATACCAGGGCGAGCATGCCGATGCCGACATCATCCGCTTAGGTATTGGCGACGTGACCACGCCGCTTATCCCCGAGGTCATCGGCGCTATGCACAAGGCTGTCGACGAGATGGCCGTCAAGGACACCTTCCGCGGGTACGGCCCCGAACAGGGTTACGACTTTCTCCGTGAGGCTATCGTCCGCGGGGAATACACCGCCCGCGGCATCGAAATGGACCCGAACGACATCTTCGTGAGCGACGGATCCAAGTGCGATGTGGCGAACATCCAGGAACTCTTTTCAGAAAATGTAAAGATTGCCATTCCCGATCCGGTTTATCCGGTTTATCTGGATTCTAACGTGATGGCTGGCCGTACCGGAACGCTCCAGGCCGACGGTCATTTTTCCGAGGTGACCTACCTCGCCTCGACTGCCGAGAACAATTTCCAGCCGGATTTGCCCAAGAATCCGGTGCAGCTGATTTACCTTTGCAGCCCGAACAACCCGACGGGTACGGTCCTCAGCCGCGAGACTTTACAGAAATTTGTCGATTTCGCAAACGAGACCGGGGCATTGATCCTGTTCGATGGCGCCTACAACTGCTATATCCAGGACGAAACGCTGCCGCATTCCATTTTTGAAATTCCGGGGGCGCGTACTTGCGCTATCGAGTTCCGCAGCTTCAGCAAGACGGCCGGTTTCACGGGCGTGCGCTGTGCCTATACGGTCATCCCGCACGAACTTTCGAAACTGCATGCCATGTGGAACCGTCGCCAGTGTACCAAGTTCAATGGCGTGAACTACGTGACGCAGCGTGCCGCCGAGGCCATTTACACGCCAGTGGGCTGGCAGCAGACCCAGGGCGTCATCAAGGGTTACATGGATACGGCGAAGCTCATCCGGCAGGAACTCACGGCTGCGGGCTACACGGTGTTTGGCGGCGAACATGCCCCGTACATTTGGTGGAAAATCCCCGATGGCGAAAAGTCCTTTGATTTCTTCGACAGGCTCCTGGCTACATGCGAGGTGGTGGGCACCCCGGGTAGCGGATTCGGCCCCTGCGGTGAGGGATATTTCCGCCTGACCGCCTTCGGTGACCATGAACGCACGAAAATCGCTCTCCAGCGAATAAAGGAGAAATTGTAAAAAGAGGCTAGAGAATACCTTTGACCACTTAGTGCTTCAGCACTTATGTGGGCATGGCCCCTTAGGGGGAGACTTGAGGCTAGTGAATAAGATTCACGCACTTCGTGCGTTAGTAACAGACGGCGGAGCCGTGAAATTTCTCCCTAACCCCTAGTCCCTAGATTCTAGCCTCTAGATCCTAGCCTCTAGATCCTAGCCCCTAGATTCTAACCTTTAGATCCTAACCCCTAAATTCCAACCCCTACCTCCTATTTACTATCTTATGCACATGCCATCTCCCATAGGTCCAGAAATTTCAGTGGTTCAGAAGATTAGCGTCGCGATTATCCACGAACGCAATGTGGAGAAATTGCTGGAAAACGTACTTGGCATCTTGGAATCTGAACTGGGAATGTTGCGCGGCACTTTCGCGCTCCTTTTTGGTGATACGCTCAAGATCGAAGCTTCCCGTGGATTGGACGAATCCGAAAAGCAGAAAGGTTTTTACCGCATGGGCGAGGGCATCACGGGCCATGTCGCCGAACGCGGTATCAGCCATGTGATTCCGGACCTTCGCAAGGATTCCCGCTTTTTGAACCGTACGGGCTCGCGCCATTACGAATCGCAGGTGGCGTTCATCTGCGTTCCCCTGATTCATGACGAGCA
The DNA here is from genome assembly GCA_017412605.1 of Fibrobacter sp. Classification (GTDB taxonomy): domain Bacteria; phylum Fibrobacterota; class Fibrobacteria; order Fibrobacterales; family Fibrobacteraceae; genus Fibrobacter. Next base: position 22,797 of record JAFPWY010000009.1, on the reverse strand, counting down.
GATTATCGGGACGCTCTCGATTGACCGCCCGGTTGACGGGTCGACGGACCTGGATCGTGACGTTGCCTTGCTAGAAATTATCGCAAATATCACGGGCGATGCCGCGAACGAATGCATCGAACTGCATAACGAGCGCGAGGCTATGCTCGAGGAAAACCGCAAGCTCCGCGACATGCTTTCGAACAACCCCGGTGACTTGGTCGGCAACTGCCGCGAAATGCAGATGATATACGAGCAGGTGCGCCAGGTGGCCCCGAGCGATGCGACCGTACTTATTCGCGGTGGTAGCGGTACGGGTAAGGAAATGATTGCCCGTGCCATTGTGAACCTATCCGCTCGCAAGGACAAGCCGTTCATTACGCTGAACTGTGCTGCGCTTCCTGAAAACCTTGTGGAAAGCGAACTTTTCGGTCATGAGAAGGGCGCCTTCACGGGTGCGGTGAACCGCCGTATCGGCCGAGCCGAAGCTGCTGACGGGGGCACACTTTTCCTGGACGAAATTGGCGATTTGACCATGCAGACGCAGGTCAAGCTCCTGCGATTCCTGCAGGAACGTACCTTTAGCCGTGTGGGCAGCAACGAGGAACTGCATTCCGATGTGCGCTTCCTGGCTGCTACGAGCCGTAACCTCGAAGATTTGATTGCGCAGGGAAAGTTCCGCGAGGACCTTTTCTACCGCCTGAACATTTTTCCCATCACGATGCCCGACTTGGCAAAGCGCAAGTCCGACATCATCTTGCTGGCGGAACATTTTATCGAGAAGATGAATGTCCGCTACGGCAAGAAGGTGCAGCGCCTTTCGACGACGGCTATCAACCTGCTGATGAGCTACCATTGGCCGGGTAACGTGCGTGAATTGGAGAACTGCATGGAACGTGCGGTGCTCACTGCGACCGACGACTGCGTTCACAGCTACAACTTGCCGCCGTCACTGCAGACTAGCCTCAGCGTGGGTACGGTGGACGTATCCGGGGCGAAGAGTGCTCCGCTCGACGTGATGATGAACAATTACGAACGTGAAATCATTACCGAGGCCATCAAGCGCAATAACGGGAACCTTTCTGCGGCAGGCCGCGATTTGGGAGTTTCCCCGCGCATGATGAACTACCGCATGAACAAGCTTGGAATAAAGTCAGGCCACTAATATCTTGACACCGATGCCGATGAGGATGATGCCGGCGATGATTTCCGGTATCTTCGTCTTGAAGCGCTTGGCTGCATGGCGCCCGGCTTCGTAGCCGACGATCCCCATGATAAAGCTCGCTGCCGCGATGGCGGACGTGGCGAAAACCATGTTGGCGTTCACGAAGGCGAACGATATGCCGACTGCGAATGCATCGATGCTTGTGGCGACGGACAAAAGCAGGATGTTCACGATGGTCAGGTTCTTGGCCGCAATTTTTTCGCCTTCTTCTTCGCCGGAATTCCCGCACACGGCTCCCCAAATCATGCGCGCCCCTAAAATGCAGAGAATGGTGCAGGCGATGGGCGATCCGATGGCGTTGAACCAGCGTTCTGCGAAACTGCCGAGGAAGTATCCGAAGAGCGTCATCATGCCCTGGAACACGCCGAAACTGACGGCCTGGAGCGCGGCGCGACTGTAGGGGATGCCCGACTTGGAAAGCCCCGTGGCGATGGCAACTGCGAAACAGTCCATTGCCTCGACTATCGCGATGATGATGATTTCAACGATTCCCATGTGCTAATTACTTTGCAGAGTTTTTCCGGTTCTCTTCGAGTTCTGTCGCCATTTTTTTCATTCCGGGGAAATCCCATTTTCCGGAACCGAGCTTCGGAATTTCGTTGACGCAGAATACCGAGCCGGGGAGCATCAGGGGAGGCATGCCGGACTTGCGCAAACTGCGTGAAATTTCTTCGGTATCGAGGTCCCCCTTGACCAGCAGTACAATGCGTTCGCCCTTCGACGAATCGGCAACGGCCGTCACTGCAAATTCCGAACCATCGAGAATCTTCGTTTCGGCAATGCGGAGCTCGACCGCAGTAAGCGAAATCATTTCTCCGCCGAGCTTCGCGAAACGGCTGTAACGTCCGAGAATCAAAACGAATCCATCCTTCGTGATGGAGCACTTGTCGCCCGTCTTGTACCAGCGGCGGCCATCGATTTCAAGGATGACATTGTCGGTCTTTTCTTTGTCTTTCAGATAACCCTTCATCACTTGCGGGCCGGTCACGACAAGCATACCTTCTGCGCCTTGCGGCAAGAACTCGTTCGTTTCGGGGTCGATGATGGCGCATACGGCACCCGGGGTCGGAAGTCCGATACTCGTGGGGTCGCTGCATTTTTCCATCGTGAGGAAGTCATCGAGCAACACGTTGGGTGCGTTGATTGTCGTGAGCGGCGTAAGCTCCGTGCAGCCGTAGCCTTCGTAGATGTCCTTGCCGAACTTGAGCTTGAACGCCTCGCGCATTTCGGGGCGGAGCTTTTCGGCGCCGGCGATAATGTAGCGCAGCGAATCAAGGCACATCGGGTGAACCCAGCGGTTGATGGCGATGGCGCGCAGGAACGTGGGCGTGCCCATCATGATGGTGGTCTTGTACTGGGCGCACACGCGGGCGAGCGTCTTGATGTCGGTCGGGTCGGGACAGAGCACCATCGGCACGCCGTCCAGGAGCGGCAAGATGAAGGTGAGCGTAAAGCCGAAGGAATGGAACAGCGGGAGCAGGGCCGTCATGACATCGGTGCGGCAGAGCTTTATGACATAGTCTCCCTGCTGCGCGTTCGAGATGATGTTCTTGTGCGTGAGCTCGACGCCTTTAGGCGTACCTTCGGAACCCGAACTGAACAGGATGACGGCATCGTCGTTCAGCTTTGCTGCCGAGAACCAGAGCCAGCGCAGGAGTCCTCCCGGACATGCCATGATTATCGCGGTCGAGAGAATCTTGCTTATCGTAGAAATCTTCGCTTCTTCTTCGTCCAGGTATATCATCGCGCACTTGCCTGCAATCTGCGAGAAGGCGATATTTTTTGCGCAGAGTTTGTCGAAGAAGGCATGTGTCGTGACGACCGTTTTCACGTCCGCCTTGTCGATGCATCCGAGGATGGTGTCGACTGGGGCTGAGTAGTTCAGGTTCACGCTGGTCTTGCCCGTGCCGAGAATCGAGATGATACCGAGGGCCGCGTCCCTGCTCGTGGGCAACATGAAGCCGACGTGCCTGTCGCTCTTGGTAGCGGACTTGATGATGCGGCCGAAGTAGTGGCAAAGGCGGATCATGCCGTAGCCATTCACATGGCTGCCAGCGGGATCGATGAGGATCGGGCGGAAACGGCGCTTGCGCATCGCCTTGAACCAGAGTGGGACTATCGTTTCCGAATGGTCCATCGCGACGTTCCAGATGTCGGTTCCCAGGAATTCCAGTTCCTTGTGGATGGCCTCTTCGGGCGTGTTTGCCGGGAGGAGCTTGCCGTAGCCGACGCTGATGACACGGTTGAATACTTGCGGGCGATTCACGCTTTCGGAGGCGTGGCTGTAGCGGCTGCCCCACAGTCCCTGGATGTAGAACGGGACAATCGGAGCGTTCGTGTCCTCGAATGCCTTCGAATAGTCGAGCGAGAACGACGACGACATGAACGCTTTCTTGGAAACTTCGCCTTCGGGGAAAATGACAACGGCTTCGCCTTTCTTCAGGGCCTCGTGGATGCGCTTCATTGCGGGAGCGGGATCGCGGCGGTTGATGTTGATGAAGAATTTTCCGTGAGAGAACCAGCGCTGGTACCAGTCGGCGAACGTGTTGCGGTTGCTTGCGATGCGGAGCGGCCTGGGCGATGTCATCTGCAGCACGGCCCAGTCGATAAAGCTGAAATGCGGACCTACGAGAATGACCGGGCCGGATTCAGGAATGTTCTGGACGCCGACGACCTTGACGCGGTAGCGGAATACGAATGCAAATGCGAAACGGAGCGCGGCACGCAGAAGCGGCATGGGGGTGTGCCGGAGGTTCATGATGAAGCTGAGCGCGAGGATGACCGCGAGAATCATGAAGCAGTAATCCAGCGTAATCGGCGTGAATATCAGGAGCAGGGTCTGTCCGCCCATGATGAGCACGAGGAATGCCATCTGGATCATGTTCGCTACGGCGTGGATGCGCCCGGCCGTGTCGGGTCGGGTGAAGTTCTGGATGACCGTGCGCAAGATGACGAATGCAGAACCGGCGCTAAAGCCGATGATACCATAAAGAACTGCCTGCAGCCAGCCGTTGTGCACAAAGGGGAGCGCGAACATGGTGATGGAAGATGCTACGGCCGAGAACGGGATGAGGCCTGTTTCGACAAAACCCTTGGATGCCCAGCTGGCAGAGAGGGATCCGAACACGTAGCCCATGGTGACGATGAACATCGAAATGGGGATGACCGCCGTGTTGAGCATGTCCGTCATGTTCTGGATGAGGATGAGGAATATCTGCGTGACGCCCCAGAATGCGGAAAGGCCCAGGATGGAAAGGCGGACGATGGGGTGTCTCCAGGTGGCTGCGAAGTTACGGCGAGTGGAGCGCATCCGGAGCCTCGTCTGCATCTTTCCCACCTTGATGCAGAAACAGCTGATGCTAGCGAGAACGCTCAGTCCGAGGTAGATCCAGAGGGTAAGATCGATGCTGACGGGGGAGTCCGGTCTGCCGGAAAGGCCCATGGCAAAGAATGCCGCGCCAGCCGTGCCGAGTACGGAAAGGGCCATGTACCAGGCATTGATTTTCACCAGGTCTTCGCTTTCGACCATTTCCTTCATGATACCGAGCTTGGCCGGAGTGAGGATGGCGAGGAATACGCCGTAAAGACCAAGTAGGCCATAAGCCACCCATTCGGCGCCTGCCACATAACAAACAACGATCGCGATAACGGCGGCAAGCATCCCCACCGAAGACCAGGCCATGACGCGGCCCTTGCGGAAATGCCCTGCAAAATAGCTTGCCGCGGGCATCATGAAGATGGCGGGCGAGAAAATGGCAACCTGGAGCAACATGCTGCGCCACCAGAACGCCGACCCTTCGAACGAAAACGACAGCCAGCGCTGGAAGTGGACGAACAGTCCCATTTGTACGAAAATGCTGCAAAATACAAACAGTAGAAATGCAACGACACTAGGGTATTTGCTCAGTTTCATAAAACCTCTATAAGAGAACCCAAAGATAGCATTTTGTAACATTCTCTCCATCCTTTCGATAACCACTCCTGCTTCGATTTTATTTGACAAATTAATTTTAGGGGTCGCCTTGTGTTATTTTCTCGATTTATCGGTTGAAACTTGTATCTTTGTTATATTTTGCTTATGCGGCTATGGGTAATTACATCTCCGGATGATTTCGCCTCGGAATATGACGACATCGAGGAAATGTTCCGTCGTGGGCTTACGCGGCTGATTTTGGATAAACGCACAAGGTCCGATGGATTTGCCAGAACCGATGAATACGAACGCTGGTTGCTTGGACTCCCGATGGAGTGCCGAGACCGCATTTGGCTGTCCGGTACGCCTGATATGGCTGAACGGCTCGATCTTCGTGGATGCGTTTGTGATGCCCGGCTGCTTATGGGCGATGTTCCTGAACGCTTGAAACGTATAAACTGCATTGCCAGGGTCTCGAGTGTCGATGAATATGCCGCATTGCCGGACTGGGTTTCCGGTGTGCTGGTGGGACCGGTATTCCAGCCGCTGTCTGCGCTGGGGCCTGCAGAAACCCTTGGATTGGACTTTGTCGAAAAGATCAGTAAAATGGAATGCTGGGGCAATTGTCCGCCTGCGCTTATCTTGGGTGGCGGCGTGGATGTGGATTCCTTGGAGGACTTCCGTAGGTTTGCCCCTGCCGGAGTTGCTAGCCTTGGAGGAATTTGGAATTATGCGGACCCGGTAAACGCTTTTGTCAAGCTAAACCGGACCTGCGGCAGCGCTCCGTTGTAAAAACTTTTTAGAACAAGCGGATTCGCGATATATTTTTTATTTATCTTGCTTTTAATTGAAATCTTTTTTTATTTTATGTGTGAACCGGAGGATTAAATTTGTCCCTAAAAAAATTTTTATTTGTCTTGGTCAGTTTTTGCCTGATTGGTTTCGCTCATTCTTTTGACTTGAAACCATTCACACAGTTCTATTTACCGACCGATATTACTGTTTCCAGGGATTCAATGGATGTGTCCTCGGAACAGGAATGGGAATCCGATTTTATCATCGAGGCCGGTATCGAGGCTTTGTTCTCGGCTGAGTTCAGTTCAATGCGCTATGGCATGGGCATGGGCTTTCGCAGTGCGCAGCGGAGTGATGGTACGGAAGCGACGCCTCCTTCAATTCCCTTGTGGGCTGTGCTTTCGTTTGGCCGAATAAAGAGAGAAAGCTTTGTCTCTCCGTATCTGTCTGTGAAAGGTGGCTATCTTGCTCCGGTCTCGGTGGAGTCGAGCTGGTGGGAACGCCCGTTCAACTATTTTGCTAATTGCGGCGTAGGCGTTGTCTTTCCTTTAGGATTTACGCTGGAAGCCAGTGTCGATTATTCTTCCATGCAAAAGTCCTTTACGGATGACGACATCAAGTTCAGGGTGTCTTCGTTCCGTATCGGAATCATGCTGGCGATGAACATCGAAGTTTCTCGCGACAAGATCTACAAGCAGACCTCCGACTAGGTCCTTCGATTATTTCTTCTTCTTTTTGCCTTTGCGGTAAATGCCGGTCTTGACGACCCGCGTTTCCTTGTGGCCGTCCTCGAACTTGAAAAAGATTTTCCAGATGTAGATTCCGGTGCCTACACGGCGGCCTTTGTCTGAACGCTGGTTCCAATGCAGGAATCCGAGTTTGGATCGATTGTCTGGATTTGCTCGAGCCGGATCGTCCATTTCCCCGTCATAACCGAATTTCTGCTTGAAATTTGTCACGTAGGAAGCGATTCCGTCGAAGATGTAGACTTCGGCTGTGTAGGGGGACAAGGCTTTTACGCTGATGGCGGACAGGGTGTCCGGAAGATCTTCCCAGTCGGATCCTTCGGGCGGAATCCACTCGGCATGGCCTATTCCGCTGATGGCGAGCACGGGCTTGACTTCGCTGAGGTACAGCGAGTTTTCTTTTCCATCGATTTCAATGCCTCCGCGCCCGGGGGTGTTACCTGCGAGATCCTCGTATGTGGCCGAGGGATCGGTGAACAAGCAGAAACCGGCTTTGAGGGAATAGTTTTCGATTATCAGTTTCCATTGTTGGCCATTGTCGTGAATTTGCGGGTCTTCATTCAGGTTGATTGGCTGCGAGGCCGTGTCCTTGCAAGATGCGGAATAGCGGAACAGGTCTTTCCATGCCTTCTCGTTGCCGATATTCTTGATGGGCTCGGACATGATGATGATGAGCGTGTCGGGAGGTGTTTTCGCCTCCGGATCCATATATTCCTTGAGACCGACTTTCCCGGGGAAAATTGTTGCTTTTTGGGGAACTGCACCAACTTTGTCGGTGAGCATCACGTATTCCATCTTGTCGGAATGGATTGTCGTGAAGCCAAGGAACGGTTTGCGAACGGTATCAGCCTTGGTTAGGCCGTATCTGTAGGGAGTGTTGATTTTTGCCTCGACCCATTTCCCGTCGTCGCGGTTTTTCCTGATTGTTCCTTGCGGAACGTAGCGCCATTCGCCGCGGTTGGAATTCCAGAATATGGAGTCGATGCTTGTGATATTGTCGTCTCGTTCTTCCTTGAAATGGATGCGGACGAAATCCGCCTTGCCGTCCAGGTCCTTGTCGTACATCTCGGCTGTGTCGGCGATGAGCGAGTAGACAATGGAATCGCGCCATGTATTTGTGATAGTGTCTTCGGGAATTGAATCCGATAGGGTCGAATCCGTTACGGTTGAGTCTTCTGGGGGGAGCACTGCCGTGATTTCACATGCGTCCGTGGTGGAGAATCCATTGCTCAGGTAACGGACGGTTGATCCCAAGGAGTCCGTGACGCGCAGGTAATAGTCTATGCCGGAAAATTGCGTTACACCCGCTGAAAAATTTGCGGTCCATGTGTCGTTCTGGGTGGAGTAGGCGAGGGGGTGCTCCTGATAGATGATGGCGTGGGAATCCTTGTAGTGGATTGTTGCGCTGCTGATTCCGTTGTTGTCGGTAAGCCGGAAGGTAAAGGTCTTGATGTCCGTCGTGGAATCTTCGCAGGCTATGGAAACTGTCTCGACAACAGGAATGTCGTTGTCGATAAATATCGTGTAGGGCTCCTTGCCCGGGGTCGGTATTCTTGGGGACTTCCCGGTTTGCCCAGCAGTATCTGTTGCGGTGACGTAGAATTCCAGACTCGGTTTTGTGACAAGATTTGCAGGAACGGTAAATTCCCAGAGACTGTCGCGGACGTGTTTCATCGTTTTGCTCGTGAATTGACCGTCCGTAGAGCCACCTTCACGTAGGAAAAGGGTCGCAGAGGCAACGTCGAGCATGGATGTGATGTAAACGCTGATTGTGAGCGGTGTGTTTGCGTTTTGGGTCTTGTCTATCAGTTTCCACGTGTCTTCCGTGAGTGTAATTGTTGGCGGGAGTGCCGCCTCGTTCCATTGGACGGAATCCTTGGTGGTCTTTTTGTTGAATGTCATTGAGATTACGACGTTGTGCGTTTCGCCGTTCAGGGTCTTGTCCGGCGACTCGTAGCAGACCATGTACTGCTCTGCAACATTGCCGCGTATTGCCGTGTAGATGCCTCCCAGTTCGCTAGCATCTTTGGCAAAGGTGAATATACCTCCGGTCCCCTTGGCTAGGGCTTCCAAGGGATTTCTCGTGTTGGTTTCTAGGCCAATCGTATAGATACTCGTCTTTTTCGACTTTGCAAGGTTTATGACGCTTTCTTGCTTGATTGTACCGTCGTTGTTATCTCCGTCCGAAAAAAGAATGACTGCGGTCGCATTGCTCTCGTTCGTTATTTGCTGCAAGGCTGCATAAGCTCCCGAGATGATGTTTGTTGAGCTTCCGCTGGTTGTAATGGTATTCACGGCGCTCAGAAGCTGAGTCTTGTTCGATGTCATGGCTTGGCGGACTACGGTCGAGTCCTTGTTCCCGACGAACCCGACTATGGCGACTTTGTCATATGGCCCCATTTCGTTGATGAACGAACGGATGGCATCCTTTGCTTTTTCAGCACGGTTGTTTGTTAGCATCGAAGAACTTTCGTCGACAACGATGACCACGGATATTCCCATGACCGTCTTGATGCCCGTAACTTGTGTCTTGATTTCGTTCCCGTCTTGGGTCAGGGTAAGGTCGCTTGGTTCGAGCCCATAGAATGAAAGCCCTGTATTTTTGTCTGTAACGGAAACTTGTGTGCAGATTTGGGGGTAGTTGCCTAAGTCGAGTTGTAAAATGTCTAACACCGGTATGGCGGAAGTGTCTTCTATAAATTTTGCTTTTACGACGCATATCGAGTCGCTTGGGGTGGCTATAATATTGGCGTCTTTTTTGGACGAAAGGTCGACTTTGCCCTTGACGACCTCCCAGGAATCGAACTTGTAACCGCCATGGGGCCATGCGGTCAATTGACTTGTTTCCCCGATGCGGTAGTTCGTCTTCCCGGACGGATTGGTGGAGCCACCCTTTGTGGCTAGAACTTCAATCGAGTACGGAATGGAAACCCACACATTGTACCTTACATCAGGAAAGACCTCTTTTGTATATGACATGATTGACCAGTAGTGTGGTTTGCCTGGTTCACCCTTGAAATAGAAATCGATTGCTCCCGTTATCATGCCACCATTAATGGTTGTTGTAAATGAACTGTCGTTCCCATAATCACTGAAATACCCGAAAACTTCATCAATGGGTTCAATTCGAATGCAATAGGTGGATGTATCGGTCGGCGTCCAGGTAAAGCGCGTTGTTGCGGCGCTTTGTTCATGATAATAGTCCTTCGAAAAGTTGAACTCCTGCTTTGCCAAGGAAAGAGTGTTTATGCTGACTGGCTTGAATATGGCTTTAATTTCGGCATCACCGTTGATGACTGCATATGTGTAGGCTTGTTCGTTATCTTCAATTACCGGCGAACCCGATATAATCTGCCAGTTGGAAAAGCGGTAACCCGTGTTTCCTGTTGCTTTGATGGAAATCTTTGCGCCTGCGTAGGCCGCCGAATAGCCTCCATTCGGACTGACAGTCCCTTTCCCGTCTGAATTCAACGTGAGGCGGTATGTCTGTGTTGCATAGCTGATATAGAAATCTGTTGGGGCATTGCGATCTGAATTGACAATAATATAGGCGGTTTGGCCTGCTGTGAGTGTTAGGGATTCGGAGCCGGTCCCACATACCTTTTTTGATAGGGCTTCCGTAGTGTAGTCGCTAGATGTGTAACGAATGTAGTTCATGGTATCTTGTGCTAATGAATTTGACAAGACAATGGCGTATGTGCCGCTGCTGGGAGCCTTGAAGGTGAACCGTACGCCGACTCGGCCATGGGTGACTGAGTTTGCGTACAAGTGCTCGTTGAAATTGTACTTTGTTGGTGTGCTCGTGATATCGTAGATTTTTCCCGGACCGAAAACGGCTTTGACTTGGCAACTCGTTTTTATGCTATATACGGTTGTTGTATCTTTTTTGCTATTCCGGATGGAACAGGTGCCGGAGACAACTTCCCAATGGTCGAAAATATGGTCTGCACCGGGGGTTGGTACGATGGTCACGGAGTCTGTTTCAAAAAGTCCTCGACGAACAGTAAATTTCTTTTGTGCGGAATCGATATACGCGGTTCCATTTTCTGAAGCGGCGATGGATACGGAGTTGGTCTTGGTTAACCAGATTTTTATGGAATCGGTCAAAGGCATGTCTGGATAGTTTAAATACCAAAAAAGGAAATATTTGGTTTCGCCTGCATTTGCCGAGATCGTGCATTTCGAATTTGCGCATGATGTGAGCGATTCCCTGCAAGAAAGTGCAGTGCTGTCGGTGCAGGTGTAAATACCGGGAGAATTTTTTAGTTTGTAGTTGATTATGTATGTGCCGGTTTCTGTGGCGGTGAAGTACACGTTCGTGCCATAACGGCTATACATGCCGAGGACGCTATTTTCGTACAATTGAAACGTGGACACGGTTTCGCTTATTTTATGGGGAGGCATTGCCCGAGTAACCAGTCTCAAGGTTACGGAATTGGACGATGGGATAAATCCAGTAGCAGTAGCCGTTTCGTTAATGATACGTCCGGTTCCCGAGACAATCTCCCATTTGACGAAGTTTTCCCCTATTTTGAGGATGTTCGACGTCGAGATTGATAGTGTATCTCCGATGGCAACTTCATGGGTGGTCTTGTCACCTTCAATTGTGACTGTGGCTGCGTTGGCTCCTGCGGCCATGACCAGGGAACATAGAAATAGTATGAAAAAGACAAACACCCTCACCCCTCTCAAAAACAAATGGAAAATTGTTTAGCCCAATAAGAATATATACTTATTTTGTACAAAAAGAACAAAAAAAAGCACCGGACCTCTTTTTGCCCAGTGCTTTGCCCAAAAGAATGGCGAAAATGCCTTATTTTTTCTTCTTTTTCTTGTCGCCTTTACGGTAAATGCCCGTTTTGACGTTTCTCGTTTCCTTATGGCCGTCCTTGAACTTGAAGTTAATCTTCCAGATGTAGACGCCTGTACCGGCTAGACGGCCCTGTTTGGAACGCTGGTCCCAGTGCAGATAACTTTGCTTGAATTTGTCATTGGAGTTGCCGCGTATCGGGTCGTCCATCTCGTCGTCATAGCCGAACTTTTGATTAAAGTCCGTTACGTACGTTCCGATTCCGTCAAAAATGTAGACTTCGGCCTTGTAGGGCTTCATGGTCTTTACGCTGATAGCCGATATGGAGTCCGGGAGATCTTCCCAGTCGGAAGCTTTGGGTGGAATCCATTTTGCATTCTTGCCCTTGCCGCTGACAGGCTTTACCGGCTTGACTTCGCTCAGGTAGATTGAGCCATCCTTGCCGTCGACTTCGATGCCGCCGCGACCGAGGGAGTTCCCCGCCAGGTCTTCGTATGTGGCTGATGGGTTCGTGGACAGGCAGTATCCGGCCTTGAGTGAATAATCTTCAAGAATAAGGGTCCATTGCTGGCCATTGTCGTTAATCTTTGGGGCTTCCTTCAGCTTGAGCGGCTGTGAAGCGGTGTCCTTGCAGGATGTTGAATAGCGGAACAGGTCCTTCCACGCTTTTTCCTTGCCGATGTTCGTGATGGGTTCGGACAGCCTGACGATGAGCGTGTCGGGAGGAATTCTCGAGTCCGGATCCATGTACTCTTCGAGCCCGACTTTTCCGGGGTACTTGATTGCTTTCGTGGGGACTGCACCGACTTTATCGGAGAGCTTGACGTTCTCGACCTTGTCGGAAAGGATGCTTGTGAAGCTCAGGAAAGGCTTGTGCAATGTGTCGGCCTTGGTCAAGCCGTACTTGTAGGGGCTGTTGATGTAGGCCTCGTACCATTTTCCGTCTTTCTTGCTCTTCTTGATAGTTCCCTTCGGTACGTAGCGCAATTCGCCTTGGTTCGAGCTCCAGAAGATGGAGTCGATGCTTGTGATGTTGCTGTCGTTCTCTTCCTTGAAGTGGACGCGGACGAAGTCCGCACGGCCGTCCAGGTTCCGGTCGTATATCTCAGCAGTGTCGGCGAAGAGCGAATATTCGATGGAATCGCGCGGCGACGGAGGCAATATGGAATCCTCGGGAATCGGATCTGTCTTGGCCGTATCTTCCGGAGGGATAACCATCCTGATTTCGCATGCGTCCGTGTTCAGGTTCTCTTTACCCGGGTAGCGGATGGTTGCACCGGTAAGGTCTGTCACGCGCAGGTAATAGTCGATGCTCGTGTAGTCGCGCACGTTGGCGGGAATTTCTGCAGTCCATGTATCGTTCTTGTCGGAGTAGGAAAGAATGAGCGCATCAAAAATGACTTGCTTGGAATCCCTGAAATAAAGGATTGCGCTTCCGATACCGTCGCTGTCGCTAAGCCGGAATGAGAATGTTTTCGTGTCCTTGGTGGAATCTTCGCACGCAACGGATGCGACCTCTACGTTGGGGATGTCGTTGTCGATGAAGATGGTGTAGGGCTCCATGGACGGGGTCGTGATCTTCGGGGCCTTACCCAGCTGCCCGAGCTCATCGCTAGCTGTCACGTAGAAATCTAGGCCCGGGGCCACGACGATGTTTGCTGGAATGGTGAATGTCCAGAGGCTGTCGCGGACATGCTGCAATGTGTAGGTCGTGAATTGCTCGCTCATGGAGTTCGACGCCCTGACGTACAGGTTAGCCGATGTGATGTTTAGCGGCGACCTGATGTAGACACCGATGGTCAGCGGCGTGTTCGAGGCTTGCGAGTGGTTGATCAGGTCCCAGGTGTCTTCTGTAAGCGTGATGATAGGCGGAATCGCCTTTTCGTCCCATTGGGCTGTATCGCTGGTCTTGATCTTGTTGAATGTCATGCCGATGACGACATCGTGCGTCTCGCCGTTCTGTGTCGTGTCGGGAGTCTGGAAGCATACGACATACTGCGACATAACGTTGTCGCGGATGGCTGCGTAAAGGCCACCCAGTTCGCTGGCGTCGCTTGCAAGGGAGAATGTTCCGCCTGTACTTGTTGCGAGGTTTTCCAGCGGATACTTGGTGTTTGTTTCAAGCCCGATGGAATAAATGGGGGTGTTTTTCTGTTGAGCTAGGTTGATGACGTCGTTCAGGTTGGTTGTTCCGCTATTGTTGTCGCCATCGGAGAATACGATGACCGCCGTCGCGTTGGTCTCGTTCACGATTTGCTGTACGCCAATGTAGGTTCCCGTAATAATGTTTGTCGATCCGCCCACGGCCTTGATGCCGTCTATGGAATTGAGCAGAAGCGTCTTGTTGGAGGTCATTGCCTGGTGGACGATGGTGGAGTCTACCTTGATTTTTGCCGTGTCGCTTGCTGTCGGGGAGGGATCCTTCACATACACGTTACCGACGAAGCCGACTATGGCTGTCCTGTCATAGGGGCCCATGTTGTTGACGAATGAGCGGATGGCGTCCTTCGCCTTGTCCATGCGCTTATTTGTTTGCATTGAGTTGCTTTGGTCTACAACGATGACGACGGAAACACCTGTGACGTTGTTGATGCTGGTAACCTGGGGCTGCAGCTGTTCTCCGTCCTGCGTCAAGACGAAATCGTCGGAGACGAGACCGTAGAATGAACTTCCGGTGTTCTTGTCCGTGACGGAAACCTGGGCGCAGATTTCGGGATAGTTGCTTATGTCGAGCTTGGAAATGTTCAACGAGGGTTCTGCTGCTTTGTCGACCTTGAATGTCGCCTTGATCGTGCAGACGGAATCTTTCAGGATGACCGTTGTCCTGGAGCTTTGGGGATCGGTGATGGTCATGTCGCCGTCGATGTCTACCCAAGATTTGAATGTGTAGCCGCCATGAGGCCAGGCGGTAATGATATTCTTGACGCCGGGGCTTGTATATACTTTCCCGGATGGGTTGGTGGCTCCTTCCGTGGCCGACTTTATGTTCAGAATATAGGGTGACGAAATCCAGACCGAGAAGGATGTGTTCGGGATGTTGTTCGAGCTGTCTCGAATGACCCAGTAAAGCGGAACGCCCGGTGTTCCCCTGAATATGAAGCTGCTTGCTTCGCTAAAGCTGCTTTCCGACGATGTCGTTGTAAAGGTCTTGTCTCCGTCGTATTCCTTGAAAATGCCATTGATATCACCGCTCGGAGCGATTTGGAATGCGTAGGAGTTTGTGTCGGGAGGTGTCCACGTGAACCTGATTTCCGAATGGGTCGATTCACTGTAGTAGTTTTGCAGGAAGTTGAATGTCTGCTTCTTATTGGAGAGCGTGTAGATGGCACTTGACTTGAACTGGGCCTTCAGTTCCACGTTGTCTTTGATCGTGACGAACGTGTAAGGATCATTGGCGTCCTCGATCGTGGGCGTGCCCGATACGGTCTGCCAGTTCGAGAAGCGGTAGCCCGAGGAAGCTTCTGCCGAAATGGAGTAGCGAGAGCCGGTGTAGGCTGTTGTATACCCCCCTGCGGGCAAAACATGGCCGTTACCGTCTGAGCTGAGAGTAATCTTGTATGCCTGCGTTGCGTAGTTGATGTAGAAGGGGTTGGCGTCTTTTCCCGTGTTGGCGATGACGATCGCAACTTCCTGTCCTGCCGTGAGTGTCAATGTTTCGGAATAGGTACCGAGGAAACGCTCTGTTACCGAGGCCGTCTTGTAGTCGGTCGCGGTGTACCGGATGTATTTGGCGGAATCTTGCGTAGCCTTGCTTGACACGACAATCGCATAGGTGCCGGCGCTCGGGGCCGTGAACAGGAACCGCACTCCAGCAGCTCCGCTGGAAACGTTCTTTGCGTATATGTGGTCAACGAAATTGTATTGGGTGGGGGTGCTTGAGATGGGATAGACGGTGCCCGCACGGAACACGGCTTTGACCTTACAGTCGCTGTGTATGCTCATGATTCGTGTCGTGTCTTTCTGGTCGTTTTCGATGACGCAGGAGCCCGACACCTTCTCCCAATGGTCGAATGCATTGTTTGTGCCTGCTTTGGCATATATTTTAACGGAATCGTTATCGATGACCTTGGTGTAAGTCCGTGTTACGGAAGCAGAATCGATTGCCCATACTTTATTTGCGGAATCAACGAAGACCGTTCCTTCGCCCGTGTGCGAAGTGCTTATGGAATATGTCTTGGAAAGCCGAACGAATACGGAGTCCTTCATGAATACGTTGGGGTAGCCGGAGGCATAGATGTATGTATAGTGCTTAGTGTTGGCCTTCGCCGTGAAGAAACATTTTTGATTAAAGCATGTCCTACTATCGTTGGTCTTGAATGTTGAATCGGTTCCGATATTAAATACTCCGATGGACTGGTCGATTTCGCTGATTTGCGCGTATTGTCCACTTTCTTGAACGTCAAAGTAAAAACGGATTCCGTAATCTCCGCCCCAAGAGCGCGATCTGGGGACGCGGACGCTGTTCTTGTCGAAGTTGTATTTCGTCCTCTGTTCCGTCAATTCATAAATGGGGAGCTCCTGAGTTACCATCCTGATGATTACGTCATCTGCCGATAGGATGAATCCTGTCGAATCGGCGGTTTCGTCGATGAACTTACCCTGTCCGGAGACGATTTCCCATTTGATAAGGTTTTCTCCGTAATTGAGGCGTGTTCGGGCGACAAGGGAAACGGTGTCGCCATTGGAGGCTGTCAAGGGCGCCGAATCCCCTTCAATAAGGACATTTGCTATGGATTCCGTTGTAAAAACAAGGAAACACAAAATCATTACAATAAAAGCTGGCACGTAGACCTCTTTCCCAAATAGTAAAATCGACAACTCGTATTTTGTAATACATTAAATATATAACATATCCTATTAAGTAATATAAAAAATTGAGGATAATGGATCGGATATTTTGGTAAAATAACGGAAATGAAACTGGGACGTAGTTTGCGGTGCGTCCCCCAGTCGTGGTCTGCGATAGTTATATTTTGTTGTGACTGATTAAGGATGGTTTTATGCTCAAGAGGAATCCGTTTTTTGCGGTGCCTGTGCTGGCTTTTTTTTGCACTTTTGTGGCCTGGGCCGGGCCGGTCACGACTGTGCCTTGGAATGGCTACGTAGGGGCGGTCAGTTTTACCTTTGACGATGCTCTAAAGAACCAGATTGATAACCTGAAACCCATACTTGAGGGGCTTCCCGATGTGAAAGTGACTTTTTTTGTCACGAACATGAGTAACGGGCTGCAGGGAAATGCCGCCGGATTCGCCGCCTTGGCCAATGCGGGCCACGAAATCGGGAACCACACGCTGTCGCATGGGCACATGACTGGGCAGAGCGAGTCCGAATTGAACAGTGAAATCGTGGATTTTGCAGGGACAATCGAGAAAACTCTTGAATCTGCCGGGGCTAATGTCAAGGTGGTGTCTTTTGCGGCCCCGTTCTGCGAAACGAACGAATCTGTGCAGAAGATTATTGCCAAACGCCACTTCAACAACCGCAACTGCGGCTGGCACGGACGCAACATGTGGGAAACCGAGCCCGAGATGTTCAACATCCAGGCGAAAATTTGGACTCGTTCCGGGGCGACGGCGGCAGAAATGCTCTCTTCCATGGATACCGCGGCCTTTATTGGCGATTTTAGCGGGGCGAATCCGTGGGATGTCCAGGTGACGGGTGGTTCCTGGCTGGTGGTGCTGAACCACGGTGTCACCGACGATGCTGGGGACGACTACTCCATCAACCCTTCCGATATCGAGAAAATCATGAAGCGGGCCGTCGAGAACAAGCTCTGGACGGCGAGCTTCGGTACGGTCGCCGCATACCACCGGGCGCATTTCGTCATTGATGCGGCGGAATCGGTCGCGTCGGATGACGGATTTACCGTTAGCTGGAAAATTCCGGATGAGCATATGCCCGAGAAGGTCCCGCTGCGTGTTAAAATCGATACGCAAGGTGTCGGGGAAGATGCTGTCGTGGAACAGGACGGCGTCGTTATCGCTCCGGAGTCCGATGGGACGTTTGTCGTGGACTTCATGGTGGCTAGCTTGAAGGTCCGGAAGGCACGGGCGGGGGAGGTTGGCGGCGGCGATAAGCCCGATTCGACGTCGGCCGCGGACTCGTCGGCCGTAGGCGATTCGTCTGGGACTGTGGGAATAGCGCGGACCCCGTCGGTGCCTGGCGCTTCTTTTGCAGATTATGCCGTTTTTGACTTGAACGGGAATTGCCTCGGCACGTCGAACGGATTCGTCGTGCCGGACCGCTTGCCTAGGGGCGCGTATATCGTCCGCGCATCGGGGTCGGGCCTTGCTCCCGTGACGAAAGTTGTCCGCAAGTGAGATTTTTACTATATTTGGATTACTATGCTGAAAGAAGAATTTGAAGACGAATTTGAAAACGACGACGAAATGGACGAGGCTGCCCTCGAAAAGTTCGACGAGGATCCTGAAGAAGGGTTTGTCCCGCAGGTCCGCGACTATAGCGACCGCCGTATCCTGATCTGGGAAGAGGACGAAGCTCGCCGCAACGCCTGCCTCGAGGTGCTGTCCGACCTCCTCATGGGGGCGACCATCAAGGCCGTGGCCACCGAAGCCGAGGCTCTCGAGCAAATCGAGGCCGACGACTGGGATACGTTCGTCGTTGATTTCTACACCGAAGGCGTGTCGGAAAGCGATTTCATCAAGCGCGTCAACAACTATCCGGGCTCCATCCTGGTGGCCCTGTCGATGGGTCCGCTTACGCTCCCCGATGAACGCGATCCCGCCAAGACGGAGTATCTGCGTCGTCTTTTCGATATCGAACGCTCCGGTTCGCAGCTCCACGCGTAGGATTTCCTGCGCCAGCTGAACCGTGACCCGCAGTTCATGGCTATATAAGGCTTTTGCCCGGCTCTTGCCGGGCATTTTTTTTGAAAAAAAGCTTTTTGGTATGTAAATGGATGTGAATCGTATGCGAAAAAATTGCTGTCGGTCCACTTTTTTTGTTATATTATACCGTAGTTATAAGGACTGTTTTAGTATGGGATGTAATTTTTCAGGCAGTGCTTGCCTTTTTTCACGATATAGTCTAATCGCGACTTTCGCGCCTTGATGGCGTGGAGGGTTCTTTTTTTATTTGAGTTTCAATTCCTCCTACCCCCAAAAACATCCCCGGCTTTTTAAAGCCGGGGATTCTGTATTGAGAGTATTCGTGGAGGTGAGGGGAGTCGAACCCCTGTCCAAAATCACTTCCATGTCCATTCCTACAAGCTTTCCCTTCGAATTTAAGATCTCGTCTTGTCCACGCCCGAGAAGGTCGGCGCGAATTTCGACCAGCCCAGTAAATCTCGGGGCAAGTCCCTAGGCATGGCCGGCCCCTATCCCATATTGCGTCCGGACGTACATCCCGATGGGAGCGGAATGAGGCCCGGCGTTGCCGTTAATTAGGCAGCGAGTGCGTAGTTTTCGTCAGCACTTATTTTTTTCAGACTTTTTAACGAGTGCCCCCGTCTGAGACCTCGGCTTGCAACTAACACTTCGGCGACCCTGTCGAAACCAGAGCACCCCCAGTCATTAGTGGTTGGAGTCAAATATACAAAAAAATGCTGAAAATGCAACATAAAGCCGAAATTTGACGGATTTCGGCATTTTTAAAATTTAAGGAAATGAGAGCTCTTGTAAAAATTAATATATATTTTGTTTGCAATAGTGGTTTCGTTTTCGATCTTGCTGAATCAAGGATTTGGATTGTGGTGGGGACATATATAAAGATTTTACTCTTTTTCCTTGCGTTTGCGGTGTGCGCGAACGCAACCGTTACGATTGAAGGCGATACGACTTCCTATGATGTTTCCATCGGCGATACACTTTCTATTGCAGCTCGGCAAAGACTCTCGCCCGGAGAAAATTTCATCAAGTGGGAAATTGTTTCGGGAACGGGGGTATTTCTTGATTCGACCGCGGATTCTTCCGCGTTTATTCCGTCATCGAACGATGCTGTTTTAAGAATGGTTGTCCAAACATTGCCCATCTATGTGGTGACCGACCAGAAGACCATTTTCAATTTTTATAAGAATAGTGCGAATATTCCTAGAAATAACCAATATGGCTTACGCTTTTTCTATGAAACCAAAGAGACCGGGTCGTATGCGATGGTTTATGAAAGTAACCAGGTTCTTGGTATCGTGGATTTTCTTCTAGATTCTACGTTCACGACTGCTGTTCCTACCGACTCTTTTCTCGCAAGCAAAAACTGTGTTAATTATAATCCGGGGAGCATAAAGTGTTTATTCAATGCACCTGCTCAGATCAAGAATTACTTTGTTGTTTATCTTGCCCGTTATCCCGATCACAACATGAAGGATTCGGCCGCAATCTGGATTGTTAAAACGCATTCCTTGGAAACTGTGGCGTCGGGAAATGGAAGTGCCTTGGTTGATTCTTCGGGGACAAAAGTCCAGTTGAACGACAAGGTCATCGATTCTGATTCCACCAAGATTTACGCCACGCCGGACAAGGACAATGTTTTTGACCACTGGGAAGTCGCATCGGGCTCTTGCTCCATCTTGGACGCAAAAAGTGAGACGACAAAAGTTGTAGACGTACTGAGCGATTGCAAGGTGAAAGCCATATTTATCCCTGGAAAAGTCTATACAATTACGAATGTTTCGACGGAATATAACTTCACTGATCATCTATATGCAAAGAAGGTTAGCAAAGGAAGTTCCGGAGTCAGATTTTCCTTTGTTGCTCCGAATGACGGCCCGTATACTATTATCGTATCAAACGCCTATACACAGGATTCAATAAAATACATTCGATATACAGCGTCAGACTATGCGACAGCAACGGTCACGAAGACATTTCTGGGGGCTTACTCGGAGTCTTTGAACCTCACGGCGGGGGATACTCTCTCTATCGTTATCGCAAATACGACGAGTAAAGCCAATTCCTTCTTTATCAATTATGCGACGCAGGCCTATACGCTCACACTTTCCCAGGACGGAAACGGAAAAGTTGTGCCGGATAGCGGCTATGCGTCGGCGTACACCGGTACGAAGTATTCCATCGGTGCCGAGGCAAATAGTGGGTATCGTTTTTCTGACTGGCAAATCGTGTCGGGTTCGCCCGTCATCGATGACAGCGAGGCTCCCTATACATTTGCAACAATCTCTGCGAATGCCGAGTTGAAAGCCCGCTTTAAAAAGAGTACGGTCCATTCGCTTACCAAGACAAAGCAGACCTTCAATTTCCAGAAGCACTACTATAGCGAGTCAACCCGGTCGGCAATCCGGTTTACCTGGACTCCACCCGATACCGGAACGTACTTGATTAGTTTTGAACCCGTTGATCCTGTTGCGGCGATTCTCAAGGATTACGGAACGGACAAGACGTTTGCGAATGTCGAATCTGAAAGTGCCGTCAGTGGCACGACGAGTTTTACCTTCAAGGGAACTCCCGGAACTCCGCTATATTGGGTTTTCCAGGACAGCACGAGTGGCATTCCGAATACGTCGTTCAAAGCATGGATTTCTACACCTTATGTGTTGAACGTCCTGACGGCCAAGGAAGGTGCGGTCAATCCGTCTGGAAAAGTGTTCATGAGCCCTGGGGCAGAGTTGATTCTGACGGCTTGGCCCTATGGTGGTTATAAGTTCAAGTCCTGGGTGAATACCGAGGGCGAGATGACCATTGACTCGCCGAAGTCGTCGCGCACAAAGGTCTCGCAGACGGACTCTGTCTGTAGCGTCAAGGCGACATTCTCGGTTGATAAGTCCGCAGAGCCCGTTCTGAACATTGCAAAACTGGATGTGGGCAACTATCCCGAAATTTGCGCCCAGGTTTCCGTCACAGACAAACATTCCGGTCATTCTTTCTATGGGCTAGTCGCTGACGATTTCATTTTGAGTCAAGATGGAAATTCCATACAGCCCCAGGTCACGAGCATAAACAATGTTACGGGTGTTTCGATTGTCATCGTCGTCGATGAAAGTACTTCGATGGGTATCAACCATCGTGTCGATAAGGCGAAGGACGCTATTCGTTCGTTCATAAACACCATGGGGCCTTACGATAGGACAGCGATTGTTGGTTTCCGTGGAAGCGATTCGACTGTGGTTCATCAGTCCATGACTTCAGATAAATCCATGTTGCTCCAAGCTGTGGATTCTATTGGTGCCATAAGTTCAAAGACGAACATTTTTACAGGAACGATTGTCGGCATAAATCAGATTGTGAACGAAACCAATACGACTGCAGTTGTCGTGTTTTCCGATGGGGATAATAACAGCGGTTCCATTGACTTGAGAGGGACCATCGATCTCGCCAACTCGAAGAATACGACCATATATTCTATTGCACTGGAGAGCGAGTCCAGATACCCGCTGGAAAACCTAGCTACCGGTACGGGGGGGACATTCTCGATTGCAAGCGATGCAAGTGAACTGTCCGGTCTCTATGCCGGTATTCGAGACAACATCCTCTCACAATATATTGTTTGCTACCAGACTCCGGATACGCTCCAGAACGGCGAGATGCACGATGTTTCGCTCAGCACAACATTCAACAAAATTACTGCGATAGATGTGGCCCAATGGGATGAAAAGGCGATTCCGCCGGTCATTACGCTTACAGAAGACACTTGGGACCTGATCAACCACTCGCAGGAATCGAATAATCCGCTCACGCTAGGCGTGTACATCAGAACCCAGGTCGGAGTCAGCTATGCGGATGTGTATTTGCGTACGTCCGGCACGAACGAAATCTTTACGCCGTACCCGCTGCATAACGTGCGCGACAGCCTCTGGGAATTCAGCGTTTCCGCAGATATTCTGATGGCGCCGGGCCTAGACTTCTACGTGATTGTTGTGGACTCCCTTGGGCAAACCGGTAAGTCCCCCCGCATCCAGAATCCGGCGAGCCAGCCGTATACCATCTTCGTGGACAACGACATTCCCGCCATTGAGGTTATCTCCGTGGCCTGTGAAGATTCGACCTCTGACCTGAAGACCTTCCGTTTTGGCATCAAGGACAGCGACGGCATTGACGGCGTTACCCTCTATTACCGGGATTCAAGTGCGGTAATGTTCCTGGAAATGCCGCTCTCGTACTCCGACAAGGACGACTCCTGGGCTATCGAGTTCCGCGCGAACGTGCGCGACTATGACATGCTCTTCTATTATCTCCGCGTGACGGATGCGAACGGCGCAACGGTCCGCTATCCGGGCGAGGGAACCCTCGTCACGGATGCCTGCCGCATCCATTTCGTAGACACCGATACCTCCGTCACGGACTCGATTGTCGAGGATACCATCACGCCGTCTCCCCGCGATTCCATCGTGTACTCGCTCATTGCGGACAGTGCCGAGATC
>JAFPWY010000002.1 GCA_017412605.1 Fibrobacter sp. | reverse complement strand
TTGGCGGGGTAGCCAGATAGCAAAATGTCGCTTTGCTCCATTTTGCCCTTCGGGCGTCATCCTTACGGATGCCGCGCAAAATACGCTTTTATTCACTTCGTTCATACGCGTATTTTGTCGAACTGACTTCGTCGTTCTGTTTGGAGATTGTGGTTGGCGGGGTAGCCAGATAGCAAAATGTCGCTTTGCTCCATTTTGCCCTTCGGGCGTCATCCTTACGGATGCCGCGCAAAATACGCTTTTATTCACTTCGTTCATACGCGTATTTTGTCGAACTGACTTCGTCAGTTCTCACTGTCTATTATCGATAAACAAAGGACCCCGCAAGGGGGTCCTTTGTTTATCGGGGTAGCCAGATTCGAACTGACGACATTCTGCTCCCAAAGCAGACGCTCTACCAGGCTGAGCTACACCCCGAGGTTGCACAAATATAGAAAATAAATGTCCAAAAAGGTGTTGTTTTCTAGGAAATTCTAGTGTCTCTACCAGGCTGAGCTATACCCCGAGGGGGTTCAAATATTGCAAATAAACGCTTGGAATAGTGCTTTTTTTGGGAAAATCTAGCGCATCCTAGCCGATTTTTATATATTCATTGATAACTAAGAAGGGAAAAATTGAAGTATTATCGCTTAATTTCTGCATTTTCTGTTGCCGTTTTGGCGACGTTCTTTTGTGCATGTTCTGATGTCAGGGAAATGCCTAGACCTCAGTTATCTTCCTCGTCCGAAAAGATTGTAGAAACGTCCTCTTCGGAGGAAATTGAGTCTTCTTCTTCCGAAATCATTGAATCGTCCAGCGTGGAGCTTCCACCGAGTTCGTCTTCTGTGGCGCCGCGTCCTCCCAAACCGGTGCCTTCTTCCTCTTCTGCGGAGCCGGACCGTTGTGCCGGTGCTCCCAGTGCAGCCCTTTGCGACAAGCGTGATGGCCGTATCTACCGTACTGTCCGCATCGGTGGGCAGGTCTGGATGGCGGAAAACCTGAAGTTCCAGGCTTCGGGAAGCTGGTGCTACGAGGACAAGCCTGAAAATTGCTCGACCTATGGCCGGCTTTACAAGTGGACCACGGCTGTCGGGCTTGACGATTCTTACCTGACCAAGTCCGCGAAGGATTTGCTCACTTCGGAAATCCGCGGAATCTGTCCCGAGGGCTGGCATGTGCCGACGAGTGCAGAGATGAAGACTCTCTACTCCGGCCTGCGCAAGAAACTCAAGGCTCTCAAGGATTCCGTTGTCGAAGGCGTCGGGACCAGCCTGAAGAAAAAGGATGGCTGGGAAGAGAGCGACGAGGCCCCGCCGGGAACGGACCGGTTCGGGTTCGGCGCTGTGCCGGGCGGCTACCGCAATTCCAACGGCGTGTTCAACTACCTGGGCCAGGATTGCAACTTCTGGGTTGCTTCCGAGGCTTCTGAGGCGGGTCGCGCTCCTTACTGGAACTTGTATTTCGCAAACGAGGATTTCCTCGGCGTGTACAACAACCTGAAATCTTCAGGATATTCGCTGCGCTGCCTCAAGAACGCCGAATAGAGACCTCTCACTTTGATGCAAGCAAAAGAAAAAGGCCCTTCGAGGGGCCTTTTCTCGTAGAATAGTTTGTTCTGTGCGAACTACTTCTTCGGTTCGATGCGTTCCATGCCGCCCATGTACGGCCTCAGCACTTCGGGGATCAACAGCGAGCCGTCCTTCTGCTGGTAGTTGTCGCAGATGCCGACCATCACGCGCGGGGTGGCGAGGCCGGAACCGTTCAGCGTATGCACGAACGTGTTCTTGCCGTTAATCTTTGTCTTGATGTTGGCGCGGCGAGCCTGGTAGTCTTCGAAGTTGCTGCAGGAGCTGACTTCGAGCCACTTCTTTTCGACCGGGGCGTAGACTTCGAGGTCGTAGCACTTGGCGGCACCGAAACCGAGGTCGCCCTTGCAGAGGGCCAGACGGTGGTAGGGGAGGCCGAGCTTTTCGAGGAGCATTTCGCCAAAACGGGTGAGCTCTTCGTGGTCTTCGTAGCTGTGTTCCGGGTGGGCGAAGTAGACCATTTCGACTTTGTTGAACTGGTGCAGACGGAGAAGGCCGCGGGTGTCCTTGCCGTAGGAGCCGGCTTCGCGGCGGAAGCAGGCGGAGTAGGCGCAGATGCGCTTCGGGAGTTCGGATTCCGGAATCACTTCGCCGGCATAGAGGTTGGTCAGGGGCACTTCTGCAGTCGGGATGAGGAACAGGTCGTCGTCCTTGTCGCAGCGGTACATGTCTTCTTCGAACTTCGGGAGCTGGCCCGTGCCGCGCATGGTATTGCGGGTCACGAGGTACGGCGGCGTGAATTCTTCGAAGCCGTTCTTCATGTGTTCGTCGAGGAAGAACTGGATGAGGGCGCGTTCCAAGCGGGAACCCCAGCCGCGGTAGACCGGGAAGCCGGAACCGGAAATCTTTGCGCCGCGTTCAAAATCAAAAATGCCGAGGCGTTCGCCGAGGGTCTTGTGGTCCACGCGGGCGAAGTCATCGTTCTTGGTGTAGTAGTCAAACGGAATCGGGCCGTCCTTCTCGACCACGTTGTCCGAACTGTCCTTGCCTTCCGGGGAACGCGGGGCGATGTTCGGCACGTGCATGAGCATTTCGGTCTGCTTGTAGTCGAGGTCCTTGAGCTTCTTGTCGAGTTCGTCGATCTTGTCGCCCAGGGCGCGCATGGCGGCAACGGCCTCGTCGGCGTTCTCGCCCTTCTTCTTCAAGTCGCCAATCTTCTTGGATTCGGCGTTGCGTTCGCTCTTGAGGCGTTCCACCTCGGTGAGGAGCGGGCGGCGCTCGTTATCGATTTCGAGAACGTCCTTCAGACTGACGGTCGTATACTTTTTTTCGGTTTCAGCAATGTAGTATTCCGGATTTTCACGGATTTTCTTTATGTCAAGCATGTTATGCCTCGGTTAGGAAATTTTACGCGGGTAAAGATAGAAAAGACGAGAGACGAAAGGCGAGAGACGAGAGATATTTTGCTGTTAAATATGCATGTTGAGGCTTTTTTTCTTTCGTCTTTCGTCTGTAGCGCCAAAGGCGCGTTCTTTCGTCTGGTTTTAGTGGTCGGTGGTTAGGGAAATGCGGCGGGATTTCGCTCCGATTTTAACGATATAGGTCCCGGCCCGTTGCAAACGGATTTCCGTATGGCCATTTGAGTAGGCGTCGCGGACCAGGTTGCCGTTTAAATCAAATATGGTAACGAGGCCGTTATACTGTTCAACAAAGATGTTTCTGCCCTGAGAATAGACTTTTGCAGTTTCTTGCACAGGAATTGCAGATAAAATGGATGTTTTCTTTGAACTGGAGCTCTTTGCCTTCGAAGATGACGATTTTCCGGAGGAACTGGATTTCGCTTTGGAGCTGGATGATGCGGAAGAAGATGATTTGGGAGAAGTACTGGAGGATGTCGTTTTTGAACTGGATGAAGAGGTTATTTTCACGGTGTCGATTTTTCCGGTGTGGACGGGATAGAGGTCAATACCGACTCGTTGTCCCCAGATGGAACCGTCGATTCCGTTCTCGTTGTAGTCGTGCAAGGCCTTGGCAATCGTTCCGTTGGCGAATTGGGCCGAGTCGGCCTTGATTACAGAAACTTTTGTTGTATCTACGTACAAGGAATCAGATATGTAGAAGATTGTTGAATTTATTTTTCCATTTATTACTTCTACTCCATTGTTCGAATTGAGAAATGCTGCTCCTCTGTTGGGAGAATAAAAGAAAGAATTCGTTATGGAAAGTTCGCTATTTCCGGGGATAGAATTAATCAGGGGTGGATTGTAACCGGGGCTCATTCCTTCGCGCAGGATAGAGACAAAGTAGGAATTCGTTATCGATATTTTGGAGGATCCTCCAACTTTCTGAGCAATAATCCCTGATTCATGGCAATTTGTGTATACCGTGCCTGTCACATAGATGTTTTCGAAATTTACATGGCCTCTGATATTACTGGCGATTCCTCCTATGCGGGCGCAAGCATCGTTATAGATGTTTTCAAATCCAAGATTTTTAATGGATGCAGGAGATTCTTCTGATTTCCCGTAAAGTCTTTTTATAAAAGCCATGTCATTATAGAGATAACTTCCAGTTATGTATATGCCTGATATTTTATGTCCTTGCCCATCTAAGGTGCCTTGAAAATCATCGATTGGAGTCCAACGCTTTGCGGCATCCTTGTCAATTTTTTCATTCCAAACGATGTCTGCCGTAAGTTTTCCACATGCATCTAGTTCCTGATCCATGCCGAAAGATCCATTTACAATGGCTGCAAAAAAGTAAAGGTCGTCTTTGTTGGCTATTTCATAGCAACCGTTTATCAAGTTTGGCATGGCGAGCCAGCGAGCGTAAAGGTCCAAGTTCCCTGTGTCCGCAGATGAAATTGCCGTTACGGCACTGTCGGTAAATTGGGCGTTGGTATACCATCCTTCAAAAATGTAGTTCTTGCGAAGGGGGGATGGTAGTGTGGTTGAGATTCCTTCTACGTATTGGCTGCGATAAGAGGTCGTGTCGCCATCGTAGGTGTGAAATTTGATATTGGATATCTTTATAGAACTGGGAACATTCGTGATGGACGATGATAGTGTAGGATGAGCTTCTGTTCCGATTTTTTGTCCCCATACATCTCCATCTTTTCCATAATGCAAAGCCAAGGCCACTGTTCCGTCTTTGAACTCGGCCTCGGTTTTTGCCGTGTCGGATGAATGGCTTGATTGGTAAAATGAGTTTGTGATGTGAAATTCGCTTCTGTCTCCTATCTTGTTAACTAGATTTTCTTTCCCAATGACAAAAGAGTTTTCGATGTGGATGACTGTGTTGTCTATGGTTTTAATTTGTGTTGCATCTCCTGTGACAGCAAATAGACCTCCTGAACTAAAGGTGTTATCAATTTTTCCAACATGGTATGAATTCTTGATGAATGCTTTTCCGGTATGAAAATAGCCGACTAAACCACCGAGAGTGGCTGAATTACTAGTTTTATCGAAGGACGTTATTTTCCCTGAATGAGATGAATTTTGGATGTTCAAACCCTGCGTTACGAGGCCGACAAACCCACCTACATAACTTTTTCCCGTAAGTGTCATCTGAATGCTACAGTTTTCAATGCTGATGTTTCTCCCTTCTGCGGTAATGGATCCTAGATAACCTAATCCATCCGAATTTTGAAAATAGGAGTCTACGATGTTCAGGTTTTTGATGGTGGCTGAGACTAATGCTATAAAAAATCCCATGTCGTAAGATAGGCTTGTGCCATATAAGCCCGAAATTGTGTGCCCTTGACCGTCAAATGTGCCGTAGAAAACGTTGATGGGAATCCAGGGAATAAGAGAATCGTTTTTGTTTAGTGAATCGCCAATAAGGACTTTTTCGTTGACGACAATGTCTGCAGTCAGTTTGACGCAGGTCTCGGAATCTTGGGTGAATCCGCTAGTCGTGTCGTTTACCAGCTCGGCAAATCCGTAAAGTTCTTCGGCGGAGCCGATCTGGTAGCATCCGTCAACTTTTGACGGTGTTTTGGGTGTGCCGGAATAAGCGGCGAAAGAAAAGCTCGCAAGGAGGAGCACCGTGCCAATCAATCTGAAATTCATAAAACCCCCTTTGTAAAAAATAAGAAAAAAAACTTCTTTTTCCTTTATTTTTGTTGAAAAATCAGAAAATTTGTCTGTTGTATGTCTTTACACCGCTATTTGTTTTAGCCCTGTCGAAGCCTCGTTTTTTGGATATATATTAAGTTCGGATACTATAAAAATCCATATAATGGGGTTACCCAGGGAGACAAAAAAATGAAATACCTTTTACCGGTTCTAATCGCGGCAACGTTTTCCTTCGCACAATGGGGCGGCGGTGGTGGCGGCGGAAAGTCGCTGAACGATTACCAGAAAAAGTCCGTTTCGGGCCGAGAGATCCACGTCTACGCCCCGTCTGGCCTTAAGGAAAATAGCCCGTTGCTCATTTCGTGCCACGGCATGGACCAGGATCCGAACTACCAGCAGTCCAATACCCACTGGGAAGCGGTCGCCGATACGGCGGGCTTTGTCGTTGTCTACCCGAGAGGTGGCTCGGGTTACAATACCTGGGATGTCCAAGGCGACAAGGATACCAAGTGGATGGTCGAAATTATTGACCAGATGTATACGGACTACAAGATCGATAAGAAGCGTGTATATCTTTCGGGCTTCTCGATGGGCGGCATGTTCACTTATGGTGCCATGAGCAAGATTGCGGACAAGATCGCTGCCTTTGCACCTACTTCCGGTACGAATGTGTTCGGAGCTTCGAAGGCGCAGCGTCCTGTTCCTATCATCCATCCTCATGGAACCAACGACGACGTTTTGCCTTATAACAATGTCGAAGGCTTCATCAAGAATTACCGTGACCAGTTCCATTGCCCGTCTGAGGCTGAAGTTCAGAACAACTATCCCAATGCGGAAAACAATGGTGCCACGATGTACACTTGGGGTCCCTGCGACAAGGGCGTCTATATCAAGCACCTGAAGCTCCCTGGCCGTGGCCACAGCCCCTCCAAGGCTGACGTTTCCGATATCTGGAACTTCGTGAAGGAATGGACCGTGGACGGAAAGATTGGCGAGACCACGCCGGAATCCTCTTCCGCCGCCCCCGCCTCCTCGGCAGAAGTGGCTAAGTCTTCCAGCAGTGGTACAGGTGTAGGCCCGGGACAGTCTTCTTCCAGCAGGGGCTTCGGCTTCGGTCACAGGTCCTCCTCTTCTGGCGGCACTCAATCCCCCTGGGGTCCTGCAACTGGGTCTTCTTCCAGCGTTTTCGGCGGTGCTGACGTTGTTGCCGGTTCGTCTTCTTCCATTGGCGGCGGTCTCGGAGTTGGTTCTTCTTCCAGCATGAACGCCTTCGCGAATGCCTTGCCCGAAGATCCGAGCCTGCGTTTGGTCTCCGTCTACAAGTCCTCTGACAACTGCATCATGGTCTCCAATGCCCAGGGCAAGACGATTACCGTGTTCAACAGCCTCGGCCATGTCGTCCGCACCACCCGCGGTACTTCTGGCGTGCAGAAGGTCTACACCGGAGCCAAGGGCGTGTACATCGTGAAGGTCGGCACCAGGACGTTCAAGACCTCGCTCTAAGATCTAACGGAATTGTAACATTAAAGGCACTCTCTGCGGGGAGTGCTTTTTTTATTCTCCATTTTTTTTAAATTTGCGATATGTTTTCCAGGAATGTGTCTCGATTACTGTATTTCTTCGCTGTAGCGCTTGCCGCGTGCCTTTTGGCTGGCTGTTACAGCTTTACGGCTTCGACGCTCCCGAGCCATATCAAGACTGTCCAGATACACGAGGTCGAGGACAAGACCCTGGACCCTGTGCTTGCGAACAATATCCACACGGCCATCGTGGACATGTTCAAGAAGAACGCGGGCGGCGTGCGCCTTGTGAACGAGGAGGCCAACGCCGATTTCCAGATTACTCTCCTCAGCTATACGAACAAGCCCGAGAACTACAACAGCAACAGCGACGTGGAAACCTACCGTGTGACCATCCGTGTGAGTGTGAAGTTCTTCGACAATGTCAAGGAACGCATCATTTACGAAAGCAATTCGCTTTCGGCGGACGGCACCTACGATATCCAGAAAAACGAGTCTGAAGATCGTCACGGCCAGGCCCGCGCCATCGAGAAACTGCAGGACCTGATTATCGCCAACGCCCTGGCCAAGTGGTAATGCGGGCCCGCTTTTGTTAATTGAATCTGTTTGAAATATGCGAAAATTCAGAGTTGTACTTGTTGAACCCGAACACCCGCACAATGTGGGGTTTGTTGCCCGCGCCATGCACTGCTACGCCCTTGACGAGCTGTATATTGTCTACCCGAGGCGCGACAAGGTCATCGAGAATTCCTACCATACGGCACCGAACAGCCACGAGGTTTTGGACAAGGCGACCATCGTTCACAAGTTCGAGGAAGCCATCGGCGATTGCGCTTGTGCCGTCGCGTTCAGCCGCCGCATTTACGGGTCCGCCATCAAGCACACGATGATGCCTGGGCTTGCGGAACTCCTGCCCGAAAACGGAACGATTGCGCTTGTGTTTGGCCGTGAATCCTGCGGGCTCGAGACCGAAGAGGTGAATGCCTGCACGTACCAGTGCGAAATCCCGGTACCGGGCCTCATGAGCCTCAATTTGGCGCAGGCGGTGACTGTGGGACTTTACGAACTTTGCCGCAGCGGTGCGCTTGCGAACGGAGAAGGACGCGCGAAGCGCGGGACCAAGGGTGCCTGCGAAACGGCCCCGGCGACCATCGACCAGATCGATAGCTTCAAGAAGTTCCTCGATCGCTATCTGACGGGCCAGTATCACGACCAGTCCTGGCGCGACAACTTCTTGAATACGCTTTTGCAGCGCCTGCATCCCACGCGCAACGAACTTTCGGCGTTGTTCGGGCTCATCCGTAACCTTGCAAAAAAGCCCGCTCGCTTGGAGCAGGCTGCCGACAGGGCCGCTAAGGCTGTTGAGGCGGCGCAGGCTGCGGAATCGGCTGATTCCGCGTCCGAATCCCGGTAATTACGTTTTCCAGTGCTTTAACTGTGAAAGGTGCGAGTCGAAGAACTTGCGCCTTTCTGCATCCGGAGTGTTTTCGGGGTTAGGCATGTGCGAAAGCAGAAAGTCCAGTAGGGTGTCCTTGCTTGTGTAGGTGAACTTGCCGTCTACATAGCACCACTTGCAGTAATCCTCGTTGAAGTTCCCGTCGACTTCGCGGCTGATGATTGCGTCGTCACCGAGGGGCATGCCGCAGCATTGGCAAAAGAGCTGGCGCGGGGCACCGAGCAGCGTGTTTATGGAAACATTGAATTCTTTTGACAGGACTTTGAGCATTTCGGTGTTCGGCTGCGTCTCGCCGGTTTCCCAGCGGCTCACGGCCTGTCGGGTTACGCCGATGCGTTCGGCCATCTGGTCTTGGGTGAGGTTGTGCTTTTCGCGGATGCTCTTGAGGATTTCGTAGGTCTGCATTTAAACTCCTTTTTTGTTTACGGTTCAAATATACCTATGGTATCGTGCAAAAACAAGAAACAGAGTGTTGCGTTGTGTAAAAAGAATGAGGTGCGAGGTTCGAGGCGCGAGCCTCGGGGCACGAGGTTCTAGTTCGGGCTATGTTTTTTTATTTTTTAATATAGATTCTATAGATATGAAACGGAGTATATACTTTTCTATGTGCAAAGCAAAGTTTTCTTATACGGCTTTTATCGCAATAGCTGTTTTATGCGGTGCGGCGATGTTTACGGGGTGCGGTGACGACAGTAGCAGTTCCGCTCCGGCCGATGAACCGGGGAACACGAGCAGCAGTTCGGTCATTTCGGATGATTCGCAAACCTCGTCGTCCTCTGGCGTTCAGGGGGCCGAGCCTGCTGGAGAGTCTTCGAGCAGTGTTGAATCGTCTAGCGTTCAGGCCGCTGAATCAACCGAAGAATCTTCGAGTAGCGCTGAATCCTCCAGCGAGCAGGAGGTTGAATCTGCCGAACAGTGCTATAGAGATGGTATGGCATCCATTACGCTTACCAGTATCGAAAGTATTAGTTTCAATTGTCCGAATAGTATGACGATGTATGATTTTGATTCTGGGACATTTTACAAATGTGAAGGTTCTACTCTAGTGAAAACGGTGATGCCGCCCTGCAGCGGAAGTGGCGCTTCCGGTGGCAGCATGATTATTAATTTGTAACAAGCCTGGTATTAGAAATTTGATATGTTCATGCCGGGAACTCGGTAGGGCTCTATGACCACAAAGACGATTAAAATTCAGTATCTCGACGATTCCATCCCGAAACTCACTTACATCGGCGGCAAGTCCGACTGGATCGACCTCGCCGCGGCGGAGACTGTGACGCTCAAGGCGGGGGAGTTCCGCCTGATTCATTTGGGCGTTGCAATGAAGTTGCCCGAAGGTTACGAGGCGCATATCGCCCCGCGCAGTTCCACGTTCAAGAACTTTGGCATTTTACAGGCAAATTCCGTGGGCGTGGTGGATTCGAGCTACTGCGGCGCGAACGACTGGTGGAAAATGCCCGTTTACGCCACCCGCGACGTGACCATCGAGAAGGGGAGCCGCATCGCGCAGTTCCGCATCATGGAAATCCAGCCGACGCTCACCTTCGAAGAAGGCCCGCTCGAAGGCTCCGACCGCGGCGGCTTCGGTAGCACAGGGATTTAGCGTTCCCTTTGTAAAAAATCCATTCTCGCAGGAATTCAATCTCTCCGGAAACCGAAAACATCGATCGGTTGGTGAAGTGGTACCAGACGGACAACGAAACGAGGAAGCGCTATATGACTTGGCAACAGGAAATCGACATCGCCGTAGACCAGGAACGCCAGCGTGCAAATGCAGCAGAAGCTCGTGCTGACGAAATCCAAAAGCAGGCTGATGCAGAAAAAGCTCGTGCTGACAAGTACGAGAAGATGCTTCGCGATCTCGGAAAACTATAGTAAACAAATTTTCCTATATTTTCACTCGCAAAATTTTAAACAAGGACATTGTTATGGCAAAGATTGCTATTCTCGGTTACGGTAACCTGGGCCGCGGTGTGGAATGCGCCGTGAAGCAGGCTGCCGATATGGAACTCGTCGCTGTTTTCACCCGTCGTGATCCCTCGACGGTCAAAATCCAGACGGCTGGCGTTCCGGTGCTGAACGTTTCTGAAATGGAAGCCTGGAAGGACAAGGTGGATCTGCTCATCATCTGTGGCGGTTCTGCTACGGACCTGCCGGTGCTCACCCCGAAGTACGCCGCCATGTTCAACGTGATCGACTCCTTCGACACCCACGCCAAGATTCCGCAGCACTTTGCCGCCGTCGACGCTGCTGCCAAGGCTGCCGGCAAGATCGCGATGATTTCCGTCGGTTGGGACCCGGGCATGTTCAGCCTGAACCGCGTGTACGCCCAGTCTATTCTTCCGGAAGGCAAGGACTACACGTTCTGGGGCAAGGGTGTTAGCCAGGGCCACAGCGACGCTGTCCGCCGCATCAAGGGCGTGAAGAACGCCAAGCAGTACACCTGCCCGGTGGAAGCCGCTCTTGAAGCCGTGCGTAGCGGTTCCATGCCGGAACTCACGACTCGCCAGAAGCACACGCGCCTGGTGTACGTGGTTGCCGAAGAAGGTGCCGACAAGGCCTACATCGAAAACGCTATCAAGACGATGCCGAACTACTTCGATGAATACGACACCACGGTCAACTTCATCAGCGAAGAAGAATTCAACAAGAACCACAGCGGGCTGGCTCACGGCGGTTTCGTGATCCGTACCGGCAAGACCGGCATGAACAAGGAACACACGCACGTGATCGAATACAGCCTCAAGCTCGATTCCAACCCGGAATTCACGACGAGCGTCCTCGTGGCCTACGCCCGCGCCGCTCTCCGCATGAAGGCTAACGACGGCAAGACCGGTTGCTTCACCGTTCTCGACGTGCCGCCTGCATACCTCAGCACGCTGAGCGACGACGACCTCCGCGCTCACTGCCTGTAATAGGTATGAGCTCGGCGCCCTTCTGGGCGCCTTTGAGGTATGGGCGCGTCTGCCTTCGGCAGACTTTGAGCAAAAAGAAAATCGCCTCGGGTAAAACCCGAGGCTTTTTTGTTTTTTTTAATAAATTGTATTATATTCATTATGTTGTCTTACGTATGATTTTTTGATGGGATGGAGAATTTCATGAAACTTTCGAAACGCAGATTCACGACATTTGCTCTGTTTGTGTATGTGTGGCTGTGTTGCTGCGCTGCAGATTGCTATATTCCTGATGATGGTTATTATCGTGGAGATATTGAAGCGATAAAGCCGGCTGGAGTTGATTCTCTGGAAATGCGGGTGATTAACAATGATTCTGTGCTTGCGGTGGAATATTGTAAATCCGAAAAAGAAGAATCTGGCGCGTACTTTAATTATTTTCAATTCTGTAAAGTGTCGTCGAAAAACGGGCTTTGCGACTTGACAATCGACATTTCTTTTTTCTGTAAAGACAAAAAGATTGAATTGCCGACATATGCGCTGCAAATTAGAACTGATAGCTATGGGTACCCTCGAGATGACTTCTCGATTTATTTTGCGGAATTTGACGAAAGGAAAATCAGCGGCGACTACAAACTTGAAACCTTCCTTGCTCCCGAAGATACTGCTTGCGGTAAGTTCGTGAACTATGCTGTCCTCAAGGTGGAAGAAAAATGAAGTGCGTAGCTGTATTGATTTTCTGCTTAGTGGCATGCTCTATGGCGAGTGTGAACGATGCTGCTCCAGTTGAACGAAAACATCGTCGAGCACGTGATATTATTTATTCGTACTTTGAGGTTTCTGCTGGCGCAACGTATTCGGTTTCCGATTACAAGACCAAATCGTCGAAGAATTATTATCATGACTTGAAACGTGACGAAATGGTCTATGACAAGGATCTTTATTACAACATCTATTCCTTTGAAGGCTACAGTCCATGGCTTGATTCGAAAGCGGGTGTCATTCTCATTAGAAGAATCGCCTTGTACCTAAGTTTTGGATGCTTTTGGTCTATTGGCGAATACCGCTACAAACTTTATTCCCGCGACAAGGACGAATATTCCGAAGATGATGTCCGGCTTAGACCTTACTGGGGGTTTGGCATCAAGTATTATCCTCTTATCAATGAACAAAATCCATTCAGCGGCTTTTTTGTCGGAACTACCCTTAGAGGAGTTTTCTTGAACGATAACGAGGAAGCATGGGAAAAATATGGGATGTATTACGAGGATGGGGAAACCCTAATCGAACTTGAAATGGGAAAAATCTGGAAAATCTCAGAGCATTATTCGGTTGGCTTTTCTATAAAGGCTGCAGGCGGTTTCGGCGGCAATACGGAATCGATTGATGGTTTCCATGTCGACAAACATCCTGTACAAGACGAAGACGATGTTACGCTAAACAGCAAGCACATCGGTGTCGCCATAACATTTGTTAGAAAATAAAATCTATTTGAAGAATTTTTGGTTGATCTCGATTTCAATTCCCACGTATCGCGGGCCGAATTTCTTGCGAAGCGTGGTAGTGAGCCCGTCGGATGAACCCTTGTACGGGTAGTTGAAACGCACTTTCATCGTGGGGTAGAGCCGCTTGATTTCTGTCTTGATGACGTTTGCATAGGCGCGTTCTTGCGGGCGGGTGGGGTCGTAGAGGATTCCGATGTCGGCGTTGCGGACTTTGCCATTCAATTCGGGTGTAAAGCTGTGGATGCCCAGGTGGACGATGCTTGGCTCGGATTTTGCGGCTCGCTTTTTTTGCTTAAGCGCAGATTCTACGAATTTCTCAATGGCGGTGCGGTATTCCATCCAGTAGGCGGTGGCTTGGGCCTTTGCCTTCTCGGCGGCGGACTTGTCGGATGCTTTGAGCGTTTCGTGATATTCGCTGAAGGCGCTCTTGTTCGTGATGGTGCGGTTCAGGTCCACGAATAAACGCGAGAAATTTCCTTCGCAGTAGAATTCTGGCTTTGCAAATCGAACGAGCTTGCGGAAAACTGCGCATGCTCCGATGTCGTAGGCTCGGTGCGTCTTCAGGACTTCTGTCGGGACGGCTTTCTTGAACGATGCCGGCAGGCGGTTGCTCGCATGTTCGCAGGTGAGCATCAGTTTCATTATTTCAGCCTGTCCTTCAATGCGGAGATTTCCTCTTGGGTCAACCCGATTTTTTCCATATATTTTTCTGTAGGCTCGGCCCAGTTGATTGTGCCGGTATCAGGAATTTCAATTCCCTCGGCGTGGTAGACTGTCTTCAGGTTTCTTATGACGACGTCCCTGAAGAAATCCACCTGCTGTTCGTTCAGGGCGACATGCATGCTGTCGACGACATTGAAGTAGTTGCTAAATGTCTTCGCGTAGTCTGCCTGGATATCTTCGGTGGTCGCTCCCATCAGCGCTTCCAACACGGCAATCGTAAAACCGGTGCGGTCCATGCCGAAGGTGCAGTGTACCAGGTATGGACCGTCGTGCTCGATCATGTAGCGGAACCCGTTTGCAATTCCATCCTTGAAATGTTGCGAATAGAAATATACGGGTAAATCCAAAAAGATGACGTTCTGCGTCGAGTAATAGGAACTGTCGAAGTTCTGGCAGGATTTGGCGTACTCCTCCGAATCTGACAGGTTGATGAACGTGGTGACTCCCGCATTTTTCGCAAGCGAGTCGGCGTAGAGATTGCGGCCGAGGCCGGGGTCAATGGGGTTGGAAGAGCGGTAGAGCCTTTTTTGTCCCATGCCTGTGGTGCGGACTTCCCTGAAGTTTGCAAATTCTTCGATTGAAAGATCCGGATAAATTTCTGCATAGTAGTCCATGTTCTGGACATTGCGCATTTCGAGGCCAAACAGAAAGCCGCCTTTTTCCTTCATGGATATGGAGACTTCTATGGGAACTACAACGTCGGATATCTTAACGATGCTGGCCATGTGGCCGTAATGCACAGACAAGATGATATAATCATAATTCTGAAAGACCACAAGCGCAAACCCGGCGATGGGCACGTCGTAGGCGGATCCAACGACCGGCATTTCGAGGGTGTCGTATCCGTTGATCGCCACGGTCACGATATCGCCCATTTGAAATTCGTTCAGGAAGGAATCTGCCGGACAGCCCAGATACAGGTCGCTGGATATAAGTTGGCCTGCGCTGTCGCCCATGACGAAGGTGTGGATCCCGGTGCTGTCTATCGTGTATGCGTGGGGCTGAAGAGTCTCGGACGACGTGGTTTGCGGCTCTACCGAGGAAGATGTCGGTTGCGGTTCCTCAGCTTGTGCCGATGATTGCGGCTCGGACGATGATAACAGGAACTCGACAACATCGGACGACGTAATCTGCGGTTCTACAATTTGGTCAACGGAGGAAGACGATTCGGAATCGCTGCTGCATGCAAGAAAAAACTGTGCGCAGAAGATGAATGCCGCAAAAATGGACCAAGTCTTTTTCAGTCGGAACATAGACACCCTCCCTGAAGTTCGGCTATCTAGTCGTGAATCGAGTTTTTGAGGCTCTCGATGAGGCGGGCGAAGCTCGGGTCGGTCTCCATTTCCTTCTTGACGCTCTTGATGGCGTGCACGACGGTGGAGTGGTCCTTGCCGCCGAAGCGCGAGCCGATGCTCTGCAGGCTGATGGAGGAGCATTCGCGCATGAGGAACATGGCGACCTGCCTTGCCTTGGAAATTTCCTTGGTGCCGCGGCCGGGCTCGGTGAGCTTGGACTCGGGAACTTCGTAATGTTGCGACACGGCATGGAGAACTGCATCCAAACTAACGCGGCGGCGCAGCGTCGGTGCAATTTCGGCGACGACCTTCTGGGCGATGCTCATGTCGATGTCGTGGTTCATGAGGCTCGCCTGCAGGGTGAGCTTGATGATGGCGCTCTCGAGGCAGCGGACGTTGCTTGCGATGTGCTCGGCGAGGAAGTGGATGACTTCGTCGCTGATTTCGAGGTGGCGCTCTTCGGCCTTCTTCTGGAGGATGGCTTCGCGCGTCTCGACGTCGGGCGGCTGGATGTCCACGGTGAGGCCCCAGGCGAAGCGGCTCACGAGGCGGTCGGAAAGGTTCTTGACTTCGACAGCGGGTGCATCGGAGGTAAGCACGATCTGCTTGCCGGCCTGGTGCAGCGCGTTGAAGATGAGGAAGAACTCGTTCTGCGTCTCGTACTTGCCGGTCCAGTTCTGGATGTCGTCGATGAGCAGGATGTCCACCTCGTTACGGTAGAAGTCGCTCATCTCGGTCACGCGGTTTTCCTTGAGGCACTTCATGTACTGCTGCGAGAAGTCTTCGCTGGTCAGGTAGCACACGCGCTTGTTCGGGTCGTCTTCAAGAATGTAGTTGCCGATGGCCTGCAGCAGGTGCGTCTTGCCGAGGCCGGACGAGCCGTAGATGAACAGCGGGTTGTACTGCGTGCCGTCGGGGTTCCTGGCTACGGCGAGGGCTGCGTTGAACGCGAGCTGTGCCTTGTCGCCGGGGACGAAGTTCTCGAAACGGAAGCTGCTGGAAAGCGGTACGCTGGGCTTCGCGAAGTCCTTGAATACGTTCTCGCCTGCGTTGACCGCGGACTGCGGTATGGCTTCCTGGGAAAGAAAATCAAATTCGATGGGGGAGTCGTCGTGGGTGGTCTCGCGCCAGCCGAGACGGATAAGGTCCTTATATGCGGAGTAAACTTTGGCATCCAGTCCGAACGGGATGGATATTGTTGCATGGCCGGTCGTCTGGTTGACCAGCTTGGTCTGTGCGAAATATGTTTTGTACACGGAATCCGAAAGCATCCCGCGAAGATAATTAAGGCATCTTTCCCATTCGACTTGCATAAACAAATATTCCTTGTCCGGAAAACTAGGATGCGAATCTATCAACACCCAGGGTAATAAATGTAGTATTTTGAAGTATTTTTAGGGAGGAATTGTTGATAAAATTTATGAGATATCAGAAAATTAGTATTTTTGGGGCATGGATTTGATTTCTTTCTTGAATTATGTCACTTGGGTCCCCCTGGTGCTTTGGGTTGCTTTGTTCTTTTGGTTCCGCAAGGTCGCTTATCCGCTTTATCTGAAAAAACAGATGCGCAAAGGCCGCAAATGGGCTTTTTTGCCGGAATTCGCCTCGAAAAACCATTCATACATCAGTTTTTTGCGCCAGCGATGCGTATTCTGGACATTTGTCGTCATTGCGCTTTCGACTTTGTCCGTGGTGTGGGTCCTGTGGAAGTTTACCCAGTTCCCTCCGGTTTATGGCGCTGTCTCGGCCGTGATTTTCCTGATTGTGGCATCGGTTCTCTACCGCAAGGCCGTCAAGAAGATAGGCAGACTCCTTCAGGCTGCGTATTTCCTTGAGTACCGTCGCGCCTGCTACGAGAGCGACAGTAGGGGCAATCTCCGGAACGAGACCGACATCCTGAACCGCACTGCCTGGAGTTTCAACCGCAAGTTGCGCAATGCCGAAAAGCACCACCGCCTTGTCAAGTATGTCAACGCGATGGCTGTGTGCAAGAAGATTCCCCCCGACCTTTATGCGGAGACGATGAATGTGTTCATCTGATGCTTGGAGATACGCAGAGGACAGGCTGCTGCTGGTGTCCAGGACTTTTGCCCTGAACATCAACATCCTGGCGGGCAAGTTGCACAGGAGCATCTTGCTTGCTTACCTGTATTTGCGCATTGCCGACACTATCGAGGACGATCCCGTGATGGGCGCGTCGGAGAAGGGTCGCATTCTCTCCTTGTTTGCCGCAATATTCGAGTCGGCGGATCTGGCCGATTCCAAGATCCAGCAGTTTGTCGAAGCGCTTCCCGAAAGCTGGAAGTCTTCCGAAGACCCGAACATGGACCTTTGCCTGCATGCAGGTGTCGTTGTCCCGCTGCTCCATGAACTTCCCGAAAAGTACGCGTGCCCGGTACGCGAGGTGGTTGTCGAAATGTGCGGGGGCATGGCCAAGTTTGCGCTTAGGCAGGAACAGGCCCTCTCGAACGGCTGGTTCACACTGGAATCCGTGGCCGACCTCGACGAGTATTGCTACTATGTCGCGGGCATTGTCGGTAAACTTCTGACGAAAGTTTTCGCTGCCGATTCGTGCTTTATCAATGCCGAGCGTCAAAAGAAACTGGCCCAGCTGGACGTGAGTTTCGGACTGGCGCTCCAGGTCACGAATATCGTGAAGGACTGTATCGAGGATTCCGGACGCAGGGTCTGCTTTGTGCCCGAAGAAATCTGCCGCCGTCACGGGTTCGAGCATTCCTACGACATGTTTGCCGAAGGTGCCGACAAGAAGGCTTGCGCTGCCGCGCTTGGCGAGCTTGTCCAAAAAGCGTGGAAGCACCTGGACGATTCTATTGAGTATACGAAACTGATTCCGAGAGTCAACATGCGTACGAGGCTTTTCTGCCTGTGGCCGCTGTTCATGGCTGCCCAGAACTTAAGCCTAATCGGCGACGGGCTTTCTGTGTTCGTTTCGGACAAGAAGGTGAAAATTACAAGGGACGATGTCAAGAACATTGTCAAGAATACGATGCGTCATTTCTATTCCGACAGGTGGATTGACGAGACCTACAACAAGTTGAAAGCATCTCATTAGCGAGTTTACGATGCAATACGATGAAGATTTGAAATTTTATAATAAGTGGCCGTTCCATCTGGGCTTGGTGATTTTTAGTATCGTAGCCGACCAGCTGACAAAGCTGTGGTGCATACACCGCTTTACGAACGAGTTTGGTGCCCCGAACCACGAAAGCATCTCGGTGATTGGTGATTTGATCCGCTTCCAGTTGGTGTTCAACAAGGGTGCTGCGTTCAGCAGCCGCCCGCAGGACTTGCTGCCGTTCCTTCCTTCGTGGGTTTTCTTCCTGATTATTTCGATTATCGCTGCCGGTGTCCTGTTCTGGTTCTATCGCAGCATCGACAAGAGGGACTTTCTTTCCCGCTTGGGTGTGGTGATGATCATTGGCGGTGCTGTCGGCAACTTTATTGACCGCATGCGCATGCAGATGGTGGTGGACTTTATCGACTGCGACTTCCCGGATTTCATCATGACGCGTTTCCCGACTTTCAATGTCGCGGACTCCTTCGTAACCGTCGGCGTGGCCGTGGTGATTCTCTCGCCGGTTATCCTAAGAAAGTTGCACAAGGAAATTAAAGAATCGAAAAAAGCTAAATAAGGCCCGAGGCTTAATCTCCCTAGATCCTAGCCTCTAGATCCTAACCCCTAGA
The DNA here is from genome assembly GCA_017412605.1 of Fibrobacter sp. Lineage (GTDB taxonomy): Bacteria > Fibrobacterota > Fibrobacteria > Fibrobacterales > Fibrobacteraceae > Fibrobacter. The sequence continues at coordinate 16,348 of JAFPWY010000002.1, read as the reverse complement.
TCCTAACCCCTGTTTTATGAACTACCTCGTAGAAGACAAACATTCCGGTGAGCGTATTGACAAGTTCCTCGTGGGCGTTATGGAAAACGTCTCCCGCACCGACGTGCAGAAATTGATTGCCGCAGGCGAAGTGAAGGTGGGCGGGGCTGCCGCGTCCAAGAATTTCCGCGTGGAATCGGGCATGGTCGTGGTGGTGGAGCGCCTCCCCGAAAAGGAAGCCAGCACGCTGGAACCCGAGAACATCCCGCTCGACATCGTGTACGAGGATGACGACATTGTCGTGCTGAACAAGCCGCGCAACCTGGTGGTGCATCCGGGTAACGGCGTGCAGAGCGGTACACTTGCCTCGGCCCTGCTTTACCATTTCAAGGAAAATCTGTCTGCGGTCAACGGGCCGCTTCGTCCGGGTATTGTCCACCGTCTGGACAAGGATACGCCGGGCCTCATGGTGGTGGCCAAAAACGATGCCGCCCACAGGCATTTGGCCCACCAGCTGGAAACGCGCACTCTGCACCGCACTTACAATGCGCTCGTGTGGGGCTGCCCGCGAGATTTGGAAGGTTGCATCGATGCCCCGATTGCCCGCAACCCGAAAAACCGCCTGAAGATGGCCGTGGTGAAGGGGGGCAAGGAAAGCCGCACGCATTATGTGGCAAAGCAGTTCTTTGCGATTGCGACTTTGCTCGAACTGCAGCTGGAATCGGGCCGTACGCACCAGATTCGCGTGCACAGCCGCTATACGGGCCACCCGGTAGTCGGCGACCCGCTGTATGATGGCCGCGAAGAAAGTCTGAACCGCGTACCCCCTCTGATGAAGGAAATTGCTGCGAAGGTTCTTGAGATGGCCCCTGCGCAACTGTTGCAGGCGGTGAAGATTGAACTCATCCACCCGACGACGGGCAAGAAGATGAAGTTCAAGGTCCCGATGGAAGAGCCCTTCGCGAAGGTGCTCAAGTTCCTGAAGAAGGAATGCCCGGCGGATGCACCGGTGTTCGACGAGGAAGAAGGCTTCCATGACTTCGATGCGGATATCCGCTTTGACGAAGGCTTTGATGCGGATGAACCCGATAGCGAAATGCTGGACGAATTCCAGGAAGGCGTCTTCCCGGAATTGAAGGAACGCAAGACGCGAGCCCAGCGCCATGCCGAGAAGGCGGCGACTGCTGCCCAGCGCAGGGAGAAGGCTGCCGAGCGCAAGCGCATCAAGCAGATGAAGGCGGCCCGCAAGCGCGGTATTGCCGCCGAAGATTTTGTCGAGCCCGGTTACGAACCCACCATCGATCCCGATTTGCTTTAATCACGATGTCCAAGATTCTCCTGAAGTCCGTTTTCTTGAACGATTCCTTGGCCGATGTCCTTATCGACGGGAACCGTTTTGCGAAAATAGCGAAGGAAGTCCCTGCAAGCGAATATCCCGGCGCCGAAGTGGTCGATTGCAAGAATTTGGCCATTCTCCCGCCGTTCTACAATGCGCACACGCATGCGGCCATGGTCCTTTTGCGCGGCTATGCGGATGACCTTCCGCTCCGCCCGTGGCTCGAGGACCATATCTGGCCCTTCGAAGCCGTAATGGGACCCGACGAAATCGAAATTGGCAGCCGCTTGGCCGCGCTCGAGATGATCAAGTCGGGCACGGTGTTCTTTGCCGACATGTACTGGCACCGTGAGCGCACCATGAAGGTGGCGACGGAGATGGGGTTGCGCGCCGCTATCGGCGTGACCATGGCCGAGAACCTGATGACCCCGGACAAGATCGAGGCGAACATCGCGTTTGCCCGGAACCACGTCGGCGAAAACGACCGCGTCAAGCTGGTCATGATGCCGCATTCCATCTATCTGGTGGGCGAGGCGCTGCTGAAACGCTGCGCCGAGGTGGCCCGTGCCGAGGGAATGCTGGTGCACACGCACCTTTCCGAAACGCAAAGCGAAGTGGAACAGTGCATAAAGGAACATGGATGTTCTCCTGTGGAATGGCTCAATCGATGCGGCTTGCTGAACGAATCGCTTGTGGCCGCGCATTGTGTCCACCTTTCTGAATCCGATATCGCCCTCATGGCTGAATCGGGAGCGACGGCTGTGCTCAACCCGTGCTCTAATCTCAAGCTGAACAGCGGGATTCCTGATATTCCTGCGATGCTCGCGGCAAAAATGAAGGTCGCGCTCGGGACGGACGGTGCGTCGTCCAACAACAACCTCGACATGCGCGAAGAAATGAAGTTTGCCGCGCTGCTCGCCAAGGTCAAGGGAATGGCGGATACGCTCCCAGCCGGAGATGCCTTGCATATGGCGACTCGTGCTGGTGCGCTCGCCTATGGAATCGATGCGGGTGTCATTGCCGAGGGAACGCTTGCAGATGCTTTGCTTGTCCGCCTGGACGATGCCAGCATGTCGCCCCTGTTCAACCTCACGTCGAACTGGGTGTACGCGGCCAACTCGAGCCTTGTCGATTCGGTTATCTGTGACGGGAAATTCCTGATGCGGAACCGCCATGTCGACGGCGAACAGGAAATCATTGCCGATGCGGAAAAATGCGCAAAGGCGCTCGCTTTAAAAGTCGGTAATAGAAGTTAAAGCTTGGAATCGCTGGACTTCGTCTTGATGGAGTCCGCTTTGCTTGCAACGCTTTCCGTTGCCTTGTCCTTGGCTAGCACAGCCTGGGTTGCACTCTCGGAAATCTTGTCGATTGTCTTTCCTGCCGCATCGACTGCGGCGTCCTTGGCCTTGTCCGCAATGGTTTCAGCTCCATCCATGGCTTTTTCGGAAACCTTGTCTGCGATGGCTTCAGCCTTCTTTTCGGCCTTCTTGATGATTTCCTTGCGTTCAGTGGGGTAGCCCATGAACTCGAGCGAACTCTTGTACGTATCGTAGGCGACGGCTGCTTCGCGCATGTCGTTCAGGTCGCCCTCCTTGAGTGGCAGGAAGTGGACGATGGTGAGCAGGATGAAGCAAACAATAGCACCCTTCAGCGCTCCAAAGCATGCCCCGAAAAAGCGGTCTGGCTTGCTGATGAAGGTATGGGATACAGCCGAGCGCAAGAAATGCCCGATAAGCTGAGCAATCGTGAACGGCACGACAAACCCGATGATGAGGCAGATGGGCTTGACGGCGAGAGCCGATACGTCGAAGTTCTCGATGATGAAGTCGGATAGGAACAGGTGCGAGAAGTAGGCTCCGGCGATTCCGACAAGCCAGGCCACCACGCGGAAGATGCTTCTGAGGAAACCTCGGTATAGACCGACTAGCGCAAACGACAGAATGATGACTAAGCTTGCTATGTCTATCCAGTTCATTTAGATCCTAAATCCCATACTATAAAATGAGGTACGCGAGCGTAACCAGTACCAAAGCTAGAATAAATCCGGATGCTGCGCCGGTCGCGAAGATGCGTTTTGACCTGTTTGGCGTCACGGGAACCTTGAGCTCGGAGACGGTCTCCTGGCATGTGCTGTAAACCCAGTCGGCCAGGTAGGGCGTGAGGTCCCTGGGGTAGGGAAGCAGCATTCTGGAGAGCTGGTCGGCGGCATCGCAGGCCGAAACCGGGCGGTTCTTGGGCTTCTTTTCCAATAGCTTGAGCACGAATTTCCTGAGCGGTTTCGGCACGTCGTCGGGGAAGGCCTTAGCGGAAAGCTTGAGCTTCTGGATGCGCTTGGATGTCTGCTCCAGGTTCTCTCCACGGAACAGGTTTTCGCCGATGAGCATTTCGCTCATGACGATGCCGATGCTGAACAGGTCGGAGGCGGGGGTAATCTCGAAGCCGAGGATCTGTTCGGGGCTCATGTAGGCGGCGGTCCCGATGACGGCCCCGGCCATGGTGAGCGCGGTGTCTTCTGTCTCGGCGTGGGCGACACCGAAGTCCAGCAGGCGAACCCGACCGTCGTTGTCTATCATGATGTTCGCGGGCTTCAGGTCGCGGTGGATGACTCCTTCGCGGTGGGCGTGCCCCACGGCCGAGAGAATCTCGTACATGATGTACATGACGGCCCAGACGGGAGGACGGCTATCCTTATTCAGAAGTTCGCGCAGGCTTTTCCCTTGCACGAACTCCATCGAAAGCGAAAGTTTTCCGTCCTTCTCTTTCCACAGGGCGTAGGGTTGGACAATGACGGGGTGGTTCAGGTGCGAAAGGATGACGGCTTCGCGCTGGAACCTCTGCATCAGGTCGTCCTGGTTCATGAGCGTGGCGTGCATCTGCTTCACGACGACCATGCGGTCCATGGAGGGGTCGTGGCAGAGCCAGATGTCGCCCATGGCTCCGTGTCCGATCTGCTGTGTCGGCGTGTATCCGCCGATTTTCGAGGGCTTTGCGTTCTTGCGTGGGGTCGTCGGCTCGCTCATATTACTTCTTGTCGCCCAGGTAGATGCTTTGGTGCTTTGTCTTCGGGTCAAGGTTGGGGTAGTCGAGGATATAGTGCAGGCCGCGCGATTCCTTGCGGCGCAGTGCTGCAATCAGGATCATCTTGGAAACCTGGAGCGCGTTCAGGAATTCGAGGAAGTGGATGTTCTCGGTTTCGCCGTTCTTGATGGCCGTGGCGATATCGCCTTCGAGACCTTCGATGACCTTGAGACCCTGGTTGAGCCCGGCGACCGTACGGACGATGCCGCAGTTTGTCCACATCATATCCTGGAGCTGCTTCTTGCGTTTGCGCCAGTAGGCCGCCTTGGTGAAGGAAACCTTTTCTTTTTTAGTGGCTCTCGGTGCGGTGAACTTGTCCTTGGTTAACCCGCTGCTGCAAATGTTGTCCACGGCGCGGATGGCGAACACCACGCTTTCCAGGAGCGAGTTGGAAGCGAGGCGGTTGGCTCCGTGCACGCCGGTGTCGGCCACTTCGCCGCAGGCGTACAGGCCCTTGATTTCGGTACGGGACCAGGTGTCCACGAGCACGCCGCCGCACATGTAGTGGGCCGCGGGCACGACGGGGATCCATTCCTTCGTGATGTCGATGCCGGCGTCGAGGCACTTCGCGTAGATGTGGGGGAAGTGGCTCTTGATGTCCTTGGGGGTGCGGCCGGAAAGGTCGATGAACATGTTCGGCTTGCCGAGGCGCATCATTTCGCTGTGGATGGCGCGGGCCACGATGTCGCGGGGGGCGAGGGAGTGCAGCGGGTGCACCTGGTTCATGAATTCTTCGCCCTTGTAGTTCTTGAGGATGCCGCCGAAGCCGCGTACCGCTTCCGAGATGAGGAAGGGCTTCTTGAGCTGCGGTGCGTAAAGGCTTGTCGGATGGAACTGCATGAACTCGATGTCCTGGAGGGCAGCGCCTGCACGTGCGGCAATCGCCATGCCGTCGCCGCAGCTGTCGTGCGGGCACACGGTGTACTGCCAGATGCGTCCGGCCCCACCCGTCGAAAGGATGGTCGCCTTCGCGTAGAGGTTTTCGACAATGCCGGTCTTCTGGTGGATGACCTTCGCGCCGATGCAGCGCTTGGCCTTGCCGGTTCCGGTGCAGATGAGGTCCTTGATGTAGCAGTTCTCGAGGTAGTCGATGTTCTTTTGCTTGTGGAGCTCGCAGAGGAGCGCCCTCATGATTTCCTTGCCGGTGAGGTCTGCGGCGTGCAGAATGCGGTGGTGGCTGTGGCCGCCCTCGAGGTGGAGGTCAAACTGCGTGTGGTCGGTCGGGGACGGCGTGAACTGGACGCCCCACTTGACGAGCTGCTTGATGGTGGCGGGCCCGCTCTTGGTGAGGATGTTCACGGGTTCCTTCTTGCAGAGGCCTGCTCCCGCTTCCAGAGTGTCGGCGATATGGAACACGAACTTGTCCGTCTTCTCGGTAACGGTCGCGATGCCACCCTGGGCGTAGTTCGATGAACCGTCCGGTTTGGCCCCTTTTGTCAGAATCAAAACGTGAAGCCCTTTTTCGGCGGCGTGCAGTGCCGCGGACAGGCCGGAAATGCCGGCGCCTAGGACCAAAATATCGTACATGGGAAGAACTCCGTTGGTGTCCTTTTTGTTTTTGATGACCAATAAATAGAAAAAAAGGGCCCTGTACGGCTATATGTATGCTCAATTTATAATTTTTTTATTAGATTTGAGCCCGTCATTTTTTATGGAGTTTTCTCTATGTTAACGTGGATAAATGAAAAAGCCAAGTGGGTTATTGTTATTTTCGCTGCGGGTATCGCGGTGGGCCTTCTGGCCATGGACCGTGTGCCTAACCAGGCTCATAGCTACCCGGTCGGGGAAGTTAACGATCACAAGATTACGTATGCCGAATTTGATTCTCGCGTGAAGATGATCGTTGAAAATCAGTTCCGCGACGCCCATCCGAACGACGAACAGTATACGCAGATCCGTAACGAGGTCTTCCATGGCCTTGTTCGCCAGATTCTCCTCCAGAAGGAATACGGCAAGGCCGACCTCAGGGCTTCTGTTGCGGAACTCCGTTCTGAATTCAAGCGCAACCCGGATGCTGTCCGCGCCCGTCTGGTGCAGGAAGCACAGCAGCGCCTCTATTCCATCCAGCGTCAGGCGACTTCCCAGGAAGACGCCAACCAGCGCGCCCAGGCCTACATTGCCACCCTCCCGAGCTTCCTCACGGACTCGACCTTCAACAAGGCTGATTACGATGCCTGGCTCGATACTCGTGAAGCCTTCCAGTGGGGCGTGATGCTCCAGTTCGAAGAAGACCTCAAGAACACGACCATCCCGATGCGTCAGCTGCAGATGCTGGTCGCTGCCGGTATCCACCCGACGACTCTCGAATCCGAATGGATTGCCAACCGCCGCGAAACCCAGGTCGAACTGCAGGTGGCGGTCGTTCCTAATTCCGCTTTCGAAGTCTCTGCGGACAGCATCGACGAAGCTGCTGCCAAGGCCTACTTCGAAGCCAACAAGGATAGTTTCTATGTAGCCGAAGATGCCGCCAAGTTCATGGTTGCCAGCATCCCCGTTGCCGCCACTTCCGGTGACGAGGAACGCATCAAGGACTACGCGATGACCATTTACAACCAGCTCACGGATTCTTCCGTCGCTACCACCTTCGAAGACCTGGCCCGAGTCTCTTCCGAAGACCTCGTCTCTGCCGAAAAGGGTGGCCTCCTGAGCGAAGACTACATGCCCAAGGGAACCTACGTGAAGGAATTCGAAGACGCTGCCTATGCTCTTGATTCCGGCGCTATCTCCCTCCCGATCCGCACCCGTTTCGGTTTCCACATCATCAAGTCCTACGGCAAGACCCAGGATTCCACCGGTGCCGAAAAGATCAAGGCCGCTCACATCCTCCTCGTCGTGAACGCCTCCTCCGAGACGGTCGACAGCCTCGAAAGGATTCTCTCCGGTATCAAGGCTGATGTCGATGCTGGCAAGGATTTCGCCGCCGCCGCCAAGGAACGCAACGTCAACGTGTTCGCCTCCAACTGGATCGATCGCGGAAACTCCATCGAACAGCTCGGCTACATGAAGGGCCTCACAGCCTATGCCTGGCCGAACGAAAACCTTCCGGACGAAGTGAGCGCCGTTTCTCCGGTCCTCAAGAACGACAACTTTGTTGCCATTCTCCTCAAGACCGATGTCGTGAAGCCGGGCGAACGTAGCTTCGCTTATGCGGAACCCAACATCAAGAACGCTCTCGCCCGCAAGAAGGCTGGTGAAGCTTGCGCCAACTACCTCAACTCTGTTGCCGAAAAGGTGAAGGCCTACAAGCCGGCTGCCGATTCCTCTGCAAGCGAAATCTCTGTTGACAAGGTCAACTTCCAGACGCTTACGACTTCTCTCGAAGGCTTCGTCCAGGGCTTTGGCTATGCTAACCCGCAGTTCGCCGCCGCCGTTCTTTCTCAGAAGGAAGGCGAATGGGGCCCGACCATCCAGACCAACGATGGTGCCGTGATGATGAAGGTTGTCTCGAAGAAGGCTGCTGACGAAGCCGCCATCAAGAGCGCCGTCAGCGACGACAAGGAAAATAGCGCACGCTTCGCCGCGTCCTCTATCTTCAACCAGTATGTCGGCAACCTGGAAAAGGGCACTGCTGTAAAAAGCAATTTAGACCTTTACTATAAGGACTAATTTTACTATATTCGTGCCGCTGTTTTGAACAGCGGCATTTGGCCCCCATCGTCTAGTGGCCTAGGACTCGGGATTCTCATTCCCGCAACAGCGGTTCGAGTCCGCTTGGGGGTACTAAAAAGAACCTGCTTACCGCAGGCTCTTTTTTTTGTATTAATCCTATGTCTTGGATAAAGTAACTAACCTCTAGCCTCTAGATCCTAGCCCCTAACCCCTAAACCGGAGTTTTGCTTTTCTCGCCCGCGATTTCCCTCACCAATTTTGGTACAAGGTAACCGGGGAGCCTGGTCCGGATTTCGGCGATGAGTTCACGTGCGCGGTCGTCGTCCACTTCGAAGTGTGCGACTCCGTTCGCGTGGTCCAACTGGTGCAGGTAGTAGGGGAGGACTCCCTGTGCGAACAGTTTCTTGCACAGTTTTTCGAGTGTCGCCGCATTGTCGTTCACGCCCTTCAGCAGCACGCTCTGGTTGAGCAACGTCCAGCCGCTGAAACGCAGGTGCCCGAACACCATCTGCGATTCCTCGTCGAGTTCGTCGGGATGGTCCACATGCGAAACAAGCACGCATTCGAAGCGGGCGGGCAGTTCGCGGAGGAGTTCGAAGTGTTGCATGGCGATGTCCGGGCGGATTACGGGAAGCCGCGTATGGATACGCAACGTTGTCACGGATCCGTGTACGGCGATAGTTTCTACGAGATCGCGGAATTCGCCCGGGCCGAGCGTGAGCGGGTCGCCGCCCGAGAGGATGACTTCCCAGATGTCCGTGTGCGTGTCGAGCCAGTTGCCTATGCGCCCCGCGATGTCGGGAATGTTCTGGAACGGGTAGTTCTTGCGGAAGCAGAAACGGCAGCGCATACCGCAGGTGGCGGTCGATACGACGAGGGCGCGCTTGTCGTATTTCTGGATGACGCAGTCGGACTTGCCTGCGGGGAGGTCGCCCACGGGATCGTCCACGAATCCAGGAACGCTCTCGCGTTCTTCCATGAGCGGGAGAACCTCGCGCATCAGCGCTTCGGGCTCTGTAGATTTCTTGATGAGGTCGGCGTAGTGCCTGGAACAGATGAACGGGAATTTCGGTGCTGTATCTAGCGTGGCGGGAGCGAGGGCCTCGGTGATGCTTGCCGCTTGGTCGGCGCCCAAATAGTCAAAAAAATCGGAAATTTGAGTAAAAACTTTAGCAGATGTTTCCATTATATTGCTAAATTTAGAATCAAAATCAACAAGAGGATAATATGGGTACTGTAAGCACCAACGAATTCCGCAAGAAGCTCAAAATTATGGTCGACGGCCAGCCGTACGAAATCATCGAGAACCAGTTTGTGAAGCCGGGCAAGGGCCAGGCTTTCAACCGCGTCCGCATCAAGAACCTGGTGACCGGCCGCACTCTCGAACGTACCTGGAAGAGCGGCGACACTGTCGAAGAAGCCGACGTGACCTACACCGAGATGACGTATTTGTACAATGACGGTTCCACCTGGTTCTTCCTGGACAACGATTCCCAGGAAACCATGGAAATCCCGAAGGAAGCTCTCAACGGCTGCGAAGTGTGGCTGCTTGACGGCGCTACCGTCGAAGTCACCTGGTGGAAGGACCCGAAGAGCGGTTCTACCTTGCCGATCGAAGTCATCCCGCCGACATTTGTCGACCTGATGATTGTTGAAGCTCCTCCGGCAGTGCAGGGCAACACCAGCGGTAACGTGATGCGCGAAGCCATCCTCGAAACCGGCGCCAAGGTGATGATCCCGCTGTTCATCGAGAACAACACCAAGATCCGCGTGGACACCCGCGACGGTTCTTACCTCGAACGCGCTAAGTAATCCAGCTCGTTCATCGTTCAAAGGACAGCTCGTTTATCGATTTGTCATCCCCGACTTGGTCGGGGATCTTTTTTTTCCTCGTCCAAGTGACGGGGCTTTTTTATTACGTTTAAAATAGTTGCAAGCTATGCGACAGCGAAAGGCTTGATTTCTTCGAGTTCTTTCGAAAGCTCTATCTTGAGATTTCGGATGTCGATGTCATCTTGCAGGGAGATGAAATAGTCGTCGGATACGCCAAGAAATTTGGCAAGTCTCAGGGAGGTGTCAACGGTAATTCGCCTGCGGTCGTGAAGGATGTCCTGAATCCTGGAAACGGGAACGTTGATTGCCTGGGCGACTTTGTAAGCGGACAGTCCCATGGGCGTGAAAAACTCTTCGTTCAGAATCTCTCCGATTGTCGGTGTTTTGATGTATTTTTTCATAAAAACTCCTAGTGGTAACATATTATACCTATTTCACGTGTATATGTCAAGCGGGTATGTTTTTAGAAAACCTTTAAGGTGTCCCTATCTTTAAGACGGATAAAGAGGATAAAATGAGCCGAAAAATTTTGTTTATGCGCACTTTTTTACATTGCAGAAACATTAGATGTTATATTTAACCGGACCCTTCTGCCGAGGCCGATTTTGTAGTGGATTCCTTTGACGATCTTTCGGTTTGCATCGACAACCGCGAAGGCGCGACCGCCTACGTGAAAGACGAAGATAACGCTTACATCTGCACCAACGGTGATTGGGCCATCGACACCAACGCCGATACTCGCAAAAAATCCAGTAATAGCAAAGACGAAGCAAACTCCAGTAATAGAAAAGACAAAGCGAAATCATCCTCCTCGCGTTGCGAAGACTGCAAGGATGATGCAAAGTCCAGTAACAGCTTGGCTTCCACAAGTACCTCGCCATTTGGGTTCGTTGCCTGAAGGACGATCCCTAACCCCTTCAAAAAGCCACGCATGGACAATCTATCTATAAAACAAGGGCGCTTCGGGCGCCTTTTTCGTGTTTTAAGGGGTAGATTTAGAATGTTGTTTAAACGGAGTATGTATGGGATTTTTTAAACAACTCACCCGGTTTTCGTCCGTGGCGTGTTTTGCCGCGGGTTTCCTTGCGTTCGGTACCGCGCCTGCAGGCGCCGCTCCGGACCCCAATTTCCACATCTACATCGCTTACGGCCAGTCCAACATGGGCGGCACAGCCGATGCGCAGAGCACCGACAAGGCCGAAAACCCGCGCTTCAAGATTTTTGCAACGCAGAAGTGCTCGGGCAAGGGCCGCAATACGCTGGGCGAGGTGTATCCGGCGGTGCCTTCGCTCTTTAACTGCGGCAACACGATTTCGATTGCCGACTGGTTCGGCCGCACGATGGCCGACAGCATGCCCGACGTGACTATCGGGATTATCCCGGTCGCGGTGGGTGGCGCGAGCATCAAACTCTTTGACCAGGAGCAGTACGCCAGTTACCTCTCGACTGCCGAAACCTGGCTCCAGAACTACGCGAAGGAATACGCGAGCGATGGCAACGTGACAAAGACGATTATCGATATCGCGAAGAAGGCGCAGCAGGTGGGCGTCATCAAGGGATTCATCTTCCATCAGGGCGAAACCGATGGCGGCTACTCGGACTGGCCGAAAATCGTGAAGAAGACCCGTGACGACATCCTCAAGGCGCTCGACATGAGCTCCGATACGGTGCCGTTCGTGGCGGGTGAGCTCCTGCGCGAAGGCTGCTGCTATTCCGACCGCGTGTCCAAACTCCCGAATACGATGGACAACACCTACTACGCATCCTCCGAGGGCCTGGGCGGCAACGGCCAGGACCGCTACCACTTCAATCACGACGCCTACGTGGAATTCGGCAAGCGCTATGCAGAACAGATGCTCAAGGCGGTGAACCGCAAGCCGGTAGAACCCGTTCCGCAGAAGCCCTTCGGCAAGGTAGAAGGCGATAGTGTAATCGCGGACGAGCCTTTTAAACTCCCGGGCAGGATTGAGGCGGAAGACTACGACATCACGGGCGTCGGCTCTGGCAATTCCTCGTACTCGGACAACGATTCCGAGAACAAGGGAGGGGAGTACCGCAAGGACGGCGTGGATATCGAGAAGGGCGGCGACAACTATGCAGTCAGCTACACGCAGCAGGGCGAATGGCTGGAATATACCGTGGATGTGGCTGAGGCAGGCGAGTACAAGATTGATGCGCACGTGGCCTCTGGTTCCGAGACGTCGGGCTTCAGCCTGCTTGTAGACGACAACGAAATCGTGCCCGCGACGACCGTACCCAAGACGGGCGAGGACTGGAGCGTGTACGAAAACCTGTTGCTCGGCATCGTGAATCTCGAAGCCGGAACGCACGTGCTGAAAATCTTGATTACGGGCGACTACGTGAATATCGACTGGCTTGAGTTTGCTCAAAGGCTCAACACGATATCTATTCGCCAAGACTTTACGGCTACCGGAACCCCTGTCACCTACGACGTGTTCGATATGCTCGGCTCGCATGTTGGCCGCATCGATGCCGTTAGCGTGCAGGATATGTCGCAGAAGGTGCACGCCCTCGTGAAAAACGGCGGCTCGTACTACGTGAAGTCGAAAAACGCCTCTGCAACGGTCCGTGTGACGAAGTAATTTCCGGTATCATTAGTCGTAGACGTGTACAACGAAGTCGACAGTGTGGAAATATCCCCTGTTGAAAAGAACAATGCCTTCTCGGTTCGTTGCATCAAAGATTAGCTTTAGGCTCACCCCTCATTGTTTCGAAAATGTTTTTCAAAACGCTCCTGGCTTTGGCCGGGGGCTTTTTTGGTGCCGGGCGTATAAATTGCTTGTTTTGCTGATCTTATATGCCCCGAAGCGAAGGAACGTTATTTTTTTATTATGTTTTTGTCTGATTAATTCTTTAAAGAGGGAAATATGACAAATTTGTTCTCTAAACAGTCCCCCTGGGGCAGGCTGAGCGCTGCAATCGGGTCCGTTTTGTTTGTCCCGGCAATGTTTGCCGCCTGTGGAGACGAAGTCACCGAAGTGACCGAGGTAACCCAGGTTGTTGGGATGCAGGTGGTGGATGTAGGCGTTGCCTTGCCCGTGTGCTCCGTAGACAACGAGGGGGCAATGGTTTATTCCGTGGATTCTGCGGCGGCTTACACCTGTATCGGCGGGATATGGACCTCGGTGAAGGGTAAAGACGGGAAAGACGGAACCGACGGCAAGGACGGAAAAAATGGTGCTGACGGCAAGGATGGAAAAGATGGTGCCGACGGCAAGGATGGAAAAGATGGTGCCGATGGAAAAAATGGAAAAGATGGTACAAATGGAACTAACGGCACCAGTGGAAAGTCTTGCACGGCTGTTGCAGTAGACAACGGCTACAAGATTGTATGTGGCGGCGATTCCGTGGGAGTCGTGTTGAATGGAGAAGACGGCCAGGACGGTGCCAAGGGCGACACGGGCGTGGCTGGCACCAGTTGCACTGCTGAAGAAGATTCTGACGGAGTAAAGATTACTTGCACCGACGGCAAGTCGTTTAAGCTGAAAAACGGAGTCGATGGTAAAGATGGAGAAAGTTTTATAGACGGTGTGATGATTGACCCCCGCGACAAGCAAATTTATAGGGTAGTGACCATCGGCGAACAGACCTGGATGGCCGAGAACCTAAACTATGCCGACAGTGTGAAGACTCCGAGCCTGCTGGAACGTAGTTGGTGCCATAGCAATAATCTTGATAATTGCTCCAAGTACGGTCGTCTCTACACTTGGGCTGCTGCGATCGATTCAGTCAAGCTTTATAAGGATAGTGCCCTAGACTGCGGTTATAATAAGGTTTGTTCTCTGCCTGATACGGTGCTCGGTATTTGTCCGCCGGGCTGGCACTTGCCCGATAACACGGAATGGAACAAACTGTTTGCCGCAGTGGGCGGGAAAGGCACTGCAGGCAAGGTACTCAAGTCAACGTCCGGTTGGAAAGATTACGAGGGTACAAGTGGTAACGGTACGGACGACTACGGTTTCTCTGCGTTCCCTGCTGGTTACAGGAACAACAATGGCACCTTCGTGAAAGAGGGGCTTCTCGCTTACTTCTGGAGTGTCTCTATGAACGGTCTCGACATCGCCTGGCACGTGTATCTGTACCACAGCAAGGAGGATGCGAACTTGTACGGCGACTACAAGAACTGCGGCCTCCCCGTCCGTTGCCTTAAGGACTAGCCTTAGGCACTTCCCACATTGTTTCGAAAATGTTTTTCAAAATTTTTTTATTATGTTTCGCTTAAAAATAAAAAAATGAGGAAATATGACAAATTTGTTCTCTAAACAGTCCCCCTGGAGCTGCGCTGCGGCTGCAGGGACCTTTGCTCTCCTGTTTGCCGCCTGTGGCGACGAAGTCACCGAAGTAACCGAGGTTGTCGGGATGCAGGTGGTGGAAGAAGGCGAGTCCCTGCCCAAGTGCTCTGCAGACAACGAGGGTGCGATGGTTTATTCCGTGGATTCTGCGGCGGCTTACACATGCATCGGCAAGAAATGGACCTCGATGAAGGGCAAAGACGGGAAAGACGGTGCCGACGGCAAGGACGGAAAAGATGGCGCCGACGGCAAGGATGGAAAAAATGGAAAGAATGGTACAAATGGAAAAGATGGGAAAAATGGTACGAATGGAACTGACGGCACCAGTGGAAAGTCTTGCACGGCTGTGGCAATAGATAACGGTTACAAGATGATATGCGGAGAAGACACCGTGGGCGTCGTGCTGAATGGCGAAGACGGCCAGGACGGTGCCAAGGGTGATACGGGCGTGGCGGGTACCAGTTGCTCCGCCGAAGAAGATTCTGACGGAGTAAAGATTACTTGTACCGACGGCAAGTCGTTTACGTTGAGCAACGGAGCTGATGGCAAAAGTTTTGTAGACGGCTGGATGGTGGATCCTCGTGACAAGCAACTCTATAGGGTAGTGACCATCGGCGAGCAGACCTGGATGGCGGAGAACCTGAACTATAAAACTGAAAATAGCTGGTGTGGTGGCGGAAGCGGTGAGAACGAAGGTGATTGCACCAAGTACGGTCGTCTCTACACTTGGGCTGCTGCAGTTGGCAAGTCCGAAGATGAATGCGGTTACGGCAAAACTTGTGGGCTTTCCGGCAAGGTGCGTGGCGTGTGTCCTGAAGGATGGCACTTGCCTGATACCACGGAATGGAACAAGCTGTTTACCGCAGTGGGTGGAAATGACACTGCAGGCAAGAAACTCAAGTCGCAGACTGGCTGGATTAGTAGTCGCGACGGTACGGACGCCTACGGTTTCTCTGCGTTCCCTGCTGGTAACAGAAACGACAGTGGCGGCTTCGGCAGTGAGGGTTACTACGCTTACTTCTGGAGCGCCACTGAGAACGGTAGCTACTACGCCTACGGCATGAGACTGTACCGCAGCAATGAGGACGCGTACTTGGACTACAGCAGTAAGTACTACGCCTTCTCGGTTCGTTGCATCAAGGATTAACCTTTAGCCTCATTCCACTTTGTTTTGAAAAATTTTAAAAATGAGGAAATATGTCGAATTTATTCTCTAAACCCTCGCCCTGGGGCAGGCGGAGCACCGCAATCGGGTCCGTTTTGTTTGTCTCGGCAATGTTTACCGCCTGTGGTGACGAAGTCACCGAAGTGACCAAAGTAACCGAGGTTGTCGGGATGCAGGTGGTAAAAGAAGGCGAAGCCTTGCCCAAGTGCACCGCAGATAACGAAGGTGTGATGGTTTATTCCGTGGATTCTGCTGCGGCTTACACCTGCATCGGCGGAATATGGACCTCGACGAAGGGCAAGGACGGAAAAAATGGTGCTGACGGCAAGGACGGAAAAAATGGTGCTGATGGCAAGGATGGAAAAGATGGTTCCGATGGAAAGAATGGTGCAAATGGGAAAGATGGGGAAAATGGTACGAACGGAACTAACGGCACCAATGATTCCAGTGGATCGTCTTCTTGCACGGCTGTGGCAATAGACAACGGCTACAAGATTGTATGCGGCGGCGATTCCGTGGGAGTCGTGTTGAATGGAGAAGACGGCCAGGACGGTGCCAAGGGCGACACGGGCGTGGCTGGTACCAGTTGCTCTGCCGAAGAAGATTCTGACGGAGTAAAGATTACTTGTACCGACGGCAAGTCGGTTACGCTGAAAAACGGAGCCGATGGTAAAGATGGAAAAGGTTTTGTAGACGGCTGGATGGTGGATTTCCGCGATAAGCAACTCTACAGGGTAGTGACCATCGGCGAACAGACCTGGATGGCGGAGAACCTGAACTATAAAACAGAAAATAGCTGGTGTGGTGGCGGAAGCAGTAAGAACGAAGGTGATTGCACCAAGTACGGTCGTCTCTACACTTGGGCTGCTGCAGTTGGCAAGTCCGAAGATGAATGCGGTTACGACAAAACTTGTGGGCTTTCCGGCAAGGTGCGTGGCGTGTGTCCTGAAGGATGGCACTTGCCTGATACCACGGAATGGAGCAAACTGTTTACCGCAGTGGGCGGGAAAAGTACTGCAGGCAAGAAGCTCAAGT
>JAFPWY010000008.1 GCA_017412605.1 Fibrobacter sp. | reverse complement strand
CTTCGTTTCACTCAGCTTTTGCCCTTCGGGTTCCGCCTTACGGCGAAATCGCTAAATCGTCTAATATTCGCTTCGCTCATCGACGATTTAGTCGAACTCACTTCGTGAGTTCTCATCTCGCATGATATTCCGATACAAAAAAGGCACCCTTGGGGGTGCCTTTTGTATCGGAATAGCGAGATTCGAACTCACGACCTCTTGCTCCCGAAGCAAGCGCTCTACCAGGCTGAGCTATATTCCGTTCTTGTGGGCTCAAAGATAGTTAAATGTTGTCGGTTGTCAAAGGGGAAAGTCACGAAAAAAATCGTTTTTTTAGCGTTTTTTTCGTTTCTGGGGGACTGTCGGGCGGGGTTTCCCGATTTTCATGATGCTGGACCCAGCGTTGTCGGGTTCAACCTTGTAGAAAATGACCCTGTTTTTCCATTCGGAGCGGACTTTCCGGTCGATGATGTGCTTCACGTTCCCGTATTCGGGGTTCCCTCCGCCGTGGATGATGCGCAGTACGCTCAGTCCAGCGATGAGGAGATCGTCGATGCGGCGTTCCACGGCCTCGGCGGCTTCATCGGCGGTGAATCCGTGGAGGTCAATTTCGTCTTCGGGAACGGGGAGTTCCCAGGCTGCCGGGCTGCGGCGCATCTTGCGTCCGCGCGGTCCGGCTGCGGGGCGCTCGGCGGCTTCCTTTTCCGCCTGCTTGCGCATTTCCTCGTCCTTGTCTTCGATGCGGTGGTTCTTCAGCCATTCCAGCTGGAACTCTTCGTCTGCGTTCAATGCCATTTTATAACCTCGGCGACAAATTTAGAAAGTTCCCGTGGTAGTTCCAGCTCCACTGGTCGGGGTGCTCCGCTATCCACTGTTCGGTCTCGCGGGCGATGGCGCCGAGAAGCGGACTTTCGGTACTCTTTGCGTCTGCTGGCGCATTTTCCCCTATAATTTTGTCGTAATGCGGCGGGTAGTAGGTCTCGAAGTGGATGATGATGCGCTTTCGCTCGGTCCAGGTGCGGAACGTGACGATGCCTGCTCCCATCTCGTTCACTTTTTGCAGGAGTCGCAGGTAAAGCGTGGTGGGCCGCCCGAACAGCTCGACGGTGTTCCCCTTGGTGTTGCGGCCCTGGTCGTACACCATCGCGAGGATGCCTTTTGTCTTGAACAGGTCGCGGATGAGCCGCCCGGTCTCTTCGGGGTGGTATTCGGTGAGGTGCGGGTCGCTGCGGAGGTCTTCGAGGCACTTGCGGAAGGCCTCGTCGCCGACGGAATCGGTAATCAGGTGGACATGCTCGCTGTAACGGCAGAGTGCGCGGTGCAGGAGCTCGAAGGAACCATGGTGGATGCTGATTCCTGCGATGGGTTTCCCGGCCTTGGCGCATTCGGCGACGGCGTCCCGGATGATTTCTTCGTTCTCGTAGACGATGCGGCGGGTAACGCTTTTGAAGCGGGCGAGGCCGCGGTACGAATCGAGTGCGTTCCAGTAGATGCCTTTGAATACGTCGCGTGCGGTCACTTTCTGCATGGGAACGCTGTCCTGACCCTGCGTTTTCATGTATTTTCTGGCCGCTTCCAGGTGCTTCACGACGCGCCCGTAGGCCCGCTTGGTGTGGAGCGCCTTGTATATCGGGAATACGGTGGCAAACAGCACCGAATAGAAAACATCCGGCACCCGCAGAAGTGCTCCTAAGGCTAATTTATAAACAATGTATTTTGATTTATTCACCTGTTTACTTTAGGCTCGGGACTTGAGGCTTCAGGTTCGTGCCCCTAACCACCAACCACTAACCACTAACCACTGTTTACTATTCTTCAAATTCCAGAATATTCCTCCCGATTTCCCTGTCGAACACGCTTTGCTTGAGGCCTTCGCCGGCGTAACTGATGGTGGGGGAGATTTCGTAGAACTTTTTGGGGTCGATCGCCACGTGCGCCTTGCGCAGCCATTCGCGGTGGAGCCGGCCAATCATTTCGCGCGCGGTCTTGGGGGAATCGTTCCCTTCGGCGTTCTTGACCGGGGAGAATTCCTCTTCGCGGAGGACGCCGAACGGCATCATCGTGCCGAGCAGCGGGAACGCGTCGAACAGGAACTGCTCGAATTTCCAGCATTTCTCGATGCCGCAGACGGTCTTGCGGGCGGTGTGCCAGGGGAGGCGGCTAGTTTGCAACTTCCTGAGCCCTGCGATTTTGAATAAGTGAATCGCGATGTTCCCGCCGTCGAAGGTGAGGCTCCCGTCGGGGTTGGTCATGTCGCGGTAGTTCTCGGGCAAATCGCTGTATTCGACGACGCCGGGCTTGTTGTTCTGCAAAGCGAAAATGCCCACCTTTTCTTGGGCACCCGCCTTGTGGACTACCTTGGAGGCGCTGAGGCTGCGGCCTTCGGCAGCGAGGGCTCCGATGAAGGCCGGGTCGCAGATGCGGCAGAGCGCGTTGTCAACGCTGTAAAGGAACACGTACTGCACACCTTTCTCCACGAGCCAGGCGAGCGTGCCGCTCTGGGAAAGGGCGCGGAAGCAGCCGCCGTTGCCGTCGGGGACGAGGGCGAGACGGTTGTTCTCGTCGACGATGGCCTTGCCGTTCGGGTCGAGAGCGCAGATGGTGCCCTGCTCAAAGAAGCGGATGTTTTCGCGGGCGTACCCGAAAAAGTCGTGCTCGGTAAAGAAGTTGACGGTCGCCTCGTGGTTGAGGGGGCTCGTCATGATGCACCAGGGGATGGGATGCTCCACTCGTGCAGAGAGGTTCAGCAGGCGCTCCGCCTGCAGTTGGAATAAACTCTTGTGGCTCGGGAGCCCGATGTCGAACATGCCCTTGGGGCCGTCGAAACCGAGGCGAGAGCCTTGCCCGCCTGCGACGAGGAATGCCGCGACTTGGCCTTTGCCGAGCAGGATTTCGCCAGTCTCTTTCCAGAAATCATAACGCAGGTCGTCGACCGCGATCTTGAACGGCATTGGCTTCAAGTTGCTCGAAACGTTGTCTTCGAGCGATGCGCTTGATTTTTCGGCGTAAAGAGCCTTGAGCTCTTCCCAGTCCAGGCTCAAAATGTCTCGTTCCAAATTTTTGCGGGCATCCCCGCTCAACGATTCTAGGCGGGCCACCAGCTCCTGCTGCCCCGCCGCATTCAAAGTCTCGATGATGTTGCTCATGCCTATTTCCTAATCACCAATCCCTACCTAATTCCGAAGAACACGACCATGCTGAAGATGAGCGCGAAGATGCTCACCAGGTGCATGCGCCAAACGATCTTGGAATTCATCAGCGGCTTGCTCGGGAACTTGCCGTCCCATTTCTTTTGGTAATGGTGGTGGAGCGGTGCGCACAGGAATATGCGTTTGCCGGTGCCTGTCGTTTTCTTGGTGAATTTGAACCAGCTTATCTGTAACAATACGGAGCAGGCTTCGGCGATGATGATGATGCACACGATGGGGAGGAATAGCCCTGCCTGCACCAGGATGAACATGATGCCGATGGTGGCGCCGAATCCGACGGAGCCCGCGTCACCCATGTAGATTTCGGCGGGTGGGCTATTGAACCACAGGTACGCCAGCAGTGCGCCCGCGATAGACGTGGCGAGCGGGAACAGTTCGTCGCAACCGGGCAGGTACGGGACGCTCAGGTACTGGCTGAAGATAAAGTTTCCGCTCACGTAGGCGACAAGCCCGACAAACACCATACTGGTGAGGATGGGCACCGAGACGAGGCTGTCGAGGCCGTCCGTGAAGTTCGTTCCGTTCGCGGAGGCGGCGATGACGAATGTCATGAATCCGACGAAAATCCAGTTGGGGAGGTGGATCTGGAACACTTCGATGGGGCAGAACGGAATAGTCAGGTCGCCCTTGAGTTCGGGGATGAACTTATAGCAGAAAATGGCGACGACAAGGCTGAACAAAAAGTAGAGGAAGAGTCTGAGCGTGCTGGAGATGCCGTCGGCCTTGTCCATGTAGTCGGCCGCCTTGATACGGCCCTGGTTGATGAGGCGCTTGGCGCGGACTTTCGCGATGTCGTCGATGGCGCCCACGGTGCTGAACAGGAGCAAGATGACCAGCGTAGATATGGTATAGCCGTTCATGTTGCACACGAGCAGCGAGACAATCTCGACCACGACCACCAGGAGCAGCCCGCCCATGATCGGGGGGGATTTTGTCTTGCCGTCCTTGTCGAAGTCGCTCGTCGCGTCGATCCTCTGCAGCAGGCGGATGTACTTGGGCATGAAGAAGAGGACGAGGATGATGGAAAGCATCGCGGCGGAACCGGCGCGGAAAAGTCGTCCGTCGAAAAGTTCAAGACTGGTTACGTGATAGAGCCAACGGCAAAGCATGGTATTCGGTGGAGTGCGAAGGTGTTTTTATGTGTGTAACTTGGCTAAAACGGGTGAAAAATGCAAAAAATCAGAATGGGCGCACAAAAAGCAGGTTGGACGTGGGGAAAGATAAAATAATCCGTGGCTTTTGGCTTGCGCTGGCGAAAATTTCTACATTTTGGACATGAGTGAAATGCATATCGGCTGTCCCCATTGCGGAGCTTCCTTCAACGTCCAGTTCGACGGTGATATCTCGAACATGATGATATTCCCTTGTGCAAGGTGCAATGTCCCGCTGATGTATTTCCACGGAGAAATCTCGGAACTGGACCGGGACGAATTCGAACACTTGCGCAAACGCCTGACAAAGGTCCTGAACGTCGTCATGAAGCATGGCGATTCGGTGAGCGATGTCGCGGATTCGCTGAAAAAGATGGTGGATGCTTCTAATGAGCGCGCCTCGGAACGTAACGCGCCCCACTTGCCCTCTATCTCGGACGAAACGTTGGCCCAGCTGCAAAAGAGCTTGGACGAGATGGACGCGGATAGCTTCTTGAAAAGCCTGTAAATATGTTTGAATTTTTTATTGCCGCTTTAGTTGTCGCCATCGCGCCGGGGCCGGACAACCTGTTCGTGCTTGCGCAGAGCGCGACTCACGGGACGCGTGCCGGCATCTGCGTGATTTGTGGGCTTTGCACCGGGATTGCCGTGCAGACGACGCTCCTGATTGTGGGCGTTTCCGCGTTGATTGCGGCGAGTCCGGTGGCTTTCTTTGTGTTGCAGTGCTGCGGGGCCGCCTACTTGCTGTACTTGGCGTACAAGAGCTTCCAGGTCCGCGCGGGGGTGGTGAAGTTAGACGAGAGAGGGGAAAAGAGCGAATCCTCTAGCTTGTCTTTCCGCAAGCTTTACTTGCGCGGCATCATCATGAACCTCACGAACCCGAAGGCTGTACTTTTTGCGCTTTCGTTTATCCCGCCTGCGGTCCGGATGGATTCGGCCCTGAGCCCGTCGCTCCAGATGGCAATTCTCGGCGTGGAATTTGTCGTGGCGACCTTCATCGTGTTCGGCTCCATCGCCTTTTTGGCTGGAACGGTCAAGAACTTCTTGCTCAATAGCCCCAAGGCAAACCGCAACCTCAACTGGTTCAGCGGCTGCGTGTTCGTGCTCCTTGCTATCGCGTTGTTCGTGATGTAATCATCTCGTATATCATCAAAGAGCTTTCTTCATATTAATTCATTAGGTGAACCGTTTACTTAAATCGGAGAAAACGTCTTCCAGCGGTTTCCCTCGACCTTCAATTGCATCGGCATAACCGCGTTCCATTTTTTCTTCAAACACTTCATCCGATTCAATTAACGGAGGAAATAAACCATTATAGGGCTTTTTTCTTTACTAGTCTCGTAAAGAGCCCATATAAGACATATATGCAAGGTTTGCAGATTATTTTTAACGCTTGCAATCTTCAATCGCATTTTGTACCTTTGTACCTAATACAACATAACATCACCCCCAAAAAAACAATTATGAAACGCTATATTCTGAAATTTTGGTGGGTTCTCCCCATTTTGTTATTCATCTGCCTGTTGGGGTTAGTGCTCTTATTTGCTGACGAACCGTCTTTTTTGGAAAGCATCGTTGGTATCTTGTTGCTTCTGGTGCTGATTTGTCTTTTTGCGTCTTGGGTTGTCTTGCTCATAAACAAACAATGGGGGAAATGTTTGTTGTCCGCCGCTCTTTCCGTTGGCATCATCTGTCTCCTCTGGGACCTTCTTATAATTGGTGCTATGGCTGGTCCGGATGGATTTGGGAAAAAGCATCCCATTCCAGATGGGCTCGATTATAACCTTCCTATTGAGCGGTCTGAAAGTGATTATTTAAGGCGTTCATTCCCGTCTGTAGATGTGGATTCGTTGGACGAATCCTCTTTCCTTCAGGTCTGGGGAGACATGGGAGTTTATTACTATGATTTCTATTATGGCTCCCTTCCCGCTGGTGAAGTATTTCTTCGTTGCTATGAAGTGACCGAGAACCACCCTTTATCCAAAAACAGATTGCCGAATGAAACTATGGTCCAGATTGAGGCGGTTTCTTCCTTCTCCAAACTTGTTGAGAAACAGCAGTTTGTTATTTCCGAAGGCGACTGGGAAGATTATTACGCAGCACGTTTTGAGGTCTGGCACCGGGATGGAAAGACTGGGAAGGAAACGAAACTGATGGAAAAAGTCTATCGTGTTGAAGGATATATGAGATAGTCGATGTCGTTCGAGTTTTCCCTCGGTTCATAAAGAGCCCCTATAAGATATACTTTCTGTATATACCTTTATTTATGCGGCTTCGCAAGTGATTTGACGCTGAAAAATTGGATGGATTCTTGACTTTTTGGCCATTTTCTTTTGGTTGGCTAGGCTAAAATTTTTCCTGCCCAGAGCCTGTTCAAGAACTGGGTCGCGGGCCACACTTCAATTCCGTTCAGTTTCCGCGGAGTGTCTTCCATCGAAATAAGGACAAGTTTTGCTTCGGGGTATTCTTCGCCGAAGGCTTTCAATCCTTTCGTGTCGTGCGATTCAACATTTTTTGAGGACTTTATCTCGATTGCCATTTCGGCATCGCCAATGACGGCATCCACTTCGTAGCGGTTGTCTAGCGTGTGCCAGTAGCTGAGGGCCTCGTTCTCCCCTCTGCGATAAGAAAGGTAGGCGCGCAGTTCTTGGATTATCAGATGTTCTAGGGCATGCCCGTAAACATCGGTTCCTTGTACTAACGGGATCCTGTGCAGTAAGTGGTTCGGAATCGCCACGTCGAAAAAGTAGAACTTGGGCGACTGTTGCACGCGGCGCTTGACCTCTTTTACGTAAGCGGGTAGGCAGAATCCCAGCAGGGTTTCTTCCAAGATGGAGAAGTATTCCTTCACGGTCTTGGCGGATACTCCGCAATCACGGGCGATGTTTGCGTAGTTGACAATTTCTGCGTTGCTGAGTGCTGCCACCTGCAAAAAACGGGTGAACGCATCCAGCCTGCGTACTACGGATTCCTCGACAACTTCTTGCTGCAGGTAATCGCCTATGTAGGACTGGATACGTTTTTCGGCGTTACGAATGAGATAATGCCTCGGCAGCATTCCATTGTTCAGGGCGTGGTCTATGTCAAAATCGGGAATCTCTGCACTGACTAGCGGGTACAAGGTCTTTCGGAGGGCGCGTCCGCCAAGCAGGTTCGCTCCGCTTCTGCGCAACTTGCGTGCGCTAGAACCGCACAAGATGAATTTGAGGCCTTTGTTTTCGATTAGCCAGTGAACTTCGTCGAGAAGGGCGGGGACTTTCTGGACTTCGTCGATGATGACCAACTGTCCATCGTCAAGCATTTCGCATTCTTCCCTCAAACGTGCCGGTCGCAGTTTGAATGACAGCTGCACGTCGGTTTTGAGCAGGTCGTAAAATCGTGCCTGCGGGAACAGCGCCTTTAGCAGGGTGCTTTTCCCTGTCTGGCGGCTACCCCAGAGAAAAAGGCTGTCTTCTTCTATTTCCGGTATTTTTAGGATTCGTTCCAGCATCGCAAGGCCCTTTTTGTTGAAAATAACAAAAATTCAGCAAAAAAGCAATAGAAAAAAGCAAGAAAAACAGGAGTCCTACTTCCGAAATTCAGCGAAAAACGGGAGTAGCGATTAAAATTTTGTTGTGTGTTGCGTAAAAATCACCTAAAACTCAATCCTATTAAAGTGCCCCTAAGAAAAGAAGGATGACGTTGATTTTCTAAATTTGGGCTTGATGAAACTCCTTTTTACCGACCTGGACGGAACGCTCCTGACCGATGACAAGCGCATCCTCGATGCGGATATGGCCGCTATTGAAGCGATGCTTTCTCGCGGGCACAAATTGGTGCTCTGCACGGGCCGTCCGCTCACGAGCGCAAAGCAACTGGCGCAAAAGTACGGCTTTGACAAGCCGGGCTTTTTCCTGGTGAGTTTCAACGGCGGGCTAATCTACGATTATGCGACCGAGAGCGCGATTCTCACGCGGTACATTCCTGTCGATGAGGTGAAATTCATCATGGATGCGGCGCACCGCTGCGGCATGCATGCGCATACGTATTCGGGTGACCTCGTGGTTTCGGAATACGAGACGGAACAGCTCAAGACGTATTGCCGCCTGATGAAGATGGATTACGTTGTCGTGAAGGATATCCGCGAATACTACGGCGAATTTATCAATGTGGTGGTGAAGCCGCCCATCAAGGTGAATATCATTACGCCGTTCGACCATTCGAGCCTTGTGGATTTCCGTGCCGAAATGCGCAAGACGACGGCGGGCAAGCTTTTTGACGTGTTCAGTAAGCCCGAAATGCTCGAGTTTTCGCATATGCAGAGCAACAAGGGCGATGCGGTGCGGTTCATGGCGGACTTCTACAAGGTGCCGGTTGCCGATACGATTGCGGTGGGCGACGAAGAGAACGATTGCCCCATGATCGAGGCTGCGGGAGTGGGCGTTGCCGTGGCGAACGCTTCACCGGTGGCGAAGGCGGCTGCCGATTATGTGACCACAAACGACAACAACCATTCGGCAATTGCCGAGGTGATTGAGAAGTTTGTGATGTAGCGTTTTCTATATTTGGGATATGGAAGAAAAACAGACATACCGCGAAGTGATGCCGGGGGAGCTCCCGTGCGAAGTGCCGGATTGCGACGGCGTGATGGTCGTCGACCCCGATAACAGCTACAAACTCACCTGCGACAAGTGCGGGCATATCAAGGAGTGATTGATGATTGATAATTGATGATTGATAATTTTACATCATCCATTATCCATTATCAATTATCCATTGCCAAATGTCTTACGAGAACTTGAAAATCACCTACCCAGAGCTTCCTGTCGTTGAACATCGGGAAGAGTTCTTCGAGATGCTCGAGAAGCATCAGGTGGTGATTGTCAAGGCGGACACTGGTTCCGGCAAGTCGACGCAGCTCCCCAAATTCCTTTTGGAGTGGTATTCCTCAAAGGGCGAAGCCCGTGCTCATACCTCAGAGCGCGAAGCGCGACCTCATAGCCTCTTTAAAATTGGTGTGACGGAACCCCGCCGACTTGCGGCGATTTCTATTGCGGATCGCCTGCGTGAAGAATTGAAGGACGAGACACTCGTCTCCACGAAAATCCGCTTCTGGGAACAGGGCCAGAGCGACGCCCCCATCAAGGTGATGACGGACGGCATTTTGTTGCAGGAATTCCGTCGCGACAGGCTCTTTAGGCAGTATTCGGCCATCGTGATTGACGAAGCGCATGAACGCTCGCTGAATATCGACATATTGCTCGGCATTTTCAAGACGGTTTTGCAGGCCCGCCCGGAATTCAAGCTGATTGTGGCTTCCGCGACGCTCGATGCCAAGCTTTTCGAGGAATTTTACGACAACAGCTGCGTGCTCGAAGCCGAGGGCCGCACGTTCCCGGTGGATGTGGAGTATTTTTTAGACGAAAGACGAAAGACGAAAGACGAAAGAGGCGAGGGGCGTGACATCTCCGGTAAGGGCGATTCCGGCTTGCTTGACGAGGCGCGCGATGCGATTCTCGACCTGGAAACGCGCCACCGCGATCACTTGCTTTGTTTTTTGCCGACGGAACGCGACATCCAAGATTTGGCGGGCGAGCTCGCGCACGAACTGGACTCTGCGACATTCGACATCTTGCCGCTTTACGGGCGCATGAGTCCCGATGAACAGCGTCGTATCTTCAGGCATGCGGAAAAGACCCGCGTTGTGCTCGCGACGAACATCGCGGAAACTTCGCTCACGATTCCGGGAATCGCCTACGTGGTGGACACGGGTACGGCCCGCATTTCGCGCTACAATGCACAGTCTCGAATCCAGGGGTTGCCCGTCGAAGACATTTCGAAGGCGAGTGCCCGGCAGCGCACAGGGCGAGCGGGGCGCGTAAAGCCCGGTGTTTGCATCCGTCTCTATTCTCCCGAGGATTTCGAGAAGCGAGACGAGTTTACGGAGCCGGAAATCCGGCGGAGTAATCTCGCGAATGTTGTCCTGCAACTGCGCAGCCTCGGGCTGGAACTCGAAAACTTCCCGTTCTTGCAGTCGCCGCCGCATTCGGCATTTCGCGGCGCTTACAAGACGCTTTTTGAACTCGGTGCGTTGACCGCCGATAACGCCAGCGGGCATGTGACCAAACTTGGCCGCGAGATGACGCGCCTTCCGATGGACGTGGCGCTCTCGGCGGTGCTATTGCGGGCGCGCGATGCGGGCGTATTGCAGCCTGCGCTGATTGTCTGCTCGGCGCTCTCCATCCAGGACCCGCGCGTGGTTCCCAGCGAAGAACCCGAACGCACACGCATTCGCCAACTGCACCGCAAGTTCGCGGGCCATAAGAGCGATTTCCTGACGTTCATTTGCATGTGGAATGCCTTCTGTGCCGAATGGGATGGCAAAACCTGGAACAAGTTGCGCAGGTTCTGCGACAAGAACAGCCTGCATTTTTTGCGGTGCCGCGAGTGGATTGATTTGTACGAACAGTTCGGGCGCATCCTCGACGTGAAATTTGAGAATCGCGTGTGCCCGCTTGACAGTTTCCACCGCGACAACCTGCACATCGCTTTGCTTTCGGGATTCCTGGGCGGTATTGCCTTGCGTGACATGGAAAACGGCTGCTACCGCCTGGTGAGCGGTCGCGAGACGCATGTGTTCCCGGGCAGCGACCTTTACGGCAAGAGTGCGGAATGGCTCTTTAGCGCCGAGGTGCGTGAGACGAGCCGTATCTTCCTCAACAAGGCCGCCGAAATCAAGCCTGAATGGATTATGCAGGTGGCGGAACCTTTCTGCACGCGTCGCTGGTATGCGCCTACGTGGAACCAGGAACGCGGTTTTGTGGAAGCGGTGGAGGAAGTGAGTTTCCGCGGTCTCGTGATTAGCCGCGGCCACCGCGTGGATTATGCGCGCGTGAACCCTGATGAATGTGCCGAGATTTTCTGGCGCGAGGCCGTAGTGCTTGGTCAGATGGCGCGTCCGTTTGCCTTTATGACGCATAACGAGCGCGTCGTCGAGGATTTGCATGCGCTGGAAGCCCGCAAGCGCCAATTCGGGCTTGCTCCGAGCGAAGATGCCCTGGTGGATTACTATGTGCGCATTGCGCATGAGGTGAATTCCATCAAGACGCTCAAGGACTACATCCGCGAACATACCGACCAGTTCCTGAAATTCGATGCTGCTTTTTGGTTAGAACAGAATGAGGGCGGCATCAGCGGTGTCATTGCGAGCGAAGCGCGGCAATCTCTAGCGGATTTTTTCCCTCGTTCCTCGAACCTCAAACCTCGTGCCTCGAAGGCGCTACGCGCCGACCTCCAACCCTCTCTCGGCGGCTCTCTCGAACAGTTCCGCATTGAAGGGCTTGACGGTTCCAGCCGCATGGTGATGGGCGAGATGGTCTTCGATGCGACACGCGACTGCGACGGCATCACGCTCGACTTGCCTTATGACATGCTCCCGCAGGTAACGCCTGCGACGCTTGCTCTCTCGATTCACCAGTGGCGCGAATGGATGGCGGAATCCGTTATCCGCGAGATGCCCAAGAATGCAAAAAAGCAGCTGGAAGGCAAGCGCACGTTTATCGACGACGCCTTCTGCGACAAACTCAAGGAAAAACCGCACAAGGCCCCGCTCTTTAGCCTCTACGAAGTCTTTGCCGAGATGAAGCAGCTCGATTGCGACATCCCGACGGTCACGCCCGAAAAGGAAAACCACCTGCGGATTCATGCGAAAATCTTCAAGCAGGGGTTCCCAGAGAAATTTTCCACCGAAATTAACCCGGAATGGGGGAGCTTCCGGCTCTTTGCTGCGGTTCGCCCCGTCCTGGTGACGTTCGGTATCGATTTTGCGCTTGGCGATATGCGCTTTGGCTGGCGTCTCGGGGAATCTGCGCTGATGTCTCCGGCAGAATCTGCGTTCTGGCAAGCTTTCCGCAAGCGTGTGGAAGGTCGCGCGCAATCTAATACCGGAAATCGCACGCAGCCTGATGCTGATTCTTCGCTCATTGTCGACCGTCTGAACTTGCTCGAGACGGGCGGCCTCTATTCCGATGCTTTCAAGACGGCGCTCAAGTCGTGGGTTTTGAAGTCACTTGTTGCCGATAAGCTAGATGCGAACCGTTGCGTGCGCTTTACGGGCCTCGAGTTTTCTCGCGGCAAAAAAATACGTGATTTCAAGAATCTTGCTGCAAGCACTCGCAACGAAGACGAAGAAATGCGCCTTGCTCTAGTGCGCGCCACCTATGAATCCGGCCTTCTCGGAGCTGAAACCTTCGTGAAATTCTGGGACATTCTTCGTGAATACTCGGTAGCGATGCGCCAGGGCGGTGACCACGCCCGTGATGCAATCGCCGCACTCATGGCGAAGAACAAGTCCATCTCGAAAATTGCGACGCTCTACCTTCCTGACCACAAGGAAAATACTTTGTTCGAAAGACTGGCCGTACTCGGCGTTGACATGCCGGTCGGAGATTGCTTCGCCCAAGGGGCTAGCGATGACAAAATAGACCTCTCTGTCAAGGATCTCCGTGAAAAGTTCCGTCCCTTCCTCAAGGCTCGCTTCATGAAGGACCACGAACTGAAAACCGCCCGAGACCTCCTCTCCAAAATCGAGCGTACTGCTTCTGACGAATCCGAATATCCTGAGCTCTACTTACAAGCCTCCGCCCTGCTCGAGGACTTTGAAATCCTCAAGTACAAGCGCAAGGGCGACGATTCCGAGGAAGTTATCGAGGAAGATTCCCTCGCGAAACTCAAGGGCCGTTTTGGGAAATTAAAGTAACCTTTTTGTTACGCAACTTGGGGCGCCTCACTCGGCTTTTCCTTAAAACAGTTTGATTTCGACATTATTCCGTCTTTAGTGCTACTTTTGCGATAGGTGTTTTTCTAAATTTTATCGGGATGAAATTTTGTCTACGTTTAATCTGCTTGTTGGCTTTTGCTGTTATTTCCGCTTGCTCTAACAGCGACGATCCTGTCATTGTGTCGGTGGGGAAAACCAAGTTGCACCTTTCCGAAATTAGGGTCATGGCCCCGGAGTGGGACACCTGGGGCAATCGCGAGCGCCTCTCTTTTTTGGATCACTGGATTGATGAGGAAATCATTTACCAGGAAGCCGAGTCCAATGGGGTTTTGGATGATTCCGCCCTTGCTCAGCAAATCGAGTCCATGGTGCGCAAAATGGCGGTGGACTATTTCCTCCAGACCTTTACGGATTCTATGCTTGTGACGGATGCTGAAAAGCAGGAATACTACAAGAACCACCCGGAGCAGTTCCTGCGAGGAAAAACGATTGCTTCTGGAGCAATCCTGTATTTTAGCGAATGGCAGAATGGTTCGACCTATTATAAGGGACACAAGAGTACGGTGTATGATTCTATCCCTCATGCTCATTATCTCGTCAAGAAAATTGTTCCGTTTGATTCTGTGGAGACAACTCCGGATACTTGTTTGATTCCGGACTTGCAGGAAGCTGAAGTCGGGCATCTTACGCAGATGAAGGTTTGCGGGGGTGCTCTGAAGATAGGTGTTGTTGTGAACCGCCTGGATTCTGCGGATGTTCTTCCGTTCGAGGAAGTCGCAGAGGATGTCCAGACTCGCGCATGGCTGGAACACCAGAAGGTTGTCCTGGATCGCCTGAAAAAGGAATGGAAGAGCTCTCGTCCCATTTTTATGAAGACTAACGTATTTGGAAAGGATAAATGATGTCCAAATTCTTTCGTAATGTTGCATTGTTGATTGTTGCCTGTTGTTCCGTGGCCATTGCTGCGCCGGTCCTTATGGAAGGAATTGCCGCCGTTGTTGATGGTAAACCGATTATGCGCTCGGAACTCATGAACAAACTCTACCAGTTCCAGGAAATGCCTGAAGCGGCGGAGATGAGTGAAAAACAGCAGAAGGAATACATCCTTGAAAAGCTGATCGAGGAAAAGGTCTTGCTCAGCCGTATTGACCGCGATTCTATCGTGGTTACGGATGCCGAGGTCGACCAGCGCGTGAATACCCATATGACGCAGCTTGCTGCAAGTCAGAACATTGACTTGTCTACTCTAGAAAAGGCTATTCGAACCCAGTTGGGTATCAGTGTCGCCCAGTATCGCGACCAGCTTGCAAAGCAGATCCGTTCTCATATCGAAATGATGCGAGTCCGCCAGATGCATGTGGGAACAATTCATCCGACTAAGAAGGAAGTGGATGCTTTCTACAAGGATTACAAGGATTCCCTTCCGAGGCAGTACAATTGTGTGCTGCTGAGTCACATACAGATTCCCATTGTTCCGGATTCCATGATTGTGGACTCCGTCAAGCAGATTGCTGAATCGCTGATTGATAGCTTGAATTTGGGCATGAGTTTTGAACTCCTGGCAAAGAACCACTCCCAGGATACCAGTGCGGCGAAGGGCGGTGATTTAGGATATTTTAAACGTGGTCTTTTGGATCCGGCATTTGAACGCGCCTTGGATAAGCTTTCTAATGGTCAGTATGCGGCAACTCCGGTTAAGACGAACCTTGGATGGCATATCGCCCGTGTTCTCGGTCGCAAGGAAGACGGCGTTCGCTCTGCTCAGATTCTTTTGCGCACGATTCCTTCGGCGAAGGATTCCACTTCGATTTTGCAGCTTGCCGATTCCCTCAAGAAATCGATCAAGACAAAGGCGGATTTCTCGGCCGCGGCAAAGAAGTATAGCGAAGACAAGGCTAGCAACTATGCTGGCGGTCTGCTGGGTTGGTTCCAGAAAAATGAGATGGAACCGGCGTATGTCGACCCGGTGGCCAACTTGAATGTTGGTGAAATCTCTGAGCCTGTCCTGATTGATGGTGCTTACCACCTGTTCCGCCTGGACGATTCAAGACAGATTCGCGAACTGACGATGGAAGAAGATTACGGCAAGATTGAACAGCTTGCCGCGAACCATCTCGAAGACCAGAAACTGGAAAAGCTGGTCAAGAGGTGGCGCAAGGAAGTCCACGTTGAAATCCGCATGACGGAATGATTGGATTATGATTGATTTTACCCATGTCACCAAGTCTTACGAGGACAACTGGAAGGCGCTCAACAACGTCACCTTCCGAGTGAACAAGGGTGAATTCGTTTTCTTGACGGGACATTCCGGTGCGGGAAAGTCGACCGTCTTGAAGCTAATTTATATGGACGAACGCCCTGACGAAGACCGTGGCGGACAGGTCATGGTGAAGTTTACGGGGGATTGCGTCTACGACAGCAAGAACACTCCGGACAAGAATATCCAGGCGTTACGCCGCAAGATGGGGATTGTTTTCCAGGACTTCAAACTGCTGCCCGATAGAAACGTCTTTGAAAACGTGGCGCTTGCGCTCCGTATCGTGGGAACTCCGAGCAGCAAGATTAATTCGGCGGTTTTCGATGCGCTGGCCTTGGTGGGTATCAGCCAAAAGCGCTTTGCTATGCCGTACACGCTTTCGGGTGGTGAACAGCAACGTGTGGCGATTGCCCGTGCGATGGTGCACAATCCGTATGTGCTCCTTGCTGACGAACCGACGGGAAACCTCGACCCCAAAAATGCAGAGGAAGTTTTCAGCATTTTCAAGGAAATTAATGCTCGCGGAACGACTGTCGTGATGGCGACGCATAACCCGGACTTTTACCTGAATAGCCCCTTCCGTCGCCTAGTTCTTGACCACGGCGAACTCTTGAACAGGGATATGATTTAATTTATCCTAAATTCAGAGGGGTGAAAATGGGTACTTGGGTTAAGTGCATCTTTTGTTTGCTACTTGTTAGCTTGTCTGTGTTCGCCTCCGAAGAAGAATCGAAAAATGAGTATTGGCGAGAAAATCAAAGCCATGATGTGTTTTATTTCGGTGCCGATGTCTCTACATGGTCGGATCATGTTGATTACAATATGGTGTTTGAAGCGGGAAAGCCCATTTTAAATCGCCTTTATTTGACGGCTGATTTTTTGAATCTTCACATTATGTCTGACAAGGATAGGGAAGATTCGGATTCGACAGCAAGAATAACGGGCATGAGTAGCCTAGTGTCGCTGTTTTTTTTGCCATTTGTTATGTCGGGCAATGAGTCTGAAAATACCATGTTCGGTGTCTTGGCCTTGATGAATCCGACTTTGGAGTATTATTTTTGGGAAGGTTTTACGACCCTGTCGGTTGGTGTGGGGTATAAGACGGATTGGTTTGCTTTTAGCCCTGGGCATGAATTTTATTTTAGACCGCACGCAGATGTGAATTTAAACGTCTTTATAGTTAGGATTTCTGCATCGTATGCGTATGTGGTCAAGGAAACCTATGACCTGAAAAAAGGTTCCAGATTTTATCTGAGAATCTACATGGGTATCTGGTATTAGTTAGACTTGAATGGCGCGGATTTCGCCGGGCTTTAAGTCGTTTAATGTGAAATTGTCGAATTGAATGCGCATAAGGCGCATGACTTCGTAACCCAGGTGGGCGAGCATGCGACGGATTTCGCGGTTCTTGCCCTCGGATAGCGTGATTTCGAGCCAGCAGTTCTTTTCGCCTTCGCTGTGGAAAACTGCGCGCTCGGCGTGCATGAATTCTTCGCTTTCGCCGAAGACGCGGGGTGGAACGTTGAAGCCCTTTTCCATTTTGGCGAGGTCGTCGGCAGTGGGGTGGCCTTTGACCTGCACGCGGTAGATTTTGAGATGGTCCGCGCTACTTAAAACATCATCGGCCCATTGCGTGTCGTTGGTGAACAGGAGCAATCCTTCGCTGGCGGCATCGAGGCGGCCCACCGGCGATATGTGCGGTACGGGCTTGCCGGGGAACATCTTGGCGTACTGCTCGCGGAACAAATCCATCACGGTCTTGCGGCCCTTCTCGTCGCTTGCGGTAGTGACGATGCCGCGGGGCTTGTTCATCGCGAAGTAGAACTTCTGGGCGGCCTCAACGGGTGTGCCGTCAACCATGATTTCGTCGTCCTCGTAGGCGGGGGTGTCGGGGTCGCGCACGATTTTACCACGCAAAGAAACCCGGCCCTCGCGGACCAGGTTTTCTGCTATGCTACGGCTGCAAAAGCCGCGCTTGGAAATAACGCGTGCGACTCCGTGAGGCTTTTCGCCTGGCACGGACTTCGCGTTATTCGTTCCTCGGTTTACTTTCCGAGATATGCCTTGATGTTGTCGAGGCATTTCTTGTTCTGCGCTTCGGTGCCCACGGTAATGCGGAGCACGTCACCCATCGCGGGCTGCGGACGGATGATGGTGCCCTTGGCCTGCAGGAACTTGAACGCGTCCATCGGGTCCTTGAAACCGCTGACGGCGATGAAGTTCGAGTGGCTGTCCACATAGGCGAGGCCCATTTCGCGGAAGCCGGCCTTCAACTGTTCGAGACCCTTCTTGTTGAGCTCGCGGACCTTGTTCACGTATTCCTGGTCGTCGATGGCGCCGATGGCGGCTGCCTGGGCGATGCTGTTCACGTTGAACGGTTCACGCACGCGGTTGATGAGGTTCACGATTTCGGGGCGGGTGATGCAGTAGCCCACGCGCAGCCCTGCGAGACCGTAGATCTTGCTGAACGTACGGCAGCAGATGATGTTCCTGCCTTCGGCGATGCGGCTGTTGAAATCCGGGACGAGTTCCGGCGTGTCCTCGATGAATTCGGTGTAGGCTTCGTCCATCACGAGCACGCAGGTTTCCGGGAGGCTGTCGGCGAAGTCGATGATTTCCTTGGCTGTGAGGTCGGAGCCCGTCGGGTTGTTCGGGTTCGCGAGGAACACGATGCGGGTCTTCTCGTTCACGGCGGCGCGCATGGCCTTGAGGTCGTAGTTGTAGGCCGGGGCCGGCATGTCGACTTCGATAATCTTTGCGTTCATCGCCATGGTGGCGAGCTTGTAGACGGCAAAGCTGTGCTTGCCCATCACGGCTTCGGTGCCGGGGCCGAGGAACACCTGGGCGATCATGTCCAGAAGTTCGTTGCTGCCGTTACCCACGGCAATCTGTTCGCGCTTTACGCCGCGGAACTCTGCAATCTTTCCGATGAGGTCGTAGCTGCCGCCATCCGGGTAGAGGTTGATTTCTTCCAGGGCCTTGCGGGCTTCTTCCATGCCCTTCGGGCTCGGGCCGAACGGGTTCTCGTTGCTCGCGAGCTTGTCGATGTCTTTCGGGTCGAGGCCGAATTCGCGGGCGGTGTAGGCGATGGGCTTGCCGGTCACGTAGAGCGGCTGGTTCAAGATGTGCTTTTGAGCGAGTTCGTTTATATCCATGATAAATAGAGGTTTGAGGTTTGAGGTCGGTCGCCTTCGGCTCCCTTTGAGGTATGAGGTTTGTATTTGATCTCAAAGCGAGATTTCCGGTGATCTTTTGTTCTTTGTTTTATTGAAAAATAGCAAAAGCGCGGCGAAGAATATATATTTCTCGTATGAACAGGACGTTTTTCAAGTTGTTCCTTGCTGTTTTTACCGCTGTTTTCTTCGCGGCCTGCTCGACTCCGACGATTCCCAACGACGATGATTCGTATGGATTAGAATCTTCTTCTAGCAAAGAAAAATCGTCAAGTTCTAAAAAACTTTCATCTTCAAGCAAGGCGAAGTCGAGCAGTTCCAAGATTTCGTCATCTTCGAGTAGCAAGGTAACAGAATCATCCTCAAGCAAGGCGAAGTCTAGCAGTTCCAAAGTTTCGTCGTCTTCAAGTAGTTCCGAAAAAAAATTATCGTCTAGTATTTCGTTGTTGTCCATTTACGAAGCGGTAGAGGAATCTGGCCTGTACACGACAAAGGATTCCGTGGCGGCGTACTTGTGCAAGTTCGACAAGTTGCCCGCAAATTATGTGGGAAAGAATGAGGGTAAAAAGCTTTACGAATCCGAAACGGGAAACACATTTTCGAAGTGGAATTTTAATCCGTGGACAACAATTGGCGTGATGATAGGCGGCGATAACTTTGACAATTATGCCTCGCATCCTAATAATTATCATGCGACCTTACCCGAAGGCTCATATCACGAAGCCGATGTTGACTATTCGGGCAAGAATCGCGGAACCAAACGACTGGTGTATCAGTCAGATTGTGTAATCTACTACACTGCAGACCATTACGAAACTTTCAAGAAATTGGAAATCCGGTAGAATTTTTAAAATAGACAGGAGTCCCTATGAACCATTCACGCTTTGCTCTTGCAGCATCTATTGCTATTCCGCTGGCTATGCTTTCCGCCTGCGGTGACGAAGTTACCGAGGTGACTCAGGTGACCGAGGTCAAGCAGGTCCCGATTACGATGGTCTCGACCGAAAAGGACTTGCCCACTTGTGGCGAGGACATCAACGGCTCCTTTGTCATCACCACGGACAAACAAAAGGTTTTTGTGTGCTACTCCGAGAAATGGTACACCTTGAATGCGGTGGACGGCAGTTCCGAAGGCAAAGCCGGAACGAATGGCAAGAACGGTACAAACGGTACTAACGGAAAAAATGGCACCAATGGCAAGGATGGTTCCGATGGCTCCGATGGTGAAGATGGCACCTCTTGTACGGGAGTCGCATTTGAAAGCGGCGACAGCACGGGATTCAAAATCGTGTGCGGCACGGATACACTGGGCGTGATTCTGAACGGCAAGGACGGCGTGGATGGTGCCGATGGCAATAATGGCCGCCACGGGCTTGTACCGGGCCTCGCGAAAAAGCTTGTGAAGCAGATGAAACGAGGGATAAATGCTTCGGCGTTCTTTTCAGGAAGAGAAAATTTTAGCGAATTCGACGACAATATTTTTATGAGTGATTGGCCTTTGTATACAGATACTAGCAATTACGACCGATTGGAAAAGAAGCATTTCAAGATGATAGCAGACAAGGGCTTTGATCATATACGCTTCCAAATACGATGGGATACTCATTTTATAGGGAAAAAAACTGAATGTTTGATAAATCCTGAGTATATGAAACAAGTTAGATGGGCTGTAGATAATACCATTGCAAACGGCATGATTGCTGTTGTCGATGAACATGAACTTCTGATGAGCCAAAGGGTGACGGATAATAATAAGGCTTCTAATAGTTATACTTACAAGACGGCTTCACCTTGCGAAAAAAAGATATATCGGCAGATAATAGAAGAAATGAAAGATATATCTCCGGATTCATTGATTATTGAGTTGCCTAATGAACCTACTACGGATGAGTATATCACGGCAACGCAATGGAATAATTTAGTGGATAGCCTTATCCAGATTATTCATGGGATAGATCCGGCTCGTGTTATTATTGTGGGCAGCAGAAATTATTACAGTAAAGACAATTTGAATGAGCTTCAGTTGGATGACCCGAATGGGCTTTTAATGGCGAGTTTCCATTATTATGATCCATATAAATTTGCATCGAATTGTGGATCGGGTGCCCCGCCTGCTGATTCTTGTGGGAAAGAAACTTGGGAGGGAACTAATAACCAAAAAATGGCAATATATAAAGACTTTGAACAAGTGGCTCTGTGGTCTAAATCCCATGGCAACATGCCTGTGTATCTAGGTGAATATGGTACGATTTATTATATCAAGGATGATGCCAGTGTGGAAAGGTGGTTGACCTCCATTACTCAAATTGCAGACTATTTTGGTTTTGCAACGTCGATGCATAATTTTGGTGGCGATTACTATGTGTATTATTTTGAAAAGGATAAGTGGGTGGATCACAAGCTCCGTGCGCTGTTCAATCCGAAGGAAAAGTTTGTCGCTCCCGATCGCCCTGACCTGGATGCAATCTCGAAAAATACGATCGTTGAAGACTTTGGGGATGATTTCCCGAAAAGTAAGTTGTCCAGCGACTTGGGCTTGAATTTCAACTGGGACTTCTACAATAGCTGCGAGGGCCGAACGGCTTGCGATACGGTGGTGACGACCAACGAAGTCGGAACCCGCTCCGAAAGCGCGACGATGGCTTCGTTCAAGACTGCGGATGGACACTCCGGGGATGGCCTTTACATGAAGCATGTTGTTGACCTGCCAAAAGATGTTTCTCCGTATTGGGCTTTAAACCTCAATTTAAGTAATGGCGACGATTATGTTGATCTCTCCAAGATGGAAGCACTTTCCTTCTGGGCCAAGGGACATGGAAAAATAAGGCTGGTGCTTTTCACAGCCTATAGTGACTCCATTGCTGCAAAGTCTAGTGATCCCGATTGGAAAGCAGGCTTCTACGGAGAATTCAGTTTGAGTGACGAATGGACCCGCTATGTAATTTGGGCGGATGCCCTACTTCCCGAAAGGTACTCCGAATTGGAATCCTTCGGTGGGGAATGGGCCAAGGCCAAGGACCGCGTTTATAAGATTGAATTCAAGAATGGCGATGGCATTCTTCAAGGCATGAAATCCACCATAGAATGGTACTTGGACGACATCACTATCCATGGGATGGAATTAGAAGATTTCTAAAAAATTCGACCAGTTCGCGATTTGTGCGGTCGTTTTGCGCATCAGCTTCCTGGATGGAGTGGTGCTCGTCGCCTGCAAAGTCGCGGGCACGCTCCCCACAAATATCTACGCCGATAATCCGGCGGTCTTTTGCAATTTCGGTAATAATAGCTTTCATGTGCTCAAGACTGAGCGAGCCTTGGTCCCAGTTGGTGGCTGCATCGGCATGGGAGAGGGCGTCTTTGTCGATGGAAATGTAGAGGGGCTGTGAACTATGAGCTGTGAGCAGTGAGTTCGTCTGTATGTTTGCTATCTCGCTTTCGCGGATGAACGTGACCTTGTTTTGATGGTTGTCATTACGAGCGCCCGAAGGGTGCGAAGCAATCTCTTCGCGGATTTCATCCACCAGATGGTCGGCGACTCCAATAATGATAACGTTGTCTATGAACTTATTTTCGTCCAGGGCTTTCTTGACCCACCCTCCGCAACTTAGAATGTCGCCGAATCGCGGCGGTTGCATATCGGGATGGTGGTCGAATACCACGAGCGTGAAAGGCTCTTGGATCATGTCGGTCCAGATCTTGCTCATATAGTGGTAGTTGCCGTTGTCAAAAAAATGAATTCCTTCGGCGTTTTCGATGCCTGCTTTGGCAATTTGTTCGCGAATGACGGCAACCGCGTCGTTGTCGCAATAGCAATCTGTTCCCGAAATCTGTGTGCAGTCCAGCCATTTGATCTTTTTTGTTTTTTTCTCGGCTGTGACGGAGCCGACATTATCGGATGCTGAGGCTACATTATGTGACGAATCTCTCAATGTCTGCAAGAAAGGCTGCTCGGAATAGACGCCACTGAAATCGTGAATTGTGATTTGCATTACAGAAAGATAGGTTAATTCAGTTAATTTTTGCTTCTTCGGTATTTTATAGGCCCGTTTTTTTATCTTTGATATTGGATTTTTATAAAAGGATGTTGACGATGATCGATGAAATGTTGCTAAATGCCAAGACTGCCGCCATTTTTGGACATGTTCGCCCTGATGGGGATTGCGTCGGCTCTGCTCTAGCACTTTATAATTATGTCAAGGATAATTTTCCGCAGGTCGAAGTCAAGGTCTTTTTGGAAAAGTTCCCCGAGACTTACGGGATCCTCAAGGGCGCCGATATCGTTTTGCCTGAGTATTCCGAAAATGTTTTCGCAAATGGCTGCGACATCGCCTTCATGCTGGATACGCCCTCTTTTGAACGAGTCGGAGCGAATGGCGTGCCTTGCATCAAAAGCGCAAAGTTTACGTGTAACGTAGACCATCATGTCAGCAATCCGCAGAATCTGTGTACAAAGTGCTTCTTGGAAGCGCAATCCAGTTCGACGTGCGAGACTCTGTATTTCTTGATGGACAAGGAAAAAATCAGCACCGAAACGGCTAGCTGTCTTTATCTGGGCATTGTCCACGACACGGGTGCGTTTAAGTACTCATGTACGGGCAAGCGGACCATGAACGTTGTGGGCGACTTGATTGACAAGGGTGTCGATTTTGCAAAGATAGTGAACGAAACCTACTATACACGCACTTACAAGCAGACTCTGATTACCGGGTTTGTTCTGGAAAATTGCAAGATGGGCCTCGATGGCAAGGTGGTGTATTCCATCGTGACCGAGAAGGATATGGAAAAGTTCGGTGTCCAGCCGGTCGACTTGAGCAATGTCATCGATACGCTTCGCGAAGTGGGTGGCACGGAAGTCGCCGTCTTCCTTTATCCGGTCAATGGCAAGTACAAGATAAGCTTGCGCAGTAACTACATCGTGGATGTGAACGCCATTGCCAAGACGTTTGGCGGTGGCGGCCATGTTCGTGCGGCCGGCGGCGATACGGAATACAGTCCGGAATTTGCTATCCAGAAAATCTTGATGCTGATAGACGAACAGCTTTAGGTTTTTTTTCGAGAAAATCTTTTGCAATACGAGCACGCCTTGCATAATGGGTGGCGCAGCTCGTTTTGTGTAAACCCTTCGTGGAGTTCGCGGGCGAGGGGTGCTTCGATAATTTCGGCGAGGTTGGTTTCTTGGATGTTCCCGAGCGTGATTTGCCCGCTGTAATCCAAGCAGCAGGCGACAACCCGTCCGTCGTGCAAGATGGCCACGTGCGTATCCAGTGCATGGCAAGTTCCTTGAACAGACCTCTCGCCATTCTCGCTTAATTCTGGCCATTCAAATCGGGTGTCTTCGTGCAGGTAAATTCGCCCTGCGATGCTGAAACTCTTGTGGCGGCTGCAGAAGTTCCCCGGTGTGACATCGACTCCGAACGTTTCGCGGATGCGGTCGAGCATGTAGCGGTTCCAGGACGTAGCTTCGGCTGCCCCTACGTTCCACAGGCGCAGATTGATGTAGAGGTCCGAGCGCTCGACGGCTGCGAACTGGCAAAAGTCAAGGACGTTCTGCAAGTAACGTTCCGCTGCCTCGCGGGGGAGTTCTGCGTAGGCGTGGGTCGAAAAGTTGACCTGCCGTACCGCTGGGCTGGCAAGGATGCTGCGTCCCGTACGCTCGATGGTGGTGCCGTTGGTGGTGAGCGTCAGCTTGAGCTGCGTCTGTTCCAACTTCTTGAGGTAATGTACGAAGCCGGGATGCAGTGTCGGTTCGCCGAGGACATGGAAAAAGACATTCTTTGCGCCGATTTCTTGTGCTCCGGCGATGCATTTTTCGAAAAGCGGAGTTGGCATGTAGCTGCGCTGGGCTCCGCTGGTGTCGCCACTTTGTGAGCGCGTTCCGCACGGGCAAAAACTGCAGCGCAGGTTGCAGGAATCCGTTATTTCGATGTACACGCTTTCCATCGGTCTACTCCATGTTGAGCGACAATACGGCTGCGTCGTATTCGCTCTGGTTTCCTGCTTTCTTGATTTTCTTGAAGGCTTTCTTGGGAATGCTTGGTTCTAGGTATTCCCAGAAACTCTTGATGTGCGAGAGAATCTGGTTGTCGCCTTGGTAGGTGCTGCGCGCATGTTCGTACAGCTTGCCGTGCATCTCGAGGATTTTGTTTAGCAAGTCTCTTTCGCTGATGCTGGCTGCGCTTGTGTCGGATGCTGCCTTGTATTCGGCGGCGAGGCTTGGACGGGCGAGCATCCCGCGCCCAATCATGATGCCTGCCAGCTTGGGGTAGCCCGATTCCATTTTGCGCATCTGGCTAACGCTTGTGATGTCGCCGTTGTAGACAAGGGGGTGACGGCATTCTTCGTAGAACCGCACAAAGGAGGTGAAGTCGATGGCTCCCTTATATTGCTGCTTGCCGAGCCTCGGGTGGAGCGTAATGTGGGCGAGCGGGGTAGCGTTCAGGATGGGCAACAGGGCAAATGCTTCGTCGGGGGAGTTTTGGCCGAGCCGCATCTTGACGGAAAACTTTATGGAATTCTTGACGGTAAGCTGCGCAATCTCGTCCATGATGCTTTTGACGGTCTGGGTGTCGCTCAGCAGGCCAGCTCCGCGGTGGCGGCTGACTTGCATCGGGAAGGGACATCCCATGTTGAAGTCGATTTCCGTGAACCCTTTTTGCATGATGGCGTCGGCGAGAGCCCTGAATTCGTTGACGCTGTTCGCGATGATTTGCGGTATGGTTTTTGCGCCGGTTCTCTTTGCTCCGTTAACCATTGCGCCGGTAATCCTTGCCCCGGTAATCAAATCGTGGTCGTCACCAATGTCGCGCAGGTCCTTTTCGCGGGGCCTGCCATTTTCCATCCGCAGGAAGGGCGCGTAATAGGCGTCGACCCCGCCAAAGATTTCGGCATGGGCCTTGCGGTAGATGCCGGTGGTGTAACCTTGCAGCGGGGCGAACAGGACTTGCATAGCGCGATTCCGTTGTAGGCGCTTTTGCCCGTGTTACTTGTGGAGGGCCTTTTTCAGTGCGCGGATGGCGTTGCCGCGGTGGCTGATGAGCTTTTTCTCTTCGAGTTCCATCTGTGCGAATGTGCGGGTTTCGCCGTCGGGGACAAAGAGCGGATCGTAGCCGAAACCCATGTCGCCTACGGGGCCGTGGTTGATTTGTCCGCGGCATTCTCCCTCGAATACGATGGGTTCGCTGATGGTGAGGTTCCCGCTAGCATCCTTGGTGATTGTCTGGTAGGCGAGGGCGCAAAAGTAGCGTGCCTTGCGGTCGGCAATCCCTTCGAGCTTTTTCAGCAGAAGGTTGTTGTTCTCGTCGTCGTTGCCGTGGCCACCGCTGTAGCGGGCGCTGTAGATACCCGGTTCGCCGTTCAGTGCGAAAACCTCGAGCCCGGAGTCATCGGCGAGTACGGTCGCTTCGATGCCGCGCTTGGCGAGCCAGCGGGCCGTCGTGCTCGACTTGATAATGGCGTTTTCGGCGAACGTAGTGCCGTTCTCGACGATTTCCTCGTCGAACCCGATGTCCTTCAAAGTCTTGAATTCGTAATGGTCCGTGCCCAGAATGTGGGCGAAATCCCTGATTTTTCCGCTGCTTGCGGTGGCGATGACGAATAGGTGCTTCATGGGGTGCTTTTTGAAGTTCTGTAACTCCTTGCGCCCCAAATTTAGAAAATTACTTGAAGCTATACCGTATCTTTGTCGCGTACGAACGGCCCGGCTTGCTTTCGCCATAGTTGTCGTAGACGGTGCGGTCCATCAGATTGTCCACCTCGAAACTCCAGGCGAGCGTATTGTCCCAAATGGAATATTCGATGCCGACATCTTGCGAGAACGAAGACGGAATCTTGCGATCTTGGCGGGAACTGATTTTCCAGCCGTAGTAGTATTCGGCGGTGTAATTTGCCGACCACCAAAGTTTCAGGAAGTCTTCCTTGTTGACCAAGTCGCCGATATGGAATTCTGCCAGGTAGTTCATGAAATAGCGCGGGATGTTCGGCATAATGGCGTCTTCGGGAATCCCCTGCTTGGCCACATAATCCACATTGCGCAAATCTTGGAATGTCCAGTTCGTACCGAGCAAAATCCATTCGTTCACGTCCAGCTTGACATCGCCTTCGTAGCCCCAGCCGCGAATCGGGTTCAAGTTCGAGTAAGGAGTTTCGACCTGCGCCAATGTTATGTAGTGGATCTTGTTCTTGTAATAAGAATAGAATACGTCGCCATCAAAGCGAAGCCTTGCCACCAAGGGCAATTCCATAAAGTCAAGGGAAAGTCCCACGTTGAAGTTGTCCGCTTCTTCTGGCTTTAATCCAGGCGCGGCGCTCACTTTCACTCCATCGCCAAAAAGTTCATCAGGCGTGGGCAAGCGTACCGCATGCTGGTACGACGCCTTGACTGCAACGGGCTTTATAATCTGGAAAAGCAGACTCTCGTCGTAGCCGAATTCCTTGAAATCACTGGATTTCACCTCCGGTTCGTTGAGAGCCGTATAGACGGGTTTCGAAATTTCCGCCTTCATGTAATGGAACTTAAAGCCAATCAGGTTCTGGATGTGGTCATTCCAAAGGCGGTCTTCAAGCGAAAGTCCCGATGTCACAGAAATGCTTTTGCCGGGATATCCCGCCGTATTGAAACCCACCAGTTTTGCACCCAAGTCGTCTTCGGGAGTTT
This sequence comes from Fibrobacter sp., assembly GCA_017412605.1. Lineage (GTDB taxonomy): Bacteria > Fibrobacterota > Fibrobacteria > Fibrobacterales > Fibrobacteraceae > Fibrobacter. The sequence continues at coordinate 249,250 of JAFPWY010000008.1, read as the reverse complement.
CCTTGTGATACTTGAAAAATGTATTCCAATAGACAAACTGCTTTTTTAGGAATTCATAATCCAGGTTCAGTAAGTCGTTGAACTCGTAGGCTTCCACCGTCCGTAATTTCGGGAGTCCCATTTGCGAGAGTTCTCCCTTCTTTTTCGCTGTCGTGTCGCAAGTATGCCAGTTGCGGCAACGAACGCTTGAAGTGTCCGTCACGGTATTTTCGCTATAAGAGAATGCGAAATTATTGTTAAAGCCCAAATTCTTCACGAAAAGATTTCGCTTGTCAAGGCCGAACGTTGAACCGAAATTATACCCATCAACCATCGTTTGGGTGATGCGGTAGGCGTCTCCCTGCACCTGGTGTTCGCTCGCTCCGTAACTCAATCCCAACGCCACGTTGTCGAACCAGCCGTTCATCAAGTTGGCAAATGCTTGCACATTATACGAAGTATAATGGTCGTGATCGCGAACGACAGAGGTGTCCTTGCCCTTGGCGCTTTTCATGTAGGGCGAAGTGAATTCGTAATCGTTATCGGAATGGTTGAAGTAACCCGATACGCCAATTTCCAATGCGGCAGCACCCACAATGCTGTCGATAGTATGGCTTGCTGTAACCGATGCCTTGTGGGTATTGTAACTTGCAAGGCTGTAAGAGGCGTCGACCGAATTGGCGGGACGCTTTTTGGTCACGATGTTGATCGCACCGCCGGCTCCGTCCGTTGCAAAGCGTGCCGGAATGTAGCCCTTGTACACTTCGATGTCGGCAATCTGGTCGATGGGAATGTCGTCAAGTCCGATATTGCCTTGTGTTTCAACCGGAACGCCGTTCACGAGCACCTTGATGTTCTTGCCTTCCATGCCGCGGATGTTGATTTTTCCTTCACTTCCCATGCCGCCGGACTTGCGCACTTTAACACCTGATGAGGTGTTTACCGCTTTCGAAATGCTCTTGCTCGTGTTCTGCAGTTCCGCTGCGTCGATAGTCGATACGGTCTCTACCTTTTTTGCCTGCTTCGCCTGTTCCGCTTCGATATCAGTTTCTACCGAAAGTTCGTCAAGTTGAGTCACTCCCGCAGAAGAGGCTTCGCTAGGCTTGCTGCCATCGCTTGCATTATTTGTGTTGCTTGTCTTGTTTGCTTCGTCTGCAAAATTAGAGCCATTGCCGTCACTGGTCTCTTCCAGAAAATCATCTATTGAAGTGACTTCATCTTCCTGGGCGCGTGCGGAGATGGCCGCCACAAAGATGATGAAGAGGGCCACCATGAAAAACGAGACTACCTTGAGTTCGAGATTTTTCTTCATTGTGCTTTATTCCCCATTTTCAAGTTCGTTTATCAACTGGATGTTGTACAGTTTCTGGACTTGCAAGATGTCGAGTACGATGGCGATGCGTTCGTAAGTCGTGCCCTTGTCAATCTTGATGGCCACCGGAGATTTCTTATTCTGTACTGATGCTGCCTTGACGCGTAAATCATCAGGGGTGCCGCGCTCTCCATTGAATGCGAGTTCTGTCTCGGAAAGTTCGATATACAATCCTTCGGGCGTATCGCGCTTGACTTCGCTTTGCGTCTCGGGCAGAATCAACTTGAGCACGGATTCGTCTTGCTTGAAAACGGAGGTGACAAGGAAAAATACCAGCAGCAAGAAAACGCAGTCAATCAGCGGCGTCATGTCGGGGCGGATTCGGCGGGTTCGCTTTGCCATTTATGCATCCTCATCAATAATGTCATTGCGAGGAGCCGAAGGCGACGTGGCAACCCCCTGAGAGCGTCTGTGGTCCTTTTCCTTCAGAATGCGGCCCAGTTGCAAAAGAACATCGTTTTCCACATTGTCCTGCTCCGATTCCATGCGGGCATTCAGGTAGTTGAACGAAATGACATGCGGAATGGCAACTACAAGGCCAATCACGGTCGTGATGAGGGCGAGTTTGATGCCGGTGGCAAAAGCACCTGCGTCAGAAAGGCCAGAAACGGCAATGACGCTGAATGCGTTGAAGATGCCGAAAACAGTGCCCAAGAGGCCGAGCAGTGGAGAAATGCTTGCGATGTTTTCAATCGTGGTCATTCCCTTTTGTAACGGAGAGAAGGCGAGTGCGATTTCGGTGCGGATGCTTTCGATAATGATGTGGTGATCGGTATTGTGCGTCACTACGCGATGTAGAATCTTGGATGGGAGACGTTTGCGAATGCTCCTGTTAAAAAGAATCAGCGAAATGATTTTCCACACGATGATGGAGTAGCCTACGAAATTCATGGCTACGAGAACGTAGGCGATGACGCCGCCCTGTTGGATAAAGTCTAAGATGTAGTTCATGTTTATCTTTCCTTTTTTTAAGTCTTTACTTTGTCATTGCGAGGTCACTTAGTGACCGTGGCAATCTCTTACCAAATTTTGGATTGAGATTGCTTCGCTACGCTCGCAATGACATGGGTGCCGAGAGCTGCAGAAAAGCTTGCACAATGAAAATAGTGTTAATGCAGGTTGTATTTTATAGGTATCTCCATTTTCCATGTGTCTTTTTCCAAAATGGCCGGAATGGGATCGAACTTGGAAACAGCCTGCACTGCCGCCAGCGCGCTTTCGTTCAGTGAGGAATACGGGCATGGCTTTGCGACTACGGCGCCACTGATGACTCCATCCTTGGCAACCGTAAATTGCACGCGAACAGTTCCCTCTTGCTTTAAGCGACGGGCCGTTGCGGGGTAATCTTTGCGTTTTTCAAATTCCTTCGAAAGTCCCATCAGATAGGCACGCGTCACCTTCATCAGCGAATCCTTGGAAGGTTTCGGCGGAGGTGGCGGAGGCGGGGGAGGTGGCGGTGCAACCGGTTCTTCGACAACAGGCGCTTCAACCACTTCGGCGTCCGTAACCATAATCGGTTCCGGCTCGGGTTCAGGCTCCGGCTCTGGAACTGTATCTTGCACGATGTTCGGGATAATCTTTGCCCGCACAACTTTCTGCACGACCTTTTTTACTTCAGGAGGTGGTTCCGGTGGAGTGAGCAGCAGACGTTCCACATGGATGACTTCAGCGTCCTCACGTGTAGTGACCACCTGCGAATGCCTTAAGAATCCCCAGGCATAGAAGCCGGCGTGCAAGACAATCGCAAGACAGACGCCCACCCAGAAGGCGTTTTTCATGAGGAATGATGCGTAAGGGTTTCTCATCTAGAAATAATACTTGGCTTTTGCCCAAACTTCGCGATTTTTCTTGTACTGAGCTAGTTGTCCGCGCTTGCCTCCAAAATGGTCGTAGCCGGCAGAAAGCGTCACCTGATCCGTGAGTGCGTAATCACCCGAAGCGCGACCATAATAGGCAAGGTTGTCGATATCGAACATTCCGTAAAGCGAAAGTTTGAGCGTATTGTTCAAAAGTTCCTTCGAAATGCGGAAAGTCATTTCGGAGGTGTTTTTTTCTGCAGAAAGTTCATCCGAGTAATCGGCGATGTATTTGTGCAGGTATTGCACCATGAATGTCCAGTTGTTACCTGCGTACCAGTCGATACCTCCGAGCGCATTGAACGTATTCTTGCGGGCATAGTCGAAATTACTCCTATAACCAAGAGCCTCGCCTAGATATTCTGCGACTTCGGCCCGGATGACGAATTCCCCGAGCGGCATGGAAATGTCTCCGCCGAACATCGTCATTGTTTCGTGAACGCCGTGGATGATGATGGAATCCTTTTCGATGTCGTAACTCGCCACTGTCACCGGTGACTGGTTATGCGTATGCAGCGCCGAAACGGAGAAGTCGAAATTCGAGAGGAAGAACGAAAGGCGTGTTCCGAAATCGCCGTTCTTAAAACGGGCATCGGGACCCTCCGGAAAATCGAAGGTCGCGTTTTCAGGCATATTCGGACGCCAGGGATTGTCTTCCTGGATTGGCATTTGGAAGTATCGCGGTACAGGCACATAGACAATTTCTGCATTCACGCGTTCCCCAGGGTACTTGATGCGGAAACCGTCTACAGCCATGCGCAAGTCGTCGTAATCGCTTGACATGAATTCCGTGTAGTCTACAGGCGAAATCAAGTCAGTGACACGGAGACCGTCGGCCACGCCCCACACGACAATTTGGCGACCGGCGCGAATGTCCAGGACGCTGTTCGTGTAGTTGAAATACGCTTCTTGAAGCTGCACTCCCGTGCGATCGTCTAGTACGCTGTTATGCGTCGCATTCAGGCTTGCGAACAGGTAAGCGTTCTCGTAATCGACGCGCAACTCGGTGCGCAGGCGCGTTCGGGAAGATGTCATGTCGTGAGGCCATTCCGTCTGCGCGGCATGATACGTATCCACGAACCCGTTGAACTGAAACGGCGATTCCTGTGCCATGGCGAGGCTCGCTACCGTCCCCGCAACAACCATCGTAAAAACAGCAATTTTATTCATAACTGGATCCTTCGACTTCGTGCTTCGCACTACGCTCAGGATGACTCTCTTTCGTCTTTCGTCTGTAGGACCGAAGGTCCGTTCTTTCGTCTATTTTACAGACCGCGTTCCAGGCGCGGAACAGTGAAAGTCTTTGCGTCAAGCGGAATGTTGAACTTGAGTTCGCCAAATTCGAGGATGGTCTTGTGGCTTGTCTGCACGTTTTCCATGCTCATCTTGCCGATAGCCCAGAAGCCGTCAACCTGAACGACCTTTTCCACCTTCAAGAAACGGTGCAGCTTGCCGAGCTTGTCGTAGTATTCGACTTTTGCGGCAATCAAACAGTCCTTGCGGATCCAAGAAATCTTCTTTGAGAAAATTTCGTCGCCTTTCTTGGGAACCGATTCGATCACCCAGCAATCTACGCCATCCACCTTCTCTTCGCGCAAGAGCGTGTGCGTATCTTCGTCTACGTTGCGCTGGCCCACATCATCGTAGGTGAAGTCGGAACCCATGAAGTAATCGGTCTTGGAACTCTTTCCGCTGATGCGGCGAGTCTTCTTCATGGCGGGCAGGTAGAGCCATTTGTCGTCATCCTTGCTGATGTCGTCGTAATCGACCGTCAGGAATCCCGTGCCCTTCACGTCGTTGGGGTAGCGGAAGAACATAATCTGCTTGGTATCCTTGCCTACGTCCATCGCAAACGAGGTGATCTTGCGTTCGCGCTTGGATCCACCCTTGTTGATGAGCGTCATCTGCAGTTCGGAACTGCGCGTATCGCCGTCGGGACGGTCCTTCACTTTTTGCACAATATCGCGGCCCGAAAGGGATTCCGCAGCTACAAAGGAAGCCAATGCGACAACCAGTATCGCGCCTTTTTTAACCATTTTCAAATCCATAATGATCTCCTGCCGATAAATCGGCTTTTTTTGCCGCTAAAGTTAGTCTTATCTTATTTTTTTTACTACTCCAAATAGACATGGCAAAATCCAAAAGGGGCTTGTGAGATAAAAAAAACTTCCCGGCTAAAAAGCCGGGAAGCCTAGAGAGAAAGCAAGGTTTTCGTCAAGATTACTTGAGCGGAACGATCCACATCGGAATCTGTTCTATGCTAGCAATCTTTTCGGCCTTGTCTTTTTTGGGGTCATAGCGGAAATAGGCATTTCCATCCTTTTCGGTGGAGACGGCAAACAGTACTGTGCCTTCTTCTTCAATGTACTTGCCGTAGCTTGCCCAGCTGGAAGTATAATCGATGGGGAGGGCAGTTATCTTCTTCTTGGCAAGGTCGACTTTCACAGCCTTGCAAGTGTAATCGTAGTAGTTTTCGGCGGAGGCCCATTCCTTCTTCATGTCCATCATCACGTTGAGGTAGGAATAAACCACGTTGCCGTCAGCCTTGGTGAACGGGGAAAGGTACTTGAACACGCCTTTCTCGGTAAGGCCCTTGATTCCCACTTCTTTAGAGACTTTCCACACGTAATCCTTGTCGAATTCCGTTTCGCCGATCTTGATACGGAGGAAACCGTCGACCTGGCCGGGAGCGTAGCCCCAGGAACCGTTGCAGTAGGTGTAGATGTAATCGCCGGCGACAACGAATGCGGAACTCTGGCTATCGTCCAGGGAGCCCACGGCGGCAATGCGATCGTCCTTGGCGACGGCAAGTACCTTGTCCTTTTTCACATCGATAATGGCGACTTCAGCGGTATAACCGGTCTCGTAATCGCTCACGTTCTGCAGAAGACCCACATAAAGACGGCCATCCACAATGACTCCGGTTCCCGGGCTAACGGCAAAGGCGTCCTTATCCTTATACTTGGACAAGTCAATGGAGCCTGTCACCTTCATAGTTTTCGGGTTGAAGATAATCAGGGAGTCGACAGCGCCACCCAGGTAGGCCTTTTCTTCGTTCACAAAGTAAATGTGGTTTGCCCACACGCCGCTCAGGTTGATTTCGCCCTGTTTTTTACCAATCTTGTTGTTTCCATCAAGGCTGTAACGGGTTGTGGTGCCGACATCCATATCGTTGATGAAGATGGCTCCATCATAGTAGACTACGCCTGCACGGGTACCGACTTCGATAAAGTCCTTGCCGATATCGTCCGTGTGGTCCAGCGACATGGTGCCAATGAACATGGTGTTGCCGGCAGCAATGGCTGTTACGAAATCGCGAGTGTATGCGCCCTTTTCTGCTTTCTTGGACGAGCTGCTGTTCTTTTCTTTCTTGGAAGAACTGCTGTTCTTTTCTTTCTTGGAAGAACTGCTGGATTTAGCGTCTTTCCCCGATTTTCCGGTAGAGAAACTGGAAAGTTCCTGATCGTCCGAAGCAGAGGAAGAGGAATCGTCTCCGCAGGCGACGAAGGCCATGCAGGTCGATAACGCCACTATGGCGGCAAGAATTTTAGATTTCATTGAATGCTCCTGTAGGGATTACTGTGAATCCGCTTGTTGAATAAATTTTGCGGTGCATTTTAGAAATGTCAAATATGGCGTTCTACTCCAAATGGAAATCATAAAATCCGATTAGCCTAAGAAATGTGAAATTTTTTTAGAAATTATCCCGAATGGGTTGTTTTGGCTCCAAATAGACATAAGAAAGTGGGGGACGTAAGAAAAAAATTATAGAAATGAACCTTTTTATCCCATAAGTTAGCCTTGACAAAGTTTTTGCATGAAGTTAGATTTATCTCACTTTTTAAGCCAAGGCTAACATAAAGGCGAAAGCCAAGGGGTTTATTATGTTAAATATCGTTGGAATAGAATGGCGCCAAAACATCGGTACGGCCGGTGTAATTTCTTCTAAGGTTCCTGTACTTGCTCTGGAATTCTGCCGGCAGGGACGCGTGGAATGGGCTGGAGGGCTCTTGCCCTGCAACCACATGGAACCGGGTGAAATGATCGTTTGCGATGGTTGGATCTTGAGCGGTCTCAAGCGTTCGGCAGATTACTGCGGAGACATCATCTTGTTCTATGAAGAAGCGGTAGATGCAATCCGCAAGAATTTCGGGGGCTTCGACATCGACCTGGATTCCATCCAGAAAAAATTCAACATTCACGAAAAGCCCTTTATCGTGCACACGCACGAAGAAATCCAGGCGGTTTTCTCGAAGTTCGCACACACCCAGAAAAATGTTTGTCAGGAATATGGCCGACTCGGGCTCCTTGAAATCCTGGTTACTCTCAAGAATATGGATGCCCAGCGCGAATCGGTCTGTCGCGATTGCAACATCTCAATGCTCCAGGCAGAAAAGGTTTACGGCATCCGTTCCTTCATTTGCGACAACATCGATTCCCACTACACCATCGAGGAACTTGCCGACAAGTTCGACATGCCGCCTACTGCAATGAAGGTCTGCTTCAAGAACGTATTCGGTCTCCCTGTATTTACCTATGCTCGCCGTGAGCGAATGAAGCGTGCCGCAAGACAGCTTCGCGAATGTGACCGGGGAATCCTTGAGATTGCAGGCACGGTCGGCTACAACAACGGGAGTAAATTTGCCCACGCCTTCCAAGACGTGATGGGCATGACCCCCAAGGAATACAGGAAAAAATACAGGATGACAAACGTCGCGTGATTAGACGAAAGAACGGCTCTTCGAGCCTACAGACGAAAGACGAAAGATAAAAAAGACGCTTCGCGTAAAACAATTATGAAAAAGACATTCTCTAAACTATACGCATACATGGGTTCGCGAAAGCCGCTGTTCCCGCTAGCATTGATTCTCTCGGCATTGAGCGCCATCGCGGGGCTCGTGCCGTTTTTACTGATGTGGCTCATTGTCCGCGAGGTGATCTCTGGCGGCGACATGACGAACATCAAGATTTTTGACTACTCCATCGGAGCGGTTCTCGCCTCGGTCACAAGCGTATTGCTCTACTTTGCGGCCCTCGCCTGCTCGCACATGGTTGCATTCAGGCTCGAAGGCGACCTGCGTCGATTCGCCATGAAAAAACTGATGAGCGCGCCGCTTGGATTTTTCGACAAGAACCCGACAGGCAAACTCCGCAAGATTATTGACGACAACGCCGCGATTACGCACACCTTCGTCGCGCACGAAATGCCCGATATTTCGGGCACCATCCTGATTCCCATCGTGGCGCTTGTGATGATGTTCGTTTTCGATTGGCGACTCGGCCTTGCCTCTTTGGTGCCTATCGCATACGCCTTGTTCATTTTGGGCACCCTTGGCCGCAGGGGAACCAAGTTCATGGAACGCTACATGCAGGCACTCGAAGAGATGAACTCCGAAGCGGTGGAATATGTGCGCGGAATTCCTGTAGTCAAGGTTTTCCAGCAGACGATTTTTTCGTTCAAGAGTTTCTACAACAGCATCGTGACTTACCACAAGATGGTCACAGCCTATTCCAACAACTGGAAAGTCCCTTACTGCATCTACACCACACTCGTAAACGGCTTCGTACTCTTCCTAGTCCCGACGGCGGTTTTGATTATCGGTAATGGCGACAACGTGCAGCAAACTATCGTGAACATGATGATTTATGTGCTGGTGACGCCGCTGTTCTCGCAGTGCGTGATGCGCAGCATGTACCTGAGTAACGCCACGAACCAGGCGGGCATCGCGATTGACCGCATCAACGACATAGCACGTACCAAGGATTTGGAAATATGCACAAATCCTGTTCCGATGCAAAAGTTTGATGTGGAATTCCGGAACGTGAATTTTACCTATCCAGGTACCGACAAGCAGGTACTGAGCGATATTTCCCTCTCGGTGCCGGCGGGCCATACGGTAGCTCTTGTCGGGCCTTCGGGCGGCGGCAAGAGTACGATTGCAAAACTCCTGCCGAGATTCTTCGATGTCGATAGCGGCGAGATTACTATTGGCGGTGTTCCCGTAAAGCAGATTGACCCGAAGGAACTGATGAAGAACGTTTCGTTCGTGTTCCAGAATACGCGCCTTTTCAAGATGAGCATTTTGGATAACGTTCGCTACGGCATGCCCGATGCGACTCTCGAGCAGGTAAACAAGGCTCTTGACCTTGCGCAGTGCCGTGAAATCATTGACAAGCTGCCGGGCGGTATCGACACCGTTATCGGGAGCAAGGGAACTTATCTTTCGGGTGGCGAGCAGCAGCGAGTGGTACTTGCGCGCGCTATCTTGAAGAACGCCCCCATCGTGGTGCTAGACGAGGCGACCGCCTTTGCTGACCCCGAAAACGAACGCCTGATTCAAGAAGCCTTGCACAAACTGGCCGCAGGCAAGACCGTTCTGATGATCGCCCACAGGCTTACAAGCGTGGTGAACGCCGACCAGATTATCGTTGTCGAAGATGGCGAAATCGCCGAACGCGGAACGCACAGCGAATTACTTGAAAAGAACGGCATTTATGCCAAGATGTGGGCCGAATACCAGCAGTCTGTCACATGGACCCTCGACAATTCCAAGGATAATGAAGGAGGCGAAAATGTATAAGTGGGTTCAGAATACTTTTGCTCTTTCGGAAGAAGGCTCCCGCACGTTTGTCCGTGGCGTTGTCTGGACATTCCTGCACTTTGTTTCGCTCATGTTCCCGATGATGATGCTCTTTTATTTTTTGATGGAGCAGATGGGCATTGGTGAATTTGCTGGCAAAACTCCGCACGGAACCTTATTCTACGTAGGAATTGCGGTAGTCCTGTTTATCGTGATGCTAGTCATTTACAGGTTTTCGTACAGTGCGACTTACAGCAGCGTTTACGACGAAAGCATGCGCCGCCGAGTCTCGATTGCCGAAAAGCTCCGCAAGCTGCCGCTCTCGTTCTTTGGCAAAAAGAACCTTTCGGACTTGACATCGACCATCATGGACGATTGCAACGCACTCGAAATGATTTTCTCGCATGCGGTGCCGGAACTTTTCGCCGCTATCGGAAGCGTCACCATAATTGGCATTATGCTGTTCTGCTACAACTGGAAAATGTCTATCGCGCTTTTCTGGGTGGTACCCGCAGCGGCATTGCTCATTGCGCTTTCCAAGAAAATTCAGGACCGCTGGTTCGAAAATTCATATAACGCCCGCCGCGTGATTATGGAAGATATCCAGGAAGGTCTCGAAAACGTGCAGGAAATCCGCTCGTATTCGGGTGAAACCGCCTACCTCAATCATTTTGACAAGGACTGCATCCGCTACGAAAAAACGCAGATGGATTCCGACATCAAGGTCGGCATGTTCCTGAATTCGGCACAAGGCATTCTCAAGATGGGCCTTGCCACGGTGCTGATTACGGGCGCACGACTCTGGACCAAGGGAGAAATCGACGTGTTTACCTACTTGGTGTTCATCGTGTGCGCGGCGACTGTTTACAACCCGGTTTATCTGGTGTTCAACAACCTCGCCGAACTGTTCTTTGTGAATGTGCGCCTGCGCCGGTTCCGCGAAATGGACCAGATGAAACCTCAGGAAGGCGTAACGGAATTCACGCCCGCTAATTATGATATCGAATTCAAGGATGTTGACTTTAACTACAACGAGAACAAGCAAGTTCTGAAGAATGTTTCGTTCTCGGCAAGGCAGGGCGAAATCACCGCACTTGTGGGCCCGAGCGGCAGCGGAAAAACGACTGCAGCAAAACTTGCAGCTCGCTTCTGGGATATTCAGAGCGGCAAGGTGACCCTCGGCGGGCAGGACATTAGCAAGATTGACCCCGAAACGCTCCTCAAGAATTTCTCCATTGTCTTTCAGGACGTGGTGCTATTCAACACGAGCATCAAGGATAACATCCGTATCGGCAAGCGCGATGCCAGCGACGAGGAAATCCTGAAGGTGGCAAAACTTGCCGGCTGTGACGAATTCGTGCAGAAGATGCCGCAGGGCTACGATACCGTCATCGGTGAAAATGGTGACACGCTCTCGGGTGGTGAACGTCAGAGAATCTCGATTGCGCGTGCCCTGTTGAAGGATGCCCCGATTATCTTGCTCGATGAAGCGACCGCAAGCCTTGACGTAGAAAACGAATCCAAGATCCAGCGCGGCATCTCGCAGTTGGTGAAGGGCAAGACCGTCATCATCATTGCACACCGTATGCGTACCATCGCAAACGCCGACAAGGTCGTTGTGCTGCAGGACGGTCACATCGCCGAGACAGGATCCCCTGCCGAACTCAAGGCGAAAGGCGGCCTGTTCAGCAAGATGTTGGAACTTCAGGAAGTCTCGAACGCATAACTTCGTCTTGTCATTGCGAGCGAAGCGAAGCAATCTCTAGAGGAATAACGATGACCGCACAGCGATTGATGGATTACAAACTGGTTCGCCAATGCGCGCCAACCCTTGCCGCCCGCAAGGTCGGTAGCCTCTTCTGCATGGAAAAAGCGCTCGCAGAACACGAACCGCTTTGTGCCATTCTTGCCCGCTGGAACCGCGAACTGAATCCGTCGGGCATATTCGTGCGTATCGTTGCAGAACGTTGCGGACGCAGTTTTGTGTACGTCTATCGCAGGAATCTCTTGAACCGGTTGTTTGAAACGGCTGAAATCCGGCGATTCCTTGAACAGTACGACTACAAGCATTTCGATGAAGAACGGCTTCTCTCGAATTTGACTCACCGGATTGCGCGATGTCATTGCTTTCCTCATGAAATCGGCGTCTTCCTGGGATATCCGCTTGAAGATGTCAAAGGTTTTATCGCCAATGGTGGGCAAAATTGCAAAAGTACGGGCTATTGGAAAGTGTATGGTGATGTCGAAAATTCTGAACGGATATTTGAGTGCTTTAGGAAGTGCTTTGCTGTCATGAGTTCACTTTTTGAGCGAGGCTATTCTTTGCCCATGCTCGCCGTTGGATAAAAAAAGGAATTTAACATAATCAAATAGGAGAATCATAATGGATAAAGTTGCAGTCATTTACTGGAGCGGAACGGGTAACACCGAAATGATGGCGAAGTATATCGCCGAAGGTGTCAAGGCTGCCGGTGGGGAAGCCGATGTTTTCAGCGTTTCGGATTTCTCTCAAGGCAATTTGGCCGATTACGCCCGTTTTGCGCTTGGATGCCCTGCTATGGGTGCCGAGGAACTGGAAGATTCCGAATTTCAACCCTTCTACGATGCGGTCAAACCGTCCCTTGCCGGCAAGAAAGTCGCACTTTTCGGTTCTTACGGCTGGGGTGGCGGCGAATGGATGAATCCGTGGAAGGCCGATGCCGAAGCTGCTGGCCTTGTCCTTGTCGCAGAACCGCTTGCTATCGAAAGTGCTCCTGACGATGCAGGCAAAACAGCCTGTGCAGATTTGGGCAAGACATTGCTTCAGGCTTGATAGATAGCAAAATCTTTCCAATATACCACCTCATAAGACAAAGCACCGGTTATTACCGATGCTTTTTATTGTATAAAAAATAAAGGGCGTTATTTATAACGGCCCTTTCTATGTTAATGTTCTTTACCGAAAATCTTGAATTTCTTGATCAAAAGCGGTGTCACGAACAGGTCGGCGAGCAATGCCGAGACAAGGCCCACGAACACCACGAAACCGAAGTTGAACATCTGCGTTGCGGCCGAGGTGGTAAAGCCCGCAAAGGTCGCCACCATGATAATCGTCGTCATCACGAGAGCCGGGCCCGCCGTGCGGAATACGTTGAGAATGGACTCGCGGTAATCGTGGGTGCGGTCAAATTCCACATGCCCATGGTTGATAAAGTGAATCGTGTCGTCAACGGAAAGGCCGATAATCATCGGAATGAGCGTCGCCGTCATCATGTCAAGCGGAATGTCCGTGAGCCCGAGGTAGCCGCCCACGAAAATACCCGGCGCAATGTTCGGAATCATGCCGATAAGGCCCGTGCGGATGCTGCCGAAAACAATCATCAAAAGGACTGCCACAATCACCACAGAAATCAGGAACGACGTCATCTGGCCCACTTCCAGGTACTGCTGCATGGCGGTGAATTGCGGCAAGTTACCCACGGCAGTCACCTTCGCGTCCGGATAAAGTTTGCGTGCAAAATTCTGCAAGTCCTCGATTTCCTTCTGGAGTTCGTTGGAGTTGTAGCTTGAAATTTCAATCATCAGGCGGAGCTTCCTGTAATCGTAATCCATCCAGTAGCTCGCTTCGCTGCCGCCCGCGTTTTCGTAGAGCAAAAGCAGCTGAGCGACTTCTTCTTCCGTTTCGGGAATGGCGTATTTTTCCTGACGGTTTTCGTTCAGCGTGCGGTCCAAATCCTTGACGATGTCAAGAATCGAGGTGGAGCGCTTGGTGAGCGGGTACTTGCCGGCATGATCCTGCAACTGTTCAAGTTTTTTCAGGTTCTCGACTTCCTTGGCCTTGTCGTTTGTACCAAAGTCAATCACCAAGTCGTACGAATAGAAGCTTCCGATTTCGGATTCTGCCACGTAGAGCATCTTGTTCACGTATTCGACCTTGCGGCCCATGGTGCGTTCTACGTCAAAGGCGGGTTCTATCTTGGTGAGTCCGAAAACAGAAATTGCAGTCACGATGGCGAATACAATCGCAATCGGCTTGCCGTGCCCGAGAACGAATTTGCCGATAGAATCGAGAATGATTCCCATGCGCGTGTCGCCGCGTTCAAGCACCTTGGCGTTCGGCTTCTTGTCTTTGCCGAAACTCAGGAGAATCGGTGAAACCGTTAGCGCTACAAGCAGAATAAACGCAATAGCAATCGACGAGAGAATGCCCACGGAGCGGATCGGCTTGAGCATCACCGAAAGGAAGCTGAGCAACGCGACAATCGTGGTAAGGCCCGAGAATAGCACCGACCAACCGGTTTCACGCATGGCGTAGAGCACCGATTCTTTGCGCTTGCCCGTAAGCATCATGTTCTTGCGGAAGAACGAGTTGATGTGAATGTTGTATGCAATTGAAACGGCGAAGGCCAAAATCACGGGCACCATGATGTTGGTCGCATCCATGTAAAGCCCGAGATAACCCACCAAGCCGAAGGTCATGATGACGCCTGCAAAAGTCGTAATCAGCGGAGAGACAATGCCACGGAGCGAACGCGTCACCAAGAACATCACGATGATGGCGCAGAGAATCGTCATGATGAAAATGCGACCCATTTCTTCGCCGATGTATTTCAGTTTTTCGAAACTTAGGTAAGGCATGCCCGTAGCACGCGGGTGCAACGGAGCATACTTTTCCTTCGCGATGATTTCAGCCGTTTCGCGGCCCGTTTTCATGTCGGGCGCTTCTGCCTTCACGCCCTTCGCTTCGCCTTCGGCCTTCCACACGGAATCTTCGGGGAAGGGGCGCAGCTTGATGTTGATGAAGGCTTGCTTGCGGTCGCTCGAAATCAGCTTCTTCGCCAGTTCCGGCTTATCGGTCAGACGCTTTTCGATTTCGGCAAGTCCCGCTTCGTCTGTCGGGATTTCTTCGGGCACAATCTGCGTGATTTCCATGCCCTCTTCGGTACCGAGCATGTATTCCAAATCGACAATCGAAGTTGCCTTGCCGTCGGAATACGAAAGGCTATCGCGCAGTTCGTTCGAAAGCTCGCGCAAAAGCTTCAGGTTGTCCGGCGTCAAGATGGAATGGTCGCTCTCGACCAGCACGCCCACGAAATAGTCGTTACCGAAAGTTTCCTTGAACTTGTCCGTTTCGACAAGCATCGGGTCGCCCTCGATAAAGTAGCTGTCCCAAGACGCCTCGACGTAGATTTTTTTCATGCCAACGATCGATACCGCAAGCAAAACGATAAACGCCACCAGCAAAATGGCGCGGTGTGCGAGCAAAAATTCGCCAAAACGGCCGAACCGCTCGTTGATTCTTTCAATGTTGATCTTTGGAAGGCTCATTTTAAACTCCTTTTTCAGCCGCAAAGGTAGATGAGACTCCCTTAAAAAACTACTCCAAATGGTTTTTCGATGCCCCGTACGGTTTGCATAGGTAGACAAGCGCCGTGGTAAGCGTATAGTCCGCCAAGAGAGCTCCGCCGAGACCCAAAATGGAAAGAATGCCCACGTTGTGGAGCGCTCCCATCGGGCTGAAGATAAATACGAAGAACATCGCGCACAGAATGAACGTGGTCATGCCCATCGTCTTGCCGATTTCGCGGTAAGAGAGCAGGAGCGCTTGCCTGTAACTGCCCGTTTTTTCGTAGCCGTACTTGATATGGTTATTCATGTGGATGGTGTCGTCGACGGCGATGCCCAAAACCATTGGCATGATAATCATTGTAATCATGTCAAGCGGCATATTCAGGTAACCCATTAGCCCGCCAATCAACAGCACCGGTGCCACGTTCGGAATCATGCCGATAAGCCCCGCTCGGATACTCCCGAAGGCAAGTATCATCATGATGGCGATAATCACGAATGAACCGCCGAAGGAACGGAGCAATCCGCCCACCAACTTTCCATTCATTTCGGCGTAGTTGATGACGTCTCCTACCACCGAAGTTTTCGCTTCCGGGAAAATACTTGTCATATAGCTCTTCGCACTGTCCAGGTCTTCGACGATTTTATTTGCATCATAGCCCGAAAGTTCCACGTGAATGTACGTTGTCTTGTAATCTTCGTCCATCCAGCTGAAAATGGCGTCGGGGTCGGAGATTTCGTAGAGGAACAGCAGCTGCGTGAGCATGTCTTTTTCGGCAGGAATGGCGTAATACGCGGTGTCATCGCTATTCAGGGTTCGGTTCATCTCTTTTACGAGGCTCGTGACCGACTGGACTCGCGGTTTTCCGCCAGAAATTTTGGTCAGCTGAAGGGTTCCGAGTTTATCTTCCAGTTCCTCGATTCTCTTCATGTTCGCCGGGTCCTTCAATGCGTCGGGATTGTCGAATTCCACCATCACGTTGAAGTCGTAAAGGCTCCCGAGTTTTCCGCTGAGCATATCCAAGAGCCGCACCACATAAGGAATCTTTTGGCCCATGGTCTCGGTGTAGTCCATGTTCACGTCGATGTGTGCGATTCCCGGAACCTGGAACAGCATGATTGCGCCTGCAATGATGGCGATAATGATGCTGTGTCGGCAAACCTTGCGTCCGAAAAATTCAAAGAGAATGTCGGCCTTGGTGGCTCCCGCCGCCTTGACCATGTCGGGTTTAGGTTCCGTATCGCGCCCGAAGCTCATGAGAACGGGAATCAGCACCATCACATAGAGGCAAACCATAGACACGATGCCCGCCGAGATGCCACCAATCCAACGGATAGGCCGAATGCCCGCAAATAGGAACGAAAGGAGCGAGGCGACCGTAGTAATGACCGTAAAGAAGATGGGCCAGCCCGTTTCTTGAATGGCAAACACCACCGATTCCTTGCGTTTGCCGGAACGGCGGAATTGCATACGGAATGCGTTGATGTAGTGGATGGAATAGCCCACTGAAAGCGCCATGCCCAAAAGCACCGGGAGCGCCACCATCGAGGAGTCTCCCGTAATGTCTAGCCATGCATTGATTCCCAAGACAGATGCGATGCCACAAACCGTCGCAACGGCAGGCACGACCACACCACGTAGCGATCTTACAAAGAGAATGAGGCTCAAAAGCATCACCGCAAAACCCACGCCGATGCGCATAATGCATTCATGCGTGATGATTTCTTCCTCTTCCATTTCGGTGTAGCTCATGCCCGTCTGCAAAAGCCGATAGCGATCGCTCTTGAATTCTTCGGACTCAATAATCTTGCGGGCGAATGGAGCGATGCTGTCTTTGCCGAATTCCACGCCGCCTTCGTATTTTTTTAGGGAGAGGATGACCCAAGTTTCTTTGCTGTCGTCCGAAACGATGCCGTTAACCAATGATTGGCGGCTCATGACGAGAGACTTTTTGGCGGCAAGTTCCTGAGAATCCGTTGGGATTCCGTCTTCAAATGGGTCGATGACTTCAAAGCCTTCGTCGTTCGCCTTGGGAATCGAAAGGTTGCGTGTCAAGGAGACGACGCGTTCAGCGTACGGAACTTCGTTTTCAAGCCTTCTTGAAAGCCGGTCGATAGCCGAAAGCACATCGGGTGCAAAGACGTCGTCGGCACGGACTAACACCATGAAGGAATCGTCACTGCCGAAAATATCGTAAAAATGCTCCTGATTCAGCTTTACCTGATCCCAGTCATCGAACCATTCGTCATCGCTGCTCGACATCGAAAGGTGCGGAAGCCCGAGGCATGCCGCTATAGTAAAAATCAAAGCCGCCGCGAGGATTTGCCAGCGGTGAGCTACCTGAAAATGCCCCATGCGGGCAAAAAAATTGTTAATACGGGAAACTTGCATACACCATGTCCATTTTTTGGTGCGAAATTAGGTAGAAGACGAATTTTTTTCTACTCCAAATGGGCTTTATAATCCATTCGGACGTAAAAGAATCCAAATAGACTTTTCTTTCGCTAAGAAACTTTTAACTACAAAACAAATTTCAAATATCCTAACAAAGTTAGTCAAATGCGCGTGAAAACGAACTGCCTTGCGGAGTTTTAAATTAGTTTGTATGCAATTAACGGCAGGTTGCAAAATACATAGATTTTATACATCGTCAATTCAACAAACACTCAACCAAGGAGTTTATCATGTCTATTTGGCATAACGAAAAATTCTGGTGCGTGGTCGCCGGCGCCGTTGGCTCTGCCATCGCAAAGAAAGTTCTCAAGGCTCCCAAGACTCGCGAATATGCAGTCAAGGGACTTGCTCACGGCATGAAGTTTACCGCCGATGCCAAGGCCACCTTCCAGGATATGAAGGACGAAGCTGCCGACATCTGCAACGACGCAAAGAAAGAAGCGAAGAAGTAATCTCCCATGCGCACAAAAATTGTTTACGATCAGCCGGGGCGAATCCGCTTTCGCGCGGGGGCGTACGCTTTTGAACCGGAACATGAGCCGCGCATTCACAAGGCGTGCGTGGCGTATCCCTTTGTAAAACGCGCCGTCGTCCACTCTGAAAACGGAGGTATTCTCATTGAATATGAAACCGGTTCTCGTGAACAGTTTTATCATGAACAGCTAATTGAGTTCGTTAAAAAGCTAAATCCCGCGGCGTTGCCCGAGGGGGAGCCGGATACTGACTATCAGCTGCAGGCTCTGGATTCCAAGTTCAAGAACCGGCTTGCGTTCATGCTTGCTCGCCGTTACCTGTTCAAGTGGATTGTCCCGCTGCCCATCAGGACGGCTGTCCATGTTTACAAAGGACTGAAATACGTCGTGAAGGGGCTGGACATTCTTTCGCAGGGCAAGCTCACCGTCGAAGTGTTGGACGGGGCCGCCATCGGGGCAAGCATTCTGCAGAGGAATTACAATTCGGCGGGAACCATCATGTTCCTGTTGAGTGTCAGCAGTCTTCTGGAAGATTACACCAAGGCGCGTACCCGCACGGCCCTTACCGCAAGCCTTGCCGTGAAGGTGGACCGTGTGTGGGTGGTCCGTGACGGCGTCGATGTCCAGGTGCGTATGCAAGATGTCAAGGAAGGCGACCTTGTGCGCGTTCGTTCCGGCAGCATGATTCCTGTGGATGGAACCGTTGTCGATGGCGATGCCTTCGTGAACGAGGCGACCATGACGGGCGAATCGCAGGCTGTCCACAAGTCCGCCGGGAAAACCGTATTTGCAGGGACCATCCTCGACGAAGGCTCGATTGTTGTCTCGGTGCGGGCCGTGAATGGCAACACAAAAATTCAAAAAATCATCGAACTCATCGACCAGTCCGAAGACCTCAAGGCCTCTATCCAGAGCAAGGCCGAAAGGCTTGCCGACGGAATTGTGCCGTTCAGTTTTATCGGTTTTGGACTCACGCTCCTGTTTACGCGCAACATCACCAAGGCCGTCTCGATTCTGATGGTGGACTATTCCTGCGCCATCAAGCTATCCACCCCGATTTCGGTGATTTCGGCGCTGCGCGAAGCGGCCGACCGCAACATGACCGTAAAAGGCGGCAAGTATCTGGAAGAATTTGCGCTTGCCGACACCATCATTTTCGACAAGACGGGGACTCTCACCAAAGCAGAACCTAAGCTCGAACGTGTCATTCCCTTTGAAGGCCGTAGCGAAGAGGAGGTGCTTCGCATCGCGGCCTGTATCGAGGAGCATTTCCCGCACAGCATGGCTCGTGCCATTGTGCGCGGGGCTCTCGACAGGGGAATCGATCACGAAGAAGAGCACGCCGACGTTCAGTACATCGTTGCGCATGGAATTGCGACCACACTGAACGGGGAACGTGCCGTCATCGGTAGCAAGCATTTCGTTGTCGAAGATGAGAAGATTGCAGTGGGCGAGGCGGAACAGAAAAGGATCGACGAACTCGCCGGAGCCGCATCCGTGATTTACCTTGCCATTGGCGGGAACCTTGCGGGTGTGCTTTGCATTAGCGATCCTCCGCGGGACGAAGCGGCCGAAGCGATCCGCATGCTCCGTGAACGCGGAATCAAGCATGTGGCGATGATTACCGGCGACAGCCAGAAGTCCGCCGAACGCACGGCGCAACTTTTGGGCATCGATACCTTCTTTGCGCAGGTGCTGCCCGAAGACAAGCACCGCTATGTGGAAAAAATGAAGGCCGAAGGCCGCCGCGTGGTTATGGTGGGCGACGGAATCAACGATGCTCCTGCTCTTGCTGCTGCGAACGTGTCGGTTGCCATGAGCGATGCGAGCGACATTGCCCGCGAAACCGCCGACGTGACGCTCCGCAGCGAAGACCTGCGCGACCTTGCGGAACTCCGTACATTGAGCGTCCAGCTTATGGAACGTATCCAGGCGAATTACCGCTTTATCGTCGCCTTCAACACGTCGCTGCTCGTGGCAGGCTTCTTCGGCCTGCTGGCCCCCTCGACCTCGGCCCTGCTGCACAACCTCTCGACCATGGCGATTTGTGCCAAGAGCATGACGCCGCTAAAACGGCGTATTCCGTAAAAAGCGCCCTTGACCGAACATTCTAGCCTTCCTATATTGGTTAGGTCGGTTTAACCTCAAAAGAGGACGCGAATGGAAAACACAAAACTCAGCCAAAGTCTTGAAGACTACCTGGAGATGGTGCACATGTTGCGCCTCGCCCACGGAATTGCCCGTGTCAAGGATATCGCGGCCTCTCTTTCGGTCAAAATGCCGTCTGTGGCCAAGGCGATGATTGAACTCAAGAAGCTGGGGCTCGTGACTCAGGAACCGTACGGCGGGGTGGAACTCACCGAAGAAGGCCAGCGCGTTGCCGCCGCGATTCTGAACCGACATCTTTTGCTCAAAAGTTTCCTGATTCGACTGGGCGTCTCCGAAGCCATTGCCGACAAGGACGCCTGCTGCATGGAACACATCCTTTCGGGCGAAACACTGGGCAAAATCGAGGACTTCATGGGCCCTGCCGAGGGACCTGCTGCGGGCAAGAAGGCCAAGGCCGCAAAAAACACGAAAAAATAGGCATAATCGTAATCAATACATATATATGGGCGAAATGGGTTGTTTCGTCCTTTCTTTTTATTTTGATACAATTTTAGCTAAATCTAAGTAAATTTTCCTAAACCAACAATATTAGCCTTGACGAACTATTCTGTTTTTTCTACATTAGCCTTGTCTAATTAGACTAGGAAAACATTTTTAGGCGTAGAATGAAACGATCAAAGCTAACTCAGAGTCTTGAAGATTATTTGGAAGTGATTCACGTTTTGCTCCAGACCAACAAAATCGCCCGAATCAGGGACATTGCTGCCGCCCTAACCGTAAAAATGCCTTCGGTGGCGCGCGCTGTGGCGGAACTCAAGAAACAGGGGCTCGTGTCGCAGGAGCCTTACAGCGGCGTGGAACTCACCGAAGAAGGGAAAAAAGTCGCGGTTACCATTTTGAGCCGACATCTTTTACTGAGGCAGTTTTTGATTCATTTGGGAGTGTCGGAGGAAGCGGCAAACGAGGACGCTTGCAATATGGAACATATCCTTTCGGCCGAGACGCTCGCCAAAATCGAAGAGTATATGAAATCTGTGGAACATCTCAAAAAGAGGAAAAAATGAGTTGTAATTGTGGATGCGGAGGCAAAACCCCTGCAAAGAAATGGGATATGGATCCCAAATTTTCAGACTTAAAACGTGGCGACAAGGTGGAAATCGTCGGCTATAACGAAGGCGATTCCGCTTACAAGTCCAAGCTCCTTTCGATGGGGCTTGTGCGTGGCGTGCAGATTGAAGTCTTGCAGGCGGCCCCTCTCGGCGACCCGATCGAGGTGGCAGTACTTTCGTACAGGCTTTCGCTGCGCAAGGAAGAAGCAAACGTTCTTAAGCTGAGGAGGGTATAATGGCCGCAAGAAAACTTTTGACGATTGCGATTGCCGGTAACCCGAACTGCGGTAAGACGGCGCTCTTCAACGCGCTTACGGGTGCCCGTCAGCATGTGGGTAACTGGCCCGGCGTGACTGTCGAAAAGAAGGAAGGCTACTTTGAACTAGGTGACCGCCAGATTCGCCTGGTGGACCTTCCGGGTACTTACGCTTTGTTCGCAAATGCTGAAGACGAACGCGCCGCTGTCGACTACCTGCTTAGCCGCGAAGCAAGCCTGATCATCAACATTGTCGATGCAACGAACCTCGAACGTAACCTGTTCCTCACGAGCCAGCTTGCCGACATGAAGATTCCGATGGTGATTGCCGTCAACATGATGGACATCGCCGAAAATCGTGGAATCCAGCTGGACCTCGATGAACTTTCTGATTTCTACGGCGTACCGTGCATTCCGCTTTCTGCTGTGAGCGAAAAGAGCGTCACTAACTTTATCAGCCAGATGGGCCATGTGCTAGCAAGCCCGATGCCGGTCCCGAAGCAGATTGCCTATGCCGATAAGGTCGAAGAGGCTGTGAAGGTCTTGGAGCCGAAGGTGGCTCCGGTTGCAGAACTCTTGGCGACGGATGCCCGTTGGGTTTCGCTCATGTACTTGGGCAACCAGAAGAGTTATGCGGACAAGTTTGCCGAAGCGGGCGTAACGCTTCATAAGGCCGATGTCGTGAAGATTCTGGGCGAAGAGCCGGAGTTCGCGATGGCCGAAAACCGCTATTCCATTGCGCATGAAGTGGCGGGGAAGGCTGTTGTGGAGAAGCGTGCCAAGAAAACTTTCTCGGACAAGCTTGACGCCGTACTTTTGAACCGTTGGGCCGCTCTCCCGATTTTCCTTGTCATCATGTATTTGGTGTTCTGGATTGCGGTCACCATCAGTTCTGCATTCATTGATTTCTTTGATGTGTTGTTCGGTGCGATTTTCGTGGATGGCCTCGGCTACGTGCTGGGCGATGTGCTTGGTTGCCCGTCTTTTGTCACGGCAATTCTCGCCGACGGTATCGGTGCCGGTATCCAGACGGTTTCGACCTTCATTCCGGTCATCTTCTTCATGTTCCTGTGCCTTTCGTTCCTCGAAGACTCGGGTTACATGGCCCGCGCGGCTTTCGTCGCGGACCGCTTCATGAGATTCCTCGGGCTCCCGGGTCGTGCCTTCGTGCCGATGATGGTGGGCTTCGGTTGCGGCGTGCCGGGCATTATGGGCTCTCGCGTGCTGGAATCCAAGCGTGAACGCTTCCTCACCATCTTCCTGGTGCCGTTCATGAGCTGCGGCGCTCGCCTCCCGGTGTATGCGCTGTTCGCGGCGGCATTCTTTGGCAAGATGGCGGGCACGGTCGTGTTCCTGCTTTACCTCGCTGGCGTGCTGTTCGCCGTTGCCTACGGCCTCTTCTTGAAGAAGTCCCTGTTCCAGGGTCAGGCCTCTAACTTTGTGATGGAACTTCCGCCGTATCATTTGCCCAAATTCAAGTCCTTGATGATCCACTGCTGGCAGCGCCTGCGTGACTACATTTGGCGTGCCGGTAAGGTGATTACGCTTGCGGTTGCTGTTCTCGGCTTCCTCAACAGTTTCGGCATCGTGGAAAAGATGTATGTCGATGTGAACGGTACCGAGACTGAAATCGTCAAGTCTGAAGATGGCTTCCAGATGGTTAAGGAAAACGAGGAAGGCGAAGCTGAAAATGTCGCTCTCCCCGAAGGATTCATGGTTGATGAATCCAAGATTTCCACTGCTAATGAATTCACTGCCGGTAACGGGGACTCCGAAAACAGCTTGCTCTCTGTAATCGGTAAGGCCATTACGCCGGTGTTCGAACCGTTCGGTGTCGAAAAGGAAAACTGGCCGGCCTCTGTGTCTCTGTTCACGGGCCTTTTGGCCAAGGAAGCCGTTATCGGTACCATGAACTCGCTGTATTCGATGGTGGGTGAGAACGAAGAGGCTGCTGAAGAGGCTAAGCCTGCAGAAGAAAATAAGGCTGCGGAACCTGTTGAAGAACCGAAGGCTGAAGAATCCGCCCCGGAACAAGTGGCGGTTGCTGACTCTGTCGCTACGGATATCGTGAAGGCCGATTCGACTGTTGCAGCTGCTGATTCCGCTGTAACCGATAGCGCAGTGGTTGCCGATAGTGCCGCAGCACCTGCTGAATCCGCAGAAGTTGTTGCCGAAGCCGCTCCTGCCGAAGAAAAGCCCCTTATCGTAGGCATCGACGAATGCCCCGCCGAAGAAGAGGAAGAAGGCGGCGCTCCCGACATCAAGGAGGCCGTGCTCGAAGCCCTCGGTTCGATTCCCGCTAACCTCGCCGAAGTCTTTGGCTCGCTCACCGACCCGCTCGGAACCACCGGCGAATTGGAAGGCCAGGAAGCTGCCGAACTCAAGAAGGAAACTCTTGACAAGATTACCGACGCCAAGGTGCTGACCTGCGAAGAATATGCAGCCATCGAAACCTTCGGCGAAGAAGAAGAGGATGAAAAGACCCGCGAAGCCGTGTTTGCAAAACTCGCTGCCGCAGGCCTCGAACTCTCCGAAGACGAAATGGGCGCTCTCGAAGAAGGCGACCTTTCCGAAACTGCCGACATTTACGCGAACCTCCGCTCTTACTTCCACAATCCGGATAAGAACGGTACCCCGGTGGATGGCTTTAATTGGCAGGTGTTTGCGTTCCTCATCTTCATCTTGCTTTACGTGCCTTGCCTTGCTGCGATGGGTGTCGTCGCCCGCGAAATCGGCCTCGGCCTCGCTGTTCTCATGGCGACCGTGCAGACACTGCTTGCTTGGGCCATTGCAGTGCTCCTTTACCAAGTGCCTGTTGGCGGAAACGTGACGTGGATTGTCGCAGCCATCGCAGTGCTCGTGGGTACGGGAATTTTCCTCAAGCTCTTCGGTATGAAGGCTAACAAGGAAAAACGCTTCGAAGATTAATCATTCTTAGAATCAAGAATCATTAAGGGCTGGTAGGCCCGAAACCTGCCAGCCCTTAATTAAAAAGTTTGAGTTAGACTAGACTAATAAATGTAATGAACAAAAATTGGCATGCATTTTGCATCGTTATACGTGAAAGAATGAATGCCAACCGTTTTTGTAACATGAACTGTAAAACAGTAGACGGAGTGTTACAAAAATGACAAAAAACAGAAATCCGTCAAAGGAGTAAATCATGAAAAACCGTTTGTCGTCTAATCTTTTATTCAGCCTTGCTGCCGCTGCAATCCTCGCAATGCCCGCGCTTGCTCAGGAATCTGCTGCTGCGGAATCTAAGGGCCCCGAAGTCAAATTCTCTGGCGAAGTAGAATTTGATGCCTATACAGGTGATGTGTTGAATGACGATAAACAGAGCCATAGTTACGCATCGACCTTTGACTTTAATGTAGATGTCCAGTTTAATGAAAAGTGGTCTGCATCGGTGCAGCTCGAAGCCGATGGCGAGACGACTGACCCCACTGCCATTTACAATGGAGCATTTATCCAGTATACGCATGGCGAAAATGCTGCGGTGAAGTTCGGCGATTTGACCTTCTCGGAAGGCGCATTCCTGAATTATTACGGTTATGACGATCCGGCTGACAATGCGGCTGGCATGGCAGAACACGATATCCGCGGCGTTGAAGTCGATTACAATGGCTTGATTGTCGGCCTCGGCTTTGGTCGTGGTGATAACGACAACCAGGTTTGCACCGGAGAAGAAGATGAAGAGGAATGTGTAGGCGTTGCTTACGATGCCCACCTTGCTTACGAACTCGGCCTCGGCGAACATGTGCTGCGCCCCTATGTGGACTACAAGTCCTATCAGGAAGCGAAACACAATGAGCTGCACGCCGGTCTCGATGCGAATCTGAAGTTCGGTGCTTTCGGCCTGCATGCCGTCTATGGCCTGCATTCGGATTACCTCGGTGAGGATTCTCCGAAGGCGACGCACGCTTTCTTGGCTGAACCCTCGCTCGAAATTGGCAATGTGAACGTGAAGGGCGCTGCTTTCTACGCTTACTTTGACGAAGACGAACCGACTGATCATGGCGAAGAAATTCCGGAATACTTCTTTGCCTACGCAGAACCGGGTGTAAGTGTCATGGATGCGCTGGCCTTGGGACTCCCGCTGGAATATCACACGAATACCGTGGACAAGAATGACGATACTTCAACGTTCGATTTCGGTCTCCGTGTTTACTTCACTCCGGTGGAAGGTCTTGAAGTCACAGGCTTTGCCATGGTGGATATCCCTGTTGGGGATGACGCTGGCGACGATACAGGGCTTACCTTTGGACTTGAATCCGTTTTCAGCTTCTAGTTAAAAACTAATACTTTTTGCCATAAAATCTCCTCTTTCGTTTTTTTGGCTGTGTCTCCTTGAAGGCGAAAGATGGGTTGATCTCCCGCCCGGCGAATGCCGCGGCGGGTTTTCTGTCTATACAAAAAGCCGCAAAGATTTCTCTTTGCGGCTTTTGTAGGTGGAATTTAGAGGTTATTCTTCAGAAGATGCTGGCTTAACAGCTACCGTTACCGACGTCCCGGAGAGGATTCCGGAGGCATCAGTAAAGTTGAACTTGTAAGAGGTTTCTTCGGAGACTGTCAACACGGAGGTGTCGAATTTAATGCTCTTTGCCCTAGAACTGAACGTTCCCCCATTTTCGATAGCAGTTGTTTTTGCATTTCTGCCGGATCCCACTGTGTAGCTTACCAACTTGAGCTTGGCGCTTGTGTAGTTGGAAATCGCGTCATCGACCGTAAAGGTGATTTCATCGCCCACGGAAACGGATTCAGCATTTGCACTTACGCCAATGCGAACTGGCACATAAATGCTAGTCGAAAGTTCTATGTCGTTAGCGTCCTTCAGCATGTAAAGAATTTTGACGATGCGTTTGCCCTCGATATCTTCAGTCGACAAGTATGGAACATGGTTGCCGTGAGGTTCCGTCATGGCAGCTACGCTGAATGCGAACTCACCAGCGTTGTTAAAGATGTTGCCCAAGTGAATAAGGCCGTATTTTACTCCATCTTCGGTTTCAAGGATAATGGATTGCAGATTTTTCATGTTGGCTTCGACAATGTCGATTCCATTCACCTGAACCAGGTAATTACCCCAGTTGGACGAAGTTGATATGGTGGGTTCAGTGGATGCTTTTCTGCTATAGGTTACACCCTGGGTCTTGCTGACGGATCCGTCAGGGTTGATGACCTTGTATTCTGCGGGCTTTTCTGTTCCCCATGTGGCGGCCTTGACCAAAGCGATGAGATCGTTTCCGTCGGTTTCTTGGGCGTCTGCTGCAATTTTCTTCTGCACATCGGCATAAAGAGCCTTGCTGATGGCGACATTCACTTCCTTTACGCCTTTCAACTGAGATGTGGCTTCGCCGACTTCTGCGTCAACCTGACCGTAGAAGGTGTACTTGCTCTTTGTCGCACTGGTGAATGCGTCGTAATCTTCTTCGACCCAAGCGGCAACACTTGTTGCGTTGTAGTTTCCGGCAGTCGCGGTTTCGTTTGCGGCAATATCGTTGATTTCGCCATTAAAGAACTGCGCATAAGTCAGGTTCACCGTGCCGTAAAGTATACCGGACAGGTCTTCAACCGGTGCTCCGTCCTGTTCGAGTGTTACCTTGACATTGCATGTAGCGGCAATTCCGTTGACATCTTCGAATGTGAATGTATAACTGCCAGCCTTGAGACCGTCTGTCGGGAATTTAATGCTGGTTGAGCGAGTGCTGAAGGCGCTACCGTTAGCGATATTTGTTGTCACCGCGTTCCTGCCAGAACCAACGGAGTAGCTGACCAGCTTCAGGCTGGCAGAACGGTAATTGCCGATAGCAGCGTCGGCCGTGAAGGTTATGCTGCCGTTATCTTCGGCGACGGCAGCCGTAACGGGAACCTGTACGGGAATATAGAGACTCGTAGACAAGACGACGTCGGGAGCGTCCTTGAGCAGGTAACGGATGGAAGAAATGCGCTTGCCTGCGATATCTGTGGTCGCTTTGTATGGCTGCGCACCGTGTCCGCCCATGAATTCGGTGACGCTGAATGCGAATTCGCGGACGTCCATCCAGATGTTTCCGAGGTGAATGAGTCCGTAGCTTTCGCCGTCTTCGGTTTCCAAAACGATACCTTGTAAATTGTTCGTGTTGGCTTCCGTAATGTCTATGCCTGGAATGACAACCATGTAATTACCCCAGTTAGAGCTGGAGGTGATTGTAGGCGAGGCTGCTCGCGTGATGGTCTTTCCGATGGTTTTGCTCAATACGCCGCTGGAGTTGATGACCTTATATTCGGCTGGAGCGTCTTCGATGACAGTTATTGCGGAAACGAGCTTGTACAAATCACTATTATCGTTTTCAGATCCATTGTTCTTCACTTCGTCGTAAAGGGCTTTGCTGATGGCCACATTTACAGCCTTGACTCCCTTCAGTTCGGTCGTTTTTTCTCCAACGTCTGCGTCGAGCTGGCCGAAATTCTTGTACTTGTTTGTGGTTGCGCTGGTGAATGCGTCATAACCATCAAATGAATCGGGGATGCTTGCTTTGTCGTAAATTCCAGTTGTAGCGTACAATTCTGGATCTACGTTGTTTACTTCTCCATAGTAGAACTGAGCATAGGTCAAATTTACTGTACCATAGACTAGGTCTGCTTCCGGGATCTCGGGAATGACTTCCACCTTGATGGTATCGCGGATAGTGTCCTTTATGACAATGGTTGTTTTCACAGTGTCCGTTTTCGTAATCACGTCGGTCACTTTCACGGTGTCTTTTTTAGTGATGGCGTCGGTCACTTTTATGGTGTCTTTTTTCGTGATGACATCGGTCGCCTTTATGGTGTCTTTTTTAGTAATCACCTCGGTTACCACGATGGTATCGTAGTCTGTGATGACTTCCTTTACTAGAAGAGTGTCAGTAACTGACATTTCTCTCCCTTCGGAATCGTAGTACTTGGTGACATCGTCACCGCATGCGGTCAGGCCGAATGCGAGCGCGCAGGATAATCCTGCCGTTCTTATAGCGGTTGTTTTTTTCATTTTTACCTCATTGGACTGCCAGTCGTGGTTAGACTGGGCTAAGTTATTGTTAGATGAGGCTAATTTAAAAAAAATTGATGTGCGATAAAATTTTGTCGCCAATAAATAACTAGTCGATGACTATTCTATTGTTTATGTTATAGGTAAATTTTATAACAGACTCAAGTTCATTAGTGTAAATAGCACTTTTGTCTTCGCGCAACAAAAGCATCTGGAATTTGTTACGATTTTTTTTCCAAAATTCAATGGCGCTTTCTTCGCCCATGACAAATAGGGCGGTGCTCAGTGCATCGGCATAAAGTCCGCTTTTTGCGATAATTGTAACCGCCGACAAACCGTTTTCTACGGTTTTTCCTTTTTTTCCGTCAAAGATGTGAATGTAACGATTTCCTTCCTTTTCAAAGAATCTTTCGTAACCTCCGCTGGTAATAACGGCCATGTCGCAGACTTCTATGCCTCCGATAGGGGGACCGTCCCAAGGATTGGTGATACCCACTTTCCATTTTTTCCCGTCTTTTTTGCACCCGAGAGTCTGGACGTTGCCGCCTAAATCCAGAATGGCCGAAGTCATTCCCTTGGATTTTAACAAGGCAAGAATTTGGTCTCCGGTGTATCCTTTTCCGACGGCTCCTAGATCCATCATCATTCCAGGTTTCATTGAAATTCCGGTTTCCGAAATTTTGACCTGATTGTAGTCAGTCAAGGGCAAAATATTCTGTATTTCACTGTCAGAGGGAACCCTGTAATTCTCGGTGGTAAACCCCCAGGCGTGTACAATGGGATAGAGTACGGGATTTAAAGCTCCGTCTGTCTCTTTGGCCATTTCTAAGGAGAAATCGGCTAGTTTCTTAACCTTGGCATCGACTTGCACGGGATATCTTTCGGAGTGGTTCAGCTTGTAAATATGGCTAGAATCCCTAGTGGTAGAAAGTAATGATTCCAGTTGTTGTACAAGAACTTCTGCGGAATCGTTTGCCTCGCTGGCATTTGGGCCGTAGCTTTTGATGGTCATGAAGGTGTTCATGGCTTCAAAGGATTTTACGTTTTCCGATGGCGAGGGGGCCGGCTTTGCGGTTTCTTCTTTGGAACAAGAAATAAAAAACAACGCGGCCAATGTGAATGGTAGATATTTTTTTGCGATAATGAACTTCATAAGTTAGACTGGTCTAAACAAATCTTAATTTAGAATTTATATTTGGTGTCGATGCGTGCAAAATGGATTTTTACAAAAATTTTTCAAGAGACAAGACCTTTAGATTATCTGCTTTTTGCCTTGATTCTCGTTGGTGCAATTTATGTCATGCAAGATTCCCTGCGCGTGTCGGGTGATAAGATTACGGTGCATGCTGAAGGCGGTGTTTATGAGTTCAGTTTAAAGGAAGACGGAATCCATCGCGTCAAAGGACATCTTGGTGAAACGGTCATAGAAATTAAGGGTGGGCGCACGCATATTATAAGTTCTCCATGCAAGAACAAAACTTGCATCCGCCAAGGATTCGGTAAAACGCTAGTTTGCCTCCCCAACAAGGTTATTGTCCATGTCGAAGATTCGGAGGGCTACGATGCCATTGCTCAATGAACAGACATCGAAATGGATGCGTGAAAAAGAATATATCGCTTATCTAGGCGCTTTGGCTCTGCTTTTCTCGTATGCCGAGATGTTCCTTCCACGAACGCTTCCCTTTTTTAGGCTTGGGCTAGGCAATGTCGTAATGCTTTTGTCCTTCACACTGCCATTCCCTTCTTACATATTGCTTTCGGTGATAAAGGCGTTTGCGGCATCCCTTATGGCGGGGACGTTACTTACTCCGTTTTTCTTGCTTTCGTTGGGGCAGTCTGTGAGTTCAGCGATTGTCATGTATACTCTTTATCACCTCTTTAGCTGGAGAAATTCAGGGAAAATAAGATTTATTTCTCTTTATGGAATTTCGATAGCGGGTGCTTCGGCAAGTTCTGTTGTGCAAATAGCCTTGGCGAGCCTTTATCTGGGTGAGGGTACGTATGCATTGCTTGGCCCTATGGTTCTTTTTTCGCTTTTTGCGGGAATCCTTACGGCTTTTATGGCACTTCACTTACATATTCCCCAAATTGCCCCGACATTGAGTGAAAATGCATCGAAAATTTGCCTTCATAAAAAATCCTTTGTGGTTACAACTGCTGTCGTAATAGCAATTGCTGCTGTGTTTATCTTGATGCTGGATGACTTGAAAATCCTAGGGGTGTGCCTTGTCGCTTCTGTAATTGCTCAAAGAGTTTCGGGACGAAAAATTCTGCTTACTCCGCATCTTGTTATGTGGCTTTTCGTTGTCTTTGCAAATATTCTAGTCCCCTCTGGCAAGGTTCTTTATTCTGTATTTTCTTTTGGCATAACAGAAGGAGCCTTGCTTGTCGGGATATTGCAAGCTATGAAACTTTCCGCGGTATCGGCGCTTTCGCAATGCGTTGCGAGCCTTCGCCCCGAAGGGGATTCGTTGGTTGCCCTTACATTAAAGTATTTCCGTGGACTTTCTAATGCTATGCGGAAGACGAATGGGAATATTATAAAAAAAATAAAATTCGCCTTGTCATCAAAATGTCTTGTGTGAATAATCCCTACGGATTTCGTTTGGCCTAATTGGAGTAGAACGGATTTGCCCGCTTTATTATTGTTCTGGCATGAACAAATTAAAAATAATCGCTGCCTCGGCTTTAGCCGTATTAATTTCTGCCACATCAGCTAACGCATGCCTTGCTGCCTGCAAAGAAAAGAAACGTGATGAGGCCTACAGTAAACCCCTTACGACATCGGCTTTGCAGACCCTTGTTGATAATTCCCTGCCGCAAAAGTCGGTAGATCCGGAACTTGGCGCTCCTTACACGATTTATCCGATTGAAGTGAAACCCTACGACAAGGTTTTCCATTCGACGTTAATTGAATATCCCTTCGGGAGTTCGCCGCGCGCTGTGTCGCCGATTTCTAGCCCGCGTGGAATTATTTTGTATGTACACGGATACAACGATTACTTTTTCCAAGAAGAATTGGCCGAAAAGTCCGATTCTGCCGGGTTCGCTTTCTTTGCGATAGACCTGCATTACAACGGACGTTCGTACCGCGCTGGGGAACCGCGTTCCGATATGCGCAGCGTCAAGGAATACTATGCCGAATTAGATGCCGCTGTGGCGCTCAGTAAAAAGATTGCTGGGAATTCCATTTCGAGCAATCTGCCGTTTGTCATTATCGCGCATTCCAATGGAGGCTTGATTACGCCGAATTACCTGAATGAGCGCAATAGCGAAGATTTTGCGGCGTTTGTCTTGAACAGTCCCTTCCTCGACTACAAAAACAGCTGGTTTGTCCGTAATGTGGCATTCCCCGTTCTTTCGGACGTCGCGCTCCTCATGCCCGATGCTCCGGCACCAAAACAAGAATCTCCCAAGTACAACACGTCTCTTTTGAAGACTGAAAGAGGCGAATGGGAATTCAACACGGAATTAAAGAGCGCCGAATGGCCGCAGCAATACTTCGGTTTCCTTCGCGCGACCACAAGGGGAATCAAGTGGATCCATAACGGGATGCAAATCAAGTCTCCCATACTTATGATGCGTAGCGGATGCACGGTCAACAACGTTAAATGGGACGAAGACTACATGCGCTGCGACTGCTTGCTCGATGTGAATCTCTTAGAAAAATGGGCTCCCAAGCTAGGGCCTGATGTTACGACAGTGACTGTTGAAGACGGAATGCACGACGTATTCCTTTCCCGTAAGGACGTTCGCGATTTCGCTTACCGCACGATGTTCGAATTTCTCGATAATGCCGTAGCACGCAAAAATGCGGTATTTGCCTATAACTATATTTTACCTCGGTAGAGGTTGCTATGAACAAGAATATTTGGGATGTTTTCGCACCGGTTTATGAATTCTCGATGCGCACGCGGAAATCCGCCGCGTCTTAAAGGATGGCGGCTTGCTGATTGCACCGTTTTTCATCTATCGCTTAACACGCTTTACGGAATGTTTTATCTTGCCTATGATAAAGTTCAGTTCCAGCGAGGATTCTGTTTCCGTTGTTTCTAAATCCGGCATAACGATGTTTGTGAGAATCTCTCCGAAATGCTGCATTTTCGAATGCTTTTCCTCCTTGTCGCCGTCTTGCTTTTTAAGATTGTCGCAAGCATATAGAGGCCTTTTTCTGTGAAAGCGTAGGGTAAAGATCTGCTTTTGGCCGAATAATTTGTGGACGAAATTTTCGTCCGCAAAATTTCAACTTCGTCCTTTGACAACTGGAACATATATGTCGAGGGAAACTTGTCAGGATTGTTCCTGACCGCCTCATTGATTCGCTTTGTCTCTACACCATATAACAAAGCGACATCGGCATCCAAAATGATTTTATGATTTCGAACGGATGCAATTCGGTCTGCCACATTGCGCATTAAAATCGAAAACGTGTTTTCGTTATTCATCTTCTACTCCAATCCGCCTACAAGCAAAAAAAGGCGGGGTAAAGTGTTCTCGATACAAATATACATTCCTCGTATGTCATATTATGACAATCGGCGATTTTCGCGGAAATTTTGGCAATTTTGAGGAAAATTGACCCCTGCAGGCGGTTGAATTCTGCGTTTTTTTTGCTTTTTTCTTGCCTTCCGGGCGTGGCGTCACCTTTTGATAGCGGAATAATCTATATTTTGAATGAAAATAGAGTTTTTGCTCTTGTTCTCCATCTGAAAACTAGACACTTTCAAGGCTGCGGAGAATAAGACGAACGCTCACGTCTGCGACCGGCGTATGCCAGCCGCATCGTCTCGCTACATGGCTTATTGATTTATCGCAGTTCGCCTGTATGCAAGCGGCCTTTTGGGGCGTGAGTTGTTTGTGCTTATTGTAACCGGGCAGTCTAGGCCTTCAGATGGTAAGTGCATTCAACTCCACGCCTTTTTTGTTTTTAGAAAATGCGTACTTTGATTGCTTGAACAGGGGCGAACGCTCGCTGAGTTTTGCTCTTGTTCTTCATCTGAAAACTAGACACTTTCAAGGTTATTAAGGATAAGACAATAACTCGCCGTCGCCCGTGAGTTGCATGGGCGTAGTGTACCCTGGGCGTACTGTATCCGCTCGGGTTTTTGCGGGTGTATTGTATTCTTTTGAAAATGTCGCGCTTTTAGGCGAGGAGTGAGTCGGCTCCCCGCCCATTCTTTTTTGTCCGCACCCCGGCCAAGCGAATCGGCCAGAACCGCTCCCGCGAGAGTGAACTCGTTCACTTTCAACACGGAGCGAAAAGATGGCGCAGAAAAAAGCCGCAACAACCGAAGCCAAAATTCAAGAATTTCATCTCTT
The DNA here is from genome assembly GCA_017412605.1 of Fibrobacter sp. GTDB lineage: Bacteria > Fibrobacterota > Fibrobacteria > Fibrobacterales > Fibrobacteraceae > Fibrobacter. Next base: position 215,407 of record JAFPWY010000008.1, on the reverse strand, counting down.
TGCTGGAATTGGTGGTGGTATTTATGGAGGTGAACTATTAGGCCACGAATGTTGTGCTGGCGTTGAAATCAGTGATTTTTGTCAGAAGGTTTTGAAACAACGTCAAAAAGACGGATGGATGAATCCGTTTGAAATTTACGGAGATCTTCGCGCATTAAAGGGCAAAGAATTCAAAGGAAAATTTGATGTCCTGTGCGGAGGTTTTCCTTGTCAAGCTTTCAGTACTGCGGCCCATGGTAAAAATATCGCAGAGAAAAACCTTTGGGATGAAATGTTGCGCTTTGCCAAAGAATCTGATGCTCCGGTTGTTTTCGGTGAAAATGTTGTATTACGCGCTATTTCAAAAGCAAAGGAAGATTTGGAGTCTATTGGATACAAAGTTCAGTTTTGCCGCTTGAGCTGTTCAAATCTTGGAGCCGATCATCAGCGTAACCGTTTCTGGTTGTTGGCGGTCAAGAATCAGAAAGTTTTTGAAAAGATAAAAGACCACATCATTAGCCTTCCCAAATTTAAAGGTTCTTACTGGAGTAAGAATCCTGATGACCTTGGTGTAGATGTTCCTATTGCGGACCGCCGAGAACAACTGAAAGGAGTCGGAAACGCCCAATCGCCTTTTGTTGCCGCAAGTGCATTTAGGATTTTGGTAAATCGCCACATTGAAAATGGAACGTATACAGAAGATGTTTCGGAAAAAGAAATATTCCAGGTTTTTGAAAAACAGAAAACTTGGATAAGGAAAACCTATGGTGAAGAGATGGGGTTAGTTCATACGCCAACTACGATGGCAAACTACTCAGCCCCATCAATGATGAAACATCAAGGTTGTAGAAATTTCAAAGAGGTTTTTGGAAAACCGGCTCCAAAGAATGCTGAATACTTGATGGGATTCCCGTTGGGTGCAAGTTCCCCTGAACCGCAGAAAAAAGAGAATCTTAAAAAGTGGGGTGCGTGATGTTTGGAAAATACGATGCAGATAGATTATTTAGTCAATATGGATTTAATCAAAAACAAAAAAATGATGAGACCATCATCAATACAGCGAAAGCATTTGATTCCAATGAATATATTGGCTCAAGCCGAAACAGATTGAATAGCGGAATTTTACGCAATCAATTTTTACTACTTTTAGATTCTTTAAATGGCAAACCTTTGTCAAATCAAACTTTTTCAGGAGTTACACAGTTACGAGCTGATCAATATGTATTAGTTCATCAAAATCGTGAAAGCGAATTATGGGAAGTTTATCAAGGAAATTCCCCAAATAATCCCAGAAAGATTTACGACGCAATAACGTTAAAAAATTTTTTTGACAGTATTCAAGAGGTTGTTGACACAACCATCAATGATGTGAAAAAAGATGATTCAGGGACAGATAATGGCCTTGGCTCTAGTTTACCTAATTTCACCCCCTCCCAAATCATCTACTACGGTGTTCCAGGCTGCGGTAAGAGCAATAAAATCAGGGAGAATCTGAAGAATGTTCCTGAGAAGAACAAGATTCGCGTCGTATTCCACCCGGAATACACTAATGCCGAATTCATCGGGCAGATTTTGCCTAAGGTCAACGGGCATGTTACTTACGAATTTACTCCTGGGCCGTTTACGCAAATTATCAAGCGGGCGTACCTTAATCCTAATGAACATTTTTACCTGGTTATCGAAGAAATCAACCGTGGTAATGCGGCTGCCATTTTCGGTGACACCTTCCAGTTGTTAGACAGGCTCAAGACAGGCGAAACAGACTCTCTCGGCAACGACCCTGCAAATGCGGCGGCAAATACGTTTACAGAAGGCTGGAGCCAGTATTTTGTCCAGAACGATGATGTCAACGCCTATATTCGGGGAACTGAAAATAGCATTCAGATTGGGAATATTCGCTTTGATTCGAATACGGCTATCCGCTTGCCGCCTAACCTTTCCATCTTAGCGACGATGAACACCAGCGACCAGAATGTGTTCACCTTGGATAATGCCTTCCAGCGCCGTTTCGACATGGAACTAGTCCGCAACGAATTTGACCTCACTAAGCCTACCGTCAATGCTCAGTACAACGCGGAAATTGACGATACCGGTATTAAATGGGGACAATTCTGGGGATGGATCAACGCCAAAATTACGGCCACCCTCAAGGGTCTTTCCAGCACCGAAGATAAACGGCTTGGCGTGTGGTTCGTGAGCAACGCGGGCGGCATTATTGACGACAAGGTCTTTGGCGAAAAGGTCCTGAAGTTCCTGTGGGATGACGTTTTCAAATTCAAGCGTCCGCAAGTATTTGCCGAAGGAATTGATACTCTGGAAAAGTTGATCAACTCCTTTGAAAAACCGTCTGAAGGGAAAGAACGCTTTGACGTTTTCAAGGACAAGGCGAATCTTGTCGCTTTTGTAGCATCGCCAACGTTGTAATCCTTGATGCAAAAGCTAAACGAAATATGTTCCTGCGAATCCAAGGCGAATTCGGAGACCGAGTTCGTCGGCATTCGTTGTGAAAAATCAAAGGAAGATGGAGCGCTGGAAACAAGTATCACCTTTCCCTTGGGATATTTCAAAGACGACCCGGCCTTGCGCGAGCTCCCCGAAGAAGAATTACGGGAATGTGTCGTCAATCTTTTTATGGTACTTTCTGACCCTTCGCTGCAGGAACAGATTCATCAGGATTCGTCCATTTCCACATTTGCAGAAGAATATGGCGAATCTGAATTTCCGATGGTTTCGTACTTGAATGTTATCCGGAATTTTCTTGATTTCGGTTACCTTGACGAAAAGGAAATTCTGTACAAAAAGGGCGCAAACGGGAAAATCCATTGGGGCCGGACAATCAAGGCCGTGCAACCTGTCATTACCGAAGATGCCCAGAATCTCGTGTACCTAGATTTTATCGCCCGTAAAGTCAGCTATAACGAAGATACGCTCATTACGCAGGTCCATAAGTTCTGCGTTCATGACGCTCTTATGAAACTCGGATTTTTGTTTGGCATAGACCCATCCGAAGAGCCGCTGTTGGATTTTGATTACGACTTGTTCTGTAACGCAATTCATTCCAAACTAGCAAAGACATTTAACGACCGTGATTTACGCTTGCTCGCCGACTTGGCCCGAATTGTGGAGTATCTTGCCGGGCATAAAACCGAAGACGGGAAAACGGCAGATGATTTTTATTTTGGGGTAAACAAGTTCGCCCCCGTGTGGGAAGCGATGGTTGATAGAATTTTCGGGAAGTTGCCGCAGGGAGTTGCCAAGGATAAATTTAATCCGCATTTGCGGTGGAATGACGGATGCCGCGATGAAAAACTTGATGAATCTGAAGAAGAAATAGTCCTGAACGACTTGAAACGTTCCACACTCCGGCCCGATACGATTATGGTGTGTGGAGAGGGAACATTCGTTCTCGACTCCAAGTACTACAAATACGGCTTGACTGGTTTCAATTCGCATTTGCCGGGGGCCGAATCCGTGTGTAAGCAGATGGCTTATGCGGAATATGTGGAAACGCGTCTAAAGGAGATCCCCGCCTTCGCGGGGATGACATCGCACGGGGTTTACAATGCATTCATTATGCCGTGTTGTGCGGAAAATGTGAAGGAAAAATTTCCCAACGCGGTGTTCTCTGAAAGTGGTTTGTTTAGCATGTGCCGCGTCGGCTATATCTATGGTGACTGGAAAAACGTGAAGGACGAAAACCGACCTTATCACAAAATTCACTGCATCTTCCTCGACATGAAATCTGTCATGCGGAACTACGCAAACAACCCCGCTGCGCAAAGCGAACTCGCGGAGTTGATCAGATAAGAGTCAGGTCAGACGGCTGGCGCTATTTCTTTCCAGCTGATGAATTTCTGATTTTCACCGCGATATGAATCGTCTCCGCCGTAGATGACGCTTGTGTTAGAAAGCGGGATGCCCGAGACCTCGGCAAATTTTTTCAGTCCGTCGTAGAATTTCTGATTTTTTGTTTCGCCGGACTTGATTTCTATTGCGTGCAGTTCTCCGTCGGTTTCGCAAAGCAAGTCAACTTCATTCTGATTTGAATCCCGCCAAAAATAGAGTTGCGGTTCTTCGCCTTTGAACAAGGCGTTTTTCATGTATTCGGCAACTACGAAATTTTCAAAAATTGCCCCGCGTAATCCGCTTTTTTGCAACTGTTTTTGATTAAAAATGTTCAACAGATTACACAGGAGCCCGGTGTCGCAAAAATAAATTTTAGATGATTTAACGACTCTTTTCGAAAAATTCTTATAGTACGGAGGGAGGCGGAGAAGTATAAAGCTAGCTTCAAAAATCGAAATCCAGGAGTTTGCAGTTGTGACGGATATCCCTGCATCTTTGGCGAGCGAAGCGACGTTCATTACGGCGCCCACATTTGCGGCGCATAACTTGAGGAAGCGCTTGAATGCGGCCATGTCCGTTATGTTTCGCAATAGGCGTACGTCCCGTTCGACATACGTCTGCAGGTATGATGTAAAGTATTCCTTTGCCGTAACTTTCTTGTCATAGAGTCTTGGGTAGCACCCTTTGAGCAAAAACTCGTCTAGATCGCTAGGAAGCTTGTCGGCCTCCCGTAATTCATCGGCGGAAAACGGGAAAAGTTTGAGGACGCTTGTGCGGCCGGCAAGGCTTTGCGAGATGCGTTCCATTAACAGAAAGTTGTGCGAACCGGACAAAATAAATTGCCCGCATTGATCGTGAGAATCCACGATTGTCTGTAGATAAGAGAACAAGTCCGGAACGCGTTGCGCTTCGTCTATAATGCATTTTGTTCCGCATTCTCTTAGAAAACCGCGGGGGTCGTTTTCGGCAAGTTGGCGGACATCAGGATCTTCTAGCGAAATATATTTATAGTCTGCAAAACATGACTTCAGCAATGTAGATTTGCCACTTTGCCTTGGTCCCGTCAACGTTACCACGGGAAATCTCGTCGCCACATCTAGAATTGTATCTGAAATTGCCCTTTTTATCATAAAAACGCCCTTTTTCTTTAAATATAGCATATTTTTTATGAAAAAGCAATAGTCTAGTTTATGAAAATCATATAGTCCGATTTATGAAAATCATATAATCATACTGTTGTTTTTTTGGATTTTTGCAAAAGCGTATCGCAGACCACGAAAATGGTTCCGGCGATCATGACCAGGAACGCCACGACGTATTGCAGCGTGATTTTTTCGTTCAGGAGCACAACAGAAAAAAGAACACCGATAAAGGGCGCGAATGCGTAAAAGGCGCTGGTCTTTGCGGCTCCCAGGTAATGTTGCGCGCGGATGTAGGTGAAAATACTCAGGCCGTAAGCCACAAAGCCGAGCAGCAGGGCGAGCGGGATGTATTTTGCGGCAAAATGCATTTCGCCTGTGGTAAGCGAAACGACGATGGAGCCGATTCCAGAACAGAGGCCTTTTATGGTCACAATCTGGTATGTGCTTTTGTCCGAAATTTTGCGGGTGCAGTTGTTTTCTAGCCCCCAGCAGATGGTCGCTCCGAGAACGAAGATGGAACCGATTGAAAAGTTGAATCCATCGGCATTTTCGAACGAGAGAATGAAACTGGATAACGTTATAAATAAAATGGCAATCCACAAACGCGTAGACACCTTTTCTCTAAAGATGAATAGCGCAATCAGTGTTGTCGCGACGATTTCAAAGTTTCCGAGCAGTGATGCGTTGCTGGATGTTCCGTACTTGACGCCGAACATGAGCAGTATGGGGGCGGCAATGTCGAGCAGGACCATGCCCAGCGTGTAGGGGAAATCTTTTTTGCAGAGCCGTTCCGATTGGGACTCGTGCTTGATATGGAACAGGTAGAGGATGCCGATTCCGAGCCCCGCACCAATATAGAGCAGTCCCGCCATGAATACTGGCGAAATGTGGGTCAGCAACATTTTGGAGCAGGGAACATTCAGTGCATAAAATGCGGCCGCCGCTATAGCATAACCAATCGCAATGACATTCTTGTCCATGATTTAAATGTAGAATTTTGCATGAATATTAAATCAACAGTAGCCATATTTTTTACGGAAGGCCACGACGCAGATTGCAGTAACCGCAAACGAGGCGATTTCAGCGACAGCGCACGAACTCCAGATGCCGTCAAGCCCGAAGAAAATGGGGAGCGCAAGCACGGCGATGATTTCGAACACGAATGTCCGCAAGAACGAAATGAGTGCCGAAACCAGGCCGTTGTTCAGGGCCGTAAAGAAAGAGGAACCTGCATAGTTCGCACCCATCAGCAAGTAGGCGAATGAATAGATGACGATGCCGTGGCGAATCATTTCGAACAAGTTTGGATCGTAGCCGCCGAAAATTTTTGCCAAAGGTAACGCCAACGCTTCTGACGAGGCGGTGAGCACGACACCCGCAACCGCAACAATCATGCAGTCCATACGGAATAGATTTTTGAGTTCGTTTGTGTTGCGGGCTCCGTAATGGTAGCTTATGATGGGAGCGCGTCCAAACGAATAGCCCGTAAAGAATGTCGAAAAAATGTAGCTTACATACATGATTGCCCCATAGGCGGCAACGCCCGTATCTCCGGCAATTCTAATGAGCTGGAAATTGTACAGCGTGCTTACGATGGACATGGCGATGTTTGTGACCAGCTCGGAGACACCGTTCGACATGGCTTTCGACAACGCGCGGCCATCGAAAACGGGTTTCACGATTCGGAGGGGAGTCTTGTTTCGCAATAGGAAAAATACGAACGGGGTGAAACCTCCGACGGACTGACCGATAACGGTCGCCAAGGCCGCTCCGGAAATGCCCCACTCTAAAACGACAATGAACAACAGGTCCAGTACAATGTTTGTGATGCCCGCTAAAACCGTAAGCGCAAAACCCAGCTTAGGCTTTTCTGCCACAATCATGAAACAGTAAAAGAGATGCTGCAACACGAAGGCGATTCCGCCAAGGGCAGCAATGCGCCCGTAACGAGTCGCCTGCGAAAGGAACTCGCCGTCGGCACCCAAGAATGCGGCTAATCCTTCCATAAAATAGGATGCCGTGATGCTTGCGGTAATTCCGTAAGCGATTGTCGCATACACGATTGTTGAAAAAGCCTTGTTCGCCTTTCCGTTGTCGCCCTCGCCGAGGAATTTTGCGACGAGCGCGCTGCCGCCGGCCCCCATCATCACGCCGGGAGCGGCAATAAGCATAAGGACCGGCATGACGAGGTTTACGGCAGCAAAAGAAGTCTTTCCGACAAAGTTCGAAACAAATGCGGCATCGACAATGCTGTAGATGGTGGTAAAAAACATTGTCAAGATAGACGGAAAGACGAAGCGAAGAAGCCTCCCGTAAGTGAAGTGGTCCGAAAGTTGAATCTGCATTACAGTTTCCAGCTGACGGCTTCACGGCGGGAATCGATGAACCGGGCATAGATTCCACCGTTCTTCACGAGTTCTTCGTGCTTGCCCTGTTCCACGATGCGGCCCTTGTCCAAGACGATAATCTGGTCGGCGTGGCGCACGGTCTTTAGACGGTGCGCGATCATGATGACCGTCTTTTCGCGGGTCAGTTCCTGGATGGCAAGCATCAAGTCGCGTTCATTTTCCGGGTCCACGTTCGCGGTCGCTTCGTCCAGAATGATGACCGGAGAATCCTTCATGATGGCGCGTGCAATCGAGATGCGCTGGCGTTCACCGCCGCTGAGGCTTGCGCCGCCTTCGCCAATGACCGTATTGTAACCGTCGGGGAGCTTTTCGATGAAGTCGTGGCAGCAGGCTTTCTTGGCGGCTTCTACGACTTGCTCGTGCGTGGCGCTCGGATTCCCGAACTTGATGTTGTTTTCAATCGTATCGCGGAATAGATACACATTCTGGAACACGAAACTGAAATTCTTCATGAGGCTGTCCATGCTGTAATCTTGCACGCGGCGGGCGCCCAATGTTACCGAACCTGCGTTTACGTCCCAGAAGCGAGAGAGCAAATGGCAAAGCGTCGTCTTGCCAGAACCGCTTGGGCCCACGATGGCCGTAGTCGTCTTTTCGGGAATGGAAAGCGTCACGTTGTCAATGATTTTGCGTTTGTCGTAGGCGAAATCGATTGTGTCGGCCTTGATGTCGTGATTGGCGGGGGCAATGTCTTCGCCGTCGATGTCCATGGTGGGCTTGTTCAAGATATCGTTTGCGCGGTTGACCGAAATGTCGACGGCACGGAGGAGTGCCGCGTAGCTGCCGCCCAGTTCCAGGGCCGCAAAGAGCATGAAGGAGCACACCAGCATGACGGCGCAGTTGGCAAGTTCCATGGAACCGTTCAGGTAGAAATGAATCGAGAACATCATGATGGCAACGCCCGTGAGCTTGGCGACAAAAGTCTGCAAGTTCGAAAGCGGGACGCATTTGAGTTCCATGCCGATATTGGCGCTGGTATTCCTGTCAATGATTTCGTTCAGTTCCTTGGAACGCTTGCCGGTCATGTTGTAGGCCTTGACTTCGGCGATTCCCTGGATGTATTCAAGAACCTTTTCGACCACCTTGCTGTCGGATTCCACTTTTTCGTGCGACACGGCGCGGACGTTCATGCGCATGAGCGTGTTGATGAATTGGAAAATCGCAAAACCGATGGTCGCGACAATCGCAATTCGCCAATCGAAGAAGGCGATCATCACGATGATGAGAATGGTGTCGAGAATGCCCTGCGTGACCATCATGACAACGCGTGTTGCCACATCGCCAAGCTGTTCCATGGTGTTGGTGGTGACGGAGGTGATGTAGCCGAGGCTGTTCTTGTTGAAGTAGCCCATGGGCAGGTAACGCAGGTGTTCGGCGATTTCGATGCGCTTGGAGGCACAAGTGCGGTAACCGCCCTCGGTTTGCCACATGCTCATGACGCGCTTGGTGACGGTCGCGCCGATAAGGCTTGCCACCATGATCCCAAGCGAAAGCCAGACGGTGTCCATGGTAAACGGCGCGATTCCCTGCACATGGCGAATGACGCCCTGCAACATGACGGCCATGGCACCGATGCGGAGCGCCATGAAGAAGGAATTGAAGATTCCCACGATGATAGAGCCGTAGAACTTGTGGCGGTTTTCTGCATTGCAGAAATTGAAGAACTTGATGAGAGTATCGAACATTTATGCATCCTCCTCGGAATCCTTGGCACTGATGTGGGCCTGCCACATGGACTTGTAGAGACCGCCCTTTTCGAGCAGTTCCTGGTGCGTGCCACTGCTGTCGATGTTGCCGTCCTTGATGACGTAGAGCTTGTCGGCGTCTTTGACGGTAGAAAGACGGTGTGCGATGACGATGAGCGTTTTGTCTTGCACGAGTTTTGCCACGGATTTCTGAATGATGGCTTCGTTTTCGGGGTCGGTGTAGGCGGTCGCTTCGTCCAAAATGACGATGGGGGCGTTTTTCATCATCGCGCGGGCGATGGCGATGCGCTGGCGCTCGCCACCGGAGAGGTGGGCGCCCGAGCCACCGACAATCGTTTCGAAGCCGTTTTCAAGACTCATGATAAATTCGTAGCAGCCGCTTTGGCGCGCCACCTCTTCGACTTCGGCATCGGATGCCGAAGGCCGCCCGAGCCGAATGTTTTCGCGGACGGACATATCAAAGAGGAAATTATCCTGCGAAACGTAGGCGACGCGGCGGTTGTATTCTTCGAGCGAAAGATCCCTGATGTTCACGCCACCGATTTCGATGTCGCCGCTGTCAACATCCCACAGCGAGGCGATAAGGCGAGCAATCGTCGATTTGCCGGAACCGCTCGGACCCACGAATGCGGTAAAGCTCCCTTCGGGGAGAACCATGTTGATGCCGTGGAGAATCTCCTTCTTTTCTTCGCCTTCGATGCCCTTGTGGTAGCTGAACCGGACATTTTTCAATGTGATGGAATTGTCGGCGGGTTTACGCTTGTCCGTCGCGGGGCGTTGCAGTTCGTTCATTTCGAGCACCGAGCCGACTTCACCGAAAATAACGCCCGCCTTGCTGATGTCGTCACTGTAACTCATGATGGTAAGGAGCGGCATCATGATACTCACCGAAACGATGATGACGGTGATAAAATCCACTGCCGTAATGGAGCCGTTGTAATAGAAGTAACCGCCAAACGGCAACACCGTCAATAGTGTGGCAGGAGCGACCGTGATGGCAAGGGCGTGCGGCCAAATGCAATTGCGCATCCATTCGACAAAACAGTCGCTCCCTTCTTTTGCGGCTACTACAAACTTGTCATAAGAAGACTTTGACTTGCCAAACGCCTTGATGACTTCGATGCCGTTAATGTATTCAACCGCGGTGTCGTTCAAGGCCTTCGTTTTCTGGATAGAATTATCGAACCACTTTTGCGCTCCGGCAAACATGACTGCCATGGCGACCATACCGATCGGGAGCGTTCCAAGCGAGGCTAGTCCCATGCGCCAATCGATATGGAAAAGGTAGACGAACATGAGCACAGGGAGAATCAGGTTCGAGGTAAATTCCGGAACCACGTGCGCAAGCGTCGTTTCCATGCTGTCGATGCGTTCTACCAGGATGTTCTTGAGCGCGCCCGAGGGCATGTCGAGAACAGAACCGAGCGGCACGCGCGAAAGCTTGTCGCAAAGGTCCTTGCGGATGTTGCCGAGAACGTTGAACGTCGCTACGTGCGAAAGCGTCGTCGAAATGCTGTGGAACAGGACGTTCCCGAACCAGAATGCCGCAATAATCAGGCATTCTTTTAGATAGACGTCCCAATCGCGCACGCCCGAAAGCAATTCGTGTACGATATTGGCGATAATGATGTAAGGGATGATTCCGCAAGTGACGCGCAACAGCGCAAAGAAAATGCTTGCGATGTAGTATTTTTTCTTGTTTTTGGCAAACAGGAAAATCCAAGAGAGCAGAGATTTCTTTTTCATTATTTTCCTCCCAAAATGGGCTCAATCAAATTTTGGAAAAATCAACTTTTTTTTCTACTCCAAACGGATTTCCATTAAACCTTTTGGAGTAGATGTTTTTTGCCCCAATTTCTCAATTTGGGGTCGATGAAACGTTTTTTTGTATACAAACTGATAACCATTGCCATTATTTTGATTGCTATCGCGGCGGTTGCAACGCGAGCGCAGGAATCGATGGGGACGAACCCTGGTGAGAACTCCGAGGAAGTGACGAATTTCGATGACATTTTTGCTGAGGAACCCTCTGGAAATGAAGTTGCTCCTGCAAGTGCGCCGGGAAAGAACTCGAATGTAACCGTTCTTGACGAAATGGGCATCGAGGGCGAAGGGTTCAACGAAGCCGCTCCGGTCGACAAGAAAACCAAGGCCGAATCGGTCAAGGTGATGGACGCTACGGAATTACAGGGCTCCAGCGCCACCATCGCTGATGCCACGAACCGTTCTTCAGGCGTGAAAATCCGCCAGTCGGGGGGCATGGGCAGCGAGAGTAAAATCAACATCCGCGGCATGGAAGGCAAGAACGTAAAAGTTCTTGTCGATGGCGTCCCGGTTGATAACGGCAACGGTAATTTCTCGGTCAACGATATTCCCATTGACAAGATTGACCGCATCGAAATCTACAAGAGTTATGTGCCCGAACGCTTTGCGACCGACGGCATGGGCGGAGTCATCAACATCGTGACGCATGACCTGCCCAAGAGTTCCATAACGGGTTCCTATAGCTTCGGGAGTTTCAATACGCACAAGGCTTCGCTCGATGCAAAATACGTGTGGGTAGTCGATTCGCTCAAGAGCCGCTCCGTCGCCACGGGTATTTCGGCCTACTTCAACTACTCCGACAACGATTACGAATTTACCACGCCTTACATGGATACGACCGTAACGCGCGACCACGACCGCTATTACAGTTACAATCTGTTGCCGTATGTCTCGTTCGAAAGGTTCTTTTTTGATAAGTCGACGTTGGGCGTGATTTACAACGCGATGGATAAAGAAATCCAGTCGAATGCCCACCGCGTCGAGAATGCTACAGCCAATGCGCAGTCATATGGAGTGAACCTTTCCCTTGAAAAGGCGAACCTGTTTGTGAAGGGACTTTCGATGGGTCTTTCGCTGAGCTATGCGTATGGCGAAGAATCTATTGTGGATACAAGCCACACGTATTACTATGGCTGGGGGAGGGATAATTTCCGCGAAAGCAAGAAAGCTTTTGGCGAAATTTCACTGGGTGGGGCCTCGCACATAGAACGCGAAAACCAGACTTTTGTCGCTCCTTGGAACTTTGATTACGCCTTTACCCAAAATCACATTCTCATCTGGAGCGGGTTGTATCGTTACGAATCGCAGGATCCGACGGATAAACGCTCCGTTAAAGGCCAAAAACTCAACAACGCAGGGTTCCCGGGGCATAGCCATTCGTTAGTATCGGGCCTTTCTCTCGAAAATAATTTCTGGAATGAACGTATTCAGAATGTGGCGGGTGTCAAGGGGTATTATTACGTTATCGAAGCTGAAAATGATGGTGAAGATCGAATTCAGCAACTTACTGATGACTATGCTGACAATAAGGATTTTGGTTATAGTGAAAACCTGCGCGTGAAAATCCTGGATCAAGTGGCTGTTATTGATCAGTTTGCGGTCAAGGGTGGCTACCAGCATAGCCTGCGATTCCCGACGCGCGAAGAAATCTTTGGCGACGGCATGTACGTGCAGTGTGCCCCGAACCTGAAACCCGAAAAATCCGACAACTTTACGGCGGGTACTGAACTTGACTTGCGACAGATTCCGTTGCTGCTCAAGTTGCACTTGGAATTCAACTGGTTCTACATGCTTATGGACGACCGTATTTTCTGGAATAATTACGCTGCTATTCCACGTCCGTATTATAATAGCGTCGGAACAAAGACGACTGGCTTTGAAATTGACGCAGCCGTCGATATCAACGAATACATTTCGCTTTCTTACAACTTGACCAAGCAAGATGCAGAAAGCCGAGAAACGGATTTGGCGTTTGGTATTGCAAAGGGATTGACTGTGCCGAATATTCCCACGCTCTATATGAATTTTGGTGCGGAATTCCATATTGGCGACTTGCTCTTCCGCGATGATTTCTTCAAGCTTTACTGGCTTGCGAATTACACCGATGAATATTACTACTCGTGGAAAGTTTCCAACAAACAGGATCGAACCATTCCTAGTTCCTTCTCGCAAGATTTAGGTGTGGAGTATTCAATTCTTGCCAACACACTCTCGTGGAATTTCGAAGTGCGCAACTTTATGGATGAACTCGTTTACGACAAGTATGGCGAATCCAAGCCCGGTCGTGCTTTTGCGACCAAAATCAAGTTTACACTATAAACAAAAGGAAACCCAATGAACCTCTTCAAAAACAAAATATCACGCAATGTCATTGCGAGCGTAGCGAAGCAATCTCTAGTTGCTTTAACTTTGGCAGGAATGCTCGCTGCCTGTGGTGACGATTCCAGTTCTAACGCCTCTGCTGACGAACCGACAAGTTCCAGTTCCGCCGAGATCGTAATAACTAATGCTAAAGCTGCCGATGCCAAAAGCTCTTCTTCGAAGAAGAAGGATAAGAGTTCCTCTTCGGTTAAGGATGATGATGAATCAAGCTCTTCTTCTAAAAAGGAAGACAAAAACTCCAGTTCTTCTAAAAAAGTAGAAAAGCAGGGCGAATCCAATTACCTTCTCTCCTTTATGATGGAAACGTCGCAGTTTGTGGGTATTGCTCCGCTTTCTGCAAACCAGAAAAAGGTAGTCAAGGACTTTATTGAAGCCCCGAACGCTGGCTCCGTTGCCTATTTCAACGGTTCCGTCTATGTGCTTGCAACGGATGACGCCATGAACAGTACGCTTTCCCGTTACGAGGTTAAGGACCTCAAGATGGCAGACAAGCCTGCAGCTACAGCAAGGTTCACGGGTACAAACGCCATCGCCATGAAGTTCTTCCGTACAGAGGACTCGAAAGGAAAACTTTACGTGGAACAGGCTCTGGGCGATGCAATCACGGTTGTCGATGTGAAGACCCTCAAGACGGTTAAGACAATCGACCTTTCTGACTACCTGGATGAAGAAAGCGGTGCCATGAGTACGGTTCCGGGTTCCGCAGTCATTGATGGACATAAAATGTATGTATCGCTTAACCAGTTCGTTGATTTTACCAATTTGATTGCGGGCCCGCGTGGTTCCGTAGTGATTATCGATTTGGATGCAGACGAAGTAGAAAAGGTCATCTACACCGATCAGGTGGCGGCTCTCGGTGGCATGGACGACATGAACGGAACTGCCTCATTTGTAGACGAAAAGGGCGATATCTACTTCTATTCCAATGCTTCCTACAGCTTTATCGAAGGTTATCAGGAAGGCTGGGTGCGCATTAAGAAAGGAAAGTCTGAATTCGATAAGAATTGGGTTTTCCGCATGCACGATGCCGCCTACAACGGCAAGAAAACCAACAACAACAGCCTGATGGTCGGTGGTACCTACATAGGTGACGGCAAATTCTTCGGTTTCTTCGGCAACTTCGCTGATCCGACCAATTTTAACAACTTTGAATGGGAATTTGTGGTGGTCAATGTCTATGAAAAGACAGTTGAAAAAGTCAAAGGTCTAACTCCGACCATTCCGTGGTTTGCGCCCTCCATCCACCGCGATGCCGACGACAAGAGCGTCCTCGTGGGTCACGCCGACAGCAAGGGTGGTGGCATTTACCGCTACGACATCGCCAGCGGCAAGGTCACTAAGGAAATGGATGTGACTACAGGAACCGCTTACTACATCGTCCCGATTGCAGACTAATTTGTGTAGTGCTCCAATCCTGGAACAAAATGGTCACCCTACAATGTGGGGTGACTATTTTTATTTGCACATTAATGAATGGATAAGTTTGTTTTCGTTTCCCTGTAGGGGAAATTCGTTGACAATGCGGCCATGGTCCATATGGATGACGTGATGGCAGCAGTTCAGAACGAGTTCGGGATCATGGGTGATCACGAAGAGCGTCTTGCCACGGTTTGCAAGCGTTTTTAACGTTGCAGAAACGGCAAGCATCTGTCGATAATCGAGACCGCTGGTAGGTTCGTCGAATACAATCAGGTCGCGGTTCGAACTGACTCCGCTTGCGATGGCGACACGCTGCTTTTGGCCGCCCGAAAGAGCCATCGGGTGCTTTTCGGCGTAGCTTTTAAGATTGAGGGAGTCGAGAATTTCAAGAGCGGCTGATTTGTCTTTTGGGCTCATGCCCAGCAGGACCTCGTCAAGCACGCTTTCGGTGAACAATTGGTGGTTCACGTCCTGCATAATCAGGTAGGTTCCCAGTTTGCGGACGGCGCGTTTTTGGCTCCGGGAACCGCAAAGGCCGCATACCAATTGCGCGAGGGTCGATTTTCCGGCGCCGTTATGGCCGATAAGAGCTGTAATTTGACCGCGAGGGAGCGTGAACGTCGGAATCTCTAAAATAGGAAACTTGGGATTGTAGGCGAAACAAAGGTCTTTGAAGACGATATTCGAGGTTTGTGAGCAAGAAGGGAGATTCCCGCCTTCGCGGGAATGACAATCTTCACGATTAGGCTCGCCAAGCGACTCCAAATTCATGCAGCGTAGCCCGAGACTTGCTGTATATGTAGTGCCCTTCGATTCGAGTTCGGCGGGAGTCCATTCGCATTCAATGTGTCCTTCTTTCACATAGATAATGCGGTCAGCGACATCTCGCAAGTAATGCAGTCGGTGTTCCACCACGACAACGGTCTTACCTCGTGATTTCCAAATCTTGATGATTTCGGCAAGGTCTGCAACGGTTTTCAAGTCAAGATTGGCGGAGGGCTCGTCGAGTACGAAAATATCCGGGTCCGTAGCATCCACTGAAGCACAGGCAATCTTCTGCTTTTCGCCTCCCGAAAGGTGGAAAATATTACGACCCAGCAATGATTCCAGATGAAAATCCGTGACCGTTTTTTCTATACGGCGGCGGATTTCTTCCGGTTTAATGCCCAAGTTTTCGCAACCGAACGCAATTTCGCTATCCGTGTCGACATTGAAAAATTGCGATCGCGGATTCTGAAACACGGAGCCCACGTACTTCGAAATCTCGGCGAGCGTTATGTCGGAGGTATTCTTGTCGCCCAAGAGCACGTCGCCTGCCATCGTTCCCGAGTGGTAAAGTGGAATCAATCCGTTAATCAACTTGGAAATCGTTGTTTTCCCAGAACCCGATTCTCCTGCCAGCACCACACATTCACCAGAATTTATTTGTAAGCTTATGTCCTTGAGAACGGCATCGTAAATGCTGTCGGTGTAGGAGAACGAAACTTTTTTGAGGGTGATGTTCATTTTAACTGAAAAGATTACTTACAATATCTATAATGGATTGCTTCGATTTGCTCGTAATGAAAAAGCATGTTAAAACCGCAATACAATAAACAAATACTACTGCGTCTTGCACGTGAAAACCGATCGGCACAACGCAGGTGCGCTTAGTTTCGGGGACCAGTCCGCGAGTTGATGCAGCAACCGAAAGTTCGTCACCTATTTTCGTCAGCGAGACAAGCAAGGGGATTAGCCGGTATTCCAAAATTGTAAACGGGTTCTTCAGCGTCTGCAAACTGAATAAACGAATTCCGCGCATTTTCATTGCGTTGCTGATGGCATGCGATTCATCGAATACTGTCGGGAAAAAACGAATCATTACCGTCAAGGGAATCGTCACCTTGTTGGGAATATGCATCTTTGACATTCCCGCCATGAATTCGTTCGCCTTGGTCGTCTGCATGACATAATAAAGCACAATGCCGATAGGCATCATATGGGAAATCAGCATCATCGTCGAAACGGCCAGCGTTCCTACTCTTCCGACATCCATCGTCTTCAGGTGTTCAAAACCCAGTGCCGCCGCTAGATACAACGAGAAGAATGCAAGGACAAATTTCCACTTTTTTTCGAATAAAAGTAAAATCGCAGGAACCGCAAACATCAAAGCGCTGTAAACAAGCGGAGCCGAAATAATGACGCTGTTCGCCACTATCGCCAAGAAAAGTTTTGTCCGCGGGTCTAACGTAATCACAAATTCAGCCCTAGATTGCTTCGTCACCTCGTTTTTCGCAATGACAATTCTATGCAAGTCCGATGCGTTCAAAATGCTTTTTCATCACGCGACGCGCCACGAGCCCGCCCACAACGGCACCCAAAATGCCGAAAGCGTAGATTGCAACCAAAGGCCAAGAACTTTGAGATAGTTCCTTCAGTTTCGCCACGTAGCCTGCGTCGCACATAGTGCGCGTATATTCTAGGTATTCTTCAGTAGAAGTCCAAAGCGGAAGCATCATCGAAGACGACATGAGGCTTAGTACGATATTTGCGGAGTAACAACCTGCAAAGCCCTTGCCGATGAATTTCAGACACGAGCCAACCACAAGGCCGACAGCCAGACTAATTGCAAACATCAAAATGCCCTGTCCCATAACCAGCATTGCACCCCCGAAAATGCCGCAAAACAGCATGCAACAGGGAATCGGCCTATCTATTTTTGAGAAGAATAAAAATACAGGAATGCTCGTTACCAGGCTAATACTGCATGTCGAGACAACAATAAACGCCGGAATGTAGCCTATACTCGATGAAATGAATCCGAGTACGATGTAGAGTGCCGCAAAAATTCCGACATTCACTAGGTCGCGCACCAAGGTGTTCGAAGATTTCTTTCCGGTCGTTTTCACATTAGACATATGCTTTCTCCCTTAGAAAATAAGAAGCCCGATATGGTAGCCGATAAAGGCCAGACCCAGCGAAAGTGCAATGTAGTAGCCCATGATTGTTGCTAGCCACTTGATGGTGCCTACTTCGCGGTAGGTGGTACCCATGGCAAGTACACAAGGCACGTTGAACATGGATGCGAAAAGGAATGCCAGAGCTTCGGGTTTTGAAATCGTTTTGGCCAAGACTTCGCCCAGATTTTCGCTTGCTGCCACACGGGTCACCAACGAGAACGCCTCGCCGGTATGGTTGAAAAGTGTGCTCATGATGCCGAGGGAGGCTTCCTTGCTGAACATTCCTCCCAGGTAAGAGACGAAGAGCTCCCAGCGCATGCCGAAGAACATCGTCACGGGTTCAATCGCGTTGCCAATCTTGTACAGAATCGTATTTTCGACGTTGCCGTCGCTCGCATAAGAAAGTGCCCAGAAAATCGCAGCCACTATAAGAATCATCTTGAGTGCTTTCTTGAAAATGCCCCAGGTGCTGCGCCCGACCATTGCGGCGATCATCTTCCAATGCGGCTTGTGGTAAGGCGGCAATTCCATGATCATGCCCACGCGCTCGTTTTCGGGGATGAGTTTTTTGCCGAATAATAAGGAAGAAAGCCAGAAAGACAGGAAAATCAATGCCACGTAACCGATGGCAAAGAACGGCGCCGCAGAACCGAAGAATGTGGATGCCAGGAACAGCACCACGGCCACCTTGCTTCCGCACGGAATCGCCCACAGGAGTACCAGGGCAAACAGACGTTGCCCGCGGGTGTCAAGAACGCGCGTGCCGCAGACGGCCCCCGCCGTACAGCCGATTCCCGAGAAAAGCGGCATGATGGCTTTGCCGTGCAGGCCCAAACGCGAAAGCCAGTTGTCGAACGCATAAGAGAATCTCGCCATGTAGCCGATTTCTTCGAGAATGCGGAAGACAAATATTATCGAGAAAATGAAACTTGTCATGCAGATGGTAATGCATGTTCCGCCTACCAACACGTTGTTGATGAACGATACCACCACTGTCCACAAGCCGAGCGCTTCGCCCACTTTTTCCACAAGCGACTGCAAGACCGGCTGCAAACCGAAACCGATTCCCATGCCAGGGAATGCGAGAATCATGCATGCTAGGAGTGCCACTACCATGATGACGAACGAGAAAATCTTGCCCTTGATACGGTGCGTCGCGATGCGATCCCACTTGCCGAACACCTTGTCGGGTGTTTTTTCGCTGCAAGTTTCTTTCAAAATTTTTGAAATCCAGCGGTACTTGGCTTCGCCCGTCGCGATTCCGCCTTCGCGGCCCTCCGCACTACTCAAAATGCATTTTACCGCATTGCGTCTGGCAAACGGAAGGCTGTCATTCACCACTTTTTGCACGAGTTTGTCGTTTTCAAGAAGCTTGACGGCGAGCCAGATGTTCTCGACATTGCCCAATTGCGTGTCGTCCAGTATTTTTTCAATCACATATACCGGAGAGTCGTTTCCGCCAATCATTTCTTCACGGAGACCCGCAGAATCAATGTACGAAGGGTGAGAAATGGCTTCATCCAGTTTCTTTAAGAAGTCGGGATACCGCTTTGTGTCGGCTGCGCTGAACCCGAGAACAGGAACGCCCAACTTTTTCTCGATGGCCTTCACGTCAATCTTCTTGCCTGCCGCCTCGGCCACGTCCATCATGTTCAGCACAAGCATCACGGGGGCCTTGATGCCCACAAAATCGGCGAGCATGTAGAGACTGCGCTCCAGCTGTGAAGCGTCCACCAGAATGCAAATCAGGTCTGCTTTCCCGTCCCAAATAAAATTGCGTGTAACGACTTCTTCTTCGGAATTTGCCGAAAGCCCGTAACTGCCGGGCAAGTCGACTACCTTATATTGTACGTCATTATAATCGAAAAACCCCTCGGCGCGTTCCACCGTTTTTCCGGGCCAGTTGCCTACGTGCTGGTGGAGTCCGGTAAGGTTGTTGAACAGGGTAGATTTGCCTGAATTGGGCTGCCCAAGCAGTGCAATCGTTTTCGTTGTTGTCATTTTATGCGTTTACCTTCGCAAGAATTTGCGAACTTTCCTTGCGGTTTACGGCGATAACCGTGTCTCGGCAAAAAACGAGTAGGGGGGAGCGACCATCATTTTTAAGGAGTGAAAAAGTGGAACCCGGTGTGAGGCCGATAGAGACAATTCTTGAAATAAAGCGGGAATCCCCTTCAATCCGTTCGATGTTCCCGCCCGTATTTTCGCGCATTTCGTTTAATGAAATGATGTTTGGGAAATTTTCTTGCTGCATGGGCCAAAGCTAGATGCAAAGGCCAAAAATTACTACTCCAATTGGACCGTGGATGGCCCGTGTAGCTTTAAACGTATCATGATACATTAAAAAATGGCTTTTTTAACTACAAAAATGGCGTTTTCTGTAAATTTTTTAAATATTTGTATCATAGCCTATTGACTTTCGAAAGGGAAAATATATATTAGGGTTATTATGAAGCCCATTATCGAATACGAGAGTTACCGCGCCTACATGCAGGACTTTTATGATCAGCGCAAGCGCTGTTCTGCGTTTTCGTGGCGTGAATTTTCTCGTTTGGCGGGGTTCTCTTCGCCCATATACCTCAAATTGGTTTGCGAAGGGAAAAGCAATCTAAGCCAAATTGGGGTGGAGCGTGTGGCCGTGGCCATGGGGCTTGCCGGGTATGAACTTGTCTATTTCCGTTCCTTAGTGGCTTTTGACCAGGCGAAGAAGGACGCCGACAAAAAGCGCGCTTACGAGGGAATGATGGAAATCGCCAACGCCCATAAGGTGCGTGTTCTGGACAACATCGCCTTCGCGTTCTATGAATCGTGGAAGAATTCCGTGCTTCGCGAACTGGCGGCGAACATGCCCGGGGCCAAGCCCAGTGATTTAGCGCATCTGTGCTATCAGAAAATTTCTGCGGAGGAGGTGAAGGATACGCTTGCTTTCCTTGTGAAGGCGGGGCTTCTCAAGAAGACTTCCGAAAATTCCTATGAGCAGAGCGAAAAGAGCGTGAAGGTTTCTGGTGAAGCGATGCCCGTTGCCGTGAGGGCCATGCATCGGCAGATGGCCGAATTCGCCGTGAAGGCTGTAGACGAGATTCCTCCTACCGAACGCAACATTACGGGGCTTACTTTGGGGCTTACGGGAAGGGCTTACCAGCGCATCGTTACGGAATTGGATTCGTTCCGTCGTAAAATCATTGCCATTGCGACGGAAGAAGATGGTATGGACCAGGTTTATAGATTAAATTTACAACTTTTTCCGTTGACCAGAAATAAGAGAGAGGCGGTATGAAGAAAAGGTTTGTAGTAATTGCTGGTGCGGCATCGCTGTTAGCGATAATCGGCTGTTCGGGCGGCTCGTGGGAAGAAACGAATGCGTTTAGTCCTGTGGCCGATGCGACAAATGCAGCGGGATCGGGTGAAGAAGAGAATCCTATTTCCACGGAAAGTTCCAGTTCGGCCGATGTCAAGTATTCCTCTGTTGCGTATTCCAATGGTTATGTTAATGCGGGTACTACTGTTGAGCCGGCTTCCAGTCCGAATGCGGACGAACCGAGTAGTGGTCACGTGATTGATTTCGACTTGCCCAAGGGCGGCGTGTCCTCGGGTTCGATGGTCGTGAGCCCCAGTTCTTACGCGGTGCCCAGTTCGTCGTATGCCTCTATGCAAAGTTCTTCCTCTACGGTGAATATGTCGGTATCTTCTTCCAATTCTTCGGGTATGGGCGGCTCTCCGATCACTCCTGCGGATACTGTCGATAAGGACTCGTCGTACATTCCGTTCGACCCGTCCGTGGTGGAAACGGTGACTATCGGTTCGCAGGTGTGGATGAAGAAACTTGCTGCGGGCGGACAGGCGCTCACTTGGGAGGCCGCGATGGCTGCGGGCGTTTGCCCGGCCGGATTCCACGTTCCGACGTATGGGGAAGTGGATAGCCTGCTCCACATGGCCGCGGACGGCTCTATCGTGGGCAGAGAAAATGACGGAATCGGCATCATTACGGACGGCTCCAAGCGGGTCAGGGATCTTGGCTGGTCTGAACACTTCGGGCGCTTCTGGACTACGGAAGAGTTCGGGGAATCCGGGGCCTACTACTTTGCAGTTTCCGATACGGAGGCCGATGCCCTCATGCATGGCGACCAGAGAACCAACGAGTTCTATGTCCGCTGCATAAAGAATTAACGATTGTCTTCTTAGACAGATCCACTGAACCGATAATCACCTCTCTCTCTCTTCGGTTCAGTGGATTTTTTATATTTACAGCGATGTCGCTGGATCGTACGATTGTGAAATCAGCTTGGTTAAGGGCCGTCACCTCAATGCCCTTCTTTTTCGCATTGTCCGTTTTGGCGCTGTTCCTTGTCTCCTGTTCCGATGTGTATACCGATGCTGCCGGGAATCTTTTGCCGGACGAGTTTTCCTCGGTCGGTTTCGGCCAGGATTCGTTGGATAAGGACATGGTCCGTATATTTGCAAAGAATGCCCATGCGACGCTTGGTACGGATGATTCTACGGTCAAGGCGAACGAACGAACAAAAATGAGGGTGGAGTTCGATTACGATTTTTCCATCGGCAGACACGAGGTGACGTGCAGCGAGTTCAACAAGCTTGTCGGTGCAAAGAAGTCGGCGCTCAAGAACCGTGTCGCATGCAAGTCGGCGAAACTACCTGCTACGGAAATTACCTATTTCGATGCCGTGCTGTATGCCAATGCCAAGAGCGTTTCGATGGGGCTTGATACTGCCTATACATACTTGCAGACGATTTATGACGATGATGGGGTCTGTATCAATCTGGAAGGCCTTGTGTTTAGGACCGAAACGAATGGATACAGGTTGCCGAACGAGGCCGAATGGGTCCTTGCGGCAAGCCAGGGATGGAATTCCTCGGAATCTTGGAACGCATCGAATTCGAAATATCGATCCCACGAAGTTTGCGAAAAAAAGAAGAATGACTTGGGCTTGTGCGATATGGCCGGAAATGTCGTTGAATGGGTGAATGACTGGATGGGCCCCTTGCGCGATACCACGGTAAATGATTTTATGGGTGCCTCGGAACGTAATGGTGTCGGGGAACGCATTCTCAAGGGGGGCGGTTTCAAGAACCAGAAAGAAAATATCAACCTGTATGCTCGTGGGGATGTTTATACGGTGACGTCTGCCACGAAGGCGGCTTATGTCGGAATGCGTCTTGCTCGCGGACGCATTCCTTCTCCGGAATGGATTGATGCGTCCGGTGCCGTGCAATTCTCGAAAACCTTCATTGTCGCTAATTCATCAACGGTAAAGAAAGTTGCGAATATGGACAAGATGAAGCTAGTGTTCCGAGATGACCTTACCGGGAACTTGTTCTTTGTTGATTATTCGATGGGCGTGATTGGCCTTACGGAAATAAAGGATACGTTGGATGCATACCATCCGGATGTTTCGCCGGATGGCTCTAAGGTTGCATTCTGCACGGGACTCGAAGGCGTGTCGGGCCCATCTAGCGTATATGTGCGCAACTTGGATGCGAAAGGATCGAATCTTGTAAAATTGGATGTGGATAATGCGTCGATTCCTCGCTGGTATGTGATGTCCAATGGGGATACGGTAATTGTTTATGTATCGGATTCTGGCGACAACAGGAATGAGGCGGAATGGCGTTCGAAAAGTACTTGGAAAGTCAAGTTTGAAAAAGGAAAATTCGGGAAACCGGAAAAACTTTTTGACGGGGCGTATCATGGTGGTATATTTACGGATGGCTCTTTTGCTGTTTCGGGCTCCCAGCTTCTCCGGGTAAGGACCGATGATCGGGATTCTGTGTGGTACAATGGGGAACAGGCTTGCAACGTGTCCTTGTCCAGGGAACGGACCAAACGAATCCTTTTCCTGGATTTCGGTTCGGAATCCGGGAAAAAGTTTGTTGGAAAAAAGTATGGCGCACATGAGCGCTTGTTCGTGATGGACCTTGAAGGAAAGCTTGTGAATTCTTTTGCTGCTCCCAAGGGATATTCCTTTGACCATGCTGAATGGGCGCTGAACTACTCGAATGAAGTTACAAGAGAAATAGCCGTTGCAACTTTGGCTAATGCGAACGGGATGCATTCGGAAATTGTTTTGCTGAACATGGCCGATAGCAGTCTTACTGAACTTGTGAGCGGGGTTGAACTGTGGCATCCGTCATTGTGGATGAGTTCTTCCATGTCCAAGAGGAATGCCGCAACGCTTGATCCCGATAGTGCCGGAGTGTATTTGAATTCTCTTGACGATCCTGTTTCTGCAGTGATGCTCCGCTACAAAATGGAACTGCTCTGGAGGTATCGGAGTGCAACGCGTATTGCTATTATGGGATCGTCCAGGCCTTTGTATGCCGTGTCTCCCAGCTTTTTTGATGTAAATCATTTTGCGATAAACCTTGCACATGCACCGAACTCAATTTATGCAATCAGGGATTATTATTTGCACTATGTCAACAACCATCTTTTCAATCTGAAATACCTGATAATTTCGCTTGATATCGATTTCTGGAACAAGAAGGATGAAGGTTCCAAGGATGACAACTTCTTTGCTAGGGAGTATAAGCGTTATCCGGGATATGTGTACGACAAGAACCACAACTACTGGGCGGACAACAATCCGCAGAACCTTTACAAACTTACGAGAGACGCTCCGGTTGATGACACGCTTGCGAGACGTATTTATACGACCGAACGCGGACGCTATATAGCGAATGGCTGTGGTAAGGGCTGGGGCGGAAAAAAACCGGAAATCGAGCAGGACTCGACGATGTTCGATGACAATCCGGAATTGATCGACAACAGCATGGCCGCTCTAGATTCGATAATCCGTGTCGCCGCGAACAAGAACGTGACTGTTATTGGAATCATCTTTCCGCAAAGTCCCGCCTACAAGAAAACGGGTGCTTTTGGCCGCTATGGAATGCGGAGAAGCCTTGCCAAGAAAGTGATTCAGAGAATTGAGGACTTGACGCACACTTATTCCAATTTTGTGTTCTGGGACAGGAATAAGATGGGGGACCATGGATATGGGGATGAATATGCCACGGATTATGACCACCTTTGCCATGAAGGGGCTATTCTTTTCTCTGTACAACTGGATTCCCTAATTCGCGTCATGGAAAAGAATAAGTAGACGTGAATCTTTTTAATATATTTTTCACGTGAATATGAAATATCTCTTTTTCCCGCTTTTTTCTGCAGTTGGTATAGCCGCTGCATTGGTTTTCATTTCTTGCGCGTCTAGCAATTCCGTGCCGCCCGCTGTCGAGGCAGCGCGTTCCGAGTTCGGACCGATCGGGGCCGACGTGACGCCGGAGGCTGTTTTCGAGATAAAGGTTGTCGATGCCGACCGCCAGGTGCGTGTCGTGAAAAAGCCGACCCTTGCCGCTCTCGACTTTGCCGCCTATTCGAGCAACCCTATCCGCTTGGCCGGTAAGGACGAAGTTCCCGAAAACTACAAGGGCTCGATGGAAGGGGTAAAAATTGCCGATTATCCGTTCCCGATGCTCGACACGATCCTTGCGTATATGCCGCAGGCCGTTGCCGGGGTTTCGCCGATTGCGTGGGAGCCGTTCTCCAAGATTCTGTATGCCCAGACGGGTTCCGATTCGCTTGCAAGCGTCTTGAATTCCGTGGAAGCGGTCAAGTGGGGCGAACCCGAGGTGTTCCGCGCTTTCCAGAGCGTCACCCGTTTATGGGGCGTGAAAAAGGACAATTCCGTAGAATGGTGGATCGAGGTGTTGCCGGCTTCGTGGACCAAGCGCCAGGCGTTTTACGGAAAGCTGAAACTTGTCTCGGGCGGAGAGACGGCCGAGGTGCTCAATTATTATTTGACTGCCGAGATGAATTCCGAAGATGCCATGAACTGGGCGCGTACGCTTTCGTCTTACTGGTACCCGACTTTGAATACCGATTTGGAACAGCACGTTCCTGGAGATTCCTGGCTTGACAAGAATAATAGACCTTTCGCCGTGATGCGCGGAAACCCGATGGGCAAGCCGATGTGGATTGCGTTTGAGGTGCCCGCGTTCAGGATGACGGACGAAGACATTTACGCACAGCGCAAGGCCGATTCCTTGCTTGCTGCGGGTGAGGTCGTGCCCGTAGACCGCACGCTGGATACGAGTTCGGCGGCTAGACTGGCCACGCTGGAATCGATGGAAAATAGCTGCCCGGCGAACGATGCGACCGCCAAGTTCCAGAAGGCCTTGAAGGCCAAGCTCGACAAGCTTCCCAAGGAACAGAATGCCTGGTCCGACAATGGAATGCTCTGGTTCCGTCGCAATGCGAATTACCTGGTTGCCGACAAGATTAGCGCACAGGACAGTCTGCACAATCCGCTGCCGCGTATGATTGAACTGAAGCAGCACCTGGATTCCCTCAACATCCAGCTGCTTGTGGTGCCGGTCCCCGTGAAGGAAGAAATCTATGCCGACAAGATGATTGCCGGTACGCCGGAAGACCTTTGCGTGAGTGTGAGCGGCCGTGAGTTCATGCGCGAGATGCTTGCCGCCGGAATCGATGTGCTGGATTTGTACCCGGCACTGAAGGCTGCTCGCTCCGGCGATGAACCTCCGCACTACAGCTACCAGCGCTACGACACGCACTGGGCGCTGCCTGGAATGCTTGCTGCCATGGAACTGCTTGCTGCCAGGGTGACGCAGTACGCCTGGTATGCGGAATCCGGTGCCCGTCCGGGAAGCCTTGTCATGAAGGATACGGTCGTGCTGCGCGAAGGCGACCTGGTGGCTCACCTGCCGGATGCCGAAAAGTCGAAGTATCCTGCCGACACGCTCGCCGGCATGAAGATTTACAAGGGCGACAAGGCCTACAAGGGTGACAAGAATGCCCCGATTCTCCTGATGGGCGATTCGTTCACGGGCGTGTTTGAATCTGTTGACCAGAAGAGTGGCGGCCCGGGTTCGCTGCTGGCCTATGCTGTCGGCCTCGACGTGCAGGTGGCGACAAGCTGGGGCGGCGGTCCCGGCGTGCGCAGCCGCATGATGAAGATGACGAAGGACATGCAGAGCAAGCGTCTTGTCATTTACATGATGACGGCCAGGGACTTCTGGCAGTCTCCCATGGAGTGGGATAAACTGTAATCGGGAGTGCGGGGGGCTATGCTGAAGCGACTGTTCTGGCCGTGCCTCGTAGTGCTTTTGACCGCTGCGCTCGCCGCTGCTCTGTGGAGTGGCCGCGCGGCTGAGCCGACGTATGCCGAGATGGCCTGCTTGTTCGAGGAAAAACCAACGGGGTGTGTCGACTCGATTGCCGACTGGAAATCGGGACTTGCCTTTTACGATAGTGCCGTGGCTGTGTCCAGGGATCCTCTCAAATCCTTGACGGCGCTTCTCTGGGATTATTGGAACATTGAGTTTGCCGGGGCGGGGAAGGCCGCTGTTTCGAAAGATGCTGTGCTCCCCTTGCAGGTGCTGAAGAACAGAAAGTCCGGCTGCATGGGCCTTGCCTGGCTTGCCATGATGGTCGCCGAGGCCAGGAACCTGCCATTGAACGTGATTCTATTGCCTGGTCATGTCTTTTTGCGTTACGGGAAATTGAACGGGCTGGAAGAGTTTGGCTTTGCGCGCAAGACGGTAAACTTGGAGCCGAATCGTCGTGGGTATTCTTACACGGACGAGGAATATCGTGAAAAGTACAAGAACGGCCCGTGGACAGGACTTGAATTCAAGCCTTTGAAAACTCGCGAGTTTGTTGGCCTTGCCGCATTTGATTTGGGAAACCTGTATATGGATTCTGAACCTCGCCGGGCATTGGCCTGGTACCGGATGGCGGAGGAATTTTTCCCTGCGTATCCGGGCATTTCGGTGAATCAGGAAATTGTCAAGAAACGATTGCCGGATTCATTATAGAGAAGTGGATTATTTTTTTAGATTGAAAAATATGAGGTGGAGCATATTCCTTGTCCTTCTAGTGAGTCTTTTTGCTGGATGTGGCTTTATTGATGATTCTTCTTCGGGCTTGGATTCTTCTTTGTCAAGTTCCAGCGTTGGAGAACCGTTTCCTGTGGAATGGCCTCAGGTCTCTGTGGAAATGCTTCAAATGAAATCGTTCAATCAGGTTGTCTCGTTGGGAACGAATGATCAGACTGCGAAAGCCATTGAGCGTCCGATAATGCAGGTGCGTTTCGATTATGATTTCTCAATAGGTCGGCACGAAGTGACCTGTGGTGAGTTTAATAAACTGATGCCGCTGACAACGGGCCTTACGCTGCAATGTGCAAGTGAAAATCTCCCTGCAACGGATTTGACTTTTAATGATGCGGTCTTGTTTGCCAATGCGCTGAGCAAGGCGAAAAATCTCGATACCGCTTATACCTATACCTATGCGGTACTTGATTCCAATTACCATTGCTTAGGATTGGAAAACTACGCTTTCCATCCTGAAGTAGAGGGCTTCCGTTTGCCGACAGAAGCTGAATGGATCTTTGCCGCTGTGCAGAATTGGACCCCCGATTCAAGCTGGAACTTTAGCAATTCCGGTTCTCAAGTGCATGAAGTCTGTACTATCGCTGCTAAGGAGGATTTGCCCTGTGATATGGCAGGGAATGCGATGGAATGGGTAAATGACTGGCTCGGAAAATTTCAGGATACCGCAATGTCAAATTATGTGGGAGGAGTGGATGTCGGTTTTCTGGGCGGGCGTATTCTGAAGGGGGGCTCCTACTTTATGAATGCTGCCGATATGACCTACTATTCGCGTGACGATATTGGTTTGTATCTCTCTTCGATGAAGGCGGATATTATTGGATTTAGGCTTGCTTTTGGAAAAATTCCCAATGTGTCGTTCACGGAGAATCCGGCGAATAGCCATGTGCTTCTTCTGCTCAATTCATTGGAAGTCCGTTCGTTGGTGGGGGCGTCTCAAGTGAAATTGGCCTTCCGTAATGACATGACAAGGAATTTGGTCCTTGTTGATTATTCAGGTGATTCTCCGTTGATGGCCGAAATCGAGGATCGTATCGATGTGTTTCATCCGGACATTTCTCCCGACGGGAAGAAGGTTGCTTTCTGCACGAAACACGAGGGGCTGAAGGGCATTTCGAGTCTCTATGTGCGAGACTTCAACGCAGAAGGAACGAACTTGGTGAGGCTTGAGGTGGAGTCGGCTGCCATCCCGCGCTGGCGCGTTCTTGAAAATGGAGATACGGTCATTGTTTATGTGACAAATGCGGCGGTCAATGATGATGCAGAGTTCAAGTCGGGCTCTACATGGCAAGTGAAGTTTTCTGATGGTAAATTTGGTATCCCCGAAAAAATTCTTGATGGATCTTATCATGGTGGGGTCAGTACGGACAATTTGTTTGCTGTGACGGGATCTTCTTTATTTCGTGCCCACATAGGAGATCGTGATACGATATGGTATGGAGGAGAACAGATTTGCAATGCATCCCTTGCCAAGGATGGGAGCATGCGCACGCTGTTCCTGGACCTTACTGGAAAAATGGGACGGGCATTCTCGGGTGAAGTCTATAAAGGGCACGAAAAAATCCTGGTGGTCGACAGTAGTGGAACTTTGATTCAGATGGTTTCTGCTCCTTCGCCTTATGTCTTTGACCATACCGAGTGGGTTGTCGGTTTGAAAGACTTTGTTATTGCGATTGAGGTGACCCCTGATGGTGTCCATGAAAAGATTGTTCTTGTAAACATGACCAATGGCTTTATTACAGATTTAGCCTATGGTGACGAGCTTTGGCACCCTGCTTTTTGGGTGCAACAGGAAAATGCTGTGACAAGCGTTCCGTCTCCGGAGGTGCTTTCTCCCGATAATCCCGGAATATCGGTGAATCAGGAAATTGCTAAAAAAAAGTTACCCTTGGCGCGGCCTTGATGTTTTTTTATTTTTAAAAACATGAAGTTGGCCTTAATTGCCATAATTTCAGTCATATTTTTGTCTGCATGTGTGGGTTCTGACGATTCGTCGACGGAAGCTCTCCCCGCGTTGTATGCAGAGGAATCTCTGCCGGGGATGCTTGGAGTTGCGTCGAATACGCAGCAGGTCATATTGGGAACGGATGTTGCTACGGCGAAGGCTAATGAGCGCCCGATAATGCCGGTGCATTTCGATTATGATTTTCTGATTGGGCGTCATGAGGTGACGTGCGGAGAATACAATAGCTTGATGATGCCTATTACAGGCGCCTTTTTGCAATGTGCCGGCGAAAATCTTCCTGCCACGAATTTGACCTATTACGATGCGGTTTTATTTGCCAATGCCCGGAGTAAGGCTGAAAATTTCGATACGGTTTATTCCTATGTCCAGGCGGATCTTGATGCGGAAGGTCATTGCACGAACTTGGAGGGCTTTGCTTTCCATCCGGATGTTGACGGGTACCGCCTGCCGACCGAGGCGGAATGGGTCTTTGCTGCGGTTCAGAGTTGGGACCTTGATTTGAGTTGGAATGCCGGTAATTCGGGCTACGTGCTGCATGACGTTTGTTCGGCTGTTGCTGATGAAAATGCTCTTTGTGACATGGCCGGGAATGCGATGGAGTGGGTGAATGACTGGCTCGGCAACTTCCGCGATACGACGCTGTCGAATTACGTGGGTGCTCCCGATGGGGGCTCTCTTGGACAGCGCATTGTCAAGGGCGGCGGCTATCGCACAGATCCTTCTGCCTTGAACATTTTCTCCCGTGGCGATATCTATACGGTGACTTCTTCGACGCGTGCTGATTATGTCGGATTCAGACTTGCCTTCGGTAAGATTCCCGGGGCGACCTGGATGAACTCGAGTGGAAATGCGACGACGAGCCGTTTGCTCTTGTTGGCGAGCTCATCGACAATCCGCTCTATGACGGGTACGTTCCGCACGAAGCTTGCTTTCCGCAACGATCAGACGGGGAATATCGCATTTGTTGATTATGCAGAAGGCGTGCTTTCGGTAGTTGAAATTGCAGATACGATCGATGCATACCATCCGGACATTTCTCCCGACGGAAAGAAGGTCGCTTTCTGTACGGGCCTTGAGGGCGTGCCGGGCAAGTCTGCTCTCTATGTGCGGGACTTGAATGCTGATGGAACAAACCTCGTGAAACTGGAAGTGGAATCGGCTGCTATCCCGCGTTGGCGTGTTCTGGCAAATGGCGATACCGCTATTGTTTACGTGACGGATGCTGGCAATAATGCGGATGACGCTACCTTCAAGTTGGCTTCTACTTGGCAAGTGCGGTTTGCTAACGGCGTCTTTGGTGTCCCAGAGAAACTGTTCGACGGGGCGTATCATGGTGGTGTCAGTAACGATAATTTGTTTGCGGTGACTGGAGCCCGCCTTCTTCGGGCAAATGTCTTGGGACAGGACGTTATTTGGTATAATGGGGAACAGGCCTGCAATGCTTCTTTGGCCAAGGATGGCAGCAAGCGTACGTTGTTCCTGGATTTTGGGGGAATGACAGGACGGACTTTTGTTGGTGAAAACTATAGCACGCATGCGAGAATCCTGGTGGTGGATAGCGTTGGAAACCTGATTCGTTCAGTTGTGGCGCCTGCGGGTTATACGTTTGATCATAGCGAATGGGGCTCGGCTGGGGACATGGCTGTTGCAACATTGACGAATTCCAATGGCGCTCACGAGAAGATTGTCCTTGTAAACCTTCTCGACGGGAGTATCGTAGACCTTGCCGAAGGGGATGAACTTTGGCATCCCGCCTTGTGGAGCCAACAGGGGAATGCCGTGCAAAATGTCTCGCTTGATTTGGACAGCGCCGGCCTCTACTTTAAGGTGGCGGACGATGTTACGGCGATTATCTTGCGCTATAAACTTGAATTGCTATGGACGTACAGGGACTGGGCCAACGTGGTTGTGCTAGGATCGTCGCGTTCTCAAGGGGGAATTATCCCTCAAAACATGCGGGAACCCTTTAGGATGTTGAATATGTCCAATGTCCCGAATATGATGGTGGTCTCGGATTACCTTGCCAGTAATTATGTTTTCCCCCATGTGAAGAACCTGAAGTACCTTGTCGTTTCTTTGGACATCGACTTGTGGCACAAGGATGAACAAAGCGAATACAATTTCTTCTACATGGATTACAAAAAGCATCCGGGGTATGTTTACGACGAGAACCATGATTTCTGGAAAAACGGATACCCGGAGGGACTTGCTGAACTGACCCAGATTTCGTTGGGCTTGGAATACTACGCAACGCATCTGTTGAGTACGATGGGATACGATTATTCGACCCCGGGGGATTGGGAAGATGAGCCGAGTGTTGATTTTGACAGTACGTGGATGGATTCCCACTCGGAGAATTTCTATGCGGCTCTTGCGCATTTCGAAAATATTCTGAAAATTGCAGAAAACCATAATGTGTACGTTATCGGCATTGTTTTCCCGCAAAGTCCGAATTTCAAGAATACGGGCTCGTTTGGACGTTACGGGATTCGCAGGAGCGAGGCCCCGGCATTGTTGAAGGAAATCCAGGATCTGAAATCCGTTTACCCGCATTTTATATTCTGGGACGAAAATAAGATGGGAGACCACGACTATAGTAATCCCATGGCCTCCAATAGGGATCATTTGAGCGGATTGGGCGCAGAAGTGTTAACAGCCCGTTTGAATACGCTGCTTGATAGCTTGGAAGGTATAACGCCACCTTAGCGTGTGTTTGTATATTTACGGGTATCATGACGAGGTCTATTCGGTTTTTCTTTTTAGTTGTCTTGGTTCCTGTTTTTTTGGCGTGCACGGATTCCATAGAGAAATTGTCGCAGCCTAATATTCCAAATGTTCAGGAAGGATACGACTATGCGGAAAACGACCTGCAACATTTGGGAATGGTGAAAATCCGTTCTACGGGATATTCTGTTTTTTTGGGTACAGACGACACGCTTTCGACATCGCGTGAACGTCCCCGCATGAAGGTGGAATTCACCTACGATTATTCTATCAGCGCTCATGAAGTCACTCATGCCGAGTATGCCGAGGTGATGGGAGGCGCAGCCGACGAAGAAAACCGTTTCTTGCCCATTCGTAACATTACCTACTACGACGCTATCTTGATGGCTAATAAAAAAAGTATGAGTGAAGGTTATGATACGGTTTACTCGTACTCGCAGAAGAACTTCAACAATATCGGGAACTGCATCAACATGGCAGACCTTGTTTTCCATCCTGACGTTGAAGGCTACCGATTGCCGACAGAAGCGGAATGGGTGTATGCGGCGTCCCTTGATTTTGTTCCGGAAATATCCTGGAATGGCGGAAATTCTGGCTACGATTTGCACGACTATTGCACCAAGGGCGCTCGCACTTCGGGACTTTGCGATATGGAAGGGAACGTCAAGGAGTGGGTGAACGACTGGCTGGGCTTTTTCCGCGATACGACGGTCGTGAACTATGTCGGAGCTCCTGATGGTGGCAGCCTCGGGGAACGTGTTCTCAAGGGCGGTTCCTACAGGGACGACATTGCCGCGATTAATCTCTATTCCCGTGGGGATATTTATACGGTGACCTCGTCGACGGTTGCCCCCTATGTCGGTTTCCGCCTTGCCTTTGGGGCAATTCCGGATCCTGTGTGGCTCAGTGAAAATGGGGTCGCTACGAGTTCCAGGGTTTTCCCCACGGCATCATCGATGAATGTGCGTACAAAAACGGGGACTTTCCATTCCAAGCTGGCGTTCCGTAACGAGAATTCGGGGAATATCGCCTTTATCGATTACATGAACGGGACGCTATCTGTTCTGGAAATTGCCGATACGATTGATTCCTACCATCCCGACATTTCGCCCGATGGAAGCAAGGTCGCGTTCTGCACGAAGGCCGAGGGGGTTCCCGGAAAGTCGACCCTCTATGTGCGTGACTTGAAGGCTGTGGATTCCAAGGTGGTCAGGTTGGATGTGGAAAGTGCAGCCATTCCCCGCTGGAAAGTGACCGAGGCTGGGGACACGGTGATTGTCTACGTGACCGATTGCGGAACAAATGACGACGAGGCAACCTGGAAGGCGCAGTCAACTTGGCTGGTCGGTTTCTCTGGCGGCAAGTTTGGGAAACCCCAAAAACTGTTTGACGGAACCTACAACGGTGGCGTTAGTGATGACCTTGGTCTTGCTGTTTCTGGAGCGAGGCTGTTGCGCGCCCGGATGTCGGACAAAGATTCCCTTTGGTATGGTGGCAAGCAGGCTTGTAACGTTTCTCTTTCTAAGGATGGTTCTAAACGAACGGCATTCCTGGATTTTGGAGATAGAACCGAAGACAACTTTGTGGGCGAAAAATACGCTGTCCATGAATATATTCTAGTTGCCGACAGTACAGGACGGTTAATTCAGTCCGTTAAGGCTCCTGAGGGATATACGTTCGATCATGTGGAGTGGGTGTCGAATACGAATTTGATTGTGGGAACGCTGGTGACGTCTTCCGGAAACCATTCGCAAATCTCGCTGACGGATTTGGGCGATTCCAGTACGATTATCCTTGCCGAGAGTGATGAACTGTGGCATCCCTGCCTGTGGGTCAATCCGGAGTTGTCGATGAATGGCGAGGGCAACGTGAATATTGATAGTGCCGGCATGTACTACAGCGACCGCTTGCCCTATTACTCTGTGGAACTCCGCGTGAAAATGGAAAACTTCTGGACCCGCATGGATTCTGTCACGGCGGTGGCGATGGGCAGCTCTCGCATGTTGTTCGGCTTGTACGAAAAATCGTTCACGTCGGTGAATATGTTGAACATGGCGTATTCTTCGGGCGACCTCTACGGTGCGGAATATCTGTTGAAAAATTACATGTTCAATCATCTGCCTCGTTTCAAGTACCTTGTCTTGGAAATTTCGCCCGATATGTTCTGGCGTAACGCCGATGAATCTTGGAATCCCGTTTTGGAAAATGCAGTCGGCTATGCTTACGATGCCAATCACGGATTCTGGGTGGACAGCATCCCGAACGGGTTTATCGAGGCGGTAAAGGATGCTCCGAAACCCATTTCCGTTCTGATGCATCCTTACGATTTCGAGAATTTCCTGTTGCCGTCAACGTCCTGGTATACTCCTGATGTGGCCGTAGATACGATGGCGATGAATTTGGACGATGCGATTGTCGATGTGAACATGAAAGTGTTCGAATCCATTGTTGATATGTGCAAGAAACACAAGGTGACTGTTGTTGCTCTTGTGATTCCTCGCCATGCTGGATACAAAGATACGGGGGCATACGGGATATACGGCCCGAGACGCTCTGTTACAAAGGAATTATTTGATTCCCTCCAAAAGTACGATATCGTGTGGATGGATGAAAATAAGTGGGGAGATCACGATTACAAGGACGAATCTATGGGCTACAATATGGACCATCTGAGCTATATTGGTGCTTATAAGATGAGTGAAAGGGTTGATGCCAAGCTGAAGGGCTTGTAATATTTACGGAGTGACCATGCGTATTATCAATAAGATGACGGTGGGACTGTTTGGCTTGTGTCTGTTCGCATGTTCGTCGGTTGACCTTGCTCCCCCCAACGCGGAAACGCCGGTGGACAATAGTTCTGAATTGGAAAGGGATTGGCGCCGGATCAGTGATGCCAATGTAGAAGTCTTGCTGGGAACCAACAACAAGAAGGCTCCTGCAAGCGAACGTCCGCAAATGCGCGTTGTTTTGGAAGACGGCGTTTTCATGATGCGCCATGAGGTCACCTGCGGCGAGTTTAATAACCTGATGGGACCATCGCATGGTTATGCGGTCAATTGCGAAGATGAGAATGTCCCGGTGACAAACGTTACCTATTATGATGCGGTCCTTTATGCAAATGCAAAGAGCAAGGCTTGGAACGTTGATACGTCGTATACGTACAGTTCGGTGACCTATGACCGGGAACATCATTGTATTCATCTAGAAGGCCTCGTGTTCCATCCCGAAGTCAATGCGGTCCGTTTACCCACGGAGGCGGAATGGGTGTATGCCGCATCAAAAAATTGGGAGAGCGCCAAAGGTTGGACTGCCGAAAATTCGGATTACAAGTTGCACCCAGTTTGCAGCCTTGCCGAAGAAGACGAAATCTGTGATATGATTGGCAATGCGATGGAGTGGGTGAATGACTGGCTTGGAAAATTCCGCGATACGGTTGTTTCCAACTACGTGGGGGCTTCGGACGGGGGCTCCCTTGAAGAGAGGATCCTTAAGGGGGGAAGCTACCGCAATGGGGCTTCTTCTATAACGCGCTACAGCCGTGGGGATGTCTATACCGTGACTTCTTCGATGTTTGCGGAATATGTGGGGTTCCGTCTGGCATATGGCTCCATCTCCAATCCGACCTGGATGACGGCCAGTGGCGACGTGTCCTTCTCGAGGGTCGTTCCTGTAGCTAGTTTGTCGAAGCTGCAAATGTATACGCATTCTAACAAGGTGAAACTGGCTTTCCGCGACGATGTATCCGGAAACCTTGCCTATATCGACTATCTGGGAAGCGGCATGTCGGTCATCGAGATAAACGATACGCTCAGTGTGTATCATCCAGAAATATCGCCCGATGGTAAAAAGGTGGCTTTCTGTACCGGTCTTGAAGGCGTTTCGGGACGTTCTCGGCTGTATGTGCGCGATCTGAATGCGGAAGGGACGAATCTTGTGAAACTGGATGTGAAGAGTGCCGCGATTCCTCGGTGGAGAGTCCTTGACAGCGGTGATACGGTTATCGTGTATGTAAGCGATGCGGGCAACAACAAGGATGAGGGCGCATTCAAGGCGACTTCTACCTGGGAAGTGCCTTTTGCCGGGGGAAAGTTCGGCAAGCCTCGGAAACTTTTTGATGGAGCGTACCATGGCGGAATAAGTGAAGACGGAACGCTTGCCGTATCGGGGGCGAGGTTGCTGCGTGCACGTATCGCCGAATCGGGCTCTACGGTCGAGGACAATGCTTACGATACGGTGTGGTATGGTGGAGAACAGGCTTGCAACGCTTCTCTAGCGAAGGACGGATCCAAGCGAACCCTTTTCCTGGATTTTGCAGGCGAGACCGGACAGAAGTTTGTTGGCGAAAAATACAGGGTGCATGAACGCTTGTTCCTGGCAGATAGTGCCGGAAAGCTGCTTCGGTCTGTTCCTGCTCCGAGTGGCCGTACTTTTGACCATACGGAATGGGCGCCGGGATCATCCGGTGTCGCCGTAGCGACGCTTTCTAATGCGGAAGGCGCACATACGGAAATTGTGCTCGTGAATGTGGTCAGTGGCGATGTGCATACCCTTGTGGAAGGCGATGAACTTTGGCATCCGAATCTCTGGTTTGCTGATGAACGCCGCTCTGAAGACGATGACGGCTTGGACCTGGACAGCGCTTGCATCTACATGACGGGAGTGTCCGACGTGACGACTCGCATCATGAAGGTGAAAATGGATTATTTCTGGCAGTATAGAGATTCTGCTGAAGCGGTAATTATTGGTTCGTCCAGGTCTTTTGCTGGTATGGACCCTACATATATCAAGTCGCATTTCTCGATAAACATGTCCTATTCTGCCC
This sequence comes from Fibrobacter sp., assembly GCA_017412605.1. GTDB lineage: Bacteria > Fibrobacterota > Fibrobacteria > Fibrobacterales > Fibrobacteraceae > Fibrobacter. Next base: position 178,320 of record JAFPWY010000008.1, on the reverse strand, counting down.
AGGACTTGACAGGAACCTTGTTCTACATCAAGAATTACATCTTGCCGCTGATGCCGAAATTGAAGGTTGTCGTGCTTACGCTGGATTACGACAGATGGTACGTGAAGGACGAGAATTGGATTGCGTGGTTCTCGGACATTCCCGGTTACGAGTACGACAAGAATCATGGATTCTGGAGCGATGGCGTCCCGGAAAATATGGACGAGATTTCGAGGAACGCCTTGAATCCGCCTGAAGACGAATATGAATTGTACGGATACCATCGTGGCACTTACCACTCGACTACGGAAGGATGGGGCGAGGGAGATCCTGATGTGTCCAATGATTCTCTCTGGTTTGCGCATGACAGTTCCGCCTATGTCTACAACCTGAGCCGTCTTTCGGAAATTCTGGATCTTGCCCGGTATTATGATGTCCAGATTGTCGGTGTTGTCTATCCGCAGTCTCCGAAATATCTTGAGACCGGAGCATGGGGCCGTTATGGGCCGACACGGAAGGCAGTCAAGGTGATGCAGAAGGCTGTGCAGAAACTGACGGAAGCGTATCCCAACTTTACGGTAATGGACGAATATCACGACGGCCATCACGATTTTACTTACGAAGAATTTAGCAACAATGACCACTTGGGACTGTTGGGTGCCAAGAAGATGGCTGTCCGGCTGGATTCCCTCTTGAGCAAAAAGAAAAGGTGACCTGTCGATGTCAGCGAAAACGAACAGGATGTTGATTTTGGTGGCTTTCGCCGCCGCCCTGTTCTCTGTATTTCCGTTGACGGATACGGATATCTGGTGGCATCTGGCTTGCGCTCGCGAGTGGGTGCAGACCTGGACACCCTCCCGCTCGCCGGTAGTCAATGTCCACGAATATTTCCAGAGGGTGGTGGGCTTTGTCTATGGCATAGGGGGTGCTCCGCTCCTGGTTGCGTTCAAGGCTTTGCTGTGGGGCGTCGTTTTTGCGCTGTTCCTGTTGCCGCAAAGGAAACTTTGTGCAGAAAGTCTGAGTAAGCCCGCTGCACTTGCCGGTGCTGCGCTTGCTACACTAGTCCTTTTCATTTTCCGCTATCACTTCGAAATCCGCCCCGTACTCTTTTCGCTATTGTTCCTTGGAATCTACTGGAACCTTCTTCCACACATTTTTCGTGCCTCACACCTCAAGCCTCGAACCTATTTCCTTCTCCTTTTCGTCCTTGTCGTTCAATGGCTTTGGTGCAAGTGCCAGGGGCTTTATATCTTAGGCCCGCTTTTTGCGGTGGCGGTACTCGTTTCTGTATGGTTGGATGCCTGGCGGTTGAAAATAAAGTTGCCGAAAAGGTTCCGGTTCTTTCATGTCGCCAGTGTACTTGCCTTGTTTGCGATGCCCTTCCTGCACGGCGAGGGGCTGAACCTGTTCCTCTATCCGTTCGGACTGCTGGACCGTCTTGTCGGAATGAGTCCGTCGGCTGCGGTATTTGCAAGCGAGATTGCCGAGAACCGCTCGCCTTTGACGCTCCTGATGGCGGGGGAGAATGTCCTGGAATGCGTGGTAATGATTGCCCTGTGTATCGTCGCTCTCGTGATTGCCGTTTGGAATGCGCTCAAGGGGCGGCTCGGCTTGATTCATATCTGCCTTTTTGCAACGGCAGTCCTTGCGCTTATTGCCGAGCGCAACTTCGTGCTGTTTATGCCTGTGTTTCTGTATGGCTTGGTCACGTTCGTCCCTAACCGCCAACTACTAGTCGTTCCCACTTGCTTGCTCTTTTTCCTTCTCGGCCTGTGGGTTCGCTCCCTCCTCATGTACGATTCGTCCATGATTGCTTTCCAGCGTGTGCCGGTAGAAGCCGCCGCCTGGATGGCCTCGCATCCGCATGAAGGGAGACTTTTCAACGACGACCGTGCTGGCGGGTATCTCGCATTCGTGAATCCGGACGATCCCATTTACATTGACGGGCGCTTTATCCTCAAGACGGCGGATTTCTTTGAACGTTATCTGCTCTATGCCGATGACCCTGCGCTGTTCTTGCGCGATGCCGATTCGCTACAGGTCGGTCGTGCCATTTTCCCACTCCGTTATTATGCTCGCTGGGGTCAGCTGGTCTCGGCGCTTGAACAGCAAAAGGATTGGGAAGTGGTGTACCGTGATTCTCTCTACATTGTTCTAAATCACAATTTTCGGAATCTTGTCAGCGAAAGGTAAGATTTCGCAGGTAAAAAAGTGATGTTGGACACGCAAGTTTCCTGCGGTGTGCCCTATTTTTCGAATAATTCATTATTTTTATTGCGGATGTTTGATGAATGTTGCATCAGGCGTAAAACACTTTAAGGATAGCCTATGAATGGTTTGGTAAAAATAGCGGTCTCGTCTCTGTTTGCGTTCGGCTTGGCACAGGCGACGGTCAATTTCCCGTACCCGCAGAGCACCAATTATGGTGGAAACGGTATTGTGCTTTCGAATCCGACTGAATCGGCCGCACAGTTGAAGGCGGCGTTTGACTACTACTTGAAGAACAAGTACAAGGAAAACGGTTCGTATGCCGCTATTGAAAAAGACCCGGGTAGCTATGTTTCGGAAGGAACCGGCTACGGCATGTTGATGATGGTCTATTTCAGCGACAACACGACGAGCTATCAGTCCCAGTTCGATAAACTGTGGGCGTTCTACAAGGCTGGCTCCAACGAGCACGGCCTCATGAATTGGGCGTTTGGAACCTTGACTCCGTCGGATAACAAGGCCAATGCTGCGACCGACGCTGAAATGGATGTCGCTGCCGCCTTGATCATGGCCTCGTACCAGTTTGGCGACGAAAAGTATCTCGACGAAGCGCGTACACTTTTGCAGAACGTAAAGAAGTACGAGTTTGAAGAAAACGGATTGCACAAGCCGGGCGATGCATGGAACGACAAAAAGAATCCTTCGTATGCGGCTCCTGCATATTACAAGCTTTTTGCAGAAGTGGATACAGAAAATGCCGAGTTTTGGAAAACCACGGCGCTGAATGCCAACTATACTTTGCTCGAAGCCAATTCGGCGGAATACTCTACGGGCCTTTTCGACAACTGGTGTGATGCCAGCGGAAAGGGCATGGATAAGTACTATGGGTACGATGCAGCCCGCACGCCCTGGCGCTTGGCTCAGGACTTCTATTGGTTCGGAGAGTCAAAGGCAAAGACGATGCTCGACAAGCTTGGAAAGTGGGTGAGTGGCAAGAATCCGGCGGAAATCAAGGGAACGATTGAACGTGGCGGAGAGCAGATGTGGAACGACCACAACAGTACTTTTGTCGCAACGTTGATGACGTCCTTGGTTACGGATGCTTCGAATCAGGGAAAATTGGATGCCTATTGGGCGGAAGCTGTTAGCTTGGGTGACGAAGCCTATTTCGAGCAGTCCATGAAGGTCCTTTGCGGTCTCCTCGTTTCGGGTAACATGCCGAACTTCGCCAATCCTCCTGCGGCTCCGCAGAGTTCCAGTGCCGGACCCGAGTCTTCTCCGTCCGAATCTTCCAGCAGTGTTGCGCCGGGACCTGTTTCCAGCAGCTCGGCTCCTGTGCAGCCCAACTCTAGCAGCAAGGATGTTGAACCTGCATCCAGCAGTTCTGCTGCCAATGCTATCGCGGCCTCTGCATTGCTTCCGGCGGAATCGTTCTCTGTGCATGGACGCGTGCTTCAGCTGAACTTGCATGTGGATGCCCGTGTGGCCATCACCTCTGTCACGGGTGTTGTCGTCAAGTCGTTCCGTGCCAGTGCGGACAACTCCACGAGCGTTTCCCTGGCCGATTTGCCTAGCGGAACCTACTTGGTGCGTGTGCAGTCTGCCGGTACGGCCAAAATTCGCATGTTTAGTATCAAGTAACTCGATTTGTAATTGATAAGGGGCAGGAAAGGATGTGGTGAAATTCCTTTCCTGCTTTTTTTTTGTATTTTTCCACGCATAAAAAGGTCTTTTTATGAAAAAAACTATTTATCCTAAGTTTGCAACAGCGGTGCTTTTTGCCGTGACTTCGATTTTTGCCCAACAGGGAGCCCCGACGGGTGCCGCCGTTGACCCGACAGCCGACGAGCAGAAGGCTCTTTCCGCCCTCAAGGGAAAGCTTGAAGGTGCCATTGTCTGGGCAACGAGTCGTGCAAACTCCCATCACGATATTTGGATTATGAATGCCGACGGTACGAACGCCCGTGCGCTTACGAGCGGTGACAACGTGGACTGGTTCCCGCGCATTTCTCCGGACGGCTCTACGGTTCTGTTCAACCGCAGCAAGGGTGGTTGGGTTCCCGAAAACGATGCGAACTACCCGGAAAAGTGGGACCTTTGGATGGTCGATATTACGGGTGAAAATGCCCGCAAAGTGGTGGACAATGCCACATGGGGCACCTGGAGACCCGATGGTAAGTCAATCGTGTTCAGCCGTGCCGGCAAGGTCTTTACAATGGATCTTTCGAGCAAGGCTGAAAAGATGGTCCTAGATGGCGAGAAGGCTTTCAATAAGTCCGGCGTGATTCTGCAGGAGCCCAATATGAGCCCCGACGGAAAGCACCTGGCTATCACGCTCCGCGGTTCTATGCGCGAGACGGGCGTGTGGGATTTGGAAAAGTCCGTGTGGACCAAGTCCGGTGACGGCTGCCAGATTGACTGGAATTTTGACGGTAGCAAACTTTACCGTGTGAACCCGACGGGTAACGGTGGTACCGCAGCCCCGAGTGAAATCCTTTGGTTCTCGGCTAAGGATGGCAAGCAGGTCGAAAAGGTCGGCTTCTTCGGTATTCCTAAGAACGTGAAGCTTATGGACCTGCCCGGTCGCCGCAGCCACGAATATTTCCCGCGTCTCACTCCCGATGGCAAGTGGCTTGTCTGGGGTGCAACCGACAAAGGTCATGACCACGACCTGTTCGACTACGAACTCTACATCTGGAAGATTGGCGAACCGGTGGAAACCGCGACCCGCATTACCTACCACACGGGTAATGACCGCTGGCCGGACATTTGGCTGGGCAAGGTTCCGGTGAAGGAATCTCCGAAGCCTGCTGCCGAAGCCGCTGCTGCTGTAGCGAATGTGCCTGCTGCCGTTGCCGGTGGTGTAAGCGAGGCCAAGATGGATGAACTCATTCAGGCTATCGATCGCTTGACTGATGCTGTGAAGGCTTTGGCGAAGTAAGCCTATATACAGCTCTGTTATTTGTGCGTAAAAAAGACTGTGGCGTGGTCGCCATAGCCTTTTTTGTTGGCGTCGGCCACCTTTTTATTAATTTCGATGATTTCGGTTTTCGTGAAATATTTGAAAATGTCCTTGGGATCTTGTTTCCAAAATGTGATGCCCTTGGTGTACAAGTAACTTCTCAAAATGGCGGAATTGTTGGAATCAAAAATCATTTGGACGATTTTGAGCCCGTGCTGGTCTGCGAGCAACTTTAAACTGTTTTTGGAGTGCAAGAAGATATGTCGCGGGGCATCGAGCTGGTACCAATTTTCTTTGTACATGTCAAAGGCGATGTTCGGATAAATAGGGAGCGTCATTTTTATGGCTCCGTCTTTTGCCAATAGTCTCTTGAGACTATCCAAGGTCTCGTGTGGGTCCGTCATATGCTCAAAAGAATCGTTGAGCATGATGATGTCGTATTCGCCGGTCATTTCGTGAACGCTTTTCTTGAAAACCTGAACGCCGTTTTCGTATGCCAAATCTTTTTCGATAAACGGGTCACATCCTGTGAGACTTTCTATTCCCGAGGTGGCCGCCATGGCGCAGAGCAATGCACCAGCCCCGCAACCCACATCGAGTACGCGTTTGTGGTGCTCGGTTTCTTTGCGTGTGACGGTGTCCTCGGGCAATGTATAGCTGTAGTAGTTGGGACCGTAGTATTCGCTTAGGTTGTCTGGAACGGTTGCAATTTGCAAACACTTGCAGTGTGGACATTCGAAATATTCAAAATGTCCTGCGTTTTGGTACATCATTTCTTTGGCAAAGTATGATTTTGCTTCTGATGTTTGTCCGCAAATTCTGCAAGTTTTCATAAGTGCTCCAAAAAGCGATATGAGTGTTGGCTTACGGTTGGCTGCTTCTGAGACAGAACGCCATAATCGCAAACGCTCCGGCTACGTTCATGCTCGCTTTGCGACCCGCCATGGGAATTGTCACCTTCATTGTCGCCTCTGCCATAAGCTCGGGGGCGATTCCTAATTCCTCGTTACCGAGGATGATTAGGCCTTTTTCAGGCCAGGTGACTTTGTTGATGCTTGGAATGTCTTCGCCGGTTTCGAGTGCGATAATCTCGTAGCCGTTTTCCTTGTGCCACTTGACGCAATCGAACGGACTTTCCCAGCGCTTGATGGGAATCCATTCCTGACAGCCGCGGGCAGCGCTCTTCACGGTCACGTGGTCGGGACCGCAACTGTAGCCGCTCAGGTGGACGCCTTCGAGCCCAAAACAGTCCGTGCTGCGGATGATGGAGCCCACGTTGAATGCGCTGCGCAGGTTATGCACGAGCACGGCGAACGGGATTGGCTTTTCGTTTGCGACTTCGCGGTCTCCCGGCTCCTGTTCCAGGTACACGTCTCGTTCAAATCCAAGTCCTGCCCGCGTGCGGAAAGTCTTGTAGAGGTCGATCATTTGTGCCTGATTTTTGCCGATTAGCCGTTCGCTTTCGGGGAGGTGCATCCATTCGGCGTAGGTCTCGTATTCGCGTTTTGCGCGTGGAACGTCGTCACCCAGCTGCAGGATGATGACGCGCAGGAGCTCAGCCATGCGCTTTGCCTTGGATGTCTCCTTGGTCGCTAAAAACTTTTTCTCGGAAAACATGGAAGAAATATAGCATTCATAGAATGCCCAAATAGCTATATTGGATGTGTATGAACGCAAAAAAAATCTTGTTGCTTGCTCTGGGTTCGTCTTTCCTGCTTTGGAATGGTTGTTCGAATTCCCAGGTCACGAGTGAGGATCCTTCTGCGAAGTATCCCGTTCTTTGTCTGGATGCGGACAATTGCCTAGTGCAGGTATCTGCAAAGGGCCGGTCTGTCTTGCTCGGAACGGACGACGTGAACGCAAGCAAGAAGGATCGCCCTTCGATGGGGGTCTCGTTCGATTATGACTTTTATATAGGCAAGCACGAGGTGACTTGCGGGGAGATGGGGCTTGATTGCGCAAGTTCCATGCCGGCAACCAACGTTACCTACTACGACGCAATTCTCTATGCGAATGCGCAGAGCGTTAAATTGGGCTATGACACGGCCTACACTTATACTAAAGCTGTCTTTGACGATCGAGGCTCCTGTACCGAGCTGGTCGGGCTTGTTTTCAATCCTCAAAAGGAGGCTTTCCGACTGCCGACCGAAGCGGAATGGACATTTACCGCATCGATGGACTGGGATGCTTCCAGGAGCTGGAACAGCGAAAACTCCAGCTACAGAGCTCACGAGGTCTGTTCCGCTGGAAAGGATAGCCACGGCATTTGCGACATGGCCGGCAACGTCATGGAATGGGTGAATGACAAACTTTCCGACCTGCATGATTCTGTGTATGTCGACTTTGTCGGAAGGCGCGAGGTGGCGAACCTGGAAGAAATCGTCATCAAGGGTGGCTCCTTCAGGAACTCTCCATCCGCAATCAATTACTATAGCCGCGGTGACGTGTATTTTGTGACGCCGATTTCGAAATCGGATTATGTCGGTTTCCGTCTGGCTTTTGGCAAAATTCCTGATCCGTCGTGGGCGACCAAGGTAAGTGATGATGGCCTGTCTGGAGCGACTGTCTTGGTGGGGGCGTCCGCCATCAGGACCTTGACGGGGAAGGGGACCGCCAAGCTGGTATTCCGCAACGATGTCTCCGGAAACCTCGCCTTTGTCGATTTTACCTTGGGCAACCCTCAGCTGTTCGAAATAAAGGATGACATAGACGCCTATCACCCCGATATATCTCCCGATGGAAGCAAGGTTGCCTTCTGTACAGGACTCGAAGGTGCTTCCGGAAAGTCTTCCGTTTATGTGCGCAACCTGGATGCTTCCGGTAGCGGGCTTGTGCGCCTCGATGTCGAAAATGCGGCTATCCCGCGCTGGCGTGTTCTTGAAAATGGCGATACGGCCATTGTCTACGTGACATACGCAGGGCACAACGACGAATCTGTCTGGAATTCGGCTAGCACATGGCAGGTTCCCTTCTCGAAAGGGAAGTTCGGTAAACCGTCCAAGTTGATGGATGGCGCCTTCCATGGGGGAGTGTCGCCGGATGGCAAGTTTGCCGTGACGGGAAGCAAGTTGCTGAAGGCTTATCGGGATGGTTCTGTGGAAACATGGTACGATGGCGAACAGGCCTGCAACGTTTCCTTGAGCGCGGATTCTCTTCGCCAAACTTTATTCCTCGATTTTGGAGGCGCCAGGGGGAAATCTTTTGTCGGGCATGATTATGGTACGCATGGCGTGGTTCTTGTTGCCGATAGCACGGGAGAACTTGTAAACTACATGGAGGCGCCTGATGGCTTTACGTTTGACCATACGGAATGGCTGAAGAATTCCAGTGGCAGGTTTGTGGCAACGATTGCGAATGCCGATGGTGCCCATCAGAAAATCGTGGCGGCGAATCTGGAAACCTCCAATATCGTGGAACTGGTCGCGGGCGAGGAGGTGTGGCATCCGAGCCTTTGGGTAAAACAGGCTCCGTCGACATCGGCGGTCTGGGATTTGGATAGTCTGGGTCAGTATGCGGATGCGGGTCCCCTTTTCGCACGCAAGATGGGCTTGTTGTGGCAATACAAGGATTCTACCGAACTGGTCGGGCTGGGTATTTCGAGATTGTGGGCCGGCATGATTCCGGAGCGGATGAGCAAGTTTGCACTAAACCTGGGTATTCTCGCCTGCCAAGGGGAGTGCTATGAATTCCTGGTGAACAACTACCTGTATATGCATATGCCCAAACTCAAGTATCTGGTGCTGAGCATCGATCCGGATATGTGGCAATATCTGACTCCCGATAAGGACATCCAGGCCATCACGCAGAATTCCAAGGGCTTCACTTATGACAGAAATCATGGTTACTGGATTGATGGGGTTGACGATTTCTTTGTGAACTGGATGGCGGAAATTTCGAGGCTGGATATTGACTTGCCTATCGATACCGCTTCTAGGGGTTGGCGCCGTGTCGACTGCACCGAGGATTGGGCTTCCAAAGGAGAAGAGTATGTCGAAATCCTCAATGACTCGACATACAGTGACGTGAGCGACGGCGCCGATGTCAATTTGGGTTTTATGGAAAGGGTTATCCAGTCCGCTCAGGACAAGGGAATCAAGGTTGTCGGCGTGGTGTTCCCCCAGAGTCCGTATTATCGGAAAACTGGGACATACGGGCGCCATGGAATGCGCCGCTCGGCTGCAGAATTGCTCATCAGCAAGGTCAATTCCCTTGTGCAGAAATACGACAATTTCTACCTGATGGATGAGAACAAGATGGGCTACCACGATTATTCGAATATGGGTGGAGATTTCGACCATTTGTGCTATGACGGGGCCGTGAAATTTACCGCCAAATTGGACTCGATAATCCGCAATTTAGAGTAATTTCGCGGCTATTTTTGCTATCTTTATATTACATGCAAGAAGCACGGAAACCGCGTATCCTCATCACAAACGACGATGGGGTAGGTAGCGCGAATATGCACGCCCTGGCTGGCGCTCTTTCTCCCTATGGGGAGGTTTTCGTGTTTGCGCCGAAATCGGAACAGAGCGGTGTTTCTCATGCCTTTACGGTACGCTGTGGCCTCCAGGTCGAAGAAGCCCCTTCCGAGGCCGGTTACAAGGTCTTTTCGATGGACGGGACCCCTGCCGATTGCACGAAGTTTGCCTTGGGGCATTTTGCTTCCTATGGCTTGGAGGTAACCGCGGGGCATGGTCCGGGAGCTTTTGACGTGTGCTTCTCGGGCGTGAACGTGGGCGAAAATTCCGGTGTGTCTTCGCTTTATTCGGGGACTGTCGCCGGAGCGCGTGAAGCGGCCCTCTGGGGGGTGCCGGGCATTGCGCTTTCGCTGCGCGGGATGAATGCCTCCCTCTTGCCTGTTGCAATTGATTTTGCCGTGAAAATTGTCGAGAAACGCCTGTTCGAAAATATTCCCGCTGGTGTTTTCTGGAACGTGAATTTCCCAAAGGCCACAGCCGAAACCTTCAAGGGTTTCAAGGCGACGAGGATGGCCCTTGGAATGTTTACGGACCACTACTCCCACGATGGGGGTTTGTGGCAATTGGATGGCGACAAACTATGGGACGAGCAGCCCGTGGATAGCGATGATTATATGCTGAATCAAGGCTATGCGACGGTCACTCCCCACCGCATCGACCAGACCGACGAAAAAAGTTTAGAAGTAATAAATGAAATGTTAGAGGAATAATAATGTCAGAAGAAATGGTCCCAGGATCGCAGTTCAAGTCCCTCATCGAGAAGGACATGCAGGATTGCTACCTCCGCTATTCCATGAGCGTGATCGTTGCGCGCGCACTGCCCGATGCGCGTGACGGCTTCAAGCCCGTGCATCGCCGCGTGATGTTCAGTATGCACAAGCTGGGTGTGGTGCCCAACAAGGGTACGGTCAAGTCCGCCCGTATCGTGGGTGACGTTATCGGTAAGTACCACCCGCATGGTGACTCCGCCGTGTACGAGACGCTTGCGCGTATGGCCCAGGACTTCTCCCTGCGCTACCCGCTGGTGTTCGGTCAGGGAAACTTCGGCTCCATCGACGGCGACAGTCCCGCTGCCATGCGTTACACCGAAGCCAAGATGAACAACCTCGGTGCGCTCATGCTCGAAGACCTGGAAAAGGATACTGTCGACATGGGCCCGAACTACGACGAGTCTCTTGAAGAACCGCTGGTCCTGCCTTCGGCACTCCCGAACATGATTGTGAACGGTACCTCCGGCATTGCCGTGGGTATGGCGACCAACATGGCTCCGCACAACTTGCGCGAAGTCGGCGCCGCAATACACGCCTTGGCCGAAAATCCGGACCTTCCGGACGAGAACTTGATGGACTACATCAAGGGCCCGGACTTCCCGACCGGCGCAGTCGTCTGTGGCCGTTCCGGCATCCGCGAAGCTTACCTCACGGGCCATGGCCGCGTCCGCGTGCGTGCCCGCACCGAAATCGAAACGGATTCCAAGGGCAAACCGCGTATCATCGTCACCGAAATCCCGTACATGGTGAACAAGGCGGAACTTTGCAAGAAGATTGCGGACCTTGTTCGTGAAAAGCGTGTCGACGGCATTACCGACATCCGCGACGAATCCAGCCGCGACATCCGCATCGTGATTGAACTGCGCCGCGATGCAGTGGGCGAGGTGGTCTTGAACAACTTGTTCAAGTACACGCAGTTACAGACAACGTTTAGCATTTACAACCTGGCCCTCATCAACAACCTGCCCAAGGTCTTGACGATGAAGGAACTGTTGCAGGTCTACATCGATCACCGTCTCGACGTGATTACACGTTCGACGCAGTTCGACTTGAAGAAGGCCGAAGCCCGCCTCCACATCATCGAAGGCTTGCGTATCGCGACGCAGAACATCGACGAAGTCGTTCAGATTATCAAGGCGAGCAAGACGACCGATATTGCGAAGCAGAGTTTGCAAGACCGTTTCGGCCTCGACGAAATTCAGTCGCAGGCTATCGTGGACATGCGCCTCGGCCAGCTCACCGGCCTCAACCTCGAAAAGTTGGAAGCCGAATACAATGAGCTCGTGGCGACTGTCGCCGACTTGAAGGACATTCTCGAAAAGCGCGAACGCCGTATCGCCATCATGCTCGAAAAGCTCGATGCCGTCGTGGCAAAGTACGGTGACGAACGCCGCACCACCATTGGCGAAGCCATCGACGACAGCGACGAAGAAGACCTAATTGCCGAAGAGGAACAGGTGATTACGCTCAGCCGCGAAGGCTACATCCGCCGTCTGCCTATCGACACGTTCAAGGCGCAGAACCGCGGCGGCAAGGGCATTATCGGTGCCGGCCTCAAGGACGAGGACAACGTGGAGCAGATCTTCACGGCGAGCACGCATAGCTACCTGCTCGTGTTCACCAACAAGGGCCGCGCCTACTGGACCAAGGTCTACCGCCTGCCCGAAGGCACGCGCAATGGCAAGGGCCGCCCGATTGTCAACTTTGTCGGGCTTACGGACGGCGAAACCGTGCAGGCGATTGTGCCGGTACGCAAGTTCGGCGGTTTCTTCTGTCTCGTGTTCGTGACTAAGAAGGGTATCATCAACAAGATGGACCTCAAGCTGTTCAGCCGTCCGCGCAAGGCGGGCGTGAACGCCATCAGTCTGGACGAGGGCGACGAACTCGTGAAGGTGCAGCTCGTGGGCATGACCGAAGAAGAATACAAGGCTTCCCTGAACGCAGGCGATGTCGAAGATGCCGCCGATCAGTCTGCCGAGACTGCCGAACCGGCTGAAGGGGAGGCCGAAGGCGATGATGCCGAAAATCTGGAAGCGCGCCCGATTCCGAATGACTTGCTGATGATTGCCACCCGCAACGGCCAGGCGGTCACGTTCCCGATTACCTGCTTCCGCCCGATGGGCCGCGGCACTCACGGTGTCCGTGGTATCAAGCTCTCCGAAGGCGACGAGGTCATTTCGCTCCTGTGGCTCAAGGCGGGCAACAAGGTGCTTACCATTACCGAGAAGGGTTACGGCAAGCGCAGCGAGCCGGGCACCTACCGCGTCACCAAGCGTGGCAGCAAGGGCGTCAAGAACCTGAACGTCACCGACAAGATCGGCTCGGCCGTGTTCGTGGACAGCGTTGCCGACGATTACGACTTGATCATCACCACCAAGGAAGGCCAGGTCATTCGCATCAAGGCTGCCGACATCCGCCTCACGGGCCGTAACGCCCAGGGCGTGAAGGCCATCAGCCTGCGCGAAGGCGACGTGGTGCAAGATGCGACCGCCCTCCCGAGCGTGGAAGATATCGAGCACGACAGCGCCGAGGCGAAGGAAACCTTCGACAAGGTGGAAGGCGTCGAAGTCGATGACGATTCCGTGGATGCATCCGCTTCCGAAGGCGAAAATCCGTCCCCGGAAGGCGTCTAGTCCGTAAAAAACGAACTCAGAAAGTAAAAAAAGAGGCAATCTCTCCGGGATGGCCTCTTTTTTTATAGTTTATTGAGAAGGTAGGTGCAGGAATATGAGAAAAGAAATCCTAAAAACGGGCTTCGTGTTCACGATGGGGCTTGCAATTTCGGCCTATGCGGCCGATATTTGCTCAATCAATGATGCTCACCAGGGGGAAGCGCACCGCATTACGGGTCAACAGACTGGGACTATCAGCGGTACCGGGTATAATTTTGAACTGTGGTCGGCCGATGGAGACAACTCCATGACCTACTATGGTGACGGGACTTTTAAGGCTGAATGGAGCAATACTTGGGACTATGTGGCACGAGTCGGGATCCGCAGCGACGTTAATAATGCCTACAAAACCGGAAATTATACCGTAGATTTCAAGTTTATCAAGAGCGGAAATACCCCTTACGGCTATATTGGCGTCCATGGCTTGGCCGAAGAACCGCAGGCCGAATATTTCATTGTGGACGATTGGTTCGGCGAAATAGACGAGGCGTATATCGGCCCGAAACTCGGCGAATACGAACTTGATGACGCCAAGTACTCGGTTCACGCCTTTTTGCGCGACAACATAGAATCGTGGACGGGCATTTCTACTTATGTGCAGTATTTTGCCGTTCGCGAGGCTCCGCGCCAGTGTGGCACCATTAGCGCATCGGCCCATTTGAGGAAACTCGATGAACTCTTTACGGGGCAGACGGAAACCCTTCCCACGTCCCGGAATGCCCAAAAGAGTGCCGTGCTCAAGTTGGGGAAGGTATTTGAAATTGCCGCCTCGGTCGAAGTGGGCGATGGGGCGACGGGTTCTGTGGAATTCACGTACCTCCGTGTCGGAACGAGGGCTTGCTGTGGGCCTGATGAATCCTCCAGCTCTGTAGCCGAGTCCTCCGGTTCTGAGACTCCGGAATCCAGCGCTGTAGTTCCGGAATTGAGCTCTGCCGCACCGACCAGTTCCGACGTCCTCGTCGAATCTTCTAGCTCTGTAACTCAGGAGTTGAAACCTGCCGCAAACTCGTCCGAATCGACCACGGCGCTGCCGCAAATGACCCGTGTTGGTTCGTCCGACCGTAACCTGGTCGTCTTCGACATGCAGGGCCGTGTTCTGGGCCAAGTGACCGTCCCGGCGGGAATGACCGAAAATGGCGCAATTTTTGCAAAATTCGGCAAATCGGGTATCTATATGGTGCAGTCCGACGGGGTGTTCAGGGTACTTTCCGTGACGAAATAAATTGCAAAAAAGGCTTGATAACGATTTTAAAGGGATTTTCGGCAAGAAAAACCCTTTTTTATTGTGCTAATTACTACAGAAAATTGCAAAAAAACAAAAAAAACAAGAAAAAATGCAGTTTTTATCTATATTTGGTACAAACTTTGGAGGTTTTATGAAAACGAGAATTATTGGAGCTTCGGCTCTTTGTGTGGCTTTTGCCGCTTCTGGCGCTTTGGCTCAGGATTTTTGCCAAACTGCCGCCCATAGCGGTTCTAAGGTGGAGGTTTCCACGAATAAAGTGGATGCTTTCAGCAATGGAATTGGCTACGAACTTTGGAACGAAGGCGGCAACGGTGGTTCCGCGACGTTCTATGACGATGGTTCCTTCAACTGCAAGATGACCGGTGCCAAGGACTATCTGTGCCGTGCAGGTCTTTCTTTCAATAGCGATAAGACCCACCAGGAAATTGGCCACATGAAGGCTGATTTCAAGCTGGTCAAGGGTAATCTTTCCGGAATCGACTATTCCTACATCGGTATTTACGGTTGGACCCGTGAACCTCTGGTGGAATGGTATATCGTGGACAACTCCGGTAGCCAGTACATGCCCGGTGACTGGGTTGCCCAGGGCTCTTCTGCAAAGTCTCATGGCGAGTATGAAATTGACGGTGCCAAGTACAAGGTTTATGAAGGTGACCGCACTTCCTATTCCATCGATGGTGACAATACCTATTTCAAGCAGTATTTCAGCGTCCGTACCACAATGCGCGATTGCGGTACCATCGACATTACCGCCCACTTCAAGAAGTGGGAAGAACTCGGTATGAAGATGGGTAAGATGCACGAAGCCAAGATTCTTGGCGAAGCCGGAAGCAATTCGGGTGCAAATGCCCGTGGCGAGTACGACTTCCCCTATGCCAAGGTCTATATCGAAGGTGCTGCTCCCAGTTCTTCTGAAACTCCGGCCTCCAGCTCTTCTGAAGCTGCTCCGGCTTCTAGCTCTTCTGATGTTGCTGGTTCTAGCTCTTCTGATGTTGCTCCGGTTTCTAGCTCTTCTGGTGCCGTTCCGGCTTCCAGCAGTGACATTGCCGCTCAGGGCTCTAGCTCCTCTGCTCTCGCTCTCCCTGCCGAAATGAAGGTCTTCCGTATGTCCGGTACCGCCCAGGTATTCGACATGCAGGGCAAGTACCTCGGCACTGTTGAACTGAAGGCTGGCGCTTCCCTGAAGGAAATCGTCGTGAACAAGTTCGGAAAGTCCGGAATGTATCTGCTTAAGCAGGGTGCCGCCGTCAAGGTCATCTCTGTCGAAAAGCGCTAATCTAACGATAATCACCGTTTTTGACCCGATTTCGCCATTTCGGGATCGGGTCATCTAGTTTAGCAGCCATGGTCGTTGGCCATGGCTCCCCCAATTGTAAACTTTTTTGCGTTGTTTGCACTAACAACGTATTTTGCTTTTTTCTTTGAGCCTTTTTTGTATCCCCGCCTATATTATAGGTAATACTTTAAGAGGAGTTCAAAATGAAAAAAGTATCAAAAATGTTCAAAATAGGCCTTGCGCTTGCATTTTCCTGCGGCGTAGGTCTTTCTTTTGCCCAGGAAATCGATGCCTGTAAAGACGAAATGGGCCACCAGGGCGATAGCAAGACGACCCAGGGCCAGAATAACCAGAGCGTTACAGGGAACGTCGGTAGCTCTCCGTACCATTACGAAATCTGGTACCAGGGTGGCAACAATAACATGACGTTCTATGACAACGGTACGTACAAGGCCAGCTGGAATGGCACCGGCGACTTCCTTGCCCGTGTCGGTTTCAAGTACAACGAAGATAAGTCTTACAGTGAACTTGGTCCTATTGATGCTTACTTCAAGTGGAGCAAATCAGGTAGTGCCGGTGGCTATAACTACATCGGTATCTATGGTTGGACGGTTGATCCGCTCGTGGAATACTACATCGTGGATGACTGGTTCAGCGAACCGGGTGCAAACCTTCTGGGCCAGAGGAAGGGCGAGTTCACGGTTGATGGTGCAACCTATGAAATTTATCAGAACACGCGTAATAACGCCCCCTCTATCAAGGGTAACCAGACCTTCCCGCAGTACTTCAGCAAGCGTAGGGGTGCCCGTTCTTGCGGTCATATCGACATCACGGCTCACTTCAAGAAGTGGGAAGAACTCGGCATGAGGATGGGTAAGATGTACGAAGCCAAGGTGCTTGTCGAAGCCGGTGGTGGTTCGGGCTCGTTCGACGTTTCGTACTTCAAGATGACCGACAAGGCTCATCCTCTCGAATCTGCAGCTCCGTCTTCTAGCTCCGAAGCCCCGAAATCCAGTTCTTCGGCTCCGAAGTCCAGTTCTGATAAGGCTCCGGCCTCCAGCTCTGTAGCCGCGTCCTCTAGCTCTGACGCTCCGGCTTCCAGCTCTGTTGTCGCTACGTCTAGCAGTGCAGATCCGTCTGCTATTGTTGCCCCGAGCAACTCTTCTAGCTCCGTGGCTCCGGCTGTGGCTACCGGCTCCAGCAGCTCCGGAACTAATGCCCTCCCGGTCGAAATCAAGAACTTTGGCATGGCTGGCACCTACCAGGTGTTCGACATGCAGGGCAAGTTCCTTGGCCTGGTCGAATTGAGGGATGGCTCGTCTCTCAAGGATGCCGTCGGAAGCAAGTTCGCTCGTTCGGCCATCTACATGGTCAAGCGCGGTTCCGTCGCTAAGATGATCTCTGTAGAACGCTAAATCGCGATTTTAACGATTTTTGACCCGATTCCCTCCCGGAACCGGGTCTTTTTTTGTCAAAAAAAAGCTGTGAAATGATTGTTTGTAAACTGTTTTGTGTTGTTTCTTATAACAACGACTTTTGGTCTTTTTACGCTATTTCTTGCGGTTTAGCACATATATTATAAACAATAACTTTATGAGGAGTAAATTATGAAGAACTATTCCAAAATAACCAAATTAAGCCTCGCATTTGCACTGTCTTTCGGCCTCGGCAGCGCCTTCGCTGTGGATGCTTGTAAGGATCAGATGAGCAAGTCTGCAGGTTCCGGCCATGGCGTGAGTGGCAACTCGGTCGGCTCTATCAGTGGCACCCCGTGGGGTTACGAACAGTGGTACCAGGGCGGCAGCGCTTCGATGACTTACTATGACAATGGTACGTTCAAGGCCAACTGGAACAATTCCAACGACTATCTGACCCGTGTGGGTTACCAGTATGGTGGTGGCGGTATTGACCATAAATCCAAGTATTTCACTGTTGATTACAAGTACAGCAAGACGGGTTCTGCCCAGTACGGCTATATCGGTATTTATGGCTGGACCGCTAACCCGGAAACCGAATACTATATCGTGGACGACTGGTACAGCAAGCCGAGCGAAAACTACGTCGGTGAAAAGTTTGGCGAAATCGAAGTTGATGGAGCCAAGTATACCATCCATGCCTTCCTCCGCCAGCAGGAACCCTCCAAGTCGGGAACTTCCACGTTCGTTCAGTTCTTTAGTATCCGTCAGAATCCCCGTCAGTGCGGCCATATCGATATTTCCGCCCACTTCAAAAAGTGGGACGAACTCTTCACTGGCCAGAACAAGCAGCTGAAGGGTTCCAAGGGCGGTGGCTCTGCATCGCTGAAGTTCGGTAAGGTGACCGAAGTGATGCTCATGACCGAAGCTGGTGGTGGCGCTACGGGTTCCGTGGAATACACCTACTTCGATATGAAGGATAACGGATCTCCTTCCGAGGTCGTTCCGCCGAAGGAAATCGAACGCAAGGCGTTTGGTGGCACTGCTGCCACGATTCCGGGTACTGTCGAAGCCGAAAACTTTGACGAAGGCAACGAAGGCGTTACGTACAGCGGTGCGCAGGGTGCATCGGGTGATGACGGTGACCACGACTATCGCGGTGAAGACTATGCCTATGTTGACATCGTGAATGGCGGCTCTGGCAAGGCTATCGGCTACACGGCTGCTGATGAATGGCTCGAATACACCATTAACGTTACTCAGGCCGGTGAATACGATATCGAAGCCAACGTTTCGAATGGTTCCGGTGCAGGTACGCTTGAACTGTCCCTGGACGGCACGGCTCTTGCTTCTCTCGCTTTCACGGGAACTACAGATGACTGGAATGCCTATGAACTTGCCAAGGGCAAGGCAACCCTGACTGCTGGTGAACACAAGCTCCGCATCACTATCGCGAATGCAAATACGAATGTGGACTATGTGAAGTTCAGCCTGCCGGGTGCAGCTAATGTTGATCCGGGTACGGATCCTGGCACTGATCCGGGCACCGATCCGGGCGTGAACACCAATCCGGATGATCCGCTGACCTTGGCAAATGTCCGCATGAACAGGACCAGCCATGTGGCTCAGGTGTTCGATATGCAGGGCCGTTCTCTGGGTAGCGTAACCTTCGCCAATGGCGCTTCCCTCAACGACGCTATCTTCGCCAAGTTCGGCAAGGCCGGTGTCTACATGGTGAAGATTGGCGGCAAGGTCAAGTCGATTTCCGTGACCCGCTAACAAAAGCTTTTCAAATCTAAAACACTCCTTATATTGTTAAAGGTGCCTCGTTCGGCGGGGTACCTTTTCTTTTGCGCTGAAATTAGCTTGTTTTTGACATTTTTGCAACGAACAAATGTTTACAGTCGGCACGTTGCGGAAAATTTCAGTTTATTTTACTCACTAGGTTGGCCAATGGGCCCTTTTTGCGAATGCAAAGGGGGACTGTTGGCATTAATGGAGTTGGACATGAGTAACAAGTTCTTAGAGGTTACGAAAGTAGCCTTGTTTTTCGGCATTGCCATTGGATTGGCGACGCCAGCATTCGCGGATGCCTGTTCTGAAGCGGGCGGCCATAGCGGTTCCGGAACTACAACCAGGGGCCAAAACAATTCCAGCGTTACAGGGAATATCGGGAACTCGGGATACCATTACGAAATCTGGTACCAGGGTGGCAATAACTCGATGACTTACTACAACGACGGGACATTCTCTGCGGAATGGAACGGTTCGAACGATTTCCTGGCTCGCGTTGGATTCAAGTACAATAGTTCGCAGACGCATGACCAGATTGGCTATTTTACGGCCGATTACAAGTTTACGAAATCGGGCAATGCGGCATATTCCTATATAGGCATTTATGGATGGACGCAGAATCCGCTGGTCGAGTATTACATTGTGGACGACTGGTTCACCAAGCCGAGCACGCAATATCTTGGCACCAAGAAGGGTGAAATCACCGTGGATGGAGACACGTACGACATCTACACGTACACCCGCGTGAACCAGCCTTCTATCGAAGGGACGTCGACTTTCCCGCAGTTCTTCAGCGTGCGCCGCAATGCCCGCCAGTGCGGCCATATCGACATTACCGCCCATTTCAAGAAATGGGCGGAAGTCGGCTTGAAACTCGGGAAGATGTACGAGGTCAAGGTGCTGGCCGAAGCCGGTGGCGGCGCGACGGGCAAGATCGACTTTACGTATTTCAAGATGAGCAACAAGGGGAGTCCGAGCGGCTCGGAAACCCAAACGCAGGTTACGCCGAAATCCAGCAGCTCAAGGAGAGCGGTGTCCAGCGCTTCGGTTCGCTCGAGTTCGAGCAGCCGCCGTTCCCATAGGAGCAGCTCCAGCGTGGCGGCTCCGGCTTCGAGCAGCAGGAATTTCTGGCCTGATAGGGTTTCTTCGTCTTCTATCGTTACCATCCTTTCGCCGATTTCCAGTTCCAACGTTACATCCAGTTCTGCGACGATCGGCATTATTCCGGTGAGCAGTTCCATAGCCAGCGAGGCCGTCATCAATGCCATCCCAGAATCGTTCCATATGCAGGTCAATGCCTCTGAATGTCAGGTGTTCGATATGCAGGGGCGCCTGCTCGGTGTCGTGACCAGGGCTGAAGGAGTGAACCTCGTTGACGCCATCAAGGCCAAGTTCGGCATGACCGGTGTCTACATGGTCAAGGACGGCAACCGGGTCAAGATGGTGTCTGTGGCTCGCTAATTAGGATTTTCTGATCTAAAATACTCCTTGTGCTATTAAAGGTGCCTCGTTTGGCGGGGTACCTTTTCTTTTTTTGGCTGAAATTAATTTGTTGCGACGTTTTACAACAAAGATATGCTTGTGGAAGCTCCTGTTTTGCCGAATTCTTTCTATTTTATATATATAGGTTGGCCTGGGGGGCGTTTTTGACGTTATGTAAAAATGCTTCCTGGGCGAATGGAGTTGGATATGAATAGAGTTAGCTTAGAGGTCCCCAGGACCGCTTTGGTTTGCTGTGCAAGCCTTTTTTCCATTGTCAACATTTCTTGACGCGTTTGGCTTCGCGCTCCTATAGGGGCTGCGAGCGTAGGTGGATATTCTAATACTCCTCATATTGCCTTAAGGCATCTCGGTTCTGCCGAGATGCCTTTCTGTATGGCGCAATTTTTGGGGGCAGGATGTAAAAAAACGCCCCGTGTTACGGGGCGCGAAAGGTAAAGGGGCTATTGCCTAATTACTTCTTAGAAGCCTTTTTGGGCGGATGAGCGGCAATCTTCTTGACGCTCTTGTCTGCCTTGGCGGCAGCCGCTTCGGCTTCTTCGAACATGGCCTGAGCCTGCCTCAAAGCATCGTTCGGATCGATTTCGATAGCTTCGGAAGCCTCGTCCACCATTTCGGCGAACTCGTCGTACCAGTCGGCGAAGATTTCCACTTCGAGGTGATCGACGCCAGGAACCGTGAGGCGCACGCCGCAGGCTTCGCCGATGCGGTCGAGGTTCTTGGCCATCTGGGGCTTGAGAAGCGTGAGGTCGAGTCCGTCCAGGTCTTCGGGTTCAAACCAGACACCGTCGACATCGGAATCGTCTTCCTTAGCCTTCTTCTTGGACTTCTTGCCTTCGCACTTGCCGCACTTGCACTCGCCGTCGCAGCATTCGTCGTTTCCGTAGAGTGCCATGTACTCTTCGTCGTCCATGCCGCTGTCGTAGTAGAATTCGTCTTCTTCGAGGTAGAGTGTTTCGACGAAGATACCCTTAGCGCCGAGCGTCTTGGCTGCAGCGATGAATTCCTTGAGCTCGCCGCCGAAGTAGCGAGATGCTTCAACTTCCTCGTTCAGTGTCTGGACGGGAATGGGGGAGAGTTTCTGCTTCTTGATATAGTCGCAGACGATGTCAGTGATAGATTTGTTGTTCTTGGCCATGGATTATCTCCTAAACATGATATTTCTTCAGGCTCGGGGCCTTCTCTTCAATGAGCTTCATGATGCGGGCGACGGCGTCGGCGCCGTTGGCCGTATCCTTCACGCTTACGAGCGGCTGGAACAGCGGGCTGTTGAACAGCGTGCCCAGCGGAATCGGGTTCTTGCGGCAGAACGTGATGTCGATGAAGTCGCGGGCGTCCTTCTGCAGGTTGTGCGCCTTGTCCTTGTCGCCGGCCTGGAAAGCCTTGTACAGCTCAACAAACGTCTTCGTGGCCTCGGGAATGTTGCCCGAAGCGCTGATGAGACCCGTGCCGCCCATCTCGAGGAGGTCTGCGAACAAGCCGTCTTCACCGCTCATCACGGCGAAGTCTTTGCCCTTGGTTTCCTTGATGACGCGCATCGTATCTTCGTGGAACTTTTCGCCAAAGCCGAACTCGACCGCCTGCTTGAGGCCGATGATGTTCTTGTCTTCGGCAAGTTCAATCAGTGTGTCAGGATGCACGTAGCTGGAAGTGCGGCCCGGGACGTTGTAAATCACGATCTTCGCGCCCGTCTCGCTGCTGAGCGTGCGGTAGTGCTTCAAAAGGCCTTCCTGCGGCGGGTTGTTGTAGTAGCCCGTGACGCAGAGGACCGCCACCGGGGCAATCTTCTGGACGTTCTCGATCATTTCGATGGATTCGCGGGTGCAGTTGGAACCGGCACCGGCAATCACGGGCACGCGGCCGTCCACATAGTCGAGCGTAAACTTGATGACATCGAGGTGTTGCTGCGGGGAAACCGTCGCACTCTGACCCGTGGTCACGGCAGGGAGCACGCCACTTGCGCCGTTAGCGATCACGTCGTCGATCATTTGGCCCATCTTCTTGTAGTCGATGGAGTTGCGAAGGTTCTTGGAATCGTCGTTCTTGAGCGGGGTGAACAACGCGGGGAAAACACCAGTAAGTTGAGAAGCGTTAGTAATCTGCATAGTGCTCATAATATATAAAAATGTTTGCTCGTTTTTATGCTTGATTGTTGGGGATGGCGTTTTGAAACGGAAACAGGCGGTCAAGGACCGCCCGAAACTTCACAAAAGAGAAGCTAAAGTTCCTGGATTGTCTTTTCCGAGAGCTTTGTGACCGCAGCGATTTCCGTCAGGGAAAGTTTTCCCTGATCGCGCCCCCCTAATTTGACCTCGTTTTGGAATAGCCTGGAATCGTAGCCTTTCTTGACTTGAAGAGTCCTGAGCTGGTACGCAGAGTCTGCTGAAGTGCTATCGAAGGGGGTGAGCTTCACTTTTTTGTCATCCCCGCGAAGGCGGGGATCTCCTATTCTATTTGCAATAAGTTATATTTCCCCCTAAATAGCCCGTTGCCTTTTGGCATTGGGCGACCGGTTTTTGAGATTCGTCTCTTATTCTCTGTTCTGAAACTACCACTTTCAAAGTACGCGAGAATAAGACGAGCGCTCACGTCCCAATTGGGGCGTGGGTCGTTTGTGCTTATTGCGTACAAGGGTGTGGTAGCCCGCAGAACAGATAGGTGCATTCGGCTCCACGCCTTTTTTGTTTTTTTAGGTCGTGCGAAGTTGAATCCCTGAATGGAGCAGAATCTTTCCATTCAAGGATGTGCCATGACTGATTTAGATAAGAGCAAGTACCAGGCCGTAGAACGCTACATCGCCGAAGTCTCCAAGCAGTTTGCGACGGGCAAGGCGACCGAGCACAGTTACCGTCCGGCGTTGGCTTCGCTTTTGTCGGAACTCTTGCCCAAGTATGTGGTGACGAACGAACCCCGGCGCATTGACTGCGGTGCCCCGGACTACATCATTTCTAAGGGCGGCACATCGAACATTCCGGTGGCGTTTGTCGAAGCAAAGGACGTGAACGACCGCGACCTGGACGGCAACCGTGAGCACAAGGAACAGTTCAACCGGTACAAGAATTCTCTCGACCACATCTTGTTTACGGACTATCTTGATTTCCATCTCTATGAGTTTGGCGAGTTTGTCGATAGCGTGCGCATTGCCGAAGTTCGCGGTGACAAGGTGGTTGTTGTCCAGCCGAATGTCACGAAATTTTTGGAGATGGTGGATTCCTTCTCGGGCGCACTCCCGCAAAAGATTACGTCTGCGAAAAAGCTGGCGCAGATGATGGCGGCGAAGGCGAAACTCCTTGCCGAGACGATTCACAAGACGCTTGAAAACGATACGGACAAGACGGGTGAACTGGCTGGGCAGTGGAATGCTTTCAAGAACATCCTGATTCACGATTTGACGGAAAAGGCTTTTGCCGATATTTATGCACAGACGATAGCATACGGCATGTTTGCGGCGCGGCTCCACGACAAGACTCCCGACACGTTCTCGCGAGCCGAGGCGGCGACGCTGATTCCCGAAACGAACCCCTTCCTGCGCAAAATTTTCCAGAGCATCGCCGGCTTCGACATGGACGAAAGCATCGTCTGGATTGTAGATGACTTGGTCGAGACGTTCCGCGTTACCGACATTTCAAAGGTGATGAAAAACTTCGGGCAGGCAAGCGGCCAGGGCGATCCGCTGATTCATTTCTACGAAGACTTCCTGTACCATTACGACCCGAAACAGAAAAAGTCCTGCGGCGTTTATTACACACCGGAGCCGGTTGTCGATTTTATGGTGAACGCGGTGGACGATATTCTGAAGGATTCGTTCAAGCTCCCGATGGGCCTTGCCGACACAAGCAAGGTGAAACTCAAGCGATCGAACGACCTTTACACCGACAATCGTACCACCGACCACAAGCGGCATGAGGAAAAGGAATACCATCGTGTGCAGATTCTCGACCCTGCGACGGGTACGGCGACATTCCCCGCAAAGATTGTGCTGAAAATTTACAGCAGCATGCAGGGCAATTTGGGTGCATGGCAAAACTATGTGGATGAACATCTTTTGCCTCGCCTGAATGGATTCGAGTTTATGATGGCTCCTTATGCGATTGCGCATTTGAAGCTCGATATGGTACTTTCCGAAACAGGCTACGTTCCTCAAAAGAACAAGCGTCTGCGTATTTACCTAACCAATTCCTTGGAAGAATGTGACCCCAATACGGGAACGCTATTTGCGCAGTGGTTGGCACAAGAAGCAAGCGAAGCTAATTTCGTCAAGCGCGATACTCCCGTGATGGTGATGATTGGGAACCCGCCGTATAGTGGAATATCGTTAAATAACGGAGAATGGATTGTTGATAAAGTAAATGACTATCGTTGTGAGCCGAATAGTAAAGAACCTTTACGAGAAAAGAAAGTTTGGTTAAATGATGATTATGTAAAATTCATTCGTTTGGCGCAATACTATGTTGATAAAACAAAAAGCGGAATTGTTGCGTACATTAATAATAATGGATTTCTAGATAATCCGACTTTTCGTGGAATGCGGTGGAATTTAATGCAGTCATTTGATGAAATATATATTCTGAATTTGCATGGAAATTCTGCGAAAAATAATAAGACCCCAAGTGGAGAAAAAGATGAAAATGTTTTCGATATTACAGTTGGAACGTCCATAAATATTTTTGTCAAGCACAAAGAAAATAGGGAAACATGTAAGGTCTACTATACAGATTTATATGGACTTCGAAAAGAAAAATATGATTATTTAAAAAAGCATAGAGTCTACGAGAATTTAAGAGAAATATGTCCTACATCACCATACTATCTTTTTATTCCGCAATCTGATGTTGGTCGAGATGTCTATGATTCGGGATTCAAATTAGATGACCTTTTTAAAGAAAATATAATGGGTCTTACTTCAATGGGAGATTCATTTGCTTTCGCACAAACAAAGAATGAGTTAATTTCCAGATTAAATGATTTTGTGAATAATTCTTATTCTGTAGAACAAATAAATCAAAAATATAATTTGGGAAAAAATTATGGTGATTTTATATTGACATCGAAACAAAAAGGTTTCTTTGTTGACGAAAAGAAAATTCTCCTAGCATCCTATAGACCCTTTGATAATAGATGGACATGTTTTGATAATCGTATTCTGTGGAGATCAAGGGAAAAGGTTATGAAACAGATGCTTTCGGAAAATATTGCAATGTGCGCTATAAAAATAAATAGCAGAGATGGAGAATATACATTTCTTGTCTCAGATAAAATAACTGATAAAACTATCCTTTCTTCAAAAGATAATGCTAACATTTTCCCACTTTACCTTTATCCGACGGAAAACGAAGCCAATCTTGGCGAACAGCGAAAGCCAAACCTTGACGAAACCATCTGGCGAAAAATTGATGCCTGCCTAGAAGGAGATTCCCGCCTTCGCGGGAATGACAATCAAAAAAATTGCGGAAATGACAATCAAGAAGAACATGCTACGACTCCAGAGCATATCTTTGATTACATCTATGGTGTTCTCCATTCGCCATCCTATCGCGAGCGCTACAAGGAATTCCTGAAAATCGATTTCCCTCGAATTCCGTATCCCGAGAATGCTGAGGAATTCAATCGTATCGCCGCCATTGGCGAAAAGCTTCGCAAACTTCACTTGATGCAAGAAATCCCACAACCGCTGACGGTTTCGTTTAACATTCCTGGTGATAATGTTGTGTCAGAAGTTCGGTATGAAAAGGAGATTCCCGACCGAGTCGGGGAAGACAAAGTGGGTAAGGTTTTTATCAACAAGTCGCAGTGCTTCGAGAATGTTCCCGAGCTGGCGTGGAACTTCTACATCGGTGGCTACCAACCCGCGCAAAAATGGCTCAAGGACCGCAAAAACCGCACACTCACATACGATGATATCGAGCACTATCGCAAAATCATCGCCGTCCTCATCGAAACCCATAATTTGATGCAAGAACTAGGCTGATTAAGAAGAAGTCTTCGCGGACATTAAGCGAAGGTTTGTGTAAAAACATAGTCGAAAATGTAAAAGTGTCTGCCGAGTGCGAAGAGTCCCCTTTTTCTCTCGTCGCTCGTCTCCTCATAGGGGATAACGTCCACTAAGGGATTAAAATCCCTAGTGTTGTATATCTCGTCGCTCGTTTGTTTTCTATATTTAGCCCGTAAAATTTCAAACACAGGAACCCTTATGGAAAACATTACCCAGATTTGGAAAAAGATTCAGTCCCCCGAATTCAACCCGGCTACCGACATGGCGCTTGTCGAACAGGTGAAGCAGGTCGCATTGACTTCTCAGGAACCCGCCAAGGTGAGCTTTGGTACTTCCGGCTGGCGTGGTGAAATCGGTTCCGAATTTACGCTCCGCAATCTTCAGGTCGTGGGTGCCGCAATCGTGCGCCTCTACAAGGAAGCGACTCCTGAATTGTTCGAAGCTCTCGGCGTGAAGGATTTTGCCGAACTTCAGAAGAAGGGTGTGGTCGTCGGCCACGACAACCGCCTGCTTGGTCACGAATTTTGTGAAGCTGTTGCCGACCAGTTCGCGAAGGCCGGCGTGAAGGTCTACTACGGTGGCGAAATGCCGACTCCGGAATTCAGTGCCTGCATCGAAATGCTCGGTGCCGCTTGCTCCATCAACATGACTCCGAGCCACAACCCGAGCCACTACAACGGTATCAAGTTCAACCCGGCCGACGGCGGTCCTGCCGGTCCGGAAATCACGAACGTCATCACGAAGCTTTCTAACGAAATGATGTCCACCTGGAAGTTTGAACCGGTGGGCAAGGTTGACTGGGAAATCATCGACTCCCTCAAGATTTACAAGGAATTCCTTGTGAAGCAGGGCACGATCAAGTTCGACCGCATCAAGGACTTTATCAAGAAAGGCCGCCTCACGCTCGTCTGCGACCACGTGCACGGTTCTACCCGCCGCCGTCCGGCCGCCCTCCTCGACAATCCGGAATGCCTCATCACGCTCCGCAACGAAGACGACTCCCTGTTCGGCGGCATCGCTCCTGAACCGTCCAGCAAGAACCTCGAGAAGGTCCGCAAGGTGCTGGACGAGAGCAAGTCTTGGTTCCGCCTTGGCGCCATCTTTGACCCGGACGGCGACCGCATCCGCTTCTACGACGGCACGCGCGAAATCGACATGAACCAGTTCGGCGCCATCGCTTTCCACTACATGGCTACCTGGCGCAAGGAACAGGGCTGCGTGGCTAAGTCCGTTGCTACCTCTAACTTTGTGAACATCATCGCCGAAAAGCTCGGCGTGCCTGTGATGGAAACTCCGGTGGGCTTCAAGAACTTCCGCCCCTGGCTTTCCCGCAACGCCAAGCAGAAGGCTCTCGTTGCTTTCGAAGAATCCGACGGTATCTCGGGCCTCAACAACACGCTCGAAAAGGATGCCCAGTTCGGCCTCCTCATCGCTCTTGAAATCATGGCTGTCACCGGCAAGAACCTCGGCGAATACCTCGACGCCCTGTACGAGGAATACGGCCGCTTCTACCCGACGCGCTCGGGCTTCGAAGTGGACAAGTCCCTCGTGGGTGCCCCGCTCAAGGCCAAGGTCGACGCCATCGCGACAATCGCCCAGCCGGGTGCGAAGGTCATGGTCGGCAAGAACGAGAAGACCGTGAAGCAGCTCCTCACGCTTGACGGCGTGAAGGTCATATTCGACGATGACTCCTGGATGCTCGTCCGTCCGTCCGGTACCGAACCGAAGGTGCGCATTTATACGGAATGCCGCAACCCCGACGAGAAGGACCCGATGTTCGAGGCTGCCAAGGCTCTGTTCTTCAAGAACTAAATTTGCAAAAAATGGAATAGGATCGTTGGAATCATGAAAAAACTCATAAGCATCATTGTCATGGCGTGCGCGTTGCTGGGCTATGCCCAGGACAGCTCCATAAAGCCTGAATTCCAGGCTTTCTCGGGCGCCTTGGTCAAGTTGAAAAAGGCGAAGAAGGGCTACCACAAGTTTATGTTGGAAATCGTTGCAGCTCCTTGGGCCTTCAGGGCCGAAGGTGAAGTTGCTGCTCCCGGTGGCGATTCCGACATGCTTATCAACGCCCTTTTCGACGGTGATCTCTATGCCGTGCTTGCTTATGTCCCGTCGGCGACGTCGGGTACGGACGGCCAGGAATACCAGGTCGGGCTTTTCGACATGATGCTTTTCTTTGAGGATGAACCGACGAAAATCCGCAACTTGAAATTTACCCTCTTGCCGCCTGCAAACGACGACTGGGCGATGAGTGCGTTCAATGATGCGCAGTCCTCCGGTACGTTGCTTGGTAAAATCTGGAAGGGCAGGTATGATCGCGAAATCACCAGGGCTTCCGCCAATCCGCTGACGAAGAAGTCTGTCATGGATATGCAGAGGGCTGCCGAGGAAGCCGCTGCCGCTGCTGAGGCGGAGCGCGAGGCCAAGATGGCGGCGAAGAAGTCCAAGAAAAAGAAGAAGGCAGCTGTTGCTGACGAATGCGACGATCCGGAAATGACTGTGAAGGAAAAACGTCGCTGCCAGATGAAGGCGAAAAACGCAGGATCAAAGTCTGCGGAGCCGAAGAAATAGAAGAAGAAAAAGAAAAAAAGAGATTAAGTTTCACTAAAATCCAAAAACCTGAATATTTGAGGTAATCTATGTCCGGTCACTCCAAATGGGCCACCACCAAACGCAAGAAAGCCAAGACTGACGTCGCGCGCGCCAAGGCTTGGAACAAGTTGATCAAGGAAATTTCCATCGCTGCCAAGCTCGGCGGCGGCAACCCCGACGCGAACCCGCGCCTGCGTGCGGCAATCCTCAAGTCCAAGAGCCAGAGCTTGCCGACCAAGAACATCGAAAGCGCCATCGCCAAGGGTACGGGTGCCAACTCCGGTACCGAAATGACGGAGCCGCTGTACGAAGGACGCGGCCCGGGTGGCATCGCCATCATGGTGCAGTGCATGACCGACAACAAGGTCCGCACGGTTGCCGAAATCCGCAACATCTTCAACAAGAACAACGGTTCCATGGGCGAATCCGGTTCCGTGTCCTGGGCTTTCACCTACAAGGGTGTGATTGTCGTCGATGCCGAAAAGTATCCCGAAGACCAGGTGATGGACCTCGTGCTCGAAGCCGGTGCCGAAGACATGACGACCGAAGACGGCGTGCATGAAATCTCCACCAGCCCCGAAGCCTTCGATGCCGTTTCCAAGGCTCTCGAAGCCGCCAACATCGAAATGATGAGCGCCGAAATCACCTACGTCGCCAACGACCCGGTGAAGCTCGGTCACGACGACGCCGTGAAGCTCCTCAAGCTCATCGACAAGTTCGAAGACCACGACGACGTGCAGGACGTGTACCACAACGCCGAAATCGACGAAGCGGACATGGACGCTGAATAAGGTCGTGCCTACGGCGCTCTGAGCTACAGGGTCGCTGTGAGGTTATGTTATATTGAGTCATCCCCGCCTTGTGCGGGGATTTCTTTTTTTACGCAAAAGTATGTATATTCTTAAAAAGAGGTTGGTATGAATATTCGTAGAATTTTTCGTTTGGGTTGCCTGTCTGTTGCGAGCTTTTTCTGGGCTAGTTGCGGCGGCGATACGGATTCTTCGACGGGTGCGGATTCCGGTATTAATCCTGGGAGTTCTTCGGCGGATATTCTACCGAATTCGTCGGAATCGGTTGAATCGAGTTCTGTGGCTGCTGAAAGTTCATCCAGCCAAATTGGCAGTTCGAGTTCTGCGGGTTATATATTGGCGAGAGACCCTTCAATTAGTTGCAAGATGACACATTACGGCGTTCGTGTTTGTTATAATTCTTGTTATGATGCTATACGTGATTTAGAAAAGGATGATTTGATTTCTGAAAAGCAACTGGCATTTATAGAAGACGAACTAGAATCATGTCATGCTTTGGAGAATGCTACGGGTATACTTTACGGTACGCCTGAGCCGTCTTGCAAAATTCCAGTTTATGAAAAATTTGAATGTGAATGTTCCAATGATAGTATTTATGTAGGGTGCCGTTTAGATTCTAATCAAATAGATGTTGATGGAGTTGGGGTGTGGGCTTATGGAATAGACGAATATCGTGCTGATCAAAGTTCAAGCTCGTCTGAAGAAATGACGAAGAATTGCCCGCATGAGGATTTTCTTCCATTTACGGGTATTCTAGAGGAAGTTCAAAAAGAACTGTATGAAAAAATTGTGCAGAAACTTGAGAATGATTCAACTTTGTCTGAATCTGGACGGCAGTATTTGGATAGTCTTTTGAATCACGAAAAGAAAACTTTGCGGGAATCTCCGAATGGAATCAGTGGTTTTTCTGTTTCTCCCTATCCATCTGATAATTTGTTTGAATCTAGTTATTATTTTAAAATAGACTCCAAAAATTGGTTTAGCGGCTATATCGCCAAAACCAAGACTTGCGAAGACGGTTCGCCCGTAATAACGGAACGATATCGGCAAAAGTACGATGATATTCTTCAGGAAAGCCTTGATTTAATCAATAAGAAATTAGAAGAAATCGAACTCGAAGAATGACAATTCCGGTCTATCCCGCCATTTTATTGATGTACAAATTATTTTTACAAATGGGCCTATTCCGTGGAATGGGTTCATTTTTTATATTTGTAATTAGATAGGTGTATACATTCATGAAGGCATTTCTTGTTGTTTCTGTGCTGACTCTCCTTATGGTCGGCTGTGCAGCCAATAAGGGCGTGCAGGAACAGGCTCGTTCCATCACCGCGCTGGATGCCGAAAATTTCAGGATTATCGAAAATCGCCAAGCTGTCGGGGCTTCCATCGCATCGCAGGACAAAATTGCCTGGATAGCTTCCGACTCACTTGTTGTAAGTATAGACCCGTCCGCGCTGGACAAGCTCGAAGGCTATGTGGCGCAGGGCGATATGCAGGATGGTTTTGCCGTTTTCTATGGCTTTCAGGATGAACGCTATATCCAGCTGGCCCGTATCGATTTCAGGGACGGAAAACTCACGAAGGACTTTGCCGAAAAGAATATAGAAGATGGCCACTTGTTGAAGCTTGTCAAGGCGAGCCATTCCGCAAACCGTCGATTCAATCTTTATACAGATAAACTAAATATCGTCTACAACTCGTACATCATGGAAAACGACAGCGGGTACACGGTTTACTTCATTCCCGGTTCCACGGACGAGTATCTTGTGTTCGGCGGATGCTTTAGGCTCTCCTCAAGCGATTTGCAGGATTGGACTATCGAGAATCTGCACAACGGGCCTGTGGCGATAAAGCTCGAAAAGGTCAAGCAGAGCAGCATGCTTATGCGTACGTCGTCGAACGATAAACTCCCTTCCGAAACAGATTACGCCCAGTTCCACATTACAAAGCAATGGGCTCCGGTTCAGTACATACAAACAAGTTCGTACATGTTCTTGCTCAAGTACGACAAGGTAACTGGTTTTACGAATACGATGATGGTGAAGTAGCTAGTGCCCGAGGGTTTCTCGGTAGCTATGCACTGCGGCTTTGTAGTTGGTGACCGCCTTGGCTACGCGTTCAGCCAGGTCTTGCTGTCCCTTGGCTGTCATCATGTAGGCCTCGTCTTCGAGGTTGCTGATGAATCCAAGTTCGATGAGCACGGCGGGCATCATCGCGCCGACGAGGACCATGAATCCTGCACCTCCCACGCCGTTCGCCTGCTTGCTGATTTTTCCGCCTTCGAAACTCTTCAGCAACTCTTCGGTGAACATGTAGCTGTTCTGCTTGTACTTTTCTAGGCGGGCTTCGAGCTTGAACCATTCGAGGGGGGAGAGTTCTTCCTTGGCGTTCTTCTCGCCGTAGAGTGTGGCCACTTTGTTTTCGCGGCGGGCTATGGCCTTGTCTTCTTCGCTTTCCGGAGCGCGGAGCACGTAGAAGTGGTAGCCGTGGATGATTTTCTTGCGTTCGGCGTTCGCGTCGATGGCGTTGCAGTGCAGGCTCACGAACAGGTCGCCGTCCCACTTGTTGGCGAGGTTCGCGCGTTCGCCGAGTTCGATGAACACGTCTTTTTCGCGGGTGAGCTTGACGTTGAATCCTTCTTTTTCCAGTTCGTCGCGCAGCAGCTTGGCAACGGCGAGGACGATGTCTTTTTCGTTGGCCTTCTTGCCTTGCGCACCGGGGTCCTTGCCTCCGTGTCCGGGATCGATGACGATGGTGCGGACTTCGCGTGTACCGGCGGTCTCGTTCTTGGATTTGGCGACGTTCTGTGCCGGCTTCTCGGGAGCCTTGGTCTCGGATGCTTTTGTCTCGGTGGCCTTGGCTGGTTGCTTTCCGAGGATCTTAGCGATGTCCGCTGCGACAATCTGGATGTGGCCGTTCTCCATGATGGGGGCCTTGGTGAGCTCGACCGACTTGCCCTTGTATGTGGCGAAGGGCATGTCTATGGCGAAGCGTACCGTGTCTTTCGCCTTTTCAAGGATGAATGTTTTTTGGACGGGGAACCAGTGGAACGAGAGGCCGTGGTCCTTTGCCGCCGTCTCGACGTCGACACGCTCGCTAGTGTCTGCTAGCGCGAATGTCCAGCAGACCATCAGCACCAAAGCCAAAATTAGCGACGCGCTTTTGCAATGCGCGCGATTTCCATCTTGGCGTCGCGGTTGATGATATCCTGTCGCTTGTCGCGTTGATCCTTGCCTCGGCATATTCCTACTTCGAGTTTTGCAATTCGATTCTTAAAATACATCTTGAGCGGGACGATGGTGCAGCCCTTCTGCTCCTTCGCCTTGCGCATTTTCTGAATTTCGTGGACGTGCGCCAGCAGCTTGCGGCGGCGGGCGGGGAAATGGTTGAACCTGTTCGCGAACAGGTATTCGTCGATATGCGCCCCGACGAGCCAGAGTTCGTTCTTGTCTTCGGTGATGTCGACCCAGGCTTCGCCCAGGGTACACTTGCCATCGCGGATGGACTTGATTTCGGAACCAATGAGCATGATACCTACTTCGAACGTCTCGTCGACGAAGTAGAGGTGATTGGCCTTGCGGTTCTGGATGACGGGTGTCTTCTGCTCTTTGTTAGCCATCGGTACGCGTGGTCATCTCTTCGGGAATGACGTCCGAAACGACATCGTTCAGAAGTTTTGTGAGTTCACGGCTGGCTTCGAAGACGGGCTTGATGCCGGCGTCGACTTTCACGGATTCGCCGGTGCGCGGATTCCTGGCGAGGCGTTCCTTGCGTTCCTTGATTTTGAAACGGCCGAAACCACGAATCTCGATATTGTTCCCGTTGGACATAGCCTTGATGATGGAGTCGAGGAAGCATTCGACAATAGCCTTGGTATCGACCTGTGTCAGGCCGGTACGTGCCGAGATATCTTCGACGATATCTTTTTTCGTAATGTTGCCTTTGACTGCCGCCATTAACGTAACTCCGTAAAAATCAAGAACTTACTCGTATATATTTATAAAAATTTTGGATAAAAGTCAAACTTTAGATGACCATCCGGAGCGTTTTTTCTGCTTATGGGGGACTGCCTTGTCCAGTTCGGCGGCCAAATCGCGGCATCCGTCGCCATTTAGGGCCGAAGTGACGATGAATTTTTCCTTGTGGGCCTTGAATTTCTTGATGGCGGCGTCTATCCCGAGGTCGCTCTTGTTCAGGGCGATGACATACGGTTTTTGGGCCAGCTTGGGGTGGAATGCCTTGAGCTCGTCCTTGAGGACGGTGAACTGCTCGTAGGCGTTCTCGGCAAAGCCGTCGATGACGAAGAGAAGGGTGTGCGTGCGCTCGATGTGCTTGAGGAACTGGTGGCCGAGGCCCTTGCCTTCGCTGGCGCCTTCCAGGAGTCCCGGAATGTCGGCCACAACGAAACTGTGCCCGTTCATCTGCACGATGCCGAGGACGGGTTCGAGAGTAGTGAAGGGGTAGTCGCCGACCTTCGGACGACCGCTAGAAATTTTGTTCACGAGGCTCGACTTGCCCGCGTTCGGGAAACCCACGAGGCCTACGTCGGCCATGAGCTTGAGTTCCAGGAAGAGTTCGCGCTTTTCGCCCTTCTCGCCGGGAGTGCACTTGCGCGGTGCCTGTACTTTTGGGGTGGCGAAATGCTGGTTGCCCATGCCGCCCTTGCCGCCGCGTGCGGCAATCCACTTCTGACCCACTTCGGTGAGGTCGGCGAGGATGCGTCCGTCGGCATCCTTGACGATGGTGCCGCGCGGAACATCTACGATAAGGTCGTCTGCCGATGCCCCTGTGCAGCGCTTCGCGCCGCCGGGCTGGCCGTTCTTCGCCTTGTACAGGCGCGCATTGCCCATGTCGAGCAACGTAGAATACTGCTCGTTTACTCGCAGGATCACGTGACCGCCACGCCCGCCGTCCCCGCCGTCGGGTCCGCCCAGGGGCACGAACTTTTCACGGTGGAAACTGACGATGCCGTCACCGCCTTTTCCGGAGCGAACTTCAATTGATTTTTCGTCTAAAAACATGGGGAGTGGCTTGTGGTTGGTGGTTTGGGAGATTAAACGAGACTGATTCCTTCGTCGAGGCCGAGTGCGATGTTCATGTTCTGGATGGCGGCGCCGCTTGCGCCCTTGCCCAGGTTGTCGATAATCGTCGTCACCTGCATCACGTTCTCGTTGCCGAAGACCTGGATGCGGGCGTTGTTCGTGTCGTTGCAGACTGTCGGGTCGAGCCTTCCGTTGAATAGCACGGGGGCTGCCTCGTAGGGCATCACCTTCACGAAGCGGCTACCTTCGTAGTGCTTGGCGAGGACTTCGGTGAGGCCTTCGGGGTTAAGCTTCTTGCTGAGCGTGTTTGCGAAGATGGAAACCGTCACGGCCATGCCCTTGTAGTAGGGACCGAGCACCGGGTTGAAGAACGGCGTGTTCTCGAGTTCGCAGTACTTCTTCATCTCGGGGAGATGCTTGTGGGCAAGAGCGAGTGCATAGGGGGCGGGGGCCATGATAGCCTTCGATTCGCCTGCCTTGTGTTCCATCGCCGCGGCTTCTTCGTATTCGGCGATGAGCTTCTTGCCGCCGCCGGAATAGCCCGTGATGCTGTAGGCAGAAACGTTCGCGCTCTTCGGGAGGATGCCTGCGGCAACCAGAGGGTACACGCCGAGGATGAATCCCGAGGCGTGGCAGCCGGGGTTCGCGATGCGCTTGCTCTTCGAGATGGCTTCGCGCTGGGCCGCCGAGAGTTCGGGCATGCCGTAGGTCCAGGCCGGGTTCACGCGGTGCGCCGTCGAGGCATCGATCACGCACGTGTTCGGGTTGTCGCAGAGGGGGGCACTTTCGATAGCGGCTGCATCGGGCAGGCAGAGAAAGGTGACATCGGACTCGTTGATGAGCCTCTTGCGCTCGGCGGTATCCTTGCGCAATTCGGGAGCGATACGCAACACTTCGACATCGTTGCGCTTCGCGAGTCTCTCATAAATCTGCAGGCCAGTCGTACCTGCTTCACCGTCTACGAATATCTTGAACATATGCTTAGGGGTTAGAGGTTGGATTTTAGGGGTTAGGATCTAGGGGCTAGGATCTAGGGATGAGGAGTTAGAGGCGGAGCCTCGATTATTTGCTCTAGTCTCTAGCCTCTAATCTCTAGTCTCTATTTTCCTGCTCCGCAGCACTTCTTGTACTTCTTGCCGGAGCCGCATGGGCACGGATCATTGCGGCCAACGACGGGACCTTCGTGGCGGACCGTTTCCTGCTTCACAGCACGACCGTCGTAGAAGAACCATGCGCCGCCCACCTTGTGGAACTCGCCGAGTTCGTGGTGGTTGCGGGTGACGTTACCCTGCTTGAAACGGGCGATGAATTCGACCCAACCGATGTTCTTTTCTTCTTCGGTCTTGGTCTGCTTGATTTCGATTCCGAGCCATTCGGAGTCGTTGCTCCATGCGGTTACGCTCGGTTCGTCGAAGTCGCTACGCTGGGTTGCTTCGAGAGAATCCTTGAGCCACTTGATTTCGTGCTTGGCATAAGCCGTGTAGCGGGAGCGCATCAGGGCTTCGGGGGAGGCGGCCAGGGCAGTTCCCTTGATAATCGGTTCGCAGCATTCGCCGTATTCTTTTCCGCTTCCGCAGGGACATAAATCTTTAGACATATTCCATCCTTATCAGTTATGAGCAGTGAGTTTTGAGTGATGAGGACTTTTGCTCAATGCTCTTTTTAATTTTAAAAATTAGTTAATACCATGCTGAACAGCTCACAGCTTATTGCTCACTGCTCATGGCTCATCGCTCACCGCTAAACAACCTTCTTCATGAGCCAGAATTCTTCCTTGCCTTCGCGGCCGGGAATGCTGTTCACTGCGGGGATGCGTTCCACCACGTCGAACACGCCGCCCAGGCGGGCCATGAGTTCGCCTTCGCTCGTGCAGTGCGGAGGACCCTGCAGGGTCTTTCCGTTCATAAGCGGGTACATGAGGCAGATGAACAGGCCTTCGTCCTTGAGCATCTTGTAGCAGACTTCGAAAAATTCGTCGCGACGTCCCGGGTGGATTGCAGAGAATGCACCGTAATCGTAAACGATGTCGAAAAGCTGTCCGCCACGCTTTGCGTCCTTGGGCGAAAGAGAGAACAGGTCGAGGTCCAGCGAGTGCAGGTTCTTGTGCTTGCGGCTCAAGTGGTCAAGTTCGTCCACAGCTGTCGGGGCAAAGTCTACGGCGAGAACTTCGTGACCACGTTCTGCCCAGGCTTCGGCGTCGTAGCCGAACCCTGCGCCGGGAATCAATACGGAACCCGTTGCAGGGCAGGAGGGGTGCTTGAAGAATTCAAGCAGGGCAGGTGTCGCCTTCTTGAAATTCCAATAATCCTTGCCTTCGACATAGAGGTTGTCCCAAAATTCCGGGAGGTTTTGCGTTAACATTCTTTACCTTCCTTTTTGTACGCAAGCTGCCCACAGGCGGCGAGGATGTCCCTGCCGCGGGGGTTGCGGATCGTTATTTGTACTTCTGCAGCTCGCACAGTGGCGAGAAAATCTTCGACCTCTTCGGGGGTCGGGGCGTGCAGCGTCGGATCGTCGCCGTCGTTTAAGACGATGGCGTTCACCTTCACGCGGCGCGGTGCGCAAATGCGGATAAGTTCTTTGGCGGCCTTCGGGGTGCAGGTAATGTCTTGGATGAGCACGAACTCGAAGGTCACATAGTTGTCGGTGCGGCGGATGTATTCGTCGACGGCTTCCAACAGTTTCTCGATGGGCCACACCTTGTTCACGGGCATCACGGACGAACGGTATTCGTTGTTCGTGCTGTTGAGGCTCACGGCGAGGCAGCAGGGCGTGTTCCTGTCCACGAGTTCCTTCATCTTGGGGACAACGCCCGAAGTGCTCACGGTCATGCGCTTTGCACCCATGTTGAAAAGGCTCTGGTTGTGCAGCGTGCAGCAGACGCGGTGGACCTGCTCCAGGTTGTTGAGCGGTTCGCCCATGCCCATGAAGATGATGTTCGTGACCTGGGCGATTTTGCCTTCTTCGTCGAGGATGCCGTTGTCCTTAAGGTACCAGTTGACGGTGAGGATTTCTTCGAGGATTTCGCCGGCTTCGAGGTTGCGGGTGAACCCCATCTTGGCGGTACGGCAGAAGGCGCAGTTCTGTGCGCAGCCAATCTGCGTCGATACGCAAACGGAAAAACGTCCATTCGCGGGAATCATCACGGTTTCGATGTGGTGGCCGTCCCAGGTTTCCAGGAGCCATTTCACGGTGCCGTCGGTAGAGACCAGGTGCTGGTTTTCCTTGAGGGCGAGCATGCTGAACTGCTCGGCCATCTTTTCGCGCAGAGCTGGCGGAACGTTCAGCATTTCGTCAAAACTGCGGACCTGCTGGCAGAAAAGCCATTTCTGGATTTGGTCGGCGCGGTACTGTTTCTCGTTGACGTCCCTGAGCCAAGCCTTAAGCTCGTCAGTCGTCAAAGTCTTTATGTTGCGCGGCCATTCCATAGGCCCAAAAGATAGAAAATTTTAAGATTTTTGTTAAGGGCCGAAATGACGTAATCCCTTTAAAATCAAGGGAAAAGCGCACCCTAGAACATCTTTCTTGCACTCTTCTTCACAGGCCCGCTCTTCTTGTCCTTGGGATCGCTGATGACACCCTTGGCGGCGTTCTTGTTGCTGAAGAGAGTTGCGTCGTCGGCAGACTTCGTCTTGACTTCGAAATGGTTGCCGTCGCACATCTCTTCGGGCGCATAACCTGCGGTGTAGAGGCAGTACGTCTTGGAATTGCAGAATTCGCCGGCAATCTTTCCGGTGTGGTTGCAGATACCGCGACTCACGACTCCCTTAGGCACGGGGAAAGGCTTGCGCGGGAGGTCCTTGTGCAACTGCTTCATCGTGGCAATCCAGATGGGGAGCGCGTCTTCGGTACCGGTGTGGCCTGCGCCCATGGTGCCCGGACTGTCGGAGCCAATCCACACGCCCATGGTGTACTGCTTGGTAAAGCCGATGTACCAGGCGTCGGTGTAGTCGTTCGTCGTGCCGGTCTTGCCGCCGCTCGGGTGCGTGAATCCACTGGCCCATACGCGTGCAGCCGTACCGCGGACGTTCACGTCCTTGAGCATGTCGACCATCAGGTATGCCGATGCCGGGCGGAGCACTTCGTGTTCGACCTTGGAATTCTTCTCGATGACTTCGCCGTTACGGTCCACGATGGATTCGATCATGTAGGGCTCGATGCGGTTACCGCCGTTGGGGAACACTGTGTAGGCGGATGTCATTTCCATGAGGGTTGCGCCGACGGAACCCAGGGCGAGACTCGGGACCGCCATGAGCGGTGCACGCTTGATGCCGAATTTACGGGCGTAGTTCACCACGTTGCTGAGGCCGTACTTCATGCCGGTGAGGATGGCGGGCAGGTTCTTCGACTTGTAGAGGGCGGCGCGGAGCGTCATCATGCCCTGGAAATCGTGGTCAAAGTTGGCCGGGCGCCAGACCTTGTTCGGGTTCTTGTCATCCGGGTCGGGAATGGTGACGGGGGAGTCGTTGACGGAGTCGCAGGGACTTGCGCCGTTGTCCATGGCCGTAGCGTAAACGAACGGCTTGAATGAGGAACCCGGCTGGCGGAGGGACTGGACGGCGCGGTTCCAGCGGGACTGGTTGTAGTCGCTGCCGCCGACCATGGCGCGGATGGCTCCGGTCTCGTTTTCGATAAGGATTGCCGCGACTTCGGCGTGGTGGTAAAGGATACTGTCGGGGAAGCGGCGCTTGAGTGCCGGACGCTTGAGGTCTTCCTGTAGGTAATCCTTCTTGAACAGGGCGTAGATGCTGTCGAAGTGGGCGATGATGCTGTCTTCGGGCATGTCATACTTCTTGTGGAGGAAAAGCCTCTTGCAGGCTCTGCGCTTGATGCGCTTGCGCACCCTTTCCACCTGTACCTGGGAGACGCTGTCCGCGAAGGCCTGGATATCGGGGTCGATGGTCGAGTTGATGGAAACACCGTCTGCGTACAGGGAGTTTTCGCCGTACTTCTTTTCCATGTACTTGCGGATTTCTTCGTAGAAGTACAGCCCTGCACCCTGGTCTTCTTCCTTTTCGGCGAGGGTGATGGGTGTCTTGATGAATTCGCGGTACTGGTCCTTGGTAATGAAACCGGCGTCGTACATGGCGTAGAGGACCGTGTTGCGGCGTTCGAGGGCGGCTTCAGGCTTGCGGTCGGGGCGGTAGGCCTCCGGGCGCTGGAGCATGCCGGCGAGCACGGCCATTTCGGGGATGGTGAGGCTGTCCAACGGGCGACCGAAGTAGAACCTTCCTGCTGCCTGGAAACCGTAGTTTCCGCCGGACAGGTAGACCTCGTTCATGTAGAATTCGAGGATTTCTTCCTTCGTGTAGGTCTGCTCGATGCGGATGGCCGTCATCGCTTCCTTTATCTTACGTGAAATGGAACGTTCCGGTGTGAGGAACAAAAGCTTTGTCAACTGCTGGGTGAGGGTGGATGCACCGCGCATCTTCTTGCCGGAGGTCACGCTTTCCAGGATGGCGCTCGGGATGGCCCAGACGTTCATGCCCCAGTGGTTGAAGAATTCGCGGTCTTCGAT
This sequence comes from Fibrobacter sp., assembly GCA_017412605.1. GTDB lineage: Bacteria > Fibrobacterota > Fibrobacteria > Fibrobacterales > Fibrobacteraceae > Fibrobacter. The sequence goes on along the minus strand of JAFPWY010000008.1, from coordinate 138,058 downwards.
GGCCATCACGGCGTGGTAGGCGTTTTCGGGGATGGAGTCGAAACTGACCCATTCACGGCGTTCCACATAATATTCGTGGGCGATTTTCCCGTTCATGTCGTAGATGTTAGTGACAAGGCGCGGGTTGATTTGCTCGAGCTGCGAGAGGGAGGGCAGTTCGGGGGAGAAATGCACGTAAGTCACGATGACGGCAACGAATGCCAGCACGACGGGGATAAACAGGATGAGCAGCCATTTCACGACCTTTTTGTCGGAAAAAAGCTTTTTCAGGAACTGGAGAACCACGTCCAGGACGGGCTTGATTTTTTCGAGGTAGGGAAGGAGCTTGTTCATCGATGCTTCTTTGAAATTTTTTGGCTAAATCTAGAAATCTTTTTAAGATTATTTTTTTGTTTTTGCCAAAAACCCCTTGACAACGGCATGTTTTTAGCTATATTTGGGGCACATCTAGCGGATGTAGCCCAACTGGATAGAGCGTTTGGCTACGAACCAAAAGGTTCCAGGTTCGAGTCCTGGCACCCGCAGAAACAAAATAATCCCTCTCGTCAAGAGAGGGATTATTTTTTGTTGAGATAGTGATGTTTATTCGCAACCAAGAAAGATAACAGAAACCCCAGGAATCGAGCCGGAACCTTCGTGAGCCGGAGCGGCCCGGCGCAAGCGGGCCGAGACTGCGAGAGGACGGGCGAGAGCCCGTCCGGTCTTAAAACCGTTCCAGGTTCGAGTCCTGGCACCCGCAGAAATAAAATAATCCCTCTCGTCAAGAGAGGGATTATTTTTTGTATTACTTTATCCCGTTTTTCTTTTGCTTGTTCGCCTTTTGTTCTTCGGCGAGTTCTATGGCGGCCGCTCTGTAGTCGTCCTCTGTCGTGCGTGCGGGATCCCAGATGATAACCCTGTTACGTCCGGTTTCCTTGCCTTCGTACAGCGCCTTGTCGGCGGTCTGTATGCTGCGGCTGGCTCCGAGTCTTGGGTCAAAGCGGGTCACGCCTAGCGTGATGGTTACCTTAATCTTGTGGTCGGCATATGTGAATTCCTGTTCTTCCACCTGCTTGCGGAAACGCTCTGCCACCACGGCCGCGCCGTCCAGGTCGGTCTCCGGGAGGAGCGTGAGGAATTCCTCGCCGCCGTAGCGGGCCAGCACGTCGTAGCGGCGCAACAGCCCGCGTATCGTATGCGCCACTTCTCGGAGAATCTTGTCGCCACAGCTGTGCCCATACGTGTCGTTGATGCTCTTGAAGTGGTCGATATCGATGAAAATAAAGCAGAACGGTTTCTTGGAACGTTCGCTGCGGCCGATTTCGTTGTTTACAGTGCGATTCATGTCGCGACGGTTCGGAAGGCCGGTCAGTTCGTCCGTCCTTGAAATTATATCCAGCTTCGCGTTCGCGATTTCGAGCTCGCGGGTGCGTTCCTTGACTTCCTGCTCAAGCATGTTGCGGTGGGCGTTCAGTTCGCAGATCTGCCGCTTGATGGTGCCGTGCATCGTATTGAACGCCTTGGAAAGCTGTCCAATCTCGTCGTCGCGTCGTCCGACGTTGATCTCGTCGATGTCGAGGTCGCCGTTGTTGATTTGCTTGATGTGCGAGATGAGGCTGTTCATCGGGCGTCCGAGGATAAAGAACAGCCAAATAGCTGTGGCGAGCAAAGCGATGATGGATGCTACGAGGATGATGACGCTTGCCGTAATGACGGCCATGGCGAGCTTGTTTATCTCGGCCTGTGGCTGGAATGAGAAGAGTCCTAGGTCATAGTTCGGATCATACACATAGTTGGTAAGGTAGGTGTTGCCGTCATTCAGCGAGATAAAGGTTGCTTTGTCGATTTCGAAAGTTTTTGGATCGATATCTTGGATGCCGAGCTCGGAAATCTTATGGCTCCCGCTCAACCACTTTTTCAGGTTGGGATGATAGATGATTTCCCCGCTTGCGTTGATGGCGACTAGGAACCCGTTTTTCCCGATGCGATGTTCCGAGAATATTTTCCACAGGCGCTTGGACGAGAAGTTGCCGACCAGGCTGCCGTCACCGGAGCTAAGGTCCGTGACTGCCGTGCCGAAAGCTCTCGTGGGCGTGTCGTTCTCGTCGCGGTACCATGGAGAAAGCAGGGGACGGTGTGGCGTTATCCTGCTAAAGTCGATGGGGTAGGCGGCAGGAGATGTGTTCAGCATCGAGTTGTCGCATATCATCTTCTTTTCGCGGTTGAAGAGCGATACCGTTTCGCCGGAGATGAACAGGGAGGATATGTTGTAACTCTTGAGGTAGCTGGCCGCCGTATCGGCGATCATGCTCTGGATAGCCGACGTTTTGGCAAGCAGTTCAAGCGTGCTGCCGAACTTCTCCATTTCGCTATGAGCGGTCGCCGAAGCCTGTTGCAGAAGGCTGGAGTTGTTGTTGTGGCTCCACTCGAAGATCAGGCTGAGCTGACGTTGCGTGAAGAACACCGTCCCCGAGACGATAATCAGCGACATGGAAACGATCAAGAGGAAGATGCTCTTGAAGATGATACTCTTGGAAATCCGGGTTGTTTTGATGTCGCTGGCAGCCATAATTCCTATTTCTTCCTTTTGCGTTTATAGGCGGAGGCAAATCCGAATACGAACAGGATCGCAAACAGCCATGGGGCTATACGCAGGTTGTTCCGGATGTGGTCTGTGCTCGTCGCTTCCTTTGGTTTCTCGGGCTCGTCTGTGGGATTGACAATCTTGTGCCAGAGGGCTTGGAATTCGGCAAGTGTCATGACTGTCGTGCCCTGGAAGCCGAGCCTCTTGTTGATTTGTTTGGAGTACTCGATGAACGTGTCGTAGAGCTTTTCTTCGGAGTACAGGGCCTGGATTTCGAGCTGGTCCCATACGGCACTGAACATGGCCACGAGAATTTGTTCGATATCCCCCCATTCCGGAATGGTCGTGTAGGTGCGTCCCGTTTCGAGCGCCTTGACGAGCACTCTGTAGGCAGAGTCCGTGGACCAGGAGTTGAGAACGTTCTTGGAGGCCGGGAGGAACCCAATTTGCTTTGTGTAGGCATCCAGGTTGTCGTCCTGTGTGAGGTATAATATCAGTTTTTCCGCTTCGGGACGGGTGCTCTTGGATGGAATGGCGAGGTTGCTACCGCCGACAAAGCTCACGCTGCCTTCGGAGCCCAGTGGAATGGGGAATACGTCCACGCTGTCGGTACCGATGCGCGCATTGGAAAGCCCACCGCGGTCATCGTGGATGCGCGTCTGCATGATGATTTCTGCGGTGTGGATGATGAACGCAAATTCGCCATTGTTGAACTGCTGTGCAATCTGGGCTGAATTTTTCTGTAAAGCTTCAGGAGAGACTAGCGTGTCGAGAACGAATTTCAGGTAGCGTCCGATGCCGAGCAGGGTGTGCTCGTCCATGATGTTGGCCTGCCAGTTGCCGGTCGAATCTTTCTTGACGAAGGAGCCTCCGTTGCTCCAGACCCAGGGTGCAAAATTGTGCGGAATGTTCCAGTCGCTCTTGCCGGGAAAGGCGTAACCTCTCACCTTGACTCCGTCTTCGAGCGTTTCCTTGGCTTCGTTCACTTTGCGGACCGCGTCCATGAATCCCTGGTATGTCGTGATGCTTTCGCGCGTGATGCCGTTTTTCTTGAGAATGCGCTTGTTCCCGAGTACAGGACGGATGTCGATGAACCAGGGGACGGAATAGATAGTCGTGTCGGAGTCGATATGCGTCGTGCTCCAGCTTATGGGGACGAACCTGTCGGGGTTTATCTGGGGGAGAATCGTGTTGAGCGGTTTGAGTTCTCCGCGTGCGGCAAAATAGGGAACCCAGGTCGTGCCGAGTTGCAATACGTCGGGGGCGTTCTCACCGGATTCAAGGGCTGTCGAAATTTTGTTCCACGCCTCGCCCCAGTCGAGTACTTGGACCTGGGCGGGGATTCCCGTCTGCTGGGTAAACTGAGCCAGAGCCTGTTCGAGCTTTTCTTTCGGAGACGCCCCGTTTGGCATAATCCATATGGTGAGGGGTTGCTTGGATGCAAAAACGGCCGACACGGCAAGCGCAACGGATGCGAAAATTCTCCCGAGAGTAATTGTCATATGGTAATACCTTTTCCGCAGGTGCATTTGCCTGCGGGATTCTTAAATTGTAAATTACTTTAAAATTCGCAAGAGCGAAGAAAAAAAATATTTAGGCTTTTTGGAGGGAAAATGCTTATTGCCGTGGGAATTGTCGAATATGGGGACCGTGTCCTTGTGCGCAGGCGGTTGCCGGGGGCGCCCTATGCGGGTTCCTGGGAGTTCCCGATGACACCAGTGGAGTTCGGGGATACGATAGAGCATTCAACGGAATCCTGGGTCTTTGAGTCGGCGGGTTTACGAGCGCATTCCGGGGCTCTGGAACCGGCTTTTTGCTGTGAAAAAATGCCCGGATATCGGTTTTTCCCGGTAAAAATGCATACGGAGTCCCCAAGAATCCTCTCTACAGGCCAAAATCTTTATAAGTGGTTGAAAATTAACGACTTATAGAAAATAAAGATGTCGCCTCCCTCTGTGATGTATGTCAAACAAATCAAAAAAATAAGCTTTTTGATCAAAAATGTATGCTTTTAAACCCCAAAAAAAATTTTTTTAGTTATATTTTTGGACATTCAAACAACATTCCTCAAGGAGCGAAAAAAAATGAAAAAAAGTATATGTACTCTCCTCTGCGCCGGTGTTATCATGCTCACTGGTTGCTATGGCTCTAACGCTTGCTTCAACAAGCTTCACCAGTGGAACGGAACGCTTGGCAACAAGTGGATCAACTCCATCGTCCACTTCCTCATGTTCTGCGTCATCCCGGTCTACGGCATCTGCCTCGGCCTCGTGGATGGTCTTGTCCTGAACACGATCGAATTCTGGACTGGCTCCAACCCGCTCGCCTCCGGTGATTCCTACTTCGAGAAGGACGCCCAGGGCAACACCATCGCTGCTGTGAAGAACTCCGACGGCACGATGTCCGTGGAAGTCACCACCGCCGAAGGCCAGAAGGCTAACCTCACTCTCCAGCGCGATGAAAACGTCGTCCGCGCTCTTGACGCTGAAGGCAACCTCGTCGCTCAGTACGAAGTCGAAAAGTAATTTCGATAAGGAAATTTTTCCTAAAGAATCCTCGCTTGTGAAGCGGGGATTTTTTTTCGGAGCACAAAAAAAGACGGATTTAGCAATCCGTCTTTAAATTTTTTATAGGGGGCTTATTCTTCGGCTGCGTCCGGATTGACGCGCTTGACGGTCACCCCGATCTTGGCCATCTTGGCCTCGAAATCCTCATAGCCGCGGTCCAAGTGGTAAATGCGGCTGATGGTTGTCTCGCCCTCGGCCATCATGGCGGCGAGCACGAGGGCCGCACTTGCACGGAGGTCGGAACCCATGATATCGGCGCCTTCGAGCGGGAGGCCGCCCTTGATGGTTGCCGTGTTGCCGTTCAGCTGGATGCTTGCGCCGAGGCGTTCGAGTTCGGCGACGTGCTTGAAGCGGTCGTTGTAGACGGTGTCCTGGATGAGGCTGTTGCCCGGAACCGCGAGGAGGGTGGCCATGAGCGGTGCCTGCATGTCGGTGGGGAACCCGGGGAAGGGCAGCGTGGAGATGCTGATGGGCTTGAGCTGCACATCGCGGGCGTCCACTTCGGCCCAGTCGGTACCGGTGGTGACCTTGCAACCGATTTCGCGGAAGGCGTCGAGTGTCGACGCAATGTGTTCCGGGATGACTTTGGTGACTTTCACGCGGCCGTGGGTGATGGGGGCGGCGCACAGGAAGGTGCCCGCTTCGATGCGGTCGGGGATGGTGTTGCCGTTACCGGGGCGGAGACTCTCGACGCCTTGCACGGTGAGCGTGCGTGTGCCGCGTCCCTGAATTTTTGCACCCATGTTGGTGAGATAGTCGATGAGGTTGTCAATTTCGGGTTCGAGGGCTGCGTTCTGGAGCACGCTCACGCCCTTGGCGAGGGTTGCGGCCATGAGTACGTTCACTGTTGCGCCTACGCTCGAAATCGGGAAGTTGAAGTTGCCGCCGGGCAGGCGACCTTCGCAAGTGGCTTCGACATAGCCGTGCGTCACGGTGATTTTCGCACCGAGCGCCTCGAGGCCCTTCAGGTGCAGGTCTACAGGGCGCGGGCCCCAGGCGCATCCGCCGGGGAGCGAAACTCGGCAGCGTCCGAAGCGGGCCACGAGCGGTCCGAGCACGTAGAAGCTCGCGCGCATGGTCTTCACCAGCTCGTAGGGGGCTTCGAGGTGGTCGGCGCCACGGGTGTCAATCTTCAGGACATGGCTTCCGCCGCTGATGCGGCAACCGATGACGCGCAGCACGTCGGACATGGTCTTCATGTCCTTGAGGTGCGGGACGTTCGTAATTTCGGAAATACCGTCGGCAAGGAGTGTCGCCGCCATAACAGCGAGAACGGCGTTCTTTGCACCAGAAATTTCTACTTCGCCGTCAACGGGCCCTTTGACTTGGGGGACGACAAACTGATCCATAGCTATTTCTCCGTGATTTGTAAAGTCTTGGGTGTGTTATAGACAACGCATGTGCTTGCGATAAAGTCGTGAAGGCCCCTGCGCTTGGGGTCGATGAGGATGGTAAGGTAACCAAGGCCATATAGCATTACGCTCATGATGCTTGCTATGTAGCGGATGATGGCTCCCATCCACGTAATCTTGTTGCCTGCTCCGGTTTCCACGTGAATCTGGAAAATTTTCTTGCCTATGGTCGCTCCGTATAGGGCGTGCAGGAGGATGAAATAGACTGTTTGCATGAAAAAGGATATGCTCGCGAACAAGTCCATACCGGGCACGGTGAAAATCTTGTTGAAGGTCTCGATCGAGGGATTGCTTGCGAAGTTTTGGTATGTCTGGAGGAGTTCCTGGAGGTTTAAGGTTCCCGTGGCGCACAAGATTCCCAGGACCACAAGTCCCGCAATGCCGAGGATAAAGCTGTCTACGCTCATGGCGAGGCTTCGGACAAAGAATCCGGCGTAGCGCTTGGTCAAAACTTGCTGCTTGAGGATTTCGTTGATGGTCTCCTGGAGTATTTTGTCTTGATTGGCCTCGTTCTGTTCCATTTCGGCTGCGGCTTCCTTCCAGGGTCTCCAGGCCTCTTCGCCGCTGTGCCATACTAGGGTCGAACCTGTGATTTTGCCTTCCTTGACAAAGCTCTGGATTTCCTCGATGGAAAATGGGCCTTGCCTTCGGTCACCGTCGGTTATGCTTTCGTCAATATAAAACCATTTCATATTCGCCCTATAATTTAGTATTTAGAAACCTCGGGGTATGCCGAAATCCTCAAAAAAAACTAAATTGGGGCACTATGATAGTATTTAAGCCCGGCCAGCGTTTTGTAAGCCAACTGGAACCCGATTTGGGATTAGGAATAGTCACCGAAGTTCAGGGAAGGACCGTCAAGTTTAATTTCCCCGCAGTAAATCAATGTCGCATGTACAGGACGGATAGCGCCCCTGTTGACAGGTACGTGTTGCAGCCGGGAGAGACGGCCAAGAGTGAAAAGGGCTCGTCGTTTGCGGTGGAGTCGGTGCGCGAGGCGAACGGGCTGGTTGTCTATGTGGGTCGCGGTGGACGCGAGATGAAGGAGTCCGAGCTGAACTCCAAGGTCTCTTCCAGGCCGGCGGACTTTTTCAGGGCGCTGCTCAACAGCGATACCTATTCCTGCAAGGACTTTGCGCGTCGCGAAAGTGCAATGAAGCTGTCTTGCAAGTGGCAGTCGTCCATCGTGCGTGGCATGATCGGTCCACGTGTGGACATGATTCCGCACCAGTACTACCTGTGCTACAGGGCCTGCGCAAGTTCGACTCTTCCGAGGCTCATGCTTTCCGACGAAGTCGGTCTGGGCAAGACCATCGAAGCAGGCATGATCTGGCATGCGCTCAAGTCCCGCAACCGCGTTTCCCGTACGCTGATTATTGTTCCCGAGACGCTGAAGCACCAGTGGATGATCGAGATGAAGCGCCGCTTCAACCAGTTGTTCACCTTGGTCGACGAAGGTTACGTCCGCGGATTGTTCATTTCCGTGGACAAGGAAGACGAGAAACCGAACCCCTTCTTGCAGAGTAACGACATCATCTGCTCCATTGACTTCTTGATGGAACAGCCCGCGCTTATCGAGGACCTGCTCAAGACGAGCTGGGACATGACCATTATCGACGAGGCGCACCACCTTGTGTGCGAAGACGGGTTTACTAGCCGCGAGTACATGCTCGCTAATGCTATCCTGGCCAAGTCCAAGGGCATCCTGCTTTTGACCGGCACTCCGCTGCAATTGCATCCGGAATCTCAGTTTAACCGACTGCGCATGCTGGACCCGGCCCGCTTCTCGGATTACAACGAATTTATCAAGTCCCAGGAATCCTACCGCAAGCTCGTGAACGACTTGAGCAAGCTTCCGACGGACCCGAATCATCACATGAGCTGGGACGACCTTTACGAATCGGTCCCGAAGAATTCCCCCATCCGTCCGTGGCTCGAGCAGGAAAACTCGAAGAGCATGCCTGCCGGCGAATGGATGCGCCGCATTGTCGACGCCATGGGTACCGGCTCGGTCGTGTTCCGCAATACCCGTAAGGGTGTGGGTGGTTTCCCCAGTCGCGTTCTCGATGAAATCCGCCTGAAACCGGATCCCCGGTATCGCGAGATGGTGAATATCGCCGCCGAGAAGAACCTGGACGCTTCCACGGATATCCAGGAAAATGGCCTGCTCTGCACCCAGTATGCCGACGCCTGGGCCATGGATGAACGTTTCGTGTGGCTCAAACAGTTCCTGAAGGAGTACAAGGACGAAAAGGTCCTTTTGATTTGCGAGTCTATCGACGTGGTGCAGGCCCTTGGGCAATTGCTTACCGAATATCTGGGCGAGGGGACGTTCTCCATGTTCCATGAGGACATGTCCATCATGGCCCGCGACAAGGCCGCTGCATGGTTCAGCCGTCCGGATGGGGCTAACCTGCTCATTGCCTCCGAAATTGGTTCTGAAGGCCGCAATTTCCAGTTCTCGCACCATCTGGTGCTTTTCGACCTGCCGCTGGACGCCGCCCTGGTGGAACAGCGTATTGGCCGTCTCGACCGAATCGGGCAGACGAAGGATATCGTGGTCCACGTTCCCTATGTTGCCGGTTCCGGCCAGGAAGTCATGTTCCGCTGGTACAACGACGGCCTGAATGCTTTCGGTGCTCCGCTCATGAGTGGCGGCGAGCTGTTCCTCAAGTACACGGACAGCCTTATCGAGGCCTTGGCCGATCCGCAGGGCTGCCTGGAAAACTTTGTCGCCAAGATTATTCCGCAGGTGAAGAAAGATTGCGAACAGATGCGCAAGAACATCGAGAAGGGCCGTGACAAGTTGCTGGAATTCAATTCCCGCAATCCGGAGAAGGCGAAAGAAATTACAGATGAAATCAGGCGTATCGACGAGAATCCGGAACTCCAGAATCTGCTGGTGGAATCTCTGCGCGACAGGGGCCTGTACGTGGAACCGAGCGCAATTCCGAATTGCTGCGTCGTGACGATGGGCCCGCAAATCGAAGCGGGGACTGTTCCCGGCATGCCCACGCAGGGCATGATCGCTGTCGCGAACGCCGAAGAGGAACAAGGTTCCGACAACGTCTCGCTCACGATTACGTTTGATCGTGCGACGGCAATGATTCACGACGAGATTGACTTTGTGAGTTTGGAGCATCCGCTTGCACAGGGTGTTATCGATTTCGAGACGGGACTTTCTCATGGTGCCGTGGCCTGCAACATCTGGCAGAATTCGGGAATGCGCGGTCTCATGATGCAGTACAATTTCCTAGTGGAATTGCCTGTCCTTGAAGAATGGGGCGTTGCCGATATCGCCGGCCCCAGGTACGTGAGCGTGGTTATCGACGCCAAGGGCGAAGACCATTCCGACCTCGTGGAATCGCTGCATTGCGGCCAGTTCAAGGATGTGGGCGTGCCGCAGGGCAATCCCGCTGTCGACATGACGCTTAAGTTCTTTGCGAAAGAAGGTTTTTCTGCAGCCCGCCGCATAGCGATGGTTTCGGCCAAGGAATATGCGGAAGCCGCATCGCTTGCCGTCGAGGCCAGGTGCGAACAGGAATACCAGCGCATGAACCACTTGCTGACCATGCGCGGCAAGGGGGGCAACAGCGCCCAGCTCCAGCAGCTCCGCAAGAACGTGCAGGAATGGAAGAAGACAGTTTCGAATCCGCAAATTCGTTTGGATGCAATTCGACTGCTTGTTTGCAGATAATTTTGTAAGTAAATTTTTCTGAACAAAGTACTTTTGGGAATGAATAAATTATATTCAATGCTTAGAATATAATTTGTTGAAGTTGGAGGCTTTTGATGAAAAAGTTACTGTTTGTACTGGCCTTGTTGTCGGCTGTTATCTCTTTTGCCCAGGTTCAGGTTGATGTCAAGGATGAACAGCCGAATAATCAGGCTATGTTGGGCTTGCGGGTCCGTGTTGTCAATAATTCCGGACAGGCGTACAACAATGTCACCGTGCAGTATCACTTAAAGAAGAATGCCTCAGAAACGTTTGTCCTAGATCCCTATTATACCGGCAACTGGTCTTTCTCCATTTCGGAACAGTCTGGTGAAAATGTCATTGTGTCTATAAACATCTCGCACCTTCCTTCGGGAGTTGCGCCGGATCAGAACGGATACAGCGTAGGTATCCACCGTTCTGATTGGCAGCCCATGTCTAAAACGAGTGCCAATGGATTCCCGTTGGGCTCTACGTTTGCCCAGGCCTTGGATTATGCAGTATTCCAGGGAAATACGCTGATTGGCGGAAACGCCTACATAGACCCTAATTCGGTGGATCCGAGTCTTCGTTTTGTGGGATTGCAGCCTGCGCCTTATGGAGATATTCCTTCTTGGATTGAAATTGAAAACTATGGGACAACGCCGGCTGATTTGAGCAACATCACATTAGAATGGGCCACAAGTACGGGGGAGACTAGTTCGAGTGCGGTATCGAACGCTGTGTTGGAGCCTGGCAAAAGGTTGCGTATCTGCCCTACCCAGTTAGGTTGTCCTGATGACGATCTTGTTGCTGCTGTGCCGTTGATGCAAGATGTGCAAGGTGAAGTTCTTCTCCGTTACAATACGACTATCATGGACTACCTGTCTTGGAATAATAATGCGGGGGTTTTGGCTGCAGATGCTCGAGAAGCGAATGTTCAATATACGAGGATTCGGCATGATTATGGGCTTTATGATGAGTATTGGAATCAGGTTACGAATGATATTTTCTACAAAAAAATTGATGGAACATGGTATAGTTACAAAACGAATGAGTACGATATCAATATAACTGATAGGCCTGGGCCGATTGCTTATTCGAATAGTGAAGAATTGTGCTTAGAAGGTAGTAATGCCCAGAATAGAATGGTTCGTTTTGCATGGCATCCGGTAGAGGGGGCGGTGCGTTATGATTTGATGGTAAAAAGATCTGATGGACATGTTGTTTTTAATCAGAAAATTCAACAGGTTCATCAGGATTTGGTTTTGGGTGTGGGATCGTATCAATGGAGCGTTCGTGTTGAATTCTTGAATGATAATTATGTTGTGAACAATCCTTGGATTGATCATTATACAATTTGGAAAACAAAAACGGTTTCAAGATGTGATAATATTAGAGATCAACACTATTTGCAGGTCCCTCAATATGGAGTCCATAAGGATACAAGAATGCTTGTTTTAAACTGGGGCGAGTTAGCCGAATTTCCAGAAATTTCGTGGGATCATCCAGATATTTTTGTGTTTAATTCAGAGTATGATTTTGGAAATTATCCTTGGTATGCTAATAATCTATTCCTTGAAATAGACAACCGTTGCTGGGCCGTGTCGGTGCAAATACTCAATGCATATTATGGCGGAAACTTGACGCAGGATGAAATTAAATATTTTGGAAAAACGGTGGGCTTTGAAAATGTGAAAACCGTTTATGGAACTCATACAAGACTTGAACGAGAAAAAATCCTTTCTCCCTTTGTGTTGGGTGGTAATAGTGTGGGCTATCCTGCAGAAGTTAAGATGACGTTGAAATGGGCCTTGAATATAGAAGATTCTCAGTTGGAACATGGCTGCTTCCCTGGACCGGAAGCCCCTTATTGTGGAGCCTCTTTTAACGAAAATTTTGTAAAACATCATATCAATGCGGGTCGTCCTATTTACTACCTTCAAAATGGTCATATAATGACTGTTGATGGCTACAGATATTCTGGGGATAATTTCCAAGTGCATCGAGTAAATGTTAAAAATGGAGGGGAAGTCGAGTGGACGAACAATTCAAATATAGCTGTTGATTATTATTTTGTTCCTAAATATGTCACAAATCCGAGGATGACTGATTGGCGTGTCCATAATGATTCCGATGGTGATGGAATTGTTGATTTTGATGAGATTGAACGTTTCCATTCAAATCCCTATAATGAACATTCTGATTTGGATGGCATAGAAGATAAGGTAGAGATTTTCTCTTATACGATAAAGGAACCCCTCTACAAGAATGTGCAGGTTCCGGTCCCTGGTGGTGGATACGAAACAATATATAATGTAAGTCTGGGGGCTTATAGGTATGAGCATTACGATTCTGAGGGAGAACTTAATAGATATCCCTTTGGAGATGTTCTCCGCTTCGAACTGTTTGCCGATATCGATAACGATGGATTCCGTGCAGAAATGGATGTAGATTCGGATCACCCGAGCAATGATGGCCTTTGGGATGGAGACGAAGATTTAAATCATAATGGTTATGTGGACCATAACGAAACAGATCCGTATAATATTGCTGATGATTATGCTACGAATTTCAACCCTGTAGAAAATACCTTATGGGATGCTCCAAGCTTAGTTGGTATATATGCCTTTGAAGGAATCAATGTTGGAGATGGCGTGACTTGTAATTCAGGAATGCACGGATTCTGTCAGGTCGCTTCAGAGTATGATGTGCCTTACCATTCGATTTCTGTGGGTGCAAATTCTACGATTGGTGATGTTTTCTCAAAGGGTGGAGTTCAGTTACGAGATAATGCTCATGTTGTGGGAAATGCCTCCATTTATTCTTTGCCGATGGGGGCTTTGTCACCGAATGTTGGCTCAAATGCGTCTGTGACAGGAACGACGAGTGTGCATAATGTGGGTGAATGGCCGTATGTCGTTTCTGACAATCTTCACCATTCGTTGATTGGTAAGGAAAATTGGACCGAATTGTTTGTTGAATCTGGTCAAACTATCACGTTGAATCCTAATATTTCGTATAAAAATTTGACAGTTCGGCCTGGTGGCACATTAAAATTAGGCGCTGGTACGATACATGTGGGTAACATCTCTTTGGAAAGCGGAAGTAAAGTTGAATTTTTGAATCCAGGGCGCGAAACTGTGATTATTGCTGATGGATCCCTGAATTGGAGTGCGCAAATTGTCAATTCAGACTTGCAAACTGTTGCAAAAGGATTTAAATTAATAGAGTACGCTCCCGGCAATATCCATATTGAGGGAAACTGGGCGGGAACGATTCATGCAAGGTGGTGTGACTTGGCTTTGGAGCGGATACAAAGAAATGCGTATGGTTCGTTTGTTGCCAAAAAAATTTATTTGGGAAATGGATTGACCATCTATCGGGTGCATTTCAGTCCCATCCCATTGACGGATATGGTCTAAAAAAGGAGGCTCTATGAGGCTGATATTAATATCTGTCGCGTTATTTGTAGCTTCGGCATGGAGTGCTGTCGGGGTATGGTGGGCCAACCTCCAGTTCGAAAAAGGCTATTTGAATATTGACTCATCAAAAGTTCTTGCCGTTGACACTCTGTATGTCAATTATGCGCCGGAACAGGGGCTTGCATATTATTCAACGCTAGATACAAATTGTGCGGTTTTTTCTGAACCGCATGTTCCCAAAATTCGGATTTATTGCATGTCTTTGCCCGATTCCCTTTATTATGTGATGGCAAGAGTTATGCGTTATGAGTTCATGAATTGGCAGAGTTGGGGTGTCCTCAATATGTCGAAGGATAGTGCCCAAACATTGATAGAGAAGATTATTTCGGGTGATGCCCGTATTATAAATACGGATATAGTCTTTAAGAAAAAATGCGAAGATAATCCTTTGACGTGTTATTTTCAATCGGGTGCTGGTGGAGGAGCTTCGGGAGGAATTCCAGAAGAGGACTTTGCGCGCCTCCCTCAAAAAAAAATTCTAGCCGAATCTTCGGTTCTCGTCCAGGTAGACACGTCGGCAAAAGATCCGGTAGGTGAGCAACCGAAGGATTCCGCTGGCGTCCAGGAGGGGGATTCTGCGAATGTGACAACTCCTGATTCGACGGAAAAACCGCTCTTCATTTCGCGCGAGGCACCGGTAAACGGTTCTTTGCTGGGCTTGCGTTACAGCGAGTTCGACGTGAACGGAGTCTTTATCCGTAGTGGCATCTGGCAGGGGTCGCTAAAGGCGACGGGCTCGACACGCATTGTTCGGTTCGAGAACGGTAAAACCGCTGTTTTCCGCTAGTTTTTCTTCGCCTACTTCTTTCGTTGCGCTGATACATTCTATTTTTTAGTTGTATGAGTGAACTTCGTAAGAATATTTTAGATGAGTCCCGCCGTATCGTGGTGAAAATCGGGTCCCGTATTTTGGTGGATTCCGAGAAGGGCGGTGTACGTACCCGCTATATCCAGAAACTTGCCGATTCCGTCGCCCGCCTCATGGAAGCGGGCAAGGAAGTCGTGATTGTGACGAGCGGAGCCGTGGGCACCGGCATGAGCCAGCTGGGCTACAAGGAAAAGCCGACCGTGCTTGCCGAAAAGCAGGCCTGCGCCGCCGTGGGCCAGATCGACCTCATGTACGCCTACCGCGAAATGTTCCGCTGGATGCAGCTCTCGGTGGGGCAGATCCTTTTGTCTGCCGACGACTTCCGCGACCGCACCCGCTACAAGAACTTGCAGAACACCATCAAGGCGATGCTTGCGCGCAAGATTGTTCCGATTATCAACGAGAACGATTCTCTCGCCGTCGCCGAAATCAAGGTGGGTGACAACGACAAGCTTTCGAGCGACGTGGCTTTGTTCCTCGATGCCGACTTGCTTTTGATTTTCACGGACGAGGACGGCCTCTTCGACGACAACCCGAAGAAGAACCCGAACGCCCGCCTGTTGCGCTTTGTGCCCGAGATTACGCCTGCTGTTCTGGCCCTTGCCGGCAAGCCCGGCGAGACGGGTTCTGCCGTGAGTACCGGCGGTATGCGCAGCAAGCTCGAAGCCATCCGCAACGTGACGAAGAGCGGCTGCAACGCCTTCCTCGCGAGCGGCATGAAGGTTTTGCCGCACCAGGTGCTTTTCGAAAATGCGCAGGGTACGCTCTTTGTGGGCTCCAAGAAAAAGCTCAACAGCCGCCAGCGCTGGCTCAGCTTTATCACGACTCCGCGCGGGGCCGTGGTGGTGGACGAGGGCGGTGTGAAGGCGTTGCGCGAAAAGCATTCGAGTCTGCTTCCTGTGGGCGTGTGCGCCGTGAAGAAGCATTTCGACAAGGGCGACTTGATTGAGGTCCTGAGCCCGTCGGGTGACGCGGTCGCGCGCGGTGTCGCTGGCTTTGACAGCGAAACGCTCAAGCTCGTGCTGCACAAGAAAACGGCGCAGGTGCACGAGATTCTGGGCGCGGATGTCCCGGACGAACTCATCCACAAGAACGACCTGGTCGTGTTCTAGTCATTATAACTGAAAGGGAATCATGGAAGAAAACCAGAACTTAGACGATTTGGCCGAGGAATCTGCGGAACTCCCGAAAGTGGAGAGCCGTGAGGACTTGGCGAGAATTATCCAGGCGCTAGTCTTTGCTTCGCCCGATATTGTGACCCTGAAAAAATTGCGCGAGATTCTCGGCGATTTCCTGGACGCGCGTACCGTCGCGGATGCGCTGATTCTGGCGAACGATTCCCTGAACAAGATTAATGCCCCGTTCGAGATTGTGGAACAGGCCGGAGGCTACCGCTTCCGCACCCGTGCCAAGTATTATCCGTGGGTCCGCAAGCTTTTCCCCGAGGCCAATGCCAGGCGACTTTCCCAGGCAGCGCTCGAAACGCTTGCCGTCATCGCTTACCAGCAGCCGATTACCAAGGCGGCCATCGAACAGGTGCGCGGCGTGTCGTCGGCGGACGGCCCAATCCGCAACTTGCTGGACAAGGGCTTTATCGCGCTGGGCGCACGTGCCGAGACTGTCGGCAACCCCTATACCTACGTGACCACGCAGGAGTTCATGAAGTATTTCGGCATCAACCGCATTCCCGAAGATTTGCCGCGCCTGCGCGAGTTCAGTGAACTTCTGGAAGCGGGTGCCCTGGTTCCGCAGTACGCGAAGCAGGAGTCCGAACCCGAAGTGATGGCTCCGCCCGAAGAGAATCCTGAACAGGTGGAACTCTCCATGGGGGATGCGTAATGGCCGCAACCCCGTTGATGCAGCAATATTACGAGATAAAGAAACAGAATCCCGGCTGCATATTGTTTTTCCGCATGGGCGACTTCTTCGAACTTTTCGAGGACGACGCCGTCATCGCCTCCAAGATTTTGGGGCTTACGCTCACGAGCCGTAACAATGGCGCCGCCGGGGCCACGCCCCTGTGCGGGTTCCCGCACCATGCTGCCGAACGCTACGTGCCCAAGATGGTGGCTGCTGGCTACCGCATCGCTATCTGCGAGCAGGTCGAAGACCCGAAGCTCGCGAAGGGGATTGTCAAGCGCGATATCGTTGAGATTATCAGTGCGGGCACCGCGATGAGCGAATCGAACTTGAATGCGAAGGAGGCCAATTTCCTTTGCTCGTTCATCCCCGAAAAAGACGGCATCTCGTTTGCGATTGCCGACGTGACGACAGGCTACCTGGCGGCTTGCAAGAGCTCGCAACAGGCGTTCGAATGCGAGTTCTGTCGCCGTATGCCCAAGGAAGTCGTGGTGCCCGAAGGGACCGTGATTCCCTCTGGCGTGATGGACTTGATCCGCTCCGAGAATATTTTGGTGACGGAACTGCCGGCTTTTTTGTTTGGCGAAGATGCCGCAAAGGACGTTCTGTTCTCGCATTTCAAGGTGGAGGCCCTGGACGGGCTCGGCCTTGACGGGCGCATTGCCGAAACGCAGGTGACGGGGGCCTTGCTCCAGTACCTGATGGACCAGAAGAAGTCCGAACTTTCGCATTTTACGAACCTCGAGATTCTGAATCTCGACGACTACATGACGCTTGACCCGAGTACGCTCAGGAATCTGGAACTGGTACGCCCGCTGAATGCCGACGACATCAGCAGCACGCTCTGTTACGTGCTCGACTTCACGGTGACGGCGATGGGCGGGCGAAACCTGAAGGACTGGGTGAGCCATCCGCTGATTTCGGTGGACCGCATCCGCGAACGCGAGGAAGCGGTCGAGGAACTGGTGAACAACCCGGTCGCGCTCGACGAACTCAAGGAATCGTTGACGTCCATTCTCGACATGGAACGCCTGATGGGCCGTGTGGGGTCCGGGCGCGCGAATGCCCGCGACTTGGCGGGCATGGGCCGTTCGCTTTCGCAGGCGTCCAAGGTGGCCGATGTGCTCGAGGGTTTGCGTTCCCCGATTTTTGAACCGATGCGAACGGCCCTCATTGCCGCCCGAGGCCGTGGCGAAGAACTTTTGAGTCAATTCAACGACGACCTGCCGCTGACCGTACGCGAGGGCGGCATGATTCGCGCGGGTGCCAATGCGGAACTCGACGCGATGAACGCCGACATCAAGGACCGCCGCGAATGGATTGCTTCGCTCGAAGTCCGTGAACGCGAACGCCTCGGAATCTCGAGCCTGAAGGTCGGCTACAACCGTGTGTTCGGCTACTACATCGAAGTGACCCGTGCCGCGATGGCGAAGGCCACGAGCCCGATTCCCGACGAATATATCCGCAAGCAGACGACGGTGAACGCCGAACGCTACATCACTCCCGAGATGAAGGAATGCGAATCCGTCATCAGCAACGCGGAAGTGAACATCCATGCGCTTGAATACAAGATTTTCTGCGAACTGCGCGAGCGCGTGAATAGCTGGCGTGCCGAACTGCAGGAAATTGCGAACGCGATTGCCCGCGTCGATACGCTCTACAGTTTTGCCCGTGCCGCACGCAAGTACAACTACGTGCGCCCCGAAGTCTTTGAAGGTTCGGGAATTGAAATCAAGGGCGGGTTCCATCCGGTGATTGTCGCCGTGAATCCGGACTTGGACTTTATTCCGAACGATGTCTCGCTTTCGCCCGAGGCGACGCGACTCATGCTCATCACGGGGCCGAACATGGCCGGTAAATCGACTTACCTTCGCCAGACAGGCTTGATTGTGCTGATGGCGCAAATCGGCTGCTTCGTGCCTGCCGAAAGTGCCCGCATCGGCGTGGTGGACCGCATCTTTACGCGTGTGGGCGCGAGCGACCGCCTGAGCCGTGGCCTCTCGACATTCATGGTCGAGATGATCGAGACGGCGAACATCTTGCGCAATGCGACTGCGCACAGCCTCGTGCTGCTCGACGAAATCGGCCGCGGGACGAGCACCTTCGACGGACTTTCTATTGCCTGGGCGATTGTCGAAACCTTGCACGACGAACCGGCCCGCGCCGCCATTACGCTGTTTGCGACGCACTATCATGAATTGACTGGACTTGTGGATAGCCTGGAACATGCTGGGAACTACCAGGTAGCCGTTCAGGAAAAGGGCGACAAGCTCGTCTTTTTGCACAAGATCTTGGCGGGTGCCTGCGATTCGAGCTACGGCATTCACGTGGCCGAGATGGCTGGGCTCCCGAACAATGTGCTGCGCCGTGCCCGCAAAATTTTGCTGCGCCTCGAAAAGCAGAAGATTGACCCGAGCGACGGAGCGACGCACAAGAAACTCATGGAAAAGCCGCAGGTCGACTTGTTCGCGCCTCCCGACGAATCCACGCAGTTGCTCAAGGAAGAAATCCGCCGCCTGAAACCCGAAGAAATGACCCCGCTCCAGGCACTGCAATGCCTGACCGAACTGAAGGAGAACTACGGGAAATAGGTCGGTGCTCCGCATTTCACACCTCATACCTCATCGCTCACTGCTCACCGCTCTATGATTGACTTCGCTGCCTTGCAAGATTTCGTCTACGAGAACCGGGTGTTCGATTCGAACATCCACGGTCTTGCACATTGGCGGCAGGTGGAGTTTAACGGGGTGAGCCTTGCGAAGGTTACGCATGCGGACATCACGGTGGTGCGCCTGTTCGCGCTCTTTCATGACAGCAAGCGCGAGGACGATGGTTACGATGGCGAACATGGCGAGCGCGGGGCGGAATTTGCCAAGCGGTGCTTCGAGGAAAAGCTCCTCGACATTACGCAGGAACAGTTCGAAAAGCTCTACCACGCCTGCAAGTTCCATACAAAGGAACGTTCCACGGGCGATGCGACCATAGATACTTGCTACGATGCCGACCGTCTGGATTTGGGTCGCGTCGGCTTTGAACTCAATCCGCACAAGATGGCGACCGCTGCGGGTGCAAAAATTGCCCGCAAGTCATTGACTGCGGGCGTTGATGTTTACGAAATGCGTGAATGGCTTAAGACCGTCATGCCGTAAGGCTTAGAGAGCCTTAGAGCAGCCAGTCGTTACGTCCCGTGAACTTGGATTCGTCTGCGATGACCTGGAATATGCAGCTCAGTTCGACGACTGCGTTTTTCGGGAGGCACGAAACGCCGACGGCCGTGCGCGCATGATATCCGTTCCTTTCGAAAATTTTCACGGCGAGGTTGCTTGCTCCGTTCAGGATGGCCGCCTGTTCGTGGAAGTCGGGGTCGGACTGGATAAAACCCTGCATCTGCACTAGCTTGAGCGTTTCACCGGGTTGCAGCACGGACATGGCTGCTGCAATGCTGTTGAGCAGGCAGAGGCCTGCCGCCCTAGCAGCAACTTCGGGAGACATGCTGGACGGAACGGACCCGACATACGATCCGAGGTCGCCCTTGATGGAGGGGAGCTGCCCCGAGACGTAGATGAGGTTGTCGATACGGTTCGCAGGAACGTACGACGCTAGGGGTTTCGGGCAGGCCGGTAGAAACAAGCCCAGTTCTTCGATTTTCTTTTGGATATCCATAAACGTTCCTTTATTTTTTCTTGAATACCTTCGCAAAGCAGAAGGCGCACAGCCCGATAATTGCCGCCCACGAGGTGAGCATAAAGACGAGTCCGCCGGTTGTGAATTCTGCGTCCATGTTATGCCTCCTTAGTCGTGGTTTCGTCGGAATTGCCGATAGGCATCTTCTGGATGCCCGAGCTTCGCCCGCGTTCTGCGGTGCCACCCTTGCGCCAGGCGTAGGCGATGGCGACGTTCAGCAAGACGACCAGCAAAAGCAGGAATCCGCGAAAGCCCCAGGTGAAATACAGCTGCGAGAATTCCGAGCCGAGGAAGGTGACCTTCGCGTCGGCGGGAATGTTGCTCAGCGTAATGAGCGGAAGACCGTCGGTCAGCGTGAACGACACGAGCAGTATAATCAGGTAGGCCGGGCAGACATACTGGATGATGGGCCTGAAGAAGCGGGGAAGCTTAAGCTGCGAACCTTCGTTCATCAAGGCGAACGCCTCGTTGTCTTCGGAGCCGTCGTCGGTCTTCACTTTTTTGCGACCGAGGATGAACGAGAACAAGAGCGCCTGGATAGCGCCGAACACCACGAGCAGGAACGTGCCGCCCCAGAAGTCGAGTTCGTCGACCGTGCCGGCTGCAAGCCCGAAGATGGCGGTGAGGCCGCCGATAAAGGTGATGGTGCTGATGGTCGTGACTGACTTTCTGCGGCTGAACTTGAGGTCGTCTTCGCAGAAGCTGATCAGCGGCTGGATGATAGAAATGGCGCTGGTGATGCCTGCGAAGAAGAGCAGGGCGAACCAGACCGTCTGCAGGACGCCGCCGAGCGGAAGTGTGCCGAACACGTAAGGCATGGTCTGGAAGCCAAGCCCGAAGGTGCCGAGCTTCGCGCATTCCTCGATGTTCGCGCCCGCGATGATGACTGCGATGGGGATGACGACCGTGCCGCCGATGATGATTTCGGCAAAGCCGTTCGTGGCGCTGGCCGTAAGCGAAGAAAGCACAAGGTCTTCCTTGGGCTTGAGGTAGCTCGCGTAGCACCAGATGATGCCCATACCGAGACTCATGGTGAAGAACACCTGGCCTGCGGCCGCCATCCAGACCTTGGGATTGGCGAGTTCGCTAAAGTTCGGGTTCCACATGAAGGCAAGCCCCTTGCCGATATCCGGGAGCGTCAGCACGCGCACCACGAGGATGATGCCGAGAATAAGCAGGATGGGCATGCAAATCTTGTTCACGCGCTCGATGCCTTTGCGCACGCCGAAGGCGAGGACGACCATGTTGCAGGCGAACGTGATGAGGAAGAATAGAATCGCGACGGGAATGGGGCCCACGCATGTCTTGAGCATGATGAAGTCGCCGAAGAACTGCGTCACCGCGGCGCTGCCCTGGGCCGTAACTTCCATGAGCTTGCCCGTGAGCGAGTAGTAGGCGAACGCGAGGATCCACGACTGGATGAACACGTAGTAGAAAACGATGAAGATGGGCGGCAAGAGGCCGATGGAACCCAGGTGCTTTGCCCAGGGTTTCTTCTTGCCGAAGATGATGTGGAGCGTGCTCGGGGCGGTGCCGTAGCCTTGCCTGCCCGCGTAGCGGCCGAGCGTCCATTCCATCCACGCAAGCGGGATGCCCAGCAGGAGGAATGCGATGAGGTAGGGGATAATGAATGCGCCACCGCCGTTGGTGGCCGCCTGTACGGGGAATCGAAGGAAGTTGCCGAGCCCGACCGCCGAACCGGCGACGGCGAGGATGACTCCAATCTTGGAACCCCAGTTTTCACGATTCTGATTCATGCCATAAATTTATGACAATCTTTACGTCGTGGCAACCGCTAGGGTTTGGGAATAGCCCTTTTTATGTCATTGCAAGTTACTTTGTGAGACGGGAGCGTTTTTAAATGGCTTTGGGCCGGAATATGCCTTGTTCGTTGACGGGGTGGAACTTTTTTGCTAAATTTCAATTTGCGAATGATTTGCAAATTGGTTCCGGTGGGCGACATTACCCCAAAAATTTGCGGTTCGTTCGAGGACAGAGGAAAAAGTGGAATACAAAACGCAGGCACGACAGCGGATTCTTGATTGCATGGCAGAAAATCCTGACCGGATTTTCAAGGCGTCGGACCTTGCGCAGAGCCTGCCCGAGGTTTCCCTCTCTACGGTCTATCGCAATCTTTCCCGCTTGGAAAAGGCGGGGGTGGTGCAAATCGTGGGCGCAGAAGCCAATAACGAGTTACAGTACCGTTATACGGGTCCTGGCCGTTGCGAAGCGAAAATGCACCTCGTTTGCAAGAAATGCGGCAAGTTTTTCCACTTGGACGGTACGGCACTCAAAATGCTGCAACTTTCGCTGCAGCGGATCAAGGGCTTCGAACTGGATCAGCAGCAGTCCGTACTGCTTGGCCGTTGCTCCAGTTGTTCGAGGAGGCGTGCTCGCCATGGTTAAGGCTCTGTTCGACAGATTGCTGGTCGTACTCGCGTCGATTTACGTGTCACGGCACCTGGAGCACCATTGTCATGGCGAACATTGCCATGTGTGCCACCATATCCATCGCTGCCTAGAAGTGATTTCGGTCTGCATGGAAATTGTCGTGGCGCCTTTCGTTATTGCGATTCGTTGTTTCTTCTTTAGGCTGGTCAGCTTCAAGATTGTTCCGTCGGGAACGCATACCCTCGTTTCTCAGAAGGTCCTTTTATTGAATTGATTTCCTGCTCGCAAAAAACGCTAGGAAAAATCACAATTCAAAATTGCCCGGAAGGGTAAAGGACATTTAATGAAAAAGTTTGCAATTTTTGCATTTTTGGCGGTAGCGATGCTGCTTTCCGCTTGTGGTGCGGGTTCCGGAGAGAAAGGCTCCACGAAGAAGATTTCCGTCGTCGCTACGATTTACCCGCAGTACGACTGGCTCAAGAACATTCTGGGCGACCGTGCCGATGCGGTTGACCTGAAGTTGCTCATCAAGAACGGAACCGACCTACACAGCTACAAGCCCTCGGCTCAGGATATCGCATCTATCGCCGGGGCCGATATGGTCGTTTACGTGGGCGGGGAATCCGACGAGTGGATTGGGAAGGCTCTGGCTGCGACTCCGAAGGAAGGGCGCATCGCTGTGAACCTCATGGAATCTCTCGGTAACCGCGTGAAGGAAGAAGAAATCGTGGAAGGCATGCAAGCTGAGACGAAAGACGAGAGTGAAGAGGCAGGGGAGAATGTCGAAGAACATGAACATCATGAACATGCCGAGGCGCATGAACATGAGCACCATCACCACGAGGAAGAGGTCGAAAACGATGAGCATATCTGGCTCTCTCTCAAGAATGCCATAATTCTGGTGAACGCCCTCGCGGAGTCCTTGGGAAAACTGGATCCTTCCAATGCCGCAATCTACAAGATGAATGGAGCCATGTATGCTGCAAAGCTCTACAATCTGGACGGGGCCTTTGCCACGGCTGTCGCAAATGTGGAGCATAAGACTATCCTCTTCGGCGACCGGTTCCCGTTTCGTTATCTGGTGGATGATTATGGCATTAAGTATTATGCCGCGTTTGTTGGGTGTTCCGCCGAAAGCGAGGCGAGCTTCGAAACGGTTACGTTCCTTGCGGGGAAGATGGATTCTCTATCGCTGCCGGCCATATTCACGATTGAAGGCGGCAACGGAAAAATCGCCCGAACCATCCTTGATGCAAGCAAGAAATCGAAGGACGTCGAAATCTTGACGCTGAATTCCATGCAGTCCGTGACAGATGCCCAAATTAAGGAAGGACTGGATTACCTGACAATCATGCAGTCGAACCTCGACGTTTTGAAGAAGGCGTTAAAGTAGATACGGTCTTTTCGGCAAGCTCAGTGACCTTGCGTCAAGTTCACTGGGCCTGTTGAAGGAATCATTGGGAAAAAACATGAACGAAACGAAAACATTGATAAAATGTCGTCAGTTGACTCTCGGTTACGGGAGCAAGGATCTCGTGCGCGACCTGGATTACGATGTGAACGTGGGCGATTACCTCTGTATCATCGGACGTAATGGCTCCGGGAAGACGACGTTCCTCCGTGGGCTTTCGGGCCTGCTCTCGCCTAGATCGGGCAGTATCGAATTTTGCGATGGCCTGCAACGCAGCGAGATTGGATTCTTGCCGCAGATGACCGTGGTCCAGAAGGATTTTCCCGCTTCGGTGGAAGAAATTGTATTATCGGCTTTCCAAGGTAAGCACCGCTTGCTTCCGTTTTACCGGCGGGCCCAGCGGGATCGCGCCATGGAATGCATGGCGCTAACCCGCACCGAAAGTCTCGCGAAGTCGTGCTTCCGCGAGCTTTCGGGAGGCCAAAAGCAGCGCGTGCTTTTGGCCCGGGCCCTCTGCGCTGCCGAACGCCTGTTGCTCCTGGATGAACCGGTGACGGGGCTCGATCCTGAATCGACTGAGACGATGTACCGCATCATTGAGGACCTCCATCAAAAGGGAATGACGGTTGTCATGGTAACTCACGACGTGGATACTGCCTTGGATGATGCTAACCGCGTGATGGACTTCAACGATATTTCAGTGAAGGGAAAGTAGCCATGCCCGAACTTGTCGAGAAACTTTCGTTCTATCTGGATTTTCCCTTTGTGCGCTACGCCATCGTGGTGGGCGTACTCGTATCGCTTTGCTCGTCGCTGTTGGGCGTGACGCTTGTGCTCAAGCGCTACTCTTATATCGGTGACGGCCTTTCTCATGTGGCATTCGGTGCCCTCGCTATTGCGGCGGTGCTCAAGGTGACGAACAATATGCTGCTTATTTTGCCTGTGACGGTGGCGGTTGCCGTGCTGCTGCTCTGTACGGGCAGGAATGCGCGCATCAAGGGAGATGCTGCCATCGCCATGGTTTCGGTGGGGGCGCTAGCCATAGGCTACCTGCTCATGAATATCTTCTCTACGTCGGCGAATATCTCGGGCGACGTGTGTACTACGCTTTTTGGCTCCACTTCGATTCTCACGCTGAAAATCGAGGAGGTCTACCTGTGCGTGGTGCTCTCGTGCGTGGTGCTTTTGACATTCGTGCTTTTCTATCACAAGATTTTTGCCATAACCTTTGACGAGAATTTTGCGCGGGCGACGGGCGTCAATACGACCCTTTTCAACCTGATGATTGCGGTTATCGTGGCGGTTATCATCGTGCTTGCGATGAACTTGGTGGGAGCCCTCCTGGTCTCTGCACTGGTTGTCTTCCCGGCGCTTTCGGCTATGCGTGTGTTCAAGAGCTTCTTCTCGGTGACTGTGGCTGCGGCTATTATTTCGGTGGTGTGCTCGCTCATTGGGATTGTCATCGCCATCCTTGCGGGAACTCCTGTGGGTTCGACTATCGTGGCTGCAGACATCGTGGCGTTCTGCTTGTTCTATGGGGTTAGCCTGTTCCGTGGACGAGGGGTCTGATTTGTATAAAGTTATTCTGGCGTTTTTGCTTGTCGTGGCTGTATCGGTGCTTGCGAAGGACCCGAAGGCGAAAGGAACAAGCAAAATCGATATAGACCTTTCGCGCATGAGTAGCACCATGGTCTTTGCGCAAGTTAATCAGATGGTGACGACTCCCCAGAAGTTCGTTGGAATGCGCATCAAGATGAAGGGCGTGTTTTCGAGCTATTACGATAACGAAACCGACCAGCGCTTTTACGGTTGTGTCATTGCGGATGCTCTGGCCTGCTGTTCCCAGGGACTTGCCTTTTCGCTTGCAAAACCGCGTAAGTTCCCGGACGAATATCCTGCCGAAGGGGAGACCATCGTGATTATCGGCTACTTCGATAATGTCAAGGAAGAAAGCGGGGAATCGTACCCGATTATCCGCCATGCGGAAATATTGAAAGAGTGATTGATTCGTGAAATGGATAAAGACCATTGTCGTGTCGCATTCAGTTCTATTTTTCTTCGCTCGCGTATCGTCTATTTTCTATATTTGTGCCGTCAGGGCCTATCATCCAGGTAGGTTCCTAGTCCGGCACGCCGAAGCGCCTGCCGATAAAGGATTATAAAATGGCAAAGAAAGTTCAGGATGCCCTCAAGGACATCATCTCCCTCTGCAAGCGCCGCGGTTTCATTTTCCCCGGCTCCGAAATTTACGACGGCCTCGCCAACACTTGGGACTACGGTCCGTATGGCGTGGAACTGAAGCGCAACATCAAGAACCTCTGGTGGAAGAAGTTTGTGACGAGCCGCCAGGATGTGCTCGGTCTCGATAGCTCCATTCTTTTGAACCCCCGCGTTTGGAAGGCCTCCGGCCACGTGGGCAACTTCTCTGACCCGCTGGTCGACTGCCTCGCTTGCCACGAACGTTTCCGTGCCGACCAACTCTTGGAAGACAAGCTCGGCGAAGGCTGTTGCGCCGGCAAGAACTTTGACGAAGTCCACCAGATGATGATGGACAACAAGATTGAATGCCCGACCTGCGGCAAGACCGACTGGACCAAGCCCCGTGCATTCAACCTGATGTTCCAGACCGAAATCGGCGTGATCGAAGGCGAAGGCAACAAGGTCTACCTGCGTCCGGAAACGGCCCAGGGTATCTTCGTGGACTTTAAGAACATTGTCGACAACGTCCGCCCGCGCATTCCGTTCGGTGTGGGTCAGATCGGTAAGTCCTTCCGTAACGAAATCACTCCGGGTAACTTCATCTTCCGTACCCGCGAATTCGAACAGATGGAACTCGAGTTCTTCTGCGAACCGGGTACCGAACTTGACTGGTACAACTTCTGGCGCAAGTACTGCTTCGACTGGCTCGTGAACGACCTCGGCGTGAACAAGGAAAAGCTCCGCCTCCGCGAACATGCCAAGGAAGAACTTTCCCACTACAGTAACGGCACCACCGACGTCGAATACGAATTCCCGTTCGGCTGGGGCGAACTCTGGGGTATCGCAAGCCGTACGAACTACGACTTGACGCAGCACCAGAACGAATCCAAGGTCAAGCAGGAATA
This sequence comes from Fibrobacter sp., assembly GCA_017412605.1. GTDB lineage: Bacteria > Fibrobacterota > Fibrobacteria > Fibrobacterales > Fibrobacteraceae > Fibrobacter. Next base: position 111,019 of record JAFPWY010000008.1, on the reverse strand, counting down.
CATTGACCCGGTCCAGAACAAGCGCTACATCCCGTACGTCGTGGAACCGTCCCTCGGTGTGGAACGCCTGCTACTCGTGCTCCTCTGCGACGCCTACGACGTGGAAAAGCTCGAAAACGACGAACGTACCGTGCTCCACTTCGACCCGAAGATTGCTCCGGTGAAGGTTGCCGTTCTTCCGCTCGTGAAGAAGGGCCAGGTGAAGGCCAAGGCCGAAGAACTCTACCAGAAGCTTCTCAACCGCTGGAACGTTGAATACGATGAAACGCAGTCCATCGGTAAGCGCTACCGCCGTCAGGACGAACTCGGCACGCCGTTCTGCGTGACCGTCGACTTCGACACCGTGGGCGAGGGTGAATCCGATCCGGCAAAGCTCGGTTTCGTGACGGTTCGCGAACGCGATTCCATGAAGCAGGAACTGGTGAAGATCGACGAACTCGAAGCTTACCTGTCCGCCAAACTCGGCTGCTAAGGTTAGACGAAAGAACGGCCCTTGCGGGCCTACAGACGAGAGACGAAAGATTTATAATGGCGCTTCGCGCATCGTGTACTTGATTTTATCTCTCGTCTAAAAAGGGCCCGGAAACGGGTTCTTTTTTTTACGAAAATTAAATACAAACGAAAAAGCACCTCTCTTGCTGAAAGGTGTTTTTAATTTGCCATGCTTTGCACAATAAACGAAAAGCCCTCTCTTTCGAGAGGGCTTTTTCGCGGGATAGACGAGGCTTGAACTCGCAACCTCCGGCGTGACAGGCCGGTGCTCTAACCAAAATTGAGCTACCACCCCAGTGGTTTGCCAAATATATTAATTATTTTGGATCCTGTCAAGGGTGTTTTCAAAGTTAATTCTTCTTTTTTTTATGAAATCGATGTTTTGCAAAAAACGAAAAGCCCTCTCTTTCGAGAGGACTTTTTCGCGGGATAGACGAGGCTTGAACTCGCAACCTCCGGCGTGACAGGCCGGTGCTCTAACCAAAATTGAGCTACCACCCCAAATCGTTTCCGACTTTCGGTAGTGGGCGATAACGGATTCGAACCGCTGACATTCTGCTTGTAAGGCAGACGCTCTGAACCAACTGAGCTAATCGCCCGAGAAAATTATTTCTTTTCCTCTTTCTTGCCGCTCCAGAGAATCCCAAGCGGGATGATCACCAGGTAGGCGATAGAGAGGATGATGGGGGCAACCGTGAGGGATACCGGATTATCTGCCGGGCCCGAGGCAAGGCAGAAGAAACCGATGACGAGCATCAGGACACCGACCGCAATAAGAATGAGATTCTTTTTATTCATCAGATAACCTTCTATTCGTTCTCAAAGTTACAGAGCCAAATATACAAAGTTTATGGCCATTGTCAACCGATTCTTCGGTTTTTTGGCGAAATAATTGGATTTAGGCTAGAGGTGAGAGACTAGAGGTTAGTGAATAAGAATTACGCACTTCGTGCGTCAATATAAGACGGTGAAGCCGTGATATTTCGCCCTAGCCTCTAGAACCTAGATTCTAGCCCCTGACTACCTCTGTCCCGGGTATTTCACGCGGGTGTGGTACGTGCCGTCGAGGCTGTGCAGGAACGCCTTCTCCAGCTTGAACAGTTCCTTGATGGAAAGGTCGCTTTCGTTGAACTGGCCTTCCATGAAGCGGCCCTGGATGGTCTTGTGGATCATTTCTTCCAGGCTTTCGGGGGAGGTGTCTGTCATGGAGCGGCTGGTGGCCTCGATGATGTCGGCGAGCATGAGGATGGCGGTTTCCTTGCTTTGCGGCTTCGGGCCCTTGTAGCGGAAATCCTCTTCCTTGACGACCTTGTCAGTGTCCGTGGTCTCTTCGAGTGCCTTGTGGTAGAAGTACTGGATGATGGTCGTACCGTGGTGCTCGGTGATGCCCGCCGCGACGAGGTCGGGAATCTTGTACTCCTTTGCGAGGACGGCCCCGTGCTCCACGTGTCCCGTGATGATCTTGACGGACTGGTAGGGGTCGAGCGAGTTGTGCGGGTTCACGCCCTGCTTCTGGTTCTCGGTGAAGTATTCCGGACGCATCGTCTTGCCGAGGTCGTGGTAGAGCGCCATGACGCGGACGAGGAGCGAGTTGGCGCCGATGCTGTCGGCGACTTTTTCGGCGAGGTTCGAGACCTGGATGCTGTGGTGGAAGGTGCCGGGGGCAAGTTCCGAGATGCGCTTGAGGGCCGGCCTGTTGAAGTCGGACATTTCCATGAGCGTAAGCACGGTCGTGATGCCATGGATGCGCTCGATCAAGTGCATGAACAATACGGAGGCGATTGCAGTACAGGCGATGACGTTTACGCTTGCGGCGATGAGTGTCTGGTAGAACGAGGCGAATTCCATGCGGTTACGCAGCAGGAACATAATCGTGATGGCGACGGCCAAGGAACCGATGCCGGCGAAGATTCCCCACAAGAATTGAACGCGGTAGCGCATGCGGGTCAGCGGCTGTGTCGTGGTGAAGAGAACCAGGATGACCGCGATGGTCGCTGCGAGGTCGTAGCCGTTGAGGATGCCGAACGTGAATGCGGAGAATACGCAGAATCCGGTACTCAGGCGTCTGTCGTAGAGAACGGTCGCGATGACCGGCGTGAAGGCAAACGGGTACAGCCACATGAAGTCGACTTTCTCGGAAATGGTGGCGAGCTCGGGAGTCTGGCTCAGGAAGTCGGCCAGGTACTTGCCGCCCCAGAAGGCGAACAGCTGCAAAGCGACGAGTACAGACAAACTCCAAAGCTGCCTGGGCGTTCTGAACATCGAGTGCGTCGAGACCACCAGCATGAAGAGGTAGAATGCCGTGATGACGATGAGGAACATCAGGAAGTGCCCGTACGGGGCCGTGAGCACTCTGGAGTTCTCTTCTTTTTTCTGGGCGAGCTGCAGAGCATCGATCCTTTCCAGGATTTCCTTGGTGACGGGGGAGCCCTGCGTCACAATTTCCATGCCGCGCGGAATCATGCCCTTGATGCGAGTGACCTTGTCGCGGGCCTGCTGCTTGCGGCTCATCGTTTCCTTGTCGAGGTAGAATACGTTCGGCAACGTGAACACGTACAAAGCTTCATAGAAGGCGCTCAGGATGCCTTGGTCCTTGGGGAAACTGAGCTGCAGTTCGGCGAACGCCTCGTCAATGCTGCGCTGGACCGGCTGGATGGAACTGACTTCGAGAGTTATTTCTGCGTTGTCCTTGATGAGCGCTACGTTAGGCTTGTTGTAGATGATGTACTTGAGCTCCTGCACGTTGTAGGTGTCGCGGTACAGCTGGACGGCTGTTTCGGAACTTGCAATATAGGTGTTCGAGACGCCCTTCTGAAGCATCCTGTTGAACTGGGATAGCAGGGAATCCCTGGCCTTGGAGTTGACGCTCAGTTGCTTGATGGCCGAGGGGGAAAGGCGTGACTTGAGGGTTTCGTACAGACGTGAAGCCTGCTGCACCTTCGGCTGGATGGGGTTCTCGTCATCGACTGCCGAATTGATCTGGGACTGGAGCGCACCGTACGAGGCGAGCTTGGAGAGGTATTGCTTCAGGTCGTCGTAGATGCGGTTGCTCTCGTCGGTATTGAACTCGAAGATGGCGTTGATTTTTTCGGCAGCACGGTTGCGTTCCTGCTCGATTTCCTGTTCGGTCTTGGGAACCTCGAAGTTGATGGGGGCGACGATGGTGCGGGTGCTGAGCTGCCCCAGGTGCGGGCGTTCGGCTTGCACGGCTACGTTCTTGTCCGGGAAAAGCAAGAAAGCGATGCCTAGTATGAGTAGCCATCCGATAAAGAGGTGAAGCTTCATCTGTTTTTTCTTCATTTCTTTTTTTCCTTTTGTCCGTAGGCGTCCAGGATGTCCTTGACCAGGTGGTGGCGTAGGATGTCGGTTGCCGTGAACTGCACTTGCGCGATTCCGGGAATCCCCTTCAAGATTTTCATGGCATGTTCCAGACCGGAAACCTGTCCCTTGGCAAGGTCAACCTGCGTGGCGTCACCTGTAATGATAGCTTTACTGTGGGGGCCAAGGCGCGTGAGGAACATTTTCATCTGCGCAATTGTCGTGTTTTGCGCCTCGTCGAGGATGATGAATGCCCGTTTTAGCGTGCGTCCGCGCATGTAGGCGAGGGGGGCCACTTCGATGGCTCCGGATTCTTCGTACCGGCGCAGCTTTTCGGGGGGCAAAAGTTCGGACAGGCTGTCGTGAATCGGGCGTAGGTAGGGCGCGATTTTTTCCTTGAGGTCGCCGGGCAGGTAGCCGAGCGACTCGCCGGCCTCGACCGCCGGTCGGACAAGACAAATCTTCTCGGCCTCGTGGCGCTCCAGGCTTGCGACGGCAAGCGTCACGGCGAGGAATGTCTTGCCGGTGCCTGCGGGGCCCTTCGCGAATATGACGTCGTTCTTTTCGACGGCGTCGACCAGTTCCACCTGCGACGGCGTCTTTGCCGAGATGGCGATGCCGAACCTGTTGCGGAAGATGGGGGTGTCGGGTACGGACTTGGCTGAGGGGGTGACTGTCGGCCCGAGAATCCGGTCGAGCTGTTTGGCTGTCATGCCGTCGCCGTGCTTGGCTGACATCTTCAGCTGGTCCAGCACGGAGAGGACTCCTTCCATGTCGGCACCCTTGCGGGGCTTGATTCGGAGCCCCGGGAGCCGCGTCTGTATCTCAACAGAAAAACGGCTCTCCAGCAATCGGAAAACCGTCTCGTTCTCGCCTGAAACGATGCGCTTCAGGTCGTCGGAAATATGATAATGCTCTTCGTTAATCATTCACCGGCAGAAGCGTCGTCGCTCCCTTGACCGGTGGGCAAACCGAGCTTGTTCTTGGCGTCGAAGATTTCCTTACGGAGCTTGTGGTTCTCTTCGGTGAGAGCCATGGCTTCCTTTTCGGACTCCTTGAGTTCGTTCTTGTCGACCTTCACGGGCGCTTTTTTCTTCTTTACGGTGTTGCCGCTGCCATCGTCTTCGTAGGAGTATTCGTCGTCACCACTATCGTCGCTACCACCGGAGGAACCGGCGCAAGCGGTGAACATGGCAAGGCTGAGAGCAGCGAGGATGAGTTTCCAATTCTTTAAAATCATTATTCAGGCTCCATTCTAGTCTGTGGTAGCCTAAATATATATTGTTAAAAGGCAAACAATTGTAAAAAACATAAATTTTTACCTATGCAAAAGGATTTTTCTTTGGCGAAAGCCTATTCTCAGGTATTTGTATCTTCTTTTAAACATGATTCCAGGGATATTTACCGTGCCAGACGTCGTGCCTTGATGGAAAAATTGGATTCCACATGCGTTTTTTCGGGTATGCCCGTGGATCCCGGGTGCGAGGAAGCATTCACCTCCACTTGGACAAAGTTTATTCAAGAACCAGCGTTCCTCTTTTTGACGGGGGTGAACCAGGCCGGGTGCTTTTTGCTGCTCGACCCCGCATCCAAGTCTGAAATCCTGTTCGTTCCGAAAAAAGACCCTTTCAAGGAATTCTGGGTGGGCAAGAGGATAGGTTATCTGGAAGGCGACTCCGAGGCGGCCCGGCTGACGGGAATCAAGGATGTCCGGCCTGCCGACAAGTTTTATGAAACCCTTGAATCTTTTGCGAGCAAGAAAGGTTCGAAGCCGTTCATTTATGCGTTTTTTCATGACAAATTCCAAGGCGACCACAACTGGAAGTTCAAGCAAAAACTTGAGCGTGTCCTAAGGCGGCGGAAGGTTGCCGTGCGTAGCGTTGCCACCTTGCACTGGGAACTGAGGCTCCCGCTGGATGCCCCGCGTATCGATGAGGCGAAGTGCGCGCAAGTGGCCACAGACAAGGCTTTCCGTGAACTGTTGAAAGCGATGCCTACGTTCAAGGGGGAACGTGATCTGGGCCTGTTCCTAGACCATCAGCTACTCCTTGGCGGCGACGGTGACCTGGCTTTCCCGACCATTGTCGCTTCGGGCGAGAACGCCTGCTGCCTGCATTACGTAAAGAAGGATGAACCGCTCAAGAAGGGGAGCCTTGTGCTGCTGGATTTCGGCACCCGCGTGGGAACGTTGCACAGCGATATCTCGCGGACCATCCCCGTAAACGGCAAATTCAATCCCTTGCAGAAAATGTTGTACGAAATCGTGCTGGATTCCGCTGCTGAATACCGCAAGGCGGTCCGTCCGGGAGTCTCTCTCAGGGAGATTGGAAACATTCCTTGGGACTTTATCATGGAGGCGCTGGAGACCCGTCTGGTGAAGGGGGCTTGCGGCACTTATAAGCTGCTGTACGACCGACGTCCGCATGGAGTGAGCCATTTTATCGGTGAGCAGATTCACGAGGGCGATCCGGGAAGCCGTTCGCTGACGACCGTGCTTGAACCGGGCATGATGATTTCGTGCGAACCGGGGCTTTACGGAACATTCTCGGCGACGATCGGGGGCAAGCGGTACAGCGAGAAAATCGGTATCCGCATCGAGGACGATTTGCTCATCACCAAGACCGGACATGTAAACCTTTCTAGACGTATTCCCAGGACTGTTGCCGAAATTGAAGCGCTAATGGAACGTGGGAGGCCCTGAAATATTATTTAAAACATCCAGTCCCCATTTTTGGAGCGTGGATTTATATCTTTATTTCCAATATTCATCAAGGACTCGAATATGTGGAAAATTAAGGGTTCGGTAAGATTTTTCTTATCCATTCTCGCAATGACCTTTGTGCAGATGGGCGTATTTATCTATGCACAGAAAATCCTGTCGGGGTCGTTCACAGCTGGGAAAAGTGGCCAGATTTGGCAGAGCTTCATGCTTCAGATATTCTTTATCGCCCCCTACGTACTGATGTTCTTCCCAGCCGGGTTCTTGGCCAACAAGTTCTCGAAGAACAAGGTCTTGGCTTGGTCAGCCTTGTTCATGACGGCTTTTGTTATTGCAATGTCTGTTCTTGTGACTTGCGGGTGCCCGAGAGTTGCCTTCTGGCTTTCCATTGGTCTTTCGTCTGGTTTTGCCGTTCACAGCGTGGCCAAGTACACGATCCTCAAGGAGATGTTTGGCGTCCGCAACTTGAGCTACTCGAACGCTTTTCTCCAGATTTTCTCGCTGATAAGCATTATCTTCGCTTCTGGCCTTGTTATTGTTGCCGTGAACCTCGTTGAACTCAATGAAAGTGCGTCCTACGAGGCGGTCGGGGTGATTATTTCGCGGTCGGTGGTTATCCCGTGGGTCTTGACGGGAATCAGTGTTCTTGGTACGGTCGCAAGTTTCCTTGTTCCGAAAGTCCGTTACGAGAACCTGAACCTGAATTTCTACAAGTCCCGCCGTAAGTTCGGCATCGGTTGGCGTCATTCCACGCTCAGGGCTTCGATTATCGCCCTCGCGATGTTCTGGGCTATGGCTCAGGTGTTCGTACTCATGTTCCAGGACCTTTCCGGTTCGAACGACATCAACATGATCCAGAACATGCTGCCGTTCGCGATGGTGGGTCTCATGCTGGGCTCCATCTTTGCGGCGCAGAAATCCAAGGACTTCATTGAGACCGGGTTCATTCCTCTGGGCATGATTTTTGTCTCTGTCTGCATGTTCCTCGTCCCGTTCCTCGTGCATCCGGTTGCACTCGCTATCTTGTACACGCTTATCGGTTTCTGCGGTGGCATGTTCCTTGTGCCGGTGAACGCCTTGCTCCAGTACAATACGCGTCCGAACAATTCGGGCTGGGTCCTTGCGCTTGCTAATTTGATCCAGGCGGTCGTGCTGGTCGCGTTCCTGTTCCTGTTCTCCTGGATGCGCCACTATACGGCGATTCCTCCGCAGCTTTACTTTATCGGTCTGGCCATTATTTCGATAGGCGTGTTTGTCTGGGCCATTTCTAATTTGCCCCAGGCGCTTATCCGTTCCATTCTTCGTTTGGTTTTCAACAAGTACCAGATTCGCGTTCTCGGTGTCCAGAATATTCCGAACGATGGCCCGATTCTCTTGGTCGGCAACCACCACAGCTTTATCGACTGGGCTATGGTGCAGATGGCATCCCCGCGTTCGCTCACTATTGCGACGAGTAAGGACCACTTCGAAAAATGGTACTTACGTGCATTGCTCAAGCGCATGGGTGTCATCCGTTACGACTCTCGCCATCAGGAATCGGCTATGGACCGCATTCACCAGGCTTTGCTGGAAGGCCGCGCGGTTGTATTTTTCCCCACCGGCGAAGTGTCCAAGTCCCCGCACGTTGAACCGTTTACCATTGACTACTCGAAGGTTGTCGAGGGAACGGAAGCCCAGGTGTTGCCCTTCTACATCCAGGGGCTTTGGGGCAGTAACTACAGCTATAGCGATTCCGACATGTACGGCGCCTCTTCTGAACGCGTCGTGACGGTTGCCTTCGGTGAACCGATTCCTGCCTCCACTCCGCCTAACGAGGTCCGCGCTATTGTCCGTAAGGTTTCGATTGATGCGTGGAGCTATGCTGTTTCGTTTGTCCACCCGATTGCCGATAGCTGGATTCGTACGTACAAGCGCCATATCAAGAACGGCCCTGCCATTTACAACCCTGATGGAGGCCATTTCTCCGGTTACAAACTGATGGGCGCGGTTGTCGCGTTCAGCAGGCACCTGAAGAAGATTCTCGGTTCCGACGAAAATAACGTGGGCATCATGCTCCCGCCGAGCCCCGCAGGAGTCATCGTGAACCTCGCTCTTTGGCTCTTGGGCAAGACGAACGTGAACCTGAACTACACCTCGTCGGTCGACAACGTGAAGTTCTGTGCCGAACGTGCCGATGTGAAGTCCGTGATAACGAGCCGTCAGTTCATCGAGAAACTGAAAGGCCGCGGGAACGACTACTCCAAGATTGCGAGCGATAAACTTCGTTTGTTCTACGCTGAAGATTTCATGAAGGAAATCCCGAAGGCGAAGATTGCGTTCTTCCTCGTGTTCTGCATGTTCGCCCCGAGCTGGCTTATCAAGTTCTGCTTCCGCAAGCGCGTGTCGCTCGACAGCATTGCGGCCATCATGTTCAGTTCCGGTTCCGAAGGCACGCCCAAGGGTGTGATGCTGAGCCACAGGAACCTCATGGGCAACATCCAGCAGCTCGCCTGTATTTTCAACGTGACGCGTGCCGACGTGATGCTCTCGGAACTCCCGCTGTTCCATAGCTTTGGCCTTACGGTGACGACGCTTTTGAACCTTACGGAAGGGTGCCCCATCGTGACGGTGGCCGACCCGACCGATGTGAAGACGATGGCGCGAGTTTGTGCGGAATTCCGCGTGTCTGCGTTTGTTGCGACCCCGACATTCCTGCGTGCGTTTACGATTAGCCGTTACGTACACCCGATGGCGCTCAAGTACGTGCGCCTGATTATTGCTGGTGCCGAGGCTTTGCGTCCGGAACTGGTGACTGCGTTCCGTCTCAAGTTCGGCAAGGAAATTTACGAAGGGTACGGTTGTACCGAGACGGCCCCGGTGGCATCGATCAACACCGAGAACAATCTCCGCAGCGACTACATGACCATGCAGGTGAACAACAAGCCGGGTACGGTGGGCATGGCGCTCCCGGGTTCCCAGTTCCTGATTGTGGACCCCGAAACGAACAAGCCGTTGCCGACAGGCGAGGCGGGCATGGTCCTGATTGGCGGTTGCCAGGTGATGGTGGGTTACCTCAAGGATCCCGAACGCACCCAAAGCGTGATGGTGCAAATCGACGGCAAGCGTTACTACCGCACGGGTGACAAGGGTTTCCTCGACGAAGATGGATTCCTCACGATTGTCGACCGTTACAGCCGCTTTGCTAAGCTGGGTGGCGAGATGGTTAGCCTCGGTGCTGTCGAGAAGAAGATTCAGGATACGCCGGTGCTTGAAGGCTGCGACTACGTGGTGACGGCTATCCCTGATTCGGCGAAGGGCGAAAAGATTGTGCTCCTGTACCAAGGCGACAAGGATCCGAAGGACGTGCTTTCGGAACTGCGTGCAAGTGGGTTCCCGCCGATTATGCTCCCGGCGGCGGCGTTTGCTGTGGACAAGGTGCCCAAGCTCGGTACGGGTAAGGCTGACTTTACAACGGCGAAAAAATTGGCCAAGGAATTGGTGGCGAAGAAATGAACGGATTGACACCCATACGCACGGTCCGCCTTGTCGGAGCGATGATTGCCTTTATTGGCATGATCTTTGTTCTCGTGTCGAGGGTGCTTACGGCTGTTCTGGCTATAGCCACCGATGCGATTCACCTTGCGCTCGCGCGTTATTCCAACTTTACGGGCAGGATTGCGTCGAGGAATTTTGCCGAAGACAAGCAACTCCTGGCGATGGTCAAGGACGTCAATGCCTTGTTGCCTACTGCCGAAACGGCCCTGACGATCATTCTCGTTATCGGCATCTTGATTTTGCTTGTGGCCGTGGTGTGTATCGCTTTTCCCAAGCAGGCAGTACATGTCTTGGTCGCGCTGCGCCTGCTCAAGTGGGACATGGTCGAGCCGATGGAAGGGTTGCTCGATGATGCGGAGCCTGTCGTTGCGACTCCGCTATCGAAACGCACCAAGATTACTATTGCCGGTTGTTCGGCTGGAATTGTGCTCCTTGTCGTGCTTTTAGCTGTGTTCTCGGGCTTTTCCGAAAGGCAGCAGGTTGCCAATGTGGAATCGGCGCTCAAGGACATGCAGGACTGGGCTGCGGGCTATGTGGATGCGCAGAAGGCTTATTTTGCACGGAACAACGATATCGGTGGGCCGAAATCCTTGCAGCTCCCCGATACGGCGCAGACGGATTATTTCAAGTACAAGGTGACGGGCTCTCGCTTTGTTGCCGAAAACAAGGTGCAGCTCGGTAGTTGCGCTGCCGGGAACAAGTGGACTGTCAGTTCTTCGACCAAGGGGTTCTTTACTAAGGAACTCGTGCTGTACCGCTCCTTGCCGAAGGATACCGCTTGTGCCAGTCTGACGCCGGAATTCAAGAATATCGGCCGTCATAAGAAAAATGCGACTCCGGAAAAACCCTGATGAATCGGGAATCTGGGTGTTGAATGCATAATTCTTACATTTTCTTTTAAAATAAACGCAATCCCTTATGCCTTATGGCTTATTTGGGGTGTATTGAGGACAACCTCTTGACGTGGTTCGGGCGTTGTTTTATATTTAATCTTACAAAAAGCTTGCTTTTCAGGAAGGGGAAAAACATGAACCAGAGCCAAAATACAGTTGAAAAACTGAATTTTAGCACGGATCGGGCTGCTCTCCAGGCTATTGAAAAAGCCTGGAAAAGCGGCGATTCGTCTTATTTTCTAAAAGTGCTTCGTGAAGCGGCCGACAAGCGCGGTGCTGCGTAGCCCTGTTCTCTGAATGGGAATGGGGGCTTTTTTTTGCGCTTTTTTTCGTTTTTTTTATGTGAAATGCAATAGCGGTAGGCATAACTCACTGCGAGGCTTTATTTATTTGTTATTTTATATATGAATTAAAAACCGAAAATCCAGAAGGAGTTTTAAGGTGCGTTTAATTAACAAAGTATTGGGCTGTGCGCTATTGGCGTCTGGCCTATCGTTTGCCCATTCCGGCATCGTGGCCGGGGGATCTGATGGTTTACATCAGATTAACGCTAAAACCCTTGGCCAGTGGAATACCGTAGTCGGTACTGGTGGAACCATAGCCACTGACGCTTGGGCCTTTACTCGTGGTGGTGGCTATGAAATGGATGGTCAACGCCATGCCTTCTTGGATTGGGCCGCAACTATGTCCGGTGACTTCTTCATCGGGATAGGTCTGTTGGATTTCTTAGACCTCGGTGTTAGCATGCCTCTCTACTACGACCATGCTCCGGACAGCCCGGGCGGTGCCTCGAACATGTGGGCTATTGGTCGTGGTGACTTGGACATCTTTGCCAAGATTCGCGCACCCTTCGACACGAACCGCATCTGGAGCGTCGCTCTCTTGTTAGACGCTTATGCTCCTACGGGTGAAACTCAGGCCGGTGTCCGTCCGAGACACGCCTGGTACTTGAACGGCGAAGGCTACACGCACCCGCTCACCGCCGATAGCTGGGCTTTCGGTGCTGGTTTGGCTCTCACGATGGACTTCACCAAGAGAAACATCCCCTTACGGTGGAACGGATCTGCTGGTCTTGTCATTCCTACGGGAGATGGTGAGGCTATGACGCTCGTGTATAGCACTGGCTTGAACCTTGTCCCGATTTCGATTGTCGACTTCTTCGTTGAATTTAGCGGTGAAATGCGCTTGCAGGAAAAGGGCGACTACTTTGTTGACCCGTTCTACGATCCGATGCTTGTGACTCCGGGTATGCGTTTCCACTTGACCAAGAATGTTGATTTCGCTATCGGTATGGATATTGCAGCCCGTACCTTCAAGAACCTCGGCTTCGATTACGACGAGGAAATGAAGGGATGCCATGGCAAGACCATCCACTACTCGGGTGAACGCGGACACGAAGGTTCCTTCTGTTACACGCCCACGCCGCTTTGGGCTGGAGCCGCATTGCTCACCATCCGCTTCGGTGGTACGGATGAGAAGGCGGATCGTCCGCTTCGCGATACCATTGTCATCAAGCATGAACCGCAACGCGATACCATCGTGATTATCATGAAGGATACCACGAAGAAGGAAGAACCCAAGAAGACGGACTTTGACAACGACGGCGTTCCTGACGATGTGGACAAGTGCCCCAATACCAAGCAGGGTGTTGAAGTTGGTGCAGACGGCTGCCCGCCTGACCATGACAAGGATGGAGTGCCTGACTATAAGGACAAGTGCCCCAACACCGAGGCTGGCGCCGAAGTGGACAGCAACGGATGCATTCCGGACTTCGACAAGGACGGCGTGCCCGACAACAAGGACAAGTGCCCCAATACGCTCCCCGGAGTGGTCATCGACTCTGTCGGTTGCCCGGTGAACAAGAAGGAAGACCTTGACGAACTGAAGAAGGGAATCCGCTTCCAGACGAATTCTGCCAAGCTTACGCAGAGGAGCTTCGGAACGCTCAACGATGTCGCCCGCTTGATGAATAAGTTCCCCAGCGCAAGCCTTGAAGTGCAGGGACATACCGACAATACGGGAAAAGACGATTACAACATGGACCTCTCGCAGAGGCGCGCCCAGACGGTTGTTGACTATCTCGTGAAGAGAGGCGTCGCGGAATCTCGCCTGCGCGCTGTTGGCTATGGCAACACAAGGCCTATCGCCAGCAACAACAGCAAGGAAGGTCGCCAGATTAATCGCCGTGTAGAAATGGTCCCGATTAGCAACGAATAGGGCGGAATATCTTACCTGTAAGGATAACGTCGAAGAACAATTCCATTGTTCCTCGACGTTTTTTTTATTTTTATTTGCGTATTGCAGACAAGGATTTTTATGGCTGAAAAAGAGAATACCCCGACGATTAACTTAGCTCAACTGCAGCTTCCTACGACGCCGGATTCAATTACTTTGCTTGATGCGCTGTCCATTCTTTGGAGCCGCAAACTCTTCTTGCTGGCATGTATGATCCTTGGGGCTGTGATAGGAGTGGGCGTTGGCATGTGGATCCGCCCGCAGTTTACGAGCGATGCGCTTTTGCAGGTGAACGTCAAGGGTGGTAACAAGGCAACCAAGGCCATGGGCGAAATGGGTGCCCTTTTGGATGTGTCGAGCCCGGCAGATGCCGAGATTGAACTGATCAAGAGCCGTATGGTGCTGGACTATGTGGTTGATGCCGAGCGGTTGGCTTATAGCGCAATGCCGATCAGCAAACTGAACCGCCTTCTGCACCGCGAAGGCCGCATGGATATCGAGGAACTCCGCATTCCGGATATTGCTCGCACTGAACGATGGATTGCCGAAGTCCGCAGCCCGAATACTTATGCCGTCTACACGCCCGAAGGAAGCAAGCTGCTCGAAGGCAATGTAGGAGACCGCCTGTCTGCGCCGTATGCGGGAGACACGCTTGTGATTTGTGTTAAGCTGATGCGTGCTTCGGATGGTGAAAAGTTCGTGCTTCGCCAGACCAATCCGCTGATGGCGGTCCGAAAATTGGCAAGGTCCCTTTCTGTTTCGGAGAGAGGAAAGCAGACGGGCATTATCGGTGTGAGCCTGAGCCATCGCTATCCTGACCGTGCCGCGTCTATTTTGAATACCATCGCCAAGACATACCTGCGCCAGAATGTGGAAATGCGCAGTGCCGAGGCCCAGAAGACTCTCGAGTTCCTGGAAGCTCAACTTCCCGGTGTCAAGATGAAGCTGGACAGCGCCGAAAAGATTCTTGCCGATTACCGCTACAAGATTGGTTCTGTCGATATGACGGGTGAAACAAGGGCTCACCTTGAAAAGGAAGTGGACCTGCAACGCCAAATTCTTGAGCTGGAACAGCAGCGCCAGAGCTTGATGCGCCTGTTCAAGGAAGAACACCCGAACGTCCGTACCATCGTCAAGCAGCAGGACCGCCTGCGTGCGGAACTCTCGAAACTCAAGAAGACCGCCGAGACGATGCCTTTGACGCAGCAAGAAGTCCTTCGCCTGCAGGAAGAAGTTGCCGTCAATAATGAAGTCTACACGAACATGCTGAACAATATCCAGCAGCTGCGCGTGGTGCGTGCCGGTGAAGTCGGTAATGTCCGCATCGTCGACTATGCGCAGATTGAACCCATCCAGAGCAAACCGAAAAAATTCAACATCTTTGTTTGCTCCATTGCAGCGTGCCTTATGGTCGGAATCCTTATTGTGTTCTTGAGAAGAATCCTCAAGAATGGCGTACGCAGCAGCCTTGAGGTGGAACGCGCTACCGACCTGAGCGTACTCGCCAAGATTCCGCAATCCACTAGCCGTTCCCTCAAGGGACATGGCCATTTGAGGCGTGGAACGCCTTTCGTAATCACCAAGCCCGAAGATCCCGTAAGCGAGGCCTTCCGTTCGTTGCAGACGGCAATGGAATTCTCGCTGCCGTCTTTGGAGCATAAGGTTGTCATGATTACCGGTCTTATTCCCGGCGTGGGCAAGAGCTTTGTTTCGTTGAACCTCGCTTCGCTCTTTGCTGAAAGCGGAAAGAAGGTCTTGTTGATCGATGCCGACATGCGTCTGGGCATGTTGCGCGGCAAGGGCGAATTCGGTTTGGCGGAAATTTTAGGCGGCAAGGCTTCGCTTGAAACGGCCATGGTGAAGCATCCCGTGAGCGGCCTCCATATAATTGGATCGGGCAAGGCTTTGTCGGCTGCCTGCGAATTGCTGCGTGGCGACAACATGAAAAAACTCGTCGACGAGGTTCGCGAAAAGTTCGATATGGTGTTTATCGATACGCCTCCGCTCAACCTGGTTACCGATGCGGAGCTTGTGTATCCCTTGGTCGATTTTGGCCTGTATGTGCTGCATTACGGCAAGCATAGCATTAACGAGATAAAGGAAGCCATCGAAAAGATGCGCCGCTATGCGCAGAAGCCAGGCGCGTTCGTGATGAACCACTGCGAACACGAGCCGGGTCACTATGGTTACGGCTATTACCGTTATGGCTATGGCTATGGTTATTACGGTCGAGGAAAACGAGAAAAGAAAGAATAAATCTTGTTTTTCTCGAATAAAGTGAGTATTTTATAAAAAAAGGAGGGCTAAAATGTCAAAATATTTATTGGCTGTTGCTTCGTTGTCTTTTCTGTTCATGTTGGGTGCTTGTTCCGATGATAGTCATTCAACAACAAAGCCTATTGATCTGACGGCGATGAGTTCGTCGTTCACTTTAGACGACCTGGATGATCTTTTAGGAAATACTTCGTCTTCTTCTGTCGAAGGTGGAAAGACCACCCCGATGTCATCTTCTGTTCCAGGGGGAAAAACGACCTTGAGTTCCTCTTCGGCCAAGAACACGAAGGTTTCTAGTTCGTCTTCTAAAAAAGAGGGCGGCAAAACGTCCGATGAAACCAAGTCGTCTTCGTCCAAGTCCAATCCGGGCGAAACAACGACCAAGGGATTTGCAGATTGTGACTTGGTCATGGACAGCAAAGGTCTTCTGGCCTTGACTGCAGTGAACAAGAAAGCTGCCGATATCTTTGAAGCTCTGGCCGATCTTGATAAGGAAGACCTTGAAGACAGAACGACCGAATTGAAGCCCATGTACAAGCGGATTATCGACAAGTATCCGAATAGTTGCGGGGCCAAGTTGGGCTATGCCGTGACCTCTGTCGTGGACCTGGTTAACAACGAAACGCTTGGTAATCTCGCTAGCGATTACAAGCATTGGTTCAATGGTAATATTTCTTCCATCGACGATTTTGTCCAGATGGCAGAAGAAATGTCTTCCAATGAACGCACCTTTACAAAGAATACCCAGAAGGTTCTCCTTGAAGAAGTCCTTCCGACGATTGATACGGCTATTTCCTATATGCAGTATGTCCTTGCCCAGGACGATTATTTTATGCGAGTAGAAAATGTTGATTTCGTTCGTGAATTGGACAAGAGCGAATTCGGTGTGATCCTAGGTGGACTGTTTGCGACTAAGGCCGTGATCTTGGTGGCCACGTCGTTGAACTTTGAAATTGACGATAACGGCGACTACTCCTGGATGAAGGATTTGAAGCTTCTCGAAGACGTCTTCGATGAACGCGAACTGGACGAAGACCAAACGGCAGTGGTTAAGGTTCTTGAGAATCTCATCGGCGTGAACGGCACGTTTACGAAGGTTGATTCTAAGAAGAAGTTCGCTTGGATGTCTGTTCCCACGCTTCTCGATAGTGCCTTGTCCGAAGTCAAGGATGCTTTTGAATACAGCATTGCCGAGGCGTCAAAGCCGGGCTCCCAGACTAATGACCTGTACATTGTCGGCCGTGGTGCCGATGCCGATGTGAGCAAGGGCGACCTGCAGGAACTTATAGACAAGATCGATGATGCTCTTGATGGTGTCCGCGGTTCCGTGACGGTTTCCGTTAATGGCGAAGAGCTGGAATGCGTCTTCCGCAAGTTCTTTGAGCAGGGTGATGGATTCGAAGCGTTCCTTCCGTATTATTCTTTCGAGGACAAGAGCGACCTGAATACGTTCTACTTTACCGACAAGAATGGCGAAAAGACGGTCCCGGTTTCCCGCTTTATCGATAAAGATTTGGTCCTGCCCGATGATGGTCCGAACAACATAATCTTCCCGGATCCTACGTTCGGCGGAATTTTCCCGCAGTTCAAGACGCAGAAGGATCTTTGGGACTTCCTTGACGCAATCTAATTAGTCTGTGCGTCATCTTGTCTGCTCCAGCATTCTGGCATTGTTGCTTCTTTCCGTTAGCAGCAATGCCTGGACAAATCAGGGGCTCGTCCGGTGTGGCGGGCTCTTTCTTTTGGATTTGCCAGGCAAGGAAGCGAGTACGAAAGGGTGCGAAATCAATGATTCGTTAAGCGTTGACGGATGGAACTTTGATGCCGCATATGGATATGCCTCGTACGATTTCTTTCTACGGCATCGAGGAAAATCCAAGATGCATTCGTGGACATTGTCCGATAGGGGGTCGTCTTCTTTCGGCGATATTTCGGTTGTCCGTGAATATCGGCATCTAGAATTCGAGGTGGATGTTTATTCATTGCCTCTGTTTGTTTTTTCATCCCGTTGGTATACGTTGGATTCCTTGGCCTATGCCGGAGCTTCGTTTGGCAGGGGATGGCTCGAACACGACGGCTTTACTTGGGAATCGTCGTCGGGAATGGATTTCGTTCCGGTCGTTAATGGCGTCTTTACGGATCAACTGACGTTTAGGAGGCTCTATGCCGGATCAAAATTTTTCAACGGAGATTTTCGAACGGGCCTAACATATGGGAATACCGAACCCGATATGGAAAACCGTACGGGTTATGTATTCAGTGATTCGTCCCGATTTTGGGCGTGGGATGCCCGTTATCTTTTAAAAGTCGGAAAAAATAGTTTTTCGCTAATGTATAGCTACGTCAATGCCGATCTCCATTTGTTTGGATTGTTGCGCGAAGAAGACGACGGCGAAATTGACGAAAAGAGATTTGCCTACTTGCCCTTGGGTGTTGATGTAAACCTGTTCCATGCCGCTTACGGCCGTGAAGTGGGCAAGGCTTCGCTTTTTAAATTGCGTGCAGCATACATGACTGTCGATGTGAATATTCCCTGGGAATCAAGGCGCTTCTACGAGACTCTAGCTCCCAATCGCTCTGTCTCGGATGCTACGCTGCGAACGCTGTCCTTCGTCGTTTTTCAGAGGTCCTTCCGCGTCTATGGCGATGTCGATTCGTATGTCGCTGATTTCGGCGTATCTTTTTCCAGTACTTGTTCCATAGGCCGCTGGCGCCTTTCGCCTGAAGTGTCTGCCGATCTATTTTATGCGGAATCGGACATCCATGTGTATCTGCGCAAGGAAAAGTCGGGATTGTTCTACGTCAATCAATCAACGGATGAGTTCAAGTATGAAGCCAGTGTTGCTGGAACCGTAATCGCTGCAACGGGCCGTCTCGAGTCTCCGGGAAACCGTTTTTTCGCTTCGGTTGGCGTTGGGCAGCTGATTCCTTTTTCGTACGGCTATGAGAAAATAGAAGATGATGCAGAACCCGAGACTAAACCTCCGAAAAAAGGGGGAGGTGGCGGTGGTAAGCATTCATCATCCCACAAAGAAACTCCGGAGACAGAGAAAACGGAAAAAATGGAGAAGTCCGAAAAATCGGACAGCGCCTTAATGAAAAAGATGCGCTTTGTGGCGTCCCATGCGTTCAGGAACGGCTTTGCCGTATCAGCCGGTGTCGGCGTGAAGTTCTAAAAAGCAAGAAACCCCGCGGTTTTCCGCGGGGCAATTTATATGCTTGTCATTGCGAGCCCCCGCAAGGGAGAGCCTGCCACGAGCCACACCTGCTCCGAGCGTAGCGTGGGAGGAAGCGTGGTGGTCGCAATCTAGTCAAACATTACTTTTTATCAGCCTGTTTCGGCATCTGCACGGAGATGTGGATGTCCTGCAGCTGCTGGAGGTCGACTTCGCTCGGGCACTGGTCCATCGGGCTCGAAGCACTGGTGTTCTTCGGGAACGCGATGAAGTCGCGGATGGATTCTTCACCTTCCATGGTAGCCACGACGCGGTCGAGACCGAAGGCCAAGCCGCCGTGCGGAGGAGCGCCGTACTTGAATGCGTCGACGAAGAAGCCGAACTTTTCCTTCACCTGTTCTTCGGAGAGGCCCAACAGGCGGAACACCTTCTCCTGGACTTCCGGGTTGTGGATACGGATAGAACCACCACCGATTTCCACGCCGTTCAGAACAAGGTCGTAGGCTTCGGCGTTGCAATCCTTGAGGTTGCCACCGAGCATCATGTCGAGGTGTTCCGGGAGCGGGTTGGTGAACGGGTGGTGCATGGCCATGTAGCGGCCTTCGGTGTCGCTGTATTCGAACATCGGGAATTCGGTAATCCACACGAACTCGCGCTTCTTCGGATCGCGGAGGCCCTTGATGCGGGCGACTTCCAGACGGAGCTGGCCCATAGCCGTAGCAGCAACCTTTTCCGGACCGGCGATGAAGAACATCATGTCGCCGCACTTGGCACCGACGGCGTCGCGCAGTTCGTTGAGCTGTTCAGTCGTAAAGAACTTGCCGACCTGGGTTTCCACTTCGTCGTTTTCCTTGACGCGCATCCATACGAGGCCCTTGGAACCGTACTTGCCCACGTAGGCCGTGAGTTCGTCAATCTGCTTGCGGGTGAAGTCCACGCAGCCCTTGGCGGCGATACCGCGGATCTTGCCACCGGCGGCAACGCAGTTCTTGAACACACCGAATTCGGACTTGGCACCGATTTCAGACACATCGTGGATTTCGAGGTCGAAGCGGAGGTCCGGCTTGTCGGAACCGTACTTGAGCATGGCTTCGTGCCACTTCATGCGGCGGATCTTTTTGGGCGGTTCAAAGTCCCAGACCTTGCCGAGAACTTCGGTCACGAACTTGTCGAACATGGCCATCACGTCGTCCTGGTCCACGAAGGACATTTCGACGTCAATCTGCGTGAATTCCGGCTGACGGTCGGCGCGGAGGTCTTCGTCGCGGAAGCACTTGGCAATCTGGAAGTAGCGGTCCATGCCGGCAATCATCAAGAGCTGCTTGTACTGTTGCGGGGACTGCGGGAGGGCGTAGAACTTGCCCGGGTTCACGCGGGACGGCACCAGGTAGTCGCGGGCGCCTTCCGGAGTGGACTTGCAGAGCACCGGAGTCTCGATGTTTTCGAAACCGTTAGCGTAGAAGAAGTCGTACACGGCCTTGAGGAAGCGGCTCTTGAGCAACAGCTTCTTCTGGATCCACGGACGGCGCAGGTCCAGGTAGCGGTACTGCAGGCGCAGGTCGTCGTTTTCCTTGCACTCTTCGTTCGGGTCGTTGATGGCCAAGGGGGAGGTGAGGGCCGCGTTCAGGATCTCGATCTGGTCGATCTTGACTTCGATTTCACCCGTGGCGAGCTTCTCGTTCGTGTTGCCCTCTTCGCGGGCGTAAACCTTGCCGGTCACCGTAATCACGTATTCGTTGCGGAGCTGTTCGGCGGTCTTCATCACGTCGGCGTTGTAGTCGGGGTTGAAGACGATCTGGGTCTTGCCATACTTGTCGCGGAGGTCCACAAAAATCACACCACCATGGTCGCGGCGGCGGTCCACCCAACCGGCGAGTGTTACGGTCTGGCCAACATCTGCCTTGCGCAGCTGGCCGCAGTTATGAGTACGTTTCATGTTAGTATCCTTGAAGATAATTTTTCGGGGCAAAATATAGAAATTAGACGAGAGACGAGAGACGAAAGGCGAGAGATTTTATGCCTTAGCAAGCGCGAAGCGCCATTATTTCACTTTCGTCTTTAGTCTGTAGGCTCAAAGAGCCGTTCTTTCGTCTAAAAGGGGGACGTTTCCCCCTGCCTACAGCCCCAAAAGGGTTTCCGGGCACCCCCTCGAATGGGGCGGCGCAGGAGCTGACGGACATAATGTTGAATGTCACGATAACAGCTATTTTGACGAGTCCTTCCGTATGGGGATCCACTTCCCGACTTATACCAAACTACATTCAACGAACGCATTTCGCAGTTCCTTCTGTAGTACTCATATTACTATATTTTATTTGAAAATTTCACCTCGGAAGGAACTATGAAATCTAAAATAATTGCCTTTGGTATTGCCTTGCTGGCCCTTTCGGCTTGCGATATGCTGCAGCCCCGTCAGACCGCTGTCGCCGAAGTCAAAATCGACGCGACCACGACCGACGACCAGAAGTTCTCTTACATGCTGGGTTCCCAGTTCGGTGGGCCGAGCTTCAAGAACATCGGGCGACAGCTCGGCGAGTATTTCGAAATCGATTACCTTGTTCAGGGTGTGCTCGACAATTCGAAGGCCTTCAAGGACACGAACTTCAAGCTCCAGATTCCGCGCGATTCCATGCCGGTGGTTGATTCCTATTTTGCCGAACAGGCTGCCGAACGTCAGAAACTTGCAAGGCCCGACAGCGCAACCGAAATGTCTTTCAATGGCGACATCTCGAAACTCCGCGCTTACGTGGATTCTGCCATGAATACGCTTCCCATCAAGCCGGCTGCGAAGTATCGGAATGTTACGGTCACGATTGGCGAAAAGACGACGCCTATCCAGAAGTATTCCTATATCATGGGTACTCAGCTCGACATCATGTTCCACGGTGTCGAAAGGCAGTTCGACCAGGAATTCGACCTCACTTACTTTATCCAGGGTCTCCGCGAGGCTTGCCTGAACGTGCTGGACTCTAACTACAAGACGCAGTTCCCGATGGATTCCATCAAGGCCGTCAACGACCGCTATGTTGTGAAGGTCCGCGAGCACATGCAAAAAAAGCGTGAAGAGCTCATGAGGCAGCAGCAGGCTGCGCTGGATTCTGCGGCTGCCGCCAACGATTCCACGGCGAAGGATTCTGCGGCAAAGGATACCGCTGCCGCCAAGGCCTCTGCGGCCGAAGCTCCTGCTCAAGAACAAAAGTAATCCTTGACAATGTCGATTGTATAGAGGGCCGTCGTTTGTACGGCCCTTTACAATACCCCCTCATATATGTAAATTTTTCGCAAATAGTTTTTGTGCCCCGAAAAGCCCGATTTGGCGTATGCCTGGTCGGAGAGAATCCGGTGAAAAACCGGAGCGGTCCCGCCGCTGTAAGGGAGGACGAAACCGGCAGAATTTCGAAACCAGTGTGCTTGCATGCGAAGGAGCCGGCGTAGGACGATCCCCGAGCCAGAAGAACTGCAAAAACGTTTTTTAGAGGTTTGATGCGAAAGACGTCATTCTTTAAGGCTGCATGCGTTGCGGCTTTTTGGTGCTGTGCCCTTGCTTGGGCGGGCAGTGCCGCTGTTCCTCCTTCGGAAGGTTCCCCGGAGGATGTGTCTATCGTTTCTGCAAACGACCCGGTGCAAGATTTGGGCTCTTCGGATGTGGTGAGCGCTACCGGTTACCTGCCCGCACAAGATGTAAGCTATACCGAAATCAATTCGTCGGCCTGGGAGGGCAAGTCGCTGACGGCGGCGGACCTCCTTTCGACCCTTCCTGGGATCCAGGCTTACAAGCAGGGCGGTCTCGGGAGTTTCCAGTCGGTGTCCATTCGCGGGATTGCGGCGAGGAACATCTTGATTTGTGTGGACGGGGTCCCGCTGAACGATGCGAGTGGCGGCGCGGTGAACCTTGCGTCCATCGACCTGAACCAGATGGAAAAAGTCGAGGTGTTCAAGGGCAATGTCCCTGCGAAGTTCGGCGTGACGGGACTCGGCGGTGCCGTCAATTTCGTGACGAAGAATGCCGTGAAGAGAGGCGGTCGCGTCTTGCTTGCTTATGGGAACCACAACACGTGGGAGGGGGCCTTCCAGGTGAGTTCGCCGGTGACTGATAGCATTATGTTCGCCTCTTCGTTTGCCACCAGGCATTCCGACAACGACTATGAGTACACGAACCGCAACGGGACGCAGTACAACGACGACGATGACTTCACGGCCACGCGCCAAAATGCGGAATATACGGACGTGTCGGGCAATGCGCAGTTCCGCATGCTGCACGGGAACGGTTCTTTCTCGACGTTGTCTGTGACGGCAACTCGGTTTGAGGGCGGAAATCCAGGCAAAGAAGAACAGCAGACCGTTGTTGCCGATTTTGTCGGGGAGTCGGCGCTTATCCGCTATGGCCTGGAATCGCCCGGTTTTTTTGACGATGCGCTTTTCTTGTATGGCGGCATTTCGTACCGGTTCGACAAGAATGTTTCGAGTTCCTATTACCCGTTGGACCATCTGGGCTATTCGAGTAACGAGTTCCTGGAATATGGGGCGGCAGTCTACAAGCTCGTCCCCGAGGTTTCGGCCGAGTGGACTTTGTGGAACCGCCTGAAGGGCGCTGCCCGTTTGGCTGCGGAATGGGAACGTGCCGAAGCGCGTGGTGTCTCTAAGGACTGGGCGCTGGATCGCTTGAACTTGGTGAGCTCCGGAGACCTGTATTACCAGCTTTTCAAGTATGCGGGACTCGGAGGAGAGGGCTCAGTGCATTTTTTGAAGGACCGTCTGGACGAGGGAACTTTTGTGTTGCCCACAGGGGGCCGTACCCTGGATGAAGCTGAAGACCGTGATTTGACTCTTTCGGGGCGCGCCTACACGCGCCTAGGGAATTCTGAAATTCCGGTGACGGGGGAGGTTTCGCTGGGTCGTTTTTACCAGCAGCCCGCATTGATGGAACTTTACGGAACCTTCCCGGGAGCCTTATCGAATCCGAAACTCAAACGGGAAAAGGCGACCAAGTTCGAGGCTTCTGGCTTGTTCAAGGTGCCGGGAGGCCACACGTCCTTGAGGGCTGCGTATTTTGAATCGCATATCGAAGACGGTATTTGCTGGGTGATTGTCGTGGAACACCTGCATGCCGAAAACATAGCCCGTTCACGGGTGCGCGGTGCCGAATTCGAACTGAACAGCACTCCTGCAAAATTCTTGGATGTCGTGTTGCGTGCCACATTCCAGAAGACAGAAGACCGCTCGAAATCGGATACGTATAACGGGAACAAGCTCCCCGGGGAGCCCGACTGCAGCTATTTTGCCGAGGCCACGCTCCACTTGCCGCTGCATCTGGATTTGATGTGGGCGTCGGAATGGCGCAGCATCATGTACAGCGACCGTGCAAACCGTATGGACCAGCCGGCTGTGGCAAACCACCGCGCTGTTCTTTCTTACCTGCCATTTGAGAAAACTCGCCTCGCTTTTTCTGTGGATAACATCACCGACGAACAGTACCGCAATTTTTATACCCCGTTCCCCATGCCGGGGAGGGAATACAAGTTCACCATAATACAGGGGTTCTAGCCCCCGCGCAAAAAAATGCGTAAAGCCAGAAAAGGAACACAATATGAATAAAATGAAAAAGAATGTCATTGCGAGTGTGGCGAAGCAATCCTTCGCTGCATTGTCCATTGCCTCTCTCGTCTTTATGACGGCTTGCGGCGACGACTCCAGTTCCAGCAGCGCCCCGGAAGAAGTCGAGGTTTCCGTAGCCGGTGTCGTATTCGGCTCCGACTACAAGACCGGCGAACTCCGCTGGATTGACAAGGATGGCGAAATCTCCAAGAAGAGCCTCTCCTTCCACCAGGATTCCAAGGTCGTTACGAACGGTGCTGACCTCTACGTGCTGGAACGCAAGGGTGCGGACAACATTACAAAGATTGACCCCGACAAGCTGGAATCCGAAGGCAAGAAGGCCGTGGTGTGGCAGGTTTCCTTGGACGATGATGCGAATCCGACCGACATGGCTTTCGATGGAGATCAGGCCTGGGTCGCATTGCAGAATGCCGATTCCCTGGTGAAGATTTCGACGAAGGATGGCAAAGTTAAAAAGTCTATCAAAACTGGAAAGTTTGCTTACGAAGGCGAAAATTCCCCGTATGTAGCCGACATCGAACTCGATGACGGTACCCTTTATGTCTTGTTCCAGCGCTACACGATGGATGAAAACTGGGTGACTACTTATCCCAAGGGCCTGCTCGCTATCTACGATGCTTCCTCGGGCGACTTGAAGGATACTATCCAGCTCAAGACCAAGAACCCCTCGACCATTGCCATTGTCGATGGTGAAGTCTATGTGGCGACCCATGGTGAATACAATGCGGCTTCTGGCACCGATGCCGACAGTAAGCGCGGTATCGAGAAGGTGAATGTCTCCAAGAAGAAATCCGAAGTGATGATTTCCGGTGAAAAGCTGGGTGGCGGCGTTGCTTCGATGGTCGTCGAAGACGAAATTGCCTATGTGGCAATCAACCTCGGCTACGACGAAAACTACGCTGCCGTGCAGTCCTTGAAGAAGGTGAATCTTTCTTCCAAGAAGGTCGAAGACATTGACGGCTTTACCGACATGTCCGGCTCCATGGCTATTGACGATGGTTTGCTCTATGTCGGTGATCGCGGCGCTTCTGCTGTTGTCACGTGGAACGGCAAGAAGAAGAATACCATCAAGCAGCCGAAGGGTGCCCTTCCTCCTTACAATATCGCTTTGTTCTAATTGCTGATTAAGCGATTGATGCTTGTATAATTGAATCGCGGCCCCTTTAGGGACCGCGTTCTTTGTAGTATGTTCAATGGATTAGGCTTGCGTTTCCGGTGGCTGTTCTGACTTGTTCAGTTTGGTCCGTTCGTTGTAGAGACGCTCCGAAATATGGCAGAACGCTTCCACGACGACCGGGTCGAAATGCTTGCCCGAACCTTCGGTGATAATGGCCATGGCTTTTTCGTAGGTGAACGGCTTCTTGTACACGCGTTCGGCCACAAGTGCATCGAATACGTCGGCCACGGCCATGATTCTTGCGGACAAAGGAATCTCTTCGCCCTTGATTCCGGTGGGGTAGCCCGAACCATCCCATTTCTCGTGGTGGAAGTGCGCCATTTCTATGGCCTCCTTCAGGTAGTTGTCGTCCATGGTGTTGTTCGCATTCGCCTCGATCTTGGAAAGAATCTTCATGCCCTGCGTGGTATGGCTCTTCATGATGGCGAATTCTTCGTCGGTGAGCTTGCCCGGCTTGTTCAAAATCAAGTCGGACACCGCAATCTTGCCGATATCGTGGAGCGGCGCGGAGCGTTTGAGCTTGTCCTTGTAGCTGTCTGTCAGTATCTCGCTGAACTTGCCTTCCTTCTGGAGCTCGTCGGCGATTGCTTCCACGTAGAACGCCGTTTTCTTAATGTGGTCGCCTGTACTCGTGTCTCTTGCTTCGACCATTTCTGCGAAGTTGATAATGATTTCGTCTTGCATTCGCGTGATGCGGGCGGCAGCGGCCTCTAGCCTGCGAATGAAGTCGACGGAGTCTTTGCAAGTCTTGGTTAACGCCTTGTATAGGTATTCAATTTCGTCGAAGGTGCGGATCTTCAGGGATTCAAGTTCGAGAAGGCTGTCCACGCGGCCCTGTTCCAAGCTGTAGGCGAAGTGGATCGAGGCTGCTGCCATGCGGTTCACCGGATGCACGATGCCTCGGTTTACGAGTTCGAGGATGATGCTCATGATGATTATGGAAAGACCGAAGAACATCGTAAGCAGCTTGATGAAGAACTTGGCCTCTTCGTAGATGAGGTCGCCCATCGCAATGTCGACACCCACGTAGGCCACGGTTTTCCCCGCGGAGTTTTTCAACGGCTCGTAGGCCGTCATCAGCCAACCGTATTCGTCGATTGTGATGATGGGCTCGACTCGCTCTCCTCGGATGAGGTTCTCCCGCACGGGCGCAAATCCCTGGTTGAATGCGACTCTGTCGCCGGGCTTGTCCGGTAGCACTCCGCTCGTGTCCCTTGCTTCCAAGTCGAAAATGACGACGCTGCTGTCGTTGGTAATCCTGTAGACGTAGAGGTAGAATACTTGCGGGAAGCCATCGCGAATTCGGTACAGGTCCTTTTCGATGTCGTCATAGCCGGGTGCCGCATGGCCCATGGTCTCCCACTCCTCGGCCCGGTTCCCGTCGATAATTGCGGCTGCGGAGGCTCCAACGCCCTGCGCGATGGCCTTGTTTCTCGCAATCGTGACCTGGCGGTAGAGGAAGAAACCTGTCGTGCTGGCCAGGGCTCCGAGCAGGATCTCGGCGACGATGACCATGACTACGACCTTACGCAGCAGGGAGCGCTTGATGAGGTGGTTCGTGGCCATCTTGGTGCGTTCGCCCATGTTCGGGTCGAAGAGGAATACGTGACTGAAAATCGCTTTCAGGTGGAGCGAAATCTTGCGATAGATAATGATGGCTGCGGTAAGGACTATAGTCTTGTCGATGATGTCGAGGAAGAAATCTGCCGACAACTGGGAGAAGAATACCGAGAACCCGAACTTGTTGTGTATGGCTATAGCGAATGGGGCCGAGATGCCTTCGCCGAAGTCGTAGCCGTAGAGGAAGTAGGTGAGGATGGAGCCGAGTACGCCTCCCAGCATGGCGAAGGTAACGATTGCGATACATATTTTTGTGATTTTCTTGAAGAACCCGTATTGCTGGAAGAGGGCGGTGGCTACGCCGATAAGGATGCTGATGAGCCCGTAATAGAGGGTTTCCCAGTTGGAGAAACTGTCGATCGTGTTAGAGAAGAATCCGACGATTACGGCAGGGAGCGTTCCGCCGAGCATGGCAGCGACAATTGTGCCTATGCAGTCTAGGTAAACGGGGATTCCGAGGGCGAGGGCGATTTTTGCGGGTATGATGTTCGCGAGGAGTGCTACGACAATTAATCCAACCGCGAATAGTAATTGTTTTGATTTAGACAAAGAGACTTTTTTCATAGCCGCCTCTAAATTTATAAATCCTTACAAGTATAATTTATTATGAAAATAACAAGATGGTAACAAGATAGCAAAAAAAATTAAAGAAATAACTTTTTCGTGGGGGGCCCTGCTGTCCGATCTGTGTAAAAAAAAGGTTGTTGTTTTTTTGTTTTTTTTCGATTTTCCCGTTTGATTTTACCAGAGCTATTGCTTTTATGTGCACCTTTTGTTATATTAGTGTTCAAAGGAGCAAGTGAACGGATGGACCTTCGTGAAAAGTTGAATATTTTAGGCGATGCGGCCAAGTACGACGTGTCGTGTTCTTCGAGCGGGTCGTCCCGCTGCGCTCCGAAAGGGGGCTTCGGCAGCGGCTGCGAGGCAGGCATATGCCATACCTGGGCAGCGGACGGGCGCTGCATTTCCCTCTTGAAGGTGCTGTTCAGCAACGCTTGCAAGTACGACTGCGCTTACTGCGTGAACCGCCGCAGCAACGACATTCCCAGGGCGACATTTACGCCCAAGGAACTGGTCAACCTGACGATGGAATTCTACCGATGCAACTACATCGAGGGGCTTTTCCTGAGTTCGGCGGTTGTCGGTTCGCCGGACAACACGATGGAGATGCTTGTCCGTGTGGCGAAGGAACTGCGGACGGTCCACCATTTTGGCGGCTACATCCACTTGAAGGCGATTCCCGGGGCCAGCGCGCGTCTGCTTTTCGAGGCCGGGCTCTATGCCGACCGCAGCAGCGTCAACATCGAGATTCCCTCGGATTCCGCATTGCAGTACCTCGCTCCCGAAAAGAATTACGAGTCCATTTACCGCCCCATGAACTTCCTTGCCGAGCGCAAGATCGGCTACGATTCCGACCATGCCAGGCATTCGCCCAAGTTTTTGCCGGCGGGGCAGAGCACGCAGATGATTGTCGGGGCGTCGGGGGAGACGGACCTGCAGATTCTCAGGCTCTCGGCAGGATTTTACCAGCAACAGCAGATGAAGCGCGTGTACTTTTCTGGGTACATCCCCATCAATGCGGACAAGCGGCTGCCCGCGATTTCGAGCAAGCCGCCCCTGCTGCGCGAGCACCGCCTTTACCAGGCGGACTGGCTCATGCGTTTCTACAATTTCAGTCACGACGAAATTCTGGACGAGACGAACCCCAATCTGGACGTGGATCTCGACCCGAAGGCCATGTGGGCGCTCCGGCATCCGGAATTTTTCCCGGTCGACTTGCAGACGGCGGATTACGAGTCTATCCTGCGTGTTCCGGGAATCGGTGTCAAGTCAGCCCGGCTCATCGTGAGCGGCCGTCGCTTTTCCCGTATCCGCCTGGAAACCCTGAAAAAGATGGGTGTCGTGCTGAAACGCGCCAAGTATTTCATCTACCATCCCGATACGCCGGCGAGCCTCCGCAGGCTTTATCCCGAGATGGTGCGCCCGCTCCTTGTGGTCAAAAAGAAGCCCGAACAGCTCGGCCTGTTCGATAACTACGTTCCCGCCTTGCCGGCGGCTGTTTCCCTATAGGCAGGTCTTTGCCATGCTCGCTATCCATTACGATTCCTCTTTTGACGGTTTTTTGAGTGTCGTGTTCGAGATATACCGCCAGCATCTTGACGTGGGCGACATCGTCCCGGTTCGGCCCTACGCGGCGGAGGAGGGTGCGGCACCGGACCTTTTCTTGCAGCCATTCCGGGTGGAGTCGGACGAAGAATCCGCCCGCAGGTTGCGTCGTGCCATCCTGAACATGGCGGGCGAGGATATCCTGAGCCTGCTCGATTGCGCTTTTAGGTCCGAGGAACCGGGAATCGAGATGAAGATTTTCGCTTACCTGCGCAAGCTCTTTGCCCAGGAAGGCCGTAACTACGCCAGGAACCCGACGAGCGACGAGATGCTGCCGCTGTTTACCGTGGCCCGTTCCGTCCGCCGGGAACAGGGCTTCATGCTCGGGGCGGTGCGGTTCGGCAAGGCTCCGGACGGCATGTACATTTCCGCGATAGAGCCCAAGTACAACGTGGTTGACATGCTGGCCCCGCATTTCCGTTCCCGTTTCCCTAACGGCCGCTGGGCTATTGTCGATGTACGGCGCCGTTATGGCGTCTGTTACGAAGGGGGGCAAGTACAGCTCGTGTCGGTCGAGGACCCGGAGGCCATCGCCGGAATCGAACGGTCCGACGAGTTCGCGCGCATGTGGAAGTCCTACTACGACTCCATGGCCATCAAGGAACGGCTGAACCCGGAACTCCTTAAGCGTTGCCTGCCTGTCCGCTACTGGAAACACCTGACCGAACGCCAGGTGGATGCCTCTTCGCTTACCATTGGCGGCAGAAACTCGGAGAAACGGGGTGGTGACGGTCTAGGTGGAGCCAACCTGCCTTCGGCCGTGGCGCGCAGCCGCTCGCTTGCGTTGTCTCATGGCTGTATGTGATTTGTATCACACGCTACTTTGTAAAAAATCTTGCTTCGTTTTGCAGTGTTATTTTTTTGCTTTTTTTGCGATTTTTTTTGTATTTTTACGAAGTAATTTATTGTTGATGTGATGCTCCCTGTTTTGGGGACTTAAAAGCGAAAAGGATTTTTAGAGATGAATAGGGCTCCTGCCAAACCTGGATTTTTTGTACAAGACCGATTCCTTTACAGCAAGGACAACGAGAAGGTTGTCTTGCGCGGCGTGAACCACATGTTCATTTGGACCGACCGGGACGGTAAAACGATTCCTGAAATTGCGAAGACTGGTGCCAATTGTGTCCGTATTGTCTGGAATACCCGTGGCCGTATTAGCGACCTCGACAATATCATCGGCCTTTCCATTGCGAACGGGATGATCCCTATCGCCGAAATCCACGATACCACGGGAAACTGGCGCCGTCTGCCCGATGCGCTGGATTTCTGGCTTCGCGACGAGACCCTTCAGGTCATCAGTAATCACCAGGAATACCTTATCATCAATATCGGCAACGAGCCCGGCGATGCCGAACAGGATCCGAACGACTTTTTTGAGGCCTACAGCACCATCGTTATCAAGATGCGCGCTGCCGGAATCCGCGTCCCCATCATGATTGACGCTGACTTCTGGGGCCAGAGCGAAAAGAACATCTTCCGCATGGGGCATAAGCTTTTGCAGGCCGACCCCGAGCACAACCTCATTTTCTCCATTCATATGTGGTGGCCTTCCGAAAGGCACGACGTTTCCAGCGGCTACGATACCGTCGAGGCGCGTGTTACGGGTGTCCTCGAGAAGTCCGTGGAACTCAAACTGCCTCTTATCGTGGGCGAGTTTGCCCCGGTGGCGGCTGGCGACGTGAAGGAAATTCCGTACAGGCACATCATGGCGGAATGCGAACGCCTGAACATCGGCTGGCTTGCTTGGAGCTGGGGGCCGGGCAACTTCGACAGTCCCGAAATGGACATGACTGCACACGGTTCCTACAACACCTTGATAGGCTGGGGCAAGGAAGTCGCGGTGGACAGCCCGCTGGGTATCCAGAATACGAGCGTCATCCCGGCTTTTATCCAGAACAAGAACTATACGACGGGTTCCCAGGGAACTGGCGCGAACCTTATCGAGAACGGAGACTTTTCCGCTGAACCGCCTCTTCTGGGCTGGATCACCGATTTCTGGGGCGGCAAGGCCGACGTAATTGTCAAGGGCGGCGAGGTCCGCTTCGACGTGAAGTCCGCTGGCAAGGAAACCTGGAGCCTGCAGTTCAAGCAGAGGCTTACTTTGCGCAAGGGCCTTACCTACATCTTTAGCATGCGAGCCAAGGCCGACAAGCCTCGTACTCTGAATGTGAACATCAAGAAGGACAGCGAGAGCTATGTCCCTTATGCGAACGGACGTATCCTCGACTTGAGTACGAGCTGGCAGAACTTCAGCTGGAAATTCACGATGAAGGAGGACTCCGATACGGACGCCCTGCTCATCTACGACATGGGCGGCGTGCCCATTTCCTGGACACTGGCCGACATCTCGCTCGTTCACGCCCGCAGCGTGGCCGACCGCCTGAACCGTACGTTCCAGCGCAATGTCCAGAAGAATTCCGGGTTCTTCAACGCGCCCAACGGCCCGTGGCAGCTCCAGCTGTATTCCGCTTCCGGTGAACTTCTCGAGGTCCTCGATAGTGGCCATGGCGGGGAAGGCATGCGCCAGTATCCCAAGATCGAGCGCAGCGGTATCATGGTCATCAAGGATATCTAGCCCCAAAAAACCTGTTTTTTCGGTATTTTAGCCCCCCGTTCCGCGTGTTCGGGGGCTTTTTTTTGCGTTTTCGCACATTTTTTCGAAAAATGCCATATTAAACGGAATATTCCAGCTTGTGCGAAAAATCACGCTATTTCTGATTTCTTGTATCATAACTTTTTTGGCGTTTTTGATAAAATTTCGGCAAAAATTGAGATTATGATTAAAAAAGTTGATTTTTGTATCATGACCCTATTGCTTTTTCGGAAATGTTAATATAAATTAAGAAACATGAAACCCGTGATGGAATACAATAATTTTCGCATTTACATGCGCGACTTCTATTCGGAGCATAAGGATCGCTCCGGGTACACTTGGCGTGATTTCGCCAAGGCCGCGGGATATTCCTCCCCGGTGTTCCTGAAGCTCGTTTGCGATGGAAAGGCGAACCTGAGCGAGGTGGGTGTCGAACGCGTGGCCGCCGCAATGGGCCTTGTCGGTGTCGATCTGCAGTATTTCCGCCTTCTGGTGGCGTTTAACCAGAGCAAGGATTCTTCGGCAAAGAAGAAAATTTACAGGAATATGCGCTCCGTCGCCGAAGAGAATTCTGTGAATCTCGTCGGTGCTGACCAGTATGATTATTTCGAAACCTGGCACAATCCGGTTCTCCGCGAACTCGCCCCGAAGATGAAGGGCGCCACTCCGGCTAAAATGGCCGAACAGGTCAAGTTCGGGGTCACCACTGCCGAGGTCAAGAAGTCCCTTGCTATGTTGACCGAACTGGGTCTCCTGAAAAAGGATGACGAAGGCAATTACGTGCAGGCGAGCAAGTCCGTGACTACGGGCGATATCGACGTTACCGCGCTTGCCGTGCGCGACATGCACCGTCAGATGGGTAACCTCGCCGTCAAGGCGATTGACGAGGTTCCTGTGGATGAAAGGGATATTTCCGGAATGACCCTCGGTGTTTCCGAGGTGGCGTTCCACAAGATTGTTAAGGAAATCGCCGATTTCCGCCGCCGCATCGGAGCCATTGTCATGGACGATTCCGGTGCCGAACGCGTTTACCGCATGAATGTGCAGTTGTTCCCCCTGACCAAGGACTTCATCGAAGTCGAAGGAGGGGACCATGAATAAGAAGTTTATTTGCGTGCTGGTGAGCTGGTGTGTGGTGGCGGCAGTAGGTTTCTTTGCTGCTTGTACTCCTGAAGATACTGCGGGTGGTTTTGGAGAAGAAACTAACGCTTTGGCCGGTATCCTTGTGAACGAGAAGGGCGAGCCGCAGGCCAATGTCCGCGTATTTGCGCGCCATACCAAGGCGAATATTTCTGACTTGGTCGACACGACGGATTCCGAAGGCCGCTTCGAGTTCTCCCTCGTCCGCCAAGGAGCCTACGGGCTTTCTGCCACAAAGGGCAAGTCTGCCATGTACAAGCGTGTCAACTACTATGGCCAGAATATGGAAGTGACCGCACGCCTGGTCGCCTCGACGGATGTTTCCGGCAAGGTCTACCTCCGCGACGATACGGCCGCGACGGAAGTGGTTGTCTATATCCCCGGTAGCCCGTGGGAAGCCAAGACTTCCGACAAGGGCAAGTTCAGCTTCAAGAAGGTCCCCGAAGGCACTTATCCTGTGCTTGCGAAGTCTCCGGATCCGGTTCGCTTTGTCGATGTGTTCTATGTGGGTGAGTTCAAGGACGGCAAGGCAGCCTTCAATGGTCCCTATCCGGTGGATTTGATCGATGTTGTCTTGGAAAAGGTTGCTCCCGATTCCGGTATCGCAGTGGTTGATTCCGTTGAGTCGGATGATTCTGCCGATGTCCAGCTCGTGAACTCCGAGGCGACAAAGGACATGCTGCTGCCGCTTTCTCCGGAATATGGTACGCTCTGCTGGTGGCCTTTGGATTACCTTTCCGATGGCTTTGAAGGTAAGGTCTCTAGCGATGCCCGTGGCCGCACCGAAGGGGTGCTCTTCTACGGCTATCCGGAACTGACGGAAGGCGTGTCCCGCAACGCTATCGAACTCAACGAGCACGATCAGTATGGTATTGTCGAAAACGACCGCAATGCTTTGGACGATGCGACCGAGTTGACGCTTGAAGCTTGGGTCAACGTGGATAAGCTCCCGCCGAAATCGGTACACCGTGCAAATATCGTTGGTAAGCTTGGCTTCGGCTCTAGCGGTGACCAGGATGTGTTTAGCCTTTCTGTGGTCAGGGGCGAATGTGGCGTGAAGAAACCGAAACTCGCATTCTTCCTTGCGGAAGGCTCCGGAGAGGATTCTCTGGGTTGCGAGAACGCCGTGTTCTCCGATGAAATTGAAACGGACAAGTGGATGTACGTTGCAGTTGTGTGGAATGGTTCCTCGCTCTCGATGTACGTGGACGGCCAGCTGGTCGATACCGTGAAGACGTCCGTCAAGAAGATTGGTTCTTCTGCCGAACCCATAATTTTCGGCAAGGAAGACATGAATATCAAGTTAGACGATGTACGATTGAGCAATAACGCCATTAATGCAGTGGATGTGCTCTATCGCTACTATCTTAAAGGAGGTGCACTATGATGGGCATGGATCTAAATTCACTGGAAACGGCCTGTTTCGAAGTTAACGAACATGGTCGCCTTATCAGCGGGAACAAGCGCTTCTGCCGCATGTTCGGATTCAAGAGCGAAGACGAGGTGATGTGGCACTACGTCACGGACCTGTATCGCCACGAAAAGGAATGGGAAGAGTTCCGCAACTGCAACAGCACTGCGCAACACCATTTCGTATCCCGCATGCGTAACCGCAAGGGCCGCAGCTTCAAGTGCAGCATCGTTCGCGAAATTGTTCAGGATGCCGAAGGCCGCATGATTTTCCGCAATACGATTCGCCGTCTTGGCGACAAGGAAGTCGCTCCGGTTGTCGAGGAAAACGATGTCAAGACCTCCTCGGTTGTGTTCCTGGCCAAGTGCGCGCACTGCGGCGAACAGATCCGCGTGTCGACTCTTGCCGAGACCCGCATGCGCATGCTTTGCGGTTCCTGCACAGCTAAGGCTTATCCCGAAGCTTTTCATATATCCGCTGTCGCTGCGCAAATGTAGCGTCGGTTTACTAAAAGCCTAATTCATTTTAGTACTTCATCATATCTCCTAAGTCCAGCAAGTTGAGCTTGCTGGACTTTTTTATGGAAAGACAATGGGGAAGAGTGCTGTTTGCTTACTTGAGACGGAGCTTCTTTTGCGCGTAGATGGACTTGCCGCCGTTGCACGCGTAGGCTATCGTGCATACGATAAAGAAGGCAGGGAGCGTGTCGAATCCGAAAATCTCTGCGCCGACAAGGATGGGGGCGAACAGCGTATTCGTGGCGCCACCGAAGACGGCTGCATAACCGAGAGCCGCTGCAAGCGGGAAGGGAACGCCCACGATTGCAGCGATGACGGCTCCGAACGTAGCGCCGATGGTGAATAACGGGGTGACTTCGCCGCCCTGGAACCCGACCGAGAGCGTGACGATGGTAAACAGCAGTTTTAAAATCCAGTCGTAAGCGTAGATGCCCGCGTCGTTTGCCGAAAGGGCGGCAGCGTTGCCAAAGCAAATATCGGTGAGGTTCGTGCCGAGACCGGAATAACGCCCTTGCCAGAACAGAAGCAGCAAGGCGCTCAGGACAATGCCCATGATGGCGACGCGCTTGATTGGGTTCGGGAACTTGAGCGCAAACAATTTCTTAGAGAGGGGGAGGAGCCTTGCGAATCCGCCACCGACAATCCCGAAGAGGATGCCGAGCACCACGAGCTTGAGGATAAAGTAGATGTCAAGGCCGGCTTCGCCGTAGAACAGGCTTGCGATATTCCAGTCGGGCGAGAAGGCGTTCAGATCTATCGAGAATTTCTCGTAGCCGAGCGTTTCGGAGACCTTGTAGGCTGCCACGGCGGCGACAGTTGCGGGGAGCAAGGCCGCTATTTCGAGGTGGGCGGCAAGAAGGATTTCGAGCGAGAGTGCAATGGCTGCCATCGGGGTCTGGAATAGACCGGCGAAACCGGCGGCCATGCCTGCCACGAGTAAGACTCGGGGGGCGTTTTCCACATGAATCTTGGAACTCATGTTGTGCCCGAGGGTGGCGCCGATCTGCATTGCCACGCCTTCGCGGCCCGAACTGCCGCCAAAGAGGTGCGTGACCCACGTGGTCACCATGATGAGCGGGATGAGGCGCAGGGGAATTTCCCTTTCCTTGCCGTGCGCGACATCGAAAATGATTCCCATGCCGCGTTCCGAGCCGTTGCCGAACTTGCGGTAGGTGAGTACGATGGCGATGCCGCCCAGGGCGAGTGCCGGAATCCAGTACAGCGGGTTTGCATCGCGGATGGCGGTGACATTTTGCAGGATAGAACCGAAAAATGCGGTGAGCGCACCGACAATGGCACCGAGGACCAGCGCGACCGCAATCAGGATTGGCTGGGAGAGCCAATGCATTATTTTTTCCTTGACTTTGGCCTTGGCCATGTTCATGGCCTGTTCCTTCATCTCGGGGCTCATGTTCCGGAACATCTCTTGCCAATTATTGAAATTCATCGCATACCCTTTTTTTCGCCGCCAAATTTAGAAAAA
This sequence comes from Fibrobacter sp., assembly GCA_017412605.1. Lineage (GTDB taxonomy): Bacteria > Fibrobacterota > Fibrobacteria > Fibrobacterales > Fibrobacteraceae > Fibrobacter. The sequence continues at coordinate 74,654 of JAFPWY010000008.1, read as the reverse complement.
AAGTTCTTGAACGGAAAGGGATACGGAAATGGTGCTTTTTTGCTATACTTAAATTATGGCTCGACTTTTTAGCAAATGCCTTGGGAAGATTGTTCTGATGACCGCAGCGGCGCTGTGGGCCGGTTGTAACGATTCCGAAAAAGCTGACGATACCACCAAGCAGGATGATTCTGTGCTTGTTCAATTGCAGAATGTGAAAAAAAGAGTTGATGAGAAACCTGAAGTAAAAGATTCAAGTATTCTGAATGAAGCGAGCGTAACGCTTTATGGTTGCAATGGGTGTTCATTTTTCTTAGTGAAAAAGTCGAGGGATTCTTTAAAGCGCCCTTCAAAAAATAAGGGGGCGGTTCAACCACTAGTTAAAAATCAAATAACCATTGCCAAAGGCAGTGCTCTTGGAAGAGATTCTGTTTTTGCCGGTTTGGAAAAACGAACACAGGCATTGCGTCATATTTATAACAAATATTTAAAACAGAATCCAGAACATTTTTTTGAAGGAACAATGATTTTAAAGATAAAACTGTTGGCAGATGGTTCTGTTAAAGAATGCCAGATTGTTTTGTCGACTACAAATAACAAAGAATTTGAAAAAGATGTCAGAATAGCTGTAAGCCATTGGACGTTCCCGAAGGTTGAATCGGGAGAAACCGTTGCAACATTCCCGATTACTTTTCAAGAAAATACGGTTGAAATAAAGGCTTCTCAGCCTGAATAGGGAATGGATTTAATCGTGATTTTACCTATGCATAGAGATTCGAAATTTTTAGTATTGATTGCATTCTTTGTGTGCATGGGTTTTGTCGCTTGTGGCGATGACGCGAGCAGTTCCGGCCCCGAGGGCGACGAAAACAGCGCGGTTGTTGCCGACACTACCAAAATCACCTACGCGCTCAAGCGTTTCGACGGCCCGCTTTCCAACCCGCACAAGGGATTTACGGTTCCGACGGGTGGCGCTTGGGTGTTCGTGCCGGAGTTCGAATACGGCCCTTACGGTTCCCTGAACAACAAAGCGTGGGACCTTGTCTCCTATGGTTCCGGCCATCAGCAGTGGAACAAGTTGAACCCGGCAAAAGGTGTTTACGACTGGACGGAATTGGAAAAACTTTTGAATGCTTTGGCCGAGCACAACATGGGCTACGCCTTGCGCGTGTTGCCGTACACGCCATCTTTTATCAAGAGCGATTTTCCGCCAGAAGAGGATTACGATTGGACTCCGCCTTTTGTCTACGAAATGGGGGCGAAGAAGATACAGATTGACTTGCGTGGGACTGACTACCATGCATACGCTCCGGTCTGGGATGATTCCATCTATATTTGGGCAGCAAAGGAGTTTGCAAAGGCTCTGGCCGAAAAATACGATGGCGATCCGCGCATAGAATACATTGACATCCGCACTTTTGGCGAATGGGGCGAATGGCACACATCTCACATATTGGGGAGTGAAATGCCAGCCGATTCGGTGTTGATCGACATGCTGGACTATTACGCATCCCTGTTCAAGAAAACTCAGTTGGTTCTGCCATCTAACGGTTTTGGCGATGTTTATACGCATGCGCTTGAACTCGGCATTACCAAGCGAGATGATGGGTTCATTGGCATTCCCGGCAGGCCGGATACTTTGTTGCGGGCGTACAATGCGAATCTACCGACTATTGCCGAAAATATAGCCGGTTACAAGACGATGCTTGCTTACGACGATCTGATTCCCGGGGGAAATCAGAAGTGGACTCCGGAACGCTGGGTGGATGCGATTACTTCGGCCCACTTGACTTACTACGTTCTGGACCAGGACAGCGATTGCGGTTACAATTTTTACAAGGACAATAAAGTCCTTGCCGATTCCATGAGCAAGGTCATTGGCTACAATTTCGTGGTAACGCAAGCGGAATTGGTAACCATCGAAAACGCCAAAGACACTACAAGCACGCTGAACATTACCGTCAAGAATACCGGCGTGGCCCCCTGTTTCTTCGATGTCTACATGGTGGCGGAATTCGTAGACTCTACGGGCAAGGCGCTCGCGCAAATTGGCGAGACCGTTCGCATTCCCAAGGCGACTTTCAAGGACGGCGGTTCGCAGGATTTCTCCTTTGTCTATAAGGCTGCGGGGAAGGCGAATGTTGCGACCCAGCCGGGAGTTTCCATCGCCCTTTCCCTCTACGAAAGTGAAGAATCCTTCAAAAAAGGCCAAAATCCGACCGTCCGCTTTGACAACGAAGGCCTCTTGGAAAACAAGAAACTATTGCTGAAACCGTAAATACTTTTGAAAAAAAGAGTATATTCAAGTTATCATGCGTCAATTTCTAAGATTTTTATTGCTGACGGCTTGCCTTGTCTGTGCCGGCTTTGTCGCTTGTGGCGACGATGATAGTAGCAGTGCCGCCCTTGTGAGTGGTGAAAGTAGCGCAGTTATCGTTGAAGAATCAAGTTCATCGTCAGAGTTTTTTTCAAGCAGTTCTTTTATCGAAAATCCGTCCTGTTCTTCTGTCGGTTCATCGGAATCTACGGAAATCGTTCCCGCAGAGAAAATCACCGAGATTTCGGCGACGATTATAGAAGACACTTTGGATCTGTTCTATTATGCTTCTATGAATCTCAATTTCAGGGCAGATTCGTTCTTGACCATATTTGAACGTGGCGATCTCGTTACGTTGATGGTGGAAGGCTACGATACGGTGGATGTCCCTGTGGTTGGATACAGAGGCGAGGTCTCTGTAGGAGAATTTCTTTTAAGTGTCGGTGACGGCTCGGGCTATGTTTCTTTTGAGGTTCTAAATGGGGACCCTGCAGAAGCCATTGGTATCGGGCGCGATGTCAAATTCCCGATAAATGTTTCTGTGAAAATTAAGGAAAAGGGCGGTTATACCAAATATTTGGAAATGCGTCAACATCTGACGATGTCGTATTATTTGGAGGCATATCCGACTCTTTCCATTGAGGAATTTGCGAATTTCAGGAAGGTGAACACGACGGGAATGGGCGAGGGTGTCTTGTATCGTTCATCAAGCCCAATCGATCCGTCGCTGGGTCGCAATTTGTATGCCGATTCCCTGGCCAAGGTGGCTGGAGTTGCGACCTTCGTGGATTTTGCCGAAGGCATGGAAACGGCCATGACATACAGGGACTTTGCCGATTCCTATTATGCAACGCAGAATGCGATTTTCCTTGGGGTCCCTCCGGCATTTGTGAACAAGGTGTTCAAGGATGGGCTTGTCAAAGGCTACCGCTTTATGATTGAACATGAGGGCCCCTACCTGTTGCATTGCACTTATGGCATGGACCGGACCGGGTTCTCGATAGCGGTGCTCGAGGCGCTGATGGGGGCGACTGCTGACGAAATCAAGACGGATTATGCAAAGACGTTCATAAACTATTGCAGCGTGGTTGATAACATGCAGGTTGCCTTGACTCAGGATCAGGTGGATTTGCTTAAGGACATTATCGCCATGAATATGCGGAACTCATACCATACGGTGGGTGTCGATATCTCGGATTTCGATAATGCCGACCTGGCAGCTGCAACAGAAAAATACCTGGTTGCACTCGGTATGGAGCAGGCCGAAGTGGATGCGCTTAAGAATCGCCTGAAGTCCGTACAGACGAATAATGAATAAAAAAGAACGGAATTGTGCATTCCGTTCCTTGAAAGTTTTGCGCTAGGAAATTAGCGTTTTATAGCGATTTCCCTGCGATTACTTGTTGTTCGCGCGGATCAGGTTGAGGGCGGAGCCTGCCTTGAACCATGCCCACTGCTGTTCGTTGTAGGTGTGGCTGAGGGCGATGTTGTCGACGGAGCCATCCTTGTGGTGGGCGACGAGCGTGAACTCGGAACCCGGAGCGAACTTGGTGAGGCCAACGATGTCGAACACGTCCTGTTCTTCAATCTTGTCGTAGTCGGCGGCGTTCTTGAAGGTGAGGGCGAGCATGCCCTGCTTCTTGAGGTTCGTTTCGTGAATGCGGGCGAAGCTCTTCACGATCACGGCCTTCACACCGAGGAAACGCGGTTCCATGGCGGCGTGTTCGCGGCTGGAACCTTCGCCGTAGTTTTCGTCACCGATGACGATGGAGCCCGTGCCCTTGGCCTTGTAAATCTTGGCGAGTTCCGGAACTTCCTTGTATTCACCGCACTGGCAGAGAACCTTGTTCGTTTCGCCGTTGAAAGCGTTCACGGCGCCGATGAGCATGTTGTTCGAAATGTTTTCGAGGTGACCGCGGTAGTTGAGCCACGGACCGGCCATGGAAATATGGTCGGTGGTGCACTTGCCCTTGGCCTTGATGAGGATCGGGGCGCCAGTGATGTCCTTGCCGTCCCAAGCCGCGAACGGTGCGAGGGCCTGGAGGCGCTTGCTTTCGGGGTTGATGGAAACGGTAATCTTGGAACCGTCTTCGGCCGGAGCCTGATAGCCGGCGTCCTTGACTTCAAAGCCCTTCGGCGGCAGTTCGCACTGCTCCGGCGGGTCGAGCTTGACGGCCTTGCCTTCGTTATTCACGAGGGTGTCGGTCATCGGGTTGAAGCGGATGTCGCCGGAGAGGGCGGCAATCACGGCCATGAGCGGGCTTGCCACAAAGGCGTGTGTGTTCGGGTTGCCGTCGGCGCGCTTGGCGAAGTTGCGGTTAAAGCTGTGAACGATGGTGTTGAGTTCCTTCTTGTCGGCACCGGCACGGTCCCAACGGCCAATGCAAGGACCGCAGGCGTTCGTCATAATCGTTGCACCGAACTGCTTGAACAAGTCGATGAGGCCGTCGCGTTCGGCGGTGTAGCGCACCTGTTCAGAACCCGGGTTGATGAGGAGCGGGCACTTCGGGGAAAGACCCTTGGCGAGGGCCTGCTTGATCATGTTCGCGGCCATGAAGAGGTCTTCGTAGCTGGAGTTCGTGCAAGAACCGATGAGGGCGGCGCTTACGACCGGCGTAGATTCCGGCTTGGTTTCGGTGGCCTTGAGGGATTCTGCCATGTCGGTCACGGCGTAGGCGCGGTCCGGGCTGAACGGGCCGTTGAAGTGCGGCACGAGCGTGCTCAGGTCAATTTCCACGACGCGGTCAAAATATTTTTCCGGATTTGCTTCGACTTCGGGGTCGGCCTTGAGGTGTTCTGTAATCTTGTCGGCAGCGGCGGCCACGTCGGCACGGCCAGTCACCTTGAGGTAGCGGCTCATGGAATCGTCGTAGCTGAAGGTAGAGCAGGTAGCGCCCACTTCGGCACCCATGTTGGCGATCGTTGCCTTGCCGGTAGCGGAGAGGCTGCGTGCGCCTTCGCCAAAGTATTCGATAATGGCGTTGGTGCCACCCTTAACAGTGAGGATGCCAGCGAGCTTGAGGATGATGTCCTTGGCGGTAGCGAAGCCCTGGAGTTTGCCGGTGAGCTTCACGCCGATCATCTTCGGGTACTTGAGTTCCCACGGGAGGCCGACCATGGCGTCCACGGCGTCTGCACCGCCCACGCCAATCGCGAGCATGCCGAGACCGCCAGCGTTCACGGTGTGGGAGTCGGTACCGATCATCATTCCGCCCGGGAAGGCGTAGTTTTCGAGCACCACCTGGTGGATGATGCCAGCACCCGGGAGCCAGCAGTCAATGCCGTACTTGGCAGAGACGGACTGCAAGAAGTCGTACACTTCCTTGCTTTCTTCCTTGGCGCGGGGGAGGTCACGCTCGACACCTTCGCGGGCGATAATCAAGTGGTCGCAGTGCACGGAGCTCGGCACAGCCACGCGGGCCTTACCGGCGGTGGTAAACTGGAGCAGGGCCATCTGGGCGGTAGCGTCCTGCATGGCCACGCGGTCGGGGTGGAATTCGGCAAAATCCTTGCCGCGTTCGTAAATTCTGTTCTCGGCGCCATCGATCAGGTGGCTGTAGATAATCTTTTCGGCGAGGGTGAGCGGACGGCCCAGCTGCTTGCGGGCAGCTTCAACGCGGGCAGGAATGCGGGCATAGACGCCCTGGATCATGTCGAAATTGAAAAGCATAATAGCGGCTAGTGGTTGGTGGTTAGTGGTTAGTGATTAGTGGTTGGGATTGTAATAAGAACGTTCCTTTTACATTCCTGTTTACTGATCACTGTATACTGTTTACTTCTTTCGGGGGCAAAGATAGAAAAATGGCTCCGTTTAGTCGAGTCCTAGAGGGTTGATTTTGCGCTACCAAGGCAAATTATACAGGGAATCTACGTATCCTTCAACTTTGATGGCGTCAAAATAATAGAAATCGGAGGGCGCAGATTTAATTGAATCAAGAATTGATTCAAAAAGTTCTCCTAAGGCAAGAGTATCGTATTCTTGTATCCGATGATTTATTATAAAATCGGAATTCATTCTATTCTGAAAGCTGTATTCTTTATAGGAAGAAAGGGCTTCCTGGTTAAAGGCGGCCAAGACTAGAATGGAGTCGTTTTTTGTAGAAGAATCGGGATGGCTATAAATTTCATCTGCAGGTAAATAACGGTAACATGAATTGCCGTAGCATCCAGCAGATCCTCCTGTTATGAAGTGGTACTCAGTTTTTCCATTATTGGCTACCTTTATCCAAATTTTTTCCACGGCTTTATTTTGGTTGGTACGCAATACAAGTTGTTTTCCTTTTGTCCAATATGCTTCTACTATGCGATTTTTTTGGACTTCTCTAAAATATATTTTTTCTGAATAGTAATTTACGTGGTCCACTTGAACGGGAATAGTCCCGCTTTGATAAACTAAGGCGCAACTTAGAATGGCAACAGATTCTCCTTGGAGAAATTCTACAAGTTTGGCAGAGTCGTTTATTGCAATCATTGCGCTGGGATATTCGTAGTCGGTTTGTGCTTTTTCCTCAAATACCATTTTTAGTTGGATGGAGTCAACAGGTGTCTTTAAAAAACATTTTGAATTTAGTGTGTCTGCCCAAACTTTGTATTGTTGCATGTAATAGGCAGGATAAACCCTTGAAAAAAAATGCCCTTTGGCGAAATAATGATCATAATTTCCTCTAGGTTCAAATCCGACTTCTGTGTGGATGGGAGAATTTGGCACTGTTGATGGTATAAAAACATGTGTTTCGCGTATGTTTCCACATAATAGAGAGTCGTATTGAATGGTGAATGTATATGTTTGATCTGGAAAAAGTGTGTTGCCATTAAAATCCATTTGAGTAGAATCATAGGGATATTTGTGACCTTGAATTATTTCTCCATTTAGCATAATCTGAGTGTTTGTGTAGTTGCATACATTAGTGTCAACAAAATGTACTTTGATTCGAAATTCTGGCACTTGAGAGTTGAAAAAGAAAGTGTCAATCACGTCCGTTGAAGATCGATAGCCTTCAAAAAATTGATGGTTTAGTCCAGTTGGCGTATACTCAAAGCAGATTGTAGATGTCCAACTTGAAGAAATACTGTCTAGCAAATCTCTTTCTGCTTGCCATATATCCATTTTTGAATCTACGGAATATGTTTCGGAACAAGCTGTAATGGAGAGTAGAAAGAGTATGCCTGAAAAATAAAGTATTTTCTTCATGATTGGTAATATAAAAATTATACGCAAGTTGTCAAAAGATAACAAGATGTGTGGTGTGGTTTCGGGATATATCAAGGATGTTTTGATTATGTTGTCCCCTTCTTTTCATACAGATAAAATATAAGTAAAAAAAGGGCGACACCGGTTGGAATCGGCATCGCCCCCGTTATTAGGAGAGTACTGTTACATGTTGCTGAAGATTTGGAATCCGCTGTAGGATTCTTGTCCGTGTTCGCTTTGGTCGAGGCCGCGGAGTTCTTGACGTTCGGTAACGCGGAGGCCCATAGTCTTCTTGATGGCGAAGAAAATCAGGCTAGCAGCACCGAAGCACGGGACAGCGTAGGCGGCGACACCGATGAGCTGGGTGAGCACGCTGTAGTCGCCAGTCATATCGAAGATACCCACGGCGATCGTGCCCCACACACCGTTCACCAGGTGAACCGAGAGCGCACCGACCGGGTCGTCCAAGTGCAGGCGGTCGAACAGGAACACAGCACCCACGACGAGCACACCAGCGATGGCACCGATAATCCAGGAGGAGAGCGGGGTCACCACGTCGGCACCGGCAGTGATTGCCACGAGACCGGCAAGGCATCCGTTGAGGGCCATGGTGGCGTCGGGCTTCTTCGAGACAATCCAGCTTGTGAGCGTTGCGGTAATGATGCCTGCAACAGCGGCGAGGTTCGTGGTCACAAGAATCCAGCTAGTAGCCTTCGGGTCGCCGGAGAGGGCAGAACCGGCGTTGAATCCCCACCAACCGAACCAGAGCATGAACACACCGACAGTTGCAAGCGGAATGTTGTGGGCCGGGATGGCATGAACCTTTCCGTTCACGTACTTACCGATACGCGGTCCGAGAATCATCACGCCGGCGAGAGCTGCCCAGCCACCCACGGAGTGGACGAGCGTAGAACCAGCGAGGTCATGGAAGCCAGCCTTGCCGATGGTCGAAAGCCAGCCGCCGCCCCATGTCCAGCTACCCACGATGGGGTAGACGAGTGCCACGTAGACGAGGGTAAAGACCAGGAAGGAGTTGAGCTTCACGCGCTCGGCGACTGCACCAGACACGATAGTAGCTGCGGTTGCTGCAAACATTGCCTGGAACAGCCAGTCGGCAAACAGCGTAAAGTGACCGTTGTAGGCTGCGGTGAAGCTAGAGGGGTTCGCCCAGTCGCCGATGCCGAAGCCTGCGAAACCGAGAATCCCGTTGAAAGTTCCCGGGTACATGAGCCCGAAACCTATCAGGGCGTACATCGTGATGCCTATAGCGGGGACCGCGATGTTTTTGAATGCCACGTTGGCGGCGCACTTCGCACGCACGAGACCCGCTTCCACGCAGGCAAAGCCTAGACCCATGATGAACACCAGCATGGCGCTGATCATGATCCAAATGTTTTCTGTCATAAAGATGGCGTCGCTGACAGGTACGACTTGTGTAACTTCGTTCATTGAAAAAATTCCTTTTAAATAGTGAATAGGGGTTAGAGATTAGGGGTTAGGATCTAGTGGAGATAATGGCGGCGTTGCCGCCCTTATGAGACTCACGCATTGCGTAATCAAATCCCTAGTTTCTAGAACCTAGTCCCTATTCCCTTTTATCCAATCGCCTCCGGTCCAGTTTCACCGGTGCGGATTCTGATGCACTGCTCGAGGCTCGTGACGAAAATCTTGCCGTCGCCGATTTCGCCAGTACGGGCACCTGCGATAATGCCTTCAATGCATGGCTGCACGAATTCGTCGTTCACCGCAATCTTCAAGCAAATCTTCTTGAGCAAGTTCACTTCGGTGACGACGCCACGGAAACGCTGGTTGTAACCCTTCTGCTGGCCACAGCCCAGCACATTGGTAACGGACATCTTGAATATGTTTCTCTCGTAAAGGGCTTGCTTCACGAGGTTTAGTCTTTCGGGTTGGATGTAAGCTGTAACGAGCTTCATAACTTTCCTTTTTTTGAAGAAGTCCAAAGTATTATGGATTTCGTTCCTTCTTATGCAAAAGGCGTGCCAAAGTCTGAAATGGCGTAAAAAATAGGGAAATTGGGCTGAAAATGCCGAAATTTTGCATTTTCTTTACGATTTGTGTTTTACATTTAGTGTAATTGGTGTGAAAAATGTAAAAGACTTTTCGGCGTGGAAATGGGCGCTTTTGGAAAACGCGATATGTGCTTTTCCCGGCTTTTTCATTTATTGATTTTTTTGTGTGCAGAATATAGATTGAATGCGTCCGTTGTTGTGGGGTTCGAATGTATTCGAGAAAAATGCTCTTGCTGTCGCTGGCCTTGGCTGCTTTTCTCCTTGCGGCGTGTGGGGGAGATGAGGCCGAGGGAACGGGGCCTGTTGAAGATCTGGCAGAATCGCCGATTGGAACTTCGAGTTCTTTTGGGCTGAGTTCGGCGAACGAATCTAGCAGTAGCGAGGTCGCGGAGCCCGTTGATGTTCCGGTTGATAAGCCCGCCGAATCGGTCGAAATGGCTGAATTGTCCGAATCTGTAGAATCGTCCGGAACGGCAGAACCATCTGAATCGGTAAAATCATCTGAATCTGCTGAAATATCCTCTTCCAGTAGCGAAAATGAGGCCGTTTCGAGTTCTAGGGGGACCGAAAACATTATTTTGTCTTCTACGGTAGACCCTGAAATATTGGTTAAGGCTACCCCCTGCAGGACGGACAGCACGGACTCCTGCGAATACGGTACGCTGACGGATGAACGCGACGGTCAGACGTACAAGACGGTCAAAATCGGCAATTTGTGGTGGATGGCGGAGAACCTGAACTACGCTTACCTGCAGCCAGTGGCGGATATGGATTCCGGCAGTTTCTGTTACAAAGATTCGCTGGAGTATTGCGAGAAATATGGGCGCCTCTATCCATGGGCCATTGCGCTGGGAGTCTGCCCTTCCGGCTGGCACCTGCCCTGGTATATGGAATATACAACGATGTTGGATCGCTTTTATCGTCAAAGCCGTATGCTCAGATCTACGGAGTGGGACGGGACGGATGACTATGGTTTCGCTGCGCTTCCTTCGGGCGCTAGGTATTATGGAGGAACATACACCCTTGGAGGCGACGGCTGGGGCGGTATGGGTGGTTATGCCGGAGATCCAGCCTGGTTTTGGACGGACACTAAAGTGACTGACGAGCGCTATCCCATGGCTGACCTTAATGGTGTATCTCATGAACAGGCTCTCGCTTTATGGGTGCCTCCAAGCGGTGAAGCAACCATGCGCACTGGGATGTTGAACGAAGCGTTCGCCGTCCGTTGTGTCAAGGACTACTAGTATTTCCCCATCCTCCATTGCCGGTTTGCCCTTTTTTTGCTTCCGGAACTACACAAAGGGCCCCATTTTTTGTATCTTTGGAGCCAACAACGCACCACCCCCTAAAGGGTGAAGCAATTTCACAATAAAACAAAAGGATCCAATAATGGCTCTCAAACTCGGTATCAATGGTTTCGGCCGCATCGGCCGTATGGTGTTCCGCGCTGCCGTGGAAAACTTCGCAAACGACATTCAGGTTGTCGGTATCAACGACCTTCTCGACGTTGACTACCTCGCCTACATGCTGAAGTACGACTCCGTGCACGGCAAGTTCAACCACGACGTGTCTTTCGAAGGCAACTTCCTCATCGTCGATGGCAACAAGATTCAGGTGTTCGCCGAAAAGGATCCGACCAACATCACTTGGGGTGCCCTCGGTGTTGACGTTGTCGTGGAATCCACTGGCTTCTTCCTGACCGACGAACTCGCCCGCGCCCACATCAAGGCCGGTGCCAAGAAGGTCATCATGTCTGCCCCGTCCAAGGACGCTACTCCGATGTTCGTCTACGGTGTGAACCACACCACCTATGCTGGTCAGGACATCATCTCCAACGCTTCCTGCACCACCAACTGCCTCGCCCCGATGTCCAAGGTCTTGAACGACAAGTTCGGCATCAAGCGTGGCCTCATGACCACCGTTCACGCTGCTACTGCTACGCAGAAGACCGTCGACGGCCCGTCCAAGAAGGACTGGCGCGGTGGCCGCGGCATCCTCGAAAACATCATCCCGTCTTCTACGGGTGCTGCTAAGGCCGTGGGTAAGGTTCTCCCGTCCCTCAACGGCAAGCTCACTGGTATGAGCCTCCGCGTTCCGACCTCTGACGTTTCCTTCGTTGACCTCACTGCCGAACTCGAAAAGCCGGCTACCTACGAAGAAATCTGCAAGGCCATGAAGGAAGCTTCTGAAGGCGAACTCAAGGGCATCCTCGGTTACACCGACGAAGCTCTCGTCTCTACCGACTTCCGCAACGACGCTCGCACTTCCATCTTCGACGTCAAGGCTGGTATCCAGCTCGACCCGACCTTCGTGAAGGTTTGCGCCTGGTACGATAACGAATGGGGCTACAGCAACAAGGTTTGCGAAATGGCCCGCGTCATCACCAAGTAATTGATTTCGGATAAGCGCTAGTGGTGCGGACGCAACAGCCCTCGGGCAACTAGATTTCCGCACTTCCGCTTGAAACTTTTACAAAGAAACCCCGCTCAAACGAGCGGGGTTCTCTTTTTTTTGTTCCGTGATTATTAGTTTTGTTGTGAGGGGGTAAAATGAGTGTTGAAATAAAAAAATTCTTTTTTCTTGTTGCAGCATTGGTACTCATGTCGTGCTCGTCTGATGATGACGACTTGGTGCATTGTGATGCGACAGATTCGTGCTCCGAAGATTCTTCAGGAAAAAATACGGAGCCAGATCAAAATTCCGTTGAAGGAGAGGATGAGATTGACCCTGATCGTGCGGAATGCTATTCGAAAGCGTACCCGTTCCAGAGCACGATGAACGTGAAGGCTTTGTGGCCTGCTCAATATTATGATGCCTCTGCTTCCGGCTTGGCTTATGCGACCCTAGACTATACGACTTGTGACTCTGTATCGCTAAAATCGGTGGGGGTGAAGGTGACCCAGCTGTCTACCGGGAAAAGTGATTCCGTTCCGGCCGTATTTGTCAGGGACGATCATTCTCCAAGAAAGCTCTATTTTGGTGGGGACGCATCTGTCCGTTTAGATACGGTTTGGGGCGAAGCCTTGCCGTTTGCAAATGGGGATTACCTTTTTGAGTGGGATTTCGTGTTGGAATCGTACGTTGACGACGAAATCAGGGAATCCCATCATTATGCTATGTCCAAATCGCGATTGGATGGCACTCTTCCTGGTCTTTTGCTCCAGGTTCCCAGTCACTATGTCCGCGGAACCCTTGCGGATGCTAATTGGGCGAACGTACGTGACACGCTTCGCGATGGAGCCTTGCGCGCTATCCGCGCCTATGTCGTCGACCTGACTACGGGTGATGCCGATACCCTGTTCTACAAGGCGCACATAAATGCAGAGTTTCAGGATCTTCGCTGGAATCCGGAGCATGTGCCCATGGCCGAAGGACGTTATGCGGTTGTCGTGCAGGCTTATGACTATGCGGACCCTGACATGGATGTTAGGAGCGCTCTAGAAAGAGTTGGATCAGATTCAGGGCGAACGTCATGGGATGAAGTGCTTGATTCTACCGGCTCGTTTGTTCCGGGAATCAATGGTGTAACGTTGTCCGATACTATTTGGGTAAAAAGTACTCCACCCTCCATTGTAGATGGGTCGCTGGATTTTCGTTCCGTTCCCGACACTATGCCTGGCGCCTGTATTGATTCGGCAGAGCTAACACTTGCAGGGTATCCTGTATACAATGCGTGCAACCGTCTTTCTCTTTCTTTTGAATTTAGCGATTCCATCTTGGATATGCCTAAAAACCAGGCGAAAATCCGTCTTGTTTTTTCGGACTCGGCGACTAATTATGAACGTGTTTTTAAAGATTCTCTTGAATGGGACGGCTTGACGGGACGGTATGAATTTGATGAACCGCCAACGAGCTTGATTAGGGATGGAATGTATTCTTTGACTGTGGAAGTGGAGGATTTTATTGGTAATGTCTTCTCGGAACGTGTGGCCGATACGGTTGTGTTTGATAGAATCTCTCCGGCGGTGGATCTCCATACCGGGCTCATGTACAAAAGTGATTCCACAGTCGGCGATGCTACGGCCATTATTTCGCAGGCGACGGACAATGTGCGGAATATTTCTGCGATTTCCTGCAAAAGGCGGCTCGATACCCCGGATTCTACGTTCGCATGGACTTTTGTGCGCACGGATTCTGCTGCCGCAACGGCCAATGATTACAGATTCTCGATACCTGTTAAAGATTGGGCAATTGGACGGGCAAACGGAAGGTGGCATCTGTACGTAATATGCTATGATGCCGCCGGGAACGCTAGGTCTGGCGTTGATTTCTTCGAAGTAGGGGAGTAATTGCCCTGCTGTGCGAGGTCTACTTTTCGGTAGCGGTGAACACGCCGTCCCATACTTCGCCTTCGGCGACGGGCGGGTTGGCCTTGTACTGTTCGCAGCGTTGGATATAGACGTGCGACGGGGTGGTCTTGCTGCCGGGATCGCGGTCGGGGTGGTGCGGCTCCAGGTCTAGGCAGAGCGTGAACATCTTGATGGCTTCGTCCCATTCCATCGCGAGGTAGAGCTTGCGGGCCTTTTCCCACTTGTCGACCAGCTCGGTGAGCTTCTCTTCGTCCGCATCGCCGACCTTGCCGAGCAACTCGAATGTTTTTACAGGCCAGCTTTTGCCCATGACTCGGATGGTATCGAGCGAACGGTAGATGAAGAATCCCGGCTTGAGCAGCCTCTGCGTATCTTCGCTGATCTGGATGTAGGCGCCGTACTGCTTGGCGGCGCTTTCCAGGCGGGCGGCGAGGTTCACGGCGTCACCCATCATGGTGTAGTTCTTGCGCATGGTGGAACCCATGTTGCCGGTAACGATGTCGCCCGAGTTGATGCCGATGCGCATGTGCATGTTGTGGACGACGGTCGGCCATTTTTCGCCCTCGTTTTTCCATTTCTGGCGCAATTCGCCCAGTTTCTGCTGCATGTCCACTGCGGTCTCGCAGGCGCTCTGTGCGTGGTTTTCGAGCGGCATGGGCGCGCCGAAGAACGCGATGATGGCGTCGCCTTCGTACTTGTCGAGCGTTCCCTTGTTGGCAAGCAGGGTGTCGGTCATGGCGGTCAGGTATTCGTTGAGCAGTTCCACGAGTCGGCTCGGGTCGCCGATTTTTTCGGAGAATGTGGAGAACCGTGCAATGTCGGTGAAGTAGGCGGTAATGTTTGACTTTTCGCCACCGAGAGTCGGCATGATTTCGTTGTTCACCATTTCGTCAATCAGTTCCGGCGAGATGTACTGCTTGAACGCGTTGTCGAGGAACCTCTTTTCGCGGGATTCGTAGTAGAATTGCACGATAAGCGCCATGACGTTTGTCGCGAGGATGGCGAAGAGCTGCCTTACCACGCCGATATAGAGACCGTCTTCGAAGTACAGGTAGGCCACGAGGGTGTATATCGTGGCGATAAGGACGGAAATGCCGATGGACCAGTAGCTCTTGAGGTAGATCCCGAGCAGCATGCAGATGATAGCGAGCAGGGCGATGATGACCTTCTGGTAGCGTTCGCCGAGCATGACCATGTAGCTGTCGTTCAGGATGTTCTTGATGATGGTGGCGTGGATGAGCACTGCGGGGTTGTTTTCTTCGTGAGGGCCTGGCACAAAGTCGAACAGGGCGGGTGCCGCCGACCCGAGAATGAATATCTTGCCTTGGTAGAATCCGGGATCGAGACGGTTCTTGGTGACGTCGTAGTAGGAGAGGTGCTGGAAAGCCCGGTTGAATTCCGC
Source organism: Fibrobacter sp. (assembly GCA_017412605.1). Classification (GTDB taxonomy): domain Bacteria; phylum Fibrobacterota; class Fibrobacteria; order Fibrobacterales; family Fibrobacteraceae; genus Fibrobacter. The sequence goes on along the minus strand of JAFPWY010000008.1, from coordinate 59,422 downwards.
CGTGTTGTAGCGGCCTTGGTAGTTGACCAGGAACCTGCCGTATTTGTCGATAGGCACGCGCTTCACGTTGCCGAATCTCAGCTCCTCGCCGGCCTTGATTTTGTTGATGGTGCTGTCGGGCGTGGCTAGGATGTCACGGATAACGTTGTCGGAGAGGATGATGTTGTTGGAATACCATTTTTTCGTGTTGTTGTCAAAGCGGATGTCCAGGTCCATGGAAAGGTGCGCCGGTTGTTCTAGCGGCATGTGAGTGATGGAGTCGCGGAAGAAATGGACCGTGCTTAAGATGTAGGGAGATATGACGGCGTCCTCGTCTTCCTCGTTGTCGTGGAGGATGTACCTTCCGTCGATTTCGTCATCGTGTTTAATCGTGATGTCTGCGCCGAGGTCGCGCTCCTCGTCTTTCCCGAGACTCTTCAGGGTTTCGATGCTTATTTTCATCAACATTTTCGAGAGCTTGGGCGTGAGAATCTGTCCCTCGAAAATTTCGAAGGTGAATTCGTTCTGGGCATGCTTGGTGACGATGATTTTCGAGGAAATATCAATGAATTTTGCTTCGTCGTTTTCAATGTCCTGGATGTTTTTCAGCTTGTTGCGCAGGGAGAGAAACATCGGGTAGGTAAATCCCGGGTATGTCGTGTGGAAGTTGCCCCGGTCGTCTCTGTAGATGCCAAAGGGCTTGCCGAGTTCGATGTACTTGCCCATCTTGATGACGACGTTTTCCGCTTTCTGGTGGAATAGGTGGAGAACTGTCATGAGCGACATGGTCGAATAGATGTGCGGCGTGGCGTCGGGATAAATGTCGGGGTTGGGGAAACGATACAAGAGCGATACGCGGCGTACGACGCCGTCTTCGTCGGGGTAGGCGTTGACGGAGCCAATCTGCGCAGAAGCCCTTGCAAGTTCCGGGAAGATGTTGTCGAGCAGGTCCTTGGCCTCGATGTTGTTGGCCGAGTCCGCCTGGTCGAGGGTGAACGTGGAGGTGTAGCCCAGCTTGTCTGCGCGTTCGGTTGTGCTGATGGGCCTCCACTGCGTTTCGTGCTTGTAGGACTTGCTGTCGTCGAACATCAGGCACGAAATGGAATTGCCGCTTTCCTTGACTGCGTTCACGAGCATCGAGTCGTAGTCAAAACTTGCCTTGATGGTGGAATAGAGCGTGTCCCACGAACTTTCGGGGTAGAGGCGCTTGAGCACGCCTAGCGTCTGGTTTGCCTTTTGCTGGCCGAAGTCCGCGTTCTTGAAGAGAATATCGAAGCCGATGGCGGCGGCGCCTCCGGCGGTCAGGTTGCGCACCACGTTTGCGTGGATGGAACGGTCCCATTCGTTGTAGTTGCCGAGCTTGGCAAGCGAGGGCTCGTCGATATCGACGATGAGAATATTGGGGTCGTAACCCTTGGATACGGAAACTTTTTCGTTCGAGATGTATTTTTCTTCGTCGATACGCGTTACGGCCTTGAAGAAAAGGTCGTAGAAGATGTTCTCCATCGTGTCTGCACCGCTGTGCGTGATGTTGAACATGTTGTTCTGCGAGCTTGCAAACAGGAATATGGCGATAGTGAGGGTCGTCGCGCTGATGATTCCCGCGATGAGTTTCTTAGTTCCTTTTGAAAGTTTCGTGCGCATGTTTCCCCATTCTTAGACCTTTTCAATTTATAAAAAAAAGTCGTAGATTGTCACAACGTGACAAGGATTAATAATTATATTATGCCGTAGACGACAAGGAGGCCTGTTTGGCTACCCAAAAGAAAAAAAGCTCAAGAAATTCTGCCAAGTCCAAATCCAAGTCCGATGAAGTGGTCAGGGGGGGAGCGGATGCTCCGTTCTTCTGGATCGTGGTCGGCTGGTTTTTGGCTGCTTTCGGCGCCTTAATCCTGCTGGGAGGTATTTCCTCCGTTTGTAGTGGTGGCAATGAGAACTGGCTCGGCCCCTATCTCGGAAAACTGCTGCCCGAATTCTCGACGTACCTTTTTGGTCGCCTCGCCGTGATTGTCCTTTCTTCGTCGCTCCTGTTCTGGGGCGTCTGTATCGCGCTTACGTCGGCCCGCGAGAAACTGCTTCGCATTGCGGTCGGCTGCACGCTCCTCACTTTTGACTTGAGTTTCCTGATGTCCCTGAAGAATTACGGGGAAGCCCTGCCGTCTAAAGAGGCCCTTTCGATGGCCGGCGGTGCGGTCGGGCATTTCTTTAGCCAGTACGTTATGCTGCCCGTGTTTGGAAACGTATCCATTGTAGCGCCTCTTATCTTGTTGCTGGCAGGGCTTGCTCTTATTTTGGTGTTCTCCTTTGGACTGCGCCCCAGGCATTTCCGTTTTGTGCTCCAGTTGCTGCGTGGAATTGCCGCGCTGTTCGGCCGTAAGCCCGCTAATCCGGAGACTGACGCAGAAGGCGAAGAAGGCGATTCCGACGACGAGGATTCTGTGGTGAACCGCCGCGGCGTCTCGATGATGAGTGACGAGACGATGCTTGGCAACGTGAACGACTACAAGATTTTGCGCAAGAACAAGATTAAGCCCTTCAGCGGACGCAACAACTGGCTTGAGGGCGAGTCGGACTTTACCGCACCGGCTCCGGCCGAATTTGCTATGGCCCAGGATGCACGCCCGGTGCCGGACGAGAATACGCTGAATACGCCGCCGGTTGCGGAATCCCCTGCGGCAGCTGACGGCGAAGATCCGGAAATCGCCCGCCTCGAGGAAGAGCTCCGCCGCAACGAAGGGCGCATGAACGCACTGCAGATAAAGGAAATTCGCGACAAGATTGCCGAGATCAGGCGCGCCCGCGACTTGCTGAACTGGGAGAAGGCTCACCAGAACAAGATCGTGGTGAAGGGTGCCGTGCGCGGAGGCTCGAACACCCGCGAGGTGGAAACCGTGGAGGTGCCGCCGGTGCCACCGCACGTTACCGAAGCGCAGACGGTTGTCGCTGGCAAACCCGATTTCGAGAATGACCCGACGGTTGCTCCGACGTTGCTTGGTGAAGATTTGATGGGAAGCGATGGAACCCGCTTTGATGAACCCGTCGCTGACGATGACGAGACGTTCTACCCGGAGGTTGTGAGTGCCGACGAGGTGGGGCGCGACCCGACTTACGTGCCGCCTAACAGGATAGGGACAGCCGAGTCGACGGGCATCCCTCAGCCCGACCCGACGCAGCATTACGACGAATACAGGGTTCCTACGGTCGACGAAATTTTGGATACGCACGACCCGCAGCCTGCCGACTACACTGAAGAAGAACTGAACGAGATCGGCCGCATGCTCGAAGAAAAGCTCGAGAACTTCAAGGTGAAGGGCAAGGTGGTCGGTTGCGAGACTGGCCCCGTGATTACGCGCTTCGAAGTGGAACCGGGTCCGGGCGTGAAGGTGAACCAGTTCAGTTCGCTGCAGGACGACCTTGCGATGGCCCTGAAGGCGACTTCCATCCGCATTTTGACGCCGATTCCGGGCAAGGGCGCTGTGGGTATCGAAATCCCGAACCGCAAGACGCAGACGATTTACGGGCGCGACATCTTTGAAAGCGCTGCGTTCAAGCCGAGTCCCGACAAGATCGTGATGGCGCTTGGCAAGGATATTTCGGGCGAGCCGTTCGCGATGGACTTGGCGAAGGCCCCGCACTTGATGATTGCCGGCCAGACCGGTTCCGGTAAGTCGGTCTGCATCAACGCGCTCATGGCGAGCATGTTGCTGAGCAAGACTCCCGACGAGCTCCGCATGATTCTTGTGGACCCGAAGGCGGTGGAACTCAAGATGTACGAGAATATCCCGCACCTGTTGGCTCCCGTGATTACCAAGCCGGAAGTCGCTATCCAGGCGCTGCAGTGGCTGTGCTACGAGATGGACCGCCGTACCGAGGTGCTTGCGAAGGCGAAGGTGCGCAACCTCAATGGTTTCAACGAAAAATTCGATGCCGGCGAGTTGCCGGATGATGTTCCCGAAGAGGATCGCAGCCACCGCATGGCGTTCATCGTCGTGATTATCGACGAAATGGCCGATTTGATGATGGTCGCGGGCAAGGAAATCGAGAAGAACGTGAGCCGTCTTGCTGCAAAGGCTCGTGCCGTGGGAATCCATCTGGTGCTTGCGACGCAGCGTCCGTCGGTGAAGGTGATTACCGGTAACATCAAGGCGAACTTGCCGACGCGTATCAGTTTCAAGGTGGCTTCGCAGGTGGACGCCCGCACGGTGATGGACCATGCCGGTGCCGAAAAGTTGCTGGGCCGTGGCGACATGCTGTACAAGGCCGTGAACGCACCGGATCCGATTCGCTTGCACGGCGCCTTCCTTAGCGACGAAGAAGCCGAAAAGCTTGCCGACGCCTGCAGTAACCAGAACGTCTGCTATCCGCAGCTCGAAAGTTTTGATGTGGTGGAAGAAGGTGCCGGAGACGAAGAAGACGGCAATGCTGCCATGAACGAGAAGAAGGACAAACTGCTTTTCGAAGTCGCCAAGTGGGCTATCGAATGCGGCAACGGCCTTTCGACCTCGGCGGTGCAGCGCCACTTTAGCGTGGGCTACAGCCGCGCGGGCAAGATTGTGGACCAACTTTACGGCATGGGGCTGTGTGCTCGCAGTACGGGCAACTCCAAACCCCGCGCAATGCTTATCGACATGGACCAGCTCATGCAACTCGAACGCTCCGGAGCGTTTAGATAATGACTATGAAAGAATACGCTCCTTCGAAAATCAATCTTTTTCTTGATGTTATTCGCAAGCGCGAGGACGGCTATCACGACTTGGGTACGCTTTTCCAGACGGTGGATGTCGGCGACACGGTTTCGGCCGAGGTCAGGGACGACGGCGTAGTGACGCTTGAGTACAGCGTGCCGCAGGATTATCCGAAGGAATCCGACCTCGTGTACAGGGCGGCGCTCGCCTTGAAAGACTATGCCGAGGTGGCTGCGTCCGGTTCCGGTGTTGCGGAAAGCGAAAAATCTCGCGTGGCCGGGCTCGGCGCAGACCTGTTCTTGGAAAAGGTGATGCCTCTCGGTGCCGGTTTGGGCGGGGGGAGTGCCGATGCCGCAGCAACCCTCCGGTTGCTGAACCGCCTCTGGAATTTGAATTTCGAGGACTCGGTTTTGGAAGAAATCGGGGCGAAACTCGGTGCCGACGTGCCCTTCCTGGTCAGAGGCGGCTCGGCTTTCGCCGAGGGCATCGGCGAACGATTGAACTTTATTTCTCCGCTTGACCTTCCGGCAGGGGAGGTCCTGCTGATTGCGACCCCGCACGATGCTGTCCCGACCAAAGATGCCTATGCGGGCGTTCCCAAGTCCGGACCGGACCGCTGGGAGGCGTACAAGTCCGCTTGGGCTGGCGGGACCGATGCGGAAAAAGCCTTCGGTTGCCATCTGCTTGATTCGGGTTCTTTCTTCAACGCCTTCGAGGTGTCCGTGTTCCCGAAGCACCCGCTTGTTGCTACGATGAAGGACAAAATCCTCGACCTCGGTGCGCGGGTCGCCCTCATGAGTGGTTCCGGTGCGTCTGTATTCGGGATTTTTGCGGACAAGGCAACGGCAGAAGCCGCTGCTAGTGCCCTCAAACCCGACACCCGCTACCTCGCCCTCACCAAATTCTGGCATAAGTAGTCTGTATTAAAAATCTGAATACAAAAGGCATAAACTCACAGAGATGCCTGTAAAAGGGCATTCCCTTAGTAAATGCGAGATATTCGTTTAGTCATTGAGAAAGAAGGAAAACGGGTTGTTAAAAGGAGCGTCGGCCAAGGATGGGGAGGGTGCAGGGAGGGGCCCGTGCGGCCTTCGCTAAAGTGTGCAAGTGAGCGTCGTAACGGCAAGTTTACTTGCCGATATGACCGAACGTAGCCACGGACGCCTTGGCGTCCACTCTGAGCTGGGGCCCCTCCCGCATAAATTTTATAACAAGGAAAGCTGTTTAATCCCTCAAAAGATTCCTCTCCCCTTTAAAAAATCCCAAATTTTGCTATATTTGCCCCCACCATTGGGGTATCGTCAAGTGGTAAGACAACGGATTTTGATTCCGTTATTCGTTGGTTCGAATCCAGCTACCCCAATGAAATTTTTTCTTAATCCAAATGGAGATAAATAAAATGGAACTCACAACGCTCAAAGCTACCTCGAGAGTGCTAGTTGCAAACCGCGATAACGCCCGTTTGCGCAAGGCTGGTCAGATTCCGGCCGTCTATTATGGTAAGGGTATGGAAGCGCTGAACATCACCGTAAGCGATATCGACTTGCGCAAGGTTCTCGCTCCGGGCAAGCGTTACACGCTTCTTGACCTCGAAATCGATGGCAAGGCCGGCAATCCGGCGGTCGTCTACAACTACCAGAAGGACGCCATCTCTCAGAAGATCATCCACATCGACTTCCTCAAAATTTCTGAGGATTCCATGGTCAAGGTTCGCGTTCCGGTCAAGCTGTCCGGTCTTCCGATTGGTGTGAAGGCTCAGGGCGGTCTTTTCTCTCAGGAAACCCGCTACCTGATGCTCGCTGCCAAGCCGGCTTGCATTCCGACCATCCTCGAAATGGACATCTCCGAATTCGGCACCAACGTCACCTTCTACGCCAAGGACTTCAAGCTCCCGGAAGGCGTGGAACTCGCTTCTGGTCCGCGTACCGTGATCTTCACGATTACGTCCAAGTCCAAGAAGAAGGACGATGCTGCTGACGCCGCTGCCGCTCCTGCTGCAGCTGCTGCTCCGGCTGCTGAAGCCAAGTAATTGCTTTAAGCAATCGAAATTGAACCTGTCTGCTCTGTGCGGGCAGGTTCTTTTTTTGCGATGAGACGCGAGGGACGAGCCATGAGCAATGAGCGATGAGCGGTGAGCGGTGAGTTCCTCATACCTCATAGCTTTTTCTATATTACCTCATAGCTCACACCTCAAAGCGCCTATGGCGCGACCTCATACCTGTTATGTACATCATTGTCGGTCTCGGAAATCCTGGTACTCAATATTCCAACACCCACCACAACGCGGGCTTCATGGCGGTTGAAAAACTCGCTGACCCGAACAAGGACTGGAAAAGCGAACACAAGGCGCTCACCATGAAGGTGAACATCGCGGGGGAGGAATGCCTGCTTGCAAAACCGCAGACATTCATGAACCTCTCGGGCGAGGCCGTGCAGGCTCTGATGACTTGGTACAAGGTGAAAACCGACCACTTGCTTGTCTTCAGCGACGACGTTAATTTGGACGTGGGGCGCATCCGTTGCCGCAAGGACGGCAGTCACGGCGGGCAGAACGGACTTCGGAACATCATCGAGCACGTGGGCGACAAGTTCCCGCGCATCCGTTTTGGTGTGGGTAAGTGCCCTCCGAAATTTGACCTGAGCAACTGGGTGTTAGCCAAGTTCCCGCCCGAAGATCGCCCCGTCTTTGACGAGGCCATCGCCAAGGTTCCTGCACTTGTGGAATGCTACTTCAAATTTGGCATCGAAAAGTGCATGGAACGCTACAACGGAAAGTGATTTTTTACTATATTCTATACGCAAAAGAGGTACATTATGAAACTTTTGCCAGAAGCTTTGACGTTTGACGACGTCCTCCTTGTTCCCGCTGAATCTTCTGTCTTGCCGGCCCAGACCGACGTGAGCACCCAGCTCGCCCCGAATATCAAGCTGAACATTCCTATAATCAGTGCCGCCATGGATACCGTGACGACGGCTCCCTTGGCCATTTCCCTCGCATTGCAGGGTGGTATCGGCATCATTCACAAGAACATGAGCGTGGAAGAACAGGCCGAAGAAGTCCGCAAGGTCAAGCGGTGGCAGTCCGGTATCGTCACCAATCCGGTGACGCTCGATGCAGACCAGCCGGTCTCTGCAGCTTTCGAACTCCGCGCCCGCAACAAGGTGAGCGGTTTCCCGATTCTTTCCAAGGGCAAGCTCGTCGGTATGCTCACTAGCCGCGACCTCCGCACGGTGAGCGACATGAACGTGAAGATCCGTTCCGTGATGACCAAGAATCCGGTGACGGCCAGCCCGAAGGTGAGCCTCGCCAAGGCGAAGGAAATCCTCGCCGAAAAGCGTATCGAAAAGCTCCCGCTCGTGGACGCTTCCGGTGCCTTGAAGGGCCTCATCACGATGACTGACATCTTGAAGCGCGAAAACAACCCGAACGCTAGCCTCGACAAGAACGGCCAGCTGCTCGTGGGCGCCGCTGTCAGTACCTCTGCCAATACTCTCGAACGCGTGGCTGCCCTCGTGGACGCCGGCGTCGACCTGTTGATTATCGATACGGCTCACGGCCACCACATCGGTGTGCGTAACATGGTGAAGACCGTTCGCAAGAAATATCCGAAGCTCACGATTTGTGCCGGTAACGTCTGCACGCCGGAAGCCGTGGAAGAACTCGCCAAGTGCGGTGCCAACATCGTCAAGGTGGGTATCGGTCCGGGCTCCATCTGCACCACGCGTATCGTGGCCGGTGTGGGTTATCCGCAGTTCTCCGCTGTCGTGGAATGCGGCAAGATGGCCCGCAAGGTCGGCGTGAAGATTATCGCCGACGGTGGCCTCAAGTTCTCTGGCGACATCGTGAAGGCCTTGGCCGCTGGCGGTCACGCCGTGATGGTGGGCTCCCTGTTTGCCGGTACCGAAGAAGCTCCGGGCGAAGTCATTCTCGCCGATGGCCGTAGCTACAAGAGCTACCGCGGCATGGGTTCTCTCGGTGCGATGAAGGCCGGTTCTGCCGACCGTTACTTCCAGGGTGGCGTTCAGGAACCGCGCAAGTTCGTTCCCGAAGGCATCGAAGGCCGCGTTCCGTACAAGGGACCGCTCCGCGACACCGTTTACCAGCTGATTGGCGGTATCCACTCTGCCATGGGTTATGCCGGTGCTGCGAACCTCGAAGAACTCTACAAGAAGGCGACGTTCGTCCGCATTACGGGCGCAGGCCTCCGCGAATCGCACCCGCACGATGTGACGATTACGAAGGAAGCCCCGAACTACCGCACGGGCGAATAAGGCAGGGAATATTTCCGGCGCTTTTAGCCTACTTTAGTTCATGAACTTTCGAAATCCGCTACAGTGCAAGGCTGTGGCGGATTTCTTTGTTTTTGGGGGCGTTGTTTCCCAGTGTAACCAAAAAGTGCCCGAAAAATGGAGCTTTTGGCCGTTTATGTTTCTATACTATATGTTAGAAATAAAAGGTGAGGTAATATGAATTATCTGAAAAAAATGGGAATGTCGCTCCTTTCCGGAGCTGTTTTGGTCCTGCTGGCTTGTTCGGACGACTCGTCCACGAAGCCGGAGCCGGCTGACCCCGGTATTCCGGTAGCCGAATCTTCTTCGGATATACAGGATCCCAATCTTAATGGCGGCTCCAGTTCCAGCGGAAACCCTGTAGCTATTACGGTCGACCCGGGACTTGCCAAGCGCCTGGTCGCGAACATGGGCCCCGGCATTAACCTGGGCAACGTTTTCGAGGCGGAAAATAACGGTTTTTCTAAGTTCGACGAAAATCAGTTCACCAGCACATGGGGCGAGACTATTGTTCCCGACGATTTCAAGGCTTTGGGTGATTCGGGCTTCAGGAACATGCGCATTCCCGTGAGTTGGGAAGAGCACGTCGAAGAAAAGAATGGCAAGTGCGTTGTGGACGAACCTTGGATGAAGCAGGTGTTCTGGGCTGTCGACCTTGCGATAAAGAACAAGATGGTGGTCATTTTGAATGCGCATCACTGGAATGCCATGTATGACTCCAATCCGGATGCGGAAACCCCGTGCTTGCTGGAAGTCTATCGCCAGATGATGACGGAAGTTGTGAAGTATTCCCATGATTCCTTGATTGTGGAAACGCTCAACGAACCCCGCGGCAAGCTGACATCGGCTAAGTGGAACGTGCTTGTGGATTCCATCGTGAACATTGTTAGGACGGCCGACCCGCAGCGTGTGGTGATGGTGGGTACGCACAACTACAACAACGCCGCGGCTGCATCGCAGCTCAAGTTGCCGAGCGATGCAACGAACTTGATTATTACTTTCCACTATTATGAACCGTTCTCGTTTACCCACCAGGGTGCCACCTTCGTCAGTCCGCAATACCCGACAGGCAAGGAATGGAAGGCCTCCTTCGGCGAAATGCGCGCAATCAAGAAGGTGTTCTCCAATCTCAAGGACTGGGCCGATGCGAAGGGACTGCCGGTTTACCTGGGTGAATTCGGTGCTTACGAGGCTGCGGACAGCGTTTCCCGCGAAACCTGGACGACCTTCATGGCTGATCTTGCCAATAAGATGGGATTCGGCTGGGCCTACTGGGAATTCTGCAGCGGTTTTGGTGTGTATGACGAAACTACTGGAAAGTGGAACGCACCTCTGATGCGTGCCTTGCTCCATCCCGTGATGACGTTTGAGGAAGCGGAATACCCGAGCCTTGACACGCTCAAGTATGTGCTTCTGGACGATTTCGACCAGAACGAGGGCGCGAACATCAACGTCACGGCTCTTTCCGCCAAGCTGACTCTCGCTGAAGGGAACCCGGTGGACAGCGCCGCTGGCCGCTGGTACGCCTACTGCGACTTTACGAGTACGGTCACTATGGCCGGCGGCGATACGCTTGTTACCTCGGTCATGGTTGACGACACGACTAACAATTACACGGCGACGAACTTCGAGAAACTGATTACGAGCGAAGGTCATGAAGGTCGCGGTCTGTACTTCAAGCTGCACCTCTTGGGTGATTCCTATCCGTGGGCAGGCTTCGGAGCCGGGTTCTATACCAGTGAAAAGCGCGCCAACTTCGCAAACCTCAAGGCCCTGACCTTCTGGGCCAAGGGTAAGGGTGAGTTCAAGGTCTCCTGGGTGACCGACTATGCTGAAAAGTGTTGCAAGCAGAACTGGGGTACGTTCAGCACCGAAATTGAACTGACGTCGGAGTGGAAGCAGTACACAATCTGGTTTGATCAGTGGACTCCCAGCCCGTGGTCCGAACTGGAAGGTCTCGGTGCCGAGTGGCTCGAACATAACGACGATGTCCGCAATCTCCAGTTCAGCAACGGATCCTCTTACGGCCAGGTCGTCGACGAGGAACTCGAAATCTGGTTGGATGACGTTCGCTTCTACGGGATGAGCGATGCTGACTTTGAAAATCCGTCTATAGTTGCACCGGACCCGACTCCTGCAACGGATCCTGAGCCTGCAACAGATTCAACGTCGGTAACAGATCCTGCTCCGGCCACAGATTCGACGTCAGCAACAGATCCTGCGCCTGCAACGGATTCGATTCCGGCCACAGATCCGGCTCCTATAACAGACCCGGCTCCGGTAACAGAATAGCCTAGAATAGGCTGGTTTGCTCGGGCTCGCCGCTTGCGGCGGGCCTTTCTGTATTTGTATTGTTGATTTGCTCTAAAAGCCAGGCCTCGTCGTGCACGGGAATGCCGAGTTCGTTCGCCTTGGTGAGCTTGCTTCCGGCAGCTTCGCCTGCGAGCACCCAGCTCGTCTTCTTGCTTACGGAACCGCTGACCTTGCCGCCGTTCTCTTCGATGAGCTTGCGCGCCTCATCGCGGTCCATGTTCGGGAGCGTCCCGGTGATAACCGCGGTCTGCCCCTGGAATAGCGTCTTCACGACTCCCTTGAATTCGGTGGGCAGCCCGAGGGCCACGAGCTCGTCAATTTCGTTCGTGTAGAGCGGCGTGTGGAAGAATTCGTAAACGGATTTCCCGATGCGTTCGCCGACGTCGTTCACGTTCTGCAAATCTTCGACTGTCGCGGTGCGGATGGCCTCGAGCGTACGGAAGTGCTTCGCGAGGTTTCGGGCGCTGGTGCGGCCTACGAAGCGGATGCCGAGGCCGTGCAGCAGGTTCTCGAGGCTACGTTCCTTCGATGCAGCGATGGCGTCGAAGACGTTCTTCGCGCTCTTCTTGGCCATGCGTTCCTGCGATTCGAGATCCTCGATCGTGAGGCGGTAAAGGTCCGGAATGCGCTTGATTTTGCCTGTGGCAATCAGGCTTGCGATGAGGGCGGGGCCGAGGTTCTCGATGTTCATGGCCTCGCGGCTCACAAAATGTTCGAATAGGCATTGCACCTGCGCCGCACAGTGCATGTTTTCGCAGCGGAGAATCACTTCGCCGTCCACATGTGTGAGCGGTTCCCCGCAGACAGGGCATTTGTCGGGGGCGGTCACGGGGAGTGCCCCGGCCGGGCGGAGTTCTTTCTTGACGTCGGTGATTTTCGGGATGATTTCGCCGCCCTTCTCGACGCCGACGGTGTCGCCGAAGTGAAGGTCCAGTCGGGCGACTTCGTCGAAGTTGTGGAGGGTGGCGCGCTTGACCGTGGTGCCCGCGAGGCGCACGGGTGCGAGGTTCGCCACCGGCGTGACCGCACCGGTGCGGCCGACCTGGAATTCTACGGAGAGGAGCGGGGTATAGGCTCGCTCTGCCTTGAACTTGTAGGCGATGGCCCAGCGAGGGCTCTTGCTCGTGGAACCGAGCTCGCGCTGCATCTGCAAATCGTTCAGCTTGACGACCATGCCGTCAATGTCGAAGGGGAGGTTGTCGCGGCTTGCGCCAATCTGCTCCGAAATCTTCATGATTTCGTCGACGGTGTCGGCTTTCCAGTATTCATTTGTATGGAATCCGAGTTTCTTCAGCTGCAGCAGGTTTTCTTCGTGCGTCCTGTTGTTGCTCTGCGGAATGTGGTAGGCGAAGAAGCGCATCGGGCGAGTCTTGCATTCGGCCACGCTCTTGAGCTTGAGTGAACCCGAAACTGTATTGCGCGGGTTCTGGAAAATCTTCTTGCCCTCTAAAATGAACCGCTCGTTTAGGCGTTCAAAGGCATCTCGTTCCATGTAGACTTCGCCACGAACCTCGAATGTGCCCTGCGGGATTTCGCCGGGATCGATTTTCAATTTCTTTGCATCCAAAGTTTCGGGAATGTCCGCGATGGTGAGTGCGTTCAAGGTAACCTCGTCGCCTTGAACACCGTCGCCACGTGTGACGGCCTGTTTCAGACGACCGTTTTCGTAGATGACGGCAAGGCTCACGCCGTCAATCTTGCGCTCGCAGATCCAGGTATGAGGCTCGAGGCCCGAAGCCCGAGGCACGTCATTCTGGAGCCCCGCTGGGGCGATAGATTCTATTCCGTCCTCCGCAGCCCGTACAAATTCAGCCATTTCTTCGGCGCTGTACACGTTCGCGATGCTGAGCATCGGCACGGCATGGGCCACTTTGGCGAAATCGTTCGTGAGGTCGCTGCCGACCTGCTGTGTGAGTGTGGCCTTCCCGCGCAATTCCGGATAGGCTTTTTCCAGTTTTTCAAGTTCTTTGAGCCCGAAGTCAAAGTCCTGGTCGCTCATCGGCGAAAAGCCGTCCTTGTAATATAGGCGGCTCGCTTCTTCAAGTTGCTTCTTCAGTTCAAAATAACGGGAAAAATCAATTTCTTTCTGGTCACTCATGCTGTAAATAATAATTTTTTCGATAGAGGTGCACTTTCTTCTTTTTTTTATTACCTTTCCTTAAGGTTGGATTGATTCTGGGGATTGTATGACTGAACCCTTATTTGTAGAGTTACTTGCTTTTTGCTCGATTATTTGCGTAATTTTACTTTTAAAGGTAAAATCGGAGGTCGACTATAACGTCAACTCCACTTTGCTGGCGAGCATCATGGCTCATGCGGCAATCTTGAACATGGTCGACTGTCTTTGTTTCGTCTTTTTCGAGTCTAGCTATCCTGTCCTGAACCTTTTCCTGAACTCGGTGTATTTTGTCGTGGGGCTTATGCTCACGTTCTCGTGGTATCAGTATGCGATGAGCACGCTGTGCAATTTGTTGTGGAACGGCAGGTGGCTCCGCTGGGTTTCCATAGTTCCGCTGGTGGCTATTCTGATTGCGATTGCTTGTTCCTTCTGGACGGGGTGGCTGTTCAGCCTTGACGAAAACGGCTTCTACTGCAGAGGCCCCTACTTCTTCCTCCAGATGGTCGTGTGCGGTCTCTACTTGCTGATTCCGAGTACCATTTCGTTTATCAGAATTTTTATGAAGCGGTTCTATTCCGACCGCAGCATAAACATGGCCTTTTCGTCCATTGTCGTCTTGCCGCTTCTGGTAATGTTCTTGCAGATGCACTTTCTTCCGGGAACGCCGTCCATTTCCATCGGGCTTACGATTTCGGTCCTGATTATCTTTGTCAACATGCAGTCCCAGCGGATTTCCATCGATTCGCTCACCGGGTTAAACAACCGTAACCACCTGAATCGCTTCCTTGACCATAAAGTCCAGAATTTGCGCAAGAATAGGCAACTGTTCCTGTTCATGCTCGATATCGACAAGTTCAGGGACATTAACGATAACTTTGGCCGCCTTCAGGGGGATATTGTTTTGCAGATAGTGGGGAACGCTTTAAAGAGCGTGTGCGGGCATCTTGGCCACTTTATCGCTCGCTACGCTGCTGATGAGTTTGTTGTCGTTGCTGAACTGAACGATTTTTCTGATGCCCTCTACCTGCGCAGAAACATCCTTATGATTTTGACGAAGAACGGTGAGCACCTGAAGTTCCCTTTGCGGTTGAGCATTGGCTATACCATTTGGAACAAGTCCGGTGATTCCATTCCCGATTTCATTTCCAGGGCAGAAAAGGAACTTGTCGCCGACAAACGGTCAAAATCCTTGGAAAGAGCCGTCACTTAGGCGGCTTTTGGATATATATTAAGGGCATGGGTTTTAGGAGTTTTTTTCTCTCAGCTTTTTTTGCATGTGCCGCGATTGCCTTGGCGGGGTGCTCCGGTGATTCCGATGAAAATTCGGCAGGCCCCGGTAACGAAGTGGTAGGGGATGGCTCGGCTTTGCAGTCATCGTCCTCGGTTGCGGAAGGATTGTCGGCTGCTTCGGGCAGTTCGGGCTCTCGGCCGGAATCGGCGGGCTCGTCTGTTTCCGGCGAATCGGTGTCTTCTGCGGATAACCCCGCGTCATCAGGAGAAAAAGCGGCATCTTCGGGGTCTGAGCCTTCTTCTGGCGATGGCCCGGCCGAATCGTCTGCCGGCCCGTCCTCGTCGGCGACTCCGGCTTCGTCGTCCGTTTCAACGTCTTCCGGTTCGCTTCCTCCGCAATCTTCAGGTTCGGAACCTCCGACGTCAACCGCTTCCGAGCAGTTTTTCAATTTCGACTTTTACATGGGCGCCGACATCTCGACCGTGCAGGAATACGAGCGCAACAAGACCAAGGTCTACGACGTGGATGGAACGGCGTCGGACATTTTCACGGTGCTCAAGAACCACGGCTTCAATGCCATCCGCCTGAAGACCTTCGTGGATCCCAAGGCAAAGTACGGTTATGCCGCGTCGGGTTGCGGTCACGAGGCCGAGGCCTACGCCGACAAGGATCATATCGTCGCCTACGCACAAAAGATCAAGGCTGCCGGCATGGCCTTCTTGCTCGATATCCACTACAGCGATAACTGGGCTGATCCCGGCAAGCAGATTATTCCCGAGCGCTGGCGCAAGGTCGGCAGCTCCGATGCCCTTGCCGATTCCGTCTATGCCTACACTCTCGATTTGATGAAAGCCCTCAAGCAGGTGAATGCGGTTCCCGAGATGGTGCAGATTGGCAACGAGACGACGCCCGGAATTCTTGTCCATGTGCCGAACAGCAGCACGGACTGCTGGGGTAACGGCGTGGACAAGGCTTCTACCGCAATCAACGGCGACATGGGTACTGCGAGCGGCAAGGCGAACGCGGCGAAGTACTTCAAGGCGGGCATCAAGGCGGTCAAGGAAGTTTCGCCCTCCACAAAGACTGTGCTGCACATCGAACGCATCCGTCAGGCCAATACGGTCACCTGGTGGATGACGGAAATCTTCAAGAACCAGAAAGTTCCCGCCGATATAATGGGATTCTCCGCCTACACGGCGTATGGCGACAAGGCTCCCGATGATTGGAAATCGCTCTTCCAGACGGTCACCTCGAGTTATCCGGACCTGGAATTTATGGTCGTGGAATACAACGGCGGCGATTCGGACAACCACTACAATTACGACGGCTCGCGCAAGCGCACGAACGAGATGATAAAGGGAATGGACCGCTGGATAGGTACGTTCTTCTGGGAACCGACGCTCAGCGGCGCCTGGGGCCCCGCGCTCTTTGACTGGAAAGGCAACGACTTGCAGGCGAATAGCAAGGCGTTCGAGGAATTCCCTGCGCAGTAACTTCGCTTGAGAAACCCCGATTTTGTTCGGCGAGGATGCTCGCCGGTTTTTGGCCCGTATGGCAGAACAGCGTGCCCGTGAAGAAGCCAACGGAGGTATTGACCCGTGGTTCAAGCATGTATAGACAAGAACCGCTTAGATTTTGTCAGACTGCGTTCGACTAAGGCGATAAAGAAATTTAGGTTTGTTTGTCATTGCGAGGCCCTTTAGGGGCCGAAGCAATCTCCGTCATGCATATTATGAAACCGGCGGTATATATACTTTTCAATAAACCACGTGGTGTTCTCTATACAGGTGTTACCAATGATTTGTATAGAAGAATGGTTGAACATAAGCAAAGGCTTCATGGATTTACTGCCAAGTATAATGTGACAAAATTAGGGCATTGTGAGTATTTTCAAGATATAAGGGATGCCATATTGCGAGAAAAGCAGATAAAGGCTGGCAATCGGAAAAAGAAAATAGAGCTAATTGAGTCGCAAAATCCCAAATGGAATGACATGTTTGAGAATGAATTATGAATTTAGATTGGGATTGCTTCGCCTCGACGAGGCTCGCAATGACAATCCGGGAGTACACCTTGTCGCTTCCTGACTGTGGATGCCTACTTGAATGCTGTGCCGTTCTACGAAAAGAATGGATTTCGCTTCATGAACGCCGAGGATGACGACCCGCATACGCGTCTCATGTACTACGACCTGATGGATATCGTGGCATAGTTTTGCCTGGTTGTGGGGGAATCTAGGCCCGCGACATTAGTTGTTGCGCGGTTATACTATATTTCCCTCCATGCCCACATTCACAAAATACATCCAGAACGAGGAGCATTACTCCGAAGTCATCTCGCGAATCGCAAAAGTTCGTAATACGTTGTGGATTGGTACCGCCGATATCAAGGATGTCTATGTGAAGCGGAATGGCGATGCGATTCCTCTGTTGGGGCAAATCGCTGGTCTTCTGAAGCGTGGCGTGGCTGTACGATTGATTCATGCGAAGGAGCCGGGGCCGAATTTTCGCGAGGATTTTGACCGATACAAGATTCTTGCAACCGATCTTGAACGAGTGATGTGCCCGCGGGTGCATTTCAAGATGATGATTTTCGATTTGGAAACGGCATATATCGGGTCGGCAAATCTCACAGGTGCGGGTATTGGCATGAAGAGTTCCTTGCGGCGTAACTTCGAGGCGGGTATCCTCACGAACGACCCGGCGATCGTTGAACCCGCTATTGAACAGTTTGATACGCTCTGGATGGGATCGCACTGCCAAAAATGCGGCCGCCAGGATTTTTGCGGTGACAGAATTAAGTAGAAATCCTCCGTAAATTCGTTCCTTCCTGTTGCCAACTTGATTGATGTTTCCTCCTGTACACAGAAAAATGCAGGTAAATGTCGTTTTTTATGCATAAATTCTTGTATTTTTTTAGCAAAAACGAAAGGATGGAACATGGACAACTTCAATTTCTACAGCCCCACGGAATTTGTATTCGGTTTGGACCGCGAAAAAGAATGCGGTGAACTTGTCAAAAAGTATGGTGGTACCAAGGTGCTTATCCACTACGGTGGCGGCTCCGCGGTGCGTTCGGGATTGATTGACCGTGTGAAGGCTTCGCTTCATGCTGCAGGCGTTGCCTTCGTGGAACTTGGCGGCGTGAAGCCGAATCCGCGTGATACGCTGATTTACAAAGGCATTGATATGGTGCGAAAGAGCGGCGTGGACTTTATCTTGGCTGTTGGCGGCGGTTCCACTATCGACAGTTCCAAGGGCATTGCCGTGGGTGCGCTCTACGATGGCGATTTCTGGGATTTTTATGCAAAAAAACTGCCCGTCACGAAGGCGCTCCCGATTGGCGTGGTGCAGACGATTGCCGCCGCAGGTTCCGAAGGCAGCGGTGATTCCGTCGTGACCAAGGAAGATGGCATGCTCAAGCGCGATATCGGTGCGGACGTGATCCGTCCGAAATTTGCGGTGCAGAATCCGGCGCTCCTTTGTACTTTGCCGCCATACCAGACGGCCTGCGGCATCACCGATATCATGGCCCACGTTTTTGAACGTTACTTCACGAATACGCTCGAGGTCGAGACGACGGACCGCCTTTGCGAGGCTTTGCTCATCACGATGCTCAAGGAAGGGCCTCGCGTCATGGCCGACCCCGCCAACTACCAGGCCCGAGCCAACATCATGTGGGCGGGGACGGTAGCCCACAATGGTCTTGTGGGCTGCGGGCGCAGTCAGGACTGGAACAGTCACGCAATCGAGCACGAGCTCTCCGGGCTCTATGACTGCGCCCATGGCGCGGGCCTCGCTGTCATCATGCCCGCCTGGATGGAATACGTTGTGGACCACAACGTGATGCGCTTTGCCCAAATGGCTACGCGAGTGTTCGGCTGTCAGATGAATTTCGAGAACCCGAAGGCTACAGCCCTCGAAGGTATCAAGGCTTTCCGCAAGTTCCTGCATTCCATCGGCATGCCCATCAACTTTGCCGAACTCGGCGCAAAGGAAGAGGACATCCCGACTCTCGTCAGGAAACTCAACCCGGGCGACGGCTGGGGATTCGTACCGCTCAAGGCGAAGGACGTGACTGCGATTTACACTATCGCGGCGCGTGCAACGTTGGAATAATGTGAAAAATAAGTTCTCGCTGGAATTGCATGGATCCAGTGAGATGCTTTACAAGGAGTCGGCAGGCGGCGTGGCTATGTTTTTGAGGCATTCCTCAAACTCGTCTTTGTTGCCATCCCAGTACTTGGTTACGACTCTTTCGCCTTGGGAATAAATGAGCTTATCTGTATTCAGGTGCTCAATGTTTCTGTTATTGCAATATTCTCGGGTCACATATCTTTCAACCTGGTGCCACTTACAAATCGTGTCGTCCCTCGTCACGGTCACGAAGATTTCTCTCCCTTGGTATTCTTTATTTATGCAACTGTCTAAGGTTGCTGTGTATGTCGTGCCATTAAAGGTAAATGTCTGAATGTCGTTTTCGATATTGCCATAGGTTATGTCGAATTTTTTCGAATTTCCCGAAACGAGAGCGGAATATCCAATTGAGCCTGTAAATAAATCGTCTATGTAGAGCGATATATTTGATTCCCCGTTCAAGACCAGGCAGATATAATACATAAGGTCTGAAGTGAAAAAGTTCTGTTTCATGCGGGTCTTTTGAAATTCAATTTCTGAAGAATCCGCAACATTTGTAGAGTCTTCTTTCCAAGCCAAAGTCAAGGCGAATTCGTTATTGGAAATCTCGAGAATGCAATCGAGTTGCTTTATCCAGGTGGAATAACTGCTTTCTTGAGTAATTATAACGGAATCCGTAGTCCATGTTCCGTCCATATTTTCGGCAGAACCGCCAACAAGTACACAAGTGACGCCCGAGTCCAGGTGGAAGAAAATTTTGTCGCCCTCCAGCTCTATGTTCATTTCATACGCTCTATCTACGGGTTCCCAAGAAACAGACTTTTCTGTCTTGGTCTCGTTTAATTTGCACTCTCCCGTATTGGGCGTGCTAAGCAAGAATTGGTTTCTGGATTTCCCTTTGTTCAAATAGCCTTCTGTGAAAACCACGATGTTTCTTGGGTCAATTCCATTGGAACTCCATTTTTTGCTGTCGGAGTTTCCTGATTTGCTGTCGGAACTAGCATCTTGTTTTTTGGAACTTTTACCCTTGCTACTAGAGTTTTCATCTTGTTTTTTTGAACCTTTGTCCTTGCTGTCGGAGTTCTCGGTTTCATTGTCGGAATCAATATCTTGTTTCTTTGAACTTTTGCTCTTGCTGCTGGAACTTATATCCTTACTGTCGGAGCTGTCGTCGGTATACGAGGAGGATAGGCTTTTTTCGGTATCTTCAAAAGACGCAGAAGAACCATCGTCACCACAGGCAGCGAAGAATATGGCGCAGGCAGAAGCTAGAATAAAGAAAACTTTTTTCATAATACCCAAACTCTTTATTTTTTCCCCAATATACATTTTTACTTGCAGATTTCCTTGTAGACGTCTTTCTTGTCCCGTATTGTGCGGGTAGAGTCGACAAGGGTTCCCGTTGCTGCAAAGCCGTCTTCGGTACAGTTGCCGTCGACATCTTTGCCGCCGACAAGAATTATCGTGAATGTCCAGATGCCAAGCGATTCTTCGCAGGTCTTGTCGGGATCGTTTTTGGCTTCGACATCCATTTTTATTTCCATCGTTTTTTCGTCGAAGGTGATGTATGAAATGGATGAGGAATTTGAGTCAACTTGCTCGATGGTCCATACGGAATCGTCAACGGAAAAATCGCAATCCTTCTTTTCTCCTGTGAACTCGATGGGGGACCGTGTGATTTGAGCCGTGTCGATAACAAAGCCTCCGATGTCATCTTCATCATCCCAATCGAAAGATACCGAGCTCGAAGATTTCTTAGTTTGGTTGTTTTTCGAAGAAGAGTCTTGTTTTTTGCTTTTGGAGGAGGACGAAGAGTATGCGGTTGCGTCTTCTTCGTCTTGGGAAGGGGCTTCTACGGTTTGCGAACATGCAAAAAGGCATAGCGCCGAAATCATTGCGGTTGCAAAATAGCGGATTTTATGCATGGAGACCCTCCCGTTTTATGGCATCCATTTAAAATCTATAAAACTTTTTGCCTATCGGGGCGGATTTTTATCGGCTCAGTTCTACGGCGTAATCTGCCGCATTCACGAAATCCTGCGCATGCTCGATGGCGATGACGGTATGGCCCGCTTCGGTGAGGCCGCGGATAAGGTCGAGTAAATGCTGGATGTCCTTCTGGTGGAGCCCGCGGGCGGGTTCGTCGAAAAGGAACAGCGTGTTGGGTGCCTTGGCACGGGCAAGCGCGATGGAAAGGCGGAGCCTGGCGCGTTCGCCGCCGGAAAGGTGGGCGGTGGTTTGCCCGAGTTTAAGGTAGTCGAGACCCGTATCGACCAATGGTTTTAGTTTGTCTGCAAATGGCTTGAGGTTGATAAAGAGCTTGTAGGCTTCGCCGATTTCTAAATCGAGGATGTCGGCGATGGATAGCGACTTGAAGCGGACTTCGAGGATTTCGTCCTTGAAGCGCTTGCCGAGGCAGACGGGGCATTCGGTTTCCTCGTAGCCGGCGGGGTCGTAAAGCACGCCTTCGCCCTTGCAGTTTTCGCAGCGGCCGCCGGGGGCGTGCGTTGCGAACTTAGATGCAGTGTAGCCGCGTACCTTGCTTTCGGGGAGTTTTGCGAACAAATCACGGAGCATCGTGTTCAGGCTGATTGCCGAGGCGACCGTACTGCGGCGGTTCCCGTGGAAGTCGCCTGTCGAAAGGACGGAGAGCGCCTGGATGCCGAGGTTTTCGAACTCGCCCTGACTGGCGCGGGGGGCGAGGTTTTTGAACAGGAGCGTGGACTTGCCGCTGCCGCTTGCGCCCGTGATGACGCTGAACTTTTGCACCGGGAAATGAGCGCTGACCGGCTTCATATCGAACATTGCGAAGTTCTTGATGTCGATGGAATCTTTGTGGGATTGCTTCGCGTTGCTCGCAATGACAATCTTTTTCCTCTCGCTTTTTTCCTTTTTTCTTTCGTCTTTCGTCTCTCGTCTTTCGTCGTTCGTCTCTCGTCTTTCGTCGTTCGTCTCTCGTCTTTCGTCGTTCGTCTTTCGTCGTTCGTCTAAACTCTTAATCCACGCACCTGTCGGCGATTGCGGATTTTCCAGCACCTCTTTTGCTGTTCCCTGGAACAAGATTTCTCCGCCTTTTTCGCCGGCTCCCGGTCCCATTTCAATAATCCAGTCGGCCTTTTTGATGATGCCCGGGTTGTGCTCGATGAGCACGAGCGTGTTCCCTCGGGACTGGACTTTCTTGAGGACTTTCCAGAGCGCCTCCACATCGCACTGGTGGAGCCCGCTGGCGGGTTCGTCAAGGACAATCAGAAGGTTGTTCAGGTGCCCAGTACTGAGGCTCGAAAGGCGTAGACGCTGGATTTCGCCGCCCGAAAGGGTGGTTGCGCTGCGGCCGCCGGTCAGGTAGCCGATGCCGAGTTCGTTGATGGCCTCGATGCGGTCGAGGAGCGCGTTGAAGGCGGGCTTCTGGTTCGCGTTCAGGCGGCTGTCGAACAGCTGGTGCAGTTTTTGCCCGAGCTTGGCGAACGGAGTTTCGAGCAAGTCCTTCCAGGTGGAGTCGTCGATGACCGATTGGAGCAGGTTTGGCCTGAGTCGGAGTCCCTTGCAGTCGGGGCAGTCCTCGGCGGTGTCGTTTTTTTCGATGTTTCCTGTGCCGCCGCAGGTGGGGCAGGCGCTCGTGCGCGAGTAGGGGGAAAGGTCTTCCGGCTGGAGTGGCCGGGACTGTTGTGCTCCGTGGTCGGGGCAGCGAGGTGCCGTGCTGTAGAGCTTCCGGTTGCCGTTGATGTCGAGGACGAGTTCGCCGTGGGTGAGTTTCAGGACCCCGTCCACGGCTTCGGCAATGCGGGTACGCGTGTTCTCGCGGACAATCACGCGGTCCACGACGATGAAGAATTCTTCGGGAACGATTCTCTTTTCGTTTTCGGTGAGGTCGGCCAGTGAATAACTGACGCCATCGGCCATGGCGCGGGTGAATCCCTGCGCCAAGAATACGGCGGCCAGCTTGTCGAGGCTGGTGCGGCTGGTGGGGAGATGCGCGAAAAACTGCAGCTTGCTCCCTTGCGGCAGTCCTGCGATTTCCTTGATAATCTCCTCGCGGCTCTGGCATTCCATCGGCTTCCCGCATACGGGGCAAGCGGGGCTTGCAAACTTCGCGAACAGCCCGCGCAGAGTGCTATCGCATTCCGAAAGGCTCAAGGCATACGCCTTCGCGGGGGCTTCGCCATGGCTCGGCCCGACGGCGAGGCTTGCGGGCAGCCCTTCGGCGCTATCGATGGGGATAATCCTTCGCCCGCCTAGCAATTCAGCGGCAAAGGGGGAGAGTGTTTCCAGATAACGGCGCTTGGATTCCCCGTGCAGGGTATCGAGTACGAGTGTTGACTTTCCGCAGCCCGATGGACCGCAAACAACTGTAATCTTGCCCAGAGGGAACTGGGCATCGACATTTTTCAGGTTGTGCAGCCTGCACCCGCGTATGGAAATGACTTTGTCCATGGTAAAAGCAATGAGGCTCGAGGTTCCAGGTTCGAGGCTCCAGCTTCCTAGCCTCTAGATCCTAGCCCCTAACCCCTATTCCTTAAACGTGAACCGGAGTTCTCCGAACGGGGTGCAGAAGTCCATATCGTCGAGGTTGTTCTCGGAAATGCCGGCGAACATGCGGTAACCGCCGCCGATGGAGACTTCGAGCATGCGTGTTATGCGGTAGTTGAAGTGGAGTGCTATTTCACCCGTGAAGAACTTGTCTTCGGGAGAGAAGGCTTCGTCGCCCTTTTCGATAGCGTTGACTACGCCACCACCGACAGCGATCGGGACGGAAATGGCGAAAGCGCCGTTACGGTACGGGAAAAGTTCGGCAAAGAGGCCAAAGGCATTGTAGTTGACCAGTTCGTTATGTTTGACGTTCGGATTTTGCACGTCGTCCATGAGGAAGGTTGCCCAGGCACCGTTCGCGACGATGTCGTTCCACTGCACACCGATGCGGACGCTCATGAAAATAGTCCCGTCGCGGGCAATCATCGAGTTACCGCCGCTGATTCCTATAAGGCCGGACCAGGAACGGTTCTTGCTCGTGCTATCGGTTGCATGGTCGTTCATCCCGGCCAGTTCGGCGTGTGCGCCGGAGGTGAATGCGAGGGCGAGTGCAACTGCAGAAATAATTTTTCCGAATCTCATAGGTCTTTCGAGCCTCCTTGCCAGTTCCATGTTTTTTTACCCGCCTCGGGCCAGTGGCAAATGGTCCAGACGAGGCTGTTCCCACATAAAATAATCACCCAGATGCCAAAAAGCAAGAAGAGAACCAGGGGAATGAAGGCCAAAGAGCCATAAAAGATGGACATCCTGTTCACCATGGCGGTCTGGATGAGCATCAGGATCTTGACATAGATGAAAATGGAAAGCCAGGCGAGGAATGTCGCCAGTACGGACGTCCAGTAGAGCTTGCGCTTCGTGTAGACTCCCTTCTTGTCGGGTCGGGACGGGAGCGCGTAGAGCATCATGAAGATGAAAAGCAACAGGATGACGTGGAAGGTCACGTACCAGAAGGCGTTGATTAGCAGGGTCAGGAAGGAATGCGAAAAGTGGAAACCGTCGATGATGATGGTGGAAAGGATTTCCTGCACGTGGTTCACGAACCCGGCGTAGAGGCCGATAAAGCCCGCCAGGATGAGGAGGAAAGGCGTGTAGATGCAGGTCTGTTTCCAAAGAGTTCGGGAGGTCTTGTTTTCCCAGACGACGTTGAAGTTCGATTCCAGGCTTCCGAAGGCGAGGATGAACGTGATGAACAAGCCTGCCGCACCGATAATCCCGAGCTTGCCGATGGGGACGTGTTCTGCGTTTTCGATAAGCGCGACTATGGGCTCTGTGGGCCAGTCCAAGCTGAACATGTCCAGCAGGTGGGGCAGGTAGTCCGAGATGAAGTTTCCGAACCCGACGGCGAGCGTAATTGAGGTCAGGAGGATGAGCAGCGGGATGACGGCGAGGATAGTCGTGTAGGTAAGTGCCGCTGCACGGGTAAGGCCATGGTAGTAGAGAAAAGATTTTCCGGCGACCACAACGATTTTAACAAAATCGGGTGATTTTGCCGCAATCCCATCAAATAGGTTTTCCCAGGAAAAGTTTTTTATCCACTTCGCCATTAGGCACAAAGATAGTAAATCGCATGGATTGTCCGAGGGCGTGTTTCTTATATGAAAATTATTTGTCTATTTGGGGCGTTTTTTGGGGCGAAATGTAAAAAACGGATAACAAAATGCTTCCAGAAAGCTTTTTTTGATATGTGGACAATTCTCTTTTCTTTTTTTCCAAATAATTATCCTTGAAATAAAAAAAACAATTATAAGTGTGGACTTTTTTTATAAAAAAAGTTATTTTCATGGAAAGGTGTATGGCCCTATGGGAAATTTTATGTCTGGAGTTGCTATGAAAAGAAAAAAGAGTCTTGGAACGGTGGCAGTTTGTTCTGCCTTGGCGCTTGCCCTTTCCGTTCCGTCGTTTGCCGAAAAACGTCAGATGGAAAACCTGACTCGCGGTCTTACTGTCGCGAACGTTGGTTCCGGAATGCTTGTCAGCTGGCGCTTGCTGGGCTCCGACGCTCCAGATGTCGAGTTTAATCTCTATCGTGACGGCGAAAAGATTGCCTCCATCGCCAAGACTGCCGGGACGAACTATCTCGACAAGGACGGCAAGGCTACGTCCAAGTACACGGTGGCCGCCGTGTCGGGCGGCAAGGAAGGCGGAAAGTCTGCTGCCGAAATTGTCTTTACCGATTCGAAAAAGGAAGGCAACGTCAATTTCCCCTACAAGGTCTTGAAGCTCGATGTCCCGGCGTCGCAAAAGATGCCGGATGGCTCGACGTGTACCTACACCCCGAACGACATGAGCGTGGGTGACCTCGATGGCGACGGCCAGCTGGATCTGGTCCTCAAGTGGGATCCGAGCAATGCACAGGACAACTCGAAGGACGGCTATACAGGCTCTGTCTTTGTCGACGGCATGAAGCTTGACGGCACGCGCCTGTGGCGTATCGACCTCGGTAAGAACATCCGCGCCGGTGCGCATTACACGCAGTTCATGGTCTACGATCTCGATGGCGACGGAATTGCCGAAATCGTGATGAAGACTTCCGACGGTACGGTCGACGGCAAGGGCAAAGTCATTGGCGACGCAAGCAAGGATTACCGGACGTCTGGCGGCCGCATCATGAGCGGCAACGAATTCTTGACGGTGTTCAACGGGCGCACGGGTGAAGAGGTGACCACGATTGACTACTGGCCCAAGCGCAATATTACGAATTCCTGGGGCGATACCTACGGCAACCGCAGCGAACGCATGCTTGCGGCCGTGGCTTACCTCGATGGCGTGCATCCAAGTGTCATCATGAATCGCGGCTATTACACGATGGCCTACCTTGTCGCTTACGATTTTGACGGCAAGAACCTCAAGGAACGCTGGAAACATACGTCCGACAAGTCTGGCCAAGGACTCTACGGCGAAGGCAACCATAACCTTTCCGTGGGCGACCTCGACGGCGACGGAAAGGACGAGATTGTCTTTGGCGCTGCAGCCCTCAAGTCCGACGGTACGCTCCTTTACCGCACCGGGTTCGGTCACGGCGACGCCATGCACCTTTCAGACATGGATCCGGACCATCCGGGTTTGGAACTATACGATGTCCATGAGGACAAGCAGAACAAGTATAGCGAAGAATTCCGCGACAAGGACGGCAAGGTCATTTGGGGAACGACCCAGACCGAGGCCGGGAACGTGGACAACGGTCGCGGCATGGCTGCCGATATCGATTCCACGAATCGCGGTTTCGAAATGTGGTCCGGTACCAGCAAGGGCGCCCGCTCCGTTAATGGAAAGGTCGTCACCACGACGGGCCTTTCGCAGAATTTCCGCATCTACTTCGATGGAGACCTGCAGGACGAATTGATGGACGGTACCGGTAGCCCGACGGTGGAAAACGGTGGCGCCACTGGCGGAAAGATCGAAAAGTACAATTCCAGCAAGAAGACTTTGGACCGCCTCTTCAGTTTCTACAACGTGGAAGGCGCTTCGCTCAACAACTGGACCAAGGCGAACCCATGCATCGTGGCCGACCTCTTTGGCGACTGGCGCGAGGAATTCATCGTGCGTTCCGCTTCCGACCCTTCGAAGGTCATTGTCTTCACGACTCCGTTTACGTCTCCCTATCGCGTTTACACGCTGATGCACGATTCGCATTACCGCGTCTCGATTGCCTGGCAGAACGTGGCCTACAACCAGCCGCCTCACTTGGGCTACTACTTGCCGGATGCGGTAAAGTCGCTCAAGCAGCCGGACATGTACGTGGTGGGTGAGGTCCCCGCCCCTGCACCTGATACTACGTCTAATCCTACGCCGACTCCCACGGACTCGGCTCCCGTGGTGAACGACGGGAAGTCCGAACTGGACGCTTCGACCCCGAAGGAAGGCGAGGGCGCCACGGAAAAGAGCAACGAGGGCTTCCTCAAAAACGGCTACTACAACTTTACCAATTCGGCGTCGAGCTACGGCACCTGGGAAATCTTCTCCCCGACGGCAGCCACGACGAAGCTCACGATACGCTTTACCAACGGCGGCAAGGAAGCCCGCAACATGTCGCTGAGCGTGAACGGCGTGTCAGCCGGGTCGGTCGATTTCCCCTCGACAGGCGAATCCTGGACGACATATTCCGAGGCATCGGTGGATGTGGTTCTGAAAGCCGGTGTGAACACGCTGAAATTTACCTCGGAAACAAGCGAAGGCGGCCCGAATTTCGACATGTTCACGTTTGGAATTGACGGCGTGGAAATTTACGACGGTACGCAGAAGTTGCCTGATACGACTGTGGCTGTTCCGATGGTTCCGTTCAGGAGCGGGGTCGCGTTCAACCCGCGGACCGGCATGCTCTACACGCCGCGTGCAGGCTTTGCCGAGGTTTATTTCTACGACATGTCCGGTGCGATGCGTATGGGCGTCTCCGGGAGTGTGAAGGCCGGTGCCAACGTGATTAACCTGGACCGCAAAATGCTCCCGAAGGGCATGTATGTCGTGAAGGTTCGGATTGATGGCAAAAATGCCGCCGTATCGAAGTTTTGGAACGAATCCCGGTAAGTAGTTTTTTTGTATAATGGTAAGGATGTTTGGAAAGTAAACTGTCATGTCAGGAGGTAATATGACAAAACAATCTTGTCTAGGCATTCTTGCGTTCATCGGGGCGTTTATTCTCGCTCTTCCGCTACAGTCTTTCGCTCTGCCCCGCCAGATGGAAGCATTGGACCGGGGTCTCCTCGTCTCGAATGTCGGTAAATCCGGGATGCTTGTTTCCTGGCGACTCCTCGGTACCGAAAAATCCGATACGGAATTCAACCTTTACCGCGATGGCGTGAAAATTGCCACGATCGGTAAGACGGACGGGACCAACTACTTGGACAAGGATGGGAAGACTACGTCCAAGTACACGGTCTCGGCTGTCGTGGACAGCGTGGAAGGCGACAAGAAGAATGCGACGGTTGTCTTTGATTCGACAGTAGCTTTTGGCGGGAGGTCTTTCCCGTACAAGGTGCTCCAGCTGGATCGCCCAGCCAACCAGACGATGCCTACTGGCGAAATCTGTGGGTATTATCCCGACGATATCAGCGTCGGTGACCTGGATGGCGATGGTGAATACGAGCTGGTCGTGAAATGGATGCCGAGCAATTTCAAGGATAATGCGCAGTCTGGCGAAGGCGCGTACACGGGAACGATGTTCATTGATGCATACAAATTGGACGGCACTAAACTTTGGCGCATCAATTTAGGCCGGAATATCCGTGCGGGCGCCCACTATGCACAATTTCAGGTTTATGATTATGATGGCGACGGCAAGGCCGAAATGATTGTGAACACGGCCGATGGAACTATCGATGGCAAGGGCAATGTGATTGGCGATTCCTCCAAGGATTATCGTAATACATCGGGCATCATTGTCACGGGGCCGGAATATTTGACTGTGTTTAACGGGGCTGATGGCGCAGAGATTACGACAATCGACTACGTACCTCCTCGTAGTATTCGGAAAATGGATGCAAGTTCTGAGGGTTGGGGCGATACCTACGGGAATCGTTGCGCCCGCTTTTTCGGGGCTACGGCATATCTTGATGGTGTGCATCCGAGTGCAATTTTTGCCCGAGGTAACTACACGGCAGCTTACGTGGTGGCGTACGATTTTGACGGCAAGAACCTGAAGCAACGCTGGTTCCATAAATCCGAGACTCCGGGTAAAGGCCTTTACAGTCAGGGAAACCTCAATATCTCTGTTGGTGACGTGGATGGCGATGGCTTGGACGAAATTATCTATGGCGCGGCAGCATTGAACCATGACGGAACGTTGCGTTACTCCACAGGCCTTGGATATGGGTATGCGGGACATTTGGGTGACTTGGATCCGGATCGTCCGGGGCTCGAATTTTGGGCTGTTCATTCGCCAACGGACGGCAAGTATTCTGCAGAACTTCGCGATGGTGATGGAAAAATTCTTTTTGGGGATGCTCCTCCCAGCACCAAGGAAAATGGCCGTGCCATGGCAGCCGATATCGATTCCACTCATCGTGGCTACGAAATGTGGTCTGCCGTGATTCCCGTAATGCATACGGCCAAGGGAGACACAATCAAGTTGGATGAGTCACTTACCCCGGATCCGGATGCTTTCGGGAGCCACTATATGAGCTCTGTGGTGCCGACGAATTTTAGAATCTATTTCGATGGCGATTTGCAGGATGAACTTTTGGACAGTTCCTATGTGGCCAAGTTCAATTCGGTCGACAAAACGATTGGAACTTATTTTGACGGAGCTACCGTGTTGGGGTTGAGAGGCAACTATAACAGGAGGTACCCCGGTCTTGTTGCGGATCTCTTTGGTGACTGGCGTGAAGAGTTGATTCTCCGTTCCAATAGGGATTCGTCCAAGATTTACATTCTTTCTACTCCGGAGGTGACTCCGTATCGCTTGCATACGCTCATGCACGATGTTGTATACCGCGAAGCCATCGCTTGGCAGAATACGGCGTACAACCAGCCCCCTCACACAAGTTACTACTTGCCGGATATGGTGGAAAACTTGAAACCGCCTGTAATTTATACGGTGGGCGATAACGAATATGTCGTATCTCCGGATGCGGTTCTCACCAAGACGGGGTCCGGTAAGGAAAAGCAAACCGTTACTGTGGGCGAGTCGATAAAGTCGTTCGGTTACGAATATTTGTTCTGCACCGGAGTCAAGGTGGAAGGCCTTCCGTCGGGAGTGTCAGCTAAGGTCGATTCTGCGGCGCAGACGGTCAAGATTTCGGGCACGCCGAAGAAGTCGGGTACGTTCAAGTTTAAGGTGACGACCGTGGGCAGCAAGGCGGAAGATGTGACGGTCAAGGGCGAAATTGTCGTGAAGGAAGCCGCCAAGCCGGATACGTCGAAAACGGATACGTCTAAGACCGATACGAAGGATTCTTCCAAAACAACGCCGAAGGATTCCTCGAAGGTGGTGAAGGCTGACACCTCCGTAGTGGATGCTGCCAATCCTAGCGAAGGCAAGGGATCGACGAAGAAAGAGAACAAGGGCTACACAGGCAAGGGCTACTTTGACTTCAAGGATTCAAAGTCAAGCTATGCGACATGGCTGATCAAGTCGTCCAGTAAATCCTCTACGACGATGTCTATCCGTTATGCAAACGGGGGAGATGCTTCCCGCGATATGACCTTGATTGTTAACGACGAAGAAGTCGGAAAGGTCAAGATGGGAAAGACGGGAGGATGGACCAAATGGAGTTCCTCTGACATAAAGATTAAGCTAAAGAAGGGCAAGAATACGGTTACGCTCAAGTCTACGACTGAGAATGGCGGCGCCAATGTGGATGCCTTCTACTTTGATATCGCAGGCGTGAAAATCTACGAAGACAAATCGAATGCCCTTCCTGTTGCTCGTCTCGATGGAAACTTCTTCTACAGTCCTTCGACGGGAAGGCTCTTTACCTCGGTTTCCGGATATGTTGAAGTTCAATTCTACGATATTTCCGGCACCATGCGTGGAGTCGTCTCCGGTGATGTTGCTTCGGGCGAGTCCGTGCTTGCTCTCGACCGCGGCGTACTCCCGGAAGGAATGTATATCGTGAAGGTCAAACTTGACGGGAAGATGATGCAGAGGAATATCTTCGTCACCCCGAAATACTAACACTAACCCCTGGTCCTTATGAAGTTCTTGAATAAAATCTGGCAACCTGCTGTTATCGCTACGATGCTTGCAACCCCTCTCGTGTGGGCGAAGGTGACCATCTATATGCTTGGCGATTCCACCATGCAGGATTGGGCGGATGGGTATTACCCCAAGCAGGGCCAGGGTCAGGATTTTCATTATTGGTTTGACGTGAACAAGGCAGCGGTCGTAAACCGTGGCCAGGGCGGCATGTCGCTGGGTGGTGGCGGTAAGGACAAGAATGGCGGCACGGCTGTCGGCTACTACGACATGTTCTTCAAGAAGGGCTGTTCCAACGGTAACTGCATTGCTGAAAAGCTGCAGCCCGGCGATTACGTGGTTATCCAGTTCGGGATTAACGACATCAATTACAGTACCGAGGATTTTTACAAGTCCAACATGAAAAAGATGGTCGATGATGTTCGTGCCAAGGGGGCGAATCCTATCATCATGAGCCCGATTCGCCGTTGTATCTTCGATTCCCCGACGCAAATCCATAACAGCTATCGTGGCTACCCGGCGCTTAACCAGCAACTAGCCAAAGACTTGAATGTTCCTTTCATCGACATGAGCGAGATGGTTGCGAACTACATGATTTCTGTGGGCGAAAAATATGCCCAGCAGTTTGTTTACAATTTCTCCACAAAGGCGGAATATTCGAATTTGGGGGCCGACCAGTCCGATCAGGTGCATTTGCAGATGAACGGTGCGAACGCTTACGGACGAATCATAACCGAGCAGATGCGCGCCCACTCGGATACGGTCGTGAAAAAGCTCGGCGAGTACATGGCTCCCATGTACCAGGTGGATGTGAAGGTCTCTCCGGAAGGTTCTGCCGAGGCGACATCTATCAGTGCGTATTATCCGCAGGGCATGACTGTTTTGCTCAAGACAATCCCGAAAAATGGAAAAAAATTCCTTGGCTGGTACGACGGCAATGGGAACAAGGTCAGCGGCCAGGCGGTATCGACCGTGAAGTCTCCGTACATCTATACTTTCAAGATGGGTAACGCCTCGACGCAGTACACGGCTGTTTACGAGGGCGGTACTGCCGAGAAGTACACGGGTGACGGGGCCGCACTGACGGCATTCCCGACGACGACTCCCAAGAATTTGGACGATGTGACCTTTGTCCCCTACACTCCTCCCGAAGGGAGTGAAGAGACTTCAGTGCCGGTCGACAAGGATATCAAGAGGTTCATCGATGCGAGCAATCCGGACAGCGGTGTCGGTAATACCGAGAACAACTGGACCGGATTCATCGGCGAAGGGTTCTACAACATGGAGAATTCCAACACGTCGTTTGCTTCTTACAAGCTGAAGTTCCCGGCAGCGGGCTATGTGACGCTTGCCGTGCGCTATGCGAACGGTGGAAATGCCGACCGTACGTTCAATGCCTATTTGGACCACGATTATTACTTGAAGGCCCCGCCGACCGGTTCCTGGGATACCTGGGACACGGCTTACGTGGTGCTCGACGCGCCGCAGGGCGAGGCGGAACTCAAGTTCATGTCGACGACTTCCGACGGTGCCCCGAATATCGACGCGTTCGGTTTCAGCATCGCCGGCGTGTGCCGCGTGGGTGATGAATCTTGCGAAGATTCCAGCGGTATTACGAAGATTGCGGCTCAGGGCGGTGCGGGACAGCCTGCAGTTCGCCTGCGCGGGAACGACTTGGTCCTGGCGGGCAGTGGGCAAGTCCAGGTAAGCATTTTCGACATGCAGGGTCGCATTGTCGCCCGCAAGATGGTCGGGTCGGGAACGCTGGACTTGGCTTCCACCGTCGGCGCGGCCGGTCTCTACCGTGTTGTCGTGAAACAGGGGAACATGAAGTTTAATGGAATGTATGCAAAGGTGAAATAGCAGTGAGCAATGAGTAGTGAGCAATCAGCAATGAGCAGTGAGTAAGATCCTCATAGCTCAAGGCTGACACCTCATTGCTCATACCTCATCGCTCAAGGCTCAAAGTTCATCGCTAAAAGGTTCTTTATGAAGTCTGTATTGAAATTCCTCCTTCTTTCTGCTTTTTTCGCTGGGGTCGCGGTGAGTGATTCCACGAGTTTCACTATTCACGTGGCGGGTGATTCGACGGTCCAGACATACAAGGATTCCGCCTATCCGCAGACGGGTTGGGGGCAGGTTCTCGGGTATTTCTTTGATGGCGCTCGCGTCAAGGTGAACAATGCGGCTCTCGGTGGGCGCAGTTCCAGGAACTTCATCGAAGAGGGGCGCCTGGACGGAATCCTCAAAGCTGCGCAGAAGGGGGACTACCTTTTTGTACAGTTCGGCCATAACGACCGCGATTACAGCAAGGAAGCCCGTTACGTGGATCCCAAGGACTTTCCGAAATATATCCAGCAGTTCGTGGATGCCGGTAAGCAAAAGGGAGTGAATGTCATCCTGGTTTCTCCCATGAACCTGAACGGCAGCCGCAACGTGTTCTCGACGGGTAACAACAACTACGATGCCCGCGGCATGATGCAGACGGTTGCGAAGAACAACAAGATTCCCTTTGTCGATTTGAACATGAAGTCGTATAATCTGTACAATACGACGTACAAGAATATCCCGGATTACGTGACGCGTTACCTTTACAAAAAGCTGGAAAAGGGAGAATACCCGAATTATCCGGACGGTGTGAACGACGGCACGACGCACTTCCAGGAAATGGGGTCAATGGGCCACGCCCAGCTGATTTGCGAAGAACTCGAGGACAACCTCAAGAACAATACGGACCTTTCCGACGAGGCGAAGGCTGCCCTTACGACGCTTGTCTCCACAATCAAGCCGCGTTACACTATCAAGGTGCAGACGAACCTTTCGAATTACAATGGTCTGATTACGCAGACGCAGTACTTCCCGGCGGGCGCTCCGATGACCCTCCGCGTGACGCCGAACGGCCAGACGTTCGAAAAGTGGGTCGACGACGACTGCAACGAAATTTCGACCAAGCAGATTTATTATGGCTTCAAGACGAAGGCCCGCGACATCACCTACACGGCGATGTTCAAGGGCGGTTCGGAATGCCAGAAGATTGCTCATGGCGAGGAAGGCTCCAGTGGGGAGAACCCGACTTCTTCGAGCTCGGAAGAACCCGGCTCGTCGGCCTCGATTGATACGGCACTCTGCTTTACGGGTGTGGCCGATACAGCTTGGCGTTCCCCGATTGACATGTCTAGTCCCGAGGTGAGCGACGGTTCGACCGATAAGGATCACGAGGGCTATACGGGCCAGGGATTCTACAACATTTCGAACAGCGCGACAAGCAAGGCGGTTTACAACCTGACTTCCGACCAGTCGGCTTCCAACGCCCGCGTCATGGTGCGCTATGCTTTTGCCGGAACGTCCAATCGCGACATGAAAATCACAATTGACAAGGGCTCTTACGATGTTGCCTTCCCGCCAACGGGTTCCTGGGACAAGTGGGATACGGTCTATATAGAGGATGTCTGGGTGGATGCCCTGGATTTCCAGATGACGATTGCCTCTACGACGAATGACGGCGGCCCGAATATCGATATGATTGCTTTTGATATCAAGGGCGTGTACCGCACCGGATGCAAGCCTGCAAAGGTGGCGAACGATTCTCAAGAAACGACACGCATTGCTCCCGCTCGAGCTGTTCCTGTGCTCCCCGCAAAAACAAGGACTTTCAATGTTCTCGGCCGGGAAGTTCCTGCTTCGAATGCGACTCGCCGTCAACCTATGAACCGTCTCTATTCTCGCTGATTTGTTTATGGTCAATCTTTTTGAATATTTGAACTATCGTGAATTCCTGCGCGACGCTTACGAGGAACGCCATTCTGGAGATTGGCGCTTCAGCCACCGCTATATTGCCGAACGTGCCGGTTTTGATTCGTCGATGTTCAATAAGATCCTTCAAGGAAAGAGAAACCTTACCGAGCGCTTGGTTGCCGAATTTGCCGACATTTTTTGCAACGATTCCCGAGAGAAGTCCTATTTTGCCGACATGGTCGCGTTCAACCAGGCCAAGACTCATTCAGAAAGCCGCCAGTACTTGGAAAAGCTTGTTGCAACGAAGGAATGCAAGGTCGAGGATCTCGCGAAGGACCAGTTCGAGTATTTTGACCATTGGTACCATGCGGTTGTCCGTGAATTGGTGACGTTCTATCCGTATGTGGGGGACGATGCCGCGCTCGGGCTCATGGTGCGTCCGCCGATTACGGCTAGCCAAGTGAAGAGTTCTATTGCGCTGCTCGAACGCCTTTCCATGATTCGCAAGGACGAGACAACCGGAACCTATGTGCAGACGCAGGGGCTGATTTCCAGCGGCTCGGAATCCTACAGCACGGCCGTCAATTCGTACATCCAGCAGAACCTGGATGTTGCCCAGACGGCGATGGATCGTTTCGACAAGACGGAACGCAATCTTTCGACGCTCGCGTTCGCCTGCGACGAGACGACGTATGCTGAACTGGTGGAAATGGTGCGCCGTTTCCGCCGCGAGGTGCTGGCCAAGGTTTCGCAGTGCGAAAAGCCGAACCGCGTTTTCCAATTGGGAATGCAGCTTTTCCCGCTTTCTGACCCGTATCCGCCTCCGCAGCGTCGTGGCCGCAAACGCCGGATTCGCGGGATGGAACAGAACGATGCTGCCAAGGCCTTTGAAGAGGATGCCTGCGGCGGGGATGGAACCGGGGGAGGTTCCGATGCGTAAATCGCTGTGCTGGATTCCTTTGGCGCTGATGGCTCTTGCCTGCCTGTCGGGCTGTTCGGACAACAAGGATGTTGCCGGCGGAACCGAGGCGGAATCGACGATTGCCTTGCAGATGCAGCTTGCCGACGGCACGCCCGCCGCCTTTACGCGCGTCCGCGCGTTGCCGGAAACGTTCCTTTCCGATGGCGAGCGTGTCACGGAATGGACCGAAACGGATGGCGATGGCTTTGTGAAAATTCCTGCCGAACCTGGCGTTTACACGGTCGAGGCTCGCAATGTGACACGCTCGGAGGCGGCGGGCGCTGTCCACAGTTTCACTCTCGACGAGAACGCCTCTAGGGTAGATACGGTCAAGCTGGGCGAGCTTTCCTCTATTGAAGGGTTTGTGCTGCTTGGTGATTCCTCCCTCATGGTTCGCGTAGCCGGACTTGAACGTTTCGTTGTTCCCGACAGCACGGGGCACTTTGTTATCGATTCGCTCCCGTCGGGTAGTTTCGATATCCAGCTGGGCGACCCGTCCAAGGCCCGTTCCGCCAGGGTCCAGTCGACGGCGGGAGACACGTTATACGTGGTTTGTTCCGATTCGAGTGCCGAGGTTGTCAAGCCGGAAGAAAATGCGGCGAGCAAGTATCCCAAGGGCAACTGGAAGGAACATGATGCTTTGCTCGCACAAATAGATGGTTATGCTGTCGGGACGCTTGGGGCTGCTGGGTCCACTGACAGCACGGGCAAAATCGCGAAGGCCGAGGGCGAAATCTGCGAGGTGACGACGACGGACGACTACATCATCGTAGAGGACACGACAAGCGTGGATTCGACGGGAGCTTTCGAGACGACTGCTGTCATTGCTCCGGGTTCGCTGCGCGACTGTGCCTACCGCGAAGGCCCGACGTGGGTGATTTTCAAGAAGAGCGGAACCTATAACTTGCAGGCTCCGCTGCGCCTCAAGTCGGATAAGACGATCGACGGCCGCGGCCGCGATATCCGTATTACCGGTATGGGTGTGCTGACCGACGTGTCGAGTAACCTGATTTTCGAGAACCTGACCTTTACCGCTCCCGCGATTACTGCACTGGACACGACATCTAGGCGCGCGCTTTCCATCCATAACGGGTCGCATCACGTGTGGGTGGACCACTGCACGTTCGAGGAATACCCGCTGGTTCAGCTCGATGTGAAGCGCGGCTCGCACAACGTGACCGTCTCCTGGTCGCGCTTCGAAAACGCCCAGACGGGTGTTCTGTTCGGTCTGCCGGCCGATATCGTCAAGGAGCCGGACCAGAACCTCTCCATGCACCACAACTATTTTGCCGGACTTTCCGCAGACGGTATCCGTGCCCATGGCGGCGAACTCCACGCCTACAACAACTTCTTCATGGACATGGGGGAATCCGGCATTGAATGCGGGGATTCGGCGAAGTGCTATATCGAAAACAACATTTTCAGCGATGAAGAGCCCGTTTCGGAATACAGCGCCTTCGACAAGAAGGATGCTCCGGTCGATACGACTGTTGGCTTTGTCTCGATGCGGGAAAACTGGTTCACGGCGGGTGGCGAGGCCCTGAAGGGCGATGCTCACGGCTACAAGCCAAGTTACAAAGTCGTTGTGGATCAAGCAGATGCAGAGCTTGTCGTCCGCGTAAGGAACGAATCCGGCCCCCGGTAGCCTTCTCCTCCCACAGCCTACTTCCTACTGCTTGCCCCTAGATTCTAGCCCCTAGAACCTACTCCCTAATTCCTATTTTACTATATTTGCGCCGTACAATATCAAGGAGTAGCTAAATGCTCAAATCTACACTGCAACAGACCGATCCGGAAATCTATAACATCATTCAGGAAGAAGCCGAACGCCAGGAATATGGCATCGAACTCATCGCTTCTGAAAACTACACCTCCAAGGCTGTCATGGAAGCCATGGGCTCCGTGCTGACCAACAAGTACAGTGAAGGTTACGTGGGCAAGCGCTACTACGGTGGTAACGAAGTCATCGACAAGATGGAAGCTCTGGCCATTGAACGCTGCAAGAAGCTCTTTGGCTGCGACCACGTGAACATCCAGCCGCTTTCCGGTTCTCCGGCCAACGCTGCTGTCTATTTCGCTGTTCTCAAACCGGGTGACAAGGTCCTCGGCCTCAAGCTCGACCACGGTGGACACCTTTCTCACGGCCATCCGGTGAACTTCTCCGGTATGCTCTACAACTTCGTGCAGTACGAAGTCGATAAGGAAACTGGCCGCATCGATATGGACAAGGTCCGCGAAATCGCCCTCAAGGAAAAGCCGAAGATGATTCTCGCCGGCTTCTCCGCCTACAGCCGTAACCTCGATTGGAAGCGCTTCAAGGAAATCGCTGACGAAGTCGGCGCCCTCACCATGGCCGACATTTCTCACGTCGCTGGCCTCATTGCCGGTAAGGCAATTGATTCCCCGGTGCCGTACTTCGACATCGTGACGACCACGACCCACAAGACTCTCCGTGGCCCGCGTTCCGCTATCATCATGTGCAAGGACCGCACCATCCAGAAGATGGTGAAGGGCGAACTCAAGGAAGTTTCCCTCGCCAAGGAAATCGACAAGGGCGTGTTCCCGGGTATGCAGGGTGGTCCGCATGACCACATTAACGCCGGTAAGGCCGTTGCATTCCTCGAAGCTTTGCAGCCGGAATTCCAGATCTACGCCAAGAACGTCATCAAGAACGCTCAGGCTATGTGCGCCGAAATGCAGAAGCTCGGCTACAAGGTCATCAGCGATGGCACCGACAACCACCTCATCGTGGTGGACATGACCTCCAAGGGCGTTTCCGGTAAGGAAGCCGAAGTGGCCATGGAAAAGGTCGGCATCTCCTGCAGCCGCTCCACGATTCCGTTCGATCCGCGCAAGCCGATGGATCCGTCCGGTGTCCGTCTTGGTACTGCCGCTATCACGACCCGTGGCTTCGACGAAGAAGACACTCGCGAAGTGGCCCGCATCATCGACCGCGCCATCCAGGCCAAGGACGACGATGCCGCTCTCGCCAAGATCCGCGAAGAAATCGTGGCTCTCTGCAAGAAGCACCCGCTGTACAAGTAAGACGAAAGAACGCCCGCCTACGGCGGGCTACAGACGAAAGACGAGAGATTGCGACCCGTTAACACCGGGTCGCTTTTCGCTCACGGAATTTTGCAGAGTAAAATTACTTGTAGCTGTGAGGCCGCATTCCTTCGGAATGCTCTGAGCTAAATAATGGCGCTTTTGGCGCAAGATATTGAAAAGTGGTTCGCATTGGCGGACCGCTTTTTTTTGTACATATCTTAAAGGCTCGAGGCATGAGGTACGAGCAATGAGCTGTGAGCAATGAGCGATGAGCAGTGAGGCTCGAGGCTCCAGGCACGAGGTTCCGGCCTCTAGATTCTCTGATGGAGATTGCTTCATGGCTTCGCCATTCGCAATGACAAGTTTTCCCTAACCACCAACCACCAACCACTAATCACTTCCTACTGTCTACTTCCAACTACCTCATACCTCATCGCTCAAAGCGACCGAAGGTCGCGACCTCATTGCTCACTTACTATATTTCTCCCCATGGCTGCAATCCTTTTGCAAGATGTTTCCTTCCGTTATCCGGGTGCCGGCGCGCAAGCGTTGTCTTCGGTGAATCTCGAGATTCCGGAGGGTTCCTTCTTTGCGCTCCTTGGCCCGAACGGGGCGGGGAAGACAACGTTGCTTCGCCTTTTGTGCGGGCGCTTCGCGAAGTTTGACGGCATTGTGGATGTGGCTGAACCATTGCGCTCCGGGCGCGGCGTTCTCGACATGATGCGCTGTGGCGTGTTGCTCGAGAACCCGGGGATTTATCCGAAACTCTCTATCGAGGAATACCTGAGCTACTTTGCCGGTTTCTACGGGATGGGCGAGGGGGCTTGCCTTCCGGGGGGCTCGTCGCGTGAACGTGCCGAAAAGCTCGCTTCGCGGTTGGGTCTTGCAAACCTAAATTCCCGCTTGGGTACGCTTTCGCTCGGGAACCGCCAGAAGGTGCAGGTGCTGCGCGCTCTCCTGCCGAACCCGAAACTCCTGATTCTGGACGAGCCGGTGGCGAACCTCGACCCGGTCTCGCGTGAATGTGTCTGGAAAATGATAGAGGACTGGCGCAACGAAGAGGGCGGCACGGCGATTGTCTGTTCGCACGTCCTCGCCGAGATGGAAGAGTACGCCACGCATTACGCAATTATCGATGGCGGACGCATCCTGAAAGCCGGGAAAGCCATGCCGGGCGATTCCCGCAATACCGATTTTACCGTGAGGTTGACCGCTCCTGTCGATGTTGCCGCTGTGAACCGCGCCTTGGAGGCTGCGGGAATTTCTGTGGGCGATGTGTCTGTGCAGAAGGGCTCGCTTGCGTCAATCTACCGCGAAACCGTACACAAATGATTATTTTTATCGAGAAATTTTGAGGATTTATGCAATCTTGGACCGAAATTAAGAAAATCGAGAACCCCACCGAAGAACAGCAGCTCGAAGCTGTCAAATTGAACTGGTATGCAATTAGTTTAATCCAGAATCCCACCGAAAATGTGCAGAAGGCTGCTTTTGAGCAGAATGTGCAGGCGATTCTCTATGTGAACGGCGGCCCCTGTGCCTCGCTCGTTGAATCTTTCAATTCCATGGACGATGAATCGTTTGGCAAGGCGATTACCGCCGAACCCAACTTGCTCAAGTTCGTGAACCGTCCGGAATTGCTCCGTGCCGCCATCTGTGCCGATTGGAAAATCATCCGCAAGATTGACAATGCGAGCGATGAACTTTGGGCCGAAGCAGTGCGCCAGAACATGGACGCTTTCAAGCTTGTCCGCCATCCCGGCGAGGCGACCCTGGTTGCGGCAATCGAGCACGACTGGCAGATTATCCAGGATGTGGAACGTCCGTCGGTCAAAATGCTTGAGGCTGCTGTCAAGCAGGACTACCATGCCTACGAATGCCTGAGCATCAAGTGCCGAACCGAAGAAATGCAGCTCGCTGCAGTCCGTACCGACTGGCGCTGCATTGAACTGGTTTCTAGGCCGTCTGAAAACGTGCAGATGGAAGCCGTGAAGCAGAACAAGGTTGCTCTCCGCTTCATTAAGAACCCGGCCGAATCGGTCGTAGCCTACTGCAACTAGAACGTGTGCGACAAGTCGAATGCGAACCTGCCCAATGCGAAGGGTTCGCTTAGACTCATGTCGTCGAAGTGCTTCTTGAACGCATAGTCAAGCCTGAACGTGAGGAACTGCCAGCGGTAACGTAGGCCGAAACCGAAGCTCGCGTCTTCTTCTTCTTCGTACAGGTCTGCGTCGGCGTCGGTAATCTTGGCCCAGTCGAAGAACTGCACGATTTGCCACTTGCGCCAACTCTTGACGGGGATGGTCCAGCGGATTTCTTGATTGAATCTCACGTATTGCGGGGTCAGGCCCGTGTTGATGACTTCTTTTTCGACTTCGTTTCCGTCTTTGTCGGTGGTTGTTTCCGTGCTGGTGTAGCTGGCGAAGATGCTGCGGAAACGGTAGCCGCGTACGGAACGAGTACCGCCTTGGTAGAACACTCGGGCGTCGTCTTCGATGGCTTCGTTGAAGAATCGTCCGCAACTTCCACTGAGTGCTCCGTAGAAAGTCCAGAATAACGGAAAGTACAGGTTTGTTGTCGCTTCGGCGTAAGTGTAGGGGTGGCCGATCATGCGCGGGGAATCGAGGCTTCCTGTCAAGTTGGTGCCGATACCCGTTGTCGGTGCAAAACGGATACCTTTGGTCGGGTTGAAGTAGTCGTCGGTAAAGTCGAACGTGAGCGCGACTTCGCTCTTGAGCTTGAAGAGCCTGAGGTCGTTCTTGTTGACGTAACGGGTGTCAAACGTGCCGCGGAAACGGATATGCTGCGTAATGCCGAAGGTGAGGTCTCCGCGGTTGATGACTTCGTAACGCTCTTCCATGCTATCCGGGTAGGCCGGGGGTGGAATCTTTTCGTGGTTGAACGTCAGTCGGTCTTCGAAGCGGATGGCCGTGGGAATCATCGGGAACGATGTCCCGAACAGAAGCGGATTTGCATAGCCTGCAGAAACTTCCTGCTTGTTCTGGGCAATCTGGAAGTTTGTCGAGAATTCGTTAAAGCGTCCGAAGAAGTTTTTGTGCTTTGCATAGGCCTGCGCACCGAAGCCGTAGATTTCTTCGTAGAAAAATCCGTAACGGGCGTCACCGGGGATGCGTTCCGTGACGTTGAGGTGAACGTCGGAAAGTCCGTCTGTGCGGAGCGAGTCTTCCAGGCGAATCTGTGTGAAAAGCTGCGTCGAGAAGAGCTTGTTCTTGAAGGAGTTGTATTGCTTTCCGTCGATGGTCTCACCTTTGGGAATTCTCCATAGCGATGACAGCCATGCTGTATCGGTAAGGCCTTCTTCAGGGGTGTCGCTTCTCTTGCCTCGGTCCTGTACGCGCGCAGTCGTACTCCGGATGTTTCCCATGATGACTTTTGCGCCCGGATTTACCTTGAGTTCCACATAGATTTTCTTGTTCGCCGTGTCCAGCATTTCGATGGATGTGACTTGCGCGTGCAGGAAACCTTCCTTTCGGTACACGTCAATGATGGTCTGCATGTCCTTCGAGATGTCGTCCTGGGAATAGTAGTGGTCTTGCGATGTTTCAAGATCGGATGCTTTAATCTCAATAGCGTTGGAGTCCGGTGCGATAATCTTTGCTCCGCCAAATTGGTAACGCACTCCTTCATTGATGAAGATGATGTAACCGCGCTGGACGCTGTCTTGTGCGATATACTCCCTGCGAATGTCGAGGCTCATTTCGAGGCTGAAGTAACCGCGAGAATAGTAGAGCGCTTTCAGGTTCTCGATGGAAAGGCGCATCAGGAAGTCTTGCTTGGTCGTGTCCAGCTGGCCGAACTCGTCGGGAATGTCAATTTGTTCTTCAATCTGGAATTTGGAGAATACGTTGTTGCCGCGGAATTCCATGTACCACGGATGCTTTACGCCTTCTTCTGCAAGGCATATTCCAATGAGGCACGCGAGAAATGTCAGAATTCTTTTCATCATTTCTTCGTGTCCTCTAATTTATCCGGTTCGATGGTTTCACAGCTTCCCAAGTACAGCAAACATGGATTCCAGTAGCGGTAAACATAGTTGAAACCGATGTTCTTTTCAATGCGGTTCTCGTAGCCTTCGGTGCCTGTGTTGGTTATGTACTGTTTCGAAATCAGCATGGCGTTCAACGAGAGCGATGGCGATAGATGGTTCTTGTGCGAATAATCTTTTTCCTTGAAGAAGGGTAGCGTGTAGTTGGCGCCGAATTGCAGTGCCTGGTCGTAGGTGCGGTTTTCGTTGCTCTGGTCCTGCGTGTAACCGAAGATGAGGCTCAGGTCCTTGACCCAGCGGTCCAGCGAGACGGGAATCTTGAAGTAGCTCGAGTCCCTGTCGCTTGTGGTGTTGCTTTCGAACAGCATCACCTTCATGTCAATGTCGCCGATGTAGTCCCCGCCCAGCGTGCGATTTGCCGTTGTCGAAAGAACCTTGCCGATAGCCTTGCCTGCAATCTTGTTCCAGTCCGTGGTTTCGCCGTTGTTGTCTGCGATGCAGCCCAAGAAGATGTTGTAATAGATCGCTGCCGCCGAGTTTTCGTTGCCGCAGTTGCTGCTGGGGGTGGGTTGCGGGTTCGTGATGGTCCCTTGGATGTTCAGGTTGACGGGGCAGGTGTCCTCTTCCTCGGTTTCGTTGCTGGCCGAGCAGTAGGGGAGTTCCTGCTGGCTCGAAACGTCAACGACTCCATGCTGCCACGGGACATTGTTCCAGCTGATGCTGAAGGAGTTCAGGTCGAATTGGTAGAGGTCCTTTACTCCGATAAAGCCGGTGTTGGAGTTTCCAATGTCGCCGCGCAACAGAGGCCGGTTCGTTGTTCCGAGAACCCAGATGTCAAACGTGAATGGGAATTCTGCAAACGGTGTAATTATTTCGACGGAGTCCTTTTGGGTTTCCGTAACGTGCACGGCGAGGTTGATCGGGCTTGCCGTGGAAATCTTCGTTTCCTGCACTTCCTTCTTGCGCAACTTGATGATGGCGTTGTTGAACATCGTGATGAACTTGTCTATCGAGTTCGGGGTAATCTCGATGTCGAGTTCCTTGGTATAGACAAGTTTGTCTACAAGGAGTTCTCCGCTTAGCGTCTTGTTCTGGATGATGCCGTCCTTGTTGTGCGGAATGTGAAGGCTGAACTTGCTGCTGCCCAGCGCATTTGCATCACCTAGCGTCTCGTCGTGGAATTTGTACTCGATTGAAGGTATCGTCGCCATGATGGTGACCGAATCATCGTAGCTTTCCAGCGAACCGTTGATGTTGTCTGCGATGATCTGGTGGCGAGATGTCTGGAAGGTGTAGCGGTCGGAGTGGAAGTTGAACGCCTTGAGGCGTAGGCTA
Source organism: Fibrobacter sp. (assembly GCA_017412605.1). Taxonomy (GTDB): domain Bacteria; phylum Fibrobacterota; class Fibrobacteria; order Fibrobacterales; family Fibrobacteraceae; genus Fibrobacter. The sequence goes on along the minus strand of JAFPWY010000008.1, from coordinate 15,424 downwards.
TCCATATCAAACTGGAAGTTTCCCGTAACGATTTCGCCGCTGTCGTTCCGCGTTTCTACTTCGGTAACGTCCAGCAGACCGTTTTCCATGTGCCCGCGAAGCTTGATGGGGAATTTGTAGTTGAACTTGGGGGGCTGGTATAGCGTCGAGTCTAGACGGATGTCGGCCGTGATGCCCTTGATTCCTTCGCGCAAGTTTGCCTTTGCCTGAATCTGCAGGTCTGTCCGCTTGATTTCGCTGATGCTGCCCGGAATGAACCAGGAGCCGTTGGCGTTCAGTTTTCCTGTGAACACGAAGCTCGTGTCGATGAATCCCTCTGCCCAGAGGTTGCCGCCGTTGTCGCTGTTATGCGAAATGCTCACATGTCTTTCTGGCTCAAATACGTTATCTACGATGACCTGCGTATTGCCGGTCCAGCCGCCACCGCCGATTCCCAGATAGGCACTCAACTCTATCTTGCTCGCTTCGGCGAAGAGGTTCATCTTGTGAATGCAGAACAGCTGCTTCGGAATGTTGCTGAATTCAAGGTCCCTGAAGTCGATGTTGCCTACAAGCCCTTGTCCCTCGTTATATGCGATGTCGCCGGTGATAAGGCCCGACGAGAATGTCGTGTCGTTGAGCGGTTCTAGCAGGAGTGGAATGCCGAATTCGTGGGCGGACGCCCAGGCGTGGATGATTTGTATGGGGAAGGTGCCTGTGGGCTTAAAGTCCGGGTTCGAGTCGTTCGGAATGATGAACGATGCTTCGGCCTCGACCTTGTTGTGGTTATGAATGGCTTCAAATTTGTCGATGAATATGGAGTCGCCGTTTTGCTTGGCCTTGGCGTTCATCTGCAACTTGAACGGCTGGTATTCCCCGTCGACGGTGGCTTCCAGACTGGCGACGTGTGTGTCAAAATTCTTGTTGAAGTATCCTGTGACATTTCCGCTCAGGTTCTCGTTGAACTTGAAGTTGGCGAAGGGAATGGTCTCGAATGCCACGTTGTCCGCCTTGCTCTGGATTGCGGTGGAATCAATGATGTATATGTAGGCTTCGGCAACGCCTCCGTGGTGTTGCGAGATTCTCCAGGATGTGTGCGGATTCTTGGGGTTCCAGACGACTTCACCCACGAAGTCGAAGGTTTCCTTGGGCGAGTATATGATACCGTCGGAGAATGTGATGCGGTCCCTGTAGAGGTCCAGCGTGGTCACCATGGAATCGGCGGTTATGTTGTAGGCGTAGGGGATGGTGTCGAACTTGACCAGGGCGTGCATGTGGGCGTCCTTGAACGAACCGTACACCTTGGTTGTCTTGCCCAGCACGAGGTTCCCCTTGCTCCAGTCAATCGCCCAGGGCTCGTAGGGCGAAATGTCGCCTACGTAGGTGAGGCTGAAGCCGTTCTCAAAGTCCAGGTTTGCGTCGATGTTGGAGCCTTGCCGTGTCTCCACGATGGCGTGAACCTTTTTGCCGCGGAGTTCGGCCGAGTGGATGGTTAGGTCAAGGGGCATCGTTTGCGGGCCGAACTTGGCGTTCATGTTCTTTACGTTGCCGTAAAGGTTGATGTTGCCGTTCTTCCAAATGTCGGCGTCCAGTTCCATGGAACCGCCTTCTCTGTTCCGGAACTTCGCGTTCACGTGGATGTCCTTGTCGTTCCCGTCGAACTCGATGGCTGCATCCAGGGCCATGAGCGGGTAGATTTCGCTCATGTGCGCCTTAGCGGTGCCCTGGTAAGAGATTTCTCCTGTGCCGATGTTTGTTTTGACGTTCGCCTTGACGTTGATGCCGGATATTTGCGGAGCTTTCTGTGGCCATTCGAAGGGGAGCCATTGATCCAGGTTTTCGACGTCTGTATCTACGCTGGACGCCATGTCCAGCATGTTGTCCTTGGGGGCCATCACGAGGATATCGAGGGTGTCCTGGGACGAGTAGAGCTTTCCGTGGACCTTGACGTTGCTAGTGCTGAAGTCTACGTTGATGTTGGTCCCGGCGGGCTTGGGAATTTGTGTGCCCTGGACGTTGTTTACCGCCAGGTTGGCCTTCTTTTTGCCTTCGCTCTTGAGGAAGAAGTTCTCGAAGCTCCAACTGTTCCCGTTGGATAGGTTTATTTCTCCCTTGCCGACCTGGAGCTGCACGGGGATGTAGAATTTGGCTTTTTCCGGGAAAACTAGGGATTCTAGCGGTTCCTTGGTTTTCGTGGAATCCTCGGGAGGGAGGGTGATGTTTGCAGTCATGCTGCCCGTGGCCAAGGATAGCCCTCGGGAATCCTTGTTCAAGAGGGTCGCATTGATTGCCACATTTCTCATGACGATTGTCGATGTGCCGTTATCGACCTTCACAGAGTCCCAATAGTGGTCCAGTAGGGACTCTTGGTGGTATCCGTAGGGGGTTATTGTCGTCGATCCGAAGGTTCGCTCGTTCGAAAGGAAATACGGAACGATATAGTCAACCAACCAGGCGCATGCGGATATAACGCCCACAACGATCATCGGGAAAAGGATGATCCTCAGAAATGTCGTAGCTACTTTTTTCAAGTGCATCAAGAATATAGAAAAAAATAAGGCTTGAATTTACGTAACTTGTTGTTTTATAACTACTTATGACGTTATTTTCGGGTGTAGTCTAGTCGATTTGCGCATCCCGTGCTTTTGTCGTGTTTTGCTTTTTTCGGGGCGCGAACTTTTTTTTATATTGGGCTTATCGGAACATTTTCGGGCCACTTGGCTCATATAATGAGGACTGCAATGAAAAATAAGGTTTTGGCGCTCCTCGCACTTGGTGCGATGTTGTTTACAGGGTGCAATTCCATTGGCGATAAGGATACCATAATTGGCCGTGTGAACGGAGAATCCATCTACCAGGAGGACGTTGATCTTCTGGTGCGCCTGCATGGTCAAAGCCCAAAGTCGGAACAGGTGAGGGCGTCGGTTGCATTGCTATTCAGTCGTAATTCCTTCTATGCCGAGGCCTATGAACGTTTTCCCAAAATCAAGAGTGAACTGAAGAATCGTAGCCGTACGGTCGACAATTACCTCCTGACTTTTGCTTTCCAGCGCTTCTACGCAATGGACCGCCTGATGTTCAGTGATGGCGAACTCCGTGCCTATTTCGATTCCCACCGTTCCCTGTTTGGCGATACGGCTGAGTACATGGTTGTCCGCGACCGCGTGGCCGAAAAGTATTTCCTTGAGCAGAATGCAGATTCTCTCGCCGCTTTTATCGAAAGGAACAAGAGCCGCGAAGGTGCTGTTGATACTTCTACCGAGTTCTTGAGCGCCCAGTTCATTCGCGAATTCCGCGACAGGTTGGTCAAAACGTTGAGTGATTCCCTGATCAAGGTCTATAACCTGGCGTTGGTCCCGATTGTTCCGCCGACTGTCGAGGAGTATTACGAGAAGCACAAGGAATGGTTCGTGACTGAGCCCGGCTTCGAGGTTTACCATGTCGAGATGGCGGACTCGTTGGCCCTGGCGGCTCTGTTCTATACCGACAGCATGGATCTTGACGAGTTCAAGAAGATTGCCCGCGATAACAGCATTAACAAGGAAACAGCGGCCAACGATGGCTATGTGGGCAAGGTGCTAGAAAAGCATGTATTGCCTTACGGCATTGGCGAAATGGGGCCGATGTTTGCCCAGTTCAAGGATAAGCCGGTGGGCACCATATCTACTCCGATTCGCACGTTTATGGGCGAGACGTTCCACGTGTTCTATCTTGCGAGTGTGGTCCCGTCCCGTCAGAAGACGGTTGAACAGGCGCGAGCTGCCATCCAGAACGAAATCAAGAACGGAGTCAATTACGAATTGGATTCGACGCATGTCCTTGTCACCATGAACGGAGAACCCGTTGTCCGCGAAAGCGATGTGTTGGACGTGTATGCCGCCAATCTCATGCCGAGAAGCCGTGTTACGCATGACAACATTGTCAATTCGTTGATGTACAACATTGCTTTTGCCAACGAAGCTCGCAAGCGCAAGGTCGACCACTCCTGGGAATACAGGGCGCTGGCTCGTACGAGCGCACTTGAGTTTGTCTGCAATCAATTTGAATATAATGTAAGGCACAATATTACTCACTCGGAAGATACTCTCAAGGCCTTGTTCGACAAAATGGGGAACCCGGCGCACCCGTCGCTCAATTTCGAACAGTCCCGCGAGGACCTTTCCGTCTGGTTGGACATGCCTAGGCGTATCCTGAAGCGCATCTACTACTACCAGTTGGAGGATTACCTCCCGAAGAGTTACGATTCCGCCATTGTCGACTTGTTCGCCAATACGATTTCTTCGTACCGCAACCAGTACTGGGACCGTGTCAAAACGGAAGCATGGGGCAAGGCCAAGGTCTCGCTTTACGTGGATTCTATCAGCTTGCCGCCGCAGGAAAATTCGATGGATGAGGCAATTCAGGAACTGGACTCGCTCTACAACGCACAGAAACTGAACTTGGCGCTAGATGGCTGGAGAGGTTTGCGTGACCGCTATCCCGAGAACGACACCATCATGAAAAGGGCGACTTACGAAATTGCCCATATCCTGAGCGAGAGCAACGATTTTGACCGCTCCCAGCGCGAGTACCGTGCGTTCTACAATGTGTGGCCCGACGATCCCAATGCCGAGAAGGCTATGTTCAGTCGCGGGTTCATCCTCACCGAGAACATGCACAAGGATTCTCTTGCCCTCGAGGTTCTTAACGAGTTCAAGCAGAAGTTCCCGAAGAGCGAACTCGCCGAGTCTGCCGACTGGCTCATCGAGAACATCCGGTCCGGTGGCCAACTCGCCAATGATTTGATGAAGAAAATCGAGGCCGAAGAATAGGGGTTAGATTCTAGTCTCTAGCCTCTAGACTCTCGTCTAAAATCTTATATTTGACTCACTCACAATAAAAGGTGGTATACCCAATGGAAATGACATTCGCCATGATTAAGCCCAACGCCGTCAAGTCCGGCTTGGTGGGCCGTATTATTGACCGTTACATCAGTGCAGGCCTCTCCGTCTGCGCCGTGAAGATGCACCAGATGACTTCTGCCGATGCCCGCGGCTTCTATGCCGAGCACGTCGAGAAGCCCTTCTTCCCGGAACTCGAAGCCTACATGACCAAGGGCCCCTCCGTGATGCTCGCCCTCGGTGGCGAAAATGCCATTGCCAAGGTCCGCGCCATCAACGGTGCCACCAATCCTGCCAAGGCGGAACCCGGTACGCTCCGCTACGATTTTGCCCCGTCCATGACCGAAAACGTCGTTCACAGCTCCGACAGCCCCGAGTCCGCTGCCCGCGAGCTCGACTTCTGGTTCAAGGCCGACGAACGCTACGCCTACGAGATGCCTTCTCTCAAGGCCTGCTGCGTCCTCTAGTTTCAAAAATAACCCCTCTCAAGGAGACACAACTCAATGCAATGGATCGTCAAGTATCTTACCTCGTCCATCGGTAAGAAGCAGATCATGGGATGCACGGGAGCTCTGCTCGCGGCGTTCGTTTTTGGACACATGGTTGGAAATATCCAACTGCTTAACCCGGATCCGGCTGCGGCACAGGCTTCGTACAACTCGTACTGCCAGCTGCTGACGGGCTACAAGCCGTTCATTTATGGCGTCGAACTCGTCATGATTTGCGCTGCTGCCCTGCACATTTTCCTCGCTGTGACCCTGAAGATCGAAAACAAGATCGCCCGCGGTTCCATCGGTTACGATGTCAACGCCCGCAAGGGAACGAAGTCCTTCGCTTCGTTCACCATGATCTGGACCGGTCTCATCATTGCCGCCTTCCTCGTGTGGCACCTGATGACCCTCAAGTTCGGCGAGTACTACCTGTACTCCAACCCGGACGTGTGGGATGGCAAGATCGTCCGTGACATGTGGCTCACGACCATCATGGCTTTCTCCAAGCCGTGGCTTTCCGCTCTCTACGTGATTGCCATGTTCGTCCTCGGCATGCACCTCTTCCACGCCATCGCTTCCGCTTTCCAGACGCTCGGCATCGCCCACCAGAAGTGGACTCCGATCATCGAGAAGTTCGGTCTCGTGTATAGCGTCGTCGTGGCTCTTGGCTTTGCCATCCTCGCTGCCGGTGCCTTCTACCTGTCCGGCAAGCCCGAGACGCAGGCGCTCATCGAAAAGTCCCGCGCTCTCCAGCCGCAGTATGAACAGCAGAAGGCCAAGGCTGAAGCCGAAAAGAAGGCTAGCTTCGTGATTCCTTCTGTCGGTGAAGTTCAAGTTTCTCTCAACGCTGAATTTTAAGGAGCCCGCTAATGATTCTTGATTCTAAAATCCCCGGTGGTTCCATCGAAGAAAAGTGGACCAAGCATAAGTTCGAACTCAAGCTCGTGAACCCCGCCAACAAGCGTAAGTTCACCGTGATTGTGGTGGGTACTGGCCTTGCCGGTGCTTCTGCCGCTGCATCCCTTGCCGAACTTGGTTACAATGTCAAGTCTTTCTGCATCCAGGATAGCCCCCGCCGCGCACACTCCATTGCTGCCCAGGGTGGTATCAACGCTGCCAAGAACTACAAGAACGACGGCGACTCCGTTTACCGTCTGTTCTACGATACCGTGAAGGGCGGTGACTTCCGCGCTCGCGAAGCAAACGTGCACCGCTTGGCCGAAAACTCCAACCTCATCATCGACCAGTGCGTCGCCCAGGGCGTTCCGTTCGGTCGTGAATACGGTGGCCTCCTCGACAACCGTTCCTTCGGTGGTACGCAGGTTTCCCGTACGTTCTACGCCCGCGGTCAGACGGGTCAGCAGCTCTTGCTCGGTGCCTACCAGGCCCTCATGCGCCAGGTCGCTGCCGGTAAGGTCAAGATGTTCCCCCGCCGCGAAATGATGGACCTCGTCGTGATCGACGGCAAGGCTCGCGGTATCATCGTCCGTAACCTCATCACTGGCGAACTCGAAAGCCACGTGGGTGACGCTGTGTGTCTCTGCACCGGTGGTTACGGTAACGTCTACTACCTTTCTACCAACGCCCAGGGTTCTAACGTCACGGCTGCTTTCCGTGCCTACAAGCGCGGCGCCCTGTTCGCTAACCCCTGCTACACGCAGATTCACCCGACTTGCATTCCTCGCCACGGCGACCTGCAGTCCAAGCTCACCTTGATGAGCGAATCTCTCCGTAACGACGGTCGTATCTGGGTTCCGCGCAAGGCTGGCGACACTCGCAGCCCGGACCAGATTCCTGAATCTGAACGTTACTACTACCTCGAAGAGAAGTACCCGAGCTTCGGTAACCTCGTCCCGCGTGACGTGGCATCCCGTAATGCCAAGCAGGTCTGCGACGCCGGTCTCGGCGTGGGTAACACCAAGCAGGCCGTGTACCTCGACTTCGCCGACGCTATCCAGCGCATGGGCGTTGCCGGTGTGTCTGCCAAGTACGGCAACCTCTTCCAGATGTACGAAAAGATTACCGACGAAGACCCGTACAAGGTCCCGATGCGTATCTTCCCGGCCATCCACTATACCATGGGCGGCCTCTGGGTGGACTACGATCTGATGTCCACGATTCCGGGCTGCTTCGTTCTCGGTGAAGCCAACTTCTCCGACCACGGTGCAAACCGCCTCGGCGCTTCTGCTTTGATGCAGGGTCTCTCCGACGGTTACTTCGTCATTCCGTTCACCATCGGCGGTTACTTTGCCGGCACCAAGCTCGAAAAGGTTTCCGAATCCGATGCCGCGTTCGAAGACTGCAAGAAGCAGACCGAAGAACGCATCCACAAGCTCCTCTCCATCAAGGGTCACCGTACGGTCAACGATATCCATCGTGAACTCGGTAACATCATGTGGGAATACGTGGGCATGGCCCGTAACAAGAAGGGCTTGGAAACTGCTCTCGAGAAGATCCCGGCTCTCCGCGAAGAATTCTGGCAGAACGTCAACGTGCTCGGTTCCGAAGGTTCCTTCAACCAGAACCTCGAACGCGCCGGCCGTGTGGCTGACTTCCTCGAATTCGCCGAAGTGCTTACGCTCGACGCCCTGCACCGCGAAGAATCTTGCGGCGGTCACTTCCGTGAAGAAAGCCAGACCGAAGAAGGCGAAGCCAAGCGCGACGACGAACACTTCTGCTACGTGGGCGCCTGGGAATACAAGGGCGACGGCGTGAAGCCGGAACTCTCCAAGGAACCCCTTACCTTTGATAACGTCCACCTTGTTACTAGGAGCTACAAATAATGAGCGGACTCAATTTGACTTTGAAGATTTGGCGCCAGAAGGATGCCAATACCAAGGGACAGTTCGAAACTGTAAAGATCAACGACGTTTCTCCCGACATGTCTTTCCTCGAAATGTTGGACATTGTCAACGAAGAACAGATGAAGCAGGGCAAGGAAGGCTTTGCCTTCGACCACGACTGCCGCGAAGGTATCTGTGGCATGTGCTCTCTCGTCATCAACGGTATGCCGCACGGCCCTGACCATGCAACCACCACTTGCCAGCTTCACATGCGCAAGTTCAAGGATGGCGACACCATCGTGATCGAACCGTGGCGCGCCGCCGCATTCCCGGTTATCCGTGACTGCGTTGTCGACCGTACCGCTTTCGACCGCATCATCCAGGCTGGCGGCTTCGTCTCCGTCAACACCGGTGCCGCTCCTGAAGCATCCGTGATTCCGGTCCCCAAGGCCGATGCCGACCGCGCCTTCGACGCTGCCGCTTGCATTGGTTGCGGTGCCTGCGTGGCTGCCTGTAAGAACGCATCCGCTATGTTGTTCGTGTCAGCCAAGGTCTCTCACCTCAGCTTCTTGCCGCAGGGCAAGGTCGAGGCGAAGAAGCGCGTGCTCGCCATGGTCGCCCAGATGGACAAGGAAGGCTTCGGCAACTGCACGAACCTTTACGAATGCCAGGCTGCCTGCCCGAAGGGTATCACCGTGGATTACATCGCCAAGATGAACCGCGAATACCTCATGGCCACCGCCACCTACGCCGAAAAGGTGTACGGAAAGGATTAGTTAGACGAAATATACGATACTTGGCGCTTTAGCGCCATAGTAGAGTTATCCTCTATGAGGAGAACGCTTCGCCTTCGGCTCGCTACAGACGAAAGACGAAAGAAGTGTTACAACGTCATTGCGAACCCTGAATAGGGGTGAAGCAATCTCAAACCGGCATTGAAAAAAGGACCGCAGCGATGCGGCCCTTTTTGTCTAAAAAATTGCCAAACATATTCCATGTTGGATTAGTGCACGAACTTCACTGGGAAAGCGAAGTCGGAATAGTTACACTGCATAGAGTGGAACATTTGTCAGTTGCCCTTGCTCCTTGTACGGAAGCATCGAGTAGCGGATGGCATGGAGTTCGGGGTTGCTTTGCAAAAGTTTGGATAGTGAATTTGCGCGCACGGATTCTCCCGACTTTACCTCGATGGGCAAAAGTTCTCCTTCTGATTGTATCATAAAATCAATTTCCAACCTGGAATCGTCAGTTGAATGGTAATAAATCGGGTCGATTTGCTGGGCCTTCATTTGTTGCAGAATAAACTGTTCCGCAAGTCCACCGTTATATTCTGCTATCAAGTCGCACTTTATTAAAATCTGCGAGGCATCGGTATTTGCCATTGCACCAAGAAGCCCGACATCGAGAGCATATAGCTTGAATACGTTTAGTTCTTCATATAAGTTAATTGGTAAGGCGGGCTTTGAAGCACGGGGAACTTTGTACAGTAATCCGGAATCCGTCAGCCATTCTATCGCTTCCTCGTACTGCGTGGCGCGAGCTCCCTTGCGGAGTGCCCCATAGATGAATTTTTTGTTTTCCTTGAACAGTTGCGAAGGAGCACTTTTCCAGACAAGCTTGATTTTTTCGACTTGATCCTTGGGGGCATGCTTTGAAAAATCTTGTTCATACCCGTGCAAGATACTTTTCTGAATTTTGCGGACTCCTTGCAATGCACCGGTCTCTACATACAGTTTGACCGCTTCGGGCATCCCACCCACATAGTAATACTGCCGGAGTAAATCAATGAATTTCTGGTGTAGCGGCGTGATTGCGTTAAAGTCGCGCTCTTTTAGCAAATTCAGCATCTGTTCTTCGCCGAGGGCGTCAAGGAACTCTCGAAAATCCATAGGGAAAATGTTGAGCTCGTCAACTTTCCCGACAGGGAAGGATACTCCCTGGTGAAGCGATATTCCCAGCAGCGAACCCGCCACGGCAATATGGTACTCCGGTGCCTGCTCATAGAAATATTTGAGAGACTCTATTGCTTCGGGAATGTCCTGAACCTCGTCTAGGATAATCAAGGTGTCGCCAGGAGTGATGTCCACCTTGCTCAGGGCGCTCAAGTCCCTTATGATGCGCTTTATGTCGAAATCATGTGAAAAAATTTGCTTTGCAAGTTCGTTTTTCCTGCAGACGATATAGGCTTCTTTTGTGTAATGACTTTTGGCAAATTCGCGTAAAAGCCAGGTTTTTCCGACCTGTCTGGCTCCGTTCAAAATGAGCGGCTTACGGCTGCTGCTATTTTTCCAGTCAAGGAGGTTTTTAAGGGCAATACGTCTCATAATACATTTTTCCGCATTTGATTTTGGCTTTAATATACATAAATCTGCACTAAAAATCAGCAGTTTTTTTCATTTTTATACACTTAAAATCGTGATAAAACAGCCGAAAATGGCTTTTGAATCATTCAGACGTTAAATAAGAGGGTTGCGTAATTATCCATATTCATTGGAATGCGGCCCTTTTTCTATATTTCTCTTGTAGATCAAAAAGAGGACTTCGAGATGAAAAAGATTCTTGCGATGTTTGCGGCGGTTGCGTGTGCCGCGGTTCTTTCGGCCTGTAACGACCAGAAGGCGGAATCCAAGACGGATGCCGATGAATCCCTGAACAAGGTGAAGGCGGCGGGCGAGTTTGTGCTTGGTCTCGACGATTCCTTCCCGCCGATGGGTTTCCGCGACAAGGACAACAACATCGTGGGTTTCGATATCGACCTCGCTACCGAAGTTTGCGCTCGCCTGGGCGTAAAGCTCAAGACGCAGCCGATTTCCTGGGATGCTAAGGAACAGGAACTGAACACCGGCAAGATTGACTGCATCTGGAACGGCATGAGCGTGGACAGCGCCCGCGCGAAGGCCATGAACCTGAGCGACCCGTATCTCAAGAACCGCATGATTTTCACGGTGAAGGACAAGGCTCTTGCAAGTCTCGCGGCCCTCGCCGGCAAGAAGATTGCCGTGCAGAACGGTTCTACCGCCCAGAAGCTGCTCGATGCCTCCGAAGCGGGCAAGGCCGCCAAGGAAATCGTCCCGTTTGACGACAACCAGACGGCGCTCATGGATTTGGACAAGGGCGGTGTCGACGCCGTGTTCCTGGACGAAATCGTGGCCAAGTACTGGATTGTGACGAACGCGAAGGACTACACGGTGCTCGAGGAAGGCCTCTCCGACGAAGTCTACGCTGTGGGTTTCCGCAAGAAGGACCAGGCCCTGCGTGATGCCGTGAACTCTACCCTGGCTGCCATGAAGGCCGACGGCAAGTTCGACGAAATCTCTGCCAAGTGGTTCGGAAAATAGGTGTGAGGTCGTTCCCTGCGGGAGCTTTGAGGTATGAGCTCGGCGCAGTGCGCCTCTGAGGTTATTCATGTCGGAATTGTCAACGCTTTTGCCCATTCTCTGGGGCGGCTTCTGCACGACGCTCGCCATCTTCGGGCTCACGCTCCTGTTCTCGATTCCGCTGGGCCTGCTCATTGCGGTCCTCAAGATGAGCAAGTGGCGCGTGGTGCGTTACCCGGTGTCGTTCTACATCTCGGTGATGCGCGGCACCCCCTTGCTGCTCCAGATTGTGGCAATTTATTTCGGCTCCTACTACCTGAGCGAATATGCGGGCGTGGATTTTTCGTTTGACCGCTTCCCGGCGGTAATTGTGGCATTCTCGATAAACTATGCGGCGTACTTTGCCGAGATTTTCCGCGGGGGTATCCAGTCCATACCCAAGGGGCAGTACGAGGCGGCCTACATGCTGGGCATGACCCGCACGCAGACGTTCTTCCGCATAATCCTCCCGCAGGTGGTAAAGCGCGTGGTACCCGCGAGCGCGAACGAAGTCATTACGCTGGTGAAGGATACCTCGCTTGCGCAGGTGATTGCGGTGACGGAACTTTTTGCGCTGGCCAAGAAACAGCAGGCTGCCTACGCGAGCATTTACCCGTTGTTCGTGGCGGGCGTATTCTACTATGTGGCGAACCTTTTGCTGAGCGTGCTTTTCGCCTACGTGGAACGCAAGCTCAATTACTATAAGTGAGGCGTGGAATGGAAAATGTGAATGAATCTGCGCCGATCCTCAAGGTAGAACACGTCAAGAAGTCCTTTGGCGACTTGCATGTGCTCAAGGATATTTCTTTTGACCTGAAGGCGGGCGAGGTGCTCTCGATTATCGGGCCCAGTGGCTCTGGCAAGAGTACGCTCCTGCGTTGCCTTACCCAGCTTGAAACGGTTGACGGCGGCCTGGTGCAGGTCGACGGCAAGGACATGGTGGTGCCTAACGCTTCGGCGAAAGGTCCGGCGGTCAAGTACGCTCCGGCGAAAACGTTGCGTGAAATTCGCCTTTCTACGGGGCTCGTGTTCCAGAACTTCAACCTGTTCCCGCATCTGACGGTGCTCCAGAATATCTGCCTCGCTCCGGTGCGCGTACTTGGAGATGCCCGCGAGAAGGCGAGGGACGTTGGCCGTGCTTTGCTCAAGCGCATGGGCCTCGAGGGCAAGGAAAAGGCTTACCCCTGCGAACTTAGCGGCGGCCAGCAGCAGCGCGTGTCCATTGCCCGCGCGCTCGCGATGAACCCGAAGATTCTTTTCTTTGACGAGCCGACGAGTGCGCTCGACCCGGAACTGACCGGCGAAGTGCTCAAGATTATCAAGAAACTTGCCGAAGACAAGATGACCATGGTTATCGTGACCCACGAGATGTCCTTTGCCCGCGATGTGGCCGACAAGGTCATCTTCATGGACGGCGGCGTCATCGTGGAACAGGGAACTCCCGACCACGTGTTCCGCGAATCGGACAACGAGCGCCTTGCTAGCTTCCTAAGTCGATTCGCGAACGCCTAAATGGTGTATAAATCCTAATCCTTCACGCAGCGGACGGATAGTCCGTCGCTCTCGTCGTTCGCGCAGACGCTGACCATTCCTTCGGAACCGTTGCCGAAATGAACCATTGTCGCGCAATCGTTGTTTCGCGTGTCTATCGTCGATGTCCAGAAAAAGGTGGTGGTGCCGCCTGGCTCATGGAAATACTGGGATGCTGCAGAGTAATTCCCTGCGGACAGGATAGAAAAGCCGTATGTGTCTTTTCCGCCACCCCAGCCAACGACGGCGTAGTCAACGAATGCGGGGTATCCGCCGTTTCCTCTTTCGGGCCATTCTTCGACTGTGGGCAGGCTCCATCTGGGAGGACATGCCACTTTTGCGGCTTCGAGGTTGTACAGGCGGCCATACTTGTCGCAGTTTTCCGGCTTGTTGCCGTTGCACCAGCTTTGCGGCCGGTTGGTTGGGAATCCCATGTCGCAGCCCCCGTTTTCGTCGCAATTACTCACTAGGCTGTCTTTTATTTCGTAGTTGAGGTTCTCGGCCATCCAGATGCGTTCGCCGAGTTTTACAGTCCTGTACGTCTTGCCGTCTCGTGTGTCCGTAAATGAGGAACTGTCCTGTGCCGAAGTGGAATCGGTTTGCATCGATGTGGTATCGTTTTGCGTTGATGTGGTATCGATTTGCGTCGAGGAGGAATCGTTCTGTGTTGCTTTTGACGGTTCTGGATCCGGCTTGTTGCTGACTTCGTAAGTCTTTCCGCTGAACCGGACGAATTCGATGTCGTTGTTCTTTGCTTCGATGTCGAACCAGTGATCGCTATTGCACATGCATTTCGTTACATGTTTGAGGTCGCCATATTCGATATCCAAGGTGTCGCCGGAACGTTTTGTCGAAAGGTCCGCATCGAATGCACAGTAGTCGTTTACGTTCAAGAGCATCACCTGATAATGCCCTTCACCGTCGTTAAGGATGTACGCTTCGGGCAATTCTTCCGATGCCGCGTCGATGTCTGCTGCCAAGAAGGTTCGTCTTGCCAATGTAGAGATGCAAGAGCCGAGCTTGATGCCGTTCTTGGTGTCTGCGGCAAACGCCTTTGAGGGCTTCTCTTTGATACTTGAGCTGGATTGCGGCTCGCTTGACGACGGTTGCTTGCCGCCGACGGAACTGGATGAATTGCCGGTGTCGGGCGCGATACTCGAAGAACTGTCGCTCTGCGCCACGGTATTGTCAATTTCTGTAGTTCCCGCTTCGTTAGGCGAATCGGAGCAGGCCCAGAATAGTGCTACAGATAAAGCGATGAGGTATTTTGTCTTGTTCATATTCGTTAGCCTTTCCTTGATTCAGTGGTGTTTACCTTGTCCGTTAAAGGGAAAATTTGCAAGTTCACTTGATAGACCTGGTCTATCTTTTGGCATTCGTTGGCGATGCCGATAATCCTTTTGCGGAAAGCGTCAATTTCCTGGGTGATGCGGTCATACGTGGGCTTGTCGATTCCCATGGTGACTCCCGAAAAGTTGCGCTCTTCTGCAGAATCTTTGGCAATGGACTGCACTGCCAATTCAGACATTTTCTTGTTCATCGTGCGGATGACGAGGGGGATGGTTTCCTTGGACCCCTTGACCGCCTTTTGCGTTTGCTCGTATGTCCCGTCGGTGTTCTTTCTGAGCAGGTCGGCCTTGAGAAGGAACTGCAAGATGTCGCGGACTTGCGCCGCCGTTGTCTCGTTGCGAATCTTGGAAGCCATCTCGCCAAGGGTTGCTCTCGGCATGATGGGCGCCAGTTCACGGACGATAGGGCAGGTCGGGTCCTCGTAGTAGCGGTACGCGTCTGCGTCGACAATGCGGATCTTGTTCATGTGGGCTTCGCGTTCGAGCTCCTTGAGGGCCGTTTCCTTTTCGCTGTCGTTCTTGGCGTTGCCGAATTTTACGAGCAGGGCGAAATAGGTATAGTCGAAGCCTTCGAGGTTCATGGCGCGGGCAGCCTTCGCGATACCTGGCTTGCTCAGGCTGGTTTTGCCGTCGCAGACCAGCTTCAGGTACGCCGGCGAAGCAAAACCGGCAAGGCTTGCGAATTTACGCCACGTGAAGTAGGAACTTCTCTTGCGTTCTTGATAGAAGTCCTGCATGTATTGGCGGTAATCTTGATATTCAATTATGGGTTTCATGTCAAGAAAAATAAAACAAAATTACTGAATTTGCGATAAAAACGGCATTTTTTTATAAAATTTTTCATCAAAAATTAAATATGATACAAGTGTGTTTCATAAAGCGCCGTATAAAAAAACGAGAGTCAAGATTTCTCTCGACTCTCGTCTTTAATTTTTGAAAGGAGATCCCCGGTTAAGCCGGGGATGACATCCCCAAAGGCCGTAAGGCCAGCCTCATACCTCAGAGCGAGCATCGCGAGCGAGCTCATACCTCAAAGGCACGGAGTGCCGACCTCAT
>JAFPWY010000007.1 GCA_017412605.1 Fibrobacter sp. | reverse complement strand
CCCGGGTTCTAAACCAGACAAAGTTTCTGCCTGTTATGCGCACAATGGGTCTTGTTATGTGTGCGATAACAGCAAGGACTACATAGATTGCAATGCAGATTGGCTATGGAATTACAATTTCCCCACTCACAGTTGGTTCAAACAGGTGGATTGCTATGATCCGTTTGGGGAAGAGGATTTTGATGGACAATGTCCCGATAGATTTTATTTGGAAAAGATTGCGTCAAGCAATCAAGATGATTTCGAAATGACAAATTATATGGCTGATTTTTCTACTACTAAAAAAGATTATGATGCGTTAGGACGTTTTTTAAACGGAAAGCGTTCAAAGTTCCTAAGAACGTTTGGAAAACGTGAAAATAAAATTGTCCCTATATCAAAAAATACATTCGATGTCGGAAATATTATATATATTCCTGTAGAAAAAATCGGACTATCTCAAAATTTCTTAGCAAAAGAAGGGGATGAATGCCCCGATTATCCTTGTGGAGACATAGGGAAAGATTATGGAGTTGGGAAAGATGTCGGAGTTTATTGTGGGCATCCTTGTACAAAACCAAATATGGAAAATGGTTTTTTGCGGATTGAAGTAACAAATAAAAGGAAAACAGGTTCATGTGGTAAAAATAACCCTAAATACACAATCACATTTAAATTACCTGCAACGGCAACAATAAAGAGAAAAAATGAATATCATGTAGCTCCGATAGGTTATAGAATGGGGAATAGAACTGTTACAATAGACGAATACGAAGCTGCAGAACGTCATGAAATAGGTCACATGGAATCATATTCTTGTCTTGAAGAAAAAAATATGTTCAAGTCGTATTATGAATTTGTATTAGAAGATGTTTGCGAAAAAAATATAGTATGTGATGAAAATGATGTATTGAGAGATATGGTGTCTTCAATAAAAAAGAAAATGGATTCAAAGAAAAAAACTGGTATAGATGAATTGGTTCGCTATAATAATGAGTTGTGGCAAAGAATGTGTGGATGGTATCACGAAACGTTCTCCCATGAAGATGGACCGGGAGGACCTGGGAAGCCCGCAGAATTAACGTGTCCGTCAACGAATACATTATTAAAGAAAAAATATGATTTGACGGGTTGCGAGGTTCATTAAATAGATGATTTACAAAACATTCATAGTCTTTTTGATGATGTTCCTTTTGCCGGCAAATACTTTGGCCGTTAGCTGGGCACAAACATTGTCGTCAAAAGAAGATATTGCGGAATTTTGCTTTCAAGTTGCAAAAGATGGTTCCCTTGATTTAAAAATCAAGCGCAATATAGACATCGAGTTGCCATTGCTTGAAGTTGATAAATTTGTAGTATGTGAAGACAAATGGCACCCACAAATGGACTTGGATGAAGTCTATGAAGTCGATTTCCCTAAAGAATGGAATTGCAATACCCTTGTCCCTCTTTGGTATATTAAAACATGCAAAGAACTTCAAGATTATTTTAGCAACAAGAAAATAACTAAACTGTCGCAAAATGTTTCTCATAATTGTGAAATCAGTGAAAAACAGATTGATGGGCGAATGCTTGAAGCGAGGTTTATTCTTGAAATAAAGAAAAATCCGGTGAGGATATTCTCAGAGATTCATTCATATAAATTCGAAAAACTATTTAGGGCGAAAGTAAGTGGTCGTTGTTCTGATGGAAAACAAGGAAAGTGAATACTTGTTTGTTACGGTCTAGGAGGATATAGTGATCATTACACATGTCCAACGGATTAGTTTATGGTTTGTTGTTCTTTTGGCTTTTGCCAATGCGCATGAGCCGAAGTCTTCCTCCTCAGAAGATGTATTTGGTGAGTATTGCTTTACGGAGGGCGATGACAAAACGGATCATTGGGTTTTGGAGAAGTATAAGTCTAATAAACCGTATTTGTTTTCGTATTCCCAATGCTCGTATGATTATCGTCATTCCATACTTCCGGATTATGATTACTTCTTTTTAGGTCCTATATCGATGATTGTGAATTCGGTATTTGACAAGGCAAAACCGGCAAGGTGTATGCCGAACCATTATTCAGAGAAAATGGTTTATGAATCTTATGAAAAAATTTTATGGTTCTCAAAAAAAAAAGAGCTTGAAACAGACAGCCTATTTGGACGTTACTTTAACATAGAATGGAATGTCGATTATGATTCAAGTTATGTTCGATTAAACGCATCCGGCTCCGCAAGATTCTACATTTCCGGCTTTTGCACCGAGGAACAATTGAAAGCAATAAGAGAAAGAAAGAGGAAGAAAGAGGAAGAAAGAATGATTCCTACGACTCCTTGAATTGTAAATGCAGCACCGATGATTTACAGAATATTCACAAAAGGCTTCAAAGCAAAGATTAATGACAGGAATCCTGATGAACCATTTGTCGCCGGACCCAACCAGGAATACACTTCCGACCAGATTTTCAGCTCGGGACTCCAGAACATGGAACCCGACAAGTGTTACTCGCTGAATCCGGCTCGCGGCACCCAACATGGGTGGATAAACAACAATGCCCAGGATCCCTGGTGGTGGCGGGAAGTTAATTGTGAAACAGGCGATAAGGTCGACCGAAATCGGGTTGGCCAGTGTCCTGGATTCCCGCTGGATAAGGTGCCTAGCAATCCAAAGTCAGCTTGTTTTGCTCACAACGGGAAATGCTACAAATGCAACACTGCGAATAGTTATGTGGATTGTTCGCAAGATTGGCTTTGGATATATAGTTTCAATGAGAGCCTCATCTCAAACGGTTGGAATAAGCAGGTGGATTGTTCCAATCCATTAAAGAGGAGTGCGTCAGATAGCGAAAATAGGGGTATATTGGTCAACGAAACCTTTGTTGTTGACTTTACGCAACCCCAAAAATATTATGATATTTTGGGCCGAAGGAATGCTAAACGGTCTTTATCTAAGCGCGTGTTGTATAGAAACGTTCTAAATTCAAATGGAACGATGCAAGAATATAGTGGCGAGTAAAAAATGCTTGGGTACGAAATCGAAGTCAACGGGGAACGTTACGTCATCGTCTCGCAGAACGCCATTTTGCTCGTGGTTCGCAACGACCTCACCGACCTCGACATCGGCATTGACACTATCTAAAAAAGGCGGGCTATTGCCCGCCTCGATTCAATTAGTCCTTTTTCAATTAGTCGTTCTTGATGCAACGGACATAGGTAGCAAAAGAGTTCACGTCTGTTAGCATATATTGCCATTCGTAATCTACGGATTCTGTAGATTTTTCCAGGATAATGGGGTATACCTCTCCAACGAAGAATGTCTCCACGGCGTAGAAGCCTTTATTTTCTGCATTACGGGGCCACATGGCAAAACCCCAGAAATCATCGTATCTTAAAGAATAAAAAACTCTGTAATCGTCATTGCCTAAGATGCTAGGTGCTCCGATGTAACGCAAGTTAAAACCTGTCGGATCGCCGAACGAAGAGTAGAAGTATGGGGCAAAGCCTTCGATATACTCATGACCATATCTGGTTTGTTCTTTATAATCAGACGTCTTGCGGACATATTCTACCATTTTTTCCCAGTCTTCATAGGACGGGATTCTCCAGCCATCGGGGCATATTCCCTGTGTCGTTAGACTCGAATCGCTTATTACCTTGTTCCAGTCTATTAAAGTGTTTTTGCTTTTGCATTCCGACAAGAAAGCGGCTGTATCTATAGACTCGTCCGGGTCCTGATAATATGCGAAGCATTCCTCGGTCGTCGGCGTTCTGTAGTAACTAGAATCAAATCCATAAATTGTGGAAGATGGATACTTGTACCCATAGAAACGGCAGTAAAACGGGTCGTCTGTACGGCCAAAAACTACTTCTTCTGAACATGTGGAGCTTTCCGCTTTGTAGGCCAGGTTTTCCGCCATCCATGTTTGCGAGACATCGCCCATATTGAAGGTCACGGTTTTGTAGACGTTGCCGTCGCGAGAATCGACCAGTGAGTCAAATGTATGCGGAATGGGTTGTCTGATCAATTTCCAGGATTCTCCGTCGCATACAATCAAGAGATTGTTCTTGATGTTGCGCAGCGTATCTCCATCATTGGCCGATGTGCAACCGCCTGCCCCGTATATGGTGGCGAGAGCGTTCACTTTGATTTGGTTTTTGATCTGTTTTTGTGCATAGTAATCCAGAGCTTTCTGTCCTTCATGTTCTATCAATTCGGGATTTATTTTTTCGAAATTTTCAAAGTCTATGAATAATTTGTCAAAAATGGAGGAAAATTCTTTTTCGAAGGATCCATAACAGCTGAGATAGGTAGAAAGTATAAAATCGTCGTCTCTAATGATTTGACTGAGAAGTTGTTCGACATATATATGGGTTGAATCGTTGAATGTTTCCCGTTTCTCGAAATCATGGAAGTAGTCCTTGAAACCGACGGCGTCCAATAGCTCTTCCTCGACCATATGTTTTATTTCAGTAAATGATACACTGTCATGATGGATATCTCGTATTTGTCGATAAGAGCCCGCAGCATAGACATCTTGTAATCGAATACTCGTTATATGCGTTAGCGTATTGATGTAGATATCTCCCGTATCTCGCATATCGACAATGGCCTGTTTTGCCGTAATCTCAATATGGTTGCTGTTTCGATATTCTAGCTCAATCAGGACATATGGGCTTTCGAACGGGATGCTGTCAAATTGGAATATGGACTCTTCGCCTAAATTTTTTTCTTGAATATTACGATTAAAAGAGGCAACTATTTTTCCTGTTGGGGTGAATTTTTTTGGATCCAGTTCGTACATAAGTACATGGTCGGGATACTGGCTGCCCGCTATGCTGCTGTGTTCCGTTGAGTTCTCTTGGAGTGTCGGCTTGAAGTGTACAACCTTTTGAAAGGCTGTCGTATCTTGGTTGTTTGTTGAAGACGTATCCTGGTTGTCTGTTGTTGACGTGTCTTGGTTTGCGATGATTTCCGTCTCTTCGGAAGCTCCTCCCATTATAGTGATTGGCTTGTCTTCGTTGTCGCTGCATGCTGCCAATGCCATTAGCAGGGCTGCACACCCGATTATTGATTTCTTGTTGAGTGTAAACATGGTTCCCTCCTATCCTTTTTTAATTTCTGATTTGTTCGTCATCGGGAAGAACTGGACGTTCAGGCGGTACACCTCGTCGGTGTCCTTTTCCTTGGTGGCGATTTCAATGATTCTTTTGCGGAATGCCGCGATTTCTTCGACAATCTCCTGGTAGGCATTGCGTGTGATGCCGAGTGTGATGCCCGAGAAGTGGCGTTCGTCCTGCGGCACGCCCTCGATGGCCTCCAGCGCGAATTCGCCCATTTGCCGGTGCATTCCGCGGACGGCGACGGCGGCGGCGCCCATGGGGCCCGTCGTCACTACGCGATCGGTCTGTACGTAGTTGTCGTCTTCGTCTTTCTGCAGCAGGTCTGCCTTGATAAGGAAGTTGAGCGATTCGCTCACTTCAGCGGCGCTGATTTTGGGGCGGCATGCGTGGGCGATCGCCAGCGGCTTTGCTCCCGGCATTGCGGGGGCAAGTTCACGGAGCACCGGGTTCTTCCAACTGTCAAAATAGCGGAAGGCGTCGCCCTCGATGACTTTTGCCTTGTTCTGGGTTGCGATGGCGAGCATCTTGTTGAAAGCGCCCTTCTTGGCCTCGTCGGTCTTGGCGTGGTCGAACTGCACCATTTCGCGGAAGTACTCGCGGCGCTGTCCTGCGAGATGCATGGCGTCGGCCACGCGTTCCACGGCGTCTTCGCTCAGGCTGAACTGTCCCTCGCTCACGTACTTGAGGTACACCGACGAAGAGAATCCCGCGATTTTTGCGAATTCACGCCAGGTGAATGCGGACTTCTCCTTTTTTTCGGTATAGTAGTCGGCGATGTATTGCCGGTATCCCGTGTATTCAAATATGTCCTTCATGGACCCTCCTTCCCACATCTCGATGGTTCGATTCTGTCGGATCTGTTTTAAACATAAACAAAAAAATTTTAAAAGTCAATACTTTCACAACACAAAAAGTGTGTTTTTATTGAAAAATAGGCGATTTTTTATATTTATTCTAAAAATTAGTGATTTTTTACAATGCAAAACGACAAAAAAAGGGGCCCTTTGCGGGGCCCCGTTTGCCAAAATGACGTTTCGGCATAGCGAAGTGTCTAGGTGTTGCCGCTCTGCTTTATCCTCTGGATAGCTTCGTTGAGCTTGCGGTTCAGCTGGATGAGGCTCGTGTGGATTTCCTTGATCTTCTTCAGCTGGGCGGCCGTGTTGTCGAACTTGTCCTTGACGACCTGCTGTGCGTTCTTTAGCGTTTTCGGGTCGCAGAATACGTTCTCGGCCGATGCCTTGAGCGCCTGGTAGATGGCCTTGCAGGCGCGGAGCTTCTGGTTCTCCTTTTCGGAGACTTCGCGGATTTCCTGCGCGATGTTGGCCAGCTGTTCACGCTTGCTCGCAATAATCTGGGGATCGTTTTCCTTGACGATGTAGGTGGGGAGCTTCGCGAATTCCTCGAAACGTACGGCCGTGCCCGCCCTGACAGGACCCGCCCTGTGTGCGTTCACGCCCTTCACCGCGGAGTCGATGCTGATGGTGCAGGTCGATGTCCCGTGGTAGTTGCACATGACGCGCTTCTCGATCATGTTCAGTTCGTTGAACGGGTGGAAGTCTTCCTCGGTCTCGATGCGGTACAGCGGGACATACAGGTGCACAGGCTCGCCGCTGATGGTAATCCTGTAGTAGAGGCACTGCTGGTTGTTGAGCGTGTGCGTGTCGTAGCAGTTGTTGCTTGTCCTTGAGATAATGTCTATACGGTAGGCGAGGTCTTCGGTGTCGTAATCCTGCTCGAATGCGCCGGGCACGTCCTTGAGCAGCTGCTTGTTGAGAATTTCGGTGTAGCATTGCGTGAGGACCCTGCTCGTGGAGGTCTTGCCCCACACGGCGGTGCCCAGGAGGAACGTGTCGGTGATGTTCGCTTCGCTTCTTCCGTTGAAGAACGCCGTCGCCTTGATGAGGTCGGTGAGCGACATCCACTGACGGATGGAAATGTAGATGTCGTTGTTGTCCGCGGCTTCGGAAAGGCCTCCGATGATGTTGAGAACGTCCTCGGAAAGCGAGACCTGCTTGATTTCGCTCAGCCACTGGCGCCTTTCTTCGGTGGAGATGGTGAGTTCCTTGTCTGCGGTGAAGTTCTCGATTTCGAACTGGTTCTGCAGCAGGTTGCAGAGCGCGGGGGCCGAGAGGCTTTCGGGGAGCGTGATGGACAGGGTAATGCGGTCGGCCATGCCGGTCTGGCGCATGGCGGTTTCGGGGCGGACATCGCCCGAAATGAACAGCGGGATATCTTCGCGGTCCTGGATGGCAATCTGGAGGTTGTGCTTCGTGAGTTCGCTTGCGGGATTGAATCCGTGGAAGATGATCATGTCGAAGCCGGCGAGCTTTTCCGGGAAATCCTTCTGGCGCTTGCCGAACTTGAGCACCTTCGGGTCGCGGAATGTGGCGATGAGTCGCTTGGTCAGCAGGGACTTGCCCGAGCCGCAGCGACCGAAGATGTAGAAGGGTTCGCTGATGATAACGCCGAGGAAGGCGAGCTGGAAGCAGAATTCGCGTTCGGGGATGCCGACGGACAAGGACTGAAGGAGCTTGGAAATGCGTTCGGTAAGGGTCATCTGGATATTCCTAATAAGGTTATATTTACGTAATATAAAAATAATATTGTACGAAAAAGTAGTTCAAGATGCTCCAGCATCGTTTTTTGCGGTCGTCCGGCTAGCTCAGGAGGGCCATGATTCTGGTTTCGGCTTCCGGGGTCACGTCCACGGATTGGACGGCTACGAACAACTTGGCGTGTGCTGTGGAATCCGGGCTAAGCCGGCAGGCGTCCTTTTCGGTGGTGACGACGTTTTGCCCCCCTGCGAGCAGTTTGGATACAATGTTTTCGATTCCTTTGTCGTGGTCCCGCAGGGCAAGAGCCTTGTGTATTTGTAGCCCTGTGTGTTCCATGTCGCCGAAGAATCTTTCCGGATCGCCGATACCCACCACGAGAGTGACGGGGGCTTCGGGCGCATTGCCTTGTGCGTTGCGGATTTGCTGTATGCAAAAGCGGACGTCGGGGGTGGTGCCTGCGCATTTCAGCCGGAGTGTAATGTTCTTGTGGTCCTTCACGAGGCTCCGAGCCCTACCTGCAGGGAACAGGTCAGCAATGCCATGCGGTTCGTCATCCCATTCCAGGCATATCGCTTTCGCGAATTGCAGGCGCGAATCTTCGAAGCCGTCGTCGCAGAGGATGATGTCGAAATCCGGGTCCAGCTTGTGTGCGGCCGTGTAGCGGTTCCGGGTGGCAAGCACGGTGCAGCGGGGGAGCTTGTTCTTGAGCAGTTTTGCCTCGTCTTGTGCCGCCGCGTGGCAGAGGACGGCAACCTTTTTTCCGTGGTCGCAAAGTTTGTTTGCAAGCCAGATGCAGAAGGGAGTCTTGCCTGCGCCGCCGTTACGGTACGCCCCGACAATCACGACTTGCGCATGCGAGGTCGGCCGGCCGGGCCTAAGGCACAGCCGGTGGTGTATAACGTAAGCGATGCGGTACAGCACCGCCAGGGGGTACAGTAACAAGTTTCTTTTTTTAGAGGCCAATATCGTTGCGCTTCTGCTGCAGGAACAAGTCTGCAAGGACCAAAGCCGCCATGCTTTCGACAATCACCGGGGCGCGCACGGCGACGCAGGGGTCGTGCCGGCCCTTCGCGGCGAGCGTTCCGTTTTCGCCATCGCGGCTTGCGGTGTTCTGCTCCTGAGAAATCGTCGGCGTGGGCTTGAACGCGAGCCTACATACGATGGGTTCGCCGTTCGAGATGCCGCCAAGGCTACCGCCGGCATTGTTCGTGCGCGTGTGGAACCCGGTTTCGTCGTGGTAAATCTCGTCGTTGTGCTCGCTGCCGTGCATGCGAGCGGCCTTGAACCCGCTCCCGATTTCGAAACCCTTGCAGGCCGGGATGCTGAGCATCGCCTGCGCAAGCAGCGCGTCGAGGCGGTTGAACACCGGCTCGCCGAGACCCTTGGGCGGGTTTCTCACCAGGAGCGTGATGGTGCCGCCGACACTGTCGGCCTTTTGGCGTGCCCCGAGGACGACCTGTTCCATGGCGTCGCTTGCGGACTTGTCCGGGCAGCGCACGGGGCTTGCTTCAATTTGTTCCAGAGAAACTTTGTCCATGTCGACCTCGGGGCAGTCCACCTCGCCGATGGACGATACCCAGGCGAGGATTTCCGTGCCCGCGACCTTGTTCAAAAGGATGCGGGCGACTTCTCCGCCGGCCACGCGGCCGATGGTCTCGCGGGCGGAACTGCGGCCACCGCCGCGGTAGTCCCTGAAGCCGTACTTGATGTCGTAGCAGAGGTCCGCATGTCCCGGACGGTACCATTTGGCAATTTCGGAATAGTCACCGCTGCGCTGGTCCTCGTTGAAGACGGCGAAGCAGATGGGTGTCCCCGTCGTCTTGCCTTCGAAGACGCCCGAAAGGATTTTCACCTGGTCTTTTTCGGCGCGGGGGGTGGTCATTTTGCTCTGGCCGGGGCGCCTGCGATCGAGCGCTTTCTGGATGTCGGCTTCGCAGATGGGCAGGCCTGCGGGGCACCCGTCGAGCACGGCCCCGACAGCGGGACCGTGTGATTCACCCCACGTAGATATTGCAAAAATCTTACCAAATGTGCTGAACATAACAAAAATATAGATAAAGGAGCCCTTTTTTTACAAAATAGGTGCTTTTTCGTCCAAAGTTTATTATGTTTTACATTGGTTTTAGGAGAATTGCGTGTTTAGAAACGGATTTATAGCCACACTGATTGTGCTGGCGCTTTCCATGGAAGCGCTAGCCCAGCATGTTACCTCTTTTGCGGGTATCCCTTTCGGGTCTACCCGTGAGACTGTTATTGAAGAGGTCATGAAGCTGGGTTACGAGCCCTACGGACGTAGCGGTGAAGGCGAACGTGTGGTCATTCCGGTTTACATGCTTGCCGAACTGCCTGTGCAGGTGGACTTCATTTTCAACAAGAACGACAAGTTCTACGCCTTCGAGGTCCGTACGGGCCGCGTCGAACGCGCTAGGCTTTCAAAATCGTTCGAAGCGGTAGCCTACATGTCGGACCAGTTCACGGCAAAGTACGGGAAATCCTCCCAGGACCCCACCCTTAAAGATACGGACCTGCGCGAGGGCATCCACAACCTGTACCAGCAGTGGTTCTCCGTGAAGGCGCTGGATATCTATACCGCTATAGTCCAGAAGGATGGCCGCTATTTCGCCATCGGCACCGTGACGCACCGCGGTTTGGCCAAAGAAGCGAACATAACGCGCAAGAAACCGCCTACCCAGTCTCCGTCTTTCTAGCAAAAAAACACTTGTTATAACTTCCCGATTATCAAGGACTTAGACCCGAGGTTCGGGCTTTTTTTGTATCTGGGCCCTAGGGCAAAGTTTGGGCGTATCCGGCGATGTCAATCATTTCGTCGAGGGGGATTTCGTCGTAGTAGGCCTGCATGTTGCGCTCTTCGTCGCCGAAGTTCATCTGGTGCCAGAACGTGGGCATGTCGTCGCGGGCGCGCTGACCGATAAAGGTGGCTCCCTGACTCGGCGTGAAGTTGATGCGGTGGCCGTCTTCGCCGTGGCAGGGCCTGCAGTTCTGGTAGAACAGTTTTGCCCCGCGCTTGATGTCGGCGCCTTTGATCTTCCCGTCCTTGTCCAAAAGCTTGTAGACAAGGTAAGCCATTCGTTTGTCCTCAATGGTGAGCGTGTCGCCTTCGGAACCGGGAGCCGGGGCTACCTGCTCCTTTTGGGCCTCCTTTGGGGTCTCTTTTGGAGGCGTGGCTGCACTCGCCGCGGCAATGCCGAGCAACGAGCCGTATACCAACAGGGGCAGGCCCAACGCAGGGAAGATGTACGAGTGCAGACGCATAGTTAGAATATACAATAATGATGGGCGACGTACACATAAGCTATATTCGAGGTATGCGTTACATGTTTTTCTTTGCGGTGGCTTTCGCCGCCCTGCAAGCCTTCGGAGCTTCTTCTATGGACAACTGCCTTTTCAATGGCCGCTGGGAAATTACTGCGGAGAGGGCGCGCACGAGCGCTCCTGCTGCTACGGTCCAGTTTATTGCAAGCGCCAAGTCGCTTTCGTTCGACCTCGAGGGGACAAGCCGCTGGCGCCTGGATGTGGACGGCACCCCCAAGGAATATTTCGTGACGGGCGACGAACGCACGGTCAAGGTCGTGAAGGGCCTGGATGGCGAAAAGCACCGCTACCGCCTCATCAAGATTAGCGAGACGAATCCGGGATTCGTTAGTTTATATAAGATATCCCTGGACAAGGGTGGCCAGTTTTTCGAGAAACCCGCCGCGCCTGCCCGCCGCATCGAGTTCATCGGGGATTCGTTCACGGTGGGGTTCGGTTGCGAAGGTGGCCCGGGCGACAGCCCCGATCTTGAATTCGAGAAGACGAACTCCTCCCTGAGCTACGCCTTCTTGCTTGCGGACGGATTCAAGGCCGACTTCCAGGTGAACGCCTTCAGTGGCCGCGGGCTTGTGCGCAACTACGCAAACATTGTCCCGGAATGGACTATCGAGAAACTTTACCGCTACACGGTCCCGGGGGCTGCCCCTTCGGAGCCGGATGCGGTACTTTACGACATGGGCGCCTTCCACCCCCAGGTGGTAGTGATCTTCATCGGCATTAACGATTTCCAGGGCGAACCTCCCTATGCGGACAAGGGAAAATTCAAGAAGGCCTACGCCGATTTTCTGGACAAATTGCGTGCCGCCCACCCCGGCGTGAAGTTTTTGCTCGTTTCTACCAAAGTATGGCCGAACGACGATTTGACCCCCACGGTCAAGGCCATTTACGACTCCCAGGTGGCTTCCGGACGCTCCGATTTGGAGTTTTTGGCCATTCAGACCGAAAATACGGCCCTTTTGGGGCACCCTTCTGTCCATTCTCACCGCGAAATGGCCAATACTATGCGCCCGATTGTGGCAAAATTGGCAAAATGGTTGAGCCGTTGACCTAAGATTTATATATCTTTACGTTAGGTATAATTTTGGGGATACCCGCATGTCAAAGATAATGGAAAAGATATACGCCCTCTTTAGGATGAACATCCTGATCTTTGTGCTGTTGCTTGTGACCGTGATAGCCCTGTTCGCCTATCGTAACGGTCTCGACGACATCGTGTTCCTCAATCTCTCCGATTACCCCTACATTATCGCCCAGACGGACTCCGTCGATGGTGGATCCTCGGCTATTGCGATGGAGCGTACGGATTCCTCCATCATCGTGGACTACGAGCTCCGCGAGGGGTATGCCTACCCGTATGCCGGCGTCAAGATTTTCCTTGGGGACGGCAAGACCCGCGGTAAGGACCTTTCCCGCTACGACAGTATTTTCGTGTGGGTGAAGCCCCGTGGCGAAGGTACGGTCCGCCTGTACATGCGCGGCTACGACAGCGCGTTCTACCGTGCAGACGACGAAACCTCCCTTAAATTCAACGAAATCGAATTTTTCCCGCTCGAAGAGACCTATCCGGCGGTGTTCGTGCCGCAGGAATTCCGCGTGGCGAGCTGGTGGGTTGCCCAGAACGCAATCAATGTGCACAAGGCCCGCGTTGACCTGAGCAACGTTCCGCTTATCGAAATCCAGACGGGAACCAACGCCCCGCTCGGCTACGGTACCCTCGAAATCAAGGGGCTCTGCTTCAAGGGCAAGAAGATTGCAAAACTCGACCTCGTTTCTATCCTGGTCGCTCTTTGGTTTGTCTCCTTCCTTATCATCCTGATTATCCGCTTCTTCGACTATAGCCGCGAACGCGCGAAGGAGAAGAAGAAGCGAGAGGAACTCGAGAAGAACCTCCGCGCCTTGGAAATCGAGAAGTCCGAGTACGAGCGTTCCAGCAAGGAAGACCCGCTCACGGGTTGCCTCAACCGCGCCGGCTTCAGCAGCGTGCTCATGCGCGAGCAGGAGAACCTGAGCAAGAACGGCCGTCCGGTTTCGTTCGTGATGCTGGATATCGACCACTTCAAGCATATCAACGACACCTACGGCCACCAGGTCGGCGACGAGGTGTTGGTGAACTTGACCAAACTAATTCAAGGCAAGATCCGCAATACCGATGCTCTCGTGCGTTGGGGCGGCGAAGAATTCGTGGTGCTCTGCGGCGACACGCCGATCCAGAATGCGCAGTTCCTTGCCGAAAAGCTCCGCATTGCAATCGAAAATACCGTGCTCATCAAGCAGCAGCAGGTGACCTGCTCCTTCGGTATTGCCGAGATGATTCCCGACGAAGACCCGAAGCGCCTGTTCGAGCGCGCCGACAAGGCTCTCTATGCGTCGAAGGAAGGTGGCCGTAATCGCGTTACGAGCGCCACATATAAGCGTACCCGCTAAATTATTGGTCTGCGGCGCCCTCGTGGCGTCGTTTTCCGCATGCACGGGGAATCGGTCCGATTCCCCGGACCTCGGTGTCGGGTTCAGGCCTGTCCAGCTGCACTGGTCGGCTGCCGAGGGCGTCGACCCGGATGCCGAAATGCCGGGCAAGGGAGAATGCGTGATACGTGTCACGAACGCCGTGATGGCCGCACCCGAAGTGCATGCCTCCAAGGTTGCCGAACTGGAGTACTCGGCCACGTTCGCCCCTGACCGAAGCAGGGCCGGATGGTTCGTTTTTGAAGGAATTTGCTTAAATAGCGCAGCTAAGGGTGCCCCCGAATGCCGCTGGACCGCCGAATGCGGTGCCGGAAAAGTCGTTGTAAATTTCCACAACGAACTCTAGGGGGGGCTACTCGTTTTTTTTATTTTACAAAAGTATCTTTTATTTTAAGGGTCTTGGGTGGGTTAACTCACTGGCTATAAATGAAATAAAGGACCGATTGTGAAACCGATTTTTGAATACACGGATTACCGCGAATGGATACGTGACGCTTTTGAAGATTTCAAGAAGCGCAAGTCCGTCGTGTCGTGGCGCTATATGGCGATGAAGCTAGACGCCGATCCGGGTAACCTCCTGCGCGTTTCCCAGAGCAAGATCCATCTTTCGGTAAACCTGATCAAGCCCATGGCCGAATTTTTTGGCCTGGACGAGAAGGAAACGGCATACTGGACCGAACTTGTGCATTTTGGCAGGGCCAAAACCGACTCCGAAGCCCTGAACCATTACGAGAAAATGCAGATGCTCAAGGGCATCCCCCTGAAGCGCCTTGCCAAGAAAGAGCTCGAATTTTACAGACATTGGTACTATAACGCGATACGTTCCATCATAGGAATATGTAAATTCAAGGATGATTATGAGGGTCTAGCGGAGAGCTGTACACCGGCGATTACGGTGGAACAGGCTAAGGAGGCTGTCCAGCTTCTGCACGACCTGAATATGATTTCCACGGATAGAGACGGCTTCTGGAAAGTCAACGACACCTTCGTGAGTACGGGGGGTAACTGGCGTTCCGAGGCGGTCCGCGCCTTCCAGAAGGAAACCATCCGCCTGGCAGGGGAATCCCTTGAACGCCATGCGCCGCCGCTGAGGGATATCAGCACGGTGACCATGACCTTCAACATGGACGACATCGCACTCATTCGTGAAAAGATCAAGGAGTTCCGTTCGGAGCTTTTGAGATTGTCGCAGGAAGGAACCGGCGACAACACGGTGTTCCAGCTGAACGTTCAGTTGTTCCCGCTGGGATTCGTGAAGAAGTTACAGGAGAGAGAAAAATGAGAAAAGCATTTCTTCTTCTGCCCTGGGTCTTTTTGCTCTTGTGCTGTTCCGAAACCGAGACCGCTGGTGGCCCCGGCAGTGAAACAACCAACGGCATCGTGGCCTACGTAGACGGTGCGCCTGCGGCTTTCGCGAGCGTGGCTCTCCGCCGTGTTGACCAGAAGGCCTCTCTTGCTGCGCTTGAAAACTCCGTAATCCAGCCGGACTTCTTTGCCGATTCCAATGGTCGCTTTGTCCTGGATACCGTTTCTTCTGACAACGAATTCCGCATGACCGTGGTGAGCGGCGGCTCCGCATTCTCCAGAACGTTCTCCGCCAAGGAACTTTCCAAGCTAGACACTGTTGAACTCACCGCCACTGGCTCCGTGTCGGGCGTTGTTGACCTCCCGAAGGGAAGCGAGTATGCATGGGTCGGCGTCTATGGCATGGACATGCTCGTGAAGACCGATGCCGAAGGCAAGTTCGCTTTGCCGACGGTTCCCTCCGGTGATTCCCTGAAACTGTATTTTGCCGAAGAAAGCTATGACTCGGTGTACGAAAGCCACAAGGTCGTGGTCCAGCCCTACGGTGTGGAAACGGTGAACCTGAAGACGGAAGGTATTGTCGCCGTGTCGAAAGGCAAGGTCGTTCCCTTCGCTACCGTGGCTGTGCGCCCGGTTGACCAGATGGTGGAGGATTCTTCCAACCAGACGAACTCGATTATTGTTTCCGAAATCCGCGCGGATTCCAATGGCCGCTTTGTGCTGGATAGCCTGAAGAAGGGTAATTACCGCCTTACCGTGGTGGACAATGGCATCGCCTATTCCAAGGTGCTTTCTGCCAAGGAAATTGAAAAACTTGACACTGTGGAGTTGTCCGCGACGGGGTCCCTTGTTGGGCGCGTGACTCTCCGCAGCGACATGATGTACGCATACGTGGGCGTCTATGGCATGGACGTGTTCGTGAAGACCGACATGAACGGAAGCTACGTGTTCCCGTCGCTGCCGGTAGGGGATTCCGTTGAACTTTACTTTGTTACAAAGAAGATGGAAAAACTCCCTGTCGAGGTGAAGACCGTGGTCGACGAGAATACCGCCGATTTCCATGCGCCGTCCATGACGTTCGAGAATTTCGAGGATTCTTTTGACTACTGGTACACGGCCACGGATTCTCTGGGTTCGTTCATGAAGCCGAGTCCTAAGGACTCTTCTATCGAGAATGGCGTCGAATACGATTCCACGCGCAAGTCCAACGTGTTCCACGGACAGTACTGGCTGGGGAATTCCTCTTACGCCTGGGTGCTGGTGGGCACTAACCTGCGCGACCATGTGTGGAACCTGTCGCTGTTGGATTCCATCGTGTTCTACGCGAAGGGCGATGGACAGATTCGCGTGGCTGTCGAGAACTGGGACAAGGTCTCCGAGGAACTCAGCATGAACCTGAAGGCTGCATCTGAATGGAAGGACCTGGATACAGCGAAGTGGCAGCGCTACGTGATCGAGCCTTCCGACCTCATCATGAACGCTCTCGACAATGCCGAGGGCCTGAAACCCTGGACATACGTCAAGGGCTGGGTGAAGCAGCTCAACTTCTTTGCCCAGGGCGGCTCCAACTTCTACATTGACGACATCAAGCTATACGGCGTGCTGTTCTAGGAAATCGCGCCGTTTCCGCTTATTTTCTTATTAACGGGCGTTTTAGGGTGAATCTTTCGCTTCTGGCGCCCTTTTCGTAACACCGATAATTAAGTATCTTTGTATCGTTATGCAGAGCTTAGAAAAAGAAGCGGCTGTTGCCGTCCAGTATCTTTCCACGATTTCCAAGGAAGTCGAAGCGAAGTTTGAAGAATTTCTTCCCAGTGAAAAGGAACGTCCCTGTCGTTTGCACGAGGCCATGCGGTATTCCATGTTCGCTGGCGGCAAGCGTTTGCGTCCGGCACTTGTGCGCGCCGCGTTTGACCTGTTCGGGGGTAAGGGCGATTCCGTATGGTACGCCATGAGCGCCCTTGAGATGCTCCACACGTTCTCGCTGATTCATGACGACCTGCCCTGCATCGACAACGACGATTTCCGTCGTGGCAAGCCGACATCTCACAAGCAGTTTGGCGAGGCGACCGCTGTCATGGCGGGCGATGCCCTGTGTGTACTTGCTTTTGAACTGATGGGCAAGACAGGCAATGCGAAGGCTATCGAAGTTCTGGCACACCTGCTTGGCACTTTCGGCATGATTGGCGGCGAGATGATCGATATCGAGTGCGAGGGCCAGAAGGTTGACCTCGAAACGGTCGATTACATCCACTACCACAAGACGGCGGCCCTCATCGAGGCTTCGCTTGAGGTCGGCGCGCTTTTGGCGGGCGCCTCGGAAAAGGATGTGGAAACCATCCGCCAGTACGGACGTTGCATCGGGCTTGCCTTCCAGATTGTGGACGACATCCTGGACATCGTCTCTACGACGGAAGAACTCGGCAAGGATGCCGGTTCCGACGTGGAAAGGGGTAAGGCTACTTACCCGGCCCTGATCGGCCTTGAAAAGTCCCGTGAAAGGGCGAAGGAACTCTATGAGGAGTCCATCAAGTTCCTTGACGGAATCGACCGTGACACTTCCATCTTCCGCGCTATTGCCGCATTCATCATTACCCGCGTAAAATGAAAGATTTGAAAGACATAAAGTCGCCTGCGGATATCAGGCAGTGTTCCGTCGAAGAGCTGCAACAGTTGGCCAAGCAGGTCCGTGAGACGATTATTAGTCAGGTCGCGAAGCATGGCGGACACCTGGCGTCTAGCCTGGGCGTTGTCGAGCTCACGCTCGCCTTGCATTACGTTTTTGACACTCCCGACGATAAGCTCATTTGGGACGTGGGCCACCAGGCCTATGTGCACAAGCTGATTACCGGCCGCTATGAGAAATTTGAAACGCTTCGCCAGAAGGGCGGCATTTCCGGGTTCCTGAAGCGCAACGAGAGCGAGTACGACTGCTTTGGCGCTGGCCACGCTTCCACGTCGATTTCTGCTGCACTTGGCTTTGCCGCTGCGCGCAACCAGCTGGGCCGCAAGAACAATGTGGTCGCCATTATCGGCGACGGCTCCATGACGGGCGGCATGGCTTACGAGGCCATCAACAACGTGGGCATCTCGAAGCACAACATGACCATCATCCTGAACGACAACAGGATGAGCATTGCCCCGAACGTCGGCGAGTTCAGCAAGTACCTGAACCGCATCATTTCGGACCCGGTCTACAACAAGATGCGTAGCGACCTGGACCGCCTGATGACCAGGCTCCCCGGTGTGCTTGGCCTGCGTTTCCGCGATCTGTTCCTGCAGGCGGAGAAGGCCGCGAAGATGGTCGTGAAGCCTGGCCGCTTCTTCGAGGACCTGGGCATCCGCTACTTCGGCCCGGTTGACGGCCACGATATCAACGAACTTATTATGCTCCTCAAGCGAGTCAAGGTGCAGCCGGGGCCGTGCCTCGTGCATATCTTGACCGAGAAGGGCCGCGGCCTCGACGCCGCCGTGAAGAACCCGACCAAGTGGCACGGTACGGGACCGTTCGATCCTGAAAGCGGGCTTCCGCTCCATCCGGGCAACATGAACCCCTCCTTGACCAGCGTGTTCGGCAAGACCTTGCTCGAACTGGCGAAGAAGGACGAGCGCATCATGGGTATCACGGCCGCCATGCCTACGGGCTGCGGCATGGATATCGTCGCGAAGGAATTGCCGGACCGTGTCGTGGACGTGGGCATTGCCGAGGAGCATGCCGTGACTTTTGCAGCGGGACTTGCCTGCGAAGGTGTCATTCCTGTCGTGGCTATTTACTCGTCGTTCATGCAGCGTGCCTACGACCAGATGATGCACGATGTGGCTTTACAGAATTTGCACGTGGTGTTCGTGCTCGACCGCGCGGGCCTTGTGGGTGCCGACGGCCCCACGCACCATGGCGCCTTCGACCTCACGTTTATGCGTTCTGTTCCTGGCCTGACTATCATGGCGCCGTCGAACGAGAACGAGCTGCGAGACATGGTTGTCGCCTCTATCGGCATGAAGGGCCCGGTGGCTATCCGCTATCCGCGCGGGGTCTCCCTCGAGAAGGAACTCAAGCCCGCGACGGGCGAGTTTGACTATGCGCTGCCCAAGGTGCTTGAGCAGGGTTCCGATATCCTGCTGCTCGGTGCCGGCTTCATGACGAACGAGCTGAAGCGCACTGCCGAGGTGCTGCGCGAAAAGGGCTACAATCCCACGCTGGTGGACGCACGCATCATCAAGCCGCTGGATACGGAGTGCTACAGGAAGCTCCTGGAGTCGCACAAGGTCATCGTGACGCTCGAGGACAATACCCTCGTGGGCGGTTACGGTTCCGCCGTCGCGGAACTCCTCGCCGACTTCGGGCTTACCGACAAGAAACTGCTCCGCTTCGGGCTCCCGGACAAGTTTGTGGAACAGGGTGAAATCAAAGAACTGTACAAGATGTTGGAAATCGATGGCGAGTCTGTCGCCAAACGGATAATGGAAAAACTATGAGCGAAGAAATCAATCAGCCGAAGCGCACTTTGAAGACTGCTCTTGACCGCAAGTTCGGTGTGAGCGAAGTGCAAGACCGTGAACGTCGTGGCCGTCGTGACGACGATGCCCGTGGTGGCCGCAAGCCTTTCCGCGCCCGCGGGGAATCCGACCAGCGCGACGACCGTCGCCCCCGTGACCGCGAGGACCGCCCGTCCCGCGAAGGCCGCGAAGACCGTCCGTGGAACCGCGACCGCCGCCCTCGCCGTTTTGGCGACCGTCGTGGCGGGGATCGTCCGTTCAACCGCAGGGGCAAGGATGCCGACCGCGGCGCCGCCCCGGTCTACCGTCAGCGTCCCGAGCAGAAGGAAGCCGTCTTTGACGAGAACTTGGACGAGAAGGCACTGGAAGCACGTTCCGCTCAGGTGGAGGCTATCGAGGATCCGGTTTCCAATCCGCCTTGGTTCAAGAAGCTCATCGCCCTCACGACCGAAAAGGGTCGCGAACGCGAAGGCCACTTCCTTGGCGAAGGTGTGCATGTCGTTGACGAGCTCGTGAGCCATCACCGCGAAATCGTTATCGCGGTCTACGTGGTCGAAGGCTTCAGCGACGAGAACCTGATTGAAAAGATTAACGAGGCCGAAGTCAACCTGCATGTGCTCACCGAAGAACAGATGAAGCGTCTGTCTTCTACCGTGACGACGCAGGGGATTATCGCCCATTGCCGTTGCGCAAGCAACAAGCCCAACTACGAACAGAGCCGCAGCGTGCTGACGCTTGTGGATGCCGTGCAGGATCCGGGCAACCTGGGAACGCTCTTCCGCACGAGCCTCGGTTTCGGTTCCAACGGTATGGTGCTTGGCCGTGGTACGGTGAACCCGTTCAACCCGAAGGTGGTGCGCGGTTCGTCGGGCACGTTCCTCCGTGTTCCGTTCGAATACGACGTGGACTTGGTCGAACAGATCAATTTCCTCCGCAGCAAGGGCTACACCATCATCGCTTCCGACTTGCACGCAAGGCAGAGCCTCGGCGACATTCCCGCCCGCAAGCTGCGCAAGATGGCGTTCCTGGTGGGTAACGAAGGTGCCGGCACGAACCAGTACCTGATTGAACTTGCCGACGAGACTGTGAAGATTCCGATGAGCAGCGATCTCGAATCCCTGAATGTCGCTGTCGCTCACGGCATCCTCTCTTACGAAGCTGCGAAGATTCAAGAGGAACTCAAGTAATGACTTGCTTCTACGACCGTCTTGAACAACGTATCGCCGCATGCGGCAACCCGGTGTGCATGGGTATGGACCCTGTGCTCAAGCTTATCCCGCTCGAGGGTACGCCGGAAGACAAGATTAAGCGTTTCTATTCCGACATCCTGGAATGCTGCGCCAAGCGCAACGTGTTCCCCGCCGTGGTGAAGCCGAACAGCGCCTACTATGAATGCGTGAGCGTCCAGGCAATGCTTGTGCTCCAGCAGCTGATTGCTGACTACAGGAGTGCGGGTATCCCGGTGATTCTCGACGCGAAGAGGGGCGACATCGGAAAGTCGAGCGCGGCCTACGCGAATGCCGCGTACGACGTTTACGGCGCCGACGCCGTGACGGTGTCTCCGTGGATGGGGACGGATTCGGTTTCCCCGTTCATTCGCGAAAATAGCGAGAACGGCGCCTACGTCTTGTTGCGTACGAGCAACAAGGGCGCGCACGACTTTCAGGACATGAATGTCCTGCGCGGTGACGACCCGCGCGATGTCGCCAGTGCCTTCTATTCTGTTGCAGACAAGATTGTGGAATGGGATGACGGCAAGGGCTACCTCGGCGCTGTCGTGGGTGCGACCCATCCCGAAGAGCTCGAACAGATTACTGCATACTGTGTTGCCAAAAAGCACGAGATTCCCTTCCTGATTCCTGGTGTGTCCATTCCTGGCGTGCCTGGCGGACAGGGCGGTGACGCGAAGACGGTGCTCAATGCCATCGCAAACGGTGGCGGCAAGCGCAAGTTTCACGTGCTGAATTCCAGCAGCGGCTTGAACTTTGCTTGGCAGCGCAACAATACACCTGCAAACTTTGCCAACGACTGCGTTGACGCATTGGAGCGCTTGGCTGACAGCTTGCGCTAAGAGGTGGGCAATCGATGCGCTACTTGGTCACGTTGATTCTTTCGGTTCTGGTTATCGCGGCGGCGTTCTATTTCGCCAAGCCGCTGCCCAATACCCAGTTTGACGAATCGTTCATGCCCAAGGCAAACTATGTGCGCTATATTGCCGCAGGGAACAATTCCACGGTGGCGGGGCTGTTCTGGATCAAGGCGCTGACCAATTTGGGTGAAAGCTACTTGACCGGGACCGAGTTTGCCTACCTCGGCCACATCGCCGACCTCTGCACGGATCTCGACAGCCTGTTCTACACGCCGTACTACGTGGTGGGCGGCATCAGTGCTATGGACTCTCCCGATACGTCGGACTTCAAGGTGTTCCGCCGTGGCATCAGGATATTCCCGGAAGATTGGAGGCTTGCGCTGTATTATGCCTTGCGGCTTGCGAATGGTCCGCATCCGGACAAGAAGGCCGCTGCCGATGTGATGCGCCCCTACTTTGACAGTCCGGACTCGACGATTCCTCCACACATCCGCACCATATACAGGACGTTCGAGCTGGATACCATGCAGACGGAGATGGCTGTCGCGACAATTATCGAAGATGCGATGCAGCCGCGCTACAAGGCGTTCCTCGAGAGCCTGAGCAACAAGATGTTCCGCATGCTGGGACTGCGCGCCTTGCCGACCATGGAAGAAAAGGACCGGGTGAAGGAAATCATCAAGGATATCCTTCAGAAGGTGGCCGATGGCAATCTGCATCCGCAACAGGCGTTTGGCTTGTGCATGTCGATGAAGTACAAGCCGCCCGTGGAACCTCCCGCAGCCGATTCAACGGCCGCCGATAGCGCCAATGTCGCTACGGCCGATAGCGCCAAGACTGTGACGTCTGCCGATTCGACGGTTTTCGATTCGTCCGCTGTTCCTGCAAGCGCTTCCAACTGATTGCATAAAGTACTGCATACAAATTAGCCGTCCGGAATTCCGGGACGGCTTAAATTTTTTACGGCAGGATTTTCTTGCGGAATTATTTTGTGCTGCGCTTTGCGTTGTTGGGCAGTCCCATCAGTTCGAATGCGTTCTTGCTGCGGAGGAAGTAGTCCTTTGCGAGTTCTGCGTTCTTCTTTTCGGCTAGCAGTCCACGGTAGTACAGGATGGTGGCTGTCATGTGCGGGCGGTTACCCTGGATAGTGCGCGACTCTGCAACCTGGTAGAGCGAGTCCGCCGAGGCCTGGTTGTTCAGGTCGGCGATGCGGGCTTCGGTCCAGGCGTAGATGCCGCTGTTCTTGTCGGCGCGCTTTCCGACCATCTTCAGTGCTTCTTGTGCTTCCTGCGTTTTGTGGATGGCGCCTTGTGCGATGGCGCATTCGGAATAGAATGTGGCCTGCACTCCGTTGGCGACTTTTTTCAGCGTGTCCGCATTCTGCTCTGCACAAAGCTTTGCCGCGTCGGCGTATTTGCCCTGCGCATTGTCCAGTGCAATTTTAACCTGGTTGTAGAGCACAGCGGTTTGGTTGTCGAGCACGCCCTTGCGTACGATAGATACCAGTGAATCCGCGAGTGCAAAGTCGAGGCTGAGCGTGCGGATGTGCGCCATCGAAAGCAGCACTCGCGCTTCGGACAAAAGGTCCGCTTCCTTGCGGCTGGCAAGGAGTGCGCGTTCGAGCTGGCTATAGCTGCGCGCGAACTTCCCGTTCTCGAGCGATTTCTGTGCACGGTACGAAAGTTCGCCGGATTCCGATGCGAACGCGGCTGCGCCGAGAGCGAGCAACATGGCGATGGCGGTTCTGCACTTTACCATAGCGTCTCCACCATGAAGGGAACGGTGTCCTTGCTCGGGATGGACCTGCGGATGAGCCATATCTTCGATATGCCGGTCATGAGGTCGTCGGCGTTTTCAAGAGTTTCTTCGGACGAGGAGATGAAGTCCGTCAAGCTGGTACTCACGTTGCCGATATTGTCGACCATGCCGTCCACACGACCGATGGTCGTATCCAGCTTGCTCAGGAGTGTGTTCACGTGGCCTGGGACTTCCTTGAGACTGTCGACCATGCCGGAAACATTGTCCACCATTCCCGAAACGTTCGTGGCGATGGTGTCCACCTTGTTGAGCAACACGGGCACATCGTTCTGCAACGTATCCATGAGCTTTGATGCCTTGTTGAGGGCGTTCATGCCTGTGTAGGTAATGTCGTCGAGGCGGGTGAGCTGGCGGTTCAGGTTGTCGTACAGCAGGCGGCTGCCAAAGAGGGCGCCCACGGTCGTTCCTGTATCCATGGCCATGCCGAGGAGCGTATCTGCTGCGTCGATGAGCTTGTTCACGCGGCCCAGGAGTTCGTTCGCCGTTTCAAGCACGGTCTCGATGTCCTGCGCCTTTCCGGGCGGGAGGTAGTCGCCGTCCTGCAATACGCGTCCCTTGCCGCGACGGACGTCGATGTTGATGACGCGCGCGGAAATCACGTTCTGGTCGCGGATGGCGAAGACTTCGGCGCTGTCGGTAATCCAGTTCTGGAATTCCTTGCGGATGGTGAACTCCATGCTCACGCCGTTTGCGATGATAGTCATGTTCGAAATCTGGCCGATGTCGACGCCGCTAATCTGCACGCGGGTGCCGGGCCTTAGGCCGAGCGCCTTGTCAAAGGTACTGTGGAGCTTGTACTCCTCGATGCCGACCATGCCAGTCGAAAAGATCTTTGCGTAGAGAACAATACCGAAAATCATGACAGCAACGGTGAAGAGCACTCCGACCAGTAGTCCGGAGATTTCCATCCAGTTGATCTGTTTGAACGGTTTGATCTGCATATTCAGGAATATATAAATTTTTACATGGAATGCTCGAGAAATTCGGGAACTTGTATTTCGGATAAAGAATTCGGGCTTGGAGCTGTTATGGAATTTTTTGATTTTCTGAACGGATCGGTTTCACCTTGGCATACGGTGGAATGCCTGCGCCGCGAGTTTGCTTCGGCCGGATTTAGGGAACTGCGGATGTCGGACGGGGCGCCGGTGGAGCCCGGTGCTGCCTATATGTTTGTC
The DNA here is from genome assembly GCA_017412605.1 of Fibrobacter sp. Taxonomy (GTDB): domain Bacteria; phylum Fibrobacterota; class Fibrobacteria; order Fibrobacterales; family Fibrobacteraceae; genus Fibrobacter. The sequence goes on along the minus strand of JAFPWY010000007.1, from coordinate 232,724 downwards.
CGGGGAGCCGCCCTGGTTGCCCTCAGGATGCCGCTACAGGTAAACGAGAAGTCCCGATTCCGGCTGGCCCTGGCGCATACGGATTTCCCGGCGCTCAAGATTTCCCCGAACCCGGATCGCACGGCGTCGGGCGCTTGTACGCTGCATGCCGAAGTGTACGGCTCTCCCATTTATTCGACATGGCTGGACCGCGACCTGGGCTATGCGGGGCTGCTTGCCTTCGAGAAGGACGGCAGTGTCCAGACGAAACTCGTGCGCGGCAATAAGCTGTTCCGCATCCCAAGCCTAGCAGTTCATTTGAACCGTGGCGTGAACCAGGACGGGACGAAGGTGGACCCGCAGGCGGATTTCAATGCCCTGTGGCAGTCTGCCACGGCGGACGGCAAGGCGTCCGCGTTCGCCGCCGCCCTGCAAGGCGAACTGGGCACGGGTGAAAGACTCCTGGATTTCGATGTGCAGCTCTTCGATGCACAACCGGCGGCCCATGGCGGTTTCAACGACGAATGGATTTATTCGGGCCGGCTCGACAACTTGGGCAGTTGCCATGCGGCGGCACAGGCGTTGATTGGCTCGGAGGCTTGTGCGAACGACTTTTGCGTAGCGTGCTTCTATAACAACGAGGAAGTCGGCAGCGAGACGCGGGAAGGTGCAGGCGGGAATTTGTTGCGCAGTGTACTGGAAACTGTATGGAACGCTGCAAATGCAGGAAAAACAGGATTTGTTAGTTTGTCTGCAATTCTTGACGAATCTTTTGCTCTTTCTGTAGATGCGGCGCATGCCGTGCATCCGAACCACCCCGAAAAACACGATGCTAACCATTCTCCTGTGCTGGGCGGCGGCATTGTGCTTAAGACGAATGCACAAAAGCGCTATGCGAGCGAGGCCGTTTCGGCGGCTAGGCTTCGGCTGCTCTGCGAAAAAGCGGGAGTTGCGCTCCAGACGTTCGTGATGCGCAACGATATGCCCTGCGGCTCGACGGTTGGCCCGTCCGTCTCTTCGGCTCTCGGCATTCCGACCGTGGATATCGGCGAGCCCATGCTCAGTATGCACAGCATCCGCGAAATGACGGCGGCAAGCGACCACGAAGGCATGGTGCGGCTTCTTGCTGAATTCTTTCGTTAAGTCGTTATAAACGCCTTATTGAAGTTTTATATATTTGGGCCTATGAGAAAAACTACTAATATTAGAACGTTTGTCCTTTGGGGATTTATTTGTGTCATTGCGAACTTGTTCTGCACGCTTTCGTCGGCTTACGATGGTGATCAGAGTTTTTGGCTGGGCTGGATCCAGTCTCTGATTGACAGCGGGGTGGGCGGATTCCGCGGAAACTATCCGCCGCTCTATGTTTTCTGGCTCTGGATTGTCGCGCAGGTTCATTCCATTTTTGGAATCGTCATCGCAAAGACTTTCCTTTTGAAGTTCCTCTGCCTGTGGCCGGTATATTTTGCCCACCTTTTCCTGGTGGATATTTCTTGCCGCCTTGTCGACCGGTATAACCTTCCGCATTGGCAGCAGAACCTCGTGATTGCCCTTGTCGCGCTGAACCCCGCTATTTTGCTCGGCGGTCCGATGTGGGGCCAGGTGGACCTTGTGCCGGTTGCGCTTGCGATTGGCGCCCTCTATAGCATCTATTTCCGCCGCACGACCATGTTTGCCGCGCCGTTGTATATTTTGGCGCTGCTTGCGAAATTCCAGATGATTCTTTTCTTGCCTGTATTCGGCGGTCTTTTCCTCAAGCACTGGCGCCGTTCCTGGAAGGGCCTTCCGTTTGCCGTTCTTGTCTGCGTTCTCGTATTCCTGCCGTTCTTCCTGGGCGATAACCTTGCGGGCATGCTGAGGCGCGCGTACGTCAATACGACTTCGCAGTATCCGTTTGCCACTTACAATGCGGCGAATCTCTGGATGCTTATTGCGGGCAACGTTTCGCCCGATTCGACTCCGCTTTTCGGCTTGTCAAAGAGTGGCCCGTTCTTCTGGCTTTGTCCTTCCTATGTGGGTAAGGGACTGTTTGTCCTGTTCTCTGTCTTTACGCTTGTCGCCTCTATCCGTTGCAAGTCCCTGCGCCGCGTTTTTGAACTGGCCACGTGGAACGCTACTGCTTTCTTCGTGTTCCTGCCGGGCATGCACGAACGCTACATCCTGTACGCTATTCCCGTTGCAGTAATTTGGCTCGTGCTGGACTGGAAAAAGGCCTTCATCTGGGTGTCGCTCCTGACCGCCGTCGCCTCGTGCAACGTGAGCATCCTCTGTAACGGATTCCATGGCGGCGATGCATGGACCTGGCTTTCGGTGATGTCTGTGTCGACGATGGTCTTTGCCCTGTTCTACCTGTTCTTCCCGAAGACTTTTGCGAAGGTTACCGGGCTAATTGCCTCGCTCAATATTCCGCGTTTTGTTCCGTATTGCTTCCTCGCCGTCTGCCTTCTCGTGGATTGCGTCTATCACGTCTACTCGCTTTGCCCGGTCAAGCTCAAGCATGCCGATGACGAAATCATCCTGAGCGGAGTCAAGTACGATAGCTTCCGTCAGAACTACAAGGTTCCGTTGATGAACAAGTCTGTGGAAAACGCTCCTCTCGCCGTTAGCGGCAGGCAGTACAAGTACGGGATTGGCACCCATGCCCCGTCGCGGGTAGTCTATACGTTGCCCGAGAATGCCGATTCGCTATATGCCTACGTGGGTCTTGACGATGAAGTCTTTGATAATGGTGAAGTCATCTTCCGCGTTTATGGAGATGGCAAACTCCTGTGGCAGAGCGGACCTGTGAAGGGTGATGCGGAAGAACCTGTGTTCGTTGGGGTATCGGTTCAGGGCTACAAGACTCTCCGTCTCGAGACGGATCCCCATGGCCCGGATTCCTACGACCATGCTGACTGGCTCTCTCCGGTCATCAAGCTAAAAAAATAGGGATGTTTCGTGAAGGTTCCTGTTGCTGATGTCGTACGTCTTGTTCGAAAAGTTCCGGTAGAGATTTGTCTTTTCTGGCTTTTCCTTGCCGCGGGTATTTTTGCCCGCTGCTTCATGTTTACAAGCGTTCCCGCCGACATCAACCAGGACGAGGCCCTTGCCGGCTATAATGCCTATACGCTCATGACGACGGCGCGGGATTCCTTCGGGTTCCGCATGCCTGTTTACCTCCCTGCCTGGGGTTCCGGCATGAATGCGCTCGAGTCCTACTTGATGGTTCCCTTCGTTGCGCTCTTTGGCCTCAAGGTATGGGTCATTCGCCTGCCCATGCTGTTGGCCGGCATCCTCTCGCTTGTCGCCCTTTACAAGTTGGTGAAGATGTATGGCGGTACCCGCCTTGCGCTTGCCGCGATGTTCCTGCTCGCCATATCGCCCTGGCATGTTATGCTGTCGCGCTGGGCGCTGGAATCCAACCTTGCTCCCGCCTTCGTGCTGTTCGGCCTGTACTTTTTTGCCAAGGGAATCGAGCGCCCGAAATTCCTGGTGCTCTCGGCGCTGTTCTACGGGCTCTCGCTGTACGCCTACGCGACTATCTGGGCGGTTGTGCCGTTCATGATTCTTGTGCAGGTCGCCTACCTGTTCTGGATTCGCAAGCTGCGCAACTGCCGCTATACCTGGATAGCCCTTGCTGTCCTCCTGTTGCTCACGGTTCCGCTTTTGCTGTTCGTGCTGGTGAACCAGGGCCGTCTGGATGCTATCACCCTGCCGTTTTTGACCATTCCCAAGCTGCTGTATTTCCGCGATAGCGAAATATCCCTGGCGATGATTCCCGAGAATGTCGGCACCCTGTTCAGCATCCTCACGCTGCAAAGCGATGGACTGCCGTGGAACTTCAGTGAAAAGGTCGGCATTTTCTATCCCATATCCATCCCGTTCTTCTTTGCGGGACTCCTGTGGAGTATCGACGGCGCTTGGAAGGGGCTCAAGGCCCGCGTCGCGACGCTTGACTTTTTCATGCTTGTGTGGCTCGCTGCCGGCTTTGCCATCGGGATACTCATCAGCGTGAACATCAACCGCGTGAACTTGCTCTTTATCCCGATGCTTACGATGATGGCGAAGGGGCTGTATCTCGTGTTCAACTATTTGAGCCCGAAGACATTGGTAGTACCCCTTGTCGCGTATGCGTGCATGTTCGTCTCGTTCGAGAAGCATTACTTTACCGATTACCGGAACGGTATCGCCTGGTTTTTCAGCTACGGTATCGAAGGCGCCATGAATTTTGTGGAGACGGAGCTGAAGGACGCCCCCGACGTGAATGTGGAAATAAGCGTGAGCTGGCCGCGCGTCCTTTTCTTTGCGAAGCCGAAACTCGGCGATTTTCTGCAGACCGTGAGCTACACGAACTATCCCTCCGCCTTCCTGGACGTTTCCCGTTTCGGGCGCTACCACTTTTACTTTGACAAGAATCGCATAGACGGATCGTCGGTCTATCTTTTGAACAACGATTTCGAATCGCGCTATACGCTAGAAGACGCTGGCTACGAAGTCCGCGATTTCGGTTTCTACCTGGTCGGTTATCCGAAAAAATAGGCTATTGACTTGCAAACAGCTTTTCTGTTTTTTTGCAGAATTGCTTTTAGTTTAATTTGATTTTGCCCGCAAGTTTGGGTATATTTGCATGTGATAGAGTCACATCGGTTTGTGGACTGTTGAAAAGGGATTCTTATGCCGTTCCTGAAAAAAAGACCTTGGATTGCTATGGCGCTGGTAGTAGCGTGTATTTGCATGTGGGGGTGCGGACTGTTTGATGAAGAGGCGACTACGGCTGTTGATGATGTGAGAACTGGTGGCACGATGGTCGCGATTCTTGATGATTCTTTGGCTATTTTAAAAAATTCTAGAGGATGGGAAGAACATGCAGAAAGTTGTGATTATAATGAAACATGCGACAAAGGTACGATGAATCATGGTATTTTTCTTGTGAATTATAGAAACAAGCAGCAGCCGTATTGGGGGGATACCGCAAAGGGCATTTATCACATAATGAATGGCCTTGCTTATGATTCAACGGTTTTCTTTTATAATGATGAAAATGAATTTGGGTTTTGGAAAATTCGCAAATCTATAGATGTTCGAGGGAAAATGAAATGGTCCGAGGATTGTAATGGAGAAAAGAATATTCAGAATGTTCGACCATGGAATAAGGGAAATATTTTGCTAGAAGGGGCCCAAAAATGTCCATTTGCTGTTTTGGATACGGCTACAGGAATCGTGAGTAAATTGGAGTTTGCTGGCGAATACGCATGGCTTGAGGGATGCGACGATATTACGTACATTGACGGGGAGGCCGTGTGCTTGAAAGCGTTGTATGATGAAAAGAGATATGGAATTTATGAATATGGAAAAGATGGTTTGATGGATTCATTAATTTGGAATGACGCTAGTTGGTCTATATATACTGAAAATGTATTGGAAATACGGGGAAATATGTTTACGATAAAGCATCCAACCAAGATGATTGATGGTAAACCTAATCCCCTAAACGGAACTTTTATTCATTATTTGAAACCATTGGGAACGCCTGTTTTACCTGTACGTATGGAATACAATAATTTCGTAGACTCAACAGGGATTTCTATTGGTTATTCCTCCGAGGATTTGATAGTAACAAAGTAACTAAAGGGAACCCTATACCCAATATTCAACTTAACAAGGCTATTGCTTTTTACCCCTGTTTGTGCTTATATTTATAAAACGGTTGTTCGGATAAACGTGGGTGGAATATGAAAAGATTCGCTTTAGCATTTTTTGTTTGCTTTTGCATGGCGATGCAGCTCCATGCACAGGAATGTGAAGTAATAGGTTCTGGGCGCCTTGATATCATGTACCCTGCGACACAGATCAACCTGTTTGACGAACATCGCTTGGATATGTCGAAAATGCCCTTGCTTGACCCTCCAGTAAAAAATCTGAGCTCGGTAGATTCGGTATATTGGGCCTATATTTCGCGGTCAGATTCGACGATTATGGTGTTCGTTACGGAAGATGTCCTTACGTTCTTCAAATTTTGTTCGTCAAAAGCAGAATGTGATAGTATGGGGTCGCCCTTCCTTGTAGAGGATGTCGTTATTGATGAATTTTTGCGTCTTCAAAATGCCGGTGTATTTGGCGGTAGCGCATCGGAAGCGGATTCTCTGATTCGACATATTGTTTCTGTGATGGGAAAAGTATTAACGTCAGGTTTGTATTCTGTAATGTACGGTTTGCCTCATAATGAAGATGTCGCTGATATATACGTTCCTGTTGCGGGCTTTTGTTATTATCAGCGCTCGGGTCATGATGTTTATTTTTGCGGCCTTATTGACTCGGTCCGTCAATGCCCCGAGTTGTTTCAAGGAGAAACTCCGCTGTCCTTGAAATCTCCCGTGCCACAGTATCCTATGCAGGGTATGCAATTCCGCGCGTTCGACATGAACGGCAACCTTATCCGTAGCGGTACATGGCGGGAAGACTCTGCCATTGAATTCCGTTCTCCGGCAATAGTGCGGTTCGAAAATGGGCTTGCCGTGCCACTGCCCCGCAAGAAAGTTCATTAATCAAAATGCCTCGGTCCAGTCAATTTCTTGACTGGATCTTTTTTGTTTTTCAACGATAATTGCATATACCACGGCTTGTGTTATATACGTCCGAATTTTTAGTATTTCTGTAAAATCTTTTGATTTTGACTCAAAAACATTGATTTTGTGTTTTGAAAGAGATATATTGTTGTCGAGGTCAAACCTATGAAAGCAATATACGAATACCTTGATTACAGGCGGTACATGCAGGAGTTCTACGAAGAACGCAAGCGCTGTTCCGCCTTCTCGTGGAGGGAATTCTCGCATTTGGCGGGGTTCTCTTCGTCGAACTACATGAAGTTGGTGTGTGATGGGAAAACCCGCCTTTCCAAGGTGGGTGTGGAACGTGTCGCTATGGCAATGGAGCTCGAAGGGAGCGCCAAGGAATACTTTGCCCAGATGGTCGTGTTCGCCGATTCCAGTGACGAGGCAAAAAAGAATGCCGCGTTGAAGAGAATGCGCGAACTCGCGAAGGAGAACAAGGTGCGTACGCTGTCGGCGGATGCCTACGCCTACTTTAGCGAATGGTACAACCCGGTGCTGCGCGAACTCGCTCCCATGAATCCCGGCGCGAAACCGATGGAACTGTCCAAGCTCTGCTACCCGGAAATCAGCGCGACCGAAATCCGGAAGACTCTCGATTTTCTGATCCAGATGGGGTTGCTCAAGAAACACGATGAATACCATTACGAGCAGACCGAGAAGGTTGTGATGGGCGTCGCGGGAATGGTGCCCCCGGCCATGCGCCCCATGCACAGGCAGATGGCCAAGTTGGCGATGGACGCGATAGATAACGTCCCTGTCGAAGATCGCAGCTTCGCGGGCGCCACTATGGGGATTTCTCGCGATACGTACCGCCGTATTGCGTGCGAGGCGGAAAAGTTCAGACAGAAGGTCGTCGCCATCGCAAGTGAAGACAAGCACGGTGAACAGGTTTACAGGTTGAATTTACAGCTGTTTCCGCTGACAAGGCGGCAGGAGGAAAATCATGGATAAGAAGAAATATATAGGAATCGTTTTCTCGCTTGCCTTGTTTGCGGCATGTTCTTCGGAAGAGGGTGCCGGCGTGACGACGGAACCGGCTGGCGATCTTGACACTAGACTGTCCGTTTTGCCCCAGGAGCCTTCTGCAGGACAAAAAGCCATCATGGATAGCATCCTCAAGACTATGGAATCTGGTGGCGTCGGAACTTTGGAAAGCACCAATGAGGTAAGGTTAGATTCAGGCATAGTGGAAATTGACGACCCGTCCGTTCAAATTCCTGTGCCGCAAACAGCCCATGATTTCGAGACTTCGGGCGAAGTTTATTATAGCCGGCAGGGATGCAACGTTACTTATTATGAAGCGGAATCTGGCACCCAGATGCTCTTTACCGGAACTAGCGCAGACTACATGGAAACCAGTCTTTTGTTGACAAAGGACGAGGTCTTGATAGAAAAGGTTGAAAATAACTATTGGTTTGAAGAAGACAAAATAGATTGCGAAGCGGACCTTACGGCGTTCCGGCTGCGTTGTGAATCGTTGTATGGCGTATTCAGGGATTATAATGATGGAACCGGTTGTAATGACTTTAGGAACCTCCGGGTCGCCTGCGCTGTGCCACTGTTCGGTCTGGCCATTACCCCGGAAGTGCTGACGCATGAGGCGGATTACTACTATAAGGCGCGCTGCGATTCCTTGGTGATGGCAGAGGGCCCGCAGTGCTCCATTGTATGCACGAATCCGTTGGAGAACATTTCTTCGAAAGACACGGTCGCTAATCCGTTTGACAATATGGAGTGTCAGGAGATTTGCCTCGACATGGAAGGCGAAGAAGAGTACTTCAATGTACAAGGCGATGATGACGACCCGTTTGACCCGCAAGGCGGCGAATCCATGTCTTCTGCATCGATGCCTTTCCCCGTGACTTCGGCTGCGATGCCCGAGGCTATGAGTTCTGCCTCGGTGGATGGGACAATGAGTGCCACGTCGATGGAATCATGCTACTCTGTATGCGAAAATAGCTTGAATGGCAAGTGCTATACGGTTTGTCCGGACATGGACGGCGAAAACGAGCACTTCAATGTGCAAGACGATGAAGAAGACCCGTTCGACGCACTAGGCGGTGAATCCATGTCTTCGGCGTCGATGCCTTTCCCCGTGACTTCCGCATCAATGCCCGAGGCCATGTGCTCTGCATCGATGCCGTAACAAGGAAAACCTCTATAAAATGGGAAAATAAGTCCGCCCGCCCGGCGGACTTTCTTGTTTTTTTGTTATAAATGAATTAATTTGTGATTGATACGCATCATGAATTTGAAGGTGATGGTGAAGAGAATTTTAGTAAACATCATATTAGTTGCCTGTATATCCTGTTTTGCACAACAGGGGTTGAACGTTTATGATGCAGAAGGACATCTGCTGACTAAAATGGCCTCTTTGTCAGAGTTAAATTCGAAAAACTGTCCAAGTAAAAGATGTTTTGTGGCAAAAAACACTGGAAAGAAAACCAATGCGAGCGTTTTTATTAAAAAGGACTATGTCAAGTCAAAGGGAAAAAAGCGTTGGTATGAGGTAAATCTTAACGAAGGGATAAAGCTTTGCCCCGAAACAAAAAACTCGAAGGGAATCTGGATTGTTAATGGCGCTGCCTCTGTTGATTCCAAAAATTGCGTTCTTGTGGAGGGCTCTCCTTATGCAAGAAGCATTTTGGTCCTTTTCGCGAAAAATCAGGATGACCTATCTGATGCCGATACAAGTTGGATCTTGGTGAACCAGACGGTTGTGAAAATGAGTGGTTCGTTGTCTAAGGTTTGGATTCCTCAGCGGGATTATGTTGGGGCTCCTAGGTTAAAGGAAAAATGGAAAACTGAGACTCTTAAACATGATCTTATTGTTGACCGGACGGAATTTACCATTAGGGAAGCTTTTGAATTAAAAAAAGATATATGCAAGCAGGATTGTGGCGAGAATTATAGCGAAAAGAATAAATATTTTTGCAAAAATGTGTGTAATAAGGAGACGGATTTGTCTTTTTATTCGACTGATGATTCAACGGCCCTTCTAGATTGTCCGGTTGAACTTTCTGAAAGAGCGGATATGATGAGATATGCAATATGGAGATCTCAACGTGATCAATTAGATGATGTTTTTTTTAAGGTTCCATTTGATTCTTCTGTTGCAGGAATTCTTTTGTCTATTCGTTCAGATAAAAAAGAAAAAATGGTTATGGATACCTCTAAAAATGGGTATAGAATTCCGTATGATTCAGAATGGACCTTTTTGCAGAGCGGGGGGCGACAATCAGATTTCTTTTGGGGCGATGACACTTTGCTTGCGCGTCGCTATGAGTGGGATTTAAGTGACTCATATGATGGCGGTGTTCGCGCTGTTGCAAAACTTGATGCTAATCCATTTGGATTGTATGATGTGTATGGAAATGCTAATGAGAAGGTTATTGAAGAAAAAGATGGAAACGTTTTATTCCCTATAGAATGCAATGGCTTTTCTGTACATTATACAATGAGCACAACCTGTTGGTTCCAACAGAAAATCCAAGCTTCTCAAGTAGTGCATGGAAGGCAAATATGTGTTGGCGGTAACTGTCGCAGTTATGTATATCGTGGAATGAATGGTATACGTTTTGTCCGCAAGCTTGAATGATGCTAAGAATATTGGGTCCGGTCTTTATTCTGATATTTTTTGCTGGCAATCGCCTCGGAGAGGTGTAAAATAAACTTGATTTTTTGTTATAAATGAATTAATTTGTGATTGATACGCATCATGAATTTGAAGGTGATGGTGAAGAGAATTTTAGTAAACATCATATTAGTTGCCTGTATATCCTGTTTTGCGCAACAGGGGCTGAACGTTTATGATGCAGAAGGACATCTGCTGACTAAAATGGGCTCTTTGTCAGAGTTAAATTCGAAGAAATGCCCAAGTAAAAGATGTTTTGTGGCAAAAAACACTGGAAAGAAAACTAATGCGAGCGCTTTTATTAAAAAGGACTATGTCAAGTCAAAAGGAAAAAAGCGCTGGTATGAGGTGGACTGGAATCAGGGTGTCAAACTTTGTCCTGAGAAGAATTTTAATACGGGGAATGGAACCTGGATTGTGAATGGCTCGGCTCATGTTGATTCCAAGAATTGCGTCTATGTTGATGGGTCGCCTTATACGAGGAGCATCTTGGTTCTGTTTTCAAGAAACCTGAATGATTTGACGGACGCCGATTCTAGCTGGATTCTGGTGAATCAGGTTGTTGTAGAATTGGCGGGAAAAAAGTTTAGTGTAAGAGGGGATTATAGAGTAGAGTATCAAGGATATGGAACAAAAAAGGAAGAAATAGAAAGGAAAGAGGTTGTCCTGTCGCAGGATTTAATTGTTGATAGAACGGAGTTGCGAGCTAGAGATGCATTCTGGCTCATGGAAGGAAAAACGCATAAAGATCTTTATTTCAAGCAAGATTGGGAAAATTTTTATCATACGACTGATTCCCTTAAAATAATGGATTATCCTATTGATCCGAAGAGTTACATTTATCTTTTTTCGGAATGGCGTTCGGAAAAGGATGGGCTTGATCATGTATTCAAAACTTTTTCTATTAGTGAAATTGATACAGCTCATGTTCGGTTCGTGGAAACACAAATTCGTCATTCTGTTGACGTGTTTGACTCTACAGCCAATGGATATCGAATGCCGATGAGAGATGAATGGAAGGTTCTCCAACTAGGGGGCAAATCTTCCACATTTTTGTGGGGGGATGAAGAGGATGAAAATGAATTGAAAAAGTACATGGACATTAATTGTGCATCCACCAATCCGGGTGTCTATCCGGTAAAACAGTTTGCCCCAAATGCCTTTGGACTTTATGACGTTTATGGAAATGCGGAAGAGTATTCAATGTTTTACCACAAGAATAATCGGGATGATCAAATGGACAATCGCATTGGTTCTGGTGTGGCATTGGAATGTTTTCAATATAATAAAAGAAGTTTTGGCATTGGGCGATCATGTATGTTTATGAGAAAACATGTATGTCGAAGTTCTAGATCTGTTAAATCTATAATTCCCGATTGGCTCAATGGGATACGTTTAGTTCGCAAGCTTGAATGATGCCAGCATTATTGGCCGTCATCTTCATTTTGTTCTTTTTTGTTCCGTCGGCATTAAGTGCGGAGCGGTATAAAGAGCCTATATTTGAAGTTGAAAAAATACCAAATCTTGTCTATGCGTCCGGTGTTCCGCATCTAGCTAAGAAACACATGATTACATCCTTGGTTTCTGGCTTGAAAACGTCATCCAACGATATTCCTGTCCTTTGGTTCTATCAAAATGATAACGAAACAAAGGACGAAGACTTGCGATTTGATTTATACCAACCCCAAAATGATACCGCCAAAAGACGTCCTCTAGTGATAATAGTTCATGGGGGTGCTTTTGTATCTGGGGGTAGGGATGATCAAAATCAACCTATTGTAGCATATAGCGACTCGCTTGCAGCCCGTGGCTATGTGGTGGCTTCCATAGATTACCGAATTGGCCTTGTTTTGAAAACTGTTCGCAACAAAATGTTCTTGGATAGTTCGGATTTTAAAAGAGCTGTTCAATGGGGTGTTCAAGATTTACAAGCGGCCATTCAATATTTTAAAGTGAATGCAAAAGATTATGGAATCAATCCCAATCGCATTTTTGTTGTTGGTTGTAGTTCTGGTGCAATCTTGGCGTTGCAATCTTCGATTGAAAATGCAGAAGCGAAACCTGATGCGGTGATTTCGTTATGGGGTGCCGTGATAGATAAGGTTCAGATAAAAAATATCTCCGTTCCTGTCTTGTTGGTTCATGGAACGAGGGACGAGATTATTCCGTTCAAGGAGGGACGGATGTTGAATCTCGATTCCGTAAAAGAGAAAAACAGTTATATGCCCGGATATGGTTCCGCTGCCAAAGCATTTAATATTAAATTCTCTAGTCCCATTTTTTACGGAAGTTTTGTCATAGATTCTGTCTTGAATAATCGTCGTATAAATCATGAATCTTTTTTCGTAGAGGGCGAAGGACATGAATTTTATGGCAAAGAGCCCTACAAAGCGGATGTATTAAAGCGTCTTGTGGAATTTCTTTATAAAAACTTGCAATAGTCTCTAGTGCGTTTTTTGAACGGAATGGGCGGTTTTTTGCCTCGCAGTTTTGTATATTCTAGCCGTTAGAGGCTAAAAATGCGATTATTTGTTCTTTTGACGTGCTTATTTGCGGTGACGATTTGTGCGCGGCCAATCAATGACGGCAACAAGCTGTTCAAGAACGGCGACTACGCCGGTGCGCTTGAAAAGTACATGAAGGCCCGCGAGGCCGAACCCGCGAACCCGCTTTTGTTCTACAATATTGGTACGTGCCAGTACAGGCTCGGCAATTACGAAGAGGCCAAGAAGGAACTCGAGAGTGCCGTGCGCATGCCCGACAAGAAGATGGCCGCGAAGGCCGCCTACAACCTCGCGAACACGCATTTCCGCATGGGCGAGAAGGCCGCCGAAGGGAGCGAACGCATTGCCGCGTGGCGCGAGTCGGTCGCCTACCTCAAGAAAGCGATTGACCTCGACAACAGTTTCGAGAACGCGAAGAAGAACGTGGAAATCGTTCAGCGCAAGCTGAAAGAGGAACTCGACAAGCAAAAGCAGAACCAAGACCAGAATCAGGACCAAAACAACGACCAGAAACAGCCGCCGCTTTCCGAGAAGGCGAAGGAAGTTCTGGCGCGTGCGCTCCAGCTCTGCAAAGACGGCAAGTACGCCGAAGGCAAGGAAATGCTCGAGAACCTGATTGCCGAAGACGAGACTGCGGGCCAGCTGAATGGTCACGTGCAGCGCATCGACGACGTCATCGAAATCAAGGCCGGCCGCAAGCCCAAGGCCAAGATTGACGCAAGCAACACCGACAACGACCTGGAGGTGATATGATGCGTTTGATTAGACGAAAGACGAAAGACGAAAGACGAAAGAATGTTTATGGTAAGGTCACTGAGCTTGCCGAAGTGACCGTTGGTAAGTCTTTGCTTGCTCTTTTAACGGTTTTGCTGCTATCCGTCGCTGCTTTTGCGGCGCCGAAGTCGGCGAGTGCCTACTACAGCGATGCCGCATTCCAGTACATCGAGAACCGCTTGCCCTCTGCCGAGATTACCTGCAACGAGGGCCTGCAATACTATCCGAACGATCAGAAACTGCAAATGCTCCTCGACCGCATCAAGGAGGCCAAGGACGAGCAGAAGAACGAGAACAAGAAGAACGACAAGAACCAGGATAACAACCAGGACCAGAATAAAGATCAGAACCAAGATCAGAATCAGGACCAGGATAAGGACCAGCAGAACCAGGACCAAAATCAGGATAAGCAGGACCAGAATCAGGGAGAAAGTTCTTCGAGCGGTGGAGACCAAGACCAGAACCAGAATGGCGAGGGCCAGAACGGCGAATCGAGCAGCAGCCAGGGCGGAGAACAGCCCGAGCCGCAGCAGCCCGAAGAAGGTTCAAGCGATAGCCAGGGTGGCGAGGAACCCCAGGAACAGCCTGTGCAGATGGGCGAGATGAGCCCCGAAGAAGCAGCGCAGCTCCTGAAGGATTTCGACGAGCAGAACGGCGAACGCAAACCTTGGAAACCTTTGCGCGGCCAGGCAAGACCCGCTAAGGACTGGTAATATCCAGAAATCTTGACATCGGTCAAAGCAAAAGTATATATTACGGATATGAGATGTTCTCGTATCCGTTTTTTCAATATGAGGGTTGCCGCGCTGGCAGCGTTTTTGCTTGTGCTTTCTCATGCACCAGTTTTGGCGGCGGATCTCGTAAAGCAGAATATCGACACGACCGATGCGATGGCGACGCTCGACAATTATGACCGCGGGTTCTATACGCCGCAGGTACTGCACCTCAAGCCTTCGGGCGGCAAGCCGATTGAAAAGCCGTATGCCAAGTTGCTGCACCTGCGCGCGGAAATTTCGGAATTCAGTAGCCATGCCTGGCTGGGCATCGACACGACCGGTGGCAAGAAGGATACCACCTGGGGCAAGGACCAGGACCTGACCGAAGACGCCCTGAACGTGTTGCAGGAATCGCTCGACAGCATCCGCAAATTTGGCGGGCACGTAATTGTGCGCATCTGTTACGACCCGTGGTACAATGGGCGTAGCAACGTGACTCCGGATCACGAGTGGGTGCTGAAGCATGTGAAGCAGCTCGCTCCTGTGCTTTCGAAGAATACCGACGTGATCGTGGCGCTAGAGATGGGGATGCACGGCGCTTACGGCGAGATGCACTCCGATACGAACATCACCTATGACCGTATTGCCGAGGCGACAAACCTGATGCTGCGTAGCACGCCGCCCGAACTGAAAATCTTGACCCGCACGGGTAACTATTCGGCGAAGGTGCTTGGCTTTGACGACTGGGGCGTAGATTTCCATATTGACGGCGAGAAGTTTGCCGAAATCGCGAAGGCGAAGGGCGACACGATGTACCGCGTGGGAATGTTCAACGACGGCTATCTGGGAACGCAGTACGATTACGGCACCTGGGGTGCCGACTGTGCGACATCCATCTGCCGCGAAGAGGGCGTAGCTTGGCTCGAGAAGTACGGCATCAATACGCCTTATGGCGGCGAAGCACTCACGACCGCCGAAAATTACGAAGTCATCAACACTCCGGAATTTCTCTCTTACGAGGGTTTCCGCACGCATACGAGCTACCTGAACATCCAGTGGAACAACAACCTGATTGACGGCTGGAAAAAGACGTCCTTCACGCAGAAGGATTTCGATTACGACCCGTCGCGTGTCGATTCGCTTTCGGGATTCAAGTACATCAACGACCACCTGGGCTACCGCTTCGTGCTGCGCGAATCGTGGCTGAGCGATACGGTAGGGAGTGACGGAATTTTACGTGCGAAACTGCGTATCCAGAACGTGGGCTTTGGAAACCTGACGCGAGAAGCTCCTGTGAAGCTTGCTGTTTTGGACGATCTAGAAGGTAGCGATTTGGATATGTGCCCGACGCCGACTTATTATGACTTGCCGGATATCGATTCCCGTAATATTCATAGCCGCACCATTTCTATTGCGGGCGGCGATACCGTGATGACGTTTGACGGGAATAACGAACTTGAAATTACTGCCAAGATAAAGGGACACGATAAAAGCCGTTATCAGGTGTATCTGAAAATCGGTGAAATTGAATTTGCAAACCGCGTCCCTTCGGGTATAGGCTCTTGTGGCGGAGAGCAGCCTGCCGTTTATCTGGGCAAGATTTATTTCGATGAGAGCGTGAAGACCTCGATTCGCCCGCGCGCCTTCACAGATGCTGCGCAAAAGAAAAACGCTCCCTTCGTACAGAGGGAGCGCAATAATGCGATTATTCGCGATGGCGAAAAACGCTACCGCGCAAATGGTGCGACTAGCCGTTAACGAGCTTCACGAATTCGCGGCACACGGCTTCGGGATCGGGCTTGCCGAAGATGGCTGAACCGACCACAAAGATGTTCGCGCCGGCTTCCTTGCAGGCAAGGATGTTGTCGAGCTTGACGCCACCGTCGATCTGGATGTCGAGTTCCGGTTTCATCTGGCGGAGCTCACGAATCTTGTCGAGGCAGTAGGGGATGAGACTCTGGCCGCCGAAGCCCGGGTTCACCGACATGATGAGCACCATGTCTACGATGTCGAGCACGTACTTGATGCTTTCCAGCGGGGTCGCCGGGTTGATGGCCACGGCGGGCTTCACGCCGAGTTCCGCAATCTGGTGCAGCAAGCGGTCGAGGTGGTTCGTGGTTTCGGCGTGCACGCTGATGATGCTTGCACCGGCCTTCGCGAATTCACCCACGTACTTTTCGGGGTTTTCAATCATCAGGTGGCAATCGAGCGGGAGCTTGGTGCCCTTGCCGACACAGGCGGAAATGCCCGGGCCGAAGCTGATATTTGGGACAAAGTGCCCGTCCATGATGTCGAGGTGGACGAGGCCAGCACCACCGTTTTCGATGGCCTTGATGCCGTTACCGAGTTCGAGGAAATTTGCGTTTAGGACGCTGGGTGCGATAATTTGCTTGAGCATGTTGCAAATATACATTTTTTTGCTACCTTTACTTGTACTAAGATGAAAGGAGATAATTATGACGAAAACAACTGCTTCTAAAGCAACAACAAAGAAGGCTGCCGCAAAGCCCGCTGCTGCCCCGAAGGCTGCCGCCAAGGCCGCCCCGGCCAAGAAGCCCGCTGCCAAGCCCGCTGCAAAGGCTGCCGCTCCGAAGGCCACCAAGGCTGCTGCCGCTAAGGCCGCTCCCAAGAAGGTCACCGTGGAGTTCATCGCGGATTGCCCGCTTGCAAGCACCGTGTCCATCGCTGGCACCTTCAACAACTGGGCTGTCGATGTCGACATGCTCAAGAAGGACAAGAAGTCCGGCCTCTGGACAACCAAGATTGCCCTCGTTCCTGGCGACTACGAATACAAGTTCGTGTGCGACGGCAAGAACTGGGACGCAGGCGACAACAAGATCAAGCACGTCTAATCGCGCCTTTTTGCTCGTTTATCGGAAGGCTCCGGGTTACCGGGGCCTTTTTTGCTGCAAATAGCCTATATTATGGTATATGAAAAAGCTTGTCGCCATATTGCTCCTTGCGCTTTGTTCGCTGGCCCTTGCTACTCCGGGCGAACCGGCAGTCCCCACTGCGGATAACGTAACCACTGCGGATAGCGTAGTTATTGATAGCGCCATACATTATGATTCGTTGGCGGCACGTCTGCAGCTTGAAGGTGACTCGCTGATGAGCGAGGCCAAGTCGAATATCGGTTTTGGAGTTGTCATGGCCTTGCTGGGTGGTGCCGGCACTATATGGTGTGCTGGAGCAGGCGCCTCGTTGGAGGGTGGTGGCGGCGCGATCGTTATCCTGATTCCGAGTGCCTGCATCTTGGTTGGCGGTGTGCTGGCAATTTTTGAAGGTATCGGGCTCGGCGCCAGCAGCGACATGAGAATCAGGAAGGCGGAGGAGTATCGCAATACGGCGGGGCGGTACCGCACAAAGCCGCAGCAGGTCAAGGTGGATTTTGTTCCGCTCGTCGATCCCTTCAACAAGGTGGTGGGTGCAAGACTGGCGATGAGCCTGTAGAACTTATGAGGAATGCGCTGGGCCAATCGCCCGGGAATGTGCTGGGCAAATCGCTCGGCATTTTTCATTTTGTGTAAAGCTTGCAGCGGAGCCAGCCCGAGGGCTGCGGCTTTAGACAATCATTCCCTCAACTAACATTCCACATTACACACTACACTTTTTCTAAATTTGTCCCCATGGCAAACTATTCTATTCCCCAAGATGTTTTTGTGAAGGCTGCCGAGCAGTACGGCACCCCCCTCTGGATTTATGACCGCGCCACTATTGAAAAGTGCGTGAAGGATGTCCAGGTTTTTGACACCGTGCGTTTTGCCCAGAAGGCATGCCCGAACCTTTCCGTGGTTTCGCTCATCCGTAAGCTCGGCTGCGTTGTCGATGCCGTCTCTGCTGGCGAAATCGTGCGCGCTCTCAAGGCGGGCTTCAAGGGCGGAGTCCAGAAGGACAAGGCTCCCGAAATCGTCTACACCGCGGACATCTTCGACAAGGACGCTCTCGAACTTGTGAAGGAACACAACATCGCCGTGAACGTCGGTTCTCCCGACATGATCCAGCAGCTCGCCGATTTCGGCGTGAAGTCGGAACTCACCATCCGCGTGAACCCGGGCTTTGGCCACGGGCATTCGAGCAAGGTGAATACCGGCGGTCCGCTCAGCAAGCATGGCGTGTGGCACGAACAGATTAAGGACTGCGTCAAGCTCGCGCAGGCAAACGGGATGTGGATTACAGGACTCCACATGCACATCGGTTCCGGCTCCGACTTCGAACACCTCTCGCAGGTTTGCGACGCCATGGTGGACGCCAGCCGCCGCCTGGGCTCTCACCTCCGCACCATCAGTGCAGGGGGCGGCCTCCCGATTCCGTACCACGAAGAAGACAAGGGCAACCGCATCGACATGCAGGCCTACTACGACCTGTGGGACAAGGCCCGCAAGAACATCCAGCAGAGCATCGGCCACGAGGTTCACCTGGAAGTCGAACCCGGCCGTTACCTGGTGGCCGAGAGCGGTTACCTGATGGCAGAAATCCGCGCCGTCAAGAAGCAGGGAGATAATTTGTTCTACCTGCTCGACGCTGGCTTTACTGACCTCGTCCGCCCGAGTTTCTACGGCAGTTATCACGGCATTTCCATCATCGCCCGCGACGGTCGCGAGATGAACGAGATGGTCGACGCCGTCGTGGCTGGCCCGCTCTGCGAATCCGGTGACGTGTTCACTCAGGAAGAAGGCGGATTCGTCGTGACCCGCAAGCTCCCGAAGGCCAAGGTCGGCGACTTGCTGATTCTCCATGATGCCGGCGCCTACGGTGCGGCCATGAGCAGCAACTACAACAGCCGCCGGTACGCCGCCGAAACCATGTACACGAACGGCGAACTCAAGGTCATTCGCGAAAGGCAGACTTTTGAGCAGCTTCTACAAAATGACAGGGTTATTGATTTATAAACTCGTTTCTAAATCAATAACAATAAGCTTAGCATTACGGCGATTGCCTTTTCTGTTTATTATTTACGGCGGGTCCTTGGCCCGTCGTTTTTTTGGCCGTTGAAATTTGCCCTGCAAGTATCTATATTTGAGCCAAACCTAAAGGTTCAACCCTCAATTTCAAGGCACAAAAATGTCAGATCGTTTTATCGTGACCGGCAACTTCACCGATGACCCGTTCGCCATCGACATGGCCCAGTACATCGGCCTCCGTGAAGACATCTCCGACGTGGTCTCCCTGAAGACCTTCGCTAACTCCGAATTCTGCCCCCGCTACGGGCTGGACGTGGACGATATGGAACATATCGGCCGCCGTCTCGAAGGCAAGATCGTCCTGATTTGCTCGGTCTCGAACCACGAACGCAGCCGTAACGACTACGCCATGCGTAACTGCATTTTGGCCCGCGCCGCCAAGGACAACGGTGCCGAGCAGGTGGTGCTCGTTGAACCCGACCTGTTCTACAGCGCCCAGGACCGCGGCCCGCACCGCATCGGCCCCCTCGAGAAGGACCGCCCAGACATCGACCTCAAGAAGTTCGACGGCCAGGCCTTCACGAGCCTCCTTTACGCCGAACTCCTTAAGAAGGCCGGCGTGGACGCCGTGGTGACAGTGCACAACCACAGCATCAAGGTGCAGAACCTCTTCAACGAAATTTTCGAAGGTCACTTCCACAACCTCATCCCGACCGACGTCTACGCACACTACATCAAGAACAGCAACTTTGTGCAGACGGGCAAGGACGGCAACAACCTCGTGATCGTCTCCCCGGACAAGGGCGCCCGCCCGTTCATGAATGCCGTCTATGAAGCTTTGGACCTGCCCGAATGCAAGCGCGTGGTGATGGACAAGGTCCGTACCGGCGAACGTGAAATCAGCATGACCTTCAACCCGGAACTCTCCGACATCAGCATCGAGGAAATCCAGGGCAAGGACGTGATCGTGTTCGATGACATGGTGCGTACGGGTACGACGATTGTGCAGTGCTGCGAACACATCAAGAAGGGCAACCCGAACCGCGTTTGCTTCGGCGTGACGCACTTCCACACGAGCCCCGAGGCCCGCGAAAAGCTCAACAGCCCCGCTATCGACGAAATCCTCACGACATCCACCCTCCCGGACATCATGAACCGCGACTGCCAGGGCCGCCTGCGCAAGAAGCTCACCGTGATGAAGCTCGGTAAGTGGATTGCCCGCCACGTGATGCAGATGTACGGCCTCGACGACGGACGTTTCGAGAAGGACTTCTACAAGATCGATATGTCCTCCAAGAACCCGCGTTGGCCGCCTGTGTTCTTCTAATTGGCACAATTATTTGTCCACAAGAGCTTAAGCCCCTAAATGAGTGCTTATTTAGGGGTTTGTTGTTTTATAATACAACGATAGCATAAGTTTTTTTTCTCATAATATGTCCACATTTCAAATTAAAATGTATTTTGACGACAATTCATTAAAAACACAGGAGTAACAATGTTTTCAAAAAAAGTTCTTTTCCCTTTAGCTACTGCTGCAATGGCATCTTTTGTTGCTTGTGGCGACGATAGCTCTTCTAGCGCTGGCAGCGATGTCGCTCCGGCCAGCGTCGAAACCTTCATGGATATCGGCAACATCCCGTGCTCTGCTACGCAGAACCTTTGCGCCATTGTGCTTGTAGAAGAACACAATGACAACTACCAGTGCAATGGAACCCAGTGGAATATGATGCTCCAGGGCAAGGATACTCCGGTTGCTGGCTGCGAAAATGCCGCTCCGGCTGCTGATTCTGCCGCCAACGGCGAAGGAAGCACGACGCCTGCTGAAGATACGGGTGTAACCACTCCGACCGAAACCGCCCCTGCCGAAACCACTCCGGCAGAAACTCCGGCCGAGACAACTCCGGCTCCGGCTGAAACGGCTCCGGCAGAAACCCCGGCTGACACTGCGGCTGCCGCCCCGGCAGAAACTCCGGCTGAAACCCCGGCCGAAACTCCGGCCGAGACGACCCCGGCTGCCCCTGCTGGCGACAAGGTCGCATGCCAGGTGGGCAAGATGTGCACGGAAGGTCCTGCTGCTATGGCGTCCGGATGCTCTACCGAAGAAGGTGAAACCCTTCTGGATGCATGCCCGGCCGGTGGTGAACCTTGCGATATTGGCGAAACCGGTGTTACCATGTACTTCTACGAAGGTGCAGAAATGTCTTGTGAAGACTACAAGGCTATGATTGCCGCTTTCACGGAAATGGCTCAATAATTTCTGGGCGATTGCTCGAAGTCTTTCAAAAGGCTCTCCTTCGGGGGAGCTTTTTTTGTATCTTATACAACATAAGTTTGATGGTTCGTTCGGAAACGAGGTCAGAGGATGGAAACTCCCGGCGCACGTGACGTTCTTACGAAGAACGCTAAGAAGGACAGGGTCATGGAGGCCCTGGCCTCTGAGTATGAATGCATCAACTACGTCGTGGTGGGGAACGTCCTCAGGGAACCGTCCATCCGGTACCGCATCAGTCCAAGGCTCGGGGAATGTATCCCGGGCTGGCTCAGGGAGATGGGCATATACGAAAGGTTCGACCTGGTCAAGAATACCATTGTCGCCGGTCCGGAACGGGAAGCCTTTGCCTTCAGGACCAAGCGTGAGGTCATCTTGGAAAACCTCCGGAAGAGTCCGATGTACTTCGTGAACTTCCAGGCGAAGGTGCTCGGGAAAACCCACTATTACCAGATAAAGTTTATCGCCGACAGGAATTCCGTCGGCAAGCTTGTCGGCTATATCGCCGCGCTCCGTTGTATCGACAACGAGGCCCAGGCTGAACGCAAGACTCAAGGCTTGCAGCATATCATCAGTGCTATAGCGGAAGACTACGACTCGATTGTCCAGTACGATTTCGACTCGAATGTGGGGTCGATTTTCCGCGCTGGCCGCCTCATAGGGGCCGCGCAGGACGAGTGGCGTGGGGCGGGCAGCTTTGACGCCTTGATGAAGCTTTATGCGGGAAGGATTGTGCTTCCCGGCGACAGGGAAGAATTTTTGCGCCAGGTCCAGCAGGACAAGCTGATCCCTGCTATCCGAAGCGGAAAACCCTGCAATGTCTCTGTCCGCTATGGAAGCTTGGCCAACCCGAGCTGGCTCGGCATGAAGTTTGTTCTGCATGCGACGGCATCGAGCGCGAACAACGTGCTTATCGGTATCAGGGACATCACGAGCGAGATTACGGAAGAGCAGCAGCGCAAGGCCGAACTCGAGATGCAGAACAAGGCTCTCCAGGCAGCCCGCGATGCGGCACAGTCGGCGAGTAAGTCGAAGTCTACGTTCCTGTTCAACATGAGCCACGACATCCGCACGCCCATGAATGCCGTACTTGGTTTTGCAGACAAGATAGAAAAGTGTAGTGACGATGCCGAAAAGGTCCGCGAAGCTGTGGCCAAGCTGAAGAATTCCGGGACGGTGCTCCTCAACATCATCAACGAGGTCCTGGAACTTTCCAGGATTGAGTCGGGAAAGATTGATATCGAACCGGTGCCTTGTGACGTGAGGGCGGGCATTACCCAGCTGGAAGATGTCGTACGGCCGCTAATCGAAAAGAAGTTCCTGAATTATGCGGAGGAAGTCAATGTCCGCGATTACCTGGTGCGCATGGATGTCGCACGTGTGAACAAGGTCGTGTTCAATATCCTTTCAAACGCCATCAAGTACACGCCTGCTGGAGGGAATATCTGGTACAGGCTGGATCAAGTGGGCAATCTGCCCGATGGCCGCGTTCTGTACAAGTGGTCCATCCGAGACAATGGCATAGGCATGGATGCGGACTTTATCGAGCATGCGTTCGAGCGATTCAGCCGTGAGCATAGTTCTACGGTCAGCGGCATAGAGGGAACCGGTCTCGGACTTGCCGTGTGCCACGAACTGGTCGAAAAGATGGGCGGTGCTATCAATATCAACAGCGAAAAGGGGAAGGGAACGCTGGTCTCGTTCAGCCTGCCGGTTGAAAAGTGTACCGAGGCGGACTTCCCGAAGCCCTCGGATGCAGAAGAAGTGCACGAAGAATCTGTTGTGCTGACCGGCAGGAAGGTGCTCCTTGTCGACGACAACGAGATGAACCGCGAAATTGCCATGGACATGCTCAGTGACAACGGCGTACTTGTGGAAACGGCGGATAACGGCTTCAAGGCGGTCGAGGCGATTGCTGCGTCCAAGCCGGGCGATTTCGACCTCGTGCTGATGGATATCCAGATGCCCGTGATGGACGGCTACGAGGCGACCCGGCGTATACGCGCCCTGCCTAACAAGGTCCTGGCCAACATCCCCATTATCGCGATGACGGCGAACGCTTTTGACGAGGACCGCAAGGCTTCGCTGGCGGTCGGCATGAACGCTCACCTGGCCAAGCCCGTGGGTGTGGACGTTCTCTGCAAGGTGCTATCGGAATTCATTGGCACCCGGTCGCCCAAATAACGATATTTATCGCTTTCGTTCGTTTTTTTTGCGGTTTCCAAACAAAAGTAATGTATATTGAATAGCGTATGTCAGCAAAAGTTACTAGCAGCGATAAAATCGAAAATCTTTTTCCGGAAACCCCGGTCCGTAAAATCATAACCCCGATCGAACGCCTGATGAAGGTGGAGACGACGGGCGGCATTGTGTTGATTGTCATGACGATCGCCGCATTGCTCTGGGCGAACCTGAGTCCCTCATCTTACGAGCATTTTTGGCACATGCCCTTTGCGCTGAAGATTGGCGACTGGATTGGCAACGGTGATTTGCATTGGCTTATCAACGATGCCCTGATGACGATATTCTTCTTCAACATCGGCCTTGAAGTCAAGGGCGAGATGACTTACGGCGAGTTGCACGACCCGAAGGCGGCGAGCCTGCCCATTATTGCCGCTGCGGGCGGTATGCTTTTCCCGGCACTCATTTACCTGACCCTTTGCCCGCATGGCGAAAACACCGCCACGAACGGTTGGGGTATCCCGACGGCAACCGATATTGCCTTTGTCGTGGGCTGCATGGCTATCCTTGGCAAGAAGGTGCCGCATGCGCTCCGCGTGATGATCTTGACGCTTGCCATTGCCGACGATATCGGTGCCATCCTCGTGATTGCGATTGGCTACCCGAGCGGTGACGGCATCAACTTCGCGGCTCTCGGTGCTGGATTTGCTTTGCTGGTCCTCATCAACGTGCTCTTCCGCATCGGCGTGCGCAACTTGTTGCTGCATGGCGTTATCGGTGTCGCTGTCTGGGCGTTCTTCGTCAAGAGCGGCGTGCACCCGACCATTGCGGGTGTGCTGCTCGGTCTCTCTGTCCCGGCGAAGGCAGTCGTCGCTAATGGCAAGATGGCTCACTTCGCAAGCAGCGTGGGCGGTGTCCTTTCGGGCGAAGCCAAGGACCGCAACGAACAGTACGAAGTCTTTACCATGCTCAAGCGTGGCGCGAGCGAAAGTATTTCCATGCAGGAACGCCTGTTCAAGCCTCTTGTGCCCTGGGTGAATTTCGCCATCATGCCGCTGTTCGCCCTGGCCAATGCCGGTGTCGAGATCAAGCTCCAGGGTTTCGAGTTGCCCGTGATGAGCGCCGTTGCCCTTGCGCTGATTTTCGGTAAGCCGATTGGCATATTCCTGTTCAGCCTGCTTTCCGTGAAGATTGGCCTCTCGAAGAAGCCCAGCTACAGCTGGAAGGTGCTGTGGGGTGGCGGCATGCTTGCCGGTATCGGCTTTACCATGGCGCTGTTTGTGGCTAGCCTTGCATTCGATGTGGGCGGCCGTCAGGATTCCGCGAAGCTTGGCATCTTGCTGGGCAGCTTCTGCGCAGCGATCCTCGGCACCATCTACATGAGCATCGTGTCCAAAACGGGGGAAACGAAGAGCGAATAATTCCCTCTTTCGTCTAACTCATACCTCAAAGGCTCGAAGAGCCGACCTCATACCTCATGGCTCATTTTGTCTACATGCTCCGTTGCTCGGGCGACCGTATATATACGGGCTACGCGACGGATGTAGAAGCGCGCTTTGAACAACATAAGGCCGGAAAGGGAGCCAAGTTCACGAAGGCTTTTCCGCCCGTGTGCATCCTGCGTCAATTTGAATTGGACAGTCACGAGGAGGCGCTGCGCCTCGAAGCGCGAATCAAGATGCTATCCCGTCAACAGAAGGAATTGCTGGCCTCGGGAGATGCGGAACTTGCTGACAGGCTGCTTGCTGGCCTGGGCGAGACGCTGGAACAGAAAAAGGTCCGCGAACGCAGGGAAAAACGCGAAAAGCCAAGCCAAGAAGCCTAGCTGAAGAACCTAGCTAACAATGAGGTCGACGACCAGGTATATGGCCATCGCGATGCTTGTCGCACTGATAAAGTGCTGTATGAACTTGTTGCCTTTTTTGCGCTGCAAGAAACTTCCGCAGTAGCCGCCCAGCCAGGCGCCCGCCGCCATCACAATGGCGATGGGCCAGTCGATTTTGCCTGCAATGCCGAGGACGGTCGTGCTGATAAGTAGGAACACGTTGGTGAGCGCATTCTTGAGCGCATTCACGCGGATGGGATCAAGCCCGGTGTAACGCGTGAGTCCGAAAATTTGTACAAAACCCACGCCGACCTGCACGATGCACCCGTAAATGGAAATCAACGCAAAGCCGATGGCGCCTTTCCATGTGAGTTTTTCTGGTGGCGTTGTGGGCGGCTTACCGAGAATGTCCTTGCGCAGGTTGCTCATCACCACGACGAGGCAGATGACGCAGGCGAGTATGGCCTGGAATGCGCGGTCGCCGATGTGCACGAGGAAAACCGCACCGATGGCGGTCCCGGCGATGGTGGGCAGGAGGAGTTGCAGGAATATCTTCTTGTTCAGGTAGCCGTGCTTCATCAGGTTGAAGACGCTGCTGAAATTCCCGATGATGAGCCCGATGCGGTTCGTGCCATTCGCGACGGTTGCGGGCATGCCGAGGAATATCATGATGGGCAAGCTCAGCGTGGAGCCGCCGCCTGCAATGCTGTTGATGAGGCTGACAACCAACCCGAGGACAAAAAACGCCGGGTACTGCGCATATTGCCAAATTTCGGCGTCGATCACTTCTGGATTTCCTTCTCGAGGAATTGCCTGTTCTCTACGACAGTCTTCTTTTGGCTGTTATCCGGATATTCGCTCATGCACTTGTCCAGCGGTGCAATGGCCTGTTTGAGGAGCTCGCGCTTTTTGTCGGGGTCCTTCTGCTTCTGGGCTTTTGCGAAAAGGTTTGAGGTTTCCTTGCGCTGGGTGTTGCAGAAGGCATCGGCAAGTTCGTGGTATTTCGCGTTGGCTTCTTTGCGCAACTTGCTTGCCTTGAGCTTGTTCAATAGTTCCTTTGCATCCTTGTACTTGCCGGCCTTGATGAATTCGTCGGCCTTGGCGAGGGCTTCGGCCGGGTCATGCGATTCCCAGTACTTGGCGGCGGCGGCATCGGTTGCCTGGGCGAGTTCGCGGATGTGGTCCACAAGCGCCTGGATTTGGAGCTCGGCTTCGAAGTCACGGTAGCGCATCTGGAACTCGGTCACCTTTTTCTGGGCTTCGGCAAATTGTGCCTTGTCGTCGGCGAGCGACTTGATTTCGGCGTATTCCTTTTTCGCCTTGGCAAGCGTGTTCTTGTAAGCGACCTGCTTCTGTTCAATTGCCCAGCGGGTGAGCGAGTCGTCGGGAGCGAGGGCGATGAGGCTGTCGGCTGTTTCGGCGACCATGCTGTAGGCGGCGCGGGCGCGGTTCATGTTCTGGATTTCGAGGACTAAGGGCTCAAAGCGTTTCGCCCTTTCGGCGCGGACCTTGTCGAAGGCGAAGATCATGGAGTCGGTTTTGGCTTCCCACTGTGCCCAGAGCGGCTTGATGACGCGGAAGCGCTGGAGGTAGGCCACGGCGGAGTCTGCAAAGCCTGCCTTGTAGAGGGCGTCCGCATAGGCGAATACGCCTTCAGCGAGGGAGGGGAATGCCTTGTAGGGATCGACTGGGGCCTGCGCCTGTGCGTCCTTGCCTTTCTCGGAGACCGGGACCACGTCGATGGAAGACTGCTGTACCGGTTCGGTCGAGGGTACGGTTTCGGGAGTGGCGAGGCGGTAGCTGTCAAGCGCCTGCGCCTTGGCGGGCTGGCCGAGGGTGGACTTTTCGGAGCCAGTCTGCTCCGGGGTGTCCTGGTCAGTGACAGGTTCTGGCGATGTGCCTGGTGCTGGAGCATTAGCCACACAAGCCGCCAGAGCAAAAGCCGATAAAAGTAAAAGGAAGTGCTTCATCAAAAGGTAAATATAGGTAATAGGGGAGAGGTTCGAGCGATGAGCAATGAGCAGTGAGCGGTGAGCAATGAGCGATGAGCGGTGAGGTATTTTTTCCGCAATTTTACCACTCATCGCTGACTGCTCAGAGAGAGCCGAAGGCGAACGGCCTCATAGCTCAAAGGCGCATCGCGCCGACCTCATACCTCACTGCTACTCCGCTTCTATAGGCACGAAGGCGTTGCCGCCCAGGCCTTCAGGCAAATCCCAGTCGTCGTCCTTGGGCATCGCTGCGGCCTTCGGAGCTGCCGGCTGGCTTGCTGCGGCCGGGGTTTCCATTCCGGGCAGCGGCTGGGCCGGGGACGGGCTCATGGAGCCCGCGTCGGGGCCGATGGCCCCGTCTATGGCGGGCGCGCCGGAGTCGGTCACGGTGGGCATCGGCATGCTTGTGAGTATTCCCATTTCGGCGCTTGCGGCCGCTGCGCGTTCCTGCACCTGCGGCGGGGTGAAGCCCGGCACGTCGAGCCACGGGAGCGGCCTGCCCTCCGCACTGCTTGCGCCCGCCATCGCCCGGCCCGTCATCGGGTCGACCGTGAGTTCCCCGCGTTCGTTTGTCAGGATTAGCGGGACTTCGCCGCTGGCCATCATGGAGATGTCGAGGAAGTCGATTTGTTCCGGGATGCCGAGGATTCCGATTTCTTCCTTCGCGAATGCCGCCCATTGCGGGAGGCCGCCGCTAGCACCTGCGATACGTGTGCGTCCGGACTTTAGCGGCTTGTTGTCGTCGAAGCCCACGTAGCTGCCGATGGCCACCACGGAATCGAGCGCTATGCCGTTCTTGTCCTTGACGTATGTCGGGAGTGCGCCCATGAAGGCCACGTTGCGGTAGTCGTTTGTGGTACCTGTCTTGCCCAGCGCCGGGTAGCGCAGCTTCTGCGCGCCTTCGGGGTTCGATACGGTGATGTTCGCGTACTGGCTGCGGGCGGTTCCGTTCTTGAACACGGAGCGTAACATCGCACCCATTTGCGTGGTGACCACATCATCCAAGACAACCTTGCTTTCGGTGTCGTTCTTGAAGATGGTGCGCCCGTCGCGGTTCTTGATTTCCTTGATGAGGCAGGGCTCGGTCCAGTCGCCGTCCTTGCACTTGAACACCTTGCCTGTGAGGATCGTCTGATAAGCGGTCGTGATTTCGCTCAGGGTAATGTCGTTCACGCCGAGCGGCATGCTGAACACCTTCTGCAGCTTCTGCTTAATGCCGATTTCGCCTGCGAACCTCGCGAATTCCGACATGGCGAGCGCGCGGCGGTAGTCGGGCCAGTAACGCAGGTGCTCGGGGTCGAGGTAGTCGCTCTCGGGGTCGGTGGGCTCGACCATCGTGCTCAGGCGCTTGAAGTCGGCAAGGGAGAAGTTCGGGAACAGCTCGATTGCCTCGAGGGAGGCGAACGTTTCGGTGAGCCCGTTCATGAGAATTTCGTTTTCGCGGTTGCGCAGGACTTCGGAATAGTTCTTGTAGTTGTGTCGCAGGTAGCGGATAGCCGAAGCGTCGCGCTTGGCCTGCTTGATGCCCACGTCGGTGAAGCTACCGTAACGCAGCGCCTGCATGGCGCGTGCCTGTGCGTAGAGGCCTTCGTTCTTGTAGCGTTCCACGAGTGCGTCGCGGGCGCGGGTGAACTCAATTTCGCGCTTGACGTCTTCCTTCATGGTGAGCCCGAACTTGTCGCGCAGGCGTTCGAAGAATGCCTTGGATTCCTCGTCGGGCATGCGGGCCATTTCGTTCTTCGCGGCGACGTCGTGGAATTCCTCGTCGCTCAGCTTGTCGAGCAGGTGTTCCAGGAGCCAGATGCTCGCGATGTTCTCGGAGCGCGTGGCCGCCCAGGCGATGCTCACCACGTCACCCTTGTTCTTGTGGTCGGGGCGCGGGAAGTAGAACTGGTTCACGTACTGGAAGGCGTTGTACTCGTTTTCCAGTTCGTCGAGGTAGTTCCAGTGGTATTTGAGCGCGAGTGCGAAAAGTAGAGGTTTCCAGCTGGAGCCGAGCTGGCGCAGCGCCTTGAAGCTGCGGTCGAATCCCGTATTGTGGAAACCGCCCTGGCTTGCGATGACCTTGCCGTTCTGCAAGGCGAACAGCGCACCCTGCAACACCGGTTCCGTCTCTATCTTGCAGGTGGCGTAACCGTCCTGCAGCTCGTCCGAAAGGATGCTCACCAAGAGGATGGCTCCCTGCTTGAGCTGGGAAGCGAGAATCTTGTTCACGTCGCCGCCGACCTGCTTCGCGAAGTCGTTTACGGCCTTTTCGGTGACAATGCCCTTGAGCTGGCCGAAGCTGAGCGTGAGGGACTTGAGCTTGCCCGCCTCGTCGAAGAACACGCTGTCGACCGTGCCGTAGAGGTAGTCGCCCTTGCGCGCGCTCTGGGCGCGGTTCCCGAATTCGGCCTTGGGCAGTACGAAACCGCCGAGCTGCATCTGCAGGTTGCTTATGTTTGTCTGGAGGGCACGCTTTGCGGCGTCCTGGCTTTTTGCGTTGAGGGTCGTCACGATGACGAGTTGCGCCTTGCGCCAGTCCTCGATGCCTTCCTTCTGGAACAGGTCGTGGAAGTAGTCGCTGTCAAGCTTTTCTTCGAGGCGTTCGAGCGTGGTGCTCATGGTGAAGCGGAAGTTGCCGTGGTTGAACTCGAGCGGCTTGGCGAGCGCCTTTTCCATGTCTTCCTTTTCGATGTAGCCCTCGTCGAGCATGCGTTCGAGCACGTACTTGAGGCGTTCCTGGCCGCGGGCGATCGCCTTCTCGCGGCGTTCGGTGGAGCGCTGGATGAACGGGTCGTAGTTGAACGGCCCCTTGACCGAGCCCGCGATGAACGCGCATTCGGCGAGCGTCAGGTCCTTGAGTTCCTTGTTGAAGAAATACTGCGCCGCGATGGCGACACCCTTGCCCGTGCCCGAGACGTGGAACTGGTTCAGGTAGAATTCCAGTATTTCTTCCTTGCTGAAGTGCTTTTCCATGCGGAGCGCGTTCATCAGCTCCTTGAGTTTTTCCTTGACGCTGCGTTCCTCGCGGCCGAAAATGTTCTTGACCGCCTGCTGGGTGAGCGTGGAGCCGCCCTGGCGGAGGTGGCCCTCGCGGATGTTGCGGGCCATGGCGCGCGCGAAACCGTGGAAGCTGAATCCGCTGTGGTTCCAGTAGCCGGCGTCTTCGGCGGCCACCAGCGCGTTGACGATGTTCACCGGGATGTCGCCGTAGGGTACGTACACGCGGTGGTTGGCGTCGAAGAAGGCTCCGAGCAGCTCGTTGCCGTCGTTAAAATAGACGCGGGTCTCTCCGCTGAGCACCTGGAGGATGGTATTGCGGTTGAACTGGTTGTCGGGATCCTGCTCGGGGAGGATCTTGAACACGACGATGTATGCGGGGATGCAGCAAATGAGGCCGACCAGGGCGAACGCTGCGGCAATTTTCAAAGGCTTTTTAAAAATTCGCATTTTGGATGTAGGTATAAGATGGAATCTATCAAAATCTAGAATTTTTTGGGCCCCGACCCTTGAAAAAAACGTGAAAATTAAGTAAATTAGTGTCCCCAAGATGGGAAGATGGCCGAGTTGGCCGAAGGCGCGTCCCTGCTAAGGACGTATAGGACTTAATCCTATCGCGAGTTCGAATCTCGCTCTTCCCGCTGAAAAGGCCCCGAGTCGTTCGATTCGGGGCTTTTTTCGTTCTTTTTCTAAAAAATTGCCTAAAAAACGCCAAAAAGGCCAATTTGACGTGAAATTGTGACTAAAATTTTAGATTTTCTGTATTTGCTACATAGGATAAGGCGGTTTTTCTATATTAAATGCTGAAATTTTGCTAAAATCGCCATTTTTAAATGTCTGTCTGTGTTAGTATTTGAAATACTACAAAATTATTTGCATTTTAGAGGCGAATAAGGTATATTTAGGGCATGGACTTTGAAAATGTGTCAAAGAACGCCCTTGGCTTGTCGAAATCGCATACGGTATCGCTGCGCGATGTTGCCCTGCTTTCGGTAGGTTACCCCTTCCGCAACACGTGTGTTCCTGGAGAATCGGGAACGCTTGCGTGCTTTCTGCGCGATGTGGACGACTCGGGCGAATTGAAATTGCAGAACCTGAAACGCGTGGAAAACGTCAACCCAAATGACTCACACTTTGCCGCGGGAGGGGACCTTATCTTCCGTTCGCGTGGCACGCCGTTTATGGCGGCGGTTGTTCCTGAAATCACCGAAAAACTGTTGGTTGTTGCCCCGATGATTCGCATCCGTTTGAATCGCGAATTGGTTTCGCCAGAATACCTGGCGTGGTATATAAATGGGGCGTACGGTGCGGCCTATTTTAAGGAGTTTGCGACGGGTTCCGGCATTCCGCTGGTGAGCAAGGGCGTTTTGGAGCAAATGCCTATCAAGTTGCCCAGTTTAAATGCGCAGCAGGCTATTGCCGACCTTGTAAAACTTGGCCGGAAAGAACATGAGATTATGGCAGAAATTGTCAAGCAAAAGAACTTAATTTTAGAAACGGAAATTTCAAAATATCTGGAGTCGCTATGAGTGAAGTGAAAAGCGAAAAAATCAAGCAAGATGCCATCAACGCTGCCGCCTGGGCCGCGTGCGATACCTTCCGCGGGGCGGTTGATCCGGCGCAGTACAAGGACTACATTCTGGTGATGCTGTTCTTGAAGTATATGTCGGATGTTTGGCGCGACCATTACGACGCTTATGGCAAACAATACGGCGGCGACGAGGCGCGAATCCTCCGCAAACTGGAGCGCGAACGTTTTGTACTCCCGATGGTAGAAATCAAGAACGAGAAAGGCAAGGTCATCGACAAGTTTGTCGCGGACTATTACAGCCTTTACGAACGCCGCACTGCAGATAACATCGGCGATTTAATCAACATCGTTCTCGACAAAATTGAAACGCAGAACAGGCTCAAGCTTGAAGGCGTGTTCCGCAATATTGACTTCAATTCCGAGCCGAATCTCGGCAAGACGAAGGACCGCAACCGTCGTCTGCGCACGCTGCTCGAAGACTTCCACAAAGAAGAACTCGACATGTCGCCGAGTCGCGTTTCCGAAGACATCATCGGCAACACCTACATGTATCTGTTGGAACGTTTCGGTGCCGAGGCGGGCAAGAAGGCGGGTGAATTCTTTACACCGTTTGTTGTTACCGAACTCGTGGCGAAACTTGCGGCCCCGAAGGATGGCGACAAGATTTGCGACCCGACATGTGGTGCGGGTGGTTTGCTTTTGCAGGGTGCGAAGCAGGTGCCGAGCGGCAACTACGCCTTGTTTGGTCAGGAATCAAACGGCAGCACATGGGCACTTTGCCGCATGAATATGTTCTTGCACAGCACCGATAGCGCCCGCATTGAATGGGGCGATACGCTCAACAGCCCGATGCTTGTCGAAAAAGACAAGTTGATGAAATTCAATGTGGTGGTTGCGAATCCGCCTTTCAGCCTCGACAAATGGGGCGCTGAAAATGCCGAAAGTGACCCCTACAAGCGCTTTTTCCGTGGTATTCCGCCCAAAAGCAAGGGTGACTGGGCCTTCATTACGCATATGGTCGAGACGAGCCTTGCGGGCGAAGGCCGTGTCGTTGTCGTGGTGCCTCACGGCGTGCTGTTCCGCGGTTCTTCCGAAGGCAAAATCCGCGAAGCGATGATTCGCGAAAACCTGCTGGATGCGGTAATCGGCCTCCCCGAAAACCTTTTCCCGACCACGAGCATTCCCGTGGCGATTCTGGTATTCGACCGCAGCCGTGAAATCGGCGGCAAGAACGCAAAGCGCAAGGACGTGCTGTTCATTGACGCAAGCCGTGAATTTGTGCAGGGCAAAAAGCAGAATTCGCTCTCCGAAGAGAACATCTCGAAGATTGTGAACACCTACAAGAAGCGCAAGAATGTGGACAAGTACGCCCATGTCGCCTCTTTCGACGAAATTGCGGGCAATGAATTCAACCTGAACATCCCGCGCTATGTGGACACCTTCGAAGAAGAAGCTCCTATCGATGTGGATGCCGTGCAGAAGGATATCGACCGCCTCGAAAAGGAACTTGCCGAAGTCCGCAAGCAGATGGCCCAGAAACTGAAGGAGATAAAGCGGGGGTAAGGCTATTCAATGACACTGGATGAACTCAAAAAACTGATTTCTAAAGACGAGACGAAGAATGTCGAGTTGAAGAAATCTACCGGTGAACTTCGTGAAGGCATGCATACGGCATGTGCCTTTTTGAATTCCGATGGCGGAGTTCTCGTTTTCGGTGTCACACCCTCCTTGAATATTGTCGGGCAGATTGTTTCAGAATCTACCCGCCGCGATATCGCGCAGGCTTTGGCGGGGATCGAACCTGCAGTTACGCCCGTCATTGAATATGTAGATATTTCCGGCAAGCCGAACCTCCAGGTAATCGTGCTGAGGTTCAATCCGTGGGTCTATGGGCAAAAGCCATACACATTCCACGGGAAGCCATATTATAGACTGGAGAGCGTCACCAAGGCGATGCCCAGGGATATGTTTGATGAGCGGATTCGCATTAATATGCCCCACCAGTATTCATGGGAAATGAGGACTGCCGAAGGGTATAGCATAAAGGATCTTAACGCCGGCACGATTCGTGGGGTTGTGCGTCTCGGCGTCGAAGAAAAACGAATTCCGGTGGGGTCGCTCAATGAGCCGATTAAAGTAATACTGAAAAAATGGAACCTGTTGGATGGCGATAATGTGAGGAACGCCGCGGTGTTTCTTTTTTCAAAGAAGTTCTCGTTTGAATATCTACTTCGGATGGCCCGCTTCCGGGGGACCGATAAGAACTACTTTATCGATAACCAGCAGGCCCACGGCAATTTCTTTGATTTGCTGGATGCGGGTATGGGCTTCTTCTTCAAGCACCTGTCCCTGAGCGGTGAAATCAAGGGGCTCAAAAGGGAAGAACACCTCGATGTTCCGGTAGCTGCGTTGCGTGAGGCTCTAATCAATGCCCTTTGCCATAGGGATTACGACATTCACCAGTGCTCTATCGGCATCGCCATTTACGATGACCGTATAGAAATTGAAAGCCCCGGTTTGTTGCCACATGAACTGACTCCGAAAACTATCAAGCGGTCGCACCAATCGTTCCCGCGAAACGAAGTCCTTGCGAACGTCTTATACCAAACTACATATTTGGAAAAATGGGGCTCGGGTATCAAGCGCATAATGGATGCTTGCAAGGCGGAAAATTCACCCCAACCCTTCTGGAGTGAGCAGACTGGATATACGGTTGTGACCTTCCCGCTGAACAAGTTGAATGGCAAAATTGTTACCCAAAATGCACCTCAAAATGATAGTCAAAGTGATAGCCAAAATGATAGTCAAAAGCGGGCGTTCCGTATAAAAGAACTTGTTGTTCAAAGCAACAGTGTTTCTGTAAAAACCATAGCAGAAACACTGGAATTAAGCGAAATTACGGTTCGTCGCTATCTGAAGAAAATGGGCTATGTTTGGAAAGGTGCGCCTAAAAAGGGATATTGGTTTGATACCCAAAATGTATCTCAAAATGATACCCAAAGTGATAGTCAAAATGATGCCCTAAATGATACTCAAAACGAAAAGAATGTATCAAGAACCGAAAAGGTTTTGCAGGTTGTTAGCGTGAATTCTATGATATCAAAAGATGCCTTGGCGACTATGTTCGGCGTAACAAAATTGACAATCCTGCGAGACCTCCAAAAGTTAGGCTTTGTATGGGAAGGTGCATCGAAGAATGGGCACTGGGTGCACGAGAAAGGACGTTTTGTTGACGCCAACAAGACATCGGTTAAGAAAGTTACTAACAGCACGAAAAAGAAAAAAGATTCGGAAACGCTAGACTTATTTGGGGGCGGAGATGGAGAATAGCAACAAGCACATTAAAGAATTCCTGAATAATTACCTGAATGAGGAGCAGTCTCCCGATTACGCTGTGTTGATTACGGGCTGTTGGGGCTCTGGCAAGACATATTTCATTAGGCAGTATCTTGGTGGCGATAGAAAAGAAATAAAAGATTGGCTAACAGACTGCGTAAAATATACGGTTGTGTATGTAAGTTTATTTGGACTGAAAAATCGCGATGAAATTGACAAAAAAATTCAAGAGGTTTTTCGCCCAAAGTTAGGGCTAAGAAAGTTATTTTGTCATCCTAATGCAGTGTCGCTGGTAGGAAATCTTGCTGTAGTTGCTGTTGGCGCAAAGATAGGGACGGCAGCAATCGCAGCTGGTGCGCCAGCGGCATCTGTAGTACTTCCAGCCGCAATCGCAACGGGAAGAGCTGTTGGGGAATCATTAAAGTTTTTTTCAAATGATTTTCTAAAGAAAATCAGAATTGATAAAAAAAACTATAAAAAACTCGTTGTCGTTTTTGACGATGTTGAACGAGCTGACATGCCCCTTCCTGAATTATTGGGGTATCTGAACGACTATGTGGAACACTTGCATGTTCCTTGTATTCTGCTTGCAGATAAGGACAGATGGGAAGAAGCACAAAAATGTCAAGAAGATAAATCGACTCTTCACCATTTGTCAAGTACTAAGGAAAAGGTAATAGGTAAAGAATTCCAAATACAAACGACATTTGATGATGTTTGGAACTGTTGGTTTAACGAAGAACACCACATTCTAGGTAATGATGCATATAATTTCTTAAAGGACTATCGAGGGATTGTTGCTAATGTATTTGATGCTTCCGGTGTGCCGAATTTTCGTTCACTAAAACACTCCCTAATCGATTTTCAAAGATTTATAAAAAACATTTCGAAGGAGAACTTAGAAAAAAGAAAATGCAATGAATTGCTAGTTGCAGATTTTTTTGTGTACCAATATGCTTATTATTTAGGTTTACTCAAGCCGAATAAAATTTCAAATGTCATGACTCAGGCTATGGATGACGCTTTGGAACGTCACCAGAAAAAGGGGAAATTACAACTACAAACAAATCCTCTAGATGAAAAAGCAACTGCTGTTACATGGACTATTGCTCCTTGCAATCAGAGACCAGATGAAGAAGAAAATTTTCAGAAATTATTTGGAGGAGTGGAAAAATTTACTTCCTTACACGAGTCTTCGTTTGCCAATGAATGGTTGCAAATATGGAAAAAATGGTTGCTTGAAAACAAAGTTGATTTTAAAAAAGTTAATGACCTTATAAAGACTTCAATATGGTATGGCGGAGAAGAAGAAGCGTATTTAAAGAAAATGCTTGAGTGGTCTTTTTTGGATGATGACGAAGGAAATAAAGCGCTCAAAATTTTTAATAATTGTATAGAAAATACAAAAACTTTAAAAAGTCCGTCTCTTATAATGGATTTGTTCTATAGAATATATTGGTATGCTAAGAATAATGCATTTGAATTTACTGCTGAAGAATTTGAAGAAAAGATGATTTCATACGTTAAATCAATACAGGATAAACTTGACGATGAACGAATGGATGATTGGAAAGAACGACTACCTTTTTTAGATACTTATAAGGTATATGAGGAAAAGAATGATCAATTTCTTGCCTTTTTATGTAATATTTTGAAAAATAAAACGAGTGAACGTCGGGACGCTGCAATAAACGCTTTTTGCCAACGTTTGTTGGGAGATGATTACGATGGGTTTAATCTTGCTTGTTCTCAAATATCAATGCAATATGGCGAATCTGATGTCTTTTGTTTTTCAGATGTTGATGTTGTTAAATTTTGCGAGGTATACAAAGGCGTTAAGCGAGATCGAAATAGCACATTGAGAAAAGCGATTGAAAAGAGATATGAAAACCATAACCGTTTAGAGAAAGAAAAAGAATTCTTAGAACGGCTATTGAACGAGGCAAAAAGGGAGTTCAATGAGGCTGAGCGCCCATTGTCACCAAGTGTTTTCTCACTTCATTATTTGATTAGAACTATAAATAAGATTTTAGGAGTAAAGAATGATGCTGCCTAATGGATGGAAAAAAGTGAAATTGGGGGATGTCGCCAAAGTGACATCTGGTGGTACACCTTTGAGGACGCAATCTGAATATTGGAATGGCAATATTCCTTGGGTGAAAACCGCTCAAATTCAAAACGGGCATATTTCAAAAGATCAGGTAGATGAGTATATTACGGAATTAGGTGTAAATGAGTCTTCTGCAAAGATTGTTCCAAAAGGAACATTGTTGATGGCTATGTATGGGCAGGGAAAAACTAGGGGACAAGTTGCTATTCTTGATATAGATGCGACAATCAATCAAGCTTGTGCAGCATTTCATTTGAAAGAAGACGAAGTGTTGACTCCTTATTTGTTTCAATATTTTTTATTCCATTATGAAAATATTCGAAATTTGAGCAATGATGGAGGGCAAAAGAATTTAAGTGCAGAAATTATCAAAAAGATACCATTAGATTTGCCTCCGATTGAAGAACAGAAGAAGATTGCGGCGACGCTTTCAGTCTGGGACTCCGCCATTGAAAAAATGGAAAAACTCGTCGAAGCGAAAGAAAATTCCTATGCTTGTTTCTTAGCCACTTCAATAACGAGTGATGCATATGCTGAATTAGGAACATTTTTGACGGAAGTTTCAGAAAGAAATAAAGATGAAAAAATTCAACAGGTATTAAGCGTTAGTAACAGCAAGGGTTTTGTCTTGCCAGAAGAACAATTTGATAGAAAAGTTGCTAGCGAAAACCTATCTAATTACAAGATTGTTCGTTTAGGACAATATGCATACAATCCGTCAAGAATAAATGTTGGGTCTATAGCACGATTAAACGATTGGAAAGAGGCTGTAATCAGTCCAATGTATACTGTATTTGAAATCGGAGATCAAAAGCAACTTGATTCTGATTTTCTTTTACATTGGCTTAATTCTAGCGAAGCTAAACAACGCATAAAAAATAGTGCTCAAGGAAGCGTTCGTGAAACAGTTGGATTTGGTGATTTATGTAAAATCAAAATTCCAAAGTTTGATTTAAAGAAACAACAGAAAATTGTCTCTGTTTTAAATACAATGAATCAAGAAAGTACGCTTCTCATGCAGCAACTTGAAAATTACAAAAAGCAGAAACAAGGCTTGATGCAAAAACTCCTCACCGGGCAATGGCGAGTTAAATAAGGGAATTGTATGACAAATTTAGAAAAGTACAAAAGCGATTTAAGCCGATTGATTTCGCTGGGTGACGCTCTGTATAAAGCGATTTGTAATGAATGTGAACCTATTGATCGCAGAGAGCTAAATAAAAACGACCTTTGTTTTTGTACAGGATATCAGCCATGGTATTCTGAATCATTGATTGTCATTAAACAATTATTACCAGATCGTTTGAATGATTTTAAATCATATTATGAAGTTCCTTCAAACAGAAAGAAAATAACTTCTCAAAATTACCAAATAAAAGACTATCTTGATGCTCTAGAGAATCCTGAATTATTCCCTTACGATTCTTTTGAAGAAAAAAATGCGATACCGAAATTCAAGCAACAGCTATATATTTTAAAATCAGTTCAATCTCGATTTGAAAGTTCCTTGTTTGATATTCAGCAGTTTGTTCAAGCAGACTTGTTTGACAATGAACTTGATGCAGCGAGACTTTTGAACAAAAATAAGTTTATGCGAGCAGCGGGAGCTATGGCTGGAGTTGTTTTAGAAAGACATTTATCGCAAGTTTTAAAGAATCATAATTTGACCTGCAAAAAAGATACAATATCACCTTTAAATGATGCTTTAAAGGCAGGAAATGTGTACGATTTAATCATTTTTCGGAAAATTCAGCATCTTGGAGATATCAGAAATTTGTGCGATCATGATTCAAAACGGGAGCCAACGCAAGAAGATGTTGAAGAGATGATAAAAGGTGTTGATTCTATTATAAAAACAGTGTTTTAATTATGCTTTACAAACCTTTTAAAACTGCGCAAGATTTTGAAAGTCTCATCCGCATGGGCGAGACTCCAGAAGGAATTCATTGGGATTATAAGCAGATGTTTAATCTCAAAGAACCTGATAATATCGCTATCGATTTGGCTGCTTTCGCCAATACATACGGTGGAACATTGTTAATAGGTGTGGCTGAAAAAAAGATAAATGGCTTAAGGGTTGCTTCAGGTTTTGCACCTAATGTTGATGCTGAAGAAATAAAGAAGTGTGTTTTTACACATATTCTTGATTTGGTTTCTCCCAAAATAGATGTTCAAGTTGTACCAATTGTGGTTTCTGGCAATCTTATTGCTGCTGTAAATACTGAACCTTCGATTAACCTCGTTGGCGTTTGCCTAGATAGAGATAGGCGACAATATAGTTTCCCGTATCGAACGGAATATGGCAATCATTTTATGATATTTGAAGAGGTGGAAAAGAGAATGATGGATAATAAAACAAGAGCGATGTATCTTAAATTGAAGAAATTCATTCCTGAACGGAGCAAGGTTCGTATTTATCCAACTCCTATGGGAAATGCTCAGGCAGAATGGACCTATGAATGGATTGATAAATCAGAGAATGAATTTAAACTCTTTTGCAATGATAACTTGTCTATAGGCTTACCAATCTCTACTGTTGATGAAATATGGAAGAACAATCATAATTTGTGTTTGAAATTAAATGTTCTATTGCTGCGTGGTTATAATTTTA
Source organism: Fibrobacter sp. (assembly GCA_017412605.1). GTDB lineage: Bacteria > Fibrobacterota > Fibrobacteria > Fibrobacterales > Fibrobacteraceae > Fibrobacter. The sequence goes on along the minus strand of JAFPWY010000007.1, from coordinate 192,790 downwards.
TTGATATAAAAGATTTTTAAGGGCTCAATTATGCAACAATCTATGAATTTCAAAAGGCAGAAACAAAGTTTGATGCAAAAATTTCTTACCGAACAGTGTTGAGAAAAATAAAGGCAGGTGTGACATGAAAGAAATCGAATACATTTTTTCAGTAAGCTCTAAGTGTGTTACATGCAAAAGCAAGGCGAAATTGAGGTCGTTCTTGGACGCATCAGACTTATCTTTAGTCAAAGACACATTATCTTATGAAAATGAACAAAGTAAGATCAAAATATCGGAAAAGAAGACTAAAGATTCCGAAGGTGTTGTTTATGCTATTACTTTTTCATCTGATTCGGATAACGAGCCCACAAAATTATTAAAAATGTTTCGTCAGGTAATTAGCAATATTAAAGATGAAAATCAGAAAAATATTGCAATTCTTGAACTTCGAAATGACTTTGCTAAAAATCGTTCCGAAAAACTGTACTCAAATATTTATACATTAGAAAATTCTATCCGTAAATTGGTTTCCAAATTTATGCTTGAAACTTTGGGAATGAAATGGTATGAAGCAACACCTCAAGATGTAAAAAATACTGTAAAAGGTGAATATAAATGGAATAATGATTGTCTTTATCATCTTGATTTCATTCAACTCTCTTATTTTCTAACAATCCCTTATGCTGATAAGAGTGGTAGCATAGTTGACGAATTAAAAAAATGTATCGATAAAGAGATTACGGAAGAAGAAAAGAAGGAATTAAGATTGTTTATTCCAAAAAACAATTGGGATAGATATTTCAACGTCCTCGTTGATTGCGATTCAGAAAAATTTAAGTCTAATTGGGAAAAATTATATGAATATCGGTGTGATGTTGCACATAATCGAATTATTCCCCAAAATGAATGTGAAGAATGTTTGAAAAAATGCGAGGAAATGCAAAAAATTCTCAACGATGCGATCGCTAAATTAGACAAAGTTGATATCACAGAACAAGAAAAGAAAAATACAGCGGAAAGAACAATTGATGAGGTTGGACTTTCATTAAAAGCGTCTATTTTCCCAGAAAGAGTATTAGACTCGTTCTCAGCTGTAAGGGGATTAACGGATTCATTTAAACCTGCTATAGATATTATACAATCAATAAGAATGCCTGAATATGAAGCATGGTCAGGAATAAGTGAATTTTCAAAATGCTCACCCAGTACAGAAAGACTTGGTTTTTTAAATCATTTAGGAGAACGCCTAACTAATTCTCTTGTCGTTCCATCTTATGAATCAAAACTAAAGAATTCAAGACATGGATTTGATGATTTGGAAATGCAAAGAGATTTAGGTTATCCTGAAATATTAGGCGCGAATGATGAAGATACAAATAATAATGATGACGTAGATGGATCTATTTGAATTTCAAAAGATTGTAAGAAGAAAAGATTTTGACAATTTCAAGACTGCATCTCCAATTGTGACATTGAAAAGAATTCTCGCATTTGCAGGGATGACAACGAGGTAATCTATGCAACAACAGCCTGATTACAGAGAAATTCCGACATCGCAGATTCCGGCGATGCGGCTGCTGGCGAATCTCGGGTTCAAGCCGCTTACGCCCGAAGAGGTGACATTGGAGCGTAAGGACAAGCTTGCCAATGTGTTGCTCGAAGATATTCTGCTCTCGCAGTTGCGTAAGTTGAACTCATTTACGCACAAGGGTGTCCGTCGTGACTTTAGCGAAGAGAATTTGCGCAATGCAATCCTGAAACTCAAGAACATGCAGTACGATGGTCTGGTGCGTACGAATGCAAAGATATATGACCTGCTCACGCTCCCGCAATCCGAAGAGGAATCTGTCGAGGGCGACAAGCGCAGTTACGACATTCGCTATATCGACTGGCAGGAACCGGCGAACAATGTGTTCCATGCGGTTGCCGAATTTGATGTGGAATGCTCGAAATCCAATGCCCGTGTTATCCCTGATATCGTGCTGTTTGTGAACGGAATCCCGTTTGCAGTCATCGAGAATAAGTCTCCCGAAGAAGGAATCAAACAGGGCATTTCCCAGATGATTCGCAATCAAGGCGACGAATATATTCCGGGATTGTTCGTTTTTTGCCAGGCGCTTTTGTCGGTGAGCATGAATGCGGCGACTTATTCCACCGTAGGGACTCCCGAAAAGTTCTGGAGCCTTTGGCACGAGCTTGAAATCAAGGATAAGGAAATCGAAGCTGCGATTAACAAAAAGGTCTCTGCCGAAGATGAAGATAGGATTTTCTCGGTGCCGAAACTGGCGCCGTTCCGTAAGAATAATCCGCAGACAAAGCGTGTAGTGACGGAACAGGACAGGCTGATTTATTGCCTGTGCAAGCCTGAACGCCTGCTTGAAATCGCCTATCGCTTTACCCTGTTCGATGAGGGAATAAAGAAGATTGCCCGCTACCAGCAATTCTTTGTGGTCCATTCGGCGTTAAAACGTATTCGGAATATTGGTAACGAAAATAAGCGCAAGGGCGGCTTGGTGTGGCACACACAGGGCTCAGGTAAATCACTTTCGATGGTGATGCTTGCTCGCGGAATCGTGCTGGATTCGACGTATGACCCCGATTGTAATATCAAAAATCCGCGAGTCGTGTTAGTTACCGACCGCAAGGAATTGGATTCGCAAATATGCGACACCTTCAAAAATTGTGGTGCGGAGGTCATCAAGGCGACCTCGGGCGAAAATTTGCTCAACCTTATGGCGTCGGACAATTCTGCCGTGATAACGACTGTTATCAACAAGTTCGACAAGGCGCTGAACAAACGCCAGTACGTTGAAAAATCAAACAACATTTTTTTGCTAGTGGACGAAGCGCACCGTACGCAATACAAGAGCTTGCATGCGCGTATGAAACAGATGCTTCCGAATGCCTGCTATATCGGCTTTACGGGCACGCCGCTAATGAAGAAGGAAAAGAACAGTTTCGGCAAGTTCGGCGGGATGCTCAAGCCGAGTTACACTATCCGGCAAGCGAACGAAGATGGCGCCGTGGTGCCTTTGCTTTACGAGGGACGCCATGCGGAACTCAAACAGGACAAGGCTGCAATTGACCTTTGGTTTGAACGCTTTACGGCAGGTCTTTCGGACAAGCAGAAGGCCGATCTTAAGAAGAAATATGCACGGGCCGAGATGCTGAACAAGGCGGAACGTGTCGTGTATATGCGTGCGTTTGACATCAGTGAACATTTCCGTGCAAACTGGAAGGATACTCCGTTCAAGGCTCAACTTGTCGCACCGAGCAAGGAAACGGCTATTCTGTACCATGAATTCTTGGATGAAATTGGCCATGTGAGTTCTGAAGTCATCATTTCGGGCCCCGATGAGCGCGAAGGCTATTCGGAAGTGGGCGAAGAACCGACTAGCCGAGTGACGAAATTCTGGACAAAGATGATGGATCGCTATGGCGACGAGGATTCGTATAATAAGTCGATTATTGATGGTTTCAAGGGCCCAGGTAAGCCGGAAATCCTGATTGTCTGTGACAAGTTGCTGACGGGCTTTGATGCCGAACGCAACACAGTTCTGTATCTTTGCCGCACGCTCAAGGAACATACGTTGTTGCAGGCGATTGCGCGCGTGAATCGCTTGTTTGAGGAAAACGGCAAGAAGAAGGATTTCGGTTATATCGTAGATTACGCCAACGTTCGCGACAACCTAGATACGGCGCTTGTGATGTACAAGGCGCTGGAAGGTTTTGACCCCGAAGATTTGGAAGGCTTGCTGACCGATGTGTCGGAACTTGTGGACAAGTTGCCGCAGTTGCGCTCTAATCTGTGGGACGTTTTCAGGGGTGTCAAGAACAAGGCTGACCCCGAACAGATGGAACGCCACTTGGCCGATGAAAAACGCCGTAACGATTTCTACAAGGCCCTGCGAGATTTCGGAAAGTGCCTGAGTATCGCGATGTCGTCGCAGAAGTTCCTGGAAAAGACCCCAGCTGAAGATATGACGCGGCTTCGCAGGGAGTTCAAGATGTTCTCGGACATGCGCGTGTCTGTAAAGCACCGCTATGCCGACGATGTGGACTACAGCGAGTATGAACCGAAAATCAAGAAGTTGCTCGATACGCACATCCAGTCGGATAATGTGGTGCAGACTGTAGCACCTGTGAATATTTTGGATCCGAAGTTTACCCAGATATTGAGTGATGATAAAGGCAGCTATGATGCTCGTGGCAAGGCGGCGAGTGCTGATACAATAGCGCACATGCTCAAGAAAACCGCAACCGAAAAGATGGAAGAAGATCCCGCCTTCTACGAGAAATTCTCGAAGATGATTCAGGATGTCATCGACAGTTTCCAGGCGGGTAAGATTTCGGAAGATGAATATCTCTCCAAGGTGAAAGGATTGGAGGAAAATTTCAAAAGCAAGAAACGTGATGACGTTCCGGCAGAAATCAGCGAAAACGAAGATGCCGCCGCATACTATGGTGTCGCACTGACAGCGTTCTTGTATGGAAACAAGTGCGATACGGCAGAAGCCAAACGGCTTGCCGTAGAAACAGCCTTATTCGTTATTGAAGCGCTGAAAAAACATCACAAGGTGCAATTCTGGAACGATCCGGACGCACAAAACAGAGTGCGAAACGAACTAGATGACCTCCTGTTCGATGATATTTGTGTCCGGGAACGTTTTGACTGGACGAATGCGGACATTGATTCCCTGGAAGAGAAAATCATGAATGTGGCAAGGCGGCGTTCGCATGAATGAGCTGAACGTTGTTAAATATGGAGACCGCGAGATTGTATACGAGGTTGAATTTTGCCGTCGCAAGACACTGGAAATCTCTGTAATGCCCGATAGTGCCGTGCAGGTGCGGGCTCCGCAGGGGGCGAAGCTCGAAGCAATCGCGCAGAAGGTGCAGAAAAAGGCTCCGTGGATTGTTGAAAAGCAGGACTGGTTCGCAAAATTTCCTAAAGCGCCTCCTCCAAGGCAATATCTTGGTGGCGAGACACACTTGTATTTGGGGCGCCGTTATCGATTAAAAATCGAAAAAGATAAAGAACGCTTGGTGAAAATCGATGGCGGGTTCATTAGGGTTATTTCTGCGGATGTTCGCCCCGCAACTGTGAAGAAACTTCTTGATGAATGGTTGCGTGAGCGTGCTAAGGTGCAGTTCGAGAATGTTTTTTTGGCTTGTATGGCTCGTTTTTCGCATTCTTCTAAGTCTCCTCGCCTGCAGATCCGCGACATGAAAACCCGCTGGGGTTCGCTCTCTAAAGGCGGTATATTGACCTTAAATACAAAGTTGATTGCCGCCCCGAAGGAATGCATCGAGTATGTTGTGGTGCATGAATTGTGTCACCTGAAATACCCGAACCACGATAAAAAGTTCTATCGTCTGCTGGAAACCCGTATGCCCGACTGGCAGCGCCGTAAATTGAAGCTAGAAAACATGCAGGTGTAGGGTATCCCTACTCCCAAGTTTCCTGCACGGGCTGGCGCTTTTTGATGTGCTTCTTGTTGATGTACATGAACGAGTCGGCCCGTTTCAGCACGTCTGCCACCGATTCGTCGGTTTGTGGGTTGTATTCGGCGATCCCGGCCGCGAACGATACCCTGTCGGCTTGCACGGGGTCGTTGGGCTCCTGCAACGAGCGCAGTTTGTCCATGAGCGCATCCCGTTCCTCGTAGTCGCTCCCCTGCGCGATGATGACGAACTCGTCTCCGCCAATCCTGTAGACGGGGCTGTGCTTGAACGTTTCGCAGAATACGCGGCAGTTCTTCTTGATGAAGAGATCTCCCTCTTCGTGCCCGAGGAGGTCGTTGACCAGTTTCAGGTTGTTCAGGTCGCATTCGATGATGGCGAACTTGACCAGCTGTCCCTTGTTGATTTCGTTGAGGAGGTCTTCGGTCTTCTGGTTGAACGCCGCACGGTTGCCCACGCCCGTAAGGGGGTCCCTGTTCGCGATGATGGTGGTCTTCATGAGGTCGTTCTTGAGCTTTTCCTTCTCTTCCTTGATGAGTTCCACGTGGTTTATGTTGTGCAAACCTAGGACGCAGCCGGCCAGCCTGTTGTCTGTGTCGTGCACTATCTTCATCTCGTAGAATTCCGTCGTATCGTCTATCCGGACTCGGATGCGCTTGGTGTAGGAAATGCCTTGGGACAGCGAACTTGCCACCTGTTTGCAGAAACTGTCCTTGATTATTTCCGAGATGTCTTCCGGCACGACGATGGTTTTCAGGAACTGGTCGAGTTTTTGCAGGTTGGTCTGCTTCTTGTCGACCTTTTCGTCCAGGATTTTCTGGAATTTGGGGCTCATCGTCTGGAAGCGCGCTTCGTTACGTTGTATGTCGATGTAGCAAATCATGTCGAAATCGGCCGAGAGCGCCGCCATGATGGCGTTGTCCTGCTGGTAGGTGGATACCTTGGTCATGTGCAGGACAACGTGCGTGAAGATGACACAGCAGCCGAGCATGTAGCCGACGACATAGTAGGGACTCAGCGGGGATATCATCTGGAGAAAGCCGCAGCAGATAGGGGCGAGCACGCAGAGGAACATGGCCAGGAATTTGCGGCGGTCCTTCGGGGTGCCGCCTTTCATCTTGAACAGGCAAAGGAGCGCGATGATGATGTAGGTCGCGTACTGGCTGAAGAACAGGACCTGCATCGCGCGGGTCTCGTGGTAGAGCACGGCGTTGTTGACGGAGAAGAGGAAATCGTACGGGATGTTCAGGAGCAAAAGCCCGAACTGGATGGCGACAAGGACCATCGCCAAGATACGCAGGACCGAGGCGTACTTGATGCGCTTGCCCAGGTAATAAAGCGTGTAGCTGAGCCAGAGGTAGGCCGTAATCGCCGCGGCTCCGTGATAGACGGTGGAGCAGCCGAAAAGGAGGGTGGTCTGGTCAGGAAACCTCGCGGCCAGTAACCACCAAAGGGCGTCGTTGATGCAGAACAGGATGACCCAGAGGATGAGCCGTACGAACGCACGGTCCCTCATGTCCTGCTTGTCCCACATTTTGCGGAATTGCGGGAGGGATATTAGCAGGACCATGGCGCATGCGACTGCCACGAATGAATGGAATAGATCTTCCATGTTCATAATATAATATATTCGCAAGCATAAAATATGTTACATTATGGAAACGTGAGGGGGGATTTCACGCATGAGTTCGTTATGGCTAGTCCTCTTCCGTTGACGCGAATTTCATTGACGTTTCCGACTTGCATTCGTCCTTGAATTCGTTGAAGATTCTATATTTGCGTGCGTTTAAGGTTATGCCTTAAGAACCATTTGACACAAGAAAAGGAACGCTATGCCAGCTTTTGATCCGAATGCGAAAAAGATGCTGATTTCGGGAAACGAGGCCATCTCGCTTTCCATGCGCCACTGCAACGTGCAGTTTGCCGCAGGTTACCCGGGTACCCCCTCTACCGAAATCCTCGAGGATTATTCTGAACTCGGCGGGTATGCCCAGTGGGCCCCGAACGAGAAGGTCGCCGCCGAAGTGGCCCTGGGTGCAGCCTTTGGCCATGCCCGCAGCGTGGTCACCATGAAGATGGTCGGCCTCAACGTGGCTAGCGACGTGCTCTACACCGCGACCTACACGGGCGTGGACGGTGCCATGGTGTGGATTGTTGCCGACGACCCGGGCCAGGGCAGTTCCCAGAACGAGCAAGACACCCGCAACCATGCGAAGGCATCCGTTTGCCCGATGTTCGAGCCCTCCAACTCCCAGGAAGCCTACGACTTCTTCCGCATTGCGGTGCAGACGAGCGAAAAGTTCAAGATTCCCGTAATTCTCCGCATGACGACCCGTGTGGACCACTCCAAGTCTATCGTGGTTCCGAAGGAAGAACTCCCGGCCATGGTGCCGAACTTCGAACGCAATATCGCCGGCCACGTGATGGTGCCCGGTTTCAGTAAGCCGGCCGGCCGCCGTCTCCGTGCCAAGATGGACGAGATGGAAGCCTGGAACGTCGCGGAAGGCCCCAATCGGGTGGAAATGCGCAGCGAGGACTTCGGTATCATCGTGAGCGGTATCAGCTACCACCATGTTCGTGAAGCCGCCCCGGAAGCAAGCATCCTCAAGCTCGGCATGACCTACCCGCTGCCGATGCAGCTCATCAAGGATTTCGCGAAGAAGTTCGAAGGCAAGCGCCTCATGGTCATCGAAGAGAACGACCCGTGGCTCGCCGAGAACATCAAGGCCGCTGGCATCCCGGTGGAATCCAAGTACGATCCGATTTTCCGCTTCGGCGAACTCGACGTGAACCGCGTGCGCCGCATTATTGCTGGCGATCGCAACCCGGACCCGGTTCCGGTCAAGGGCAAGCCGCCTATGCTTTGCCCGGGCTGCCCGCACCGCAGCTCTTTCGCCATGCTCAAGGAACTCGACTGCATCGTCTCTGGCGACATCGGCTGCTACACGCTCGCCGCTCTCCCGCCGATCAGCGCGATGGACTACATGATTGACATGGGTGCCGCTATCGGTATGGGCATCGGCCTCCGCAACGTGCTCCCGCGCGAACAGGCCAAGAAGGTCGTCTCCGTGATCGGCGACTCCACGTTTGTTCATAGCGGTATCACCGGCCTCGTGGAAGCAGGCTACAACCGCCCCGACACCGGCCACGTGGTCGTCATTCTCGACAACAGCATCACCGCCATGACGGGCCAGCAGGAACACCCGGGTACGGGCCGCCATCTGGACCACAGCCCGGCCTACAAGCTCGACTACGGTGCCATTGCGAAGACTGCCGGTTTTGACAACGTGTACGAAGTGAACCAGGTCAAGGAACCCGAGAAGTTCAAGGAACTCGTGAAGGAAGCCCTCGAGAAGGACGAGCTCACGCTCATCGTGGCGAAGAGCCCCTGCATTCTCGCTCTCAAGAGCATCCTCGCCTGGGACAAGGCCAACAAGGAAAAGGCTGAAAAGGCTCTCGCCGAGTCCGAAGCCGCTGCAAAGAAGAACAGCAACTTCTAAAGTTGCGGCAACTTTTAAGGAGAAGTTTTTATGAGCGTAGTTAACGTGAAATTTGCCGGCCTCGGTGGCACAGGCGTTATCAAGGCGAGCGACGTGATGGCGGAACTCGTGTTCGAACAGGGTTACGACGTGAAGAAGGCCGAAGTGCACGGCATGAGCCAGCGCGGCGGTTCCATTGCATCTGACGTCCGCTTTGCGAAGGGCGAAGAAGTTCAGTCCCCGATGATCCCGACGGGCGAAGCCGACTACCTGGTGGTATTCGACGAGACGCAGGTCGTGGTGAACGAGGCCTTCCTCAAGCAGGGCGGTGTGCTCCTCACTCCGGCCGACATCGATGTCGGGAAGCTCGAGAACGTGAAGGCCCTGAACGTCGCAATGCTCGGCAAGCTTTCCAAGCACTTCGACTTTACCGTCGAGCAGTGGGAAGTTGCCCTGAACAAGCTCTTCGCCGAAAAGTTCCACGAAGGGAACAAGAAGGCGTTCATGCTTGGCCGCGAAGGTTAAGATTCAGATTGCCGGCCTATATTATATAGGCCGGTTCTTTTTTTAGGATGGGTTCTATGGAGAAGTTATACTGGGTCCTGTTTGGCGGTATCCTGTGGGTCACGCGCGCTGCGCAGCTCTGTTTCCTCTACTTGATGGATGCGCCCACGGGCGGTCCCATTGTCGAGGACTGGAGCCGGTTCCTTCCGCAGTCGCTGGTTGTCGAAGCGGGCATGGCCATGGCCATCGCTTTCGTATTCGGCATGGTCTCGCTTTTGCTGAAGGGGCATGCCTTGCGCAAGATGTGGGGTGTGCTTTCCGTCGTCATCGCGGGTGTATACATTGTCTCTAGCGGCGGCGACGATGAACTGGTCCGCTGGATGGGCCAGCATCTTTCTCTCTCCTTCTTTGGTACTTATTCCAACGCGGCCTCCGACATGGGCCTCGTCGGGCGAATCTTTATTGGTGGCATCGGGCATTTCTCGCTGAGTATCGGTTGGGCTGTGGTGATGATCGTGGCCGAGGTCATGCTCTACCGCAGACTTTATTGGAAGTGGTTCGGCTCCGTGCGCGAAAGGGCTGCGCTTGCCATGCTTACGATGACGCTGCTTGTCGCCGTGGTCGGGCTCTCTGCCCGCGTCTGGCTTGTCCCGAACAACATGTGCTGGAACCGTGCCTGCCCTGTCTTCTGGCGCATTGCCGGGGAAATCTGCGAAAACCTTGCCGACCCTGTGAAGGGCGAGGGCTACGAGGCGGGAATTCGTTTGCTTGGGGGAGACCCGTCGAAGGAATATCCCTTCTGGAAGGAGGCTCCGCGCGAGGCTGTTTCTATTGCCGAGTTCAAGGCGAAGCCGATGGAAGAAAGGCCCGACATCATCTTCCTCACCATCGAGACTTTCCGCGGCTGGACGGGCGACATGCGCATCGGTACGGCCTGCGAAAAATTCCATAACCTCTGCCGCCTCTCCAAGAAGGCGCTCTATTACCCGAATGCACGCAGCGTGGGTTATCCCTCGGTCGAGGGATTCTTGGGAGTGCTCGCCGGCGTGTGGAGCCACCCGACAAAGTCATTCCTCTCGGATTACCCCAAGACGAATTTGCGCACTTTGCCGCAGATCTTAACGGATGCGGGCTACTATACCGACGTGCTCACGGCGACGGAACCGAGTTTCGACAAGTTGGACCCTTGGTTCGAGGCGTGGTTCGATCACTGGGAATTCAAGAGCGAGAACCAGCACGATGTTCCGCTGGCCAACCGCTTCCGCGAGGTTTACGCTTCGCGCCCTGCCGACAAACCGATTTTCTTGAACTGGATGAGCACTTCGATGCACGTGCCTTTCACGATTCCTTCCGAATACGGGCCCACGCCGGACGATCCGGACGAGGCTTACGTGAGGTCGGTCGCCTACATGGATAGCGCAGTCGGCATTGTCCTCGACGAAATAGAGAAGGGGCCGCGAGCCAACCAGACGTTGATTTTTGTGGTGGGTGACCACGCTTTTGGAAATAACGCGCAGCATACGACTCCGGAATATATCGGTACGGTGCAGGAAGGCTACACCTGGGTTCCGCTGATGGTCGTTGGCCCGGGAATCGAGCCGAGTCTCCGGACGGAGGTGGTTTCGCAGGTGGATATCGCTCCGACAATCTTAGATTACCTTGGTCTTGAAATTTCAAATAACTTTGTCGGTCATACCCTTTTGGAACGCATTGTTGACGAACCTGCTATTGCCGAAGTTCCGGCGGATACGGTTGCTTCGGCTGATTCGCTTGCCCAAGGGGATTCCGCCGCGGCTGCTCCGGCTTACCTGTTCCGTGCGACTTCCAAGTATGCTCCGGTGTTTGCGTTCCGCCTTGCGGACATCGCTATGCAGCGGGATTCCCTGACTTACTACGGCAACATGGACGATCCGGAGGCATCCTCGGTGTTTGCTACGCGAATGGTCCCCGACTGGGATACCTTGCACCTTGCCGAGGGATTTGTCACCGGACGTAGGCTGCAGGCGCCCCCTGCCGACTTCGCCGATACGGAAAAGGCAATGCGCGATGCCGCCGAGGCTTGGCGCTATATCGTGAACAGCAACAAGCTCCGTCCCTGATTTCCGGTGCCCGAGTAGGCCCTTCGGGCTTTTTCCGGTGCATTATAATTTGTAAATTGTATTTGTGGCACGATTTTTGCATAACCTGAAAAAATGGAATGGCGCCGGGGCATCGACCCTTGCAGCCTTGTTCCTGCTTTGCTGTGCCGTGATTTTTTCCGCTTGTGAGGAAATCGAGGAAGAGAAGCCTTGGATTCAGGTGGACCGCCCGCAGATGCTCTTCACCGACACTACCTTGCTCGACAGCTACAACGGCAACGTGCTTTCGTGGAAATTGAAGACCGCCTACCTGGAACGCTGGGCCGACAAGGAAATCGTGTTCGTCCGCCCGATTTTCGTGGATATCTATGACTCTTTGGGAGAACGGGCCGCATTCATGCGTGCGGATTCCGGCCGCTTCGACATGAAGTTTACCTACGTGAACGCCTACGGGCATGTGTACGCCCTGACCCCGAAGGGCGCCTCGGTCCGCGCCGACTCGCTTATCTGGAACAAGGCGGACAACCTTGTGCGTACTGAGAGTTACGTGCGCGTGGTTTCCGAAGACGGAGACGTGCTGCAGGGAAAGGGATTCGAGAGCGACGCCAGGATGGACAACTGGAAGATCCTCTCGAACGTGACGGCCATTTTCCAGGATGCGGCGAACCGCCTGAAGGAAGAGGACCAGAAAGAGGCCAAGGAACATGCGTTGGATTCCCTGAAGGCCGATTCCGTGCAGAAGGCCAACGCATCGAATGCGCAGAACGCACCGCAGAATCCGGCGCCGGCGCCCCAGGCGGGTCAGCCCGCGCCTGCACCTGCGAAACCGGGCGCCTCGGCACCGTCCGGCGCTCCCGCCCCGGCAACCCCTGCCGCAGGAACAGCTGCGTCCCCGACATCTTCGGCAGCCGAGCCGCCACCTGACACGTCTACTGGCCCGCGCGAGATGAATCCGGAGGCCGACGCGGAATTGCTCAAGCAGTCCCGTAAGTCGCTTCTGCACCACATGCGCCCGCATCACGGGAAGGATTCCACAAAATCCGCACCCGCACCTGCTCCTACGTCCGCTCCTGCGAAAAAAGATTCTTCCGGGGGCGGCAAATGATGCGCCTCGCTGTTCTCCTCTTGTTGCTTGTGTCGTCTGCATTCTCGTCGTCGCCGCTCATCATGAAGCATGCGGATAGCTTGAATGTTGCGCGTACGCGTGGTATCCTGCACTTGCAGGGCCGTGTCCTTTTTGTCCACGACAGCATTGAGTTCCGTACGCAGCATGCTACGTGGAACAAGGATGCCGAGATGGTGACGTGCAACGGGGGCTTCCTCTTTACGCATCCCTCCGGCTACATCCACGCGCATGAGGGCATCTATCAGAAAAAGAACAGCATGGCCACGGCCCGCGGCGATGTGAACGCTGGGGATTCCGCACACACCTATGCCTTCAAGGGCGAATACCTGATCTACGACCGCGAGCAGGAAATTCTTACCATGCCCGACAGGCCCAAGCTTTTCCAATTCGAGACGCACAAGGACAGCTCCGTCGATACGGTGACCATCGAGGCGCGCCGCATTATCTTCAACAAGAAGGAATCGTTTGCCGAGGCGTACAAGAACGTAAAACTCACGCAGAAGGACATGGTTGTTACTTGCGATACGGGTTATTTTGACCGCAAGAACAACTGGCTTTCGCTGACGGGACACCCGACTTGCGACATGAAAAATTACCACCTCACCGGCGATTCCATTTTCATGGTGCTGGACTCTTCGGGCAAGCAGCTCAAGTCGGCACTCGTTATCCGCAATGCGCATGGCGTGCAGGAAGAAGAGGACAAGCGCGGTGCTCCGGGGCATGTGACCGAAGCCTTTGGCGATACGCTTTACGCCGAGTTCATCGATGGCAAGATCGAACGCTTGTATGTGAACTTGAATGCGCACGGATTCTTTTACGAAAACGACTTGAAGGAATACCGCAACCTGATGGATGGTGACCGACTGGACCTTTATTTCAAAAAGGGAAAGATGGACAGGGCCGTCGTGGCGGGCAAGGCGCAGAGCACGTACTTTTTCGTGAAGAAGGACCGCACCGTGGCGGGCAAGAACGAGGCTACGGGCGATACTATCCACCTGCTTTTCGATGCGCAGAAGAACGCCGTGAAGTCGTTGCGTCTGCTGGGCGGCGGTGCCATGGCGAGCGGCCGTTACGTGGACATGGAAAAGGCGGCCCGCCAGAAGAAGGCGGCGGAGCTCGATTCCTTGAGCAAGCTGGCACAGGATAGGATTGCAAAGGCTGCAGCGAAGAATGACTCCACAAAGAAGGTCTCGGCTCCTGCTCCCACGGAAAAGGTCGTTGCGCCAGCACCGAAGGCAAAAAATGGACCTGCTCCCGCACCGAGGAAAGCGCCTGAATCAAAGATTTCTCCGGCTTCCGAATCGAAGAAAAAGGAACCCGCAAAGACGGAGGGTAAACCATGAAGAACCTAGTCAGTACCATTCGCACCGACAAACTGCGCAAGATATATGGCGGACGCCAGGTAGTGAGCGATGTGTCCATCAGCGTGTCGCAGGGCGAGATTGTCGGGCTGCTCGGGCCTAACGGTGCCGGAAAGACGACCACGTTCTACATGATCGTGGGCATGGTTCGCCCCGATGCGGGACACATCTTTTTGGACGATGTGGAAATGACGGACAAGCCCATGTACAAGCGCGCCCGCCTGGGACTCGGCTACCTGCCGCAGGAAGCTTCCATCTTCCGCAAGCTCTCCGTGGAGAACAACATCATGGCCATCCTCGAGACGCAAGACATGAAGCGCCGCGAACGCAAGCGCCGCCTGGAAGAGCTCCTCGAGGAATTCAAGATTACGCATATCCGAAAGACAAAGTCGATGAGCTGCTCGGGTGGTGAACGCCGCCGCCTGGAGATTGCACGCGCCTTGGCGAGCGACCCCTCGTTCCTTTTGCTCGACGAACCGTTTGCTGGCATTGACCCCATCGCCGTGGCCGACATCCAGTCCATCATTTCGGGGCTCAAGGACAAGGGCATGGGCATTTTGATTACCGACCATAACGTGCGCGAGACACTTTCGATTACGGACCGCGCCTACATCATGTACAAGAGCCAGGTGCTGACGGAAGGTTCGTCGGAGCATCTTGCGAACGACGCCGAAGCAAGGCGCATTTACCTGGGCGACAGCTTCCGCCTGGACTAGGAGATTTTAGATGGACGTTACGATGCAGCTTGGACAGGCCCAGCGGCTGGAGCAGACGCTCTCGCCGCAGTTGCTGCAGTCCGTGACTATTTTGCAGAAGAACTCGCTGGAACTCGAGACCGCCATCAAGGAAGAAGTCGAGGCGAACCCGCTTCTGGAACTGGACGACGGTGGCGATGACATCTCGTACGAGGACTATGCCGCCGAAGCCGAGAACAGAGATTCCCGCGGCGACGACGAGGCCAACCCGGGCGAGTCCATGGACCCGCGCGAATACGAGCGAGGCGACCTGGATGACAGCGCTGCGGTAGACCGTGGTATGCTTGACGGCGCGACGAACGCCGAACTGGACTGGGGTTCCTACCTGAACGACGGCTATTCCGATACCGATGCTCCCTTCAAGGACTTGAATGCGGGTCCCGCTGATCCTGACGATGAATGGGACCGCCCTGTGAAGGATATCGACTTGAGCCTGCAGGACAAGCTCAAGAACCAGTTGCGTGAATGGAACGGGACGCACGAGTTGCAGGAGCAGCTGCGCGAGGCTGGCTGCGACGATGCACATTTCCGCAGCCTGGTGGAATACCTTATTAATTCATTGGACGAGAACGGGTTCGTGCAGGGGCTCAAGGCGGGCGCGGCCATTGCGAGAGCAATGGCGAGCGATGCCTTCGTCATCGAGATTGAGTCGGTGTTGTCCCACGAAAAAGAACTGGACGAGGCATCGCTCCCTGTCCGCGAGGCTTTCCACGTCTTGCAGTCGTTCCAACCTCGCGGCATTGGCGCCCGCGATTTGCGGGAATGTTTCCTCATACAGGCTTATGCCATCCCGGATTTCCCCGAGCTCGCCATCCGCATCCTCGAGACGCATTTCGAGGACTTGAACGCGCTGCGCTATGCAAAGATTGCCAAGGAGCTGGGAGTGTCTACCGACGCCATCCAGCAGGCTGTCGGCAGCCTTGCTCGGCTGACCCCGCATCCCGGCCTCCAGATTTCCAACGCTCCCTCCATGTCGATTTCCCCGGACATGCGCGTGTACGAGAAGCGTGGCCATTTCGAGGTCGAGGTGTTCAAGTCCAGGAACCAGAAGGCTCTCCGCATAAATAAGATGTACCTCGATATGCTCCAGAACAAGAGCCTGCCCAAGGCCGACCGCGACTTCATTGCGGACAAGCTCCGCCGTGCGAAGGAGTTCATGACGGCCGTGGACAACCGCCATTCCACCATGGAGCTGGTCATGCGTGCCATCGTGAAGCGCCAGAAGGAATTCTTCGAGAAGGGCCCGGCGGCGCTCAAGCCGATGATTCTGCAGGAGATCGCCGACGACGTGGGCCGCGACGTGAGTACGGTGAACCGCGTGACGAACGGCAAGTATGTAGAGACCCCCTTCGGTGTCCGCGAAATCAAGGACTTCTTCACTTCCGGTGTTCGGCAGGGGGAATCCTCCGATGCCGAGGTGGTGGGGTCTGCCAAGATTTTGGACACGATCAAGGCGCTAGTGGCCGCCGAAGACAAGAAAAAGCCCCTCTCGGACCAGGCCATTGCCGACAAGCTTTTGGAGCAGGGAATCAAGGTCGCCCGCCGTACTGTGGCCAAATACCGCGAGGAAGAGCTCAAAATCCTCCCGGCCAGATTGCGGAAATTGGTGTAATTTGGGCATTATTCTATTTTGGATGGCAATTTTGTAACAAAAATGTGTGAAAGGGTTGTTTTTTTCCCGAAAAAAGATGTATATACTCTTAATGCGGAACGAAATGATACCTTCCGCGCCATAACTTACGATAACATACGGAGGTTTTACTATGGATATCAATTTTTCTGCTCGTCATTTTAATGCGTCTGCCGGTCTCCAGGATCGTATCCAGGAAGAAATGGATAAACTTGCCCGCTTTTACCCGAACATCACCAGCGCCTCCGTCATTTTGGACCATGAAGTTGAACACCTGCGCCATTGCGAAATCTCCATCAACATCACCGGTTCCGTAGTCGTGGCTTCTGCCGACGAAGAGAACATGGGCAAGGCTGTGGATGTCGCTCTCGAGCGCGCCAAGATCCAGCTGAAGAAGGCAAACGACAAGCAGAACGACCACCGCGCACAGCCGCTTTCCGATTTGGCATAGTTCGTGGCGGACAATAAACTGAAAGATCTCAAGATCCTGCACCGGGAAAAACTCTCGGTGCGGGACTTTTTTTGCCATTACGGCAAGGACTTGCAGATGGTCCAGTGTTCCCCGGAAGAGGATCTGGACTCCTTCATTGCCGAAAGCGGCATCCACCGTCCCGGGCTTGCCATGGCGGGCTATACGGCGGTGTACAGCTCGCAGCAGATACAGGTGGTCGGCCATACCGAATGGAACTACCTGGAATCGATAGGCGCCGAGGCGCGCAAGAAGATTTTTGACAACCTTTCCGTGTTCCACGCCCCGATGTGGGTGGTGACGCACGACCAGACTCCGCACAAGGAACTCCGCGAGATGTGCCTCAAGTTGCATATCCCGCTGTTCTTCACGACGCTCCATACCTACGAGTTCAACAAGCTTTCCCAGCGCATTTTGGAAGAGTACTTCGCCCCGCACGCCATCATCCACGGGAGTCTTGTCGACGTCTACGGCATAGGCATGCTCTACGTGGGCGACAGCAACGTGGGCAAGTCCGAATGCGTCCTGGACCTTGTCGAAAGCGGCCACCGCATGGTCGCCGACGACGTTGTGCATATTAGCCATGTGGGCAACTGCATCGTGGGCCGCCCTGACCCGCTCATTAGGCACCACATGGAAATCCGCGGCGTGGGAATCCTCGACATCCGTTCGATGTTCGGTATCCACGCCATTCGCAAGGTGAAGAAAATTGAAGTCATCGTGGAACTCCAGCCCTGGAAGCAGGACGTCAGCTACGACCGCACGGGCCTGAACGAGCAGCTCGAGACGATTATGGGTGTTTCCATCCCGAAGGTGGTCATTCCTGTTGCGCCGGGCAAGAACCTGACCGTGATTTCCGAGGTCATCGCGATGAATGCGCTGATGAAGATGAACGGCCAGAACGTCGCCCAGGATTTCAACGAGACGCTGATGCAGAAGATCAAGGCCAAGGCGAAGGGCGAATACACAGACGACCTGCTGCAGGTCGACCCGCAGCACTGGTCCCCGTATGAATAAAGATGAATAACGTTGCTTACAAGATAAGGCGTAACATAATCCCCTTCTGCGTCGCGGTGACGCTGCTTGTGGGGATATGTGGCGCATGGTTCCTCTATCATCCGTCCAGTCCGTACCACAAGCGTATGGTCTTTGTCGTGAGTTTCGAGAAAATCGGTACGCTCATGCCGGGCAACCGGGTCGCCGTCCGCGGCATAGGTTGTGGCCAGGTGCTTAAAGTGGAACTGGCCGAAGATGCAGTTTACGTTACGGCGGAGGTCCTTGCCAGCACGAAGATTCCCAGGAATTCGCAGTTCAGGCTCATTACCGCAGGGCTTATGGGCGAGCGCGAACTCAACGTGCTCTCCGGCGACGGCCGGGAATACGTGGCCGACGGCGATACCGTGAAGGGCTTTTACGAGGAAGGCGCTTCGGGCATTACCAAGGGCTTGCGCGAAATCCTCGCCGACATCCGTGAACTCCGCATGGAACTCGAGAAGACCGACAGCACCGTCATCCAGCCGATGGACGAACAGATTATGCGCGTGGGCAGGAAGGCGAACCGTCTCGCTTCTACCGTTGCCGCCCGTGTCAAGGGGTGGAGGTTCGGTTTCGATGGCGTTATAGGCGACTGCAGCGACCTGCTCGCCAAGGTGGATTCCGAGCTGGATGGAATCGCGTCCAGGGGTGGCGAGATGGCCGAGAAGGCGAAACAGATGCTCCCGAGGGTCAAGGAACTGCTCGAAAAGACGAAGTCCCTCCAGGGTCTTGCGGACGAACTTGCTAAGAAAGTCGAGGCCGACGATAACTCGATTGGGCTGTTTTTAGCCGAAAAAGGCCGCTTGTCGCAGGAATTGGACCGTACAGCGACCGATATTGATGCCCTAATCCAGGATTTGAAGAAGCAGGGCCTCAAACTGAATGTGGATATTTTTTAACATTTGCTGTTGCTTTTTGTAAACAAAAAGGATAGATTACAACGACAACGAGCACTCCAGGTGCAACGCGTCCCAATCTACCAGAAGGAGTACATATTATGGCCGAGAAGAAACCCGCAAGAATGAGCGATGCCGATCTCAAGTTTTTTGAGGAGATGCTGCTGGAAAAGCGCCGTCAGTTGGTGACTGCCCAGAGCGAGTCCGAAAAGGCCAACGTGTTCCAGGGTCAGAAGGCCCAGGCCGGTGACGGCGCCGATTCCGACAGCGCCGATTCTGCAACGGACTACAACTCCCTCGAAACCAACTTCTCGCTTGCCGCCCGCGAAGGCAAGTACCTCGTGTACCTCGAGGAAGCGCTCACGCGCATCCGCAAGGGCACCTTCGGCGTGTGCAAGGTCTGTCAGGAACTCATCCCGAAGGCCCGCCTCATCGCTGTCCCGACGGCGACCAAGTGCGTGAACTGCAAGGAAGAGACCAAGAAGAAGGAACAGGAAAACAACCGCATCGAGATGGCGAAGCTCTTTGCCGAAGAGCAGCGCAAGGAAATGATGCGCAAGAATGCAGGCCGCTAGGCCCGTTCCCCATATATTGAATTTCAAGAAGGCGACCTTCGGGTCGTCTTTTTTTGTAGGCCCTTATGGGTCAGATGGAACCGAAGAACGCGTCGGCGAGGCATGCGCGGAAGGCGTGGATGCGGTCGGCGTTGGGCTCGCGGTGCGGGTAGGTAAAGTCGCTGAGCAGGACGACGGCGGCGCCTGCGATGGGGTCGCAGACGATGCTTGCGCCGGTGAAACCCGTCTTGCCGAAGGTGCGGGGCGAGATGTGCGACCCCATGAACTTGCCCTGGGCAAGTTCCCAGCCCAAGGCTGTGCAGGCGCCTTCAGCAGCAGTGGCTCCCGCGGGCATGAACTTGGCGGCATCTTCGCGGGCAAAGGCGTTTCTGCTGACCAGGTCAAGGATTCCCTTCGGTGCAATCTGTATGGCTTTGCCGTCGGCGCCCGTGGCCGCTCCGTCGTTCAGTACCATCTGCACGAACTTGAGCAAATCAGGCACGCAGCTGAACATGCCCGCACTCCCGACCGGGAATAGTTTGCGCAGCACCCAGGCGCTCTCGTCGTGGATTTCTCCCTGAATTTCGCGGCCGCGGAAGTTGCAGAATTCCGTCGGCGCAATTTCGTTTTTGGGGATTGGGTTCCAGTCGCGGCTCAGCGGGTCCCAGCCGCTACGCGTCATGCCGAGCGGTTCAAAGAACCGCTCCCGGCCCTGCTGTTGCAGGTCCGCACCCGCCAGCCGCTGCAGTATGATTCCCAGGAGCACGCTTGCCGGGTTCCCGTAGTTGAAATCTTCGCCGGGCGCCTTTGCGAACTGGTATGTGTATAGTGCATTCAGGATCCCTTCGGGCGGGAGCTCGCGCAGGGTCTTCATCGGTACGCGGTAATCGAGGCTGTGCGTGAGCAGGTGGAAAACGCGGATGTCTTCGCGGTAGTTTGTCTGTAGTTCCGGTATGAAGTCAACGACCTTCGTATCAATGTCGAGTTTCCCTTCGAGAATGTACGATAGCGCAAGTGTCGACGTGGGGCACACCTTCGTGAGGCTTGCAATGTCGAACACGGTGTTTTCGGGGGTGTTGAGCGCCACGGTGCGTACCGACCCGTCGGGCAAGATGAACCCTGCGACCGCCTTGTGGAATACGTTCTCCGATTCGGCCTGTTGGAGAAGTTTCTTGATACTGTAATCGTCAAAATGCATGGCCTAATTTTAGAAAAAGGCAGTTGCTCCCGAAGCGGAAAAACTACTATTGACATATGCAAGAAGAACAGATAGACATATTGAATCCGGACGGAACCCCTGCGGGCTATTCCTGCGGACGCACCCGCGTGCATGCGGAAGGCCTTTGGCACCGTACCGTGCACATCTGGGTTTTCGACCGCCTCGGGCGAGTGCTGTTCCAGCTGCGCAGCCACCTCAAGGAGAACAACCCGAACCTGCTGGACACCAGCTGCGCAGGCCACATCTCGGCTGGGGATACCAGCCTGAACGCCGCTATCCGTGAACTCCACGAAGAGCTCGGCTTGGACAAGTCCCCGGAAGACCTCGAATTTCTCTTTGTGGCGACCCACGAAAACGTACTGAACGGCGGATCCTATATTGACAACGAGTATTATGATACGTACCGAACGAGCGTTACCGACGAGGAGGCTTCCCGTTTGGTGCCGCAACCCGGCGAAGTGGACGATTTCGTCTGGATGTCCCTGGATGAGTTTTTTGCGCAATATGCGCAAAATCCTGCAAAATTCGTCGAGCATCCAAAAGACTACGGCTGGCTGGGTAGTTTGTAGTTGATTAATAATCTATATTTATGGCAAGTTAAAAAGTAATAAGAAATGGAGAATCATATGTTGAAAAAATTCGCCTATATGATTTTGGCGCTGAGTGCAGCAGCCTTTGCCGGGAATGGGCATGAATTGGTCATTGCAGAACCGTACCCGGATGAAACGGGAGAAGTAAAAGTTGCTCACGCCACCTACGTGGACGGTCTTGTGGAAAAAGGGGAAACCGTTAAGTTGCTGGTTCAGCCAAAGACGGGTTACGTTTTGGATTCCCTCTGGGCTGTCAGTATGTCTATACCGAACACGGTGGAATTGACAAAGGAATCTGACAATATCTATTCCTTTGTGATGACCGATGCAAAGGTTACCGTATATTCCCTGTTCAAGAAGGGAACATACACGGTTTCTGTCACGGGTTGCACGCTGTTGGATTGTCCGGATCCGGTGACTAAGCAATACGGGGAGTCCGTCGATGTCATCATTAAAAAAGGTTCCAACTTTAAGGGGCAATTTGAAATAGTTTTAATTGGCCTTGGTGAAGGGGCCGTCACCTCGTCGTCTTCAAATACCTCTGAAGGGACTGAATATACATACACCTTCACGATGCCAGGAAATGATGTGACCTTTAATATGACGGAGAAGCTTTCGGAAGCTCCGACCCGTTACGAGATTAGCTTTGTGGGTTGTGATAGCTTGACCTGCGTCGCTCCCGATTCCGCAAATGTGGGTGACGAAGTGACTATCGTGATTGTTGACTCGGATAGTGCTTACGCCGCCAACATCGGTTTTTCAGGTATTGGAGAAGTTGTTAAGCAGAGGGAAAGTGGGGATTCTGCGATTTACGTCGTCAAGATAGCCCAGAGTGATGCGGTTGTGACGGTTACTTCTAAAACGCAGTTGTATCTGGTATCCGTCCAGAATGCTCAAGACGGGAGCATCTCGTATACAGGCGAGACTAACGTTAAATACGGTTCCAAGGTTTCGTTCACCGTGACCCCCGACGAGAACTACGAAATTGACTTTGTGAAGGTCGTGAACGCTGACAAGCAGTCGGAATCGTTTACCCCGACAAAGAAGAATGGCGCCTACACTTACAAGGTCCCCGGATACAACACAATCATTGTTGCTGGCTTCAAGGCTGTGGCGGCATCCTCCTCGAGCGGGACAGGCTCGCAGGACGGTGATTCCAGCAATTCCCAAAAGGACGATCCGTCGAGCAGCAGCTCCGATAGCCAGAATCCCTCGTCTAGCGAAGACAATGGTTACTACTGCATTGATGTCGTTTCGGACGAAAATGGCGACATCCAGATGGCGGGTTCGTTCTCTAAGCAATACAAGAACTGCACTCTCGAAGGGAACGAAGTCACGCTGGGCGTTTACCCTGAGTCGGGCTACACCCTGGAATCCTTCTCGGTCAAGAAAAAGAATGGCGACAAGGTCAAGCTGGAACAGGAAGGTTCCACGTACAAGTTCAAGATGCCTGCATCTGACGTGACCGTAAAGGCGACCTATAAGGTTGGCGAGTACGAGGTCAAGGTAGAAGGCTGCGGCGACCTGAAGTGCGAAGTTTCTAAAACCAAGGCAAAGGCCGGCGACAATATCAAGGTGACGATTACCCTCGTGGCTGGATACACCGGCTTTACGCTCTCGGCGACAGGAATCGGAAGCCTCGACAGGAAGGACTCCGGAGCAAAAACGACCCTCTCGTTCACGATGCCCGGCAACGATGTGACCATAACGGTCGAGCCGGAAGGAAAGTCGAGCACGGTAACTTCCAGCAGTTCGGGTAAGGAAGGCGGCGATAGCAAGTCGTCCAGTTCTTCCGGCAAGAGCGGCAAGAGCAGCTCCAGCAAGGGCGGCAAGAATGCTATCCATGTCTCTGCCCAGCTCCCGCAGTTTAACGTGATGGCTGCCGACCGCCAGATTCTCGTTTCCGGCGTTCCGGCGGGTGCCGACTACTTCTTGCTCGACATCAACGGCCGTGTGATGTCCCAGGGTTGCTCTGTTGCTCAGGACTTTGCGATTGCGGTTCCCCGTGCGGGCTATTACCTGCTCCGCGTCGGCAATACCGTACGTACCGTGAACGTCCAGTAACACTGTAGGGGCTATTTCCCATGTCCAAGGCTATTGCCGGGCGTATGTACCGGCATTACAAGAAGTCGACGATGGTTTACACCGTCGTCATGACGGATGCCCTGGACTGCGAAAGCGTCCAGCCCCTGGTCGTTTACCGTAGCGAGTATGAAACGCCCGACCACCCGAAGGGGACGGTCTGGGTGCGTTCCCGCGAAGATTTCGAAAGCAAGGTGACTCTTGCCGACGGGACCGTGGTCGACCGCTTTACCGAAATCCCGTAAATTTCTAACTTTGCGCAAAACACAACATCCTGTTTTGTCAAGGAGTTTTTATGGGCGGCTTTTGCGGCGTTGTTTCCAAGGACGATTGCGTAAGCGATCTTTTCTTCGGTACCGACTACCATTCACATCTTGGAACCCACCGTGGCGGTATGGCGGTTCTCAAATCGAACGGGATGTTCCATCGTTCGATTCACAACATCCAGAACACTCCGTTCCGCAGCAAGTTTGAACACGACATTGCGTCGTTTTCGGGCAAGATCGGCATCGGTGTTATTTCCGACACCGACCCGCAGCCGCTTGTGATGACGTCCAAGCTCGGGACCTTCGCGATTGTCACTGTCGGCCTCCTCACGAATATCGAAGAACTCAAGGAAGAACTCTTCCGCAACAACTGCATGCAGTTGCAGTACTCGACCACGAGCGGCATGGTCGGTCCGACCGAAGTCGTTTCCGCGCTTATTGCAACTCGTGATTCAATTGTCGATGGCCTCAAGTATGTACACGAGAAGGTGAAGGGCAGCTGCTCCGTGCTTCTCATGAGCAGCGAAGGCAAGTTCTTTGCAAGCCGCGACAAATGGGGCCGCACGCCGATTATTCTCGGCAAGAAGGAAGGCTCGATGATTGCCGTCCAGGAAAGCTGCGCCCTGCACAATCTCGGCTACGATTATGTGCGCGACATCGGTCCGGGTGAAATTGTCGAGATCACCCCGGATGGCGACACGACACTCGTCGAGCCCGGCAAGAAGATGGCCATCTGCTCCTTCCTCTGGGTTTACTATGGCTACCCGGCATCGAGCTACGAAGGCCGCAATGTCGAGATGACGCGCTACCGCTGCGGTTCCGCACTCGCCAAGAGAACTCCCACCGAAGCCGACGCCGCCTGCGGTATCCCGGACTCCGGTACGTCGCATGCGTTAGGTTATGCGCACGAGGCGGGCATCAAGTTCGCGCGCCCCTTCGTCAAGTACACGCCCACGTGGGCCCGCTCCTTTATGCCGCAAGACCAGAAGCAGCGTGAACGCGTCGCTTCCATGAAGCTCATCCCGATTCCGGGCCTCATCAAGGATCGTCGCCTTGTGTTCTGCGACGACTCCATCGTGCGCGGCACGCAGCTCGGCAAGCAGGCCCTGAAGCTTTATTCGCTCGGCTGTAAAGAGACGCACATGCGTATCGCTTGCCCGCCGCTCGTTTATCCGTGCAAGTTCATCAATTTCTCCCGTTCCAAGAATGAATACGACTTGATTACCCGTCGCTACATTCGTGACCAGGAAGGTGAAAACGCCGATATCGAGAAATACACCAACCCCGATGGCGAAGCCTACAAGGGCATGGTGGAATACATCCGCCAGAAGCTGAACCTCACGACGCTTGCGTTCCAGCGCATCGACGACGTGATTCACGCCATTGGCCTGCCCGAAGACCAGCTCTGCACTTACTGCTGGAGCGGTAAGGACTACGCCGAAACGGGTGACTGCTACCATTGTCCTTGCGAAAGCGAGGGCGGTGAATGCCCCTGCAAGTCCAAGAAGGACTAAGGTTGCGATAAAGTAAGCTTTGTAAAAAAGGACCGCTGCACAGCACGTGCGGTGGTCTTTTTTTTTGCGTTTTTCTTTAAATTTTGGGCTTAATTCCTTAATTTGTAATAATTATTTTACTTTGTTTTCTTTTACTTTATTTTGTATATATAATGTTGTACGAGAGAGAAATATGAGAATTTTACTAAGTCTGACAGAAAAATGTAATCTTAGGTGCAGTTATTGCTATTACAAGAAAAGCCAGGAAGAACGTTGTGCTGAAATGAGTGACGAGGTGCGGGAAGCCGCTCTGCGTTTCGCTCTAGACAAGACAATCGAGTTTAAGCAGAATGCCTTGGCTCTTACCTTTTTCGGGGGAGAGCCGCTTCTGTGCTTTGATGCCATCCGCAAGAGTGTGGATTTTCTCAAGGAAAATGTACAGCGTCGCCGTTCTGAACTTCCCGAAGATTTTGGCGTAAAGCTGGCCATCAACACGAACGGGACCCTGCTCAACAAGGAAATCCTTGAATACCTGGATCGCGAAAACATTATCATCTACTTGTCGCTGGATGGCCCTGCTTCGCGCCACGACATATCGAGGCGTACGGTCAATGGTAAGGGAAGCTTCGATATCATTGCCCCGTTCATCCCTGAACTGGTGAGACAAAATGCCTTTGTGCTTTCTGTAGTTACGCGGAACAACATTGCGGGCTTGGCCGATTCCGTGAAATGGACCAAGGACCAGGGCTTTACGCAGATCCAGAACATGGTCGATTTTGACGGGCACTGGACAGTCGATGAAATGAATGCGCTGGCTGCGGAATACTACAAGCTTGTGGAATTCTGGTACGAAATCAAGAAACAGAAGAGCGATTTTTACATACAATCAGTGCAGGACCACGTCCTGTACCATGTGCTCAACCTCAAGATGAAGCAGTGCTCGTGCGATATCCTCAAGGGAACCGTCGGTATTGCGACGAATGGGAATATTTTCCCGTGCAGCCGCTTCATCACCAGCAAACCCAATCCTCCGTACCTTTTGGGCAATGTCCTGGACAAGGAATGCCATGTCTTTGATGGCCCTGTGGCTCAAGAAGTGTACCGGTTCCTTGAAACCGACAAGAAGGAGTGCGAAGGTTGCGGAATCATACGCCGGTGTTCTGCGCATGAATGTGGATGCACGTCGTTCTACACGACGGGTAGTCTGTGGGGCGTCTCGCCGGAGGTGTGCACCCACGAGCGCATCTTGACGGCCATATGCGATGAATTTACCGCCAAGCTTCAGAAGGAAGGCGAGGTGGAAGATGTACTATAAGTTCAACCTAACAACTTAAAGGAGAAAAAAATGGTAGAAAAAATATCTGTTGCAAAGATGAAAGCGGATGGCGCTGTAAAGTGTGTGGCCGGAAAAAATCAGGCCAACATAATTAATTCGCCTATCGGTGGCAAGACTCCCGTCGGAGTGGATGTCGATAGGGGCATCATCAAAGAGAAGACTCCGAAGGTGGGCCCGAATAGCCCGATCGGTGGCAAGACCCCGGTGAGGGACGTGGTTAAGGGAAAGAGATAAGTAACCACTTACTTTGTCCACTTTGCAAAATTTTTTGCAAAAAAGTCCTCGCTCCTATATGGGCGGGGCTTTTTTTTGCGTTTTGAAAAAAAATATATCCATGTTTACTTTTTTTTTACTACTTTTGTAAGAAAAACAACAGAAAAAAAGGGAGAATGATGAAAAAACAAATCCTTACCTGGTCAGCTGCTAGTCTGCTAGCGCTTTTTTACGCCGCTTGCGGCGACGATGTGATCAACGTCCACAACGACGAATATGCTATCGTAGAATCGCTCGATAGTATTTCTTGCGGTGCAGACAACGAGGGCGAAATGGCTCTTGTCAAGTCGACAGGTGTCCTGTATTCCTGCACCAATGGAGAATGGTCCGTGGTCAACGCGTCCGATGCAGTCGATCTGCGCTGTAAGTCTGAACCGCTCAAGGATTCTACCGGCTACAAGATTATATGCGATGGCAAGACAATTGGTACTGTCCAGAATGGTACCGACGGTAAGGACGGCAAGGCCGGTCAGAAGGGTTCCGATGGCAAGGCTGGCCAGAACGGCAAGGAGGTGAACGCTGACAGCCTCTCCAAGGTTATCTCCAAGAAGGTAATCGATTCGCTCGCTTGCCGCGTGGATTCGAGCTGGACTGACACGAAATCTTCCCTCATCAACGTGCAGATTTCTTGCGGCTCGGGCTCAAGCATCATCCAGTTGCCGACGCTTGTCCCCAACAAGAACCTGACCAAGCACTACAAGAAGACCGTCATGGTGAGGATGTCGCCATCTTCTAGTGCTGATCTTGCCGTGTTGGAAGTCGATTCCAGTTTTGAACCGACCGGCAAGATTTTTATCTCGACAATGAACTACTCGGAGGAAATGCCTCTGAACATTTACGAAATCCCTAACATGCATAACGAAAAGACCCCCATATATTTCCATGTGGCTGATATTGACGTGACGAACATGATGAACTCGTTCGCCGAGTTGCGCGTGAAATTTGCTGAATCGAACGGACGTGGAAAGTCCTCCGCAACGGAATTTGTAGCGCTTGTCAACTTGGACGATGCCGATACCATTGTCATTGACTGGATTAGCGACTACAAGGCTGCCCGCATTAAGACGCTCATGGAAAAAGGATCCAGTTTTGCGAAAGCGAACAGGAAGGCAAACGACGAAATTACCGAGTATTTTGGCCTCGGCAAGGATTTCCCCATTGTGGAACATTACATGTCCGATTCCATTGAAATGAACGAGAGTATTGTGGCGATGTCTGTTATGATGTTGCAATGGACTGGTAATATCGAGGATTACGACAAGGTTTATTCCGATTACAGGGCTCTCTTTGGCAAGAAGGGTGATTTCAAGACTGCGCTTAATGAAGAAATCTATGTGGACGGATACACAATTGAATATCCGTTATTCTTTGTGGATTACTTCCTTTTTAACGAAGCAATGGAACCGTACGCGAAATTCTTGCAGAGGGCATTG
This sequence comes from Fibrobacter sp., assembly GCA_017412605.1. Classification (GTDB taxonomy): domain Bacteria; phylum Fibrobacterota; class Fibrobacteria; order Fibrobacterales; family Fibrobacteraceae; genus Fibrobacter. The sequence goes on along the minus strand of JAFPWY010000007.1, from coordinate 164,766 downwards.
GTTGATGCATACGAACTCCCGGCTTGTAATCTGAAACAGAATCCGATATACGTGTCCCGTGTCAAGGATGGTGCGTTCAAGTATTTCAGGTGTGACGGAAAACAGGAAATCTGGTTCCCCCTGTTTAATCTCAGTAGAAATATAGATGATATTGCAAGTAGCATCGCTGGTGAATGCGACACTACGACTAAGGGCGATTTTGTTATGCTTGATTCCCTTGGAACGCAGATAGTTACGGAATGTAATGGACAATTCTGGCGCGTGTCTAATAATCCGGGCGAAGGCCTTTGTAAGGGCCAGTCTTCCGGAACGTATGTCAAGGGAGACGGCTTTAATGGCACAAGGTTTTTCCTTTGCGTTGATGACGGCAAGGGCGGAATTGCAGCTGATTCTGTCGGTCCCACGGAATTTGCAATGAAGGCACAGTGCGATACTTCTGCAAAGGATACTTTGTACTCAATTCCTGATGATGAATATTTCTATAGGTGCGATACTAAAACCAATACGTTTGTTCATGTATACGCTAGTGAAAATAGAGATATGATTGCTAGCTACCAGTTGGGTAATTGTAAAGACAGTAAGGCTGGTGAAGTGAATACCATCTATATTAACCAAGAACAAAGAGAATTTGTGATATGCGATATTATTGAATCGGGTAAGGGGGCCTGGAGGGAAGCCTTGCCGGTTGAAGTAGAAAATGGAGCTTGCGATGCAAAGGTAATGAAAAAATCCAAGATCTATAAAATTGATAAAAAAGAATGGGAAGAGTCGATAAATACAGGCAAGGCATATTACAAGTGTGATTGCGATGCTGTCGAGGAAGAAATTGCGGACGGTGAAACTACGTCGACAAAGCGTTCCTATAGAGATTGCCGCTGGACCGAGGCAGATGATTTCGATATCAAATTGAATAAGGCCTGCAATTCCAGCATCATCGATACGACTATTACTTCTGGCAAGGACGAATTCTCCTGTATAGAGACAATGGATATAGACCAAAGAGCATATAGGGCTTGGAAAAAGTTTGATGCAAACGTGGATTGTCCGTTGATTGTGCGTACTGATGGCGAACAGTCTTGGGAAACAGGCGAACCGTGTGACTTCCCCTGTGAATACCATGGCAAGACATACTACTATAGCCAGAAGACTGAAAAATGGATTACGCTCGGCAAGAACGAAACATGCAAGCCGATAAGGAGCGAAAATGATGATGAAGGAGACGGCAGTTACTGTGCTTCTGCTAACGACAATTCGTTGTTCTTTGTCAAGGATTCGGTTCACATTGACGAAGTGATGGTCGCATTCCCGAGTTCTTCTGGAAGCAGGACTTGTGAAAACGGAGAAACAGTTTGTAAGAATCAGGCTAATGGGTTCTATACTTACGAAGGCCCTTATGCGGTCATGTCAGAAAATAATGACTTCTTCACGTTTGCAGACGGTGCTAGCATAAAGGGCTTTGCTCTGCCGGAATATTTCATAGTTGAACAGACTCGTGCACAGATAAGTTATACATGCACAAGAGTGTCCGGTGTACAGGAAGTCTGTACTGCCCAGAACCGTCTCTTCATAGAGGAGTACGGAGAATCGTCTTGCGAACACCCGTGCGAGTATGAAGGGGAAAAATATTATTACAACTTCCAACACAAAAATAACGACGGTACATATGGCAAGTGGATGACCCTCGCTGAAATGGGATTGACGGAATGCCCGGCCGTAGAGGATTATTGCGATGATCATAATAGCCTCGGTGTCACATGTAGCGCATTCAGTGTGTGTCATGATTTCCAAACTGATGTTTGTCAATTTGAGGATGGAACTGATTGTGATTGCGATGACGAAGATGATGCAGAAAATGGATGCGATTGGGTGACTGTTACTCCGCCGTCATACTGTGCCGGGGAGTCATTGATCTGCTCTTACCCCTTTACGCGAATAGAAGCGACTTGCGAAATGGAATCTGGTTCTTGGATGACCCAAAACTAAGGCAAGTAAGGAATAGAAAGTATATACTAGTATGAAGAAAATATTTCTTACTCTGCTCCTCGTGCAGGCGGCTACTTTTGCGCAGACGGGCCTGCTCGGGGGAAAGACCGGCTTGCATCAGCAAGACGCGAATACTCTCGGGTTCTTCCATTTCCGTGCAGGGACTGGCGGAACCATCGCCACCGACAACTGGGGTTATACCCGCGCGGGCAAGTTTGTCGACGCGGATGGGAATAACCAACAGATTGACGTGTGGGATGCCGACATGGAAGACGGGCGTATCGACGGTGCCCTTGCTGGCAATTTCAATTTCGCCTTCGGCTTGCGTGACGACTTGGACGTGGGTATCAGCCTGCCCATCTATTATGATCACGGCAAGGACTATTCCGGCGAGGCGGCCTGGGCTGGCATGATCGAGGGCGGCCTCGGTGACCTCCAGCTTTACGGTAAGTACCGTACTCCGCATTTTGGCCCCGACATCTTGAGGACGGCCGCAGTGCTTGACTTGTACCTGCCTACGGGCTGGAAAAATGCCGGTATGCGCCCCCGCCACGCCTGGTTTTTGAACGGGAACGGTGGCCCGACGTATGCCTACACCGCGAACAGCGTCGTGGTTGGGCTTACGGGTGTCGCCGAAGTGGACTATACCAAGCGTGGTCTCCCGCTCATATGGAATTCCAGCCTTGGGTTCATGGCTGTGTTTGGCGACGGTTCCAACACGCTCGTGTACAGCACGGCTGTGAATTACATGATGAACAAGTGGTTCCATCCGTTCTTGGAATTCAGTGGCGAAATGCGTCTTGGCAACAACGACTACCCGATCAACCCGCTGGTAGACCCGATGTTGCTCACGCCCGGCTTTAGCCTGAAGGTGCCGTTCCTCGACTTCCTCGGCGATATCGAGTTTGCCGCGGGTATCGACATTGGCGTGCGCAACCTGCTCAACGTGGGTTACGACGTAGGCGACGAAATGGACGGCTGCGAAGACTTCATGCTCGAATACGAGGGCAAGAATGGCAAGACGCTCCACTACTGCTATGTGGCGCACCCGCTTATTGCCGGTATCGCGAAACTCACCTGGACCTTCGGCAAGCCCCCTGTGGGCGACGACGACGGCGATGGTGTGAAGAACGACAAGGACAAGTGTCCGCATACGCCCAAGCCCATCGTGGTGGATGCCGATGGTTGCGGCATCGATACCGATGGAGACAAGGTGTTCGACGGTCTGGACAAGTGCCCTGACACCCCGAAGGGAGTCGAGGTTACGGTGGAAGGCTGCCCGCTCGATACCGACGAAGACGGCGTGTACGATTATAAGGACCAGTGCCCCAACACCCCGAAGGGCGTGAAGGTCGACACTGTGGGTTGCCCGCTCGATAGCGACAAGGACAAGGTCCCGGATTATAAGGACAAGTGCCCGAATACACCGCTGGGTGCTCCGGTCGACACTGTGGGCTGCCCGCTCGATACCGATAAGGACGGCGTGTTCGATTACAAGGACCAGTGCCCGGATACTCCGCTAGGCGCTCCGGTCGATACTGTGGGGTGTCCGCTCGACAGCGACAAGGACAAGGTGCCCGATTACAAGGACCAGTGCCCGAATACCATCCCGGGTGTCGCGGTTGATACGGTTGGTTGCCCGCTCGAGAAGAAGCACGACCTTGAACAGCTCAAGAAGGGTATCAACTTCGAGTTCAACTCCTCGAAGCTCACCAAGAACAGCTACCCGACGCTTGATGCCATCGCGGACCTCATGAAGGAATTCACTGAGGCGAATCTCGAGGTGCAGGGCCATACGGATATCGTGGGAACGGAAGACTATAACCAGAGACTTTCCGAAGACCGCGCCCATACCGTGACGGACTACCTGATTTCGAAGGGCATCGCGAAGGATCGTCTGCGCGCCGTTGGTTTCGGTACCCGCAGGCCGCTCGCCGACAACGAGACGGACGAGGGCCGCGCCAAGAACCGCCGCGTGGAACTCGTCCCGTTCGAGAAGGAATCGAAGAAGGGTAAATCTGGGTTCATAGACAAGATGGAAGAAAGCGTCGAGTTGCCTGCTGCGGCTCCGGCTGCTCCGGCAAAACCTGCAGAGAAGGCCGCTCCCGCGCCTGCTCCTGCAGCAGCTCCGGCTGCTCCGGCAAAGCCTGCAGAGAAGGCTGCTCCCGCGCCTGCTCCGGCAACTAAGCCGTAAGGAATCGCAGAAAGCATAACAAAAGTCCAGCTGATAGCTGGACTTTTTTGTGTGATTCGATGAAAGGAATGCTGCTTAGGGCTATTTCTTGTGTTCTTTCTTGTAGGTGAACTTGACGGAGAACAGGTGCTTGCAATCGTTCTCGTCGCTACCCCAGTGTTGCTTTGAACCTGCAACGGCGCGGATTGCGTCGTATGCTACTCTAGCCCAGAATGGGTCCAATCCTGAAAGAACCCAGATTCTGCGGAGGATGTCATCGCATTCCTCGCGGCTAAAACTTACATCATCGAAATCTCCTGTGTGCATATAAAGGGCGTCATGGATGAATGCGCCTGCATTGTACTCGTTATTACCTTTTTTGATTTTCGGTATGTTGACCAACTTTGCTAATGCAGGGGAGGAGGCTCCGTCACACATAAAGCCGTCTTTGAAGGTGCAGACCATTTCGAAATCGAACTTTTTGTTTTGTCTTCCGAGATAGCGGGTGCCGTAAAGTCGGACGACGTTTGTCCCCTTCATGAAGAACATCTTGCCTTTGTTGTCTTTGTAATTAAAGCTTTCGACTTTAATCTTGGTGACTCTGGTTGTGTTTGTTGACATTTTTGCTCCCTTTTTGGTTGTTATGTTGGACGTTTAAAATAAAGTAAACTAATTATGGTGAAATTTTTTGTAAAAAAATAGTTGCATGATGGAAAATGGCGTTTGGACGCTAATTTGGAAAGTTGAACGGAAGAAAAAGTTGATTTGGAACTTTGCAGAGGGTCTTTCGTGTGCAATAATTTTTTTCATTAAGAGACTTGGATGTCTTTTTTGAAATCTGTAATGACTGTATGGCGTCTGTATATACATTCCTATAATATTATTTGATTACATAATCAATGGATGTGCCCTAAAAATAAAGAATACTTCGGCTTTTTCTCGAAATATTTATGTTGTATGTAATTTTGGAAGAAAACTTTTTTATTTGTTACGTGTTGAAAAAATCCTGATTTTCTGGTAAAAATTGTAAGATTTAAAACGCTAAATTGGATTAATAATATATACACCCTTTTTTTAAATTTGCGAACAAAAGAAAAAAGGGTGGAAAATGAACCAAAGATATTTTTATCTGGCGAAAGCCGTTATTGTTGCTTCGCTGGCGATTTCGGCAAGTGCTGCATGGGCTGAACGTCCGAAGAATGAAAATCCCGCTTGCTCGTTTACTGGCGGCGCCTACTACAAATCCAACAACACGCTGTATCTGGAATCCTTTGCCAAGGAAGGTGCCAAGGTTAAATACGATGCAAATGCGGCGTCTTGCCTTAATGAAAACGCTTCGGACCGTTTGAAGGTCACGATTGAACGCAGCGTGGCCCTTACACAGAATTCTACGCTTATTTTGCCGATTGCAGTGAGAAAAAGCGGTCAGTATACCAGTTCCTGTGTCAATATGTATGATATCTACAATTTCAGCAAAGTGAACGGTAAGTGGATTGCTGATGGCAAGAATATGCAGGACAAACTTTCTGCCAACAGACCGGCTCTGATTGTTGCCGATACAAAATCGAGTAAATGCAAAGACATTAAGGAAATTACATTCCTTGCACAGAGTTATAACAACAATCCGGCGCCTGCACATGATCAGAATCTTGAACTTTGGTTGCATGATAATAATTCGAATACCCAGAGTTTCGTGTTTGCTGGAACATACAGTTACGAAGAATGGAAAGCGGGTGATGGCAAAATTGGTAAGGTTTACGGCTATGCGGCCAGGGATAAGGGCGCAGTCACTGCCGGCCAATTTGTGAAGGTCGGAACGGGTGCAAATATTGCTCCTCTTCGCGCTTACTTGCGGTACAGGGGCCACGGCCTGGCCAAGGTTTCTAGCGATGCTGTTGGCGAAGAAGATTTGCCCGAAACGATTGAAGTTCGCCTTCATGATTCCGACAGCACCCTCTCCATCGGCAAGCTGAACACCTTCACAGGTGAACTCAAGATGGATGATCGCCGTTTCGACCTTAAGGGCCGCACAATCGGCGAAAAGCCCGCAAACTGGGGCATGTTCCTTGACAACAAGAGAAAAATTCGTTAATTTGAGGGGGCAATAGAATGAAAAAGAAAGAATATCTTGCACCGAAAATGGAACTGATTGATCTCAAGCATCAGGCTTGCCTGTTGAGTGGGAGTGGCGAAGAGGAATGCGATGCTGATTATTGCGACGAACTCGGCCTCAATATCCAGGGAGTGTCCAACTCCAAAGGCTAGGGTATGCGTTCGCTAAGCGAACCATTCTATAAAATCCTGCAGGTGGCTCTCGGGACCACGCAGGATTTTTTGTTTACCCTGAGCGCCGAGGAATGGCAGAAGCTGCATGTCATGGCGAAGCAGCAGTCCGTCCTGGGAATCGTCTACGACGGGATTGCTCGGCTGCCCAAGGAAAAACGTCCTCCCATGGAGCTGACGTTGCGCTGGTCCTGCGTTGCCGAGTCCATCCGGGGCATGAACGAGAAGATGAACCGCGAGGCTGCGCGCATTACGCGACTTTTCGAGGATCACGGCCGTCGCAGTGTCATTCTCAAGGGCCAGGCGAATGCGCGGCTTTACCCTAACCCGCTTGCGCGCCAGGCGGGAGATATCGACATCTGGATTCCCGGCGGGTTCAAGGGTGTGGTGGAATTTCTCAAGGAACACGGCCTGATTTCTGACGAAAAGAACCTCAGGGGCATTTTTCACCATGTGGAGATGCTTGGCGAAGACGGAATCCCTATTGAAGTCCATTACAAGCCCGCGTCAGGTATCCCGTTTCGGGATGGCGAATTCCAGAAATTCCTTTTGGATGAAGTCGGGGGCGCCACTCTTGTTCCCGAGGGGTTCTATTCCCCGACCATAAAGTTTGCGCTGGTGATGCAGCTGGCTCACCTGCAACAGCATTTCTTTAGCAAGGGGCTTGGCTTGCGGCAGTACATGGATTACTATATGCTGCTGCTCCACTCCACCGAGGAAGACCGTCGCGAAGTCGCCGCGGTGATGAAGCGCCTCTCGATGATGCGGGCTTGCGGCGGCGTGATGTGGGTGCTTGGTCGCGTGTTTGCGTTAGAGCAGGAAAAAATGCTTTGCTTGCCCGACTCCTGGCGCGGACGTCGCCTGCTCCGCCAAGTCCTGGAAGGCGGAAATTTCGGGCAATACGGCAAGGAATACCGGCTGCGGGGTGTGCCGCGCTGGTTCAACGATAGGCTGCGAATGTTGCGCTGGTTCCCCTTCGATCCGGTAAACGTGCTGTTCAAGGAACTGCGCTACTGGCGTGCCACGCTTTTCCTGATTCCTGCGCGCATAAGAAAACGCGAGCTCTTTCTTTCAAGAACTCGCGATGAGCAAAAACTGGATTTCTAGGATTTCCCTAATTCAAGTCAGGGCAGTTAATCCTTGACGCAGCGGACGGACAAAAGTCCAGATACCTCGTTGGCCGTGTATGTATACCCTTTCCAATTGTCCATCAAGATGACAAATGTCGACCAAGTGCCGTTATCATCTTGCTGGATGAAGACAAAGGGCTCAACTGTGAAATCGCCGAATCCTACTACATGCAGGAATCTCGAGGAGTACCATCCGAAACCGTTATTTTCCTTGAATTCCTCGCAGCCTCGGTAGCCAGGGCAATATTCTGAAGCGTATTCCAGAAGGCGCATCAGGCTGGACCATTCCTGTTGTGTCGGGATGTGCCATCCGTTGGGACAAATGCCCTGGAGGTGTTCCCCTTCCATTACAATGGTGTCTGCGCCGATCACATCATGTACGCTGTATTGTGCAAAGGTGTTCCAGTATGAGGAATCGAGCGAATTTGCGTATGAGCCAAAGTTCTCGCCTTCGTAAATGCCGGATCTTACTTTGCCGCCTCGGTAGTACTTGACCATCATGGAGTCGAGTTCCATGACCGGTTGGATGGAGTCGTTGCTGTAAGTCAGGTTTTCGGCCATCCATGTGAGCGGATTCCCTTCGATGTCGTACGTGACCGTCTTGTAGGTTTTCCCGTCGCGGTCGTCGGTCATGGTCCCGGTCTCGAAATTGACCTTGTCAACTATTTTATGCCGTCCGCCTTCTGCCACCCATGCTCCCGATTGGCAAATGAGGTTCAGGTATTGGTCCTCGGTTCCCGCTGTTTCTACTGTATCGCCTTCACGAGCGGTTGTACATTCGCCCAAACCGTATATTGTTGCAAAGAATCCGGTCATGAAGGCGTTCTTGCTATTGTCGACATAGCCGGCGTCAAAAAGGAACCAACGATGAAAATACCTTAATAAGTCTGCTTTTACCGAATCATCTGCTGTGAAGGTCCCTGTTTCGCCAAAGGTGTTGACCGATGGTGCTGTGTAGTCGGTCGCAACGGAGTAGATTGGTCTAGAGCGGAAAATGGCATCGTAAACAATATTCGCTATGAACACTTTGTTGGTGTCTTGGGCAAAGTCACTTTTGTCAAAATTGAAGGTTCCGTTGTATATTCCCACGGCTTCTAGAACCTCTTGGTCGGCTTGCTGCTTTGCCGTTGCGAAATCGGTCCCATTTTTAAATAGGTGCTTTATACGGGACGCTTCAAGGCGGGTCATGATGTTGAGCCCGATATTGTCTGCTGTGCGTAAATCAACGAGCGCATTGTAATTGTTGTTGAGATATTGCCCGTAGCTGATTGTGTCGGAGAAATCCTTTAAGTTTGTTAAATCCTCCTTGTTCGTGAGATTCCATTGCCAGTCGTCGTAAATATAGGGCAAGAGCTCGACCAGTACATAGGGACTGTTCAGTGAAACGCTATCGAAGCTGAAATTCCCTGTCGTGTCTGTGCAGCGGGTGAAATAGAATACTCCCGTTGTGTCTAGCGTGAGCGAGTCCAGTTCGGACAACCTTAAAACGGAGCCGTAGGGGACAAAGGAGCCCTGCATGCTTGAATAGGTGTCGAACGAATTGGCCATATAGATAGTGTCTGCGGAGGGATTGACCATTCGCATTGCTCTTCCAGATACGGTGTAGCGGTTGTGTGCTGCATCAGAATTGTTGTTTGCCTGGAGGCCTCTCTCTTCTGCTGTGCCTCCATCGGCAATAGACTTGCCGTCTTCGGAGCATGCGATGAGGGCCAAGGCAAGCAATACCGCCGCCTTGCAAACCATTTGTTTGGCTATTCCTGAGTAATTCATGATATCCTCCTAACCCTTTTTGTTTGAATTCTTATTTGTCATCGGGAACAACTGCATGTTCAGACGGTAGACCTCGTCTGTCGCAGCATTTTTTGTCGCAATGGCGATGATGCGCTTGCGGCACTCGGCGATTTCTTCTACGATTTCTTCGTAGGCGTCGTGCGTGATGCCGAGCGTGATGCCCGAAAAATGACGTTTGTCCTGTTCCACGCCTTCAATGGCGTCGAGGGCGAATTCGCCCATCTGCCGGTGCATGCTACGGACGGCCACGGGGGTTACGTCCATGTTGCCTGTCGTCACGGATTTCTCTGTCTGGATGTAGTTTCCGCCCTCATCCTTTTTGAGCAGGCCCGCCTTGAGAAGGAACTTCAGCGTGTCGCTGACTTCGGCGGCGGTGATTTCCGGGCGGCAGGCGTGGGCGAGTGCGAGCGGCTTTGCTCCCGGCATCGAGGGCGCCAGTTCACGGATGACCGGGTTCTTCCAGTCCTCGAAAAAGCGGAATGCGTCGCCTTCCAGGATTTTGGTCTTGTGGGCTTCGGCAATCGAAAGCATCTTTTTGAAGATTGTTTTTTTGTCGGCATCCTTTTTCGCGTGGTCGAACTTGACCATCTCGGCGAAGTATTCCTGTTCGTAGTCCGCCAGGTGCATCGCCTTTGCGACGCGTTCCACGGCTGCGTCGCTCAGGTTAAACCGGCCCTCGCTTACGTACTTGAGGTAGACCGGCGAAGAAAAGCCTGCCGCCTGTGCGAACTCCGGCCATGTAAATGCGGATTTGGCCTTCCTATCGGCGTAATAGTCCGCGATGTACTGGCGGTAGCTTGCGTATTCTAGTACATCTTTCATTGTTTCCTCCTAACCAAACGGCCTCCTGGTTTTTGAGCCCCGTGCCGTTTTCGTTTCTAATATACATCAAAAAATTTAAAAAGTCAATATATATCACAATAAATAATTGCTGTTTTTGTTGAAATTTCGCCATTTGTTGAATTTTTGTGAAAAATATGCTTAATTTTTGCAATAAGAAAATGTTGCGATCTGTGGCCGAGACCGCAAAAAAGAAAGGCGGGCCGAAGCCCGTCTTCCTTTTCCTCCTGCCCCCAGGTTAAGGGCGTTTCGGATGAGAGAGAGACTCTAGTTCTTTATGCAGCGGACTAAAACCGGTATAGTAAGAGGTCCAAAGCCATAAATCATGGTTGAAGTACCATATGAAGTCAAGGGGTACATGTCAGGAAACACATGATTGTCCGTTTCAAGATATTTTTTCCTAATTGTGTAGTAGTAAATGACGGGGTACAAATCGTTTGGGCTCTCATAAGATTGATGGTCGTTAATGTAGGGGACTGTTGCAAAGTTATTTTCCGTTAGATAATCAAAGGTGATTATAGGATCGTCTGTATCATTTACCTCAACAGCCATCGGGATTTCAAACCCAAATCCTGTTGTATTGGAATCGGCAAGATAGTACCAGACATTATAACGTTCTTCATCGAATCGCTCGGCGATATTTTTAAACAACGTTTCCCAGTCTTCGACATTAGGGATTCTCCATCCATCAGGACACACTCCCTGGTGCATAACAGGCCTTGATGGAGAAATAAACTGTGAATAATCTAGGTAAAAGGCTTCTTTTTCTTCATATTTCTTTTCACAGTATTTATAAATGCTATCGACATAGGCATCGGCACGGCAATATGTAGTAGGTTCACAATGTGTTGTATCTTCATTCACCTCATAGCAGAAGATATCTTCTCTCTGATGGGGATATAATTCTATATCAGGGCAAAAAGGGTATTCAGAAGAGCATTGTTCTTCGATAGGTGAAAAAGCGCTGTCACTGATTGCTATTGGATTTTCATATGTAGTATAGTAATCAAGAGAGCTTATTTTGATAGAAGACGAATTGAGGTTCATCGCGGCTCTCCATGCGTAAAACCGACCATACATTTCGCACGATGGGTCGTTTTTCCAACATAGGGTCCTTCCGCGCAAATTCTCTCTCAAATTTCGATCTACGCTTGGGGATGTCGTGTCCGCAAAGTTCAAGTTTTCTGCCATCCAGGTTTGCGTAACATCGCCCCAGTTGTATGTGACGGTCTTGTACGTTTTACCGTCGCGCGAATCCACCATCGTGCCGTTTATGTGTTCAATTGTTTTGCTGCTACTGTCTCCAAGAACCCATTTTTCTGAATGACAGACTAAAAAACCGTCATCTGTTGAGTGCGATTCGTTCTCGCGAGATTCTGTACATTGCCCCAAGCCTTCCTTGTGTGCGAGAGCTGCGATTTCATAGGCTCTCAATTTCATTGTGTTCAAATAGTATTGCTTAATTTTTTCACTGAAAGTAGAGACGATTTTTGGAGGAATCTCATTGAAAATGTTCAGGTAATACAGATCATTCGGCGCCTCCGTATACCAGAATTGAAGTAAAAATGATAAAACTTCCAATTCATTGTTATCGCTTAATTCTTCAAAATCTCCCAGATCTTCATATATTCCATATTGTTCAAGAAGAAGCAGTTCTGCCTTCTTGCTGGCTTCGGCAAGGGACATCCCTTCTTTGAAATAATTTTTCAAAAACTCTGCTTTTATATTGGTCAAAGAATTAACGCGTATCGTCGAATGTTTTCGTAGATCAACAATTGCATGTAAATAATGGGGGTACTTTACTGAGCTGTCTATAGAAGGTATATCCTCTGGATACATATTCCAGATGATGGAGTTGTCCATCCAGTAGGTGCTGTCTTTAGAAGGTTTATATACAGGATCTCCCCATATATCACGTTCCCCGCAATATTCCGTATAGCACGAATCCTGCATTTGAATCAATACATATGGGCTTGTTATAGCAAGTTCCGCAAATGCAAAGTATCCGCTATCGTTAGATATGGTATCTGCAAAAGAGCGTCCTGTTTTATCGAGCGTCAAAGAATCCAATTCGTAAACGACCACAATCGTTCCCTTTTGGGAGGGTGTCGTGTTGCTGGTGGCTTTGGCATGGATTGACGAGTCGCTTGATGCCTGAACGGTCAGCATCATGGGGATTGCATCTCCGGCTCGCCCCGACAGCGCGTAGATGCGCGTCTCTTCCGTGGAGCCGCCCAGGGAGATTGCTGACGGGTCGCTTTCGTCGTTGGAGCAGCCCGAAAACATCAGGATGAGCACGAACGCCATGACCAGGCAGAATGCCGTCCCGATGAAATCATACACTAGCGTGTTTTGAGTTTTGTTTTTCATGGTATCCTCCTACCCCTTTTTGTTGATACTCTTGTTTGTCATCGGGAAGAACTGTACGTTCAGACGGTAGACTTCGTCTGTCGTGGTTTCCTTTGTCGCGATGGCGATGATGCGTTTGCGGAAAGCGTCGATTTCTTCTACGATTTCGTCGAAGGACTCGGTCGTGATGCCCAGCGTAAGTCCCGAGAAATGGCGCTTGTCTTGTTCCACGCCTTCGATGGCTTCCAGCGCAAATTCACCCATCTGGCGGTGCATTCCGCGGACGGCCACGGGGGTCACGTCCATCGGGCCTGTCGTTATCGACTTGTCGGTCTGGGCGTAATTGCCGTTTTCGTCTTTTTTTAGCATGCCGGCCTTGACCAAGAAATTCAGCGACTCGGTCACTTCGGCGGCTGTAATTTCGGGGCGGCAGGCGCGGGCGAGCGCGAGCGGCTTTGCTCCGGGCATCGAGGGGGCGAGTTCGCGGAGGACCGGATTTTTCCAGCTCTCGAAGTAGCGGAAAGAATCTCCCTCCAGGATTTTTGCCTTGTGCGCGTCTGCAATCGCAAGCATCTTGTTGAAGGCGGCTTTTTTGTCGGCGTCTGTCTTTGCGCGGTCGAACTTGACCATTTCGCGGAAATATTCCCGTTCGTAATCGACGAGGTGCATGGCCTCCGCAATGCAGTCGGCGTTCGCTTCGCTCAGATTGGAGCGGCCCTCGCTCACGTATTTCAGGAATACCGGCGACGAGAACCCCGCATCGCGTGTGAACTCCTGCCAAGTGAACGCGGACTTGGCCTTTTTCTCGGCGTAGTAGTCCGCGATGTACTGGCGGTAGCTCGTGTATTCAAGTACATCTTTCATTGTTTCCTCCTAGCAAACGACGTCTTGGTTTTGTGACCCGCGTCGCTTGTGTTTTTTAATATATACCGTATTTTTTAAAAAGTCAATAGTTTTGTGATAAAAAATTTGTGTTTTTGATGAAAATTTAGCATTTTTATAAAATTTCTAGAAAAATACGAATATTTTGTGATACGTATAACATAATTTTTGCAGAAAAATGGCTATGGCGTGGCCGCCGGAGTGCAAAAAAAAGAAAGGCGGGCCGAAGCCCGTCTTCCTTTTCCTCCTAGCCACAACAAGGGGGTTTTTATGAGAAAGATTCTAGTTCTTTATGCAGCGGACAAGGACGAGTTCGTTGAGCGCCTCATAAGAAACAGGATAGTATTGCGATTCCATCAAGAAATTGTCGTATTTGTTTGACGGGATAGGAGTTTCTGGTCCGCTGACCGTGTAATAGTAAACTGGGTAAGCAAGATCTAATTGGTTGTCATAAGACTCATTTGCATCAACGTCAGGAACAGAAGCGAATGAGTTGACTTTTCGAGAAAGAGTTTTGAACGCAAGAACATTTTGCTCGTTCACTTCAAGAGGTGTCGGAACCATATATCCAAATCCAGTCGCATAATTATCGGCAAGGACGGACCAAACATTTTCGCGCTTTATACCATATTGTTCCGCAACATTATCAAACAATGTTTCCCAGTCCGCATTATTAGGAATTCTCCATCCATCAGGACAGACGCCCTGGTGCTCGATTGGCCTTGACTGAGAAATAAATGTTGAGTAATCTAGGTGGAAAAGGTATAGTTGATATGTCTTATCACAATATCTGTATATGCTGTCTGCATAATCGTCAACGGAACAATAATCTATCACAAACTCTTTAGTAGAATAATCATAATAAGTAGTTTCTTCTCTATGCTTGGACAAATCCAAATCAAGACAGTGAGGCAGTTCTGAAGCGCATTGATTTTCAAGAACAATCTCAGTATCGGCTTCAGCATTTGTATAACCAACGCCGATCATTTTGACAGAAGAATCAAGATTCATGGCTACCCTCCATGCATAAAAGCGACCATTAATTTCGCATGAAGGGTCGTTGCTCATGCATGTTGTCCCGCCGCGCAGATTTTTCTTTAAGAGCGGGTCTACACTTGAAGATGTCGTATCTGCAAAGTTCAGGTTTTCTGCCATCCAGGTTTGCGTAACATTTCCCCAATGGTACGTGACTGTTTTATATGTTTTGCCATCTCGGGTATCTTGCATTACGCTGCCTGTGTATTCTATTTTTTTATATCCCAATTCCCATTTATTTGAACGGCATACAAAGGAACCCACTGTTTCGTCTTCACGAGATTCGGTACATTGTCCTAAGCTATCCCTTTGCGCTATAGCCGCAATCATATATTCCAATAACTTCTTTGTATTTGAATAGTATTGTTCTGATTCTGCATAAACTGCTTGAGAAGTGTAATAGAAACGATTGTAAAGTTGCAGCAAATAAGCAGTCGAGAAAGGCTTGCTGTTCACCAAAATCCATACGAGGCCCAATTCGTAGTTGTCGTCGTTTAAGTCTTCGAAATCTCCCAAATCATCGTAAATTCCAATCTCTTCAAGGATGTCGCGTTGTGCTTTTTGGCTTGCCTCGTCAAAAGTCATTCCGTCTGCGAAATTTTCTTTCAACCAACGAGCTTTTTTGTCTGTCAAAGAATTGACGGTTATCTTCTGGTGTTTCCGCAAGTCTACGATTGCATAAAAGAGTTGAGGTTGCTTTGTCGAATATTGAGGAGAATTGTCCGAAATGGCGTTCTTCCATGGTATCCGTTCTTCGCAATTTGCCGTATAGCAGGAATCCTGCACTTGAATCATTACGTATGGGCTCGTTATAGGAAGTTCCTCGAATGTGAAGAATCCACTATCATTAGATATGGTATCGGTAAAAGAAAGACCTGTTGTATCTAGTGTCAAGGAATCCAATTCGAAAACAGTAACAATGCTTCCCTTAGGTGCAAATACGGATTCTCCAGATTCCATGGAATCAATGATTTCCTCCGTAGTGCCCGTAATGTTCATCAGTTTTGGGAGAACGTTGCCGGCTCGGCCCGACAAGGCGTAAATGCCGGTTTCTTCGGTATAGCCGCCTTCGTGCGCGACCGTTGATGGAGTCGTGTCGTTGGAACAGGCTGCGAACACAAAGGCGAGCAGCGTCGCCGTTTTGCAGACAAGGTGCCTGCCGATATTTGAGTAATACATGGTTTCCTCCTAACCTTTTTTATTGATATTCTTGTTTGTCATCGGGAAGAACTGCACGTTCAGGCGGTAGACCTCCTCCGTTTCGGTGCTTCTCGTTGCGATGGCGATAATTTCCTTGCGGAATTCGGCAATTTTCTGCACGATTTCTGTGTAGGCCTCCTGCGTGATGCCGAGCGTGAGGCCCGAGAAGTGCCGTTCGTTTTGCGGAACGCCTTCGATGGCCTCCAGCGCGAACTGCCCCATCTGGCGGTGCATGCTGCGGACGGCCACGGGGGTCACGTCCATCGGGCCCGTCGTTATGCCCGTTTCGGTTCGTGCGTAATTCCCGTCCTTGTCTTTTTTGAGCAGGTCTGCCTTAATAAGGAAGTTCAGCGATTCGGTCACCTCGGCGGCGGTAATTTCCGGGCGGCAGGCGCGGGCGAGCGCGAGTGGCTTTGCCCCGGGCATCGAAGGGGCGAGTTCGCGGAGGACCGGGTTTTTCCAGCTCTCGAAGTAGCGGAACGAATCCCCCTCGATGATTTTCGCCTTGTGCGCGTCTGCAATCGCGATCATCTTGTCAAAGGCGGCCTTTTTCTCGGCATCGGTCTTTGCGTTGTCGAGTTTGACCATTTCGCAAAAGTAATCCTGCTCGAAATCGACAAGGTGCATTGCCTGGGCCACGCGCTTTGCGGCGGTATCGCTCAAGTTGAGCCGGCCTTCGCTTGCGTATTTAAGGTGAACTGGCGAAGAAAAGCCTGCGGCTCGCGTGAACTCTTGCCATGTGAACGCGGACTTGGCCTTTTTCTCGGCGTAATAGTCCGCGATGTACTGGCGGTAGTTCGTGTATTCAAGTACATCTTTCATTGTTTCCTCCTAGTGAACGGCGTCTTGACTTTTATGGTCCGCGTCGCTCGTAATTCCAAATATAAGACCTATTTTTAAAAAAGTCAATAGTTCTGTCATAAAAATGTTTGGAATTTAATGAAATTTAGCCAATTTTTACGTATTTTGCAAAAAATAGTGATTTTTGATAATACATATAACATTGTGTGCCGAAAAATGCTATGCCAGGTTGGTCGGGAAAATGCAAAAAAAAGAAAGGCGGGCCGAAGCCCGTCTTCCTTTTCCTCCTAGCCACAACAAGGGGGGGGGTATGAGAAAGATTCTAGTTCTTGATGCAGCGGACTGCTGCCGCCTTTAAGGTGTCGCCGATCGAGCCGTATCCAAGGTCCTCGTCATAATCGAACCAGACCTTGTCCGGAGTAAGTCCACTCTGCCAACTATGGAGTGTAACCCAACGAACCAGGGCGTCCGCAACAACAAATTGCATCAAATTGTCAGACGACACCCAAATCCATTGGTTTTCCAAGTCTACCTCGAAATTATCGACAAGTCTCTTAATTCCGAATCCAGTCGCATCTTCACCAAACAAAGCCAATGCAGCCTCCTTGGAATTTACGCCATAGTGTTCGCCCATCATCTGCAATAGGGAATTCCAATCATTCACCGTCGGGAGCCTCCATCCTTCGGGGCAAATCCCCTGATAAGCGTCTTCATTCTTGTTCGACATGTATTCGGTGACACCAAGCGACCAGTCTTCCACGCCTTCGTTGCACCAACCTCCATACAGAGAATCGCATTCCTTCTTTACCTCGGCTACGCACGCACTATCGGAGTCGCACGTTCCTATTCTCATGTAAACGCAGAATTCTTTACCCTCGATATCCTTAGGGACGCAAGGACTGTCTTGCTGTTCCAGGAAAACCGTATCGCCGACCGAGTCTATAGAATACACCTTGATGTCATCTTCGCCAATATTCATTGCACTAAGCCATGTATAGAAACGGCCATAGGTTTTTCCGCTGCGGTCGTAGTTCTGTGTAAAAGCGTTCCACTTCGAATTTGCCTTCAGGACGCTATCGGTGCCTGCCGATACCGTATCCGCAAAATTCAGATTCTGGGCCATCCAGGTCTGCGAAATGCCGCCGATATTGTATGTAACCGTCTTATAGGTCTGCCCATCACGGTTGTCTGTCATTGTGCCCATTGTATATTCAATGCTTTTCAATCCTATAGCCCATTTTTCGGAATGGCAAACTATCGCGACGGAATCACCTAACTTTCTTCCTACAAGAACAATCGCCATCTCGTTTTCACGAGCCTCCGTGCATTGCCCAATACCATTCTCTTCTGCAAGGAGGCCTACTTGATAATCTGTCATCTTCTTCTTATTCTGGTAGTACTCCTCGGCTTCAGTTCCAGAATCCGCAATAACCACTGATGGGATATATAGCATGTCTTCCACATACATGCTAATATCGAAATCTATAAGATGGCGCTCGGTAACACTCGTTTGTCGGATTAGTGCTTCTGCATACGCTAGTTCCGATTTTTCATCGAACAATTCTTCAAACGAGCCCAGGTCCTCATATATCCCGAGCTGTTTCAGGACATCGCGTTCGGCCATTGTGTTCGCCTCCGCAAACGACTTCCCTTGGGTCACATATTCACGCAATAACGGAACTTTTGCAGATGTCAATGCATTGACACTTACATTTGTAATGTTTTGCATGTTGACTATGGCGCTGTATGTATTATACTTGTCTTTCATTATACCGCGCTCTTTAACTCTAACAGGAGGATCTTCCTCGACAATCAATATATACGGACTACTCAATTCCATTTCTTCAAAGACAAAGCGGCCACTGTCGTTGTCTATAGTATCGACAAAAAAGCGACCAGTCGTGTCAAGCGTCAATGAATCAAGTTCATAGACGCTTACTACGGCCCCTCTAGGTGCAAATAGAGATCCCTCATATCCCGTGGAATCAATGATTTCCCCTGTGGTGTCCGCAATTTTCATCAATTTCGGCATGATGGCACCGGCTCGGCCCGACAGTGCGTAGATGCCGGTCTCTTCTTCGGCGCCGCCCAGGGAGCCTACTGGCTGCTTGCTTTCGTCGCTGGAGCAGCCAGAAAACATCAGGATGAGCGCAAACGCCATGACCAGGCAGAAGGCCGTCCCGATAAAGTCGTACACAATCGTGTTTTTAATTTCCTTTTTCATGATGTCCTCCTAGCCTTTTTTGTTGATACTCATGTTTGTCATCGGGAAGAACTGCACGTTCAGGCGGTAGACTTCGTCTGTCGCAGTTTCGCTTGTCGCAATCGCGATGATTTCCTTGCGGAATGCGGCAATCTTCTGCACGATTTTTTCGTAGGCCTCCCGCGTGATGCCGAGGGTGAGGCCTGAGAAGTGTCGCTCGTCCTGTGGCACGCCCTCGATGGCGTTGAGGGCGATTTCGCCCATCTGGCGGTGCAGCCCGCGCACGGCCAGCGGGGTGAGATCCATCGGGCCGGTCGTCACCGTCTTGTCGGTCTGTTTGTAGTTCCCGACCTTGTCTTTCTGGAGCAGGTTCGCCTTGACCAGAAAGCTCAGCGACTCGCTGACTTCGGCCGCGCTGATTTCCGGGCGGCAGGCGTGGGCGAGCGCGAGCGGCTTCGCCCCCGGCATCGCGGGAGCCAGTTCGCGGAGCACCGGGTTCCTCCAGCTTTCGAAAAAGCGGAACGATTCCGCGTCCACGATTTTTGCCTTGTGGGCTTCCGCGATGGACAGCATTCTGCTGACTGCCGCCCTTTTTTCGCCGTCACTTTTTGCATGGTCGAGCTTGACCATCTCGACAAAGAATTCGCGTTCGTATTCGGCAAGGTGCATGGCCTGCGCCACGCGTTCCGCGGCGGCCTCGCTCAAGTTGAAGCGCCCCTCGCTTACGTACTTGAGATAGACCGGCGACGAGAATCCTGCCATTTTTGCAAACTGTTGCCAGGAGAACGAGGATCTGGCCTTCCTGTCGGCGTAGTAGTCCGCGATGTACTGGCGGTAGCTCTTGTATTCAAGCAGTGGTTTCATTGTTCCTCCTAGAGGCGGGTTCGGGGTTGGCCCTCCGCCCGTCCTCATAAACCAATATACCACTATGTTTCAAAAAGTCAATAGTCTACAATATGAAATTTTAGTTTTTATGCTAAAATTA
The DNA here is from genome assembly GCA_017412605.1 of Fibrobacter sp. Classification (GTDB taxonomy): domain Bacteria; phylum Fibrobacterota; class Fibrobacteria; order Fibrobacterales; family Fibrobacteraceae; genus Fibrobacter. Next base: position 145,111 of record JAFPWY010000007.1, on the reverse strand, counting down.
GCTAAAAATGGCAAAAATATAAAAAATTATAATTTTCACAATATGATTTTCTTTAAAAATGTGGCCGCGGGCCTTTGGCCTCGCGGTCTGTATTGTCTGGTCTAGATGTTTGGCGAATCTTTCTCGTCGCGCTCTTTGTGCTTCCAGTAGTCGAGTTTGTCAGGATCCATGCCGATATGCCTTGCGATAAAGGCGGGGTTGCGTCCTTGCTTGCGCTGGAATTCGTAATCGCGTAGAGCCTTGAATGCGACTCCGCCCAGAATGACGCACGCGGGCAGGTTGATCAGCGCCATGCCGCCCATCGTGATGTCGGCGAGTGCCCAGCAGGCATCCATCGGGGTTACCGCACCAAAGAGCACCACCAGGCTGCACAAAATATGAATCACCGTCATCGTCTTCTTGCCGGGCATCTTCTTCTTGTTGATATAGGCTATCGCGTTATGTACGTAGTAGAGGTTGCCGAGCAGTGTCGTGAATGCAAACAGCGTCATCGCGATTGTGATGAATACGGGGCCTGCAACTCCAAATGTCGTCGACACCGCCTGTTGCACATACATGGCCCCCGCATTTTCGGCGGTTCCGGGCACACCCGAAACAAGGCACATCAGTGCTGTCGCCGTGCAGAGGAAAAGCGTGTCGATGTACACGGAAAGCATCTGTGCAAGCCCCTGCTTCACCGGGTGCGAAACATGGGCCGCAGCTGCTGCGTTCGGAGCGGAACCCACGCCGGCCTCGTTGGAATAGAGCCCGCGCTTGATTCCATACATCAGGCAGGAACCCGCAATGCCACCGCCAATCGCCTGGAAGTCGAACGCATCTTGCATAATCGCAACAATCACCGACGGAATCAGGTCGAAATGCGCCACCAGCATGATGGCGGCGAGTATCACGTAGAAAAGGCCCATGACCGGGACAAGCACGCCGGTTGTTTTGACGATGCGCTTGCCGCCGCCGAACAAGCAGAAACCGACCAGTACCGCAAGGATAATGCCGATAATCCACGGCGTCACCGACGGGTTGTAGAAGTTGTACGTTTCGAAGGTCGACTGCAGGTTGTAGGAACAAAGTAAATTGAATCCGAAGGCGTATGTGGAAATCAGGAATACCGCAAAGACAACGCCGAGCCAGCGGCTATGCAGAGCGCTCTCGATGTAATACGCCGGGCCGCCGTAACAGGCGTTCGTACGGTGGTCGCGATGCTTGTACACCTGCGCCAGCGTACTTTCGACAAATGCCGACGATGCGCCGATAATTGCGAGGACCCACATCCAGAATGCAGCTCCTGCGCCGCCCAGGCAAATTGCCGTCGAGACGCCAATGATGTTCCCGGTGCCCACTCGCGATGCGGTGGACACGAGCAGCGCCTGCAACGAAGAAACCCCACCCGCCTCGTGCGGACGTTCGATAAGCGAACGGATTGCCTCCACGAATAGCCTAATTTGCACGAATCGTGTGCGAATGCTGAAGTAAATTCCCGCTGCTGCGAGAACGATAATCAGGATGGGGTAGTAGAGGACGCTGTCAACTGCATTTAAAAAATCGACCATTGGCGAGGCTCCTATCAAAACGAACGCTAGTAAATTAATTTAGAAACTTCCACAAAAAAAGTAAAAGACCCCCGCACGGTGGCGGGGGTGACTTTGCAATTCAGGTCCTTTGGTCCTGATGAAATGGATGCTAGAGCGACGATTACTTCACTTTAAAAATTTCATGCCCCACGCGGACCAGGAACGCACCCTGATTTTCCAGCGTTATGTTTTCAACTCTATTCTGAATCTTGCCTGCCTTAATCACCTTACCTTGCATAGTGAATACGGCATAATCAGAACCCGGAGTTGCATTGCTGATTAGGATTTGCTTTCCAGATACAGTAATATGGGCCATTGATGTGAAGTGTTTCTGCGGCAACGCGTTCTTCTTTTTGCTAGAGCTGCTCGACGATTTAGGAGCTGCCGATGAAGAAGACTTCGACTTTCTCGAAGAAGAGGACTTAGGCTTCACGGCGGAAGAAGAAGACTTGGGCTTCACGGCGGAAGAAGAGGACTTGGGCTTCACGGCGGAAGAAGAGGACTTGGGCTTCACGGCGGAAGAGGAGGACTTTGCCTTCACGGCGGAAGAAGAGGACTTTGCCTTCACGGAGGAAGAGGAGGACTTTGCCTTCACGGAGGAAGAGGAGGATTTTGCCTTCACGGAGGAAGAGGAGGATTTTGCCTTCACGGAGGAAGAAGAGGACTCAGGCTTCACGGAGGAAGAAGAGGACTCAGGCTTCACGGAGGAAGAAGAGGACTCGGGTATCACGGAGGAAGACGAGGACTCGGGCATCACGGAGGAAGACGAGGACTCGGGCATCACGGAGGAAGAGGATTCGATTACGGAACGAACTCCTTCCACACCGGTAAGATTAAACGCATCAATAACATTCCCCAATTCATCGAGGAATTCAATGGACTTAATCGAAATTTCGCCAGAAGCACCGTGACTGTCACTGATTTCCCACTTGAGCCCCGTGACGTGTTTAATAATTTCAGATCCTAACGGAGCCTTATCGTAGTTAATCCAGACAGGGATGCCTCCGAAGTTATTGTCGTCGAATCCCTTGAATCCAAATTCAAACGGTGTCAGGTCATATAGAATAGACATGTATTCAGAGCTGTTCGGAATAAGCACCCCCGGTTCTGCACCCGATTCAGGGGTCTTTTCGTTAAGGACGGACATACGGATTGGACCAGAAGTTTTTGACCTGATGTGAATATATTTGATGCCGAGTGCAGAAAGGTCCACACCGCAGCTGCTGTCTTGAACGCATTCATCCTTCTTGAATCTCATTTCGATAGCAGCAAACGGATACTTGAGCGTGTCAGCGGCTTCCGGCGTCCATTCCGGCTCAGGACCAATCTTCATAGCGGCTTCGGCAAAAATGGAACCATCTTCCTTGACAAACAACGGTGAAGTGCCGAAATCCGGAACCATCTCCGTTCCGATATTCAAGTTGTCATTGACGGCTATCCAATTCCATAGGCCAGAGATTCCTACGGTAGAGTCATTTAAGGCTTGTTGTTTGCCGTTAGCTACTTCATTATTTAATGGGTCATTGATGTTGGTACGAACCGTTGTAACACCAGTAAGTAAACTTGTCTTGATTGTCTTTTTGTTGGCGTCAAGGAACTCAATGGATTTAATCGAGATTTTTCCAGTAGCGCCTTCAGTTTGTTTGATTTCCCACCTGAGCCCCGTGACGTGTTGAATAATTTCAGATCCTTCCGGAGCATTTCTGCCGTCAATCCAGCTAGGGACGCCTCCGTTGTTATGGTCGTCGAATCCCTTGAATCCAAATTCAAACGGGTCCAGGTCATATTGAGTAGACATGTATTCAGCGCTATTCGGAATAAGCACACTCGGTTCTGCACCCGATTCAGTGGTCTTTTCGTTAAGGACATACATACGGATTGGACCGGAAACTTTTGCCCTGATGCGAATATATCTGATGCCGAGTGCAGAAAGGTCCACGCCACAACTGTTGTCTTGAACGCATTCATCCTTCTTGAATCTCATTTCGATATAAGCAAACGGATACTTGAGCGTGCCAGCGTCAGCGGCTTCCTGCGTCCATTCCGGTTCAGGACCAATTTTCATAGCGGCTTCGGCAAAAATGGAGCCATCTTCCTTGACAAACAATGGGGAAGTACCGGAATCCGGAGCCATCTCCGTTCCGATATCCAATTTATCGTTGGCAGCTATCCAATTCCATAGGCCAGAGACTCCTACGGTAGAGTCTTTTATAGCTTGTTGTTTGCCATTAGCTATTTCATTATCTAATGGATCATTGATGTTTGTACGAACCCCTGTAACACCAGTAAGTAAACTTGTCTCGATGGTATTATTGAAGGCATCAAGGAACTCAATGGACTCAATCGAGATTTTTCCAGTAGCACCTTCTTTAGCTCTGATTTCCCACCTGAGCCCCGTGACGTGTTGAATAATTTCAGATCCTTCCGGAGCTTTATCGAGGTTTACCCAGTCAAAGACACCTCCGTAGTTACGGTCATCGAAGCCCTTGAATCCAAATTCAAACGGAGTCAGATCATAGGTAGTAGTCTGGTATCCAGAGCTATTCGGAAGATACACACCCGGTTCTGCACCCGGTTCAGCGGTCTTTTCGTTAAGGACCGACATGCGGATCCGGCCAGAAACTTTTGACTTAATGCGAACATACTTGATACCAAGTTCTTTGAAGTTCACGCCGCAGCTGTTGCCTTGAACGCATCCCTCCTTCTTGAATCTCACTTCGATAGAAGCAGACGGATACTTGAGCGTGTCAGCGGCTTCCGGCGTCCATACCGGTTCTGGACCAATCTTCATAGTGGCTTCGGCAAAAATGGAGCCATCTTCCTTGGCAAACAACGGTGAAGTGCCTGAATCCGGGACCATCTCCGTTCCGATATCCAAGTTATCATTGGCAGCAATCCAATTCCATAGGCCAGAGACTCCTACGGTAGGGTCTTTGAGCATTAGCTGTTTTCCACTTGTTTCCTGACCAGCAAATACGACAGATGTTGCCGTCAAGACCATCAATGCAATTAGGATTTTTAAATTCTTCATTATTTTCTCCTATTGAGAATTCCGGGAAAAATATAAAAAATTGCCCCCGCACATTGGCGGGGGCAACGTTACATTCAGTAATGGATTGTTTCGTTAGGCACCAAGCTTGGCGCGAATCCAGTTGTTGGCGTTCGCGATAGCACCGGCAATCTTGTCGACTTCCTTGGTACCGGCCTGAGCGCGGTCCGGACGTCCACCGCCGCGGCCACCGCAAGCAGCGGCGAGATCCTTGACGAGGTCACCGGCCTTGATGCCCTTGGCCTGAACATTCTTGCCGACCATCACGGCGATGCTGCCGGAACCGTTGTCCTTGTTGGCAATCACGGCGACGCTGTCGGTGTCAAGCTTGTTCTGAACGCCGTCAAGCAGGTTCTTGTACTTTTCATCAGGGATGGAAAGTTCGCGGACGTAGAGGTTCACGCCAGCCACGTTGATGCCGCCGTTCAAGAGTTCGGCAGCGGCGAGTGTTGCAAGTTCCAGCTTCACGGACTGGAGGCTCTTTTCGAGGTTCTGCGTCTTGGCAAAGCTCTGCTGAATGCGGTCGAGAACTTCGGCGTCCTTGCAGCGGAGCTGTTCGCGGAGGGCAGTCAGGATGTGCGTGCCAGCGCGGAGCAGGGAGAGAGCGCCACGGCCAGAGACTGCTTCGATACGGCGCACGCCAGCGGACACGCTGGATTCAGAAACAATCTTCATGAGGCCGATGTTACCGGTGTTCTGCACATGCAAGCCACCGCAGAGTTCCTTGGAGAATTCTTCGTTGGCGCAGCCCATCTTCACGACGCGGACTTCGTCGCCATACTTTTCGCCGAACAGAGCCATAGCACCGCTAGCCTTGGCTTCGTCCACACCCATCACCTGAGTGTTGACCGGCAGGCATTCCATGACCTTCGCGTTCACGATGTCTTCGACCTTCTGGATTTCTTCGGCGGTCATCGCGTTGAAGTGGCTGAAGTCGAAGCGGAGGAGCTCGTTCGAAACGAAGCTACCCTGCTGTTGCACGTGAGTGCCGAGCACCTGGCGGAGCGCAGCCTGCAGCAAGTGTGTTGCGGAGTGGTTCTTGCGGATGTCGTTACGGCGGTCGTTATCGACAGTCGCCATGAACACGGCGCCCATCGTCTCTTCGTTGGCCGTACCCTTCTTCACCTTGCCGCGGCAGAGGGCGGTATCGTTCACCTTCACGGTGTCGAACACGTCAATTTCCAGGTCCGCGGAAACGAGCGTACCCTTGTCGCCGACCTGGCCACCCATTTCGGCATAGAACGGAGAAGTTTCGAGCACGATGGAGAGGACGCCCTTATCTTCGCGCCAGCGGACAACCTTCGTTTCACAAGCGGAGAGCTCGTAGCCCACGAACTTGGTGCTTTCTTCGCTATACTGCGTCCAGCCTTCGGTTCCCATCGTGTTGATGCCCTGCTTCATGTTAGCGCGGGCGCGGGCCTTCTGTTCTTCCATGCACTTCTCGTAGCCTTCTTCATCGATGAGGAGGCCCTTTTCTTCGGCGAGAATGCCAGTGAGGTCCGGCGGGAATCCGTAGGTATCGTAAAGGAGGAACACCTTGTCGCCCGGAATCTTGTCGCCCTTCTTCAAGTCGGCGGAAATGGCGGCGAAGCGTTCGAGACCGGCGTCGAGCGTGCGGATAAAGCTTTCTTCTTCGCTCTTGATGACGCTTGCGACGAATTCCTTGCGTTCACGGATTTCCGGGAAGGCATCGCCCATCGTATCGGCGAGAACCTGAACGAGCTGGCAAATGAACGGCTTCTTTTGGCCGAGCAGGCGGGCAAAGCGGCTTGCGCGGCGCAAGATGCGGCGGAGCACGTAGCCACGACCTTCGTTGCTCGGGAGAGCGCCGTCGGCAATAGCGAAAGAAATAGCGCGGATGTGGTCGGCAATCACACGGTGCGGGGTGCCGGCTTCGCCATCGTTGTACGGAACGCCGGAGAGTTCAGCAATCTTAGCGATAATCGGGGTGAACACGTCGGTGTCGTAGTTGCTGGTCTTGCCCTGGAGAATGGCGCAGATACGTTCGAAGCCCATACCGGTATCGACGTTCTTGGCCTTCAGCGGAATGAGGCTGCCATCGCTCACGCGTTCGTACTGCATGAACACGTTATTCCAGATTTCGATGTAGCGGTCGTTTTCGCCGTTCACGCCCTTGATCGGGTCCTTGAACGTCTCGGCCTGCGTGGCGAGGTCGCCGCGGTCGTAATGGATTTCGGAGCAGGGGCCGCACGGACCGGTGTCGCCCATTTCCCAGAAGTTGGAGTGAGCATCGAAACGCATGATGCGGTCATCCGGAAGGCCGGACACGTCCTTCCAAATCTGCCAGGCTTCGTCATCGTCCTGATAGACAGTCGCGAACAGGCGTTCCTTCGGGAGCTTCCACACTTCGGTGAGGAGTTCCCAAGCCCAAGCAATGGCTTCTTTCTTATAGTAGTCGCCGAAGCTCCAGTTGCCGAGCATCTCGAAGAAGGTGCCGTGGCGGCTGGTCTTTCCCACGTTCTCGATATCGCCGGTGCGGATGCACTTCTGGCTGTTGCATGCGCGCTTCCAGCCCTTCGGATTGTCACCCAGGAAGATGGCCTTGAACTGGTTCATGCCCGCGTTCGTGAACATGAGCGTCGGGTCGTCATGCGGAACCACCGGCGAAGAACGCACAAAGAGGTGGCCCTTGGATTCAAAGAACTTGATAAAGGATTCGCGCACCTGCGCAGAAGTCATAGTAGGCATATTGTGTCCTTTTTATTTTACGGCACAAATTTAGAAAAAGGCGAACGTAACGGCAAAAGTGTGCAAGGTGAGAAATCGCAAAAATCCCCGGCACGGGGGCCGGGGATAGGGGGTTAGGAGGAACTTATGAATTTTTCTTATCTTGTTTTTTCGTAATCAAGGATAATTCTTGCCATGCCGTCGGAAACCTTGACATTCTGAACGCGGTATTCGACCAATTCCATCGTCCAGTTGCCACGGCTCCAGCGTTCCGGATTGAGCGAGGTCCCTTCGAAGTCGTCCTGCCACAGGAGGGTGAATCCCTTGGTGGCTTCGTCGTAGGAATAGGTGCGCACATAGTCGATTTGCTGTTCGACGGGGAGGCCGATGCCGGTGAACTTGCCAGTCCAGGAAGGAGTCTTGGAGGCCCACAGATTGAAGCGGAGCGATTGCTTCTCGGTCAGGAACTTTACCTGGTCGGCGTCGGCATGGGTGCCGTGGGTCATGCCGAGGGTATCGCGACGAACTTCGACGCTGTCGATTTCCCATGCCACGTATTCCGGCGTCCAGACGATTGCGTACAAATGAAATTCCTGTGTGGCGTCAAAACCATATTCATGGATTGTTTCTGACGTGGTCGTGCCCTTGATGGCGGGATCTGCTTCACGAGTGATGATGTTGGACTGCCATTTGGTCTGGTCCTTGCCGAGGATTTCGATATCGATTTCGTTCCACGGTTCCTCGCCCAGCTTGTAGGAGTTGTCGTAGTTGAGGAACATGGAACTCACGGTGCCCGAAATGGCGGCCATCTTCATTCTTGCTTCGAATCGTCCGTACTTGAATTGTTCCCTGCCGGTCAATTCTCCACCGTAGAAAATGTATTCGTACGAAGAGTCGAGAACGAGAAGCTTGCCGTTTTCGTCCAGGACTTCGCCGGAGGGTGCCGGTGCGCTGGAAGAAAGGCCCTCGACCGGAGCTGCCATGTCGGAACTGGAGACGGTTGCCGATGCTGCATCGGAGCTGGAGAGTTCCGGCGGGAGCAGCATTTCAGCAGAAGAGGACGAGTCGATGCTGACGGGATCCTGTACCTGGCTCGGGGAGGAGTCATCATCGGAACAGGCGGCCATCATGGCGGCGGCAAACAGGGGCAACAAATACTTGATTTTCATAGTAAACCTCTTTTTCTTCAAAGATACTACTGTCGAGCCCTGCAGTCACTAGGAAAGCCTGCCTAAATAGAATTGACTGTATCAACTGTAGCTTTGTTTTTGTAAAAAAGAAGTGAGAAAAAGTAAAAGAGGCCCCTTTTCAAAGGGAGCCTCTCAAAAAATTCACAAAAATCACTCTTGTTCTTTATAAACAATAGGATTGGGATTGGCGTCGTGGAAATCCAGGTATTTGGCTCCGATATACTCGGCGGGAATATCTATCTTGTAGTCGGCGAGACAAAGACAATCAGTTTGGACCCAAGCAGTATCCGGGAACATTTCAATCTCTTCACGGACAATCAAAGTGTCCCCTTGAAGTTCAAGCTTTATGCCTATTACCTGGCCATCGTATGCACATATTGAATAAGTGTAGATCGAGAAAACGGCGGAACCATCCTCTTTCATGACGAACTCGACGGAATCTCCAGGCCTGAATTCTTTTATTGTTGGACTATACTCTGTCGTGACGATCTCGGTAGAATCCTCAGCCATCAAATGCCTTTTTGCAAGATGGCCGCCCCCACAGGAACCTTTCGCTGCGACAAAACTAGTGGATTCCCCAGAAGCAGGGATGATGGTTGAAGTGGGTTCATTTGCCGGTTTGTCGACACTCTCGTCGTCGGAACAAGCAACAAACAAGACGAAACAGGCAATAGCCGCAATGCACAAATATTTTTTCATACAATTCCTCCAAACATGATAATGAAATATAATCAAAGCACAACGAAAAATTAAAACAACATAGAAAAATCTATAAAGAAATTTGTTAAAAAAAATAAAATGTTTCTAAAGAAACAAGCGAGACGAAATTTCGTTTAAAACCGAGCGAGGTTCTAATCTATATCTTGGCTTGGAAACAAGTTTCCGACAAGATATGATTACGACATCCTTCGACGAACAATGGGCAAGGCCCATTTTCCGCGCTAAAGCGCGGAGTCTCAGTAACAAAGCGCTTTGGCGTAGCGTACAGGCGTACGGAAGCCTAGCAAAAGCAGGAACAACTCCGCGTAGCGTACTAAAATGTACGTGAGCGGAGTTGTGACGAACTATTGCGACGGCTTCCTAGCCTTTAATAGCTTCGCCCATACTGAACATCGGCATATACATAGCAATCAAGAGGCCACCAACCGCGCCGCCCAAGAACACGATGATGAGCGGTTCGATCATGCTCACGACAGAGTCCACTGCCGCATCCACTTCTTCGTCGTAGAAGTCGGCAAGCTTGAGGAGCATGCCGCCGAGGTTACCGGTCTTCTCGCCGACGCCCGTCATCTGGATGACCATGGGCGGGAAAATTCCGACTTCCTGCATGGGGTCTGCGATGGACTTACCGCCGGCGATGCCGATGGCGATTTTACCGATTGCCTTTTCCACGACCATGTTACCGGCGGTGGAGGCGACGACTCGGAGTGCGTCCATCACGGACACGCCTGCGTTCAGCAGGGTTCCGAGCGTACGCGAGAAACTGGCCGTAGAGGACTTGATTTGTAGGTCACCGATCTTCGGGACTTTCAGCATGAACTTGTCCCAGGCGAACTTCACCTTCGGGACCTTCATCGCCATCTTGAAACCGATAATCGCGGCGATGACTCCCAGGAACAGGAATGCGCCATTATCGCGGATAAAGTCGGATATGCCCATCACGAACTGCGTCGGTGCGGGAAGCTCGGCATCGAGGGCTGCGAACTGCTCGGCGAACGTAGGCACCACGAATGTCATAAGGGCGATCACCACGACGATACCCACGATGATAACCATCATCGGGTAGGTCAGAGCTTTCTTGACCTTGCGCCTCAGGCGCATGCTGTTTTCCATGGTTTCTGCCAGACGGGCGAGAATCCCTTCGAGGATACCGCCTGCTTCGCCTGCGGCCACCATGTTGCAGTAAAGAGCGTCAAAGACTTTCGGATGGAGTGCGAGAGCATCGGCTAGCGAAGAACCGCCGTTGATGGACTGAGTCACCTTGTGGACGACGTTCTTGAGTTCCGGGTTTTCGCACTGCTCTTCGAGGATGTTCAGGCACTGCAGCATCGGCAGACCTGCAGAGCACATGGACGAGAACATACGTGTGAAGCGGGTGAGGTCTTCGTGCTTGATGCCGGTGCCGATTTTGATTTTGATTTCGGTGGGCTTCTTCTTCAGGCTCACGATGACCAGGCGACGGCGAAGAAGCAGCGCTTCGGCTTCGGCCTTGTCTTTTGCTTCCAGCGTGCCTTCGAAGTTGTTTCCCTGGCTGTTTGTGGCTTTATATAGGAATTCGGCCATTTAGTTACACCCCTTCCTTTGAGAAAAGATTTTCCAGCTGGTCCGGGCTCGGGGAGCGGGCGAGGGCATCGAAACGGTCGATCTTGCGGTTCTTGACGAGTTCGCACAAGCACATGTTCATGGTGTTCATACCGAACTTCTGGCCAATTTCAATCATCGACTCAATCTGGTGGACCTTGTCGTCGCGGATAAGGGCGCGGATACCCGGCGTCACGTTCATCACTTCGTACGCCATGACGCGGCCGCCACCGATTTTCGGGAGCAGGGTCTGGCAGATGACGCCCTGCAGCACGAAGGACAGCTGGGTACGGACCGTCTGCTGTTCGCCCTTCGGGAAGGCGTCGACAATACGGTTGATGGTCTGGACGCAGGAGTTGGTGTGCAACGTTGCAAAGGCAAGGTGGCCGGTTTCGGCGATGGTCAATGCCGAACGGATGGTCTCGAGGTCACGCATTTCGCCGATGAGCACCACGTCGGGGTCCTGGCGCAGCGCCATCTTGAGTGCCTGGGCAAAGCTGTTCGTATCGCTGCCCACTTCGCGCTGGTTGATCATGCAACCTTGGTGCTTGTGCAAAAATTCGATCGGGTCCTCGACGGTAAGGATGTGCTCGTGGCGTTCCTTGTTGATCTTGTCGATCATGGCGGCGAGCGTCGTGGACTTACCGGAACCGGTAGCGCCGGTCACCAGGACAAGGCCGGAAGGACGGGTCGTGAATTCGGCCATGATTTTGGGCAGGCCCAGTTCCTTGAATGTCTTGATTTCGAGCGGGATAATACGGAGGGCGAGAGCCACGCAACCGCGCTGCAGGTAGGCGTTCGCACGGAAACGTGCGAGGTTCGCGATACCGAACGAGAAGTCGCATTCCTTGACCTGCTCGAAGGTCTTTTTCTGGAGTTCGTTCATCAGGCTATACGTCATGCGCATAGTTTCGTCCGGTTTGAGCTTGTCTTCTCCAATCGGAGTCAATTTTCCTGAGATTCTGAAAAGGGGAGGAGTTCCTGCAGTAATGTGCAAGTCCGAAGCTCCCCGCTTCACCATTTCTGCTAATAATTCCTGAATATTGTATGCCATACGTCTTGAATATAATTTAATAGGCGCCCGGTTTTATGTGATTTTTGTCAAAATATGCGATTTTGTACAATTTAGGGCGAGAATATTTTGATTTTGAGCGCTAACTACTGCTAAATTTTAGGACATGATGGGCTCCTGGGGGAAATTTTCGGGTGTCGTGGTGGCCGCCATTGTGGCGATGGCCGCCATTGTCTGCGTTTCCATTTACCTGTTTTCCCCGCCAACCATTCCCGACAAGTTGCTGTTCCACGACCTTAGGGGGAAGAATGTCGCCCTCAGGGACCACAAGGGAAAAATCGGGACGGTGGTCATTTTCACTGCGACATGGTGCAGCTACTGCAAGGAAGAAATCAAGATGGCCAAGCCCATCTACGAGGACAACGCACCCCGAGGTATCCAATTTTTGATGGTGTTCCAGGATTACGACGTGGGTGACATCCGGCGGTATGCGAAAGCGAATTCTATCCCTTGGCCCGTTGTGCAGAAGACGGACTATTCCATGAAGGTCTTTAGGCGCGAAGGCTTGGGTGTCCCCAGCGCATTCTTCCTCACGAGTGACGGGCGCGTCGTGGCGAACCTAACGGGGAAGAATTCCACACGGCATTACCGGGAGGCAATCGATCTCCTGTTCGAAGAACATTTTAAATGACCCCACGTATAGCTCAAATGAAAAGATTCATATTGTCTAAGGTAAAGTGTATTCTGTTAAGCCTGTCTGTCGCCTTGTTCTGTGCGGGCTGCGGCCAGGTCGGGTTCCAGACCGTGCCTACCAAGATCGGGGATTTCACGGGGAACACCGTCGAGGGGGATGTTTCCAGCTATGCGAAGGAAAAGGGGACGGCGACTCTCATCGTGGTGAGCGCCTCGTGGTGCGGCGCCTGCAATTCCGAACTCCCGGCGCTTAAGAAACTTGCTGCGGACTACAAGGATGCAGGGCTCAAGGTCCTTATCGTGAACGAGGATGATGATATCGAGACGGCTGCCAGGTACAAGAATTCTCGCAAGATCGAGTGGACCATGCTGCACTGGAATTACGAGATGATGAACAAGCTCGGCAATCCGGGCGTCATTCCCGTGCATTACCTGGTCGACGCGCAGGACAGTGTCCAGCGGGTGGACGTGGGCGTGTTCAACGAATCAAAGATGCGCCACGAGCTCGACCGGCTGCTTAAGCAACCGTACTCGGGAAAAGAATAACGTCGGAAATTTCCTTCTTGTTCAGCGCAAGCATGAACAGGCGATCCAGCCCAAGAGCCACGCCGGAACAGGCGGGCATCCCGTAGCGCAGGGCCGCGAGGAATCTCTCGTCGATGGGCGGCAGTGGCTTGCCCATCTTGTTCCTGATTTTGAGGTCGGCTTCGAAACGGCGGCGCTGCTCGGCGGCATCCGTCAGTTCGGAATACCCGTTGCAGAGTTCGACGTGGTCGACGAAAAGCTCGAAACGGCGAGCCCAGCGCAGCCCGTCTTCGCCGATGAACGTTTCAGCAAGTGCGGCCTGTGAAGGCGGATAGTCGATGATGAACTCGGGGCCGTTTTCGGCGAGGGCGGGCTCGATGATGAAGATCATCAGGTAGTCCCACCATTGTTCACGGGACATCATCTCGGGCTGCTCGGGGACGACGACGTCGCGGCTGCGGCATGCCTTTGCGAAGTCCATCAGGTCCTTGCAGAAGGGGTCCACCCCAGCGTAGTTGCGGAAGGCGTCGACCCAGCGGGTGCGGCGCGCGTTCAGCGGCTCGCCGATGATGTCGCTCACCAGCGCCTCGACTTCGTCCATGAGCATGGACTGCGGCATGCCGACGCGGTACCATTCCACCATCGAGAATTCGTTGTTGTGGTGGGCGCCGAACTCGTCCTTGCGGAACGACTTGGTAATCTGGAAGATGTCGCCGAAGCCTGCTGCGAGCAGGCGCTTCATGTGAAATTCGGGACTTGTCATCAGGAATCTCTGCGGAATCCCGTTGACTTCGAAGTAGTCGAGCTGCGGGTCGGTGCCGCCTGCAAGCGACAGCGCCGGAGACTCCACTTCGAGTACGTTCCTGCGGTTGAAGAAATCCCTCACCCGGCTCATGAGCGTCTGGCGTTTGAGCCAAGTGTCCCTGTTACAAGTAGGCGCAAAGTCTGTGCTTCGCACTTCCTGTTGTTCCTGAATCATGTCACCTCCCAATCCATTCCCTTTGGACCATCCCTAGTCCTTGATGCAACGCACCGATAAGTAAAATCCTATATCCACCGATATGGACGAAACTTCGGCGTCGGTGCTGAACATGGATCTTGCCGTCCCGCGCTTGTCGCCGTCGGCTTTTTCCGTCCAGAAATAGGCTCCTTCGCCAAGAGTCGTAGAAATCCCGTTCCTGTTGGCGTAGCCGCCGAACAGGGCTGTAAATGCGTAGTCGTCACTGCCGTTGCTGCGGAGTTTCGCTGCCGCGCCGCTTGCGCCGCCGGCGAGGATTTCAAGCATTTTCCATTCCTCGTCTGTCGCCAGATGCGTGTTGTCGGGGCATGCCGCCTTGGCCGCGGCCTGGGTGTACAGGCGTCCGTAGGCATCGCAGTTCTCGTCATCCTTGTCGTAGCAGATGGAGCCTTCTTCCATGGCGTAGTTCAGGTTCTGGACGAACCAGTTCTTGCCGTCGATTTCCTTGACCTTGTATGTCTTGCCGTCGCGGTCGTCCACGAAGGTTTCGAACACGGGGCAGCGAGTTTCGAACTGCAACGTGTCGAGGATCTGGTCCACCTTGGATTCCCAGGAGGTGCAGAAGCGGAAGAGCTGGCCACCGGGGAGTGCCGTGCTGTCGGCCTTGTGCTTCTGTGCCCAGCGGACAACGTACTTGAGGTTGATAATGGAGGTGTCCGGGATGGAAAGCGGCTTTGCGAGCTGCTGCATGAGGTCGGAGAACTTGATGGCCGAAGTCATCGGGGCTTTCCAGTAGCCTTCCATGATGCCTTCTTTCAGCTTGCCGATGATGGGGGCGGGCTTGGAAATGGTGATGGTCGTTTCCTTGTACTCGGCCGGTTTCTTCTTGCAGGTGGCGAGGCGTTCCTCGTCGCCAATTTCTTCGGCGTAGGATTCGCAGGCCTCGATGCATTCCTTCCAGGCCTTGCCCTTCTTCTTGCAGGGGACCCACATGGTGGTGTCGACCTTTTCCTTGATGGGCTTCTTGAAAGATTTGTTCGCAAGTGCTGCCTTGGCGACCTTCTTGAGGGCGGCAAAGGCGTTGGAACTACCCGCGTTGGCGTCAGTCAGAAGGAAATTGATGACTTCGGAGCAGGCGTTGAGGCCCTTCGGGTTCGCGCAGATCTTGGCTCCGTAGCCGTAAGCGAACTGGGACGGGCACTGTGCGAAAGATTCGTCGGGCATTGTCTTGAAGATTTTGTCGTAGATGGCAACGGCGGAACTTGCCGGAAGTTTTCCGCAGTAGATTTCTTCGATTTCACCGGATTTTACGATTTTCTTGGCGGTAGCGATATCGCCGTCATCGATGGCAGTACGCAGTTCCTCTTGAGCCATGACACTTGCGGCAAGAAGCAAACAAACAACAAAAAAAGGTTTCATTTCTTATATCCTATGTACCCTAACGTCCATGCGCGAAAAAAAATTGAGATGTGATTCGCGTCACATCTCAATATAGAAATTATAATCTAGAAAAAAGATAAAAAGAAAGAAACAGAATGGCGGGACGCCCGTGAAAAGGGCTACGTTTATAAGGATTTACAATATGGCGAGGGCCAGCAGGGAACAGCCCGAAAGGGAGGTGATGTAAGTCAGCATTCTCATGGCCTTTGCTCGTTCGAAGAGCTCTTTCCAGTAAAGCTGACGCTCTTTATTTTGATAACTATCCAACTTTAAACCCTTTGAATTTGCTTAGAATTCAAAAAAAATATAGAAAAAGGATAAGAAAAGAGTTATTCTTTTTTACTGACATTTCGGGGGGACAAAAGCAAATTTAGAATTCTTTACAAAGGCTGCAAGGTAATGAAAATCACGTTGTGCTTTGAGTCACAAGACGCTTATTTTCTACATTTATGGTATGTTTAATGCAGAACAAATACGCAGTGAATTTCCGATGCTTGTGGCTGGCGACAGGGAAGAAAAACCCCTCGCCTTTTTGGATAGCACGGCGACGACGCAGAAGCCTGCGTGCGTCATCGATGCGATGGACGACTTCTACCGCGAACACTACAGTTCCGTGAAGCGAGGCGTGTACCGCCTGAGCGCTCGCACCACCGAAGCTTTCGAGGCCGCCCGCAAGAACGTGGCGAAGTTTTTGAATGCCGCTAGCGAAGACGAGATCGTGTTCACGCGCGGGACGACGGAGAGCATCAACTTGGTTGCCTGGAGTTACGGGCGCAAGTTTTTCGACAAAGACGACGAGATTCTGATCAGCGGGTTGGAACACCACGCCAACATTGTGAGCTGGCAGATTGTCGCCGAGATGAAGGGCGCAAAGATCAAGGTCATTCCCGTCAAGGACGACGGTGACCTGGACCTGGATGCCGTTCCTGCATTGCTGACTCCGCGCACGAAGATGGTCGCGGTCACGCACGTGAGTAACGCAGTGGGCACGGTGAACCCCATCGCCGAAATCATCGCTACTGTCAGGGCCAATGCGCCGCAGGCCAAGATTTTGATTGACGGGGCGCAGAGCGCAAGCCACATCAAGGTGGACGTGCAAAAGCTGGACTGCGACTTCTTCGTCTTTAGCGGGCACAAGATTTACGGCCCCACCGGCGTGGGCGTACTTTACGGCAAGTATGCCGTGCTCGACAGCATGCCGCCGTGGCACGGTGGTGGCGAAATGATCAAGAATGTGACGTTCGAGAAGACGACCTATGCCGATGTGCCCGCCCGTTTCGAGGCAGGAACGCCAGCCATTGCCGAAGTCATTGGCCTTGGAAAGGCTATCGAATGGCTGAACCGCGTCGGTCTCGACGAAATCCGGCAGCACGAAAGCAAGCTGGTGGAATATACACTGAAGCGCTTGGCTGAAATTCCGCAGGTCAAGGTGCTCGGCAATCCCAAGGAACGCGGTGCGCTCCTGAGCGTCACGCTGGATGGCATAGCCGTGAGCGACGCCGCGATGATTCTCGACGAAGAAAACGTCGCGGTGCGCAGCGGGCACCACTGCGCACAACCTGTCATGGACAGGTTCGGCGTCGACGCCACGCTCCGCCTCAGTTTTGGCGCCTACACGCTTGAACGAGACATTGACCGGTTCGTTGCCGGAATCCAGCGTGTGCTGAGACTGTTTGCGTAGTTCATTATGGGAATCGAAAAGGGCATTTTCAATCGCACGTCGCTCCTGCTCGGGGACGACGTCATGGAAAGCATCTACCGGAAGCGCGTCATCATTTTTGGACTCGGCGGTGTCGGTAGCTGGTGCGCCGAAAGCCTTGTGCGTTCCGGCATCAGGGAACTCGTCCTGGTCGATTCCGACCGCGTGTGCGTAACCAACGTGAACCGCCAGCTGATGGCCACCACCAAGACGGTCGGGCAGGTCAAGGTCGAGGTTCTGAAGAACCGCTTGTTGGAAATCAACCCGCACGCAAACATTGTCGCGTTGCAGGACATCTACGAAGAAGCGAATACCGAAAAATTCCAGCTGGACACGTTCGACTACATCATCGACGCCATCGACAGTCTCGAGAACAAGATGCAGCTGCTGTGGCATGCCACGCGTACCAAGGCCACGGTTTTCTCTTCGATGGGGGCCGCCCTCAAGATGGACCCCACGCGCATCAAGGTCGCCGAATTCTGGAAAGTCGCCGGTTGCCCGCTCGCAAGGGCGTTGCGTGACAAGTTCAAACGCAAAAAGAAAAAACTCGCCAAGAAGGTGCTGTGCGTCTATAGCGACGAACTCCTGAAGAACCGCGGCAAGAATTCCTCTTGCGGAACGGCCGCCTGCCTGTGCCCCAAAATCCGCAACGAACACAGCGAAGCGGAGCTCAAGAACGCCGAACTTGTCGGCCACGAATGGTGCAGCAGCAAGGCTCAAATCAACGGCACCATGTCGCATTCTACGGCAATCTTCGGTTTTATGATTGCCGGGCTCGTCATGCAGGATATTTACCGGAAAGAACTAGTGGAGTCGGTGCACGAGTAAGTGTGCTTGACTATTTGCAAGACAACAGACTATTTTTTATCCTATGGGCGCCCGAACCTACGCAGCCATTGACTTGAAGTCGTTCTTTGCTTCGGTGGAATGTATCCTCCGGGGCTTGGACCCGCTTACGGCGAAGCTCGTGGTGGCCGACGAGAGCCGTACCGAGAAGACGATTTGCCTTGCGGTAACGCCTGCGCTCAAGGCTTATGGGATTCCGGGACGTGCGCGCCTTTTCGAGGTGAACCAGAAGGTGCGCGACGTGGAGCGCCGTACGGGCGAAAAAGTCGAGTTCCTGATTGCGAAACCGCAGATGGCGAAGTACGTGGAGTATTCTACGAAGGTCTACAACGTCTACCTCAAGTATGTGAGCGCCGAGGATATTCATGCCTATTCCATCGACGAATGCTTTTTGGATTTGACGCGCTATCTTAAGTTGTACAAAAAATCGGCGCGGGAACTGGTGAAGACGATTATCCAAGACGTTTTTACGACGACGGGGATTACGGCAACGGGCGGAATTGGCACGAACCTGTATCTTTGCAAGATTGCGATGGACGTGATGGCGAAGCATGTGGAGGCTGACGAAGACGGCGTGCGCATCGCGGAACTTGACGAGATGGGCTACCGCAAACAGCTGTGGTCGCACCAACCGATTACGAGTTTTTGGCAGGTGGGTCGCGGGATTGCGGCGCGCTTGGAAAAGTGCTACCTGAACGGTGGCCGGGGAATTCGCACAATGGGTGATCTTGCGCGCGCGAGCGTCAAGAATCCCGAGGCGCTGTACAAGATGTTCGGCGTGAATGCGGAAATCCTGATAGACCATGCCTGGGGTTACGAGCCCTGCACGATAGCCGATATCAAGAAGGCGAAGCCCCGCAGCCGCAGCACCGGCGAAGGTCAGGTTTTGCAGGACCCGTACACCTTTGATAAGGCTCGGCTCGTGGTACGCGAAATGGTTGATACGGTCTCGATAGCGCTGGTCGAGCATAATTTGGTTGCGAAGGGCATGGTGCTTACGGTGGGGTATGACCGTGAGAATGTGGACAAGGGGATTTACCACGGCGAGACGGTGGTGGATTTTTACGGACGCACGATTCCGAAACCGGCCCACGGCACGGCAACCCTCGGACATTATTCCAGTTCGCAGTCGGCTTTTGCCGAGGTGGTGATGAAACTTTTTGACCGCATCGTGGACCCGAAACTGACTGTGCGGCGCTTGAACCTGGTGGCGATTGACGTGGTGGACGAGAGCAACGAAGGGTTCGACCTGTTTACGGACGCGCAAAAGCAGGAACGCGAAAAGAAACGCCTGAAGGCGGAACTCATGATCAAAAAGCGCTTTGGTAAGAACGCCATCGTGAAGGGCATGGACTTGCAGGAAGGTGCTACGACCGTGGAACGTAACGGACAAATCGGAGGGCATCGTGCGTGACGACTACAAGGACATAATCGACCTGCCGTATCCGCGGGACGACTGGAACTTCCTCATGAAGCACCCGCGCATGAGCGTGACGGACCGTGCGAAGATTTTTCACCCGTTCGCGGCACTCCGCGGGCACTCCGAGGCGCTGGATGCTACAGCGGAACGCAAGCAGAATGCTGTCGAGAACGAATTCACCTTGGACGAGAATTACTAAATTGGAATAAAATCCTTTAACCCCGAGGTGGCCATGAGTATAGACGAAGAACGCTTTCGTGAGCTCCAGCTCAAGGACCAGGAGCATGATGCACGCCTGGACCGGCAAAAGGAAAAGGACGACGAGCACGATAGCCTTATCGATTCCCTTTACAACAAGGATCGTGAACAGGAATTCAAGCTCAGGGCTCAGGTGGCGAAGGATGCCGAACATGACTTCCGTCTGAATTCTGTGGACGTGAAGAACGTGGAGCAGGATACCGAACTGCGCCGCCAACGCGTGAAGGATAACGAACACGATATCCGCTTGGCCCGTCTGGAAGAACTTTGCGCTGACTTGGCCGCCCGTGTCGCGGCTCTTGAATCGCAGGTGAACAAGTAGAACATTTTAATCTTGGTTTATTGGAGTTGAAAATGGACATTCTGAAATCTCTCTGCAAGTCGCTGCCCTTGGCGTTGCTTGGCGTTGTCGTGTCGGTCGCCTTTGCCGAGGACGAATGTACGGAGGCGAAGTTCGGTCAAATGGTGCGTACGAACAACAAGTATGTCGTATGCGACCCGGATTTGCAATCATGGCGTGATGCGACGATGATGGAAGCGTCCCTCCAGAAATCGTGCACGAAAAAGAACGAGAAAGAAAAAATGACAGTCAAGGACATCTCGCTGGTATGTGAGAACGATGACTGGGAAGGAACTTTCGTGGATAGCCGCGACAATCGCAAATATGCGGTTGCGTTTATCGACAGGCAAATCTGGATGAAGGAAAACCTGGATTACGAGAAGATGTTCGGCATCAACTGCAAACAGTGCGACGGCTACCACATCTATGACTTCGGTGATGCACAGAAGGTCTGCCCGAAGGGATGGCGCCTCCCGAGCATCGACGAATGGGACTTTATCTCGAGAAACGGCGGAATCATGAACGTGGCGAATACCGGTGCGTTTTGGAGTTCCTCGAAGGTCAAGGAATCCACCGCCATCAAGCAGGGCTATGCCGCCGATATCCGTTGGAAATGGGTAGACGGTGAAGTCGGCAAGGTGCAGCGGTTCTTCGTGCTGCAGCAGCCGCTCCCGCGCAAAAATGGCTATCCCGTGCGTTGCATGACGGACAAGTAGCCCCATGAAAAAAATCCTGGTTTTTATTATGGCGCTCTGTGTCGCGATGCCTGCATTCGCGGCGAAGGGCAAGAGTGCCGCGAAGGGACAATCCCGTAAGGCTGCCCGTTCCGATGAGTTCAAGGATTCTCGCGACAAGCAGAGCTACCGCCTCGTAAAGATCGATGGCCGGGAGTGGTTCGGCGACAACTTGAATTTCAAGACCGAAAACAGCTACTGCTACGATGACAGTGACGACAACTGCATGGCCTATGGCCGCCTCTACACTTGGGATGCTGCGAAAAAGGCTTGTCCGGCTGGGTTCCGCTTGCCGAACCAGGAGGATTTCGAGAGCCTGTGGACGGCCGCTGGCGCCGATTTCAACGCCGCTTATCTCTTAAAGACTACATACGGCTGGAAGGGCGAGACCAACGGCAACGATACGCTCAAGTTCTCTGCGATGCCTGCAGGCAACCGCTTTGACGACGAGACCTACGGAAACATGAGCAAGTTTGCCTTTTTCTGGAGCGATACCGCCGAGGAAGGCTCCAGTGACGCCCGCGTGTGGTTCATGACCAATAAGACAATGGGCTTCAGCTATTCAGCCAAGCCCAAGATCTTCGGATTTTCGGTGCGTTGTGTACGCTAAGCGCTACCTCTTGAACGACCATTCCCCTGTCTTGATATTGAAGAGGATATTCTCGTTTTTCATGAAGGTGGTCGCTGAACGCTGGGTTTCCATGTTCGTCGGCTTGTTTTTCTGCTTGAGCACCTTGTTTACCCGAGTACACAGATCTTCGGTAGAAATTTTCTTGTCGGTCGTGTAGAGGATCCTTTGGGCAATATCGGCTTTTGACTTGAGCTTTTCGATAGGGACTGTGAAGCATTTCCCGCTCTTTTCGATATAGCTCAGGTTGCTCAGAAGGTGTGTCAATTTTTCGTCGTCAAGTTTCTTCAGTCCGCGTTTGGCAAGTGCTTTCGAAATTGTAGGGATGTCGACGGGGACAACCTCGTTTTGTAGGATTTCGTAGGCGCAGTCGGCGGTGTCCTTGATGATGTGGGCAATGGCGCTGTTCTTGGTGACGAATATGTCGAACCCCTTTGGCTGCCCGTAGCGCTTGAGGTCGCGGACTTTAAAGCCGGCGGCGCGGCAGAGCAGGCGAGATATCCAGCGTTCTTCGTTGGTGATGTCCTTGATATTGAGGCTGAATTGGCGCAGAATATCGTTTGCGGCGAGGAACGAGTGCTTTTGGATGAGATCCCGGGCTTTGTTCAACTGGACTATGGCCTGCCCGTCAATTCTCGGCATGTCGGCGATGTTTTTGCCTGTCAGATAGGCGGCTATTTTTTGTGTATAGCGGATTTTGTAGACGCTGACGCCCGGAGCGAAGGTCTTGAGGCCGTTTACGTATATTGAAAGGACGTTCTGCTTGCCCTCGCCTTCGTGGGTCCTGTAGTATTCCTTGGTGTCCTTGATCCAGGAGCGGAGTTCAGAAATGGCGACGTGCTTGCTGCGCAGGGCTTCTTGAAGTTCCTGTATCTTCTTTTGTAAGTCCTTCATGTTTTTGATGTGGACTTTTGCAAAGGCAATGCTTAGGGCTGCGTTGCACGGGAACAGGAATTTTGTTTTTTTGCGGGCGACAAGTTCGTCCACGTCTCTTTTGATGATGGCGAACTGGCTCTGGCTGGAAGCGAGGTGCTTGGCTTTGAGTGATTCGGGAATATCCTTGATTCCGAGAACCTTCATGTATTTGACGAGTTCGTCAATGCGCTTGTTGCCGAAATATTCCGCTTTGGTGAGTTCCTTGAAGTTTTTCTGCAAATCCTCGACGGAGTAGATGTTTGCTTTTATAAAGGCCTTTGTCAGCAACTTGGAAGGAGGAGGGGAAAATTTGAATTCCCTTTTCGTCTCCGTGACGTTTTCTCGGTGTGTGGCAGTACCTTCGGGCAGTTTGATGCCTTCGCGTTGCATATAATCCAAAAGGGCAGCTACAAAAATCCCGCCGAAACCAAGGCCGTTTATCAACCGATTGTAGTTCTCTTGCAAATCCTCAACGGTCTTTATATTGGCCTTTTTGAATTTGTTTACCAATTTTGTTGGTATGTTTTTCAATTCCATAAACAATCCTAACTAATACACATCTCCAATATAGCAAACTGCACTTTCCCGAGATGTACAGTGTAAAGAACGTTTTACAAAGACTTTGCAAAAACGCCTGTTTTGTCAAAAAAATGGAATGTACGTCACAATAAAAAATTGTATACAAATTATTTTTTCCGTATGGATTTGTTGCGTTTGTTCTAAATCTACTTTGGACGCCTTAAAGGGGACGTTTATGTTTTAGAATAACATTGTCATACAAATTCAAACGTCATGTCTGGAATCGGGGTCGGAAAAAGGCGGGATGGACGCCAATCTATGCGGCAAATGGCTTTTTTTAGAAATCTTAAGTGGATGGCGTTGCGAAGTTATTTATTTTTGAATTATGTCGCAGCCGATACGGAATATTGCCATTTTGGCCCACGTGGATGCCGGGAAGACGACCCTTTCCGAGCGTATCTTGTTTGCGGCGGGGGAGGTGCGCCGACCCGGCCGCGTCGAAGACGGCCTGGCGACGATGGACTACATGCCCGAGGAGAAGGAACGCGGCATTACCATCGAGAGCGGCGTGGCGCATTTCGAATGGAAGGATTCCTGGTTCAATTTTATCGATACGCCAGGCCATGTGGACTTTGGAGCCGAGGTCGACATGGCACTCTCGGCTGTGGAGGGCGCCGTCCTGGTGGTGAGCGCCGCGAGCGGAGTGGAAACCCAGACAATTGCTGCGTTCAAGAAGTTGCGCGAGGCGGGAGTGCGGACAATCCTGTTTGTGAACAAACTAGATAATCCCGATTATTCGCTTGATGACACACTGATTAACATTGAAGAAATCCTGGGCGTGCGCCCGGTGCTGATGACGCTTCCGCAATACGAGAACGGCCGCATGACGGGCGTTCTCGATGTGCTCAGCCAGAGCCGCCTTACACATTCCGACACGGGCGAGGAAGTGGTCGACGACGGCTGGAATGTGGAAGATGGTTGGGACGGATCCCGCGAGCTCAAACAGCATTACGCCGAGGCGGTGGAATTTGCGAGCAGTTTCGATGACGAAGTTTTGAAGCTTGCCATGGATGGCAAGCGGGTTCCGCCCAAGATGCTCTTGCGGGGCCTCAAGGCGCTGGCCAACAGCGACGATTACGCGCTTTGCTATGCGGGCTCTGCGATGGAAGGCTTTGGCGTTCGTAGCCTCGTAACTGCTTTGACTTTCTTCTTGCCCGATGTCCCCGAATTTAACGAAGGGGAACTTGGCCAGGTTATCCGTCTGCGGCATTTCAAGGGTGTGGGCGAAATATCCCTTTTCCGCAGCCATACCGACATGGAACGCAAGGCGTGGCCTGCGGGTTTTGAATTTTCGCGGCTCAAGGCGAACTTGTTGCAGCCTGTCGACGAAATCCGTTCGGGGGATATTTACGCCATGCGCACCCCGTTCGAGACGGAGCTTGGACAGACTATTTATTTAGATGGGAGTGGCGTGAGCCCCGAGCCTGGAGCCTCGAACCTCGAGCCTACCACCTCTATTCGTGACAAATACCAGCCGCTGCTGCAGACTCGCGTGGAATGCCTCGGCTCCGAAGACTACCATCACGTGGAAAAGAGCCTGAATACGCTCGGCCGCATGGACCCGAGCTTCCGCGTGCAAAAAGACGATGGTGGGTTCTGGTACTTGCATACTGTGGGCGAGGTGCAACTGGATGTGTTGCTGGCGCGCCTCAAGCGTGAATTTGGTTGCGAAGTACGAGCCGGTAGCCCAGAAGTCCGCTGGCAAGAACGCTTGTGTCGTGATGTCGGGCCTGTCGAAAATACCTTCCAGCTCGGCCCACACAAGATTTCGATTAAAGTTTCTGCAACTCCGCTCGATAGCGATGCGCATGATATCCGTCTTTCTGCTGAATTTTTGGAAACCGCTCCCCGCGAGATTTTGGCGGGTGTCCGTTCGGCTCTCCTGGAATCGACGGAAGTGGGAATCCTTGGCAAGGGAGCCCTTGTCGGTGTTTGCTTCGAAGTTCATGAATTTACATGGACCGATGGAGCGCTTCCGCCCATGATCAAGAAGGCATGTGCCGATGCCGTGACCAAGCTGATTAAGCCAGCCGATGTGCAACTATACGAACCTATCATGGAACTTTCTCTGGAATGTCCGGTGAATTTTGCAGGGCTCGTGACTGGCGACATCCAGGCCCGCGACGGCAAGGTGAAGGAAATTGGCGGCGACGGCAAGACGCACTTTTTGAAAGCCGACATCCCGCTCCGCAAAATATTCGGTTATGCGACAGGCGTCCGCAGCATCAGCAAAGGTACTGCGCTTTACAGCATGAAATTGCTCGGGTATAGACCTGCGACAGTGTAACGTTATCTTTTTGAGCGAATGAAAAAGAAAAAAGTCATCGCGTTGCTTTTCGCTTTCGCTGCAATTCTTACGGCGTCTTTCTTGGTGATGGACTGGATGACCTTTTTCCGCTGTTATTGCCGCTGTGGCGCATAACTTCGTTTGGGCCTTCTATGTCCCGGCACTCGCCCTGCTTGGCCTCAGCGGTTTCAGGCAAAAGGCGTAAATTGCGCTCTTTTTGGTTAGCAGCAGTGCGCCGCTGTGACTTTTTCCAGCAGGTCGCCGACTGTGGAATTGAGCGACACTTCAAGGGATTTGCCTGCGGAATCTTCCAGGTCGCCGAGTACCATCAGCATGTCGACGGAATCTAGGCCCAGTTCGCTGAAGGGAGTCGACTCTGTTAACGGTGTTTCAAGATGGAGATTGTAGTTTTTCAAGAGTTCGTTGAATTCTGCG
This sequence comes from Fibrobacter sp., assembly GCA_017412605.1. Taxonomy (GTDB): domain Bacteria; phylum Fibrobacterota; class Fibrobacteria; order Fibrobacterales; family Fibrobacteraceae; genus Fibrobacter. The sequence goes on along the minus strand of JAFPWY010000007.1, from coordinate 119,546 downwards.
AGATTCATTTTTTGCTCCTTCTGTAAATTCAGATGTTAAATTTTTTCCAGCATCAATGCGGAATTGTGTCCGCCAAAGCCGAACGATGCCGTGATACCGCAACGGATGTCGCTTCGAATGGTCTGTGTAGGAATGTTTAATCCTTCGAAGGGTGTGCCTATAATGTTACCATGCACGATTCCGTTTTTGATTGAATAGGCGGTTACTGCAGCCTCGACTGCACCTGACGTGCCGATGGCGTGGCCGGTCATGCTCTTGGTCACGTTTATGAGAATGTCGCCGAGATGTTCTCCGAAAGCCGCTTTCAGCGCGGTCGCTTCCATCTGGTCGTTGACCGCGGTTGCTGTGCCGTGCGCATTGTAGTAGTCGACGGTCTTGTCTTTTGCAATTTCCTTGAACATCGTGATGACTTGTTCCGGATTGTCTGGCATCTTGACGATGTGGAATGCGTCGCAGCAGGCGCGATAGTCCGTGATTTCGGCATAGATATTTGCACCGCGAGCAACGGCCGATTCATATTCCTCGAGGATGAGGGCGCAAGCGCCGCCTTTACTGAATAGGAATCCGCTGCGTTCTTCGGAGAATGGGCGAGGCAGCCCGTCGGTCGAGCGCGTGAGTGCGCTGAGCACGTCAAACGAGCGCAAGAATAAATTATCTTCGCAGTCCATGTAGTCCGCTGCGCCACAAATAGCCATTTTGCTTTTGCCTAGGCAGATGTGCTCGAATGCCATGCCGATTGCGTCTGTGCCCGATGCGCAGGCGGTTGAAATGACGTGCGAACGGCCATGGATGCCAAAGAGGATGGATATCCAGGCGGAAACGGCGTTTGCCATGGATTTGGGGTTTGTGGCTGGGTGCATCCGCTTGCATGTGCGTACGGCGTTAAAGGCGCAAACGATATCTGCGGCATTCATCGAACTTACCCCGAAAAAAACAGCCGTTTCCGGGTCGAGTTTTTCGAGGCCTGCATCGTCTACTGCCATGAGGGCCGCGGTGGCTGCTGTTTTCGCATTTTGCGGTGCAAGGATGGACATTGGTCGGAGGCGCCTTTCGTATGCGGATGTGTGCACTTCTGGATACGGGACGAACCACTTGGACGTGTTTGGGACTCTATCAGGGGGCTCGTAGGTGGGTTCAATCACAGGCTTCATTGCCATGAGATTGTCAAAAAAGCACTGCCCTTGTCCCATGGCGACAATCGGCGCAATTCCTGTAATAACGACTCTGTTCATTTTTGACCTTGTGTTTAAGCTTTGATGGCCTCTCCGGCGAATTTGTCTACCAGAGCTCCGACCTCTTCTTGGTGGTTGTTGAAATAAAAGTGGTCTCCCGTGAACACGTTGTCCGAATGTATGCTGCAGAAGGTCTTGTCCCAGTGGGCGTGGTGCGTTGCGTCGATGATGAAGTCGTCTTCGCCGGACATTAGCATGCCAAGTTTGAGGCGCTTGTCGTTGTCGGGGAGAGTCGGCTGGTAGGTCGAGATCGCCTTCAGGTCCATTTCGGCAATGTCGTAGATTCTTTTGAGCATTGTCGGATTTTCGTGAAATTTTGGGGGAATGCCACCCAATTTTTCGGCGAAGCCGATGAGGTCGGTGGGCATTTTTTTGAGTATTCCGAGGGTCACGGAATACGGCGGATTTTGGCCCGAAACGATTACGCCTGCCGGGGCCTTCCCGTAGATGTTCTGCATCGCCAGTCCCGCTTCACAGGCGACGAATGCGCCCATGCTATGCCCGAACAGGATGTAGGGCTCGTCCTGGGCGACGTTTGCCTTGATGAATTCTATGGCGGAGTTGGTGTATTGCTTGAAATCGATTGCCCCCTCAAGGGAAAAATTCTTCCGGGGATAGTCGAAAAGAAGGACTTTATTGACGTTTTTATACGAAAATTTGCCTAAAAATGCGTAAAACATGGAAAACCCCGCAACGTGGGGGAAGCAGATCAAGGTCAATTTATACTCCTTGCAGACAGACTCATTTGTATGTTTGTAATAAAAATACAAGTAAATTGTAGTAAATTTTATCTTGTCTGTCAATTTTATGTGATATGTGAAGTTTATTTAGGATGTAAAAAAAGATCCTTCGGGGGTTTCCTCGAAGGATGTTGAAACTAATTGGGTGGATTGCGCTGTCTTGCGCCTGATTTACATTCTCGCGGCGCGGGCGCGGCGGCGGAAATGCTCGATAAGCGGGGCCACCGTTTCCTTGAAGTCGTCGTGGGTCTCGATGCGCACGAAGTCAATGGACATGCGCTGGAACAGTTCCTTGACGGCTTTTCCCTGGCGCTTGGCCTCGCGGGCGAATGCTTCGCGGAAGGAGGCGTCACCGGTGTCGATCAGGAGGGTCTCACCGGTTTCGGGGTCTTCGAGTTCTACGAGGCCTGCGGGCGGGAGTTCCATTTCGCGCGGGTCCACCACGGAGACCGCAAGCACGTCGTGGCGCTTGCGCAGAATCTTGAAGGCGTTCTCGAAACCTTCGTCCAGGAAGTCGCTCATTACCACGACCACGGCACGGCGGTTCAGAATCTTGCCGGCATACTCCAGCGCCACCTGCGTGTTGGTGCCGTGATGCTGCGGCTTGAAATAAAGGATTTCTCGGATGAGGCGCAATACGTGCTTGCGGCCTTTCTCCGGTGGGATGAACAGTTCGACCTGGTCGGTGTAGATGAGCAGGCCGACCTTGTCGTTGTTCTTGATGGCGGCAAAGGCGAGGAGTGCGGTGAGGGTCGCCATGACTTCGCCCTTCATTTGCTTGCCGGAACCGAATTCCGAAGAGCTGGAGGCGTCGACCATCAAAAGCATGGTCATTTCGCGCTCTTCGATGAACTTTTTCACATAAGGCGTGCCCGTACGCGCGGTCACGTTCCAGTCGATGGTACGCACGTCGTCGCCCGGCATGTACTCGCGGACCTCGCTGAACTCCATGCCGTTCCCCTTGAAGGAACTGTGGTAAGCGCCGGTCATCACGGTGTCGAGCGTGCCGCGAACGGAAAGTTCGATGCGGCTGACGGTCTTTAAAACTTCTTTATCAAGCATTTTTTAGTCTCTTTCGAGAGGGAATATACAAAAAACAATATGCTAGAACAATTGTTTTTTAGGGTTGAATTCTATGGTTTTACAGTTTTTTGAATTAAGAGTATGCGGGAGGGGACCACGCTCAGAGTGGACGCCAAGGCGTCCGTGGCTACGTTCGGTCATATCGGCAAGCAAGCTTGCCGCTGCGACACTCACTTGCTCACTTTAGCGAAGGCCGCCCGGTCCCCTCCCTGCACCCTCCCCTTCCTTAGCCGACGCTTCTATTTTCGCCTTTTTACAAGCGGATGCCGGTGTCGCGCTGGGTTACAGTCAAGCAGGCCGCACGGAAGGCTTTTTCTTCCGCGACGATGGTCACGGTTTTCTTGGCGCGGGTGATTCCGGTGTACAGGATTTGGTTTGTCAGGAGGGGGTGCCCTTCGCGAGTCGGGAGGAGCATCATCACCTGGTTGTATTCGGACCCCTGCGATTTGTGAATCGTGATGGCGAATGCGGGTTCTATGGCGTCCGCCGGCAACAGCGAGAGCGGGTAGAATTCGAAACGTTCCCTCTTTATCATCAGGTACGCCCGGCCATCTCTGAAAATGACGATTCCCGTGTCGCCGTTGTAGAGCTTGTACATCGACTGGTTGCGTGTCAAGATGAGAATCTCGCCCGGGAAATACGGGTTCGCGGGATTGCCCGCCTTGGAACTGTACTGCCGGATCTTTTTGCAAGCAGCCTGGTTCAGTTTTTCCACTCCGCGAGGTCCGCGGCGTTCCGCCGAGAGGATTCGCTTTTGCAACGACATCTCCCAAAGCCGGTTACAGATGGGCTTGTCTTCGAGGTCCATCTCCTGGGCTGCTTTTTCTGCAAGGGCGGGCATTTTGGCAAAGTCCTCGACCCATTTGTTTACGAGCGCTGCGATGGCGGCCTCTTCGGCTTTCTTGCCTCCGGTGGGGGAGTCGATGAACTCCACCGTGTCGCCGGATTCCATCTGGACTTCTGTGCGTCCCTGGATTGCCTTGGCGAGTTTGCCGATTTCAGAATCGTCGGTGAAACGGTTCGATTTCGTGAGCTTGACGACGAAGTTCCGTGTCGTGTTTTCGGGCTTGAGGATTTCGCCGAGAACGGCCCCCGCTTCGACGGAGGGCAGCTGGTACGGGTCGCCCAGCACAAATACCCTGGAGCCTTCCTGGATGGCTTGCAAGAAGGCGGCGAATAGCGAAATATCAATCATGCTTGCTTCGTCGATGACGAAGATGGAATTCCTGCTAAACGGGTTCTTTTTGTTGTAGCGGAATCCTCCGTCGTCGGGAGTGTACTTGAGCATCCTGTGAATTGTGCTGCTCTCGAGGTTGCTGAGCTTGTTGAAAATATCGGGGTGAGCGTCTTTTTCGCTGGCTTCGATTTCGTTGAGGCTCCCGACGAGGCTTTCGCGCATGCGGTCGGCGGCCTTGCCGCTCGGGGCGGCGAGGTGGATATCGTAATCGAGGTATTCCGGATGGGATTCCAGCATGCACCAGAGGATGTACAGCACGACCGTCGTCTTTCCGGTGCCCGGCCCGCCTGTGATGATAAGGTTCTCTCCCTGTCCGCGGATAATCGCTTCAGCCTGTTCGCGGTTTACGAGGAATTTGCCTTCGGGGTTGTTCTTGTTTGCGAACTTGGGATTCTTGGTGTGGATCCTGGAAATCTTTTCGATGCAGTCCGCGATGGCCGATTCCGTCGGCGTCGTTCCGTCAGCAAATAACGTTGACGTGGTGCTTTCGATGATGCGCTTGGCCTCGAAGTACTTTGCGATATATAGATAGGTGATGCCACCGGAGGGACATGCGACAAAAAGCTTGGAATTCTTTTCGTCCGAGACTTCGCAGTTGGCTTTTTCCCAGCTGATGATCCTTTCGAACTTCTGCTCCAGAATGGCGTCAATGGCGCTTTTGATAATCGGCCTGAATTCGCTTGCGTCCCCGAAATCCCTGTCCATAAAATTGATGGAATCGGTATCGTAGAGCTTGAGCAGCCCGTTCCATTTCTGTGACCATTTCGAGTAAAACAGTTCTGCGTCCAGTGCGAACTGCGTATTGCCATCGTCCTGCAACGAAAGGACGAGGTGGAGGAACTGCTGCACGCAATCCGGGAGGTTCGGCTCCACTTGCATGATCAGCTTGTGCAGATGCTTGTTGATGGGGGCGCTGACTTGACTCATTGTCCGTCCTCCCCGGCTTCTTTGCGCTGGCGCATAAGCTTTCGGATGTTGCTATAGGATTTTTCGAGGGCGGCGAAGTTTTCCCAGGTATGCGCATAGATTCCGCTTTCGGTGCCTGCCTTGCAGCCGCGCACGAATATGTAGTACATGCCGCCGAAGAACTTGTCGAAAATCTCGGATTCGTTGAGCGGGGTGTTCCCATCGCCTGCTCCGTAGAATTGCTTGAGCCACTTGATAAGGCAATAGCAGTAAAGCACCCGCTGCACGGAATAGTCTTCGTCCACTTTTTTCTGTACGCTTGCGGGACTATAATCGCCGTCCGCCATCACGTCGGATTTCCAGTCAACAATGGAGAAGCGTAGTTGCCCTTGCGTGTCGTGTCGCATGAATACGAGGTCGATGAATCCCTTGCAGATGCTTTGCAGGTATTCGCTTGCTTCGCCGTTGTCATCGGTGGAGGCGTTCAGGTTGAACTGGACTTCGGCTTTTCGGCTATTGTCGTCGAGGCTTGTCAACTTGAAACTTTCGCCGCTTCTGCGTCCGGCCTCGATGGCGGGCAGGCTTGCGTTCAGCGTGTTCCACAGAATATCGAGTGTGTGACGCGTCCATTCGTCCTTGTGGTTCCAGATGGGCAGGGATTGCTTCTTGAACGTATCCTCTACGACCATTGAAAGCTCTGTGGAGTCGTACATGGATTCGGCATTTTCATGATTCAAGCCGATGTTCTTGAACTTGCTGAGTTCAAAAATTTCATGGAGCGCGTTACCGATTTTTGAACCGCGCGGGTATTTGATTTCGACTTCAATTTGCGAAGCGTCGGGCTCGATGTCTTCACCTGCATAGTGGTTCGTTTCGGCGCTCCCTTCCTTATCCAGGTTCGCCTCTTCGTCGATGCTGAGCGAGGATTCCTTCTTGCCGGCAAGCGTGCTGTAGGAATGCTGCATGATGGCGAGCTTGCCTACACTCTTTTGCAATGCTTGGATGTGTTCGTTTTGGTCAGACGCCGCCTTTACGGGGTCTACTTCGTCCTGCTTGCCTTGCAGCAGTTTGGCCGGTGCAAGGATGTCTGCTTGCACTCTGCCTTTCAGTTCACGTTCTGTGCGAATGCTCCATTCGTCGGCGGTTGGCATAAAATTGATGAATTTTGCATTTTCGCTGTCGGCGCAGAATTCCTGCATGGAAAGCGCCAAAAAACGGAAATCCGCTATGAGGTTGTTGTGTTTGTCATACCATCTGCCATAACGGGGGAGCATCATCACGGAAGAAGCTCGCGTGAAGCTGACATAGAAGAGCCTTGCCCATTCCTGGAGTTCTTCTGCCTGACGCGCTTCTTTCGCAGCCGTTCCGTAGCCCAAGCGGATGGAGCTGTTTTCGTGGTATAGGTACGGACCGCATGTTTTATTATTGTGTTGCTTGAATCCACCTACAGAAATGACAACAGGGAATTCCAACCCCTTGGATGCGTGGATGGTCATCACCTGGACTGCGTCGAAGTCTGTTCCTTTCGCAACGAGGTTTCCGTCCTGGTCATCGACATCGCCGGTGAAGTTTGCCAAGTTTTGCAAATGCCGGATAAGGTCGTCTAGGGTACAGCTGTGGTTGTACAGGTAATTGATGGCGTAGTTGCCAATTTGGCGGAGTTTCGTGAATTCTTGCAGCTTACTTAAATCAGAAAGACGCTTCTCCACTTTGCTTTCGCTATAAATACTTTCTTGCAGTTCGGCAAAACGGCGCTTGTTCGCGAGCTCTTTCCAGTGGCATATCATCTTCCGCTGCGTGCAGAACGGGGCGTCAAACAGGTCGCTTTCCACATCGCGCAGGTTAATTGCAAAGAAGTCGGTAATCAGCGCTTCATTCAAGATGCGCCTGTTCTGCGCAGAAAAGTCGTTTGCATCGATGGCCTTGAACAGTGAAATCCATTCGGCGCATTCCCGCCCGTAGAAAAGCTTGTCGTCCTTGTAGCGGGTGTAGGGTACCCCGGCGCGTTTCATGGATTCCTCGATGTCTTCCATCTCGCTCCTTGTGCGTGCAAGTATGGCGAAATCCCTGAATGTCACGTTGCGGTAGGTGTCTTCGCTGTTTTTGGGATTCTTGTTGAAAACTTGCAGTTTGGTCCGCTTGCCTTCTTTTGAATCGACATAGGTGCAGCATTCAATGATTTTTTCTACACAAGTTTGTGCAAAATCATTGCTGCTGATTCCGTTTGCTGAAATCCAGAAGGGAGGACATTTTTCCCAGGAATTCGTGGTGGAATGGTAGAATTTTGCATCCGGTTTCTGTAATTTTTTTAGATCCGGATTGTCGCCAGGCTTGCTTCCCGGTGCATACGATGGCTTGAATTCTAGACTGCCGTTGAAGAATTCCTTGCATGCGAAGAGCTTGTTGCATGCCTCGATGACAGAATTCGTGGAACGGTAATTGTGTTCCAGGTCCTTGCGGTTGCGTATTTCGGCAGTTGCCTTGTGGTATACGGTAACGTCGGCTCCTTGGAAACTGTAGATGGACTGCTTTGGGTCGCCCACCACGAATATGGAATGGTCTTTTGCCTCGAGGAAGATTTTCTTGAAGATGTCCCACTGCAATTGGTTCGTGTCCTGGAACTCGTCGATGATGGCGTAGCGGTATTGTTCGCGCAACCGCTTGCAGAGTTCGCTTGCTTCGCCATTGGCGCCCCTCTTGAGGATTGCACTGTGGACGGAGAGGATCATGTCGTTGAATGATTGCGCTTTGTTTTCAGTCTTGTACTTTTGCCATTCTTCGAAAAGCGGCTTGATTTGGCTGTACAGGAATTTATCTATCTGGTTGTTGAAAATCTGATTGGGGAGATCATTCAGTTTTTCCTTGAAATCCTTGAAGAACTGGTATGCCGCAAGCGCTTCTGCTGGCCATGAATCAATCGTTTTCGTGGCCGAGAAAGTCTTTCCGTTGAACAATGCTTTCTCGGGGGTCCATTCCCTGAGCGCATCGATGAAATTTTGGACTGTCTTGTCTCCTTTTTTCGTGAAACTCAGATTGGCGTTTTGGCTGAGAATTTCGAAGTTTTTCTTTACCGCTTCGTCTTGAAGCAGGTCGTCAAATGATTCCGGAGATTCTTCAAATGTGCACGGAATCGCTTTGTCAAGAATTATTGTCTCACGCCCGTTGCTGTCGGTTCCCTTGTACAAGTTGATTGCTTCGACGAGGCGCTTTTTGAGCGTATCTGTAAGTACGTCTGTCGCCGATGCTTTTTCAAGGATTTTTTTGTAGAGTTCATTGTTTGGCCACTTGTCGCGGGCCCAGGAGTCTATCTTGTCGCCTACATATTTGTCATCGATCATCGCAAGGTCGAACGGTCGGCCTGCTTCGTAGGCGAATTCCTTCAGCGCCTTCTGGCAGAAAGAATGGATCGTGAAGATCGCTGCGTTGTCGACATTGCGTAGGGCTATTTCAAATTTTTCGGCGGTGGCTCGGTCCGTGTCTCCGGTGTCCAAAACTTCTTCCATTTTCTTGCGGATACGGTCCCTCAGCTCGCCGGCAGCCTTTTCGGTGTAGGTGACGATAAGGATTTTCTTGAGCGGGCAGCCTTCGTTTACGAGTTGGGCCACGATTTGCTGGATCGTGTACGTTTTGCCTGTTCCGGCGGAAGCCTCGATGAAGAGGTTTTGGCGGGGATCGATGAATTGCTCGATGCTCATCCTTCGACCTCCTGATTGTCCGTTGAACCGATACTGATGCGGAAGAGCTTCTTTTGCTTTTTCGCTTCGTCCTGCCACACGCTGCCTTCTCCGCCGAAATCTTTCTGCGGGTCAAATCCTGTGTCCTTGCGTTTGTCGAGTAGGTGGCGTTTGTCGAAGTATTTCCAGGCGTCGGCAAGACCCTTACTATAGTCGGCAAAGTTGTTGATTTCCATGTCGACCATGTCGATGGGGACGGCCTTGGAATATTTCTGTTGGAAGGCCTTATCGTAAAGCGCGGAGAGCGTTTCTCGTGCTTCTTCAGGTGTCATGCGCACATTTGCCCTGCTGGGTTCTTTCCCATTGGTACTGTATATCGAAATGTCCACGCTCTCGGTGCCGCAGGAATTTTTTTGCGCGATGAGGGCGAGGGCAGCCATGTACTGGCTTGTGTATTTGCTGTTGGGGAAGGTCTTGTTGCCTGCCTTTCCCGACATGCTGGAAGTCGTTATGCTGGTGATATGGCTTTGTTCCTTGTTGCACCAGTCCAGCGAACCTGTCAGTGTCCAGCGTTTGCCATCGCGATTTGTAATGGGCACTTCTATCTTGTCCTTGAAAGTCCACTGTCCCTTTTGACATATCGGGGAATCTTCGAATTTTTGCATCTGTTCAAGAAGAAATTCCTTGCGGATTTCGGCGACTTCCCACAATTTGTCGCCATATGCACCGTCTGGAATTTTTCCCTCGAGCGTGTATGTCTTGCGCAGTTTTTCGAGGTCGTTTACGCTTTCATCAATCGCCGTGGCGATCATGGTCTTCATGAGTGAACTCTGTTCAAGACGGTCAAAGTCGATAGGCTCATAGGCATCTTCTTCGGGGGCGGATTCGTCCTCGTCGGATTGCATCATCTGGGAAACACGGAATTCGAGCGGATCGTTCAGGAAACTCTTGAGCTGGTAAATGCTGACCCGTTCCGGGCACTTGGTCTCGGCTTCGGGCAATTTGCTTTGCGAGGGGGCCGATTCTCCTTGGGAAACCATTTCCTGGTACACGGCCTTGTTCCGGAATTCCTTCGAGGTGAACAAGTCGCTGTAGGGGCGAGTTTCGTCGAGCGGGATTTCCTTTTGCTTCCACAACTCTTCGGCCTGCTTTTTTGCCTCGGCCGCAGTGAGGGTGGTGCCTTCGGCCTTGGCGCTTTTCTTGATGGCGTTTTTAAGGAAATTCCTGATGTCATTGACGACGGAAGAGGGGTACAGATCCTCGTCCTTGACGATGTTCTTGTTCACGTAGCTGATGTGGAAACTTTCTTTTGTACACATCAACTGGCACAGGAATGCGTAGCGGCGTTTGGCGATGGGCGAGTCGTCGCCGGGCCACGGGGCCACGGCCTTGCGCAGGTCCAGCGTGTTCTGCGTCTTGGTGCCTGGGAAACTTGTGGAATCCGCCCCGATAAAGAACAGGTGCTTTACGGGGATAATCCTGTTGGGGATGAACTTGGAGAAGGTAATCCCGTTGACGAAAAGGTTGCCGCAGCTGTATTCGGAACTTTGCGCAGCAGAGCACAGTGTCTGCGAAATACATTCCCACGAAATGCTTTGTGCTCCGGCATCGAATTGGATGCGAAGGTTTTCGAGCGCTGCAGTCACGTTCTGGAAAATGATGGTTTCCCCGGCGAATCCTTCCGGCGGGTTCGGCATGGCAATCCAACTGTTGAGGAATGTCGCAATCTGATCTAGCAGGGGCTGCGTTACAGCAGGCTCTTTCTGAGCGAGTCCAATCCATTCCTCGAGTTCCTCGATGCTGTCCGCAAATCGGTTCAAGGAAGCGCTGTTTGCACTCTTCATGTCGGCGTAGGGAAGGCATTCGCCATCGTCCATGTCAATGGTGTGCGTGCCGAATCGTGACGCGAGGATTCTACGTAGGTTCTTTTTCCAGTCGTCGTCTTGTGTACGCTTGCGAAATGTGTTGGTGCTCTTGACCCATGTTTCCCAGGCGCCCACGTCGTCGTCGGTGATATGGCGCGTGTTCTGCACGACGGGATTGCGGATGAGGCTGAAGAATGCGGGGCGGTTCAGGCTACATTTTTTTTGCACGAAGAAAAGTGCTTCTAGAGCCTCGGTCGTGAGCGATGCCTTCGCGGGAGAATCGACAATCGAGAACGGAATGTGCATGGCCGTTCCCTCGGCGTCTTTGCCTTGCGGCGTTCCTGAATTCTGGTCGAATGCCTGGTAGATGGCGGTGCGATAATCGTCTAGACAGGGCGAGAAAACAAGGATGTCGCTGATACGGTTTACGGGATTGCCTTCAGCGTCCTTTTCGGCGAGCAGTTTGCAGATTTGCGTGTGGAGCGCTTCCATCTCGCGTTCTTTCGTGGGGGCGGCGGTCAGCGTGAAGCTTTCGTCCGGTTTGCTGGATGCCAGGCCGGGCAGCTCGTTCTTGCGGCTTGCGACCATGTACTGCACCTTGTGCAGAAGCGTATCGGTGGAAATGGCGCCGTCTTCGCCGGAATCTATGTCGCCCGCAAATTCAAAATCGTAGTCGGCCGCCTGGCACCAGAGCTTTATGTTGTCCCGACCGGATTTTCCCCAGTAGCATAACAACGCATTTTCGGAGGTAGAGTCTATGCCCTGTTCGGAGTCGTCGTCATCGGGATCGGCTGTTTCGTCAAGCTGGGTGCAGAGCCTGTCGCGGATGTTGTCCGGGATGGGTCCCGATTCGCCTTGCCATTTGCCCTTGCGCGAATTCCATTTGCGGTGGATGTCTCCGATCGGCGTGCCTGCATCTTCCCAGAATTCCATGCAGGGGTTCTGTATGTAGGCATATACCTCGTGCTTTTCGGCAAACTTTTGCAAGATGACGCGGTAGAACTGTCCCATGCCCGTAAGCCCGAAGATAAATACCGGCAGCGGCCCGTTTTCGCCCATGAACTGCTCGCAATGGAAATTCCCGTCGTGGTTATCCATGCAGTCCTTGAACAGGAAGGGTATGGTCAGGTAGATGGTGTCGAATTTTTGTGAATGGTTCTCGTTCTTGCGCCTGTTCATCGCATCAAATGCACGGGTCAACAAGGATGGCCTGTCTCCGTGTTGATGAAATATCTTGGAGTAGAGCGTCCGTTGCCATTTTTCTCGGTCGCCACCGTCGAAAAAATCTTGCAGGGCACCCTGTTGCCAGCGGTCGAGAATGCCTTCGGCGAGGTCGCCGGAACCGCCCTTGCGGATGAACCCGGCCGGTCGCGAAGTCTCGTATTCCAAAAAGAGTGCGGCTATCTTTCCGCAAAGGTCAAAGAGGTGCTGCTCGTCAAGCTTGCCATCCGTTTCCAGATAGCGCACAACCTCGTCACCGAACAGGTGGTAGTTGCGCATCTCGGTGCCTTCTGCCGACGTTTTTTCTGTCTCGACATCCTCTTTTCCGTAGAGGTATGCCCAGATGACGTTTCGCAGCAGGTCTGCGTTCAATTTCTTCTTGGTGTTATCGTCTTCGTGGAGAATCTTGAGCAGGAACTTGTCTATCATCATGGAGTTCAAGTTCGCTAGCGTCCCGCACTTTTTTACCCAGTGCAGCCTGAACCACTGCTCCAGTTTCGGGTCCGGGAAAATTATCACGGGGGCCTGGAACGGGTTTCCCCAAGAATCCTTGACGGCCTTGATCAGTTCGTCGGCAAGGTCTTCGAGGTTCAGGGAGAATTTTAGGTGCAGCATACCGACAATATATTTAAATCGGGGCGGCGGAAACGATTAGCCTTGCGCTTCTTCGGAAGATTTGTCCGTGATGTCGCTTATCGCAAATACGGCGTGGTCCTTGTCGAGTCCCCAGAAAATTTCAATGCGGAAGAGCTTGCATGGTGTCGTGGAGATATCGCGGAATGTCGTGGAGTAGGACCCTTCCTTTTCGAGACGCGGACGGATGTAGTCGGGCTGGATGTATTGGATTATCCTTGCCCTGTCGTCTTCGTGAATGTTCTCCATGATGAAGTTTTCTGCCGATTCCATATAGGTGAGGCTTCCATCGTAGTACCGGTCTGTGACTTTTTCTCCTTGGAATGTTGTAACCGATTTGTTGGCTAGGTCGGCGTAGTAGGCAACGGCGTAGCGCTGGGTGAATGCCTTGGCAAAAGTCCTTGCGTTTTCGTAAACGGCGCGATTGACTTGTTCTTTTTCGGACTTGACAATTTCGTTAATGTCCATCAGGCCGACAACGTAGCTGGAAGGATTGTTCTCATCAATGATAAGCTTAGCGTTGTGCCAGGAGAAACCACCGTCCATCCTTACGCGACAGCGGAACTGTATGATTTTTTCTTTGCGCAACAGTTGGAGGAAGGTCATGTTCATGCCGTCTTTGAGGAAATCCGGGAGATCGTCCGGATGGATAATCTTGGACATGAAAATGTTGAAGTTGTCTACCGAGAATGTGCTGGGCGGGGTTTTGTGGTCGATGGAAATGATTTCTTGCAGGAACCTTGCTGAGGTGTGGATGCGGGTGACTTCGTTGTTCTCGATGTTGATATGGCTGATGTAGTCGAAATCGCCGGCAAGGCTTGCTAGCACGGATGTCATCTTTTGCGTTTCTTTTTCCGGTGAGATTTCTTCCACGCTGAGAACGACGCTCTTTTCTCCGTTCTTGTCGTATCCGCGGATAGCCTTGCTCCGTACCCAGAAAACTTCGCCCGAGAAGAGCCACCGGGCTTCGATAATTTCAGGTTCGCCTGTGACAAAGATGTGCATGAAGTTTTCCTTGGAGAAGAAGCGCCGGCATGCGTTTCGGTCTAGTTCATGAACATGTGGCTCGATGTTCTTTGCAACGCTCTCGAAAAAGTCTTCCGAGAAGACGAAGTACTTTCCGAGGGCTTCCAAGTATTTGTTCCTGTTGCGGATGACGTGTGTGAATGTCGAAGTGAAGGGGTTGATAAAATAGAGCTCGTTGATGTTGTCGGCAAGGGCGTCGAGGATGTCGAGGTCGTTGCTCTTCTGTTGGGCGATTGCGCTAACGGCCGTAATCTCGTTCTTGATGATTTGGCGCCCGTTCTTGGCGATGAGGGCGGCGAGAATCACCTGCACGCTTAGGATGAGCGTGGCTTTGAGGTCGAACATGGCCACCGTTCCGAAAATGGATGTGAGGTCAAGGTTCGCAGCGGCGCCATTGACTGCCTTGTTCAGTCCGAGGAACCCTGCGGGGACGTTGAGGATGACTTCTTCACCGAATTCTGCGAGGTTGAGGTCGATTAGCCCGGAGTATATGCTGATGGGAATAAGGCAGAAACTGAAGGCGATAGCCCAGAGAATGGTGATTGCGCCTATCTTGAGGGTATACCGGACGTCGTAATAGCGGGTGGCGATGAAGATTGGGCCTGCAAAAAACACCCATTCCATTTGGCCGAACAACGTCGAGACAATGGTGGCTAGGGCGAGGATGTACAGGGTAATGACCCATTTCAGGTGGGGCCCGCGTCCTTTGCGCTGCCGGATAAGGAGGAAAAGCAAGATACGGATGATGTTCCCAGAAATCAGGAGCGGCAGGAGAAGATCGAAGGGGATGAACGAGCCGAGAATCAGGAGCAGTAAGATCAGGACGACTGATATAACGCAGATGATGAGCATGAGGTTTCCTGCAAGCAGGTTCGCCTCGCTTTCGTTCCTGTTGAGTATGTCTTCGGATGTCGTCATTTTCGATTCCTCTGCCTTCTTTTTCACCTACGGCTATAATAAAATAATCTAAATGGAATCCGGATGTGTGCCGGAACGGACAAACAAACGTAATTTTTGGGGCCTGTCGGAATTTTATTTCCTATATTCAAGTTGTAAAACGGAGCTTTACTATGGAAATCAAATGGCTTAATCCCGATGCGAAATTTGACCGACTCGTCCTCGCTGGCGACATTGGCGGTACCAACACGAACCTTGGCCTTGTCGGCTACAAGGATGGCAAGTTTACCCTGATTCTTGAAACAGTGTGCCCCTCCAAGGATATTTGCGGCCTCGATGAGCCCATCCGCGAGACACTCAAGGTTGCGGCCGAATCCCGCGCCGAATTGAAGCCCAGCCACGTGTGCATCAGCGCCGCAGGCCCGGTGGCCAACAACAAGTGCGTGATGACGAACTTGCCCTGGAGCGTGGACGGCGAAGCCCTTACCGCGGCGACCGGCATCCCGACGCTTGTCATCAATGACTTTATGGCAATCAGCTACGGCATTCCCACGCTCGACGTGGACGACCCCAAGCAGATTTTCAAGCTTGTCCATACCGACGGCAGCACACCTGCCCCGCAGAAGGCGACCAAGGCCGTGATTGGCCCGGGTACCGGCATGGGTGTGGGCTTCCTCGCTTTTGACGGCGAGAAGTACATCCCGGCATGCTCCGAAGGCGGACATTCCACCTTCGCCCCGTTCGACAAGGATTCCCAGGAATTTCACGACTACATGGAAAAGAAGATTGGCACCGTGCCGGGCGTGGAACCGCTCGTCTCTGGCATGGGGCTGCGCAACATGTACGAATGGTGGAAGGAAACTCGCGGCGTGCCCGACAACGAGGCGTTCAAGAAGATTGAAGAAACCGAACCGAACGATCGCCCGAAGTACATCAGCCGTGCAAGCGACACCGATCCTGTGGCTGCCGAGATGATGCGCCTGTTCGTGAAGATGCTCGCCCGCTTTGCAAGCGATGCCTCTACGCTGTTCTTGCCGCTGGGTGGCCTCTACCTCGCTGGCGGTACTGTGCAGAAGGATTTGCGCTGGCTGGAACGCGATAGTTTGTTCATGAAGTGGTTCGAAAAGAACTACAACCCGAACATCCGCCCGCTCTTGAATAAGATCCCGGTGTACATCATCAAGGATTACAGCATCAGCCTGTACGGTGCTGCGAATGCCAGCCTGAACTTGCAAAAATAGGAACCTCTAAGGTCTCTAGGCTTGTCGAAGGGCCGGGGTGAGCTTATGAAAGTCGCCCTATATTCGCTCGTAGTCATGCCGATTTGCTTTTTTTCTACGATTTTTGTATCTTAACGCATGTTAAAAAACATACAGAGGTAAAATCGCATGGATATTCAGGAACTTTCGGAAAAGGTTAAACAGCAGAGTGCGTTCTGCATGAATTTGCTGCGTGAAGTGGAAGGAACGGTGATTGGCCAGAAGGCTCTGGTCGAAAGCATCTTGACGGGTATTTTGGCGGACGGTCACGTGCTGCTGGAAGGCCTGCCGGGCCTTGCCAAGACGACTGCGGTGAAGGCTTTTGCCGATGCCGTGTCGCTCGACTTCAAGCGCATTCAGTTTACTCCCGATTTGTTGCCGGCGGACTTGCTGGGTACCACGATCTACAACGCGAAGGAATCCAAGTTCGAGACGCGCAAGGGACCGCTTTTCACTAACCTTGTGCTCGCCGACGAAATCAACCGTGCGCCTTCTAAGGTGCAGAGCGCCCTCCTCGAAGCGATGCAGGAACGCCACATCACCATTGGCGACGAGACGTTCAAACTGGACGAACCGTTCCTGGTGCTCGCCACGCAGAACCCCATCGAACAGGAAGGTACGTATCCGCTGCCAGAAGCTCAGGTGGACCGTTTCCTCTTGAAGGTGAAGGTCAGCTACCCGAACAAGGCCGACGAAATGAAGATTCTCGATGCCGTTGCCGGTGCGGGACTCCGTCAACCGCAGGCTGTTGCCACGAAGGAAGACATCCTCGCCGCACGCCAGATGGTGAAGCAGGTGTACGTGGACGAACGCGTCCGCGAATACATCGTGAACCTGGTGCTTGCGACCCGCGATCCGGGCAGCATCAAGCGCAGCGACTTGGTGGGCTTTGTGGAAGTGGGTGCATCTCCGCGTGCTTCTATCGGCCTTGCGCAGGCCTCGAAGGCCCATGCGTTTATTCAGGGCCGTGCCTACGTGACGCCGGAAGACGTGAAGGCTGTCGCGATGGAAGTGCTCCGCCACCGCATTATCCTCAGCTACGAGGCCGAAGCGGAAGAAGTCTCCGCCGAAACCGTCGTGCAGAAGATTCTCGATTCTGTCGAAGTGCCGTAAGGTTCGAACTCTGGTCACGAGTGCCGCGACCCCGTTGTCATTGAGAGGCTGAAGAGAGTCTGTCTCGAGCAACGCGTGGTGGAGGTAATCTCTTATAAGAAGAAACGCGCCCCTGATAAGGGGCGTTTTTTTACTTGGATCTGTGGCTTATGTTGGTGTCGTTTATACGCCCCAAAGCTGTTTTTTGACCCAAAATCGGTTTATGTCCAAGCTAACGCCCCTTTAATCGCGCCTTTTTTCGTGTTTTTGGGGATTTTATCCTAACTACCAATTACTAACTACTAGTTACTAATTGCTATCTTTATGGCGAAAAAGGGCTCCTGGGAGGTGCCTTGGAGTTTCCCTTTTTAATATGAGGATTAAAACGAAGGAATTATGGCAAATCGTGTTGTGATCGGCTCCCAGTGGGGCGATGAAGGAAAAGCCAAGATTGTTGATTTTTTGACGCTCGATGCTGATATCATCGTGCGCTTCCAGGGTGGTGCCAATGCCGGCCATACTGTCGAGGTCGGTGACAAGAAGTTCGTGTTCCATCTGATTCCGTCCGGCATTATGCATCCGGACAAGATTTGCGTCATTGGCAACGGTGTCGTTCTTGACCCGGTGCAGACCCTCGCCGAAATTGCGGACCTCCATACCAAGGGCATCAACCCGGAAGGCCGCCTGTTTATTGCCAACAACGCCCACGTTGTGCTCCCGTACCATTCTGCTCTTGATAAGGCCAAGGAAAAGAAGGCCGGCAAGGCTGCTATCGGTACGACCGGCCGCGGTATTGGTCCTTGCTATAGCGACAAGGTGAACCGTATCGGCGTGCGCGTCGGTGACCTTATGGACGAACGCGAACTGCGTCCCCGTGTCGAGGCCATGGCGAAAGTCCACAACGAAGAATTCAAGGTGATGTACGATGTGCCCGAGATTGACCCCGAACAGGTCATCAAGGACTACCTCGATCTCGGCCAGAAAATCAAGCCGTACGTGCGCGACGTGAGCGAGATGCTCTACAAGGCCGTCAAGGAAGGCAAGCGTCTCGTGTTCGAAGGTGCTCAGGGCACCATTCTTGACGTGGACCAGGGTACGTACCCGTTCGTCACGTCCAGCAACACCGTCGCGGGCTACGCAAGCTGCGGCGCCGGCATCGGTCCTACGGTGCTGGATCAGGTGGTGGGCGTCGTAAAGGCCTACACGACGCGTGTAGGCAACGGCCCGTTCCCCACAGAACTCTTGGACGAGACTGGCGACACGCTGCGCAACATCGGTAACGAGTTTGGCGCAACGACGGGCCGCAACCGCCGCTGCGGTTGGTTCGACGCCCCGGTGGTCCGCAAGGCTGCCGTGGTGAACGGCCTGACCCACCTCGCCATCACGAAGCTCGACGTGCTCGACACGTTCGACACAATCAAGATTTGCACCCACTACATGTGCGACGGCGAAAAGCTCGACTTCATCCCGAACCAGCTGTCCAAGGTCGGACGCTGCACGCCTGTCTACGAGGACATGCCGGGCTGGAAGGTCGACACGAGCAAGTGCCGCAAGTTCGACGAACTTCCGGAAAACGCCAAGAAGTACCTGTACCGCATGGCGGAACTCGTGGGCGTGAAGATTGGCATGGTGTCTATTGGCGCAAAGCGCGACCAGAGCATTATTGTGGATTTAGATTAGTAACCTGAAAACCGAAGGAGATTTATATGAACGAATCTATTCTTGGCTTGTTGAAAGGTGTGGAACTCTTCTCGGAACTGAATGAGGAGCAGCTCAAGATGCTCGCGAATTTGGTTGTCGCCCAGAACTTCGTTCGCGACGAAACGGTGGTTCTGGAAGGGGATGATTCGGTGCAGGCGCTGTACCTGATCGCCTCGGGTTCCGTGCAGGTTTATATGACCGGCGTCGACGGACGCGAGACCATCCTTTCATTCCTGGAACGTGGAGACTTCTTCGGTGAAATGTCCCTGATTGACGGCGAACCCAGGTCCGCCTCGGTCCGCACGGTCACGGACGCCCAGTTGCTTATCATCCACCGCGAATCCTTCCTCACGCTCATCCGCCAGTCGCCCGAAATCGCGATGGGCCTGTTGAGCGAGATGAGCAAGCGCCTGCGCAAGGCGAACCGCCAGATCGGGTCGCTCTCCACGATGTCCGTGAGCGGGCGCGTGGCGGGAACGCTACTCAACCTGATGCAGGAACGCGGTGTGCGCATCCACACGGACAACGGCAAGATGGTCACGGTCATCCACAACCGTCCCACGCAGCAGCAGCTGGCCGACATGTCCGGTACGACACGCGAGACCGTGAGCCGCATCTGCTCGCTGCTCGTGAAGACGAGCGCAATCGCGATGACCGGAAAGGACATCGTGATCTTCGACGAAGACATGCTCCAGGAAAGGGCAACCAAGGGCTAATTATGGATAAACTAAAGGCTATCTGGGCGAAGCTGACGCGGCGCCCTGTCGTCAAGGCTCTTCTGATTTGGGCCGTGGCGCTTGTTATCCTGGCTTTTTTTGTAGATAAGATTGTCATGCCGGTTTTTGCCGGCAAGCTCACTAGCACGGAAATTGTTCCTGACCTCGAGGGCATGGACCAGGCCGCTGCCGAAGCCGCCCTGACCGAAGCCGGGTTCAAGGCAGAATGGCTGGAAGAGGGCCGCTACAGCGCCCAGGTGCCCGCGGGCAAGGTGCTCGTGCAGATGCCGAAGGCGGGTCGCGAAGCGAAAGTGGGCCGCACGGTGAAACTTACGCCGAGCCTTGGGTTGCGTGAAGTCGTGATCCCGGATCTCCGTGGAACGAGCCAGAAGCAGGCCTCCATCTCGCTTTCGCGTGCGGGGCTTGTGCAGGGCGAAATTGTGAAGGGCGCGCATGCGAGCATTCCGCGTGGCGTCGTGATTCGCACGATCCCGGCTGCGGGTGATAAGGTCCGCATCGGCGATACCGTGAAGGTCGTGATTTCGGCCGGTGCTACCAAGGGCAAAATTTTGCTCCCGAATTTTGAAGGGACCCCCTTAGACGACGTTTATGCGAAACTTGAGACTCTTGGATTTGTCGTCGGCAAGATTAAGCGTATAAAGGATCCCGAAGATAGGGGCTACGCTCCCGGTACGGTCCTTGAGACGTCCCCGAAGTATGGGGACTATCTCCCGCCCGACACCAAGATCAATTTCGTCATAGTTGACTAGGGAAGTTTATGAAGGGCTTGTTCGGTACTTTTGTTGCGTTCGCAATGTGCGCGTTCCTGCTGGGCGCGTGCAGTTCTGCGCCCGCGAAGAAGGCCGACAAGACAGCTGCTGCATCCGCTCCTGCGGTAGAACAGGAGCAGGAAGCCGAGCACGACACGGTTGTGTACCCCCGGAATCTGGATGTTGCGCATGCGGCATATTTGCAGGCCGTCAATCTTGAAATGCGTGGTGAACATGCCGTGTCCGAGGCGCTGCTGCGCCAGGCCTACGAGGCTGACCCCGGTAGCCGCTATCTGGGCTTCGAAGTTGCTGACAGGCTTGCCGACCGTGGCGAGGATTCCCTTGCGCTGGTGTACGCACAGCAGGCAAACCGTCTGAAGGGTAAGAAACTTGCTCGCCACTATGCGCTGCTTGCCCACCTGTATGTGAAGGACGGCTCGGCTGATTCCGCACGGAAGTATTTCAACCTGGGTCTGGATTCTTCGCACTATCAGGATATGGCTCTGCTTTATGACTACAGCCTGTTCCTGGAAATCATCAAGGACAAGAAGGAACTTGTGCGCGTGTACGGGCTGTTGCTGCCCCAGGTGAACTACATGCCTTCGCTGTTCCAGCGCCAGTTCGCGCTGCTCGCCGAGATGAACAAGGATTCCGCCCTAGTGGACTTGCTGGAGGCCGCCTACAATGCGAACGGTGACAGGGCCATGCTGCAGCAGATGGTGCAGATCCTGCTGTTGCAGAAACGCCTTGCCGAGGCCCGCGCGATTGCCGATACGGTGATGTCTTCCGATGCGGTCGCCGAGAAGATCGTTGTCGGTGTGATGACGGCGATGACCGAAAAGAACAGGGATAGTGCATTCCAGTTCCTGAAACATAAGTATTATGTGGATTCCGTCCGCACTCCGATTCTCACGAATTTCTTGGGGCATCATGAATATATAGCGATGGAACTCGACAGCGCGAAGGTACACCTGAAGCAGGCTGCCGAGGAGTTGGAGTCGCAACCTGTTTACGTGGCGAATGCCTACCGTTCGCTGGCGAGTATCGCGCTGAGCGAAAACGACAAGAAGAATGCCGTGCTTTATGCCGAGAAGGCCGATTCTGTATCGATGGGCGGCGAGAAGCCGATGCTTGCGATGACGTACGGCTATGTGGGCGAATACAAGAAAGCCTATGCAATGCTCGATTCCTTGCTTGCCGTGTGGAGCAAGTGGAACCCGCCTGTCGGAGTGGATTCTGCGTCGGCGAACGAGTTGAGAAAGCAGGCCAGCCGCATGCACAGGCAGTTCCGCAACGCCTATGCGCGCATATACACGTTCGAGGCGAGCGACATCGAGAAGAACGTGAACGCCAACGATTCGATGAAGACCTATGCGAAGGAGGCACGCGAACGCGCCGAACTTTTCTGGGAAAGCCTGCTGCTTGCGGATTCCTCGGACATGGGGACGCGCGTGTATATGGCGATGAACTTGGAGCGCATGGGACGCTACGACGAGTCGTTTGCGATGTTCGAACTGTTGCTGAAGCAACCGGAATCTTCAGGACTTGATTTCGCAGAAATCATGAACTATTACGGCTATTCGCTTATCGACATGAATCGCTCCGCTGCCGATGTCGACCGCGGCTTGGCCCTTGTGCAGAAAGCGCTTGACAAGATTGGCAAGGGTCCTGCTCGCGAAGCGTATCTGGATTCCAAGGCCTGGGGGCTTTACCGCAAGGGGCTCTACAAGCAGGCCTACGACGTGATGTTGCTTATCGATGTGAAGAACATGCACGAGGACGCTGTGTACTGGGAACATATCGGTGCTATCCAGGCGGCTCTCGGAATGAAGGCGGAAGCCACCAAGTCGTACAAGACCCTGCTCAAGCTGAACCCGAACCACGTCGACGCCAAGGCCTTCTTCTCGGGCAATAAAAAGTAGGCGCCTATGTTCGGGGCTGCAAGAAAGATTTTTCCGGCATGTCGGTTTGTTCCTTTTGCCGTGCTGGCGCTTATGGCGCTGTTTGTCGCGGCACTTTGCGGTTGTGCTGGCTCGAAAGCTTCGCACAACACAGATGCCGCCGTTGCCGTGGTTGCTGTTCCCGACAGTCTGAGGGCGAAATTCAAGCTCACGCTTTTGGACAAGGGTGGCAAGGAACAGGAATTTGATGCGGTGCTGTTCTCTGTGCCTGGCAAGCGTTATCGTATGGAACTCACCGGGGCGATGGGCATCGGTGTTGCGAGCATCCTCTGGCAAGAAGAAGGCTGGCAGGTCGTGTTTCCGACGGAGAAAATGTACGTGAAGGGTGCGGGCTACATGGTGGGCATTTTCAGCGACAGCGCGATTCCCATGGTGCATATCCACCAGGTGGCTTCCGTTTTCGAGGGAAAGCTTTTGCCCGAGGGGTACAAGGATATGGGTGACGGCAAGGCCGTGGAGCCGAACGGGCGCGAGTTTAGCTACGGCAAGGAAGGCAATGACGTTGCCTGGATTCGCCGCACAGGTCGCGACGGTAAGCCCGAAACGGTACGGTTTGACGGATTCAAGGAATTCGAGGGAACGAGGGTCCCGGCGCATGTTGTCTTTGAGCGGAACGGGAAAAAGTATCTAGAAA
This sequence comes from Fibrobacter sp., assembly GCA_017412605.1. Lineage (GTDB taxonomy): Bacteria > Fibrobacterota > Fibrobacteria > Fibrobacterales > Fibrobacteraceae > Fibrobacter. The sequence goes on along the minus strand of JAFPWY010000007.1, from coordinate 96,899 downwards.
TCCAGGTGAAGACCGTTAAACACGGGCAAGCCTTCAGTCTGGGCGTCTGGCGCCTCAATATTCCCAAAAGTTACCAGCGTATCGAGTGATGATTTTTTGTAGATTGGATAAAGTATGATGAAATTAGTTCTAGCCCTTTTGCTTTGCATGTTCTCTTCTGCCGCCTTCGCGGTAGACACGCTTGAAGTCTATGCCTTCCTGGTCCAGTTCAAGAAGGAATCGCCGGACAACTCCCTTACGACAGGTGACGGCACGTTCGGTTCCGACTTGAAGAACAAGGAGGTCTACAGCCTCGATCCCGTGAAGATGCGCAATTCCGTTTCGTACTGGCAGAAGCATTTTGAATTTGCGAACTCCTATTTCCAGGCGGCGAGCGGGGGCAAGCTAGTCGTCAAGGCGGAGATTTTCCCCAGGGCGTCTTCGGGACAGACCGTTTATGAATTGAAGAAGCCGATTATTGACTATAACCGCACGAAGAAGATGAAGGGCGAGAAGACGGCCGCATATGGCCTGGCCCGTGCGCAGGACTACCTTTCCTTTGTTTACGATGCAGTGATGGCGGCGCATGGTTCGAAGGATTCCCCGTTTAAGGATCCGCTGCCCAAGAGCCCGAACACGAAGCGTGCTTACATGATTATCCATGCGGGCGCAAGCCGCCTTGTGGACGGAGGTTCCATGGGCACCGACGGTGCCGATACACCGGGCGACTTCATGGACTTCTACATATCGCCTGAATATTGGGGATACCTCTCCCCGGATTCCAACTATGTTTCCGTAAAGAAGATCAAATCGGAGAAATCACGTAAGAAGGATTCCACTGTGGTGACGGGGCTCGTGCTCAAGGATGCTGCCATCGATACGCTCAGGTCGATCATGGTCGTGAGTGAGACCGCCTCGCAGGATGGCCTGAACTGGGGTATCAACGGCATTTTGGTGAACCAGCTCGCCCGCGAGTTGGGAATGCCGGATACCTACGACGTGGAAAAGGGAATTTCTCGCCTAGGTTACTTTGACCTGATGGACTTTGCCGGCTACAGTTCGGGCAACGGGTTCATGCCCTCCTTGCCGAACGCCTGGCACCGCGCCTACATGGGCTGGAGCAAGGTCAAGGAAGTCCGCCCGGTTGCAGGCAAGAGCGTGACGGTCGATGTCGCCGCCGCCGGTAGCGGGCTTGGAACGGAAATCGTGAAGGTCCCGCTGAGCGCGAATGAGTACCTGCTTATCGAGAACCGCCAGCGTTCCCTGGAAAAGAACGGCGACATCTATATTGAACTCGGCGACGCTTCTGCGGACGACGAATCCTGGAAGGATTCCATCAAGGTAGACAGCATTGGCAACGTGTTCCTGGATTCTATCTGTAAGAAGGACAAATGCAAAAAGAATACCAAGAAGGCGAGCGGGATTATCCTGTCGATGAGTTCCTATGATGCGGGCCTCCCTGCAAGCGGCATTGCCGTGTGGAAGGTGAACGAGTGGTACCTGCGTGAAAGATTGCAGTACGGATATGCGAATGCCTGGAACGGCGATACCTTGCGCGACCACCAGTTCGGTATTTCTCTCGTGGAGGCTGACGGTATCTTGAGTGTCGGAAAGACGTTCAAGAATGCGCTCGGCCGCGATGCCTACGATTACGGTGCCGGAACGGACCTTTTGCCGCACAAACGTTATGGTTCCAAGTCGGGCGAGAAGTTCGAAATGGTGAAGTCGATAATGCCGACGGGCTATGCGAATACGAAGACGACGCAAGGTGGTTATACGGGTATCAAGATTACGGTGAACGAACCGAAAAATGCCCGCAAGGAAAAGACTGCTAACGCCTTTATGGGTGACAGCGTCATCAACTATGTAGCGCCGATTATCAGCGTGACAATCAGCATTGATGACGGCAGCATCGACAATTCCAAGTTCCCGCGCAACGTGGGACTTGCTGGAGCCATAAGAGGTGCCGTATTTGTCGACGATCCCGAAAACGATGGCGAGAAACTTTTGGTCGTGGGCGCGATGGACGGAACACTCCAGGTGTTCAATGCGCTTGGCGACACCTTGTTTGCAGCGGACACGGTGGTGAAGCTTCCGCGGGTCTCTAAAAAAGATACCGTAATGAAGGTTCCGCTGTACCGCGTGGGGGCTAGCTTCGGTGCGCTGGTCGGCATGGCAAGCGATGGCAAGGATGTCTACAGTCTGCACAGGAAGAAATTCGTGAAGACGTCCTTCGGAAGCGGCATCCCGATGCAGGAAGATTATGACATTGAGACCGCTACGGCAGGGCCGGTGATTGTCGGCGACGAGATTCGGTTCGCGACGAAGCAGGGCGTGTATGTGTTCAAGAAGACCGACGGGAAAATCAAGCGGGAGGAAGAACGCGAAGGCATTGAAGACCTGGTTTATTGCGGAACGTCCAACAAGAAGGATTTGTTCGCCTATGTGACGGATCAGGGCATTGCCTACGTGCAAGACCGCGAAATAAAGCTGAATGGCAAGAGCAAGGAAACGTTCCGCCTGGCATGTACCGATCTGGATCGTGACGGTGTTGTCGATATTGTTGCCGTGGGAAGCCGCGGGACGGTGACGGCTTCGAGCACGGTGGAATCCAAGAAGGGCTTGAGCTGGACCAAGACTTACAAGCGCGGCGCTGCGGGTACGACAGGTCTCAAGGACGAGACTTCCGGCATTGCGCTGGGTGATATCAACGAGGACGGCTATCCCGAAATTGTATTCCTGGGGGACAATCTCGTTTATGCGCTTGATTACTCGGGCCTCCCCGTAGGCGGATTCCCTGTGAAGATTACCCGCGGATCTCCCATTTTTGGTTTCTTCAGCGATCCGCTGATTGTTGACGTGAACAAGGATGACTCTCCTGAAATTCTTGTGCCGAGCAGCGATGGACTTGTCTATGCGTACACCGGCAAGGGCAAGGCTGTCGGGGACCAGTTCCCGATTGCTGCGGGAAGCTACGAATACCTGGATTCGACGATGATTATTCAGCCGATGAGTATTTTCGTTGCTGATGCGATTCCGGGCAAGAAGTCTGCGGGTCCCGAACTCTACGCACTGCATCGCAATAGCTTGTCTGCATTCCGTCTGCGCAAGGCATCGGCCGATGCGGCTTCTTCTGCTGCCGCATGGACGCTTCCGGCTGGTGGCAACGAACGCACGGGCTACTTTGACGCGGACCGCCTGGGCGACGTGAAGAAGAAGGAAGCCAAGAAGGAAATCTCGGAATTCTTCGTGTACCCGAACCCGGTGAAGGGTGGCAAGGCCAAAGCGCGCTTTGAAATTGGGGCTCCCGCCAAGACGGCGACGTTCGAACTTTACGATATTACCGGCCTGTGCGTCTACAAGAAAAAGATGAGCGACTTGAATGCTGGCCGTAACCAGTTTGAAAACCTCGACCTGAAATCGCTCGGCAGCGACGTTTATACGGCCCGTCTGAAAGTGGATTTCGAGGGCGGGAATACAAAACAGAAGGTCTTCCGCGTTGGAATTGTCCATTAGGGGGTGCATATGTCTCTTGCGAAAAGGTCTTGTATCTTTTGTGCCATTGCGGCTTTTGCAGTGTTGCTGGGTGGTCTCGTTGCTTGCGGTGCAAGTAGCGACGCAGAGGAAATTGCACCTAGTACGGATATTCACTATGGCTCGGCCGATAGTGATGATTCCGGGAACGGGGGCTCGAAGGACTCGGGCAATAAGGGTTCCGGCAATAAAAAAGATTCTACGGCCGCTGATTCCCTCGGGAAGGATTCCTCGGGAGTGGAATATGTCTCCCTTTTTGGTGATGGCGAAGACGGCCTAGGTTTCGTCTACATTCCAACTGCGGTATTCAATCGCGGTTCGATACAATACACCATCACTTCGTTTTTTATCACCACGACGGAAGTGACGCAGGCCCTGTACAAGGAGGTGCTGGGTACGCTTCCTGACCAGGATGAGAAGGACGATAGCTTGCCTGTCGTGAACGTCTCCTGGTACGATGCGGTTCTGTTCTGCAATGCGCTTTCCAAGATTGCTGGCCTAGATACGGTATACTCCTACAAGTCGATAGGAGACGAGAACTTCCTGGATGGCCTCCAGGTTGACTATTCTGTCGAGGGAATCCGCTTGCCTACGGAAATGGAATGGGAAGTGGCTGCGCACGGGGGAGTTTACGAAACGGCTAACTATTGGGGCTCCGAGCCAGCTTCCAAATATGCGTATTACGGACAAACTAAAGGGCCGTCGAAAGTGGCTCAGTTCATTCCCAATGATTTTGGACTTTACGATATGGCCGGTAACGTAGCCGAATGGGTGAACGACTGGTATGCGAGTTATTCAACGGACGATGAGATTAATCCCGTCGGCCCGGAAACAGGGAAAACCAAGTGCGTTCGCGGCGGCGGATGGGCCGATAAGGTGTCGAAAATTGCCCCGAAGGAACGCGACAAGAAAGACCCCCTGTATAGTGGTGTCACCTTGGGCTTCAGGATAGTCTATACAAAGGGTTTTTAGTTCGATTTTTGCTACATTTCCCTTTATGATGAAGTATAGATTGGTTGTGCTTGCTTTCTGCTTGGGGTTGTTTGCTTGCTCCGAGGAAAAGTCTGAACCCCTGCCAGAATTGCCGCGCGTAGAAGTTCCTGCGGAATTGGCGGGACAGTATTCTGGTCAGCTTCCCTGTGACAATTGCAAGGCGCTGATTGTCCGTGTCGTTTTGGCTGCCGATAGCGGCGTGACGATAATCCGCACTACCGTTATGGATTCGATGTCGGTCGATACTCTCCAGGGAAAGTACGAGATGGGGGCCGACAGCGTTATCACCTTCGCTTTGCCCAAGTGGCGTAACTGGAATTTTAAACGCAATTCCTTGGGGAATCTTGAACTGCTGACCAATGATGGCCAAGTTTATTTGAACGAAGACGAAGTAAAGTGTGAACTTGTACGCATCTTTACTATGCCCAAGATGAAGGTGGTTTCGGACTCGGGCGATTCCCAGAAGGTCGTGGAGTAGTTTATGCTGTGTAGGGTCCTTATTGTCGACGACGAACCGCTCGCCCGCATACGCATGCGTTCCTTGCTGGAACCTTATGCGCAGGAACTGGAAATCGTGGGTGAGGCCTTTTCCGGGGCGACCGCGATAGAGAAAATTCAGGAGCTGGCTCCGGATGTGGTGTTCCTGGATATCCAGATGGCGGACATGAACGCTTTCGATGTGCTGCATGGCCTGGATATGGACGATGACATGCCATTGATTGTCTTTACGACAGCGTTCGAGAATTTTGCGCTCCGTGCTTATGAGGAAAATACCGTGGACTACTTGCTCAAACCGATTGAGCCCGCCCGCCTCGAAGCGACGATTGCGAAATTGCGCAAGCGCTTCACGTCCATGGTGTCGGATCAGCAGATGCCGGGAGATTTCTCGTGGGACAAATTCCGTTCCATGGTGAAGGGCGGCGATCAGTATATGCAGCGCATCCAGGTGAAGATTGGCGACCGCATCCTTCTTGTGAACGTGGACGAAATCATCCGTTTCCAGAGCGAGGAGAAGTACACGACAATCTACACGACGAACAACCGCTACATTATCGACACGCCTCTCGTTGACTTGGAAAAGAGGCTTGACCCGCGGGCGTTCGTGCGTATTCATCGTGCCCACCTGGTGGCTATCGACTACATCGCCGAGATGCGCAAGACGGATGCAAGCCGTTTGAATGTCGTGCTGCGGGACAAGGACCACACGCAGTTGATGGTTAGCCGCAATTTTGTGAAGAAGGTGAAGAACCTTTAATTTGGAGTTCCTGATGGACAGTGACAAGAAAAAGTTTTCGTTACCCAAGTTTTTGAAATCCCTGGCCAGGGAAGTGATTGTTCCGGTTGCGCTTGCCCTTATCGTTATCCAGTACGTGGTTCAGGCATTCCAGATTCCGAGCGGTTCGATGGAGAATTCTCTATTGACGGGTGACTTCCTTCTCGGACTCAAGTTTACCTACGGTTCGCCGATTCCTTTTTCGAATCAGAAGTTCCCTGGCTATGCCCTTCCCAAGGAGGGCGATGTCGTGATTTTCCGCTATCCAGGTGAACCCGAATATCCGGACAACAACCCAGCGCGTTACACGCATATGTTCAATGCGCTCATGTTCGGCAATGTTTACTGGGACCATGAACCTGCTGATGGCCAGCCGCATCTGGTACATTACGCCGATGGCCCGAAGGACTACATCAAACGTTGTGTCGCTGTTAGCGGGGACACGTTGCAGGTCCACAATGGCGTGCTTGCCGTGAATGGCAAGTGGCAGCGTACGCTTCCCGCGAAGGGCAAGTGGACGGCATCGTATCGCACGTCTTCTCCGCGTGATGAACGGGGGCCGATTGTGATTCCTTCCGTCGGCGATACTCTGTATGTGGATTCGCTTTCCCTTGAGCAGCTTTGGTGGCTGCGCTCCGTGGTGGTTCAGGAAAATCCGGACTCCCGCGTGGAATACGATATCTCGCTGTGGAAAGATGGCGTTGAAGCGAACAATTACGAGTTCGAGGACTTTGCCATTCCTGTCGAGAGCGAACGCGGGTTTACGCTGAACGCTCTGCTCCAGAGGAACCAGCTCGTGTTGCAGCGCGTGACTCAGGGCGACACGGTCCGTGGCAAGATGCCGTTTGCGTTCTATAGGGACTATGCGAAGATGGCGTTCCTGCCGGTCGTGATTCCCGAGGAAATGCAGGGAACGTTTACCCGCCGTGTCAGCTACATCGCTTTCGAGGGCGCACAGTTGCAGGACCTCGAGGGTGCCGTGGAACGCTTGAACGCTCAGCCTGTTGCCGATACCGCTGCAGTGGCTGATTCCGCGACGGCAAGCTCCGCTGTTGCGGCCGATTCCTCTGCTGCGAAGCCGCATTTCGAAATTCGCAGACGGCTTATCGTGGATGGCAATCCGATTGACCACTATGTGATTAAAACTCCGCTGTTCTTCATGATGGGGGACAACCGCGACAACTCTGCCGACAGCCGCTACTGGGGTTTTGTTACGCTTCGCAATATCCGCGCCAAGGCCTTCGTCCTTTATTTCTCGTTTGAAAATGACGATCAGGCATTCGCGCTTGGGAATCCGTTCACCTGGTGGCGCCTGCCCTTCAGGATCCGTTGGACACGCATTGGTAAGATTATTGACCTGATAGATTGATGATGAAGTTCCTGCCGCTTGTATACGCTTTTGCCATAATGGCGATGCTGCTCTCCTGCGCGACGCAGGTGGCTCCCGGCGGTGGTCCCGAAGACAAGCTGCCGCCGCGTGTGGCTGCCGTATATCCGGCTCCGAATACGACGAATCATCCGAATGAGCTGTATGTGAAGTTGGAATTCGACGAATGGATCAATGCGTCGGTGCCGCGTAGCGCCGTCTCCATTTCGCCGCCGATCGACAAGAAAATGAAGTTCGAGGTGAGCGGCAAGACGCTTGTGCTCACGTCGCGCGCCGAACTCGATACGGGCACGACCTACACAGTGACTTTTGCGGGCGGGATCAAGGACCTGCACGGCAACATGCTCGCAACGCCTTTCCAGATTGTTTTTTCGACGGGTGCGAAGATTGACTCGCTCAAGCTTGTTGGACGCGTACTGGTGCACGATTCCCTGGTGCGCAAGAAGGTCTACCCGAGTATTGGGCTTTTCTTGATGGGAAGCGAACGCGAGTCCCGCCATTACCTGGACAAGTACCGCGACACAGCGACTCATGTGCTGGATTCCCTGCCGATGCTGGCCAAGGAGCCTCCACTGTTCCTTACCCGTACGGACAGCGTGGGTAACTTCGTGCTGTCCGGGCTGCGCCCGGGACGCTACCGCGTCGTCGCGTTCCTGGATGCGAACGGCAACCAGAAAATCGAGGCGAGCTCTGAACTGGTGGGCATATGGACGGGAGACCTGTCGCTGGATTCCGCGACGGCTGACACGTTGTGGGTTCCCCTTGCCGACCAAGACACTACGAGGCTTGAGCTGTCGACTTTGAGCCAGCCGGGGGCCTCGGTGCTCGAAGCGACGTTCACGCGACCTGTCTATTTTGATTCGACTTTTGCCGATACGTCGAACTGCAAATTGGTTGCTCCCGACAAGTCGGAATTTTATCCTTCGTACGTTTACCTCGGTGCGACCACGAACAAACCCAGGTTCTACTTTAGCCAGAAGCCCAAGCCGGAAACTTCGTACAAGTTCATTTGTGCGAATGCGAAGGATTCCCTGTTCCGCCCTCTTGATACGCTGCGTAACGAATTGGATTGGGAATGGCAGGAAATGAAGGGTGACACTATGCCCCCCTCGATTTCCAAGACGGCTATGCTTGGCAAGGCGAAGGCCGCTTTCCCGGACGATTCGCTAGTTTTCGCATATGACAAGCCGATTCTGGATTCCCTGAAAGAAACGTACTATGTCTCGATAAACAAGGATACGACCCAGGTCCAAGTCAAGCGCCTTGATCCGATTCGTTATCTTGTACTTAATGAGAAACCCTGGCCGACCGATGTGAATGTGGACTTCTTGCAGGGCTACCAGGACACGACCCTTGCTGCGGCTGACAGCAACGGCGTCCGTGATACGGTAATCGAGTTGAAGTATCGCCGCCTGCTGCGCTTCGAGACGGTTTCGAAACTCAAGCTGGCGATGCTGCGCGGAAAAATTCCTGGTGCAAAGGGTGGTGCGAAAGTCCGCCTTTACTCCATTGATGCCAAAACGTATTCTTATGCGGTTTGTGGCACCGATGGAAGCTTCGCCTTCAACGACATTGTCGAGGGAAACTATTTTATCGACTACTATTACGCCGAAGAAGGCAAGCTCACGCCTGATGGGGGCTCGCTTTTCCCGTTCCGTTACGGGAAGCCCTGGAGGGCGCCTAACGACACGATTAAGGTGAAGAACGGCGAAAATGTTTTAAATGATTTGGTGGCGTCGCCATTGCCGGCGTTGCCATAAAGGATGGAAAAATGAAGAAGATTCCTGATTTTGTTGCTGTGGATTTGGAAACGACCGGGCTCGAGTTCGAGAGCGACGAGATAATCGAAGTCGCACTCGTCCGCTTTGTCAACGGCAAGCCGGGGGACAATCTTGACTTCCTGGTGAAGCCGGACCAGGCGGAACTTCGTCCGTTCATCGAATGCCTGACGGGTATCAGCAAGGCCGACTTGGACGCTGCCCAGGGCTTCGCCGACATTGCCGGCAAGATCTGCGAATTTGTCGGTGACCTTCCGCTGGTGGCGCATAACGCCGCGTTCGACTCCCGCTTCCTCAGGAATTCCCTCAAGAAGGTGGGAATCGACTACGAGAGCCATCCGTTCTGGGATTCCCTCACGTTCTCGCGCATTGCCTACCAGGATGCGCCGAACCATCGTCTCGATACGCTCGTGCAGATGCTGGACATCGAGCGGAGCCGTGCCCATCGCGCCTTGCCCGATGCTGATGCTTGCGGTAGGTTGTTCGTAATGGCCTACGAGAAGATTGCTTCTATGGATCCGTGGCTTGTCGATGCCATCAAGCGCATCGGCGAAGGTTCTGACTGGGAATCTGTATTCGGCAAGTCCAAGGGCAAGTGGACGCCGCCCCAGTACAAGTTGCCCGAGGTGCCCGCTCCCGCTGCGCTCCCGCAGGAAAAGGCTCCGCGTGTAAGTGAATTCTTCAAGGAAAACGGATTCCTTTCGATGTTTGTCGAAGGCTTCGTGCCGCGTGAGACGCAGCAGGATTACGCCTCCATCGTGGAACGCAACATGTACAAGGGCGGCATCTGCGTTATCGAGGCCCCGACCGGTTCGGGCAAGACGCTTGCGTACCTGGTGAGCGCTGCGAACAAGGCCGTGAGCGGCGAACGTGTGGTTATCAGCACGGCAACTCGTGCCTTGCAGGAGCAGCTCTGGAAAAACGACCTCCCGCAGATTATGGGAATTTACAACGGCAAACTGGTTCCGGCCATTCTCAAGGGCCGCGACAACTACCTTTGCCTCCGCAAGTTCGAGGAACTGGCGGCGTCCTCTTCGCTCCTGCTGGGCGAGGAACTGGATTCCTTCATGGCGCTCATTCCGTGGGTGCTTTCGACGGAGACCGGAGACATCAACGAGTGCGCTTCCTTCAGTGTTGGCCGCAATAGGGTCCTCTGGTCCAAGCTGGCGAGTAATGCCGCATCGTGCCTTGGCGAAAAATGCCCGCACTACGCGAAGTGCCCCTCTCTCTCGGCCAAGCGCCGCGCTTCTGGGGCGAACTTGCTCCTGGTGAACCACTCCCTGTTCCTTGCGGATCTTTCTCTTGATTTTGCGCTTCTGCCTGCGTACGAACATATCGTTTTCGACGAAGCGCATCGCCTGCCTGCCGCAAGCAACCAGGCGTTCAGCAGGACTATATCGTTCTTCACATTCCGCAATATCATCAAGACGCTTGTGCCGGCGCGTAACGGACGTGGCGGACTTATCGAGTCCATCAAGGCCCGCCTTTCGGAAAGTTCTTCGGCCACTGTCGAAAAACTTGACCAGTTCACGCTTGCCCTCAACGAAATGGAAAAATCGCTGCATCGTTTGTTCATGAAGCTCGGCAAGAAGATTGGCAAGCTCAAACTCAATCGTAGCGGTCTTGTGTTTGCGAAAGGCATCCAGGCGGATTACGATGTCGACACCACTTCGTTCTCCGAGGCGTATGCCGCGGTCAAGGCCGCTTGCGAGGCCGCCTTCGCTGAAATCCGTGGCAAAAAGGAAATCGAAGGGTTGTTGAACGATGCCGATGGCCGCATGGCCGAGATGGACCGCTACATGACGGACTTCGAGTTTATCGTCAAGGCCGGGCGCAAGGATTGGGTCTTCAGCCTCGAGGAACCCTACAACCCGCACACGCTCAAGATGTTCGCCTACCCGCTCCACTTCGAATCTGTGTGGGCGGAAAAGTTCTACCCGTGGATCAAGTCCGCGACGTTCACTTCGGCGACGCTTGCCGTACAGAATTCCGTGGACTACTTTATGCACCGCATGGGCATGGACCGCCTCGCCTCTACGAAGAAGCCGTTCTACCGTGTCTACAGTGAACAGCAGGTTTCTTCCAGCCGCCGTTCCGTCTTTGTCACCAAGTATCTGCCGAAGCCTTCCGCTCCGGAATTTGTCGATGCGATGAACGATACGCTGGTGAAGGTCCTTCCGGATGTCGAAGACAATACGATGGTGCTGTTCACAAGTGTTGCCGCAATGCTCAAGGCCCAGACGGCGCTTGCTCCGGCCTTTGCCGCGAAGAACAAGTTGCTGCTCTGCCAGAATGTAGACGGTTCGCTCGACAGTCTCGTGACGATGTTCCGCAAGGAACGTGGCGCCTGCCTGCTCGGTTGCCAGAGCCTGTGGGAAGGTGTTGATTTCCCGGGCGATGCGCTCAAGCTTCTCGTGATCACCAAGCTCCCGTTCCCGAACCCCTCTGACCCTGTGGTCGCGGGTCTCAGCAACGAATACAAGGAGCGCGGCGAGAACCCGTTCAAGAGCTACTATGTGCCCGAGGCGTACATGGAAATGCGCCAGGGTCTCGGAAGGCTCCTGCGTACCGAGGGTGACTCCGGCAAGGTGCTTATTCTCGACAATCGCGTCGTTACCGAGCACTACGGCAAGACCTTCCAGAAGATATGGAATTTCAAGCAGAAGTTCCTGTTCTCTGTAGACGACGTGAAGAAGTACATCTAGCCACGTGCACCAGAAAAAATTTCTAAATTTGGCATCCCTATTGTAAGGTGCTTATGCTTGACTTGAACGCTTTTTTTGATGGCATGTCCAAGCCGCTTCTCCGTGCTGCACATGCCAAGGCTTTTGGTAAGAAAGGCTTGTTGAATAATGCGCTGATTCAGCGCGAGACTTTGGATTTCTTTTGCGACAAGGAACGCATCGCAACGCTGTTCTCGAAAATGGAACCTTGGCAGCGTCGCTGCTTGAACCTGCTTTATCATAGTGGTGCGCGTGGTCTCACTTTCAACGAACTGCGCCTGACTATCCCGGTAAACAAGAGCCGTGATCTTCAGACTTTTTTGCTCTCCATGTGCCGCGAGTTCGTGCTGTGGCGTTCCGCTTCCACGACTCCCGTATATCAGGGCTTTTCCAACTTTATCGGCTGCTTCGAGATAGACGAGGCCGTCGAGTTCGATACGACGTCGCCGGTGGTTTCGTTTGGTCGCATGTTGGACTGGCACGTGTGCTTTGTCCTCTCCCTTGCCCAGCGCAGGGAATTGCGCGTGAACACGAATGGCTCGCTGCACCGTCGCGGGCGCATGCTTTGCGTCGAGGCCTTCTCCATGTCCCGCCGCATGAGCGAGAAGGCCGCCGAGAACGAGCTCATGCTCATATTCTCGTTCCTCACGCAGAACGGTTGGCTCGAACAGGACGACGCCTTTGTTGTTCCGTCGGAGCATGCCCTTGAGTTCTTGCGCAAGAATGGTTTCCGCTTGCACCAGGACATCTTGAACTGGTGGCTCAACCGTCGCTTCCACGGTGACCGTGGACATCTTGAACAACTTTTGAAATCCTTGAACGACGGCCGTAGCATTTCGGAAGCGGCATTCCTTTTCTGGGTGATGGATCCGTCGTACCGCATTCTCGAACGCAACAAGGTGCTCCCGTGGGAATACCTGCCGCGCCCGCTTCGTGAACTGTGGCTCCTGGGCCTTGTCGACTTCCGCATGGTGCAGGGCAAGGTGTCCGCCGTGTTGCTGGGCACGAACGGCAAGGAATGGATTTCTCCTTCGTCGGTGCAGTTGCCGCAGCCGAACATCTCGGCTCTCCCGAACTTCGATGTGGTTGTTTCTGTCGAGACTTCTCCGCGCGTGCTGTTTACGCTCGCCTGCCTCGCCAATGTCAAGAACGACGAGACCATGCTCTGCTTCACGCTCGCCAAGGAAGTTTATCTGGAAGGCCTCAAGAGCGGAATGCCTGAATCCGAGGTGGAGCATTTCTGCAGCTGGATCAAACCGCCTGCAAACGTGCTTTCGACCCTCGAGGAATGGAACTCTTCGTTCTATGGCGTGCGTGTTCGCTCGGTGCGTCTGATGAAGATCGACAACAAGCAGATCCTTTCGGAACTTTCGAACTTCGCACAGTTCATGGAATGTGTCGAGGAGTTTATCCCGAATTACGGTTTTATACTGAATCCCGAGAAGGAAGGCTACGCCTTCGATATCCTCGAGAATTTCGGTTACTGCCCGTTTGTGAACCGTTCTACGGACAACCGCAAGCCCGTTTCCGACGAGGAATGGCGCAAGGAATTTGCGGTGGCCTGGCCCAAGGCCGGCAAACCCGATTACGACCTGAAGGAATCCGCCGATAGCGACTCCCTGCAGACGACGATGAACTCCACGAAGTATGGCAGCCTCTACCAGAAACTGAACACGTTTGACCTCGTGAAAGTGCTGCGCTACGCGAAGACGGTGGGTACGCTTCTTGCCGCCCAGATCAAGGACCCGAACAAGCGCATGGCCCAGCAGGAAGAAATCGTGTTCTCGGTACACTCCCTGCACTTGGCAAAGGCTCCCTTCATCGTGGAAATCCAGAAGAGCAAGGAAGAGTCCATCAGCATGCTGGACCTCTCGTTCATTCAGGAAATCAAGGTTCTGCACAAGCGATTCGCATAAAAAGGCCTCCCGTTCGGGAGGTTCGTGAAAGACCGGATATAAAAACGGGCGCCCATTAGAACTAAAGGGGCGCCCGTTCGCTTTTGAAATTCGTTTTTGCGGCTAGCTCTTGAACTTGTCGAGTGCGTCGTTCGGGCCGATGAGGAAGAGCACGTCGTCTTCTTGCAGCACGATGTCGGCGAGGTTACCGATCTTGGGGGTCGGTTCCTGCGGGTCGCGGATGGCGATGACCTGCACCCCGTACTTGTGGGTGATGTTCAAGTCCTTCAGGGTCTTGCCGATGAAGTCCTTGGGGCACACGACTTCGACGATGCTGAAGCCTTCCATGAACGGCAGGAAGTCGAGCATGTTCGGGCGGTTCAGGCGTTCGGCGAGTGCGATGGCCGAGTCGCGTTCCGGGTGGAAAATGTCCGAAACGCCGAGCTTCTCGAGGATGCTCGAGTGGGCGGCGCTACTGGACTTCGCGATGATGTGCTTGACGCCGAGTTCCTTCAAGTTCAGCACGGTGAGGAGACTTGCCTCTAGGTTCTCGCCAATACAGACGATGACGGAGTCAGCCTTCTGGAGCGGGATGCTCGCGAGCTGTTTTTTGCGGGTGGAGTCGGCGACCATGGCCTGTGACACGGTGCTCGAAATGTCTTGCACCTTTTCGGGATGGTTGTCCACCACGAGCACGTCGTGCCCGAGGCTCGTCAGGTGACGGGCGAGGAAGATGGCAGAGTTGCCAAGACCGATAATGATGTATTGCTTCGATGCCATGGGATGAAATTTAGTAAATAGAGGCTAGAGGCTAGGGGCTAGAGTAAATAATGGCGGCGAAGCCGCCCCTAGAATTTAGGGGCTAGAAACTAGAGACTAGAGATTAGAGTAAATAGTCGCGGCGAAGCCGCCCTCTAGAATTTAGGGGCTAGAAACTAGAGACTAGAGATTAGAGTAAATAGTCACGGCGAAGCCGCCCCCTAGATCCTAGATCCTAGTCTCTAATCCCTAACCCACCATTATATCTTCTTCAGCGAACCAGGTGGTGTTCTTGACTCGTCCGGCGACCGCCGAGATGAGGAACAATGGTCCCATACGTCCAATGAACATCACGCAGCAGATTACGATTCTGCCGACCGTGCTGAGTTCGCCCGTGAGTCCCATGGAAAGTCCGCACGTACTGTAGGCGCTTACCACTTCGAACAGAACCTTGAGGAAAGGTGTCCCGTTCTCGTTGAACCCGACTCCGGAGGGGATTTCTGTGCAGAGCAGGACCATTGTCGCAAGTGCTATGACTACGATGGCCACGACGAAGATTCGAATGGCCTTGTCGACCGTGGTTTCGGGAATGGTGCGGCCCATGACCTGGGTCTTTTCGCGGCCGAGCAGGCGGTTAAATCCGAGGAGGCCGATGACCGCTGCCGTGGTGACCTTGATGCCACCGCCGCAGCTACCGGGGTTTGCCCCGATGAACATGATGATGATAAAGAAGAACAGGGAGCTAGCGCAGAGGGCCGGAGTGTCCACCGTATTGAGACCGGCGGTACGGCTCGTGAAGGCCATGAAGAACGTGGTCTGGAGCTTGTCGAAGAAGCTTAGCCCGTTGAGGGTGTTGCCCCATTCGGTGAGCATGAAGGCGACGATGCTTGCTGCAACGATGACGAGCGTGCAGAAGGTCGCGATGCGTGTGTGCAGAGAAATCTTGCGGAACCGGCGGCGCTTGAAGTCGAAGGCGTACTGCAGTTCCGTGATAGCGAGGAAGCCGAACCCGCCTGCGAGCGCAAGCACGCATGTCGTGATGTTCATGACGGGGTTGAGCTGGAATTGCATGAGCGAGTCGGGGAACAGCGTGAATCCGACGTTACAGAAAGAACTGACCGCCTGGAAGACGGAGCAGAAAATGCGGTCGTACGGTTCCATGCCGCTGAACTGCGTAAAGTAGACGACGCCACCGATAGCTTCCAGGATGAACGTGAAGGGGAGTACCGCCATGAGGATGCGCTTCGCATCGACGTTACCTTCCTGCGTGAAGCTCGAGAGCAGTACGGACTGGTGATTGAATCCCGGGTGCATGCCGGCAAGTAGGATAAGCACCGTAGAAACTGTCATGATTCCCAAGCCGCCGAGTTGCATCAAGACAACGAGAACCCAGTAGCCGAACCCTGTGAACGTGGTGCTGATGTCGATAACGGAAAGTCCGGTGACGCACACGGCCGATGTCGCCGTGAACAGCGCTTGCAGAAAGTCGATGGGCTCGCGCGTGGAAACGGGAATCCAGAGAAGTACGGCTCCGACCGTTATGAGGAGCAGGTAGCCCAGCACGACTAGCGTGAGGGGGTTCGCCTGTTTCTTGGCCTTGAAGACGTTCTCGGAAGTCGTGTCCGTGAAAGCCTGGTACTTTGAACGTAGCATGGGTGGAAAGATAGCTTTTTTGGAATCCTATCCGCAAGAAGTTGCTATTTTGTCACTAGAAAACAAGGGAGATATAATGAAATTTTTCGAAGGTCATTTTGTAAAGAATTTTGCCGCGTTTGCCGTGGCCGTGGTTCTTGTTGCAGGTGGCTTTAATTATGTCAATGCGGCATCCGACGAAGATATCCGAATCGTAAAGGTCAACGACAGCAATTTTGAAAGCGAGGTGCTCAAGTCCAAGAAGCCGGTGATTCTGGATGTCACCTCGACGAGCTGCCCTCCCTGCCTCATCATGATTCCGACACTCATCGGCATCGCAAAGAATTATCCCGACATCAAGGTGGCGACAGTCGGCATTGACGAGCCGGGCATCGACAAAATCAAGGCGTCCCTTCCGATCCAAGCTTTCCCGACATTCTTCCTGATAAAGAATGGGCAGATTCTCGACCGCCTTGTGGGGGTCGTCAAGGAAGAACAGCTCCTTTCGGCTCTGCAGTACACTCCCAAAAAGACTGCCGCGAAGCCTGCCAAGAAGTCGAAGAATTCTCCGAAGAACCTAGTGTGCAAGGTGAACGGCCAGTTCAACGGCATCAAGAATCTCGTGACCATCTCGTTCGTGTTCGGCGAGAACGAAATCGAGAACGTGGATATCGTTACCGACGGGTTCATCCCGCCCGAAATGGAACCCCAGCGCGAACAGATTCTCGCCAGGATGCAGGCCAGCGGCAAGGGCGAAGTCACGCCGACAATGACGGGATTCCGCATGCATATCGACAACGACTGCCGATTCATGAAGGCCATGGACATGAAACGCACCTCGACTTACGGCGAGATGCGTGCTGGGCTTGAACTGCAGGGCTTTACCTGCAAGTAACAATCATACTTAAATAATGTAATACCATTCCTCGCTTTGGGTAATCTCTTCCGTCTTGTGTTTATTGTCGGTAGAGACGTAGTCCATTTCAAGGTTTTTCATGCTCACGCGAGTGTTTGCGGCTACGGAACTCGTGATAAAGGCGTTGCCGCCGATGACCGCGTTTTCACCGATGACGGTTTCACCGCCAAGGATAGATGCACCCGCATAAATCGTTACGTTGTCCCGTATGGTCGGGTGACGTTTTTTGCCGGAAAGTCGCTGGCCGCCCCTTGTCGAAAGTGCACCTAGCGTGACGCCCTGGTAAATCTTCACGTTCTTGCCGATGACTGCGGTTTCGCCAATCACGATTCCGGTGCCGTGGTCGATAAAGAAGTACTTGCCGATGGATGCTCCGGGGTGAATGTCGATTCCCGTTTTGGAATGCGCGTATTCGGTCATGAGGCGCGGCAGTACCGGCACATGCAACAGGTAAAGTTCATGGGCGATGCGGAAAATCGTTGTCGTCATAAGGCCTGGATACGCGAGGATGATTTCGTCAAGGCAGCCGGCGGCAGGGTCGCCATCGTAGGCGGCATGCAAGTCGGTTTCGAGGAATTCGCGGACTTGCGGTATCTTTGCGAAGAATTCCTTGCAGATGCGGTAGCTTTCGATCTTGCGCTCGTCGGATGTCATGGTGCCGCGGAGCTTGCAGTAATCCAGCGCGATGGCCACCTGCTTGTGGAGGTGGTAAAAGGTGTCTTCGATAATGACCGCGAAGCTGTTTTTCGGGTTGTAAATCTTGTGTGTGCGGTCTCTGAAGTGGCCGGGATAAACCACACGAATCAGGTTTTGCAAAATCGTCTGGATTTCGGCCTGGTCGGGTCGATTGTAGATGTCGATATTGTCGATATGCTTGCCGCGATTGTAATCGGCAAAAATAGTCTGTACCGCTTTTTCAACTTCAGATTCTTGGATAAGTTCGTGCATGAAAGCTCCAATAGGTATGAGGTACGAGGTCGTTCGCCTGCGGCTCAAAGCACCGCAGGCGCGACCTCATCACTCAAAGCGTCCGAAGACGCGACCTGTTATGCGAATGTCTTCAACGCCCTCACGAGTGCGTCGATGTCATCCGGTGAGTTGTACAGTGCGAGGGTCGGGCGCACGGTACTTTCGTAGCCGAAATGGCGGAGAACTGGCTGAGCGCAGTGATGCCCGGTACGTACGGCAACGCCGTATGCGTCGAGCCTCTTGCCCACTTCTTCGTCGGAATAACCGTCGAGCTTGAAGGCAAGCGCAGAAGCCTTGTTGAGTGCCGTACCTACAAGATGCAGACCCTTGACAGTCTTCAGTTCCTTGAGGCCGTACTGCAACAGTTCATGTTCCCAGCGGAATACACACGGCATCCCGATTTCGGAGAGGTACTGGAGGGCAGCACCCAAGCCAACAGCGTCGGCGATGCTTCCCGTTCCCGCTTCGAATTTGTTCGGAATTCCGTTGTAAATCGTACGTTCGAACGTCACGTCGGCAATCATGTTACCGCCGCCATGGTAAGGTCTTGCCGCTTCCAGCAATTCCTTCTTGCCATAGACAACGCCGATACCGGTCGGGGCAAACACCTTATGTCCGGAGAACACGAAGAAATCTGCGTCGAGGGCGGCGACGTTCACCGGAATGTGAGCGATAGACTGAGCGCCGTCAATGAGGATTCTCACACCGTGCCTGTGGGCAATGGCGATGAGCTCTTCAATCGGAGTCACAGTGCCGAGCACGTTCGAGACATGAGTCACGGAAACGAACTTGGTGCGCTTGGTGAACAATGCCTCGTAATCGTGGAGCTTGAGCTGGCCGGTAGAATCGCAGGGAATCACCTTGATGATGGCGCCTGTTTCTTCGGCGACAAGCTGCCACGGCACGATGTTCGCGTGGTGTTCCAGGATGGAGACGATGATTTCGTCACCCGGCTGGAGTGTCGGCTTCACGTAGGCGTTAGCCACCAGGTTGATTGCTTCAGTGGTACCGCGCACGAATACGATTTCCTGCGAAGACGGGGCCCCAATAAAGTCACGCACGATGTTACGGGCGTTTTCGTAGGCATCCGTCGATGCAGCCGCGAGCGTATGGGCGCCACGGTGCACGTTGGAGTTCTCGTTTTCGTAGTAGTACTTGAGGCGATCAATCACCACCTGCGGACGCTGCGTCGTAGCGCCGTTATCGAGCCAGACAAGCGGATGGCCGTTGACCTGCTTCGAAAGAATCGGGAAGTCAGAATGGATCTGCGCAAGCGTCTTGGAACCGATGCGGATAGATTCGTTGCGGGAATTGGCGCCGCTGTTTGCAGAACCCGTCTTCACGGAGTCGCCACCGAGAGATGTCGGAGCGTCGATCTGGCGGTTCGCTTCGGCAGCCTGCGTCTTGGACACAACCTTCGGGGAGTAGCCTTGTGCAGGTGCGGGCGCAGCCGGAACATCGCTCAGCTGTGATGCAAACTGCGATTCAGGAACCGCAGGGGCTTCAACCGTATTGAGCCAGGTATCGCTAGAATTGCCGCCGTATGCGAACGGAGCCGAAGAGGTCGGCTGGTCGCCATAGGTCGCAAAAGGGTGTTCCCAGTCGAAGGCTGGAGTCTGGCTGATGGCTGCGGCACCCTGCGCGGCACTTACACCCTGCGATGCAGATGCGTTCTGCACTTCGGGGGCGGCGGGGGTTGCTGCATAAGCACTGTCCGTCAAATCCGGAAAGTACTCGTTTGCCAACTGCTCCAGTTCAGCCGCATTGGGAACTCCGGCGAGTTCTTCCAGCGATCTGGTATCTGGATTATTCGTAGTCATAGTATTCGCCAACCTCTACATCTTCAAGGACTGCAATGGCGTCGTCGGCAAGGATAGCCGCAGAGCAGTACAGGGAAAGCAGGTAAGAAGCGACACCCTTGTTGTCGATACCGCGGAAACGCACGGAGAGGCCACGAGAGTGTTCGTTCTTGAGACCGGCCTGGAACAGGCCAATCACGCCGCGCTTGGCTTCGCCGGTACGCACGAGCAGGATGTTCGTCTTGCCGCCCTGGGACTTCGGATCCTTCACGCCGTCGACGAGAAGCTTGTTCGTCGGAATCAGCGGAATGCCGCGCCAGGTGAGGAACTTGCCACCGGCGATGTCCACGACAACAGGCGGCACGCCACGGCGGGTGCATTCGCGCTCGAAGGCGGCAATGGCACGCGGGTGGGCGAGGAAGAAGGACGGTTCCTTCCAAACCTTCGTGATGAGTTCGTCGAGGTCGTCCGGAGTCGGGCGGCCATCGGCGCGGATCGGCTGGATGCGCTGGGAGTCGGCTACGTTCTTCAACAGACCGTAATCGTCATTGTTGATGAGCTGGCTTTCCTGACGTTCGCGGAGTGATTCGATGGCGAGGCCGAGCTGTTCTTGGACCTGGTCATACGGGGAGCTGTAAACATCTTCGATCGCGGTGTTGACGTTGATGATCGTGGAGATGGAATTGAGCTTGTATTCGCGCGGTTCGGTTTCGTATTCGACGTAGCCTTCCGGGATGATGTCGGATTTCTTGGTCTGGCTGCAGAGCACGTCCAGCGGAGTTTCGCCTTCTACGACCTTGTTCACGCGGAACAGACCGGTTTCAAGGCCCTTGAATTCAAGGAACTTGGTGAGCCACTTGGGAGTCAGCGCACCAAATTGCGGCTTGGTCTTGGTGACGTTCGCCAGGTTGTAGGCAGCCTTTGCGCCAAGCGCATTGATGCCGGTTTTCTTTTCTGTAGCTTCATTTGCCATAGTGGTTTACCTCTTGGGTTTGTGTTAAGTGTTGCACCCCGTCATCCTGGAGGCCGAAGGCCGATAGGATCCAGTGCAGTTCTATAAAGTTTCGTTTCCTATCAATTTTATAGGATTTTGCAAGAAAAAATTTTACAGCCATGCGCCTTCATGCGAGAACATGATGTCCTTCATGGCGTCGACACCGCCCTTCAGGTTGTAAAGCGGGCCTGTGTAACCGGCTTCGCGCAGTGTGTTTATCGCGAGGATGCTGCGCTTGCCCTGCTTGCAGATAAAGACGGTATCCTTGTTCGGATCGAGTTCTTTTTGCCTGCGGGCGAGCTGTCCAATGGGAATCACGACGGCGTTCGGGAAGCGCAGAATCGCGCGTTCGTGCGGTTCGCGTACATCCACGATGGTCATCGGGTCGCCGTTTTCGATTTTCTTCGCGAGTTCTTCGGGCGTAAAGCCTTCCACCGGAATTTCATTTTCGGTCTTGAGCCCGCAAAGTTCCTCATAGTCGATTTCTTCCACGTCGGTGATGGTCGGGTTGCTCCCGCAAATGGGGCACGCCCTGTTGCGTTCCACCTTGAGGATTCTCGAAGTCAAGTTCAGGCTGTCGATATGCAGGAGCTTTCCGTTCAGATGCTCGCCGATACCCAAGATGAGCTTGAGCGCTTCGTTCGCCTGGATGCTTCCGACAATGCCGGGAAGCGGGCTAATCGCTCCGCCCTCGGAGCAAGACGGAATGAGCCCTGCCGAGGGGGGAGAAGGGAATTGGCAACGGTAGCACGGGCCGCCATCCAGATTGAAGACGCTTACCTGGCCTTCGAACTGGTAGATGGCTCCGAATACCACGGGAATGCCGTGCAATGCGCACGCATCGTTAATCAGGTAGCGGGCCTTGTAATTGTCGGAACAGTCGACCACCAAATCGTAACCGTCGATTTCTTCCAGGATGTTCGAGGAATCGAGTTTTACCTTTTCGGCGACGAGTTCGATGTTCTTGTTGATGTTCTTGACCTTGTCCTTGGCCGATGCGACTTTCGGACGCTTGATGTCGCGTGTGCCGTGAAGTACTTGACTCTGCAGGTTTTCGAGCGAGACATCGTCAAAATCGATGACCTTGATGGTGCCCACGCCCGCAGCGGCAAGGTACTGGATAACCGGGGAACCGAGCGCGCCTGCACCCGCAACAACGACTTTGGCAGCCTTGATGCGCTTTTGGCCCTTGACACCGATTTCACGCAGCATCAGGTGTTTGCCGAAGCGTTCCACTTCGGAATCATCGAACGAGACCGCCTTTCTTCTTTCGTCCGAAATGAGGCTGTCTACCGTCGTATTGTCGACAATCGGTGCTCCGCCTGCGATGGCGGGCAGCAACAGGATTTCGGTATCTTCGGGCAGGGGCGTTTCCCAAAGGGCCTCCACCGTCAGGTTTTTGCCATTGATATAAATTTGTATGAAGTTCCGGAGCTTGTTGTTGTCGTCGTAAAGGACGTTTTTGGCATCCGGGTACATGTCGAGAAGGATGGCGAGAGCCTTTCTCACCGAACTTGCGGGTATCTCGACCTGGGCATTTTTCCCAAAGAAATTCCTGAGAGTAGCAGATATGTATATTTTCACTTTTTCCTCCGTACAAAAAAAAGTGTTATTCCGTACAAATTAGATGCTTGGAACTTTTTTCAAGCCGAAATATAGAACTGGTTTTTACCCCTGTCCAATACTTAATTTTTATGCGGAACTATTGATTTTTTTTATAACGCTTATAAATGAAAGCGTAAATCAGTAATTAGTATCTTTTTTGTAATTTCTGATGTCCTTGACACCGTCTTTTGTCACGGATAAAATAACATAGACGAGTCCTGGCACCATGTTCTCGTAATCCTCATCCGAGGGGACTGCCGCACAATCAGGGTGCGAATGGTAAAAGCCGATTACCTCGATTCCGTTACCTTCGATTTCGCGCTCCACCTGGTAAAGGAACAGCGGATCTATCCTGAAATGGGCGGATTTCTGCGTTCCCTGAATCAAGTTGGGGGCTTCGCGGGTTTCCAAAACTTCAATTTCACCGTTTTCGCCGGTTTTCCCGAGCAAAATACCGCAGCATTCGCCCGGATAGGCGGCTTTTGCGGCGACCTCCATTTGACAAGACGAATTTTTGCTCAGGTTGATTTCCATAAAGAATTCCGAAAAGAAGTGCCCCCAGAGCCGGAATTTCACAAGGACCCCGGGGGCACCGTTGTACGGAGACCTTTATTCTATCACCAAGCCTTCGTTGGTGGCATCCACACCTTCGATGTGGAAGGAATTAAGCACCGGTTTTACGCGGTCCTGTAGAGAAAGAATCAAGTAGCTCGCCTTGCTATCATAAGCGAGACGCTTGTCTTCGTCGGAGGGGCGCGACGGCGATTCCGGATGGGAATGCCAGTTGCCAAGCGGGGCAAGGCCGTTTTGGCGCATGTCCTTGATGGCTGCGAGCTGTTCCTTGGGATCAAGCGAAAAATGTTCGTTCGAATGGTCGATATTCGTGAGCAGGTAAACCTTTTCGATATGCTTGTCGGCTCCTTCGATACGCCCCGCAATCAGCCCGCAGGCTTCTTCCGGGAGGTTCTTCTCCGCATGCGCGAGGATTTTTTCGTATTCAGATTTCGGTAATGTAATCATTTGAAATAATTCCTATGACCATCTATCGTCTTTCGTCTATAGGGCGAAGCCCGTTCTTTCGTCTAATTTAGTGCTTCAAGTCGCAAACCGCCTGTTCGTAGTCAATCAGCTGCGTGATAGTCGGGTGCGTACCGCAAACCGCGCAGTCGTCCGTCTTGGTCGGGAGTTTGACCTTGCGGAATTCCATGGTAAGCGCATTGTACGTGAGCAGGTAACCCGTGAGCAGGTTGCCCACGCCGAGGATGTACTTGACCGCTTCCATCGCCTGCAAACTTCCGATGACACCGCCCATCGCGCCGATGACGCCCGCCTGCTTGCAGGTAGGCACGGCGTCTTTCGGAGGGGGTTCCTTGAACACGCAGCGGTAGCAGGGGCCCTGGCCCGGAACGTATGTCATGAGCTGGCCCTGAAAGCGGATGATGCCCGCATGGGAGAAGGGCTTCTTCGCCATCACGCACGCATCGTTGATGAGGAACTTCGCCGGGAAATTGTCTGTCCCGTCAATCACGAAATCGTAATCCTTGATGAGGTCAAGGATGTTCTCGCTCGTGACGAACGTGTGGTACGTAATCACCTTCACGTCGGGGTTCATCGCTTCCATCGTCTCTTTTGCGGACTGCACCTTCAGCTTGCCCACGTCCTTGGTGGCGTGGATAATTTGGCGCTGCAAATTCGAGAGATCCACGACGTCGGCATCGGCAATGCCGATCGTGCCAACGCCCGCCGCGGCAAGGTACATGGCGGCAGGGGCGCCCAGGCCTCCTGCACCGATAATCAGCACCTTCGCGTTCAACAGCTTCTTCTGGCCCTTCGCACCCACCTCTTTCAAGATGATGTGGCGGGAATAGCGCTCGAGTTGCTCGTTAGTAAAAGCCATTAGCAGCCACCTCCCATGAAGTAGAGGAACTCGACGGTATCGCCGTCCTTGAGGGTGGTGGATTCGAACGTGCCGTTTTCGACAAATTCCTCGTTCACGGAAACCGTGACGTAGAGCGGGTTGTCAATCTTTTCGGCTTCAATAAGTTCTGCGACGGTCAGGCCGTCCTTGTATTCTTTCTTGTTTCCTGCAACAGTAATAAACATGTTTGAAATTCCTTTTAGTTAAATGTTTTCGCTGTCATCCCGGATTTATTCCGGAATTGCTTTTTTCGGTTAGTCCCCGACTTTTTTCACAATCAGCGTAAACGTTCCGTCCTGATTGTCGGTGAGTCGTAGAATTTCGTGACCTTCTTCCTTGATGCTGCGCGGCACGTTCTGCACCGGCTCGCCGTCGTTCAGGCGTACCGAGAGAATCTGCCCGTCCTCGAGTTCTTCGAGTGCGACCTTCGCCTTTACGAAAGTGGTTGGGCATTTTACGTCTGTGATGTCAACGAAATCGTCTATCTTAAATTCAGGTTCTGCCATTTTTGCCTCCGTACATATTTTGTTTGTTGCCAAATATAAAACGTGGCATTTGTAGCGTCCAATACTAAATAAGTATGGCTTTTAATAGGATTTTTCTATAAGTGGTTTTGGACTTGTTTTTACTACTTTATAATGTCATTGTGAGGGACCGAAAGTGACGCGGCAACCTAAATATGACTTCGACACTACAATCGACCGGTGGAATACGGATTCCGTAAAATGGAATGTCGCCGAGAACGAGCTCCCCATGTGGGTGGCGGATATGGATTTCCCGACTGCCCCCGAAATTTTAGATGCGCTCAAAAGCCGCCTGAATCATGGCATTTTCGGGTATACGGATGTTCCCGACGCCTGGTACAATGCCTATATCAACTGGTGGGAAAAACGTCATGGCCTGAAAATGGAAAAGGAAAATCTGACGTTTTCTGCGGGCGTGATGCCTTCGATTTTCTCCATAATCAAGCGGTTTGCCGCCCCGGGCGAAAACATCGTCATTCAATCTCCGGTCTACAATAACTTCTACAACTGCATCGAAAATAGCGGTTGCAACGTTGTTGAAAACCCGCTTTTGTATAAGGATGGGGCTTACGCCATCGATTTTACGGATCTGGAGCAAAAGCTGTCGAACCCGCAGACAAACGTGATGATTCTCTGCAATCCCCACAACCCGATTGGAAAAATTTGGAGTGCAGAAGATTTGGCAAAAATCGGCGAACTTGCCAAGAAGTACAATGTCACCGTCATTTCTGATGAAATCCACTGCGACATTACGGAGCCTGGGAAAGGCTATGTGCCGTTTGCAGCGGCTTCCGAAACTTGTCGCGAAGTAAGCGTCACCTGTATTGCGCCGACAAAGACTTTCAACTTGGCGGGTCTCCATACTTCGGCGGTGTATGTGGCAAATCCTGTTCTACGACGAAAAGAGAGGCATGCGCTCTATACGGATAAAATCGCCGCGCCCAATTCCTTTGCGACGGTGGCCGCGATCGCCGCGTTTGAACAGGGCGAGTCATGGCTTGAAAGTCTGCGTGAATACCTCTGGGAAAACCGGAAACTGGTTGAAGACTTTTTGGCGAAGGAACTTCCGGAAATCAAGGCTGTCAAGGGCGACGCCACTTACCTTGTGTGGCTTGACATTTCGGCGTTGCCTGAAACTGGGCGAAATGTTGCCGCCTATTTAAGGCGTAAAACGGGACTGTTTCTTATAGGCGGCGATGCTTACGGTGCCGGCGGTGAACATTTCTTGCGAATGAATGTCGCCTGCCCTAAGAGTGTATGCCTAGAAGGGCTGAATCGGCTTAAACAGGGAATTGCAGCGTTACTACAAGCGTGATTTTTTACGCATCAGTGATGATGCGAATGGTCATGCACGGAATGGTCTTGCTGCAAAAAATCCTGCTGAACATCGCCGTGTGAATGATGGTGAGAATGATTCATCTCGACGGATTGCTTTTCCGGCTGGTAGCCTGCTATGGACGGATCCACCATACCAAAAATCATGGCGATGTGAGAAAGGACCAGGAATGCGGCCAGCAAAGAAATGCGGATGATGTGTTTTTTCTTCGGCTCCGAACGCTTAAAGAGCAACTTCAAGTTGAGCAGCGCCAGCAGAATCATCGGGATGCCCGCCAGCAGGTACGAGAAGATGGCGACCCCATCGACCCATGTCCTGAATTCTCCGTTGGACGCGAGCGGCAGGACTACAGCAGGGACGAGGTAAAGGATGATGCCGATAAACGCAATGCCTGCGAGAACGCCGCACACGCGGTTCACCTTTTTTGTCAACTCGGCCCTTTCTGAAAGGAGCGGAATCAACAGTTCCGTAATCGCGATGGTTTCTGCCAAGACGACAGGAATCGCCATGAACAGAATTAGGTTCCACGGCGAGTTCTGCATCAACAAATCCATATAATGGGTAGAAGACATAAGGTGTTCCTTGGTTTATTTTCCTATATTTTCGATAGGAAAATAGCAAACGGCGACTTTTTAGACCATACTTTGGCTTATATTATTTTTCTATAGGGATTTTTTACCATGTATCGACAAACCGCTCTTGATATTTTGAATGCGAACGCAGATTCGTTACCGAACTTGATTGAACAGGCATATCAGTTGCGCACCAAGTACAAGGGAAACCGCGTCAGCATCCAGTTGCTCACCAATGTCCGCAGCGGAAACTGCACGCAGAACTGCGCCTATTGCGCCCAGTCGCGGGATTCCGAAGCGCCGATTGAAAAGTACCGTTATGTAGAAGACAAGAAGCTGTACGGCGACAACGATCTCGTTGACGAAATGCATTTGGCGAGGCACTGCATCGGGCTCAGCGGCATTCGTTTTGCGGACGACGATATCGAAAAATTGGCCGAACGCATCCGCAAGATGAAAAAGAACGACACGCAAATCTGTTGTTCCATCGGGTTCCTGACCGAAAAGCAGGCGCTGATTCTTAAAGAAGCCGGCCTCAACCGCATCAATCACAACCTGAACAGCAGCCGCCGTTTTTATCCGAACATCTGCACCACGCACACTTACCAGGAACGCATCGACAACCTGAAAATGCTCAAGGGTCTCGGTTTTGAGATTTGCTCCGGCGGCATCATCGGCATGGGCGAAACGCCCGAAGACGTGGTGGACATGCTTTTTGAATTGCTGGAAATCAATCCAGATTCAGTTCCCATCAACTTCTTGCTTCCGGTAGAAGGAACACGCCTTGCGACTCGCGATATTTCGGCGTTGACGCCCGAATACTGCATCAAGGTGCTTTGCCTTGCGCGCCTAATGCTCCCCAAGTCGGATATCCGTTGCGCTGCCGGCCGCGAGGTGTATTTCAAGGGTCACGAAAAGACACTCTTCAAAATCGCCGATTCCATATTCGCGTCGGGTTACCTCACCGAAGGCGGCCAGAGCCTCGAAGAAACATTCCGCACCATCGAGGCGGCAGGCTTCACCTGGCAAGTAGAAAGCGAATCATCCCACTAGCTTTAAAAAATACTGGTGAATACTTGTGTCGCTATTGAGTTCCGGATGGAACGAAAGCGCAATCTGGTTTCTGTAACGAACGGCAACAATCCGCTCGGGAGCGTCTGTAGTGTTCGAACTTGCCGTGCGCGAAAGGACTTCGACTCCGTTGCCGACTGATTCAAAGAAGGGCGCACGAATGAATGTCTGCGGCACTTTTCCAACGTGCGTAACTTCGTTTTCGGTGAAAAAGCTGCCGAGTTGCCTTCCGTAGGCATTCCTGCGGATAATTGCGGGGAGTGTGGCAAAGTGCGCCTTGTTTTCGCCAGCAATGTGCTCCGCAAGGAGAATTGCGCCGGCACATGTTGCAAGCACCGGCAAACCTTCAGCAATCTTTTTACGCAGAGGTTCGAAAAGTCCCAAGTCGCGCAGGAGCTTCCCTTGCACGGTGCTTTCACCGCCGGGGAGCACGAGACCGTCTAAGTGGCGGTCAAGATCTCGTAACTGCCTGATTTCAAAAACTTCGGCGCCGAGCGATTTGAGGATGCGTTCGTGTTCAATAAACGCCCCCTGCACCGCGAGCACGCCGATTTGCGGTTTGTTAATTCCCATTACTTTCCCCTTTCGGCCATCAGCAGCGCGATTTCTTGTTCGTTGATACCGACCATGGCTTCGCCCAAGTCTTCAGAAAGTTTGGCAATGAGTTTTGCATCGGTGTAATTCGTCACGGCCTGCACAATGGCGGCGGCACGCTTGGCGGGGTTTCCCGACTTGAAGATTCCGGAACCTACGAAAACACCTTCGGCACCGAGCTGCATCATGAGGGCGGCATCGGCGGGGGTGGCAACACCACCGGCAGCGAAGTTCACCACGGGGAGTTTCTTGTGGTCGTGAACGAAGCGCACCAGGTCGTACGACACCTGAAGTTCTTTAGCGCGGTTAAAGAGTTCGTCTTCGCGCAAGCTTGAAATGCGGGCGATTTCCTGGTTCATCAGGCGCATGTGTCGTACGGCCTGGACGATGTCGCCCGTACCCGGTTCCCCCTTGGTACGGATCATCGATGCGCCTTCTTCGATACGGCGGAGCGCTTCGCCCAAGTCCTTCGCTCCGCACACGAACGGAACGTCAAATTCTCGCTTGTTGATGTGGAAAATATCATCGGCTGGGGAGAGCACCTCGCTTTCGTCGATGTAGTCGATTTCAATCGCCTGCAAAATCTGGGCTTCGGCAAAATGACCGATGCGGCACTTGGCCATCACAGGGATAGAAACGGCGTCTTGAATCCCCTTGATCATCTTGGGATCACTCATGCGCGAAACGCCGCCCGCGGCGCGGATGTCGGCCGGAATACGCTCCAATGCCATTACGGCAGCGGCACCAGCGGCCTCTGCGATTTTCGCCTGTTCCGGCGTGGTTACGTCCATAATGACGCCGCCCTTGAGCATCTGGGCAAGATTCTTGTTGAGTTCGTAACGGTTCTGATCAGACATGTAAATCTCCTTGAAAGTGGTTGTTTTGTTTACGGCGCTTAATTTAAAACATTCGGCCTGCTTGCGCAATATTCAGTTTTTTGTTATTTTTATAAGGTCAGTTAAATACCAGATTTGATTATTCAATAAGGTCAGATTTATGTTTACTTACGATATGTCGAAGGCGGGTGCGAACAGCCTCTACCATTACCTTTACCAGTGCATCAAAGGGGATATCGTAAGCGGAAACATCCTTGCCGAAGAACAACTCCCTTCCAAGCGCAATCTTGCACAAAATCTAGGCGTGAGCGTCGTGACGGTCGAAAATGCCTATGCACAGCTCTTGGCCGAGGGCTTTATTTATTCGCTCCCCAAGAAGGGCTTCTTCGTTGCGGACATTAAAGCCACGATTAACGCACAAATGCCGCATAATCACAAGAAATTACGTACTCGCAGGCTGCGCACAGAACTCCCCGAAGAATCGGAACACACTAATCCGAAATATATCGCCGACTTTGCAAGCAACGGAGCCGATATCGAGGCTTTTCCCTTTACCACTTGGGCGAAAATCACTCGCGAAGTCCTTTGCGAAAGACAAAAGGATTTGTTGCAAGTTTCTCCTGGAATTGGTACTTTGGAACTCCGGCGCTCCATTGCACGCATGCTTCGTGAATTCAGAAATATCCACGCGACTCCCGAACAGATTGTCATCGGCGCAGGAACCGATTATTTGTACGGATTACTTGTGCAGTTACTGGGCTTTGATAAATGCTACGGCGTTGAAGATCCCGGCTATGGAAAGATTTCAAAAATATATGGCCAATACGGTGTTGAAGTTTGCCATATCCCTATTGATGGCGAAAAATTTGTCAATGCGTTGACAAAATCTAATGCCGATATTGTTCACATTTCGCCCGCACACCATTTTCCGACAGGTAAGGTGATGCCTGTTGGCGAACGCTACCGTTTGCTTAGCTGGGCGGCGGAATCGCCCAAGCACTACATTGTAGAAGACGATTACGACAGCGAATTCCGCATGACCGGAAAACCGATTCCTGCGCTCCAAAATATTGACGTCACTGAAAAGGTTATTTATCTGAATACATTTTCCAAGACGATGACTTCGGCCATTAGACTCGGTTACATGGTACTTCCGTTGCACCTCGCTGAAAAATTTCAAAACGAACTTTCGTTCTATTCGTGTACGGTGTCGAATCTAGATCAGTATGTGATGGCGAAATACATTGACCTTGGTTACTATGAGACGCATATCAATCGTATGCGCAATCTGTACCGAGGTAAGCGTGATTTTTTACTTAATGTAATTGCAAAGAGTCCGTTATCGAAAAATGCCTCTGTATTGGAAGAAAATGCCGGACTTCATTTTATTTTACAAGTGCAGACGAAACTTTCTGACGAAGAATTTTGCAATCGCGCCCGAATTCGCGGGGTAAATATCCGTGCCCTTTCGGAGTATTATTTTGAAGCTCAACCCTCTGCGCATAAATTTGTTATCAACTACTCTTCCGTAGAGAAGAAAAACATGCAAAAAGCTATTCGAGCGATTGAGGAGTCGCTGCTTTGCCTATAAGCCGCAGTAAATCAGGTGAACGCCTTCGAATGCGGAAAGTTCCGTTGAATCTTTGAAAAAAGCTTCGTCGAGATCTTTTGGGGTTAGGTCGTGGCAATATTTGATGCCCGATTTTTTGGCCAGTTCGACAACTTGTGCGGGGTCGTAACCATCAGCCATTCGTTCGCCACATGCGGCGGCAATTTGCTTTAGGCGGCTGATTTTAGTGGTGCTGTCCGCGCTGTTCCGCTCTTTTTCGTAATAGTCAAATACCACCACACTGTTGGAAGCCGCTATCTGAGAAATCTGCGAAATGGTTTTGAAGAAAATTTCAATCGGAATGTAGTACGACACGCCGAGAATCGAAAAGACGGAGCGCTTTTTCGGATTAAATCCTGCGTTTAACAATCTGTCAATGATGCTGTCTTTGTTGAAATCAATTTCTACAAAGTGAACTTTAGGTCGCCTTTTGGTGAAAAGTTCCCGCATCCGTTCAATCTTGAAAACCTGAGTTTCGTAAAGGTCCAATTCAAAGACATCTACATTCTGACTTTTATTCCTAAGCGCAAAAGAATCTAAGCCTGCGCCCAAGAGCACGTATTGCACGTCTCCTGTTTTCTGCTTGGTATCGACAATATCTTCGGCAAAACGGTTACGCGGAAGAACAATCGGGAGGAAATACTGATCCAGTAAATCCTTGGTTAGATAATCTTTAACGCCAGGCTTTTTCGCAGGGAGAAATGTCCTTGCGAGGTTGCGGGCGTGGCGGTATTCCTTTAAACCGACAAAATCCAGCGCAAATTCGTCTTCAAAAATCTTTTCGCATTTACTGTGGGTGTGTACGGCACGGGCAAGAGCGCACAAAAGCGCAGTTTTGCTAATCATGTCTAGTTCGCCTTTGTCCAGAACAGGAGTTTGCGTTTTACAAATTCAAAAAGTTCCATAATCGCAAGCACTACGATGCCTGTCCAAAGAATTCCTGCAACCATGTTGGGATAATCGGAATAGTCCGCATAAAATTGCACAAAGTGCCCAAGCCCCGTATTTTCACCGAAAAGTTCTGCGACCGTGAGCATGATAAATGAAAGCCCCATGCCTACGGAAAGCCCGGAGAATATGGACGGAAGGCTTGCCACAAGGGCAATTCGCCACAAGTATTCAAAGCGACCTATTCCAATAATAGCGGCGTTGCGTTTGTATTTTTCGGGAATATCGGCGGCACCGGCTGCCGTATTCAAGTAAATAGGCCAGAATGCAGCAATAAAAATGATAAATGTAGATGACAGGTAAAAAGTCGGCAGAATCGCAATAGCGTAGGGAATATAAACGTTGGGCGGAATCGGCGCTGCAAATCGGGAAATCGGTTTCAGCATGTTGCTTATCCAAGAAACAGACCCGGAAAGAATTCCGATGGAAATGCCGACAATGGCCGCCACTAGGTAAGCGGGGACAAGTTTCAAGAGCGACGCTCCTGCACTTCGCAAGAGTTCTTCACGAGAATCAAAGAGGGCATTCGCTATCGCCTTGGGCGATGGAAACAGGTATTGGCTGCTCCATTCCGGGCCACAGCTAATAAAAGTCCAGATTCCAAGCAAAAACAGGAGGAAAAGAATTCCCGAAAATTTGGATAGATATTTTTTAAAAGTTCTCATATGCTTGCGCCTCCCTGTACGATATGCCCGAGTTTTTCAAGGACATCTTTATGGTAGGCTTCTTCAATGGCAACAATAGTCTGTTGAACTTTTTCGTTGCGGAACCAATCGCTGCGATTTTTCCTTACCGGGAAATTCAGAGGAATGTCTGCAATAATGCGACCCGGTGTCGATCCCAGTACAATAATTCGGCTTCCCAAATAAACGGCTTCGCGAATATCGTGCGTAACAAATAAAGTAGTTATCGGTCGATCTTTTACGCCTCGGCAAAGTTCCAAGACCAAGTCCTGAAGGCTTGCACGGTTTACGGGGTCAAGCGCCCCAAAAGGTTCATCTAATAAAAGGGCATCGGCACCAACGCTCAGGGCTCTTGCTATTGCCCCGCGCTGGCGCATTCCGCCCGATAGTTCAAAGGGATATTTGTTGAGGCTTCTCGAAAGTCCCACCAAGTTCAGGTATTCTTCAGCCAAATGTTTCGCATCGCCGCTCTTGACTTTTTTAGTCTTCTTGATGGCAAGCGTGACATTCTGGAGAAGCGTAAGCCAAGGGAAAAGGCTGTAATCTTGAAAGACGACGCTCCTTTCGGCGGAAGGCTTTTCGATTTCCTTTCCGTTCCAGGAGATTCGCCCTTCATTTGGTTTGGTGAGGCCTGCGAAAAGATTCAGCAAGGTGGTTTTGCCGCTGCCACTTTCGCCCAGCAGGCACACGAATTCACCTTGATTTATTTTCAAGTTGATGTCTTTCAGGATGGCCTTGCCATCGTAAGAAAAACCGAGATTCGTCGCTTCAAAACCACTTTGCGTTTGACTCATGTTGTCTCACCTCTAGTTTCTGGACTTGAATATTTTTTCAGCGTTCGCGTAGAACTCGGAATTCGGCTTTTGCTTGCGGAGTTCTGCGATGGCTTTCTGGTAGAAGTCGGTACGCACATATTCAGCGACCTTCTTGTCGGACTTGATGAATTCAGCATCCTTCAAGAAATCCCAGAAGAATTCGACGCCCTTCACGTTCGGATCGGTATCTTGCGTGACATGACCGCTGTAGAACGCCTTGTTGACAAGGGCTGTGTCGAGCTTGATCCACTTGGCAATAATTTCCACGCTCTTCTTGTGGTCATTTTGCACCAGTTCTTCGGCTTCGATTAGCGACTTGACCAAGCGCTTATAAACATCTTCGCGACCGTCAATCTTGCGGAGCGAGGCAATCAGGCGGCAGCAGATGTGGCCCGGATTGATGTCCTTACTGCGAAGCACCACGGAAAGGCCCGCTTCTTCGGCGCGGAGGTCGTGCGGACCCCAAGTGACGCCTGCGTACACGCTGCCGTTCTTTACAGCTTCGATTACTGCAGGCGGATTCTTGAGTTCCACGATGGCCACGTCTTTGTGCCAGTCGATGCCTTCTTTCTTGAGGCCGCCACGAACGATTGCATCGGCAGTACCCAAGCGAATCGTCGCGATTTTCTTGCCCTTGAGATCGCTCAACTTCTTGACGGAGCCAGCGTTTTCCTTGCGCGTAATGACAGCCTGGTCGCCACCCATGATACCGCCAATGACGCGGATGTCTGCGCCTTGTGCAATGTGGATGAGCGGAGCGAGAGAACCGAATGCACCGGCGTCGAGTTTGCCCGCGCGGACCGCGGCGATGCCGTCACCGGAATTCGAGAATTCCACTAGGGTCACGTCAAGTCCGTTCTTCTCGAAGATGCCGGCATCTTTAGCGATGAAGAATTTTCCCTGACCCGTAGAAGAGAGGTAACCGATGGAAATCTTGTCTGCGGCAAAAGCAGATGCGGCACAGACGAGAGTGAAAAGGAATGCCAAAGCAATCCGGCTATGTTTTTTATTTGTTGTCTGGTTCATTGTAAATCTCCCTTTGTTAGAATCCGTAGGTTGCGGAAAGTTGATAACGGTTCAGGTCGGCTTCCTTTACTTTCTGGGTGCCGGCAGTCAGGTAATCCGTTTGGATGTGAAGGTATTCAAACCCGAGCGAGAAGGCGTCGGTTAAGTTGTAGGTCGCGTTTGCGAAAACGGAAATGTTCTGTTCGCGGCCGCCAACGGTTTCGATGTCGTCTCGGTCCAGTTTGTCAATGCCTGCACCTGCATTAACGGCCAATTTCTGAATCAACTTGGCCTGCAAGGCAATCCATCCGCCGTAGGCCTCGATGCTTTTTACGCTTTCAGGATCGTTGGCATTGGCTGTAAAACCGCGTCCGATGCCTGCGGCGTATGTATCCAGGTTTTCGCCGATGAATCCTTCGCCAAGAACGGCGATCGTGCCAGTGATGGGAAGGTTCAAATCTACGTTGGCAGACCATGTGGGAATGTCCTTGGCTTCGCCAGTGTCATCCAGGTCGATTTCTTCCTTGCCGTAATGGCCCGAAACGCCGAGGCCGAACTTCTTGTCTTTTACCCACAGGGGAACTGCAATGCCGATGCGTCCCTGGAATGTGGGAATGTCTGCATCGGTACCGGTTTCTGAGGCGGAAGTCGTGTTGTACGGCTGGTTTTCGCCGATGGTGCGGACAACTGCTGCGGCAATGTCCAGGGAACCTCCTGCAACGGGGAATTTCTCGGTGAGTCTCAGCTGGGCCCTGCGCAGGCCCGCATCGCCGGAATTATTGAGAACGCCGGCATTGAGCGTCGGCGTCACCAACGGAGAAATCACGTCCCAAGTTTGACCGCCCAAAATGGAGAAGCCAGTCTTGCCGAAAGAAACTTCGCCATAGCCGTGACGGAGGCGCGGATTGGGATTGTTGGCGGAACCACCCCCGTAGAAGTCCACTTCGACCTTACCGTTTGCCTTGAAGTATGTCGAATCGTCACCGCTCGAAAGATTGACCCCGATTCGAGTCAGGTTGGGGGTCAAATGCCAACCGCCGTCGTTTTCATTGGTGATGTCCGAAGCCGCAACGAAGTTGGCGAAGTTTCCGTTGTTGCTTTTCGAGTCTTCGTAGGCGGCGTTAAGAGATGCAAAACCGTAGAGAGTTGCGGTTACGCCGGATTTCGTGGTGACTGAAATGGACTCTGCGGAGAATGCTGCGATTGCAGAGGCGAGAATGATTTTAGCTGTGGTGTTTTTTGTGAGATTCATTGAAAATCTCCTTATTTTGATAATTGTTGGATAACCACGCAGAATAAAATTCTGCGAGCGTTTGGGAAAATGCCGAATGCCTAAAAAGGCATCGGCTTATTTACTGGGAATTGCTCGTGCGTGGCTTTCCCAACATGTCATCTAGCAAAATGCAGATGACTTATTGGAGAATGCCCTGAGCCAAAGTACAAGTGCTACACATATAGGTATCCTCGTTCTATTTTGTTTGACTTATTTGTTTATTTGCCACCGACAGAAGTGCTATAAATCTTTTCGAGCAGATTCAGCGCGCCCTTGTAACCGACGAAACTACGATTGATAATCAATGTTTCGCTGGAAGGCGGAGTAATTTCGAAAAGTAGCGCATTCTTTTCGTTGGCAATATTGATTTCCCACGAAGAGGCGAGAATCAAAGGCTTTCCAGAAGAGAAATTCACATCCTTAATAGATTTTTCAATCAGATAGCCATCTTCTTCGAATTCCACCTCAACATCGACACCTTCGCTAATGTTATGGAAGGCGTTTTCGATTTGTTCGCGGAATTTCTGCGGAGGGTCGTCACTGATGATTGCCTTGCGCGGAATAAGACCG
Organism: Fibrobacter sp.; assembly: GCA_017412605.1. GTDB lineage: Bacteria > Fibrobacterota > Fibrobacteria > Fibrobacterales > Fibrobacteraceae > Fibrobacter. Next base: position 60,909 of record JAFPWY010000007.1, on the reverse strand, counting down.
ATTTGGTCCACAAGGAACTTGGTGTAGGCAAGCGTGTAGGCGGAATCTGCAGTGATTGCAAATTCGCTGGGCATACCGAACCAGTATTCGGCGAAGAATTCAGAGAAGTGTTCCAGATAGTAGTAATAGATTCTGTTTTCTTCCTTAATGAACTTTTCGCTCTGTTCCTTGTCGATTCCGGCAAATTCGACAACTTTACGGATAAATTCGCTAGTCGCTTCGGCACCTAGAGGAATTTCAGGAATATGCAGGAATGGCTGACCGTATTTTTCCTGGAGGTGTTCTGCGTTTCGAACGCCAACCCAAGGCGAAACAACCAAGTTAAACTGGGCCTCGGGAATGCGCAACCAGTCCGAAACACCGTTATTTTCGGGTCCAAACAGCACGTTGACTTCAAAGCCTGCGCCGCGCAGTATGCGGGCGATTTCCTGATAGTCTCCGCGCCAGTTCTGGTTGTAGTAGGGCGTTTCGAACCAAAGATTCACCAGACCCTTTTTGCGTTCGCCGCTGTAATCGCCTACGAACTGGTCGACGATTGCGTTTACGACTTCTTCGTGACCGAAAAGGTTGTTGCCCTTGAAACCAGCGGTATCGACAGATACAATCGGGTAACCCAAATCGCGATAGCCGCGAACCAGGCTCGAAACGTCATCGCCGATAAGGCCGCCCACGCAACCGGTGAGAACGACATAGAGGTCGCCATCGAACACCTTGAGCGTCGATTTGATCAACTGATCCAAAGTCTTGATGCCGCCAAAAACGATGTCGTTTTCGGTAGAGTTTGCGCTCGGCATGTTACCGGCACCGGCGTAAATGCTGCCCTGGAAACCGTTTTCGAACGTGAGGAATGCCGTTTGCTTGAGCTGGCAACCCGGAGAGCAGTTGGCAATAGGAACTGCACCCTTAATAGCGACAACAGTATGAGATGCACCAACCGCACAAGCGTATCGGGGGTCTGAAATAGAATTACTTTTTTTCTTTTGAATTGTAGCCATTGTTGAAAATCCCCTTGTTATGCGCTTTTCGATGCAGTTTCTTTGCTGAACTTGAGATTTCTCGGTTCCGGCAAATCCTCAAGTGCTTCCGGATGGTGCGTCAGGTAGAACGGATCGTCCTGAGCAAGCCACCAATCGGAATACGGAAGTTTCACGTTGCGTTTGAGCACCTGGTTAAACTTGGTACGAGCAATCACGCCCTTCAGCATTTCGCCGATGCGGAGAATGCCCTGATAGCCCACCGGAATATGCTCGTCGCCCATGGTAAGCGTCGGGAATCCGAGATGGCCCGCGACAGAGGCGAGACCCGGATGACGAATGAGCAAGAAGTCCGTCTTGGCGCGCTTCAAAAGCTGCGGAAGCTGGAAGGCGCGGGTCTTACTTACGGTATAGTGCGGAATATCGCCGTAAGTTTCCACCAACTCCTTCAAGGTGTCCTGATGCTCGCCACCACCGTCGTAAACGGGGTCGTGGTGGAACACGAGTGCTGCATCGTGGCCGATTCCCAGTTCCGAAAGTACACTGATAAGGCCGTGTGCGTATGCAGAACCCGTCATCACGATACCATTCTTGCCCTTGAAAAATTCGCGAAGTTCGGCAAGCTTCGGAGCAATGCGCTTGTGTTCGCTTTCGATATATTCTTCAGCTTCTTTTTCTTTGCCGACAACCTTTGCGATAGCGCGAAGCCAAGCATCGGTTCCCTTGATTCCGTAAGGCTGCGGAGCGTCAATCTGCGGAACGCCGAAAGATTCTTCAAGAGCCGTCGCCATGTAGCCGCCCAACGTATCGCAGAAGGTAGCGGTAGCGACCGCTTCGGAGGCCTGGCGAATTTCTTCGAAAGAGGCGGTATCCAGAAGATAGTTTACGCGCAGCCCAAGCGGAGCAAGCATTTCGGAGAAATAGTCCGAACCCCAAAGGGCAACGATATTGAGCAAGTCATTCTGTTTCTTGGTCGGATGGCGCTCCACAATCTGGCGAAGAACGCCATGGAAAGCGACATCGAAACCCGTAGACCAGTGCTTGGAACGGAAACCTTCGCAATGCAGCGGAATGATAGGCACGCCAACCTCAGGTTCCATTTCTTCGGCAATGGAATCAATGTCTTCGCCGATAATAGCGGTTGCACACGCCATGCCAATGAAGATCGCCTTGGGATTAAAGCGTTCCTTTGCGTCAAGGATAGTCTGGCGGAGCTTTTCAGAAGCGCCAAAGACCATGTCCTTTTCTTTCAGGTTCGTACTGATGTTCAGCGTGTTCTGCAGGGGCTTCCCGCGACGGCGAAGTCCGTTATGCATAGAAAGGTTAAACTTGGAGTTTTCGCCACTGCAACCGATAGGAGAATGGTCAATCAGGGCGCAGTCCGTAAGGTTTCCCACCTGGCACTGCACAATCGCATTAGAGCACATAGTCTCTTGGTTCAGCGGAGAGCTCAATTCGCAAAGTTTGCAACCCACGCCCTTGCCTGCGCAGCCGCCATGCTTTTTCGCGCTGCGTTCGTCATAGGCCGATTCCTTAATCAGGTCGCTCGCCTTGCCGTCCCAGCCGATAATCGTACCCAGTCGATACTCGCGGTTTTCGACTGAGGTCATGTTCAAATTAATATTAGTCTTGGCCATGAACCCTCACATTAAATCTGGTAGTCTTTTTCCATCATGCCGTAGTCGATAAGGATCTGTTCCAGGCGATCCTGCGTCATCGGGGTCGGAATGGTAAAGAGTTCGTTTTCGTCGATATTCTTGGCGAGTTCACGATAGACGTTTGCCTGGCTGGACTTAGGTTCGAATTCAATTACGGTCTTCTTGCGGATTTCGGCCTGCTGCACGATGTTGTTGCGCGGCACATACTGAATCAGCTGCGTGTTGAGTTCCTTGGTAAAGGCACGGAGCAAATCAAGTTCGTTATCCACATTACGGCTATTGCAAATGATGCCGCCCAAGCGCACTTCGCCGTGCTGGGCATACTTTGCGATACCCTTGCAAATGTTATTAGCAGCATAAAGGGCCATCATTTCGCCGGATGCCACGATGTAAATTTCCTTGGCTTTGCCTTCACGAATCGGCATGGCGAAACCACCGCACACCACGTCACCCAACACATCGTAGAAAACGTAATCAAGGTCTTCGGTGTAAGCGCCGAGCTGTTCGAGCATGCTGATGGAAGTGATGATGCCGCGGCCTGCGCAACCCACGCCCGGTTCCGGGCCACCGGATTCCACGCAGCGTACGCCCTTGAAACCAACCTTTTCAAGGTCAGAAAGTTGAAGTTCAGTTTTGTTGTCGCGAATAGTGTCGAGCACCGTCTTTTGATGAAGGCCGCCAAGCAAAAGTCGGGTAGAGTCTGCCTTAGGGTCGCAACCGACAACAAGAACGTGTTTACCTTGTTCGACAAGGCCTGCGGTCAAGTTCTGAGTAGTAGTCGATTTGCCGATGCCGCCCTTTCCGTAAATAGCGATTTGACGTAAACGTTTTGCCATAATTTTAAGTCTCCTTAGGTTGTTTGTTGCCTACAGAAACGCTAGGTGGCGAAATTTTAGAATTGTCTTTTTTGATATCCAATATCTTTCGGGGATGTTTTTTGAGAAAAATGCAAAAAAAATTCTCAGCCATAAATGCTCCCTATAGTCGGATTTGGCTCCAATCTATACCTAGCGCAAAAAAAGTTTTTTTTGTCTTTTTTGCCATCTGATTCGTCTTGGATTTTGCTATTCGGCTTTTTAAATTCTACCCCACTTGTTTCATAGAAAAAACTGATAAGCTGCGGAACGCTAGGTAAATGTTCAACAATTTTTCAGCAGAGACTATGGCAATAAATCAAGAAACTGTTTTTAGAGAACACCCATGCTTTGGTGCGTGCAAGAACAGAAAAGGACGCATTCACTTGCCGGTTGCTCCGGGATGTAATATCGAATGCCGTTTTTGTGACCGCCGTATCAACGAAGATGCGCAGGTTCCCGGGAATACGAGCAAGGTTATCAAGCCTGAAGAAGCCTGCGGATACATCCGCAAGGCACTCGAATACGTACCGGAACTTACTACCGTGGGTATTGCGGGGCCGGGCGATACGCTGGCGACCCCTTTTGCGCTGGACACGTTCCGCCTTGTCAAGAAGGAATTCCCGAACCTTATCCGTTGCATGAGTACTAACGGGCTCTTGCTCAACGACAGGGCGGATGAAGTCATTGAAGTTGGAATTGACACCCTTACCGTCACGGTGAATGCCGTGGATCCTGAAATCGAGGCGATGATCAACGCTAGGATTTTTTACCACGGCAAGACCTATACAGGTGTCGAAGCGGCCAAAATCCTTATTCACAACCAACTGGAAGGTATCCGCAAGGTTGCCGCCAGCGGGACACTCGTGAAGGTAAATACCGTGCTTTGCCCGGGTATCAATGACAAGCACATCGAAGACGTTGCAGCCACCGTCCGCGAAGCCGGTGCAATCATCTACAATATCATTCCGCTCATTCCGCAAAACGGATTCAAGGATTTGCCCGCCCCGAGTGCAAAGGCGCTTGCAATCGCTCAGGAAGAAGCGGGCGTATTTATTAACGTCTTCAAACATTGCTCCCACTGCCGTGCCGATGCCGTAGGCGTTCCCGGCGTTTACGATATCGGTGCGCAAATCTACATGGACCGTATCCGTGTAAAGGAGACCTTCTCTCATGGCTAAATATAAAATCGCAGTAGCCACAAACGATGGCGTGAATGTCAATGTTCACTTTGGGCATGCTGCCGCATTTGATATTTATGAAGTCGATGATGCGAGCGGAAAATTTGAAAAGATCGAAGTTCGCGTAAAGCCGGAACATTGTGACGGAACGTGCGGGGACGGCACTTGTGGCCAGCGCGATATGGAACATTTGTCGATGCTTACGGCAGCAAGGAATCTATCCGACCTGGATTACGTTCTTTGCTCGCAGATTGGCCCGCAGGCAATCCAGGCTTTGGCGCGCTTTAATGTCCGTGCGTTCGATATCGGTCTCCCGGTTGCTGACGCAATTGCTAAAATAAACTTATATCGCAATAAGATTGCTCAAAGAGCCCTAAAAATAAGGGAAAGCATAGTCTAAATCTATAGAAAGTCCTAAAAAAAATGTATTGGACGCAGCGACAAACGCGTTCTATATTTTTTGCCCGCTATTGGGGTGCTTTACATGGACTATAAAAAGACTTTGACTTTTCAGCAATTGCGTTATGCCGTCGGGATTGCCAATACGGGCTCGTTCAGCAAGGCTGCCGAGATGCTGTTCATATCGCAGCCATCGCTGACAACGGCAATCCAGGATCTGGAAAAAGAAATTGGCATTACCATTTTCAACCGCACGAATCGCGGCGTGACGCTCACGCCCGAAGGCGAGGAATTTGTAGCTCGCGCAAATGAGCTCATAAACCATTTCAAATCGGTTGTAAAGCGCTATGGCAAGGAAGAACAGAAGAAGAAAAGATTCGCTGTTTCGACGCAACACTATTCCTTTGCTGTCAAGTCCTTTATGAATATGGTCAAAAGCTACAATATCGATGATTACGACTTTGCGCTCCGTGAAACAAAGACTAAAGAAGTCATCGATGATGTGATAAGCCTTCGCAGTGAAATCGGAATTATCTATCTGAGTGATTTTAACCGGAAATACATTACTTATCTACTCAAGGAAAACGATCTCGTTTTTCAGAAGTTGATTGTCTGCAACGCTTACGCCTACATGTGGAAAAATAATCCCCTAGCATCCAAGCAGTATGTCACTCTTGAAGATCTTTCGCAGTACCCGTGCCTTTCGTTTGAACAGGGCGAAAGCGGAAATTACTATTTCGCCGAAGAAATATTGAGTACAAATGAATATCACAAGACGATCAAGGCGAATGACCGTGCTACCATGCTGAATTTTATGGTGGGGCTTAACGGCTACACGCTTTGTTCTGGAATTATCAGCGAAGAAATAAATGGATCCGATTATGTTGCCGTTCCCTTCAAGGACGATAACGGTGAAAACGACCGTAATATGGAAATCGGTTACATTGTCAAGAAAAACTTCATGTTGAGTACCATTTGCCGCATCTATATCCGCGAAATGGAAGAATACTTGAAGGCTTATACGAGTGGGCGCGATTCCCTTATTGCGTAGCCGTCATTTATACAAAAAAAATAGGAGAGTTATATGGATCAATATAAATTGTTCGTAATAGCAAATCTCGTGTTCGGTGTATTGCTGGTTGCTTTTGCCCAGGTGATTTTACCGGTTTGCGGATCTATGGGAGGCATTAGAATGCGTTGTGGAACATCTGCAAGCATTGAAGCCGTTCTTGGAATAGCCTTGCTGGTGACTGCTGTTGTGGGGGCTGCAATTATCAAGAAAAATGCTCACCTGGTTCTTTCTATGGTAGCGACTGCTATAGGTGTATTTGTTTCGCTGGTGCCGACCATTATTGTTGGGACGTGCCCGCATGTCCATATGGCATGCCATGCGGTGACTGCTCCGGTGTTTGCCTTGACTGGTGCTGCAATCGTCTTGTTTTCGGTGGTGAACTTTGTTCTTTTGAAATTAAAGAGGCGAAATGAACAAGACTGATGTTAATTTGATTGTTGAAAATTACCTGCGAAACCCGTTCAGGAGTTTGGGGCTTTCGTTGTTGATCGCCTTGCTTGCTTCGGTTCTTCTGGTAGGCGGACTTTTGTCGCTTTCGCTTTCAAAGGGCTTGGACCGTTTATCGTCGCGCCTCGGGGCCGACGTGATTGTCTTTCCGCAGGGAAGCGAAGTTGACGACCAGACGATTCTTTTGCAGGGCGATTTCAAGTATGCGTACTTGCCACAGGGCTCGCTGGAATTTATACGCGGACTTGACGATGTCGAAGTGGCGACTCCGCAGTATTTTTTGACGTCGCTCAGTTCTAGCTGCTGCGATCAGAAAGTCTGGATTGTCGGATTTGACCCATCATCTGACTTTGTGATTCAACCGTGGATTCGTGAAGTTTTTGAAGACAAGTTGGTAAAGGGAACTATCGTTGTCGGTAGTGAAATCAGCGTGGGAGAAAAAAAGACGATCAAATTCTTTGACCGTGAATATCCAGTGGCCGCAAAGCTTGAACCGATTGGCAACGGGCTTGACCAGGCCGTTTTTGTAGATGTCTCGACACTTGCGGACATTCGTGGTGCAGCTAAAACCAAAGGAGTGCGATTTGATTCTAGTTCGGTGGGCTATTCAAGCATTTTGATTAAGTTGCGCCCGGATTCCGATACAGAACGCCTCAGTCGCGAAATTTACGCCCGTTTTGACGGCTTGCAGATTTTTAGCCGCAAGGATTTGTTTTCGGGGCTTGAAAAACCGGCAAATGTCATGCAGGTGGTTGTATGGATTGTTGTTGCATTTTTCTTGGTTATCGCCGCTGCAGCAATTGTGATTTCATTTTCGCTTTCGACACGTGAACGCAAGCGCGAATATGCGCTCCTTCGTATTCTGGGTTCTACCCGCAGGCGCTTGAAAATCCTTGTGCTTGGCGAGGCCTTGCTTGTTTCGGCAGTGGGGACTTACATTGGCTTGCTATTTTCGAGCGTTTTCTTTTTCACTTTTAAGATTTGGCTTGACGAACATATCGATATTCCGTTCATTGTTCCGGAGAATGCTGAAATTGCGGCCGTGTATGCCGTTATCATTCTGTTGCTCCATTTAATTGGCCCGTTTGTTGTTTACGGTGTGGCGAACAAGGTGAGTGAAATCGATGCCTACGTCGCTTTGAGGGAGGTAGAACATTGATTCTGAACGTCTCTAATTTATACAAGACCTATACGCGGCGCGGCAACGAATTTAATGCTGTAGAAGATGTAGAATTCTTTGCCTGGTCCGGTGATTTCTCAGTAGTAATCGGTGAATCCGGAAGCGGGAAAAGTACGTTACTTTCTTTGCTTGCGGGAATCAATCACCCTACGAAAGGCACGGTCATCTTTAATGGATTTGATTTTGCAAATCTTTCGGATGCCGAAATTTCTGCAATCCGGAACGACAAGATTGGTTATGTACCTCAAGAATCTGTTTTCTTGCCGCATTTTACAGTTCTCGAAAATATCCTACTTCCGCGGGCCATTCGTGACGGCAAGAAAATCGAGGCTTACGGTTTGGCAGATACGACAGATATCGATATCATTTCGAAACTTGAAACTCTCGGCATTGCTCATTTAGTGAATGAGATGCCTGCGGAACTTTCGGGGGGTGAACTTAAGCGGGCTTCAATCGTTCGGGCGTTGGTCAACAAGCCTGATATCATCATTGCGGACGAACCTACCAGCAATCTTGACGAAGCTAACGGCAAGATTGTCTTTGACCTTTTGGCTGACCTTGCACGGTCGGGAACTTCGGTGCTTGTGGCGACACACGACCCGCATGGTTTTAAGTACGGCGATCGTGTGTATACCATGCACAAAGGGCGACTATTGTCTAGCGGCGAGTCCGATTATGGTGGATTGTAGGAATAATTTTTTTGCGGTAATTGTTCTTTATCCCGCATTTCCCGCCAGCCCGATTTCGGCGGCGTGTTCGCGCATGCCTTCGATGCAGATTTCGGCGACTTCCTTCACGTCCATGCCGAGTAGCGCACAACCCTTGAGAATGTAGTCGCGATTGCACTTGGCGGCAAATTTCTTGTCCTTGAATTTTTTCGCGAAACTTTTTACTTCCAGATCCAAGATTCCGTTGGGGCGCATTCTTGCGCAGGCCTGGATGATTCCTGTGAGCTCGTCGACGGTGAACAGGCTCTTTTCCATGTTCGTCTTGGGTTCCACATCATTCACGATTTCAAAACCGTGTGCCAAGATTGCGCGGACATCTTCTTCGGAGACCCCTTCGGCGAGCAGCTCCTTTTCGGTATGCTGCAGGTGTTCTTCCGGGAATTCCTGGTAGTCGAAATCGTGCAGGTAACCCACGCCTTCCCAATGGTCTATGTCTTCGCCAAAATGCTTCGCCATGGCTCCCATGGCGTAAGCGACGTTGAGTGAATGGATGATGAGCGTTTCTTCGGTGACGTGGTTCTTGTTGATTTCTTTTGCGCGTTCAAGAGTTAAGTTCATTTGAAACCTCTTCGGATAAGATTGCGTCTCTACGCCCGCAATGACAATATAGTAACCTACAAATCAATGTTCTTGATTGCCTGTTCGAAATCTTCCTTGAGGTCTTCGATATCCTCGATGCCCACGCACACGCGGATGGTGCCTTCGAATACGCCGGCGTTTTCTTTTTGTTCCTTGGTTCCGTGCGCAAAGATGGTGCTGTCCGGGTGAATCACGAGCGTGCGTAAGTCGCCGATGTTGGTTGCGATGGTCGCATATTTCAAGTTGTTGATCAGCTTGAAAGCTTTTTCCTTGCTCCCTGCGTCAATCGTAAGAATGGCGCCGCCCTTGCCGTCAAACTGGCTCTGCACTAAATCGTAATAAGGGCTCTGCTTGAGAGCGGGGTAGTTGACGGTGATGCCTTCGAAGCCTTGCAAGAATTCAGCCAACTGGAGCGCATTGCTGCAAAGGCGATCCATACGCAGCCCGAGCGTTTCGAGGCCGAGCGAGTTGAGGAACGACGTTGCCGGTGCCACGCAACAACCTACGTTACGCCAGATGCCGTTGCGGAGCTTGGCGATGTAGGCGAACTTGCCGAAGCGCTTGTATTCTTCCAAGCCCTTGTACCTTGCGAAATCCCATTTGAATTTTCCGCTGTCGACGATGATGCCGCTGATGGCACTTCCGTTCCCGTTGATGTACTTGGAAGAGGAATGCACCACGATGTCGGCGCCAAAATCAAAGGGACGCACAAGGTAGGGGGTCGCTGTCGTACTGTCGACAATGAACGGGACGCCTCCCTGATGCGCCACGTCCGCGACACTCTTCAAATCGACCACGTTCAGTTTCGGGTTGCCGATAAGCTCGGTGAACACTGCCTTCGTTTTTTCGTTCAGCTGGGAACGCACCGTTTCGGCCGTGACTTCCGTGACAAAGCGGGTCTTGATGTCGAACGCTTCCAGGTCGCGGAACAAGTCGATGGTTCCGCCGAAAAGCCCGGCGCTTGCGATCACTTCGTCTCCCGCCTGCAGAATATTTAAGAGCGAGATGGTCACCGCGGCCATGCCCGAAGAACACGCCACCGCACCGACGCCCTTTTCGAGCGATGCGATGCGGCGTTCAAAAGAATCTGTTGTGGGGTTCCCGATGCGCGTGTAGGCAAAACCGGGTGCCCTGTTGTTAAAGACGGCTTCAAGTTTTTCCGCGGATTCCTGCGAAAAGGCGCTCACTTGGTAAATGGGTGTAAGCGTGGAGCCCGTACTTCGATCACTACCAAAATCCTTATGCAACAAAGTCGTATTAAAATTCATTCAATTCTCCGCACATTTTTTTTCGGCTTATTTTGCAAGGGCTAGCCGATTTCCGCTATAACAAGGGCGTTTCTTGATGCGGCCTGCATCAGTACACATAGACGCTTGCATTGCCTTTTGACTGCTCTATACAATGGATTCGTTTTCATGGTACCTCCGCATGAATGATTTGGTACCGCCAAATATAGAAGGCGAATTTTGAAAAGTCCAATATTAAATACGTATGGCTTTTTATAGTTTTTTTTTATGGGAGGAGATTTTTTCTGAAATTATGTCGAAATTTTTATTATACTAATGTTTATCAGTAGAATGCTAATGGCTGATTGATAGAGGTGTGTATGGGAAACAGGCTCATGTTTGCTTTGGGGCTTGCCTTGGGCGCCGCCCAGGCGTTTGGAGCTGTTTACTATGTGGCGCCCGACGGTAAGGACAGCAATGCCGGCTCGGAGAAAAAGCCTTTCGCAACGCTCAACAAGGCGAACGAAGTGGTAAAAGCGGGCGATACCGTCTGGATTCGTGGTGGAATTTACGACCTGCATGACACTGTCTTTTACGAACGATACAAGATGACGGCGGGAATACTCTTGACCACAAGCGGTGAAAGCGACGACAACCGCATCTATTACCTGGGCTATCCGGGCGAGCGCCCGATTTTTGACGCGACCAACCTCCCCGTGGCCGCGGGCGAAGAGCATAGTGACGGCACACCCGAAGGGGCGATGTACACCTCGCCGATTGTGGTTGCGGCAAAGTACCTGCATCTGAAGGGCTTCGAGGTCCGCAACACGCCCATGATACACAATTCCAATTCGGGCATTTTCATCTACGCGAGCAAGCACATTTTCTTAGAGCAGATAGACAGCCACCACAATGCCGGGCCGGGATTTTTCGCGCACGACGGCGCATCGGGCGGCGGCGGACATCTCTTTTTGAACTGCGATGCGCACGACAACTACGACCCCACCGATTGGCAGGGCGATGGCGAAAATGCCGACGGCTTTGGCGTACATTATCAATACGATGGCGACACTACCAAGTTCATCGGGTGCCGCGCCTGGTGGAACAGCGATGACGGTTATGATGTGCTGGCCCAGGAATTTCCTGTCGTCGTAGAAAACAGCTACGCCATGGGGAATGGTTACATCCATTACGGAACAAGCAAACCGCCTAACGGGAATGGCAACGGATTCAAGATGGGATATAGCCGAAACGATATGGGAAGGCACACCATCAGGAATTGTGTTGCCTGGAACAATGTTGCCTCCGGATTCTACGCAAACTACACGAGCGTCGGCAGCACATGGATCAATAACACTTCCTACAAAAATGGCGACCGATCCTTTAGCATGGCATCAACGCTCTATGCAGAAGATGAAAGGACTCGCCTTGCCGAGGTTGCTCCGATGTTGGGCGACAAAGCGCACGTGCTCAAGAACAACATCGCTTTCCCGAACAAGCTCTCACAAATCGGAACATGCTGGGAGAAGATTTCTAGTCAGGACATCGACCACTATGTGGATTGCCCGGCTGGCGAAAACAACACGTGGAATCTTGATTTGGACTTGACCGAGGACGACTTTGTGAGTCTCGATGATCCGAGCATGACTGTTACCGGCGAAGACCTTTCGACGATTCCGGGAATGCTTGGCCCCCGCAATGATGACGGCAGCCTGCCCGATGTGGACTTCTTGAAACTCAAGAAAGGGAGCCGTGCCATCGACAAGGGCGAAGATGTCGGGTTCCCGTTTGAGGGAAAAGCTCCGGATTTGGGCGCTTTTGAATATGGCTCGAAAGTTACGTCTATCGCCGAGAGGCCAACCCGCTCTGCAGAAATGCCGGGTTCCGCAACTGTTTTTGATTTGCAGGGCCGCCATTTGGGAACCTTACAGACCATGCCCAAGAAGCCGGGGGTGTACTTCGTGCGCTACAGGAATCTTCTGCAAAAAATGTATATCAAATAGTCTCGTTGCTCGGACTCTTGTTATAATTAATTCCTATAACTGTCCATATAAAAGGAGTATCGGTTCTAGGCTTGTACTATAACCCCCGTTTTTTTATTTTTGTGCCGCTTTTTTAAACTCATGGAGGTGCGGCATGGAAAAACGTACGGGTCTCTTTTCGAATGGAATCATCTGGTTCGGTGTCGCCATCTCGGTTTCCGAAATTGAGGCGGGTATCGAAATCGGTGCTGCGTCTGCGCCGGGTTCCCTCTGGCTCCCGTTGATTCTCGGCCATGTGCTGGGCGGCATCCTCCTGTTCTTCGTGGGCCTTATCGGCGCCCGTGTTCGCCTGAACGCGATGGAAACAACGGCCTCGACGTTCGGCAAGTACGGTTCCAAGTTCTTTGCCGCGTTGAATGTATTCCAGCTGCTCGCATGGGTGGCCGTGCTGAACGCGCAGGGAGCCTCTGCCTTGGCGGGCCTGAACCTGCCCATTTCTTTTCCGCTGACCTGCATTATTCTTGCGGTCTTGATCGCTATCTGGGTTTTTGTGGGGCTCAGGCGTTCTGCGAACGTGACGACGGTCGTGATGGCGGCGCTTGCCATTTTGCTTGCTATTCTTTCCGTTAAGTTGTTTGGAATTAACGATGCTTTGGGCACGACCGTCGCCGGCATTGCCGCCGGGGCCGCCGCTGGTTCCGTGGCTCTGCTCGGCTTCTGGAACATCTTCGAGATTTCCATCGCTATGCCCATCTCCTGGCTTCCGGTGATTTCGGACTACACGAAAGACGTGGAAAATCCGGTGAAGGCGACCGCCGTTTCCGCGGCGGCCTACACGTTCGCAAGCCTCTGGATGTACATTCTCGGAATCGAGATTGCGGGCATCGGTGCGAACAACAATATCGCTCAGGCCATCCTCCTCGCAGGACTCGGCATCCCGGGCATTATCATCGTGGTGCTCTCGACCGTCACGACGAACTTCCTTGCAGCAAATTCCGCGGGCGAATCCTCCAAGGCTATTTACGGCAAGATCAACCCGAAAGTTGCGGGCGTTGTCGTGAGCCTTTTGAGCGCAGCCCTCGCTATCTCGGGAATCATGGAGCACTACATTAGCTTCTTGTACTTGATTGCGTCGGTGTTTGCGCCTATGGCTGCTGTGCTGCTCGTCTCTTTCTACTTCGCGAAAGGGCGCACGGCCACGCTCGGCGCTTGGCTCTGGAATCTTTTCTCTTGGCTTGCGGGCTTTGCCGTTTACCAGATAGCGGAACGCCTCGATTCCGTGCCGCTCGGCCCCACGCTCCTCGCCGTCATCGTCTCGGCTGCACTTGCCTCCGCCCGTGTGATAGTCCTGTCGCGCCACACCCCATAATTAATTTTTAAATTTATACTGCTATGACACAGAAGAAGATTGCCCTCATCAACGATATCACCGGATTCGGCCGCTGCTCGGTTGCCGTCATGGCTCCCGTCATCTCGGCCATGAAAATCCAGGCGGTCGCAGTGCCTACCGCAATCCTCTCGACACATACGCAGTTCCCCAAGTATTTCTTTGACGATTACACCTCCAAGATGCGCGACTACATCCAGACCTACAAAGATCTGGACATGAGCTTCGATGCCATCGCGACGGGTTTCCTCGGCTCCGAGGAACAGGTGGACATCGTCATCGACTTCATCAAGACATTCAAGAAAAACGGCGTGTTCACGCTGGTCGACCCGGTGATGGGCGACTACGGGCGTCTCTACGAAACGTACACGCCGAGCCTGTGCGAAAAGATGCGTGCTTTGGTAAGCTACGCCGACATCCTCACGCCGAACCTCACCGAACTCTGCTCCTTGACGGGTTCCGACTACCGCGACGGGAAACTCACTCCTGTCGAAATCGAGAACATGTGCAAGACGCTTGCCGAACAGGGCCCCGAACACATTGTGGTGACGGGCATCCATTACAGCAGCAAGCAGATCATGAATTTCGTTTACAGCAAGGGCGAAGAACCGAAAATCGTGATGGCCGACCGCATCGGTGGCGACCGCAGCGGAACGGGCGACGTGATAAGCGCGGTGATTGCCGGCATGTACCTGAACGGCCACGACTTCTACGAGTCGGTGAAGAAGGCTGCCGAATTCGCGTCCAAGTGCATCCGCTACTGCGAAGAGAACAACGTCCCCATGCATTGGGGTTTAAGCGTCGAGATGTACCTTCGCGACTTGATGGAGGACTAAATGATAGTTTATACAGTAACAGGAACCGTCGGGCAGGCGGGCTATTTGGATATCGCCAACAGTGGCGACATTACCGGCAAGAACATCTACGTGAACATGACGAACCGTTGCCCGTGCAACTGCGTGTTTTGCCTGCGCCAGACAAAAAAGATGATGGAAGGCAATACGCTCTGGCTCAAGGGTGGCGATCCGAGTGTCGACCAGGTGATGGAAATTTTTGACGCGTATGACCTTAACGTCATCAACGAACTGATTTTCTGCGGATATGGTGAACCGCTCGAACGCCTTTACGACGTATGCAGCGTGATTGACAAGCTCAAGGTGAAGTATCCGAACTTGAAGGTGCGCCTCAACACGAACGGCCTTGCGAACCTGATTCACGGCAAGGATATCACGCCCGAACTCGAAGGGCGTTTCGATACCGTCTCGATTTCGTTGAACGCCCCAGATGCCGAGGAATTTTTGGCGCTGACCCGCTCCAAGTTTGGCATCAAGTCTTACGATGCGCTCAAGGAATTTGCCGTGCTCGCGAAGGCCCACGTGAAGAACGTGGTCATGACCGTCGTCGAGAAGGTGATGCCCGAAGAAAAAATCGAGATTTGCCGTAAAACCTGTGAAGACTTGGGCGTCACGCTGCGAGTCCGTCCGTTTGAATCGTAGTGGTCGTCTCTAATTTCTACATTTGGGCGCGTTATGAAGAATCTACGTGCAATACTCATGCCGGTTGCGATTATCCTCGGGATTTTGCTCCCGCAGGCGCATGTGCTTTCACCGATGATGCCGTTCTTGATCGGCTCGATGATGTTTTTGACTTTCGTGACGAAGATTCCTCCGCAAACGCACGGCTACACGTTCAAGATAGAGATTCGTGCTCTCCTAGTTAGCCTTTTGCTTGTTGCCGCCCTCGCGGGAATTGTTGAATTGTTCAGCCTGCCTCGTGAAGTGTTGCTCGGTGGTGCTATCATCGCGCTCTGCCCGCCTGCAAATGCCGCCCCGGCGATGGCCAAGATGCTCGGCGGTTCGGCATCACTCGCCCTGAAGATTTTTTTGAGTGGAAACCTCATCGCTTGCTTCTCCATCCCGATTGTGTTCGGTTACTTGACCGGCACGGATGCGAGCCTGCAAGACATTTCGATGAAGATTTTCAATACCATCCAGCCCATCATTAGCATCCCGCTTGCTTTTGCGCTGGGCCTCCGCGCGTTCTACCCAGAACTCGCTGACCGCGCTGCCAAATTCCAGAAGTACACGATGTTCATCTGGACTTTCTCCGTGTTCGTGATTCTTGCCAAGGCGAGTTACGATATCCGCGAGATGGGATTCTGGGATTTGTGGAATAGCGGAAAACTCCCGATGATGGCGGGCGTTTCGCTGATTCTTTGCATTCTTCTTTATGCACTCGGTTGGTATGTCGAAAGGAACCGTCGCCCGATTGAAAGTGCGCAGAGCATGGGTCAGAAAAACACGACGCTCGTCATCTGGATTGCGACTTTGTACGCAGGCCCTGTCGTGGCGCTTGCGCCTACGTGCTATGTGGTGTGGCAGAACTTGGTGCTCAGCTATTTGAGCGCAAGAATCAAACCGAAAGAAACGAAGGCGGAATAGTATGACTCCCGCCGAACTTGTCAAGCGACTCCTTGCCGAACAGGACCTGAAATACAGGGACTTTCACGCATCGCTGTTGCCGAACATCGACAAGAAAAGGATTATCGGCGTGCGCGTGCCTACGATGCGAAAGATTGCGAAGGAGTTTGCCGCAAAAACCTTGCCAAAAGATATCGCGAGTTTTTTGGACAAGCTTCCGCACAAGTGTTTCGAAGAAAATCAGGTCCATCTCTTTGTGGTGGAACGCATCAAGGATTTTGACGAGTGCTTGCGCCGTATCGAGCAGTTCTTGCCCTACATAGACAACTGGGCGGTTTGCGACGGCAAGTCGCCGAAGGCGTTGCTCAAGGACGAGGCTCGTTTTTTGGCTCGCATCAAGGCCTGGCTCAAGTCGCGCGAACCTTACACGGTGCGTTTCGGCGTGAACATGCTCATGAACTTTTTCCTGGACGAACGTTTCGACAAGAAACACCTGGAAATGGTCGCCGCGGTAGACGAGAACTTGTTCGACGATTCCGATACCGGTGCCGCCAGGTCTTCGATAAATGCGGCACGCCCTACCGACCGCTACTACGTGCAGATGGTCATCGCCTGGTACTTTGCGACGGCGCTCGCCAAGCAGTGGGAAGCGGCATTCCCCTACATCAAGGGTCGCAAACTTTCGCCGTGGATTCACGCGAAGTCCATCCAGAAGGCCTGTGAGAGCTATCGCATCACCGACGAGCAGAAGGCGATCCTGCGTTCACTGAAGTAAAGCCTGCTTCTTTTATGTATTTAACGGGGGCTTCCCCGTTTTTCTATATTTGGCCCTATTATGATGTTTGCGGATTTACCCCTTGCTAACCCTTTGCAGCGCGCCATTCGTGCAGTCGGCTACGAAACTCCCACCCCGATCCAGGAAAAGTCCATCCCGAGCCTTTTGGAAGGCCGTGACTTGCTGGGGATTGCCCAGACGGGAACGGGAAAGACGGCCGCGTTCGCGCTCCCCATTTTGCAGCGGCTGCTGGAGTCGGGCAATTTCCGCGCCCCCAAGACATGCCGCGTGCTGGTGCTGCTCCCGACCCGCGAACTCGCCATCCAGGTGGAGGAGTGCTTTAGGCAGTATGCACAGTTTACGGCGATTTCGACGGCCTGTATTTTTGGTGGCGTGAACGACGCTTCGCAAAAGAGGAACCTTATCCGTGGCGTCGATGTGCTTGTCGCGACTCCGGGACGCCTGCTCGACTTGATCGGCCAGAAGGCGGTGAGCCTCAAGAAGCTGGAAGTCTTTGTGCTGGACGAGGCCGACCGTATGCTCGATATGGGCTTTATCCACGACATCCGCAAGGTGGTGGCGCTCTTGCCGCAGAACAGGCAGAACCTGTTTTTCAGTGCGACCATGCCCGACAGCATTCTAGATTTGGCGAAATCGATTCTCCATGCAGATCCGGTGCGCGTCGAGGTCGCTCCGCAGAGTACGCCCATCGAGCGCATCCACCAGGAACTTTACCGCATTGACAAGCGCCGCAAGGGAGCTCTTCTCAAGGAACTGCTCGCCGGCCACCCCGAGATGCAGAAAGTGCTCGTTTTCTGCCGCACGAAACATGGTGCCGATAAGATTGTCCGCGTGCTCGAAAAGGCGGGCGTGAAGTGCTCAGCCATTCACGGCAACAAGAGCCAGAACCGCCGCCAGGAAGCGCTCGGGAAGTTCAAGAAAGAGGAAATTCGCGTGCTGGTGGCGACAGACTCCCGCCCCCGCAAAAGGAAACTCCCGAAAGCGAATTCCGCAATGCGCGCGGCAGGATGCCTCGCGACAAGGCCCGCCGCGAAAATTCCGGAAACGCCCAAGGGAAAAAGCAGGGCGGCGAAAAGAAGGTGCAGAACCCCCAGAAGCCCCAGAAGTTCCAAAATGCGCAGAAACCTGTCGTGAAACAGGCCCCTGTCGCGAAGGCGGGGGATACGCAGCCGGCCCCCTTCAAGAAGAAGCTCCGCCGCAACCGTCCCGGCTCCCGAGCCCGCAGGCGTATGCGTGCTTCCGGTGATGCGGAGTGAGTAAAATGTTAATAAGTCGTGAAAAATGCCCAAAAAGGGGTTTCGGTGCATTCTAACCCCTTGATTTATACAGGCTTTTTACTAAATTTGAGTTCCAAAAATTCGCTTTTTTATAAAGGTTAAGACAATGAAAAGAACATTCCAGCCTCACAATCGTAAGCGTGTCAACAAGCATGGTTTCATGGCTCGTATGGAAGACCGCTGGGGTCGCGCCGTTTTGAGCCGCCGTCGTGCCAAGGGCCGCAAGCGTCTCACTGTCAGCGATTCCGTCTACAAGAAGTAAGTCGGAGGTTGGCTCATAGCCACTCTGCGTTCTTACCGTCTGCCGACGCAACCCGCTTATCGGCAAGTCGCCGTCCAAGGGAAATTCGTCCGCTCTCCATCGTTATCGATGAAGTGGATTGAAAGCCCGGACGGCTATTGTCGTTTCTGCTTTTTGGCAAAAAAGAAAAACGGTAACGCGGTTTACCGCAACAAGTGTCGCAGAGTCTTGCGGCCTTTGTTTTTTGGGATGGTCCCCTCGATAAAGAAGCCCGTGTGGGCCATGGTCGTTGTGACCGACAGTGCCAGTGAGATGTCCCCGGAACGCCTTCGCGAATCTGCCCTGAAGATTTTTCATAAGATGGAATGGGATGGGCCTGCGGATGTGGCAAAAGGTTAAGAATGCGCTTTCTGCGGCGCTTGTGCTGCCGATCCGGTTGTACCAGTTGATTCACCCCTACTTTTTCCGGGGTGTGTGCAGGTTCCAGCCGACGTGCTCCCAGTATGCAATCGAGGCTCTGCGGGTGCACGGACCCTTCAAAGGTTTCTATCTTGCGGTTTTTAGAGTATTGAGATGCAACCCATTCTGTAAAGGCGGATACGATCCTGTGCCGCCTCCCAAGGAAAAAAGATGAACAAGAATACAATTATCGGTTCCATCCTTATCGCTGCGATTGTCATCTGGTGGATGACGACGAACGCTTCCAATGCCGAAGCCCAGGCTGCTGCCCAGGCCAAGGCGAAGAAGGCTGCTGCTGCGGTAGTGCAGAAGGATTCTTCTGTTGCAAGCGAACTGGTGCTCCCGACCAAGACCCCCGAACTCAAGGCCGCCCCGGTGCTGGGCGATGCCGGTTCTTCCGAGGATTCTAGCGCTGCCCCGTCGGATTCTGCCGCCGTGGATTCCGCATCGGCTCCTGCTCCGGTTGTTATTGAGCCGCGCACGGTCGTTGTCGAGACCGAAAAGTTCATCATGACGCTTAGCAACAAGGGCGGCAAGGTGCAGAGCGTTATTGTGAAGGCGCTTCCCGATTCTACGGGCGCTTTCCCCGAACTCATCCAGGATACGGCGCTCGGTGCCCTCGACCTCAAGCTTGGCAAGGCCGACTTGAGCGAAGCCATGTTCGCTGTTGATGCTCCCGAAAAGATTGTTGTCGAAGACAAGGCTACGGTCGAGTTCGTGTTCTCTGATGCCAACGGCAACAAGGTCGTGCGTAGCTACGGATTTACCAAGGACGGCGCCGCCGTGCGCCAGGTGAACCGTTTTGTCGGCTTCATGCCCGAAGCCTACGAACTGGCTTGGAAGGGCGGTATGAAGGAAACCGAAGTTATCCCGAAGGGCAAGAGCTTTGGCGGTACGAGCTACTTCTTTAGCGAAGTGATTTACAGCGCCGGTAGCGGCGTGGAACGCGAAATGGTTCGCGATCCTGAAAAGTTCAACGACGGCAATATGTCTTGGGCGGGTATCCGTCGCAAGTATGTCGCCATGGCTGTGCAGTTCGATACCCCGGTTCCCGCAACGCTCGAAGCGAAGCCGATGAAGATTGCCGACAACGAATATGATCCGGGTACCTACAAGATTGCCGTTACCGACGAACTCCGCGGTTCGGATTCTCTCAGCTACGACTTTATGGTCCTCCCGCTTTCTTGGGACGAAGTTTCTCCCTACGGCAAGGGTTACGAGAAGGTTATCGTGAGCGGCTGGAAATGGTGCGGTGCCGACGTGTGGTTTGTTTGGATTTGCGCCATGCTGCTCAAGCTCCTCAAGTTCTTCTTCTCCATGATTCCGAACTACGGTGTCGCCATCATCCTCGTGACCTTCATTGTCCGCGGCATTACGACTCCGTTCACCGTGAAGCAGATGAAGTCCACCTCGGCCATGAGCAAGCTCAAGCCGCAGCTCGACGAAATCAACGTGAAGTACAGGAGCGATCCGCAGAAGAAGCAGGCCGCCATCATGGAACTTTATTCCAAGAACGGCGTGAACCCGCTCGCCAGTTGCTCCGGCGGCTGCCTCCCGATGCTCATCCAGATGCCGATTTTCATGGGCCTCTTCTTTGTGCTCGGCCGCGCCATCGAACTCCGTGGCATGCCCGCGTTCCTCTGGATTTCTGACCTCAGCCGTAGCGACGTAATCTGGAGCGGCATCTCGATCCCGTACCTCATGCCGTCGGGCCTCGCTCTGCTCCCGATTATCATGGTGGTTACCACATACTTCCAGACGAAGGTTACCATGAGCGGTAGTGCCGGCATGGATCCTGCCCAGCAGAAGATGATGGTGTGGATGATGCCTGCGATGATGTTCCTGTTCAGTGCGGTGATGCCCTCCGGCCTCGTGCTCTACTGGATCGTTTCGAACATCTGGAGCATTATCCAGTACAAGATTATCCGCCGCGACACAGGCTCTGCGCCCAAGACCATCAATGGCAAGAAGGTGCAAGACGCTGAAATCGTGAAGTAAAAAAAAGAATTAGTATAAAAAATAAAACCCAATAATGAGATTATTGGGTTTTTGTTTTATTGCCGCTAAATCATTTTAGCGAGTTTTTTTTGGATAAATTAGAGAAAACGGATTTCTTTCGTTCATACTTTTAGGTTAATACGAATTTACGTGATATCAAATACGCTTTTGTGCGTATTAAATAAAATAATTCCTTTTTTCAGAGAAAGTGTTATTTTTTGGACAGGGATAGGAGTTTTGTATGAAATGGGTGTTTTTGAGGCTGTTGCTGTTTGCGTTGGTGATGTTTGTGCTCTCGCTCATCACGGCTTGCTCGGCAGAGTCTCCTTTAGAGTCGACCGGGGAAGCTCCCGATACCGCCTTGTGCGCTGCTTTGCCGGTCGACACGATTTTTTTCCACGATACAGTTGTCGTCTATAGGGATACGGTAGAGAAGGTTGTCGAGATTGTAGATTCTGTTACTTCGCTTGTTTATAGGGATTCGTTGGGTCGTCTGGACACGCTTTCGCGAAATTCAAGCATTATGAAATGCGATTTTGACGAAAAATCCTTTTCGTGCAAGAACGACTTTGTGCCA
Organism: Fibrobacter sp.; assembly: GCA_017412605.1. Classification (GTDB taxonomy): domain Bacteria; phylum Fibrobacterota; class Fibrobacteria; order Fibrobacterales; family Fibrobacteraceae; genus Fibrobacter. Next base: position 39,474 of record JAFPWY010000007.1, on the reverse strand, counting down.
ATGGTTAAGCCGAAGCCCGATAGCTATCAGTTGGTATATATCGGCTCTATAGACCCTCTTGATTCCAACAAATATTATGTGACCATCATGGATACAGTTTATGCCACGCTGTACAAGAAAACGTACAAGGCAAGGACCGATACGATTTTTGTCAACTATGGCGAGCATCGTCGGACCGACTATATTCCGCCAGAATTTGTTTACGAACCGGGACGCAATCCGTTTGATTCTACTGCGATGCGCAATTTCTTTGACACCCTAGACGTGCGCGACACGCTGTTGGGAGGGAAAGGCAGCATCAAGGTCAATTCGAGGCTTTCTTTTTCCGGTTTCCCGTTGGCAGATGTGCGCAAGATGAAATACTTCGTACAGATTGCCCAGAAATTTTCAGAGTGGACTTTGCCTGCCAAGCGGCCTGCTGAAGAGTGTGTGTATCTGTTCAATAATGCTAGCCAGTTGAATTCAGATACTACGGTTACCTGGACTTTGGGATTCACGCATTACGAAAACGGGATGGAGGAAAAGGATTCCATCCAGGTAACCACCTTCTTTAAAGTGAAGTGACGAAGGGGGCCGACGGGTTTATTTGTACTCGTCGCCCCTGAGGGGCTTCCGTAACAACTTGTACTTTGTCTTGATTGCTGTGCGGAGCAGCGGCCATCCGATTTTGTCGAATGCGTTTTCCCAGACGAGATCGGCTTTGTGCCTGACGAAGGATTCACGGAGTTCGGGAATCCAGTCTTCGCTGAAGTCCGGCGCAAGTCCAGCCTTCTTGATGAGGGCCGCGTAGTCGGTGTTGAGCGTTTCGATTGCGCCGTTGCGGATGAAGTGCAATTTTTCCTTGAACTTGAATCTTCGCTGCAGTAACTTGCGCTTGATGAAGCCTGCTCCTTGCTCAACAAGGTCCCTGTAGGCGAACAGCGGACTGCCCGTTGTGGGGTAGAGCGCTTCCATGCGGACTTCCGCCTCGACGAATTTTCCGCTCAGGCCGACTTCCATGTTGCGGACAGTCGCCTCAAAGGTCTCCTGCTCGGGCGTCTCGAAGAGGTGCATGAAGAAGGCCCCGAGTGCAGGCTGCTTCATGTAAAGGAAGAAAGATTGGAGGTGCGGGAAGAATTCGTTGCTGCTGGTGAGCGAAACCACGTCGGCGCTGCTCTTTTCGGCTTCGTCGAAGAACTTCTCGAAGTTGTTCTGGAAATAGACAATGGAATCGTTCAGGATAAGGAGCCTGTCGAGATTGCCCATGGCGTCTTGCGTGCCGTTTGCAGCCGGACTGTTGACCTTGAGCTTGAGGTAACGGTGCCACATGCCAAAGTCGAAACCGTGGTTGTGCGTGAAGAACAGCTCGATGCCATTATCGGCGATGAATTCGCACGACTCGTTCGATAGCTCGCGTTCGTTTGTCAGCAGCACGACATGGAAATCGGTCGCGGCCAGGTGCCTGAGTGCGAACTTCACATAGCCGGGAAGGTCTTTCCCGGTCTGGTAGCTGGCGTAGAGGGCGATTTTCCTGTAGTTCGGCATATTACCTCTTGCGGAAGCGTCCGCCCTTTGTCTTGCGCGGCTTGCTTGCTACATGGAAATCGTCGCCTTGTTGGGCTGCACGGCGTTCGGCACGGTTGCGCGGCCCGCGTCCGGTACGTTCGAAACTCGGGGCGTCGGCGTCGAACTTGCCCCCGCGTGAATTGCCCTTGCGACCACCGCGGTTCCTGTGGCTCCCTGCAGAAGCGTATTCCGGTTCATCGTCGAAGTCGGGCTGGCTTACGTAGCCGAGGGCTTCCGCCGCGGCGGCGCGGTCGGCGCGATCCTCGTTGCTTCGGTCGCCCTGGCGGCGGCGCTTTTTCGGTTCGGAACTGAGTTTTTCGATGATACTGAAGTCCGCCTGACCGCGCAGAGGGTCCACCCTCAGAAGGCGCGCAAGCACCTTGTCGCCGCGGCGGAACGTGCGCCCGCTCTTCTTGCCGAAGGCAAGGCCTTGGTCCGGGTTGAACACGTAGAAGTCATCGCCCGCGATGTCGCGGAAGCGCACGAGCCCTTCGGCAATCGGGTCTGCGATGGAAACGTAGATTCCCCATTCCTCGATGCCCGTGACAGTCGCCTCGAAATCGTCGCCGATACGGCTCTTCAAAATCCAGCAGCTGCACACCTTGATGGCGATGCGTTCGATTTTCTGGTTCTTGACTTCGTTTGCCGAAATCAAATCGCAAACTTCAATCACGCTGTTCTTGCGTTCGGCGTTGATTTCCTTGCCCTTGCGCGCCAGTTCGCGGTGGCACCAAAGGTCGGCGTAGCGGCGGATGGGGCTAGTGAAGTGTGCGTAGTCTTGCCAGTTCAGCGCGAAGTGGCCAAAGCTGTTGCTGTCGTAGTGCGCCTTCTGCATGCTGCGCAAAATGCGGTTCGTGAGCGTCTCGTCGCCCTCGGCGCGCTTCACCAGGTGTTCGTACAGCTTGAATGCTGTCGGGTTCAGGTTCGTGTCGCCGCTGCGGGGCTTGCCCAGATCACGGAGCATCACCGGGGAATCCTTGAACAGGTCCGGGTACATGTAGTACAGTTCCATGATGTCCTTGGTGTCCGGCGCTTCGTGGATACGGTAGATGCCCTGGAGCTTACGCTTCTTGAGTTCCTTGGCGCAGCAGTTGTTCGCGATGAGCATGCATTCCTCGACCCACGAGTTGCTTTCGTCGGTGAGGCGCGGGTAAATCTTTTCGGGTTCGCCCTTTTCGTTGAACTTGCAGCCGAATTCGGTGCTCTGGAATTCCAGGAGGCCATCCTTGGTACGGTTCTTCTTGAGGAGTGCGGTCACTTCAGCGAGTGCCTTGATGTCGTCGTCGCCTTCCTTCATCATCTCCATCGCCTGCTCGTAGGTGATGGACTTGGTAATCTTCACGATGCTGCGGTGGAAATCCCAGCTGAGCACGTTGGCGTGCTTGTCAAGTTCCATCATGCAGGTGAATGCGCAACGGTCCACGCCCTGGTGCAGGCTGCACACGTTGCTCGAAAGTTTCTCGGGGAGCATCGGCACGGCGGTCCACGGCAAGTACTGCGTATAGCTCCTTTCCAGCGCCTCTTCGTCGAGTTCGCTTCCTTCAGGTACGTAGTAGCTCACGTCCGCAATGTGCACGCCCAGCTTGTAGCCGCCCTTAGGCGTGCGTTCTACGCTGATGGCGTCGTCGTGGTCCATGGCGCCTTCGGGGTCGATGCAGAGAATTGTCGTCTGCCTGTAATCTACACGGCCCTTGAAATCCTTGCCGCAAGGTTCCTTGACGCTGTCCACGTATTTCTTCACGGCGGGCGGGAAATCCTTGGGGAGGTTCGCGTCATTCATGAACTTCGTCTTGACTTCGTCCCAACTGATGTTCAGGGCATCGGCGCTGTGGTCCACCTTGGCGAGATAGCTGTGCTTGAGTTTCGGGTGCGGGTACAGCGTGAAGCTGATGGTCTCGCCTTCCTTGCCCGGGGCTTGCCTACGGTGGCACATCTCGTACACCTTGCCGGTATCGAGTTCGTGGACTTCCCATTCTTCTTCGCCCGTCTGGTGGAGGATGCCGCGCTTGACGCGGGTCTCGGTGGATTTGTCGTTCTGGCGACGGCTACGGGCACCCAGACGGCGATTGTCTTCGGGATGCTGTTCCGCAATTTTCTTGATGCGCTTGTCGCGCTTTTCTTCGAGGCTTTCTCCGTCACCGAGCTGGTATTCCTTGTGGCTCGTGCGTTTTAAAAGACCCTGCTCCACCATGTCGGCGAGCAGCTGCTTGAATGCCATTTTCTGTTTCTTGGGCAGCCCGAGCGCACTGCGCAGGCGGCTCCCGACCATCGGTTCGTCACGGAGGATAGCGATAATCTGTTCTTGACTGGGTAATTGCTGTGCCATTTAGGCCCCCTTGGATTCGCCTGTTGCGGCGTCTAAATTCTTGTTGGCTGCTTCCGCCTGCTTGTAGGGGAGTGCGGATTCGATCATGTCGTGGATTTCGTCGCGCAGCTGGTTGGCTGTCTTGTTTGCGAAAGTTTCCGGCGTTTGCAGCGGATGGATGATAATCTTTACGGTGCCCGGAGTCTGCGCCCACTTGGTTTTTGAAAGGCGTTTACCCGTATCCACGAGTGTGACGGGTAGCAGCGGGAATTCGTTTTCCTTTGCCATGCGGAAAATTCCGTTCTGGAAGGGAAGCATGCGTCCATCGTCGCTGCGGTGGCCTTCGGGGAAAACCGAGATTGTGTAGTCGTGCTGGAGGCGGTCCTTAACGACGCTTCCCATGTTCAGGTTCTTGCGGGGATTCTTGTTCACGGGAATGCAACCGATATGGTTGAGTACCCAGCTGAAAACAGGAACCTTCCAGAGGTCTGCCTTCGCGATGAACGCCGTGATGGCGATAGAGGGCCAGATGACATTGATGTCCAAAAAACTTTGGTGGTTTGCGACAATCACGAACTGCTTGTGGTCGGGAATGTTTTCCTTGCCTTCGACTTCGAGCTTGATGCCGGTAATCTTGAAGAGCACCTTGAAAAAGGGAATGCAGATTTGCGTGCTTTCTTGCCAGCGCCCGAGAATTTTTCCTTTAAAGAACATGAAGGGGAGGCCGAGAATGCACATCCCTGTGCCTACAAAAACGTAATAGAAAAGCGATCGAAGAAATGCCATGAAAAGACCTATTGTTTTTTGCTTTTAATGTATATTTTTTGCGGGTCGGGGAACGTAAATTTGAAAAAAATTTGCCCTGACGCGCAAAAGTCTCTGTTTCTTTTTTTATGGAAAGCTTACTTGACTTTCCACTCGAGTGTCTGGCCTGCGGCAAGCGGCACCACGCCGTTCACTACGGCGGGAACGACCCACGGTTCCTTCACGACTTCGATTTGCTTTGTCGTGCGTTGGATTCCGTAAAAGTCAGCACCGAAACCACCGATGAAATTTGCAAGCTTGTCAAGTTGGCCTGCTTTCTCGAATTCCTGTACCAACAGCGGGATGGCCACGGGAGCGCTGTAGACGCCCGCCGCCCCGCACGGGCATTCCTTTTTGCCCAGCTGGTGCGGGGCGGAGTCCGTGCCGAGAAAGAATTTCGGGTTCCCGCTGAAAGCCGCTTCGCGGATGGCGGCACGGTCTTCAGGCCGCTTCGGCAAAGGCTTGCAGAAGTGGTGCGGCCTGAGGGAGTCTCCGACCACGTCGTCGAGCGTCATCATCAGGTGGTGCACCGTGAATGTCGCCGCCACGTTTGCGGGCAGCTTCTTTACCGCTTCGACAGACTTTGCGGAACTCAAATGTTCAAAGACGATTTTCAGTTTCGGGAACTTTGCCGCAAGCGTTTCCACTCGCTTGATGAACGCGGGCTCTCGGTCTAGGCAGAACTCGCCCGGCTCTTCGCCATGCACGCAGAGTACGAGACCCAATTTTTCCATCATCGCGACGACGGGGAAAACCGCCTCGAAGTCGCTGATGCCGTCGGCACTGTTCGTGGTGACGCCGGCGGGGTAGTACTTTCCGGCAACGACGCCTACCGCCATCATGTCTTTCAGGTCTTGCTCGGTGTAGTTCGGGTTCAGCTTGAACGTCATGAGCGGTTCGAAATCCGGGCGCACGTCTTTCGCGGCTTCCAGGATTTGTGCCTTGTATTCGGCAATCGCCTTCGCGCTAGTCATTGCGGGAATCGTATTCGGCATGATGATGGCGCGCCCGAACTGGGCAACAAGATCGCGTACGTAGCCGGGCATCAGGTCGCCCTGGCGAAGGTGGGCATGGAAATCGTCTGGTAGGGGAAGGAACATGGTGGTATCGGTCATTTGAAGTCGTTCAGTTTTACGCGTTGCGGTGAAGGTCGCGGAAAAGAACCTTGGCAATTTCGGTGTCCGAATTGAGCCAGTAGTCGAAGGTTCTTGGCTCCGTGATTTGCCCCTTGTAAAGGAAGCAGATGTTGCAGCCGAGTTCCTTGGCCATCAGCAAATCGTGCGTGATGATGATGATGGACGTGCGGAACAGGATGCGCATGTTGTCTATCAGCGGCAGCAGGTTGCGGCGGTTGTAGTTGTCGAGGCCTGCCGTGGGTTCGTCCATCAGGAGTAGCTTCGGGTCCATTGCCCAGGATCTTGCGATGGCCACGCGCTTCTGCATGCCAACGCTCAATTGGTGCGGGAACATGTTGGCGTGGGCTCGGACTCGCATCAGGTCCATGGCCATGTTGACCTTGTCCTCGATTTCTTTCGGCGTTCCCCTCTTGTGGTAATGCAGGGGGAGCGCAATGTTGTCCTTGATGCGCAGGTTCGAAATCAGCGCGCCGTTCTGGAACACGAGCCCGACTTGTCTCTTGGCAATTTCAAGCGCCGTGTGACGCTCGGGCGGGATATATTCCCCGAAATAGTAGAACTTTCCCGACAGCGGGCGGTTCAGTCCGGCGATGACACGCAGCAGGGCGGTCTTGCCCGTTCCCGAAGGTCCGCCAATGCAAAGCGTCTCGCCACTATTCAGCGTCAAGTTGGCGCCAGAGAGAAGCTCCTTTTCAGGAGAGTGCATCTGCTTTTCGAAGAAGCTCAGCGTCTTGGGCTTGGAAAAACGTTCGCCGATAAGGTCCTTGTAGCTCAGGTGCAGGTCTTCTATTCGTAGTGCGGTCGCGTTCTGCATGGTTCCCTCTATATAATCTTCGAAAGCTCGTTCATGTAGTCGAGGAAATAGAATATGGACATAAACACGTCGGCAATGACGATGTACAGGAAGGACTTGATCACGGAGCGGGAAGTTGCCTTGGGAACCTGGCGGATATCGTGCGGGATGTTCAGCGCCTGATAGCAGGCGTTGGTGGTGATGATCGATCCGAATACGAGCGGCTTCACGATGATAAGCACGAAGTCCGTGAGAGACATTGCGTCAAGAATTTCCGAGGAGAGGTAGCTCCAGGTGAGCTTGGCGTGTATAAAGTCGCCGATAAGGAACGAGAATGCTTGGGTGGCAAGGAATCCGCAGCCGATGGCGATCGCGCTGAAGAGGATGGTCATGACGAATGTCGAGATGGTTCCGCCGATAAGTCCCGGCATGACAAGGTAGCGGATGGGGCTCACGCCCATGGTTGCAAGTGCATCCACTTCGGAATTGATGACCATGCTGCCGATGTAGGTCGTGAGCGAAGAACCGCTACGGCCGGCGATGAGGAACGCGGTAAGAATCGGGCCCAGTTCGCGGATGACCACGACGACCATGAGGCTTCCCATAACGTCGTCGAAACCCATCTTGCCCATCATGGTAAGTACTTCCATGATGACCACGGCGCCGAACAATGTCGCAACGATGAACAGGATGGGGAAAATCTCTACGCCTGTGAAGAACGCTTGGGCGATGATGTTCTTGGTGTCGGCCTTGAAGCTGCGGCTGCGGTTGAACAGCGAAGCATATGCGCGGAAGAACAGCGCGACCTGCTGGCCCACCGTTCGCTTCATCAGGAAAAGCCCAAACCTGTGGAAGGCTTTTCCGAAGATGGTTAGCTTTTGCCAATTCCTAACTTCTTGCATCCTGCCTTATAGCTTCCAAGAGTTCGTCCCAAAGTTCGTCCAGTCCGGTTTTCTTCAGAGAACTGACGCAAATCGGATTGGTTTCCAGTTCGAGGCGCTGCTTGATGAGCTTGATGCCTTTTGCGAATTCCGACTGGTTCACCTTGTCGCGCTTGCTTGCGACAACCAGGACGGGGCATCCAGTGGCTCGGATATGCTCTACCGTCTCTATGTCGATGGGGGTTCCCCCGTGCCGGATGTCCACCAGGTAAACGAGCCCGCGGAGGTCCTTGCACTTCTCGACGTATTCACGGATGAAGTCCGACATCTGGTCGCGTTTCGCATTGCTCACTTTTGCAAAGCCTACACCTGGTAAATCTACAAGAAAAAATTCGTTGTTGACTTTAAAAAAATTCAATTCGCGGGTTTTTCCGGGGGCCGCACTGACTTTTACGAGGTTTTTGGCCCCCATGAGGGCGTTCAGGAGCGACGACTTGCCCACATTGGAGCGTCCGAGAAATGCAATCTGGGGCAGGCGCTCCTTCGGGAGTCCTTGCAGGTTGACCGCCGCCTTGGCAAAAACGGCGGAGCGGATTTCGTACCCGCCCACGATGACGGGAGCCTGCTTGGTCTTCTTTTCGTCGGTCTTCATAGTGCACCTCGGCTTTCGAATGCCCTGAGCATGGTGACTTCGTCGATAAATTCCAGGTCGCTGCCCATCGGGATGCCGCGGGCGAGACGTGTCCTCTTTACGGGGGAGTCGGCGAGCATGCGGTCAATCATCAGCACCGTGCTGTCCGCTTCGGGACTGCTGCCCAGTGCAAATATCAGTTCTTCGATGCCTTCCTCGCGGATGCGTTCCACGAGTTGCGGCAGGTGCAGGTGCTCCGGACCGATACCGTCCAGCGGCGATATGGTGCCGCCCAGGACAAAATAGAGTCCCTTGTATATGCCGGAGCGTTCAAACGGGAGAATGTCCGCGCTCTTCTCGACGACGCAGATGGTCTTGGATCCAGCCCTGGATTCGCAGATGGGGCAGGAGTCCTGGTCGGTGAAGGCGTGGCAGTTGGGGCATGGGTGCACCGATGTCGATGCGTTAACGAGGTTGTCTGCAAAACGCCGGATGTCGTCCCTGTTGCGGGACAGCATGTGGTACGCAAGGCGGCGTGCCGTCTTGAGTCCGATTCCGGGAAGCGAAGCGAATTCGGAGATGAGCGCTTCTAGGCTTTGCGGTTCAACATTCATTTGCCCAACTGTATGCCTCGTTGATGCAGCGGTTCAGCTGCTTGGTGGAAATCTTCAGTTCTTCGATAGCCATGAGGATGGCTTCGCGGTCGTCGAGCTCCACGGCGTCCGCGAGGCGGAGCAGCGTGCCGAGCCTGCCCTTCCTGTTGAGCAGGGATTCGCTCATCTCGTCGTCGGCAGGGGACTCGGGGAGGATGGTCTCGAGCGGGGCGCGGACCAGCGCGTCCATGCGGCTGATGAGCCCGACCATGAATGCCTTCGCTGCGAACAGGGAATTCGTCGGCTCGATGACTTTTGCGACAATCTCGAGGAACTTTGCGCGGTGCGCTGCGCTTTGGAAAAGAGGCGAGCTCTGCGGCGAGATGCCGAGTTCCGGGCGCGCGTAGAGCATGAGCATCAGCCACTTGTGGATGTGGCTCATGCCGACCCACACGATGGCGTCCTTCACGGTCTTGATGCCGTTGCCTTCGCCGGAGGTGCCCGAGTTCACGAACTTGAGCAGGTTCGCCGCGATGTCCGGGGTCTTGTCGAGCTGTTCACACAGTTCTTCCAGGCTCGGACGCGACTGGAGCAAAAGCAGTATGCGCAGGATGGCGACAGAGGTCGCGTCAATCTTCTGGCCGGTCACCAGTTCGGGCTTCGCGAAGAAGAAACCCTGGAAGTAGTCGTAGCCGTCGGCGAGACACTTCTTGAACGTCGCTTCGTCCTCGACCTTCTCGGCGAGGATCTTGATGTTCATCGGTCTGAAGAACTGTGCTGCCTTCTCGAGCGATTCCTGCTTGTTGTCCGCGATGTCCATCTTCACGTACGAGACGTACTTGAACAGCGGTTCGAACCGGCGGAGGTAATCCTCGTTGTAGACGAAGTCGTCGAGCGCGATTTCAAAACCCCTGGCCTTGTAACGTTCCACGGCGCGGACGAGCGTGTCGTCGACTTCCACGTCCTCGAGGACTTCCAGGACGAATGTCGCGGGATTCAGAAGTCCGAAGATGTTGTCGAGCAGCATCTGGCGGCTGCAGTTGATGAATGCCTTGTGTTCGCCGATGAGTCGCTGGAAGCCGATGTTGTTGAGGACGTTTTCAAGTACTTGGGCTGTCGCCTGGACATCGCTCGAGATGACGGCGATGTCGCTTGTGGGCGAGTCACGGAACAGAAGTTCGTAGGCGTAAATCTTGCCTTCACGGTCAAGAATAGGCTGGCGTGCTAAATAAGCGAGAGAATGCATTTTTTAGACGATAGACGAAAGACGATAGACGAAAGAGAAAGGTGAAATTTTGTGTGACGGCAGAATTTCTACAGAAGAAAGGTGAGGATTTCTATTTAAGCAATCTCTCGTCTTTCGTCTGTAGCCGCGGAGCGGCGTTCTTTCGTCTAAATTCTGGCGCTCTTGATACCGAACAGCAGGATGCTCCTTGCACCCACGTCCCAGAGGCGGTCCATGATGGCGTTCGCTTCTTCTTGCGGGACCATGGCTTTCACGGAGTACCACTCGCGGCCGTGCAGCTTGGTGACTGTCGGGGCGTCGAGGCCCGGAGTCATTTCGCATGCCTTCTGCAACAGTTCGGCGGGGCAGTCGTACTCGATCATCATGTAGGACTGCGCGACCAGCTTGCCCTGGATGCGGCGGATGAGCGTATTGACTTCTTCGAGCTCGGTCTTCTGCGGGTTGCAGAACAGCGCAGCGTTGCTCCTGAACAGCGGGTCACCCACGATGCGCAGCCCGGCCTGCTTGAGCGTCGTGCCGGTTTCCACCACGTCCACGATGGCATCGGCCACGCCGAGGCTCACCGAGATTTCGACGGCGCCTTCGAGCACCACGAAGTCCATCGGCTTCTTGTAGAAAGCTTCCACGATGTGCGGGAAGCTCGTGGCGATCGTCTTGTCCTTGAGCTCGTCAAGGCTCTGCACGGGGCTGTCGTTCGGGACGGCGGCGCACATCTTGGATGCTCCGAAGGGCAGGTCCAGCACCTTCACCGCGGGGCTCTTCGCTTCGGCGTTGAAGTCGATGCCGGTGATGCCTGCATCGATGATGCCGCGGCCCACGTACATGGGAATGTCGCTCGGACGCAGGAAGAAGAATTCGATGCCGTTCTTCGTGTCGAGCTGGGTAAGAGTCTTGTAGGGCTTGGTTGCCTTGTAACCGCAGGCCTTCAAAAGTTCCTGCGTGGGCTCGAAAAGCATGCCCTTGTTGGGGAGAGCTACCTTGATCATAGTTTTGCGTACACTTCTTCGAGGGTTAAACCTTTTTCGGCCATCATCACGGCCACATAGTAGAGCACCTGCGAAAGTTCGAGGCACTGGGCGTCGCGGCTTTCGAAGCGGGCTGCCTGCCAGCTTTCTGCGGCTTCTTCCACAAGCTTCTTGCCGATGGCGTGCGGGCCCTTCTTGAAGAGTTCCGTGGTTCCTTTGCCTTCGGGCATTTCCTTCTTGCGCTGGCAAGCCAGTGCGTACATTTCTTCAAATGTCATAGTTGACCTCGTGTAATTTTTACGAGGTAAATGTAGAAAATAGTGGGGTCAGTTTGCCTCTCGTCGTGAATAAGTATGTATTTTTGAGCGCGTGAGGCTTTATAATGAACCTGAGTAGATTTTTTTTGTCGCTTTGTATGCTTGTTGTTTTTGTTCCGGCGCTGTCCTTGGCCGCTCCGGCTAATCCTGAGCCTGTTGTCTATACGCAGAAAGACGGCTCTACCGTGACAATCCGCCACTATGGTGACGAGCATTACCACTTTGCCAAGACGACCGACGGAATCCTCGTCATGGGAAATGGAGACGGTAGTTATGTGTACGTGGATGCCGATGGCAAGCCTTCCGAATTTATTGCTAGGGATGCGGCGGAAAGAACTCCCGACGAATTGAAATTCCTAAAATCTTTGAACCAAAGCGAGGTCCATTCGAAGCACAAGGCTTTGAATGGAGGCCGATTTCCCGAGACTCTTGCCCCCTCAGTAATCAGGCCGGCAGCATTGTTGCGCGCCAACAAGCGCATAAATTCATTCGTGACGGGCGAACGCTATTTTCCCGTGATGCTGGTGAGCACGTCCGATCACAAGGCTTTTGATTCGGCTGCCGTCTATAAAAAGCTCAACAAGAAGGGCTATAGCGATGACGGCCATGTGGGGAGCTTGAAGGATTACTTTATCGAAAGCTCTGGCGGAAAATTCACGCCGACATTCGATGTTTACCCGATATCACTTCCAGGCAAATTTTCCGAGTACAAGGACGAAAGCAAATTCACGACCGAAGCCTTGGACATGCTTGTGGAACGCTCGGACTTTAAGAAGAATGCCGTCAAGTATGAGCCAGTATGTCCCTTTATGCTGATGCATCCGTTGACAAACGATGATGCGTCTACTTACAATGCCAATTATTTTTCGCATCAATACACCATGAGGTCTCTCATCAAGAAGACGTACGAGACCAAGGGCTATACTTTTGATAGCTATGCGTTTGTGGCGCAGAAGGATGAAACGACTAACAAGCTTAACCGCTTGGCAACCTTTGCCCACGAGTTCAGCCATGTGCTTGGGCTTTACGATCTCTACGGAATCGATTCGGACGGCTATGCGACCGTTGGCCCGCTCCCCTTCGATTTGATGGCGCTCGGTACGCGTAATGGTGGAGGCCGCTTCCCGCCTACATTTTCCGCATTCGAACGCGAGTCCATGGGATGGATGTTCTTGGAAGAGTTCTTCAATGACAGTCTGGATCGGCCCTACATGCTTGAGCCTCTATCTGCCATGCATGCCTATTCCATCACGAACCCGAATCACGGAGACGAATACTATGTCATTGAGTACCGTCCCGCTGTCGGTTTTGACTCTAAGATTTCGGAATCCGAGTATAGCGGGATTCAGGGAAAGAATGGTGTCTTTATCTGGTATGTCAATTACGATGAATACCAGTTCATGACCAATTCGCCGAACCAGGATGCCGAGCATATCCTTATAGATGTAAAGCAGGTCCTGGATGAAGAAAATACCTATTACGCGGATTTCACGTATGTAAATAAGAAAGGGAAAACGGTGGTTCCCGGCGTTTTCGATTTGAAGGTCTACGGGGATACCCTAGTGTGCTTTTTATTGTCCCAGGACAAAGGGGTTCCCGCTTGCCCCGATATAAAGAGTTCGTCTTCGAAGTCTTCCAGCAAGAAGTCGTCTTCTAGCAAAAAGTCGTCTTCCAGCAAGAAGGGAAAGTCCGATGTCATTCCGCCCCGCCAGTTCGTGTCTACGCATATGCAGATTCACGAGGGAGTGCTGAATATCCATATATCCGTTCCGGGTGTCAAGCGCTTAAAACTATTCGATGCGCTGGGAGGATGCCTTTTCGAGTCCAGTTTTGACGGGGAATCGGCTCAAGTGAACGTCTCGTCGTGGGCAAAGAGGCCGGTCCTGGTCCGGGTTGAGGCCGGTGGAAAACTGGTTTCTAGCCGCCTTGTCACGCCCCGCTAGGGTTCATTTGGTCCAAATATCTTTGTGCGGGTGCCCTTGCCGCACAAAAAATGTTGCTTTAAAAAAATCAAAAACATATATTTAGGGCATGAAAAAAATTTTCTCCTTAGCCATTCTTGCCGCATCTGCCCTAACCCTGATGTCTTGCACCCAGGGGCCAAAGGTCAACAATCCTGAAACATTCCGTAAGCAAACGGGTGTTATTGGCGTGTTCCGCCAGGCAGCCACGTTCTGTAGCGAAGGGCTTCCGCAGACAATGAAACTCGGCGATTCCACGATTTTGGTCAAGCCGACCTGGAGCAACGACCAGGACAATATATTCTTCAGTACGATGAAGCCGGGTCCGGCTACGCTCTATTCTTATCACTACCAGTGCTGGAAAGACGAATTCAATTTGAAGCTGGACCAGAGCGACCCTTCGACTGGGGCTGTTCCTACGACGGTTGTCATTCCGGATTCGGGCTTCTGCAAGATTGTGATTTCCTTTGTGGGAGATGAAAAGCTTTTCACGCATAACGACCTCCTGATCGAAGAAGTGTTCGATCGCTGGAATGTCGCTGTGCCTCCTGCCTCAATTCCGTATTGCAACATTGTCGATAGCCAGGGTGGCGAGGTCTCGTTTGCCAACAAGGACTCGCTCGTTGTCGAGACATTCAAGTCGGCAATCCAGCAGGCCGCCTCTACCGGCAGCGACCAGATCCAGCCTCTCATCTCGCTGGACACGCTTTCCGACATGGTCACTTGGAATGGTGACCGCTCCAAGATTCTCCTTGTCGTATGGCACAACGATCCGGAACGCTTCCAGGAAGGCCGCAAAATCAAGCTCGGGGACGAGGTCTTGTGGACTGTTGCCGACAAGGAATTCCGCAAGTGGTTCAACCAGAACAAGACTTCCGTGCGCAATTGGACGCGCCGCCTGCACCAGTTGATGGGCTACTCGTTCGACACGACGCTCACCTACTTCAGCACCGTGTGGGTCGACCCGAAGGACGTCGTTCGTCCGGCCTATGTGCCCGACCCGACGAGCAATGTCATGCGTGCCAGCTTTGCCGATGACAATTCGGGCGAAGAGTCCGTGGCAAGCTACGAGCCGGCTACAGAAGAATCTGCGGAATCCCCGTTCGGCAAGAAGGACGAGGCGTTCATGATCTGGTTCCAGAACTGGTTCGACGAGACGGCGGCGAAGTATGAGAAGAAGTCTTCCAAGCGCCTGTGGACTCGCCTCGGCTACACCTACGACTGGTCGTACGACACGCCCACCTATGGTCTGTCCGAGTTCATCGTCGTGCGCGATGCCGAAGTCCTCGTGAACTTCACGAAGCAGACCAAGGCTTTCCTGAACTGGCTGAATTCCGAAATGTAGGCCGGGCCTTCGGTCCCTAGCGCTTAGCTATTACGCGCCACAGCGGTTGACCCGCTGCGGCGTATTTTCTTTCGAAGGCTGTTTCCGGGCTGTCCGGCTGGAGGGGGGATAATTCTGCCCGGATGCCGCGTAAACTCTCTAGCTCGGGAATGGACCTACTCTCCTCGCCGAGAATGTTCACCGCATCGCGGAATTCCTGTGCGTAGATTTCCCAGTTTGTCCTGAGTTCCGTGACGGGGGCGAGCTGCATCATGGTCGGGAATATCGGGTGCATGTGGAACCGGCGTGTGCCTTCGGACTGCTTGGGCCACGGGTTCGGGTAATAGACGGCGTGGTAGCGTACGTCCCAGTGGCTGTCCAGCACCAGCCGCCAGAAGTCCAGGAGCTCGGCGCGTATCCAGAATGCGTTGGGAGGGATTCCTTCGGCGTCAGCGTTCCGCGCACCAAAACCTTTGCCAACGCGCGCTTCGGATTTGTCAATCCCGATAACCGCGCAGTCGGGAAACTTGCGTGCGAGGTGTATGGTGCTTTCGCCTGTACCGCACCCCGAATCCAGTACGACGGGGATGGAGGCGATGTCGCTTCGCCTATCCCAGGTGCAAATCTTTTCCCTGGCTTCGTCAAAAGCCTCTTGCGTATGTAAAGCAATAGGACGCATGTACTGCGTCCTTGCATATTTGCGTACAATTTTTGCGAGGTCCTTGTGGACGGATTCCTGGTTCGATGTTACGGACCGGGCTCCGCTCATTCCTTTGTCCAGATGCTTTCCAGATCGTACCCGACGAACTTCAGGTTGTCGAAGAAGAACTCCGTATCGTCATGGAACACCCAAGAAATCATGCTGACTTTCTTGCGCTTCTCGGCGTCTGGGATGAGGTCTGCGACGGCGACTGCGACGAGCGACTTCTTGGCGGGCAGGTCGAATTCCATGGAGCCGATAATCAGTTCGCGCGGATCGCTGTAACCACCAAAGTTGTTGTAGTAACCGTGGTTCCCGTAGCCTGTGTTCGCATTGGTGTACTTGGAGCTTTCATCGATGAGTTCGAACGTGCAGGAACCTGTTCCCCAGGCTTCGAACACGATGGAGTCGACTCCCGAAAGGTCGTAGCTTTTACCCAGCTCGCCGATTTCGAGCCCAAAGGTGGTCCACCACTGTGATACCCAGCTGGCCGAATCCATGAACTTGAACGAAGGATGGTTCATCCAGAAGGCCGCCGTATCGGTGTATGTCGGTGGATATGCCCGATAAGCCGAGTCCGGGAATGTCACCTTGAAATGCACCTGCTTGTTTTCGTTTTCCACGGTCTCGATGATATCCAGGAACGGGTTGGTGTAGGTCGTCACCTTCGGCTCGATTGAAATGACTCCGTTGCCCATCTTGCCGTCGGCAGGGATGAGGTACCATTCTCCGCTTGAATTCAGCGAGTTGGCAATGCTTTCTCCCATCTCGTGGATATTGTCTCCATCGGAGAAGTCGTCTATTAGGAGGGTCTCGAGAGGTCCTTCGGGTTTTACGATAGTATCTTCTTCCGTTGTATCCGCCGTTGTGGTGTCCTGGGGCTCGGGTGTGGGAACCACATGTTCCTTGACAATCGAGTCGCCGGCTTTTGCCTTGACAGTCGGCAGGATAATCGTATCGAGCTTGGGCCCGTAGTTCGGAATGAACGCGAAGTTCAGGTTACCGGCAGGAAGTCCTCCGATGGCGAACATTCCGTTGGTCACGTTCGTGGCGTGGTTGAGGCCAAAGAACTTGAGTGTGCCGAATGCATTCTCGCAGTCGTCGCAGCCGTAGTCTGAGAGCGAACCGCTCATAAAAACGGTCTTCTGGAGTTTGTGCTCGCCAAGTGAAATGGTGTCCTTGGTGTTTTCCACCGAGACTTCGATTTGGGCGGCGTTTCCTTCCAGGGCGACTTCCATGATATAGTCTCCCACGTCGACGCTGTCAATGGCGACCACGCCGTTGGAATCCGCTACGGCTGTATAAGCATACGCTTCGCCGCTGAGGCTGTTGCGCTTGATGAGCGTTACTGTTGCGTATCTTGCCAAGGCGCCGTTATCGTTATACAGAGTGGCCGTAATGGCGTTGCCGGCTTCTGTGCCGCTGGGGCCTCCTCCGGCCATGTCGTCCGAGGTACAATCCCAAAGGCCGAGACCCAGTACGAGTCCGGCTACCGATTTCAGGGCTATTCCCCTCAAGCCTGAAGATGCTTGGTGCATAGTTCCAAGATACATATTTTTTCGGGAGAGACTCATGGCTTACCTCCCTTGTTTTCGCTGTTTTGTGTTTTGTCAGGGCATACAAACGGATCGTCCACCTTTTCGGACAGGGGGAACAGGGCCACGTTGAGCGCGTAGACGCGGTCGGCCCGCTCGCTGCGGCAGGCAAATTTCATAAGTGCGCGCCGGAATTCTTCTATGCGATGTCTGATTTCTGGCAAATCGGCTTCTTCTGCGGTAAAGACCGTCGAAGAAATGTCGCGTTCCTCCGGTTTGTGGCGGTCCAGCGATTCCTGTGCAAGTTCGATTGTTCGCCTGTGGAAGCTTCTGACGGCTTGGCTCTTGACTTCGCCGCCGGTGCTCAAAATCTGGTCGGTGATGTTCCAGCCGTTGTTGTCGTCCGGGACGACGAGACCCAGCTGCTTGAGGATGCCCAGCGCATTGCGGGCCTCGTCCTGGCTGATGGTCGGGCTGAGCTGCTTGGCCAGCTTGTCCAGGTTGCTGGTGTCTTTCGAAATTCCGATAAGGGCGCGGAGCGCTGCGCAGGCCCAGCTGCCGAAATAGGCGAGTTCGGGCTGCGAAAGGACCCTGGTCTCCAAGGAACGGAGCTCCATAAGCTTGTAATACAGTTCCGAGAGGGTCTGTTTGGCCTTTGTCTTGTTAAAACGGTAAAGGGTCTTGAAATATTCGGCGCGGCGGTCGTCCATGCCGCAGAGACGGATGAATACGGGGAGGGTGCTTTCGTTCAGGTGCCCCTCTTTCTGGAATACGCGGACAAGCCAGGCCGGGTCGACTCCGGTTTTCTGGCCCAAATAGCGATACGAAGTGAACGGGTTGTCCTTTTTGCTTTCGACAAACCAGTCCTTCAGGTATTCGCGATACTCAAGGTAGTCCAGTACGTCTATCATGCTCATGAATCTATTAAAAATTAATAATTCAAGGAACGGGTGACCGTTTGTAACGTAAAGTTTTCGTTGCACGGTTTACAACAATCTTCAAAAATGATAGTTTTGGGCCAAAAATTTGGTGTACCGGGGAAATTTTCTCCCCTCGACCGGTGGTTGGATCGGGAAAAGGGGGGTGCTCTTGTCGGAGCGTGTCGGGGCGACTACCGCATCCGGTTTTTTCCGGATTCGTTCCATCGGAAATTTTGCCTTCCATTCCATTCAAAGTAACATTTTAATAGCATTGAATCTGTGAAAAAAAGAGCACATTTTTTTGTAAATGTTGACTGATTGTTGATGATGTTTGCTAACAAAGTCCTTGTTTGTCGGAAAAATGCTCAAATACGGCCGATTTGCGGTAAAATATGGCCTGAATGGTAATCAATAAATTACAAACAGACGAGAAAACGAACAAAGTTGCGAATTTGTTTGCTAAAAGATTTTTTTTGGTTACATTTTCGTAAAAAGAGTCTTATTTGGATTTTTCTTTTTATATTGTGCGTGCCATACTTGTGAGATGGTTGTTGTTAATCATTGTAGGGTTTGGCGCTGCAGCCCAGGGATTCTGTATACACCTCCCCAAAAAGAAAGCTCTGGTTCACTTTTTAGTGATTTGCTGCGGCGCCTCCCTGCATTTTTTTTTCGAGACTCGGCGTTTTTTTCCCTAATTTTGGCCCAGAAATCCGTTTTTTTGTGATTTTTCTCATTAATGGTGCGTTTCGCTCGTTTTTTTTGGCTAATCCCCGTTTTATAAAGTTATTTTTTGGGGCGTAATAGTTTTGTCGCAAGAGGTTATTATGAAACTCGGAAAGACCGAAACTCGTTTGAATGCCGAAATCGAAAAACGCGGGGCCCTTTTCGCCGTGTTGTTGGATCCGGATACTTCGGACGAGGCTGCCTTCGTGAAGGCTGGCGCCATGGCCGCCGAGAACGGAGCCGACCTCTTGTTGGTGGGTGGTTCCTATTTGGGGAATTTTACGCTTCCCAAGCAGGTGGCTGCTCTTAAGGCGCATGTGGATCTGCCTGTGGTCTTATTCCCTGGTGGAGCCTCGCAGGTTGTGCCCGGCTTTGACGCAATGCTTTTCATGACGCTCGTGAGCGGGCGTAACCCGAACTACTTGATCGATGAACAGGTGCGTGGTGGCGCGCTTGTGCGTGCGCTTAACATGGAAGCCATCCCGACGGCCTACCAGCTCATCAACAGCGGCAAGCGCACGACGGTGGAATACATCAGCGGCACAATGCCTGTGCCCGCGAACAAGCCCAAGCTCAGCATGGTGAACTCTATCGCTGCAGAACTCATGGGCATGCGCTATGTATATCTCGAAGCCGGTAGCGGCGCCGAAGAGCCTGTCCCGGTTGAACACATTGCTTACACCCGCAAGGCGACCGAGATGACCATCATAACCGGTGGCGGCATCAAGGACCCGCAGACCGCAGCCATCCGTGTGGCTGCCGGCGCAAACATCATCGTGACTGGAACGCTGTGGGAAAAGGTCGAAGATCCTGCTCTCTTGAAAGAATTCGCCTCTGCAATTCATATCAAGGGTTAAAAATTTCGTAATACATTGAGGTTAGGATCTAGAGACTAGGATCTAGAGACTAGGATCTAGGGAGAAATATCACGGTTTCGCCGTCTTATATTGACGCACGAAGTGCGTGATTCTTATTCACTAGCCACTCGCCTCGTACCTCATAGTTCATTGCTCACTGCCTCGCGCTTCGAGCCCCGAGCCTCGCTCCTCATGTTCACGCCTAATCAATAACAAAAAATGATTAATAGTATACAAATAATCTATTAGACAATATGAATTGATGCTTCTATCTTTGGGCGCGAACACAGAAAAGTCCGCCCCGTGCGGCACAATATGAGGAGTAAAACTATGAAAAACATGATTGTCACCATTGCCGTTGCCTGCGTCGCATTTGCCATGATTGCTTGCCAGGACAACCGCGACTGCACCTACGATGCCAAGACGCACAGACTTGCTTGCCCCGAGAAGACCTACTCTGTTCTTGACATCGGTGACAAGGTTTGGATGGCGGAGAACTTGGCGCTGTACAGTCCCGATTCCAGCACCTGCTACGACAACAATCACGACAATTGTGTGAGCACGGGGCGACTCTATACTTGGGATGCCGCATCCGGTTCCGTCTGCCCGACCGGATGGCGCTTGCCGACGCGCCAGGAGTTCAAGGATGCCTTCGGTACTGCCGAGGTGGATGATCTCAAGAAGGCCGATGTGTTCAATATGCAGTTCGCGGGCTTCAAGTACTACGACGGAAAGTTCGCCGACAAGGGCGCAAGCGCAAGTTTCTGGACGGCCGAAGCATACGATGATTCCAGGGCCTACCTGGTGCGCGTCACGGATTCGAGCGTTGCTTACGAGCACTTCAACAGGAACATCTTCGCTTCCGTCCGCTGCGTAAAAGAATAATTCTGAATTCGAATTTCAAAATTTGGATTTATATTTACTCAAATAAGAATCACTTTCAACAATCCTCAAAGCGGCTTTGCCGCGACCTCACACCTCAAAGGCACGAAGTGCCGACCTCAAATTCTCTATGACTTGGCTTATCGACTTATTCACCAAGCCCTCGGTCGGGCAACAAGTTGTCGTGATTGCGTTCACCGCGGCTATCGGCCTGATGTTGGGCAAAATCAAGGTCAAGGGAATTAGCCTTGGCGGGGCGGGTGCGCTATTCGTAGGCATCCTGTTTGGACATCTCGGGCTTCGGGTCGAGGGAAACGTGCTCCACTTTATCCAGGAGTTCGGCCTCATCCTCTTTGTCTACACGATCGGTATGCAAGTGGGACCGGGCTTCATGGATTCCATACGCCGTCACGGCCTTGTGCTCAACATTCTCTCGACGGGCGTGGTGCTGCTGGGCATTGTCGTGACGCTTTGTCTTTACTTCTTTACGGATATGCATAACAACGTACCCGTGCTTGTCGGTATGCTTTGCGGCGCTGTCACAAACACACCTTCTTTGGGGGCCGCGAATTCTGCCTTTGCCGCGGCCGGGGTGGATGCGTCGTTGACGGGTATCGGGTACGCTGTTGCATATCCTTTCGGTGTCATAGGGATTATCCTCGTAATGATCTTGGCCCGTATTGTGTTTAGGCAAGATCCGGCCAAGGCGGCGAAGGACTATGCGGCCGACATCGCGGCCAATACGAGCGAAATCGAGTCATGCAGCCTGATGGTCGAGAACCGGAACCTGTACGGAATCCAGCTTAAGGATATCCCGGACCTGGTCTCGAGCGGGGTGGTCATCACGCGCCTCATGCGCGGCAGTGATATTTTCACCCCGAACGGGAAGACGGTTATAGAAGAGGGCGACAAAGTGCATATTGTGGGCATGCCCGATGCGGTTGCCATCATGGAGAAAATCATTGGCAAACGGCTTGAAAAGCCCATAACCAAAGAAACGGCGGTAGATACAGGGCGCACGATAATTGTGAAGACGGTTCTTGTGACGAACAAAAAGGTTTTGGGCCGGACAATCGGCTCGCTCGCCCTTGCGGAACGCTATGGAGTGAACGTGAGCCGCGTAGTTCGCAGCGGGTTCAAGTTCACGGGACGTCTGGATTTGCGCATCAAGTTTGCAGACAAGTTAAGGCTTGTCGGCACTACCGAGGGAATCGAGGCTGCTGCGAAGGAATTGGGCAACTCGCTTACGGCACTCGACCATCCCGAAATTTTGCCTGCCTTCCTGGGCATTTTCCTTGGGGTCGTTGTCGGGAGCATCCCGATTGCGATTCCGGGCATGCCGACCCCGCTCAAGCTCGGGCTTGCCGGCGGTCCGCTCATTGTCGCTATCCTGCTTAGCCGTAAACGCAAGATTGGCCCGCTTAACTTCTTCATGGCAAACAGTGCGAACCTCATGCTCCGCGAATTCGGCCTTACGCTCTTCCTCAGCTGTGTAGGACTCAATGCCGGCATCAAGTTCTTTGATGTGCTCTTGAACGGGGATGGCTTCCACTATATGGCGCTTGCCGCGTTGATTACCTTCTTGCCGCTTGCCGTTATGGCCGCAATCGGTCATCTGGTTTTCAAGGTGAACTACCTTTCGCTGTGCGGCGTGCTTGCCGGCGCCACGACCGACCCACCCGCACTTGCGTTCGCGAATGGCCAGGCCGACAGCGAGGCGGTGAACATCGGCTATGCCTCGGTCTACCCGCTTACCATGCTGCTGCGTATCCTGAGCGGTCAGGTCCTTGCCATACTGCTCCTGCAAATGGCCTAACTTGTCCGTCATGTCATGGGAACAGACCGCGATGCGGTCTGTTTTGCGTATTTCCCGGCATTTTTCCTCGGTTACGTGCCACATCCGCCAATAATTGTGTATTTTTCATAACAAAGAAGATGCACCCGAAAGGTGCGTTTTTGAGGTATGTCTATGCAAAAACTGGTCATCGTGACTTATGTGCTCCGGGCGCTTGGTTTTGTGCTCGTCCTTCTGAGCCTTTTCGGCCACAGTTTGATTCTTAACGTGTTTCCGGGATTGGAGGGAACCTCCATTAATCCCATTTTCTATTCGGGTATCGCGTTCTATGTGGTGGGTGCGGCGATTTATTTCGTGTTGAACAAGAAACGCATTGCCGAACGTAGGAAGCGCCAGATCCAGGAAGCCGAGGAACGTGCGTTCCAAGGGAGCGGTTCTAGCGAAGAACCCGAGGACAAGGCTTAGGTGAAGGTGAGTATGGGTGATTTCATGATACAGATTGAGCATTTGCACAAGACGTACCGCAGCGGCTTCTTGATGAAGCCGAAGCTTGCGCTCAAGGATGTGAGTTTCAATGTGGAATCGGGTCAGGTGTACGGTTTTATCGGCCCTAACGGGGCGGGCAAGTCGACGACCATCAAGGTGCTGACCGGCCTGTTGAATTTTGATTCGGGAAAGGTCCTGGTGAACGGGATTTCGCCGCGCGACGTGAAGAGCCGCCGTTTTATCGGTTATTCCCCGGAACAGCCCTACTTTTACGACTACCTGACTGGACGTGAACTGCTCAAGTTCTATGGGCGTCTCGTTGGCCTTGATGGGGAACTGCTGAATTCCCGTATCCAATGGGCACTCGAGCTCCTGCATGCCGACAAGGACTGGATCGACCGGCGCCTGCGTTCGTATTCCAAGGGGATGATGCAGCGTGTGGGCATTGCCCAGGCCGTCCTTGCCAAGCCGAAGTTGTTGATCTTGGACGAGCCGATGAGCGGGCTTGACCCGATGGGTCGCCGCGACGTGCGCGAGGCCATCCAGGAACTCAACCGCGACGGAGTCACGATTTTCTATTCCAGCCACTTGCTCAGCGATGTGGAATCTATCAGCCACCGCGTGGCGATGATCGTCGATGGGAAGATTGTCCGCGAGGGCAGCATCGACGAGATTACGGAATCATGCGGGGTGGAGTATCACGTGCGCACGCGCACCGCGATACTCCAGAACGACCTCCCCGAGGGCGTTGCCCCGACGGGGCACCCGCAGGAGTGGGTGTGCGCAGACGATGCGGCTCGCGACCGCCTTTTGACCTTCTGTCTTTCGAACGGGATTGCCGTAGAGAAGATGGAACACAAGCGACCGAGCCTGGAAGATATTTTGACGGAGGAAATTGCCCGTGCAGACGCTTAAGCATATAGGCATTATCGCCCTCAATACGTTCCGCGAATCTATTCGCGACAAGATCCTTTATAACATTGTCTTGCTGGCTATTGGACTTGCCCTGTTCAGTATAGTGCTGGGCGAATGGTCCGTTTTCGACCGCGCCTACGTGATCAAGTCCACCACGCTTACCGTGATGAACCTTTCCTGCCTCCTGATTTCCATTTTCGTGGGGATTAGCCTTGTACAGAAGGAAATCCAGCGGCGGACGGTGCTCACGCTTCTTTCGAAGCCTATCAGCCGAGCCTCGTTTGTCATCGGCAAGTATTTCGGCCTGCTTGCTGTGGTGGCCGTTCACCTGGTTTTGCTCACGGGAGTCTACTACGTCATTCTGTTCTTGACGAAAGCAGAACCGACGCTTTACCTCCTTACCGCCATTTACCTGATCTTCTGCGAGATGGCAATCGTCATCGCCGTTGCGCTCTTGTTCAGCAGTTTCAGCAGTACGGTTCTCAGTGCCCTTTTCACGATGGGTGTGTACCTGGCCGGACACCTGAGCGATGAACTTTTGGAGCAGGTGCGCTTTGCCAACCGCATGGGCGAGATGGGGGATGCCTCGTCGGCGATTCTTGAAAAAATCGCGGTGGCGCTGCATGCGGTGTTCCCCGGGCTGTACCGGTTCAACATTTCTTCTTACGTGGTCCACGGGCTTGCTCTGCCGGACCTTTATCTGCTGTGGAATTCCCTGTATGCACTGGGTTACGTGTGCGTGTTCCTCGGGGTGGCCAGCTGGTGGTTTAGCCGGAGGGATTTCTTATGAGAAATCAGTACATGGCGAAGGTCCTTGTCTACAACAAGCTTGTGACCCAGGACCAGGTGAATGCTTATAGCGACAAGACCACGGATTCCAAGGACATTGGGCAGGTGCTAGTCGAGGCGGGGCTCTTGAAGCCTGCCGTCTACCAGAAGGTCCTCGCTTACGTGCGCGACCTGGAAACGAAAAATGCGCAGGCTGAAAGTGCCGCCGCTGCGAATGCTGCGGCCATAGCTGCCGCGAAGGAAAAGGATGCCGCAAAGGCGAAAGAGCAGGCGAGGTCGGCCGCCAAGCCTGCGGCGAAGGCGGAGGCTCCGAAGGAGCCCGCACCCGCCTCGAATGACGGCGGCCTCCAGATCGAGGGCAACGACATCTACGGTAAATCCTCCATTTCGGCAAAAGAGGTCGAGGCGGTTGCCGGCCTCGAATCCACGCAGCTTGCTGAATTCAAGCCGACGACAGTCGAGCCGGAACCTGAAGCGCCGGCTCCTGCGGCCCAGGCCCCTGCTGCGGCAGCGGGTGAGGAAGCTCCCAGTGCTTTGCCCGAACGTTTTGCTGTAGAAAGTGGCGAGGGTGCTCCTGTTCAGGCTCCCGAAACGCTTGCTCCTACGACGCCGCTTTCCGAGATGATAGCCTTTGCCCGCAAGTTCAATGCGACGGACATCTATCTTTATCCGGACCGCCAGGTGGCCATGCGCCAGTCGGGAAATATTGTTCCCGTGACCGAGGATGTCATGAGCGTCGACGAACTTTCGAGGCGCCTTGACGAGGTGGGCGACTGTTTCGATGACGGCTACAAGATTTCTCAGGGTGAAAATTTCAGCAAGACGGCCGGTGTACCGGGTGTCGGGCGTATCCGTCTTTCGGTGACCTGGTTCGAAGGTGTTCCGAGTGCGTCCATCCGCATTATCCAGGCGGAATCGGCCTCGCTTGAAAGCCTCTATTTGCCTCCGTTCTGCGAAAGCTTTGCCGAACTGTCTAGCGGTCTTGTGCTCATTGCGGGCCCGTCGTTCAGCGGGCGTACGACTACGATGCTCACGTATGCCGAAACCATCATGCGGAGTCGCGAGGCTTATATCCAGACCATCGAGAAACCCATCGAGAGATTGCTTCGCAACACGACAGGAGCCGTGGCTCAACGCGAGGTCGGGTTGCATGTGCATTCGGGTGTCGAGGGCATCAAGCTGGCCGTGAGCAACGGTGCCGATGTCATCTTGTTCGACCATCTTGAGAATATGGAAGAACTTTCGCTGTTGCTGCAGGCCTCCAACGCAGGTGCTCTCGTGTTCGCCGTGACGACAGGCAACAACATCCATGCATTGCTGTCGCGCCTGTTGGCTTCTGTGCCGGAAGCGTCGCGCACAAACTTTGCCTATACGCTTGCCGAACAGCTCAAGGGCGTGATTGTGCAGCAGCTTGTGCCTGTCGTGCAAAATCAGGGGCTCATCCTCGCGTGCGAGGCGATGAAGGTTACGTCTACGGTCGCAAACATGATTCGCAAGAACGATTTCTCGCAGATCGCGGCGGCTATCAGCAGCCAGCATGATCAGGGCATTACTTTGGACGACTCCTTGCAGAAATGCGTGGAATCCGGTTACATCGACGGCTTCGAGGCTTGGAAGCGCGCTTACGACAACAGGCGCTTCGCATCTTACCGCCCGGCTAAATGACGAGGTGCACTATGGCTACAGAAATAGAAGCTCTTTTGGATTATGCCTTGAACATTGGTGCAAGCGAAGTGATTGTGTCGGAAGGCCTTTCGCCCGCAGTGCGCCTGGCAGGCCGTGTGTGCACAATTCCCGATGCGCCTGTCGTTGAGTCGGGGGCTATTGTTGATTTTTTGGGTGCCCAGGATAACGAAAGCGGTTCCTTGGTGGGCGGCCCGTGGGTGAACACCCATTGGCGTGTCCGCTATTTCCGCGAGGCGCGAGGCAATGCCGCCGTATTTCGCCCGATTTTGGAACAGTGTCCGGAGTTTTCCGCACTCGGTGTCCCGGAGAACATGAACAACCTGCTCGGCTTCAGTTCCGGGCTGGTCGTGTTCGGCGGCCCGGCTTGCAGCGGCAAGACGACGACGGCTTCGGCTTACGTGAGTACGCTTTGCTCCGCTGGGATGCTGCGCACAAGTTTCGTCGGGAAAGAAGAGTTGAACATCAATACCGGGGAAAGCTTGGTCCTCAAGGATTCAACGGTAAAGATCGAGGCGCGGATGGACCAAGCGCTTCGCAGCGGAACGGACCTTTTCTGGATGGGTGACTTTGAGCCGGAGAATCTGCTTCCGATGCTTGCCGCCGCCGAAGCGGGTTCGCTTGTCGTGGTGAACGTGACGGCGGGTAACTCCGTGGGCGTGTTGGAAGCTCTTCTGTCCGCCTCTGCTCCCGAGATGCGTGCGCTTGTTCGTACAATGCTCGCTGCAGTGCTCAAGGCCGTCGTGGTGCAGCGCCTGTTGCCCACAGCCGACGAGAAAGGAATTGTTCCTGCCTGGGAAGTGCTGTACAATACGCAGAATGTGGCAACTCATATTCGAAACGGTGAACATTTCAAGCTGCCTTCGATTATCGCGTCGTCGGCGTCGGAAGGCATGCTGTTGATGGATGATTGCCTTGCCGGCCTTGTACGTTCGGGTTATGTGAATCGCGAAGATGCGGGGAAATATGTCTCCAATCCAGCACGCCTTGGTTAATTTGTTTGGGAAAAGCCTCGTGCGCATCATGTGCGTCTTGGCTGTTTCGTTGACTTCGCTCGCCTTCGGTGCGGACGAAGTTTCTGCGGATTCCGTGCTGGCTTCATTTGATTCTGTAGCGTCTGCCAAACCTTCGGCTCCTGCTGATTCTGTAGCACCTGTTGATTCGTCGGTGCCGGTTCCTTCTCCCGAGAACGTGGCGCAACCTTCGAAGAATTTGAAATCGGTATTGTACTTGAGTGGTGGCGAAAATTCGCCGTGGTTCTATCTGGGTGTGCTTTACGCCATCGAGGAATACCACATTCCGGTTGATTCTATTGTGGGTACGTCGTGGGGCGCCTGGGTCGGATTCATGTGGAGCAAGGGCTTGCGCCTGGATGATATGCAGCGGCTTTTCTTGGAAGACGATTTCAAACCGTATATCGGTCATGACAACATTGCCGCAAAAACGGAGTGGAATGCTTTTGAGTGGCCCATTTCCTTGGATGGCATGCCTAGCCTCAGGTACCGCTTTGCCTTGCGTTCGGATTCCTCCGGTGCTCCATATCGTGAATCCAAACCTCTGATTCTGGATACAGCGGGAATTGAACGATCCTTGGCGAATTTGCGCTTTCAGGAGAGCTTGTATCGCCAGTCTGTTAAATCCAAGATTCCGTTTTCCGTACTCGGTTGTGATGGAGCGATAGACTCCACAATTGAGAGTGTCCTGAAAACCCTTCCCTTGCCAGGGAATGCCGAGTCCGGCGAGGTGTGCCCATACTTGGCTCTGCCGGCTGAAGATTCTCCGGATGAATTTGCCATTATCGCCATTGCCGATCCGATCCGTGCCGAGTTGACGGGAAACCCCTGGCAACGGGCATTGAAAAAGTATGCCGCCGAGGGATTGAACAATCGTCCGGGTCTAATCGTGCGTGCGCATTCTATTGCGGACTCCCGCCACAATGCTCTTATCCAGGCAGGTTTTTCTGCTATGGAAAAACGCTTGGGAGTATTGCCCTTCCCGCAAGACCGGAAGGTGGATTACGAAACGACCAAGGTTGAGGTGTATCCGTGGTTCCGCTATAACCCCACGTTCGATAGCCTGTCTGCGGAAAAGCATGTTGTCGCGAAATCGTATTGGAACGATAGCGATACGGGCATGGTTGCCCCGCGTACGTTCGCTTATGCCCTCTTGCAAAATCCCGTCTATGATTCGCTGTCGTTCGAAATGCACTCGAACGGAGACCTTGTTGTCGGGGCTTCCTCCTCACCAGTGTTCGATATCGCTGCCGGTGGTTTTGGTTCCAATGCGTTTGGTCCGAATGCTTACGCCGAAATGGGAGTACGCTTTGTCAACCAGATGGAGTTTAGCGTGAATGTCGGTGCCTTCTGGGGTGCCGCCGGCTATGGCTTGCTTCCGCACTTCAACATCGACAGGCTGTGGAGCCGGAACTGGAGTCTTTCGTTTGCCTATGAGTGGCAGAAGGTTCATCCGCTCAAGTCCTTCAACAACGAACTTCCTCGCGAGGACCGTATTTATTCGGAACGGCGGAGTGACCTTTCGGCAAGAGCTACGTATGCGCTGAGTTCTGCGCAGGCCGTCTCTCTGGGTTTCATGTTTGGCAACAGGGAATTCGAGATGGATACGCTTGCTTATGAAGAGCGTTTCTTTAACACCTATCCTGTGTCGCCCAGCCTGCATTACGAGTTCGTTTCAGGGATGCGCGACAAGTGGTTCTCCACGGATGGCTATGCGTTAAATGCGGACCTGGGGTTGCAGTCTATCGGCTTTGACTTGGGGCGTGCCGACTTCATTCCCATCTATTGGAAAGGCGAACTCGATGCATACTATGCCGTATCTCCGAGGAATTTCGCAACGTTCATCTTTGGCGCTGCGGGAGGATTCGAGCAGTATCACGAGGAAGGCTATGGCTACGTGTACCCGCAGGATTTTGAATATGCTGTGGTGGGAAACTGCTACAGGCTTCAGCCGCAGGCGACGCCGTGGAGCACGGAATGGTACAACTCGTCGCTGGCTTCGCACCATTACGGCTTGCTGCGCATGAGCGCCGCCCTGCATTACGACGGGAGCGGATTGTGGCTCTTTGGCGCCTATGTTCGTGATTTCGAGAGCAACCCGTTGGTGGCTTTAGGCGACAACAAGATTGTGCTTGAACCCACGTTCCGCTTGAAATACAGGTCGATCAACGTCCTTCTTGGAATGTCGCGTATCGTTGACTTCGATACGGCGGGCGATCTGAATAAATTCAAAGACTACAAGTACTTTGTCCGTATCGGGAACTACAACCTGTTCTAGGTCGCTTTGCCTTATTTGTTCTGCTATTCCCCGCGGTTCTTCGCGGCGATATCCTTGTACTTGTTGTGGTCCTTCAAGTTGCTGCTGAAGAAGTGCGTGCCCGATCCATCGTCCTTGGCGACGAAGTAGAGCGCGTCCGTCTTTGCGGGCTTGAGCGTTGCTTCGATGGCCTTGCGCCCAGGATTAGAAATGGGGCCGGGCATGAGACCCTTGAACTTGCGCGTGTTGTAGGGACTGTTGCTGTTCAGCTGGCTCTTGTAAATGGGGCCGGTGAGGTTCTTGAAAATAAACCGGACGGTCGGGTCTGCTCCAAGCGGCATGCCGATGCGGAGCCTGTTGTGGAACACTCCCGCGATGAGCGGGCGCTCGTCGGTCTTGCCGGTTTCTTCTTCGACCACGCTAGCCAGTGTGAGCACTTTGTGCCAACTTCCCAGCGTTTCCCACATCGTGCCTTCCATGTCCTTGAATTGCTCGCGGAGCTTGAGATTTGCGGCGACCATCTGCTTGATGATGGCCTCTTCGTCGGCGTCTACAGCGAAGGGATAGGTGTCGGGCAACAGGTAGCCTTCGAGCGATTTTGCGCTTACGCCTAGCGACTGGGTGAACTTCGGGTCGTGGATCAATGCGTTCCAGCGGTTCGTATCGAGGTCCGGGAACGACTTCATCAGGTACGACGGTATTTCCCACGAAGCGCGGCCTTCGGGGATGGTCACCCTCTTTACGGCGTTCTTGCCACTTTCGAAAAGTGCGATGATTTCGTCAAGTGAACTTTTGGCGGGAACCTCGTACCAGCCCGCTTTCAGGTTCGGTTTGTACAAACGACACCACAATTGGAACGCCAAATCGTCGGTCCAGATGCCGTTTTTATGTAAAATTTGCGATACTTTTGCCGCCGAACTGCCTTTCGGGATTTCCAAAAGCACCGTTTTTTCGTTGCCGGAGAGGGCATTAAGGCGCGTTTTTGCTTGAAAACAGGCAAAAATCGCCAAAATGACCAAGATAAGGGTCGAAATAAAAAAAATCTTCTTCATTGAGTAAAAAAATAAAAGAAAAACAACCGAATCGAAAAATAAAAGGTATATTCGTATAGCATTGTTGAATGTTTTTCATGAAACTGAGGAAAGTTATGAAAAAGGTGTTGTTTATTGCTCTTGCCCTGTTGGTCGCTTCTAGCTTTGCTGCAGGCAAGAAAGTCAAGTCTAAGATTGGTGACGTTGATCTGACCAAGGAAAAGGACGGCGGTTCTGTCGTCTGCACCGCGGGCTTCAATGACGAACTGACCATCCTTAAGGAAGGTGACACTTCCGTGCTCGTCAAGGGCGCTTGCGGTCAGGGTTGGGTTGCTAAGTCCAAGATCGAATACGTAGCACAGGCCGCGGGCGACAAGTCCATGAAATTGGAAGGCGTGGACGTGGTCGGCTGGCTCGATAACCCGAGCGCCGTGTTCGTGTTGGAAAACGACGACATCGACTTCGACGGCGTGAACATCGACCGTGACTTCAAGGAATACTTGCAGCACACGATGGACCGCGAACAGATCGAAATGCACAACAACGAAAACTAATCGTTGTCTCGTCTTTTCAAACGTTTTTGAAAACTCCGCTCCGGCGGAGTTTTTTCGTATGCACATCGGTGTTCATTATAAATTGTGACGCAGGTCTATGTGGCTTGTGTGTAAAATGTTTTTTTCCTATGCGAGCGCTCACAAGGTAACGGTGACACAAATCACGGATTTTGGGTGATAAATTGTTAAAAAAATTAGGTTTTTCTTGATTTTGAACCTTTTTGGGCAATTTGGTCGTAACCCGTTGAAATGTATCAAAATAAATTACAAGGAAGATTTGCAAATAATATCTATTTTTAGGTTGGGATAGGTGAATCCACTTTTTTAGAAGGAAAGGATGTTATGAAAAAAATTTTTATAACGATGATGCTTGCCGCTTTGGCGGCTTTCGCTGTAAAGCCCAGCAGGGTTGGTCCTGTGAGCACCTACGGCGAACTTAAGGCAAACGGCGGAAAACTGTCCGGTTCTTGCCCTGCTTACAAAGACAAGGCCGTCCAGGTCAGAGGTATGAGTCTCTTCTGGAGCTCGGGCGCAGATAGTTCCTTGGTGTACTATACTGCCCAGGCAATGGGCCTCATGGTGAAGGACATGGGAATCGAAGTGCTTCGTTTCGCCCTCGGCGTTGGTGACGAAAAGTTCGACAGCCATGGCCGTTCCTATACAAAGGGTGGTAAGAACGACCAGAAGGCCATGGTTAGCAAGCTTGTTCGTGCCGCCGTTGAAAACGACATCTACATTATCCTTGACTGGCATACTGAAGGTGCTAATGGTTACACTAGCGATGCCAAGGAATTCTTTGCTTGGGCTGCCGAGGAATTCGGTCAGACCGACAACGTGATTTTCGAAATTTGGAACGAACCGGAAGGAACGGACATGGGCTCTGTCAAGACCCATGCGGACGCCGTGATTCCGGTGATTCGTCAGCATTCCGACAACCTCATCCTCGTGGGTAGCCCGGGATGGTCCAGCCAGCCGGACAAATGTGCTGGTGCGGGCATCAGCGACAAGAACTACGGTTGTACGCTCCATTTCTACGCTGCGACGCACTCCAAGGATGGTGGC
This sequence comes from Fibrobacter sp., assembly GCA_017412605.1. Taxonomy (GTDB): domain Bacteria; phylum Fibrobacterota; class Fibrobacteria; order Fibrobacterales; family Fibrobacteraceae; genus Fibrobacter. The sequence continues at coordinate 7,771 of JAFPWY010000007.1, read as the reverse complement.
TATGCTTCCGCTGCTGAATCTGCTATGAACTCTGGTGTCCCCGTGTTCGCTACGGAATGGGGTACCGTCAGTGCTGATGGTAACGGTTCTCCGAACCAGTCTGCTAGCCAGGCTTGGGTTGACTGGATGAGCCAGAAAGGTGTTTCCTGGGCGAACTGGTCTGCCTCCGCTATTGCCGAACAGTCCGCAGCCTTTACGACCCTTACTCTGAACCAGGGTCTGAAGTACTCCAACTCCGGTAACATGGTGAAGGGCTGGATGAACAAGAGCCCGTCTTATTCCGATTGCGGTCTTGGCAACCACCTTGGTTCCGATACGGGTGATGACGGATTCTCCACCGGTGTTGCCGATGGTGCCACGACGGACCTCATCGACGATATGGAAGACGGCGACCGCTACACCTACACGGGAGGCTTCTGGTCTGCTTGGGCCGACTCCGATGACGACAAGGATGGTCGTGGTTCGACGAAGATTTCGAACCCGAAGTTCACCAACGACTTCGGCAAGGAAACCTACGACGTGCTTATTGCCGCTAAGGATGGCAATGATTCCAAGTTCATGGCCGGTATGGAAGGCATCTATATTGACCAGGGTTCTTACAAGTGGGCTCCGTACGTCGCCATGGGCTTGAACCTGACGAAGGATACCGCGAACTTTACTGAATTTGCAAAGTGCACCTCCATTTCCTACAAGTACAAGGGTGCTGCTCATAACTTCCGCGTTGAACTCTCCACGATCACCAACTACAACTTCCACTTTGTCGATGCCGAAGCATCGGGTGAATGGAAGACTGTTGAATTGACCCCGGATATGTTCCAGCAGCATACCACTTGGTCTGAACCCCAGATTACTGATTTGAAGAGCAACTTGGGCAAGGCCAACCGCTTGGCTTGGGAAGTGAACGGCGTTGTTGACCGCCCGGCTTCCGAAATCCAGCCGCTCTACGATTACCTCTATGTGGATGACATCCGCTGCAATGGCGCCTTTATCACGGCTATTTCCACTCTGGAAGCTCCGGCCAGCTCTTCTTCTATTGCTGGCCCGACCTCGTCTCCTGCTGGCTCTTCTTCTTCTGGCGTTGGCCCCGGCCCGGTTGCCAACTCCTCCAGCGGAACGGCTCCGACGACCCAGACTGTGGTTGTCGTGGATATCGACGATGTTGAAGACGGTGATGAAGTCCTGAAGACGACCGGTACTTGGTATGCCTATAACGACAGCGTTCCGGGTGGTCTCTCCACTATCACGAACGTCTATGATCCGGCTCTTCCGGGTTATGTCGTGGTGTTCCCGGGTACGGACGATCCGTCCAACGGTACTGCTGGCTTCGTCGGCCTGAAGGGAATCGTTGTGAATCCGGGTACCTATGAAGAAAGGCCGTTTGTCGCCCTCGGCTTGAACACGAACGCCGACACGACTAAGGGTATTGATCTGAGCCAGTGCTCCGCTCTCTCTTACCGCTATAAGGGTGCTGCACATAGCTTCAAGATTCAGGATGGTTCCGTGACGGACTACGACTATCACTATGTCAAGACTTCTGCTTCCGATGAATGGAAGACTGCCACCTACAAGTTGGAAGAATTCACTCAGGATGGTTGGGGCGAACCTAAGGACCTGAACTATGCCGCCATTACGAAGATGGCTTGGGAAGTTCTGGGCTGGGCTAAGTCTAATGAACAGCCGTCCAAGGACTTCCTCTACATCGATGACCTGCAGTGCGTGAACATTGTCACGTCCATCAAGGGCGCTCGCCTCGTCTCCAGCACGATCAGGATCGGTGTCCAGGGCAACAACCTCTCTGTCAACCTTGACAAGTCCGGCGCAGTCCGTGTCCAGGTGTTCGACATGATGGGTCATGTTGTCGAGAACATCTCCGCTTCCATGAACGCTGGCGCCAACACTGTTGCCCTCGACAAGCTGAGCAAGGGTAGCTACGTGGTCCGCGTCGTCCGCGGTAGCGAAGTCAAGGCTGCTCGCGTCACGATTCGCTAATCCTTCTAAAAAAAGAAATTAAAGGGTTCCGCTTCGGCGGGCCCTTTTTTTTGTGCACCCTTTCTTGTGTTTTGCGTTTATTTGCATATTTGCATAGTATTCTTATAGATTTTTGCTATATTTGGGCCATGAAATTTGCGAAAGGTGTAAAAGACGGACTTCCTATAGGAATTGGGTACTTCGCGGTGTCCTTTGCCTTTGGTATCAATGCGGGTTCGCTTTTGCATTCGTGGGTTCTGGCGACGCTCATTTCCATGACGAACTTGACTTCGGCAGGGCAGTTCGCCGGTCTTAACATCATGGCGTCTGCGACGGGGACGCTTATTGAGATGGCCGTAGCGAGCCTGTTCATCAACTTGCGCTATTCGTTGATGGCCATTTCCCTTTCGCAGAAGGTGGCTCCCAGTTTCGGTACGTTCAAGCGCATTCTTTTGAGCACGGGGATTACCGACGAGATCTATGCGCTTGCCATGTCGCAGCGGGAAAAAGTCAATGCGAAATATTTCCTGGGGCTCATGGTGCTGCCTTACTTGGGCTGGAGCGGCGGTACGCTTACGGGCGCCGTCTGCGGCCAGATATTGCCCGATATGGTGGTGAACGCCCTGGGGGTAGCCCTGTACGGCATGTTTATCGCCATCGTGGTGCCTGCGATGAAGTCCCACCGCCCCACGCTTGTTGCCGTGCTGATTGCGGTCGCGCTCAGCTTTGCGTTCAAGTTTGTTCCTGTGCTCAGTGACGTAGGCGCTGGCTTTGCCATTATTATTTGCGCTGTGGTCGCTTCGCTGGTATGTGCCGCGCTGTTCCCCATAGACGATGCCCCGGCCAAGAAATCGTCGCAGGAGGCCCGCTGATGGACTTGAAGACGTATTTCGAATATCTGCTCGTGATGGCCGGTGTCACGTACCTGTTGCGCACGGTGCCGTTTATTTTGCTCAAGGGCGAGCTGGAAAGCCGTTTCTGGAAGTCCTTCCTGAACTACGTGCCCTATACCGTTTTGAGTGCCATGATGGTGCCCGCAATCTTCTATGCGACCGATAGCAGGGTGGCCGGTGTCGCGGCCCTGGTGACGGCTGTAATCGCGAGTTTGTTCGGACGGGGGCTGGTCGTGGTGGCCATTGTGGCCTGCTTGACCGTTTTGGGCGTGGATGGCGCCGCACTTTTGTTGCAATAGTGGCTTTTTTCGCTTTTTTTGTTTATATTGTTCAAAAAGAACCTGAAAAAGCGAGGTAAAAGATGAAACCTGAAAGTTTTTTTGCCGGTGTCGCCGTCGGTGCCTGTGTCGCGTTCCTCGCGGCTAGGGAAGTACAGAAGAAAGTGCAGAAGAATGCAGATGACACCGCCATCAAGAATGCGGAGGGCGTTGCCGAGCAGTCCCGTGCCGCCAGCGAAGACCTGATGGGCCAACTCAAGAAGCACATCGAATCTGAACAAGCCCTTGCTGCCGAGTGTGAAGAATTGAAGGCCAAGGTGGGTGAACAGGCTGGTGAAATTGACAACCTGAAAAACGCCTGTGCCATGCAGGACGGCTACAACAAGAAACTGGAGCAGGAAATCGCCGATCTCAGGGCAAAGTAATTGTCCTGCCGAGCGGAACGATAAATCGCTTTCACTGCAAAAGAAAGAACGCCCCAAAGATGAGGCGTTCCTTTTTTGTTTGGGGGGAGGATTACATTTCTTCGAGCTCTTTGCCCTTGGTTTCCTTGATGAACTTCGCGACGAAGAATATGCTGAACGCGGCGAAGAAGGTGTAAATCAGGTAGGTGGGCCCGACTCCGATGCCGTCCTTGCCGGTAAGCACCGGGAAGCTCCAGGTCACGATGAAGTTTGCGCCCCACTGGGCAAGGCCGCAGATGGCGATGGCCACGGCGCGGATGCGGTTGTTGAACATTTCGCCCAACATCACCCACATGACCGGGCCCCACGATGCCGCGAAGAACGTGATGTAGAGGTTCGCGGAAATCAATGCGATGACGCCGGCTGCGCTGGGAAGGCTTCCGTCGGGGTTAGCGCTGAGGAAGCATATGGTGAGCGTTCCCAGCGTGACAGCCATGCCTATACTACCGATGAGGAGTAGCGGCTTGCGGCCAATCCTGTCGATGAGCATGATGGCGGCGATGGTCATGATCAGGTTGATGGCGCTCGAGATTACGCTCGTGAGGAAGGCGTCGCTTTCACCGAAGCCCACGCTCTGCCAGAGCATTGTGCCGTAGTAGAAAATCACGTTGATGCCCACCAGCTGCTGCAAGATGGCAAGTCCGAGGCCCGCCCAGACAATCGGGGCGATGCGCTTCTTGCCGCCGACGATTTCGAGCAGGTCCGCAAGCTTTGCGGGCTTTTCGTTCTTGAAGGTCTCGTGGATGGCATCGATTTCCTTGTCCACGCCTTCGGAGTCGATCTTGGCGAGGACTTCCTTGGCCTCTTCCAGGCGGCCCTTGGAGACAAGGTAACGGGGGGATTCCGGGAGACGCATGGCGGCAAGACCGTACAGCGCCGCCGGGATGATTTCGACCCAGAACATGATCTGCCAAGCCTTGAACCCGGCGATGCATGTGTTGTTTGCAGAACCCGCGATACGCACGATGAGGTAGTTCGAGAGCAGGGCCACGAAGATGCCTATCACGATGGCGAACTGCTGCATGGAGCCGAGACGGCCGCGCAGATGGGCCGGTGCCGTTTCTGCGATGTAGATGGGGGCGATGATGCTTGCCACGCCGATACCCACGCCGCCGATGACGCGCCATACGATAAAGTCAGGAATGCCGAAAGGGACGCCGGAACCGATGGCGCTCACCAGGAAGAGTGCAGATGCTGCGAGCATGCAGCGGACACGGCCGAAGGAATCTGCCAAGCGTCCGGCAAAGTAGGCGCCGACCGCGGCGCCGATGAGGGCGAGCGAGACAGCCCAGGCGAGCTGGTAGTCCGTCGCGTTGAAGTGAATTTTTAAGGCCCCGTTCGCCCCGTTGATGACGGAGGAATCGAAGCCGAAGAGAAATCCGCCAATAGCTGCGGAAAGCGTAATCAGGATGATATGCCCGAAATTCGATTTTGCATTGGACATGTTGTCCCCTTGGTTTAAGGTTTCGTAAGTAATATATCTGTTTGGCGTGAAAAAGACCACGTTTTAGGCTTTGTTTTTGTGGAGAATTTATTCCAAGTTGGAATAGTTGTTACTATGTGTCCCGTCCGTTTTGCCGCTGCGCTCGCCTTTTTCTATCTTTACGCCCGAAAAATTATACAGCCGTGAGCTGTCAGCTTTGAGCTATGGGCTTTTGAAATTGTTCGTTGCTCACTGCTCATGGCTCACAGCCTGGCCGAAGGCCAAGAGGTAACCCATGTTCCGTGAAGTAAAGAAAGAAGAGACTTTCCCGCAGATCGAAGAGCGTGTTCTTGCTCTGTGGGACAAGGACGAAAGCTTCAAGAAGTCGCTTGATAGCCGTCCGGAAACTGAACCGTACACTTTCTACGATGGCCCTCCGTTTGCAACGGGCCTTCCGCACTACGGTCACTTGCTTGCCGGTACCATCAAGGATATCGTTCCGCGTTACTGGACCATGAAGGGCAAGAAGGTTCCGCGTGGTTTCGGTTGGGACTGCCACGGTCTTCCGATTGAATCCCTCGTGCAGAACGAACTCGGTCTCGCTGGCGTTGCCGAAATCCAGAAACTCGGTGTCGATAAGTTCAACGAAACTTGCCGCGGCAAGGTGCTCAAATATACCAGCGAATGGAAGAAGACCGTTCGCCGCATGGGCCGCTGGGTCGACTTCGACACGGGCTACAAGACCATGGACAAGACGTTCATGGAATCTGTGTGGTGGGTGTTCAAGCAGTGCTTCGACAAGGGCCTCATCTACCAGGGCTACCGCATCCAGCCTTACAGCCCGGCTCTCGCGACCCCGCTTTCGAACTTCGAGACGAACCAGGGTTACAAGGACCGTCAGGACCCGTCCCTCACTTTGATTTTCCCGCTGATCACGGACAACGCCAAGTTCAAGGACACGAGCATCCTCGTGTGGACGACGACTCCGTGGACGCTCCCGTCCAACTTCGCGATTGCGGTTGGCCCGGACATGGACTACAACCTGGTTGAACAGGACGGCAAGAAGTACTGGTGTGCCGCTACGCGTACCGCCGCCTACTTCAAGAACCCCAACATCGTGGATACCTGCAAGGGTTCCGACCTCGTGGGTTTGAGCTACGAGGCGCTGTTCCACCTGAGCGACGCCTACGCCAGCAAGGAAGAACTTGAAAAGCGTTACAAGATTTACCCGGCCGACTTCGTGAGTACCGAAGACGGTGCCGGTGCGGTGCATATCGCTCCGAGCTTCGGTGAAGAGGACTTCCAGCTCGGTGCTTCCATCGGGCTTGGCCTGTTCGACCCGCTCGATACCGAAGGCAAGTTCACGGACAAGGTCCCGATGTGGAAGGGTCTCGGCGCAAAGGAAGCCGACAAGAGCATTATCGCCTACCTCAAGGAACAGGGCCGCGTGTTCAAGCACGAGACCTTCGTGCATAGCTATCCGCACTGCTGGCGTACCGGCGTGCCTCTGCTGTACCGCGCCCTCAAGACGTGGTTCCTCAAGATCGACGCCCCTGTCACGAGCAAGGAAGGCGTGACCAAGACTTTGAAGGAATGGATGGTCGAGAACAACCAGACGGTGAACTGGGTTCCGGACCACATCAAGAACGGACGCTTCGGCAAGTGGCTCGAAGGCGCACGCGACTGGAACCTTTCCCGTAACCGCTTCTGGGGTACGCCGATTCCGGTGTGGATTGCCGACGACGGCGACATGATTGCCGTGGGCTCCATCGAAGAACTGCAGCAGCTCACCGGCGTGAAGCTCGATGACCTGCACAAGCACTTTGTGGACAAGCTCACGATTGAAAAGAACGGCAAGGTTTACCGCCGCACGCCGGAAGTTTTCGACTGCTGGTTTGAATCCGGTTCTATGCCGTATGCCAGCCGCCATTACCCGTTCGAAAACAAGGAACTCGTAGAACGCAGCTTCCCGGCCGACTTCATCGCCGAAGGCCTCGACCAGACTCGTGGCTGGTTCTACACGCTGACCGTGCTTTCTAACGCTTTGTTCCAGAAGCCGGCATTCAAGAACGTGATTGTGAACGGTATTATCTTGGCCGAAGACGGTTCCAAGATGAGTAAGTCCAAGCGCAACTACCCGGACCCGAACGACCTCATCGAACGCACGGGTGCCGACGCTATCCGCTTGTTCATGATCAACTCTGCCGCTTTGAAGGCTGAAGACCTCCGCTTCAGTGAAGAAGGCGTGAAGGGCATCGTGAAGCAGGTGATGTTGCCGCTTTGGAACGCTGTGGCATTCTTTGTCTCTAACCACAACGCCGACGCCGCCAAGGGCCAGCTCAACTGGCACCCGGGTCAGGAAGTCAAGAGCGAAAATGAACTTGACCGCTGGATGCTTGCAACATTGCAGGATCTCGCTGCCAAGGTCGAAGTGGAAATGAAGGCTTACCGCCTGTACAACGTGGTGCCCGCCGTGATTGCCGCGGTCGATGACCTCACGAACTGGTACGTGCGCCGCAGCCGTCGCCGTTTCTGGAAGAGCGAAAACGATGGTGACAAGAACGCCGCCTATGCTACCATGTACAAGGTGCTGGTGGACTTCTCCAAGATTCTCGCTCCGTTCCTCCCGCTCCTCGCCGAAGAAATCTACCAGATTCTCGTTCGCGAAGTCGATGCCAACGCTCCGGTGAGCGTGCACCTCTGCGAATTCCCGAGCGCCGACAAGTCCCTCATGGACGAAAAGCT
>JAFPWY010000006.1 GCA_017412605.1 Fibrobacter sp. | reverse complement strand
TTTGTCTGGTTTAGAACCCGGGAACGCAGCGCAATTGCCAATCCCTTTTTCGACCGGCTTTTCGCCAGTTTCACAGTCCACTTTGCGCCACCACCACGAATCGCTTGCATTGTAGCTGATGTTCCAGCCGTAAATAGTGCCGCGGTCAGGATTCAGAGAATAGCAGGCGCCGGGTTCCATGTTCTGGAGTCCCGAACTAAAAATCTGGTCGGGAGTATATACCTGGTCGGGTCCGGCGACAAATGGTTCATCAACAGGCATAACAGAACTACTTTCAACAACTATTTCTTCGCTTGACGAACTAAATTCCTCACTGCTAGAACTTAACGAAGACGATGATTGTTCCGAACTAGAACTGCGCCTTGAACTAGATGATTCTTTTTGGGAGGAACTAGAAATTTCGCTACTAGATGTAAATTGGGTCGAACTTGACGAGCTTGATTCGATAACAGAAGAAGATGATGATTTGTGGCTAGAGCTAGAATTTGCTGATGATGAACTGCTTGCGCGAGAACTTGAGCTCCTATGTGAGGAACTAGATCTATGCATTCTCTTATATTCACTTATAATAAACCCACAGTAATCAATCGCATCGGAAAGTGTTCGTTCATCCAAATATTTTAATTTTTCCTCCCCAATATATTGACCTTCAAAATAAACATCCATTGTCTGATAACTTTTAATAGCTTCGTCACCAAGCGCAATAGCCTCTTCTTTGCTAATATTGCCAGGAAGAGTACTCAAAGTGCCTTCAGTCAGCTCAAGATTTTCATCAAAAAAAATTGCGTCTGACATAACATGATTACAACCATTTTGATTTAAATCACCCATATAACATTGATAATACGGTCTACTAAGTACAGGTGGATTTGGCGCTGGATTAAAATAAGTACTACCACAATCACTTGCGTCATAATAACAACGACGTCCTTTATCTGTTGGATTGGTTATGTATTCAATAGAAGCATATTTTGCTCTATACCCCAACGTAACTTGATCATCCTCATACCAACAATAAACTTTAACATTGCGACCCACTGTATCTAATTCAGCCACACCTTCCATAGGAGGTCTCTCTAAACTAACGTAGTGAGAAAATTTACAATTGCCGTAATCATCCGGCACATAACAGGCTGTTAATCCAAAATCAGATTCCGAACTTGAACTTCCTCTAGAACTAGAACTTTTTTCGCTGGAAGAGGATTCCTCAAAACTAGAAGATGAATCATCATCCTCGCTCGAAGAAGACTCCAGTTCTCCGGAACTGGAGGATTCGTCACCATCTTCACTGGATGAAGATTCTTCATTGGAGTCACTGGATTCTGGCAACGATGAACTGCTGAATGCGGAGGAGGAACTTTCATCGCCTTGAGAGTCACTTGATTCCTCATCTTGACATTCAGGAAATTTCTCTCCACATGGTTCATCTTCGTTTTCGATATATCCACCCCAGCCACCATACATCGGATCTGGTTTCTGACAATAAGCAATGCTCTCCATGCAGCCACTTTCACATTCTTCTTCAAGACGTTTAAGTTTGGCTTTCATCTTTTCCCCAGTACAATAATTACATCCAAATTGAAACTTTATATACCCTTTTTTTGAACCAGAAAACTCAGCACATGTCTTGACATATTGAGTAGTCATCATACTAAATGCAGACCCAACTCCGCCAAGCGTAATGCATTGTCTATAGTTATCTTCATAGGCATTCTTTTCTATAATTTCGTTGATTTCATTATAACTTCCATCATATTCATCTAAATCATAACACACTATCTTTGCAGGAAGGATAGACACAAAAAAAAGGAAATACAACACGGCATTCTTCATCATTTGCGTTCCCTCCTCTTCAATTCCTTCATTACCTTTTCTTTCATCTCCTTATTAAGTTTTTCATGACATTCTTTAGTTGGAACGGCTTGCGCGTGACAGCTATTTTCCCATTCCCTTTTCTCTTTTTTTCTTGCATCAATAACGCTATCCAAAATATTATTTCGTATAAGGCTATCTAAAATAAAGGTCACATCATTCTTGTACGCCACCGAATCTAATCTAGAAGCACATATCCTAGCCTCTCTACAAATTTTTCCAACAACATCCATGAACAATTCGGTATCCTTAGCGTAATTCCAGCGTTTCACAAATTCTTTTTTCGCAACATCAAACGCCCTAATTCCTATCATAATGGAATCAGATTGGTCAATATCCTTATACCTCAGAATTTGAGAACTGTCCAATGGAATTTTGGGATTTTCTGCCTTTTTGAGGTTTACATTAATGGTTGTTTTCTGTTGCTCTTGATTTTCTTCTTTTTTATCCGAGCATCCAACACTCAGCAGCGCAAATACTGTAGCGAATATTAAATATTTCATTTTCATATAAATTCCCCTTTATTTATAAAATAACATTTTTTATTTTGTTTTTTTTGTAAATCTTTCTGAACAAACTAATGTTCCATCATACACTCTTGCCAACAAGAATCAAAAACAGCCTTAAAGCGGACAGAATCTTTGAGTATATCTACATTTTGCGATTTAACACATTCTGCATGCTTGTTAAATTTTTCTTGAATTTCGCTGTGCCGCTGTTCTTGGGTTTCTTCCTTCTTTTCCAAGCATCCTGTACAAAGTAATGTAATAAACATCGCAGCTATCAAACACTTGATCTTCATGCTCAATCCCCCTTACATTATAGAACGGGCAAAAGCCCGCCTTTTTTAGATGGAGTCAATGCCGATGTCGAGGTCGGTGAGGTCGTTGCGCACCACGAGCAAAATGGCGTTCTGCGAGACGATGACGTAACGTTCCCCGTTGACTTCGATTTCATAGCCGTTCTGATGGAGGTACAGGGCCTCGTCGCCTTCGCGGACCTGGAGCGGCACATAGTTCACCTTTTCCGCAGGCTCGCCACGGAACACGGAATCCGGGTCCTGGTTCGCGGGAATCGGGAAGCCGGGGCCCACGCGCATGACGACGCCCGTATGCACGGCGTCGCGTTCTTTGACGCTCGGGGGCAGGTAAAGGCCGCCACCTGTGCGGTTGGAGGCTTCCAATGGCTTAATGAGGACTCGGTCGCCGATCACGACGATATTCTTCAAGGCGTCTATCATGCCCCCAATATAAGAAATCTTCTTACGGGTCACGCCTTTTTTGCCTATATTGATTGCGTGAAATTCGTCGTCATCTGGACACTCGTCTTCGGTACCATCGTCCTCGTCCTGCTGAGGTCGCCCAAGGCGCGTAGCTGGTGGCGCATTTTCCGGTACAGCCGGAAGGTGAAAATCCTGAGCATTGCCGTCCCGCTCATCATCCTCGCACTATCGGTGACGACTATCCTTATTCCGCCCGCCCCGAAAAAAACCGTCGACGAAAAGACGGTGTTCCTGGAATATTCGCTCGGCAAGGTCACCGACCTCCTGAACAAGGGGGACTTCGTGCTCGGCAACGACTGCCTTGAAAAAGGCGCCTCGCCGGAACTGGTGTACATCCTCCCCGCCGTCCTGCGAGTATACCACAAGGAAGTCCAGCGCGCGACAACGCCGCACCTCGAACAACTCAAGGACACCCTCGGAGTAACGTTCGTGGGCTACAAGCAATTCAAGAACCGCGGCATCCGAATCATCAAGAGACTCAGGCGCACGCTCGGCAAGCGCTACCTGGTAACGCTCACGAGCAAGGGCAGCAACCACCTGCTGCAAATCGTCTACCTGGGCACTCCCTGGACCGCCGAACAGCTTTCCAGCCTGCCCGTCATGGAAGCATCCATCACGCACGGCGTAGATCCGGCACTGCTCATGTCGCTCGTGAAGCACGTCTCCGACTTCCAGGTGAACTACGAGAAAGACGCCAAGCACAAGGGAATGCTCGCCCTGCGCGAAGGGACCGGGCTCGAACAGATCTTCATCGGCGCAAAAATGCTGCGCGAGGCCCTGGACGGAGGCAACACGCTCGAGGACATCCTCGTCCAGTTCTACCCGGTGCACCCGCCGCGCTCCGCCCCCGAAGACTGGCGCAAGGACCCCATGCGGAGGTCCTGGGTGGAACAGGTGCTCGGCGACATCCAGTTCTACCGCAACAACGGACTCGACCTGACCGTAAAGGATTCCAAGGGCGGAAAAAACAGGCTCCCCGCCATCCTGCAACCGCTCGTCCCCATCGTCGGGGCGCAGGCGGCATCGAAAATTGCAGAACTGCCCGCCGATTCGCAAGCGACCATCCTCGAGGACGAGACCCTGGGAATGCCCGACAGCGCCTTTATCGCCGGGAGCGAACAGGAAGAAGCGACACCAGGTGCCGCAGCCAGCCCGACCGAGCCGACCGCACCGAGCGACGTCGACGCGCCTGCACCGGAACAACCGGCATCTCCTGCTCCCGAAAAACCGGACACGGCGGAAGAACCCGAAATCATCGATCTGAACAAGCTCTAGAAGCGGCGCGAAGTACAAAACTTCAACGTCTATTCACACCTTCAACATTTATCAACACCCTATCCACAAGATGGTACCCTATGGCGTCACAAAAAAAAGTTGTTGACACTCAAAGAGTTGCAATCAAAGGATAAGGTGAAATCGGGAAAAAACAGCAAATTGTCCACAACAGACGGCGAAGCCGTGATATTTTTCCCTAGTCTCTAAATTCTAACCCCTAACCTCTTTTAAAAAAAAGAGGCAAAGCTTTCGCCTTGCCCCGTAATTCGAAAATTTTGCCGGATTTACTTGACTTTCACCGTCTGCGTCTGGTTGCCGATGCGCACCAGGTAGGTGCCAGCACGGTCCACCGCCAGGTTGAAGTTTGCGGAGTTGACGTATCCAGCCTGCATCACGCGGCCCTGCATGTCGAGCACGGCATAGACAGAACCCACGCGGGCACCCGACACCTGGATATCGCGACCCATAGCCGTGAGCATGAACTGCGGAACCTGGGCAGCGGAGACAATCGCATTCTTGCCCTTGCTGGAGCTGGAATTAGCCTTGGCGGAACTGCTGGAGGACTTCGCGGAGCTGCTGGAGCTCGATTTCACGGAGCTGCTCGACTTGGCGGAGCTGGAACTCGACTTCACGCTACTGGAACTGGATTTCGCAGAGCTGGACGATACCGGGGGTTCCGAACTGCTTGACGCAACGCTGGAACTGCTCGGGGTAGCCGTCCATCTCGCCGATACAGACAAGTCCTCGGATACTGTCGCAGGAATTTCAGTCACAATGTCATTACCCCATTTCCAGCCCGCAAAGGAATAACCCGATTTCGAAGGCGTCGGCAACGGCAGTACCTGTCCGGGCGTATGGAACAGGACATTGCTCGGTAATTCGATATGCCCGGTCACATAAAGCAGAACAAGATACTGCGTTTCATCGGCTGAGAATACAGGATACTCATCGCCCTGAATCCAGTTGTCACCCCGAACACCGCCCGCAACCTCTGCACCGGCGGAATCCTTTAGTACATAGTCATGCAGCGCCCTTGCCACGGTTCCATCTTTAAAAGCCTCCGCCTGGACAGGAGTACCGATACTGTCTTCAGGCAGCGTTCCGTCCAAATAGAAGTTATTTTCAAAAGTGACGTCCGAATCATACATTTTTGAAGGCCAGTCGCCGCTAATCTGGCCCTTGCTGTAATTGTTAAGGACAAATGAGCGGTCAGGCCTACATGTTTCATATAAACATTTTCCCATATTACCTACATAATAAGCCCCGATCAGGCCACCGTATACGCCCTTGGTTTCTATGTCGGCGACATTGTAATTATTCGCAATGAAGAAGTTGCCCGCCACTTCCCCTACCAGTCCTCCGACAGGTCCTATGGCGACAAACCCTTCTACAGGGGGTCTCTCGATGACAATGCTGCCTTCATTGTAATTCTGCACAAGAGCTGTAAACTCGTCAGCGTGACCAACAATACCACCAACATCTGTTGATATGGCATGAATGATTCCCCGATGACTGCTGTTTCTTATAATCAGCAAGTTATGCGCTTCCGAAACTAGACCACCAGCAATTCCTCCCCTTACATAAATAGTGCCATCGAAATGCGTATTTTCAATTTCGATATTTGTCGTGGAATTAGTATGGCTGCAAATAATTCCGCCAGCGTCATAATCATGTGAAATGAAAGAGTCCTTGACCTTTAAATTACGGATAGTGATATATTTCACGGCATACCTGGGATTGGCATCATAAAACACCCCGCCGGAACCTTCCATATAAATCCCAGAAATGGTGTGTCCCTGACCATCGAAATAGCCCTTGTAAAATGCAATTGGATTCCATGGCAGAAATTCATGCATCCTTGCGCTATCAAGCGTACCGTCACTCTTCAAGACGTTCTTGTTGACAACGATATCCTTCGTAAGCTTGCCACAAGCACTAGCCAGGCGTTCGTCCTCATTGTATTTTCCTGTGGCAAACGAGCCGTCCACAAGTGCCGAAAATCCATAAAGTTCCTCGGCATCTGAAATCACGTAGCAGCTGTCCGCAGGATCTATCGACGGTCTCTTGTATTCAAACCACTTCGCATAGAAATCCTTGTCACCCGTTTCATCTGGAGTGATAGAATCAATAGGATTTCCCGTCAGCTCTTCGTTGTCGTACCAGCCCAAAAAGATACTGCTATCACGATAATAACTACGAGAAAGAGATTCGCCAATGCCTCCTAGATAGCAATCTACAGAATCCTTCACAAGGATCGCATCTTGAAAGTGCGCAGTAGGATTGCCGCATGCATAATAAGAACCAGACGGCCTCGTGCCTCCGTTGGGATGGTAGGTTAACTTGTACCGGTTATACATTCTCGCCCAGTATTCAAGATCGCCCGTCGTCGTATTGGAAATCGCCGTGTCGTTTTCCCCGCTGAATTCGGCGTCCCTATACCAGCCACCAAAAATCAGGTTTTCCTTGGACGTTCCCTTAGGAAGCGTCACGCTGAAGCCTGCGACATAATTATCAAAATATTTTGCCGTATCGCCATCGAAAGTATGGAACGAGACATTGTACCTAGCCGCAATAGAATTCTTGAGTTCTCCCGAAAAATTCGGATAGCGATCCGTGCCAACATCCTGCCCCCAAATAGCGCCATCCTCATTTTCTCTCAGGAGAAATGCCACCGCACCATTACGGAATGCGGCGGAATCTACTAGAATTCCATTATTACTAGACCCTTTCTTCAGTACGTAACAGTTGTTGATCTTAATGGATTCTTTCTCACTATATGGATATCCTGTCAATTGGGAATAAAAATCATATTTGTTGTCTACAAGTTTCCCTGCACTATAGCAGTTTGTCAAGGTCAATGACGTATTCTCGCTTACAAAGCCTACAACGCCTCCAACAATGGGAACACGAGTAGGTTCACTCCTTGAAACCTCAAGCGTAGACAGCGAATAGAAATTAGTTATTTGGGTTTCTCCATCTCCAGAAACATTTTTTGCAAGAACACCAGCTGTGCCTCTTGTCAAAAAATAAGAATCGACTATTCCCAAGTCCTTGACAACGACCGTATGCCCGCTTGACGACACAAGAGACTCAAAGAAGCCAGAACTATTGTCAGAGTAAAGTCCCGAAATAACATGTCGATTGCCGTTAAATGTTCCCGAAAAATCCTTTATCGGTTCCCATACGGCCAGGGAATCGGCACCATCGCTACCAGCCCAGGCCCACCTATTCAAGACACTGTCGTTCACGACGATATCATTCAGAAGCATGCCGCAAGCAGAACTGTTCGCCGCAATAGAATCGTGTCCGTTTACGATTTCGGCAAAGCCGTAAAGTTCCTCTGCCGTCGAAATCTGGTAGCAGCCATCCGATAGCGCCGGCTGCTGGGGAGTGATGGTTGCTGCGGTGGCAGCGGTTCCGGCAACAAGTGCCGCAGAAATAGTAAGCAAAAATCTTGAAATCATGGCTCTTCTCCTTCAACTCTTCTTAAAATAATAAAAAGGCACGAGGCGCGGGGCGCGGGGCGCGGGCAATGAGCCGTGAGCGGTGAGCAATGAGCGGTGAGCAATGAGTATTCGAGAGACTAGAGAATAGAGGCTAGTGAAAAGAATCACGCACTTCGTGCGTCAATATAAGACGGCGAAGCCGTGATATTTCTCCCTAGCCCCTAGATCCTAGTCTCTAAATTCTAACCTCTAGATTCTCTGATCGAGATTGCTTCGGGGCTACGCCCCTCGCAATGACAACCTTACTTCCTACTGTCTACTGCCTACTTTCCTCTCGTCTGTAGCTACGTAGCAGCGTTCTCCTCATAGAGGATAACTCTACTAAGGCACTAAAGTGCCTAGTATCGTTTATCTCGTCTCTCGTCTATTCCCTATCCTCCAGATCCTAGCCCCTAATCCCTAAACCACTATTTACTATCTTTGCCCCCGTGATCCAGGTTCAGAACGTTTCCAAGTCCTTTGGCGAGCAGGTGCTGCTCGACGGCGCCAGCATGCTCGTAGGCGACCACGAGCGCGTTGGGCTCGTGGGCCGCAATGGTTGCGGAAAATCGACCCTTTTCAAGATGATTTTGGGCCAGGAATGCATCGACGGCGGTTCCATCGACATTCCCAAGAACTACACCATCGGTTACCTGCAGCAGCACATCAACTTCAAGCACCCGACCGTGCACGAAGAGGCCTGCAGCGTCTTGAAGCCCAACGAAGACGGTTGGATTGAAGAGCACAAGGTGGAGGCAATCCTGTTCGGCCTCGGCTTCGACGAAGAATCGATGCACAAGAGCCCGATGCTGTTGTCCGGCGGTTTCCAGATTCGCCTGAACTTGGCGAAGGTACTCGCGAGCGAGCCCGACATGCTGCTGCTCGACGAACCGACAAACTACCTCGACATTGTATCGATGCGCTGGCTCAGCCGCTTTTTGCGCGCCTGGAAGGGCGAGGTGCTGCTGATTACGCACGACCACCACTTTATGGACGAGGTCTGCACGCACACGGTCGGCATTCACCGCCACAAGATGCGCAAGGTGAAGGGGACCGTCGAAAAACTCCGCGAGACCATCGCCGAAGAAGAAGAAGTGGCGATGCGTACGCAAGAAAACGAGCAGCGCAAAAAGGAACAGCTCGAACGCGTCATCGAACGCTTCCGTTACAAGGCCGCCAAGGCCGCCATGGTGCAGTCCAAGATCAAGGCGGCGGCAAAACTGGCAAATGGCGAGCGCCTCACGCACGAAAGGAATCTGGACTTCAGCTTTACCGAGACGCCGTTCCCGGGCAAGCGCATGCTGCAAATCAAGGGGCTCCATTTTGCATACCCCAACCGCGATGACGACGGTACGGTACAGGGCATGGGCCCAGAGCTCATCACCGACCTTACGATGGAAATTTTCAAGGGCGACCGCATTGCGGTTATCGGCCCGAATGGTCGCGGTAAAACGACGCTTTTAAACCTGATTGCAAAAGAACTGCAGCCGACCGCAGGCGAAATCAGCTACAACCCGAACCTACAGATAAACTATTTCGGACAGACAAATATCAACCGCCTGAATCTCGACAACACCGTCGAAGAAGAAATCGCATCGGCGATTGAGGAAGTCTCGCAGAAGAGCCGTGCCCGCGGACTTGCAGGCCTCATGATGTTCAGCGGTGACGCTGCGCTCAAAAAGGTAAAAGTGCTATCCGGTGGCGAACGCAGCCGTGTTCTGCTCGGGAAGATTCTCGCAAGCGCCTGCAACATGCTGCTGCTCGACGAACCGACGAACCATCTCGACATGGAAAGCATCGAAAGCCTTATCGATGCGCTCGAGGATTACGAAGGCACCGCCCTCGTGGTCACCCACGACGAAGAACTGCTCCACGCATTCGCAAACCGCCTCGTTGTCTTTGACGGCGGCACCTGCCGCATCTTCGAAGGCACTTATGCCGACTTCCTCGAGAAGGTGGGCTGGGCATCCGAAAAGAAGCCGGGCGGTTCCAACTCTGCAAACATCAAGGTCTCGAATATCGACGTGAAGGGCGACGGAAACTCGGCAAGTGGCGACAGCGGCGTTGGTGCAAACCCCGTGCCGCGCGCAAAGGAAGACCGCAAGGCCCGCGCCGACTACATCGCCGAACGCTCCAAGGTCATCAAGCCGCTCGAAAAGAAGCTCGCGAACCTCGAAGCCGAAATCGCGAAGGCCGAAGCGCTGGGCGGCGAACTCGAAGCAAAACTCGTCACGGCATCGGAAAGCGGAGACGGCAACGCCATTACGGCTATTGCGAAAGACATGGACGACAACAAGAAGAAAGTCGACCAACTTTACGAAGACTGGGAAAAGACGACCGCCGAACTCGACGCCGCAAAAGACAAGTACCCGATATAGCAGCTCATAGCTGCTCATAGCTGTGAGCGGTGAGCAATGAGCTATGAAATTTTATCGTAATTCAACAGTTTATCCCACTTTTTTTTAAAGTGGGATATTCTTTTACTCATAGAGATAGCTATTTAACGTTGTGAGAATAGAAGCGTCGGCTCAGGTTTTCATTTCCCGCGGATAATCCCCATAGTACGGGTGTCGTCCATGGTGCCGACACGATCCTTACCAACACGCACCTTCCAACTCAACTTTGATATATAGGCACCTGTCCCCACGACGCGCCCTTCCTTGCTGCGGCCATCCCACGCCAGGAACACCTTGCCCGGATTCCTAGTGCAGTCACCTTTGAACAGCGCATCGGAACAGCTTACTCCATCCTTGTTCGAGTTGACATACTGCCCCAAATTGGTAAAGTAGTAGATTTCCCATTCAATGCGGATATCCTCAAGCGGCACGGAGTCACGGGCCGTGATTCCCAGCTCCTGCAGGTCGTAACCCAGCACAAAGCCAGGCACGCCATACTCCGCAAGAATCTGTTCCATTGTCCATTCCGTCGGTACAAGAATCGGTTTCACAGCATCGTCACCCTTTGAACCTTTCTGCGCAGCTAGAATCTTCTCGGCAGAAATCTTGACGATATCGGTGGCTTCCACCGTCAAGCGCTGCCCACCGATAATGCGAACCCAGGGGTTGCCCGCATGCGGTGTGTTCCCGCATAGATCCGGCAACACGCCAAGAGCCAAGCGCACGGAATCGCCCACAGATGGAGCCGGGTGCGTCTCGTCTGTAAAGAAATAAAGATCGTACCGTGTGCCATTCGACACTGTGATATATGTCGACATACTCAACAGGTTGGAACTTTCCATACCGGCACGCCAAATCTTGTAATTGAAGGCCTTCGCCATATCAATCCCGGACGGATCCGTAGCCTCGCTCAAGTAAATGGAGAGCATCGTTATGTTGTCTGACTTGATGGAAACCACGGCATTCTTGATAATTGCTCCAATTTTTTCATCAATAAACTGGACCATGGTATCGAGCGAAACAGTATCGCCAAGGTCTTCGTCAAAATAGCGGAAGTGATAACGGAACGTACCGTGATATTTGTCTTCTGTCAGACCGGTAAACACCTCCGTCGAGAAACCATCCGAAACCTCCACAAGCGACTGCTCGCCCGCGACATGCGTCATGACGTTTGCCAAGTCAGGCGTAACATGCCAAGAACTGTCGCCGAACATCCATTTCGTATGGTCCGGATATCTTCCGTCGAAAGGTTCGTTGAAGAGCACGAGCAGACTGTCCGCAATGCCATCACCATCGCGGTCGTACATTTCGGCCTTGGTCGCAATCGGCACCTTGGGCTTCTCGAGATTGATATTCATCCAGACAAGCACGTTCTCCACATATTCGCTCCCTATGCGGAACGAGCCGTTCACCACTGCGTCCGTACCCATCACGTAGAATGTCACATAACCCGTCGAATCGGTTTCAATTGTCTTGATCGGGGAACTGTTCATGTCGAGGAACGTGAGCGAGTCCGCCGTATTCAAGCCCAGCATCGAGAAGCAATCCGTACACACCATGTCGCCGTAGACCACCGCGACGCGAACCTTGTACGGCACAAAGGCAAGCGTACCCAGTTCCATGGTGACCGTATCACCCGGGATGAACGCTCCCGTCGAATCCACGAAGACAATCGTCGGCTTGGGCCATTCCGGCACCGTGAAGTAAATCTCGGTAGACTGCGTGGGGTCCGAAGAAAGGAAACATTCCAGCACATACGAGCCCGGCGAAAGCGAGCGCGTCTTCACAATCATGTTCGTGTCGATGACAAAACCCGCCATGTCCTCCGAAATGATGATGCCGCCGTAGTTGGTCCCCGGATTCAGGGAAACGCCGCCTTCCGGCAAGCTACCCGTGAGGCTCTTCAGGAGGAATGCAGACTGTGCAGCAACCGTGTCGACCTTGCCCGTCTTGGAAATGTCGCAGCCCAGCGATTCCTCCACGAGAATCTGCAGCAGCTGGTATTCGATAGTCGTGTCGGTACGCGGGATATGCACCGGGAAGAACGTCTTTTCAGTCTGCAGGTTGATGGACGTGCGCATCTTGAAGTTCGAACCCACCGCGTTGCGCTCGGAGAAGAAAATCTGGAAGGGATATTCCTTGCCCTCGACAAGCCCGAGTGTATCCAGGTTCACCGCACCTTCTACAGGGCTGTGGCATCCGCCAATGTCCACCACCAAGCGGTTGTTGATGTAGACCCACACATCGTCGTCGCCGCGGAACTCGAAATACTGGCCCGGGATATACTGGAACTGCGCCGAAATCTTCATCGAGAAGCTGTAGTTATGGCGGCAGCCGCTCACGTTCCAGTCGAACTTCGGATTTTTCACCGTCTTCGCCTCGTCCAAGTACTCGAAATCGTCGATGGGATAGAAGCCCGGATTGATGGTGTCGTTGCAATCGTCCTCGTTAGTGAAGTCGGCAAGCCAGAAACCTTCCTCGTCGAGCGATAGGTCGATATCGCGGCAAGTCGCATTCGTGTACTCCTTGCCTGCTCCGTCATGCGCCACCACCTGCGGCACGAACCATTTTTCAATCTCGTGACCGGCAGAACAGATAGACCACGGGAACACCGAGGAATCCACGCGGGCAGGCACCCCGTTCACCAAAGTATCCTGCACCATGCCCAAGGCAAGCCCGCCACACGTCTTGAGGTCGGTCAGGTCCCCGTTCTGGTCGTAGTTACGCACTGTCGTGTAAGCGTTGCCACCGTAAATGCCGCCAAAGTCCACGTCGATGCTGTCATCATACGATTCGCCGGCCCAGTCCAGGACAAGCGCCGAAATCTTCAGCTCGGGGCAACGTCCAAGGCGACCAGGGTAGGTGTTAGAGAACGCAGGACCGCTCGTAGAAACAGGATAAGGATAAACCCACACGGTATCGTGCAGCGCCATCATCGAATCCAGCCGAACCGGATTGCCGTCAGGAATCCCAGCACCCTGCACACCCTCGGCATTGTAGTAGTCCATGCCGAAAGTCTGCTTGAAGAACACGCCCCAATCTTTTGCATGCTTGTAATATGTGCCCTCGTACCATCCGCAGGTGTCCTTTTTCCTGTCAAGCGGGAGGGGGCCCATCTTCACCGTATCGTCCTGATCGAGCACGAGCATCGAAGGCGACATGTCGTCCCACGGGCTCAGCAAGCGCACGACCTTGGGTTCGGGCGGGTAGAACTGCAGATCGACGGAGCCCAGGCTGGTGCTCGCATAGAACCAAGTCTCGTAAATGCCCGACGGGAAAAGCTCCAGAGCCTTCATCTGCGAACCCTGCTGGAAATAAGGATGCTGCGGCCACTCGTTGCTGCCACGCAAAATCTGGAAGTCCGCCATCTGCGAGCTCCACTTCGGCGAGCCGACCAGCGTATCGTCAAACGAGTAATGACGCCAGAAGCGGTATTCCCCTTCGGAACTCATCGGAGTCGGCTGGTTCAGGATGTTGTTCCCAATCGTGATGTAGAAAGCGCTATCGCGGTAGCTCGTGTTGTTGCGCCACGGGTGGTAAATATGCAGCACGCGCGTATCGTCAAAGCACGTACCCAGCGAGCCTATTGTCTCCGAAGGAGAAGGAGCCGCCTCGGTACCGTCGACATAGATGGTATCGTTGGCCTGGAGTGCTGCAGAAAGGTCAATAGAAAGGCTCGTATCGGCAGGGACAGAAAGCCAGGGAGCCCTGTAGCGGGTGAAGTAGGCCGTCTGCGCCGGGTTCGCGGTCATCATCGCCGGAGTCACCGCACCGTAGAACCAGCCGCATTTCGAGTTGTCGCCCGAAACAAAGCGCATCAGCACCGAATCGGCACCGAAATACATCTGCGGGAGCGCCTTGTTGCCCCAGGGGCTCTTGAACCACACCACCTTCGCGCCCGGAGCCATGAAGGACTTGGTATACTTGCCCGTAGCGGCATCCGTGTAGAGCCAAATCTCGCTATCCGTACCGAAAAAACCGCCTATCGGGAATTCCTTTTCGCCGCCGGCATCCCAATCGATGCAAGCATTGTTGTTGGCATTGACATCGGACGTGTTGGGGCAGAACTTGAAGTTGAACTTCATCCATTCCTGGAAATCGGCCAATGTCTTGCCGGACCACGTGTACACATACCAGTGGTCGCCCTCTTCGGTCATGATTGTCTTGGAAGTCGGCCCGTAACTAGGCGTGTAATCGCCGCCAGCACCACCCAAAACATGGGGGACATAGTCGGCAGAAGTAGGGTCATTACGGAAAGGAGACTGGATATGCACGGTCAAGTCGGCCCATGCAGCTCCAAAAAGAAAGAAAAGAATAGAAACTACCGCCAAGGTACGTTTCATAAAACAGTCTCCTTATATTGCCCTACCCCCTCTAATTAAATAAAATATGTTTTTATTTGCGAAATGGCGAAAAATATCAATTAAATAGGAATCAGACGAAAAACGAGTGACGAAGGACAAGAGAAAAAGCAAACAGCAGACTGTGAGCGGTGAGGTATGAGGAAGGGGTAAGGATCTAGAAGCTAGGGAAAACTTGTCATTGCGAGGGGCGAATAGCCCCGAAGCAATCTCCGGCAGAGAATCTAGAGGCTAGGATCTAGGGGTTTATCCACCTAAAATTGCCAAATTGACCTTATAGCCGAAAGATTTTAATTTTTTGACTACGGGTGCAAGATTTTTGACCAATATGTCATTTTCAAAAACTACCACTATTAAGTCCCGGTCTTCTTTATCTTGCATTCCACGTCTAAGACGAATGCCCTCTATCAATTTCCACACATCATCCAGATTTTCATAGGTATAGAATTTTTCTCCATCAATCAAGCCCGTTTCATTCAATCCCAATGCATAAGAGAAACCTTCACCTTTGGAATTTATCGATAAGGACAAATTGATATATTTCCGGGCACACTCTATCAGCAATTCCGTATCCTTAATACGGCGATCCATAATTTCTTCAGTTAAATTCTCTTTATGAGACGTCTTTTCTAATAACTCATCAATTCCTCTTCGAAATCTCGCTTGATTACACCTAAAAGGGTTTATCCCCTCTTCTGAAAAAGGAGCTTTACTTCTTTCTGGCATATCCATAGCTAATGGTTCTTTGAAATTAGAACCTATCACATATTGAATTGATGAAAAGCCGCCAAATCCAAACGAAGCTAGAACCTTATAAAAATCGCCATACGGAAGATTTTCATCGATATGAAGCCTCGCTTTTGATTCATCGGCGGGAATCCCCTTCCTCAAAGCTTCTTTCGCTTCAACCATTCGTATCTTTTGAAATTCATCATTAAGCGGTTTAATTAGCAAGCCATCATTATTCGAAATATCGGCAGCCGTCTTGCCAATAACAGTTCCGTTCAACGAATACTCATTGACATTCACATCAACGACAATCTCGCCCGGCTTCGGGGTCATGAATTCCTTTTCGTCGCTATGGCAAGCGGGAAGGAGAAAGACAAGCGTACACAGGAATAAATTTATGAGATGCCTGAAATACATAGTGAAAAGATATAAAAGCTGTGAGCAGTCAGGGATGAGGCTCGGGGCCGCGAGGGTATAAAAAAAGCCCCCTCGACGGTTTACCGTCAAGGGGGCGGGAATCCAGCGACGCCCTACTCTCCCGGACCCGGAGGCCAGGTACCATCGGCGAAGCGAGGCTTAACTGCCGTGTTCGGAATGGGAACGGGTGTGACCCTC
>JAFPWY010000005.1 GCA_017412605.1 Fibrobacter sp. | reverse complement strand
CCCTCACCGCCGCAATCACCGTAACCCTCGCCGCCAAAGGCTATTGCAGCGCCAAGCAATTCGACGAAATCGACAGCGCCCCCGAAGAGAAGGAACGCGGCATCACGATTAACACCTCGCACGTGGAATACTCCACAGCCAATCGCCACTATGCGCATATCGACTGCCCGGGGCACGCCGATTACGTGAAAAACATGGTGACCGGAGCCGCCCAAATGGACGGCGCCATACTCGTTGTTTCCGCCATTGACGGCCCGATGCCCCAGACTCGCGAGCACGTTTTGCTTGCACACCAAATCGGCGTAAAATACATCGTCGTATTCCTTAACAAGTGCGACTTGATAGACGACGAAGAACAAATCGACCTCGTCGAGATGGAAATCCGCGACATTCTTTCCAGATACGGATTTGACGGAGACAACACGCCCGTCATCCGCGGTTCCGCCCTCAGAGCCCTTGAAGGAGACGGATTCTACCAGGGCAAGATTATGGACCTCATGGACGCCTGCGACAGCTACATCGCTCTGCCGCAGCGCAACATCAACAAACCGTTCCTGATGCCCATCGAAGATGTTTTCGCAATCACCGGACGCGGCACCGTAGCAACAGGCCGTATCGAGCGCGGCATCATTCACCTGAACGACAAGGTGGAATGCGTGGGCTTCGGCGAAACAGCCGAATACGTCATCACGGGCGTAGAAATGTTCCGCAAGCTCCTCGACGAAGCCCAGGCGGGCGACAATGTCGGTCTGCTTCTTCGTGGCGCAAACAAAAACGACATTAAGCGCGGCATGGTCCTCGCCGCCCCCAAATCGGTAACCGCACAGACCTCTTTCGACGCATTCATATACATCTTAACCAAGGAAGAAGGCGGACGCCATACCCCCATCATGAACGGCTACCGCCCGCAGTTCTACATCCGCACCACCGACGTGATCGGCACGATCGATTTCCTTAACGGGGTCGAAATGCTAACGCCAGGCAGCACTGCAGAAATCAGCGTGGACCTAATCGCTCCCATCGCCTTGGAAAAGGATCTCCGCTTCGCTATTCGCGAAGGGGGCCGGACCGTTGGCGCGGGCATTATCACGAGACTTCCGAGAACACCCAAAAAGCCCAAAAAGCCAGAGGAACCGTTCCTCATGCCAGTCGACGACGCCATCTCGATTACTGGAAGCGGTTTTGCCGTTTGCGGCAAGCCAGAACGGGGAACCGTCCATGCAGGCGAAAAAGTGGAATGCATCGGCTTTGGCAAGACAGCCGTATACACAGTCCTCGCCGGTCCAGATGAGGGACGGCAACTCGCAAACGGAAGCAGCGACACCAAAAGTGTTTTGCTCAGAGAAGCGGGCCGCGGCGACGTCGTCAGAGGCATGGTTGTCGCGACCCCGAACACCGTAAAAGAAGGCACCCTCTTCAGAACAGAAATCCCAACCCCAACAAGAGAGGAAGGAGGCCGTAGGCCAACACAGCAAAGGATAACCAACCCGCAATTCCATATCCGCACCGCTGTTGTCGCCGGAACGCTTGAGATTCCAAGCGACGTCTACATGATCGAACCGGGCAAGCCGATTCCCTACCAGGTAAAACTGGCACAATCCGTTGCGCTGGAAGAAGGCTTGGAAATTAAGCTCTACGACGGAAACACGTTCGTCACGAATTGTGTCGTAAAATCCATAGGTTAATACAAGCAAGAAGCAAAAAAAACGAGGACGCACCATCGGTGCGTCCTTTTTCAATTCCCATCACACTCTTAAACTTGAAAATCTCACTCCTCTTTCTCGTCGTCTTTTGCCAATGCACTCTTTTTCATTTTGCCATTTCCACTATTCGAGGATCCCTTTATATCAAACGGCAATCGGTCTTCCCGTATCGTCATTTTTGCGAACATGTTAATGGCTGCCGAAATCGTTATTCCAACTGAGTTACAAAATGCATCAAACTTTTGCTTTGTTTCTTCGTCCATCCTGACGCATACTACAGGCATACTCTGCTCCTTTCTTATTCCACAACGTAGAGAATCTAATCTATATCAATTCATTTGTCAACACTGTCAGCACATATAAACTATAAAACAAGTTTGTTTTTTAAAACAACGTTAACTATAATATATATTTTGTAATACATTGTCCATACAACAGAAAAACCCGCCTTTTACGGCGGGTTTTCCAAAATCGTTTAATTGGCAAAAACGACTAGATGAAGGCCTCGATACCACCGCGGCACTTCTTCCAGGCCGGATCCTTCTTTTCGAGGAGGTCCATGACCTTTTCGTAGGTGGCGGTATTGGCAAAGCCCTTCCACAGGCGGCGTTCGACGGATTCGCCAGAATCCTTGTCAATCGTCGTAATGGTGTCGTAGTAGTCGTGATTGTCCTTGAACTCATTGATGAGGATGCCCTTCAGGTCTTCGCTGTAGATCTTGGAGGCATACTTCAGCAGGGACTCGTTGAAGTCGAGCTCGTTTTCGACGAGGTATTCGAAGTCGCGAATCGGGTCGCCGTAGATGAGCCAGTGGCGGAGCGCAATGGCCACCACGAGGTCCTTCACGGCGCTGCGGAAGATGAACTTGTCTTCGAGGCGGCCGTTCCAGGTAATCCTTGTCAGCGGGTTATCGTCGTTGGCCTCGATAGACACGCCCTGGCCCGGGACCACGCGGCGAATCTTGATGGGCAAACGAGTCAGCAACTGCCAGGCCTTGGTGTAGGCGATGGTCTTGCGGACGAAATCCTTTTCCTTTTCAGGGGCAACGCGCACAAAGGCGCCGAAGCAACGCTGGTACAGCGTTTCCTTGTCGAAGATGCAGTCGCTGCTGCGGCATTCGCTGAGCTTGCCGTCCATCATGAACAGCGTCTTGGCGAGTTCCGGGCGCATGCGGACTTCGAGCTTACGGGTACGGGCTTTGAGGCGTACACCGTCCTTGTAGACGTAGGTGAAGCCTTCTTCCTGGTAGCGCTGCCAGATGAAGAACTGCAGGTCGTCGGCGGCACGCAGGTGGTAGCTGAACACCGGGTTCTGGCGGTTGTTTGCCATGGTCACCTGGTTCAGGAAGGTATCGGCACCGGGGTACGGCACCACGACCTTCACGAGCACCTTCGGGTTCACCGGCTTCTTGCTCTTCTTGAAGTAGTTTTCGTAGGTGAACAAGCTCTGGGCACCGTTGATGATCTTCGGGCGTTCGATGAACAGCACCTTCTTGCCGTCGCGTTCCTTGAGGCGCAGGTCGTCGCCGGTCAGCGTCATGCCGTTGTGCAGGAACGGGAAGTCTTCCACGTCCACGTTCTTGTCGTCGGCGCGTTCCATCGTCTGGAAGGCATCGATAAGGGCAGCGTTCGTGTGCGTGAGGTTGCCGAGGTAAGTACGGATGTTGCTACTGACGATAGCCATGTTGTGCTTCGTCTTGAGGCGCTTACCGAGGTTCACGTGGTAATCGAAAATCGTGCGAATCGGGCAGAAGCCGAGGAAGAGCTCGCCGTGTTCGCTGGTCATGTGCAGAGGGTCGGAATCCATCACGATTTCAAGCTTGTCGTCCACGGAGCGGAAGTCGCGGGTCAGGTCGTCGTGCTCGGCGATAATTTCGAGCTTGGCCTTGACTTCGGTCTTCCAGATAGAAAGCTTGCGGCGCATATCCTTGAGAGTGCGTTCCAGTTCACTGTCCGTGATATCGCGGCTAGAGCGGGTGCGGAGCACCGTAATCTCGAGGGTTTCCATGTAGGGACGGCTGGCCGGGGTGTCTTCGCCATCATCCTCTTCGTCGTCGCTAATCTTGTTGATGGCCCAGGGGTCGGCCTCTTCTCGCAGCGACATGAAGAACGGATTTTCCGGGTCGCTCGTGCGGAACACGGCAATCTGCAGCTGCTTCAGGTCTTTCGTCAGGTGAGAAACCACTTTTTCGAGCGGGGTGGTCTCATCGAGGAAGATAAAGAATTCCAGGAAACCCTGGGAATACTGGAATCCATGGAAACAACCGTCCTCGTCCAGATTCAGGTGCCTGAGGGCTTTAATTCTGTCAGTAGGGTCGTTGGGATTGAGACTTAAGAGGCTAGCTACGAAAGCCAACCGACGTTCCTGAGATTTTGTTAATTCCATTCTTATCCTCTAACGTGGAATCGACCAATACACCATTTAATAATGTATTGTCTCGTATTTGCACACTAAAAATAGTTTCAATTGGTCCATTTTGGACAGTCCAAGCGAAAAATCTTTAAAAAAACTTTTCAAAATCGCAAAAATCCAATGCCCATTTGAGCAAAAAGCATTCTTTTTACTTTTTTTTTCTGCCGGACCCCTATGTTTTTGTAAAAATACTATGATTTAATCATTAGGAGAGCTTTTTATGAACTTGCTAGATATCATTGCCAAAGCCAAAGACGAAAAGGTCACTTCACTCGACCTGTCCCAGAAGGGTCTGAGGATTCTTCCGCCCACCCTTTTCGAGATCGAATCGCTCGAAGAACTGAACCTCGACAGGAACCTCCTCGTGGAACTTCCCGAGGACATCGGCCTGCTGAAAAACCTAAAAAGCCTTTCCGTCAGCGAAAACGACCTTATGTCGTTGCCCGACAGTATCGGCAACCTCACGAAGCTCACGAACCTTTACCTGGGCTACAATAGCCTTTCCGAACTGCCCGACACCGTGGGCAGCCTCAAGAACCTGCAGAAGGTGAACATCGCGAAAAACCAGCTCCTCGACCTCACCCCCGAAGTCGGCAAGTGGGAGAAGGTCACCAAGTTCAGCCTGCACGACAACATGCTCTCCGAAATCCCGGCCGCCATAGGGAAGATGGCGAGCCTCGAAAAGCTCTACCTGGACAACAACGACCTCACGTCCATCCCGGCTAGCCTCGGGAAACTCGAGAACCTCGAAATTCTCATGATTTCGGGCAACCACATCGGGGCCATCCCCTCTGAATTCGGCAACCTCAAGAAGCTCCGCGAACTCGTGCTCGACGCAAACCAGCTCGCCACGCTCCCCGAAAGCCTGGCCGAGTGCGACAACCTCTCCGTCATCTCCATCATAGAAAACCCGATGGAAGGCGGAATCCCGCGCGTGTTGCTGGACAAGAAGGGATTGAATATAGACCAGTAGGGATCTAGGGGTCAGGGGCTAGGATCTAGAATCTAGGGTGAAAGGACGCCCCTGCGGGGCTACGGACTAGAGACGAAAGATATTAAGAGGGACAACATGTGTTCTTTTTTCATTTATGCTATTCAGCGACACACTCTCGTCTCTCGCCTTTCGTCTTTCGTCTTTCGTCTCTCGTCTCTCGTCTTATTAACAGCCTGTAGCGACTTCATGTCGCCCGTAAAAGAGACTCCCACGCCGACAGAATACCAGTACAACTACTGGCTCCTCGAGAAGACCTACTTGTTCGAGGACGAACTGGACAAGCTGGACCCCGACGGGGATTCCGTCCAAACCCTTTACAGGGCGCTCGACGACCCCTACACCCGCTACGTTCCCCCTTCCAAAAGCAAGCAAGCGGAAAAGCAGATGACATCCAGCATCATCGAAGGGGATATCGGGCTCGAGTACATGTACGACCCCGAAGCAGAACACGTCCTGTTCGTCTACCGCGTGTATCCCAAAAGCCCGGCAGCAGAAGCCGGAGTTCCCCGCTACGGAAACATCATCAGCATCAACGGCCACGAAATCAAGACCCAGGAAGACCTGAGCGTCTTCGATTCCGTCATGGCCTACAGCGAGAAGATCTCCCTAAAGATCGAAAAGGACTCTACCACGCACACCTACAAGATGAAGAAAGCGGACATCTATGCACCGACAATCTTCATCGACACCATCGGCGAATTAATTTACATACAAATTAGAGAATTCAAGCCCCAAACCATTGACCAGGACACCGGATCTTTCGGCGAGCTCAGGGATTACCTAGACTCCACACGCAACGAGAAAGGCGTGCGCATTCTTGACCTCAGGAACAATCCCGGAGGACACGTGAGCCAGTGCGTGAGCATGGCGGACCTGTTCGTTAAAAAAGGGACTCTATCGACAAGAAACTGGAGAGCCTTCAGAGCGGACGGGAAAGCGGTACACCGTAGCGATAGCCAAGAAGCGAAGAAGGGCGATGCCGGTGAAAATGGGAAATTCCTCATTCTGGTCAACGAGAATAGCGCAAGCTGCGCAGAGATTTTCACAGCCGCAGTCACTGAACTCGCCCCCATCCCTGTCGTAGGCCATACAACGTTCGGCAAGGGAATCGGCCAGACTACCTGGAGCACACTCGAAGGCGGGCTCGCCATCATCACCAACTTGGAATTCCGGACTCCCACAAACGGATCGTACAACAAAACAGGCATAAAGCCCGACTATCCCTGCGACGAAACCGAATCCATCTACGAGTGCGTCGAAAATGCGGCGGCTACAGAATTCGGGAAGAAAAAAAGCAAGGCCGTTAGCGCACACCGGATGAAAATCCTCCCCAAAAAGAGCTCGGGCGGCGGAGCTTACATAAAATCAGAAGAATATCCCGACTCCCTCTTGCAAAAAGAACTCTAAAAGTTCATATTTATCAAATAAGAGCTTAATGCGAGGCGACCATGAACAAGACTACTTTTTTTACAGTACTTATATCCATCTTGACCTTCTTCCTGTTCTCCTGCTATACAACGACAACAGAGTACGAAGAGGACGGACCATTTGAAGACGCCATCCGCACAGCTGCCGAGGCAAGGGGACTGAAGCTCCCTCTGAACGATGAAGAATTCGAGCAGTTGCCGATAGAACTCCAGGAATTCGAAGTCGCCTACGAATTGCTGGATTTGTTCTACCTGTACGCCCACATGAAGCACGAACTGGGGGATCGGAACGACTATTTTGCCAAGGCCGGCTACATCCCCTTATACCAGGATTATCCCGCCGAGTTCCGCGACATCTACTACATGTTCGACCAGATGAGCTGCCCGTTCACGAACTATTTTGATCCGTCTTTCTACGAAGCCATATCGGATCTGCTATTCTATTCCGACTACGGTGTCGGATTCGGAGTTAGGCTAGACACCATTGAACACGCACCCAACGCAGAAGCCGTCATCGCAAACGTATACCCCCAAGGTCCCGCCAAGGATGCCGGGCTTATGGAAGGCGACATCATTGTCAGCATAGACCGCAAGAGCGTAACGAGATCCACCTTTGAACAAATCGAAACAACCAGCAAGGACGGCGATGTATACCAGTTCGACATTCTCCGCGGAGAAGACACCCTCACCGTAGACATCACCGCAGGCCAAGTCCAGGCACCGACCGTATTTGTCAACTACAGGGGAGACATCCCCATAATTACCATCACCGAATTTACCGATACAACAACCATGGTCACAGGAACGTACGGAGAATTCAAGGAAGCCCTCGAACAAACCGCAGGTGCAAAGGCAACAATCATCAACCTTGCCGACAACGGCGGCGGATCGGTAAACCTTTGCGAACCTATGGCCGCAGAATTTCTTCCCGAAAACACAGTCCTCGGCTACGCCATCTCTGCTGAAATCGACAGTTCAAGGAACGATTACAAGCAGAGAATCGACACCACCATCATGGTGCCCTCCGATTTCGGCAAGACCGGCGATGGCATTGCAAAGGACCGCTACGTCGTATTCATCGAGAACGGAGAAACGGCCAGTTGCTCAGAACTCATGATTTCCGCAGTCACGGCGGCAAGGAACGCCCCGGTAGTCGGCACGCGCAGCTATGGCAAGGGAATCGGTCAATACTATATCCCGACGGTGGCCGGCGGATTCGCAGGGGTGACCAGCGTACAGTTCCTAGACAAGAACCGGGACAGTTACCACACGTTCGGCATCGAGCCTGACGTTGTCAAGACGACCCTCAAGGAATCCGTGGACGAAGCATTTAGAATCGCAGAAGAAGCAACTATGGTCAGAACGGCAGGTTACGGCGACTCACCCACAGGGCACTTCCCTGCTCTCACCCGCAAAGTCGGCGGCAAGCCGCAGCTGAACCGCCGCGACCATTTCGGCGCGTTCAAGGTGATAAAGTCCCCGATCCATTCCAAATAATCAAACGGGATTACTTCTCGCCAGTCACGTCCCGCATGCGGACCATCACGTCCGTCGTGTCGTTCACCTTCACGGCGGGGGCAGCGAGAGTGAGTTCCACCTGCTTCCTAATTTCAGCAACCTGAACCTTAAGCTTTGCAAGGCGTTCCCCGGCAAGCTTCGGGGTCGCAATCATCGTCTTCGAAAGCGGATTGATCCAGGCGCCCTTCGCATTCTTGAAACCGAAATGCAGGTGCGGGCCTGTGCTGCGCCCGGTCGAACCGACGCGCCCGATAATCTGGCCCGCCGACACGTGAGCCCCTACGCCCACACCGCGAGACGACATGTGCATATACCAGCTCACCGAATTGTCCCTGTGCTTGATGGCAATCTTGTTCCCGCTCAGCGGGTCAAAGCCCGAGACGGTCACGACACCGACTGCGACAGCGTGGACAGGCGAGCCCGTGGGGCTACCATAGTCCACTCCGTGATGGACTGTGCGCTTGCCTGTAATGGGATGGATGCGGGAGCCGTAGGAACTTGTAATGTGCAGGCGATCTAGCGGGTAACGGAGTCCGTCAAAAATCAGCGCCTCGCCCGATTCCGTGTAATGCGCATTGTACGTACTCTTGGGGTCGCCGTCGTAATAGCGGAACGCCTCGTGGTGGCCGACAGTCCGGCCTTCGAACTCGGCATAAATCACCTTGCCATCAATCCAGATGGAATCCTGGTAGAACGTCTCTTCCAGCAAAATGCGGAAACGGTCGCCCGGCCAAGCCTGCCTGAAGGCGACCTTGCACTGAAGCACTCCGCCCACGATCCCTACCATGCGCGAAGGGATGCCGACCTTATGCAGAATGCCGCTCAGAGTACCGTCCTTCTCTATCACGCCCTCGTACACGGACTGGCGAATCTTTACCGGCTTCTCGATACGACTGTAGACGTAACCTGTATCCACCTTGCTCATCACATGGATGACCGCCGGATTGGGCGCATAGCGGAAACGCTGGACGCTGCCGCTGGAATCCAGGGCTGCAAAGAACACATGTCCCACACGCATCTTGGAAAGCTCCACGCTGTCCTGCATGCCGATCACAATCTTGCCTCGTTCCTTCTGGTTGATCTGCATGCGGTAAAGCACCTGGAAAAGGCCGTCGCCCGCGCGGACAGTATCGTTATGGATAATCCAGTTACCCGGCAGTTGCTGCAACCGATCTATTTCGAGCCTGAGCGAATCTGCCGTGGCAGCAAGCTGTTTGCCTTCTTCTTGCAGGTCTGCAATTTTCGCCTCTTCGCGACAGCCTACAAGGGACACAAGAATAAAAAGAACAAAAAGTCTAAAAAGGGACATCAAAACCTATCCATAAACAAAGCGAATTAAAGATAACTATTAAAAAAAAGCCCTGGCGGGAAAGCCAGGGCAAAAATCGATAATGGAGCCGGTGTAGCCGGCAGACCAATTACGGATTGGCAGCAGCCGGAGCTTCGGCCGGAGCAGCCGGAGCGGCAGGAGCAGCTTCGGTCTTGGCCGGTTCAGCAGCGGCCGGCTTGGCGGCAGCAGCCTTCGGAGCGGCAGCCGGCTTGGCGGCGGCCTTCGGAGCGGCCTTGGCTTCTACCTTCGGTTCTTCCTTCGGAGCGTCAGCGGCATGGGTGTCAATGAGTTCCATTTCGAACACGAGGAGGCTGTTGCCCGGAATCTGGGAGCCACGGCCGTGCGGACCGTAAGCGAGGTCGCTCGGGATCCATGCGGTCACCTTGCCGCCCACCTTCATGAGCTTGAGCATTTCGGTCCAGCCCGGAATCACGGCGTTAATCGGGAACTCGAGAGGTTCGCCACGGTCGACGGAGCTGTCGAACTTGGTGCCGTCCAGGAGCGTGCCGGTGTAGTGCACCTTCACGATGTGGCCTTCTTCAGGCGTAGCACCGGTACCTTCGGTGATGACCTTGTACTGAAGACCGCTGGCAGTCGTCACGACGCCTTCGGCAGTCTTGTTAGAAGCGAGGAAGGCTTCGCCGGCAGCCTTGTTGGCTTCGGCAGCGATACTATCCTTCTTGACCTTTTCGGCCTGGCGGGCCTGGGAGAGGTCGGTCAGGGTCTGGAAAATCACGGAGTCGTTCATCAGGAACTTAGCAGAATCTTCCATATAACGTTCCTTGAACGCCTGGATGAAGAGGTCAATGTCCAAGTCGATGGAATCACGGGTAACAAGCTGGAAGTGAGCCTGGTTGCCGAAATGGGCACCGAGAGCGTAGCTGTACTTTTCCTTTTCAGTGACAAGGGAAGTCTTGGTCTTCGGGCCCTGGCAGAACTGGTCGCATCCAGTCAGAAGCATGGCAATAGCGCCAGCTGCAATAATCATTTTTGTCTTCATAAGAAGTCCTCTTTTTGAATTGACATCAGTAAAATAGCAAAACGACAGTGATTTAGCGCACGAAAAAAAGATTTTTACACGTTCTTTTCGTATATTATGTTGGAATTATCGTTTTTAAGGACTTTATATGTGCGGAATAGTCGCCTACATTGGCACAAACCAAGCCTTGCCCATTCTCGTCGGCGGGCTCAAGAAACTGGAATATCGCGGTTACGACAGCTCGGGCGTCGCCCTTATTGACAACGGAACCATCAAGGCGGTAAGGGCCTCCGGCAAAATCAAGGAACTTGAGGACAAGCTCAAGGTGGACCCGCCCAAGGGCACCATCGGCATTGCGCACACCCGCTGGGCCACACACGGCGCCCCGACCGTCGAGAACGCCCACCCGCATACAAGCTATAACGGCAAGATTTCCATCGTCCACAACGGCATCATCGAGAACTACGCAAGCCTCAAGGCCAAGCTCATCTCGGACGGCGTGAAGTTCAACTCCGAGACCGACACCGAAGTTGTGGCCCACCTGATTGCACGTTTCTACAACGGCGACCTGAAAACCGCCGTCATCAAGGCGCTCGCCCTTGTCGAGGGCACGTTCGGCCTCGCCGTCATCTCGAGCGACGAACCGGGGACGCTCATCGGCGCCCGCCGCGGATCCCCGCTCATCCTCGGCATCGGGAACAACAACGACTATTTCCTCGCCAGTGACGTCTCCGCCATCATCAACCACACGCAAAAAGTCGTCTACCTCGACGACAACGACATCGTGCAGGTGAAGGACGGAAGCTACTCCATCGTCAACATGAACAGCCACGAAGTCCAGCGCGAAGTCAAGGACGTGGAATTCGACGCCGACGCCGTCGCCAAGGGCGGCTTCGAGCACTTCATGCTCAAGGAAATCTTCGAACAGCCCGAAGTGCTGCGCAACACCATGCGCGGAAGGCTTCTCGTGGCCGAGGGCAATGCAAAGCTTGCCGGTCTCGACACGAACATCAAGGAACTGAGGAACATCAACCGCATCATCATCACCGCCTGCGGCACGAGCTATTATGCCGGCATGGTCGGCGAATACATGATCGAAGACCTCGCAGGGGTGCCGGTCGAAGTGGAATACGCTTCGGAATTCCGCTACAGGAATCCCATCATCAAGCCGGGCACTCTAGTGCTCGCCATCAGCCAGTCCGGCGAAACGGCCGACACGCTCGCAGCTCTCAAGGAAGCCCAGCAGAAGGGGGCCACGGCCCTCGCCATCTGCAATGGCGTCGGGTCGACCATCGCTCGCACGAGCGATGGTGGCGTGTACCTACACGCCGGCCCCGAAATCGGCGTCGCAAGCACCAAGGCGTTCACCTCGCAAGTCACCGTGCTCGCCATGATCGCGCTCCTGCTCGGCCGCCAGCGCCGGCTCAGCTTCGAGACGGGGGCCGACATTGCGAAGTCGCTCCTGGAACTTCCCCAGCTCGCCGAGCAGACGCTCAAGCTTTCCGACAAGATCAAGGAACTGGCCAAGGCTTACAGCAAGGCGAACAACTTCCTCTACCTGGGTCGCCACTTCAACTATCCGGTCGCGATGGAAGGGGCACTCAAGCTCAAGGAAATCAGCTACATCCATGCGGAGGGCTACCCCGCCGCCGAAATGAAGCACGGCCCCATCGCCCTCATCGACGAGAACATGCCCGTCGTGGTCATCGCGCCCAAGGATGCGCTCTTCGACAAGATTATCAGCAACGTCCGCGAAATCAAGGCCCGCGGAGGCAAGGTCATTGCCATCACGACAGACGACTGCAGCCCGCTCGACGAGATTGCCGACCACATCATCGTGGTGCCCAAGACCATCCCCATGCTCATGCCAATCCTCACCTGCATTCCGCTGCAGCTGCTCGCCTACCACATCGCTGTGTTGCGCGGCAACGACGTAGACCAGCCGAGGAACCTGGCAAAAAGCGTGACGGTGGAGTAACGAGAGGGATGAGGATCTAGAGACTAGGATCTAGAGACTAGGATCTAGAGATTAGGATCTAGGGATAGCAAGAGAGGCTGTCGAGTTTGTCATTCGCAAGCGCATGACTCGTCGGCTTAGCCATGCCGAAACGCAAGCGTTTTGGCGTGGCATTCGCCTTGGTTGTCATTGCGAAGGGCGAAGCCCTGAAGCAATCTCTAGGTATATGTTAGGGATGAGGATCTAGGGATGAGGATCTAGGGATGAGGATCTAGAGATGAGGATCTAGGGAAAAATTTCACGGCTTCGCCGTCTTATATTGACGCACGAAGTGCGTGATTCTTTTCACTAGCCTCTACTCTCCCCCAAAAGGGGCCATGCCCACATAAGTGCTTCCCCAAAGGGGATAACTCTACTAAGGTGCTAAAGCACCAAGTATCGTATAAAAGCACTAAGTGGTCAAAGGTATTCTCTAGCCTCTCTATTCCCTATACAACGCTTTCATTTCATCCGGGATGGCCGCGGGTCGTCCCTTTTCCATATTGACAAAGACCCACTGCGTCTCTGACTCGAAGATTACCTTGCCGTCCGAGACGCGCTCGAATTTGCACTTGCGCACACAGGCGACCTTGCCGTAGGCATCGACCCACGTAGTCCCGCGGATTTCTTCGCCGAGGAAAGCCTGGTTCTTGTACTCCACGTGCTGCACATGAATCATCCAGCCGGCGCCTAGCTTCTTCATGAGCTCGGTACCGCCCACGGAATCGGAGTGCGCGATGGCGATGTCCTGGATCCACTGCACGGACCACACATTGTTGAAATGGTGGTTGTCGTCGATCATCTCAGGTTCGACATTGAACACCTTCGAAAACTTCATCGCATTCACGTTCTCTTCCATCGCAATGGCCATAGGGCATCTCCTATAAAAATCGGTCCGTTCCCAAATATGCAAAAAGGTGCAACCGGAGACAAATGGCTTTTCCAAATATTGCTAACTTTCACGAAAGATGACCGAAATCGAGGAACAGGAAGATTACGAAGTCAACATTGGATCGTTCAACGGTCCGATGGATTTGCTCGTCTATCTGGTGCAAAAAAAGGAAATGGCACTGGATAAAATTCCTATCGCCGAAATTGCGGATGACTTTGCGAAATGGGTCGAAGCCTACTCGGGCATGGACCTTTCCAAGGCAGGCGACTTCCTGTGCATGGCGAGCCGCCTGATGGCGCTCAAGGTGCAGGAACTGCTCCCCGCCGAAGAACGCGACCCCGAACTCGTGGAAGCCTACAACGAAGACCGCGAGCAGCTGATGAAGGAAATGCTGGAATACCAGCGCTACAAGCAAGTTGCCGGCGGCCTGCAGGAGATGGAATCCAAGAACTTCGGCACCTATTCCCGCGGACGCCTCGAAAAATCGCAGAACGAAGACGACACGCTCGCCGACGCAAACATCTGGCAGCTCTTCCGCGCCTACCAGAAAAGCCTGAAGACAAAGATTTCGGAAACCATCCACCATATCGAACTGGACTACGTGACCATCCAGGACCGCCAACAGGCCATAAACAACTACCTGAGCGTGAACGGTCGCGCCCTCTTCGAGGACCTGCTCGACAACGACAGCCACCCCATCGTGGCGGCAGTGACGTTCATGGCGCTCCTCGAGATGATCAAGACCGACGAGGTCGTATTCCGCCAGAGCGAACTGTTTGGCCCCATCTGGATTTACCGCAAGAAGAACAACCCCGACTACGCCGAGGAAATGGCCCGCGAGACGGTGTTCTTCTCGAAAGATCCCGAAGTTAAGCCGGGGCTTGTGGAAGCTATCCGCAGCCAAGCACTCGCACGCAGCCAGCAAGGCAACGTGGGCGACATCGCCGCCGTGATGCGCGAAGCCGTGCTGTGGACCTCACGTGGCAGGAACGTGACCGAGGAAGACCTCACCGCCATGCTCGAAGGCCGCGAAGACTTGAGCGAAGTCCAGGAAAACCCGTTTGCCGACGACGAGAAGGAGCCGGGAACAGAATCCCCGGCCCAGGATGCCGCCGTTACAGAACCCGCGCCGCAAGCAACCACCGACTCTGCGGCAGAACAGCCCGCAGCAAATGCCGAGGCTCCCGCTGAAACTGCAACCGACGACGCTACGGCAGAACAGTCGATAGAAACGCCTGTTGAACAACCCGCAGAACCGGCAGAAGAAATAAGCGAGGAACCGGTTGCCGAACCGGTTCCGGAAACAAGCGAAGTCCCGTCTGAAGATAAACCGTCGGCAGAAACGCCTATGACGGAAGAAGAAATAGAGGCCTTCATCAAGAAGGCCCAGGCGTATTATGCCGGAGAACAACCGGCAGACAAAACGTAAGAAATCAATTTCTAGAATTCGAATAATTTATCTGGAAACTTTGCAGAACTACGCAAAGCGAGAATCTCTGTCGTCACTTTGGTCTCAATGCCAGATACAATTACCGAGACCTCCATCTTTTTGAGGTTGTCCGAGGCGTCGTAGGTGAATGTGGTCAGCGAATTCTTTTCGGCATCATTGCTTTCAATTTTTTCTATGCGTTTTTTTGCGGAATCGTAATACAACGTTCCTTTGTCACCGGCAATTGAATACAGGTTACCCGCAACATGGACAGGTTCCTGCCAGTCGCCGGAATCGAGCGGGTTGAACTTCGTATAAGATTGCGCCTCCAAAGCCTCGCCATTGTATGGCAATATCTGCGACTTTTTTGTATTCAGGTCAATCACCTTCATACGCAAACCGTTCACAATACTGCGCTGGTTCAGAAGAGGGGACTTCATCTCGGTATAGGTCTTGGAAGATCCCTTTTGCACCATGTAGATGGAGACCACCTGCTTGCCCGCAGGAGTGTTGACAGTAGTCCTGATGCTCATTTCCACGGAATCACGGGCAAAAGCAAACTTCTTGAGCTCCGCACGGACCTGATCAAGAGAAAGTGCGAAAGAGGAAGTCACAAGAAGAGAAAGAGCAATGATAAGATTTTTCATATCAACCTCTATTTAATGAAAGAAGAAATAATTTCATGATTAATCCATCACACAACGGATTGCATCTCTAAATCCATGTGACGCAAATTCAATATTACTAGCAATATGAATTGTCAATATTCCATAAGCATTTGATTGATCTAATGAAATAAAATGGGCCCCAGTCTTAAAAAAATATTTATCGCTTTCCATATATCCAGATGGTTCAAGCATCAAAGCACAAGCGTCAGAGCCAGCATTCATTCTGTCATATTCATTCAAATAATTCTTTGATATTGCAAAATGACTCGAATTATTACTTTTCATTCGCATTGCTGCATCAGAATTCGATTCCCCTTGAGCAATCATTATAGATTTCAACACAACCCATTCTTCTCTTGTTGGAACATGCCATCCATCGGGGCAAATTGCATCCGCAAGAGCATAATCAAAAGAACCAAATCTATCACCATTTTGCATTAACGAATAATATCGTCCAAAAGTATTGCACATGCTTTCTTTACAGCATTCAGTCGTTTCGCAGTTATGTTCAATCAACTCGCAATACTGTTCCAAGAAGTCTTCATCATTACAACACATACTGTACGGTGCATTGTACCTCAGATTTTCCGCCATCCATACCTGATTACCAATTGTCGTGTATCTGTACACTTGACCATCTCGTTCATCAGTGAAAGTACCTCGATTAGGCATACCGTAGACGTTCGTGCCCATTTCGGGGCATACTTCTGCAGCATTCCATTCCGGCCTATCTTCATCGGGTTCAGTTGTACATGATACAAGAAAAAAAACCATTGGCACAACAAAAAAACAAACTAATCTTTTCATAAATCTTTTTCCCTATTTCAACAACTGCCAGTTAAGTATGGTGTTCCCACGTCGCAATACAATGTAACGACCGGGTTGCATCGCGGATGCGGGTATCTGCACCGTATGCTCGCCAACGTTCCATGTCCCTTCGAAGATGCGGTTCTTCACCGTTCCGAAGGCATCCACGACTTCAAGGTAGTAATACCCCGTCTGGTCGATATTCACGTAAACAACATCGCCTACGCGGGTCACGCGGCTTGCGCCGGAATCGCTACAACTATGTTGTTCGAGAAGGTCGGCCGAGGCACACCGCCCCAAAGCAGGTTCCCGTTCATATCAAGCACCACGACAGAGTCAGCCACCTGCAAGTTCTGTCCCGTGCCGATTCCGTGATACGACGGATCGTCGTACGCGTTGTACGCGGAACTGGACCAGCCGCGGGCATGGAGCCCGAACTTCACGGCGGCAGAACGCTTGCCGGGTTTGAGGACTACGTTGTTGTACACTAGGGAAACATAGTAAAGGTTACCGCCGGCGGACACCTTAGAAGGAGTCGCGGGGACCGAATCCGGCCCAAGATAGTACCAGTCGGGATGTTCCATGGTGCCCGAGGCATCGCGGTAGTAGTACCGAGCCTCGAATCCGGATAGGGTGTCGAAACCGGTATTTTCAACATAAATCGCAATGGTGCTGTTCTTCCACGGCTCGTTGGACTCCTCGGCGGCGAGGGCGCGGATACCCGACGCGGGTGTCGTCGCGGGCATACCGTCGTCCACGCAGTTCCAGCCGTTGAGCATCACGCCCTTGGAATCCAGCACGACGACACCCTTCGCCTCCACGTAACCGCGGGTCGAGCCGTGCTCGTAGCTCGGGTCGTCCTGGATTTTCCATGGTTTGTAGTCCGGGGTACGATGCAGCCCAATCTTGATGTCATTCCCAAAATTCGGAGAGCCATATGGAGGTATGGGTTCGGCAAGTGCATATTCTGCATAATACACATCTCCGGCAACATGCACCACCGACGCTGGACCACCAGGATCCCACGATAGAGCCTCAACGGCTGAACCCTCGCCCGAGTAGTAGTAACGGATGCGGACACCGTATATATACTGGCCGGTAAGGTTGCGCAACTTTATTCTCGGACGTGCCCACGTCATATCGTAGGCGTTTTCATAGGAGATGAGGGCTTCCACACGCGGCTCAGGCGATGCCCATTCGGACAGGCCGAAGTCCACGAGCCTTGGAGAAAACAGTTGAAACAATGCAACAAAAAAAATACCCGAGGAAAGTCATACGCCCTCCATCCATATAGCACCCACCACTCGCGGCAGTGTTCTTTGGGCTGGAAAGGTAAGATACCCCACGTCACCCCATACGGGTGACATAGCTAATCTTTCAAACAGCGGAGAGAAATGGTATTGTAATCTTGAGTAAGTTTGATTTCTCCTGAAGAAAACAACGCTTCTACGGCATAGTAAGGATCACTAGCCGTCCTTGTCCAAAAATCCGCTGAAGAAAAAAGCCATTTTATTTCTCCTGATTGATAATTGCCCGCATATAAGACAGAAAAACCGCAAATATCATTTTCCACTCCATGGGTATTTTCAAATAAATAAATTTCACTGCTTAACAATCTCGAAATATCATTTTCAACATTATTTATTAAAATTTGCCATTCATCCTTCGATGGCACATGCCAACCTTTGGGACACACGCTATCTACAACATCGCGATTTAGAAGCCAAGCTTCAGTCCCTCTATCCTTAAGCGAATAATATCTCCCAAACTTTTTGCAATATTCTTCGGCAATGCAGTCGTTATCGGTGCATGACGAACGCATTGTTTGAGCTATTTCTGCAAGCTCAATAGAATCTTTCTTACATGATGTTTTTTTTCATGTGTATAGCAGGCTTCTATTCCATAGCAAAAACTATACGGGTATGGCAACGCAAACCGCAAATTCTCCGCCATCCATACCTGATTGCCGATGGTGGTATACTTGTACACCTGTCCATCACGCTCATCAGTGAATGTTCCGCGATTGGGCATACCATAAGCATTCGTCCCCTCTTCTGGGCAGACTTTTGCCGCATCCCATTTTTCCCCGTCATCGTCATCCGATAGACAGGCGGTCAACAGACTTGCTAAAAGCAAAGTAAATAGGAACAGTTTATTTCTCATATAAAATTCTAGGTTTAAAAATCAAATAACTTATCTGGAAACTTAGCAGAGCTACGCAAAGCGAGGATTTCTGTCGTCACTTTAGTTTCGATACCGGACACGATTACCGAGACTTCCATCTTTTTGAGTTCGTTCATCGCGTCGTAGGTAAATGTGGTCAGTGTATTCTTTTCGGCATCGTTGCTCTCGATTTTTTCTATACGTTTTTTAACAGAATCGTAATACAAAACCCCCTGCGAGCCCGTAATAGAATACAGGTTGTCGGACACATGAACCGGTTCCTGCCAGTCGCCGGAATCAAGCGGGTTGAACTTCGTATAGGATTGCGCCTCCAAAGCCTCGCCATTGTACGGCAATATCTGCGACTTTTTCGTATTCAGATCAATCACCTTCATACGAGCACCGTTCACAATGCTACGCTGGTTCAAAAGCGAGGATTTCATCTCGGTGTAAGTCTTGGACGCGCCCTTTTGCACCATGTAGATGGAGACAACTTGTTTGCCCGCAGGGGTGTTGACCGTTGTCCGAATGCTCATTTCCACGGAATCACGTGAAAGCGCAGACTTCTTGAGGTCCGTACGGACCTGGTCAAGGGAAAGAGCGAAGGAGGAAATGGAAAAAAAGAGGAGGGTAAAGATGATTTTTTTCATAAATTAGTCCTTTACACAACGAACGTATTGAGAGGAATAATGGCACAAATCATTCCAACAAGCAATGCGTTTATACGACGAGAATGAAACGGTCCAGAGATGTCCCGTGTCACAATTTCCTTCAGGAGTCATGGTTGAACTTAGGAAGCCCGATTCAAAGCCCATTGTTTCGCGACCGTTAACGGCAAAAACTGCGCTAAAACCGCAATCATCCGTGCCGTTTGGCATATCCCCAGGATTCAGCGCCGTCCAACTGTAAGTCGCTTTCAAGGGTGTCGTTGCTTCGGTTTCGCCGCCAAAAACATTGAAAAGTTGATACCACTCTTCTATAGTTGGCACGTGCCACCCGGCAGGGCAGGGACGTTCCGTCGGATAGTAGACACGGCCCATTGTCCGGCAATCGTCCTCCTCATAGTAGCAGGCGTCCTTTTCCACGTCGTAATTTAGGTTCTGTGCCATCCACACCTGTTTTCCGATAGTGGTGTACTTATACACCTGCCCGTCGCGCTCATCTGTGAACGTGCCGCGATTGGGCATGCCATAGGAGTTCGTACCCGTTTCCGGGCACACCTTTGCTGCATCCCAAACTTCATCTTCATCAGAACCTGTCGTACATGATGTCAACAAGGGGAAAATCAAAAAAAATAGAAACAGGACCATTTTTTTCATGTTTTTCTCCATTATCTACAATTTCTAGTCAAAAATCGTATTTTATGTCACATTTCAAGGGGTATCCGACCTCTGAGTTGACATGGGACTGTCCATTATGCAACGAATAGTGTTAAAGCCAGCATCAGGACCAAAAGGGGTCGGGTCTCCATTGGCAATAAAAAGCATAGTCTCCACTGAACTCTCGCTTCTTGCCGTAGATGTCCAATAATAACCTACAGTAAGAAACATTCTATTTAAAGATCCATTTTCATTAATATACCCGCCAAGCAAAGCAGAAAATCCGCACTCATTACTTTCCGCTCTAATATACCTATCTGCTAATAGAGAATCATCACTGGTCAATCTAAAATACTCATATTCAACATTTTTTCCCAAAATCATCCACTCCGCTTTTGTAGGCAGATGCCACCCCTTTGGACACACGGTATCTACTACATCACGGTTCAAGAGAGCATAGTCCGTATTCGGCACCCCCTCCTTGAGCGCATAGTACCTGCCAAATTTCTTGCAATATTCCTCGACTATACAGTCATTGTCGATACAAACTAACTGCATTCTTTGGGCTATATCGGTAAGTTTTGTGGTATCTTTAAAACAAGTAGTCGCCGTATCTGTTAAAGATCTTTTTTTAGGATAACAATATTCCATTCCATAACACATGCTATACGGCTGAGGCAGTTCAAACCTCAAATTCTCCGCCATCCACACTTGGTCCCCGATAGTGGTATACTTGTACACCTGTCCATCTCGTTCATCGGTAAATGTGCCTCGGTTGGGCATGCCGTAGGAATTCGTTCCTGTTTCCGGGCACACCTTCGCTACATTCCACTTTTCCCCTTCTTCCTCGTCATCAAAGATGCACGCAGACAGAATAATGGATATGGCAAAAAGGAGATCAACCTTGACAAGTCTATTCATATAGTTTTACCCCTATTTCAGCAACTGCCAATTAAGTATAGTATTCCCTCGTCTTAGCACGATGTAACGACCGGCCTTCATCGCGGATGCGGGTATCTGCACCGTATGCTCGCCAACGTTCCATGTCCCTTCGAAAAGGCGGTTTTTCACCGTTCCAAAGGCATCCACGACCTCAAGGTAGTAATACCCCGTCTGGTCGACATTCACATATACAACATCGCCCACACGAGTCACGCGACTCGAACCGGAATCACTTGCAACAACGTTGTTCTGGAAGTTCGGCCGTGGCACATTACCCCAGAGCAGGTTTCCGTTCCGGTCAAGCACCACGACGGAATCCGCCTCGAGCAGGTTCTTGCCCGTACCGATCCCGTGATGTGACGGGTCATCGGATGCGCTATATGCGGATTCAGACCAACCCCGAGCATGGAGCCCGAACTTCACGGCAG
The DNA here is from genome assembly GCA_017412605.1 of Fibrobacter sp. Taxonomy (GTDB): domain Bacteria; phylum Fibrobacterota; class Fibrobacteria; order Fibrobacterales; family Fibrobacteraceae; genus Fibrobacter. Next base: position 33,498 of record JAFPWY010000005.1, on the reverse strand, counting down.
CCGAACGCTTGCCAGGCTTGAGGACTACGTTATTGTACACTAGGGAAACATAGTAAAGGTTACCGCCAGCGGCCACCTTCGAAGGTATCGCAGAGGCAGTATCCGGCCCGAGGTAGTACCAGTCGGGCGGTTCCATCGTACCCGTAGCATCGCGATAGTAGTACCGCGCCTCGAATCCGGAAAGGCTGTCAGAACCGTTGTTTTCGACATAGACTGCAATAGTGCTGTTCTTCCACGGCTCGTTGGACTCCTCGGCAGCGAGCGCTCGGATACCCGATGCGGGGGTTGTCGCGGGCATGCCGTCATCGACACAATTCCAGCCGTTGAGCATCTCACCCTTGGAATCCAACACAACGAGTCCCTTCGCCTCCACATAACCGCGGGTCGAGCCGTGCTCGTAGCTCGGGTCGTCCTGGATTTTCCAGTGCTTGGTATTCGGAATACGTTCCAAGCCGATCTGGATGTCGCTCCCAAAATACGGGGAGCCATATGGAGGCAAGGGTTCGGAAAGCGCATACTCAGCGTAATATACGTCTCCCGCATCGTGCACTATCGATACCGGGCCTCCAGGGTACCACGATATTCCCGACACAGCGGGCCCCTCGCCCGAATAATAATAGCGGATGCGGACGCCATATATATACTGGCCGGTGAGGTTGCGCAACTTTATTCTCGGACGTGCCCACGTCACATCGTAGGCGTTTTCATAGGAGATGAGGGCTTCCACACGCGGCTCAGGCGATGCCCATTCGGACAGGCCGTAATCCACGAGGTGCGCCTCGGGGAGGCTCGGCGCGGAGCCCACCGCGACGCCCGCAAGTTCCGCTCCGCCGAGCGGACGCAGCGCAATGCGGTTCAGGCCGGAGTCAAGCGCGAACAGAAGCGAATCGCCCATGCGGGAACTTTCCCACAGACCGGAGGGCCGCAGTTCGTATGCGCCGACATCTACTCCGTTCACGGAAACCTCTACACGCGAGTTGCCGGACGGATAGCCTCGACCGAATACGTACAGGGCATAGTTCCCGGCACGGGGCGCATCCACGTTCCAGACTGCCATGCCGGATGTTCCCGAGCCTTGGCGCAAGTACGAACGACCAGGCAGAGCACAGGACTGGTCCACCACGAGACCAGACACGGAATCAAGTTCCACGGAGCGAACCGCGAGCCAGACCGGGGTGGAATCGATCACGGAAGTATCCGGCTCGTCTGGCGGAGGAGCTCCAATAAACAAATCGTGCACCTGTTCCGCAGTGAGTGCAGAACGATAAACACGAAGATCCGACATACGGAAGTAAGCAGAAACTTGACCACTAAGCAGACGCCCCAATGCAGGACGTCCATTATCACGCAAAGCAAAACCGCCTGGAAGAATCTTCTGCTCAACAAAGTTCCCATCTATATACAAGGAAACGAAAGAACTATCAAATACAAATACATAACGTTCAGAAGCTCCACTACCGACAAAATGCGAAAGTTCCACAGCACCATACCCTGCATCCACATAGAACTTTCTATTCTCTATTCCTATTGTAAGCGAGGAACTATCATCATACCAGATAAGCACAATACCGCTGCGAGCACCAATGATTGCATCAAACTCAACACTCATCGGAGTCACGGAATCAACATGAAGAACGCTCGAAGACATACTTCGGTCTCCCGGATCTAACAGCGACAGTCTTCCGCCATAGGCCCAAGGATTAGACAACGGGTCTGTCGACAAGTTTAACTTGTTACCGAGAACCTCGTGAACTGCATCCCCGCTACCCTCCGACATCGGGTACCACAGCACGAGCGACGACGGGAAAGGATAAATTTGTCCGGAACGCCAAGAAGATTCAACATAATTGTGTCCCATATCCTCAACGCGAACATCCACCGTCGCACGGCAGCCCTTGCAGCCATACAGCAACGCGGGCGAAATCACGAACGGCTCGTAAAGTAGCGTATCGGGCACTCCGCCGAACGGCACGACGCGTTTTTCAACGACCCTTCCACCGAAGCGTACATCAAGCACCACCCGGTCAACCCCGCTCACAGAATCCACAAGCGATGCAGACACAGTCACCACACGGGAACCGCCATCGCCATCAGCGAGGGTCACATCCATGTCGTAAAGCATGGGCAGAAGCGAGTCAATGCGGACCATGGGACCGCGCAAATGCTCCGTCGAGCCGTCCACGCCATAGACATCAACACGGGACGTGTAAATGTCCGTCGGGAGCCAAATGTCATCGTTACGCATTTCCCATGCAATAGTGGTTCCGGCCAACATGCCCCTATGTTCGGCAGCGACAGTATTGTCGGTACGCAATTGTAACAAATAGTTACCACGGCCTACACACGGACTTGCAAATTCCAGTTTTCCGTTGAACGTACCCGCCCAAACGGTATCCAATGCAGGTTCCGCACAAAGCAAGGTATCCGGGAGAACAGGCGTTATGACTGGTTCAAACGATGCTGCCGTTGCAGTATCAAGCACGATAAAATCCGAGAACGAGGATGTTTTCGCCTTAAGATAGACATAGTCCCATGTGGAATCTTTTGCACAGGAAACGGAATCATCTTCAAGCAGCGGAGGGGTGGCGTAACGGAAGCATGCCGAAGACTGAACATCCAGCGGCACGATCTCGCGATTTTCAAAGTCCGGTTTATAAATCTTGAGTTCCTCTACTTTCAATTTACGAGACTCAACATCGTCACGAAGGAGTTTTACTCGCACCTCGGGCCACTGACCAATGGAGTCGCCAAAGTTGTGCGACGGCAGGACCTCCACCACCGGGCCCACGATATCGAGATCCCCGAAGGCATCGTAGAGGTATTCATCCGGAGCGACAGCGCGCACGGTCACATCGACCGGATCCGGGCCCCACGCCCCCTCATCAAACCATACGCCCGCATTACCGTACATGGCCTGCACGTAGGCTGTGTCACCCGGATTTACCCGGTTCCCCACATGAACAACCTTATCGATGCGGAACAAAGTCCCGTTAGGATTGCCGTACAGAAGTTCGAACGTGACCGTCCCCTGCAAATGGCTCAAGTCATAACGAGCAAGCACGGGGAACGGAAGCTTATCCACGGCAGTATCCTGTATACCCTCGTCAATCACCTCGCGGATGCCGGCACCGTCCACGTATTGCAACCGCCAGTAGGCGGAATCACCGGGGACGCGACCCCGGAACGTCGCGATTTCGGCCATGCGGGAATCTGGAGAACTTCCATCCCAATCCACAACGAAATACTTCGAAGACGAATCCATAGTGGCGCTCAGATAGGGATGCGGAAGAAGGCTGTCTTCCGAGATCGAGGTGTCGCGCAGGTACATACCCGTGACGGAGTACGACACGTCCCTATACCACGGGATATCCTCCGCATGATGCCTATAGACTTCGTTATTCTGCGACAAGACGCTGTCCAATGGCACGACATGCGACCGGTCGGTACCGGAGAACTTCACCGAACCACGCGAGTAAACGTAGCCGAGAGTGTCCGGCATGTTGATCCCTTCTACACCAACACTCCATTGGCTTTTAAAGGAATCAAATTTTATGTTCCACTGTTGGTCATGAATCGCTGTGCCATTGCTGTCCAACAAAACAAGTACCAAGCTGGATTCGGGAACAGCCGAAGAACCGCCATACGTAAGTGGGTCTATACTTGGAACGTGCAGGGAATCGTACGGGACCATCCAACAGCTGGGAGCATTTCCGTTGTAGCCGGGACAACCACCACGAACGTAATCCGACGTGTCGATGGAATAGCTGTAGAAGGTGTCGAGTACGCTCTTGCCAACGGCCGCAGCGACAAGCTCTATATTGTGCATACTAAATTTAATTGGCGAAGACGGGTACAGGCTAGAATCCGTAACCGGATTGCGGACAAGCAGGGAACTGCTTACAACATAGAGCGAATCCCAATGGGTATCATTCCAGTCGCCCACCTTGAAGTGGATGCGGGCCCGCTCCGTCGTATAAAATTTGAAATCAGGGGCAAGGCTGTCCGGCATCTTTAAGCCACTGATAGATTGGTACGGGTAAGGGTAAGGTACACCGAACTTGGTCGTATCCTGCACCATCGCACCTGCAGGCGCAAGCCGCGGAGCAATAACGAAGCTAACGCTCAGCGGGTCTACCGGCACGTTTCCACCAATGGGCATAACCTGACTATGCGCAGTGCTGCTTGCAAGTTCTTCTCGGAAATGCGAACCGTCAACGCGGATGCCTTCCGCCACGGCTCCGAACCGGGTCCCGGTGCTGCTCCCGAAATAGTGCCAGCGGAATGTAGATGGGAACCTTATCTTGACCGAGTCGTCCCTTTCGTCGGGGAACCAGAGCGGGTTCGCAATTGAGCCGCGCATCGGGAAGCGTTGCGCCTCGAACGCCGTAATCATAGCATCATCCTTGGAATACGAGAAATTCCACCCCGAAAGTCCATAGAAGTTCGAGAAGCTAGGCCCGAGGGTATCCTTGTCCGCCTCATTCGCAAAGAAGTAGCCCTTGTTCCCATACAAGGTAGAGTTCGTCGGGTCAAAGCGTACGAAGGTGTTTGCAAGGTTGGTGTAACCCCAATGCGGTTCCCAGTAGGTTGAATCCACGTTGAAGGTGAGTTTCACCATGACTTCTTTGCCCGAATTATCATGTTCACTACAGCCACTCGGTGCATTCAGGGAACGGTCAGTGAAATGCGAACCATACCCATGACCGACGGTGATGTTGAGCATCCTGGCATGGGGTTTTGTCAAGGCAAGCGTATCCGGGTCGAAAGCGGATGCCGGCGTAGCCGGGCCGCAAATTGCCCTGTCGGCAGAGGCCGTGTCGCTTAAATTCTGTGCGCACGCACGCTGGTCGGCCGTCCCGTTACGTACATCAACACCATACATTGTATCAGGGGGAACCGTGTCGGAGTACACATACTTACCCGACTCCCAAAGGACTGACTTACTTTCAAAATTATTAAACCAATGATAAAGATTCGTTCCATAATTATAAAAATTCATCAACGAGTCAGCCGTACATACCTTGTGGTCGCAGGAATCTTTCCACACACTGTCAATGTGAAATGTATCCCCCGGAAAATAGGTATTCAGCCCAAAAGACGAAACAGAATCCAATCCGCTCTTATCATACCTCGCATTGCCAACAACAGAAAATGTCGAATCATCCGGAGCGTCAAAAGTGTACGAGTACAGCCCAATCCAAGCACCTATCTTATCCATCATGCCGGCTATGTAAGCATCTGAGGCATCCTTAAATAATTTGCGCACATCCTTGAACACTCCCTCCGGAAGCACCTTAACACCCATGATAAACGGGAAAGAATATCCCCTTTTCTTTTTACCCCAATCATGAATCGTATCGTATCCAACAACGTGGAAAATAGAATTCAGGTAAATATCCTCTGTTGTCGGGTTATTCTTATCAAGCGTCCGCCTCATGACTGCAATCTTGTACGGATAATGAGATATTATATTCGTGTCACAAATAGGGCCGTCTCCACGCAAATCATACCCTTCCGTCGCAAGCAGCACAGCAATCGTCACCGGGAATTTGTCCCTCTGGCGCTGGATGCCGAGGCTAAAGCGTGTCTTACGCCAAAGCGCGGGGGCCTGCTTGGCGTCCGTCGGCACACTCCAGCGGTAATTGAACGTACGGTATTGTTCCGGCAAGAACTCGCCCTGCTCGCGCACTTTCATCAGGTAGTCGATACTCCCTACAAAACGGGCCTCGCCCAAATCCTCAAACACTTCGTCAATCAGCAACTCGGCAGTCGTACCGCCAACACCGCCCGTGCCAACGGCAATTACACTGCTCCCGTCCAGTATATGGAACGGTTTAGATTCCATGCTCGACACCGTATTCCCGACAGAATCCAGGATGCATACACGAAACCTGTACTCGCCCAGCGGTGCCATCTTGCCGTCAGCCAGTTTTCCGTCCCACGACACCATGGAAGTCGCATCAGAGAGTCCCGCCTTAACAAACAGATTTGCATCCAACGTCTTCGCAACGCTGTCATTCGCATAAAGCACCTCGGTACGCACGTGGCTGCCAAGGCCCGCAATCCCGTAGCGGAACACACTCTTCTGCCCCGAGGTGTTCGGAGAATAGATATCCGCCGGGGCGGGCGCAAGCGTGTCTACAGCGACCATAGCCACAGAAGCCCGCACCAAGAGCCACGACGTGTCTATGGTGACAACGCGCGACGGGTCCGAGAGCGCATACACGATGAACTTCGCGAACACCGTATCGCTGCCGGGAACCTGTCCCGTACGGGCGATGCCCCTCCAAGGCAAGCGAACACCATACTCGTCCGGATGCACATAAAGGGTCCCAACACCAAACGCCCCCGCGACAGCATCATAGGCGTGCCTTGACGCGGCTCCGCAATAGATTATGCTGTCGGCACCTTGAACAGTAGAAAGGTCCACGATAAATGCGGAATCGGAATTGAACGTGATGCGGAGCGTGTCGCCGTCCAAACTGTCCAGGTTCCATTCCAGAACGTTATCGTAAGCAGGAATCACCAAACCCAACGAATCAAGCGACACGGCAGGCACCGAAACAGTATCGCGACGCGCGCGGGGCGGAACGCCTCCTACAACGGACGTACCCTCGCGATACTTGAGCACAAGCCTCGGAACCATACGTTTCACATTCGCAGGGACCGTGTACGTGGAATCGCGACGCAAGGAGTCGAGCACCGCCGTATCGGCAATGGCGCCCTTCGCCGTGCCAGACCAGCGCAGCGTCCACGCACCACCCTTCTGCCATACATGCAACCCATTCAAAAGTCCAGAGGGTTCCCCGGAGAACGGCGGCACGCTCATGCGCGGCACGGAATAGGTCATCGCCTCGACAAGGGAGGTATCCGACTGCGAGCGCACATAAAGGCGGGCATCCAGTTTCCAGAGCGCCGTATCGCCCGGCTTGTCAAGAGTGATACCAATCGTGTCCCAAACACCGACGGACTGGCCCAAGGGAGCCTTGACAAGGACCTTCACAGCAGCAGTATCAAGCAGCGGATTGAACCACCCATATACGGGTACTTCTTTCTCGTCCGTAACCGGGGCACAGGTATCGCAGGCACGCACTGAAAGCCGTAACACGCACATACCAGAAACCGAATCGGGGATATGCCAAAGCGCAAGATCCCTCACCTGCGAGCCCGCACCGACCGTGATAAGTTCAATCCCATCGGTACGCCACGTCGTGGCGGTGTCAAGTTTCCATTCCACATCGAAAGACACTCCCAAATCGGAATGTTCCTGTACCGACGGGTTCGGCGCCTCGCCCTTAATCAAAACCGTGCCATAGTAGAACGAGTTCACGGTGTCACCTGGGTAGGTGATGCGCGGGTAACGAGCCCCCACACCGAAGTAGTCCATGCCGTAACCCGGGTTGCCCGCATCATCGTAGCAGCGCGCATGCAGGAACCACTGTCCATCGGCCCTGCCGTGCGCCCAGTCGATGACAGGGATTGCGAAGCTGAACAAGTCTGCCGTCGCCGAGGCAGAATCCTTGCGGACAAACGTCCAGGCAAACGTGGAATCCGGAGTCTCAAGCATCCTGTAGCAAGAGACAGCCGACACGTTGCGCGAATCGTCGGCCGCCTGCGAAATATCCGCCACGGCATCGGTAACGGACGAATCCGTCGGGAAGAACGCTCCCGCACGGAGGTTCACCGAAGGCGCCCTTCTGTCGAACACAACCTTGTCCGCAAGTTTTTCCTTAGTAACGTTTCCGGCCATGTCGCGGATTTCGGCCGTCAGCGAATACACGCCGTCACGGATGCGGCCCGTAGCGGGCTCAATAAAGTTGTAATGACCCGTATTGCCATTCCATTCCAGCACGTCGTCAAACAAGCGTTCGTGCTCGGTGACGGAATCCTTAAACAGCAGTTTCACACGTACCTGAGCATCAGAACGATTGGCGAGCACGTCGCGGACATTGAACGAGAGCGCGAGCCTGTTACACGAATTGTACACTGGATAACCGACAGAAGTGACCTTCGACGAATCGAGACAGCCTGTGCGCGAAGAATCGGGAACGGAATGGACGCTTGTCGAGCCCGCCACGATGGCGGGAGGAGTGCGGTCCACCCAGATTGTGTCATTGAGTGTCACGCCGTTGATGCCCTGGACAAACTTGCCCGTAGACGCATCTATCACCTTCGACCAAGAGGTGCGCCCGGAATCCAGTCCGACATGCTGTAGCGAGTCCATCGTGGCCGCATCGGGATCACCGTAATCGTACGCCTGCACAACGACAGCGTAACGCCCCTCGGCCATGGGTACGTGCGCCTGTTTCCAACGGATATCCTGGAATTCCGCATTCACGTGAGCCTTGTAGAACAGAGTATCTACGGTACCCAAGGAAAGATTGACAGCAAAGGCGCGGATAGCGCGCAAGGCACCGTCGCGGAGCGTGTCGCGCACGTTCGCCCAGTTCGCATCCGCAAGGGTCCCGCCCACCACATGGTTGGGAACTTGCAACTTGAGCCCCGGCCGCGTGGCGTCAAGCCGTGCACGGGAAGGAACAACATGATGCGAAACGCTCGTGCCGCTCTGGGTCGTCACCTTTATCGCAAAATCCCATTCAAATAGATAGTCACCGGACGATAGCGTATCTATGTTGTTCCAAATGGAGTCCGTATTGACATCCGCACGCCAGCCCGACCCATATGAAGAAGCATAATCCAGACTGACCTTGGCCGCGACGGAATCCTTCTTGCCGGTAGAAAGTTGCGTCACCCTGAGCCCAGCCGAATCTACAGTTATGTAGTCGTAGGCAACGTTATAAAGAGTCGCGTAGGCATTGCCGAAACGGGAAACTTCCGTATACTTGAGCGGCCAGCCGGGCTCTCCCTTCAATTCCGTCGCCTGGAACAGGTACGAGAAGCGGGCGCTGCAAGATGCACCCAGTTTGTTCACTACAGCTACATAGAGAACATTCGTCCCGTCGCCGAGAATCGCCGAGGGTGGAATGGTGTTACCTGTTTTTTGTTTGTAAAGGTTCAGCACTGATTCAATGTTCAGTATAAACCGACCATCGGGAGAAACTGGACTTGCAGAGAGTTCCGCCAGCGGTTCCATGCGGCTGTAAGCAATCTCGAAATAGACTTTCCACGCGCCGTCACCCCTGTCGAAAATAATCTGGCCGCGGTTGTTGAAATCGACACTGAAGGAGCGGATGCTGTCCGGATGCAAGTCGTCTATCTGGAACACGATTTCCGAAAGGTACGATGTCGCATGAAAGCTCTTGAGTTCGCCGTAACGGACAATACGGTTGCCGGCAGCGTCGTAGCTAACGTCCTTCACCTCCATCGGCGGGATGCTGGAGGCCGTATTGCCAGCGGGTTCAAAATTGCGGAGGTTTATCTTTGTCATTCCGTTTCCGCTGTCGTCGACGAGTTGCGGCACTATCAAGGTGTCGTTGCCCTGTACCGTGCGTTCCGACACGATGTACACATGCGGGGACGCCGAGAGCATCTGTTCCAAATCGGCAACAGAAACCAAGAAGGTTGTGTCGTGATAATCGCGGGCGGAGAAGTTCTCCTTCTCCGTCACAGAAGCCATCAATGCAAGGGAACGTGTATGCGCAAGAACACCGGACTTGCGGGCAAGTTTCGCCGTCTTCGACGAAATCGCTCCCACAAGAGCCACGTTCGTAGCGAACTCGGCTGCACTGCACGCTTTACCGACACCTGGATTAACCTTGTCAGCAATTTCACAACCTACGTTCAAAGCCAAGTCTACCACCTGGCGGTCGGCTTCCAGCTCGCCGATATCGGCGAGGAGGTCACGATATTCATCCAGTTCCTTGAGTTTGGATTTATAACTCGAGAATGCAGTAGCGTAGCTGGAGCGCTTGTCCAGGATGTCGCCAAAATCGTAACCACGACGTTCCGCGCCCGCCTCGCGGAAGGCCTTCACACTCTCGCCTATCGCACTATAATAGGGCACATCGAACGTGCCCTCGTCAAAGAAGTTCAGCGAGTAGTTCGCGAGACTGTTTGCCGCAAAAGCAAGCCCCTCATGAACCTTATCGCCCGTATTAGAAAGAGCATCGCGCACCTCCGGCGAGAAGTACTTCATGAATAACAGATAAAGTTCCGACTTGTACGAATCCGGGATAAACTTGTCCACCACACGGAGCAACTTGTACAGACTGCCGGGAACATCGTCCTTGTTCAGTTTCATGTTACGAATCTCGTTGACTCCTTCCGCAACCTTGAGCGCCGTGCCGATTTGTCCCGAATATTCGCCATACTTCCGTGAAAGCGTCGAGGCTGCCGTACCCGAAAGAATGTCTCGCGCCATTGAATCCAGGCGAGCCCGAACCGCATCGGATGCCGACGACAAATCGATTCCAAGCGTATTGCCAAGCGAATCCGCAAGCACTTGCGCCAGTTTCTTTGTCGACACATGCGACTTTGCCTGTTCCACGAAATCCGGGAGGGTGCGGCGACCGTTACCCACGCTGGGCAAGCCGTAAGAATAGATAACATTGTACATAGGGTGGTTAAACCCGGAGTTCATTGAGTACGAATTCAACAACTGAACGCTACCCAAAAGCGAATCGGCACCCACGGTATTGTTTGACAAAGCGTCTTTATACTTCCCATCGCTTTCGGAGGCGTCCTGTGTCAAGTACCACGTAGACGCATTGCCAGCAGAGTAACCCTCTAACAGACTGTCGCCACTAAGCACATCGCCGACATCGCCCACGCTGTACGCCATCGCCATCACGGCATCCTTCAGCAAAGAAATCATCAGGTCCTGCAAGCCGTCAACACCGCCCACAATGTACGCTGCGAGCGCAAGCGGGACAAGCGCAACATACTTTGAGTTATCAGAATCACGATCCAAACCGTTCGTCCCGCTAAGCACGACCTGGTCCGCCAGGCCCGTCCCCTCATGAGGGGTATTGAAGAAAAGTACATTGGCAATCTCACCCTTATATGCACTGCTCTGGATATACTCGCGCACGGCAAGGCCCGCTGCTCCATCGGCAATCACGACAAAGCGGGAAGGCACCGAGTCCGGGCGGGCAGACTTTAATGCAGACAAATTCTTGTAATGGTTTCGTTGTGACACAACAACGGAGTTCTTCGAATTCTTAAACCATTTAAGTTGCGCAGAATCAAGAATTGACGTCCCTGAAGAACGGAAAAGGCGATTCCTGGCAAATTCAGCCGGAGTCCCCGAGGAAAGATCGTAATAATATTCGTTGACGAGCGAGGTATCGCCAGAAGCACCGAGAATGTTATTTTGGACAAAGCCTTTGATTCCCGCGCCCTGCCAATCCGTGACATTTTGCCCACCTCTCGATGTGCCGAGAAGAATATAGATAGTCCCCGAAGCAGGTTCAACTTGAGCCGCAGATAAATTACCTGCGCACAAAAGTACCACCGCAAAGCATACGACTTTGCACAGGAATCGCATTCCTTTTTTCATTATCCCATCCTTTTCAACTCCCTCACACCAAGAAAACAGACTTTTTCCGCAAAAAAAAGGCGTGGCATCGTCTGCACTTACCTGTGTGTGGCTCGGCAAAGCCATTCTAATAGCAAACACAAACGCCCCACGCCCAAATGGGCGTGAGCGTCCGTCTTACTCTCATTAGAATTGAAATTTTGCCGATTTCACACAGAGAATAAGAGCAGAAAACTCTAATACCAAGTGTTCTATGCCTTGCAGCACAGAACTATGTCAGCAAAATTTTAGGAAAAAGTAAATTTCCTGTCAAGAGCCACGAACTAATTTAGTTGTAAATGATTAATTATTTTACATAATTGACATTTTCAACACGAGATGTTAGATTTATTGAGAGGAACGCATGAAACACTTAATAAAGAGAACTCTCCTTTTCACAATACCGTTGGTTTTCTCTGCGTGTATTTTCGATTCCGATGACGACGTTGAACCATGGGAAGCGGAAAAAGTGTGTCCCGCAGAAGGAACAAACATTTACGGTATGCCCAACCGTGGATCATTTACAGATGAACGTGATGGACAGACATATAAATATACAACGATTGGCAATCAAGTTTGGATGGCTGAAAACTTGAGGTATGATGCACCTTATAGCACGTGCAGTAGTGATACTAGTTTTATAAGACAATACTGCGAACTGGTTGAGCATAACTGTGAGACCATGCAATGTTGCAAGGAAAGTCTATGCCACAACTTTGGACGATACTACTCCATTATTGAAAATGGCAACAGATTTGGCCTTATCGACTCAGTTTTGGCAGATACCATTTGTCCAAAAGGCTGGCATATACCAACTAAAGAGGAATGGAAAATTCTTGAGAATGCAATGAAAGCATCAGATGATAACAATTCTGATGTAGCGAATAGAATGAAAAGCGCGGATACAATTTTTTTTTCCATATCAAAACTGTATCCAAATGAACACGACCGCACTCTTGCAGGAACAGACAATTGCGCATTAAGCATACTTCCATCCGGTTTTATGTACGAAGGTGGAAGAACGTTAATATTTAACGCATCTATTTTGAGTTCAACACAAAAAAACTCCGATTTTGTTTATGTTGTTGTAATGGGAAATACCGTAGAATACATAAGCAATGTTTACAGAAATTCAATTCGCTGTGTGATGGATTAATCAAAAAAAATTCTTCTTCCGCTAATCCCAGTTAATCGTGGGCGGCGGATCCTTCAAATCCTTGTTCTGCTTGGCAGCCTCGAACTTCTTTTCGGCGATGGAAGCCCGCTGTTTGTCCTTCTCCTTGCCTGCGGCAAAGAGTGCGTCCAGCTCGGCAGCGCGGTTCTTTTGGCTCTTGAGGAATTCGTCGAAAGACTTGACTTCTTTCTTGTATTCCTTGTGAGAGAGCACCTCGCCCGTGTCGGCATCGACAACGAGTTCGCCCTTGCACATGGGGCATTCTACGGTCAGCGTCCTTACAGCCATAAAGCCTCCTAGTCCCTGCGCCCGCCAATAAGGCCAGCGCGGTACGCCCAGTAGAGCAGTTGCAGAATGGAAGATATCGCGGCGGCCACGTAAGTGAGGCCGGCAGCAAAGAGCACTCCGGAAACCGTATTGTATTCCCTGCCCTGTGCCACCACGTCCATGCGGGCAAGCGCCTTCTTGGCACGGGAAGAGGCATCGAATTCCACCGGCACGGTCACGAGCGTAAAGAGCGTCGCGGCAGCGAAAAGGATAACACCTACCAGCGCAAGAGAATAGCCCAGCGCACGGCCAGCACTCATCAGCACGATACCGATAATCACGAGCCACGGACCAAGATTGCTACCGATGTTTGCAACCGGCACAATGGCGGAACGCAGCCACATCGGGAAGTAGCCCTGCGCATGCTGGATAGCATGGCCCACCTCGTGCGCGGCGACACCCGCAGCACTCGCGTTACGACCGTAGTACACTTCCTTCGAAAGGTTGAGAGTCTTGTTCAGCGGATTGTAATGGTCCGAGAGGAACCCATGATGCACAAGCACCTGCACGTCGGTGATGCCCGCGTCCATGAGGATAGCCTTCGCCACGTCGGCACCGGTGAGGCCGCTGGAAATGTTCACTTTCTGGCCCGCAGCAAAACGGGACTTGACAAGCATGGAAACACCGCCAGACAAGGCAAGCGTCACCAGGAGAATCATCATGTATAAAGGATCAAAGTACATATATCTACCTCAGGACATAATATACAAAAAAAGGGGGTAGGATCTAGGGGCTAGGGGCTAGAGAAAAACTACAGCCTCTAACCTCTAGCCTGAGTTCGCATTCCAGGAGGGGGCTCCGGCTAGAGAAAAACTACAGCCTCTAACCTCTAGCCTCTAATCCCTCAAATCACATATCACCGATGTCGAGCTTGACCTTGTCGCGGGCGCGCGTCAGCAAAAGCCCCAACGCAAGGTACACCACGGCCTGCACGGCAAGCAAGTACAGCCGAGGCGCCACGTCGTAGATATCGCCCCCCATCTGTTCGATAGAAAGCCAAGCAGGCACGGCAAATGTACTCGGCAAAATGTACGAGACGGCAACCATCCAAGACGGAATCAGGTAACTGGGCCAGCTAAAATTCGCAAGGAACAAAATCGGGATGGAAAGGTACAAGAAAAGTTGCATGCTGGATTCGCGACGCAAGAACACCTGCGAAACCACCATTCCCAAATTGATGGTCGATGCAAGGAACACGACCGAGAAAACCACCATGGGCAACAATTCACCGCGTCTCGGGAAATCGAAAAGATTGTAAACGATGCAATGGTAGAACAGGATAAACGAGCAATAATGAACAAAGTAAGCCAGCGAACGTCCAAAGTACCGGTAAGGTAGTGTTTCATTTTCCACCGGACTGTTGCGCATCTTCTTGCGGAACCGGCGATGTGCACGGGAACCACCCAATACGCAAATCCCGATAATCAGCGACTGCTGGAGAATGACCACCAAAACGCTGGGCACCACATAATTGGCATAGCCGCCCGTACTGTTGTACAGCGTCTGGATGCTGAGGGGGAACGGGTCGCGCATGGCGATGGCCTTTGCGGAGGGGACCTTCTTGGAAAGCGCAATCTGCTTTACCTTGTTCGTCGCACCCAGCGTCAACGCACAAGTCGAAAAAGCCGTACCTATGGCGCCATGGAACATCACATAAGCCCCGTGCGTGAAAATATTCACCGTCACCTGGCGATGGCTGCGGATGTCCTTTTCCATGTTCTCGGGAATGGCCATAAAGCCATAAATCTCGTCGCGGGACATGGCTTCCTCGGCCTGCATCATCTCGGAATAAACCGCCTTCACCTCGATTTGCTGCGATGCCGAAGCCATGCGAATAAGGTCTCGCGACATCGCCGTGTTGTCCATATCCACAATGGCAACAGGGACCTTCGTCACCGTCTGGTGAATATACGGGGTCGGATAGTAGAAGGCGTACAGGACGCCCGCCACCACGAGCAGGAGCACCGCGGCAGGGTCCGTGTACATCAGTTTCCATTCGGCAAAAGCCACTTTCCAAAGGCGACGGATCATGCGGAAGCCTCCGGAGCCGTTCGCATTTTCTCCTCGAACTCGGCCTCCCTACGGGCGAACTGTTTCCAGCGCATCGACATAAGGATGGCTCCCAGGAGGTTCCAGAACAGGGCCATCCCGATAAGCACCTTCAGCACCTCCCATGCAGGGCCCATGCTCAAGTCACCCAGGAGCATCATCGACTGGATCTTGAGCGCATGAGTCAACGGGAGCACGAAGGCGAAGCAGCGTACGGCAAAAGGCATGGCCATCACGGGGAACGTCTGCCCTGCAAACGCGAAGGCCGGACTACCAATGACGCCTGCGGCACCCGTCGCAATCCTCATCACGCCCACCACGCCGACAAACACGATGCCGGCACCGGAACAGGCGAGAATCATGAACAGTTGAGCGGCAGCCGTCATCACAAATTCGTTAAGGGTCAGGGGTGCAAGCAACCTGTGGCTATAGGCATAGCAACCGATCATGCCGAGCCAAAGAATGATATTCATGGGCACAACACTTGCAAACCAAAGCGTAAAGCGAGAACCGCGGGCATAGCCGAGCATTTCCCTCACGCGGTGGTCACGAAGCGGGAACGAGGCCACATACACGCCGACAATCATCGCCGCGAGGTGGAACAGCGCAGTCACGAGTCCAAGCCCAAGAAAGCCCTGGTAGTTGCCCTCGACATTGCCGACGGAGTGAATTTCCGTCTTCACGGGATCGTCCATCTGGGCAGTAAACATTTCGCTCCCTGCAGCCGAAAGTACCGCACGGATTTCCTTGGTCGCGAACATGTTGGTCAAGTAATTCTGCCCGCTGGAATAGACGGGAATCACGGGGCTTTCGAACCTGAGGGCACGGCGTTCCAAATCGTTGGGCAAGACCAGGAAACCCTGGAGATCCCCGCGAATGACAGCATGCTCGCACTCGCCCATGTCATGGCAAACCATCTTCACGTTCAGAACGGGACTGGAACGCAACTTGGATTCCAGGCGGTCGGCAAGGTAGCTGTCGTCTTGACGCACGATACCGATGGGCACATGCTGCACAATCTGCGACGAGAACAGGCCCAGCATGAATACCGAGACTCCCACGGGCAAAACGAGGAGAATCAGCCACAAGACGATATTGTGGCTGAAATAGATTTTCCGGACCGTTTTCAGGAATCCCTGCAACAGCACGGCAAGCCTCCGCTAACGAATAGATTCCGCAGAAAGGAGAACGCTCATGCCCGGGCGAAGGTTCTCGACCTTCTCCGTGGGGCGCAGGCGCACCTCGAAAGTCTTGAGGTCGAACCCACCGCTTTCCTTGCTGCTGCGCCACGTGGCGTAGTCGCCCACAGAAGCGATATAGCTCACCGACATCTCGACATCCTTGTCAAGCGCAGGAACGTGCAACGTGAGGGTCCTTCCCTTGTAGACATTCTTGAGCAGGTCTTCGCGCAGGTGGAACACCGCCCATGCGTCATTCAAGTCCGTCACGGCCACCACAGGCATGCCCGAGCCGACCACTTCACCTTCTTCGGCAAGTTTGAGCGAGACCTCGCCCGTAATCGGGGAGCGAATCTTGGTTTCTTCAAGGTAGGCATCGACTTCAGCAGAGGCTCCACGGGCCTGCATCACAAGGGCATTTGCGGCAGCCTTGTCTTCGCTACGGGCGCCGGCCACGGCCTGGTCGTACTGGGCCTTTGCGGCATCGGCTGCGGACTGGCTCGCCTTCATCTGGGTCTCGGCCTCGTCGCGTTTCTGCAACGGGAGCACGCCCTCGTCAAAAAGCTTCTGGACACGGTCATACGTATTCTTTGCAAGCGTAGCGGCATCCTGGGCTCGGTCGGCCATCGCCTTGAGCGCCGTGATGTCCTCGCTGCGGGCACCATTGCGGGCCTTGTTCGCCTGGGCCTTTGCGGCACCGAGCGCGCCCTCGGCCTGAATCTTCTTCGCCTCGATTTCGGGACTGCTGATGATGGCTACGAGAGAATCCTTGATCACCAGGTCGCCCTCGCGCACGAAAAGCGCTTCGATACGGCCGGGGACCTTCCCCGAAACAAGGACACGCCTAGCTTCCATCTGGCCCTGCAAGAACTGCTCGCGGGGTTCAGTGGCAAACTTCTTGAGCTGGGCAACCCCCAGCACGACCAGCGCAACAAGCGCCAGCACGATGACCAACTTGCCAATGAATTTCAAAGCATTAATCATTGTTTATTCTCCTTGTTCTCGGGAACCGCTCCCGCGCTTTCCTTGTCAGAAGATCCTTGCGCCGGTGCAGCAGGGGCTGCCGTGGCAGGCGCAGTTTGTACCGCCGATTCAGGGGTCGCAGCAGGCGCTGCGGCAGGTGTTTCCGCTGCGGCCGGGGTCGTTCCCGCAGCAGCCGGAATTTCAGCCGCATCCTGAGGTACTGCGGCAGAATCAACAGGCGTCTCGGCAGGTGCCGCCGGAGCCGGGGCAGCCGTTGCCGCGGAATCCGCAGCAGGCGCAGCCGGTTGCACAGGAGCCACCGGCTTGGATGCCGTAAGCAGGTTTCCCGCATTCTCGACTTCGCCGCAAGACTCAAGCAAGCCAAGCCATGCGATAACGGCGTCATAGTGAGCCTTCAAATCAGCCACCTGCAATCGAGACAGCGCCAGTTCGGCATCCACCACGTCGAGGCCGGTCGAAAGACCCGCCTCGTAAGCCTTGTTCTGGCTACGCAGGGCCTCGTCAGCCAGTTCACGCGTCTTCTGCAAACTCACCAAGCGGCTCTTGGCATGTTCCATCTCGCGCCAGCGCTTTTCGACCAGCAAGTTTATGTTGTCCAGAGTCTGCTCTTCCATGCTAGCCAGCGAACGGTCCAGCGCCTTCGCGCTGCTCACCTTGGAATGAGTCTCGCCGCCCTTGAACAAATCCCACTGAGCCTTCGCACCCACAGCCCATTCAGGCTCCAGCATGGTCAGGTCTTTCGTATAAAGTTCCTTGTAACCGAACAGGGCGACTGTCGGGAAGTAATCAGCCCGGGCGGCACTGACGGCAGCCTGACTGCGCTTGCGCTCGGTGCGCAATTGCCTAAGTCCTGGATGTTTCTCACGCGCCAACGCCTTGATTTCGTCAATGGAGCGATATTCCTCAGGCGACTCGACCGGGGTCGTCGCAGTAATGCTCGTGTCCGTATGCAAAAGGCTAGCCAAAGCGAGGCGAGCCAGCGTCTGGTCGCGCTGGGCATCTTCCAACGCGTTCTGGGCCTCGGCAAGGGCAACTTCGGCGCGGAGGCGTTCCGCCTTGCTAATCTGCCCACCCTCTTCAAGCTTTTTGGAACGCTCCAGATGCTCTTCCAAATTACGTTTTGTCGTCTCGCGGAGCAGCGTCAATTCCTCGGCTAAGCGCAAGGAGAAGTACCTTGTGGCGACATCCATGAGGATGGCATTCTGGGCCATGTCGAACTCAGCCTTGCGAGCAGTCACGTTCTCCTTGGCGGCATCGTAGGCGGAATAAATCTTGAGCCCGGTAAAAATCGGCCACACGACGGACAATCGCGCATTGAAGAACACGTCGTCCTGGACCTTTTTCTTGAAATCCGGCAAGGCCGAATCCAGCGTGGATTCCGTTTTCATCTTGGCAAGATTTCCCACGGAATCGCCAACGCCCTTCGCCATGGGAAGCGCCATTTCTTCGGGCATTCCCGCCCCGGTAGCGCGCTCATAGGCAGCATCGTAGCCGGTCTTGTAATAATTCTGGTAAGCCTCGGCTCCATGCACCGAAATGATGCCCGAACGGACTTCGTTCAAGTCAATACTGATTGGATCGTTAATCTTGGTGACCCCGGCAGACAGGGAGACTGTGGGCATAAAGCGTGAGCGAGCCTCGTTCTTGCCGCTCTCGGCCATCTCGACCTTGGCTTTTTCGGCCTTAATCTGCGAATTGCCCGATTTTGCCATGTTAAGGGCGTCCTGGAGCGAAAGGGGCGCCGCCACAGCCGCTACAGATACAAAAACAAAAAATGTAAAGTGCAATCTCATAGCACAAGATAAAATAGCAAATTCTATTTTTGGGCACTCCCGCCGTCCCGCCTTTTCTGACAAAAAGGGGGAATTTAGCTATAAGAGGGCATACTTGCGCATCTTGCTCTCTTTTATAAAAAAATCCCCCGGAAAGACCGGGGGAAAATCTCGCATGAAGCTTGTTTTTACTTGCCGAGGGTCGGTACGTCGGCCTTCCAGGCGCTGGCCTCGTAACCCATCGTCTTCGTGTCGACACGCTGCAGGCTGTATCCGAGACCGTCCGCTTCCTTCAAATCCGGCCACTTATCGGAATAGAGCGTAGCGTCGTGCCAGATGTAGAAGTAGACGTAGCCACTCTGGGCGGACTTGCTATCGGCCTTGGCGTAGGGCTCCTTGACGGCGATCGTTTCGCTGCGGTTGGAGAGCTTACCGGAGTAAGTCATAATCTGCACCGATTCCGGGATAGAATAGGTCGAACGCACAAAATCCGGGCCCCAATTCGTAATGCCGAAGGTCGCAGCCACCGTCATATCCAATTCCTCAGGAATCAGGACAATCATGCCATGGGCAGGGAGAACCGCAGTGCTCCCGAATTCCATGTTAATACCCTCTATCTTCCAACCCTTCTGGACATTGGTGCTGTAAAGAGGAATATCGTTGTCGGAACCATTCACCAGTTCCATAAATTCAAACGGAATCTCGCCGGGATCCGAATCCTTCGGATGGTAATGGATTTCGTTGATATACACAGAACCCATCTTGAGGGCAGAATTTTTTGCGCCAGGCGTAGCAGAAGCGAGCGGGCCCTGTGCCGTAGAACCATCACTCAAGTCGATTACGCCGCTTGTACCCGTACCGGCAGGCACCCAGATACTAGATTCTTCGCCTTCCAGCGAACCACGCAGATAGAATTCACCACCCTGCTGGCTCACCACCAGTTCTTCGTCGAAGTTGTCAACTGCATTGAGCACCACATAGCCCTTTGCAGGAATCACTGTAGAAACGGCTCCCGACTTGATGGTCAGCGTCTGCTTGCGGCGCTTGACCTCGATAGTCCAGCCGGCGACATCCACTTCCTGGTCGCCCGTATTGTAAAGTTCAATCCATGCAGTATCGTCACCGGCGATGTTCGGCATGATTTCGTTGATGCGCACCGCGGCAGGGGTCACCCATTCATCGTTACCGACACCGGGATTGCCCTTGTCAAGCTTGCTAGCCGCCCAGGAGTTCGGCTGGGCCGCATTGCCACCCACATACACGAGGGTACGGCCCTTGCCGTCGGCAAGGCTCGGCCAAGGAGGTTCGTTACCGAAGGCACAGCTCACGTCGCCTTCGCCGTCAATCTTCACGTTCACGACATCGCCTTCGTTGGCCAACTTGACAGTCGTTCCGCCATCCCACGGGCCAAACAGACGACCGGCAAACGTAGGATAAGTTTCCTTGAATGTAGTGGGATCGTTCGTCACCACGATATATTCACCCTTCTTCAAGGGCTCTCCGGGGAACGTATAATCGACAGCACCGCTCAAGTGGAGCAGGTAATTCTGCATATTGTCGATATCCATGCCACCCGCGATATAGATTTCGATCCATTCGAGTTCCGAACCACCAGCCGCATTGTACATGATTTCGGAGCAACCCATCTGCGGAGGAGCCGTGTCGGGAATAGGTTCGTCGCTGCTGCTCGAAGCGGGAGTGGGATCCTTACCTCCGCTGCTCCCCTTTTCACTACTGTTGCCAGGATCAGCCGAAGTCGGATCGCCAGCAGAAGAAGGCTGGGGATCACCACTACTGGCAGTATCTCCGGACTGAGAGTCCGAGCTAATCTCAGGGGACACTGAGTTGCTGCTATCCTCGTTGGAGCACGCAGAAAGCGCTCCAAGCATAGCAATACAGGCACCGGTCAAAAGCCACTTTTTCATGTTCATAAGGGCCATCCTTTGTTCAAGTCAAACTCTATAATAAAACTCTTAAAAATTTCCAGCCAGTTTCGTCCAGTAAGGGCTCTTGAACCTACGCGGGTTCTCGTAAACCCGTTTCCATTCAGCGGCCGCATTACCGAATTTAGAAAATGCGGAGTGCTTGAGGTTCAAAAATCTTATCAGGTCGAACATCCAGTAAGGAACCTGTGAGCAAGGACACTTTAATTCGAGCACTGCGTCCATTCCCGGCTGGAAAAACCTCGGAAGACCGGTCGAATGCATGTAGTGCGGGTCCACCGTATAGTCGAACCCGTTCTCTTCGCGGAAGCGCATGCCCGTATCGATAGTGACGCGGGAATATTCCTCGCGGAGCCCGAACCAGGCGCGACGCTTGTACTGTGTGAGTAGGCGCGGGTGAGCCCCGTGGAGTTCCGTCTTGTAAAGGAAATCCTTGAGGTACATGCGGTCCTTGTCCGTCTTGCAGGGCCATTCCTCGGGTTTCATGTTCCAGACTTCGCCCGGGTTGATTCCCTTGATGGTCGCACGGCTCTTGTAGCAGATGCTACGGATCTTGCGCTTGACTTCAAAATGGAACGTGCCGTCCTGTGCCGGATGCTCGCCGTAAGTACGGATACGCATGTTGAAGCGGTCCAGGAGCTGTTTCTTTTTCCAACCGAGGAAAGTCCACTTGGGGCTATCCAAGTACAAGTTCGTAATCCAGTAGAAACCACCCGGAGTAATCTTGGAATAATAGTCCTCTTCGCAATACGGAGCAAGGAAGGCACCTATCCGGTCCGCCCATTCAACGGGGATATGGTACTTGAGCTCGAATCGCTCGAGAAGGCTAAATCCACGGGCTTCGGCCATATTACTTCAAAGCCTCACGGAGATGGTTCGCGCTACCCTCGCGGGCAAGGATACCCGCATAGTTGAGCAATTCCAGGTAGCGCACGAAAATATCGTATTCCAGCTTGACTGCCTTCATGTCGCTTTCGAGCGAACTTTCCTTGGCGCGCAGGAGCAAGAGCGGATCGGAGCCGGCGTTAATCGCGAACTGTTCCATGAACCCGCTCGCGTTCACCTGCTGCACATATTCCTTCTGCACCTTCCACTGGCCAATCATGGCAAGCACTTCCTCGGTCAGGCGGGCCACCTTCTGGTTGATATCGCGCACGTCAGCAAGGTAATCGCTCTCGGCATCGAGCTTGGCCACCTGGAGCTTGAGATCGCCGTCCTTGCCGCTGTCGAAGAACGGCAGGCGGAAAGCGAGATTCACGAAGAACTTGTCGGCCGTCTTGCGGTCGTCCTTGTCCGGGACAAGAAAATCAGCCGTCGCAGTACAATTCAAAGCGGTCTGGCAACCAGTTTCCTTCTTGAAATCTTCCACGTAATCGCGATATTGACCCGTACCGAAGACGTCCGTCGCATCCATCGTCTTGTACTTTTCCATGCGGGATTCAATCTGCAGCGCATAACCAATACCGATATGCGAGATATAGTCACGACCCTTGCTCACGTCCTGCTTGGCCTGGGCAACTTCGGCGTCGCGCTTGCCGCGGGCCATCGCCACCAACGGGAAGTTTTCATTCACTTCCACGCCATTGGAAAGGTTCTGAGCAAGTTCGTCCATGGTCGGGAGGAACGAGGAATCCAAATCAACTCCATCGAAATCGGGCACCCAGATTTTCATCTTGAGTTCCGCGTCACGCAAAGCCGTGCTGTCCGAAAGCAAATCCGCCTTCAGGGTAGCACCCTTTTCCAGAGCGGCCATCAGATCTTCGGGATTGAAGGAAGCCGAACCAGACTTGAGGTGCAACACCTCGATGCGGTCGGCATTCACCTGCAACAACTGCTTGTTGATTTCGTTAATCTTCTTGCGCATCACATAGCGCACACCGCGCTCGTAGCGGTCATACAACAACAAGGAGCGTTCCACGCCAAAGCGGGCCTGTTCGTATGCCTTATTAGCCTCGTAACGTTCACGGTCGGCAGAGCCTTCGCCGAACGTCTTGGGGCTCATGCGGAGTTCAAAGTCGTGCTTGGCAAAGCTAAAACCGTCCAACTGATAACGCAATTCCATCTTGTCCCAGAGTTTCGTATTCCTGGGAGAAGACGTTGCCTCGGAACGCTTCTGTGCGGCCTCGAATCGGGGGTCCGTCTGCGCCGACTGGACAAGACGGTCCCACGTCAGCGGGCCTGCATACAGAGCCGCAGACAACATGATAGGGAGAGCAACAAAGCGCTTCATTATTTCTTACCGTCTTTCTTGAGATGATTAATAACGCCCATTTCCGCAATAGTCACCATTTCGCCCAGGAGGAACGGATTCTCTTCGGGAATCTTGATGGTCACTTCACGACCGTACACCGGCAACTCCGGCATCTTCCACATGCGGGTCGGGAACGGGACGATACGGCTGGAGAGGCCGACAACTTCGCCAACCACCGCCTTGCCCGTACCGGCAAGCGTGGTCACCTTCACGGTCTCGCCCACGTCCATGTTCTGGTAAATCTGTTCGTTGATGTAGCCGCGGATAATCGTCGGGCGCTTGTGCGTGAGGGTGAGAATCGGGGCAAAGCTCGAAACCTTTTCTCCGTCGCGGACGTTCACGTCACCGACCACCCAGTTTTCCTTGGCAATCTGGACGAGGTCTTCCTGCTGCTTCTGGAGTTCGACCAGTTCCTTCTTCAGGTTCTCGACTTCGCTCTGGCCACTCGTCTTCTGCAAGCGGCCACTGCCACGCAAAAGGGCGATTTGCTGGTTCGCGCTCTTAGTCGCCAGTGCAAGTTCGTTCTTGAGGCTCTTGATCTGCAAGGCCATGGCGTCGTTGCCGTCGCTGCTGGACTTCGAGTTCGAGAGGCTCTTGAGCTTGGCCGAAATTTCCTTGTTCTTCTGGTATTCCGACTCGAGGTTGCGGATTTCGGCATTGAGAGTGAGGCGCCTCGTTTCGAGGTTCGCCTTGACTTCGGCCACCTTCTGGTCGATTTCGGCGGAACTCAGATTGCTGCGGCCTTCGAGGGCGTCAATCTCGCGGGCAACTTCGGAGATGCGGAGAGTCAAGTCCGGGCGGTTGATTTCGACAATCGTGTCGCCCACCTGGAGTTCCTGGCCGGGAACCACGTGGACCTTAACGATTTCGGTTGCGGAGGGCACGCTGATAATGGTTTCGTTCGCATCGGCAATGCCGCGGAACATGGCGACCTTGCCCTGGTAGACCAAGCCAAGGACGATAGCAAAAACAACACAGAAAGCCCAAGCCAAAGACAGCTTGTGAGTATAGACGTAGGCGACACCCGCATTATTCTTGTGAGTGTTCCAGAAATTGTCGAGAAGATCTTCAAGTTTGTGCATCGTATCCTCCCCTTACATTTCCGTCGTCGCGTCTTGCATCATGAACTGGACATCCGAAATTCCTTCGATCTTGGAAAGGTCGTTCAGGATTTCGGCGGCAGGCTTCGTCGCACGCAGGCGAATCTGGTAGGCGACATCCAGACGGGCGCCGCCATCAACTTCGCGCATGGTAATGAGAATGAAAGTCTTGAGGCTCGTCTTCATGATATGTTCGACCTGGGCACGAGCATCACCTTCGTTCGGGAGAGCAAAGCGGAGCATACCGTCAAAGAAGTGCTTGGTACCGAGACCCGTGCGGGAAAGGAGGAAGGCGACACAGCAGAAGGCAATCGTACCGCCGACAGCGGCACCCCATGCATAAACGCCGCAGCCGATACCCGCACCTAGCGCCGCAAATATGAACATGATATCTCGAGGATCCTTGAAACTCGTACGGAAGCGGACCACCGAAAGCGCACCCATCATACCGAGGCCGCGTCCGACGTTATCGCCGATGGCCTGCATGATCATCGCAGCCGCGACCGAACTCAGGACAATGCCCTGGACGAAGTTGCGGGAATAGGAAAGTCCGAGGAAGGTCTTTTCGTAAGTCCAGCCGATTGCCGAAGATAAGATAAAGGCAAGGCAAAGCGTATATGCCAACGTGATAATAGTAGCGTTGGTCGTACTAGATTGAACCGCAAGAAGGTCTAACATTATGCTCTCCGTATAATTACGTTTTTCCGCAAAAGGCAAAAGGAGCTATTGTACCCTCATCAATAGCCCAAGAACCCAAGCTATCCAAAAATAACAAAAGGGCTAAAAAAACGTTTGAAAAAAGAAAAATACACGTTGCTGAAGACAACAACAACAGGTAAAAATCTCAACATGTACAACGCATTTTCCATCCCACGTAAATTTTCTAACCCCATCAGACAAGTTCAAGCCTAATCGGTCCGCTCATTTGTTAACAAAAGTTAACGGAAGGACAAAAAAAAGATGGCCTAACGACCATCTTTTTTTCAAATTCAGGATTTGAAGTTTACTTCTTCAGGAATTCGTTAATTCCCGCAGCTGCTCTGCGGCCTTCGCCCATTGCCAAGATGACAGTGGCAGCGCCGAGCACGATGTCACCACCGGCATAAACCTTCTCCATGAAGGTCTTGTTGGCAGCAGCATCTTCAAGAAGGATGTGACCCTTCTTGTCGACGGAGAGTTCCGGCGTGGTGTTGCTGATAAGCGGGTTGGAGCCGTTACCGATAGCAACGAGCACGGTGTCGCATTCGATTTCGAAGCTTGCACCTTCGACCTTGACCGGACGCGGACGGCCCTTTTCATCGGGTTCGCCGAGTTCGTACTTGTCGACGAGCATGCCGCGCACGTGGCCGGCTTCGTCGCCAAGAATCTTGGCCGGGTTCTGCAGAACGCAGAATTCGACACCCTCTTCCTGGGCATGGAGAACTTCTTCCTTACGGGCCGGAAGTTCGTTCATGCTGCGGCGGTAAACGATGCGGACCTTTTCGGCACCGAGACGGAGAGCCATACGGGCAGCGTCCATAGCGACGTTACCACCACCGAGAACGACCACGTTCTTGCCGGGCCACATCGGGGTATCGGCATGTTCCTTGTCGTAGGCGCGCATGAGGTTAGCGCGGGTCAGGTATTCGTTAGCGGCGAACACACCGACGAGGTTTTCACCTTCGATGTTCATGAAGAGCGGGAGGCCAGCACCGGTACCGACGAACACGGCATCGAAGCCATCCTTTTCAATCAAATCCTTGAGCTTGCGAGTACGGCCGATGACAAAATTTGTCTCGAACTTCACGCCCATGGCAGCGAGAGATTCGATTTCATTGTCAACGATCTTCTTGGGCAGACGGAATTCAGGAATGCCGTAGCGGACCACACCGCCGAGCTTGTGGAAAGCTTCGAAGATGGTCACGTCGTGGCCTTCGCGGCGCACGTCGGCAGCGACAACCAGACCGGCAGGACCGGAACCGATCACAGCCACCTTCTTGCCGGTAGCAGGCTTGACGGCCGGCACAGAAGCACCACCGTTGTTGCGTTCGTAGTCAGCAGCAAAGCGTTCCAGACGGCCGATAGCCACAGCCTGGTTCACGTCCTTGTGCATCTTGCCCATGGTGCAGTTCATCTGGCACTGGCGTTCCTGCGGGCAAACACGGCCGCAGATAGCCGGGAGCAAGCTCGTTTCCTTAATCTTGGCGATAGCGGCCTTGAAGTCACCTTCGGCAATCTTCGCGATGAAGGCCGGGATGTCGATGTGCACCGGGCAGCTTTCGACGCAGAACGGCTTCTTACAAGCGAGGCAGCGGTTGGCTTCCACGATGGCCTGGGCTTCGGTGTAACCCTGAGCCACTTCTTCCATCACGCGGGCGCGGTAGCTCGGTTCGAGCTGCGGCATCGGCTGGGCCGGAATAGCAGTCTTGTCCTTGGGCTTGAGCGGCTGCGGAAGAGCCCTGATCTTTTCAAGTTCCACCTTGGCGGCGGCGTCCAACTGTTCACGAGTCAAATGTTCAGACATTACTTGCTCTCCTTGGCCTTTGCGTCAGCCATCTTATCAATGTTGCACTTGTGGCCGTCGTTGGCACCGAAGCGGTGCAAGGCTTCCTGTTCCTGGGGCTTGAAGGCGCCCATGCGCTGGAGCATGTTGTTCCAGTCAACTTCGTGGCCGTCGAATTCCGGGCCATCGACGCAGACGAACTTCGTCTTGCCACCGATCGTCACGCGGCAGCCACCACACATGCCAGTCCCGTCCACCATGATGCTGTTGAGGCTCACGACGGTCTTCACGCCGTAGGGCTTGGTGGTGAGGGCGCAGAACTTCATCATGATCGGAGGACCGATGGCGAGCACCATGTCCGGCTTGCCCTTCGTGTCTTCGCAGAGTTCCTTCAGCGGTTCGGTCACGAGACCCTTGCGGCCGTAAGAACCGTCGTCGGTCATGAAAATGATTTCGTCGGCGAGGGCGGTCATTTCTTCCTTCATGAGGAAGAGGCTTTCGTTACGGGCACCCATGATGATGGTGACCTTGTTGCCGGCCTTCTTCATGGCCTGGACAATCGGGTGCATCGGGGCAATGCCCACGCCACCGCACACGCAAACCACGTGGCCAAAATTCTCGATGTGGGTCGGGGAACCGAGCGGGCCCACGAGCACCGGGATATCGTCACCGACTTCGAACTTGGAGAGTTCGGTGGTGGTCTTACCGACGGTCTGGAAAATCAGGGTGATAGAGCCTTCAGTCGTGTCGGCATCGGCGATGGTGAGAGGCACGCGTTCGCCGTTGTCCTTGTTCGTCTGGAGGATGATGAACTGGCCGGCCTTACGCTCTTGAGCGATCAGCGGGGCCTCGACGCGGAATTGGAATACCGCAGGAGATAACTGTTTTTTAAAGAGAATTTTTGCCATAGTGGCACAAATTTAAATAAATGGGTCGCCGCCCGAAAGCGAAACTTATGTAAAAAGACGCTCCAAAAAGGCATTGAAGGCCCCAGATCGGGGGTACAAAGCCCACACGGGCCCCGTTGTACATTTTTTGAAATATTTTTGGAAGGTCGAAGCAGGTTAGGGCTTCTGGAGGAATTCGTAGATGCGGGACTTGTATTCCTTGAGTTCGTCGAAGGCGGCGTGGCCGAATCCTTCGAACATCTGGAACTCGTAGGGAATACCGGCGGCTTTCAGACGCTCCACAATCTTCTCGGAGGCAACGGGCAAAACCACGCGGTCGTCGCTTGCGGCAAGCACGAGCACCGGGCACTTGATTTTGCCGAGGTCCTCGCGGGTATCCACAGAATCACATTCATGCGAAAAGATGGCGAAGCGGTCCATCTCGGCCTCGGAAACGTCCCTGTACATGGCGCGAAGAGCCCGGCCATAACGTTCGGCGAACTTCACCGAAAAGCAGTCGCGAATGAACGCATCCACAAGGCCTTCGCGGTCGTGGGCGCGGGCAAGGCGGGTCCAGTTGCCAATAACTTCAAGTTGTTCAGGTTCCGCTTTCGATGTCGAACAGCCGAGCACAAGCTTCCAAACAAGTTCTGGATGGTTCGCGGCAATATGCTGCGCCACCATGCCACCCTGCGAAACGCCGTACAAAGCAACATCCGTCAAGCCAAGCGCCTGCAGGGCAAGCACCTGGTCGCGAGCCATATCTTCGAGGGAGTATCCGAGTTCAGCATCCTTGCGCCGATCAAAAAAGTAGAGCGTATAATCCTCGGTAAATATCTTGTACGGCACTTGCAAAGATGCCGCAGACTTCATCACGCTCTTGATAGCAAGCCCCGGGATAATGACCATTGGCCTTGCGCCCGTACCAAAACGGGCATATTCCATCTCAAATCCGTTCGTGCAGACTGTCTGTACAAGATTTTCGCTCATACCTTAAAAGATAGATACATCTTCCACAGAAGGGAAAGACTTTTTCTTATTATTTTTCTGACATTCCCCCTTTAAAAAGGAGTTCGCCCCATGAACAAGATTTTCGGAACGCTCTGCGCCACGGCGCTCATGCTCTCGTTCTCCGTCACCGGATGTAGCGACACCAAAAAAGCAGCCAACGAAAACAAGGCAGAAGAACCCGCCGCCCAAGCAGCCCCGACAGAGACCGCCACGCCCGCAGAAACGGTCGCACAGGTCGAAGGCACGAAAACCATAACCCTCGCGAACGGGGCGAGCGTCACATGGATCCAGGACAACGAGGGCGAAAAACTGAACCCGCGGAGCCTCTTCAGCGATGCGAGCGACTCGCTCTACAACAGCCTGAACATGCCCGACGGCATCCCGGCCAGCGTGAGCACGTTCCTCGTGAAAATTGACAATCAGTATATATTGTTTGATGCAGGCCTCGGAGCTTTCGGCGGGCAACTCATGAACCGCCTCGCCGCTCTCGGCGTGAACCCCGACAGCATCGGGCTTGTTTACCTGACGCATTTCCATGTGGACCACATTGCGGGCCTTGTCGTGAAGGACGATGCAGGCAACGACGTGAAGGTCTTCAAGAACGCCGCCGTCTATGCGGGCAAAGTGGAATACGACGCTTGGATGAACGACATCCCGAAAAACGACTTGCAAAAAGGCATCATGGCACTCTACAAGGATAGCCTGCACCTGTTCGCATTCGGCGACACGCTCCCCCACGGAGTGCTCGCGATGGACGCCGTCGGACATACGCCTGGCCACACCGCCTTCCAGCTTGCAAACCTGATTATCGTCGGCGACCTGATGCACGGTTACGCCCTGCAGAAGGACCACCCCGAAATCAACTCCAACTACGACATGGACAAGCCTAAATCCGCCGAGAGCCGGGGGCGCATCATGCAATACGCCCGCGACAACAAGCTCCTGATGGCCGGCATGCACCTGCCCCCTCCGGGATTCGCGGAATAACAGCTCCTTTTTTCACAATACCGAGAAACGAATGGTCTTACAAAAAATAAAGAATTACCAAGACCGCATCGCCAACGTCTTCAGACGTTTTCCGCTAGCCGTATGCTTCGCCGCATTCGCGACCATCTCCTTCATTGTCATCCATTCCATCGACGAAAAGCTCCTCAACGGAATAATAGACGGAACAAATCCTATCGGACAGTGCTTCTGCTTCTACCCCATAGGAGCGATGGCACTTTCGTTCAACATCTCCCTGCTCTACGAGAATTATGGTTCTGCACGTCTCGGCAAGCGTTTCCACCTCCCGCGAATCCAGTGGATTACGCAGGCAGTCACAGCGGCCATTTGGGGAATCCTGTGCGCCATACTCATTCTCTTCTACGGCAAAACGCCCAATACCCTCGGTATTGTTGCCCCGTATCTGACCGTCCTGGCAACCCCGCTCATAGCGCCGTTCATCAAGCGCAAGAACGATTTGGACATCTGGTGCTTCACAAGCGATCTGATCAAGGGAACCATCACCTCCCTTATCGTCGTCTTCGCCCTGAGCGGAGCCCTATGCGGGCTGCTCCTCTGCATCTTCAACCTGTTCGGAATTAAATTCTCGTATTCAACTCTGTTCACCAACATCATGCTGTTCGGGCAGTTCTTCATCGTCCCGCTCCTGACAATGGGTTCGCTCCCCCGCACGGAATACAGAAAAGAAAAATATTCCCTCGGCAAAATCGCCAATGCAACAGCCAAGTACATCATGACGCCCATGGTAAGCCTGTTCATCCTTGTCATGTACGGCTACATCGTCAAGTCAATATTCTTCCATCCGGGCATGGTAAGAACATCGCTATTTGCGGCAAGTGCCATCACCAGTGCCATCGCCCTGGCAGTCATACTTTATCCGATCCATACATCAAGTCCAAGCAAATTTTCAAAGCTCGCTTTCAGAATTCTGCCCATCGCCATCATCCCGTTACTGGTGGCATTCGCCATAGACGCAATCTCCAATCTTTTTTCCACAAGAGACCAGCTTCTCCACCTCTATGCGCTCCTTTACTGTCTGTGGTGCATTATCGCCACTGTACTCATTCTGTTCAAACCGCGAAAATGTCTACGCTGGATGGTCATCACCTTCTGTAGCCTTTTCCTCATATCCGCCGTCGGGCCCCAGAATTTCAACAACATCGCCAAGCTCCTGCCCCAGGCGGAATTGAACATCAAGCCCACCATCGCCATGCCCGCGAAGGCCGCACCGACAAGCCACGCAATAAGCCAACCTACAACAAGTCAGCGCATAAATACATCCATCCACATTCCCCAAGACTCGGCACAGGCACCACTCCTGAGCGGAGACTCCAGCAAAAGCAAGTTCCAAGTCACCCTCTATTTCAAGGACAGTCCCGTAGACATCCCCAAAGGCCGCAGCAAGGCAAGTTTCGTGAACATAAACGACTATTTCGGACGGAACATCCTTCTAGACGACAGCACAATCACATTCCCGATTTATAATTCAACCGATTCCACCGAACTGGCTCGGTTCACGCTCCCGCTCAAGCAACTAGAAGAGATGCAAGAAGCAGGCCACAAAATGTTGCCGCCGTTCCTCGCTCAAACCGATTCCGCAAGCATCGCCATTACGGAACTCCGCCTGAATCGCTCAAGAAAAAACATTATCTTCCATTGCAGCGGAATACTTTTCCAGTAAAACGCT
Organism: Fibrobacter sp.; assembly: GCA_017412605.1. Taxonomy (GTDB): domain Bacteria; phylum Fibrobacterota; class Fibrobacteria; order Fibrobacterales; family Fibrobacteraceae; genus Fibrobacter. The sequence goes on along the minus strand of JAFPWY010000005.1, from coordinate 2,172 downwards.
ACAAGAAGAATCAGCGCAAGATGTCAGAGCAGTCCGCTTTGAACCTTCCCTTTATATAAACGGGGCCATTGGGTATTTCACACGCCGGTTCATCACTAACGTCGTCACAAGACTCAACTACTTCTGCATTCATCGAAGAATAGCAGCCTTCTTCAGTTGCGAGCCCTTCATAGCAGCGATCATAACCCGTATTCACGGCGGAAGTGTCGCAGTTTTCCAAAGGCAAACAAATTGATGTAAAAGCTGAAATAACGGCAACGTTTGGAAAACCCGTTTGTGTCACCATGTTAATCTTGCACAACTGAGACGGTTTCGTTACGGCAGCGGAACTTTCTACAGCCGACGAAGAAGACTCCGCCGAAGAGGGGCCAGCCAAAGCATCTGCAGAAGAAGGGCCAGACAGAGCATCTGACGAAGAAAGAGCTTCACCCGATAACGAAAGGTTTTCTACAGACGAAGAACTTGAAACAGCATCATCTACATTAGAGGCCGACGAGCCATCGTCTCCACAGCCCACAAAAAAGCAACTAGCAAGCAGGAACACAGATAATGCAGCACCGACGTTCAAAAACCTTTTATTCATAAAAGCCCATTCCTTGTGTGGATTTTTGCGCACAATTATAGAAATAGCCAAATAAGCTGTGAATGTATAAAAACGAAATCAAATATTAAGGATCGAACATTAACGTTCTTGGGCCTGACATCGTAAATATGATGTTCATAAATACATTTTCTTTTTTGGAAAAATAACCAACTTCAATATTCAGAAAACACAGCAAGTCAAAACGGACTGAAGCGCCATAGTCGAATCCTGTTGAAGAAAACCAACCCACTTGGGGACCTACAGCAGCGCCCGCCAAAATGATAAATAGGCCCTGAATATTTGGATAAAGTAAAATTCCATGTTCATGGTCGGTGAAGTCATAAACATATCTAGTGCGAATGGACCACACGAACGCATATTTCGGCACCCACAGACCGTCTATACCCTGGGGACGTTCTTGCGCATCGATTAACGTAGTAGGCAAAATCCACCACTCCAGCCCAGCTACGAACATATTTCCGCCACCCACCTCTAACCCAAGAGGCAGTGGTATATAATCTGAGGCTTTTTCCTTATGCGTGTAAACCGAATCCTCTTCTGCCAAGGAATAACCCGGCAAGAACAAGGCTAATGCAAGAATCAGGTTCCTAACAAACTTCATTGTATATGAATATATATAAAATATCCCCGGAATTTTAGATTCCGGGGATAAATGTTTTTGAGATTGCTCACAGAGCAATGACACGCTAGGTTACGCTTTCACCGTCGTGAAGCTGAATGCCTCGCCGTCGGCGTCGTTGGCTTCGAGGCCATCGGCAGCGGCCGCCCAGGCAATCTTCACAGCCTGAGTTTCGCCAGCGATGTAGGCTTCGTTTTCGGCAACGGCCTGCTTGAAGACCTCACTTGCAGAGAACAGCGTCACTTCGATCTTGTCGGTGATGGCGTAGTTCTGATCCTTACGGCGGTTCTGGATGCGGTTCACGAGTTCGCGGGCCACGCAGGCGCGGCGGAGTTCGTCCGTGATCTTCAAGTCCAGAGCCACGGTGAAGTGCTGGTTAGCTTCCACAGCCATGCCATCAGCCACGATGCGGTTGAGCATCAAGCAGTCAGCACCAACTTCACCGAAGTCGAACTTGATGGTTTCGCCAGCCTGGAGAGCCTTGATTTCGTCAACCGTAAGGCTGTTGAGCTTAGCGGAAATCACCTTCATGTTCTTCGCGTAATCCGGGCCCTTCGCCTTGATGGCGAGGAAGTTCGGCTTGGCGGAAAGCTGCACGAGCTTGGTTTCGTCTTCGAGGAACTTCATTTCGCGAACGTTGAGTTCTTCGAGGATCAAGTCCTTCATGGTCTCGGCGACATTCTTTTCTTCGTTACCGTGAGCAACGACCGTCATGCTGGCAATCGGCATACGGTTCTTTACGTTGTTCGTAGCACGAATCACACGGCCCATTTCAACCATGCCACGCACCATGGCGATGCGTTCCACAAGCTTTTCGTCCATGAGGGACTTGTCGGCGCTCGGGAATTCGCAGAGGTGCACGCTCACCGGAGCGTTGGCATCGACTTCGCGAACGAGAATCTGGTAGATTTCTTCGGCGAGGAGCGGGAGGAACGGAGCGAGAATCTTG
>JAFPWY010000004.1 GCA_017412605.1 Fibrobacter sp. | reverse complement strand
GAGGGTCACACCCGTTCCCATTCCGAACACGGCAGTTAAGCCTCGCTTCGCCGATGGTACCTGGCCTCCGGGTCCGGGAGAGTAGGGCGTCGCTGGATTCCCGCCCCCTTGACGGTAAACCGTCGAGGGGGCTTTTTTTATGCCCGCTCCGCGCGTCAATGTAAGACGGCGAAGCCGTGATATTTTTCCCTAGCTCCTAGATTCTAGCCTCTAGATTCTTTGATGGTGATTGCTTCAGGGCTATTCGCCCTTCGCAATGACAAATCCGCTTATTCACTAACAGCCACGTCCCACTTTTTTCTATTCTTCTCTTTATGAAGCTGACTTTTTCTTTTGTGTTCCAGCTGCCTCCGCTGACGTTCGAGGACGACGTCAAGGCTATCGCCAGGAATCTCCTGGGTGCTTTCGACTTCCTCTTGAATCTAAGCTCTTTCCGTAGCTCGTTCTATTTGGACGGCACGGTGCTCGAGGCTCTCAACCATGCGGCTGGCCCGCTCTCCATCGGGAAGATCCGTCATGGCATCCGCGAGGGTAAGCTCGAGTTCTTGGGCGGCAGCTACCACGATGCTTTGCTCCCCCTTTTTCCGGCTGAACTGCAGCAGCTGCAGCTGAAGATGCACCGCAGGCTCCTGCGCAAGATGTTCGACGTTGAACCTACCGGATTCTTCAGTTCGTCGATGGTCTGGGAGATGGAGATGACCGACCTTCTTTCGAGGGAGGCTTTTGAGTATTCGCTTGTCAGCGAGTCCGCTTTGCAGGATGCCCTGGGCAGGACGACTCCCATTTCGGGTTGGTTCACTACGGAAGACAAGGGTGCGCTGATGCGCGTGGTTCCCGTTGCCGAAGGGCTTTCCCGTGCTATTGCAGAAGACAAGCTGGACTGGGAATATTGCGCTGGTCCGTACTGTCGCGACAACAAGTCGGCGGTCGTCGTCCTCACGATGCCGCGCGATCCTAAGGAAATCGTGCCCTTCTTCGAGAGACTCGCCGAGTTCGTGGAAATGAACGAAATCCGGACTTGGCCTGTCAGTCATATCGTTTCGCAGCAGAGTTCCGAGGGCAGCGTGAGTTCGTTGATGTCTGTCGGGACGAACCTGGGCCTGCCCGCCACGGCGAAGAGTTGCCGCGAGCTTTTGATCCGCAGGCCCGAAATCAACATGTTGCACAAGACCATCCTGGCTCTCTACCGCTCGGGCGTTGCCCAGCTGGACAGCAAGGACCAGCAGGACTTTTTCAAGAGGCTCCTGCCTGCGATGCTGCCACTCTACTTCCGCGACCTCCAGCAGGGCGGCATGCGCTCCCCGGTCGTGCGTTGGCGTGCGTACCGGCACCTTATCAGCGTAGTCAACTGGCTCGGGCGCGCTACGGGTTTCGACGGCTTGCGTGTCGAGGTGTCCGACTTCCTGCTTGTCGGCCGCAAGCTTATTTCGGTGGAGAATCCGCATTTCTCCTTCCTGCTGGATTATGCGCAGGGCGGAAGTTTGCGTTCCCTGAACTACAAGAAGTCTACTCTCAGCCTTCTTTCTGCCTGGCGAGACGATGGCGAACCTTCCCTGGGTTTCCTGGACTGCCTCGTCCCGAACACGGCGCTCATGCCGGACAAGCTGGACCAGATTCTTTCGAACAGGGAGTTCCTGCTTGCCGATGCCTACGACTACCAGATCAAGCGTCATGAGAATTCTACCGATATCCAGCTGTCGTCGGAACAGCCGTTCTCCGTTGGGGAATGCAGGGGGCTTGTGCAGGTGGACAAGCGTTATTCCCTGAATCCGTCGGATTCCATGTTCCAGCTTTCGTACGGACTGTCCAATTCCACTTATGTCAATTTCAAGGGTTATTTCGGTTCCCTGATGGAACTGGGCATGCGACCGTTCAGCGCGAGAAGCCAGGCGGTCTATATCGATGGGCAGAATCTCCGCTGGAAGTTGGACGTTCCCTTGATCTATCCGGACGCGCGCTCGGTCGAAATTCACGACAGGGTGCTTTCGTGCGTGTTCTGCCTGGAATTTGATCAGCCGACGAATCTTTTCCTTGGCCCTATCTTTGGCGCGTCGTCTACGGCGGCTCCCGAGTCGTTCCAGGGCATTCGCATATTCCCGTTCTGGAAACTGGCCATGGAAAGCCTTAAGACTGCGAATTACGGCATCAAGGTTCGCCTGTTGCAAAGGAAGTTGATTAAATGAAAGCGGATTTGATTGACATCAGCGTAGAAGACCGCGGGGAGGACGTCGAAATCAAGCTGTCCGGTTCCCTGGGCGTGTTCCAGCTGGCGGCCGTCCGCGAGAAAATCGAGATGCTTACCGAAGGTCCCGGCTGTTTCTTCTTCTTCAACTTGCAGGATGCGCACTTTGCGACGGATGAGTACATCATGTTCTTCCTTGACTTGCTGAACCGCGTGCGGGGACAGGGTTCCGCATTGATTCTGCTGTTCGACAACGAGGAACAGAAACAGTATTTTGCGAAGTACCGCAACATTTTCGAGATTTACGCAAGCCGCGACGACTACAGGCATTCGGGCATCGCGAAGCAGATGTGGCAGGTCGGGATTCATTATGGCAAGAAGACAGGCCTTCGCTTAAGTCCGTCCGTGGCCATTGCGACGGCGCTGCTCATTATCGGGTGGGCCGTGACGATGTTCCTCATCGTGGTTTCGCAAGGGCACGACATTGTGGACAAGCAGGCGCAGATTATCGCATTGCAGAGCCAGAAGGACCGCTATGTCCGCGAAATCGACAAACTGGAATCCTCCATCGGCCCGTTGCGCAAACTGGGCGTCGTGCAGGATACGACCATGCTGAGTTCCTTTGGTGCAATCCAGGACTGGGTTTCCTACCTGGAATACCTGGAGAACGACAGGCGTGAAAAATAGCATCCAGATATCGCCGCCGTTGATGGTGCTGATTCTTGCAGGGCTGTTTGCGCTGCTCGTGGTTTTTGGTGCATGCTGGTTTTCGAGGGCGAAAACGCTTTCGCACCTGGCTGAACAGGAATCGGCGTTGCGCAGCGATTTGGAACAGCTGGACACGTGGGGCAAGTGGACGATTGACTACGTGAAGATTGACCGTGCGCTGAATTACCTTTCTAAGAACAAGTTAACGCAGGGGACGCGAACCATCCTTGCCGAGCAAATCTGGAAGATTTCAAGGTCGTACTATATCGATCCGCTCCTGATTCTCGCCGTGGTGGCCCAGGAAAGCCGTGGAAACCCCAATGCGCGTGGCCGTGGCCGTTCCGGCAAGGAAACCGGTGCGATGGGGCTTATGCAAATTAAGTTGGAGACTGCCCAATTGATGGGGGCCCGCTTCGGTTTGATTATCGAGTCGACGGAGGACTTGCTTCGTCCCGAAGTGAACGTTGCCGTGGGTTCTGCCTACCTGATTAGGCTTCTTGGAAAGTATGGCAACCTCAAGTCTGCCTTGATGGCCTACAATCTTGGCCATGCGGCGGTGGACAAGATGATTGCGAACGGCCAGCCGATCCCATCCCGTTATTATGACAGGGTGATTTCGAAATATTGGGAACTCGCGCGGCTTTCATTTTAGTAAATTTACATTGTGATTATTAGGTCGCTGGCTCCATTGTTGCTTGCCGGACTCGCTTTTGCTACCGAAGTCCGCTACGATTGTCTCCGTTTTGTAGAAGCGGGGCTTTCCAGCGACCCGCAAATCGAGGAATTGCGCTACGGCACCGAGGCCAAGAAGGACAAGATTAGCGCGCTCAAGGCGGAAGCCATCTTGCCTACGTTTACGATTTCGATGATGGTGGGACCTGCTCCTGGCCTTAAGGAATATAACGACTACTATTACAACGAAAGAGGGGATACCCTCGGCGTCGAAAAGGCCGAGAAGTACGACTTTTCCAAGATGGGGCCGTTCTGGGGTGTTGAGGGCAAGTTCGTGCAGCCGCTCAATCTCGGACAGTATCATACGGGCAAGGAGGCCCTGCAGGCCGACCTCCAGCAGAAAAGTTTCGAGATAGAAAACCAGCTCCACCAGAAAGACGTAGAACTCCAGACGTACTATTACAATTACCTGCTCGCTCTTGAAATGAAACGCTTGGCCGACGATGCCAAACAGCAGGTGGACAAGGCTTACGAGCAGATGGAGGAAGCGCTGGACGATGACGATCCGAACGTTTCCCAGATGGACTTCCTGAACCTGAAAGCGAAAATGCACACGGTCAAGGAAGGCGTGACTGAAGCGGAGCTTGGCATGAAGCGTGTCCAGCTTGCAATACGTTTTTCGTTGGGCTTGCAGGAGGACGATGTCTTCGTTGCCGAGGATTCGGTTCTTCTTCCGCGTACCGAACCTCTGCCGAGTCTAGATGAAGTGCGGACCCTGACGGAAAAGCATCATCCCGAATTGCGCCAGCTTTCCGCTGGCCTGCGTGCCCGCCGTTTGCAGATGGACTTGTCCGAGGCAAAACTGGCTCCGGAATTCTTTATCATGGGCGAGTTCGAGTACGTGAAGAGCTGGGCCGGAAACCGAAGCGTGATGCAGAAGAACGCCTTTGCCCAGGATGCGGTCAACAGGCTTTCCGGGGCAATCGGTATTGGCTTGCGCTATCGGCTGAACTTCTGGAGCAACTGGGAAAAGTACAAGGCATCGCGCACGGAATACCGTGGACTCCAGCTTAAAGAAGCCTATGCTGCGAACGGTCTTGTCGCGAAGGCCGAGGAACAGTATTACCAGGTGGTGGCCGCGAAGGAAAAGATGGAGGCCCTGCAGGAGAGCATGCGTGCGACGGAAGCAATCTTGAAGGGTGCCGCGATGCAGTACGATTTGGACAAGTCCAAGACCGGTGAGTTGGCGTCGGCCTATACCCAGAACGTCTCGGTCAAGAAGGACTACTATTTTGCCGTTTGCAAGTACAATGTGGAGTTTGCACAGTTGATTGCGAAGATGGGGTGGTCCTTGAAGGACTACCATATGGTGTACATGGTTAAAAAAACAGGAGATTAGGATGTTGAAGAAATTGGTCGCTATGCTTGCCTGCGCCGCTATTGTTGCTTTTGCCGCAGAAGATCCGGTTGCCGTCATCAAGAAGAAGGACGGGGAACTTCAGGCCTTGCTCAAGAAGTCGAACCGCAGCGCAAAGGAGACGGAACGCGTCAAGTCGCTGTTGAACGATTCCTTTGACTTTGCCTTGCTTGCGAAGAAGTCTATCTCTAAAGATGCCTGGGCTGCACAGGATGCCACCATGCAGGAAAAGTTTGTCACGGAATTCCAGCGAATGGTCCGTAATTCGAGCGCCAAGCGCCTTGAACTTTACCGTGCCGATTCCACTATCTATGAGCCAGCCAAGATGAAGGGTTCGGACGAGGCCCGCGTGACGGCTCACCTTTGGAACAAGGGCAAGGAATCTATTCTGGAATACAAAATGAGCCTCGTGGATGGAAACTGGAAGGCCTGGGACTTGGTCATCGACGACCTTTCCACCGCACGTAACTACAAGGACCAGTTCAGCCAGATCTTGAAGACCAAGAGTTTTGCCGAACTGATCGATGTCATCAGCAAGAAGGCTGACGAAGCCGAGAAGTAATGGGCGGATTTCTCTTTTGGCTAGTCCTTGTCGTCTGCGTCCTTGTCTTGGGCGCCCTGTTGTTCCCGTTCCGGTTCAGGGTGGAATTCGAGGCTGGCGAGCGTGGCTGCAAGGCTCGCCTTTTCTTTTTTAAGAAGAGGCTGTGGTCTGGAGAGAAAAAGTGGGGCCGCGGGAAACGCGATGCAAGTACCCGTGATGATGACGAGGATTCTTCGGATAACGACGTAACAGACGATGATGCGTTCATGCCGGAGTTCGTCGCGACGGCTCCTAAAAAGCCTGTAGAGAAGAAACCCGCACCCGTAGTGGAAAAGGTAACAGCTCCTGTAGCCGAAAGCAAACCAATTCCGGTAAAAGAAACCACTCCACCTCCTGTCGTGGAAGATAAACTGGCGGAGATCAAGGCGCAAGCCAGGGTGGAACCGAAAGAAACGGAAACTGCAAAAAGCGAGACGACAAAGTCCGCAGCGGAAAAACCTGAACCTGCAAGGTTGGCTCCTGCAGAACCGAAACCGGTCCCCGAGAAAAAGGAGAAGCGAAAGCTCACGGATACGGAATTCTGGACTATCCTCCTCACGCCGGACCTGGATAGCCGCGCGTTCCGTTACGTGAAGAGCTTGCTTGCGATTGTCGTTCGGCTGTTCAACATAAGGTTTGAAAACTGCTATGTCGAGGGAATCCGTTCGGATTACACCTCGATGGGTTACGGTGCAGCGGTGAATGCCGTGCTGAAGGGTTTCCCCTATTTGGAATCGTGGGATTTCCGGATGGACTGGTGCCGTGACAAGGACTTGCACACGGAAGGGACTGTCCATGCGCGGACGAACCTGTGCCGGGGAGGATTCCTGCTGCTTGCAGCGCTGTTCTATGCTGGAATCCTGTTCCTGTCGTTCTGGAGACGCCGTGCGCATGTGCTCAAGACGGGCGAACTCCCGGAACTTGGTTTTATCCGTAAGAAGATTGTCTGCTGGATGGTGGAGGAATAATGCCCGCTTTGACTTTGGATCGCTTGCTCTCGTCAATTGGTTTCGGTTCCCGCAAGGAAGCCCGCGCGCTTGTGCGTATGGGACTCGTGGAAGTGGAAGGCCAGGTCGTGGAAGACCCGTTCATGGAATTTGCCAAGCGCCCCGAGTGCATTACCGTGAATGGCGAGGAAGTGACGACGGAAGAAAAGTTGTACGTAATGCTCTACAAGCCGCTGGATGTGGAGTGCAGTCACAATGCGCGGGACCACCGTTCGGTCTTTGAACTTGTGCCCGACCGATTTACCGCCATGGGAATCCAGACCGTAGGCCGTTTGGATGCCGATTCGACCGGACTTTTGCTGCTCTCGAATCAGGGCGACTTTATCCATAAGGTCGAAAGCCCCAAGAAGGGCTACCTCAAGAAATACCGCGTGAAGCTTGCCCGCCCGTTTACCGAGGAACAGGAGGCGGAACTTTTGAAGGGCGTGATGCTCAAGGGGGAACGCCGCGAGGTTGTCGCCCGCGCTATCGAACGCGATGGTGACGATGTCATCGTGAGCATTGGCGAAGGGCTGTACCACCAGGTGCGCCGCATGTTCGCGGCCGTCGGAAACCACGTAGAAATCCTTAAACGCGAGGCGATAGGCCCTGTTGTTCTAGATGAGTCGCTCGGTATGGGCGGTTGGCGATTCCTGACGGCAGAAGAAGTGGGTTCTCTGATGTAGGGGATTCCCGGTGACCTAAAGTATGGCTATCTTTTTAGTAGACAAGTTTATTGGAGGTTCTTATGTCCTGTAAATCGAAATTAATTCTTGCGGCGTCTGCGGTTGCTGTCGCGGCAATGTTGACTGCCTGCGATGGGCAGGGTGACCAGTCCAAGAAGCGTGTGGATGCACTGCCCGAGGCGCAAGAACCGGTGGCCTCCGCAAAGTCGGTGGTGGTGTTCTACTCGCAGACGGGCTCGACCAAGAAGCTTGCGGAAATTTTTGTAGCGGCGCGTGGCGCTGATGCTGTCGAACTTCAGATGGTGCAGCCGTACCCTTCCACCTACGACAGCACGATTGCCATGGTCCATGCGCAGCGCGATTCCAAGCAGTGGCCCGCTCTCGTGAATGCGAAGGTTGACCTCGCCAAGTACGATACGGTCTTCTTGGGCTTCCCCATCATGTTCGGGACGTTCACTCCGCCTATCTACACCTTCCTCGACTCGAACGATTTGAGCGGCAAGGTGGTGGTGCCGTTCTGCACTTTCGGCAGCGGCGGCCGCAAGGCGAGTGCTGCAGAACTCAAGGAACTGGAGCCGCAGGCCAACGTGACGCTTGCCTACGGAATCACCAACAAGCGCATCAACGCCGAGGGCGGTGTCAAGAAGGCCAAGGCTGAAGTCGAGACTTTCTTCGCCGATCTCGCATCGGGCAAGACCGACGAAATGCTCATGGGCGGCTTCTCCGAACAGCGCCCGCTTGCAGCGGAAGATTCTGCCGTGTTTGCCGAGGCGACCGCGGATTATGGCTACCTGGGCTTGAAACCGCTGAGCGTGTCTACGCAGGTCGTGGCGGGTACGAACTTCCTCTTCGTGTGCGAGATGAAGGCCTTCGGTGGTCCTGCTGTGCAGGCGAACGTCAAGGTGTTCCGGCCGCTTCCCGGCAAGGGCGCCCCCGAGATGATTTCAGTGGAAAAGTAGAGACTGTTGTTATTTTAAGAAAAAGGATTTTATCATGAAAATTGCTGTTATTGGCGGCGCGGGTTACATCGGTTCGCATACAGTGCGCGAACTTTTGGACCGTGGTCACGAGGTTTGTGTTTTTGACAATCTTTCGAGCGGGCTGGAACAGAACCTGTTCCCGGAAGCGGGCTTTGTGAAGGGGGACATCCTCCATCCCGACGAAGTGGGTGCGTTCCTCAAGGACTACAAGCCGGAAGGTCTCGTTCACCTGGCTGCATTCAAGGCGGCTGGCGAGTCAATGATCAATCCCGAAAAGTACAGCGTCAACAACATCACTGGATCGATAAACATTCTGAACGCGGCTTCTGCTGCGGGAGTCAAGTATTTCGTGTTCTCGAGTTCGGCGGCGACTTACGGCGCTCCGGAATACCAGCCTGTCGACGAGAAACACCCGACCAATCCCGAGAACTACTACGGCTATACAAAATTGGCTATTGAGGGTTTCCTCAAGTGGTACGACCAGCTGCGCGGAATCAAGTTTGCCGCGCTCCGCTATTTCAATGCAGCCGGCTACGACGTGAAGGGCCGTATCAATGGACTTGAGAGGAATCCTGCAAACCTCATCCCGGTGGTGATGGAGGCGCTGCTCGGCAAGCGCAAGGAACTGCTCGTGTTTGGCAACGACTACGACACGCCGGATGGAACAGGCGTGCGCGACTATATTCACGTGAACGACCTCGCCATCGGTCACAGCATGGCGTTCGACTATTTGCAGAAGAACAACAAGAGCCTGATCGTGAACTTGGGCGTGCAGCAGGGAAGCTCCGTGCTTGACGTCATCCACATGGCCGAGAAGGTCAGTGGCCGCAAGTGCCCGTACCGCATTGTGGAACGCCGTCCCGGCGACCCGGCTTCGCTCGTGGCGAATCCGTCCAAAGCATTTGAACTGCTTGGCTGGAAGGCGCAGTACAGCGATTTGGAAACGTTGCTTGCGACTACGTGGCGCGCCTACCTCGCCAACGAGAAATAGGCACGTCCGGCATTACTTGGACTTGGACGCAAATTCGATAAGCCTCTTCGCCTGAATGGCGAGGGCATCGTTGTCGTTGATATCCAGCACCTGTTTCAGGCGGCGCAGGCCTTCTTCGCGGTCAAGCCTCTTTGCAACCCGGATTTCCCCGATATTGAAGAGCGCCCTGCGGGCCAGTTTTTCATTCTTTTCCGAGGAAAGTCCTTTTTCGAGCAGCATGAGCGCGATTTCGGGACAGTTTTTGCCCTTGGCCGTTTCTCCCCATTCTAGCCACTGCACGCTGGGCACGCTGATGTACATGTTCGGGTGGACCATGCGTTCGGTGAGGTCCTTTGCTGTGGCGATGTCGATGGGGTATTCCTGCAGCAGCGAGGACATGGCCTGGGTCAAGATTTGTTGAGCCTTTTCGTAGCGGGCCTCATTGGCTTCCTGCAGTCCGTCCTTGATCAGGGCGCGCGTCTTGGCCTTGCGCATGGCGACGGGGTTGTTCGAGGCGGTCTTTCGGATGCGTTCTTCGAGGGCGTTTGCCTTCCGCTCCTCGTGGCTAATTTTGCGGTTGGGAATCTTCAGCCCGGCGGCGGCCCCGAGTGCAAACATTGCAAGCGAGGTCAGTGCGACGGCACCGTAGATTCCTCCGTAAAGGAATACGTTGGTTAAGATGTCGATGCCGGTGCCGAGGATTGCAGTTGCGCGAACGGAGCCGGGTACGGAATCCTTCGTGAGCCCGAAACTGGTGGCCCCCAGCATGAATGCGAGCGCAACACTTGCTCCCATGCAGCGGTCGCTTGCGAAGTGGTCGAAGAAACTGGTCGACGTGCAGAGGATGACACCGATGGTGCCGACTGCGATAGCTCCTACAAAACAGCCGAGCGTAACGGCTACGCCCCAGCGCCTGGAAAGCTGCGTGTAGGCGAACAGGAAGAACACCGCGAAGATGGCATAGCTGAACATTCCAGGCGTGAGAATCCAGGAGGTGAACATCCTCTCGTATTCCCCGTCCTTGGGGACGAAAGCCATGGCGTAGCGGGCATGCTTGTCGGTGTACTTTTTAATCCACTTGTAGCATTCCTGCTCGAAGATTCTTTCGTTCGGGTAGACCTTGTGGTCCTTGACGTACTCGTCCTTGCCTCCGCCAATTTCCCACCACTTGCGGAATTCTTGCCGCATTTCGGCAATACGGTCCTCGACAATGTAGGTGTGGTTCTGCTGGAGGTAGCGGTCGCGGAATTGCTCGAATTCTTCGGCCCTTGTCTTTTCATCGGCGTCGAGACCCACGGCAATGAATTGCGGGGCTCCGGTCTCTTCCCACCACGTGTTGAAGCTTTCGACGATGCGGTCTTCGCGTTGGCTCTGCTGGATGATGGGGGCGTATATCGTCACGGCATTGAAAATGCCCATGGCGAGAATAGCCACGAATACGACGTATTGGTGCGCCTTGAATTTTTTGACGAGTGCTTTCAGGGAGTCTTTCATGGTCTGGAACCGCAGTTATTCCTTGGTGCTTTTGTCGGCGCTGTAGGGCGTCCAGTTCTCGTCCTGTTTGTCGATGGCCTTGGTGATGAAGTCGTAGGCCTCGTCAACGGTGTCGCAGAACTTGAAGAGCTTGAGGTCTTCCTTGTTGATCATGCCCGCTTCGGCGAGGTAGTCCCAGTTGACCACCTTCTTCCAGAACTTGGAATCGAAGATGACCACGGGCATCTGCTGCGCGTACTTGTCGGTCTGGATGAGCGTGAGCATTTCGAACATTTCGTCGAAGGTGCCGAAACCGCCCGGGAACACCACGAGGGCGCGGGCCTTCTTCAGGAACCAGTACTTGCGGATGAAGAAGTAGCGGAACTGCATGTTCAGCGCATCGTCGATGTAGGGGTTCGGGTGCTGTTCGAAGGGGAGCTTGATGTTGAGACCGATGGAGGGGGTGCCCACGTCGGTCGCACCGCGGTTGCCCGCTTCCATGATGCCGGGGCCGCCGCCGGTCATGATGCCGTAGCCCTGGTGGCGCTTGTTCGCCCACTTGCCGAGCCTGGCAGCGAGTTCACGTGCGTCGTCGTAGGACTGGGCCACCTTCTCGAGGCGTGCGAGACGGTCGAGTTCCTTCTTATCCTTGCAGCCCTTGCGGCGTTTCTTGATTTCGGCGGGCGGGAGCGTGCGTGCGGAACCGAAAAATACGATGGAATTCTTGATTTCTTCTTGTTCCAGAACCTGGCCGGGGGCGAAAAATTCGGAGAGGATGCGGATGGGTCTGCCTGCCTCGCTGTCGATGAATTCGGGATTGTGGTAGGCCATCTTGCCGGGAGCCGGGTGGATAATCTTCTTGGGAGCCATAAAATACCTCGTTCGCTGAAAAAATGCCATTCCCCCCTGTAAAAGTGCGTTTTGCGGGGGCGTTGTTCTGAAAATACTTTCAAAATGCGAAACGGCAACAAAAAAATGCGATAAATATGCTTTTAATGCCCCAAATGGGGTGTTTCGGAGGGAAAAAACTTTATATTTAGGCTATGCTCGTAAAAATATGGACAGACAGTTTTATCATTACCGGCGAAATCGACACGCTCCGTGACGAGCGCCTTACGGACTATATCCGCGAAAACAAGGACTTTATCGCCGTGACCCAGGTGAAGGTCAGCGACCGGACCGAACACGACCTGTTCAGGACGCACTTCTTGAATGTGAGCACAAGCCACATCGAGATTATCCTGCCGGCGGAATAGCCCTGCAAATACCGTGTTGCGAGGGGAGGCCGGGCCGCTAGGCTCCTTGGCCTAAATGCTTTCGTAGTAGTGGGGGGCCTTGAGGCGCTTTTCGAAGTCGCTGACTGTCAGCGGCTGGTCGAAAAGGAATCCCTGGACCAGCGGGCAGTGGATGCGCTTCAGGAACTTGACCTGGGCCGGGGTTTCCACGCCTTCGGCGATGGTCTCGATGCTCAGCTCGTTGATCATGTTCACGATGTTGCGGATGACGATTTCGTCTTCCTTCTTGGGACTCTCAAGGTTGTCGATGAGCGACTTGTCGATCTTGATGACGTCTACGCCCAAGTTCTTGAGGATGTTCATGGTGGAATATCCCGTGCCGAAATCGTCGATGGCGACCGAGATGCCGTTGTGCCTGAGTTTCTTGACGAAGCTCTCGAATTCCGTGTAGTCGTCGTAGTCCGAAATTTCCGTGAGCTCGATTTCGATGTACTTGCTGTCGATGCTGTACTTCTTCATGATGCTCAGGATCTCGTTCACGATATTCTGGTTGCGCAAGTTGCGCTTGGAAAAATTCGACGAGATGCGGACGGTGCGCAATCCTGCGTCAATCCACCGCCTGAGGCACTTGCACACGTTCTCGAACACGAACAGGTCGAGTTTGCAGATGGATTCTTCCTTTTCGAGGATGTCGATGAATTCGGCGGGCGGGATGATGCGGTCGTCGTGGACCCAGCGGACAAGGGCTTCGGCGCTGTGCAGGTTCTTGTCGTACAGGTTGATCTTGGGCTGGAAGTAGATGATGAACTCGCCGTCGTTCAGCGCACGCGGGAAAGAGGTCGACACCTTTTTCTGGTACATGACCTTCTCCATCATCTCGGGCTTGAACAGCGTGATGTCCTTGTTGAGCACGTTCCTTCCGAGGTCGAGCGCGACGGCGCTCCTGTTCATGAGCTCGTTGAACGTGTCTCCTTCCGTGGCGCGGTAGACGCCCATGCGGGCCATGACCTGCACGATGAGTTCGCTTCCCTGCTTGCGCTCGTTGATGGGGAAGATGACGAACTTGTTCAAAAAGTCGTTGGTGCGCTCGCTAAGGATGAGCGCGAAGAAGTTGTCGCCGCCCAGTCGCACGAACACCTCGTCTTCCTTGAGGAAGGCCTTCGCGCTCTGCGCATAGATGGTGAGCACCCTGTTGCTGGGTTCCGGGCCGAGCGACTTGTTCACGTACTTGAAGTTCTTCAGGTTGATGAAGAAGGCCGTGTATTTGGAAAGCAGCCCTTTTTGTTCGAACATGTTGCCCATCTGCACGAGGTAGTGCGGGTTGTGCACTCCTGTCGCCGCATCGGTGATGGTGGCTTGGTAGATGAGGTCGGTGAGTCTGGAATGTTCCAGCAGGGCGCTGATGATGGAAGAGAGGAACTCGATGTCCTTTAGGGCCTCTGTCGAGAACTCGTTGCCCTTGGCCGGGTACATGATAATGGCGGCGATTCCGTTGTCGCCCTTGGCACAATCGGTGGAGATGGGTTCGCCGATGGCCGTGCCCCTATCGAACAGATGGATGGGCGAGGCTGGCGTTTGGCCTTGTGCGTCTTCCGTTCCGGGTTTTGTTTGCAAGTCGATCCTTGCGATTCCGAGCGCCTTGGCTAGCGGGAGGATTTGTGAGGAGAGCTTTTCCAGCGTTTGGGCGGGGGTCAACGCACTGCTATACATTGCGTTCCAGAAATCCCTGAACAAATTGCTGCAAAAAATACCTTCCATGTTCTTCCCTATTCAAAAAAACCGAGCCAAATTTAGCTTTTTTATTTGCGATTTAGAATGGGTCTGTGCGTTTTTCTTTTGCATTGTATGCTTTTTAACAACTTGGTTGCGCCTTTGACGAAATGCATCTACGTAAGTCGTTGATTGCCAAAATGATATGAAAAGAGAGGTGCTTCGCTAGGCTTTGATGGGGTGGGATTTTTTGTGCCCGTTTGGATTGGAAAGAATACAAAATTTCTATTTTTTTCGCGCATTTTATGAGGTAACCTCTATGACAGCTGAGGCAGATAAGCCGAATATCATAACGGCCTCCCTGGACTTTTTGGTCAATTGGGGCAGGACGAATTCTCTTTGGCCGTTCCCATACGGTACGGCATGTTGTGCAATCGAGTTCATGAGTACGGAAGTGGGTCGTTACGACCTTTCCCGTATCGGTTCAGAGTACGTGCGTTTTACTCCGCGCCAGTCCGACGTGCTGCTTGTCGCGGGTACGATTACTTACAAGCAGGCTCCAATCCTCAAGCGCATCTACGAGCAGATGGCCGAGCCGCGCTGGGTGATTGCCATGGGCGCCTGCGCCTGTTCCGGCGGATTCTACGATTGCTACTGCACTGTCCCCGGTATCGACCACATCATTCCGGTAGATGTATATATAGGTGGTTGCCCCTCCCGTCCGGAAGCGTTCTTTGACGCAATGTTCGATTTGCAGAAGAAAATCAAGGACGAGTCCTACATGAAGCAGCGTGCCGAACGCGTGAAGGACCAGCTTGAAATGATCAAGGCGAAGACTGCCGAGGCGAAAGCTGCCGCCAAGGATTTTGCCCGCGAAAAAGTCGTGGACATCAAGGACTTCATGACGTCCAAAGAGCAGGAACTCGTCAAAAAGGCCCAGTTCTGGAAGGAGTAAGGAATGAATACTGTTGAAGATATCTTCTCCGTCCTGGAGGAAAAGTTTGGCGCGAAGCGCGACACGCAAGACAAGTGGGGCGTGGCCGCTATCGTGAGTGCAGCCTACCTGCACAATGCGGCCCTGTTCCTCAAGGAATCCGCCGCCATCAAGTTCGAAATGCTCGTGGACATTGCGGGTATCGACTACCTGACCTACCCGAACCACGAAGGTCCGCGCTTTGCCGTCTCCTATGCGTTCAAGAGCATGTCCGTCCCGGGCGCGCGCATCCGTCTGAAGGTGCTGGTCGGGGAGGCCGATTTGAAGGTTCCGACCATCAGTGATCTTTTCGCAAACGCTAACTGGTACGAGCGCGAAGTGTTCGACCAGTTCGGGATCGTGTTCACGGGCCATCCGGACCTCCGCCGCCTGTTGAACCACGTGGAATTTGTCGGACATCCGCTGCGCAAGGACTACCCGGCCCAGAAGCGCCAGTGGCTTTCCACCAACGACTATCTGCTCCCGGCCTTGGAAAAGCGCCTGGAAGACCTCGGTTACAGGGTTGTCCAGCGTAGCAAGGAAGTCGGGACCAACGACAACGAATATCTCGAAGGGAGTATCAAAGAATGATCGTACTGGATCCTAATGGCGAAAAGCTGAACTTGATGCCCTTGAACGTGGGACCGAGCCATCCGGCGACCCACGGCTGCTTGCGTTTCTTGGCCGCCATGGACGGCGAGACGATTGTCGCGAGCGTGGAAGAAATCGGTTATCTGCACCGCGGTTTCGAGAAGATGGTCGAACGCGGAACCTGGCAGCAGGTGTTGCCCTATACCGACCGTCTCAACTACTGCTCGGCCATCATGAACAATATCGCCTACGTGCGTGCGGTGGAGACGATGTTCGGCGTGGAAATCCCGGAACGCTGCAAGGTGCTCCGCGTGATTGTGAACGAACTTAGCCGTATCAACGACCACTTTGTGTGCATTGCGGCTGCTTTCCAGGACTTGGGCGGCACGACTCCGTTCATGTACGCGTTCAACCCGCGTGAAGAAATCATGTGCATCTGGGAAAAGCTCACGGGTGCACGTCTCACCAACAGCTATGCCCGTATCGGCGGCCTCTACCGCGACAGCTACGACGGCTTCGAGCAGGATGTGCTCGCCGCTCTTGATTCGACGGAGAAGGCTTTGAAGGATTTGCACGCGTGTCTCGACCGCAACCGCATCTTCCTTGACCGTACGGTGGGCATCGGCAAGATTTCTGCCGAACGCGCCATCAGCTACGGCTGGACGGGCCCCTGCCTCCGCGCTTCGGGTGTTGCATCCGACTTGCGCAAGGACGAGCCTTATTACGATTACGAGACCTACGACTGGGAAGTTGTCGTGGGTACCCAGGGCGACTGCAACGACCGCTTGCAGGTGCGCATGGCCGAAATCGAGGAATCCGTGAAGATTGTGCGCCAGGCCCTGAAGCGTCTCGCTCCGGGCCCGGTCGACATCGTCGACCCACGCATCCGCGTGCCGGCGCACAAGCTGGCCTATCAGGACATGGAAGGCCTCATCGGCCGCTTCAAGAGCGTGTACGAAGGCATCCGCGTTCCCGAAGGCGAATTCTACTGTGGCAGCGAGTGCGCGAACGGCGAACTCGGCTTTACGATTGTTTCTGACGGCAGCGGCCATCCGTACCGCATCAAGGTGCGCCCGCCCTGCCTTACGCAGTTCGCCGCGTTCCACGAACTCGTGGAAGGGGGCATGCTTGCCGACTCCATGGCTGTACTTTCCGGCCTCAACATCATTGCTGGAGAACTTGACCGATGAGAGAACATATTCAAGGTGCTGTTCAGTTTGTCTCCAATAACCGCCTGAAGTTTGACGGACCGTCGCAGCCCATCGAGGCTCTGCCGGATCCGGCGCAGACATTCGGCCATGTTCACAAGGCCGTCCCGCAGCCCGCTCCGAAGGATGTGCTCGCGAAGCTCGACACTCCCGAAATCAAGGAACGCTGCGCCGATTTGCTCAGCCGCTACCCGGTAGGCCAGGGCGCACTCCTCGAAGTGCTGTGGCTGGTGCAGGGCGTGTTCGGCTGGGTCCCCACGGAAGGTATCCGCTGGGCGGCTAACGTTTGCGGTTGCGCTCCGGCCCATGCGCTCGGTGTCGCGACCTTCTACACCATGTACAACCACGCCCCCAAGGGCAAGTTCCTGTTGCAGTTCTGCCGCAACATCAGCTGCACCATCAAGGGCGCCCCGAGCCTGATCGCCTATGTGGAAAAGAAACTCGGCGTGAAGACCGGCGAAACCACTCCCGACGGACTCTTCACCGTGCTCCAGGTGGAATGCCTCGGCAGCTGCGGCAACGGTCCGATGATGCTTGTGAACGATGACTTCGCGACCGACGTCGTGGATGGAGAGCTCAAGATGAAGCGCGGCACGACGCTCACCGAAGCGAGCATCGACCGCATTATCGATTGGTGCAAGGCTCACGTGAACGACATGCCGAAGCATGACGTTCTCGGCGGCATTGTCAAGGGCCATGGCGGCCACCCCGGAGCCCCGGGTGCTACGGCCAAGCCGCAGGTCGCCGACTACGCTCCGCCTTCTCCGGTCTTGAACGTGAAGGCCGAGGCCGACGATGCCGGTGCCACGCTCACGTGGAAGGGCGCTCCCGAATTCACGAAGATCGTGGTCGAAAAGAAGAATGGTAACGACTGGGTCGCGGTAGGCGAGCCGGGCGTTAAGGACAAGGCGTTTGTCGATGCAAGCGGCAAGGTGGGCGATGTCTACCGCATGATTGCCACTTCCGGCGAACGCACGGCGAAACCTTCCAACGAAGCGGTGACTACCCAGAAGCCGGTTCCGGTCGAGGAGGGCAAGTAATTATGGCAGAAGTAGTGAAAGTTTGTACGCAGAATTTTGGCAAGGGCGCCCAGGACATCGAAGTCTACAAGAAGCTGGGCGGCTATGCGAACATCTCGGAACGTTTGTTCAACATGAGCCAGTTCGAGCTCATCGACTACGTGCAGCGCTCTAACTTGCGCGGCCGTGGCGGTGCAGGCTTCCCGACCGGTATGAAGTGGAGCTTCGTGCCCCGCAATTCCGGCAAGCCCGTGTACATCGTGGTGAACGCGGACGAAGGCGAAGGCGGTACGTTCAAGGACCACTTCCTGATGATGGAAGATCCGCACCGCTTGATCGAAGGCCTGATTATCGCGGCTTGGGCGCTCGGTTCCCGTGCGGCATACATCTACTGCCGTGGAGAATTCTTGCCCTGCATCGAGAGCATCAACAAGGCTTTGAACCAGGCGTACGCTGCCGGTTACCTCGGCGAAAATATCATGGGCACCAAGTTCTGCTTCGATATCTTCGTACATCGCGGCGCTGGCGCCTACATTTGCGGTGAAGAAACTGCTTTGATAAACTCGCTCGAAGGCCAGAAGGGTCAGCCCCGCCTGAAGCCGCCTTTCCCGGCGGTGAGCGGCGCCTGGAAATCCCCGACCTGCGTGAACAACGTGGAGACCATCATGGCTCTCCCGTGGATTCTGCAGCACGACCCGAGCGAATACGCCAAGATGGGTACGCCCCGTGCCGGTGGTACGAAGGTGTTCTGCATCTCGGGCGACGTGAAAAATCCGGGCGTGTACGAGGCTCCTCTCGGAACCCCGATGATGACGATGATTAACGAATATGCCGGCGGCGTCGTGGGCGGAAAGCTCAAGGCCGTGCTGCCGGGCGGTTCTTCCTGCGCTCCCTTGACTGCCGAAGAAGCCGCTGTCGCGACGATGGATTACGAATGCCTCGCCTCGATGAAGACGATGTTCGGTTCGGGCGCCATGATCGTGATTAACGATACGCACAACATGGTCGACCTCTTGAACTGCCTCGGTAACTTCTACAGCCACGAATCTTGCGGCCAGTGCACTCCGTGCCGCGAAGGTACGGGCCTGTTGCACCGCATGCTGAACCTGATTGTTGCGGGCAAGGGCCACGACGGCGACGTGGAACTGA
The DNA here is from genome assembly GCA_017412605.1 of Fibrobacter sp. GTDB lineage: Bacteria > Fibrobacterota > Fibrobacteria > Fibrobacterales > Fibrobacteraceae > Fibrobacter. The sequence continues at coordinate 381,265 of JAFPWY010000004.1, read as the reverse complement.
TGCAGAGCCTCTGCGGCGGCTTTGGCGGCGTGACGATTTGTCCTCTGTCCATTTCGCTCGGTGGCCCCGTCTCGAGTTACACGGCGAAGTTCAGAGCCGATTTCGACGAATATATCGCAAAGAATCCCGACCACGCCAAGCCGCGTGTTCAAGAAACCTATCGTCCTGGAATTTTCTGGTAATAATATGAGTAACTACTACAACATGCCGAAACTCCCGACCGAGAACAGCCCGAAGGTGGAAATCTTCGTGGACGACAAGCCGGTGATGGTTCCTGGCGATACGAACCTCCTCGAGGCCCTCAAGGCTGTCGGGATTGAAACTCCCCACGTATGTTACCATCCTTTCCTCCCGGTGTCGGGTAACTGCCGCCAGTGCCTGGTGGAACAGGAAGGCCCGCGCGGCCGCATGCTCGTGATTGCATGCTACACGCCGGTCGCCCCGGGGATGAAAATTTATACGCCTGCATCCAGCGCCCGCGTGAAGAACGCCCGCAAGGCTACGCAGGAATTCATGCTGGTGAACCACCCGCTCGATTGCCCCATCTGCGACAAGGCCGGTGAATGCACCCTGCAAGAGAACTACATGGAAGCGGGCCAGAACGAATCCCGCATGCGCCCCGAATACGGCAAGAACTACCACGGCAATCCGGAACATCAGTTCATTGATGCGAAGGGACAGGTTCGTGGCGGTAAGCACGTAGACTTAGGCCCCCGTGTTTTGCTCGATGAAGAACGCTGCGTGCAGTGCGACCGTTGCGTGCGCTTTATGCGTAGCATCGCCGGTTCCGAACAGCTGCAACTCGCTGGCCGTGCCGACCACACTTACATTACTACCTTCCCGGGCGAAAAGCTTGACCACGAATACGACTTGTGCGTCACCGACGTTTGCCCGGTGGGCGCCATGACTGCCAAGTATTTCCGCTTCCAGAAGCGCGTATGGCTCTTGAGCCACACACCGACGATTTCGATGGACGATTCCCTTGGCGCGAACATTTGGCTCGACCATGCCGACGGCCACATCTACCGCGTGATGCCGCGCTGTAACCCCGAAGTGAACCGCAGCTGGCTCTCTAACACGAGCCGCCTCGCGTTCCAGAATTTCGACAAGAACCGCCTCCCGGCAATCGACGTGGAATCCCTGCCGATTGGTAAGGGCAAGATTGCCCTTGTCGCTGGTGGTTCTTGCACCATGGAAGATCTCGCTGCGCTCCGCATGTTCAAGGAATCCCTCGGGGATGGCGCCGAACTGTTTGGTGGTAGCTTGCTCAAGGTTGGCGCTCCGGACGGTATCGCCAAGAGCGGTGACCCGGTGGCGAACCGTAGCGGCATGAAGCTCATGGGCTTTGCCGATGTTTCTGAATTCATGAAGCGCGCTTCCGAGTTCGAAACCCTCGTGACCGTGAACGCGGACCTCTTCGGTGAAGATGCCGCCGTTGCGAAGGATCTTGAAAAGATCAATTGCCGCATAGCACTTTCCGCTTTCGACGATGCGACCGCCCGCAAGGCGACAATCGCTATCGGCGTAAGGCACTGGAGCGAGGTGCAGGGCACGATGGTGAACAGCCTGAACATTATCCAGAAGCTGAACGCCTGCCCGGTCTGCCCCGACGAAAATCTTGAGGCCGCTTACGAGGTCATTTCGGAATTGGCCGGGAACAAGCTCGAAAGTGCATCTGCCGCGTTTGCCAAGGCGACGGAATACGCTTCCGCACTGGCCGGACTTACCTACGACAGCATCAAGAGCACTGGAAAACTCCTCGAAGGAGGTAACGCATAATGGATATTATCGAATCCAGGACATGGATTGAATGGGTCATCACGATTGCGAAGTTCGCCTTCTGCTTCGTGCCTGTCCTGTACATCCTTCTTTTGATTCCGATGGAACGCCGTGGCGCGGGCTTCATGCAAGACCGCCAGGGACCGAACCGTTCCTACATCAAGATTCCGTTCTTCGGCAAGATCCGCTTGCTGGGCTACGTGCAGAACATGTGCGACGGCACCAAGCTGTTCTTCAAGGAAATGTTCGCTCCTGCGGGCGTGAACAAGATCCTTTACTATGTAGCTCCGGCGATTCCGTTTGCCATCGTGTTCCTGAGCCCCTGCGTGATTCCGTGGTTTGGCCCGATGGTGTTCGAGTGGGGCGGCCAGGTTGTCCGTATCCCGGGCTCCATCGTGGATTCCGAGGTGGGCGTGCTTTTGTTGTTCGGTCTCTCTTCGCTCTCGGCTTACGGTGCCGTGCTGGCTGGTTGGGCTTCCAAGTCCAAGTACAGCTTCCTCGGTGCGCTCCGTACGAGCTCCATGACGATTAGCTACGAAGTCTGCCTCGGCCTTTCGATGATGGGCATGCTGCTCCTCGCTGGCTCCTTCAACCTGACCGATATCGTGAACTGGCAGGAACACCACGTGTGGGGCATTGTCGCCCAGCCGGTGGCGTTCTTCTGCTTCCTTATCGCCTGTATCGCCGAGACGGGCCGCGCTCCGTTCGACGTGGCCGAAGGTGAACCCGAACTCGTTGCCGGTTACCATACCGAATATGGTGCTATGCAGTTCGGCCTGTTCTACATGGGTGAATACTCGCACATCTGCATCAATAGCTTCTTGGTGGCGACGCTCTTCTTGGGCGGCTACTCGGTACCGTTTGTCACGACCGAGACGATGCAGGCCCACATGGGTGGATCGCTGGCCGTCCTCTGCGGTGTGCTTGCCTTCTTCGCCCTGGCCTTCCTCCACCTGATTTACCGCTATTCCCGCAAACTCAAGGCGACAAACCTTACGAACCGCTTCGAAATCCTGCGCGAATACAGCCTCTACAAGATTGTGGCCTGGCTGGCCGTTGCCGTGTTTATTGCCGGCGGCGTTTGCGCCTGGCTCTATTACGATCCGTCGAAGTTCGTGGTGAACGGCTTTGCCGTGGGTGGCCTCGCTACCGCGGTGGGCACCGCCCTCATCCACTTGCTGGTGCTTATCGCAAAGAGCGTGTTCTTCTGCTGGGTGTGGATTTGGGTCCGCTGGACTCTGCCGCGCTTCCGCTATGACCACGTGATGCACCTCGGCTGGAAGATTATCCTGAACATCGCCCTCATCAACCTCGTGGTGACTGCCGTCATCGCAAAACTCGTAGGGGGTAACTAATGCGCGTTATTAAACAGAGGCCCATGAACTGGGTCGAACGTCTCTATGTTTTCGAGGCAATACGCGGTCTTTGGACGACGCTCAAGCACGCCGCCCGCGGCCTGTTCCGTTACGAGACCCTGCCGACGATTTCTTACCCGGAAGGCCAGCCGGAAATCCGCAACACCTACCGCGCTAGGCATCGCCTGATGCTCAGGCCCGATGGCACTCCGCGTTGCGTGGCCTGCGGCATGTGCGCCGCGGCTTGCCCTGCCCACTGCATCTTTATCGAGGCAACGGCTAGCGACGATCCGCGCATCGAAAAGAAGGTGAAGCGTTTCGACATTGACCATTTGACTTGCGTGTTCTGCGGCCTTTGCGCCGAAGCCTGCCCGGTGGATGCGCTCCGCATGGATACCAAGGTGATTTCTTTTGAGCACAGGACCCGCGACGAGTTCGTTGCTCACCTGGAAGACCTTACCGCCTGGGATCCGAAGGATTATCCCGAAGACGAACAGAGCCAAGTGGCTCCGGGCGGAACTAAGAATGCCGAGGCCCGCAAGGTCTGGGGAATGGAGGTGAAGTAATGCTTGCCCTGATATACTTTATTATTCTGGGAATCCTCGCCGTGGGTAGCGCGCTGTGCGTTCTCCTGTCGAGGCACCCGCTGTACGGTGCACTTTCGCTCGTGCTGTCTATGCTCTCGCTCGCTGGCATCTACGGCCTGCTGGGCAGCCCCTTCATCGGGGTGGTGCAGGTCATGGTCTATGCCGGTGCCATCATGATGCTCCTGACGTTTGTCATCATGGTGCTGAACGGAGCCCGCGATTCCAAGACCCCGATGTTCGACGGCGTCTCGCTGTTTGTCATTCCGGGCGTCATTGTGCTTGCTGCCCTCGTCGGGTTTGTCCTCGTGCGTACCCCGATGGCGTTTGACGAAACGACGCTCCGCGGTTCTGTGGCTCTCACGTCTCGCACGCTGTTCGATGTCGCGCAGACGGGCCCGGGTTACTTCATCTTGTTTGAGATCCTTGGCTTGCTTTTGCTGTCGTCGATGGCGGCGGCGGTGCTCCTCGCCAAGAAGCGCCTCGGTTCTGTAGATTCTGACGACAAGGAGGAAAAATAATGGCATTGGAAGCTATTTACGTGCAGGTCCTTGCGCTGATTCTTTTCTCCATCGGCCTGATTGTGGCGATTGCACGCCGTAACGTGTTCTTTGTGCTGATGGGTGTCGAAATCGCCCTGAACGCGGTGAACCTCTCCTTTGTCGGGTTCGCAAAGACCCTGCCTGCCGACCTGAGTGTCGCAGGCCAGATTGTTCCGCTGTTCTCCATCGCGATTGCCGCGGCGGAAGCTTGCGTCGGTCTTGCCATGGTCATACTCATTTTCCGTAACCGTGAAAGCGTTGACGCCGACACGTATTCCAACATGAAGGGGTAAACAATGACAAATTTACCGCTTTGGCTTATTCCGCTCTTCCCGCTGGTCGGTACTGTCCTCCTGGGCGCTATCGCCGTGATTTCTTCCGGCAGCAAGAAGGGCCCGGCCGAGGGCATTGTCGGCTTCCTCGCCGTGATTTTCCCTGTGCTGGCTTTTGCAAGCGTGGTCCTTTTGGCTTGGGGCATGCCCACCGAGGGGTTGCGCCAGACGCTCTGCAACTGGATTGACATTCCGCTGTTCAAGGTGGATATCGGCTTCCTGTTCGACGGGCTCTCCCGCATCATGCTCCTGTTCGTGACGGGTATCGGCTCGCTCATCGCGCTGTACTCCATCGGTTACATGCACGGTGACCGCGGCTTCGCCCGGTTCTTCGCCTACATCAACCTGTTCCTGTTCAGCATGATTGTTCTCGTGCTTTCGGATAGCCTGCTGCTCACGTTCCTCGGCTGGGAAGGCGTGGGGCTCTGCTCCTACCTGCTCATTGGCTTCTGGAACAAGGACCTCTCCAACTGCAAGGCTGCGAACAAGGCGTTCATCGTGAACCGCGTGGGCGATATCGGCTTCTTGCTCGGTATGCTCTGCCTCGTGACTGTGGGCGGTTCCGAAATCCTCAACTACGATTCGCTGAGCGCCTTTATCCAGATGCTGATTGCCGGTGGCCATGTCGAAATCGTGCTCCCGCTGCTTTCACTGGCCGGGCTCCTGTTCTTTATCGGTTGCACCGGTAAGTCCGCTCAGATTCCGCTCCTCACCTGGCTCCCCGACGCTATGGCGGGTCCGACTCCCGTGTCCGCCCTCATCCATGCCGCGACCATGGTGACTTCTGGTGTGTACCTACTTGCCCGTATGGGTAACCTCTTCTCGCTCTTGCCGGTCGTGCTGCTCATCATCACGCTGGTCGGCCTTGCGACTGCCTTCTGGGCTGCTATGGCGGGTCTTTTCCAGAACGACATCAAGAAGGTGCTTGCCTACTCGACGATTTCCCAGCTGGGCTACATGTTCATGGCTGCTGGCGTCTGCGCCTTCGACGCTTCTATCTTCCACGTGTTCACCCACGCCTTCTTCAAGGCGGCACTCTTCCTCGGTGCCGGTGCTGTGATTCACGCTCTCGCCGGCGAACAGGACATGCGCAAGATGGGTGGCCTGCTCCGGAAGACCCCGGTGACGGCATGCGTCATGATTTTCGCATTCTTCGCCATTATCGGTTTCCCGGGCTTTGCCGGTTTCTGGTCTAAGGACCTGATTCTGGAACGCCTCTACACGAGCGGCCCCATGGGCCCGGTCTTCTACGGTATCGGTCTCTTGACTGCTGTCATTACGGCTGTCTACATGAGCCGCCTCATCATCCTGACCTTCTTCGGTAGCTACCGCGGCAGCAAGGAGAGCGAGGAACACATCCACGAAGCTCCGGCTTCCATGCTCATCCCGATGGTCGTGCTCTCGATCGGCGCTATCTTTGCCGGTTACTTCTGGGCTGATTCGCTCGGAATGACGATGTTCAAGGATTCCCTCGCTCCGGTCGTCGGTGCCGCTCAGGCTGGCGCCGCCCACATGGCCCACGTGAATCCGCTCATCTTCGCCGGGCTCGGCACTCTGGCCGCACTGCTCGGTATGTTCATCGCGCTCAAGGTTTATGGTTCGTCCCGCGTTCCCGAAGCCAAGGGTTCTTCTGCTCCCGAGGGCTTCAAGGCCGACTGGACGTTCTTCTTTGACAGGGTCCATAAGTTCTGCGGTATCATCCCGGTTGCCGTGCTTGCCTGGATTGCCGACGTCGTCGTCGAGAAAATCCTGCAGGCAATACAGTGGATGGTGGGTGCCATCGCCGAGATTCTGGGCGACGGTGCTGCCGCTTTCCAGGTCCGCAAGGTCCGACTGCAGCTTGCCCTTAGCGTGGCGGGCGTCGCCATCCTTGTGGCTGTTGTCCTTTTGACTGGAGGTTCCATCTAATGTTGTTACATCTCCTTGTCCTGGCTCCGTTTGTCGCTGCTATCCTGATGGTCGCGACTTCCAAGGAAGATTCCAAGTCGTCTTCCCGTTTGGCCTTCCTTTTCGGTGTCGCCTTCTTCGCCATGTCCATCGCTCTGGTGGCCGGCGGAAACCAGGCTACCGAACCCATGGAATGGTTCCGCATCCCCGGCTGCAAGGGTCCGGTCTATTACTACCTGTACAGCCACGGCCTTGGCGCCTGGATGGTGTTCCTTTCTTGCGGCCTGTCGCTCGTGGCTCTGATTACCGCGCGCAACAGCTTCGAGAAGAACTACCGTAACTTCGCCATCGGCATCTTCGCGCTGATGGGCGCCATGAACGGAACCTTCCTCTCTGCAGATGCAGTGCTGTTCTTCTTCTTCTTCGAGGCCATGGTCATTCCGGCTGCCGTGATGATCGCTGGTTACGGTGGAAAGGAGCGTACGAAGGCGGCGATGACGTTCGCCATCTACACGCTCGTGGGTTCCGCTCCGATGATGGTTGCTCTTTGGTACCTGCTCACCGTTGCCGATAACTCGCTGCTGCTCTCGTTCGCTATCGCCCTCCAGGGGCTGCCTGCCGAGACGCAGTTCGTCATCTTGATGTGCTTCCTGCTCGCCTTCCTCGTGAAGACTCCGATTTTCCCGTTCCACGGCTGGCAGGCCATTACCTACGCCGAGGCTCCGGCTCCGCTTTCCGCCATCTTGACGGGTGCGATGAGCAAGGCGGGCGTGTTCGGCTTTATCGCCTGGATTCTTCCGATTTTCCCGCTCTCCATGACGGTCGTGAACGTGATGCTTTGGCTCGGACTTGCGACGGCTGTGTACGGCGCACTGCTTGCCCTGCGTGCTACGGATGCCAAGAAGCTTTTGGCTTACAGTTCCATGGGTCACCTCGGCCTTGCGGTCGCTGGCGTGTTCAGCCTCTCCGAGGCAATGTTGCCGGCCGTGCTCGTGCTCTTGGTCGCTCACGGTATTTCCGCCGGTGTTCAGTTCTATCTCGCGGGTGTCGCCGAACGCATGACCGGTACGCGCGACATTACGCTCATGGGCGGCCTTGCCGGCAAGAATCCCGTGTTCAGTACCTTGTTCGGTTTTGCCGCCATCATGGCGCTTGCCGTTCCCGGTACGGCAGGCTTTGTCGGTGAATTTACCGTGCTTCTCGCCATTTGGGATATGGGTCCGCTTCCGGCCGTGGTGGCTGGCTTCTGCCTGATTCTTTCCGCCGCCTACATGCTGCGCTTTGTCCAGAAGGTCATCTTCGGCAAGCAGGCTCGCGAATACGAAGAAGGCAAGCGCATGACTGCGCTCGAAGGCTCCGCATTCGGTATCATGGTCGCCCTGCTCCTCACGTTCGGTATCCATCCGGCTTTCATCACCAATTCCCTGCACCTCTTTGACGAAGATGCCATCGAGGAAATGAGCAAACTCTCCGGTCAGGAGGGCGAACCCGCAGAGGCTATTCCGGCTGATTCGCTTGCCGAGCAGGCTTCCGATGCTGTCGAGGCAACTGAGGAACATCACCCGATGACGGAGAAGGAAATCGCCCAGCTGGATTCCACGCTGGCCGAGGCCGGTTTTGACGAATCCGAACGCGCTGCGCTTATCCAGCAGATGATTGCTGCCGATGCCGCACAGGCAAATGAATCCGCGCAAGCAAACGTGGAGGCTACAGAAAATGAGTAACTACATCAATTTATTGCCGATTGTTATCGTTGCCGTTGGCGCATTGATATGCCTTGCGGCAGAACCGTTCATCAAGGACGAGAACAAGCACAAGATTCTCCCTTGGGTAGCATCGCTGTTTGTCATCACCGGCATGGCCGCCTACTACCTTTGCACGACAGACGTGATGTTCAACCTGTACGCCATGGATCCTGTCCGCAAGGTTCTCGGCGCATCCGTCATGTTCTGCGCTTTCCTCGGGATTGCCGGCCTCCAGTGGACGCTTGGTCACGAGAAGTACAAGGGCGGCGAGGCTTACGCTTTGCTGATGCTTGCGACGTGCGGTGCATGCCTCATGACTCAGGCGATTGATTTCCTTGCGCTCTTTATTGGCATGGAACTCGCGAGTTTCCCGATTTACGCCCTGGTCGGTATTCGCCGCAAAGACGTGAACGCGAACGAAGGCGTGTTCAAGTACTTCGTCTCGGGCTCCATCTTCAGCGCCATATTCCTCTATGGCGTGGCGCTTGTTTACGGCGCTACCGGTACGACGCATTTCTTTGCCTCTTGCCTCGATGGCCGTGAAGCGCTTTACGGTATCGGCGTGCTCTTGACCGTGATTGGCCTCCTGTTCAAGGCGGGTGCCGCTCCGGTGCACTTCTGGGTTGCCGACGTTTACACGGGCGCATCCGTTGCCGTGACTGGTTTCATGGCCGCTGTCGTGAAGGTGGGCGCTCTTGCCGCTCTCGCTTCTGTTTGGCTGGGAATCCTCGTTACGAAAGCTGCAACGGCTCCGGCCTGGAACCTCGCCGAGCCGGTCACCATTGCAAGCCAGTCCAAGGGGCTGTTCTACATGGTGCTTATCGTCGCGCTGCTTTCCATGATTATCGGCGCCTTTAGTGGTCTTGCCCAAAAGTCTATCCGCCGTATCCTCGCGTTCTCCGCCGTGATGAATGCGGGCTTCATCGTCATTGGCCTCTTGCTCCCGAACTATGCCAAGGATGGCACGGTGCAGATGGGCGCCATGTTCTATTTCCTCGTCACTTACGCTGTGGCCAGTGCCGGTGCGCTGACGGGTATTGCCTACTTGGCCGGTCGCGAAGACCGTAACGAGAATCTGGAAGACCTCCAGGGCAGTGGACGCAAGCGCCCGTATGTCGCCCTCGGCGTGACGGTCTGCCTTGCAAGCCTTGCCGGCCTCCCGCCGGTTGCCGGTTTCTTGGCCAAGTTCTCGCTGTTCACCGAAGCCTTCTCCGGTGGGCTCGGCTGGCTCGCCATTGCGGGCTTTGGCCTGTCCCTCGTGGCTGCGGTGTACTATCTGCGTGTCGCGTTCGTGCTCTTTATGCCTGTCAAGAACAAGTGCGAATGCAAGAAGATCGGCTGCGGCTCCACTCCGTTCGCCTACTTGCTCCGCTTTGGCGTGACGGTCGCCGCGATTGCCTTGATTGTCATCGGAATTTTCCCGAACTTGGCTTTGATTGCGTAAGCAGTAGACATTGACTGAAAAAAATCCTCCGCGATGGCGGGGGATTTTTTGTTAATGGTTATTAAGGCTCGAGATTCTTAGACCAGCTCGGCAACGAGCTTGTCGAGTGATGCTTCGGAATCTACGTTCAGCGCGGATTTGATCGTTACTACAGTTTCCGTGAGCGTCACGTTCTTGAACGTCGACACGATTTCGGTCATCTTCTTTGCGGCCATGGGTGCCCACGTGCCGTTTTCAACAATGCCCACCTTGCGGTTGCAGTAGTTCTTTGCCTTGAGGTGGTTGAGGAAATCTTCCATCGCGGGGAAAAGCCCGGCGTCGTATGTCGGGGCCATGATGACCATGCGGTCGTAGCGGAAGGCGTCTTCGATGACTTCGGCCATGTCGTCGCGGACGAGGTCGGAAACGACGACCTTTTCCACTCCGGCGGCGGTCAGCTTCTGCTTCAGGACTTCGGCGGCCTTGGCCGTGTTCCCGTGCATGGTGCCAAACGCGATAAGCACGCCCTTGTCTTCGGGAGTGTAGCTGCTCCAGGTGTTGTACTTGTCGATGTAGTAGCCGAGATTTTCGGCGAGCACCGGACCGTGCAGCGGGCAGATGGTCTTGATGTCGAGCGCGGCGGCCTTCTTGAGCACCGCCTGTACCTGGTTGCCGTACTTGCCCACGATATTGAAGTAGTAGCGGCGGGCTTCGCAGGCCCAATCGTCCGGGTCGGCATCGTACACGCCGAACTTGCCGAACGCATCAGCGGAGAACAGCACCTTTTCGGACTGCTCGTAGCTGAACAGGACTTCGGGCCAGTGCACCATCGGTGCGCCGATGAACTGGAGCGTGTGCTTGCCGAGCGCGAGCGTGTCGCCTTCCTTGACGGTGAGCGTCTTTTGCGCTTGCGGCAGCGGTGCGAATTGCGGGAGCATCGCGAACGCCTTGGCCGACGAGACGATTGTTGCATCGGGGTAGGCCTTCACGAAGGCCAGGATGCCGCCGGCGTGGTCGGGCTCGATGTGGTGGACTACCAGGTAGTCGGGCGCCTTGCCGTCGAGCTGCTTCTTGAGGTTTTCCATCCAGTCGTCCACCTTGCGGGAATCTACGGTGTCGAGCACCGCGACCTTCTCGTCCATGATGACGTAGGAATTGTAGGTCACCCCGTTCGGGAGGTCGTACTGCCCTTCGAAAATGTCCAAGTCGCTGTCGTCTACGCCGACGTACTTGATGCTGTCGCTAAAGTTTTTCATATCAAATCCTCTTTTTGGAAAAAGATAATATTTTATGGTCCCGCCATCCCCAAAACAAAAAAGAAGCGAGGGGCTGAAGGTGTGAAATTGTGCAACGCCGGGAGGGGATATTTACATGATAAATTATATTTAAAAAGAGAAATTTCCCTGTATAAAGGGGAGCAAATCAATAAGGGGAATCTTATGAATAAATTACTATGGCCGTCGGCTCTTGCATTGGCTGCAGCCGCATTCCTTACCGCTTGCGGTGATGAAACGACTAACGTCACCGAAACCACGGGTCTGGTTTCTGTCGACAAGTTCAAGAATTTGGCCGAGTGCACCGCCGAAAATGAAGGCGAATTGGTGTACGTGAAGGATTCCGCAAAGGCTTACCTGTGTGCAGCCAGCGAATGGACTAATTTGAACGCCGCGGTTGTGAAAGGTTCCGATGGTAAGGATGGGGTAGACGGCAAGGACGGAAAAAATGGTACCGATGGTAAGAATGGAAAAGATGGAGCTTCGTGCACGGTAAAGCCTATTGAGAATGGTTACAAAGTGCTGTGTGGTGGTGATTCGGTCGGAGTGCTATTGAATGGAGCCAAGGGCGATTCTGGAGCGCAGGGCGTTCAAGGTAAATCGGGCGAAAATTGCACGGTGAAAGCAAATGAAGAAAAGAACGGGTATGATTTAACCTGTGATGGTAAAGTCGTTACGGTGACGAATGGTTCCGATGGTGAAAGCGTCATTGACTCGCAGGGGGAAAGTTGCACGGGCAAGACTCTTGAAAATGGTGACATCCAGATTTCTTGTGGCAGGGATTTTACCGGTGTGCTTCACAATGGAACAGATGGTAAAGAGGGCAAATCGGCTTACGAAGTTGCCAAGGAAGAAGATCCGACCATTACGGATGTCAATTCATGGCTTGAATCGCTGAAGGGGGATCCGGGAACATCTTGCACGGCGACCGCTTTGAGCGACAGTTCTGGCTTTGAACTTACCTGCGGCGGCAATGTCGTTGGGACGATTTCAAACGGCAAGGATGGTGCCGACGGAAAGGGATTTATGGACGATTGGATGGTTGACCCACGCGACAAGCAACTCTACAGGGTAGTGACCATCGGCTCACAGACCTGGATGGCGGAGAACTTGAACTACAAAGTGGAAAACAGTTGGTGTGGTGGTGGCAGCGGAGGTACGGAAGGTGATTGCGCTATGTACGGACGCCTGTACACTTGGGCGGCAGCAGTGGACAAGTCTGAGGACGAGTGCGGTTATGGTCACGAATGCCACCTTGACACGGGCCGCGTGCAGGGAATCTGTCCCGACGGTTGGCACGTTCCGTCGTATTCAGAATGGGACATTTTGTATACTGAGTTGGGCGGTATATCAACGTGTGGACGTGTCCTCAGGTCGAAAACAGGTTGGGAATATGTAGAAGCCGGTACGGACAGCGTGGGCTTCTCTGTGCTTCCGGCTGGTATCAGGGCCCCCAATGGTTACTTTGACGATAAAGGCGAGTATGCCTACATGTGGAGTGCCACTGAGTACGATGACCTCCAAGCCTACATAGCGCTCCCAGGCTCCGGGGCCAGAGGCTACAGTAACAAGAATAATGCTCTCTCTGTTCGTTGTCTCAAGGACTAACAGTGAGGCGAATGTAGCGTAATGGGGGACTCCATCGGAGTCCCTTATTTTTTTATTTTTTAAAGGAATAGAAAAGGACTTTTTATGGACAAAATTTATCGTTCTGGTATTGGTTTCGACGTTCACAAGTTGGTGGAAGGCCGCAAGTGCATTATCGGCGGGGTAGACATCCCCTACGAGAAGGGCCTGCTCGGCCACAGCGATGCCGACGTGCTTCTGCATGCGATTAGCGACGCTTTGCTCGGTGCCGCTGGCCTCGGCGACATCGGCACGTACTTCCCGGATACCGACCCCGCGTTCAAGGGTGCCGACAGCCTGGAACTGTTGCGCAAGGTGGGCGAGGAAGTCCGCAAGGCCGGTTTCGAAATCGTGAATATCGACAGCATCGTGATGTGCGAGCGCCCGAAGGTGAACCCGCACAAGGAGCAGATGAAGGCGAACATCGCCCGCGTGCTCGGCCTCGACGTGAAGCAGATTGGCATCAAGGGCACCACGACCGAAAAACTCGGCTTTACCGGCAGGGGCGAAGGCATCGCGAGCCAGGCCGTTGCCATGGTAAGAAGTCTGTAAGGAAAAAGGCATGAGCGATGAGCCATGAGCAGTGAGCGATGAGGCTAGATGCCTCATACCTCAAAGGCACGAAGTGCCGCCCCCTCATTCCCCCTAGCCCCTAGATCCTAACCTCTAGCCTCTAACCATCCTCGTTGTCCCTAATTCAACGAGTTTGGTTTACCATTTTTTTTTGGTGGTTAAATTTTACCTATTTTTTTCTATATTTTACGCCAGCTTTACAAACAACAATTCACCGCCATGAGCCCGAACTAGCTGAAAGGCAGCGACGATGATCCGGTAGTGGCGCTTCATAGGAAGGTCCTATAATTATGACTTGGATGGCGTTAAAAATGTTAGGGTGCCTAGCCCTGCTCATGTTCGGTATGAAGTCCATGAGCGAGGCTTTGCAAAAAATGGCCGGTCCGCAGCTCAGACATGTGCTCGGAACCATGACCACGAATCGTTTCACGGGAATGCTCACCGGCATGTTCGTTACAGCCTCAGTACAAAGTTCGACCGCCACCACGTTGATGACGGTCTCTTTTGTTAATGCGGGGCTCCTTACGCTCATGCAGGCCATCTCGATTATCCTCGGCGCCCACATCGGTACGACGGTAACGGCATGGATCATGAGCCTCGGGTTCTCGTTCAACATCGCGAACTTCGTCTACCCGGCGTTCTTCATCGGTATCATTCTCGTGTACCTGAACAAGAAGCGCGTGCTGGGCGAGTTCCTGTTCGGTGTCGGTTTTCTCTTCCTCGGTCTTACGACCCTCAAGGAAACTGGTTTCGCGGTAGTACAGGATCCGGGTGCGAGCGCTTCCATCAGTTCGTTCTTTGCCCGCTTCAGCGACCCGAACTTCTTCAACTCGCTGTTCTTCCTCGTGATGGGTACGGTGCTTACCCTGTGCGTGCAGTCTTCTGCCGCCATCATGGCCATCACGATGATCCTCTGCTCCACCGGCGTGCTCCATATTGACCAGGGCATCATGCTCGTGCTTGGCGAAAACATCGGTACGACGATTACCGCGAACATCGTGGCGCTTTCCGCCAATACGCAGGCTCGCCGCGCGGCCCTTGCTCACTTTACGATTAACGTGATAGGCGTTATCTGGGTAATCATCGTGCTCAAGTGGTTCCTCGCTGCCGTCTGTAACGTGGTTGGCTTCGACCTCTCCATCCACATGGGCGAACCGGGTTACGAAAAGAACCTTGCGAAGATTTCCGTGGTGCTCGCCACGTTCCACTCGGCGTTCAACGTCTCGAACACATTCATCCAGATTTGGTTCATCAAGTACATCGAAAAATTTGTTTGCAGGGTCATTAAGCCCAAGAAATCCGATGAAGAGGAAGATCCCCGCCTGCACTTCATTAGCTCTGGCCTGATGGGCACTCCGGAACTCTCGCTCCTTGAGGCCCGCAAGGAAATCAGCCTGTTTGCGACCCGCACTCGTAAGATGTTCAACTTCGTACCGAACCTGCTCGAAATGAAGGAAGAGAACGACTTCGTGAAGTTGTTCGCCCGCATTGAGAAGTACGAAGGCATCAGCGACAACATGGAAATAGAGATTGCGAAGTACCTGAACCAGGTGAGCGAAGGCCGCCTGAGCCCCGAGAGCAAGACGACCATTCAGGCAATGCTCAGGGAAATTTCCGAAATCGAAAGCATTGGCGATTCCTGCTACAACATGGCGCGCGCCATCAACCGCAAGTTCCGCAGCAAGGAAGATTTTACCGCGGAGCAGTACGAGCATATCAAGCATATCATGGGCCTGTGCGACAAGGCGCTCGAGCATATGATAGCTGTTCTCGACGATAGCCAGCAGGTGGATGCGAACCGTACGCTGAACCTGGAAAACGAGATTAACGACTACCGCAAGCTCCTCAAGGAGAAGAATGTCGACGATATCGAAAACCAGAAGTACAGCTACCAGATGGGCGTGCACTACATGGACGTGGTGAACGACTGCGAAAAGCTGGGCGACTACGTGGTGAATGTGGTAGAGGCTCACGCCAACAAGAAATTCTCTACATAAATTTGCCTATAAACGTCGCCATACGGCATCGCGCTCGCACTCGCTGTATTTTTATACAGCTTCGGTTCGCGCTCTTTGCTACTGAGACTCCGCGCTTTAGCGCGGGAAATGGGCTTTGCCCATTGTTCGTCGAAGGATGTCGTAATCATATCTTGTCGGAAACTTGTTTCCGTTTCAAGATATAGATTAGGACCTTGCTCGTTTCTAGGTGAATTTTGAAGATAGGCTTTTCTAGTCAAATTCTGATTTGTAAAATCCATGTAAAGTATAAATAAAACCTTTGCGAAGCTTTTGTTTTAGACATTGCATAGACTGTATTGTGTTTTTATCTTGGTGATTGGAAAATCCGCAAAATGAATACAATCTACATTGTTGAAGACGATTCCGAAATCCGCGAGATGGAAGCCTACGCGCTTAAAAGTAGCGGTTTTGATGTGAACGCTTTCGACTGCGGGAAGGGCTTAGACGAGGCTGTCAAGACATGCGTGCCCGACCTGATTATTCTCGATATCATGTTGCCGGGAGAAGATGGCCTAAGTATTCTGAGGCGCCTCCGCGCACAGGACGCTACTAAGAGTGTCCCTGTCATCATGATTACTGCCAAGGGCTCTGAAATCGAAAAGGTCAAGGGTCTCGACGCGGGTGCGGACGATTACATTGCAAAGCCTTTCGGTATTCTGGAATTCATTTCGCGCGTCAAGGCGCTGCTCCGCCGTGCGGGCACGCTGAAAGCCGATTCCGAGGAACAGACTTCGCTATCGCTCGGGGGTGTTTGCATCGATATGGGTAAGCGCATCGTTACCGCCGATGGCGGGAACGTGGAACTCACCTATAAGGAATACGAGCTCCTGAAACTTCTCATGTCTCAACCGGGGCTCGTCTATTCCAGGCAGCAGATTCTGGAAAAGATTTGGGGCATCGATTTCAAGATGGACACTCGAACGGTGGATATGCACATCAAGACCCTCCGACAAAAATTGGGTGAGCAAGGGTCCATCATTCAAACCGTTCGCAATGTAGGTTACAAGGCGCAATGAAGGACCGCATAAGATATAGCTTGATCTATATGGGGGTGATTGCAGCCCTGTGTGCGGTTTACTTTACAATGCAGGTTTTTGAAGGGGAAATGGCGGGCCAGCTCAAGAGCCAACTTCGCGAGAACCTGCGCCTGATAGAGACAGCGTATGTCGGGGAAGCCCTTGGCGACGAGCCTCAAAAGCTTTCAAAGTTTGCAAGCAAGGACCTTCGCATAACGCTCATCGATTCGAAGGGAGGAATCCTTTACGATAGCGATGCCGAAACGGTCAAGATGGAAAATCACAATGACCGCGAAGAGGTCATAGATGCCTTTGCGAAAGGGGCTGGCGAAGATCTCCGCTATTCCTCTACCTTGCAGGCAAAGGTGTTCTACTTTGCCAAGCGCCTGAATGATGGCAAGGTGCTGCGCCTCGGAATGCGCCAGGCGAACTTGCAGCAGGTATTTTCCAAGACGATTCCGTACCTTATTGTTTTGTTGGCGGCCATTGTCGCTGCGGCAATTCTCATTGCAATCGGGCTTAGCCGAGCCTTCATTAGTCCGCTACAAAAGCTGGTGGACCAGTTGGGAACTCCCGAGTGGATGAAAATCGAGAACGTCTACAAGGAAATCGCACCGCTTGTCAATACCATACGCAAGCAGGATCTTGAGCTGCAGTTGACCATCGAGCAGCTCTCGAACGAAAAGCAGAAGATAACGCACCTGAAGGACGAGTTTACGGCGAATGCTTCTCACGAGCTGAAGACGCCGTTGACCTCTATTTCGGGCTATGCGGAACTTATCGAGAACGACATGGCAAAACCTGAAGATGTCAAGATGTTTGCGGGCAAAATCCACAAGGAAGCGCTCCGCCTGCAGTCCATCGCGAACGACATCATCACGCTCTCGAAACTGGATGGGCAACAAGGCGAACTGTTTGACCTGAACGAAAAGGTCAACCTCTGGAACGTGGCGCACGGCTGCGTCGAGGACCTTAGCCTGAAGGCAAGCAAAAAATCCGTATCAGTCTCGCTGGATGGCGATAAGGCTGCGGAAATCCAGGGAAACTCGAAACTGCTTTACGAGATGGTCTTTAACCTAGTGGATAACTCCATTCGCTATACGGAGCAAGGCGGCAAAGTTGCCGTTGTTGTTGAACCGGGCGCTATCGTGGTGAAGGATACCGGCATCGGCATTCCGGAAGAATGCCAGTCGCGTGTCTTTGAGCGCTTTTACCGCGTAGACAAGAGCCGTTCCAAGGAAACAGGTGGAACGGGGCTCGGGCTTGCTATCGTAAAGCACATAGCGGAAGTTCTCCACGCAACAATACAACTGAATTCGGCTGTCGGATTCGGTACTGAAATTAGGATTGGATTTAAAGTATGATTCTTGCAATTCTTAAAATGATTGGTTGCCTTGCGCTCCTCATGTTCGGCATGAAGACGATGAGTGAAGGCTTGCAGAAACTCACTGGCGGACACCTCCGCGCAGTCCTTGGTACCATGACCAAGCACCGTATCGGAGGCCTCCTCACAGGCACGTTCGTTACGGCCTCGGTGCAGTCTTCTACCGCTACGACCGTCCTCACCGTAAGTTTCGTTAATGCTGGCCTGCTCACGTTGAGTCAGGCCATTCCTGTTATTATGGGCGCGAACATCGGTACCACAGCCACGGCGTGGATCATGTCGATATTCGGGTTCCAGTTCAACATGAGCTCGGTGGTGTGGCCCTTCTTCGCCCTCGGCATCATCCTTTCTTACACCAAGAAGAACTCGACCAAGAGTATCGGCGAATTCGTGTTCGGTTTCGCGTTCATGTTCCTGGGCCTTACCACGCTGCGCGAGAATGCCGTGGCGATGGACCTGGCTCACAACCAGGCCGTCATCAACTTCTTTTCGACGACCGGCGGCTGGGGGATCTTCAGCACGCTCCTGTTCTTGCTATTGGGTAGCATCCTTACCATGTGCGTGCAGTCGTCTGCGGCCATCATGGCGATTACGCTCTTGCTCTGCAGTAGCGGCGTGCTCCCGATTTACCAGGGCATTGCGCTCGTGATGGGCGAAAACATCGGTACCACGGTGACATCGAACCTCGCGGCCCTTTCGGCTAGTACGCAGGCAAGGCGCGCGGCTTTGGCCCACATGCTCTTCAACGTGTTCGGCGTGGTGTGGGTATTGATAGTGTTCCGCCCGTTCGTGAACATGGTGTGCAGCATCGTGGGGTTCGACCCGACGTTCGTGCCGCATACCGAAGAAGAAGTTGCCCAGGCGAGCGTCCGTGTGACCTACGCGCTATCTGCCTTCCATACGGCATTCAACCTCTGCAACGTGCTTATCCTCATCTGGTTCATCAAGCCGATGGAAAAACTCATCTGCAAGATTATCCGCGAAAAGGAAGACGGCGAAGATTTCAAGGTCAAGTTTATCAGCGCTGGCCTCATGAGCACTGCAGAACTTTCGCTCTTTGAAGCCCGCAAGGAAATTAACTTGTTCGCAGTCCGCACGCAGAAGATGTTCCGCATGGTGCCCGAACTGCTCGAGATGAAGGATGAAAACGATTTCGTGAAACTGTTCGCCCGTATCGAGAAGTGCGAAGGCATCAGCGATAGTATGGAAATCGAGATTGCGAACTACCTGAACAAGGTTTCGGAAGGCCGCCTGAGTCCTGAAAGTAAGACGATCATCCAGGCGATGCTCCGCGAGATTTCCGAAATCGAGAGTATCGGCGATGCCTGCTACAACATGGCCCGTGCCATCAACCGCAAGTTCCGCAGCAAGGATGACTTTACCGAAAACCAGTACGGCCATATCAAGCACATTATGCAGCTTTGCGACAGTGCGCTTACGAACATGATCGATGTCATTAGCGACCATGCATCGGCCGATGCGAACCGCACGCTGAACCTGGAAAACGAAATCAACGACTACCGCAAGCTCCTCAAGGAGAAGAACGTCACCGATATCGAGAACCAGGAATACAGCTACCAGATGGGCGTCCACTACATGGACGTGGTGAACGACTGCGAAAAGCTGGGCGACTACGTGGTGAACGTCGTCGAAGCGCACGTGAACCGTCGATTCCCCGGTTAGTTGAGCCTTTCCGGCCTAATTTGAACGTTTGTATTGGCTAGATTGCGCATACATTTGCTATTTTAGCGGTGTATGCGCAATTTTGCCTTTTCTCTTTTTGCCTGTGTGGCTAGTGTTTTTGTGGCGCAGTCCTTTGCCCAGACCCGCGACCTGTTTGCGGAATTCGAGGCGGAGGCTGCTCAGCAGTCTGCTGATTCTGTGAAAGCGGTCCCGAGTTCAAGTAGCGTGGCTCCCGCAGCGACCCCCGCACCGGTTTCCAGTGCTGCGGTCAGTTCCAGTAGCATCCTGGTTCAAAAGCCCAGTTCCAGTAGTGTGACTCCTGTGTCAAGCTCTGTTGTTGTTTCTTCGAGTAGTATGGAAGTTCCGGTTTCTTCCAGTTTGGCTGTTCAGGACTCCGCAGTTGCCGATTCTGCCAAGGTCGATTCTGCCGCGGTTGATTCCACAAAGGTGAAGGAATATATTGCTGCGGTAAACGCCGCTATGGAGAGAGCCAAAAAGCAGGATTCCCTTGCTGCTCTCAGTTCCAGCAGTTCCGAACAGGCTTCGGCCCTTTCTTCTTCCAGTATGAGCCGTCGAGATCTGCTCGGTCCGGTCAAGGTTTCCAAGGTTCACGGTATCGACGAGATGAAGGGTAAGTACAAGAGCCCGCGCAAGGCTTTGTTCATGTCCCTTGTTGTTCCGGGCAGCGGTCAGCTCTATGTGGGCGGCTCCAAGTTCACTTATGCCCGTGGCGTGATCTACCTGGCTCTCGAAGCCGGCTTGTGGGCGGGGTGGTACTATAACACGGTCTACCGCTACGACGAGCAAGTGAAAAAGTACAAGAAGTTTGCAGATGCGCATTATTCCATTGGCCGTTACGAGAATGCCATGTACGACCTGTTCACGTCCCTGGACGATGCGTCTCAAGATTCCCGCTTTGTCGAACGCTACATGAGCAGCCGTCAGTCTTTCTGCGAAGCCTTGTATGGCACGGGCAACAACCGCGGATGCTATTCTGGCCGGCAACTCCCTTATGAAAAGGAAACCGACCACAAACGTGCTTTTGGCGACAATCCGCAGAAACTGAAGAAGGAACGTAAGGCTGGCTTCTATGAGGCTTCCGAAGTGTACCAGATTATTGGCGGTGCAACGTATGTACTCGGCTGGGACGACGTGGACAGCGTGGCGACGGTCGATGCGCTTGGCCTGGAAGACCCGAACTCCGAGATTGTGGAACTCGGCCAGTCCAGCAACCGCAACAAGTACCGCTCCATGCGTAACGAGGCCAATGACCTGGCCGACATGCAGGCGTGGTTTATTGGTGGATTGATCCTCAACCACTTGATTTCCGCTGTAGATGCTGCGTTTACGGCGCATTCGCATAACAAGTCCCTGTACGAAGAGGATCTTTCTTGGTACGACCGGTTGCACTTTGATAGCGGACTTTCCTTCTTTAACGGGTTTGGTGTGGATGTCCGCGCCTCCTGGGGATTCTGATGCGTCTTATCCTGCTCGTTTTGTTTGCTGTAACAGCCTCTTTTTCGCAAATCGTGATTTCGGTTGACGAGAATGTGAGCCGTAATCACGACAAGAGTCTTTTTCTTGGGCTGGGTGCGTCGGCGCTTCTTCCGGGTATGGGCGAACTGTATCTGGGGGAACAGAAGATGGTGCGTCCTTTTGTCTGGGTTGATGCGGCCCTCTGGATTACGGCTATCGGTTCCTATGTCATCGGAAACCGCTACATAACTTCTGCTCATGATTACGCGGTGCGCCATGCTGGCTTGAATACGAACAGCAAGGATGTCTCGCTCCTCAATACGGTGGGGGATTACCGCAGCCGTGGCGGCGTCGACGGGCAGAATTCGTCCCCGGACATGAACGAGGATTACAACCAGGCGATGATTCGTTCCGGCAAGAAGATTGATGACGAGTTCGATTCCAGCATCCTGTGGGACTGGGGCTCCAGCGACAATCCCGAAACGACGGAACATATTGACGAATACAAGAATAGGCTGAGCCACTACCGCATTTCCCGCATTGTATTCCAGGCGTCCATTGGTGCGCTCGTTCTCAACCGTGTAATTTCCGTGTTGGACGTCATGCGCGTCTACCGTGCGACTTCATCGAAGTCGTTCTCGGAAAGGGTGCGTTTTCTGCCTGAGTTCACAGAGGATGGAAGCGGTCTCAGTGTGAACGTGAAGTTCTAGTAAAAAAGCTGGACGTTATGAAGATTTTTTTTCTCTCTATAACGCTTGCTTTTTTCTTTGTATCTTGCAGTAACAGCATACAATATTCTGATATTAATGAAGGTGACTTTCAGGCCATTGAATGGACCTGGGTCCCGTATGATTCAGACGATTTGCAATACTCCGGGCGAATTGGTTATGGCGAGGGTGACTCCGCGGTTTTGTCGTGGTCGGCTACTGCAGTGACGATAGCCTTTGTTGGCTCGGCGCTAGAAGCGAAAATCAGGACAAATGGTCTTGTTTATCTAGATGTATTTGTTGACGGGGAAGAGGATCCTTCTTCGGTAATAGAATCGAAGTCGCTCGGTGAAGACGAAAAAACTCCTATGGTGCCGGTTGTTGCCGAACTGCCTTATGGCAAGCACGTGATTACCTTGTATAAAAGGAGCGAAAGCAATGTTGGAGAAGTGTATTTCTATGGCTTCCGCATGTTGGGGCGTGCAGAAAAGGGTCTTTTGCCTGCGGTGCCTAAACGGAAAATGGAGTTTATCGGGAACTCCATAACTTGCGGCGCAGAGGTGCTGCTCACTGACCAAGACGAGGAATCGGGACTCATTCATGAAAGCTCGTATTATGGCTATGCTGGGCAGACTGCAAAAATCCTCAATGCAGAAGCTCATAACATTTGTAGTGGAGGGCATGGAATTTTCCTCAATTACGATGGGACTACGTCAAATCTTCTGCCTGCTGTGTACGAGAAAATTGGAACGAATTGGAGTTTGTTCGATCAATGGGATCATAACAAATGGCATCCGGATATAGTCGTTGTGAATCTGGGAACGAACGATTTTGCAAGTGGCATGAATGATTCGGCCGGCTTCGTGAATGCCACGGTAAGGTTTATCAAGAGCATCCGTTCGTACCATCCGATGGCAAAAATAGTGCTGCTGGATGGCCCGATGCTGGTGGGAGATTACAAGACCCAATGTCGCCGGTTCCTGAATGTGGCAAAGAAAATCCTTGAAAAACGGGGAGTGAAGAATTTGTACCGCTTTTCCTTTGAACCGAGAGGGGACTCCCCGCTAGGCTTTGTCGGTCATCCGAATAAGGAGAAGGCCGCAGAAGACGCGGAGAACCTGAGTGCGTGGATTCGCTCGGAATTCGGCTGGAACTAAATAAACATTCCTTTTTTTTGCTAAATTAGCAAACTCCAAGTTTTTTTACGATTGGACTTTTTTTTGCAACGTATAGACTGGGTTGGGCATCTAAACAGGAAACAAAAATCTGGACAAAAGTTATTCCGTATGCGACATCTCTTGAAAACCCTTTTTTCTTTGACGATTATAGCTCTTGTTGCGTGTTCCGGTGGTGATTCCGGCGCTCCGGGCGGTGCTCCCCAGGGCAAGGGCGGTCCTGGTGGAAAGGGTGGCCCTGGCGGCAAACCGGCTCGTGAAATTGCGGTGGAAGGCTATATCGCCGAGGCGCATTCGGCAAACAAGACATTCTCTGCGATGGCGACGCTTGAACCCAAGAACAGCGTGGAACTTACGGCGGCTACGTCTGGCAGGCTCATGAACCTTTATGCGAAGGACGGGGCCCAGGTGCAGAAGGGTGCTCTCCTTGCAAAGATTGACGATTCCGAACTCAAGGCGCAACTCAAGCAGGCCGAATCGAACCAGCAACTCGCACAGCAGAAATTCGACCGTGTAAAGACGCTTTTCGAAAAGGACGGAGCTACCAAGGCCGACATGGAAAGTGCCGAGGCCTCGCTCAAGTCGACCGAAGCATCTGTGGAACTTATCAAGGCGCAAATTGCAAAGACCGAAGTCCGAGCTCCGTTTGCGGGCCGGCTCGGATTCGTGAACGTGTCGGTAGGGGCCTGGCTTACGACGGGAACTTCGATTGCTACCCTCAGCGATGTGGAATATCTCAAGGCCAAGTTTGCTCTCCCGCAGCGCTATGCGTCCAGCCTCAATGTGGGCGATGCGGTCGATGTCAAGGACGAGGAACGCAATATTTCCAAGTCGGGCGTGGTGAAGGCGCTCGAGGCTTCGCTTTCCGAAAGCAGCCGTACCCGCCGGGTGATGGTGGAGGTCGACAATGCGAATGGCGAACTTTTGGCAGGTTCCTATGCGAAAGTGAATGTGTCGATGCAGTCGGGAATGGCCAAGAGCATCCCGATTCCGGCAGAAGCTTTTACGCTGGATAAAGATGGTGCTTATGTGTTCGTGGCGACTGGCGGCAAGGCAAAAATCAAGCATGTCGAAACAGGCCTCCGCACTCCGATTGCAGTCGATGTGACTGCCGGCCTCGACGAGGGTGATACCGTGATTACTTCCGGCCTGATCAGCTTGCGCGAGGGAATTTCCGTGCGTATCCGCGAAATCCGCCACAATACCGATTACGAAGTGGAGTAGGGGAGCGATGAGTGTAGCGAACCTATCCGTACGTCGTCCGGTGCTCATGACGGTGATGGCGCTGGTCATCATCTTGCTCGGTGCTTTTGGTGCCTCCAACTTGGGCGTGCGTGAATACCCGAATGTGGACTACCCGCTTATCCAGGTGCGTACATCTTACCCTGGTGCGAACGCTGCGGTGGTGGAAGCCGAAGTGACCGAAATTTTGGAAGCGTCCATCAACAGTGCTTCCGGAATCAAGGCGCTTACGTCTACGAGCCGCGATGGTTTCTCCTTCATCAACATTGAATTTGAAACCGGCATGGATTTGGAAGCGGCCGCGAATGAAATCCGCGACCGCGTGAGCCGTGTGCGCCGCAGGCTCCCCGACGACGTGGACGAGCCGACGGTCTACAAGTCCGATAGCGACAACGACCCGATTCTGATGGTGAGCCTTGTGAGCGACAAGCTCGACCCGATGGAAGTCTCCGAAATCGCCAATAACTTTGTGAAGGAACGCCTGCAGACAATCAATGGCGTGTCCGAAGTTGCTATTTGGGGCGAGAAACGTCCGACGGTTCGCTTGTGGATTGATCCGGTACGCTTGCAGGCGTTGGGTGTTTCCGGTGCCGAGATGTCGGCTGCGCTCAAGAAGGGCAACCTGGAACTGCCCTCCGGTTCTATCGAAGGAAGCGAGACGACGCTTTCTATCCGCACGCTGGGTCGCATTTTGGACCCGAAATCATTCGAAAACATTGCAGTAAAGACGGCTGCCGATGGTACGGTCATTCGCATTTCGGATGTAGCCGACATCCATTACGAACCGAAGGATACGCGCACGGGCTTTAGGCGCAATGGCAAGAACTCCATCACGCTCGCATTGATGGCGCAGCCCGGTTCTAACCATGTGGAAATCGCCAACGAATTTTACAAGCGCGTGGAAGATATCCGCCGCGAAATTCCCGAAGGCGTGCAAGTCCTCTATGGCCGCGATACCTCGATTAACATCCGCGCATCCATCAAGGAAGTGGTGCAGACCATCTTCATCGCGTTCTTGTTGGTGATTGCGATTATCTTCGCGTTCCTGCGCCAGGCGCGTACGACGCTTATCCCGATGGTGGTGGTGCCTGTCGCCGTTATCGGTAGCTTCTTTGTGCTTTACTTGTGCGGGTTCTCTATCAATGTGCTGACCTTGCTTGCGATGGTTTTGGCGATTGGCCTTGTCGTGGACGATGCCATCGTGATTGTGGAGAATATCTACCACAAGATTGAAAACGGCATGACGCCCAAGCAGGCGGCTGTCGCGGGCACAAACGAAATCTTTTTTGCCGTGATTGCGACTTCGGTCGTGTTGATGGCGGTGTTCGTGCCGGTGCTGGCCCTTGGCGGTACCACGGGCCTCTTGTTCCGCGAGTTCGTAGCGGTGATGATCGGGACGGTATTCCTTTCGACATTGTGCGCACTCACGCTTTCACCGATGCTCTGCTCCAAGTTCCTCAGCCGCCAGAAGCAAGGCTGGTTCTACCGCATCACCGAGCCGTTCTTTGACTGGATTAACCGCGTTTACGCAGTGCTTCTCGGATTGTTCCTCAAGTTGCGCTTCTTGCTTTTCCCAATTGTGGCAGGCCTCCTCGCTGCGGCGTATTTCTGCTTCAACAACATGAGTAGCGAAATGGCTCCGACCGAAGATTCCAATGCGGTCATGGTGAACATGAACATGCCCGAGGGCGTGACGCTGACGCGCACCAAGCGCATGGCCGATGCCTTTGCCGAAGAAGTCATTGCGCTCATGGATACCAACGAGTATTCCGAAATCCAGGCAGGTGCGTGGAATGCGGGCAACTCGAGAATGCGAATCTTCTTGAACGACGACAAGAAGGCGCGTCGCCCGCAGAGCGAGATTGCACGCGCCATTCAGGTGCTCGGTAACGAATATCCTGACTTGCGCGTGATGGTGTTTGAACCGCAGAGCATCAGTACGCAGCGCGGCGGCCTTCCGGTGCAGTTCGTGCTGCAGGCTCCGAACATCGAAATCTTGCGCACGCTTGTGCCCAAGTTCGAAGAAGAGGCGAGCAAGAGCCCTGTGTTCAGCGTGGTGAATACGAACTTGCGCTTTACCAAGCCGGAACTGCATATTGAGATTTTGCGCGACAAGGCGAACGAAGAAGGCGTGTCGGTGAACGACATTGCCCAGGCGGTGCAGCTTGCGATTAGCGACCAGAGTTACGGCGAGTTCTATAAGGACGGCCGCCAGTACGATATCATCGGTGCGGTGGGGTACCAGTACCGCAGCATGCCCGAGAACATTTCGATGCTTACTGTCAAGAACGGCAAGGGCGAACTCGTGAGCCTCGATAACTTCATCACGTTCAGCGAACAGTCCGCATCGCCGTCGCTCCCGCGTTTCAATCGATTCTCCGCGGCGACTATCCAGGCGGGCCTTGTGCCGGGCAAGACGATTGGCGACGGCGTGGAAGAAATGCGTCGTATTGCAAAGCACCTGTTGAAGGATTACCCGAACGTGAGTACCGCATTGAGCGGGTCTTCGAAGGAATTCGAGGAAAGCTCCAGCGGCCTCTATATCGTGTTCCTCCTGGCGCTTGCACTTGTGTTCCTCGTGCTTGCCGGGCAGTTCGAAAGTTTCCGTGCACCGTTCGTCATCTTCTTTACGGTGCCGCTCGCCTTGGCGGGTGCACTTGCCTTCTTGTTCATTACGGGCCAGACGCTCAATATTTTCAGCGAGATTGCGCTGATTCTCTTGATTGCGCTTGTGACGAAGAACGGTATCTTGATTGTGGAATTTGCGAACCAGATTGCAGCGAATACGGGCTGCAGCAAGCTGGAGGCGGCTCGCCAAGCGGCGGAACGCCGCTTCCGCCCAATCCTGATGACAAGCCTGTCAACAGTATTGGGCGCGGTGCCGCTCATCATGACCGGCACCCCGAGCCGCATCGCGATGGGCATCGCCATCGCCGGTGGCCTTACGTTTGCAACGTTCCTCTCGCTGTTCATCGTGCCTGCGGCGTACAGCTTCTTTGCCGGCAAGGTCGAGGCTACGACCACCATCGACGCGAGCAAAATGGCATAGCCGGCTCGGGGCCCCAGGCTCGAGGCTCGGGCCTCCTAAAAACCCCTATAAACAACTTTGCATCCTCCGCGCTAAAACGCGAAAGAATTAAATTTCCATTGAAAATCCCCTAGATCCTAACCTCTAGGCTCTAGATCCTAACCACCAACCACTAACCACAAACCACTATTTATGGCCGAAAATAAAGCAGAAAAATTCGTTTTCTACATGTACAAGATGACCAAGTCGTACCCGCCTAACAAGGAGGTGCTGAAGGACATTTCCTTGAGCTTCTACTACGGCGCAAAGATTGGCATCATCGGCCAGAATGGTGCCGGTAAGTCGACGCTGCTGCGCATCATGGCGGGCATCGACAAGGAATTTCAGGGCGAAGCCTGGATTGAGCCGGGCCGCACCGCGGGCTATCTGCCGCAGGAACCGCAACTTGACCCGAACTTGACCGTCAAGGAAAACGTGATGCAGGCTGTGGCCAAGAAGCAGGCCGTGCTCGACCGCTTCAACGAGATTTCCATGAAGTTCGCCGAACCCATGGAAGACGACGAGATGAACAAGCTCCTCGACGAACAGGCGAAACTCCAGGACATCATCGACGCTCAGGACTTGTGGAGCCTTGACCGCAATATTGAAATCGCGATGGACGCTCTTCGCTGTCCGCCGGGCGACTGGCCGGTGACGAACCTCTCCGGCGGTGAAAAGCGCCGTGTGGCCCTTTGCCGCTTGCTCCTCGAAGAACCGGATTTGTTGCTCTTGGACGAACCGACGAACCACCTGGATGCCGAAACGGTTGCCTGGCTCGAACGCCACCTCCGCGAATACAAGGGCTCCGTGATTCTCGTGACGCACGACCGTTACTTCCTCGACAACGTGACGAACTGGATTCTGGAAATTGACCGCGGCCGCGGCATTCCTTGGGAAGGCAATTACGCCCAGTGGCTTGATCAGAAACTCGAACGCCTCCGCGGTGAAGAAAAGGGCGAATCCGACAGGCAGAAGCGTTTGGCTCGCGAACAGGAATGGGTCAAGCAGAGCCCGAAGGCGCGCCAGGCCAAGAGCAAGGCCCGTCTCAAGGCTTACGAAGAATTGCTTGCCGAAGATTCCCGCGAGCAGATCAAGGTGGCGCAGATCCACATCGCGAACGGCAAGCGCTTGGGCGATATCGTCATCCAGGCGGAACATTTGCAGAAGGCCTTTGGCGACAAGGTGCTGTTCGACGACTTGAACTTCAACCTGCCGCGCTCCGGCATCGTGGGCATTATCGGCCCGAACGGTGCAGGTAAGACGACTTTGTTCAAGATGATTATGGGCCAGGAAAAGCCCGATGGCGGTACGCTCAAGATTGGCGAGACTGTCGAAATCATCAGCATGGAACAGGGCCGCGACAGCCTTGACGATTCCAAGACCGTGTGGGAAGAAATCACTGGCGGGAACGACGAGATTATGGTGGGTGACCGCAAGATGAACGGCCGCGCTTACTGCGGACTCTTCAACTTCACGGGTGCTGCCCAGCAGAAAAAGCTTACGACGCTTTCGGGCGGTGAACGCAACCGCGTGCTCATGGCGAAGAACCTGCAGAAGCCGGGCAACCTCTTGTTCCTCGACGAACCGACGAACGACTTGGACATCGAAACGCTGCAGGCCTTGGAACAGGCAATCCTCAAGTTCGCAGGCTGTGCAGTGATTATCTCGCATGACCGCTGGTTCCTGGACCGCATCGCTACGCACATCCTCGCTTACGAAGGCGATTCGAAGGTGGTGTGGTTCGAAGGCAACTGGAGCGAATACGAAGCCGACCGCCGCAAGCGTCTCGGCGAAGATGCCGACAACCCGAAGCCCATCAAGTACAAGACGCTCACAAGACAGTAATAAAAAAGGCGGCCTTGAGCCGCTATTTTTTATTTGTCATTGTAGAACAGAATTGTTGGGGTCTAGTAAACGAAGCATTTTTCGTGTTGCCTCAACTTGTTCGTTTTTCAGATTGTATTCCTGTGCGGCTAAGATGCCATCCTCGCAATGAGAAATGGCTTCTTCTGTGGCTTCGTTAAATTTAGAGTCTAACGCTTCCCGGTAAGCCCCAAGGTCCTCGTGGGTCATTTCTATGGCGTCTTCTTTAGTAGTGTGCATATACCGGATGTATTCTTCGACTATTGCAGCGCTATCGGGCAGTGGGGAATCGGGATAAATGAAAGAGATCTCTCTGTATGTATTGCAGCTTTCGTAGTATGTGTAGATGAAGTATTCTTCTAAAATTTTGAGGTTTTCGTCACTGATTTTTTTGCTGCGGGCTTTGTCTAGACCTTCTTGAAAAATCGTCCTTGCCTGTTCGTAGTAGGAGGGGAGTTGCTTCGTATTGTTGAAAGCAGTTGCGAAGGAATCTAAATCGCTTTTTTCATTGACCTTCTGATTCTTAATGCTATTTGCCATCGCGAAATACAGATTCCCTTTTTGGATTGTTGCCGCGATAAACCACTTCTCGTTCTTGGCGGCCTTATCGAAAAGTTGTTCGCCTTTTTGAAGGGTGTCCTTCATTTCTTTTAGTTGTGTTTTTATCTGGCTGTCGGAGCCGTGCAAATCGTATTGACTCAGGAATTCAATCTTCTCTAGCCCGTCAAAGAATTTTTTGGCTTCACTGGAACTGTCGTTTTCAACGCTGGGCTCCTTGAGAGGCGGAGCTGTCACTTCGCCGGAGAATTCTTCTTCGTCGACGTCTTTTTCTTGGGAATCTTCTTCTTGAGAAATTTCATCCTTGTCGGAACTTTCTTCGGGGCTTGATACCGTCTGCGCACATGCCCAGAACAAGGATGCTAAATAACACGCCAAGCAGGTGCTGAAAATAGATTGGATTTTCATTGGCCCTCCTGTAAGACATAATCTTTATCAATATACCCTATTTTTTGCGAGTCGAAAAAAATAGGTGCGGGAAATCACAGAAGGCTAAAATATGGTAAGAGTTTCCCAAATTACCAGAATAAATTCCTGTAAGATGTTCCGAGTGCATCGGCAAGGCGGTGGGCCATCTTGCGACCGATGGGTTCCTTTCCGCGTTCCATGGCAGAAATTTGTTGCTTGGTAATGCCCGCCTTGTCGGCGAGTGCTTGTTGGGTATAGCCGAAGGAGGTCCGTAGGAGTTTAAGACTTTCTGCGGGTGTTGTCTGAGTCTCGATTTCTTTGTACCAATCTGATTTCGAAATCTCTATGCTTTCTTCGTCATTGGATTCTTTGACTTCTTCCACGTTCGGGAATGCCGACTTTAGGAATATGACGAGGTAATCTGGAATGTTCTTTCCTTCGAAAGTAAAGACCGTTCCGTTCTTTGCCTTGCTAGTAAGGCGCATTTTCACGGCTTCCAACATATGTGACCTCGAGTCTAATTCTACTCATAATATATAAAGATTTTTTCTCGTTGTCAAGAATTTTTCTTTACTTTTTCCGCACGATGACAAGGCGCCCGCTGGCATCGGGGAACCTTCCGACTTTTTCGCCGGGGGCGATTTTGTGGCAGTCTAGGGGCATGCTTTCCCAAACGGTTCCGTCGCGGCTTGTTGCCCTGAAACCAAAACCGAAGTTTATTTCTTCGGCATCGACAATTTCGAGGTCGAACAGTTTCTTGGCCGCCTGTGCCTCCATCCAGTCCATGAGTTCGGAAACGTGGCGTTCCCACAATATTTCGTGGTTCTCTATGTGGAGAGTGCTTGGGGCGTCGAGTTCCTCTAAGCAAAAGTGTCGGAACTTGCGGACGTTCTCGGGCAGGTCTTCGTAATCCATTGTAAAACCTCTCTTTTTCTTTGGCTCATATATACCCTTAATATAGAATCTTAAAATGTCAGATTATAACAATTTCGAGGTTTGCTGAATCCGGTAAAAAAAATAAAAAACCGGCCATATCCTCATCCCTCCCCTTATGGATATGGCCGGGCCGATCTAGCGGCGTATATTTGATTATTAGTCTTTCAGGTAATATTGGACGCTGGTGACTACGCGGACTTTCTTGACGAAGGGCGTGTTCTCGTC
Source organism: Fibrobacter sp. (assembly GCA_017412605.1). Classification (GTDB taxonomy): domain Bacteria; phylum Fibrobacterota; class Fibrobacteria; order Fibrobacterales; family Fibrobacteraceae; genus Fibrobacter. Next base: position 350,387 of record JAFPWY010000004.1, on the reverse strand, counting down.
ACGATCTTCGATGGAGAACTGGCCCTGCGTTGCCGTCTTGATTTTTCCGAGCTTGCTCTCGGAATCTTTTGCGAATTTTTGTGCAGCGATGTGTGCGTTCTTGTTCGCTTCTTCAATCATTTCGGGCTTGATTTCCTTGAGCCCGTTAAAACTGTAGATTTTACGGTAGCGATAGTCGCTTTCGCTGATGGCAATTCCCTGTTTCAGCAATTCTCCGTATTTACCCATGAGTTCGCGGACTTTGTCGACGTCCTTGGTCGCGACTGTCACAACCATCGCCACCAGGTAGCGGTAGGGGTGCTTGGTGGAGTTGTACAGCTCGCTGTCGGTGTCTGTGATATCCGGCGATGCCTTGCTGATATCTTCTTTGGCGATGCCGTTCTCGAGCAAGAACTTTTCGAGCGTTTCTGTTTTGCTCTGCACAGTCTCGTAGAGTGAGACAAGGTTGTTGCCTGCTTCCTTGAATACGATAGGCCATATTACATAGTCCGCGTTGACTTCGCGTTCGGCGAACCCGCGTACGTTGACAACTCGGTCTCTGTCCTTGACATCTATGATTGCATTATAGAGAAACGCCCCAAGCCCAACAATGGCCAGTGCTAATATGACTGCTTCTCTAATTCTAGACATAACCAATCTCCTTTTATTATGGTTTTTTGCGGTTACGGCGTTAATGTAGAATTATAATTTTTTGCGGACTAATAGATAATTTTTTCTGAAACAATCACTTCTTGTTATCAATTCACTATAAATAATAACAAAATGCCAATAATTACAAGAATAATATATGTTTCGTACCGGCAGAATTAAGTAAGCGGATTATAGTAAAATGACGAAAAACCTTTTCTACCTTATCGGCCATAAATTTTTTGTCTGATAGGAGAGCGATTATGAAATATCGCGTAGAAGGGATAGTCTCCCGTGTCCTGGCCTTGGCTGTCGTCCCGATGATGGCTTTTGCCGGAGGCCTCAACACAAACACCAACCAGTCCGTGCTTTTCCAGCGCAGCATCGCGCGCGATGCGAGCACCGATGTAGACGCCCCTTACGCGAACCCGTCGGGAACGGCATTCATGGATGACGGTCTCTATGTCTCCATCAACAACCAGACATTCTGGCAGAATCGCAGTGTGACGGTCGAAAAGTCCCCGATCTTCAAGGATGGCGAAGAATTCAAGGGCGATGCGTTCGTTCCGTTTTTGCCCAGCGCGCTTGTGACATGGCACAAGGGCAACTTTGCGCTTTCCGGCCATGTTGGCGTGATTGGCGGCGGTGGCAAGGTGAACTTTGACGACGGCATTCCGAGCTTTTTCGCGCTGACAACTTCTCCGCTCAAGCAGATGGAGGCTGGCCTGACAGAAAAGGGACTCAAGACGGATGCGAGTTCCGTAGATATTTCGCTCGAAGCGAGCTCGTATATTTTTGGGGCGACGGTCGGTGCGGCTTACGAGTTCAACAAGATGTTCTCTGTTTACGCGGGTGCCCGCTTCAACTATGCGATGAACAGCTACGACGGCTCTGTCGGGAATCTCCAGCTGAATACAACGATGCCTGGCGTGAATCCCGACGGCAAGATGGTGGAGGCATCCGTCCTTGCCGAAACTTTTGAGGCCTTGGCGGAGAAAGCCAAGACCAAGGAAGAAAAGGTGCAGTACGCGACGCTCGCGGAGACGTTCAAGACGATGGACGACAAGATGACCATGGATCTGGAGCTAGACCAGACGGGTTGGGGAATCACTCCTATCGTGGGTCTCGGTTTTCAGTACAAGCGCCTCACGGTCGGCGCAAAATTCGAGTACAAGACTTCCATCGAAATGGAGAACGATACCAAGAAGAACGATACTCCGCTGGAACAGTTCAACGATGGCAAGAAGGATCACAACGATATCCCGTCCCTGTTGGCGGTGGGCCTGAACTACGCCTTGCTCGACAACGTGCGCATTGCCCTCGGTTACCATCACTGGTTCGACAGCAAGGCCAATTTCAGCGGCGATCTGGAAAACCATGTGGATGACACCAACGAGTTCCTCTACGGCGTCGAGGTGGATATCCTGAAGCGCTTTACCTTGAGTGGCGGCTTGCAGGTGACTCGCTTCGGCATCAAGGACGAATACATCAGCGACATGAACATCAATATCTCATCGACGAGTTTCGGGTTCGGTCTCGCTTACTGGGCGACGGACTGGATGCGCGTGAATTTGAGCTACCTTCACACGCTCTACCAGGATTACGACGAGAAGGTCGAATACGGTGTAGACGTGTATAAACGCGACAGCCGCGGATTCGGCGTCGGTCTCGATTTCAAGCTTTAACGGTTTCTATTCGCCTTTCGTCTTTAGGCTCTCGATGGCGTGCTTTGCCCACGCCATGACATCGCTGCCCATCTTCTTGCTGGCGATGGTCACGAGGAATATGTTGTTCTGGTTGGTGATGGTGGCTGCGCTACATTCGTCGTAGCCGTCCTTGCTCCAGTACACGTAGCCGTAACGTTTTGCGGCATCGTATTCCTTGGCCTGCATTTCCATTTTGCGGGAACCGGATTTATAGACGAAGTCAAGATAAGTCATGATGCGCACGGAATCCGGTGCCGTGACGGGAACGGCGTATTCCTTGTCCTTGGACATGACGGAGAAGGGGACTCCACGGAACGTAACCTTCTTGTCGACGGGTTCCTTTTGCTCAATGGTGATGGAGGAAATATTGAATTCCTTGGAATAGACGTCGTAGTGGTACTGGATGGGCTTGCTGCTCAGGATGGCGAGATCGATTTCGGCCGGTTCAGGAAGGTCCGTGGTCACGTACTTGACGCTGGACACGGTATGCGTGTTGATGTTGATTCCCTTCGGAGTGGAACAGCCGGACATGAGGATGGCGCCGGTGAGAAGTAAAAGTGCAGCCGCTTTTTTCATGAATTCCTCCAAATGAAGTCGCTTGTCCTAATAATATACAAAGGAAACTAGGCAAATGAGTTTCCCTGTTAATGTTAAATTATTTTAAATGACCTTTTCTGTAATGATACACCATTCCCCGGGCTGGAGATTCCCAAGAGGGATATTGCCGATTTTTATGCGTATGAGGCGCAAGGTGGGGAAGCCGACCGCGGCTGTCATGTGGCGGACCTGGCGGTTCTTGCCCTCGGTGAGCGTGAGACGCACCCAGCTGGTGGGAATGTTGGCCCGGAACCTTACGGGCGGGGTACGCGGCCATAGATTGTCCGGAGCTTCCGCAATTTCTGCTATGCAGGGCTTGGTGCGGTAACCCTTGATGTCGACTCCCGCAGCGAGCCTTTTTACGGCTTCCTCGGTGATTTGTCCGTCAACCTGCGCAAGGTATGTGCGCGGGTGGCCGAATTTGGGGTCGAGCAGTTTTTTGATAAGTGGCCCGTTGTCCGTGAGGAGTAAAGCTCCTTCGCTGTCGTGGTCGAGGCGGCCTGCGGCATAGACTCCGGCGGGGAAACCGAACTCGTCGAGGGCCTTGTGGCCCGCTTCGGGCGTAAACTGGCTGAGTACGCCGAACGGCTTGTTGAATAGAATGACCGTGGACATCAAGTCAAATATAGAATGAAGCCCGGGGTTTCGGCCCGGGCGATTTCGGTGTTAGCGCTTTTTCGTTGTGCGCTTGGTTTTCTTGGGTGCTGCCTTTTTCGCCGGTGCCTTCTTGGCGGCCGGTTTCTTCGTGGTCTTTGTCGCCTTTTTCTTCTGCACCTGTTCTATCGGGACGATGGTCACATCTTCTTCGGGTTCGCTAGAAACGGCCGGCTCGGGAGTGGGTTCCGGATAGCTGGACATGAGCGGATCCGGCTCCTCGACTGGGGCGGGTGCGGGAGCTTGTTCTGGCTCGGGCGCCGTTTCCTTGCTGTAGTCGATGATGTCGTCGTCGGTATCCGATTCGAATTCGTAGGATTCCTCGAAGACCCTCTTGCGCTGGCTCTGTTCCTCGGTCCTGTAGATTCTGTCGCGGATGAGCTCGAAGCCGATGGAAAGCTGGACGCCGATGCGGTGAGAATTGACACGGAATTGCAGTTTTTTGTCTACAAACGATTTTTGCATGGAGCAATATTCATAGTTGAATTCAAGACCGATTCCATAAGGGAAAATGACACCAAGACCCGGGTTGATGATAAAGTTGAAGGGACGTTCCCACCAGTTTCCGTTAGACGTAATGGGGGCGATGGAACCTAGTCTGATTGCCAAATAGGGCGAGAAAAAGCGGTCAATCCTGATGTTTCCGAATGTGACTACGCCCCAGAACGGAATGGATGCAGGGACAAATTCTTCGTCCCCGTATTTTTGGGGGGTCTTATATGCTACACCGAGACCGTAGCGCATTGTTGCGAATTCGGCCGAAAAATAGAGTTCTGTACCCCCTTCGAAGACCAAATCGGTTTCTGTCCTTCTTTCGGACAAAACGCCGTCCAGGTTTTTATTCACGTTGATTTTAAACGGGGCGTATTGAACTTGTACCAACGGGCGCAATTCAAGTGAGAAAGCATTGCTAAAAAAAGCAAATACAACGAAAATAACACAAAAAAATAATCTGTTCATTGTTTCCCACCTACGCGTGTGTTCATGGCCAAAGATAGATTAATACCATTGAAAAACAAGTGCATTTTTGTAAATTTGGTAAAAAGTTGCTCTGAAAAAGGGGGTTCTCTTGGTTAGGACGAATTTGACTCATTTTCTTAAACATTGTGCAATAGTTTTTTTACTTACGGCCTTGGTGCAAAGCGCTTTTGCTCAAGAGCATGACAAGGTGTTTCCTATAACAACGACTCCGGCTTCGTATACTCTCACGGATAACTCGTTTGTTGATGGCAATGCCTCTAGCGGAATTCGGCTTGTCTTTGTGGCTCCCAAGACTGGGGTGTTTAGTGTGACGTTTACGACGCCTTCTGGCGCCGATTATTATGTGTACAAGTGTCCTAGTGATGCGTATACCTCTTGTGGATCTTACATTTTCGAAGTATGGGGAACCGGGAGTAGTAAGAGTACGACCATATCTGCTGCAAAGGGCGATTCTGTTTTCTATATGGTGGGGCAGTATAATTCATCTTATAATTCGCTCCCTATTGAAGTCAGTTATGAGGAACTTCAGTCCTACACTGTGACTGTTAACGGTAAAGACACTTCTGTTCTTTCGGGTAACTACGCCGTTATCAATGCCAGCAGCCTGTTGAGCTCGACCAAGGCATTTTTGAACTGGAAAATTATATCGGGAACAGGAACATTTGGTGATTCTTTAGATATTTCCACGTATTTCTATCCGAGCTCAGATGCTGAACTTGGTGTCGATACAAAGGCTGTTTCAGTTTATGCGCTTACGGACAAGTTTAAGTCCTATACTTACAATGGCAATGGCTACCAAAAGAATGGATCCGGCTATGCAGTCCGTACTTCGTACACTGCGCAGGATTCGGGCAATTACGTTTTGTTCGTTAATACGGACTATGACAGCTATGTTTTTAGGTTTGGAACGGATTCCTCGTTCAGTAGCTATTCCTCGCTAAGTTGCTATTACTACCCATGCCGAATCTCTTTTTCTTTGAATGCCGGTGCGAAAACGTATTTTGAACTGTATCAATATTACTCCGCACACTATAGCGATTCGGTGAGCGTCCGAGTCGAAAAGACCATTGGAGTCTATGCGGAGCCGGATTCAGTGGGCAAGGGTTATGCCTATGTGGGAGGATCTTCGTATAGTTCTGATTTTACCCATGTGAAGGGAGATACGGTTACTTTGAGTGCTTCTGCGAACTCGGGGTACAGGTTCAATCATTGGGAAAAGGCTTCCGGCAAGTGCACGATTCTTGATTCCGCCAAAGTCAACGCGAAGGTGATTATTGATACGGAATGCCATGTAAAGGCTGTATTTGCTCCCGGAAAGGTTTACTCCATTACAAACAAGTCAAAGGATTATACCACTGCGGAACATTATTATTCGCAGTATGCTTCCAATGGTGTCCGGTTCATGTTTGTCGCTCCGAGCGACGGCGCCTACGCAATAACGTTCAAGTCAAAGGAATCGACGTCATTTTATTATTACAAGTACTTGAATTCTGCGTTCAGCTCGTTGATCTCTAGCTTGACCTTTAGTTCGTCGGTGTCGGACTCCGTTTACCTGAACAAGGGCGATACGGCGTTCTATCTCGTGAACAACTATAACTACTATGATTCACTTAAGGTGTTTTCTGCGGTCTATTCCACGCTCAAATCCCATAAGATAACCCTTACCAGCAAGTCGTCGCAGTGTTCTACGTCGGTTAAGAGCGAATATGTTCCTGATGGAGTGGCTAGAACGTACTTTGGCTATTCCGTTTCGGGCTACAGGCCGGAAGGCTTTAAAGTGACTAAGGGAACTGCAACGGTTTCCGATAGCCTTCCGAATTCCATCACTGTCAAGGTTAGCGGAGATATTACACTCCAGCTGCAGTGCGGTTCTTCAAATCTGATCGATATCACCGCAAATGAGGTATACCACTCTGCGGATAAGGATTTTTACGAAATCGATGCATCGTATGGCCTCCGTTACCGTTACGTCGCTCCGACGACATCCGTCTATTTCATTCGTGCTAAAACAAAATCGTCGAATGGCTCCTTTTTTGAGGGGTATTATTACAACTATGGCTTAGATTCTGCGTTCTCTTCGTATCAGAGTTCTTTGTATATTTCCAGTTCTTATCTGACCCGGTCGTTTGTGGTGTCCCCTTCCAAGAAAGGGGAGGAATTCTTCTTTAAGATAGTTCCTTATGGTTCCAACTATTACGATGATTTAGTTGCCGTGTATGCAATCAAGGGCGCCTTTGTGGATGTTGATGGAAAGGCTTATCGCGATACCGTTGCTATAGGAGATGCGCTCCCGATCAGCATTGCTCTTGACACGGGTTATAATTTTGTCGGTTGGAAATTGTCCTATGGCTCCGGGAGGTTTGCGGATTCCACAGCCATGTCCACTGACTTCTTCCCGTCGTCTGATTCGGCGAAGGTTATCGTGAATAAGAAGAAGGGCCAGATTTATACGTTGACTGACCAGTTCTCCGGCTTCACGTATTATGCCAATGGCTCTCAGACGAATTTGGGCTATGGTGTTCGGACCGAGTATACGGCAAAGACCGGAGGCTCTTATGTGCTGATAATGCAGACTGATCGCCCTTGGCGGTATTACATTAATATGCATGATTCCACGTTCAGTTCTTATTACACAACTGGCTATCTTAATTCTTCGGCAGATCCGCAGAAGAAAAATGAAGAGCGGTATTCCTTCAATGCAGAGGTGGATTCTTCTTACTACTTCTTGCTTTTGCCTTACACAAATGTGTACATGAAGGATTCTATCTATGCCAAAGTGGTCAAGACGTCCATGCTGAGTGCGGATACTGTGGGTTATGGTTATGTTTATGTAAATGGAACTTCTTATACTTATGACTCTACCCACGTTGCTGGAGATACTGTTGCTATTAATGCTTATGCCAATTCAGGCCAGAGATTTGACCATTGGGCAAAGGCTTCCGGAAAATGCTCCATTCTCGATTCTACGGATCGCTTCACGCGTGTTGTCTTGAAGGGCGATTGCAAGGTGAGAGCTTATTTCCGGGATGGAATCATATACCCGGTTACGGATAAGCCGACCGCATATACATCGGCCAAGGACTATTATGAGGTAGATCCTTCCAATGGTGTCCGGTTCAAGTTCGTTGCACCGTCAACAGGATCCTATGTTTTTGTCACCTCGTGGACGGGAAATAACAATTTGCGTTATTATAGGTACCCTGATAACACCTTCTCTTCCTATAGTACATATAATATTTTTTCGGGAACATCTGTCGACTCTGTGGCTATGAGTGCGGGTGATTCGGTGTTTTTACTGGTCAATCCTTCTTCGTATTTGGATTCCTCGATTTCGTTCTGGATTAGCTATGCGGAGGCGGACAAGAAGGCGTTCCTTACGGTGTCGGCTGATTCGAATGGTACAGTATCTCCTTCTCAATACAACCCGGCGTGGATTGGCCCCAAGTACACTATAAAGGCAACTGCAAGTTATGGCTATCGCTTTGATTCGTGGGAGCTGGTTGCCGGATCGGCTTCGATAGACAACAAGAAGGATCGTTCGACGCTTGTGGTCATTAAGAAACAGTCCGAAGTCATGGCCCACTTCCGGAAGGGTGCTGTCCAGAAACTTTCAACGACAAAGAAGACGTACAATTATGTCTCGCATTATTACAGCGATGCGACTGGATCTGCTGTTCTCTTTACGTGGACTCCTCCCGATACGTCGTGGTATATGGTGGAAATTACATCCTCGGAAAAAATGGCTGCGACATGGTACGATTTCGGGACCGATACGACTGCCCTTTATACGTCTACTTATAGCGGCGTGTTACCTCGTGCCGTGAAAGGAAAATCTACGGTATTCCTTTTCAAGGGAGAAGCTAAAAAGGCTCGTTACTGGGCTTTGGTCGATTCGATTACGAGCCTTATCCCGGATAAGGACTTCTCTATCCAGATTACAAGTCCTTACGTGTTGACCGTCTCTACGGAATCGAAGGGAATTGTTCGTCCAAAGGGTGAAGTGGGACTTTACCCTGGTGAGGATACTGTGGTTACCGCCATTTCTTATGGTGGCTACATTTTTGACAAGTGGGTCAAGGTTTCTGGCAAGGTGGACATTGATGATCCGAGCAATACGACAACGCGTGTCAAGCCGAAATCCACCGCTTGTGAAATCAAGGCGACTTATTCACTTGACTTGGCCACGGATCCGGAATTGTATATAACGAATTTGGATTTGACCGAATACCCCGGCGTATGTGCCAATGTCCTTTTTATTGACAAGAATACCCAAAAGTTCATTGGCGGTCTTGATTCTTCTGATTTCGTTCTTTACCAAGACAAGAAGGCGCTTCCCATCCACGTGTCGTCAACAGGGGGCGTTGGCGGTGTCTCGGTTGCGATTGTTGTCGATGAAAGTGGATCTATGAGCGGAACGAGAATTACGCAGGCCAAGGAATCCATACGGCAATTTATTAGCGAAATGACTGTGATTGACAAGGCCGCGATTGTCGGTTTCGACGGTGGTTATTCAACGACTGTTCACCAGACGATGACTTCGGACAAGAGTTTGTTGCTGGCTGCTGTTGACCATTTGTCCGCTACAGGTGGTACGAATATTCTTGATGGCACCTATACTGGTATTCAGCAAGTTGTGGGCGAGATGAATTCGACGGCGGTCATCGTGTTCTCCGATGGTAGCGATGGTAGCAATTCTGTTTCTCTCCAGGAAGTTATTGATTATGCGAAGAGCAAAAATACGGTGATTTACTCGGTTGCCGTTGGCTCCAACATCGAGAATCCGCTCAAGCTCATTGCTGATGGTACTGGTGGAACTTTCACCTACGCTCCCACGGCTGAAGAATTGTCTGCGGTTTATCTTTCGATCAGGAACGAACTTCAGGCCAAGTACACCATTTGCTACGAATCTCCGGATACGACGATTAACGGGGACGATCACCAGGTTGTCATCAAGACGAAGTTCATCAACAAACCCGCTTCGGATACGGCTTATTGGAACGAATCGTCTATGCCTCCGGTTGTCAAGTTGACCAAGAATACCAAGAAGCTGATTGGTGTAAAGCAGAACGCAGGGGATTCTATCGATATCAAGGTGTATGTCATATCCCAGGATTCCATTGCGTCGGTGAAGCTGTATATGCGTACGTCCACCACGGATACCACCTTGACCTATGTAGCCTACCAGATGGTCCATGTCAAGGACAGCTTGTGGCGCTACGTCGTCCGCGGTGCTCCCGCCGTATATCCGGGCTTGGATTTCTACGTGATTGCGACGGATGCTTCTGGCATGGTGGGCAAGTCTCCTCAGGTGGCAAAGCCGGCTAAGGAGCCTTACACGATCCCGATAGGCACCGATGCTCCTGCAATCGAATATCTGGAGACCGCTTGCGTGGATACTACCAGCGGCGAGGGTTCCTTGTTGTTCGAAATTAAGGATAGCGACGGAATTAGCAGTGCAAGGCTTTACTACAGAGTTCCGGGATCGGTCGAATTCAAACAGAAGAAGATGTCCCGTGAATCCAAGAAGAGTGATGACTGGACTGCAGTCCTCCCGACTACGGTTTTCCATGCGGATAGCATCGAATTCTACGTACGAGCTATAGACAAGAAGGGCGTCTCTTCTCGTTGGGAAAAGTTCAGCAATAGCTTTGTCGGAGCCTGTGACGGCAATGTTCCGCTGATTCCTGATGTGCCGGACACCATCTGGATTAAGAATGGTGAAAAGGATACCATGCAGATTACGCGCGAAACGGAATCGATAAAACTCTCGCTTGTGACGGAAAATTTCTCGCTCAAGAAGGATTCCGTGACGGTGAGCCTCGCATGCCTTGTCTCCGGCGACGTGGAAAACAACATCAAGCTGATGGAAACCCGCGACGGCTTCTATGAGATGAAGAATCCCATTGAGAAGAACGAGTACAGCGTCAAGAAGAACGACGGAAAAATCTCGTGCGCAGCGGCCGATACGATGGTGGCTACGTACAAGGATCCGCTCTATGGCACTTACGCTCGCGACACCGTGATTCTGGGTGATGATGTCAGCATTTCGTACCAGTACATGGATGCAAAGTGCAAGTCGGATTTGGACTCCGTGCAAACTTCGACTTCGACAAACTTCTGCCTCAAGGTCTTCGCTCCCAGCCCGTCGCTGTATGTCGAGGATACGCTCAAGCTGACCGTATTCACGGATCAGGGAGACTCTATCCGCGTGGAAGCCATCGAAACGGGTGATTACACTAAGGAATTCGTGTACAAGGGCAGCTTCTCCTTCGTGGAAGATTCCGCATCCCTCAACGATTCGCTGCTGGATGCCGTGCTTGACTTGGATACGACATTCAACCGCGTCGTGATCCAGGGCGGGACAAAGTCGGACAAGTCCAAGCTCAGGAAGCGTGACTCGCTCGTTATCTATACGAAGTATGTCCCTGCCGACGTCGCCGAAATCTATGACAGAGATTTGGACGGCAAGGCCGATTCTATCCGCATCCACTTCAAGAAGGCCTTGAAGAAGAAGATTGCGAGCATCGATACGGTGTTCTGGAATGCTGCAAAGGGCTCCTGGACTGATGTCGATCCGAAGAAGATCCGTATTGTCGAAGACTCTACCTGGGCCGAAGCCCGCGTCCGCAAGGCGTTCAAGTACGGCCTGACAGCTCCGGATACCTCGGCGCCGCCGTACCTGCGCGTGACCAAGGAAAAGTCCGAATTCTCGCAGAAGACGATGCTTGTTGACAGGGTAGGTGCCGTTCCCGCGAAGGCGGTAAAGCGCCCCGGCCAGATTTCGATGGAAGAATACCTGGATGCCTCGGATGACGTCGCTCCGGATACGCTGGAAATCACGATGTCGGAAAGCATCAAGAATGTCGGTAAGACCTCCGCCTGGAAGGACCTGTTCCGCTATTCTAAGAAGTGTGGCGATACGACGGTCTATCCGATCCGTACGAACTTCGCCCCGATTGTCGATTCTGCCGGTCTTGTCTGGAAATTTGTGTTGGCGGACTACGCCATCATGAAGGACAACTGCATCATGACCAACCCCAAGGCCACCTACGTCGACAGCGAAGGCAACTCTATGGGTCGCGGTGGTGTGAAGGTCGAGGGTCGCGACGAAACGGTCTACCTCTACGAAGTCTCTGCTGTTGAGCCGGTGCATGGTTCCAGCAAGAAGCACAAGAAGCAGAAATGGATTCCGCAGGGCGGCGATTCCTGGGAAGAAGTGCCGGACAGCCTGACGGTTATCAAGATTGCATCGGTTGCACCGTACGAGGCGAACATCTACATCTACGACAACTTGGCCAACGTCGTCGCAAACATGAAGCAGAAGTTCGGCTATGATGGCGAGATGGAATCGAAGATTCGCAGCAACGACAAGAACCGTGCGAAAACTGGGTATTTGGTCTGGAACCACCGCTCCAACGAAGACCGAAAAGTCGGTACCGGTGTGTATATCTGGCGCATCGACTTTACGTTCAAGGATGGCCATACCGAATATAGAATCCTGAAGACCGGTTATATGAGAAGAGAATAGAAGTTAATTTGCCTTTTTTAAAGTAAAATAAGCACTTTGTAATATTTTCGAAATAAAGGGGCCAGAAGTAATCTGGCCCCTTCTCATTTTGTATTTTTTGCCAAAATCTCCCTAAAAAATAGGACTTTGTGGTTAGGATGGAATATTCGCGTCTATTCAAACAGTGTGCTTTATTTTTGTTTTTCGCTGCTCTGATGCACAGTGCTTTCGCTCAGCAGCATGGCGTTCTGCCGATAACGACGACTGAAACCTCCTACACGCTCGTAGACAACTCCTATACCGATGGCGATACGACAACGGGTGTCCGGCTGTCGTTTGAAGCCCCAAAGACGGGTATTTTCAAGGTAACGTTTACTCCGGCTAACAGCTCTTACTATTTATATAAGTGCCCAGACAACACGTTTACTTCGTGCGGTTCCATTTTAAGGGTCCTTTCCGGTACGTCGGCTTGGTCTGAATCGTTTTTTGCAGGCAATGGACAAGCCGTTTATTATTTGATAAAGGGATATAATTCGGCGGATCCTGCACTGCCGTTTTCTGTGGTTTATGAAGATATCGCTTCTTATGTCGTGACTTTCAACGCCAGGGATACTGCTGTCACTGCCGGTAGCTCGCTTTCGGTAAGCGCAGTCGGTTTGCTTGGCCCGGACGAGGCTTTTATGGGATGGAAGGTTGGTCCGGATTCCACTGCAGGGACGTTTGCCAACAATAAAGCGATGACTACGACATTTACCCCGTCCGCTGATGCTGAAATTTCTATCGACAAGAAAACGATCCAGAACTATCCGCTTACGAGTACTCCTTCAAGTTTTGTCTACGATGTCGATGGGTACGAAAATTCTTCTTCGGGTTATGCGGTCCGCACCTATTTCAGTGCTACGGATTCTGGTGATTACGTCTTGGTTGTGAAGAAAGCCAACTCGAACACCATTTACAGGTACGGAACGGATGTTTCATCGAACCCTGCTTCGCAGAGCTGTGGTACGATTGTTTGCAAAATACCCTTTGTATCAAAGGCCGGAGAAACAAACTATTTCGAAATGGTCCAATTGGCTCCGGCGTATATGAGTGATACGGTAACGGTGAGTGTCGAAAAGGCTGCCGGGGTGTATGCAGATACGGTGGGATCCGGTATCGTCCGAGTGGGAGGAAACACGAACTACAACCTTGGCTATGTCGCCGGTGATACGGTTCTAATTACCGCAACGGATAATCTCGGGTCGAAATTCAGCCATTGGGAAAAGATTTCCGGTAATTGCACGATTGTAGATTCCACTAGCAGATTTACGAATGTGGCTGTCAATTCGGAATGTCATGTGAGGGCCACGTTTGTCCCTGGAGTCATTTATTCGGTGACGACCAAGGAGAAAAATTATACGATGGCCAAACATTACTACTCCCGAAATCCGAGCGAAGGTGTGCGGTTCATGTTTGTCGCTCCGAGCGATGGCTCCTTTGCTGTCCGATTTACGTTGAAGGATTCCTCGAAGTCTTTTTACGTCGCTCAGTATCCGACATCTGCATTCAATTCGGCTTCATGGAACGATAAATTTTTGGAAACGAAGACGGATTCGCTCTACTTGAGCAAGGGCGATACGATGTTCTATATCGTAAGGCCCACGGTCAATGAGGATTCGATTCTTGAGTTCTCTGCGGTTTATTCCAAGCTCAAGTCCTACACGGTGACCCTTACGAGTGCATCGCCCCAGTGTTCCACGGCGGTCACCAGCGAAAGCGTACCTGCGGGGCTAACCGTGACATACTTGGGCTATTCCGTTCCGGGATACAGGCCGGCGGGCTTCAAGATAACGAAGGGCAATGGGACGATTACTCAGGACTATCCGAGTTCCATAACCCTCAAGGTAAATAGTGACCTCAAGCTTAAACTGCGGTGCGATTCTGCGAACTTGATTGACATTACCACGAAGGAAAAGTACTACTCGGCAAACAAGGACTATTACGAAATGGGCCCTTCTGCCGGACTCCGTTTCCGCTACGTCGCTCCGAATACGGCACTTTACCTCATCCGAGCCAAGACCAAGTTGGCGAATGGTTCTTACTTTAATGGTAATTATTATAACTATGGATTGGATTCCTTCTTTTCCACCTACAATTATGGCCTAGATTCCGTACTCGCCAAGGCCCCGTATAATTTGGGGATTGGGAACAATGCCCAAATTCGGAATTTTGTCGTGGATCCTTCCAAAAAGGGCGAGGAGCACTTCTTCCGGATTAATGCGTCGAACGCCAATTCCTATGACGATTCGATTGCCGTATTTGCGGTCCGTGCGTCTATCGTAAATGTCGAGGGGAAGACAAAGCCCGATACCATTGCCTACGGGGATTCTCTCCCTGTGACGACGACTATAGATACCGGTTATGCCTTTGTCTGCTGGAAACTGGATTATGGCAAAGGCAAGTTTAAGGATTCCTCCTTGATTTCTACCATATTCGTTCCGTCGTCCGATTCGGTGAATGTCGTTGTGAAAAAAAGGAAGGGGAAGGTTTACACGCTGACGGATAAGTTCTCCGAATTCTCGTACTTTGGAAACGGTACGCAGTTGACAGGGCGTTATGGCATCAGGGGCGTGCATACGGCGAAGAGTGCTGGTTTGTACATGCTCGTGATGCAGTCGGACAAACCCTGGTATCATGTGGACTTCTTGGATGATTCAACCTTCACTGGTGGCACGCTTGTTTCTCATACCATTACGTCCTATGAAGGGAAAACCGAAGTGCGTGTCCTTTTTGATGTGGCGGCTGCGAACACTTCTCGCTATTACCTGTTCTTGCCCTATGACAATATGTACTTGAAGGATTCCATCCGAGTCAAGGTCGAAAAGACGGCCAAGCTCCGTTCGGATACCTTGGGTGGTGGCTATGTCTACGTGAACGGGACCACTGCCAATTATGATTCAACCCATATCGCCGGGGATACGCTAACGATTGCCGCTACCGCGAATGCAGACCAGAGGTTTGATCACTGGGAGAAGGCTTCCGGAAAATGCACCTTTATCGATTCCACCCAGAGGACGACGCGGGTTGTTTTGGGCGGAGATTGCAAGGTTCGTGCTGTGTTCCGTTCGGGGACGTTCTATCCGATTACGGCAACCCCGACGGCGTATACGGCAGAAGAATACTATTATGTGGAAAATCCGACAAAGGGAGTGAAGTTCAAGTTTGTCGCTCCGGATACGGGTGCCTATGTCTTTGTCACGTCGTGGGTAAATACTAGGAATTTCTCCTATTACAGGTCTGCCGATAGTGCGTTCTCTACTTACCAAGCTTATCGGAACGGGAATGTGGCTGCGGATTCGGCGTGGCTGGCAAAAGATTCAACCATATACGTGTGGGTTTTCCCGGCAAATTCTGCGGATACTTCAAGAACGTTCTGGATAAGCTATGCGCAGTCGAGGGCTACTCTTACCTTGACTGCGGATACCAACGGTACCGTGTCGCCTGTTGTGTACGATCCTGCCTGGATTGGGCCGAAATATCCAATCAAGGCTGTTGCCGATTCTGGTTACCGTTTCGATTCCTGGGATTTGATTTCTGGTTCGGCGACAATAGACGACAAGAACGCGCCTTTCACCATGGCTTCGATAAAGAAACAGTCCGGGGTTATAGCCCATTTCAAGAAAGGCTCTATCCATTCGCTGTCGAAGTCGAAAAAGACGTTCAACTACGTTACACATTATTATAGTGACGTGACCGGAAATACGGTGTACTTTACGTGGACTCCTCCCGATACGGCGTGGTATATGATTCATATAGAATCCACTGACGGAATGTCTGCGAAATGGTATGAATTCGGAACGGATACGTCTTTCCTTTCTGTGGGAGTTGATTCTGTTGCGCCATCTCCGGTGCAGGGAACCTCTTCGATTTTCTTGTTCAGGGGCGAGCCGAAAAAGAAACTCTACTGGGCTCTAGTTGATTCCGTCAAGACAGAAATTTTGGACAAGGATTTTACAATCCAGATTGTAACCCCGTATGTGCTGACGGTTACTTCGGATGCGAAGGGCCGTGTCAACCCGATTGGTAATGTGGGTGTTTTCCCGGGCTCGGATACCGCGATAAGCGTCATTCCCTATGGCGGATATGTCTTTGACAGGTGGGTCAAGGTTTCCGGTAAAATGACAATCAGCGATTCGACAAGCAAAAACATACGAGTCAAACCGATTACTTCCGCTTGCGAAATCATGGCGACCTATACGCTTGACCTTTCGACGGAACCGGAAGTGAGTATTACGAATCTGGATTTGGGCAGTTTCCCGGGAATTTGCGTTGACGTAACCGTGAAGGACAAGAATACGGACAGGTCCATCGCTGGTCTTGATTCTTCCGACTTCGTGCTGTTCCAAGACAAGAAGGGGCTTCCCCTCCAAGTGTCGTCTGTAGAGAACACCACTGGCGTCTCGGTTGCCATTGTTGTGGACGAAAGCGGTTCCATGGGCGCGGAATCGTATGGCCAGATCCGTATAAATCAGGCGAAGCAATCTATACGGCAGTTCATCTACGAAATGTCTCAGTTTGACCGGGCGGCGATTGTCGGTTTTATCGGTGACGGCAAGACGAATATTCACCAGACGATGACCTCGGACAAGGATTCGTTACTCGCAGCGGTTGAACGGTTGGGTGCTTACGGCAATACAAACATTCGTGATGGTACCTATACTGGCTTGGAGCAGATTGTAGGCGAAACGAATCCGACTGCGGTCATCGTGTTCTCGGACGGTGCCGATGGTGGCAACGCGTTCACTTCGCAGAATGTCATCGATTATGCAAAGAGTTTGAATACGGTGATTCACTCGGTTGCTGTTGGTGCAAATAACACGGATCCGCTCAAGACCATGTCGGATGCTACGGGCGGTTCTTATACCTTTGCTCCTTCGGCAGACCAGTTGGCAGCCATCTACATATCGATCAGGAACAATATCCAGTCGAAGTACACCATCTGCTACGAATCTCCGGATACGACTATTGATGGGGACGAACACCAGGTTATCGTCAAGACGAAGTTCCTCAACAAGACGGCTTCCGACACGGCGTACTGGAACGAAGACGCAATGCCTCCCGTGATTACGCTGACCAAGGACACCAAGAAGCTGATTGGCGTGAAGCAGCGTGAGGGGGATTCTATCACCATTAGCGTGTATGTGACTTCCCAGGATTCCATCGCCTCGGTAACGCTCTATTCGCGCACTTCCTCCCCGAATACGTCCAAGACCTATACTGCTCACCCGATGGTCCATGTGAAGGACAGCTTGTGGAAATTTGTGGTGACAGATTCGAATGTCGTATATCCGGGTCTTGATTTCTATGTAATCGCAATGAACGCGTCCGGCATGGTCGGAAAGTCGCCACAGGTTCCGACGCCTTCCAACGAACCGTATACGATTCCGATTGGCAACGAGGCCCCCAAGGTCAAGTATAAAGAAGTGGACTGCGTCGATACGCTCGAAGGGGAGGGCTTGTTCTCGTTCGAAATCAAGGATGCCGACGACATTGCCAGTGCAAAGCTGTACTACAGGCCTGTTGGCTCGGTCGTCTTCAAGGAGAAGAAGATGTCCCGCGAATCCAAGAAGGGCAACGTCTGGAGCGTTTCTATCCAGCCGTCGGTTATGAGGCCGGATGGAGTCGAGTTCTATGTGCGCGCCATCGATGGCAAGGGTGTTTCTGTCCGCTGGGAAACCTTCTCGAACAACACGGCCCTTGCCTGTAGGGACACCAGCTTGGCTGCCGAGGATGTGCCGGACAGCATCTGGATAAAGAATGGCGAAAAGGATGGCGAACAGATTACACGCCTGACGAGCAAAATTAAGCTCGCCGTCATAACGGAAAGTTTCTCGATGGATACCGATACGGTAACGGCAAGCCTTTCCTGCCTTGTCTCCGGCGACGTAGAAAACAACCTGAAACTGCTGGAAGTGAGTAATGGTTACTATGAATCGAAGAAGGCTCTGGAGAAGAACGAGTACGGTGTGAAGAAGAACGACGGAAAGATCTCTTGTGCAGCGGCCGATACGATGGTGGCGACATACAAGGATCCGCTATACGGCACTACCGTTCGCGATACGGTGATTTTTGCGGACGACGTCAAGACCGAATACCGGTTCATGGATGCCAATTGCAAGACGGATCTGGATTCCGTGCAGACTTCTACCTCGACGAAATTCTGCCTCAAGATACAGGCGCCCAGCCCGTCTCTGTATGTCGCAGATACGCTGAAGTTGAATCTGTTTACGGACCAGGGCGACACACTCCGCGTGAAAGTTGTTGAATCAGGTGTTTACTCCAAGCAGTATGTTTACAAGGGCAGTTTCTATTTTGTGGAAGATTCCGCATCCTTGGTAGACTCCCATCTAGATGCCGTACTTAACCTGGATACGACATTCAACCGCGTGGTCATTCAGGGCGGAATCAAGTCGGACAAGTCCAAGCTCAAGAAGCGCGACTCGCTTGTGGTCTATACGAAATACGTTCCTGCCGACATCGCCGAAATCTACGACAGGGATTTGGATGGCAAGGCCGATTCCGTCCGCATCCACTTCAAGAAAGCTCTGAAGAAGAAAATCGCAAGCATCGATACGGTGTTCTGGAATGTCGCTCAGGGCGCCTGGACCGATGTTGATTCGAAGAAGATCCGTGTTGTCGGGGATTCCACCTGGGTCGAGGCCCGCGTCCGCAAGGCGTTCAAGTACGGCCTGACTGCCCCGGATACCTCGGCGCCGCCGTACCTGCGCGTGACCAAGGACGAGTCCGAATTCTCGCAGAAGGCTTTGCTTGTCGACAGGGTGGGTGCCGTTCCGGTGAAGGCGGTAAAGCGCCCCGGTCAGATTTCGATGGAGGAATACCTGGACGCCTCGGATGACGTTGCACCGGATACGCTGGAAATTACGATGTCGGAAAGCATCAAGAATGTCGGCAAGGCTTCTGCCTGGAAGGACCTGTTCCGCTATTCTAAGCAGTGCGGCGATACGGTGACTTATCCGATCCGTACGAACTTCGCCCCGGTTGTCGATTCTGCCGGTCTTGTCTGGAAGTTCGTGTTGGCGGATTACGCCATCATGAAGGACAATTGCATCATGACTAACCCCAAGGCCTCCTACGTCGACAGCGAAGGCAATTCCATGGGCCGCGGTGGCGTGAAGGTCGAAGGTCGTGACGAGACCGTCTATCTTTACGAAGTTGCGGCTCTGCAGCCGGTGCATGGTATCGGCAAGAATCCGAAGTGGATTCCAAAGGGTGGTGATTCCTGGGAAGAGGTGCCGGACAGCCTAACGGTCATCAAGATTGCGTCGGTCGCACCGTACGAGGCGAACATCTATATCTACGACAACCTGGCCAACGTCGTCACGAACATGAAACAGAAGTTCGGCTATGATGGCGAGATGGAGTCGAAGATTCGCGGCAACGACAAGAATCGTGCAAAAGTCGGCTACCTGAGCTGGAATCACCGCTCCGACAAGGACAGGAAAGTCGGTACCGGTGTGTATATCTGGCGCATCGACTTTACGTTCAAGGACGGCCACACCGAATATCGGATCCTGAAGACAGGATATATGAGAAGGGAAGAATAGGACCCTTTCTAAAATTCTTGGAAGAATTCAGGCCGGTGAAAATCCGGCCTTTCCGTTTCTATGGGGAAGGCGCTCAAGTAGTGCGGCATTTTTGCCTTGTCGGCGCACTTGTAGAGGTTTCCGCGAAGCCGGATTCCGTCAAAACTGGGAATGCCGAAAATTTCGGCGGGAATCTCTATGGACATACCCCAGCAAACCAGGTTTCCCACGACGCTGGCCGTCTGCTTTGTACGGCGGATCTTGTCGATGGTTGCTGTCGGGAGCTGTTGCCTGTGCTCGCGGTCCATGCCGCGCGCTGCAAGCATAAAACCGCGACTTGTGGTTTCGAAGTTAAAGTATTCGCCGGAACCGCTCGGGTCTTGTACGAACACTTCGACGCAGGAGTCTTCCCAGCTGCGTCCGTTGTTTTCGGTGACTTCGGCCCTGAAGCATTCGATGGGTTCTTCGACAGTGAATTCTACAAGGAAATATTCCTTGCTGATTGCGGTGTTTGCAAGTACGGCCGGCAGGGGGGCTGTCTGGCCTTTTGTCCATACGGGGTTCGGTTTCAGAATCATGGGCTGGATGCCTTCTGGCGGGTTCCTATTTTGACAGGAAATCGAGCGCCTCGCCGGCGATCTCGACGCAACGGTTGCAGGGAATTACCGCATTGGGGCGGATTTCCTTGCAAAGGGTGCAGTTCTTGGCTCCGCGCCTGAAATAATCTTCTAGTGCTTCGGAATGGTCCGGCTGCATCATCTTGGCGGCGTAGAGCGCACCGCAGGTTCCGTTGGGGGCGCGACCTCCACCAAAGTTGCGGAACATCTCGGCAGATTCCAGTGCTTCCTTTTCGGACTTCCCGCTTGCACGGGCAAAGGCAAAAGCCACCGACATCGCGCAGTTTCCGCGATGTTCGGCATGAAAGCTTTTTGCCAGTTCTGCGATGGACATAGTCTTTAGAAGTCTAATGCCAGTTTTCCGCCAAGACTATTGTTGACGGGGTTGAATTGCGGTGCCGCACGCAACTTCAGGGAGTATTGACGGCGCATCTGGTACCTTGCGAGAATGCCATTGTAGCGGTCAGCCTTGCGGAGTTTCGCTCCACCGAAAATCTTGAGCGTGAGGCCTGTGGCGAATACGGGAATACCAACAAGCATTCCGAGGTAACCGGCTACGAGCATTACGGCTCCGTCATCGTCGCAGCCATTGTCATCATAATCGTCGCAGGTTTCTATTTGAGACATGCCGATGAGGAACATGAATAAACCGACACCGGTACCGATACCGCCACCAATCATCATGCCGTTACCGGCTTTGCGAAGCTTGTTGCCGGAGGTGATGTAGTTGTCGATGATGCTCTGGTAGTATACAGTACTGTCGAAGGCGAATGCCGGGTTCATTTGAGGCGGCAATTGCTGCGGTTGCATTTGCTGTGCAGGGTATTGTTGCTGCGGGATTACGGGGACGGTTCCCTTTTCGTGGATAATCCCGACGGTCTGCCCCTGTTCATTGATAACAAAGGTTGTGTCCATCTCCTGGGCGTTTGCCAGGAGTACTCCAAAGAATGCAAGAAAAAGAATTATGTTTTTCATACAAAGAAAAATAACTTTTTTTTAGAATTCCATGGCCAGTCTAGCACCGACCTTGTTCTTAACAAGGTTGATTGTCGGGTCAAGACGCATTTTCAAGGAATATTGCCGTCTCATCTGGTAATTTGTCAGGCTTTCCTGGTAGCGGTTTGCCCTGCGAATTTTAGAACCGCCGACAATCTTGAGAACTAAACCGGTGGTGAATACGGCGACTCCTGCTGTCATGAGGATATAGCCCCCCACGTTCAAGGCGTTGCCGTCACATTCGTAGTTGTTTGCGTATGTTTCTTCGCAATTGGCATCATCCATTCCTACGATAAACATGCCAAGGCCGACTGCCGTACCGATGCCGCCACCAATCATCATGCCGATACCTGCCCTGTTGAGCTTGTTCCCAGAATGCGTATATCTTTCGATTTGGCTCTGGTAGAAGCTGGTGCTGTCGATGTCAAATGCGGGGTTCGCCTGGTATTGCATTTGCGGCTGCGGCTGCATCTGCGGCTGCATCTGCGGTTGCGGCATGGGCTGTTGCTGGGGAATGACGGGGACGGTACCCTTTTCGTGGATAACCCCGATGGTCTGGCCCTGTTCGTTCACGACAAACGTCGTGTCCATCTCCTGGGCATTAGCCAGGATCACTCCGAAAATTGCGAGAAAAAGAATGAGGTGTTTCATAGGAAGCCTTCTTTTTTTGTGTGGGGAGTCTAGAATTCCATGGCCAGGTTTGCACCGGCTTTCTTGTTGATGGGGTCAATAAGCGGATCGAAACGCAACTTCATAGAGTACTGCTGCTTCATTTTGTACTTCTGGAGTCTGTCTTCATAGCGGATGGCCCTGCGTATTTTGGAACTGCCGATAAGTTTGACGATGGTGCCGGCACCGAATACTGAGGCACCCGTGATCATAACGATTACGCCTGTAGCGGCAAGACCGTCGCTTTTTACCTGGCACGTTTCATTTCCATAGGCGTCCGTATCGCAACTTCCTTCTTGTGCTCCAATGGCAAATAAGATGAGACCGAGCCCGGCTCCGATTCCGCCGCCGAGCATCATGCCTTTACCGATTCTGCGGGTTTTGTTTCCGGATTCAGTATATTTGTTGATCATGCCCATGTAGAATTCTGTACTGTCGTAACCGAAAGCCGGATTAGCTTGCTGTGCAGGGGGAACCTGTATTTGATCGTTTGTCTGTTGCTGCTGGGGAATGACGGGAACGGTTCCTTTTTCGTGGATAACTCCGATGGTCTGTCCTTGTTCATTTACCACGAAGGTTGTATCCATTTCCTGGGCGTTTGCCAAGAGTACTCCAAAAAACACGATAGAAAGAATAATTTGTTTCATGTAAGAAAAATTAAATTATTTTCTTGAAAATGGGAATGTCGAATATGGAAAAAATAACATATCGGTAAGAAAAGCCCGCTGCGATTGACGAATAGATTAAAGGTTAAAAATTCAGGGATAACCTACTGCCGAGAGACCCGTTGTAAGGGTTGACTATGGGGGAAATCTGCATTTTTAGGGAATATTGTTTCCTGAGGTTATATTGATTGAGGAAATTTCTATAACGGTTTGCCCAGCGCAGTTTAGAGTTGCCATTTATTTTGAGTACCAAGCCTGTGGTAAATGCAATTACGCCGTCTAACGCCAATATATAACCTACAGAGAAAAGCGCAGTGGCTGTGTTGCTGGCTTCACACCCGTCATCATCGTCATCGCAAAGTGGTATTTGCATCAGCCCCGCAAGCATGATGAATCCTCCTATCGCAGATCCAATTCCACCGCTGAGCATCATTTTTTTTCCGATGTTTCTTCTAGAATCGCCTTGTTTCGTGTTCTTTTCGATTAGGTTCTGATAATAGGTTGTGCTGTCGATGGCAAATGGATTTGTGGCGGGAGCCGTGGTCGGCGCTGCTTGGGGTAACGTAGGTGCCGTTCCTTTTGCGTGGATAATCCCGATGGTCTGTCCCTGCTCGTTCACGAAAAACGTCGTGTCCATTTCCTGGGCAAAAACGGTCAAGGTCAAAAATAATGCAATGAATATAGAACGCATCGCCATAGCCTAAAACTCCAATAACAGATTCCCGCCAAAGAATTTGAAACAAATTACATATGGAAAAATAAACCGAAATTCACAAAAATGGTTTATTTCGGAATGAAAAGTTGTTTTTTTGTGATTCCTTCAATAAAAAAATGCATTAAAGACGGCTTGCGTCTCCGTGAAATTCCAAAAAACTAGAAATCGAACAACAGATTCCCGCCGAAAGCCTGGCGGATGGGATTGTAGGTCGGCAAGATTTCCAGACTTACGGATTGATTCGCTTTTTGGTGCTTTTTAAGTTGCTCTTTGTAGTATTCCGCACGATTCTTTTTCTTGTAGCTAGATACTTTAAAAATGGTTCCACCAAGAATGCATCCGACCCCTGCTAGGGCGATAAGAGCGAGAGCACCGTGATCCCCTTCAACGACGTCATACTCTTCGGTGTCTTTCTTTTTTTCCGTTTTTACCGAATAGTGAATAACTTCGGCAGCCGCCAAGACAATTAAGGCCCCGCCGCCAATGAAAAATCCTGTCCCTGCGTTGCTTAGACGTTCTCCCGATTTTGTATAGGAATCAATCTTCTTTACGTATTCGACAGGAACGGTGTCTTGCTGTGTGCTGTAGTAAGCAGGAGGTTCCTGGGCATAGGCCGCCAAGGTCAAAAATAATGCAATGAATATAGAACGCATCGCCATTGCCTAAAACTCCAATCAGGTTCATGCTAGAGACTTTGTAACAAATTACATATAAAAAAATAAATCAAAATTCGCGGAAAAACTCTGCGACAATAAAAAAGCGTCAATATTGCATTTTTCCGTAAAAAATGGCAAATTTTTTTTGCAAAAAAAAGAACTCCCGCAAACGGGAGTTCCTATAAAATTCCGGATGGAGATTGCTTCACCCCTACGGGGCTCGCAATGACAACGCCTTTTCAGTTACGAGCGAGAAAAAAAAGAACTCCCGCAAACGGGAGTTCCTATAAAATTCCGGATGGAGATTGCTTCACCCCTACGGGGTTCGCAATGACAATGCATTTTCAGTTACGAGCGAGAAAAAAAACTCCGCAAACGATGTTGCGGAGTCTTTAAAATCAGGAATTTTTTCAGTTGCGAGCAGAGCAAGGCCGCAGACCCGAAGCCGTACAAGTCGTACGGCGAGAGGTCGAGAACGCCGCTATGCGAAGCAAATGGAAAAATTACTTATCAGTAAGGACAGCGACGCCCGGAAGCACCTTTCCTTCGAGCAATTCGAGGGAAGCGCCACCACCCGTAGAGGTGTGGGTCACCTTCTTGTCAGCGCCGTACTTCTTGGCAGCCGTAGCGGTATCGCCACCACCGATCACGGTGATTGCGCCAGCAGCGGTAGCTTCGACGATAGCGTCGGCCATAGCCTTGGTAGCCTTTTCGAAAGCTTCGAATTCGAACACGCCTGCAGGACCGTTCCAAACGATGGTCTTGGCGGACTTGATAGCGTTCACGAAGAGCTTGGTGGACTCGGCACCCACATCGAGGCCCATCCAGCCAGCCGGAATGCCTTCGGCGTCAGAGACAGCCTTCGTGGCAGCGTCGGCAGCGAACTTGTCGGCAGCGATGTAGTCAACCGGGAGGATGATTTCCTTGCCAGCAGCCTTGGCCTTGGCCATCAGATCCGGAACGAGCTTGGCACCTTCTTCGTCAAACAGAGAAGAACCGATTTCGATGTTGTTCAAAACCTTCTTGAAGGTGAAAGCCATGCCACCGCCGATGATGATCTTGTCGGCCTTGTCGAGGAGGTTGTTGATGAGCTGGATCTTGTCAGCGACCTTGGCACCGCCGAGGATGGCGAGGAACGGACGCGGAGGATTGTTGAGCACCTGGTCGAATGCCTTGAGTTCCTTGTTCATGAGGAAACCGGCGGCACGCTGCGGAAGTTCAACACCCGTCATGGAAGAGTGGTCGCGGTGAGCGGTACCGAAAGCGTCGTTCACGTAGACGTCAGCGAGCTTGGTGAGGCTTGCGCGGAAGGCCTTGACGGCTTCCTTGTCGGCCTTTTCCTTGGTCTCGGTGCCATCGGCGTTCTTGATCTTCCTCTTGCCTTCTTCTTCGATGTGGAAGCGGAGGTTTTCGAGGAGGATGATTTCACCCGGCTTGATAGCGGCGCAGGCGGCTTCGACTTCCGGACCCACGCAGTCGGCGAGGAACTTCACCGGCTTCTTGATGAGTTCTTCGAGCTTCTTGGCGACCGGAGCGAGCGTGTACTTCATGTTCTTTTCGCCATTCGGGCGTCCCAGGTGGGAGGCGAGCACGACGGCTGCACCCTTGTCGAGAGCGTACTGGATGGTCGGGAGAGCGGCTTCGATACGCTTGGTGTTGGTGATTTCGCCAGTCACCTTGTCCTGCGGAACGTTGAAGTCGACACGGATGAACACGCGCTTGCCGGCGAGTTCGAGATCTTCAATAGAAAGCTTTGCCATTGTAGCACCTTCTTTTGGGGTTTAGAGTTAAAATTTCCGGTCAAAATGTAGAATTTTTTACAATGCCGTTTCGTAAAAAAAGTGCAATAACTAGTGCTGTAAATCATTTATTTTCAAAATAATCATATAATAGTTGTCATTTTTATGAATTTTGAGAACAATTGGCTTTTTTTTTATATATTTCACTAGAAATTTGAGCTTATTGGAGCAGAAGATGAAACGTTTATCTTTTATAGTTCTTTGCACAGCACTTACCGCTTTCGCCGGTCCCTATGATATCGATGGCTTCGATGCGACGGATGTCGGTTCGCCAGACCAGTATATTACGGCTGAATTTGGTGGTCAGTTGAAGAAGGCTCCGGCCTCCGAGGTCGGGTCGCTGCAGTCCGGCCGTCTTGTTGTTCGTCAGAAGTTCGAGGATCCGTTCGGCGAATCCGAAACGACATACCAGCTTTACCAGGGTCGTGCCGGGGACCTTTCCTCGCTTGTCCCGTTGACTGCTGACGGTGCCGACTATAGCGACATCGTTTCGGCGAAGATTTACCAGCGCAAGGGCATGGCTGCCGAGGAAGATGCCGAGAAGGTATACTTCGACGGTAAGTTCATCTATGTGCCCGGCATGAGCAGCGCTGTTGCCTACGTGAACGACGCTCCGGTCGAACTCAAGGGTTCCGAAGATGAATCCGTTGCAGCCGTTCCGGCACCCGCGGTCGAAGACGATGAGGAAGAGGAGGAGGAAGCTCCTGCTCCGGTCGCCAAGAAGTCTCGTGTCGAAGAAGACGAAGAAGAATGCGACGAGTACGACCCGGATTGCGACGATGACGAAGATGAATACGATGTCAGGGGTAACGTAGACCGTACCAACAGAGAAGCCGACGACCGTGACTATGCGGCTAGCGAAGCCTCTGAAAATGCCACTGACCGTTTCGGTATCGCCGACGAAGTTCGTTTCTGGTCCGCTGTCGCCCTTTCTGCTGTTGCTGTGGGTAGCGCCGTCATGGGTGTGTATCAGCACATGAAGGCCAACGAGGCCCAGGACGCTTACGACAAGCTCGAGGAATTGAACGACAAGCTCCTCAAGGGCTGCGAAGGCAACAAGAACTGCGAGACGGCCGTAAGCAAGTTTGGCAAAAATGGCGATTGGACAATGGCCGATTTGCAGAAGCGTATGGACACGAACCAGAAGACGCATGATTCCTATGCTACGTCCCGTAACATCTGGTTTGCCGTGACAGGCGTGTCCCTGACTGCGGCAATCGTCCTGTTCGTATGGTAATAAATCCGGGCAAGATCTCACTCAAGGACCTTGAGTTCAACTGCATTATCGGGACCCTTCCTTACGAAAGGGAAAACGAGCAGCCCATAGTTCTCAATGTTTCGATAATAGTGGATTTTACCCAGGCCGCCCGTAACGAGGATTTGGCCCATTCAATAGATTATGCACAATTGGCGGAAGACCTTCAAGGGTTCATCCGCCTTTCGTGTTTCCAGCTGGAAGAGACTTTGGTCGTGGAGACGGCCAAGTACATTCTGGAGCATTATCCCAAGGCTCTGGCGGCCGAGGTCCGCGTATGCAAGCCTAATGCGATTCCTGGTGCTGCAGGAGCCGAATCGAGCGTCGTTGTCAGGCGCTAGCTAGCTGTAGGTCTTGTACCGCAGTGCTTCCGATAAATCGATAATTTCTACAGATTCGTTTTTGCGCAAGTCCGCAATAGTCCGTGCAACCTTCAGCAGGCGGTAGTACCCGCGTGCACTCAGGTTCATCTTTTCTGCAGCGGAAATGGCGAAGCGTTCCGTGGCCTGCGACATCATGGCGAACTGGTGGGCGCATTCCGACGACATTTCGGCGTTCGACTTGAAATGTGTTCCGGCAAAGCGCCGGTGCTGGATGTCGCGTGCCGCGCAGACGCGTTTGCGTATAGTCGCCGACGATTCTCCACCGGGCTTGCCGGCAAACATGCTTGCGTCTACGGGTGGAACGCTCACCTGGATGTCGATACGGTCGAGTAGCGGGCCGGAGATGCGTTCCCGGTAGCGTTTGCGCGCATCGGGTAGGCAGGTGCAAGTTCGCTTGGGGTCCATCGCGAAACCGCAGGGGCAGGGATTCATCGCTGCGCCCATCATGAAACGTGCCGGCCATATGACCGTGCCGCTTGCGCGACTTACCGAGATGGCTCCGTCTTCCATAGGTTCGCGCAGGGCTTCCAGTACGCTGCGGTTGAATTCCGGCAGCTCGTCCAGGAAGAGGACCCCGTTGTGCGCTAGGCTCGCCTCGCCGGGCAGGAGGCGTGTGCCTCCGCCGACAAGGGAGACCATTGATGCGGAATGGTGCGGCGTACGGAAAGGCCGGGAGAGAATCGGCCTGAAGCTTTCGGAGTCGCCGGCACGCCTTGCGCATGAGTGTATTCTTGTGGTCTCGAGGATTTCCTCGTCGGTCATTTCGGGGAGTATTCCGGGAAGGCAGCGTGCGCAAAGCGTCTTGCCGGCACCGGGTGAGCCCACTAGCAGAAAGTTGTGAGCTCCGGCCGCGGCCACTTCCAGCGCCCGCTTGACGCCGGACATCCCGACAACGTTCTTGAAGTCGGGAATAGAAGTAGAAGGCGGGACGGTTTTTTGTGTCAACCCTTTAGCTACTGATATGGAATTTTCCGCCCCGCCTTCCAGGATTTCAATGCACTCGGATAAAGTGCCTGCGCATATATACCGCAAGCCTTCGACAAGCGAAGCCTCTGCGGAATTGGCTTTCGGTATGACGAGAATGCTTTCAACTCCCCTCGGCAAACTCATCGCTACCGAAAGCACGCCCCTGACTGGTTTTAGGAGACCGTCAAGGGAAAGTTCTCCAACAAAAACGTATCGGTCAAGTTTCGGGATTTCGATTTCGCCTGTGGAGACGAGCATCCCGATGGCAAGGGGCAGGTCGAGAGCGGACCCTTCCTTGCGCAAATCCGCGGGTGACAGGTTTACCGTCGTGCGGAAACCCGTCACCACCTTTCCCACGGAACGGATGGCTGAAACGACCCGCTCGCGGGATTCCCTTACTGCGTTGTCCGGAAGCCCAACTAAGGTAAATCCCGGCAATCCCTGTGAAGCGTCGACTTCCACACTGACCGGGACGGCCTTAATCCCAAACAAGCAGTAAGAACGGATTCGCCGAAACAATTTTTACCCGTTCAGTTCATGCATTGCTGATAACGTTCGAGTACGCAGTTCTCGATATGTTCGCGGAGTTGGCGCGTAATCGGTGCGCATACGTAACGGGATTCCTCGCCCTTGAAGAACGGGTCGCACGGATAGCCGACGAAATAACCGTTTAATCCGTCGACGACGCGGAGCCCGCGAATCTGGAACTGGTCGTTAAGGACGACCGAAGCCATCGCCTTGATCTTGCCGAGGGACATGCCTTCCTTGAAGGGGAAAATTTGTACGTTGGTCACTGCGAGACAGTCAAACGTCGTTGATTCTTTTTGGGCGATGTTGTCGGTGCTTTTTTCATCCGTGTTTTCGGACATGAATCCTCCTTTCTGTTGGGTTTTGTATTTCTTGCTGTTTGCAATTATGCAAAAGCCGTGCCAATAATGCGAAACGTCGAAATTTGCAAATAAGGGGCAATTTATGGAATGTGTCGGTGATTAAAAAAGTGATTAATCAGTGATTAATCACTTTTTAATCACTTGGGACGTGCTTGCAACCTGGCCACGTTTGTGCCTTGAAAAAGTTTCTATCTTTGCGCTTGCAAAGAGAGGTTCCAATGTCCGCTAATCCCATAATCGTGGTCGACTACAATGCCGGTAACTTGACGTCCGTGATGAATGCGCTTGCGCACATCGGCGTGGATGCGAAGTCCAGCCGGGACGCCGACGAAATCGCAAAGGCGACGCGGTTGATTTTCCCGGGTGTGGGCGCCGCGGCTTCTGCCATGGAAACCTTGACGAAAACTGGAATCGGCGAAGCCATCAAGATGGTGGTGAAGGCCGGAAACCCGGTGCTTGGCATCTGCATCGGCTGCCAGATTATCCTCGAAGAAAGCGAGGAGGACGGTGGCGTGAAGACTCTCGGACTCATTCCGGGCAAGGCGGTGCGCTTCAAGGACGAACCGGGCCTCAAGATTCCGCACATGGGCTGGAACCAGGTGGACTTCACCCGCGAACACCCCATCATGAAGGGCATCCGCAGCGGTTGCGACTTCTATTACGTACACTCCTATCACCCGCAGGTTCCGGCGGAATATGCTTTTGCCGAGACGACTTACGGCACGCAGACATTCCAGGGAATCGTGGGTAAGGACAACCTTATCGCGACACAGTTCCACCAGGAAAAGAGCGGCGACGTCGGACTCGCCATGCTCAAGAATTTCTGCGATTGGAAAGTGTAGAGGTTAGAATCTAGAGACTAGGATCTAGAGACTAGGATCTAGGGACTAGGGAGAAATATCACGGCTTCGCCGTCTGTTATAAACGCACGAAGTGCGTGATACTTATTCACTAGCCTCGTGCCTCGAGCCTCAATCTCATTACTCATACCTCATCGCTCATGGCTTTCTGCTCAAGACTGTATCATGAAAATACAGATTTTTTATAAAGTGTATTTTGGTTTATATTTTTGTGTAAAATCGTAAAAAATGTATCATAAAATTCGATTTTTTGAATAAATGAGTGGTATATTTGTTGGTGCAAAGACAATTGGTTAAGTTGTTTAAAAAATTGTCTGAGCGTTAAAACAAACTAGATCACGAGAGTGATAGGAGGAATAAAATAATGTTGAAAGCGAAACATATACTGCCGATGGGTGCGATTCTGTTTGGACTTGTCGGGTGTAACGAAATGTTTGATACCGCAAATGCTGTGCCGGAAGGGTCTATCAATATCGATGGAACGGGGTCCAACGGGAACGCTGCATTGCAAGGGTGGAACCCACCGTCTTCTTCGTCTGCATTGGATGGTCCGGGCATATGCCTTTGGGACGGAGGCGCGAAGCAGGTCTTTGTTGCAACAGGTTTTAGTGGCGCGAATGCCGGGCTGTGGTGGAACTTTAATGATAGCGAGGTTGGGGGAACGTCCAATATAATCTGGCCTATGGAACTGGAAAACCCTTATGATGACCCATGGTCCTTGGTTCTTTCGAATAATTATGGGTGTATCGCGGGAACGGCCTCATTACATGGTGAATTGTCCAATATGGGCTATGCCGGCGTTGGCTTTGTTGTTGCTGAACAGCCCGTGGGTAATGGTTCTGCTCCTGTTGCTGCCGATATTAGCGGCTGGAACGGACTTTGCGTCACTTACGCCTCTGACCACGAAATGTTCTTGGAATTGGACAACGGCAACGAGACTGTGCTTGTTGCCAACTTGGAAAGCGACGTCAAGATGGTCGAAAAATGTATTGCTTGGGATGATTTCATCAACGTTTCGTCGAATGCAAATGCTTCCAACCGTGCGATTGCCGGAGAAATTTCCGCTGTGAAGTTCGTAATGAAGAGCACTACAGACACAGACGTGAATTTCAGGATAGCCGCAGTCGGAACGTATTCCGCTGGTGGCTCGTGTCACGTGGACTTGTCCCGAATTGAAAATGCCGGCATGATTCCTATTGGTCAGGGTAATTCCGCTGGCTCGGAATTTGACCTCTGGCTTGGATCAGATGATCTCTATCGTGTTGACACGCGCCTGTGCGACGAATCTGCAACATGCGGCTACTGGTTCCCTGTTGAAAATACGGAAAGCGGAGAACCGTCAAGGATTACTTGGCCGGTGTCCAAGGGCGATGAATACGACAGTGAATCCCTTAGCCCGATTATCGATTACTGCGGTGGACTCTGTGGTGCGTTGAATTTCGAAAACAAGGGCTTTGCCGGCGTTGGCTTTAGCATTGTCAACAAGGATGAAATTGACGGATCGATGAAACCGGCCGATATTACGAGTTGGGGAGGCCTGTGCGTGAAATACACATCCTCGCTGAACATCGATGTCGTGATGAACGGTGCCGCATACGAGAATTCCCCCACCCTTCTTCAGTCTCCTATGGTGACTTTGCCGAGCAGCGACAGCTTGACGACAAAGTGTGTAGAATGGGATGAATTTGGGGCGGGCGCCTCGTCCCATGTGACATCGCTGCTGTTTGTAGCTGAGGGTGGTGTGGGAACCGAAGGCAATTTCAATATCGTTGGGCTTGGAACCTTGGCGAATAATTAATCGAACCGCCTGAATGATAGCGGGGAGTAGGAGGTGAATCGGTAAGGGATGTCTTTGTCCCTTGCCGATTCTTTTTTAGAGGCTCTGGATAAAATAATCGACTGTATCATAAAAAAAGGAAAAAATTAAGAATTTCTGTTTTTTGAGATTGTTTGTAAAATTTGAAACAAAATGTATCACGTTATGATTTTTTTATGATGGAAAAATGGTATATTCATGCTCATGAAACCGATTACTGAATATCAGGACTATCGGCGTTATATGCAAGATTATTATGACGAGCGCAAGCGTGTCTCGTCGTTTTCGTGGCGTGAATTCGCTCGTTCTGCAGGCTTTTCGTCGCCGACGTATTTGAAATTGGTTTGTGAAGGTAAGACCCGCCTTTCTTTGGCTGGGGCCGAAAATGTGGGGGCCGCACTCCATTTGGCAGGCTTTGAGTTGGACTATTTCAAGTCCATGGTTGCTTATTGCCATGCAGAAACGGATTTGGAAAAGAAGAAAGCCTTCGAGACCATGCTGGAACTGGCAAGGAACAACAAGGTAAAAGTTGTCGATGGCGAAGCCTTCAAGTATTTTGAATCCTGGGTACATTCTGTCGTGAGAGAACTGGCTCCGGTTATGCGCGGTGCAAAACCTCTCGATATCGCAAGACGATGCTGCCACGAAGTGACTGCAGCCGAGGTTCGCGAATCGCTTGACTTTATGGTGAAAAATGGCCTCCTCAGAAAGGAAGGCGAAGCCTACGTCCAGGTAGACCGGCACTTGAAGGGAACGTCGGCGGTAATGCCGGTAGCTTTGCGTTCCATGCATAGGGAAATGGCTGAATTTGCCAAGGATGCTATAGATAAATTCCCGCCATCCGAAAGAAATTTTTCGGGCCTTATCATGGGCATTTCTGATGGAGACTATAAAAAGATTTTGCAGGAATTGGATATATGCCGGAAAAAGATTGCCCGTATAGCCTTGAATAGTCGGGGCACGGAACGTGTTTATAGACTGAATTTACAGTTGTTCCCGCTGACGTGGGAGGAGGACGAATAAGATGCTGAAAAAGTCTTTCGGGCTTTTGATGGGTGCTTGCTTGTATGTTTTCTTTGCGTGTTCTGACGACGGGGTTGCTGGAGTTACGGAACAAGAAAATGCCATTGCGTTTGAAGTGGATACTCCGAATAGTTACGATTTGTGGTCTTTTGCCGATTCTCAGCTGGTTGTAGGGAATGAAAATCTGGGACACTGGTTCAGCTATGGCAATACAGAAGAAGGTGATGGCGCTCGCGTGTTATTCGCGGGAACGGCGAACACGGAACTTTCTTCGGACGACATGGCGACGGTTATAGATTCTTGCAAGGGCCTGTGCGGAACGGTGGAGTTTGGCAAATCCTCGAAGCCTATGAGCGCGGGTATTGGTTTCACTCTCGGGACAGATAGCTCTACGCTGGATGTTTCGGCGTGGAACGGACTTTGTGTGACTTACAAGTCCGAACTGGCCATGCATTTGAAAATCAGGAGCGATGCGGAAAACGATACCGATGACGAATCTTTCGTGCAATTCCCCAAGCTAAAACAGTTTAGCACGCATTGCGCGAAATGGGATGATTTCAAGCAAGCGCACAAGAAAGGCGCTTCCGGTGCATCTGCAGTGAAAAAACTCGGTGCCATCCTTTTTGAATTCAGGAATGAAGAAAAGCAGAATGGCTCTTTTAACATCAAGGGTGTCGGTTCCTATACGGATATTGTTCGGCAACAGGAAAATCCGCCATCTTCTTCGTCTACGAAGAAATCGTCATCTTCGTCCATGAAGAAATCGTCTTCTTCGTCTGCGGAGAAGGACTCGAGCGTATGCCTTTGGAATGGGCAGGTCCAAGTCAACGCAGGCTTTATGGATGGGATTGACGGAGAGTGGAGTATCTTTGATGATAGCGAGAATGGGGGCAAGTCTGCAATCAGTTGGCCTGTTAAATTGAGCAATTCTAATGATGATCCCTGGTCCTCGATACTTTCGAGTAATTATGGGTGTATCGCGGGAATGGCCTCCTTAAATAGTGGGTCGTCCGATATGGGCTATGCCGGCATTGGCTTTGTTGTTGATAATTCCAATGTCCGTGATTGGGGTGGGCTCTGTGTCACCTATTTCTCTGACCTTGACATGAGTTTAGAATTGGATAGGGGGAAAAATACCGTTCTTCAAGCAGATCTTGAAGGGAGTGACGAAATTGTTGAAAAATGCATTGCCTGGGATGAATTCGCCAATGTATCGTTAAATGCCAAGGCTACTCCCGCCGAAATTGCGGAAGAGATTTCTTTCGTGAAGTTTGTAATGAAAAGTGATAAGTGGATAGATGTGAATTTCGGAATAGTTGCCGTCGGAATGTATTCCGCTAACGGAACATGCGAGGTGAACTTGGACAAAATTGAAAAGCCCGTCATGAATTCTAGAAGTCAGGGTAATCGCGTAGGCTCGGCAGACAATCTTTGGCTTGGATCAGATTATACCTATAATGTTGACACGCATCTGTGCGATGAAACCAAGACATGCGGGTACTGGTATTCTGTTGAAGATACGAGCGACGGAGAACCGTCGAGGATTACTTGGCCTGTGACAAAGGGTGATGCTTATGATTCGACGTCCCTTGGCCCGATTATCGATTACTGTGGCGCTCTCTGTGGCTCGTTGAATTTTGAAAGCGAGGGATTTGCCGGTGTTGGCTTTAGTATTGTCAATAGGGATGCAGATGGCGAATCGATGAAAGCGGGCGATATCACGGGTTGGGAAGGCCTGTGTGTGAAGTACTCGTCTTCGTTTGACCTTGATATTGTAATGAATACTGCCGCACACGAAGATCCGTCCGTCCTTCTTCAATCTCCCATGGTGACTTTGCCGAAAAGCGATAGCTTGACGACAAGGTGCGTGGAATGGGAAGAATTTGGAGCGGATGCGCCGTCCAAAACGACATCGCTCCTGTTTGTATTTCAGGGCGATGAGGGGACCGAAGGCGATTTCAATATCGTGGGGCTTGGAACCTTGGCGGATAATTACTGAACTAAGGCAGTTCGCCGCCAATCAATTCCATCTGCTTTTTGAAGATGTCCTTGCATGCGTTCTCGCCCAAGTCGAGGAGTGTGTTGAGCATATTGCGGTCGAAGCTCGCGTGTTCGCCCGTGCCCTGCACTTCGATGAAGTTCTTGGCGTCTTGCATCACGACGTTCATGTCGACATCGGCAGCGGAGTCTTCTACATAGCACAAGTCGCAGAGCGGCTTGCCATCGACGACACCCACGGAAATGGCGGTGATGCCGTGCTTCAGGATTTGCTGAGTGATGCCCAGACGTTCCTTGATTTTCTTGAGCGCGATGGCGAGGGCGACAAAACCGCCGATGATGCTTGCGGTACGAGTGCCGCCGTCAGCTTCGATGACGTCGCAATCGACGACGATTGCGTTCTCGCCGAGGGCGGCGAGATCGGCGGCACCGCGGAGGGAACGGCCTACTAGGCGCTGGATTTCTTGCGTGCGGCCACTGGCACCCTTGCGTTCGCGTTCCACGCGCTTGCCCGTGCTCTGCGGGAGCAGGGAGTATTCGGCGGTAATCCAGCCCGTGCCGCGGCCGGCGAGCCAGTCGGGGACTTTCGGGAGGAGGGTGGCGTTGCAGATGACGCGGGTGCGTCCCATCTCAATGAGCACGGAACCGTCGGCGCTGGAGATGAAGCCGGTGGTCATCTTGAGGTTGCGGTATTCGTCAAATTTGCGGTCAGTACGTTCGTAAGCCATAATTGCTCCAATTATCAATCATCCATCATCAATTATCAATTAATAACTCAACTTCTCCGTCGTTCCTTCGCGGAAACTTCCAAGACGGTACACGAAGTCACAGTAGCTCTGGAGTTCTTGCAGCGCCTCGACGACGGCTTCGTCTTTCGGGTTGCCTTCGAAGGAAAGGTGGAAAATGTATTCCCACGGGCGGTCGGGATGCGGGCGGCTCTCGATGCGGGTGAGGTTCAGGTCGCGCTTGGCAAAGCAGCCGAGCGCAGCATGCAATGCGCCGGACCTGCCGGAATCGCTGAGCATGAAGAGCAGAGTCGTCTTGATCTTTCCTGTTTCGGGGAGGGGGTTCGCCATCTTCTGGATGGCGTAAAACCGGGTGAAGTTCACCCCCGGCAAGTTCTCGATGCCCTCGGCCAAAATGTCGAGGCCATAGAACTTGCCGGCGTAGGCGCTCGCAATCGCGCCTACGGTTTTATCGCCACGCTTGGCGATTTCTTCGGCACTGCCTGCGGTGTCGTAGAACGCTGTGCTCTTGATGTTCGGGTTGCGCCCGAAAAAGCGGCTGCATTGAGCAAGGCCCTGCGGGTGGCTCAGCACTTCCTTGATGTCCTCGAGTTTAGTTCCGGGGAGTGCACAAAGGCTGTGCGAAATCTGCAACTTGACTTCGCCCACGATGGGGTGACGCCACTTGTACAGCAAATCGTAGTTGTCGTAGATGGAACCTGCGGTGGAATTTTCGATGGGAATGGCCCCGCCGTCCACGGCGCCGGTCTCGATGCCCTGGAAAATCTGTTCGAAGGTATCCATCGGGATGACTTCGATATCGTTTCCGAACAAGTGATAGGCGGCGCTTTCGCTGTAGGCCCCGCGACGGCCCTGAAATGCGATTTTCTTCATGATGGGAAAGATAGAAAAAGAGGGGATAGGATCTAGGGGCTAGAATCTAGGGATTTGTCATTGCGAAGGGCGAAGCCCTGAAGCAATCTCCATTAGAGGATCTAGAGGCTAGGATCTAGAGGCTAGGGAGAAATATCACGGCTTCGCCGTCTGTTATTGACGCACGAAGTGCGTGATTCTTTTCACTATTCTCTATTCTCTAGTCTCTCGAAGCCTCATAGCTCATCGCTCGTGCCTCGCGCCTCGAGCCTACCTAAACCTTCGTCCGCCTTGGTACTTATGGCTCCAGTACTTGTCGCTCATGGGGGAGATGATGACGCCCTTGCTGGTGCTGGCGTGAATGAACCTGTCCCCCTTCAGGTAAATGCCTACGTGGTCAATTTTCCAGAAGCTGCCGAAGAACACGAGGTCCCCTTCACGAAGGCTTCCCCGGTTGACTTTCAGTCCTCGGCTGTCCTTGTACATCCCGGAGGAACTGTGGTCCAGCGCGATGTTGTAAAAACCCTTGTAGACCTGCATCACGAAGCCGGAACAGTCCGTTTTTGTCCTGCTGGCTTGTCCGTAAACGTATTTCGCGCCCATCCATTTACGTGCGTAGTTCTCGAGGCTTCCGCGGGGTTCTGGCCGTTGTGCTGCCCTGGCCGCTTCTTTCCTTGTCGCCGCTTGGCGAACTCTGCTGGCGGAATTTTCGTGCTTGCTGGAATCAGGGGCGGCCGCAGCGGACTCTTGCGCCGTTGTTGCCGCGTTGTCCGTAGTTGTTGCTTTTTCCTGGTTTGTTTCTTCTGCAGGCTCGCTGGCGGGCACGGGCTTGTATGCGCCAATCTTGCGGTCATAGCCGGTTCGTACCGGAACGCCGCATCCTATGTTCCACAGGCAAAGACCTGCGAGAACAAGGAGGCAGATTGGTTTGGAAAAGGCGGCCATCGAATGAGACTGATTAAGGTGGTGGTGGGCGGATTACTCTTTGTCGGGGGCGGTCATTAATTGGCATTCCGCCATGATCTGGTCGTAGAATTCATCGCGGTTCAAGTCGGTGAGGATCTCGTCCCTATCTTCGTCGTGGAAGGAATTCACATGGGTCTCGTGCCTGACTGTGGTCTCGTCGGTCCAGATGTAGACTTCGATGTATCCCCAGCTCTCGTTCATAAGGTATTTCCAAGTATTGTCCTCCTTGGAAAAGTTGCAGCCCGGTTCTATTCCGTTGTCTTTTTTGTTTGTGCTGTTTCCGCTGTTCCCGTTGTCGCCAGAGTTGATGACGTTAAATGTTGGATCGCCGCCGCTGGAGCTGTCGTTATCGCAGGCTGTCAGACAGAAAGAAGCTGCAAGCGCCATCGTCCAAAAGATTCTTTTCATGGGAACTCCTTTTTTTATGAAATTTAATAAAACGTCAAGCGGGTTTGGCTATATTTGCCCCCATGGAAAAGGTGAAAATTCTCTTCGTTTGTCACGGCAACATCTGTCGAAGCCCCATGGCGGAATTCGTCATGAAGTATAAGCTCGCGAGTGCCGGAATCGAAGGCTTTGAAGTTGCAAGTGCCGCGACGAGTACAGAAGAAATCGGGAATCCCGTGTATCCGCCGGCAAGGCGTATGCTGAATTCCCACGGCATCGATTGTAGCGGCAAACATGCCCGCCAGATGACCCCGCGTGACTACGAATATTATGACTACATCGTGCTCATGGACAGGAACAACCTGCGGAACCTGCGCTGGATTCTGCCTCGCGATATTTACGAAAAGGAATCGACTAAACCCGGTAAGGTGTCGTTGCTCATGGACTGGGCCGGAAAATCGCGCGATGTTGCCGATCCCTGGTATACTGGAGATTTCCAGGCGACCTGGGACGATGTCAACGAGGGCTGCGACGCCATGTTGGATAAACTGGCTGCCCGGTAACTTTTATTCCTGGTAGATTTTAATGTGGGCGAAAACGTCGCCTGCGGTCATGCCGATGGATGCCCTTCTCGGAATTTCTTTGCTGCATTCTTCGAATTGGCATTCCTCTACAGCCTTTGCCGTAATCACGATCTTGTTCGGTGTGTTTTTCAGGACTTTGGCGGACCACCAGCCCCCATCGATGCTGTTGTAGACCTCTTCTCCGGTTTCGGTGGTATTCGGGTAAATGTATTTCTCGGCGGCGCATTCCCCGTCACATCCGGAGTTGATCCACCAGTGGCCGTAATTCTTCACGGAAATCGTATCGGAGCCCCCGTCTTGGTTAAAATGGACCTCGGTCTTGCTTGTTACCATTGCCGGCCAGTTTCCGATTGGAGGCTGCTCGCTACCTGCTTGATTCTGATTGTCTGCTCGCATGCTGCTGGAGCTGTCGTTCGAACAGGCTATGAAAAATAGGGAAAGAAATAAGAAGAAGCATATCTTGTTCATTTTAATTCCTCCGACGAAAATCCATAAATTTTTATGGACACATCCCTTGCATATTCTTTTGTTGTTAATATATGTTATTCGTGATAATGAGGAAATACGCACTGCTTTTTTGCAAAAAGTAGTGCGTTATGTTATATAAAAATGCAATGTTTTGGGAATCGGAATCCTATTGTATGGTGATTTTATTCTAAAAATCCGTGCGGATTAAATCCGAGTCCCTTCACGAGCTCGAAATCCTTGCAGCTGTTGACGCCTGCGGTTGTGAGCATGTCGTCGGTGATGGCCGCGTTCGCCCCGCTTTTGAAGGCCCGCTTGCCATCGTCGCCCAGCACGCCGCGCCCGCCCGCAAGGCGGATGAACGCCTTCGGGTTGATAAAGCGGTAAATCGCCACGATGCGGCAGAATTCGTCGTTGGTGAGCTTGGGCAAGTTCTCGTAGGGGGTGCCGGGAATTGCGTTCAGCACGTTGACCGGCGTGGACTTGACGCCGAGCTTGCGGAGGTCTAGGCACATGTCGATGCGGTCTTCCATGGTTTCACCGAGGCCCATGATGCCACCGCTGCAAATCTCGAGACCGGCGGCAAGGGCGTTCTGCAAAGCCCCAATCTTGTCGTCGTAGGTGTGCGTGGTGCACACGTCGGGGAAGTGCCTGCGGTAAGTTTCCAGGTTGTTGTGGAAGCGGGTGAGGCCGGCCTCTTTCAGCTTGTCGAATTGCTCGCGGTTCAGGAGTCCTGCCGAAAGGCATACGGAAAGCTTGGTCTCTTTCTTGAGCCGGCGAATGGTCTCGCCAATCTGTTCCACGTCGTGGTTTGAGAGTGTGCGGCCCGAGGTGACGATGGAATAGCGCGGAATGCCTGCGGCTTCCTTCTTTTTCGCGTCTTCGACGATTTCGTCGGCGCTGAGGAGCTTGTATTCGGGGGCTCCCGTGTGGTAGTAGCTGCTCTGTGCGCAGTACTTGCAGTTTTCGGAGCAGCGCCCGCTACGGGCGTTCACGATGGAGCAGAAGTCAAAGTTGTTGCCGTGGAACTTTTCGCGGATTTCGTTCGCCGCGTTGCAAAGTTCTTCGAGGTCTTCATCGAGCAGCTTTACCGCCTCTTCGCGGTTGATCTCGTAACCGCCCAAAACCTTTTCCTTGAGTTCCTGGATAAAAGACATCTTTACTCCTTTTTGCGGGAGCAAATTTAGAAAAACTAGTACTTGATGACATTCCTTTTCTTGTCGTTCACGCAGCGGCCGCCGGCATCGCGGTTGTGAATTTTGGGCTTTTCAACTATTAACACACGTACATTTGATGCTGACAGTGTTTCGTCTGTAGGGGTGACGAAGTATTCGCCAGTGGCGTACATTTCGGCAGGTCCATCACAATGGGTTCTTTCGTTAAATAAAAAGGCATACACCGCAGAATAGTCTTTTATGTAAAGGGAATCTCCGACTTGCAGATTGAGGTCGCTAGGGTAGATTATCCAAGATGAATCGGCAACTTTTGACATGGGAGATTCGTTGTCAAAACTCATTTGAAAATTTTTTAATGCGGCAACTTGCCCTTTTTTACCAGAGGTAAGTCCATTATTTGATGATGAGTCGTTTGTGCGTATGGTAATTTTGCAATGAGGCATAGCACTTATTATGCACGCAGGACTAAAATCGTAGTCAACATTTGGTTCAACAACAATGCCTGAAATGTTTATGGTGTTGGTTAAACTTGGAGTTATAGATGAACCTTCTGTTACGCGTTGCATTCCAACTGTCGGATTTGAAACAGTGGATCCGCATCCAGCGGCAAAAGCCCCCGTGTACCACAACAGAATCAATGCAAAGAAAAATAACCGCATATCATAAATATACGCTCGCTTTGAACAAAGTGCAATAGGTACGATGCTCGAGGCTCCAGGCACAAGGGGAGAGGGATCAGCATTGAGCGATGAGGTTTGTGATAAAAAAGGAAATGCCCGCTCGGTGGCGGGCATGACACAACGCAGTATTGCGTAGTTTATGAGGCAAAATTATGCAAACGGCGGGATAACCTGCCACAGGACCGCCTTATGCGCATGCAGACGGTTTTCCGCTTCTTCGAAACTCATGTTCACGTCGAGGTTGTCCATCACGGAGTCCGTGATTTCTTCGCCGCGGTGAGCCGGGAGGCAGTGAGAAACCTTGCAGTGTGCCGGAGCGAGCTTCAGGAGTTCGTCGTTGATCTGGAACGGCAAGAAGTGAGACTGCTTGGTGGCCTTTTCGCCTTCCTGTCCCATAGAGACCCACACGTCGCTATAGAGAATGTCGGCATCCTTGACGGCTTCCTTCGGGTCGTTGAACACGCGGTACTGGCAGCCGCGCTTGTCCATGAGTTCCTTGGCTTCTTCCACCACCTTGGCGGGCTGTTCGAAACCCTTGGGGCAGGCGAGCGTAAAGTTCATGCCCACCTTCGCGGCGAGGGCGAGGAAGGAGTTGGCGACGTTGTTGCCGTCACCGATAAAGGCGACTGTCTTCGGCTTGCCATCGGCATTCTTGAATCCGCCGAGGTTTTCGCAAATCATCTGCGCGAAGGCGATGGCCTGGCACGGGTGATAGTCGTCGGTCAGGGCGTTCACGACCGGGATGGAGCCGTATTCGGCGAGCTGTTCGACCAGGTCCTGCTTGAAGCAGCGGACCACAATGGCGTTCACCCAGCGGGAAAGGCAGCGGGCCACATCCTTGACGCTTTCGCGTTTGCCGAGTCCGATGGAATCGGGGGAGAGGAGCACTGCGTGGCCGCCGAGCTGGTTCATGCCCACCTGGAAGGTTGTGATGGTTCGCAGCGAGGGTTTCTCGAAGAACATGCCGATGTTCTGGCCGTGCAGACGGTCAGAAACCTTGCCGGCGTGGACCTCTTTCTTGAGACGCGAGGCAATCTCGACGGTTTCCAGAATCTTTTCTTCGCTCCAGTCCATGAGGCGGAGGAAATGCTTGTTGCGATCGATCATCTTTTTACCCTTTAGGCTATGCCAAAAAAAAATAAAAAACGGCAATCCGTGCTTCGAACGGCCGATAATCTTAGAAAGAAAGTCTAAATATAGGAAATTTTACAAGAAAAGGTGCAATGTACGAAAAAAAACAGGGCGAAAGCCGCCCTGTCGTAAGATTTCCATGCCGGGAACTCGCTTATTCCCAGTGGTCCGGGTTGAATTCCGGATTCTTGGAGAGCTTCTTGCCGCGCCGGCAGAGCAGCGTGACGAGGACAATCGCGGCCACGGCGGCGAGCACGATGGCAACGTTGTAGCTGAGACCGAAGCCGACCGGTGCGCCCTTCAGGTTCTCGGGGCTCACCCACAGGATGTAGTCGCTGGTGATGAAAGCCATGAACAGGCAGGGGATGAGGGCTATCCAGAAGTTCTTCTTCTTGCAGCGGAGGTAGACCACGGCCACGCAGAGGCTGCACACGGCCATGAGCTGGTTGCTCCAGCTGAAGTAGTTCCAAAGGATGTTGAAGCCTTCGGGGTTCAGGTTGCTCCAGAAGATGATGACCGCGCAGAGCGTGAACATCGGGACCGTCAGAATGAGGCGGTTCTTGACGGAGGTCTGGTCCATACCGGTGAGTTCGGCAATCGTGAGACGGAGGCTGCGCAGGCTCGTGTCGCCACTGGTAATCGCAAGGATGATGACGCCCACGACGACGAGGATGGAAATCGGTGCGAACGGGATAACCGTAGAGACGAGTTCGCTCAGGACTTTCACGCCGCTTGCGCCCGTGATGAGCTCGGGCATGTGATGGTAGATGAACATGCCGCCGGCGGCCCAGATCATGCCGATGAGGCCTTCGACAATCATCATGCCGTAGAAGGTCTGGCGTCCGGTGTGCTCGGTCTTTTCGGTGCGGGCGACGAGCGGGCTCTGCGTGCTGTGGAAGCCGCTGATGATGCCGCAGGCAATCGTCACGAACAACATGGGGATGATGGGCTGGTGTGCCGGATGCTGCGTGAAGTTGGATGCAATGTCGCTGAAGCAGATTTCGTCGAGAGTGCCGAGCTGCGGAGCGATGCCGATCAAGATGCCGAGGGAGGCGAGAATCAGGAGACCGCCGAACACGGGGTAGATGCGGCCGATAATCTTGTCGATGGGGAAGAATGTGCTTGCGAAGTAGTAGGCGAAAATGACCGCGACCGCAATCCAGAACAAAGTCGGGGAGACTGCGGAACCGGCGAGAATCGGCGTGTTGATGAGGGCTGCCGGCGTGTTGGTGAACACGGCTCCCACGAGGAGGAGCGCCAC
The DNA here is from genome assembly GCA_017412605.1 of Fibrobacter sp. Classification (GTDB taxonomy): domain Bacteria; phylum Fibrobacterota; class Fibrobacteria; order Fibrobacterales; family Fibrobacteraceae; genus Fibrobacter. Next base: position 307,177 of record JAFPWY010000004.1, on the reverse strand, counting down.
GGAGATGAGTGCAATCACCACCTTGGACGGGCCGTTACCCAGGAACTTGCGCGAAAGGGCGGGAACGTTCACGCCGTTGTTGCGCATGCTGATCATGCCCGAGAAGTAGTCGTGCACCGCACCGCCGAACACGTTGCCGATGGGGAGCAGGATGAACACGATGGCACCGAATTTGATGCCCAGGATGACTCCGATGACGGGGCCGATGCCAGCGATGTTCAGGAGCTGGATGAGTACGTTTTTCCAGTGCGGCAGGACCATGCGGTCGACTCCGTCGGGGTTCTGTACTGCGGGAGTGTTCCTGTTGTCGGGGCCGAACACCCGTTCCACGAACTTGCCGTATGTGAAGTAGCCACCGATGAGGATGGCGATGCCAATTAGGAATGTTATCATAGTATTGCCTTCTTTAGCATTGTGTTGAAATCACTATTCACTTTTGCCGGAGTCGGCGGAGTCCTTCTTGTCGGACTTAGCCGAACTTTCGGAAGTTTGCTTGAAATATAGTATGTTGGTGGTGAAGGCGGACTTGCCTACGTAATCATAACCCAGGACTGGGTGGAACGAACCGATCTGGAAGGCGACTTCCAGGCCGAAACGGAAGCCATTGTCACCCTTGACCGTTATATTCGGGTGGATTTCTTCCATCGGATCTTCGGTGTTTGTCAGTTTGCCGCTGGATTCCATGCTGGCGTACTGGTAGCCGAGCGTCATCAGCACTTCTACCGCCTTGATGGGCCTGTAGCCGATAACCATGTTTATTGTAAAGGCATCGATGTCGAGGTCTAGTTGCCCCTTGTAGTCATCCGGGCGGTAGCCGATACCGCTTGTGCTGTAGCCAAACATGAGGCTCACGTCGAGGGGCTGCGCTGCCTTGGGGAGCTTGTGCTGGAAGAAGTGCCCGAAGCTGTACTGGAGTCCGAAACCGAGCAGGTTGAACTTGCGCAGTTCGCTGATGCTGGGGAGGAACATCCCGCGGAGCACGAGCCTTGCGTGGTAGTAGCTGGCGGCCATCTGGAGATAGGGGTAGGTGAATACGCCTAGCCCGTTCAGGTTCTCGTTTCCGTTGACGACGGGGCATGCGCCATATAGCTCGAGTGCTTCCGGCGAGCAGATGTCCGTTGCCATCTTGTACGCATTCTTCTTGTCGTTGTCGCCGAAGATGGTGGGGTGGTCGTCTCCGTATTTCCTGTCGTCATCCGTGATAGGGACGATGGCGAAGGGCATGCCCGCTTCGAAGGTGAATTCCTGCGGGACACCGGCACTGGAAACCCAGTTGCTGTTGAGGATGGTGCTCAGGTTCGTGATGATGGGCTTCACATATCCGGGGCGGTTTCCGTAAAGCACGTTCGACTTATCGAAGGCTGAGAGGGATTCGTATGTGGATGCCCAACCGTCCTCGTCCATGGCCAAGACGGAGGGAACAATGACAATGGAAAGGAAAAGAGCGAATCTTGATATCGTTTTCATGGCGCCAAAGATAGAATTTTATATCTTGGCAGCACCTAGTCTTTCCTTAGAACTGGTATAGAATTGCCAACTCGATGACAGCAAATGTCTGCCACTGCTTATGTTTGAGCTTGTTGGCTCCGGCATTTTCCGTATAGAGGTTGCCGAACCAGGATTCGTAAAACTTGATTGTCGGCACAAGGATGATGTGGTCGGTCAGGAAATAGCGGATGTCGAAAATCAGGGCAATCGCGGAACCCGATAGCTCGGAATAGGTTTTATCCTTGGATTCGTCGACTGGGTAGACGCTATTGTCCGCCTTGATGTTCGTGTATGCGTAGCCGAGACCGAAGCCGGGCTGGAAAAATTCTGGCCAGAATACGTTGTAGATGAACTCTACGCCGAATCGCCAGACGCGGATTTGTTCTTGGACGGTAGCGTCGTCGAAACCGCCCAGGTCGCCGGTAAAGTACCAGTAATTATAATTTGCGGAGAGCGAGAACTGGCCGATGTTTACGCCCAACATGAAATCGGGCCACACGAGAAGGTTTATCGAAGGTAGGTGAACTTTTTCCTTGTCGCCGTCCTCTGTTCGGGTGTCCAACGTATATTTACCGATGTCGCCACGCGTGGCCACGGCGGAGAATCCAATGCCCGCAAAGTAGCTTCGTGGCCAATAGCCCTCGTCTTCTCCTGCAAAGACATTGGCGCTGAAAAGAGAAAGAAGTAAAAATACTGCGAAAAGTTTCTTCATTATGCTTAATCCATTTTTTTCCAAAGATACTAAAATAAAGTAGAAAGGTTACCCTTATAGACGGTAGCCAGCCCATTCTGCCGAGATGGAGGGGCTCGCCTTGCGGATGTTGGCCTCTTCGGGAGTCTCGTTTGCGGGGGTGATTTCTCCGCGCATGATTTTTTCGCGGATGTTGTCGAAGGTGACTATGCTTTTGTTCGCATCTCCTGCGACCTTGCACGGCGAAACTTCCGATTCCTTGGTCTTGTCCTTTACCGGGGTGTATTCGCGGCGTGCCGGAATTTCGTAGAACTTGTCCTCTTCGGGACACCATGCGGTAAGGCATTTCCCGTAGACGCAACCCGAATCAAGCCCGATGAAGCCGGGACGGTGGACGAACCCTTTTTTTGCCCAATGTCCGAACACGACTGTCTTTGGCCATGTAACTTGCTTGTACCAAGGTTCGTCATTCCACTTGCGGATAGACAGCAGCACTTCGGGACTCATGTCCTCTAGCCTTGTCTTGCCGGGCTCGAGGCCGGCATGCACGAGTAATGCGTGCGGGGTGTCACGCCAGAGTGGCCAATCTTTCACGATGTCGCGGATGTATATCCAGTCTTCAAGCGGGAGGCGTGCGAAGCGTTTTTTCTGCTTTTCGCTCCATTGGGAGGGTGGCGCCTCCATCGAACGGATGAGATGCTCCTCGTGGTTTCCGCGCACGGTCAGGATTCCATTATCGACAACGAACTTCAGCGCCCGCATCATGTCGGGGCCTTTGTTGATGATGTCTCCGGTCTGATAGAGGGTATCGGAGCCGCGGACAAAGCCAAACTTGTCTACGATTGCCTCGAGTTCGTCGGCGCAACCATGAACATCACCTATGTATAATGTTCTATTCATATTGGGTTCCAGGTACGAGCAATGAGCCGTGAGCTATGAGCGGTGAGTTCCTCATAGCTCAAAGCGAAGCGACCTCATCCCTCATAGCTACTTCATCCTCACTGCCTGCCGTAATTTATTCATTTCATCCGCAGTCAATTCCCTGTATTCGCCTGCGGGGAGGTCGCCCAGCTGAATCTTGCAGTAGCTTACGCGTTTGAGGTCGCGGATTTCGTAGCCGACGGCCCGCATCATGCGGCGGATCTCGCGGTTCTTGCCTTCGGTGAGCACGAGCTCGGCGAACCCGTTTTCAAGATAGACGTCAGTAGCAAAGGCGATTTCTTCTTCTGCGTCGGGGTCGTTCTCGTCGCGGATGTCGACCCCGTCCACCAGTTTCTGGGCTGCGGAATCGCTGAGCGGTCTCGTTGTCCACACATAGTAACTGCGCGGGATTTCGTAGCTGGGGTGGGTGAGCCTGTGCAACAGTTCGCCATCGTCGGTGAACAATAAAAGTCCGCGGCTCTGCAGGTCGAGTCTTCCGACATATTTGAGATGCTGGAATCCGGGGGGGAGGTAGTCGTACACGGTGCGGCGGCCTTGCGGGTCGACCTTGGTGCATACGCATCCGGGCGGCTTGTGGAACAGGATCGTCTTTGTTCTAGTGGGGAGCTTTGCCGGCTTCCCGTCGACGACGACCTTGTCCTTGGTTTCGTCCACTTGGTGCCCGAGATCGGTGATGACTTCCCCGTTGACCTCTACGCGCCCGTCGGCAATCAGGGCGTCGGCCGCACGGCGGCTTGCAAGGCCACAAAGGGATATGTACTTGTTGATGCGCATGTGGCTTCCTTGGTTATTGGGCGGAGTCTTCCGTTTTTTCGGCCTCTTCTTTCTTCTTCATCCAGGGCGGGACGCGCTTGGGCTTTGGCTTTTCTTCCGGTTCCGGCTCGGGCGGGTAAAGCAGACCGAAGCGGAGCCCTGCCGTACTGATCTTGAATGTCTCGACGCGCAGTTTCTCCAGGAGGGAGCGCAGCCAGAACAGTCCGCAGATGATGACTTCGTGGCGCCCGTTTTCGAGCCCCGGAAGCATGGCGCGGAGTTCCTTCGAGAGGTTCGTGATTCGCGTGGTGACATTTTCCAGGTCGGTAATGCTCATCTCCAAGCCTTCGATGGCCTTGTAGTCGAACTTTTGCTTGTCGAGGAATACCATCGCAAGAGCCGTACCCGTTCCGCCGATAAGGTAGACGGGTTTCTTGGTCATGCCCTTGAAGCTGACTTCCTTGAATGTTTCCTTCACGAATTTCTTGTATTCGGGGCCGGGGATGGGGCCCATCGCCTTGAACATCTTGAGGGCGCCCACTGGGATAGAAAATGAAGTCTCCCCGTTGCACAGTTCCGTAGATCCGCCACCGATGTCGATGGTGACGATGTCGGAACCGTGCCATTCCTTGACGGAACGGAAGGTGAGTCGTCCTTCTTCTTCGCCGGATATGATGCGGGGCTTCACCCAGATGGCCTTTTCGACAGCTTCGATCACTTCTTCGGGATTTTCCGCCTTGCGCATAGCCTCGGTCATGGCGACAGCCTTGAGGTCGGCGCCGAGAGCGTGCAGGTCCATGCGGAACTTCGTCATGATTTGCGTGAGTTCCTGGATTCGCTCTTCCGTAATCCTGCCGCACTCGTAAATGTCTTCGCCCAGGCGGCAGACTTCCACCTTCTGGAGTTTCGGCACGAGGATCTTGTTGCTTTCGGTCGCTTCGGTCGATTCAGTGACCTTGTCCTCGAAGGCGGCTATGAGCAGGATGCAGCTGTGACTTCCAATGTCTACGGTGGCCTGTAGCTTATTCTGCATCTTCGTCCTCTTCCTTTTTCTGGCTTTCACCGACTTTGAGCATCTCGGCCTTGATCTTTTCGGCGAGCTTGGCGGGGTTCGTGAGAAATTCCTTCGCAGATGCGATGGCCTCTTCGACTATCGAGGCGGGATATGTCTTGTTCCAGCTGGCGACGAGGCTTGCCGTCGTGCTTCCGAGCGGCTTCTTGTCGCGGATTTCCTGGCCCATCTTGAGGGCGAGTAGCAAGCCGAGCTCGAATGCTCTCGGGTTTTCCTTGCCTTCGAGGAGTTTTTCGATTCGGGAAATGCGTTCCTCGTAGGGAACGTTCTGCTGCTTGGTCAAGTCTTCTTCTGAAATCATGACTATAAAGATAGTATTTGCGGGAACGTGAAATAGGAAAAGGCCCCGCAAGAGCGGAGCCTTTTCTTAAATAGCCTTGGAAGAATTACTTCTTGGCAGCCGGCTTCTTAGCAGCAGCGGGCTTCTTGGCCGGCTTCTTAGCAACCGGCTTCTTGGCAGCAGCGGGCTTCTTGGCAGCAGCCGGCTTCTTAGCAGCAGCGGGCTTCTTGGCAGCAGCGGGCTTCTTGGCAGCAGCGGGCTTCTTGGCAGCAGCCGGCTTCTTAGCAGCGGCCGGCTTCTTAGCAGCAGCGGGCTTCTTAGCGGCGGCCGGCTTCTTAGCGGCAGCGGGCTTCTTGGCCGGCTTCTTAGCAGCGGGCTTCTTAGCAGCGGGTTTCTTAGCGGGTTTCTTTGTTGTAGCCATTTTATCTTCCTTTTTTTGAGGGTTTGTTGTTTGATGACTATAAAATAACTTTATTTTCACAAATAATCAACATTTTTTTAAATTTTTTTCATTTTTTTTTCATAAGGGTATTGACAAGACATTTTTTGCCATTCGAAAAAATTTTCCTCCGAATCGCATAATTTTCTAGTTTGTTCTAAATTTTGATGAAGAAAAAACCATCGACATAAATGCCGATGGTTGAATGTAACTCAATGATGCTCAAAGAATTGAATGCGAAGTGCAATCGTCTGGAAACCGCCTACGGCTTGACTTTGACGCTGTCGACATATTTCTTGAAACCATCTGTTCCGAGCGCAAACATGTCCACGAACTTCGTGGCGAACGGAGGGAGTTTGCGCTGGTGCATGCCGAGTGCATCGTGCATAACGAGCACTTGACCGTCCGTAAACTTTCCGCCGCCGATACCAATAGTTACACTTTTCACTTCGTTGGTGATCTTCTTTCCGAGTTCTTCGGGGATGTGCTCGAGTACAGTTTCGAAGCAACCGAGACTGTCGACGAACTTTGCAGCCTCTTCGATGGCGCGCGCTTCTTCTTCTGTCTTGCCTTTCTGCTTGAAGTTCTCTGCGGTCTGCGGGAGAAGCCCGAGGTGCGCGCATACGGGAATGTCCTTGCTGCGTAAAAATTCGATGACGCCTTCGGGAGTGCCTTCGAGCTTGATACTTGCTGCGCCTAAGTCCATGAAGCGCATGGCGTTATCGTACGCGGTTTGCGGATCCTTGTCACTCAGGTAGGGCATGTCGGCGACGACGTGTGTGTTGGGGGCGCCACGGCAGACTGCCGCGACGAAGATGAGCATTTCGTTCATGCCGATCTCGCGCGTGCTCTTGTAGCCGAGCATGGTGTTGGCGAGACTGTCGCCTACGAGAATCTGGTCCACTCCGGCTGCTTCCGCCATCTGGGCGAAGGCAAAGTCGTAGGCGGTGACCATCGCGATTTTTTCACCCTGAGACTTTTTTGCCTTGAGATTTTCTGGAGTTAACATGAGAACCTTCTTTTTTTGTTTTACAAAAATAGTAAAAAAAATGCGGGAGGGGCCGACGCTCCATTCTCACGACGCTTAGAGAATATCTTTGTGACTTGAAAGTTTTCTCGCGGTTGCTTAGGGAATGCTGAAATGTCGAATGTCTAGGAAATGCTGAATGCTATAGTGCCTTACTATATATATTAGTTACTGAAGAGTTTGCGGGTTTCGTTCAGGAACTGGAGGGACTTGATTTCCTTGAGGAATCCGATATGCTTGCGCAGGTAGGAGAGAAGTGCGTTCTCGACATACTGTGGATGTGTTATCTCGTTGTTGGTCAACAAGTTCCATATTCCAAACGAGGTGTCTTCGCGCATGTGCGGGGTTCCGACCCCCAAACAATCCTTGCAGATGATGGCGCCTGTTTCGGGAATGAAGTCTGCCGGGGGTGCGTTGAGAATCTTTCCGCAGCGGCTGCATGTGGTAAGGTCGAGGGAGTAGCCCCATGCGTCGCAGGTGTCGAGCAGCCAGCGGGCGAAAATGTTCGCTTTCGGGATTTGCGCCTGCGGTAAGTCTGTGGATGAGTCGTAGCTGCCCTGGGGTTCGTGGAGCGAGCCTGTTCCCGTCTGGTCGAGTGTAGCTGTCGCTTGCTCCAGCAACTGGAACTCCGCTTGCAGCGGTACACCCTGCGGAGCGTAACGCAAGAGGATTTCTGCCATGACTTGCGCTTTCGCAAGGGCGAGCAGGTCTTCGCGTAGGCTTTTTCGCCATTCGATAAGCGTTGCTTCCTTGATGAACTGCAGTTCGGTATTCGGATTCTGCCGGAAAACGACCTCGCTCAGGGCGAGCGGGTCGAGCGCGCCCTTGAAGGGGGATTCCTTGCGCTTACCGCCCTTCACGATGAAGGAGACGATGCCGACTTCTTCCGTGAGGGCCTTTACGATCCAGCTCGAATCGCTGTAGGCGTAGCGGTGCAGGACTATGGCGCGGGACTTGATCATAGACGAAAGATCGCTTCGCTGGTAGACGATAGACGAAAGAATTGTATTTGTTGATATACCAAGCAATTTTATGAAGAATTTTGGACAGGTATATCTATCGTCTTTCGTCTATAGGGCCGAAGGCCCGTTCTTTCGTCTATTTCGCTGGGAACGGGGGCCAGCCCATGACTTGTCCGCCCACGACGTGCAGGTGGATGTGGAACACGGTCTGTCCGGCGTCGGCCTTGCAGTTGAACACGAAACGCGCACCGCTCTCTTCGAGGCCGAGCTCCTTCGCGATAATCTGGGCGCGGTAGAGCATCTTGCCCACGAGCTCGCAGTCTTCGGGCTTCATGTCCATGATGGTGGAAATGTGGCGCTTGGGCACCACGAGGAAGTGCACCGGAGCCTGGGGGGCGATATCGTAGAAGGCGAACACGTCATCGTCTTCGTAGATTTTCTTGGAAGGGATTTCTCCCTTGATGATTTTGCAGAAAAGACAGTTTTCACTCATAGTATATATAATAGTAGAAAATTTATGATTTTGCTTTTCGCAAGCGATGCTCCCCTCCGGGGGCATTTTTTGTTTTAAAAGCAAAAATTGTTGTAATGCTCAAAAGAGCATGTTATTTTCCCAGGACTTCAGGTGCAGGTATGCTTTTTATAAGAATTTGCTCCGGTTCCGTTGCCGAGGGTGGGAGAAAGTGGTATATTTATCACGTGTTGTGGTAAAATGTGTCAAACTAGTATGAACTTTACGTCTTTCATAGGTCAAGCCCAGACGGCTATCGATGGAAAGGGGAGGTCCTCCTTCCCTAGGGAATTCCGTCGTCAGCTCACGGCTGCCGAAGGGAGCGAATTCGTGGTCACGCGTGGCCCGGACCGTACCCTCCGGTTGTTTACCTTGCCCGAGTACGAAAAGTTCATGGCGGACCTGGACTGCCGGTCCGACCGCCGTCAAGCCGACCTAGTTCGGAGAGGCCTCTGCCCCGCATTCGTGGAGCTCGATGGCCAGAATCGCATTTTACTCCCAAAGATTTTGCTGGAGTACGCAGGCCTTAAGGGCGAAGTCCTTTATGTGCAGGCTAGCGGTAAGACTCTTGAACTATGGAACCCGGAACGCTTCAATGCTGAATATGGATTACAGACAAACGAATCTGTTTCTGCGTTCGATGCTGCGTTCTATGGAGAAGGTTTGACGGAGGGTCCGAGTGCCGCAAAGTAGTTTATCCCAGCAGGTATTGCGTACAAAAGAATTTTCCCAGGCAGCGATTGCCGGGGTGACGGATGGCGTGTTCTATCACGATCCGGTGATGCTTGCGGAATGCTTGGATGGCCTTAATATCAAGGCGGACGGGACTTATGCCGATTGCACGCTGGGCGGTGGCGGACACTCCTATGCGATTGCGACTCGCCTGAACGAACAGGGTACGCTCCACGCTTTTGACCGTGACGAAGAGGCGGTCGCCTTTGCGACCAAGCGTCTCGCCGGCGTGAAACCCAAGTTTATTGTTCACCCGGTACGCTTCGGTGAACTGAAGAACGAAATTGCTCCCGGTACTTTGGACGGAATCCTTTACGATTTGGGCATCAGCAGCCATCAGGTGGATGCCTCTGAACGGGGGTTCACTTTCGTGGGCGACAATCCGCTCGACTTGCGCATGGATCGCCGCGAGGGTGTCTCGGCGCAGGAATGGCTCAGGACGGCCGATGCGGATTCGATTGCCGCAGCTCTCCGCAAGAATGCGGACATGGACCGCGCTTTCAAATTGGCGACACGCATTGTCGAAATGGTTGCCGCCGTGTCTGGCGAAGGCCGCGAGATTCTGCCTTCCGACATGAAGACCGTGGTGGAGTCCGTATTCCCTGACAAACGCCGCGAAGTGAACGGGCTTTTGGCCCGCGTGTTCCAGGCAATCCGCATGGAAGTCAACGGGGAACTCAAGGAAATCGAGGACAGCCTCCGCGCCGCGGTGGACTGCCTCAAGGTGGGTGGACGCCTGGTGGTGATGAGCTACCACTCCGTAGAAGATCGGTGTGTCAAGGAGACCACCGCGGAGTTCGAAAGGGCATGCATATGCCCCGAACACATGCCCGTGTGCATGTGCGGAGGCAATCACCAACGCTTGAAAAAGGTGAATCGCAAGCCGATTCTGCCGACGGACAAGGAAATTGCAGTTAACAGCAGGGCTCGCTCTGCGAAACTCAGGATTTACGAACGGGTATGAGCAAGACGGACAAGATAAAGGCCATCGGGGCTTCCAATCGCTCGGTCACGCTGATCGTGGCCGGGGCCGTTATTGTGCTTGCGCTGCTCTGCATGCTCCCGCTCTATATGCAGAACCGCCTGAATGGTCTCTACGAGACGGCTCATGGTCTCCAGGTGGAAATCGCTTTCCTCAAGCACGATGCGCTGGCCCTGGAGCTACGCATCAACCAGCTTTCTTCGCTTGAAAATCTTTCGAAGTTTGCCGATTCCGTTGGCTTGGGCCTGAACGGCCTGCCGCAAAAAGTGATGCCGATAGGAGGGGTTCAGTGAACAACTTCTATATAGAACCGCTCGGAATCATCAAGTTTATTACGCTCGGCTGTGTCGGCGTTCTCCTCTGGCAGACCTTCAATATCCAGGTGCTGAACCAGGATGTGTACAAGGCAAAGACGAAGAGCATGGTGATGGACACGAAGAACGTGTATGCCGATCGCGGTCGCATCATGGACCGTAACGGTATCGTCTTTGCCGACAACTACCGCGATACGGCGAACAGGAATCTGGATTACAGCCGCATCTTCTTGCAGGGCAAGCTGGCCGCACAGATTGTGGGCAAGGTGGGCTACAATGGTACGGGCAGCATGGGCATGGAACGCCGCTTCGATTCCCGCTTGCGTGGCAACGGCGGTTTCCGCCTGAGCGTGAAGGATGCCCACCAGCGTGAAATTTATGGCCGCTCCGAGAAGGTGGCCGATGCCGAACCGGGCAAGAATTTGGTGTTGACGATTGACCGCAACATGCAGGAGATTGTCGAGAAGGCTTTGAAGGACGGCGTGGCGGAATTTAGTGCGAAGAGCGCGAGCGCTGTGGTGGTCGATCCGTTTACCGGGGAAATCCTTGCCATGGCGAGTTACCCGACGTTCGATCCGAACTCCAAGACGCAGGGTGTCGGGCGCATGTCCAAGAACGATATCGTGAGCATGTCCTACGAACCGGGCTCCACGTTCAAGGTGATTACCGCTGCGGCCGCTCTTGAGAACGGCGTGGTCGACACGGCCAAGATCTACAAGGACGAGGGCCGCTGCTGGCGTTGGAATGTTCGTTCCGAGCAGATTTGCGATACGCACGTGTACGGCGACATGAACATGGGCGAGGCGATGGTCCAGTCCTCCAACATTGTGTTCGCGAAGATTGCCTCCGAGGTGGGGGCGGAACGCCTATATAGAATGGCGCGCAATTTTGGTTTCGGGATGCGTACTTCCGAGGACTTCGAAGGCGAGGAATCCGGTAAGTTGCTGCAACCCTATGAACTCACGCGTGACGACCGTACGCTCAAGACGATGGGCTTTGGCCATGCAGTTTCCGTGACGCCTATCCAGATGGTGATGGCGTATGCCGCGGTGGCCAATGGCGGCAAGCTCATGGAACCGATGATTGTGAAGGAATGGCGCGATGCCAACGGCAACTTGGTCGAGAAGAAGGAACCTGTCGAAGTGCGCCGGGTGATATCGGAGAAGACGGCGGCCAAGATTCGCAAGATGCTGAACAATGTCGTGAATAGTGGTACCGCGAAGCGTGTCGCGAGCAAGAAGTTGCCGGACGTGCTGTTCGGTGGCAAGACGGGTACGGCCGAAAAGTTCAACCAGGAGACGGGACGTTACGACCGCAATTCGCAGGTGGCCTCGTTCATCGGGCTTGCCCCGGTCGAGGATTCCCGCTACGTTTGCCTGGTCTTGGTGGACGATCCGCAGGGAATGCATGTGGGTGGCCTTACGGCGGGCCCGATTTTCCGCCGCATCATGGAAGCCGTTTACTACCATCCGGAACTATCTCCTGCTTCGCATAACTTGCAGCATGTGAGACTTGACCACCGTTGCGATGTGGATTTTGTCGGGCTTTCTGCCCGCGATGCGAAGGAACTTGCCCGCAAGAAGGGTTGTACGGTTGCCTTCCGTGGCAATGGAAATCGCGTGGTGTCGCAGCGTAGCGATATGGATCGCGATGGCAAGATGGCTCTTATGTTAGGCGAAGTTTCTGCGACGAAGATGCCGAATCTTGACGGGCTTTCGCTGAAGGAAGCTCTCGAGATTATGAGCAATATCCGCATGAATGTTGAGTATTCCGGAAAGGGCCGCGTCGTGTCCCAGAGCCCCAAGGCCGACGAGGAAATTCACAAGGGACTGACTTGCAAGTTGACTTTAAAGGAGAAAGGCTGATGCTTTCGGAAGCGCTGATGCAGAATTTGTCTGTCCGAGGTCTTTGCGACGATTCCCGCCGCGTCAAGGATGGGGACCTGTTTTTCTCGTTCCCGGTTGCCGATTACGAGAAGTTCGCGTGTGACGCCATCGCGAAGGGCGCTGTCGCCGTGGTTGCGGAGACCGCTGCGCCGGAAGGGATGGCTTCGAAGTGGATCCAGGTGAAGGATGTGCGTGAGGCCCGCTTGGAAGCCGCTCAGATTTTCTACAAGGATCCGTTTGCAAAGATTGCCGTGCATGCTGTCACGGGTACAAACGGAAAGACAACGAGCGCCTTCCTGATGGACGCCATGCTCACGGCCGCCGGTCACAAGGTGGCTCTGCTCGGCACCATCAAGAACAAGATTGGTGACGATTCCGTCCCGGCGTCCCTCACGACCCCGGGGCAGCTCGACTTGTTTGCCTTTGCCGCACGTGCGGTGGAGGCGGGGTGCACCGACCTCGTGATGGAAGCCTCTTCACACTCGCTGCACCAGGGCCGTGTCGCGGGCATCCGCTTCAGGAGCGGGCTTTTCAGCAACCTGACGCAGGACCATCTTGATTATCACAAGACGATGGACGCCTACTTTGAGGCGAAGAAGCTTTTGTTTACCCGTTATCTGGCCGACGACGGTGTCGCCGTAATCAACGTGGACGACGAACACGGCGAGAAGCTTTTTGACGAGTTGAAGGCTGCCGGACGCAAGGTTGTTGCCGTATCGCGGCTCGGTAATATGAAGGCGGCTGTGAAACCTGAAGGAAACGTCGTCAATACCGAGGACGGGCTTGAATTTACGCTTCCGATGATTGCGAAAGAGAAATTTGAAACGCCCCTGTGCGGTGAATTCAACGTGGACAACGTCTTGCTGGTGCTTTCCTGGGCGAATGCCATCGGGTTGCCTGAGAGTGCCATGCGTGAAGCTCTTGCCACGGTGCGCGTCCCGGGCCGTTTCGAGAAGGTCTGGAACAAGGACGGGAAGCACGTGGTGGTTGACTATGCCCACACCCCGGACGCGCTGGAGCGTGTCCTTGCGACGGCCCGCGGGCTTTGTCGCGGACGCCTCAGCACGGTTTTCGGCTGTGGCGGCGACCGCGACAGGACAAAGCGCCCCATCATGGGGGCTATTGCCGAACGCATGGCCGACAGGGCTTGGCTCACGTCCGACAACCCGCGCACGGAGAACCCCTCCGCCATCATCGCCGACGTCCGCGCCGGCATGGTGACAGACAAGTTTATCGTGGTGGAAGACCGCGCCGAGGCAATTGCGAAGGCTTGCGCAGCCCTTGAACCGGGCGACTGGCTGGTGATTGCCGGCAAGGGGCACGAAGATTACCAAATCGTCGGCAAGACGAAACACCATTTTGACGACCGCGAAGAAGCGGTGAAGGCGATGGAGAAATGCTGAAGTTGGATTTGACAGTTCGCGAAATGCTCGACATCCTCGAGACGGATGCCGTGGGCGTTCCTGCCCGTACGCTATCGCGAAAGGTGAACCTTTGCATGGATTCGCGAGAACCTGCGAAGGGCGTGGTTTTTTGGCCAATCAAGGGTGTCCGTTTTGACGCCCACCAGTTTGTTAACCAAATGCAAAAGGACGGTGCATTGATGAGCATTGTTAATCAGGATGCCGTGGAGCAGGGTGCGTTCGAAATGTATGCCCCTGTAGACGATACTACCAAGGCCTTGCTTAAGCTGGCCAAGGGTTATCAGCGTCGCTTCAAGGTCAAGAAGGTTGGCATCACTGGCAGCAATGGCAAAACGACCACCAAGGAAATGGTGAAGGCCGTCCTTTCGACATGCTACAATACGCACGCCACGCAGGGCAACTACAACAACCATATCGGAGTCCCGATGACGCTGTTCCAGCTCAAACGCTGCCACGAGGCTGCTGTCATCGAGATGGGCACGAGCGGCCCGGACGAAATCCGTCCGCTTTCGCTTGCAACGGAGCCCGATGTTGCCGTGATTACCAACGTGGGGGCTAGCCATCTGGAACGCCTTGGCGATTTGGACGGTGTGTTCAAGGAAAAGATTACGATTGCTGATGGGCTCAAGAAGGGCGGCACGCTCATCGTGAATGCCGATGACGAACACCTCTGCAAGGTGCGCAGCACCAAGAATTACAAGGTCGTCACCTTCGGAATGCGTCGCGGTGTGATTAAGCCCGAAAAGCTCACGTGGGACGAGAATTCCTGCGCCTGCTTTTACATTGGCCGGACAAAGTTCCAGCTGAACGTTCCCGGCATCCACAATTTGTACAATGCACTTGCCGCCATTGCGGTGGGGCTTGCGTTCAAGATTTCCAAATCAAATATTGCGCCTGCGCTTGCTGCTTTCCGTGGCACGAACATGCGTATGGACGTGAAGAGCGCGAACGGCTTCAAGATCGTTTCCGACTGCTACAATGCCAACCCGTCTTCGACGAAGATGGCTCTCTTGACGATTGGCAACATGAGCAAGGTGAATCGCCGCATTGCCGTGCTTGGCGACATGCTCGAACTGGGCAAGGAAAGCCGGAACTTGCACGAACAGATTGGCACCATGGTTCCTGAGGCGAATTTCGATATCCTCGTGACCGTGGGCGAGATGGCGAAGTTTTTTGTGAAGGGCGCCAAGAGCCGTGGTATGCGTTCCGTGTTCCATTTCTCGAATGTCCAGGAAGTGATTGATTTTCTGATTGATACGGTGTCCGAAGGCGACGTGCTTTTGGTGAAGGGATCTCGCGGCATGAAGATGGAACAGGTCGTTGACGCTCTGCTCCAGGCCACCCCGATTTTCAAGGAGTAATTTAGGGAATGGTAAACACTCAGAACAAAGGCACTAACAAGTTCCTGCTGATGTCGGCAATTTTGCTGATGGTGGCTGGGATTGTTATTGTGTACACTGCGTCGGCGCCGCTGGCGGAGCGTCTTGGCCTTTCGACCGAGTATTACCTGCTTGCTCACCTGAAAAAGGTTCTTGTCGCGATTGGTGCCTTGGTGTTCTGTTACCTGCTGGATTACAGCGCCTGGAAAAAATTTGCGCGCGTGTTCTTTGCCGTGGGCGTGGTGCTTACGATTGCCGCCCTTGTGTCGGGAACGTCCGTGAAGGGCGCTTCGCGCTGGATCTGGGGTATTCAGCCCTCCGAGATTCTGAAACTCGGCTTTATCACGATGGTCTGCGCAAAGCTTTCCGATGCAGGCGACGAGATAAAGACGCTCCGTTGCAGCATTATCCAGCCGGCAATCCCGTTCGTGATATCTGCCGTGCTGCTTGTCTTGCAGCCGAACATGTCCATGCTGATTCTCTTTGCGCTGGTGCTGCTTGCCGTACTCTTTGCGGCCGGTGCTCGCGGAAAGTATTTGCTCATCTGCATTTGTTCCGCCATCCCTGTCGGAATCGGGGGGCTCATGTATAAGGCGCACAGTTCCAAGCGCCTGCTAGCATTCTTGCATCCCGAGGAACATGCGGAATCGGCGTTCCAGTTGATGCATTCCCAGCAGGCTCTCGGCAATGGTGGCCTGTTTGGCACGGGCGTGGGTATGGGTATGCAGAAACTCGGCTACCTGCCGGAAGCGCACAAGGACGTGGTCTTCTCGGTAATCGGCGAGGAATTCGGTTTTGTGGGAACTTCTATCGTGATGATTTTGTTTGCGACCCTGTTCTGGCAGGGCTTCAATGTCGCAAAGTCTTCGTCTTCCCGGTTCGGGAAGTACATGGCGGTCGCGATTACGTTCTCGCTGTTCTGCAACTTTATGATTCACACTTGCGTCTGCACCGGGCTTTTCCCGACGACCGGCCAGCCGCTGCCGTTCCTCAGCTTTGGCGGAACGAACTTGATTTTCTCTTCGGCGATGATTGGCGTCATGCTGAACATCTCGAAGCCGACATCGGGGCGTAACATTCGTGAACCGTTCATGAACAATACGGTATCCCTGAATATCAACTTTATGAAAAAACCTGACTATGCAAGGAGAGGCGCATGAAAAAGTTCCTTTTTGTATGTGGTGGTACTGGTGGCCATATTTTCCCGGCCGTGGCGATTGCAGAAAGCCTTAAGAAGATGGGCGTGCAAGACATCGTGTTTGCCGGTCGCAAGGATTCCATGGAGGAACGCCTTGTTTCGAAGAACTGGCCGTACGAATTCATTACGGCCGTGCCGCTGCACCGCGGTCCGTTCCTCAAGAACCTTACTCTGCCCTTCAACCTGAGCAAGTCGCTTGTCCGCGCGAAGAGCGTCATCAAGAAGGTGAAACCCGACGTTGTCGTGGCAACGGGTGGATACGTATCGCTTCCCATTGTGTTGGCTGCTGGTAGCCTCGGCCTGCCTGTGTATTTGCAGGAACAGAACGCAGTTGCGGGTATTGCGAACAAGGTGGGTGCCCGTTACGCGAAAACGATCTTTGTGACCTCCGAAGAGGCGGCGAAGGGTTTCCCCATCGAAAAGACGCGCATCCTCGGTAACCCGGTTCGTGAACTGCCCAACGAAAACGACTTGCCGCGCCCCGTGGAATTCCGCGAAGGGAAGAAGGCCGTGTTCATCGTGGGTGGCTCGCAGGGGGCCGTGGGCATCAACACCAAGATTGAAGAAAGCATCGAAAAGATTACTGCGAACGGCGACGTGTCCGTTGTTTGGCAGGTGGGCGTGAAGAACGTCGACGACATCAATCGCCGCCTGGGCATTTTGCCGAACGTGGCTGTTCGCGGGTTCCTCGACAACATCTACGCCTACATGAAGCATGCCGACTTGATTATCAGCCGTGCGGGCGCATCTGCCTTGGCCGAGATTCTTGCCTTCGGCAAGCCTTCCATTTTGCTGCCGTATCCGCATGCGACGGCGAACCACCAGGAATTCAATGCACGTGTGGTCGAGAAGGCGGGAGCCTGTCTCGTGGAACTGGACAGCGAACCGAACGATTTGTGGAACAAGGTCGAGGGACTTCTGTTCGACGATTCCAGACTTGCAAAAATGGCTGCTGCAGCGAAGGGCCTTGGAATGCCCGATGCTGCTGACCAGATTGCGAAAATCATTTTGGATAAGGAGACCATGTAATGCCGATTATGTACAGCAAGCGTGTCCGTCGCCTGCATTTTGTGGGTATCGGTGGTGCCGGTATGTCGGGCATTGCCGAGGTCGTCAAGGAAAACGGCTTCGAGGTCACTGGCTCCGACATGGGCGAGGGCCAGGTTATCGATTACCTGAAGGGCCTGGGCATAAGCATTGCTCCTAAGCACGAAGCGAAAAACGTGGAAAACGCCGACCTGGTGGTCTATTCTTCTGCGATTCCTTACGACAACGTGGAACTGGTCGAAGCGCGCAACCGCCGCATCCCCATTATCCGCCGTGCCGAGATGCTCGGTGAACTGATGCGCCTCAAGTACACGCTCGCCATCGCCGGTACGCACGGCAAGACGACAACCACCTCCATCGTGGGGCAGATTTGGGAAGAAGCCAAGCGCGACCCGACGATTATCGTTGGCGGCGTGGTGAAGGGCAAGGGCAGCGGCGCCAAGGTGGGCCGCGGTGATTACCTGATTGCCGAAAGCGACGAGTTCGACCGCAGTTTCCTTTCGATGATGCCGAGTTCCGCCATCATCACCAACATCGATTCGGACCATTTGGATACTTACGGCAACATCGAAGAAATCAAGGCCGCGTTCGTGGAATTTGCGAATAAGGTGCCGTTCTACGGGCAGGTGATTGTCTGCCTCGACGACCCGAACGTGCAGCAGATTCTCTCCAAGCTCAAGAAGCCTGTGATTACTTACGGTTTCACCCGCCAGGCCAAGTACCGTATCGACAACCTGCGTTTTGACCACGGCTATCCGCATTTCGAGATTTTCAACGACGGAGTGAGCCTGGGGCAGTTCCAGCTGAAGATTCCTGGACGTCATAATGTGCTGAACGCGACGGCGGCTATCGCCCTTGCGGTCGAAGAAGGCATTGATATCGAGATTGCCCGTCACGCTGCCGCCGCCTTTGAAGGCGTCAAGCGTCGCTTCGAATTTATCGGCGAAAAGAACGGCGTCATGGTGTTTGACGATTATGCTCACCATCCGACAGAAGCCACAGCGACGCTTCTAGGATTCCGTGAGGCATTCCCGGACAAGCGCGTGATTGTCGCTTTCCAACCGCATCTGTTTACGCGTACCCGCGACCAGCACGAATCCTTCGGCAGCGCTTTTGCCAACTGCGACGTGCTCCTGGTGACTGACATTTACCCGTCCCGCGAAAAGCCCATCGAGGGCATTACCGGTGCACTCGTTGCCGACAGCGCGACCGTGCGTGGTCATCGCGACGCCCGTTTTGTGGGTGACCAGATGAACTTGATTCCGATTCTCAAGAAGGAACTTCGCCCGAACGACGTGGTGGTCCTCATGGGTGCCGGCAACGTCTGGAAACTCGGTACGAAGATTCTGGAGGAATGTATTTGAACCAAAACAAGACAACATTTCTAGGCCGTCGAATCGGCTTGAACGAGGAACAGCGCAAACGTGCCCGGGCGAAAAAGATGAAGTCCGGCGTGGGCCATGCCTGCTCCTGGTTTAGGCGTCGTGGCTGGATTTTCTGTTTGTTGCTCTTGGCTCTGGGCGGAACGCTCTGGCATTTCCGCTTTTACGTACAGCATTTCAATCCGCTCGAGTTCCGCTACTTGCAGTATGTCGAGATTGACGGTAATCGCATGCTCACATGGGAAGACATCATGCAGGGGGCCCAGGTGGAAACGGGCATGCCGATGTCTGAACTGAATGCGGATTCCGTGAAGGCTTCGCTTCTGCAGATTCCGCTGATTCATTCAGTCGAGGTGGAAAAACGTTTTCCCTCGTTCCTGAAGATTCATGTGCAGGAGGCGACTCCCGTGGCGTCGGTTATCGAAGAAGGAAAGGCGACGGTCTATACCGAACGCGGACTCGTGCTCCCGATGGCGCTCACGCTTGCTCTCCACTTGCCAATCGTGGCGCCCGAATCGATGGACAAGATTGCCTCGGTGACGGAGTTCCTGGCAACGATGCGCAAGGAAGCCCCGCTGCTCTATGGCAAGGTGTCGCAGGTGGCCTGGGACGAAGCGGACTCTGCGATGGAAGTGTTCTTTAGTGATGCGGGCTACCGTACTCTGTTTCCGGCATCGGAATGGAACGATAGCCAGTTTAGGTTGTATGATTCGCTTCGGAAGGGATTTTCCGGGGACTTGCGCTGCGCGGGTGAAGTCGACTTGCGTTTTGACGGCTTTGCCTACATAAGGGATTTCGACAAGAGGTGTGTCAATGGATGACAACAAACAAAACATGATCAAGAAGGACGATTACATATTCGGCCTTGATATCGGAACTTCGAAGATTAACCTCTTCGTGGGGGCTATCGAAGGGAGTTCCGTCCGTGTCCTGGAATGCGGGGATTTCCCGCTGGCTAACCCGGATGCGTTTGACTCGGTAGTCGAAACGCTCGGGAAGGCTGTCCACATGCTTGAATCCTCGACAAGCATCGATGTTCACGACGTCTATGTGGGTATTGCGGGCAAGCATGTCTCCTCGATAAATTACAAGGGCCTGGTCACGCTCCCGACAAGCGAAGTCCGCGACGTGGACATCGAGGCGGTGGTCAAGCAGGCGAGTACCGTACCGTCTTCCGCGGGCCAGATTATCCACGTGTTCCCGGGCGAATTTACGCTCGATGAAGAGCGCGGCATCAAGAATCCGAAGGGCAAGACGGGGTGCCGCCTCGGCGTGGACGTACAGGTGGTCACCTCCCGCCAGAACGCCCTCATGGACATTACCAAGTGCGTAGAATCCGCAGGCCTTTCCATTGCCGATTTCGTGCTGGAACCCCTTGCGGCGGCAAGTGCCGTGCTCACCGACGACGAACGTGAACTCGGTGTTGCGCTGATCGATTTTGGTGCGGGTTCTGCCGACATCGCCGTATTCGTCGGTGATTCCGTGCGCTATACGGCCTCGCTCGACCTTGCGGGCAACACCGTCACGAGCGATATCAGCAAGTGCCTCAAGGTGCCTATATCGTTGGCCAAGGCCGAAGAGATCAAGAAGAAGTATGGTACGTGCAAGATTAGCAACCTCATCGAGGACGAGACGTTCCCGGTGCCGGCTGTGGGCGGGCGCGGCGACGTGCAGTGCTCCCGCAAGCTGCTTGCGAACGTCATCACCGCACGTGTCAAGGAAATTTTCAAGATGCTCGCGAAGGATCTCCAGAAACGCCAGCTGGATGTGCTTATTAACGGTGGAATCGTCCTTACAGGTGGCTGCTGCGCCCTCGAAGGGATTGACGCTGTCGCCGAGCAGGCTTTCGGTAAACCTGTGCGCATCGGTCACCCGACCGGTATGAGCGGGATCCAGGACGCTTTCCAGAAGCCGTCGTATGCAACGGGCATAGGCCTCCTGTACTACGCGGCCAAGCAACATCGCGAAAACAAGAAGCGCGAAACGGGTACGCAGATTTCTGTATCCGTCAAGAAAGGCTTGCAGCGCTTCAAGGATTTCGTGAAAACGTATTTCTAGCAACAACCAACCACTCACATCAGGGAGAAATAATCAATGAGTGAAATAAACAACCTCGACTTCGAGACAAGGTCCCGCATAGCAGTGGACGAAACAGATACAAACAATGCCAAGGTGAAGGTGTTTGGCGTCGGCGGTGCCGGCGGCAATACCGTGAATCGCATGGTCAAGATGAATATTGAGGGCGTGGAATACTATGCCGTCAATACGGATGCGAAGGCTCTCGACCTGAGCAGCGCCGACCACAAGATCGCCATCGGGCAGAAGACCACGAAGACTCTCGGTGCGGGCATGAAGCCCGAAATCGGTCGCAAGGCCGCCGAAGAGAACGTGGAAGATCTGAAGGAAGCCATGAAGGGGGCCGACATGATCTTTATCACCGCCGGTATGGGTGGTGGTACGGGTACGGGTGCTTCCCCGGTCGTGGGCGCTATCGCCCGTGAACTCGGCATCCTGACCGTGGCCGTCGTGACCAAGCCCTTCGGCTTCGAAGGCAAGCGTCGTGGCCAGCTCGCTGCCGACGGTATCAAGGAACTCCGTGCCAATGTCGACACCATGATCGTCGTCGACAACAAGAAGATTCTCGGCGTCGTGCAGAGCACCGACAAGAACCTGACTCTCGATGGCGCCTTCAAGCTCACTGACGAGATTCTTGGCAATGCTGTCCGCAGCATCTGCGATATCATGTTCCGTCACGGCCTCATCCACGTCGACTTTGCCGACATCAAGACCGTCATGCAGAACGGCGGCAGCGCCCTGATGGGCACCGGCATCGCCGAAGGCGAAGGCCGCGGCGTCAAGGCTACCGATCTGGCCCTTTCTTCTCCGCTCCTCGAAGACATCAACGTCGATGGTGCCACGGGCGTGCTCGTGAACGTCTCTCACGGCGAAAACTTCTCGATGCTCGAATACGAAGAGGCTATGGAACACATCCACGAAGCCGTGAGCGACAGGAACGACCCGAACATCATCATCGGCGACATCCTGCTCCCGGAACTCGGCGACAAGGTTTGCATCACCATCATCGCTACGGGCTGCGGCGGCTCCAACAAGGAAATCGCCCAGCAGCAGGCCGCTACGGTCAATGCCCTGAGGGCTTCTGCCGCTGCCGCTTCCATGGCATCTCCGGTCATGCAGACGTATACCGCTCCTGCTGCGGCTCCTGTCCAGCAGCCGATGGCCGCCCAGCCGGCTCCTGTCCAGCCCGCACCCCAGCCGGTTCAGGTGGAACAGCCCGCTGTTAGCGCCCACCCGGTCCCTGCGACGCCGCGCCCGACGGACATGAACTTCGTTGCGCTCGCCCATGCGACGCAGCCGCTCCCGAGAGTCTTCCCGGATGCCAACACGGTCGAAATGCCGACGCTCACGTCTGCCGTTGCCGAATCTGCTTATGCGCAGCCCGGCTTCGATGCGACCCGTTCCGCCGAAGAAGAACTCGTGCTGAGCCCTGTCTCCCAGATGACAGCCACTGCCGTTGCCGAAGAGGAAATCCCGAGCGCAAGCGAAACGGATCCCCTCGGACAGTCCGGCATCTTGAACACGGCTGGCCTGCAGGCACCTGCTTATACGCGCAACACGATGTCCTCGGAAACTTCTTCCAGGGCTGCTGAAAGCCAGGAAGCTGATCCGTTCAAGGATAGCGGGGTCGACTACAGCCTGCCGACCTGGTGCCGTATGAACATGAATTCCGATGCCTTCTAGTCATCGGCAAAACAATATTGCGTCCTGTGAATTGACAAGACGATACTGATTACTCGGTATCGCCCTAGGATATCACACACACAGGGATGCGTGAGTGCGCATCCTCCACAACACAAGGGATCGTCTGGGTACTCCCTGCCTGGGCGGTCCTTTTTCGTGTCTTGAAACGGGTTTAGCTCTTTTTTTAAATTGGTGTTGCTTGATTTTTTTACAAATGTTGAGGTTATTGCTAGATTAGCGGTATGCTGAAATTGCGAAAAGCCCTTGTTTCCTTTGCTCTGCTTGCCGGAACTGCTGTTGCAGCCACGGTCGATTCCGTTGCGGCAAAGTCTGCGGATTCCCTACCTTCTCAGGAGGGACGGCAGTACAAGGGCTATTTCCAGATCGGCACCGATTTCAACTTCGGCCTGAACGGTGGACCCACCGATCCGACATTTGCGGTAGACACCGTTGAGACCTACGGCAACAACTGGCGCGGGCTCCGCATTCCGCTCGAAACCGCCCGCAGTTACGAAGACAACGTGGATCCCTTCTTCATGCTCAGCTTCCGTGCGGGCTACAGGGATTTCCATTTTTTGATAGAGGCCCCGCTGCGCAAGGATATCGAGGCGTGGTACGATTCCGACCTCAAGACGAACTTTACGTACAAGCCGAGCGAACTCGACATTGCCGTGCCCATAAACGCCTACGCGAAGTGGGACAACGGTGTCGGCTATGTCCAGTTGGGCCGCTTCAGCCCCGACGACTTGAAGGTCTCCCCGAACGACCTCGCCCTGGGCGGCACGCCTTACCACGACGGGCTCCTCTGGAAATTTGAACCGGGAATTTTCCGCTACGACTTCTTGGTGAGTTCGCTGAATGCCTGGCTCTTTGGCGACGTGGTGGACCCCGCGACGGGCTGCCCGCCTGAGGGGACCGAGGCCTACGAACAAAAATGTACTCCGTCGAACAAGCAGGCGAGCAACCAGCGTAACCGCAAGTACGACGAGAATGTGAAGAACCTCGTTTACCACCGTGTGGGCGTGGAGACGAAGCACTTCTGGACCTATGTCATCGAAGAAAGCATGGTGGGCGGCAAGGAACTGGAATTCCGCTCGCTCAACCCGTTCATGTTCCTGCACAACAACTTCGGTGGCGGCTACACCAAGGCGGTGACGACTTTTGAACTCGGGCTTACGCCAATCAAGGGCGCGAAGTTCTACGGCCAGGTGAACCTGGAAGACATTAACAGCCCCGTGGGCGAAGATGACGACAAGGGCACGAACCGCAGCATGATAAGCTACATGGCCGGTTATTACCACGAAATCTCGACGCCCCGTTACGGAACGTTCTCGTGGCGGTTCGACGTGGTGCGTACCGACCCCGTGCATAACAACGGGCGCCTGCCGCTTTTGGAATACTCCAGCCGTCGTCTTTATCGTAGCAACTACCGCGAGCAGAACGACCCCGATTACGCCGACATGTACTTTGTCGATTATCCCATCGGTTACCGCCGCGGTTCCGACGCTCTGGACCTTTGGCTTGATTTGGGATGGAAATGGGGACGCCATTCCGCACGGCTCGAGCTGGCCTGGCTGCGTCAGGGCGACAACGAACTTTATACGAGCTACGACCGTGCCGTGGCGACCGAATCTTCTCCGTCGGGGCACGAAGAGGCACAGTATATTTTGGATGCCCTGTACCAGATCCAATACAACAGCAATGTCTCCATCTATCTGGGTGGGGGCGTGCGCCGTTACGACAACTTGGCGCATATCTTGGGTGAAGATGGCGTGGACGGATGGATCCGTTCCGGCATAAAGATGACCTTCAATCCCGTTGATACTAAATTCTAAAAAATTTGACCAGCTTCTAATGTAAATTCTTGTTTACAAATGAAGTTTTTTGGGAAAATTTCGCCATACTTTGTACTAAGCATATATATAGATGTTTCAACTCAGTTTGTTTTTATTTACATTTGCGTAAGCAAAATAACTCATTTATAGGAGCATATAATGACAATCAGACACTATGCCTATGCAGCAGGCATCGCCACGAGCCTTGTGCTCTTTGCGGCGTGTGGTGACGACGTCACCGAAGTGACCAATGTAAGCGAGAACGCCTCGCTCGACCAGGTCAAGAAGTTCAAGGAACTTCCGAAGTGCGAGGAGGATATTGAAGGGACCCTCGTTTATGTGAAGGATTCCGCGAAAGTGTTCGGTTGCACCAGCGATGGCTGGGTTCGCTTCAACGGACTTGATGGTGCAGACGGCAAGAATGGCTCTACGGGCAAGGACGGCTTGAGCTGCACCGCCAAGCAGAACAAGAAAAAGACAGGTTACGACATTGTATGCGACGGCAAGACGGTCGCCACTATTGAAAACGGTTCCGATGGCAAGAAGGGTTCGGCCGGCGATGACGGCGTGAACTGCACTGCGAAGCAGAACAAGAAAAAGACTGGTATCGATGTTACTTGCGGCGACAAGACCGTGACGATTCCAGATGGAATTGATGGTGCTGACGGTGCCGACTGCACCTTTAAAGAAGGTGAAAACGGAACCGTAAAGGTGACTTGCGGTGAAGGTGCCGATGCAAATTCCTTGACTCTGTTCAAGGCCGCTTGCGGCAACAACTCGTTTGATCCGGAAACGCAGTTCTGCTTTAAGGATTCCGAAAATGGGGGATTCTTTGTGGGTAACCGTTGTAAGTACAGGAGTCAGGCGAGGGGTCGGTCCGAAGGAGTGGAAGACGAACCTGAAGACTTTTCCGATGTGGTCTACGATCCGCGGTATTCATTCTGCGATGGAAACGACACTCTTCGAAACAAATGCAAGGTTGCACAAGGTGAAAGAGACTCTGTTTGGCTCGACTACGATTACGAAAATGAGTATTGCGATTTGTATACATTCAAGGTAAGGGCCTTGGCCTCTTGTGTCAAGGGCGATAAGAAGAGCCCGAAATACAAGCCCGAATACGAGTACTGCTATAAGACAAAGCAGGCCAAGGGAATCCAGGTTGCACTTATGCCTAAGTGCGGTTCGGACAATCGTTATTTCAACCCGCGAACGGACTACTGTACGTTAAAGAGCTCGGGCAAGGGCGAACTTCATGATATGAAGGTTTGCACCAAGTCGGGCAAGGTGAAGGATTCTCTCGATATCGATGTGCGCTATACTGGAGAGGACGACTATCAAGGCAGGGGCTCGATTTGCGATACCCGCGACTACCAGGCCTACAAGTATACGACTATTGGAAGTTTGGTATGGATGGCGCAGAACCTGAACTACACGGACTCGCTCATGAAGCGCCGTACCGCGAAGAGCGATTTAAGACTCGATTCCACGAGCTTCTGCTATGACAACGATCCTGCCAACTGCACCAAGTATGGCCGCCTTTACACATGGGCTGCCGCCATTGATTCCATCAGACTCAATTCGGGAAAAAATCCTGTAGTCTGTGGTTATGGTGCTGAAGATTGCGATTTGCCGGATGAAGTAAAGGGCATTTGCCCAGATGGCTGGCGCTTGCCGACATTCAGTGAGGCTTCTAGGCTTATTGATTATTATGCTTCTAATCTTATGGTAGACGATCAGGCTCTCTTCTTCAAAGAAATGAATACAGAGATTCTTGAATGGATCCCGAGTGGTTATTTGGGAACGGATGCATATGGTTTTTCTGCTCTTCCGTCTGGTGGTGGCTACTTTAATACAAACGAAAATGATTCCTTGACGTGGAACTATTTGGGCTTGCGTGAAGATATGGTTTTTTGGACTGCGACGGAACGCTATCCTGATGAGGACTATAACTCACCGGCTCATGTAGTGGTGATTTTGAATTCTAATGAATACCCGCAAGTTGGTCACCTCGAAAAATATGGTGCATTCTCCGTTCGTTGTGTTCGGGATAATGCTGAATAAGGCCGACTTGGGCTAGAACGTCAAAAAATTTTAAAACAGGAAACTTATTAAAGGAGATATAGATGGCAATCAGACACTATGTCTATGCAGCGGGAATCGCTGCAGGTCTCGCACTCCTCGCGGCGTGCGGCGACGAAGTCACCGAAGTGACGGAAGTGAGCGAGAAGGCTTCGCTCGACCAGGTCAAGAAATTCAAGGAACTCCCGAAGTGTGACGAGGACGCCGAAGGCTCCCTCGTGTACGTGAAGGATTCTGCAAAGGTGTTCTCTTGCAACGGCAAGGACTGGGTCTCACTGAACGGCAAGGACGGTTCCGACGGCAAGAACGGTTCGAACGGCAACGACGGCACGAGCTGCACCGTGAAGCAGAACAAGAAAAAGACCGGACTTGACATTGTCTGCGACGGCAAGAAGGTGGGCTCCGTAGAAAACGGTTCCGACGGCAAGAACGGCTCGGACGGTGATGACGGCGCAAGCTGCACCGTGAAGCAGAACAAGAAAAAGACCGGCTTCGACATCGTCTGCGGTGGCAAGACCGTGGGTACGGTTTTAAACGGCGATGATGGCAAGACGGGCGACGGCTGCTCCCTCGAAGACAATGGTTCCGGACAGGTGTCCGTGAAGTGCGGCGGAGAGACCGTGACGCTTGCCAAGGCCTTCTGCGGTTCTGGAACCTACGACCCGGCGACGCAGTTCTGCGTAGACAACAAGGCCTACCCGAAATGCCACAATTTACGTGAAGGACATGATGATGGCCTAAATGAAGATTTCACCTACGATGTGAACTTCTATTTCTGCGATGTGACGGATTCACTTGTTGATTTGTGTGGTGGTCAGTCGTATGACCTTACGACGCAGTTCTGCTACCTGAACATGTATCCTGAGGATCGTTGTAGCAAGGTTGCTGCGCATGTGGATGAATCTCAACTGGAGAATGGTACTTTTGGTGGTTTCTACTTTTGCCATAACGGGGTTCTCTGGAATAAATGCGGGGGAGATCATAATGGTCGGCAGATGTATGGCTCCAAGTATGATCCGGAAACCCAGTTCTGCAGCTCGGAAGATCCGGGGGATCCCAGTGGGCAAATCGCTGATCTCTGCGGCAAGAAAAAGAAGACGTACGACGTTACGGATTCCATGTGCGTGAATGGCAAGGTCCAATACGCCAAGGAATGTTGCAAACCCACCGGTGCTGGCGAAAGCTGGTGTGAAGAACCTTCTCACAAGTATGATGTCCGTACGCATTTCTGCGATGCTCGTGACGGACAAACTTATAAGTTCACAAAAATTGCCAAGGAAAACGAGGATGGGGAAGTTGTTTACTCCGCAACCTGGATGGCCGAAAACCTCAACTATGTCCTTGCGACAGCCGCTGACTTCGTGAGCGAATGCCGCAAAAAAGATGAGACTACTTGCGATAAAACGTATGGACGCTATTACTCATGGTCTACTGCAAAATCTTCTTGCCCGGATGGCTGGACTCTTCCGACACAAGAACAGTACGCGGCCTTGTTTGCAGCTTATGATAATATGGCATACTCCTTCTTTGCCACATCTATGAATACGTCAGGTTTCTCTGTAATCCCTGGAGGTTATTTGAAAGCCGATCCGGAGGATGATAACAAGGTTTATGAAGTGGCTGCGTCTAGTACTGGATACTTCTGGAGCAAAACGGGCTTGAATCAGTACAATGCTTATATAGGTATCGTAAGTGAAGCAGATGGTGCTATTGCATCTAAGGGCCAATCAATAGTTGACGACTTATACTTGCTTAATGTCCGTTGCATCAAGAAAACAGGAAATTAAGGCTTTAGTCTGTTATAACAAGGAAATTCAAACAGGAAATTTTATTTAAAGGAGATATAGATGGCTATCAGACACTATGTCTATGCAGCAGGAATCGCTGCGGGTCTCGCACTCCTCGCGGCGTGCGGCGACGATGTCACCGAAGTGACCGAAGTGAACGGGAAGGCTTCGTTCGAAGAGGTAAAGAAGTTCAAGGAACTCCCGAAGTGCGACGAAGATGCCGAAGGCTCCCTCGTGTACGTGAAGGACTCCGCGAAGGTGTTCGTGTGCACCGGTGACGGTTGGAACCAATTGGATGGTTCCGATGGCAAGGATGGCAAGAACGGCTCGAGCGGCGATGACGGCTCGAACTGCGTTGCCAAGCAGAACAAGAAAAAGACCGGCTTTGACGTGATTTGCGACGGTAAGATGGTGGGTTCCATCATGAATGGCTCTGACGGCAAGGCCGGCAAGGCCGGTAGTGACGGCAGCATGAACTGCTCTGCCAAGCAGAACAAGAAGAAGAACGGTTTCGACATTGTCTGCGACGGCAAGACCGTGGGCACGATTACGAACGGCTCCGTTGGCGAAGATTGCTCGCTTACGGAAGGCGAGAACGGTACGGCCGTGGTGAAGTGCGGCGAGGATGGCGAACCCGTTACGTTGTTCTCGGCCTATTGCGGTGCGAAAAACTTCGACCCGACCACGCAGTTCTGCGGAAACGATCTGGTCGCCTATCCGCTTTGTCACAATGCTCCTGAAAATCTTGCAGGGGATCTCCATTCCGATGGCACCTATGATGTGGAAAACTACTTCTGCGATGCGACGGATATCCTTTTGAACAAGTGCTTCGGTCAATCTTACGACAATACGACGCAGTTCTGTGCTTCCGCTTTGGGGGTGATGGATCGCTGTGAATCGGTTGCCGAGGGTGTGGATGAAGAAGAAGCCCTGTTCGGAGATAAAAGCTTCAACGCTTCGCTGTACTTCTGCAATAAGGGAGTCCTTTATGAAAAGTGCGGCGGTATGACATACGATCCGGAACTCCAGTTCTGCGAAGACGGCGAAGTGCAGACTCTCTGCGGCGGTGAACCGTACGACATTGAGCAATCCATGTGCGTTGATGGTGAGATTGTAGATGCCTGGGCCTGCTGTTATCCCGAGGGCCAGAATGAAAACTGGTGCAATCTCCATAAAGATTCTAAGTACGATGTCCGTACCCATTTCTGCGACAATCGTAAGAACACGGATGGAGAAACACGGGTTTATAAGTTTAAGACGTTTAACGATGGTGTTAACTACTCTGAAACCTGGATGCTTGAGAATTTGGACTTTGATAACACGGCAGATGATGAGTCTCGCTGCTATAATGATGACAGTGAAAATTGCAAGAAATATGGCCACCTTTATACCTGGGATGCCGCGAATACCTATTGCCCGACTGGTTGGCGTTTGCCGACAATGTCTGAATACAAGGAATTTATCTATGCTGGATTTATTCCTAAAAAGGATTTTAATGTGCAACTTGGTGGACGATATTATGGAACTTGGGCTGGGGTGGGTGCCTGGATGGAATTATGGACTGCCGATATAATTGACGCTACGCATGGGCAGCCAGGATATGTTAATAGTTTTGATTCATTTACTTTTTATACAGCGGAAAATGTGACTTTAAAGAAATATCTGTATAGTGTCCGCTGCATCAAGAAGAAGTAGAGCAGTCAACCTCACATAGTATAGTCAAATTCAATTTCAAACGGGTCGGTATTACCGACCCGTTTTTGTTACATTTGCGTAAGCAAAAAATATTTGTAGGAGCATATAATGATAATTGGACGCTATGCCTATGCGGCAGGTATCGCCATGAGCATCGCATTTTTTGCAGCTTGTGGCGACGATGTCACCGAAGTGACCAATGTGAGCGGGAACGCCTCGCTTGACCAGGTAGAGAAGTTCAAACAACTCCCGAAGTGTAACGAAGATGTTGAAGGGACTGTCGTCTTTGTGAAGGATTCCGCGAAGGTGTTCGGCTGCACCAGCGATGGCTGGATTCGCTTGAATGGTATTGATGGTGCAGATGGCAAGAAGGGCAAGGACGGCAAAGACGGCAAGGACGGGTCGGATGGTGCGAACTGCACCGTGAAGCAGAACAAGTCTAACGGATTTGACGTTGTTTGCGACGGCAAGAAAATCGGTACCCTCGAGAACGGTTCCGACGGTGACTCTGGCGACTCCGGCGCTGCCGGTGCGAGCTGCACCGTGAAGCAGAACAAGAAAAGGACCGGCTTCGATGTTTCCTGTGGCAACAAGACCGTGACGATTATGAATGGCGTCGATGGTGAAGATGGTAGCGGCTGCGTTCTCGAGAATGGCGAAAACGGCACGGTCAACGTGACCTGCGGTGACGGTGCGAACACTGTTACCTTGTTCAGAGCCGCTTGCGGCAGTGCCCCCTACGATCCGGAAACCCAGTTCTGCTATCAACTTTATGGAAATGGCTCGCTTGTTGTGGGAAATCGCTGTAAATACAGGACTGATTCAGAGGGTGACTTTTTCGAGGAAACCTACGATCCAACCTACCTGTTCTGCGATGGAAACGATACTCTCCGAGAAAAATGCACTGTCGAACAAGATGATGGAGATTATGTTTTGCTCGACTACGATTACGAGAATGAGTATTGCGATTTGAAATCATACAAGATAAGACCCTTGGCCAATTGTGTCAAGGGCGACAAGAAGAGCCCGAAATACAAGCCCGAATACCAGTACTGCTACAAGACAAAGTTTGCCAAGGGAATCCAGGTCGCAAATATGGATACTTGCGGTTCGGACCAACGCCTTTTCAACCCGCGTACGGATTATTGTACGTTAAAGAGCTCGGGCAAGGGCGAACTTCATGATATGAAGGTTTGCACCAAGTCGGGCAAGGTGAATGATTCTCTTGATATCGATGTGCGCTATACTGGAGCGGACGACTATCAAGGTCGGGGCTCGATTTGCGATACCCGTGACTATCAGGTCTACAAGTACACGACTATTGGAGATTTGGTATGGATGGCTCAGAACCTGAACTACAACGACTCGCAGATGAAACTCCCCACAGCGAAGGGCAATTTGAAACTCGATTCCACCAGTTTCTGCTTTAACAACGACTCTGCCAACTGCGTTAAGTATGGCCGCCTCTACACATGGGCTGCCGCTATTGATTCCGCTGCGCTCAATACGGGAAAAAATCCTGTAGTCTGCGGTTATGGTGCTGAAGATTGCGACTTGTCGGGTGTTGTAAAGGGCATTTGCCCCGACGGCTGGCATTTGCCGAGTAGAGGCGAGGCTAATTCGTTGAGTAGGGACGGTAAATACTACAAGGTCAATGACGAGGCCTTGTATGGCGCAGGAGTCGACAGCGATAGCCTGGAATGGGCGTGGGTTACTTCAAGTAGCTTGGGAAACAACGAGACGGGTTTTGCGGCGCTCCCGGCCGGATATGGCAATTTTAACGCAGAAGGTTCTTGGACTTACGTAGGGTTCCGTTCGCAAACCATGTTCTGGACGTCTACTGAATATTTTGATGAATACAATACTGAAAATAAAGCATATAGTGCCTATGCTTTGGGGATGATATCTACAATGAACCCGATAACTAATTTCAACGATAAATTTTATGCATACTCTGTCCGTTGTGTCAGAAATGCTGCTGATTAAGGCCAACATGGGCTAGAACGTCAAAAAATTTTAAACAGAGAATTTACTAAAGGAGATATAGATGGCAATCAGGCACTATGTCTATGCAGCAGGGATTGCTGCGGGTCTCTCACTCCTCGCGGCGTGTAGCGACGAAGTTACCGAAGTGACGAACGTAAGCGAGAAGGCTACGCTCGACCAGGTCAAGAAATTCAAGGAACTCCCGAAGTGCGACGAGGATGCCGATGGCTCCATGGTCTATGTGAAGGATTCCGCAAAGGTGTTCGTGTGTATCGGCGGGGACTGGGATCGGTTAAACGGTAAAAATGGTGCCGATGGCGCGGACGGCAAGGACGGCAAGGACGGTTCCGACGGCAAGGACGGTTCCGGCTGCACCGTGAAGCAGAACAAGAAAAAGACCGGCTTCGACCTTGTTTGCGACGGCAAGAAGGTGGGCTCCATAGAGAATGGCTCCGATGGCAAGGACGGTTCGGACGGCGAAGACGGCTCCGGCTGCACCTTGAAACAGAACAAGAAAAAGGGCGGCTACGATATCGTTTGCGACGGAGTAACCAAGGGCACCGTCGTGGACGGCGATGACGGCAGCGACTGCGTGCTCAAGGAAGGCAAAAACGGCCAGGTCGACGTTAAGTGTGGTCAGAAAACGACGACGCTTTACAAGGCCCTGTGTGGTTCAGATTCCTTCGATCCGGAAACGCAGTTCTGTGTAGAGAACAAGGCCTACTTGAAATGTCATCAAACTAACGAAGGTCTTGATGAATACCTCAATGATGATGGCACCTACGATGTGAACGAGTTTTTCTGTGACAAGATAGATTTGTTATTGAGACTTTGTGGGCCCCAAAAGATGGCATATGATTATTCGAAGCAATTTTGTAGTCAATACATACCTATTGACCGTTGCAAGGAGGTTGCCGAGGGCGTGGACCCCGATGCGCTTTATAAAAATGGTATGTACAGCGAGACAACTCACTTCTGCCATAATGGGGTTCTTTGGAAAAATTGTGGGGGATATGCAGGCACTGGCTATGGTGGCATATGGTTCAATCCGGACGAACAGTTCTGCAGCTCGGACGGAGAAGATGCTCAGGTTGCGGACCTTTGCGGCAAGAAAAAGAAGGCGTACGACATTACGGATTCCATGTGCGTGAATGGCAAGGTTCAATACGCCAAGGCGTGCTGCAAACCCAACGGTGCTGGCGAAAATTGGTGTGAAGAGGATTCCCATATGTATGATGTCCGCACTCAATTCTGCGATGCTCGTGACGGCCATTCGTACGAATTTGTGGAAGTTGTTCAGAAAAACATCGATAATGAAGTTGTTTACTCTGAAACATGGATGGCGCAAAATTTGAAATATGAGAATTCGAACGGAACGCGCAAAACATCTTGTTTTGATAATGATTCGCGTAATTGTGAAACTTATGGAAGGCTTTACAATTGGGCTGCTGCGCTAGAATCCTGTCCAGATGGCTGGCGTATGCCAACTAAAGATGACTGGGCCGTTATTGCCAATCTTTATACGTATTATTCAATTCAAGGAAAGCCTTTCAATGGTGACTTGCGTACAGGCCTTGAAAATAATACTGAATTCATAACTGAACGGTTCTCGCTTTGGTCCAGCGACGAAAATGAAACTGACGATAGGTACGCTATTGCATTTGGTCTGTATGACGAGGTGTTGAGTGTGGATGGAACTTGGGCGGAAAAATCTTTTAAATTGGCTGTCCGTTGCATCAAGAAGAACTAAGATCTTAGTCCGTTACAACAAGGAAAATCAAACAGGAAATTTTATTTAAAGGAGATATAGATGGCAATCAGACACTATGTCTATGCAGCGGGAATCGTTGCGGGTCTTGCACACCTCGTAGCCTGTGGCGACGAAGTTACCGAAGTGACCAACGTGAGAGGGACTGTCAAACTCGAAGAGGTAAAGAAGTTCAAGGAACTCCCGAAATGTGAAGAGGACGCCGAAGGTTCACTTGTGTACGTGAAGGATTCCGCAAAGGTGTTCGTGTGCACCGACGATGGCTGGGAACTGCTGGACGGCAAGGACGGCGAAGACGGTAAGGATGGCAAGGATGGCTCTGACGGCAAGGACGGCAAAGAAGGCTCGAGCTGCATTGCCAAGCAGAACAAGAAAAAGACCGGTTTCGACATTGTCTGTGATGGCAAGACGGTCGGCTCTATCGAGAATGGCTCCGATGGCGAAGCAGGCAAGGCTGGCAACGCCGGCAGCATGAACTGCACCGCCAAGCAGAACAAGAACAAGACCGGTTTTGACTTCGTATGCGATGGCAAGACCGTGGGTACGGTCCTGAACGGAGACGATGGTGAAGGATGCTCGCTTGCAGATGGCAAAAATGGCGAAGTTACTGTGACATGCGGAGAAAAATCCGTGAGTATTTTCAGGGCTTCTTGTGGTAAGGCGTTCTTTGACCCGACAACGCATTTCTGTGCCTCCGACGAGAATGTCTACCCGCTTTGCAGCAGAGCTCCCGAAGGGAAGGATTATTATCTCCATTCCGACGGTACCTACAATGTGATGGCCTATTTCTGTGATGTGACAGATATCGTTTTACCAAAGTGTGAAGGCCAAACTTACGATTACACGACGCAGTTCTGTGGCGTAAACTATGCTGGTGCTGTCCGGCGCTGTAATGAAGTTTCCGAAGGCGTGGAAGCCTCTGCTCTTGATGAAGAAAACGGCACCTACGATACCGAGGGCTTCTTCTGCACCGATAATGGCGTGCTTTATGCGAAGTGCTGTGGCGAAACGTACGATCCGGATCTCCAGTTCTGCAAAGACGATAAAGTGCAGTCTCTTTGAGGCTATGTATCGTACGACATAGAAACAAGCGCAATTTCAAACGGGCCGGCACAACCGACCCGTTTTGCTTTTTCTGGTTTGGCTTTTTTTTGAGAAAAAATGCATCCAATAGCACCTTGAAGTGCGTAACTTGTTGTTCCTCATAAGGTTGTAGACGAAAAGAATTTGTGTAAATTTTTGTTTTCTTATTACACCGTACCCCAATATCTTGTATATTTAACTACATCCCCTACACAAGATATAGTTTTTTTAGTAAAATTGTACTGTATTTTTCGAGAAGGAGTCTAGGTATGTTTGAAATCGGAACCCCGCTCAGCACAACGGCCACTAAGGTTCTTTTCTGTGGTGCCGGCGAACTGGGCAAGGAAGTCATCATCGAGATGATGCGACTGGGGGTGGAGGTCGTGGCTGTCGATCGCTACGCCAACGCTCCGGGCATGCAGGTTGCTCACCGTTCTTATGTCATCAACATGCTCGACGGCCTGGCCCTTCGCGAGGTGATTGAGCGCGAGAAGCCCGACTATATCGTTCCCGAGGTCGAGGCGATTGCGACCGATACGCTCGTGGAACTCGAGAAGGAAGGCTACAACGTCATCCCGACGGCCAAGGCGACCAAGCTTACCATGAACCGCGAAGGCATCCGCCGCCTTGCTGCCGAGGAACTCGGACTCAAGACGAGCCCCTATCGTTTTGCAGACAACTTCGAAGAATTCAAGGCTGCCGTTGCCGAAATTGGCATCCCGTGCGTCGTGAAGCCGGTGATGAGCTCTTCCGGCCACGGACAGAGTGTGGTCAAGACGGAAGCCGATATCGAAAATTCCTGGAACATTTCCCAGACGGGTGGCCGCACGGGCCAGGCGAGTCGCGTGATTGTCGAGGGCTTCGTGCCGTTCGACTACGAGATTACTTTGCTTACGGTGCGCCATGTGGGCGGCACTAGCTTCCTCGAGCCGGTCGGGCACCATCAGGTGGGCGGTGACTACCAGGAATCCTGGCAGCCGCAGCCGATGAAGCCCGAACTTTTGGAAAAGGCGAAGGAAATTGCGAAGAAGGTAACGGACGCCCTGGGCGGCCGCGGTATCTTCGGCGTGGAACTGTTCGTCTGCAAGGACGATGTGCTGTTTAGCGAAGTTTCCCCGCGTCCGCACGACACCGGCATGGTGACGCTGATCAGCCAGGACCTTTCGGAGTTCGCGCTCCATGCGCGTGCCGTTCTCGGTCTGCCGATCCCGAACATCGCCTTCCATGGCCCGAGCGCATCCAAGGCAATCGTTGTCGAGGGACAGTCCGACCACGTGCAGTTCGGCAATCTGGGCGAAGTTCTCGCCGAGCCGGACACGAACATCCGTTTGTTCGGCAAGCCGCAGCTCAATGGGCACCGCCGTATGGGCGTGCTCCTGGCGCGCCGCGATAGCGTGGAAGAAGCGAAGGCTGCAGTCATGGCCATGCGCGAAAAGGTACAGGTTAAACTTTAAGGATTTTTTGTTAAGAGAGGTGTTATGAGTGGCACAGAAGGCAACAGTGTTGCATGGCGCGGATTCAAAGGTGAATCCTGGCGCAATAGCGTAAATGTACGCGACTTTATACAAGACAACTACACCCCCTACGAGGGTGATGGTTCGTTCCTTGCCCCGGCAACGGAACGTACGAACAAGATCATGGACAAGGTCCGCGACCTCCTGAAGCAGGAACGCGAAAAGGTTGTCCTTGATATTTCTACCGAGGTGGGCACGTCCATCCTCGCTCACGCTCCGGGCTATATCGACAAGTCCCTCGAAAAGATTGTCGGCCTGCAGACGGATGCTCCGCTCAAGCGCGCGATTGCCCCGAACGGCGGCCTCCGCATGGTGCAGAACAGCCTGGACGCTTACAACTACAAGATGGATCCGAAGATTGCGGAAATCTATTCCAGCTACCGCAAAACCCACAACCAGGGCGTTTTCGACGTGTATTCCCCGGAAATCCGCGCTTGCCGCAAGTCCCACGTGATTACGGGCCTTCCGGATGCCTACGGCCGTGGTCGCATCATCGGTGACTACCGCCGCATCGCGCTTTACGGCGTGAACTTCCTCATCCAGCAGAAGCAGAAGGAAAAGGACGAACTCAACGACGTGGAATTCACCGAAGAGGTCATCCGCCTCCGCGAAGAACTTTCCGAACAGCTGAACGCTCTCGGCGAACTGGTGCAGATGGCCAAGAATTACGGCTTCGATGTTTCCCGCCCGGCAGAGACTGCGCAGGAAGCCGTGCAGTGGACCTACTTTGGCTACCTCGCCACTGTGAAGGAACAGAACGGCGCCGCCATGTCGTTTGGCCGCACCTCCACGTTCCTCGACATCTATATCGCCCGTGACCTCGCCGAAGGCAAGATTACCGAAAGCGAAGCCCAGGAACTCATCGACGATCTCGTTATCAAGCTGCGCCTGGTGCGCTTCCTCCGTACGCCGGAATACGACGCCCTGTTCAGCGGCGACCCGACGTGGGTGACGGAATCTCTCGGCGGTATCGGTCTCGACGGCCGCCCGATGGTGACCAAGAACAGCTTCCGCTTCTTGCACACGCTGTACAACCTGGGTACCGCTCCGGAGCCGAACCTGACCGTGCTCTGGTCCGAAAAGCTGCCTGTCGCCTGGAAGCGCTTCTGCGCGAAGACTTCCATCGAGACGAGTGCTATCCAGTACGAATCCGACGACCTGATGCGCCCGAAGTGGGGCGATGATTACGCCATCGCCTGCTGCGTGTCGGCTATGCGCGTCGGTAAGCAGATGCAGTTCTTCGGCGCCCGCGCGAACCTCGCGAAGACGCTCCTTTACGCCATCAACGGCGGTGTGGACGAAATCAGCCAGGCCAAGGTGGCCCCGGGTTTCGAACCCATCAAGGACGAAGTCCTGAATTACGATACCGTGATGGAAAAGTTCGACGCCATGATGGAATGGCTCGCCAAGACCTACGTGAAGGCGCTGAACATCATCCACTACATGCACGACAAGTATTACTACGAACGCATCGAGATGGCCTTGCACGACCGCGACATCTACCGCACGATGGCTTGCGGCATTGCCGGCCTCTCCGTGGCGGCTGACTCCCTGAGCGCTATCAAGTATGCCAAGGTGACTCCGATCCGTAACGAGAACGGCGTTGCTGTGGACTTCAAGGTGGAAGGCGACTTCCCGAAGTACGGCAACAACGACGACCGCGCCGACAGCATCGCGAAGGACCTGGTCGACCGCTTCATGGGCAAGCTCAAGAAGCAGAAGACCTACCGCAACAGCGTCCCGACGCAGTCCGTGCTTACGATTACGAGCAACGTCGTTTACGGCAAGAACACGGGCAACACTCCGGATGGCCGCCGTGCGGGCGAACCCTTCGCCCCGGGTGCAAACCCGATGAACGGCCGCGACGTGAGCGGCTTTGTCGCCGCGGGCGCCTCCGTTGCCAAGATCGACTACGATTCTTCCCTCGACGGTATTTCCTGGACAGCGACCGCGACACCGGAAGCCCTGGGCAACAATCTCGAGGACCGCATCACGAACCTTGCGAACTGCCTTGACGGCTTTGTCCACGCCACGGGTTACCACGTGAACGTGAACGTGCTGCACCGCGAGATGCTCGTCGACGCGATGGAACATCCCGAGAAGTACCCGACGCTCACCATCCGCGTGTCCGGCTATGCGGTGAACTTCGTGAAGCTCACTCGCGAACAGCAGATGGACGTCATCAACCGTACGTTCCACAGCAAGATGGCGTAAACACGTTCGTCCGAATTTAGGTTAGGACAAAAAAGGCCCGGATTAATAATCCGGGTCTTTTTTTGTTTGGTGGATATATTTTGCGAAGGCTCTAGCCGCTTGCTAGCTGGCGAGCGCTGTGCTGTAGTAGGCTTCCAGTTCCTCGCGGCAGTTGACGAAGTACGGCTTGAGTGCCGGGTCGAAATGCGTTCCCATGGAATTGATGATGATTTCGTAGGCGTCTTCGCAGGAAATCTTTTCCTTGTAGCAGCGCTGGCTCACCAGGGCGTCGTACACGTCGGCAATCGCCATGATGCGGGCTTCCAGCGGGATTTCCGTCCCCTTGAGGTGCTTGGGATATCCGTCGCCGTTCCAGAGTTCGTGATGGTAGTTCGCGATGTTCTTTGCGATGGTCACGAGTTCCGGGTCTTCGATACCCTGCAAGAGGTTTTCCACGATGGCTGCGCCCTTTTCGGCGTGGGTCTTCATGATAGAGTATTCTTCGCTGGTGAACTTGCCCGGCTTGCGCAGGATCATGTCGTCGACGGCGATCTTTCCGAGGTCGTGCATCGGAGCCGCCTTGACGACGGCGCGGCAGAACTTGTTCGTGAGGCCCAGGCTCTTGTCCTTGCGCATCTCCGAAATGAGGATGCGGATGACCTGGCTTGTGCGCTTGATGTGTCCGCCTGTGTTGCTGTCGCGGTTCTCGACCATGTTCGCCATGCCCACGATCATCTGTTCCTGCATGTCGTGGATATGGGAATCCTTGCTCTGCACGTCGTTCACGAGTTCGTTGTTGTACTTGTCGAGGAACTTGATGTAGCGCTGCATCTTGGTGTCGTCCTCGATGCGCATCATGTAGCCGCAGTCGCTGTTGCCGTGGAACAGGTGTTTGATGAGGCCTTTGTAGTGGTTCTTGCCGAGCTGGAAGTACACGACCTTGCTTGTGCTTTCGGGATTGAACTGGTCGATGAGCTTGGAGAAGGTCTTTTCGGTGTCGCTCTTGTTTTCGAGGGGGTGGTCTACCCGGAAATCCTTCATCTGCGGGAAGAACTTGAGAGCGATGTCGTTGCATCCGATGTAGCGCTTGCTCTTGGAGAAGGTGACATAGGCGCTGGTGTTTGTCTGGATGAGCGAACTCAGGATGGTTGTCTCGATATCGTACTTACCCATACGGTGCACGAGGATGAGCAGGATGTATTCGTCGACCAGGAAGACGCCGGGCATCACGACATATTCTACTCCCATCCTCTTGGAGATGGCGAAGGATATGAGTGTAAGGGATGCGATGAAGGCTAGGCTGCACAGGCTGTGGATGGAAACGTTCTTCTTGTGGAACAGCGAGTACAGGATGATGCTGAGGTAGGCCACCCCGTACCCGACGAGCTGCAGACCGAACAGGAAATAGCCTATTCCGAATTCTGCCTTGATGATGCTGATGCCGTTGACCGAGACGAGTTCGGTGGAGCGGTATAGGATGTTGGTGTAGCCGCTGCTGATGACGGTCAGGAAGATGATTCCGCTGATGGAGAACAGGAGTATCCGCAGGGCATTGGGAACCTTGAAATGGCAAAGGCTCGCCAGGGCCATGAAGACGAATATCGGCAGGTAGGTGCCCCCGACAAAGACAATCTTGTTTGCGAGCAGCGCTTCTTGCAGGTTTGTCGACATAGCCTGGAAAAGGAACCCGAAGTTGGTTATCATTATGGCGTAGAATGTCGACGGGTAAAAAGTGTTAACGCTCTTGGGCTGGACACGCATCAGGATAATCGTGTTCAGCAAGGAAAGAGCAACAGTAATTACAATGTAAAT
The DNA here is from genome assembly GCA_017412605.1 of Fibrobacter sp. Taxonomy (GTDB): domain Bacteria; phylum Fibrobacterota; class Fibrobacteria; order Fibrobacterales; family Fibrobacteraceae; genus Fibrobacter. Next base: position 267,157 of record JAFPWY010000004.1, on the reverse strand, counting down.
AATCAGCGGATTTGTCAATTTTCTATCCCTTTTACACCACTTTATTGGGGGTACATTTTGAATCTATATACAATATTCCAAAATGTAACGACTTTTTTACAAAAGTACGAAAAAAATAGGAAAAATGGGATATAAAGCTAATTTTCGCGAAAAAATGGCAATTTTTAAATGCAGGCGAGCTTGCCGAGAGCGACAATTGCAGCTGTGCGGGCGCGGAGTCTCGTTTTGCCGAGGCCGAGTAGGCGCGTCCTGTTGCCAAGGGACTTGATCAGCTCGATTTCGCGCGAGGAGAACCCGCCTTCCGGTCCGACGAGCAGTGTTGTCTCGTTCTTGATTTCCCCGGGGAACGGGGATCCGTTCTCGTCGCAGAGGATGATGTCGCCTTTGTAACCGCCGAGCCATTCGTCCAGCGTGACCGGCCCTACGATTTGCGTGAGCCAGGGCTTCTTCGACTGCTTCAGGCTGACTAGGCTTTTCAATTCCGCCCTGCGGACGGTCTTGTGGAGGTCGGAGTTCTTGGGTTCCTGCGAAAAGTCCGTGCGGATAAAGACAATCTTGTCGATTTCGGTCTGTGCCGCATGGAAAACCACCTCTTCGAGCGCATCGTCCTTGAGACAGGCGATGCCCAGCGATATTTTGGGACGCTCAGTCGAAGCCGTGATGACTTCGGGAATCTCTACTTCGCATGCCTTCGGATCGGCGCGGACGATAGTCGCGTCGGCGAAATGCCCGAGCCCGTCGCAGAGTTGCAGCGTGTCACCTTCGGTGGCGCGGCATACGCGGACGGCGTGGCTGCTTTCGTTCTCGTCGAGCGTGAGGCGGCCTTCGGTGATGGCGGTGCAGTAAAAATGGCTGTCGGGTGATTTCATGCCCTTAAGGTAGAAAAACTTTGTGGTCTTGATTCCTGAAATTAGTTATTTTTTACCCATGTTGCATAAGCCCGTTAAGACTGTTGTTTTTGATTTGGACGGAACCCTGTACTTGAGCGGCCGTCCCTATCCCGGAGCGGTCGAGACGGTTTGTCGTGTGGCGCAGTCGGTGCCGGTTTATTACCTGAGCAACAATACCAGCAAGTCTCCCGTTTTTTACGAGAACCGCCTGAACTGCATGGGCCTCCCGCTGCGCGACGGTGCCATTATTTCGGCTTTGTACCTTTCGCTTGACGCCATTCACGAGAAGGGCATCAAGAACGTATTCTTCTTTGCCAACCCGGAAGTGTTCGAGTGGTTTGCTGCGCAGGACCCGAGCCTGAACTTGCGTCCTTCCGTCGAAGAAACCGAACTCGTCCTGATTGCCTATCACAATTCCTTTGACTACCGCGAACTTTGTGAACTCTCTTTCCGCGTGCAGCGGGGCGTGCCGTTCTGGGTGACGCATTCTGATTTTGTCTGCCCCGACGAAAGGGGGCCTGTTCCGGATATCGGGAGCTTCATGGCGCTGCTCAAGGCGGCCTACGGCAAGGAACCGCAGCGCAGCTTTGGTAAACCGAGTCCGGCCATGCTTGCTGGCGTGCTTAAGCATTATGCCCCGGAAGAAATACTTTTTGTCGGTGACCGTCTCTATACGGATTTTGAACTGGCTAAGCGTGCCGGTTGCCGTTTCGTGTTGCCGCTGTGCGGCGAGACAAAACGAGCCGATGTCGATGCCCTTGAGCAGAAGCCGGAGTTTGTTGTCGAAAATGTCGGCGAAATAGATTTTGACGCATTCTTTAAAGGAAAAATTTAATGCTGCTTAAAAACGTATTCCGTGTATCTGGCATTGCAAATATTGTTTTGGCCGTTTCTATCATGGCGACATGTGCGATTGCTGGCACTGACAAGCTCGTCGTGGCCGTCTCATATGCCCCTTATGCCCGTATCGTCAATGCGGTTGGTGGAGAGATGGTCGAGGTCGTGACCATGCTCCCTCCTGGAACGGACTTGTCCACGTATGTTCCCAAGCCTGAAGAGCTTATGGAGTTTTCCAGGGCGGACGTCTACTTTACGGACGGCTCCGGTGCGGACACGGCCTGGCTCCCGCGTTTCAAGCAACTTAAAAAATCGATAGATGTTGTCGATGTTTCCGATAATGTCGTTTGGAATCATCCCCAGTCAGGTGTGCGTGATCCCAACATCTGGATATCGCCAAAGCAGATGGCCAAGATTGCTTCGAACGTGAGTAAGGCCCTGACCAAATACATGCCCGAGAAAAACGAATACTTTGTCGTGAAGCTTTCCATTATCTTGCAGCAGATGAATCGTGTGGATGACAATCTGAAACGCTCCGTATTGATGCTGCCGGAAAATCTCAGGGTTGCTATTGTTCCTCGTCCGCTATATGGATACCTGGCCCAAGACTATAAGCTGAAGCAGGTGTCTGTAAATATCTCCGGGAACGCGCCGACTCCGAAGGAACTGGACCGTCTTATCGAGGAAGGCCGGAAAAACAATGCCCGCCTGGTATTCGTGACGCCACAGTTCAGCCAGGAATCGATTCAAAAAATCAAGAAAGAACTCAATGCGAAGGTCGTGGTCTTGGACGATCTTAGTTACAACTTCCTTGAAAATGTGAAGAACATTCATGCGGCAGTCAAGGAAATTGTGGACGAGAGGCTGAAAGAGGCTCTGGCCGATCCAACGAAAAATCCGAAATTGAAAAAGAAGTAATCATTTTTGCCGAGGGGTATCCGATGAAAACATTTATGAAAATATTGTCCGTTTCGGCATGTGCTGTCGGAATGATGACTCTAATCGCTTGCGGTGACGAGTCTTCGTCTCACATCGATTTCGAAGACGACTTCGAAATGATATTGAGCAAGGCCAATTACTACTATCATTCCAAGGACTCGCTGCTTGTGATTACTCCTCCGGAGTGCAAGGCCAGTTCGCTTGGCTATGTTGTGTGGAAAGAGGAAGGCGAAAAGGCCGACACGATGAAGGCCTATGGCAATGGAGACATTGCTTCGATTCGCCCCTTGCACGAGAACACGTGGCGCAAATACGATTACGATGGCGGCAAGTCTTTCCCTGTCGGCGTCTGGTCTGAACCCAAGGCTGTCAACCAGAACATCATGAACGGCAGGCGGTTCAAGAAAAACGACGTTGTCGAGTCTGTGTTCCGTTACGAAGGCGACTGCTTCGCCTCGTCCCTGTTACACCAGCTGATGGAAAAGAACAGTGCCATCGAACAGGCCGATTCCGCTTTGGCCAAGTTCTACATGATGTTCCAGCCAGAAAACGCGAGAGTTTTCAATGCTGAGCAGATGATGGACGACCTGCGTGCTCCCAAGTGCAACAAGCTGACCATGTACGATGGCGACGTTACCATTGGCCTGAACAACTTTACCAAGCATTCGGGTACGGTCACGCTGGGCTACGACGGAAACTCCTGCAACATCAAGTTCGAGCTCCGTACCGCTTACGACGAGGATGACTGCCATGATGCCTTTGGCGACTACCAAAGCGACAGGAATCCCGATCCCACATTTGATTTTGACAAGTATTCCGAAGCTGTGGATTACGACATCTACTGCATTAAGCGCCTCGTGCTCGACATGCAGGAAGAAAAGAAGATCCTCCCCAGGAAGCAGGCGGGTGAAGACGATGCCTTGGCAGCCGATATCGCCCGCTCCGCAGTCAAGTTCGTAGTGGGGGCTATGCGAGCTTTCTAAAAAAGAAAAGCCGCCCCAAATGGTAGGGCGACTGCTTTCAAATATTTTTAAAGGTGTCCAGGAAAATGATTTTCCTGGCGCCTATTTTTTTGCGAGGACCTTCGCCTTCACGATAAGGCCTGCGGCCAGTGCCACGAGGAGGAGGGCGAAGACGAGGCTCACCTTGAGGCAGGTGTGGAACGGAACGCTGCGGTATTCCATGCGCACTTCGGAATTTCCTTCAGGAATTTCTACGGCGCGGAGCGTGCCGAACGCCTTGTAGACCTTGGCTTCCTTGCCGTTCACGTAGGCCTTCCAGTAGGGATGGTAGTTGCCTGCGACGACCATGAAGCCCTTGCGGCTAGCATTGACCTTGAACACCTGCGTGTCCATCTTGGGGCTTTCCACCAGCTTGGCGGAACCCTGGATGGGGCCTTCCGCCGCAACGCTCCCCTTGCCGTCGAATTCGGGCTTCTCGGAGAGGATGACCTTTTCGCGGTAGAAGAACTTTCCGGCCTCGTCGGCAAAGGCGGGAGCGTCCGGTTCCGTCGTGGCGACGGAACTGTCCGTGGCCGCGCTGTCCGCGGTCACGGTCGCGGCGGAAGAGTCTCCGGCTGTTTCGGCCGGCTGCTCCGTCTTTTCCTTGGGCTTGCGGATGGATGCCTGAGTCTGCAGCGTCTTGATGGCCTCTTCGTCGCTCATCGTGACGGCTTCACCGTAGAGGTAAGCTTCACCCATCGCCGTGGCAATAGGCATGTACGATGTTCCCTGACGGGTGTCGAAGACGATAGCCCCGATGTTCATGAGGTCGAGGAACGGATGCGGCGCCGTGGGATCGTTGATGTTCATCAAGTAGTTCGAGTTGCCCTGGCCGCCACGGAAGGCGCGGTAGCTTGCAAGTTCGTTATCGTGGAACCCGTCGGCGTTGCGCATGTGGTATTGCGGGAAGGCGTTGGCGCCTAGCGCCTTGCTGCGCGAAAGCGAAAGGACGCGCGGCGTGTTAATGGAATCGGCACGGAACGGCGCCTTGAGAGCCTTGATGACGCCGTTGTCCGGCTGCAGGTATTCGTTTGCATCAACATTCTGTATGAACGCACCGTCGATGAAGAACAGTTCGACGCCCGCGGCGACGGCGAGAATGGCCGCCTTGGCTGGCGTTGTGCCCTTCCACTTGGTAAGCGCCCACGTGATACCGATAATGACGAGAATCAGGATGAACCCGGGAATCACCTTGCCTGCGGTCATGTTCATCACGGTCTCGTTCAGCGGCTTGAAGTACGGTGCCGTGACGGGATCGTTCAGCAGGTTCTGTGCGCTCATCATGAACACGCCGATGATGGCGAAGCCGACGAGGACGCATACCTGGACAGCGCGGTGCGTGCCCGGGAGGCCAGACTTGAATGCATCGGTAAAGTTGCTGACAGAGAATGCCTTGCCCTGATCGTCGAGGCTCATGACACCGAGGCATGCGAATGCGTAGACGAGGAGCACGGCGAAGCCCACCGGGCCGATGAAGGTGGTCCAGTAGAAGCGGGCGATTACGGCGAGCGTGAGGAGAATGATGTACATGACCGTGCCGTGCAGGAGTGCCTTGCGGTCGGCAGCGGATTTCTCGTCGTTGCCGGCGAGCGCCTTGACGACCGGGCCCGCCATCATCACGAGCAGAAGCGGCAGCCAGAACAAAGCCATGCCCGGTGCACGGAAGTTCTTGACGCCCGGGAGAACGTTATACCAAAGTTTGAAGAACGGGGAGTGGTCACCCATGCCGTAGCTGAGGGCCACGACCGCACCGAGCCCCCAGAAGGCCGCCCAGCGGCGCTTGCCCGGCAAGAACAGGCAGAGGAATCCGAGGAAGGTGAGGAGCGCGCCCGCATTGTTGTGGTCAAGCTTGAAGCTGTTGTGGCCCCAGTAGAACGGAGAGCCTTGGCTGCCCGCTTCGGCCATCTGGCGGTATTCCTGCATGGTGATGTTCACGAAGGAACTGCCGTTCAGGTCGCTTGTGTTGGGGTCCTGCTCATAGACGTCTACGCCCACGAAACCGGGCAGGAGCATCTGGGCCATTTCTTCCTGGTGCAAGGACCAGCTGACGGCGTGACCGTAGTTGGTGTGGTCCCCTTCGCCACGCACGGACTGCGTGGTGGTGTACATGTAGGGCGGCACAAGCTGGAAGCAGCTGAGCGCAAGGCCGAAGGCGAGGCCGATTGCAGCAAGGCCCAGGCGCTTGCCGCGGCTAGAGAGCCCATCGCAGTGGAAGGCCACTTCGTAAAGGGTGTAGAGGCCTGCGCCCCACAGGAACAGGTAGGTGAGCTGCAGGTGGCTTCCGAGAATCATCCAGGTGATGGAAAGCGCGAGCACGGCCACGTAGGGGAGGCTCCCGTCGCGCACGACCTTGCGGATGGCGAGCAGCGCGAGCGGCGCGATGGCGAACACCATCATCTTGCCGTCATGGCCGCCGTAAAGGTAGGTGAAGAATTCGGGAGAGAGTGCGTAGAGGAACCCGAGCAGGGCGCCCCACCAGCGGTTGCCGGTCAGGTTCCAGGCGAGGAGCATGGCGCTCATGAAGGCGACCCAGACCGTCAAGATGAACTTGATGCCGACGGCGCGGGCCGGGTCCGTGAGGAACTGCACCCACACCAGCGGGTGGTAGGCGTCGCCGAACAGGGCGTCGATGGTGGGGACACCGCCCAGGCGGCTGTCGTCCCATTCCGTGAGCACGACGTTCTCGGCGCGGAGGATGCGGCTGCCGATGCCGTTCAGCTGGTCGCTGTTGAGCATGAGCTTGTTCGGGTCAAAAGCGAAGTCCCTGAAAATAATCATGAGGACGACGAGGAAGAGTACGGCAGCTGCCGTAAAGAATACAGGTTTCTTTTGTAAAAAGTTCATAGAATACAAAATAAAAAAAAGAAAAGCCCGTCGGGGGACGGGCTTCGTGACAAGCTTGCTTGTGCCAGAAGGGCGCTAGGAATGCACCGGGCTAGTCGAGTGTATTTTCGTCAATCCTGGTGGTCTTGATGAGGTTATAGATTCCGAATGCCGTAATGATGCAAACTGCGGCGAAGACGATGAACTTGATCAGTTTTGCCATGCGGGACTCCTTAGCTGTTTTTTTTCTAATCTATTCGATTCTCTCCGAAAAAGCAATAGGGCGACGAAAAAAAATAGGTCGTATTGCTCGGGACGGACCGTTTACTGTTTTTCCAGAATCATGCAGATGACAGGGAGCTTCTTATCGACCTCGTTCTCGCTGGGGATGATTTCGGAGACGAGGGTCTTGCAGTTCAGCTCCTTGAGCAGGAATTCTATCTGGTTCTTGTCGAAACCGAGCCAGATGTGTCCGTGCGTCGTGCGGAAGGATTCTTCCTTGTGCTGCGCGAGGTCCAAGAGGGCGAGGGTGCCGTGCGGCTTCAGGATGCGGACTGCTTCCTTGAGCGCGAGGTGCGGGTCGCTGGCGTGGTGCAGCACCTGGCTCATCAGCACGAGGTCGGCGAAGTTCTCCGGGAGCCCGGTCTGGGTCATCTCGGCGACTTTCGGGTTCACGTTGGTGATGCCTTTCTGGGCGAGCGTCTTCTGCAGCCCGCTGATGACCTTGGGGTCGCAGTCGATGGCGGTCACGTTCTTGCAGCGCCCCGCCATCATGAGCGTGAGGTCGCCGCCTTCACCGCAGCCAATGTCCACGACGTTCTCGAAGGGGTACATGAGCTTGGCGAACAGGCTTATCTGCGCCTTGAGGCTTCCGCCCGCCTGGTCGAGCTTGTGAATCTGTCCCTTGGTCTTGTCGTTTCGGTCTTCCAGTATCTGGGCTGCGCGGCACTTGACAATGTCCTTGTCCGGCAGGGCCTCGTAGGCGTCGCGGATGACAGAGAGCATCCGGCGGCTCAGGTAGAGGTCGTCGCTTAGGCCGTAGTAGGCCTTGATGCCGTCGCGGCGGTCCTTCAGCAGGTTGCATGCCGAAAGCTTGGCCAGGTGGCGGCTCGCGTTGCTCTGGTGGATGTCCAGAATGTCCTTGATCTCGTTGACCGTGAACTCGGCCTGGTCGAGGAGCAGCAAAATTTTGAGGCGCATTTCGTCGGAAATGGCCGAGAACAGGCCCATATCGGGGCAAATCGGTTCTTTGGCGTTTTCTTGTTTGGACACGGAAGCTCCTGATTATCTTCATGTTGAATATAATTTTTTAGTTTGTAGGCCAATGAAGGCCTTTTTGCCGAAAGCAGTGTTTTTTTTGTGGTTTCTTTGCTCGGGAAGCCTTTCTCCCGTATTGGCGGAGTATGCGCTGTCGTTCTACGACATCCCGCTGACCATCGGTGCTACGGCAGTTTCCGTTTTCGGCAGCGTGCGCTACGCCAACATGGAAACCGATGCCGACGTAAAGCCCCAGTCGGAACTGCTGCCCTGGGACAGGCCTGTCGCCGGGCGCTATGCGGAGTGGCCTGACAAGTTAAGCGATTGGGCTGCGCCTGTGGCCGTCGCGCCTGTCGCGCTCGCCGGGTACGCCTGGTATGGTGGCGGGACCGCCTCCGTTTTCTGGGGGCACACGCTCATGTATGCGCAGGCACTCGCTATCCAGAGCGGCCTGAACCTCGCTACGCGCTCGCTGAAGATTTGGCCGCGCCCTTATATATATGCCGAGGACGGGGATGGCAAGGAGGCTGCGGAAAAGGCCGAGGGCGAAGCCTACGGCAGCTTCTTTAGCGGGCACAGTTCGGCCGCATTTACGGCAGCCGTGTTCACGGCGTCGTATTTCTCCGAGATGTACCCTTCGTCCCCGTACAGGGGCATCGTGTGGGCTGGCTCACTTTCTCTAGCCGGGTTTGTCGGTGCGCTGCGGATTGCCGCCGGCAAGCACTACCCGTCGGACGTGGTCGTCGGTGCCCTGGTGGGCACGGGAGTGAGCTTCCTGGTTTTGGAAACCCATAAGGAATCTGTGAAGAATGTCTCGCTCTGGGTCGGACCCGGGAACTTTGGTGCCGTTTTTTCGTTCTAGGCGCAATTTGAGGGTGTGGGCTTCCACACTTTAAAATTTTTTTACGTGTCGGCCTCTGCAAATCCGGTATATATTCCTTAGTAGGTTTGTACCTGTTTTGTAGAGGTGAAAAATGTTAGGTTATTTAGGCCGTTTGGTTGTGGCCTTATCAATGGTTGCAGGAGTATCGTTTGCCGCGAACGACTATAGCGATTCGCGCGACAATCGTGTTTATAGGGTGGTCCGTACCGGACCGCTTAACTGGTTTACAGGAAATCTTTCATACAAAGAAGGGGCTTCGCTCGTTGTAAGGAACAGGGCGTTCTACGCTCCGAAGGCATGGGACAAGGCTTGTCCCGAAAATACGCGCGTCCCGTCGTGGCAAGATTGGGAAGTGCTTATCAAGGATCAGTTCATTGGCTCGCGCAAGAAGCAGAACATGCGGACGTTTGTCGGCGCTCCGTCAGGGTTCTACGAAATCGGCGCAGGCGACAATAGGCAGGTCGGCCCTGAAGTCGGCTACTTCGCCGTGGCCGGCGAACAGAAACGCGGCATCATGCTCGACCTTAACCGCGGAATGTTCAGCGAAATTGCCGTCACCGACAGCATGGCACTGCCCGTGCGCTGCGTTGGCGACTACGACCCCCTCGAAGAGATGAACATCTCCCGCGACAAGATGGTGTTCACGGACCCCCGCGATGGGAAAAAGTACAAGGTGGAACTCCGCGACAGCACCAAGGTGTGGATGAAGCAGAACCTTAGATACAACCTCACGAGCGCGAAACAGTGCTTCTTGGAGGATTCCGTGTTCTGCAAGCGCCATGGACGCTTCTATACCTACAACGAGGCGCTGAAAGCCTGCCCGAAGGGCTGGCACCTCCCCAACGACGGCGAGTGGAGAGACTATCAGAAGGACCAGTCCAAGCTCGACTGGGACAACCTGGGACGCGGCGGGTGTCGCGACTGGGACGAATACTGCGACGAGACGTACACGGGGCACTACTGGTCGAGTACCTCGGTGGAAAAGGACACCGGCCGCGGCTGGGAATTCCGTCGCCAGGCGCACAGCATCAACCGTACCGACGAAAGCGTGCTGAAAGGACTCTACGTGCGCTGCGTCGCCGACGTCAAATAAAAAACCATCGGCACTAGCCGATGGTCCAATCGAAAAATGTTCCCCGATTACTTGAACGTCGTTGTGAGGCGGAAGGCGAGGCCGACGTCGGTCACTTCGTTTTCGCTGTAGACGCTGAACTGGATCTTGGAAGAGGCAACCTTCTTCACGTAGGCGACCGTCCATGCCCATTCGTCGTAGGTGTGTTCCTGGACCTGGTAAAGGTTGTCGCGCTTGTCGATGTATTCCCATTCCACCATGAGGTTGCTCATGAGCGTGTTCAGGATGCCGCTCTTCGGTGCGAAATCCATACCCAGGTAGAACGGCTGGAAGTAGATGCCCGGCTTGAAGTACTTGGATTCGGGAGCGAGGTAGTTAGGAGCGGATTCGCTGAGCTCTTCGTCCTGCGTGTAGATGCAGGCGTATTCGCCGTAAACACGGAAGATCGGGAAAATGTTATAGCTTGCGTAGGTGGCGACCCTGTGCGTTGTGTAGGCCGTGTACTGAATCGGGTCCCCGTGGTTGGCGCGGTAGCCGACCTTGACTTCGAGAGGGAAGGTGAACTTCATGTCTTCTTCGACACGGACGTAGCCCTTGTTTGCGTAGCTGTCTTGCGTGGCGAACATGACGTTGAGGGTGCTGAGCCCGTGAATCCAGCCGAGTTCAATAGCGTTGTGGCTGTAGTCGCGCATCCAGAGACCGCGCTTGGTGAGGTCCTTGTCGAGGTAGGTACCGAAGTGGGTGGACTGCGACCAGTCGGTTTTCCAGCGACCGGCCTTCAGGTTCAGCTTGTCCTTTTCTCCGAGATTCCACTTGTAGTTGGCCCAGTAGAGGTCGGCAAGAATCTTGTCGTAGTTCTTGCCCTCGATCTTGTTGCCGAATTCCGGGGCGAAGATACGGAGCATGATAAGTCCGTCGAGGTTCTCGCTCTTGTACTGCCCGCCCACGTTGGCGCGGATCCAGCCGCTGCTGAAGTTGTGCTCGTCGTCGGCGATGGACTTGGTGAGCTGGGTCTGGACGTTGCCCTTGAGGCTGAAACTGTCATCGGCAGCGAAAACGGAGCTGGCCATGCCCGCAATCAGGAGCATGCTTGCGATTCTGCTGAACTTCATGGAAGTCTCCTATTTTAAAGGTGACGTAAATTTAAAAAAAACATCTTATATTGCAAATACATTTTGCCCATTTTGGCCCCTCTAAATGTATCTTTGTGCCAGATTTCCTCCATTTGGGGAGGTGTCTTTATGAATGGAGTACAAATGTTTTTCCCAAAGTTCGTTATCGCTGTGTCGATTGCGTTCAACCTTTCTTATGCCCTCGCGCCGAACAAGACGCATGCAGTCCTGAATGTTTCTTATGTAGATGACAACGATTCGCCCCACGCCCGCAAGAAACTGATTTTTGTCGGCCAGGCCAAGCCTAAGAACAAAATATCCGTGACCACGGATGCCGAGGGCGAGGCGAGCTTCATGATTCCCAGGGAAGACAAGTACACCATCTTTTGCGAAAGCCTGACCGGACCGTTCGAGTGCGGCGAGACCCCGTACGTGTCGCTGACGGCGAGCACCGGCGGCATCACCGTCGTGTTCGACGACACGCGCGCAGAACTCACCGGGGTGACCTTCAAGGCGGGCAGCGCGGAACTCGTCCCGAGCTCGCTCAAAACGCTCGACGCGGCCATCGCCGGGCTCAAGCGAAACCCCAAGGCGAAAATAGAAGTCGAGGGCCACACCAGCAGCGAAGGCGGCGAAGATTTCAATCAGGTGCTCTCGGCGGAACGCGCCTACAGCGTGCGCCTGTACATGATCAGCAAGGGCATCCCCGAAGACCTCGTGACCGCAACCGGTTACGGCTATTCCCGCCCCAAGGCAGACAACTCCACCGAGGCGGGCCGCATGGCCAACCGCAGGATTGAAATCCGCGTCCTCAACCCCGAAGAAGTCAACGCCCACGAAGAGTAGAAGAGAATAATCTCAATCTTGGCGAAAAAGGCGGTTTCTCGGTGAAATCGCCTTTTTTGTGCCGCTTATTCTTGTGGAATTTTTTTTGCCACTTTCCAAGTACACAGTTTATCAGAATCTGAACGGCAAAGAACACCCATATCCACGAGTTTTCTCATGTCTCGGGAAATGGTTTCTCGTCTTACACCAAAGCGTTCTGCTAGTTCCGTTTGCAGAACATTCGGATTCTCTTTCACGATTTCAGGAATCTGTTTCTGGCGTTCGCTGATTTTTACTGTGACATTTTGCTGTGACTTTTCGTCTGCACCTTTTTTGCAGCCTCAGCCTTCTTCGTTTTTTCAATCACAGCGTTATCTTTGACGTTCTTGTAGTCAACATGCAAATAGCGATTTTTCAGTTCGTTATGTTCGCCCATTAGCAGGTTCCGGAAGAACTTTTCAAGATGCTCCGGCTCCTGCTGGATTCCCTTTCTCACATTCTTGTAATTGGCACGGACAAGCGCATTCCTGAAATACCACGAATTCTTGGCGAAAATGTCGTTCCCGACCTTGAATCCCATGGAACGCAGGTACTTGATGGTAAAAACCGCAGTCGTACGCGTGTTGCCCTCGCCAAAGGCGTGAATCTGCCACAGACTCGATACGAAAAACGTCAAGTGCCGAACAATCTCGTCCATGCTCAAGTTGCTGTAATTGAATTCGCGTTCGCGTTCAAAATCGTAATCCAGGGCCATCCGCAACTCGTATGAAGCCCCATACATCACGGAAACCCCGTTCAGCACCCATTCCTTTTTCGAAATGTTGTATTTGCGGATTTCTCCGGCATGCTTGAGAATCCGATCAAAGAGGCGCTTGTGGATGGCAATCAAAAATGACGGCGAAAGTCTGAAAGCATTTTCACACAAAACTTGTGCAGTGCGGACCGAAACCTTGTCCGCTTCTTCCGATTCGTCTTGGTCATCCGTCCGCTCTGTTTTCGAGTCGTAATAAGAATCAATGAGTGCCTGCGCCATGTTCAGGGAAATCTTCCCTTCGATATTCTTCTTGGCTACTTCGAGCAGATAATCCGAGGGCGTCAGACCATCGACCTGCTGCAAGCCGATAGCCGTAGACCACGCGTAGGACTTTTCCCGCTTGGCGGGCTCGACCTGACGAATGTATTCTTCAAAATCCTGTTCTGAAGGTTTCTTTCGCATTTGAGTTCCTTGTGCAGCAATTGAAGTTAAATATAATTTTATTTTTTTTGGGGGGTGGGAAAAGTCTCTCTTCATCAAGGAATAAGTCCTGTTCCTATTCACTCCATTGGGGACGTTTTTGTCGGTCTTTATTGCCACATTCGGGATTTATCGCCATTTTTTATCGCCACATTTATCGCCGATTTATCGCCACTTTTTGAATTTTGGTGGCGATAAAAAAATAATCACAATATAGTGTTGTGAATTGCTTTCAGAATTTCTTTGCTCAAATTTATTTCAATTCACATGCCTCTGATAGGCGTCCATGGCATTACACATTGTCCATCTACAAGAGTAGAAATTTTTTGAAGCTTCTAGGCCGACAACGGCAAGAATAATCACAAAAAATCTACAAGAGTAGAAATTTTTTGAAGCTTCTAGGCAACCGCTGCGTAAGGAAGTCAACCGCAATCTACAAGAGTAGAAATTTTTTGAAGCTTCTAGGCGACAAATTGCAACCGCAATTCCACAAGATCTACAAGAGTAGAAATTTTTTGAAGCTTCTAGGCTGGTATTCACTGCAGGACCTTTTTTGTATCTACAAGAGTAGAAATTTTTTGAAGCTTCTAGGCTACTCCGCTCGTCTCGCCCTGTTATGCATCTACAAGAGTAGAAATTTTTTGAAGCTTCTAGGCATTCCGTAAATGTCAAGGCTGAACCCATCTACAAGAGTAGAAATTTTTTGAAGCTTCTAGGCGATGCTTGCGGGTATGACCTAATTTTTCATCTACAAGAGTAGAAATTTTTTGAAGCTTCTAGGCTTGGATTACACAATGTCAAGCCCTTTTATCTACAAGAGTAGAAATTTTTTGAAGCTTCTAGGCTTGCTGCTTCAGGCCCATACCGTTTTTATCTACAAGAGTAGAAATTTTTTGAAGCTTCTAGGCTAATAATACCACTACAAAAACAATCTACATCTACAAGAGTAGAAATTTTTTGAAGCTTCTAGGCTCTATGCTTGGCAATATAGTTTAAAATTGAGTGAAAAACAATAAAAAGAACTAAATTAGAACTAATATATTCCATACGCTGCACAAAAAAGCAAAGAAGGAGGGCGGACGCTTAACTTGTTGAATCCCAACGAATTAGATGTAGGTTGGTGTGGCGCTACTAGTGATGTTAAGATTGAGGTTTGCATCAAAAGAATAACAGGTCCTGATCACGATGAACCGCATTTCCATATTTGATAGTCTTTTTTACATCAACATCAAATAGTATGACACTGTCATCTGGAGAGAACTCTTTCTTGAAATAGGTCTCTATTTCCATTTTCAGGATGTCAAGAAAACGTTGAGTATGATTAACTTCATATACTGAATATTGAAGGCGTATCGCTCCATTTGACTGAAGCATTTTTGAGAAAGTGGTTCTCAATTTGTCATCTTTTATGTCGTAACTTACCAAAAGCATTCTTACTCCAGTATGAACAAGTCCATTAAATCTGCGCGTTCTTTCATAAAAGCTCTGTAGTACGATTGTACGAATTTGAAAATTTCTTTTTTATAATCAACCAAATCCTGAAAAAAGAGGGCTGAATAATCAGTGTATTTTTCAAACTTCAATAGATACTCTTTTTTTACAATGTTAAAGTCATCTTCCTTGATTTGTTTTAAATTCAAGGCTTTTCTGATTTTTGCGTCAATTATGCAACGGAAGGGCTCCATAATATCACATACTAGAGATTTTCTCTTGAACCAGAGTCGGTGATAAACTCCGACATATGGATCAAACCCGAATAATCGTAAAAATACTTCAATGTAATTGAATAGAATTGTATAACCAATATCTAACGTTGCATTTATAGCATCATTCTTTGCTCGTGGAAGCCGAACTGTCCAATTGAAACCGTCGAAATAACTCTCAAAGAATTTTTTTGAAATATATCCCTCTGTTCCCATGAGTTCGTTGTAATCTTCAATGCCTCCTAGATTATCCAGTGCGTTATCACATATTTGCCTAGCCTCTAAGATTTTTGAATTTTTTAATCGGGTCTTTTCTAGAGTTTTCCTTTGATTTATTATTTTATTTCGAACTATTTCTCTTGCGAAGGAAATGTCCGTTTTTTCAAAGAAATACTGTTTTTGATGCAATAAGAAATTTGCTTCGGCATGGTTCGCCCAAAAGAAGACTGGGCGTAAATTAGATTTCATTACAACTAGGGCTACATCAAATTTTTTACACTTTTCCAATAGTGGAGTTGTTATTGTAATTGGCCCAATGATAAATAGGGCTAAAATCTTTTGAAAAGGAAATTTTGTGAGAGTTTTGTGCTCGTCACCTTCTTCGAGAAGTAGTTCTCCTGAAGAAACCCTTAGGTTCCGTTCCTTTATACAGTTAATGACGAAAATGCTTCGACATTCAATGTCTTTACTGGTAAACATTTTCAACCTCCGCTTTATCACATAAGTTGTTGTATATGCAATGTTGACATTTACTAGCAATGACGCTTATTGAGTCAGAAGGATTGTAGTTTCGAAATCTTGTTATAAAATCTGAAAATTCTTTTTTTTCTTCTTGGGTAGGCATGTCAATAGGATGCATTTTGTTTGTAGATATTTCATAAAAAGCGAGACTTTTAATGTCATAACCCATTTCTTGCATGCAGAAATATTGTGCCCATAATTGGTAGATTTGCCCCCGAAAGATTTGTTTTAATTGATATTTTCGTTCTATTAATTTCTTTTCGTTGACCTTGAACAAATCAATTTTACCTAAAAGTCCGTATTTGTTGCTAAAAACAGGTAAAGCGGTAATACAGTCGTTTCTCGGGCTATAAGTTTTCTTGTCTATGCCGGTATGGGCAATTTTGCCTCTAACCTGCGGCGTTGCATAGTATATGGATTCATCCATCTCCATATAAACATTATGAAGATATATGGAGTAAGGACAGAAGATGAAATCATTTAGTGTAGATATAAGTATGTAGTTATCCATATACAAAAATCCCGGAGTTCTTGTCTCCGGGATCCCTTTAATTATTTGTTCCGAGACTGTACGAATTCGAACCACTTTTCATGAGGTATTTTTAATTTTTCGTCGGTTTCTGATATATGTTGCAGCAGATACAATCCTTTCAAAGCTATGTGGAATGCTCCATTTGCGTCTGCATCTTTAGGGAGTTTATCATCTGCTTCATTGCTATTAAAGAATATTCCATTCTTGTTTTTTACTGGAGAAAGTATATAGTCATCACCAGTTTCAGAATTACTGTTTCTCAATTGCAGTGTTTTTTCAAAAGCGTAACAGATAGAATCGAAAAAACGAGCATTTTCACGAGTGGGCTCAATTTTTTCAATTTCGGTCAATACATTTAATTGATCAACGCATTGAATACCTTGCTTTTCCAAGGCCTCCTGTATTATCGTTGTCGGTTCAATTGTGTTATGAGTCTTAGATTCTCGATCATAGACAATTCTCTTCCCGTTGGTGAAAATGGTCCATGTCTTTTGATAATCGGTTTGAAACACTTTGAACTTGCTGTAATCAAAAGTAAGAGCAAAGGTACTCGTTTTAGAATCGTAAGTAATGTCATCAAAATTCGTTAGGAACGCTTTCTTCTTTTCCGCATTTGTCAAATCTGTAAAATTGAAAAGATTTACGAAACCGGTTGTCGGGTCTATTTTAGAAGTGTAAGCTGCGGGAACATAGAAAAGGAATCCATTTTGTTTGCCCATTTTTTGGAAACTTTCAAATTTCTGCGTGAGTTGGAATCCTTTAAGAATTCCCCCACATTCAGAATCTGAGCAATCTTTAAAAACAAGATAATTGAGTTTGTCGATTAGCATTTTCTCAAATTTTTGATACACTTGCTTTTCGACGCAGAATCGCCCACGTTTAAATCCAAAATTCAAGTCTTCAAGAACAATGATAGCGTTATTTTCAATCATTGTTTTCGCTATTTCATGGATGACAAGGCTGAGGTAACCCTCCTTGAGTTCCTTGATTTTTCCGATGCTTCGCCAGCTCTTTCTTGCGGCATCACGTTCCTGTTCGCGAATGGACAATTTTTCATGGTAATTTGTATTACCGACAAGATTAAAACTCTTTTGTATCAGAATTTCACCTTTCTGGTTGATAAGAGTCATATAAATCAAGTTGCGTTCACCACGGTCAATTCCAATGATATTGACATCAGGATTATTCTTTAGAAAATCCTTAATCTGGTCGTTCAGGCGTTTGCTGCCGTCATCAGCCTTGAAATTAATAGTTAATGGTACATGGAATTCAAATTTATCTTCGGTGTAACGTTTGTCTTTAATGATTTCGTGCTTTACATCTTTGACGATTACAAAATCAAGGTATTTTTTAGCATCGTCACTCAAAGAAGGCTTTGTCGAATTGTTGAAATAATGGAAGATCTCTCCAAATATCGCGTCAGGAATTGGCCTGCCGTCTTTTGTTATTCGGTTCACCATTTTTTCACCGATTTTGTGAGAGTATGGTTTCTTGATGCTGCATGGACGATAGAAAAGTTCTGCTTCACCATTTAATTTAAATACAATGTCTTGCAAATTATCAGGAGAGAACGTCGCCTTCCAATATAATGTATGTAAATTGGGCTTGCCTTTCGCTCCTGGTGCGAAATCCTTATTATAAATCTGGAACAGGAACAGTTTTCCTTCGTCAATCCATGTATCGATTTGTGAATCGGGAATAGGAGTGAACGAAAGCTTGTAACCTTGGTCAGAAACTTCGTTATAAAAGGCACTAATGTCTTCATAGGAACTTGTTTCTGAGAAGTTAAAGTTGAAATTTTTCCAGTCTGGATGATTAGAAATGCCTTCCTTGAAGAAATCTATCAACTGATGACAGAACCGTTTGTCAAAAGAGGGACCTTTTTTGTGCTTTTCTGCGGCATATCCATCTTGAATTTCTTTAGATGGATTGTAAATTTCCTTTCCTTTAGCGGAGAAGAAAACTTTAGGAAGCATTTTGTTTGGGCCAGGAAGAAGCTTATAAACCATTTTGTCATAGTGAGGCTCATCCGGGGTGACCTTATAGGTGTCAATTTTAGGCTTATCCTTGGCGTTCATTATTCCCAAATAATAATTCTCACCTTTTTTTAGAATTATTGAGGTGTTTGCGTCTTCTTTGTTTTGATCCCAGCCATCTGCAAGAGTTGGATTTTCAAAATTGAGTTTAAATTTCGCCGAATCTGATGGCTTCTGCGTTGCGAAATCACGAGTTTTGTTATATAGAGGAATAACATTAGATAACTGATCAAATAATGGCATTAGTTCGTTGTAAAAAGCCGTGTCTCCGTTTTCGTGATTTGCTGTTAAAGGCTTGACATAATGAAGGAACTCATTAATGGCATCGAGGAAATCCTTCAATCCTTGTATATTGTCATCTTTTTCCAGTTTCGCATCTGGTTCAAATTTGAGAGATATAAAATCCTCATATTTCTTATAAAGGTCCCCTGATTCAATATTGTTTTTAAAGCTTTCTAATTCTTTCCAATAGTCCGATATTTGTTTGGATGGGTCTATTTGCTTGATGACATGGTTTATTTCATTAATCGAATAACAATCTTCCTTTAATTTCGCATCAATTTTTTTCTTATTGGCTGCTTTTTGTGCTGAGCCAAATTGTTTCTCGCAATATTCAAAGAATGCATCATTTATCGAATTCCAACTTCCGAAAAATTTTTGAGAGATTTGTGAAAGAGATTCTCTAGCAATGAAAATTTTATCTGGTTCAAAATTATTTAAACTGGTGATCAAATTGGAAATTTTGTCAAGAACGTTAATTTGGGAACCATCGGTACTATAATGCAAAATGTGGTCCTCAAAAAAGTCCTTTACAGCCGATTGTACTTGAGATGCGTCTTTAAAGGGTTCTAGAATGAAAGACATTGATTCCCGATCGCTTAAAATCTGCTTGTATAAGGGAATCATTCTTGTTGCGATTCGTTGCTTTGCAAATTCAGGATTTTGTTGACGATAAAGATTTGTAAATTCGTTGATTCCGCGAATTTTTTTGTTGTTTTCTATTGTGTATCCACCGATTATCTGGTTGAAGAAATCGATGCCTTCCTGCGTGATAATGCTGTTGAAAAAAACAATATTGAATATTTCTGCAAGTTTTTGTCCGTTTAGTAGTTCTTTTAATTCTGTTTCGGCATTGGTAAGAACGGAAGGACAATGTTTCTGAATGTTCTGGAAAGTTTCAATGTTGGATAAAAACTTGGGAAAATTGTCATGAACAATTCGGTATGGAACTCCTGTACTTATTGCATCGGCAGAATAGATGTTTTTCCTGTTTTCTTGGAATCCTTTAAAATAGGTAGAGAATCTTTTAAAGGCTTCAACAGATTCTTCTTTTCCAAAATGATTTGGAAGAATCTTTTCAAATAGTTCCTTGGGTGTTGAGGCTGTTAGCTCCTTAAAGTGTGGGTGCGCAGCAAGCTTTTCAGCAATTTTTTTTCTGAATGTCTTCTGCAAATCCTCGAGTTTTTTCTTGCTATCTTGAGTTCTGTTGGTCAATGAATCTATAAATGCGTCACGGAGTGGTGACCAGTCTAATTTGACTCCTTTTAACGCTTCGCTGATAAAATATTTATGGTACTCATCTATAATTTTCTTCGCATTGACATAATTATCGGCTTTGTTTTTATCATGGTCAATAATCCCATTTTCCTTGATTTTTTCAAGGGTTTGGCCTATGGGTTTCAATTCAAAGCGCAGGGTTTTAGAAACCGGGTAAAGTCCGGTGAACTTAGAGAATATGGTATTTTTAGCCATTTTTGACCTCAAAATAGTGTTTTTTTTAATATAACCTTTCTTTGCGACAAATAATGACAGTAACGCTTGTTTATTGAAAAATTATTTTTACAAAGTGTGCCTGATTGTTGAATTTGAGGCTTTTGTTTGAACTCTTCTGCTTTAAGTGTATAAAATCTCTCAAATTGCAAAAAAATCACTTTGGGGGTTATATGTGATTGGTTTGCGATGTGGATTTCAATCAAATACGGAAAATGTTCAAACATTCCGAATTTCGTTTAAAAATTTCAAGAAAACTACTACAATTTTGCATATTTGTAGTCGTTTTGTACAGGCATGGAGAGTCTATTCCCCTTGTATTACCCCACTTCCACCAGAAAATCTTCCCGTTTTAGCCCATGTTCCGCATAGGGATCTTCGTCGGGATATCCCACGGGATTGCAGAGCAGCAGGTGCTTTTTGCCGAGCGGGTCGGTGTACTCGCGCTTGATGGCGGTGTGCGTATGCCCCGCCTGCCAAATGCTTCCGTCGTCCAGGTTCTCGAGGTATTTGGCTCCGTGGAAATAGAAAAAGTTCGAATAGGGGTCGTGCTTGTAGCGTTCTGCCATGTCGAATTCCAGCGGCAGAAAGTGCGACATCATGATTTTCGGGCGTTGCGCGGTGAGCTTGCGGAAGGCTCTGTCGTAATGTCGCCAGAGTTTGTCGGTGTTGTTCTGCATGTATCTCCAATGGATTCCATCGAACCACCGTGTCGCCCACAGGATTTTATTTGATATTTCAGATGCGCCGGGTGTATGCTTGTACTTGAAATCGCACATGCCCATGCAACCGGCGACGTCGCCTGCGATGCGGTTCTCAAGCAGCTGGATGTTCGGGATTTTTTTTGCTTCGGCAAGGAAGTATCTTATCTTGCTTTCGGAGGTGGTGAATTCTCGGTCTGTCTCGAAACGCCCAATGTATTCTGTGATGATGTCGTGGTTCCCGAGGCACACGTAGACCGTGCTGTATTTTTCGGCGATGAACTTCAAAAATTCTACGTAGGTGAAATAGTTGTTCGCGATATCGCCCGCGATGCAGCAAGCGTCCGCCGGTAGAAAGTTGCGCTCGAAGAAGCCTTCGAAATGTTTGCGCAGTACTGCGACTGTGCGAGTCACCGGTACATAGAAATCGACGTGTAAATCGCTGACAAAAAAGTAAGTCATTTGATTAATCTATACTCGCATTATGCGATTGTCAAGTGAAAGATGGGTGGAAAAATTTTAGGAAAATGTCTTCGAAATGCAAACTGGTTTCTCTTTAATTATAGACGTTTTAAACAGAATTTTTGTCGGCCTTTTTTTGGAAAATTAAGTTTGCTTGACATGCTCTTTTTGTCGGTTTATATTGTCGGTGTTTGAAATATTAATCGACAATATCGACAGGGGAATGTACAATGGCCAAGCGCAGGCCGCTCAAGGACTGTATTGTGAAGCCGGGTGAAAAGAGCCCGTTTGCGAATTTGCTGGTGGATTTGGCCTTCAAGAAGGCCTTCGACCCGGATAAACCTTCAAGCCGTGAAAACCTTGTGAACCTGCTGAACGATCTGTTGAAACCGCAGCTCAAGCGGCCCATCAAGAACGTGTGGACTCGCAACGTGGCGAAAAACCTGAGCGGAAGTAAGGTGTCGCGCACGGCGATTTTTGACCTTCATTGCAAGGATGACATGGGAAATCTCATCGAAATTGAAGTACAGATCCGTAAACTGAAGAACTTCCGCAAGCGTCTCGCGTTTTATGCAAGCGAGATGGTTGCGAACCAGTCGGAACCAGGCGATGATTGGAATTACGATATAAAACCCACGTACGTGATTGCATTCGCGCGACATAAGGTGTTTGATGACAACCGGATCGTGCACCGTGCTGCCGTTACCGATCTTGAAACGGGTGCACAGTTTGTGGATGCCTACAATTTTACGACTGTTGAACTTTCGAAGGTTCCCTTCTTTATCAAAAAGAAATCCGACGACTTGAGCAAGTGGCTGTTTTTCTTTCGTTTTCTGAACCGGCTTAAGGAACTGCCCGCCGAGTTGGACGAGAAAAAGTTCGAACACTTGACAGAAAGTTCAAAAGTATCTAACTTCAGCAAGGAAGAATTCGAGGTATACCAAAAAATGTATCACGAAAAATGGGACCACAATGTTATGGTCGATGGCATCTTTGAAGAATTCGCGGACGAAATCAACGCGAAGGTTGCCGAGGGCGTTTCTGAAAAAACTCGCGAAATGGCGAAGGCTATGCTCGCCGATAATGTCCCTGTTGAAAAGATTGCAGCTTATTCCGGCCTCTCCGTAGAAGAAATCGCCAAGCTATAGTCCCTAATGCGTACAAATGTACGTTTTTAGGTAATTCTGTATATATTTATGACATGATGGACAAGATTGTAAGTATAGCTTTGGCGACAGTCTGTAATCAAGTTTATGATTACGACGTGAATGGGTAAATAGTACGGACTGGACTATTAAGGGATGCTATATGTGTAGAATTGTATTGCTGTTTGCGATGTTGTTGCTATCGTCCTGTTTTACTTACTATAATCATGCTGAAGAACATTATTTTTTTGGTTTTTTGGATGGTGAAAAGGCGAAAGTTGAAAGATACGATTTAATCTATCTTTTTGATGGGGATACGGTCTCTGTTTTGAATTATCCTCATTTTTTTGATAGTCAGTTTAAATTGTCTGCAGATGGACATATAAAAAGATACAATAATGGATTTTGTAATGTTTCTGTTTCAGCTGGTGATTATTTTGGATGTCCTCACAAGTTGAGAGGTACAGTTAATGTTGAAATTTTTTTGAGAAACAACAAAACCGGGAACTGCTATCTGCTTGCCCAAAAGACTGTAGTTATGGATGCTTATCGTCGAGCTTTGCTGATTACACAGGTGTATATTGGGTCCGATTTTGAACGCTATGAAACCAGATCGGAGTATAATATAGACTGGAATAAGATAAATCAGCTTGCTTTGAAGGACGAAAAAGACACCATATATCACTATACTGTGAAATATTGGGAAAAACGGGAAAAGAACGAAGATTACCTTGGTCGCATAGACGAAAAATACTTTGTTGAAGTCCCTTAATTTTTTTACACAAATGACGACCTGCTGGAGCCGTAACTCAAGTGGCCTCTCCATGCAAGAAATCGCTAAGCTATAGCTTTTAGTTTGTATAAAAAAACAACCGGAAAAAGTTTTTCCGGTGTTTTGCTTACGCGTCGCGCGTGAAGTCCTGCTGCATGTTGAAGCTGGGCATGTCGTCGTGCGGGTGGCCGACTTCCACGGCGGGGACTCCGGCGAACGTCGTGTGTGCCGGCACGTCGCAGAGCACGACGGCTCCCGCGCCAATCTTTGCGCCATCGCCGATGTGGATGTTTCCCAAAAGCTGGGCGTGTGCGCCGAGCATGACGCCGTTGCCGATTTTCGGATGACGGTCGCCGACTTCGTTGCCGGTACCGCCGAGCGTAACCCCGTGCAAAAAGCTGACGTTGTTCCCGACGACGGCGGTCTCGCCGATGACGATGTTTGTCGCATGGTCAATCAGGAGCCCGTGACCGATCTTTGCCGCGGGGTGGAAATCCATGCCGAACTTGCGGCTGATGATGTTCTGGAGCATCTTGGCCGGGAAACGCCTGTCTTCGAGCCAGAGCGCATGCGCGACTCGGTAGGCCTGGAGTCCCTGGAAACCCTTGAACAGCAGGAGCGGCTCGAGGTAGCTGGTGCACGCGGGGTCGCGGAGGACGGTCGCGTTCAAATCTTTGCAGGCGGAAACGAGGAGCTCGGGGTACTTGACGTACATCGAGTTGAAAATGGATTCCAGTTCCGCACGGTCGACGACTTCACCGGCCAATTGGCAGGCGAGGGTAACGGAAAGCATGTCCGCAAAGTCCTTGCGGTTTAGAACTTGTTCTTCGAGCATGCTTCTGGAGAAGGGCTCTTTCTTGACCAGTTCCTGGGCCTCTTCGCGGAGGCGCGTTTCCATTTCGTCGATTTTCATAGCGCGTACAAATATAGAAAAAAATTGTATATTGTCCTACGAAAGGCGCCGGTAGCGGGTTTCCGTCTACATGCCGTGATCGACGAATAGCCGACCGTTTGTTATATGCCCAGCTTGTGTTGGGAATTGATATATAGCAACGGCCGGCTTTTTTTTGTTTTTGGGAGGAAAAATGAAGGAAAAATCAGAAAATAGGGACCTTGTGGCGAAAAATTCGCTCGTGGAGTCTGGGGTTGAAAAGATGATACGGGTTATTCGTGGCAAGCAGGTGTTGCTTGACCGCGACTTGGCTTCACTTTATGGGGTGGAGACGAAGGCTCTGAACCAAGCGGTAAAACGCAATATTGAACGATTCCCGAAAGAGTTTTGTTTCAAATTATCTTCAGACGAATTCGGTGCATGGAGGTCACAATTTGTTACCTCCACGGCAGATAAAAAAGGACTTCGTTACGCTCCAACAGCTTTCACCGAACAAGGTGTAGCTATGCTTTCTGCTGTATTGCGTAGTGAAAAGGCGATAAAGGTCAGCATTGATATCATAAAGGTCTTTGTTGCAATGCGACATTATATGCTTCAGAACGGCGGACTTGTCAATCGCATTTCCAATGTGGAGGCAAAAGATATGGAGCAGGATGCTCGCCTTCTCGATCATGACAAAAAAATAGATTCGCTTTTTGAAGCAATGGATCGTGGCGAGCTTAAATCCAAAGGGCTTTTCTACAACAACCAGGAGTTTGACGCATACGTTTTTGTGTGCGGGCTGATTCGCCAAGCAAAGAAGAGAATCGTCCTTGTTGATAGATTCGTGACAGAGAAAACGTTGAGCATGATGCTCAAACGCGAAAAAGGTGTCTCCGTGACTATTTATACCTACGACAAGAGCAAGGTTCTCGAGATGGATTTGGCGACTTACAACGAGCAGTATCCCGACAGCCCGATGCGGGTTTTGCCGAGCTACGGAATGCACGACCGCTTCTTGTTCATTGACGATACGGCCTATCATTTTGGTGCATCTCTCAAAGATTTAGGCAAAAATACCTTCTTCTTTACGCAGGAGGAGTTTACGCTGGAAGAGGTCTTGAAGGAATCTCAGAAGATTCAAGACGCGAAAATAAACCAAGAGGGTAAAGCCTCTTAGGCTGCTTTCCTTGGCTTAGTGTGCGAGGAGCGCTTTCGCCGGAATGTGGAACCAGTCGGGCCTGAATTCCAGTTCGTAACAGGCTTCGTAGACGGCCTTGGCGAGAATGTGGGGCCTTGCTGCTGCCTTCAGGTTTTCCAAGTCGATTTGGCGCGTGCGTGCGTATTCTTCCAAGAATGCTTCTTCTGCGGCGGCGCTGTCGCGGCCGCCGGTGGCTGCGGCGTAGCGGAAGCTGCGGAGCATTCCGGCGATGTCGACGGCGGGGGAGCGCAACCTGCGACGGTAGGCGAGGGTGCGTGAGGGTTCCCCTTCGAAGTCGAGAATCTTGAATACGGAGTCGTCATCGCCGGGGGTGGTGTCGGGGACGCTCTCGCGGATAAGGACTTGTCCCAGATGGTAGTCCCCGTGGATACGCTGCGGGGCGAGGTTTCCGGTTTCGAGGCCCCGCGCTTCGGCTTCCATGCGGGCGAAAGCCCCGCGCAGGGAGTCCATCGATTCCAATAACTGCTTGGCCAGAGGGTCGTGGCTTGCTTGGAGGAGTTTTTCCAGTTTGTCGAAGGGCGGGGGCTCGTTCCCGACATCGGTGCCGGGGAGCGTTTTCAGTGCGGCGTGCATGCGGGCGGTCGCCTTGCCGAGCGCTGCGGCTTCGCTTGCGCCCATCTTTTTGCAGAACTGCTCCCAGGCGTCGTTTGCGTTGGGGACGAGCTGCTCCAGGATTCCGAGTGCGTATGTTTCCCCGGAATTGGCTTTGTAGAGGCATTCCCCGTAGAGTCGTGGGGAGGTACATGTGCCGGAGCAATCCAGGTGGCGCAGGATTTCGGCTTCGGGATGGGTTCCCGCTTGCAACCGCCGGTACAGTTTGAATATGCTATGGCCCGGGACGAGGAACGATGAGTTGCTTTGTTCTCCCGGGAACGGTTTCGCACCGAGCATGTCCCCTTGCCCTGCGCATTCTTCGACTTGGCCGTTTTCACGGGTGCGGGCGCTGAGGAAGACGAATGTTCCGCGTTTTCCGGCGAATTCCCTGCTGCCGGAGTTCCCGGCGAAACCCGCCTCGAGGATGGCCCCCATGCGGGCCTCGTCGGCGATTATGGCGTACTTGTCTTGTTCCCCGTCTGCAAACGAGACGTTGAGCAGGACTATCTCCGTGTCGCCGATGCTTGCGGAGTCCGCCACGTGAACGGCCGAGACGGGCCTGTTCCTGCCCATGAACCAGCGCTTGCTGCGGATTGTCTCGATGTCGATTGTGCCCTGCATTGTTTTGTATGTCCTAGGCCTAGCGCCCCGGGTTGGGAAGCGGGAGGAAGTAGCCCTGGCTGCGGAGCGTGGCGAGAATCTTTAGCCGGTTAGGGATGCTCTCGTTCGGGAGTCCTTCGATGACGAACTGGGGAATGCGTTTCTGGGGTCGGAAGGCTAGCGGGATGTCGCTGTAGTCGCCCAGCTGCCAGGCGACCAGGAGCTTGTCGAGGAAATCCCCCCAGGGGAAGTTGTCGGCAGTCTTGAGCGTGAACTGGGCCGGTTTTTTCGCGTCGCGTCCCGTAAGCAGGAGCGATCCGTCGCGGAAGCAAAGAGAAAGCGCAGCCAACCGTTCCTCGTTGGAGGTGGCGGGCTGCGCCGGAATTTTTACGATAATGTCCAATTTCTTGAACCCGTGCTAGGCGGCCATGAGGTCGCGCTGGATCTGGGCGTACTGGTACATGGATATGGAAGTTATCTTGATTATCAAGTCACGAGCGAGACCAGCTTTGATCAATGCCCGCACGTAACTGAGCTTGTCTATATCTGGAGAAGTCATTGTTTAACCTCGCTTAAGTTTCCGTTTACAATAATAATAAGATATTTTTAAGGAAAATGCGAGGGGTTTTAGGTGAAAAAATGTGCAGTAAAACGACCCTTTAGAAAGGTTTTTCGCTTTAATCTTTTGATGCTTAACAAGTTAACGAAATGAATATTTTTGTTTACAAACAAAGAAAAATAAAAGCCGTGTGATAAAAATCATTCTAAACTGTAAATCCGGCATCCTTCAGTGCGGGAATCCTTCTCCTGAAAGTCTGCACCTTCTTGATATCGAGTTCTGCCTTGAGGACGGTTTCGGCATCGTCGGCACATGCAACGGTGTTTCCTTCGGGGTCGATGACGAGGGAGTTGCCCGCATAGGCGTTCCCTCCTGCGTCTAGCCCGCAGGCGTTTACTGCGACGACGTAGCATTGGTTCTCTATGGCGCGAGCGCGGAGGAGCGCTTCGAAGTGTGTAACACGGCTCTTGGGCCATGCGGCCTGCACTGTAATCAGGTCAATGCCGCGGCTAACTGCCGCACGGTAGGTTTCTGGGAAACGGAGATCGTAACAGATGGTGGGGGTGATGCGCCAGTCGTCTACTTTGAATAAAGTAACCTTTTTGCCTGCGCTGATGGAACTCTGCTCGCGGAGGAAGGGGTGCATCTTGTCGTATCCGGCGAACTCGGTCGCCCGCCCCGGAATGTAGACGCTGCTGTGGTTGGTGAGTGTGCGGCCCTTCTTGGCTATCCCGGCGCCGATGATGGTGCAACCGGTCTTGTTGGCGAGGTCGGAGAGGAACTTGGCGGTCTCTCCGGAGGTGTCCTTGAATACCTCGGCGGAACCGAGGGTGTCGTGGGGGAGGTATCCTGTGGCAAACATCTCGGGGAACAGGATGATTCCGCCCTTCTTTACGGCGGCCTTGCGGACAAGTGCTACAGCGTGCTTCAGGTTGCGAGCTTTTTTGCCCGGAATGGACTCCATCTGGATTAAATAAACTTTCAGCATTGTCAAAATTTAATAACGTTGTGCCCGAAAACCCAATTTTTCTATTTTATACTCTATGAAATTTCGCTCCGTTCTTTGGATTTTAGCTTTTTGTGCAGTTTGTGTATTTGCGGCGACCCCGACCACCATCATTGGTGTTGTCCTAGAATCCGAATCGGACTTGCCCATCAAGGGCGTGAAAATTGCTTACCGTAGTGGCAAGGTCGTGGGTGAGACGAATTCCGATGGCCGGTTCGAGTACGACGTGGATTCCAAGAACGCCTCCTTGGTGTTCAGCAAGGACGGATATGACAGCGTTTTCGTTGACCTGCAGGATTTTGCCGACTTGCTGGACATGGTCGTCTCGCTTGTTCCCAATGTGCGCGATCTCGGGGCGAGTACCGTGGTGGGTGGCGGCGAGCCCGTAAAATGGGAGCCGGAACGCACGGTGAAGGTCGAGTCGCTGGAAGATGCTGCCGGCATGCGCTTCGACTTGACGGAACACTTGAGCCAGATGCCTGGCATTTCGGGCCAGAAGGATTTCTCCAGTGCCCTTTATTATGAAGGCTCCCGTGCGGGTGACGTGGCCTACCACTTGGGCCAACTTCGCATTCCGAACATGCGCCACTTGGACATGGGCTTCCCAGGTAACCTTTCTGTGGTGAACCCGCATACCTTGAGTGGAATCGAGATTCATGACCACTACGGGTCGGGTCCGCTGGGGCAGGGACTTGCGACTTCGGTGCAGTACATCCCCGAACAGACTCCGGGCGAATGGGGAATCAAGGGCTCCATGGGCCTCACGGTCCAGGAAGTCGTGCTCGACATGCCGTGGTTCTTCTGGGACTCCTTTAGGATTTCGTTCCGTCGCTTGGATCCCGAAATGCTCAAGAACCTGGGCGAAAAGTTCTTTACCGAGTTCCGCAAGCGCGGTGCGGAATGTGATGATGATGATGATTGCCGCGTCAAGTCTTCTGACCCGTTCGACCTTTCCGCCTACGACGTGTATGCGCAGTTGAACGGCTCCGATTCCCTGGGTGATACCTGGGCGTTGCGCACGCTGTATAGTTACGATGAGTACGCCGTCCGGCAGGATACGGCGACCAAGATGGACAAGGTGAATTCCGTGAACATCATCTCGGGCGAGCAGGAATACCTTGTGCTCGGAGCCGAATACAATTCTCGGTTCGGTACGAGTGTGCATGCTGGCTTTGTGCGGGAATACCTGAGCGATACGCTCCGCGACACGACCGGATTCCGCGAACGGACGAGCAACTATGCAGGTGAGACATCCTTCATTGATGCCTATGAGCAAATCCATTCTACAATCAGTGGTGGGTTGAGCAAGAACTTCAATGGAAAAATTCTAGGTGCCGGTCTGAGCGGTGCCGTGCTGTACGAACAGCAGATTATCGAACGTAACTATCCTGAGTTCGGTGGGACGACTTCTGGTGATTACCAGACAGGAGTTCTTTCGGGGGCAAGCCGCTTTGACTGGAGTGGCGACTACGATAGGTACATCCTCTCTGCAGGAGCCGTGGCTGACGCTGTGGACCACAATGCGCAACCGACGGGCTCCATTGATGCCGACGTGAACCTTTCCCGTGCGGATTCCGCCTATTGGCACGTGTTCGGTAATGCGGCCTACCGTAGCGACTGGAAGCCTTATTATGACGACGGGGACCTGACGGGCCGCCTCGAGACGGGAACGTCCGCGAAACTGGGCCTTGGTTACCGGTCAAAGTATTTCGATGGCCAGTTGGCCGGTTACGGGCGCTATTATGCCGATCCGCTGCTACCGATGCCGAAGGCCTATGCGTATTACAGGGACGTGACCCCGGTGGATTACGCTTGGTCGATGGGTGGTGGCGTGAAGGTAGAATGGAAGACTTCCCACCACTTCTCGTTCTCCACGAACGTGAACTCCGTGTACGGTGAATACGAACTGGAAGACGGAAGCTCGATTCCTTGGGAAGCGAACGCTCGCCTCGACATGCTTTCGCATTTCCGCTACTACCCACGTAAGGACTCCGTAATCTCGGTTATCCTGACGCACCATGCGTTGTATCACCGTCCGTTGTATTACTACTCTATAATGCCGTCTTCCCTGGACGAAGAAAACGGAAAGTCGTACCGGACAAACGGGACTCGTCGTCTGCGCGACCTGAACGAATTTACCAACCTCTATCGTACGGATTTACGCGTCAATCTGGATATCACGACGAGCAAGTATTTCTTCAAGCATGCCCGGTTCTATTTGGAATTGCCTAATATCTTAGGAAAGTTGGATGTGTCGGCCCTGGAATTCCTCGGAACTGCGAATGGCCGTGAACGTTCCTGGGTGACACGGGATGGCAATGGCAAAACTTCAGATGGCTACGATCTAGTGCCATTCATGGCGAAGGGCATGGGTATGTATTTCCAGTTTGGCGTGGAAGTGCAACTGGGAATTTAGGGGCTAGAATTTAGAGACTAGAGGCTGAGAGCCTTGAAGTATGAGAATCGTTCTGTTGCTCTTTTGCTTGTGTATGGTTGCGTGGGCGCACGAGACGGATAGTTTGTTTGTCCCCAAGAAACCGGCGAAGCCGGTGCGCTTTTGCAAGGCTGCCAAACAGTGGTTTGCCTATGCAAAGACCGATTCCAACCTAGTTGAGATTACGTACATGAAAGGGCTTCGCATGGACTTGCGCTATGCGACGTTCGACAACGTTACCGGGCACGACCTCTATTGTGGAATCCGTCGTGCGTTTGTGCATAAGGATGCATTGCCCAAGCTAAAACGGGCCGTTACGCTATTACGAAAGGAAATGCCGGGGGCTACGCTGGTGGTGTTCGATGCGGCACGTCCGCTGTATGCGCAGAGCGCGCTCAAGCGTGCCGTGGCGGGAACGCCCTATTCGAACTACGTGTCTTCGGGAAAGACGGGCGGGCTGCACAATTACGGGCTCGCCCTCGATATCGGTGTCGCCGACAGTACGGGTGCGATGCTTGACATGGGTACGGATTTCGATTCTTTCGAACGGTGCGCAGGCGAGGTGGGCGAGGCAGATGCCCTTCAGAGCGGGCGCCTGACGCAGCAACAGGTTGATAACCGGAACCTGTTCCGCAAGATCATGAAGCGTGCTGGCTGGGTCCCGCTTAGCAGCGAATGGTGGCATTTCAACGCGTACACAAGAACGTACACGAAGGAAAACTATCCGTTGTTCCCGATGTAAAAAAACGGGTGCCTGTATAAAGTATTCCGTGTGATTATGGTAGTGCTTTGACGCTTGCTCTCTTCAACCTGTCGTTCAGCGCCATGCCGATTCCCGTATTCGGAATCGGGTCCACGAGAATCAAGTCGTATTCGGGCTTGTCCAAATCGTGCATGAAGGCGTACAGGTTGGCTGTCGCTTCGGCCATGTCTCCTGATACAGACAAGTTAACAGTCTCCGGGATGGGACCGTTTTGCTTGCCGAATGCGATGCGCACGGTGTTTGCGGGGAGTTTGTAACCGGCGGGGAGTTCGCCGAAGTACAGCGGGACTTGCGGGCGGTAGTGCGTATCGCATTGGCCCGGCGCCGCCATGGGCTGTCCCGGTTTACTTGTGGAATCCTTCACGTCTACGCTGCCGAGTACCTTCGCAAACATCTCTGGCGTGATGGCGCCGGGCCGGAGCACCGCGGGCTTGTCACCTGCAAGCGAGATGATGGAACTTTCGACACCCACTGTACAGGGGCCTCCATCGACAATGCCCGCGATGCGGTCGGCAAGCTGTGCTGCCACGTGCTCGGCGGTTGTCGGGCTCACATGCTTGAACAGGTTTGCGCTCGGTGCGGCAAGCGGTAATCCCGATTCCTTGATGATTGCCTGCGCAACAGGGTGGCTCGGGAAACGCACGGCGACAGAAGGCAATCCGCTGGTACACAGGTCAGGAATGCAATCCTTCTTGGGCAGGATAATCGTCATAGGGCCGGGCCAGTAGGCTTCGGCGAGCTTGTATGCGGCCTCGGGAATGTCTTTGGCGATGTCGCTCAGTTGCGCAATGTCTGCAATATGCACGATGAGCGGGTCGAATGTCGGGCGTTCCTTGGCGGCAAAAATTTTGGCGAGAGCCTTGGGCTCAAACGCGTTGCCGGCAAGCCCGTATACGGTCTCTGTCGGAATGGCGACGACTTCGCCCGCTTTGAGCAGGCGGGCGGCTTCGTTTACACTTGTCCATGGAGGAAATTTCATTATGGCACAAAAATAAAAAAGGATGGCGTCGCTGCCATCCCTTGAATTGTGATGTGTACCCTGTGCTTATGCTTCGGGGACCGCAGCCGGGGCTTCTGCCTTGGGCTCGTCCTTGCGTCCGAAGGCGAATACTTGGTCGCATGCCGTGTTGAAGCGCTTCCAGATCTTGTCGGACTGTTCGCGGGGAACCGCACCGACTTCCTTCCACAGGTGGCGCAGGTGCTTCACCTTGTTCATGGAAGCTCCTACGGTCTGCTCGTTCAGGTCGGTGAGCAGGTCTTCGGCCTGTTCGCAGAGCAAAATCTTCTTCTGCAGGTTGTTCTGGCGGGCCTGTTCCTGGATGTCGAGCTGGTCGCGACGGCGTGTGAAGAAGTCATCGCAGGCTTCGCGGAATGTCTTGTGGATGAGCAGATCGTCGATACCGCAGCTGCCCAGCGTGCGCCATTCCTTCTGGATCTCGCGGACGGCTTCGGCAAGCTGGTTGCTGCCGGCGCTTTCGGCGAACTGGCGGACCTTCTCGATCATGTCTTGCTTCTTGATCTTGATGTCTTCAAGTTGCTGGCGGAGGGCGTCATCCTTTTCTGCACAGCGTCCGAGGAACTGGTTGATGGTCTCGTTGAAGCGGTCGCTAATGCTTTCGACGGATTCCTTCGGCACCATGCCGATGGTCTTCCATTCGGCTTCAATAGATTTTACCGTTTCGATAACGTCTGTTGTTATGTTATTCAAATCTAGTGCTTCAAGCTTTTCGCAGAGGGCCTGCTTTGCTTCGAGGTTCTTCTGCTTGGATGCATCCATTTCCTCGAAGTGAGCGCGCTTCTTTTCGAAGAAGGAATCGCATGCCGTACGGAAGCGTGTCCAAATTTCATCGGACTTGCTCTTGGGTACGGGACCAATGGCCTTCCAAGCTTCTTGGAGATGTTTTAGTTTGTTTGAAGTTGCGTTCCAATCGCTGGATTCCTTAATCGCTTCGGCTTCTTCGCAAAGCTTGACCTTCTTCTCGTAGTTCGCTTCGCGAGTCTGGTCTTCTTGCTTGAGATTTTCCTTGTGTTGGGTGTAGAAGGCGTTCGTTACCGCCTTGAAGCGGTCGAACAGCGCAGTCATCGATTCCTTGGGCACCATGCCGATGGATTTCCATTTTTCCTGGATTTCCTGCATGGCCTTGAACTTGTCTTTCCAGAACATTTCCGTGTTGGCGACGAGCTCTTCGGCCTTCTGGCAGAGCTCTTCCTTGGCCTCCAGGTTCTTCTGGCGTTCGGCCTGCTGTTCTTCTATGAACGGAGCGCAGTTCTCCTTGATCTTGTCGCAGAGACCTTGGAACTTTTCGCGGTACTCGTTGAGCTTGGCCGGCGAGATAGGACCAATCTCGCGCCACTTGCTACTGAGGTCGCGGAACTTCGAAAGCACAGCTTGACTCGGAGTCTCGTTGCAGAGCGTTTCCATTTCGGTGAGGATTTCGTCGCGGTCCTTTTCGTTGTGCCACGATTCCCACTGCTGCATTTCCTGGAATCGAGCAGTCGCGCTCTTGTATTCCTGCCACAGGTCGTGGTACTTGAACTTCTGTTCACCGACGATGGACTTCCATTCCTGGAACGTTTCGCGGAGCTTCTTGTTGATTTCCTTGAAGTTCTCGTTTTCGTTGATTGCCTTGACGCGTTCGATAAGCGCGGTAAGCTTCACCTTGTTTTCGGCGATGGTCTTTTCGGCGTTCTCGTTGAATGCGGTAATCTTTTCGCTGAGCTTGTTGCGGAGCGCGTTGTAGCTCTGGAGGATCGGGTCGGCACCTTCGAGGAGCGGGAGCTTTTCCCATTCGCGTACGATGGAGTGGAGGTACTTGGACGTGCTCTCGTTCGTGTCGGTGTCGGCAAGGGCCTGGAGTCGTTCCAGCAGCTCAGGACGGGAAGCTTCCTTGGTTGCGTCTTCTTCGCTCTTGGACGTTTCTTCTGGCGATTCCTTTTTCAAGTCCTGGGCCTTGAAAAATGCCTGGTTAAAGCGCTTGACGCTTGCGGTGTCCATAATGGACTTGTCCGCATTCCATTCTTCGATAATGGCTTCGATGCGTTCGCTCTTTTCCTTGGCGTTATCTTCCTTGAGAATAGCTTCAAGTTCGTCGAGCGTTTCGGCGAGGTGCTGCTTTTTGGCGAGCAGTTCCTGTTCGGCCTTGGCTGCAGCGAGCTTGGCTTCGTTAGCTTCGTTGCAGAACTTGATGAAACTTTCGTGAATTTTGTCGAGCGTGGCTTGGGCAGGACCCATACCCAAGGTCTGAGCTTCAACCATGAGCGCTTCGAACTGGGGACGAATGGCCAGCGGATCTTTTTGGGCGGCAAAGTGGTGGGCCTGTTGGATGAGGGCTTCGCGTTTGCTGAACAGGAGGGCTGCTGCCTTCTGACCGCCATCCTTGGCTTCCTTGGCTGCACGGAGCTTTTCTGCGGCCATCTTGCGGACGGTGGTGTGCTTGGAGTTCTTACTGATGTCCTGGAGTGCGTTTTCGGATTCAATGCGTTCGAATGCTGCCTTGGCGACGCTTTCCTTGGGATCGCGGTTTGCGGCGTAGGTGAGGAGCGACTGCTTGGTGCACTTCTTCACGAGTTCGAGTCTAAGTTCCGAGGACTTCATGGACTTCACCAGTTCTTCGGCATAGCGGGTGTCCTTGAGTTCGTCCAGGTGCGCAATCATTTCGGGGGTCGCAGCTTCGCGGAAATCTTTCAGCTTCTTGGTGATTTCTTCAAAATAGCGTGTTTCGGCAAGACGGCGGACTGTCGCTTCGGGGTCGTTCTTCGAGATTTGCAGAAGTACAGCGACAATATTCAATTTCTTGATAGCTGCGGTCCTCACTTCCTTGTCTTCGTCGCGCAAGGCGATGTTTTCAAGGATGTCTTGATGCTGGGAATTCAACTCGTCAATCGCCTCGATGCGTTTTTCGGGGTTGGAATTCTGCCATTTCGGTTTAAATGCGTCCAATAAGCTCATAGTAAACTCCAGGGAAGGTTCAGGCCCTATGTGAACCTGTGCAACATAATCTAATTAAAACAATATTAAAAAATTTTAAAAAACTTTTATTTTGCGGGGTTTGATGCTATTTTTAGCCCAATGTCGAAACGGATCCCCAAAACTCAAGCTCCCGAGACGGTCAAGGCGAAGATGAAGGCCGCCTCTCTGTCCGAGTTCTGCGAGGTGTACATCCCGCAGGCCCCGTCCGTGTTCACTTACGGGGTCCCCGAAGGGGTCTCGTTGGAACGTGGGAGCGTTGTCTGGGTTCAGCTGGCCAACCGCAAGAAACCGGTGCTCGCGCTTGTGTCGAAGGTGACTACGGATCGTCCGGAATTCGACGTGCGTTGTGCTTATCCCCATGCATCCGGGTACGTTTTCAGTGAACGCTACATGGAAATGCTGGAATGGACTTCGCGCTACTACATCAGCTCTCCGATGAAGTCCCTGGACGTGTTTTGGCCAGCCGATTTTGAAAAGTATCTGGATGCACTTGCTGTGGAAGCGGGGAATGCATCTGCTGTGGACGTTGCTGCCGTTGCAGAGGGTGCGCAGTTGGATGCTCAGCACGATGAACCTCCTTTGACGGAAGAACAGAAACGCGCTGTCGATTCCCTTGTCGCCGACCTGTCGGGGAAGGGTTTCCGTGGGACGCTGTTGCATGGCGTGACGGGATCGGGCAAGACTCGCGTGTATCAGGAACTGGCCTGGGAGGCTCTGTCCCGCGGATTGAAAGTCCTGATTCTCGTTCCGGAAATTGGGCTGACGCCACAGACTTCGCAGCGTTTCGAGGATTTTCTGCATGTGCCCGTGCAGGTGCTGCATTCCGCTCTTTCTGCGCCCAAGAAGCGAGCCGCCTATGTGTCCGTGCTGCGAGGCGAGGCTCGTGTCGTGCTTGGGACGCGTAGTGCAATTCTTTCGCCTTTTGATTTTGATGTCGTCATTTTGGACGAGGAACACGATTCCTCCTTCAAACAGCAGGACCCGGCCCCGCGTTACCACACCCGTGAACTGGCTTACCACGTGGCGCACAAGTATGGTGCCCTGGTCGTTCTCGGTAGCGCCACGCCGAGCCTGGAAACTTACCGTAATGCGGTTTCAAACAACTTAAAACTATTGAGACTGAAAAATCGTGCGACATCGGCGCCGCTTCCCGACGTGCGTATCATAAACATGGGCAAGGTGTGCCAACAGAAAGGCCTCATGATGTCGCCGGACCTCCGCGACGCCTTGGTCGAATGCGTTACGGCCGGTGAACAGTCCATTGTGCTCATGAACCGTCGCGGTTACTCGAAAATCCGCGTGTGCAGCGAATGTGGCGAGACGCTCTATTGCAAGCACTGCCATGTTCCGCTCGTTTATCACAAGCAGTACGGTTCCTTGATGTGCCATTATTGCGGACTGCTCTATCCAGTGAATTCGCCGTGCCATTCTTGTGGTGCGGAAACGTTTGAATTTGTCGGCGGTGCCATTGAAAAACTGGAAGAAGAAATTGCCGAGTGGGTGCCCGGTGCGAAGGTCGTGCGCATGGACCGCGACACGACGCAGAACGTAGGTTCCGTTGAAAAAATTCTCGACAGCTTCAGGAAGCGCGAGTACAACATCTTGCTCGGTACACAGATGGTCGCGAAGGGGCACGACTTCCCAGGCGTGAGTCTCGTGGGCATCGTGGGTGCCGACAGCGGCCTAGGGTTGCCGGACTTCCGCAATACGGAACGCCTGTTCCAGTTGCTGAGCCAGACTGCCGGTCGTGCTGGCCGTGCGCATGGTGGCAATGTGCTTGTACAGACGCTCAATCCTGACGAACCGGTGATGCGGTTCGCACTGCAGCATGACTTTGTCGGCTTTGCGGATTGGGAAATGCGCAACCGTCGCGAGGCGTGCTACCCGCCGTTCTGCAAACTGGTGGAAGTGTCGTTCGGCAGCAAGGACGAATCGCTCCTGCGCGAAGCTGTGGGCCGCATAGAGGCGCTCTGCCGTGCAGAAAAATCAATGACGGTGATGGGACCGGTGGATGCGTTTGTCCCGGTGGTGCAGAACGTGCGCTGGGCGAAACTGTATTTGAAAACGAACGAACTTATGCCCGTTCGTCGAATTCTGTGGCCTGTCGTGAATGCCGCGAAACCATGGGTTCCGGGCGTAGAGATCAAGGTGGAAATAGAATAGCCGGAATTACCGGTTCCTAAGAATAGCCCTCAGCTCGTCGGCGGCCCTTTCGAGGTCGTCATTGATGATGGTGTATTCGTACTTGCCCTTCGTCTTTGCGAATTCCATTTCCTTCTTCGCGTTTTCGAGGCGCAGACGGATGACGTCTTCGGAGTCGGTACCGCGCCCGCGCAGACGGCGTTCCAGTTCCTCCTCGCTCGGCGGGAGGATGAGGATGCCTGTCGCATCGGGGTAGACCTTGTCGAAGTTCACCTTGCCGAAAACGTCGAGGTCGAAGATGACTCGCTTGCCCTGACGGAGCATGTCCTCGACAAAGAACTTGGGCGTGCCGTAGTAGTTGCCGTGGACCTCGTTCCATTCGATCAGGCCGTCTTCCTTGATCAACTTCTCGAACTCTTCCTTGGTCTTGAAGAAGTAGTGGACGCCGTCCACCTCGCCCTCGCGCGGCTTGCGCGTGGTGGCGGAAATGGAATAGACGATGTCGGGAAATTCCCCAATGACCTTGTCCTTGAGGGTTGTCTTGCCTGCGCCACTCGCGGCGCTCATGACGAACAGCTTGTTTTTCATATCTTAGGCTCCAGGTTCGGGGCTCGAGCAATGAGTAGTGAGCGATGAGTCTTTGAGAGACTAGGGGCTAGAGACTAGGGGCTAGAGACTAGAGGCTAGTGAAAAGAATCACGTACTTCGTGCGTTAGTAACAGACGGCGAATCCGTGATATTTCTCCCTAGATCCTAGATCCTAACCCCTAACCCCTAATCACTGTCTACTTCCTACTATTTCTTATCCTCGATGTACAACGGTCTCTGCTTGACTTCGTCGTAGATGCGGCCGATGTATTCGCCAAGGATGCCGATGGAAATCAGCTGCACGCCGGCAAAGAATACGATGGCGGTCATGAGCGAAGCCCAGCCGGGGACGGTCGTTGCAGGGTTGAGGAACTTCTCGAGAATGGACCAGACGAAAAGGCCGAACCCGACAATAACTGCGATGAAGCCGAGGTAGAAACTGATCTTGAGCGGGGCGGAACTGAAACCGGTGATGCCGTCGAAGGCAAGTCGCATCATCTTCTTGAGCGGATACTTGGAAGTACCTGCCGTGCGTTCGGCACGGTCGTACTTGACGCCGATTTTCTTGAAGCCGACCCAGCAGACGAGTCCGCGCAAGAAGCGGCTGCGTTCCGGGAGATTCTTGAGCTGGTCCACTACGCAGCGGTCCATGAGGCGGAAGTCACCGGTGTCAGGCGGAATGTCGATGCTCGTGAGCTTGCCGATGATGCGGTAGAAAGCGAATGCCGTGAAACGCTTGAAGATGGTTTCGCCCTTGCGCTTGTTGCGCTGTGCGTACACAACCTGGTAGCCTTCGCGCCACTTTTCGAGCATTTCGTGGATGAGACTCGGCGGATCCTGCAGGTCGCCATCGATAATTACCACGGCATCGCCAATGGCGTGGTCAAGGCCTGCACTGAATGCGGCCTGGTGGCCGAAGTTGCGGCTGAAGTTGACGATCTTGTTGTTCGGGTTGCTGGGCAACAGACTTTCGACAATTTCTCGTGTCTTGTCCTTGGAACCATCGTTCACGAAAATAAGTTCGTGCTCAACGTTCTTGAGTTCTTCTTCCAAGACGCGGTAGGTTTCGGCGACAATTTCTTCTTCGTTGAATACGGGGATGATTACGGATAGGAGCATTATTTAACTTCCGGGTTGATGATGTCCAAGTGGGCGCAGTCGATGCTGCCGTTGGGGATGGACTTGATTGTGAGTTTTAGGATGTCCTTGACGTCTGCTGTGAGCGAGCCGAGGTATCCTGCTTTGAAAAAGCCTGTTTCTGTGAGGAGCTTGCCGTCTCCGAGCACCTGCA
Organism: Fibrobacter sp.; assembly: GCA_017412605.1. GTDB lineage: Bacteria > Fibrobacterota > Fibrobacteria > Fibrobacterales > Fibrobacteraceae > Fibrobacter. Next base: position 228,382 of record JAFPWY010000004.1, on the reverse strand, counting down.
CCTTTACGCCGTTGCTGCATAGCGATTCGTCGTCGAGGCCGAACTGCATGGAGAACGTGTTGTATTTGCCCTCAATGTTGAATATGGTTTCGGAGGCGGCGTGGGTGCCATAGCCGAATTTGAATTTCTTTCCATCGACTGTAATCTTGTTGCCTTCAATGGACTCGTTTGTATGGAGTGTACCCCAGGCTTGCTTATGGCTTTCGTACTGGACTCCGTTCAGGGCCAGGGCGCCGTCCTTCGTGCTGAAGTAGTAATCTTCGAGGATGCCGAGGGTTTTGTCGTTTTGGTCCGTGACCGTGTATACGAACTTGTTGTAGCCCGACTTGATGCTGTCGTTGGTTACGTTGATTTCGAATTGTCCGGCTTCGTATTGCTTTTTGATGACGGTAACGTTGTTCAGTTCCATCTTGAAAGTCCATTGCTTGGCTTCCGGGCGCGGGTCTTTCAGCTGGATTCCGATGACGAGCGTGGAGTCTGTCGTTTTGGGGTCGGCGACGGAAAGAATTTTTGTCGGGTCATAGGACTTGCGTCCCAGGAAGCGCGCGATTTGTACCCAGTAGTTGTTGGTGATGAGGATGTTCTTGACTCCCTCAAGTTCCATTTCTTTCTCGAATATATCGCAGGTAGTTGCTATGCGATGCTCGACGGCCTTCTTGTGGTAGGTCTGGCTGTCCCAGCAGTCGAGACCGCGGATGTAGTAGACTTCGTCGAACTTGCTCATCAGGTCTTCGAGTGCGGTTGCATTCATTTTACGAGCCTGGTCATAATGGATGGACGAAATCCCGTACCCGACGAAGTGCCACGGACGCCCGTAGATGAACAGCCTGTTCTTTGCGGGTTGTTCCTTGAGCCAGCCGAGGATTTCGTGCTCCTCGATGGTCAGGTGGTTGCGGTTGTACATGATGTTCTTGTTGAAGTCCGCCTTGTAGTGGGCGGTCCATCCAGAAAGCACTGCGGCGACAACGATTGCGGCGATGACGGTGAAACGTCCCGCGTTCTTGGAGTTGGGGGCGATGCTTGTCTTGACGATGGTTTCGACAAAGTGGGCGATGGGAAGCGCTGCGACAAATGCCATGCTCGGCAACATCACCAGGCTGTAGCGCTGGTTGATCTCGATGCCGAAGTCACCGGAAACGTTCTCGAGAATGACGTAGGTCTGAAGGTGGTAGATGGCGAGGAATGCGAGGACCTCGAGGTAGAAGAAGTTCTTCTTGCGCAGGTCGTAGAATGCGCGGAACAGCAGGTAGGCTGCGCCCAGTGCGAACAGGTAGTTGAAGTAGCTGAGGAACGGGTTCGAAAGCTCGCCGTTGTCGTTGAGCGGCTTCGTCATGATTTCCCAGTTCTTGAGAAGGTCTTCGATGAAGTGCCCGTGCGCTTCGTATTCGCCGCCCTGGAAACCGAATCCCTGGAAGTAGCTGATCGTCAGGAGTGCGGGGACCGAGAACAGGGACAGGGTGACAAAGAATGTGGGGGCCTTGTAGTCCTTCTTGTCGAGCAGCTTGGGCAGGGCGAATAGGATGAAGGCGAACAGGCAGAAGGCTGTTTCTTGTCGGGTCTGTGCGAAGAAGGCGAGAATGAGTGCGAGCAGGGCCCAGTGCTTGATGGTGTTGCGGTCAAAAGCCCACTTGAACACCAGGAGCGAGAGTGCGGAGAGGAATATGTAGAGCGGTTCCACCGACATGGCGCGGAATTGGAACAGCACGGTCGGTTGCAGTGCAAGAAGGAGCGATGCGAAGAAGGCGAGTAATGGCTGCCTTGTCCAGGCCACGATGGCGAAGAACATCAGCAAGAACGCCAGCGGCAGCATCAGGAGTTCCATGTTGAAAATCCAGTGGAGGTCGCTGCCGAACAACGGCATGCCCAGGTAATACAGGAACGAGAGGCCCTTGGTCTTGAAACTGTTGGACTTGGAGGTGCATTCCAGCTTGCCGTCGGAGAAGAGACCTTGGTTGCAGGTGCCGCTCTCGTGGTTGTAGAACATGTTCTGTGCGACGGCCATGAACACGCTCTCGTCACTCTGGACGCGGTGGCGTGCTTCAATCTGCGTTGCGGCGAAGATCGAGACGGCTACAGCAAATACGAGGGCCATGATGCTGAACGCCTTGGCAGGAAGGATGCTGCGGAACCATTCGCGGAAGTCCTTGTTCAGGACGACGATTAGGAGGAGGCCAAGGGCGAACTGCACGCAGAAGAGGGGGATGGGAAGGTTGAGGTCCAGCTGCCGGATGGTCTCCTTGTGCCCGATGTTGGGGGCGAGATAGACGAGGAAGGGGATGGCAAGGGCGATAATCACCCCCGCGATTCCGACGGGATGCGCTAAGTTCTTGAGTAATGCCAAGATAAAGTTTTTAATCTTCATATTTCCATTCCAAAAAACAATTAAAACCGCTCCTTTCGGGGGCGATTTTGTCACACGAGGTGGCGACGGGTGAAAATATAACTTTTTCTGAAAATGTTGATTTTTATCAAAAAAAGGGCGGGGCTTAAATGACTTTTCACCTTTATGCCTTGAGAGATTGTCTAGAAAAAACTACATTTGGCGCGTAAAAAACAACACCCAAAGAGGTTTTACAGTGCAAGACTCCTTAGTTACGAAAGCAGCCGACAACGTCCGAATTCTCTCTGCCGCGATGGTGCAGAAGGCGAAGTCCGGACATCCGGGTGGTGCCATGGGCGCCGCCGATGCTATTACGCTTTTGTTTGCGGAGTTCCTGCGCTACGATCCGGACGACGCCGAATGGATGGGCCGCGACCGCTTCTTCATGGACCCGGGCCACATGAGCCCGCTCCTGTACTCCGAGCTCGTCCTCACGAACCGCCTCACCCTCGACGACGTGAAGAACTTCCGCCAACTCGGCAGCCGTACTCCCGGCCACCCCGAACTGGACGTGATGCTCGGCATTGAGAACTCCTCGGGCCCGCTCGGTATCGGCCACGGCATTGCACTGGGTGCCGCCATCGCCGAACGCTTTATGGTGGAACGCTTCGGCTCCATCCTCGAGCACAAGACCGTCTGCCTCGTTTCTGACGGTGGCCTCGAAGAAGAAATTGCCTACGGCGTGGGCCGTATCGCGGGCCACCTCAAGCTTTCGAACCTCATTTTCTTCTACGACGCGAACCAGGTGCAGCTGAGCTGCAAGACCGAAGACGTGATGAGCCACGACTTCATTGGTCAGTACGAATCCTGGGGCTTCCGCGTGATTGAATGCGACGGTTCCAATATCGCCGAACTCCGCAAGGCTTTCAAGGAAGCCTGGGCCGAGAAGGAAAAGCCGACGCTCGTGTTCGGCCACACCACGATGGCGAAGGGCGCCGTTGCCGAAGACGGCAAGAGCTACGAAGGCGAAGTTTCTACGCACGGCCAGCCGCTCAACGCTGCCGGTGCATCTACCACCGCGACGGTCAAGAACCTCGGCGGTAACCCGGACGACCCGTTCCAGGTGTTCGACGACGTGAAGGCCGGTTTCGAAGCCCGCGCCGAAGAACTCCGCAAGGAAGTCGCCGAATGGAAGAAGGCGAAGGCCGCCTGGGACAAGGCGAATGCCGAAAAGTCCGCGACGCTCAATGAATGGCTCTCCGGCAAGGCTCCGGTGCTCAACCTTTCGAACCTCCCCATCAAGGAAGGTGTCGCTACCCGCGTTACGAGCGGTACGGTTCTCGGCTACCTCGCCGAAAACTTCCACAACATCATTTGCAGTTCCGCCGACCTTTCCAACTCCGACAACACGCAGGCGTTCCTCAACAAGACGGGCATCTTCCGCCCGAACGACTTCAAGGGCGCGTTTGTCCAGGTGGGTGTCGCGGAACTCACGATGGGCGCCATCATGAACGGTATCGCATTGCAGAAGGGCCTGTTCCCGATCTGCGCCACGTTCTTCGTGTTCAGCGACTTCATGAAGCCCGCTATCCGTATGGCAGCTCTCATGGGTCTGCCTGTCAAGTACGTGTTCACGCACGACAGCTTCCGCGTGGGCGAAGACGGCCCGACGCACCAGCCCATCGAACACGAGACGCAGATCCGCCTGCTCGAAGACCTCACGAAGGAAAACGGCAAGGCCGAAATGCTCGTGCTCCGTCCGGCAGACGCATTCGAGACTCTCGCCGCCTGGGAAATGGCTTTCGAGAACAACGATAGCCCGACGGCGCTTATCCTTACCCGCCAGGTGGTGAACACGCTCCCCGGCGAAAATCGCTACGAAGCCGCGAAGGCCTGCCGCAAGGGTGCCTACATCGTGAGCGACAATACCGCAGCGGGAAAGAACCCGGACCTCACTCTCGTCGCGAACGGTTCCGACGTGCTCCTGGAACACCAGGCCGCCGAACTCCTCCGCGCCGAAGGCAAGGCCGTGCGCGTGGTCTCCATGATTAGCCCGGCTCTCTTCCTCAAGCAGGACAAGGCGTACCGCGACCAGGTGCTCGTGCCCTGGACTCCGGTGTTCGCTCTCTCCAGCGGCCTCCCGGTCCTCTTCGACCGTGTGGTTGGCGGTTTCGGCAAGGCCTGCGGTCTGGAACGCTTCGGTGCTTCCGCTCCGGCTGGCGTGCTCGAGAAGGAATTCGGTTACGTGCCCGAGGCTGTGGCTGCGAAGGCCAAGGAATACCTCGCCGAGTTTGCCCAGAACGTCGCCGACTTCAAGAAGGTGAACGGGTAAATCGTTAAGGCTAGTGCCCTGAATATTCTAAATCAATTGCGACCGGATGAAGTTCGGTCGCTTTTTGTGTGCAAGGAAATTTTTTATGACAAAAAAAGCCCTTTTGCCTCACGGATAATGACGAAATCTCAAAAAAAGTGCTTTTTCCCCTCGAAAAAACCTATATTCAAGCCATGATTTGCCCTTTTTGCAAAACCGACAACGACAAGGTTGTCGATAGCCGCGTGAGCGGAACCTCTATACGCCGCCGCCGCGAATGCCTTGCCTGTGGCCGCCGTTTTACAACTCGTGAATATATCGAGTTGCAGCCGCTTACCGTTATCAAGAGAAACGGGAGCAAGGAACCTTTCCAGCGCGAGAAACTGATGAAGGGCCTCATGGATTCTTGCAAGAAGCGTCCGGTGTCCAGGGAAGACCTGGAAAACTTGGCGACCAATGTCGAGAATTCCCTGCCAGTCAACGACAGCTTCGAGGTGACCTACGACCAGATTGGCAACATGACCATGCAGGAACTCAAAAAACTCGATCCTGTGGCTTATGTGCGTTTCGCTTCCATCTACCGCGAGTTCAAGGAAGTCGGCGAGTTCGTGGACCAAATCAAGAATTTGGACAAGTGATGCTCAATAGCTGTGAGCTATGAGCAATGAGCGATGAGGTATGATTTCGTAGATTCGCTACTCACTGCTGATGGCTCAAAGCTCACCGCTACTAACCCCTAGATCCTAGCCTCTAGATTCTAACCCCTAGTCATTCATGCTTTCCCTCCTTCAATCCGCTTTCGAAAAACGCTCAGCGCTGTTTGATGTGACCGACGCCTATCGCATCGTGAACGGGGCTGCTGACGGGTTCCCGGGGGTTACTCTCGACAAGTTTGGTGACCGTTTCCAAGTGCAGTTCTTTGGGCCGGAAATGCTTTCGCGTCGGCGGGAAATCGTCGAGGCCATTGTCGGGGCGTTCAATCCCGTTTGCGTCGTGGTGAAGGAGCGTCTCTCGCGCTCGGGCAAGTCTTTGGAAAATGCTCCGATGGAAGTTGCCTTTGGCTCGCGAGAGGATGCCGTGGGCATCGTGCGCGAGGGGCGCGCGCGTTTTCATGTGGATTTGCTCGATACGGTGAATCCAGGCCTGTTCCTCGACATGCGCCATGTGCGCCTCGAAGTGGAGGAACGATTCCGCGCATTGTCCGGCGCGGCTCAATCCGGCGAAGGTCCGCGCTTCCTCAACCTCTTCAGCTACACGTGCAGTTTCTCGGTGCATGCGCGTCTCGGTGGCGCCGCTGTTGCAACGAATGCCGACATCAGCGGGAAGATTTTGGATAAGGGTCGCGAAAACTATGCGCTGAACGGGCTTGACTTGCGCCCGGGAGAATTTTTCCGCGGCAATGCGCTCGAATATGTGCGCTGGGCTTGCAAGAAGGGACTCCGCTTCGATGGCATCGTGCTTGACCCGCCGAGTTTCGCTCGCTTCAAGGGATTCAACTTCAACGTACGCGAACACTTGATGCCGCTTGTCTCGGAATGTGCTCAAATCCTGAATCCGCACGGGTTCTTCATGGTAAGTTCCAATTACAGCGAGTTCGCGCTCGACGTTTTTTCGCGCGACGTGCTCAATGCCGTAAGGTCGGTTCACAAAAATGCCCGCACAGCTTGGAAGCGCGGGCAGGATATCGACTTTGCTGGCAGCGGATCCACGAAGGATTCCTGCCTTGTTGCGACACTTGTCGAAGTTTAACTAGGCTGTCGTGGGTTAGGTTTCGTCGCCTTCTTCCATCGCAATCTTCAGCTCTTTCAGCTTGCGCCAAAGAGTTGCTCGGCTGATACCGAGTCGCTTGCAGACTTCGGTGCGGTTGCCCTTGCAGATGCTGAGAGCGTGCAGGATATGCCTGCGCTCCATTTCCTCGAGCGAGAGGATTTCGTCGGAACTGCTTGAGTCCTTCTTTTCGCCGAGGGTGATTTCTGCATAGCTGTCCTGGATCTTGTCGGAATAAGACTCGCTTCCAGTTCCGCTGCGTTCCTCCGAGCTCTCCTGCAGGGCGGTTGTGTCGCCACTGTCCCAGCCGGTCTCGCCGTTTGCGATGGCGGCCTGCTTCATGTGCGGGATGGCGATGGGCTTTTCGTTGGCCTCGTTCTGGACTTCCTCGGGAAGGTCTTCCAGGCGGATGACTCCGTTTTCCGAAAGCACGATGGCGTGCTCGATGATGTTCTCGAGTTCGCGGATGTTGCCCGGGTAGCGGTAACGGCTGAGCGCATACTGTGCCGCGGGCTCCAGGTCGACAATGTCCTTGCCGTGGGTTTCCTTGTACTTCAGGATGAAGTAACGTACGAGTGCTGGGATGACGGGCTTGCGGTTGCGCAGGGGAGGCAGTTGCAGGTGGAAGGTGTTCAACCTGTAGTAAAGGTCTTCGCGGAACCGACCTTCGAGCATGGCGTCCTTGAGATCGCGGTTTGTTGCCGCGATGACGCGCACGTCTACGTATCGGCTGGTGGTTTCGCCTACGCGGCGGATTTCGTGGTTCTGCAGGAAGCGCAGGAGCTTGACCTGCGTGGCGGGGGAAAGTTCACCGACTTCGTCGAGGAACAGCGTTCCGCCGTTTGCAGATTCGAATAAGCCCTTCTTGTCTGCTGTGGAGCCGGTGTACGACCCCTTCTTGCTGCCGAAGAGTTCGCTTTCGACCAGGTTCTCCGGAATGGCGCCGCAGTTGACGGCGACGAAGGGAGCTTCGCTCCTCTTGCTGTAGCGGTGTACAATTTTTGCGAGAAATTCCTTGCCCGAGCCGGATTCGCCGGTGATGAGCACTGTGCTTGTCGTGGGGGCAATCTTGTAGACCGTCTTGAGGATTTTGCGCATTTCCGGCGTGTTGCCGAGCAGGCTGTCCAGCACCTGCGATTCCATCAGCTGTGCGGTAGACTTGTTCTGCTGTTGCGCCATGGCCTTCTTGGCCACGTCCTCGAGCTGCGATACGGAAAGCGGCTTCATCAAGAAGCTGCTTGCGCCCCTAGAAATGGCGCTGGTCGCTCCGGGCCAGTTCTTGTCGTTGCAGAGCACGTAGATTTCGATGCCGGGGTGCCTTTCCTTCAGGTAGCTCACCATGTCCATGTTTTCGAGCATCAAGAAGGGAACCTCGATGAACGCTAGGTCCACCGGCTGGTCCTTGGCCAAAGGCATGAAAGCGTCCTTGTCGCTGCACACGACAAAATCCGTGTCCGGTATGGACCACGTACGCTGGATGTCGCTGATAAAGTTTTGATCTAAATCGGCGATCAGAATTTTCATAGGCTTTAGTGCTTCTGGATGATTTCCTCGACCTTCGCTCTAAGTGCCTGCAGGTCTACGGGCTTGTTGAACGTTGCCGCGACATCGAAATGCTTCGCCGTGATAAGGTAGTCGTCGGCTGCGGTACGTCCGCCGCCGCTGACGGCGATGATACGGTCTCCCATTCCCATGCGGCGGAGATCAAGGATAACTTCATAACCGTCGACGTTGGGCATGATAATGTCCGTAATGATTACGTCGTAGACGTTGCTCTGGTACAGGGCTTTGGCTTCTTTCCCGTTAGATGCAGTATCGACATTGTAACCCTTGATGGTCAGGGCCGACTTGAGCATCAGGTTGAACTGTTCGTCATCATCGATAATCAGGATTGTGGACATGGTCCCTCCATTATTCATTCCTTTTAGGCCAATATAGATTAAATGTGGTGCCTTTGCCTAGCGTAGTTTGTACGTTGAAGGCTGCTTTTGCTTCTTTTAGCAGCCGGACGGCAGAAGACAGCCCCAGTCCGAGGCCTTCGCCGGGGGCTTTTGTTGTAAAAAATGGCGAGAATATGCGTTCCAGCGTCCCGGCGTCCATTCCGGTTCCCGTGTCCGAGATGCTGATCTTGGCATAGGAACCTGCAGGGATGGGGGCCGCATAGGGCACATCCAGCGTTTCTTCCAGCGTCTCGGAATGCATCTTGATGGTGAGCTGTCCACCTGAGGATTTCATGGCGTCGATACCGTTCTTGACGATGTTTGTGATGACGCGCTCGAAGGAGGCGACGACACCCATGATCTTGATGTCTTCGTCGATTTCGGTGGAGACGATGCGCACTCCGTTCGGGAGGCTTTGCGTGAATCTCAGGACGACATCCTTGATGATGATGTGCGGTGAGAATTCTATAGGTGGAATGGCTGCGGAGGTGTTGCCGCGGATGGTGCTCAGCAGTTCTTCGAGGGACTGCTTGCCGCGTTCTGCAGCCTTGCGCGCTTCGCAGATAAACATGTAGGCCGGATGGTCTTCGGCGATGGATTCCTTCGCGAGGTCGCAGAATCCAATCTGCGATCCGAGGATGTTGTTGTAGTCGTGCGCAAAAGCGCCGCACAACGTGCCCAGTTCCTCGAGGCGGGAATGGATGTATTTCTGTTCGCGCAGCATGTCACGTTCCTTTTCCAGTTTGCGCTGCTCTGTCATGTCGATTTTCAGGCCGATGACCTTGTATGGACTTGTGTCCGTGACGATGGGGATGAACAGGTTGTCGAATATGAAAACATCTTTGCCTTCGCGGAAGAGAACGTTCGCCTCGTCTTGGGTGATAATTCTTCCGCTTACGGTCTCGTACGATATGAACGATTTCGAGACGCCGCTCATGCGGGCTTCATTCTCGTAGTCCGTAATTTGTTCAGGATTGTCGAACGAGGATGACTTGTTCCCGCGGTTTGCAATATCTTTCTGGTTCTGCATCACGTAGACACCCTGTTCGTTCTTGGACCAGAACTGGAAAGGAAGCGCGTTAATCAAGGTGAACAGGAAATTCTTGTTTTCGTCGGAGCGCTTTTCAGAAATATTGAGTCGGTCCTGGTAGCGGATGAGGTCCTGCTTGTATTCCACGTACTGCTCGTTCAGGTCCTTGATGCGCTGCTGGTAGTAAAGCGTGTTGGTGAGGTCACTGAACTGAATCATGAACTCACTGGTAAGCATACTGATATGGCTTTGGTATATCTTTATGTCGAACTTGTGAATCTCGTTCTTGATAGAAATCTTTTGACTCTTGTAATGGGATTCACGGAAGAACTCGATGTTCTTTGAAAAAATTTCCTGGATATATTTCGTCTGCAACTCGTCAATGGTTGTCTGGAACATCTGGAGTGCCGTCGGATTTGCGGCCTTGATTCGTCCGTCGGAATGGTAGATGATGATGCCGTCGTTAATCTGGTTGACGATTCTGCTCAGTAGCCAATAGGAGCTTTTGTTCTTGTACGAAATAGACGTGAAATACTGGATGGCGAGAATGGCAATAATAATGCTACAACATTGGTTCCAGAAAAGGAAATGCATCTTGTCTGGCTTGAATGATGTTGTCTGGATAATGGGCAGGATGAAATCGAAGGAATAGGCGATGAGGAATATGATGATGAAGCTCGTGAGAATTTTCGTGTTGACCTTCACCATGTTGGAATTGCTGGACTGCATGCACCTCTTGAATAGCTGGTACATTGTTGCAATGATGAGAGGGACTACGAAAATGATGAAGTATGACGAGAAAATGATGGCGAGGGGATAGTTCTTTAGAGGATACAATCCCATAATGCTGATTTCGGTGATTATGCGGATGTCAAAAATGGCGAAGATGGAAACGAGTAGAACGGCGCAGATGGCGATAGTGTTCCATATCTTGGAGGGATTGGAGTCTGCGTGGTCTGTATCGAGCTTGCCAATTCTGTATATCGTAGTTCCTGCTTGGACCCAGGCCAGTGCTTGGATGCTAAATAGGATGATTTTAATCGTCGATGTCTGTTGCTGCCAAAAGAAAAGTGATCCGACGAGCGCACAGAAATTCCACACGATATTGATGTGGATGAATTTCAAGATTGGCGAGGGCAACTTTTTCGCGCTGGTTTCCCTCCACAGCATTTTTTTCAGGAAAAGCGAAACCACTAGCGCTATGGCAGACAGCGCTATGATGTATGGCGAATGGGAGTACAAAGCCTCGTGCATACTCGAAATGAAAACTAAAAAAAAAGCTCGCGTTGTGCGAGCTTTTTAGGAAAAATAGGGGGGCTTCCTTTATTGAATGCGCTTTAAGCCGAATTTCTTGGTCTTATCGTACGAACTCTTGTACTTGAATCTCTTTTGAGTCTCCTCGTCCAGGTTCGGATTGGGCGTAAAGCGGGTCTCGAGCTCAAGCTTGTAGATGTAGGCTCCGGTACCAGCGATTCGCCCGTTCTTGGAGCGAAGTCCCTTTCCGTCGAGTGTTGCCCATTCTATGAAGAGCGTGACCTGGTTTTCGGAGGTGAGGTACACGTCCGGCGTAAGCTCGTAGCTGTCGCTGATGAGATTCACGAATCCTCCGAGGTTGGTGAAGATCGGAATCCTGTACTTGACGGACATCGTGTCCCAGGCCGGATGCTCGTCAAAGGCGGCTCCGCGCGGGATGGTTATGTCGATGGTCCAGATGGCGCCCTGCAACGGCGTGACGTTCGTATCGATAGAGGCAACGACCTTGCCGTCTTGAATGGCGTCCAGCTTGTGCGTGACCGGGTTGTAGATGTAGACACGGAAGTCGGAATTGCCAGGTATCGGCGGCGAAACCTTCTTGGGATCGACGGTGATGACCGGGCTCTGCAGGTCGACGTTGTATTTGACTTTGGGCTTGCCGTCGCCGTTGACCGTGACCCAAGGATTGTTGGTTGCCGGCCTGTTGCCGCTCTTGTCCATGAAGGCTCCAGCATCCTGCGGAGCGAAACGTATGCGGTCGCCTTCCACGACGGCCTTTTCCGATTCGCTCTTGAAGAATACATCAAGTGCAGTGTTTTGTCTGGTGAAAATCCACTTTTGCAGGTCGTGGGAGTAGATGCTTGCATCGCCTCGTTCGCGTAGGTACAGTTTGTATGTAGAATCCGTGACAAGCAACGGCTCGCTGGCGAAGATGCTGAGATCTTCAAAATCAGATGTAGACTTGATGATTGCTGACGTGAATACAGGGCCTGCCTTGTCTTCGGCGATAACCTTGTTCGTTTCGTAGGCGGCGCCTGCACCGAGGTGCTGCATGACGAGACCGGCTCCAATCAGTTCCTTGCCGTTGATTTGGCCGGAGTAATTGCCGTTGGTGTTGCCCAGGCGGAACGGCTCCTTCAGGTTGAGTATGGCGGTCTTGCGGTCGTCACTGAAGGTGTAGCTGGAGGTCCAGAGGGTTTCCGGTGTTGCGCTACCGAATTCAATGGAAATGCTATCGGGCTTGTGGCGATCGTCCACTCGCGAAATGAAGGTGACTTCCACATGTTCGGCAAGACCATCTTCATCCTTGTCGCTGATGAAGGCGTATGTCATCTGGACGGGGAGAATCTTGAGCGTGATGGTATGGATGGGCTGCTGGCATGTTCCTACTCCATTGCCTGCACGGTCTGTGAGAGCGCTGGAGAGCAGGAGCTGTCCACCCATGCCTTCCTTGACGATGGAAGAACCGTCCTGCGCGAAGGCTACGGTGAGTTCCCAAACGTTCAGGGAGTCGTTGTAGATTTGCGCGTTGGTCACGGTGACAGGTGTTGCTACCGGGCTGTTGCCGTTGTAGAGCTGTATCGGCCATTCCAGTCCGGCCATGGCGACGGGTTCGCTGAATTGCAGGTACACGCGGTCTGCTGTTGCTGTGTCGAGACGTTCCAGAACCGATACGGATAGAAGCGTTGGCGAGATGCCGTCGCGGTAGAAGTCGTTGGATTCCTTGGGACTTCCTTCGACAGTACTGACCAGCGTGATGCTGCCGCTTGGCGACGTGTTGGCGGTGGTATCCCTGAGGTCGATTTTGACGACGAGGTTTGTTCCGTCAAGACTTTCAACTTTGTCTGAGGTTAATGTATCGTTGCCGTAGGTGAAACGGATCATGGAGAATTTCGTGTTGTCCATGTAGGCGTTCGACAGCGTGATGTCTATGGCGTCGGGGACATTGTCGCAGTTCTGGTCAATCATCCTCGCTAGGGTGATGATGGGCCAGGGAGGCAGGTCTTCAACGACCAGGATGGCCTTGGCTGTTTCGTAGGCGATAATCTTGGTAGAGTTGGCTATGGCGTAAATGGGGGCTGTCAGGGCGGAATCGGCCTTCACGTAGAATACGGCTTCTCCGTTCACGATGTTGATGGTCGTTGTCGGGAGGGTCGCTGTCGGGCTTGTGAAGAACTGTACCAGCGAGTTGTCAGACGTTAACATGACGGCCAGGTTCTCGGAAGTCATTTGCTGCTTGAGGCTGTCCTTGAGAATCAGGTGAACCTCGGCGAAGCGGGTCGTATAGACGTTGATTGTGTCGACCGTGAATTCCAGGTAGCGCTGCTCGGGGGGCTCGGTGATGGTGTCGATTTCGACATTGCTCCTCACCACATCGCAGGCGCAGTCGTACTTGTTTTCGGTCTTCATGTTAGCAAAGTGATTGTGCCAGGCGACCCATTCAATATAGTTGTTGCCGTAGGCGAGTGTCGTGTCGATCTGGAACGAGACGGCGTCGGTCCTGCCCGGCACGACAGGCACGATGCTGATGGAACTTCCGTTCTTTTCGACGTCATCGAGGAGGCCGGTGGGCGAGACTCGGGCTGTTGCCGAGTATGTCGTGAGCGGGTCGTCCTTTTCGATGGAGTAAAGGGGCGAGACGAAGGGCTGGTCGAAGGCGAGCTTGACGTTTCTCTTCATCTGCGGTCCGTTCTCTGGCGTGTAGTCGGGACCATAGCCGTAAATGTACTTGCCGTGGTAATAGGCGGTAACGTACGGGGTCTTCGTGAATGCGAGCTCGTTCTTTCCGTTGACCTTCTCGATGTACATCGTGGAATTGGATTCTTCCTTGTACTGGGGGCCGCGGGTCAGGTCGATACCCTTGAACTGTGCAGGATCGTCTGCATCGGTATGGGGCCTGAACGACCAGCTGTCTTCAATACTTCCATAGGACGGGCTTATTCTGAATTCGAAGAAGTAACTACCGGAAACGGCGAGGTTTCCTTCGATGTGGACCTGCGTGTAGTAACCGCTTTCCGTGGTGCCCTTGTTCGTGACGGCCGTATAGGCGACAGGGGCGTCGAATACCATGTTGGGCCAGCCGACAGACTGTCCGGTTCCGTCCCAGACGGACCTGTTGTCGCTAGCGCCGGTGACTGCGACCGGGAAATAGAATCTCAGGTCGAGGTCCTGGTAGGCCATCGTGTCCCTGTTGGTCACTATGACGAGGAACGTGTTGCACTGCTTCCAGTCGGAACTGCTCGTGCAGCCGTTCTTGCTCAGGGGCTTTACATAGATGTCCATATCCACGGTTGAAGCGAACTTTTCCGTGGTAAACGAGTATTCGCTGGATTTTGTGGCACCCGAGGATACGGTGAAGTAGTAGGTGGTTCCGGGACTTAGTCCGGTGAGTTCGGCCTCGTGGAAGAGCACGGCGCCGCCGGAGGCGGTCTGGCTTTCGGTCGGGGACTTGGATGTCGTCCCGTAGTTGACGATGCCGTTGGCGCGGCTGCTGCTCCACCAGTAAATCTTGGCGCTGCGGTGGTCTACCTGGCAAATGGTCACACCGCTTATCTCGATGGGTTCAAGGGTCATGGTGAAACTGTACCATTGCCCGTGGTTGTTGTCCTTAGAGATGTTTCTCTTTGTGTCTACGCCTTCCAGGTAGAAGTAGTAGGTCGTGTTGGGGGTGAGCCCGGTGAGGGTTAGACTGCCGTCCTTGCTCGGCTCGACCTGCTGTGCGACATTGAGGTTAGATTCGTTGGGCTGTGTGTTGTAGAAAACGGTGACCAGCGCGACTTCGTTGGTGTTCCAGCTGATGATGGCTTCCGTTTCCGAAATCGGGGTGCCCATGATGTTGCTGAACAGGGGACCTTCGTTGTCGGGGGGCAGCGTGTTCGCGAGGCTCTGTGCCGGGAACAGGAACTGGGCCGAGAAGTCGACGCAGGTTTCTGTGGAGGTATACTTGGACCAGTCCTCAATCAGGGTGAGGTTAGGTGCCCTGCCGCCCATAAGCGCTCCCTTCGGGCACTTGTATTCGTAGGGCATGCCGCCGGCATTGTATCCGTCCGGGTTTGCGGCGCGGTTATGCGGATGCTGGGGGTTCTTGTCGCCAGCGCCGAGCAGGAACGAGATGTCCCAGGGGTTTGCGCCCAGTGCATAGTACATGTTGTCGAGGGCCACGCGGAGGTAGCGTTCGTCACCGGTCAGCTCGTACATCAGGAATATTGCGTTTGCCGTACCGAGGTTGTAGCGGATGACACCCCAGTCAAAAGACGTCCAGACGAGGTTGTAGGGGGTAATCACGTGAAGTTTGGTATCGCCTTCATGAGGCTCGCCCTGGATTCCCGGGTTTGTCAGCACAAGGGAATCGCCATCGTTGGTGCTGTCGTTGATGAGCTTGCGGAAGGACGCCATGACGCGCATGGAGAGCGAGTCTCTTTCGATGTCGGACAAGCCGAGGGAACGGGCGACATCTTCTTTTCCGAGAATCAATTTCTGCAGCGCGAACAGCACGTAGGCGTGAACGTTCTCGTAGTCGGTAGCCCATCCACCGGGATGGAAACCGTAGCCGTTGCCGAGGTAGCCGGCCTTGAAGTATTCCAGGTTGTGGATTGCGTTAGAGTTGTTGTTGATTTTGGTGTCCCTGAATAGGTCGTCGGCGTATTTGGAGTCGCCGGTTGCATACCACAGGGCAAGTGCCGCCGCAGCGGCGTCGTCAAAGCAGACGCCTGCGCCGGGATAGAATCCCTTGAGTCCGTCCGTGCTTTGGCCTCCTCCCACGGAGCAGCCGTTGCCGTTCAAGAAGCTGGGGGCGATGATTTTGGCGTAGATGTCCTTTGCGGCTTCCAAAAGTTCGTCGTGGTAATCCGGCTTCAGGATTTCGAAGCCCTTGGCGACGTTGGCCATGGCGGCGGCGAAGACGCCCGCCGTGTTGGTACCGATTCCCTTGGCGACAACGCGGTCCGGACCGCCCTTGCTCGCTGACTGGGCGTCTTGGCGTTCCGGCAAATCCCAGTATTGGTGGTCGGCGTCATCAACACCCACGGAATGGTACATGTCGCCCTTGTCGATCAGGCCGTCGGCTTTCGATGCTTTGTAGAGCTTGAGCAGGTAGTCTGTGCCGATTTTTGCTTCGTAGAGAATGTCGGGGATGCCGTCGATATGTACGGTGTCGTCATAGGATTCGCCATAACGGTCTTCGGCTTTGTCCTCGTAAACCAAGTAGACCATTGAGAGCACGTAGGCTGTGTAGCCGAGTGTTTCGGAAACCTTGAAATGGTCGCCGCAGTCGTGCCAGCCGCCAGAGAGGTCGTGCCCGATGGCGGAGCCGTCCTTGAGGTGACATGGACCGTGGAAATGCGATTTCGTGTCACCACAGCGCTGCACACCAAAAAATTGGAGCGCGTTTTCGAGAATGGCGTTATAGATGGACGGATGGATGTGGAACGTTGCTGACGTGTCCGATTTGATGACGATAAAGTATTCGCCTTGCTTGTTAAGCTGGGTAAAGTCTGCGCGTGTAAGAAGCTCGGTCTTGTTGCTTATGGAATCCTGCGAACCGAATTCGTAAACGCTGGCGATGGAGTTGAATGCACCGTTAATCCAGATGTTCGGCTTGATTGCCTGTCCGATATTCGTGGTGACTCCGCTGAATTCTTCTTTACCGCTGTTTGCATCGATGACGGAGAATTTTGTCCCGACGGGAATATCGGCCACATAGGCATATTTGTAGTCCTGCGGCCTGAACCCGGCCTGGTTGACGCGGATGGGACGCCTGTTGTAGACGTTCAGTGAGTCTAGGTAGCGCCGTTCGCAGGTGGTGCAGGTACGGTCAATGACGGGGAGGGCGCCAACAGCTCCGAAAACCTCGGAACAGAATGCGCCGATAAAAATGGCAAAAAATAAAAGTTTTTTCATAGCGAACATTTTTAGAGTACTAGTAGGAAATATACTTTAAATTGGCTCAATCTGAAACCCTCTGTTGAATCTCCGTTTTTCCAATCACGCAAAAATGTCGGGTTTTTGTTGTAAAAAAAGGCAGCGAATCCGTCTGGACTCACTGCCTTGCTTTAAAAAACTTGCGTAATGCTTACTTTTTCGGAGGCCGGCGGAAGCCGAACGAAATGGTTCCGTCCGTATTCTTCTTCTTGGTCTCGGTCTTGTCTCCGCTGTCCGGCTCCTTTGCTACATACTCGCTCTTCGCCGAGATGTCGTAGCGTGCGATGTATGCGCCGGTGCCGATCTTCTTGCTCTTTTCGCTGATTGGTGCCCCTTCGATAGAACACCATTCCAAGTACAGGCTTATAGTGCTGTTGGCGCTGATGTATTGCTTCACTTGGTTGATGTCCATGCTGTATGTTACTTTGTTTACAAAAGAACCGAGATTTGTGAATATGTCAAATTCCAAATTAAGCTTGTAAGCGCGTTTTGCTTCCCCGGAAATGGTATTTTCGAGGACTTGCGGCAATGTCAGGTCGATCTGGAACACGGGACCGCCGTGGATGTAGTTGCTCACGGGAGGAGCCGAGACCGGATGGAGTTTGTCGTTGCCTTCGGCGATGACAATCTCGTCGTCGCTCTTGTTCTTGATCGAAAGCCTAAACGCCTGGTCCTTGGTCAGGGCAGCGCCGTTGTAAGCCATTTCTTTTTTACCTGTAACGAGGTGCTCGGGCATCGACACCTTGATCTTGACGTTGCTAACGACGCCTACCACCGGAACCCAGGGGGTTTCCTCTCCGGCAAACTGGCCTGCAGCATCCTTGTAGTAACTTGTTTCCGCATTGGAAACGAGTCTTACGTAGTCACCGATGTGAACGGTAGTCGTCAGTTTGTCATCGTCATTATAGTAGTAGGTAATCATTGTCGAATTGGTTATGGAGTTCTCGATTCGATCAAGATGACCCTTCTCTATAAAGACTCCGGACTTGTCGTCGCGCATTCTTTCGATAAGGATGGTCTTTTCCGGCACGGAGTCTAGAGGCTCGGACATAGTCAGCGTCAGCAAGTCTGTCTGTCCGGCATCGTGCAAGTCGATTCCCCTCCAAGAAGCCTTCAAAATAACTGGAGGACACTTGTCGGAAAGAGGTGCCGTATTGTCGTCAAAGAATCCACCCCTCGGGCCTTGCCTCGGCAGAATCAGGCCGCTACCCGCCCTGCTGCCGTAGGTCACGTTTTTGTATGTGCCTTCGGGTATGGGGATGCGGATGATAGAGTACTGGTTCTGAACCTTCTCGACGACTTCGGTCGTTGCCGGGATGAACGTGGAGTCAATCGTAGTCTTGCACGTTGTAGGATCTTCCACTGTTTTCAAGCCGACTGACTGGACAACTTTGCGTTTCGTTATTTCGCCGGTTGTGGAGTCGACGTCTTCGACAGTGGTGTAGATTGTATCCGGAACATTGACCGTTTCGCAGGAGGTCCTTTCCTTGGTGGACCAGGTTCCGTTAGACGAGTCGACGACGTACGATATCTTGTCGACAACATCTCCTAGGAGGGTGTCCAGAGCCCAGCCGTTCTGCGGCTTTCCGAAGACCTTGTAGATGTCCGGGTTGCCCCAGTAGACGTCGATGGTGTCGAACATGTCTTTTTCGCGGAGAAGCTTGGTGAATTCAATGTAGATTTCGTCGGGCTGACCGTCTCCGGTCGAGTCGATGATTGCCGCATAGCGTGCCGGCACCGGACGGACCGATTCCGTGATGGTGACAGGTCCGTTACAGGTGGAAAGGGTGTTGCCGACTATGTCGGTAACAGTGAAACTGGCAGCAATTTCTGCCTTAAAGCTCTGCTTGACAATTTTGCCGTCGGTATTACCCTCGATGACATATTGCCAGCTTTTGCCGTTGTCTGTTGAGGTGGCCGAGCGAACAACAATTGTTTCTTGTGAAATGTCTGCAGCACCATTCGTGATGCGGAACGGCCATGTGGTCTTGGAGGGCAGGTTGACCGGTTCGGAGAACACGACCTTGAGCGTGTCCTGCGGATACATGTGGTTCTCGTTTTCCAAAATGGTCACGCCCATAAGTGTCGGGGCAATTCCGTCGGTAATCTGGATCTCTGCCAACTTGGCCGAGCCCGATTCCGTCATGTAGATTTGCACCTTTCCGCTGGGAGCTGCAATTGCTGGGAAGTCGCTTTCTAGTGTTAACTGGACTTCATCTCCAGTGATAGAGCCAGAAGGCCTTGCTATATGAACTTTTGAACTGTCTTCGTTGAGGATGATAGCGACGCTGTCCAGCTTGACCTTGCTGTTGTCGAACTTGCTTCCGGTAAAGGTCATCTCTATGACGTCGGCTGCGGAATTGCAGTCGGTGTCTACCAGCTTCGCAAGCTGCGGGATCGGGGTCGTCGGCTTGGCGTAGAAGTACTGAGACGTGGAATCTTCTTCGTCTTCGGCGTCAATGTAGATTGCAGTGACCGTGTCACCACCCAACAGAGCAACTTCGGGTAGGCTGGCGTCTTCAACCCTGATTGCGGTGAGCCAGTCGCTTTCGAAGTAACCGAGAGCATCGTTGGTCCTCTTCAGGGTGACAGTCGACGTCTCGTTGGTACGGGAGTTCCGCAACGTGACGCTTACAGTGGAATTCTTCGCATTATCCTTGTCGCTCACGAAGATCTTGAACTTCATCGGATTGTCGACCACAGGGCTGCTGACGGTGCTGCCGTTGTCACGGAGAAGCTGGATCTTGCCGGCAGTGCGGTCACCCTTGCTGAATTGCACAAAATATGTACGGTTGTTGAATGCGCAGCCGCCATTTTCCTGGCATTCCGAGCATTCCGGGTTCGGGCCGGCGAACACGGTGATGTCGACCTTGTTCGTGCCGATGGTCAATTTCACCGGAATGTCGAGGTCATACTTGCCCGTTTCGTAGTTATATATGGCCGCATTCTTCAACTGCTCAGGGGTAAGCGCCACACCGTTTACCCAAATGTCGGTCACATAACCGCTTTCGGTGATGAGCGCCGTTCCGTAAACATGCATCGTGCTCTTGGTCGAGTCAATCTTGATGTAAGAACCGTTGGACACGTTGAACGGAGGATCGTAGGCGACCGTCATCTTGTAGTCAGCCTTTTTCGTCACCATTTCCTGGTAAGACGGGCTGAAACCGGAGATGAACTCGTCCTTGCGGTAGACAACGATGTAGGGGTTGACCGGAGCCTGCTCGATATCGCCCTGGTCCTTGTCCCAGACCGGAACGCCGTCGTAGTCCGCGCCGTCTTCGTCACGCGTGTGCGGCGACCAGGACCAGTCCCCGGAAGTCGCGGAAAGGCGCTTCTTGGCCGGGGTACGGAGCGTTTCGCATATTCCGTTCTGGTAGATACCCGACGAGACACCGATGTCGATACGCATGCGCGAAGACGACTTGATCGTGGTGCCGCCAAGCGGGATAGGAATGTACCAGTCGTATGTCCCTGTCGCGGCGTCGTAGGTGTCTTCGAGCTTGACGGGGACTGCATGTCTCAGGTAGTAACGCAGGGAGTCATCGACGCTTTCGCCGTTCTTGTTGACGCAGGGCCTGTTGAAACCCGCTTCGTCGTAAGCTTGGCAGATATCTTCATCAACGAGCAGCGGGCAGGTACCCGGCTGGTTGTTCACGCCCGGCGTGGCTTCGATTTCTTCGGGCCTTGCGGTAACGTAGAAGCGCAGTGTCAGGTCGCTGAAGGGCTTGTCTTCGTTGTTGATAAGATTCAAGTTCAAGAAGTCCAAGCCGGTGAACTCATACTGGTACACGCTGACATCGAAGTTGTAGCGGCGTACCGGAGTCGTGAATTTGAGCGGCTGGTTCTTGTCGTTATTGCATCTGCGGACTCCATTGCTTTCAACGCAGTAGTAGTAGGTCGTCTTTTCTTCGAGCCCGCCAATCTTTACGTAGTGGAAGTTCGTGGGAATGCCCGATACGTCGGCGTTGCCGTCGCCGGTATTCCACTGCATCTTGTCGTAAGTGGTCTGGACGGTATCCCAGTACATCTTGGATTCGTACTGGCCGTTCGGGGTGTACCACATGATTTCGGCGCTGTCGGCGGAGAGGTTGCAGACCTTTACGTTCTGGATATCGGCCGGACCCGGCTGGCTAGCCAGGGTGGTGAAAGAGAACGGGGTGCTGGTGCTGTCGACGAGCCACTTGGTCGTGTAGGCCTCGCTGCGGGCGTTGATGGCGATGACCTTGAAGTAGTACGTTGTTCCGTTCTGGAGGCCGGTCATGTGGATGTCATGCGAGACTCCGGGGACGGAATCCTTGACGGCGGTGCTGAAGGGGCCGGTCTCGTTGGTGCTGTACAGGATCATTGCCGGGCCGCGGACATCCTGCGAAATCTTCACGATGGCTGAATCGAAACCGACGTAGCGGATTTCCACATTGATCTTGGAGGGAGCACGGTTGCGGTCCTCTTCCTTGATGGCCGTTGTCGCTGCGGCGAGGAACATTGCCGTACCGTCGATACAGGTTTCGGACTTGAAGTAGTCTTCCCAACTGAGCGTGCTCGGAATCCATTCGTTGGTGCCCTCGGGCGGAACACCGCCAAAGATGGCGCCGGTGGGCGGGTTGTACTTGTAGCCTGCGCCGGGCATGTTCTTGCCTTCGGGGTTGGCGCCGCGGTGGTGCGGGTGGTTGTCGCTCTTGTCGCCCACGCCAATCAGGAAGGAAATGTCCCACGGGTTCACGCCGAAGAGGTAGTTGAGCTGGTTGATACCGAGCTGCTTCATCTTGGCTGAGTTCCAGTTCTGTACGCCCTTCTGCGGCAGGCGGATGCCTTCGAGGTCCTTGGTCACGTCGGCATAGGCGAACACGTCAAAGATGTTGCCTGCCTGGTAGCGGTTGTAAATCCAGGCCATCTGGTACTGCATCTGGTACCACAGATCGCTTGCCGAAACGGTTGCCGAGCCATTGCTCGGGTGCGGAATGGTGATGGAGGTAGAGCCTTCGCCAGACCTTGCGGCGACGTTGTTGGCCAGCATGAAGGCGACGTTTTCGGCGTACCACAGACGGTCTTCCTTGCTGATGCCAAAGCTTTCGGCGGTGGCGTCGTCCCTGAGCAGGAGCTTGTAGAATGCGTAAAGGGCGTAAGTCTGGACGTTGGCCCAGTCCGTGTTGCTGGACTTGCGCATACCGTCGCGGGAGCCGGCGAACCAACCGCCGCGGAAGAATCCCACGCCGGGTTCCTGTTCCACGCCGATGGTCTTGTCTTCGACGGCGTCGTTCAAGTACTTCATACCGGAATCCGGATAGGTGCCGAAGTGGAGGGCGATGGCCGCGACGCTGATGTCGTCGAGGTAGGAGTTACTGCCGCTATAGGCCGGGGTTCCCCAGTCGCCTTTGTACTTGTTGTTGCCGTAAGTCTTGCGGCCCAGGGCTAAGTCCTTGGCGAATTCATAGATCTGCGTGGCGACCATCTTGCAGGAGTCGGCGAACGCCTTGTCGTAGGTGGCGTATTCGCGGCCCAAGATGGCAAGACCTGCGGCGATTTCGCTCGAGACGTTCGCGTTGAGTTCGCCCAGGCGCACATCGCGTTCGTGCGGGCCACCGCGACGGGCGAGCGTGGCCGGGAGTGCGTCCTGGTTTTCGGGACGGCCCCACCAGCTGTGGTCGGCGCCGAAGTTTCCGATAGATACCGCCATGTTGTCGACGACGCCATTGGCGGCGCGGTAAGCTCTCAGGAAGAAGTCCGCCCCGTGCTTGGCTTCGCGCAAGATGTCGGGGATACCGTCCGTGTTGATCGTTTCGCCCTGGTTGTAGGCGTAGTGGTCGTCGTCGCGGTCCGGGTTGCCGCCAGCGACCACGGCAAGCACCATGAATGCGTAGGCCTGCGTGTAAGATTCCTTGAGGTGGTCACCGCAGTCGTACCAGCCGCCCTGCAGGTCGCCTTCCTTGAAGGAGACTGTACCGGCCACGGCTCCGCCGATGTCGTTCACCACCGGGCCTGCACCGTCCTTGGTATGGCTCGGCTTATGGAACCACGATTCCGAGTTGCCGCTGCGGTTGATGCCGTAGAATTTGAGGAGTGCGTCGCGCACCATGGAGTAGACACGCGGGCTGATGATGAACGTGGAGGAAAGCTGCTTTAAAACCTTGATGCGGTAGCGGGTCTCCAGCGAAAGGCTGCCTGCCAGCTGGACGATGTTACCAATACATACGGTTCCGGAGGGGGCGTCGGCCGTGGTTTCGTAGCGGCCCTGGTTGGCGGTCGCGGCGTCCGTGCCGGCCTTGATTTCCCAGTGTGCAGACGTCTTGAGTCCGGAGGACGTGAATGTTCCGCCGGTGGCCACTTCGTTGCCTTCGAGGTCGACAATAGAGAATGTCTCGGAGCAGGAACCGTTGGAGACGTAGTAGAACTGCATCTCGGGATCGTCGGGGAGGTAGCCGGCCTGGTTCACGCGGATACGGCCGATGCGGAGGTTCTGGGCGTCACGGAAGGCCTGGTTCAGCGTATCGGGGATGAACCCGTTCGCGACGAAGTCCTGGGGGACGGATCCGACAGGGGGGACTACGTTATGCTTTTTTTTGTTCGGCACGTACTTGCTGAAACTTTCTACGGTTCCGCCATCGTCAGTGGCGGCCGTGTCCCATTTCATCGGCCACATGGGCCTGATAAGATCGTAGGGGGTGGGCTGCTCCTGTTCTGCTGCGATAAGGTTTACCGCAAGTGCAAAAAAGAGAACAATAAAAAACGGCATAAAGCCTCCTTAACGTGTAATCCCAAAGCCATATATTAAACTATATAGAAAATAGCCATTTTAATCACGTTTTGTTGACACGTAATCTTTTTTTACGATGATTATGCGCTTCTTTTTTTATATTTCTCTATTATGCTTCGTTTGAATAATTTTTTTGTTCCTGTTTTGGCGGGTGCTTCTGCGCTTGCGCTCTGTTTTTCTAGTTGCAGCTCGGATTCGTCATCGGGATCGGAAGATGCCGGTGATTCGATCGTGAGCCTTGAGGATGGCCAGAACCTATATGGTTCGTCTTCTTCGGAAGAGGGAGAGGGCGGTAATACGACCGATCCTGACTCGGGTAAAGCGGATGACAAGAAACCTGGGGACGGAAAATCTTCAACATCTCCGTCGGGCGACGACAGCAAGCCTACTCCTAAATCGGCATCGACTGCCGAGTGGCAGCCGGTGACTGAGCCTGTGACAGAAACTGTGAGTTCCGAGGAAGAACTTGCCGAAGCGAACAAGGTCGTTAAAGGGTCCTGTGCTCCGACGACTGCAGAAATTGAAAAGGGGGGGATGGCCACTTGGGCTTTCTTCCGTTCTGCTGGCGACGTGTTTGATCAAATCATGGCCCCGTTTGTCTGGACGTTTGATGATGGCAAGGTCCTGAAGGGCAACGGCTTGGACAAGGTGAACAAGACCTACGAAACTTCCGGTATCTATAAGGCTACGTTGAAAGTTGATGGTAACGATGTCGAGTGTGACCCGCTCCGCGTGCAGGGCATTCCCATTACGGTCACGTCTTGCAAGGCGGCTAAGAATTCCGTCAATGCGGGCGAGACGATTTCTTGGACTGTCGAAGCGGAATCCGAGGCGGAAATTACAGGGTACTCCTGGAAATCGAACGATGCCGAGGTCTCTGGCAGCGGAACGTCTGCAACGATGGTTGCAACGGGAGAAATGCACAAGAAAACCGTGAATGCCATAGTCTCGGTGACCAACAGCGACAAGACCGTCCAGGAGTATACCTGCGAGTCGGTGTCCGTTGTCGACCCGGATCAGGTGGATGTGGTGATTGCTCACTCGAAGGCCGATGAATCTAAGGCGTTCACGTCGGGTCAAACGCTGGTGGCGCAGTATCCGTCCAATGCGGTTAACTGCCAGCTGATCTGCAGTGCCGAGGGTAATGGCATTATTCTCGAAATCGATGGTAAGGAATATACGATTAACTATTCTGAAAATATTACGCCTGCAGCTTGTAAGGATGGCTCTGCTGCCGGTACGAAACTTACGGTGAAGGCTTCTATGCAGGTGCTCTGCTACGTAGCGTACTAGCGAATGGTTTAAATCAAACTAAAAGGGTCTGCGGTTTTCCGCAGACCCTTTTGGTATAGGGATTGAAAGAGTTAGTCCTTGATGCAGCGGACGGAGTTTTGGGTGTAGCTGCGGATTTCTGGCTCGGGCTCGTCATCAGGATCGGGGCCTACGTCAGGAACATATATATAAATCCTAATTATAGGGTTTTGCCGGATTAATTGATTGCTGTTGGATCTAAGTAAAAAGCGAACATTGTAAGAAAAGATATGGCTGCTTGTCCAGAAGTAGGAGAGTGTATCGGCTCCTCCTATGGTGCTAAGTAAAATTTTACAAAAAAAAGATGTTTTGAAACGTTACTTTATGTTTTTTATTTAAAATAAGCTAGTGCGAATGTTTGACAAAGTAAAAGCGTATTACATTGTATGTGCTATTAGCTGGCTAGCTTGATATAAAATTTCTCAGATAGTTTGAAATGATACTTTTAAAATTACCATACAAGAAAAGCATCCCGGTTTCCCGAGATGCCTTTCTGTTAAGGAGTCTTCAGAATGAAGCTTAGTGTGTGACCTTGACGGACTTCGTCTTGGAGCCGCTCTTGACCATGTAGATGCCTACCTTACCGAACTTGGCAAAGATGGCGTCGCTGAGTGTCGAGCCGGAGGAGACTTCGAGTGTGCCCAAGTAACGTCCGGTCGCATTGAAGACTTGGTATGTCTTGGCTGCGTTGACCGCCTTGATGTCGGTGGGGAGTGCCGCGAAGGCTCCGCCATTGTCGACAGGGGTAATTGTCGGATTTACGGCTACCGGATCCGGAGTGGTTGTGCCCTGGTTGGTGTTGCCGTTGTCGGTTCCGGTGTTGTCGCCGGTTCCACCCCAGTCAAAGTTGCTGAAGTCGGAGTTGCCACCGCCTTGGCCGGCACCTTGGTCACCGCCAAAGTTAAAGCCGCCGTTGCCGCCCTGACCGAAGGAACTCCAGTCAAAGTCGCCAAAGTTGAAACCGCCTTGGCCGCCGCCCTGGCCGGCGCCTTGACCGCCGCCCTGACCGAAGGAACTCCAGTCAAAGTTGCCCATGTCAAAGCCGCCCATGCTCTGGCCAGCACCCTGACCTGCGCCCTGGCCAGCACCCTGACCGGCACCGGCGTCGCCGCTTGTGCTGCTCTGTGCGGATTCGCCGCCGCCAACCGGGCTAGCTTCGCCGTTGTCGCTCATGTTGAAGTAGGTGTAGTCCACGGAGCCCGAAGCATTGCCACCGGCTTCGGTCATGAGCATCACTTCGGTCACGTTACCGAACTTGAGCTGAGCGGATCCACCGCCCTTGGAACCACGGAGTTGCTGGTTCTGACCGGTGAAGAGTTCATCCCACTTCTTGAAGTGGGCAGAAATGTCGATGTGTCCGCACTGGCGCGGGGTTTCGCGCACGCTGAAGAACTGTACGAATGTGGAAGTGCCGGACTTGGAGGGTTCCTGCTGGCGGAGGAATGCGTGGATTGTGTATTTTGCGCCATCCACGGTGATTTCGCCGAACTTTTCACCAATGTACTGTTCGTTCGGCTTGCTAAACCAGTCGTCTACGACGTAGTATTCCGTCTCGGGGTTCTTGGTCCAGCCGTACACGCCGATGTAGCCGTACTGGGCGTTGCCGGTCTTGGTGTACTTGTAGTCGACCGTAAAGTGTTTTGTCTTGTGGTCTATTCCGTTTCCATTGTATTGGTAGCCCACGCGGGTCAGGTAGTCGCTGGAACCGCTCCAGTTGGCCTTGAACGTGCCGTTGCTGTAGTAGGTCATGGTTGCATTGCCGCCCTGGTACCACTGTTCGAAGCCCCAAGGCGTGCCATTAATGGAACCGACTTGGTTTCCGCTCACGTTGGATCCGTTTCCGGAATGCCCCATATCCTCGTTGCAGGCATCCACGGCAAATGCGTTGTTCACGGCAAGACCGAATGCGAGAACCGCACCGAATTTTACCGCTTTAGAGATAGACTTTTCCATTTTGCCTCCTCATATGGAAATAGTTATATAGTCTATATGTGAAATTAATCACACGCCCATAACCATTATTATATAGGGGGCGTTTTTTGTTGTTAAAAAAAACAACGTATTTCCGTTGAGCAAAAAACAACATTGCGATTGCGCTTTAAAAAACGCAAATTGCTGCATTTGGGGCAGATTTCAAAATTTGTAAAAAAACGACAACAAACAAAAAAGGCGTCCAGCTGTCGCTGGGCGCCGAGAATATCGGTTGTTCTAAGAACTTAGTCCTTGCCGGTGAAGATGATCACGAGCACGGAAGCCACGAAGGCGGCAGACACGATCAGGAATTCCCACGGGTTTTCCATGATGGTGGTCTTGGCGGAACCCATGGTGCTGGATTCCTGCTGCTTCTTTTCGGCGGCTTCAGCAGCAGCCTGTTCTTCGGCAGCCTTCTTGTCGGCTTCGGCCTGGGCGAGAGCAGCGCTGTCGACGGCCGGTTCTTCGGCCTTGGTTTCGAGAACTTCAGCAGGAGCTTCTTCAGCGGCCGGAGCAGCGGCTTCTTCAGCAGCCGGAGCGGCAGAGTCGGCCGGGGCGGCAGCTTCTTCGGCGGCCGGAGCGGCGGCTTCAGCAGGGGCTGCGGCTTCTTCGGCCGGAGCGGCAGCTTCGGCGGCGGGTGCTTCGGCAGCAGGTGCGGCTTCGGCGGCCGGAGCGGCGGCTTCAGCAGCAGGGGCAGCAGGAGCGGCGGCTTCAGCGGCGGGAGCGGCTTCAGCGGCAGGAGCAGCTGCGGGAGCGGCAGCGGGAGCTGCGGCTTCGGCAGCGAAGACCATTGCGGATGCAACCAGAGTTGCCAACAGAATCTTCTTCATCATGATATTCCTCTTTGGGGTTAAAAACTTTTATGCTCAAAAAATAACACTTCTATTGGCGGTTGTGCCTAAAAAAGTTCAAAAAAGTAAAAAAAATGCTCCATTTTGACCTCTCATCGGCTTTTTTTGCAAAAAAGGCACCCATGTCGGGCGGGACCGCTCCATCTAGTCAGGGAAAAACAGACGGGAGATAAGAGACGGGCGAGGAGAGAAATTTTAATTTTATAGAGGAACGAGCTATGCAAAACTCATAACCTTTAACCTCAAAGGGTGCCTCTGGCGCCCGATCACAAACCTCAAACCCGACTACTACTATGGCATTCAAATACGAAGCGACCGTGCAACACGGCGAAGACAAGACTGAATACGTGAACCTCGGCAAGGAAGGCATTTCTGTCGCCGAATTCGAAGGCAAGAAGATTTTGAAAGTCGCCCCCGAGGCGCTCACCAAGATTGCCCAGGCGGCATTCGAAGAAGTGAGTTTCAGGCTCCGCCCGGCCCACACGCAGAAGGTTGCGAAGATTCTCCAGGATCCGGAAGCGAGCGATAACGACAAGTTTGTGGCCCTTACGCTCCTCAAGAATGCCTGCGTGGCTGCCAAGGGAATCCTCCCGTTCTGCCAGGACACCGGTACCGCCATCTGTATTTGTCACAAAGGCCAGCAGGTCTGGACCGGCGCCGACGATGCGAAGGCCATTTCTGAAGGTATCTACAATGCCTACACCGGCAAGAATCTGCGTTACAGCCAGATTGCGCCCTTGACCATGTACGAAGAAAAGAACACGGCTTGCAACCTCCCGGCCCAGATCGACATCCATGCCGAAGAAGGTGCCGACCTCAAGTTCCTGTTCGTCGCCAAGGGCGGTGGCTCTGCCAACAAGACTTACTACTGGCCCATGACCAAGGCGCTCCTCAACCCGAAGTCCCTTGAAAAGTTCATCAGCGACAAGGTGAAGACGCTTGGCACGGCGGCTTGCCCTCCGTACCACCTCGCCATCGTGATTGGCGGTACTTCTGCCGAAATGAACACCCATACGGTGAAGCTTGCGAGCTGCGGTTATCTTGACGATCTTCCGACTACCGGTAGCGAAGGTGGCCGTATGTTCCGCGATGTGGAAATGGAAGAGAAGGTTTTACACATCTGCCAGAAGACGGGCATCGGCGCCCAGTTCGGCGGCAAGTACTTTGTGCACGACGTGCGCGTGATCCGCTGCCCGCGTCACGCTGCAAGCTGCCCGGTCTCCATCGGCGTCAGCTGCTCCGCCGACCGCAACATCAAGGCGAAGATTGACGAGAACGGCCTCTGGCTCGAGAAGATGGAACACAATCCGGAACAGTACCTGCCGAAGGGCGACGCCGTGAACATGGCTCCGGCTGTGGAAATCGACCTCGACCGCCCGATGAAGGACGTGCTCGCCGAACTCACCAAGTACCCGGTCAAGACCCGCCTGAACCTCAAGGGCACGATGATCGTGGCCCGCGACATGGCTCACGCCAAGATTGCAGAAATCTTCGACAAGCAGGAAAAGGGCGAAGCTCTTACCGATATCGAGAAGACCGTTCTCGAAGTCGTGTCCAACCACCCGATTTACTACGCCGGCCCGGCCAAGACGCCGGAAGGCATGCCCACCGGAAGCTTCGGCCCGACGACTGCTGGCCGTATGGACCCGTACGTGATGCGCTTCCAGAGCAAGGGCGCCTCGATGATCATGGTCGCTAAGGGTAACCGCAGCCAGGACGTGACCGACGCCTGCCACAAGTACGGCGGCTTCTACCTCGGCTCTATCGGTGGCCCGGCGGCCATCCTTGCCGAGCAGAACATCCTGAGCAACGACATCGTCGCTTTCCCGGAACTCGGCATGGAAGCCATCCGCAAGATCACGATCAAGGACTTCCCGGCGTTCATCCTCGTGGACGACAAGGGCAACGATTTCTTCAAGGACTTGCTGTAATCCTGCGCTATGCTCCATGTGTTCCGCCACGAGATTCGCCTGATATTTAGGGAACCCCGGTTCTGGATTCCCTTTATCATCCCGCCGGTCATATTGGCCGCGTCGCAGGGAATTGCGGTGTTCCGTTACGGCGGGCAGATTATGGAGGGCATGGAAGGTTACATGATGCTCCTTCTCGGCTGCCTCATGGCGCCGATGGGGGCGCCCTTGGCGGCGGACAGCTTTGCGGGGGAACGCGAACGCAACTCGATGGAACTCCTGCAACTGTCCCCGATTGCTCCTGCGAAACTTTTCTGGGGTAAGCTATTGGCGGTCCTTCCGTTCCCGGTGGCGTTCTCGTTGTTGGTGCAATCCTTCTATTGGCTTGCCCATTCCGAAGTCTCTATGACGGAAGCCGTGGCGTCTTTTCTCGGTGCGCTTTCCGCCGTGCTTGTAACGAACTCGTTTTCGCTGGTGCTTTCGCTGCGGGTCAAAACGGTGCGCGCGGCAGCACACCTTTCCTTGTTCGTGGTGGTCCCGTTGCTGTTGCTAGTCCAACTGGGTCACGAGGCCTTTTTGCAGGGGCTGCTAATCCCGGCGGTCGTCCTCGCGTTGTCGGTGGCGCTTTGCGCTTTTGTCGCTTTCCTGAGTTCGCGAAAGTTTGTGAGTTTGTAGAAAAAATTCAAGATAATGGAGAATGCCCCCGCTTTTGGCGGGGGCATTCGTGTAGGGTAGTTATAAGCCGGGTTCTGTACCTTCGGAAGAAGGCGATGACCATCTCTCTGGACGTATCGTTACCGACCGCCTCAAGCGACCTACCCGGATGTCCAACAGCTGCGGGCAGCAACTGGTCCTTGCGGACGGACTCCTGCTTGGTCTTGCACCGGATGAGGTTTACCATGCCATCCCTGTCACCAGGAATGCGGTGAGCTCTTGCCTCGCCATTTCACCCTTACCACGACGGGCCGAAACCCGAACGGGGCGGTTTGCTTTCTGTTGCACTTTCTGTCGCGTTTCCGCGCCTGGACGTTATCCAGCATCCTGCCCTGCGGTGCCCGGACTTTCCTCCAGCATTGCTGCCGGCGGCCATCCGCTACCCAGTGCAAATATAGATTTTTGTGGCCTGGCCGCCAAGGCCCGTAATTTTCTATATTGGCAGAGTTATTATGTCTAGACTACTTGCTTGCGTATTTCTATTTGTTGCCCTGTGGGCCGGTTCTGCTTTTTCCGAGGATTCCACTGCGGTTTTCCGTGTGGATTCCATCCGCTACGATATCGGTGATGCCTTCGACGATTCCAAGAGCCATACGCAATACGACAAGTGGGCCTACGATATCTTGAACTGGTGGCATATCGAGACGCGCGAGATGACCGTGCGCAAGTTGCTCCTGTTCGATGAAGGCGATTCCGTGAACTTGGATTACCTTCTCGAGTCGGAACGTTTTTTGCGGAGCCAGATTTTCTTGAGCGACGCAAGCATCACGATGTCGGAGGAAGACGGCAAGAATATCGCGACGGTACACACGAGTGACAACTGGACGCTGACGCCTACCGTTGGCGGCGGCTTCGAGGGCAAGGAATTTACCTATGACAATCTGAATTACATTGTCGGTATCCGCGAGAGCAATTTCCTGGGGTTCGGGCAACAGCTGGGTTTTTATTACGGACACGACAGGTTCCGCAACAAGTGGCTAGTGGAGTACGGCGACCCGCATTTCCTGATTCGTTACAACCGTCTGGATTTTTTGTATAGCTATAACAGCGATGGCTACTTGGCTTACTGGAAAATGTACCGGCCGTTTCTCAGCAGGAGCGTGAACCAGTGGGCGTACACGCTCGAGGGCCTGAAAAACAAACGCACTGCTCTTTTCTACGGGAGCGGTGAACTGCCGACATCAAAAATGACAAGGCTGTTTTTCCCCAGCTATCGCTATGGGACTGGGAATCTGCCCCCCGCAGCGGTCAGGATTTCCCACGATACTACGGGAAAGGTTAAATCGTTGCCGGAACTCAATAACGATGAGCCTGTCGAACTCATCAAGGTGAAAGACTATATCGAGGATTCGCTGAGTTTCCGCCTGAGCCGGTCGTTCGGTGGTGTCCAGCGTAAGTTCTACCTTGGCGCAACTTACGATTATCAGCGGAAGACTGCAGATTATGGGCGAGTAATCCCCAATCCATTCATCTACGGAGATGGATACTATGGCATCGATTCCGCTTCGGCGGCTGACGAGTGGGTGCCGGAACGCAAGGATTCCCGCTTGGGCATGTACCTGAGGTATGCCAACTTGCGCTACGAGAAGATCAAGAATTTCCGCAATGTAAAATGGACAGAGGATATTAACAAGGGCGCCGTGCTGGAAGGCCATGTGTCGAAGAATTACGAGCAGTTGGGCTCTGCGGACAATGATATCCGTTTGGATTTCTTGACGAACCTGTACCTGGGCCGCGACTGGAATCACTTGAACCTTGCGACGGCGATGAATTTCTACTTGGATCACGGCCGCCGTCGTGATTTCTACAGCGCATTTGCGGGGGAGTACATATTCCATCCGAACAATACGTTCTCTACGGTGCTGAAGGGTCGAGTTGATTTCTATAAGGATGCTCGCTATGGTTACCAGCTTTCGCTGGGTGGAACAGAAGGGGGCTTTGTTGGGTTCCCTGTTGGGTTCTATGCTGGACAGGCCCGCGTATTTGGTAATCTGGAACAGCGCTACTTTACGGATTTCGAAATCGCGACGCTTATGCCTGTGTTCGTTGTATTCGGCGATGTTGGCGAGACGGCGTGGGATATCAAGGACATCAACAGGAAAGACTTGATTTATGTGCTTGGTTTTGGTGCGCGTTTCGTGCAGACGAAGTCCATCAGCCACTCGGTCAACAAACTTGACGTGAGTTTCCCGCTGAACGGGGCTGGGAAGGGCGAACCGCACTACTCCGTAACGATAACGAAGGAACTGTAAAAAGGCGAGGCGACAATGACGAACGAAGAGAAAATCGAGCTCAAGAGAAAGTGGAAGAACATCATCCTGCGCATCGAGATTATCATCGGCTTTATCGCCGTAATCTTCGGCATAGGTCTCACCGTGGTCGTATGGAAGGAAGGCTACTTCGTCGGTGCGCTGATGCTTGTGGTGACTGGCATCATCAGCATCTTCTTGGGGCTCAAGGAACTCGTGCTGCCGAGCGACAACATTTTCCATTGGCAGTCGCTGTTCTTCATGATCGTGCGCCGCGCGTTCTTCTTCTTGAACGTCGTGCTCACCGCGCTCGTGTTCGGCACCATGACGCAGCTGCTAGGATAGTGCTGGACTAGCCTTTCTTTTTTCGGGCCTTTCCCATCGGAAGCTTGACATCGAAGCTAAGACCTCCGAAAATCTGGTTGATATACCCGACTCCTTCTTTATGGGTAACCTCGTTTGAGCATGCTGGATGGTATTTGATTATCCATTGGATTTTCGGCATAACGTCAAAGACATCACCTAGCGGGAACCTTTTGAATACCTGCGTGCCTGCGGCGAGGTATCCGTAGGTTTTATCTTTCTCTTTGTTGTCGGGTGTTTTTAGAGTTACGTCGGAAAAGCCTACACCTCCAAAAATATCAATGCCGAAGGACTCTCTGTCGACAAGCGCATATCCTCCGAACATGTCTACGCCTACGATGGAGGTTTCTCCATTGCCGATACTATAATCTATTTGGTTCAATGCAACAAATGAAAAGAATTGAAGCCGAAGGTGAATTATTGAAACAGAAATAAAGTCTTCATGGGGATCGAAAAAGGAACTTGTGAAGGTCTTTCCTGCGGCAAATCCCAATCCAAAATGGAAATTGAGCCGGTCCTTGATATTTTCCCTCAATTCTATGACAAGATCGTTGTTGACTGCTTTTTTCGCTGCGGCGGAGTATTTGCTATCTGGGAAAGATTGCAGGAATATGTCGCACTTTAAGGTTAGCCAAGAGTAGTCTATGTCGTAGTTGGGATTGTGCTTGAAGGGGTTGTCGCTACGGATCCACAAGTAGACCCACGATGGAACATAATTTGTTGCCACGCTTGTCACGATTCCTTGGGGGGTCGGATTGTTCGCCGCAGAGATGAGTATGGATTTACTTACGTTGGAAAGCTCGGATATAAGGTCGATTAGGTTTTTTTGTTCGTGTTTTTTCTTGCTGCTTGCCGAATAGAAACTGTTGTACTTTGACATGACGTATTCGAAGAACAGGTTCAACACGACGACTTCTTCGTCAGTGAAGTTCTGTGCGTTGAATTTTGGCCTTTCATGATTCCCGTCGAGGTGGATGAATGTCGAGGCCCCTTTCCGTATGTTGCGGAGGCTTTCTGTTGTGCATTGTGTATTTTCGACATCTGCTCCATATTGTTCGATAAAATGGAGTAGTTTCCTGGGGATGATGTCATCATCGAAGGTCATGTAGCGGTAGGATTTCATCAAGTATTCGTCAAATTCGCAGGACGTTATCGCGTTTGCGTTGACGGTGCAGATAAAGTAGAATACGAGGATGGCAATTATGTTGCGGGAATAGCTCATATCTAGTGTACTCCGTCCGCATTGGCGGACGGTTTTTCGTTGTACCAGGTCTGGATTTTTTCGCGGGCGGCATCATCGAATGCGCCAGCATCTGCGAGGATGTTCTCGGCCATGGTGAGCGTCTTGGAAATCAGTTCCTGGTCGGCAATCCAGTCGAACCAGCGGAACACCCATGCGCCACTCTGTTCGTTGCCTTCGAGGTTGCCGGCGCCGCGCGTCTGCAAGTCGATTTCGGCGATTTCGAACCCGTCCTCGGTGCCCGCGAATTTCGTGAGTCGTTCCATCGAGGCTTCGGCGGCATCTCCCGGCGGCAACATCAAAAAACACCATGCTTGCACGCTGCCGCGGCCTACGCGCCCGCGTAGCTGGTGGAGCTGGGCCAGACCGAATCGGTCGGGCTGGTCGATGACCATGAGGTTTGCGGCGGGGACGTTCACGCCTACTTCGATGACGGTGGTCGCGACGAGAATCTGGATTTCGCCTTGGGCGAACTGCTTGAGAATTTCGTCGCGCTTCGCTTCGTCCATTTGCCCGTGGATTCCCTCGACGCGGAGTTTTTTACCCCCGGCGGTTTCTGCCTGCGTGACGTCGATGTAGCCGCGCATTTCTTTGACGATGTCGTCGACGCTGTAGGCGCTCCTTTCTTCGCTTCCTGAGTTCGTCGAAGCGCCCGAATCGTCGGCATTCACTCGGCTCACGATCCAGTAGCAGAGATTGCCGTTTGCGGCCTCGTTGCAGATGAACTTCTTCATGTCGTCGCGCTTCTCAGGCGGCACGAGGCGCGTGCGGATGGGCTTGCGGCCTACGGGCTTGTCCTTGATGCTGATGACTTTCAGGTCGCCGTAGAGCGTCATGGCGAGGCTGCGCGGAATAGGGGTGGCGCTCATCACGAGCATGTCGGGGTATTCGCCCTTTGCGAGCAGCGCTTCGCGTTGGCCCACGCCGAATCGGTGTTGTTCGTCGATGATGACGAGTCCCAGGTTACGGAACGCGACATCCTTGCTGAACAAGGCGTGGGTGCCGATGACGGCCTCGCAAAGGCCCATCTGCAACTCTCCCAAAATCACGTTGCGCTCGGCGGCGGACGTGGCGCCTACCAAAAGTTGCAGGTGCATCCCTGCGGCGTCAAAAAACGGCTTGAGCGTCTTGTAGTGCTGCCTTGCCAGGATGTCGGTGGGTACCATCAGGGCGCACTGTTCGCCCGCGCCGCACACGGCAAGCATTGCGAGCATGGCGACGACGGTCTTGCCGCTGCCGACATCTCCTTGCAGCAGCGCATGGAACTGCTTTTTCCCGTTGAGCCCTGCGACAATCTCGTTCAGCGCGTTCTCCTGCCCGTCGGTGAGCTGGAAGGGGAGTGCTGCGCGCGCCTGCATGACGCGGCCCAGGTCAACTTGCCTTTCGTGACCGCGCACCATCTGGTTTTGCCGCCTGCGGATCATGCGCAGGCAGAACGGCATGAGTTCCAAAATCTTGAGTTCGCCCTTGGCCTTGCGGATGGCGGCGAAATCCACGGGATTGTGCAATACCCTCAAATTGTCGAGGACCGGCGCAAAGTGCAGGTAGTCCGTGAGCTCGCGCGGGCAGACTCCGGGAAGAGTGAGGCCCGGGAACTTGAACACGGTGGCGTACAGTTGCCTGAAAAATTTCTGTTCCATCCGCGCTTCGCGGCAGGCTTCGCTGATGGGGTAGACGGGGAGGATGCGCCCGTTAAATTCTTCACCCTCGTCGAAGGGTTGCATGTCGGGGTGCGTAATCTGCAGGCCCCTGTACTCGCCGACGGTGCCCGTCACGAGCCAGTGAGAGTCCGGCTTGATTTTCTTGCTCCAGAAGTGGCATGCCTTGAAGAACAAAAGCGAAATCTCGCCAGTACCATCGGAAAATGAAGCGATGAATCTGGACGTTCGCCCACGCACGATGCCTGCGCGCCTCACGGTGCCGATCAGCACGACCTTCTCGCCGACCTTGCAGTTTGCAATTTTTGAAACCTTTGTCTGGTCCAGGTAGGTACGGGGGATGTTGTAGAGCAGGTCGCTGACGGTGAATATTCCCGTCTTGTGCAGAGCTTCTAGCCTCTTGGGGCCGAGCCCCGGTAACTGCGAAAGGTCCATGCCGGCACCTACTGTTTTTTGGCGTCCTGGGGCTTAGCTGCGGAGGTGTCGGTTTTCGGGGCTTCTGTCTTTGCTGGAACGGCTGCGGCAGAGCCTGCGCGGTCCCTTGCCTTGCTGCGGGCCGTCTGCCCGATGATGTTCATGTTCTTCCACTTGATGAGCTTGACGGGCTTGCCATCCTTGTCGTAAATCTTGATGCCCTTGGTGTTGATTGCCTTGACGACTTGGTTGAACTTGTCGATGATGGTGTTTATCTTCTCGACGGTCTGCGTCGTCTTCAGGATTTCGGTGGAGAGCGTGCTGTTCTCGATATCCGTGATGGCCTTGTTCGTCTTTTCGGCGGTTTCCGAGATGGTTCTGATGGTGCTCTGGATGCTGTCGAGTTTCTCGTTGACGGTGCTTGTCGCAAGTTTTATCGTGGAGTCCGCCTTGATGGTCGCTTCGCCGATGCTCTTGCTCGTCTGGTTGAGCTGGTTGAACAGCTGCGTAATCTGGGGCGACATCCTTGCCGCCTCCATGTCGGCGCTGTCGAGGAACGCCTCGACGGCGTTGAAGGTCTGCTCGAAAACTTCAGGTGCGGACTGGTGCGTCGAATCACCTTCGGTGAGGACGTGGATGACGTCACGGATGACGGATACCTGTTGGTTGACGTTCTCGATGAAACGGAGTGCCTCGGCGATGCCCGGCTCGAAGTGCCCGGTGAACACGTGGTCCTCCGGCATGACCTTTCCCGTTTTTGACGGGGTGATTTCCAGGCGGCGCTGGCCCATGAGGGCGAAGTTCACGTTGTTGAACTCGGTCCCTTCTCGTAGGACTACGGGGGTGTCGAACTTGACCGTGATGCGGGCCCTGTCCCCGAGCCAGGTGACGGTCCCGATGGTGCCGACCCTGAATCCCCGGATGACAACGGGGTCTTCGGGCTGTAGGGTGCCGAGTTCGTTGAAGTCGACTGTGGCTACGTGGCTTACTCCTTGCTGTGCCATGTACATGCTGTATCCGATGTATGCGAAGAGGGTGATGATCGCAATCATCGATATGTAGCCGAGAGCCCTGTTGGAAATCTTCATGTTTTGAATATAGTAACTATCGTACGGTTCTGTTTATTTACCACTGATCACTAGCCACTTTTTTTGCTACATTTATTCCGTCTAAAAATTTTCTTAAAAGGACATTCAAAATGGCTAAGAAAGAATCCAAGAAGAAGGTTGTCCTCGCCTATAGCGGTGGACTCGATACTTCCATCATCATCCCCTGGCTCAAGGAAAACTACGACTGCGAAGTGATCGCTTTCGCCGCCGACCTCGGTCAGAACGACTTCCCGGACGCCAAGGCCCTCGAAGACAAGGCTCTCAAGACTGGCGCTTCCAAGTGCTACGTTCTTGACCTCAAGAAGGAATTCCTTGAAGACTACGTTTGGCCGACCGTTCGCGCCGGTGCTAAGTACGAAGGTACCTACCTCCTGGGTACTTCTTTCGCCCGTCCGCTCATCGCCAAGTACCAGGTGAAGATTGCCGAGAAGGAAGGCGCTTACGCCGTGGCCCACGGTGCTACCGGTAAGGGTAACGACCAGGTCCGTTTCGAACTGACCTACGCCGCCTTGAACCCGAAGCTCCAGATTATCGCTCCGTGGAAGGACCCGAAGTGGACGTTCCACAGCCGCGAAGACGCTATCGACTACGCTGCCGCCCACAAGATTCCGCTCAACGGCATCAGCAAGAAGAAGATCTACTCCGAAGACGGTAACCTGTGGCACCTCTCCCACGAAGGTGGCGTCCTGGAATTCCCGGAACAGGAACACAAGTACGAATTCCTCAAGCACACCGCCACGTACGAAAAGGCCCCGAACAAGGCCGACCACGTGACGATTACCTTCGAAAAGGGTAATCCGGTGGCTATCGACGGCAAGAAGATGGGCGCTGTCGAACTCCTCGAATACCTGAACAAGATTGGTGGCAAGAACGCTTGCGGTCTCTTGGACATCGTCGAAAACCGCCTCGTTGGCCTCAAGAGCCGCGGCGTGTACGAAACTCCGGGTGGTACGCTCCTGTACAAGGCTCACGAATGCCTGCAGCAGCTCGTGCTCGACAAGGAAACTTTGTTCGAAGCCCAGAAGATGTCCATGACGTACGCGAACCTCGTGTACAATGGCCAGTGGTTCACTCCGCTCCGCCAGGCTATGGACGCCTTCTTCAACGAAGTCAACAGCGTTGTGACCGGTGAAGTGACGCTCAAGCTCTACAAGGGCAACATCATCCCGGCCGGCATCAAGAGCCCCTACAGCCTCTACGACATGGGCCTCGGTGGATTCACCGATGTGGACATGTACGACCAGAAGGACGCCACGGGCTTCATCCGCTGCTATGGCCTCCCGCTCAAAACGCGCGCCCTGTTGCTCGGCAACAAGACCAACGTCGACTTCGGCAAGGAAGTCAAGCTCCCGAAGAAGTAATCCAGAAACGTCATCCTGGAGCGACCTTTGGTCGCGACGGAATCTAAAAAATCCTCGGTTCAGTTTATCTGACCGAGGATTTTTTGTAAAAAACTTTATATTTAAAAATGTACATCAATCGTGATTTGGCCTAGGAAATGCAAAAAGCCACTTTGAATAAGAGCCTGTCGATTTTTAATTCGCATTTAAGATGGATTAATGTGAAAAGATTTTTCGTATTTATGTCGCTAATGTTTTCGGCGACATTTGCCTATGATATTGATAGGGGGACTGGTTCGTGTGGTTGGGAGCTGTTTCTCTCAAATAACGGTTATTACGGTGATTCCTTATTGGCGATTTATCAAGAAATTCCGAGTTTTGAACGATTCAAGGTGCTAAGGGATTCTCTTCACCGTTATTACATGACACATCCGGATGAACCGATTGAACATCGGGAATTTTATGAGGAATTTTTTGAGAAAGGCGATGATCTTTTGAAAGTAGCTCGGATGGAATGGGATCTTTTACTAAAAGAATCAATACTGTTAAATACGGTGGACAGTATTTTTGATTCCGTCTATGAAGCGAACCATTCGCAAATTATGGATTCGTTGAATCGTTTGTCTGATTATGATCGCAGGATCATTCAGTATGCTCTGCTCGTCCGCGAATTCAATAAAAAAGATTATGCTAGTGTGGAAAAAATGCATGTTGGTATGAAGATTCAGGCATTGCAAGATACCATTGATCGTGATGCTCCTGTTTATGGGAGAAATGAAACCAATAAAACAATGATAAATCTAAGACGCCAATCGCGACGAGACCATCAGATCGTCGATTTTTATTTGGGTTTCGGCATTGTCGGTATGCATCTATTCGGTCAGGATTCTTCGAATTCTGCTGAATCGCTGGGATTCGAGTTTCTTATGGGTAAAGTTACGGTAATAGGTGATTTTGTCCTAATAGTTGGGGAGATTGGCGGCCTAGATTCAGACAAGAGATTTTTTGGCTTGACTGAAGCGTTTGCTATGTACAGACCCAATCTTCCTTTTGGCTATCTTTGGTCCGTTCAGCCGGAATTCGGAGTAGGCTGGATGTATTCGGGTTTTGATGTCCCTGGATTTGTTTATTCTACGGGTGTTCGTTTTGAAAAGTCGATGAATAAACCTGTAAATACTCTGACACGGCCCGCTGGTTATATCAACGGGTGGGGCATCGGCTTGACTGCCTTAATGAACTATGCCAATCTTGTTGGTGTCAAGGTTGATTTGCGCTGGGCAATCCATTAAAATCTTTGAAGCGCTACGAAAGGCTGCCTCGCCCCTCGAACCTGGAGCCCCGAGCCTCGAACTTACCTTCCGAACAGAGCCCGCATGACCTTGCCGCGTCCCTTACGGATGTGCTGGATTCGCTGGCCTTTGGCCGTGTACAGATGCTGGGGCTGCTTGCTGGCCCGCTCTGTGTAGTGGCCCCGGTTTATCCGTGCGATGGCCGTGTCACCCGGG
This sequence comes from Fibrobacter sp., assembly GCA_017412605.1. Lineage (GTDB taxonomy): Bacteria > Fibrobacterota > Fibrobacteria > Fibrobacterales > Fibrobacteraceae > Fibrobacter. Next base: position 188,455 of record JAFPWY010000004.1, on the reverse strand, counting down.
ACTTTCGCCGTGTCGGCAGGGGAAACGGCTGTATCGCCTGGGACGGTCATGGAGTCTCCGGGAGAGGGCGGGATGCTGTCAGTCACGCTGGTGTCCGCGGAGCTAGTGTCGGTCGCTGCGCTGTCTGTTTTGCTCGTGTCTGCGACGCTGCTGTCGGTCTCCGCGGTATATGCCGCGGGGTCTTTTTTGTTTTCGGAACCCGGATGGCAAAAAATGGTATATTGTGCCTGTGATGACTTTTTTCCGCAGAATATGTGCCACGTTTTTTTCCCGTGTTGCTTGCAATGTGCTCTGCCTTGCCGGGTGGAAGCGTGCGACGGTTCTTGCGAACTTGCATCATGTCGGTATTGTTGCGGATAAAGCCTGTGCCCGGAGACTTTACCGTGAAATTCTTCGCAACCTCTCGCGCCATGTGGCCGAGCTCCTGTTCCGTTTCGGGACGTTCAAGCGCTTGCCCGCTGCTCTCTCGGCGTATCCCTGCCGTGTTGACGGCTGGAATTTCGAGATTGCGGAAGGCTCGGCGGATGTCCTCGACAAGATGCGTGGGGGAGGAATTTTCCTAACGGCCCACTACGGCAATTACGAGGCTATCGGTCCGTGGCTCTGTTGTCTGGGAATTCCGCTCACGGCGAGTTACATTCCCGTGAAGCCGGTGTGGCTCAACCGCATTCTGGAAGGGCGCATCCGTGCGGTCGATGGCTATCGCTATTCCGTGGATGCGCGTACTCCGCGAGAGTTCTTGCGTTTGCTTGATGCCGGGAAGCTGTTCTGTCTGCTTGCCGACCAGGATAGCCGCATCCCGAGTGCAACTGACGGGAGTTTTTTGGGAAAGCCCGTACACAATAACCCGCTCCCGGAATTTTTGCTGGATCACCGTCCGAAAACCCCTGTATTCGTCTGTTGGATGGAGGAGCGGGGGAATGCGACGAAGGTTCTTCATGCCGTCGAAATCCGAAAAGAATCTGTGATGGACTCGTTTAACGACTGGCTCGGCGGGCTAGTCCGCGAACATCCCGGATTTTGGTACGGATTTACGCATCGTAGGTTTAAGAGTAAAGAGCCGACGAGGTATGAGGGCGGCACTTCGTGCCTTTGAGGTCGCTGCGCTTTGAGCTATGAGGTCTACCCATAGGGCATAACAACGACTAAGCCAATAAATTGGCAAGTCTTGTATAGCTCGCAAGCTCGCTTTGAGGTATGAGCTACTGAGCCTCATGCTCACCGCTCACCGCTCATTGCTCATCGCTCATTGCTCATCGCTCACTGCTCATCGCTCACTGCTCATCGCTCATTGCTGCATCCCTATCTCCTTGATACTCAACGAATTAAGCCGAAGTTCCGCGCGTTTTCCCTAAATTTTTTTTCCAAACAACCCTGTTTTGTCCAAAAATTGACACTTTTCTTTTGCTATATTCCGCTTACCTTCGAACGGAGGTGCGTCCGGCGAAAGCCGTGCCGCTGTGTCAACCCAGGGCATTCATGACCCTAAAATTCTACAAGTAGGATTATCAAATGGATTTTTCTGCAGTTATCGCCGAAGAACTTAACCTCGAAGTGTGGCGCGTCGCTAAGGCGCTCGAACTCATGGACCAGGGGGGAACGGTCCCCTTCATCGCCCGCTACCGCAAGGACCAGACGGGTACGCTGAACGAAATTGAACTGCGCGACATCAGCCACCGTCGCGACTATTTGCAGGAACTCGCAGACCGTAAGGAAACGGTCATCAAGAGCATCGAAGAACAGGGCAAGATGACTCCCGAACTCAAGGCCCAGATTGAAGCCTGTAAGGACAAGACTCTCCTCGAAGATATTTACGCCCCGTACAAGCCCAAGAAGCGCACCCGTGCAACGATTGCAAAGGAACTCGGTCTTGAACCGCTGGCCCGCCTGATGTGGGAACAGGAAAATACCGGCAACACTGCCGAAGAAATCGCCCGCATCTACCTCTCCGAAGAAAAGGGCCTCGCCGACCCGAAGGCCGCCCTCAAGGGCGCCTGCGACATTCTCGCCGAAGAAGTGGCCGACAATACCGAATTCCGCCAGTTCCTCCGCAACAAGGTGGAAAAGACGGGCGTCATGGTTTCCAAGGTCAAGAAGGATTTCGAGAAGCAAGATACCAAGTTCAAGGATTACTACGACTTCAGCGAACCGGTGGGCAAGATTCCGAGCCACCGCATGCTGGCGCTCCGCCGCGGCGAAAAGGAAAAAGTGCTGCGCCTTTCCATCGAAGTCCCGAACGAGGAGATGGTGGATTACCTCAAGGCCCAAGTTATCAAGGGCGACTCCGTCTGGAAGCCGTATCTGGAAGAAATGTGCCGGGACGCCTGGGAACGTCTGTTGCAGCCGAGTATGGAAAGCGAAGTGCGCCTCCAATTGAAGGACGCCGCCGAAGAGGAAGCTTTCAAGGTGTTCTCCAAGAATCTCCAGGACGTTCTGCTTGCCGCCCCCGCCGGCCACAAGGCCGTGCTCGCTCTCGACCCGGGTTTCCGTACGGGTTGCAAGGTGGCCGTGCTTGACGAGAACGGCAAGTTCCTGGACCACGGCATCATCAAACCGCATGAACCGCACAACGACAAGGCTGGCGCGGCTGTCTACCTGATGCAGCTTATCGACAAGTACAAGATTGACCTCATTGCTATCGGTAACGGTACCGCGAGCCGCGAGACCGACGCCTTCTGTGGCGAGATGGCATTGAAGTTCAAGGGCAAGGTTCCGCCGCGCGTCATCGTTTCGGAAGCGGGCGCTTCCGTGTACAGCGCAAGCATGATTGCCATCCAGGAATTTCCGAAGGAAGACGTGACGACTCGTGGCGCTATTTCCATTGGCCGCCGCCTGCAGGATCCGCTTGCCGAACTCGTGAAGGTGGATCCGCAGTCCATTGGCGTGGGCCAGTACCAGCACGACGTGAACCAACGCGAACTCAAGAAGCGCCTTGACGAAGTTGTGGAAAGCTGCGTGAACATGGTCGGTGTCGACGTGAACAGCGCTTCCGCTCCGCTCCTCTCTCATGTGGCTGGCCTCAGCAACACGCTTTCCGAAGCGATTGTGAAGTACCGCGAAGAGAACGGCGCGTTTGCCAGTCGCGAAGATTTGAAGAAGGTGAAGGGATTCGGTCCGAAGGCCTTCGAGCAGGCTGCGGGCTTCATGCGCATCCCGGGTGCCGAAAACCCGCTCGACGATTCTGCCGTGCACCCCGAAAATTACGCCCTTGTGGAACAGATGGCCGAAAAGGTCGGCGTTCCGGTGAAGGACATGGTCGGCAATGCCGAAGCGGTGAAGGCGATTAAGCTCGACGAGTTCCTCTCCGACGAAGTGGGTAAGGCCACCTTGGAAGATATCATGAAGGAACTCCAGAAGCCGAGCCGCGACCCGCGTAAGGAATTCCGTTATGCGAAGTTCGATGACCGCATCAAGACCATCAACGACCTCGTGACGGGCAGCTGGATGGAAGGTGTCGTGACCAACGTCGCTAACTTCGGTGCGTTCGTGGATATCGGCGTTCACCAGGACGGCCTTGTTCACATTTCCGAGATTAGCGACAAGTACGTGACCGACGCGAAGGAAGTCCTGACCGTGGGTGACGTGGTGAAGGTGCGCGTGGTCGCTGTGGATGCGAACCAGAAGCGTATCAGCCTCTCCATGAAGCAGGAACAGACCGACGGCGTTGCCGGTGCAGGTGCCAGTGGCCCTCGCGGCCAGCGAGTTGGCGGTCCCCGCGGCAACTTCGGTGGCCGCGGCCGCGACAATGGTCGCGGCAATGCACGCCCGCAGGGCGGCATCCAGGGCCACGCTACGCTCGCCGACCTCAAGAACAAGATTGCGGGTAAGGAACGCCCGGGCTTTGCTCCGAAAAAGCCTGCCGCTCCTGTCCAGGTCGGCAAGCTCAACTCCATGCTTAAGCAGATCATGAAAAAAGCGAAGTAGTAGCCGAGCGTCGCGAATGTGACGCCAAGCGAAGTAGTCGCCAACCTACATAAACTGTCATGCCCGGCTCCGGCCGGGCATCTCTTTTTTGTGTAAATAAGCGAAAAGGGTCCAGTCAACACGATTTTACACAAAAATTACCGCAATCTCGTTTGCGGGGGGGTATTTTTATATTGGGTGCTGTGGGACAAACTCATAGGAGGCTTTATGCGTTCGTCCATTTACGTTGTCTTGTTCTCGTTCCTGATGCTCGTCGCATCGGCTTTTGCACAGGAGGATGCCGACGAGGCTCTGCCCACTGGCGAAGAAAGTGCGCTTGAACAGGAAGAATCCGGCGATGATGAATCGTCTGGCGAAGAGACGGTGGCATCCGACGAAGAGTCCCAGTCCTCCGATGAGGAAGCTACGGCAGATCCGTATGCCAATACGACAAAGGGTAAGATTTCTCGCGATGGCAAGAACTGGCTTCTCAATGGCATGAAGGTCGACAAGGAAATCATTGCCGAGGAATTGAATTCCAACTCTAAGTCAGCCAGTGAATATCGCACATATCAGGTATTCTGCTATCCAGGTATGGTGCTTGCCGGTATTGGTGGCTTTGCTTTGGCTTATGGCATTATTTCTTGGTCTACGGGTGAGGACTTCGGTATGCCGGTTACCTTGGCTGGCGCTGGCGTTGCTGGTGTTGGCGTGGTGCTTTACTACATATCCGGAAAGTATTTCAATTCCGCAATTCAGATTTACAACAGGGAAGCCGGATACGAGACGAGCTTGCAACTTCAAGTCGTTCCGACTCCGCAGGGTGGACTCGCCCTTGCGCTTGCGTTCTAGGATTTGTCTAAATTACATTAATGTTTAAATAAAAACGGAACCCCGAAGATGCTTCTTCGGGGTTCTGTTCGTTGTACGGACGATTAAATTATTCGTACTTGATCACGCCGGCCGGGCAGCTGTCAGCAGCGTCCTTGATTTCGCTTTCGTAAGCGGAGAAATCGACGCCTTCCTTCACCTGCATCTTTTCCGGAACGCTGAACACTGCGTCGCAAGTAGCTTCGCAAGCGCCGCAAGAAACGCATTCGTCGCTGGATTCGTCGAGCCAAACTTTCGTGATTGCCATAAAATACCTCTTTAATTGGTTGAGTTATGGCTATAATATAATAAAAACATTGCAGATGAATGCAGTTTTTCTACATTTGTCTCCGTATTTTTAACTGTCTGACAAGACAAATTCGAGAGGTACGCGCCCACGATGAAAAAAGTGGTTGTAAAAATTGGTGGCAGCCTGGCTATCGATGAAGCCAAGCTCGCTGATTTTGTTTCGGCAGTTTCTGCACTCCCCGGCAGTGGCTGTCAGGTAGCCGTGGTTCACGGCGGTGGCAAGGACATCAACGAGAACATCGCCTTGCTCAAGGAACAACCGACATTTATCGACGGGCTGCGCGTGACGACGCCCGGCATCATGAAGATGGTCGAGATGACCCTTTCGGGCCATGTGAACAAGAAACTTGTGCGCATGCTTCTGACCAATGGCTGCAACGCCATCGGCATTTCCGGCGTGGATGGCAACCTGTTCCAGGTCGTCAAGAAGCAGGGCAAGGTGGACCTCGGCTTGGTGGGTGAAATCAAGCAGGTGAACCCGAAAATTATTCAGGATTTGTTCAGCGCTGGTTGGACCCCGGTGGTAAGCCCCATTTCTATCGGGGACGGCATGAGCTGGAATGTGAACGCCGACACTGCTGCTTCTGAACTGGCTGTGGCGCTCGAAGCCGACCAGTTCGTGCTGGTGAGCGACGTGCCCGGCGTGATGGACGAAAACAAGAACGTGATTCCCGAACTGAGCGAGGCGGACGCCGAAAAGCTGATCGAAGCAGGCGTCATCTCCGGCGGTATGATTCCCAAAGTCCGCGAGAGTTTCAAGTCGATCCGACGAGGACTCAAGAGTATCCACATCGTGGGTTGGAAGGACGCGGAACACTTTGGTAAACAAATTAATGGAGATTTAAACTATGGCACAATCTTGCGCTAACCTCTTGGAACAGGACAAACAGATTATCGCTCCGCTCTATGGCAAGGCGGACATCAACTTCGTGAAGGGCGAGGGCTCTTACCTCTTTGATGACCAGGGCAACAAGTACCTGGACTTCGTAGCGGGTATTGCCGTGAATGCGCTCGGTCACCAGAACCAGGCTATCAAGGATGCGGTGGTGGACCAGATGGGCCACTTCAACCATATCAGCAACCTCTACCCGAACTACCCGCAGATCGAACTGGGCAAGAAGCTCTTGGAAGTTACCAAGTTCGACAAGGCCTTCTTCTGCAACTCGGGTACCGAAGCCAACGAAGGTGCAATCAAGTTCGCACGTAAGTACTTCGACCGGAAGGGCGAAAAGAACCGGCAGAAAATCATTACCTTCGTGAACAGCTTCCACGGCCGTACTTATGCCGCCCTTTCTGCGACGGGTCAGCCGGCTATCAGGGAAGGCTTCGGCTCCATGCCGGGCGACTTCGTGCATGTCACATGGAACGACTGCGAAGCGCTCAAGAAAGAAGTCAACAAGGATACTTGCGCTATCATGCTAGAAAGCCTCGCCGCTGAAGGTGGCGTGATGACGCTTTCGAAGGAAATGGTCGAGACCATCAACAGCCTGCAGAAGGAATTCGGCTGCCTCGTCATCGTTGACGAAGTGCAGGCGGGCATGGGCCGTTTGGGAACCTTCCTCGGTTTTGAAAAGTACGGTTTGAAGCCGGATCTCGTTTCGCTTGCCAAGGGTATCGGTGGCGGTCTCCCGCTCGGTGCGGTTCTCCTGCGCCAGCACATTGCCGACCAGCTCAAGGCCGGTGACCACGGTACGACTTTTGGCGGCAACCCGATTGCTTGCGCAGCCGGTCTCGCTGTCACTAAGCAGATTGCCGACCCCGCGCTCTTGAAGAACGTGGCCGAACGTTCCGCTCAGCTGAAGGCTGGCCTGAACGCCCTCGTCGAGAAATACGCATTCGCCAAGGAAATCCGCGGTGAAGGCCTGATTCTTGGTGTCGCCCTCGATGAATCGATGCCGGTGGGCAACATCATCTCCGCCGCCCGTAGCGAAAAGCTCATGGTGCTGAGCGCCAAGGGCAACGTGCTGCGTATGCTGCCGCCGCTCAATGTGAGTGCCGCGGAATGCGACGAAGCTTTGGCGAAATTGGCAAACGCATTCGCTGCTGCAGCGAAGTAATTTAAAGGATTGGCGGCTCATGAATTCATGAGCCGCCATTTCATTATACAAAAAATACCCGTTGGCTTGTCCAACGGGTATTTTAGATATCCTTTCAGTCTATCGAAGGTTAGTTCTTCGGACGCATGTAGAGCTCGTCGCAAGCCTTCGTGAAGTCGTAGTAGTGGTGACCCGTGAAGATGTACACGGTGAGATCCCACAGGAGTTTCCAGAAGGTCTTTGCCTTGCTTTCGTTCAGCCTGTACCAGTTTCCATCCGGAGCCTTGCAGAGGTATTCGTTGTTGTCGAAATCAAGGCTGTCCTTGTCGATGACGAGCGAGTCAATCTTGGTGATGGAGGTGTCGCCGCTGCTAATGAGGCTGTCCAGGACTTCCTGCTCGTTGCTGTCGAGCTTGTCCATTTCGTTATTGTCTTTGATGACGGAGGTCGTGTCCTTGTCGATGGTGTCCTTGACAGCTGCGGTGTCGGGCTTTACGGTGGAATCCTTCTTGCTGGACGAAGAGCTATTGGCTTCTTCACCGTTGTTGTCTTCGACACCGGGCACGCGGATCTTTCTTGCGCTGGAGCTGGACTTTGCCTCGGCCTTCGCGGAACTGCTGCTCACTTCGCTGTCGGAATTCTTCTTGGCTGAAGAAGAACTCTTTTTCTTGGAATCCGAGCTGCCTTCGTTCTCGTCGTCATCCTTGGCAGAGCTCTTTTTGGAGGAACTCGACTTGGCGACCTTCTTGGAAGAACTCGACTTTGCCTTTGTCTCGGTCTTTCCAGAATCTTCAGAGTTGTTGGTGTCTTCACTTTCCAACTCGTTTTCTGAGACCTGAACGACATCAGAATCGGTTGTGCAGTTGGTAAAGGCTAAGGCCAACGCGAGGATGACGCTTACACCGAGGATGTGGCTGAGAGACTTCATAGTTACTCCTGTTTGAAAAGTTTCTTAAATATAGCAGTTGTTTAAGTCCTATCAAAGGTTAATTTCACACCTTTTTTATCGGTTTATGGGCCTTATATACATTTCGTCGCAAACTTCCGTGAAGTCGTACAGGTGCTTGCCGGTAAACCATACCGATAAGACGTCAAGTATCACTTCTACCCACGATAGGAATTTCTTCTTTGAAAGCTTATGCCATGTTCCGTCCGGGGCCTTGCACAGGTATTCATTGTGGTCAAAATCGAGCGTGTCCGGGTTTACGACCATGGAGTCGAGCTTAATGATTGTCGTGTCCCCACTCTCAATGAGCTGTTCTATTGTGGACTGCTCGGTGCTGTCGAGCTGTTCCATGTTTTCTTCCTTGTCTTTTTCGGTAAGGACTGTTGTCGTGTCTTTGGAATGGCCCTTTACGCTGCTGGAACTCGGGGGTTGCACTTCTTCGGAAGGGGCGGATTCCGGTTTGGAAGTAGAAGATTCTTCCTTGGAGGAGGAACTTGTTTTTGACGGGGTGTTGTCTTCTGTACCGGGGGGCCTGATTCTTCTTGCGCTGGAACTGGAACTCTTGGTTTCGACAGACTCGGAAGATTCAATCTTGCTGGAGCTGGGTGTTTTCTTGCTTGAACTGGACTTTGTCGTTGTGCTGTCTTCTGCCGGGTCTTCCGCAGGGGCTTTCTCGGATGAACTGGAGACAGCGCTCTTTTTGCTGGAAGAGCTGTTTTTTGCCTGTTTCTTTGAAGAACTGGAAACGCTGGACTTTTTGGAAGAGGAACTGATTTTTTCAGTTTTCTTCGAAGAACTGCTGGTAGCCTTTACCTCATCTTCATCGGCTGCCGGTTCATCGTCGAAAATGGAGTCGTCTACAAGGTGAATCCCGTTATATTCATCCTCTCCGACGGTTACGACGTCGGAATCGGTTGAACAGCTCCAGAACGCTGCTGCTAGGATTAGTACTCCAAATATGCAGACTTTATTGATGGGGTTCCTCATTGACGGATCTCCTTTTACTCCAAATTAGAATAATTATATAAATCCATCAATAAATGTAATTAAAAAGTTACAAAATAATTAAAAACCCGTTTTTTTTATGGGGTTTTTAGCGAAAAAAATGATTATATGGGGCTATTCGGTCTCTATTGCCCCGATGTAGATCGCGTCGCAGAGATTTGAGAAATTGAATATGTATTCACTGGTAATCTTTATGTTTGTTTTGTGGAAAATCGCTTCCATTATGCTTTCGACCGTTTTTTCGGTTATCGAATACCAGTTTCCGTCTTTGGCCTTGCAGAGGTATTCGTTCTGGTCAAAATCCAAGGTGCTGAGGTCAATCTCGGTTGACTTGCTCTTATAGATAAATGAATCTTCCATCTTAACCAGCTTCTCTATATCCTTTTGCATGGAACTGCTGAACTTGTCCATAGCTTTGAATGCTGCACTGTCGATTTCCGTGAGGCCGGGAATATCATCTTCTTCCTCGCTAGAGGATGATTTTGCCTTGGAACTGGATGACTTGCCCTTTGAACTGGAGGAGGCCTTCTGGTCTTCTACGCCGGGGACCCTGATTTTTCTTGCGCTGGAACTGGATTTCGCTGAACTCGAACTGGACACGTCGTCTTCGTCGTCCTCTGAATCGTTGCTTGAACTTGATTTTGCAGAGGCTTTTTTAGAGGAACTGGATTTGTCTTTTTTGTCGGCCTTTGAACTGCTGGACTTCTCGGCTTCTTCCGCTTCCTCGTCATCATCATCTTCTTCGTCATCCGGCTCGTCAAAGATAGAATCGTCAACTACCTGGACGTCGCTGAGTTCGTCATTGCCGACGGTGACGGTGTCTCCATTGGCGGTGCAATTCCACAACGTGATTGCAAGGGTCAGGATGGCTAAGATCCAGAGTTTTTTTGTTGAAATGGCCATTGTCGCAATCCTTTTTTCGTAATGACGGCTTGTGTTATTCCTTGTTTGTCGGGGCCTGGCGTGCCACGGGAGCGAGCTGTCCGTGTTTGCGGAACAGGTGCTTCACGAGCGTGCCGAATCCACGCATTACGCGGTAGCGTTCGCGCGGGTTCTTGATGGCCATGATTCCCTGGCGCAGGATATAGCTCGGGCGCAGGTAGAATTCACGGCGGGCCTTGTCGCAGAAGTCCACAAGTGCCTGGCTAGTAAGTTCGCCGCGCTGGATGGTGGTGCGGTGGAACCCGTCCTTGTCAAGCCACTGGTTGTAATCCTTTGTCTGTAACGCGCCGCTTTCAAGGGCTTCCCTGTAAGCTTCGGTGCCGGGGTAGGCCATGATGGGGTAGAACTGCGCCGTGTTGGGGTTCAACTTCTTGGCGTAGTCGAGCGTCATGCGGAGCGTTTCCGGCGTGTCGCCGGGGTTGCCGACCATGAAGCAGCCGTGCACCAAGAGACCTGCCTTGCGGGCATTTTTGGTGAACTCGATGGCCTTGTCGGTGTTCTTCACACCCTTGTGGATGTTTTCAAGCACCACGGGGGAGGCACTTTCGAATCCCACGCACATCTCGCGGCCGCCAGCCTTCTTCATGAGCTTGAGCAGGTCGAGCGGAACGTCGGCGCGGGCGTTACAGCTCCACGTAATCTTGAGTCCGCGTTCCAAAATCAGGTTACAGATTTCGCGCACGTGCTCGTGGCTTGCGGTAAACGTGTCGTCTTCGAAGAACACTTCGCCCAGGTCTTCAAAATTATCCTTGATGTACTGCAGTTCGTCGACCACGTCCTTCGGCGTGCGGCGGCGGAACTTGTGACCGTTCAGCGTCTGCGGGATGACGCAGTAGCTGCAGCGGTTCGGGCAACCACGACCCGAGAGAATCACGATCAGCGGGTTCAGGTTTGCTCCGTAGAAATACTTCTTGTAGCAACTGTAGAGGTGCTTGCGATAAACCTTCGAGACCCACGGGAGCTCGTCGAGGTTCTCGATTTTCGGGCCTTCGGGCTGGAAGTCCACCTTGCCGTCTTCCTTACGGAAGGCAAGACCCGCGATGCTCGCGATATCCTTGATGTCTCCGCGGAGGTAACGCACGAGGTTTCTTGCGGTGTAGTCCGCTTCGCCGATAATCACGAAATCGAGGCTCGGCTCCATTTCCATGGATTCGAGAGGCTCGGCTGTTGCATGTGTCCCCATGATGGCGATCTTCGTTCCGGGGAGCATGTCCTTGATGGCGTGCACCACCTTGAGGTCGTTCAAAATGCTTGGCGTGCTCGTGCTGCAAATAACAAGCGTCGGGTCAAACTTTTTGATGCCTTCGAGCGTCTGTGCAAGGTCCAGTTCCATGGCAGGGCTGTCGATGAGCTGGATTTCGTTACCGTCGGCTTCGACCGTTCCGGCAGCGTAGCTCAAAAACATGGGCCAGTAAAGTGTGGAGGACTTGGTCACGCACGGACTGCGGGACTCGCGACTGAACATCGGATGAAAAGGCGGATTTAGAAAGGTAATGCGCATAGATTCACACATGATACAATATGTGGGCAAAAATAGCTACATCTTCGAGGGCGTTGTTTCTTGTTTTATAAAAACGGAGCGAAAAATAGCTAGATTTTGCGCCGATGAAAAAAATCCTTTTCATGTTGGCTGCCTGGGGCTTTGCTTGTGCTCCCGTTTTCGCCGCTCCGGCGGCGGACAGCGCCGCTGCTGTCGGCAGCGTAAAGCCGGCCGTGCCTTCGCACGATACGATTGTCTCGAAGTTTGACAACGGCTCCGTATCCCGCGTCTATTACGTTTTGCATGGGACGGAAATTCGAGACGGAGTCTCCGTGACATACCATCCGAACGGCAACGTGGCCATTGAGGCTCCTTACGTGGCGGGTAAACTGGATGGCGTATTCCGTAGCTATTACGAGAACGGCAAGGTCTGGAAGACGATCGGCTACAGGAACAATATCGAAGAGGGTTTTTCTATCGTGTTCCATGAAAACGGAGTTCGAGCGCTCCGCGAATCGTACAAGGCTGGAATCCTTAACGGGGCCAGCGAAGAATGGAACGAAAAGGGAGTCCTCGTTCGTCGGATTCCTTACGAGAATGGACAGATTCACGGCAGGGCACAAGTGTTCGATGAACTAGGTGCCTTGAAGGAAGAGATGACCTTTGTACGGGGAATCCGCAACGGTGTTTATCGCCGTTACACGAAAGGCGTAATGACCATGGAAGCGGAGTTCCAGAACAACCGCTGCGTCAAGAATTGTAATTTTTAGCAGTGAGCGGTGAGTTATGAGCCATGAGCTGTGAGCTATGAGCAGTGAGCTGTGAGCGGTGAGCTGTGATTCCCGTAGATTTACAACTCATTGCTGACTGCTCAGAGGGAGCCCGGAGGCGACCGGCCTCACTTCTTCTTCACTGCATTCCACACCATGTACCCGATGAAGAGTGCTCCTGCGGCGAGTAGGGCAATGGCCAACTCGGAGTTGTACTTTTCGATGAGGTCCTTCTGCCCGTGGGCGAGGTAGCCGAGGAATGCGAGAACGCAGTTCCAGATAGTGGCACCGAGGAATGTGTATAAAGTAAACGGGAAAAGTTTCATCTTGGCAAGACCCGCCGGAATGGATATCAACTGGCGGATGACCGTGATGAGCCTGCCGACGAAGGTCGAGATGGAACCGTGCTTGCGGAAGTAGTCCTCTGCCTTCTGGACCTTTGCCGCGTCAATGAGCAAGAAGTGTCCTAGACGGCTGTCGGCGAATTTGTACACAATCGGACGGCCGAAAATCCTTGCCAGGAAATAGTTGATGTAGGCCCCGATTAGGGCGCCGATGCTGCCAGCAATGACGATGAATACGATGTTCAAGTTTGAACCGTGCTGCATGGCCTGGTAGGCTGCGGGCGGAATCACCAACTCGGACGGGAATGGAATGAACGAACTTTCAATGGCCATCAGAAGGGCTATGGTCCAGTAGTTCAGGTTGCTGTTGTACCAGTCAATGACTTGCGTGTAGATGTTGGCTTTTTCCGTTTCTCCGGCAAATGCGATACCGGCAAGGATTAATATGGGGACGATGATTTTAAATGATTTCATGGCTCTGTATGTTGTGTGTATAAAGAACGCCGTCAGACTGGCGGCGTTATAATGGATTGTAAAGGTTTATTTCTTCTTGCCTTTTTTCTTGTGCTTGGGCTTTGTTTTCTTGTTGCCCTTCTTGTGCGAGGCAGACTTTTCATGAACCTCTTCGGCAGGCGGTTCTTCGATGTATTGCTGTTCCGTCTGCACTTCGATCATCGAGGGGCTCTCGGTGTTGGCATCACGGATGGCCTGCTTGGCTTCTTCGACATAACGTCCGTTCGGGAAGCGCTTCAGGTAGATTTCGTAGTCCTTGAGACGGTTTCCTTCCTTGACCAGTTCGAAGATTCCGGCTTCAGCTTCTTCGCGGAATGCTCCATCCGGATTGTCGTTCAGGTAACCGAGGTAGGCCTTGAAGGTGTTCTGAGCCTGAATCTCGCGGAACTTGTGGTATTCAGAAAGGACCATGAGCTTGTGTTCGACTTCAGCACGGCGCGGAGAGTCCGGATAGTACTCGAGGAACATCTGGAGCATTTCAGGATCGTTGGATGCCATGACCTGGTCAAAGCGGGAATCTTCCTGCTTCACCTGGTAGTGCTTCAGTTCGACCTTGCCCGTATCCAAAGCTGCGTAGAGTTTTTCCTTGGTGGCGAGATCTGCCGGATGGCAGAAGGCGAGGAAGCTTTCAAGAACGTCGGAGAACTGCGTGCGCGTGTAGGCTTCGCTCATGTCGGGCAGTTCGCCATCTTCGTCGAGGAAGAAGCGGTAATCGCGTTCGATAGCCATGCAGTCCCAATCGCTCAGGGTGTCCTTGACTTCGCTGTTCTTGCGGAGAATGTCGTCGCGGCTGTGCAATGCGTAGCGCATGCGGCGGTCACGTCTGCTCTCGCGGCCGAAGTCCAAAGAGATTTCCAAACCGACGCGTACGGGCCACTTGTAGGAAATCTTGTCCATTGTTATACCGGCATAGCCGGACGGGATGCTCACGTCGTCGTTGGACCGGGAGGTCTTGTCCGTCGCCTTGATGTTTTCGTAGGGGAGGAACTCCTTGCGTACGTTGAGGCCGATCTTGAGGTCGACGTCTTGGAAAATTTCGGTAATCTTGTATTCAAGTGCGCCCGAAACAAATGCGGTGGGGGCGTATTCGGTGTTCTGGTTCGTGTTGTCCAGGTACTCGTCATAGAAAGAGAAGAAATGGATGCCGTAGCCGCCGAGCACTCGAATGTCGAAGTCGCCTGCGAGGTTAAAGCTGAAACCTGCAAGGACGGACGGAGCGTAGGTAAGGAAACTGAGTGTGCGGTCCTGCTTGGGTCCCTTTTTCTTTTCGCCGTTATCGGTATAGGTATAAGAAGGTTCTTCACCGATAGTGCCGAACTGGATGCTGTTGACTTCCAGACCGAGCCAGATGGTGAAAGGAATGTCTGCCTTGGCAAATGGAGTAATCAGGGGGCTCCACAAATAACCCACGGATAAGGGAACGGTTAGGACTTCCTCGTCAATGGGTTGGTTCAGTAACTCGGGATCCTTGTCTTCAAATACGAGGAAGGCGGGTTCACCTTGCAGGTAGAACTGGGTGCGCCAGTTGGAACGCTCAAAGTCGGCGGCAAAGCTAGCTGCCGAATAAATCAACAATAGGAATACAATTAGTCTACGCATTGCTCTAAATCTAGCTTTTCCAAGGGAATAGGGGGATGTTGTTTCTAAAAAAAATGTCCTTTTTGCGGGTAAAATGGCGTTTTTGTTAGAAAGTGAGGTATAATCCTATTCCAAATAGGAGGATTCCTGCTCCTATAAAGGAGGCTCCAGCGATGGTCTTTCGGTCTCCGGACTCGGCAAGATCGTTGTTTTTTTCCTTTTTCTTTTGGAAATTTTCCCCATTGGGGTCGGTGGGCATTTTCAGCTCGTCCTTCAAATCCTTGGCGTCGCTGTAGTCACGCTGGCCAAGATAGAGGAACAGGGTGCCTATTACAGCGGGGGCGATCGCGCTGCCCATGAGTGTCTGTCCGAGATGGTAGATTTTGCGGCTGCGGATCCAGTCTTTTTGAGCCTGCAACTCGTCGAAGTCCTTGATTTCCTGGAGTTCGATGTTGAGTGTCGTCTCGGGAACAGGAGCGAGGTAGAAGCTCACGAGGCTATCGCGGTAGCCTTCCCTGCGGAGGCGCAGATTGACCAGCCCGGGATCGGTGTAGGTAAACTTGTTCGGGGTATGGGCGATGGGCTTGCTGCGCTTTGTTATCTCTTCGGTGCTCGTGTAGATTTCTGCTCCGGAGGGCTGCGTCATGATGCGGATTTCTGGGGATATCCTTTTAAGCTTGAGCGAAACCTTGACCGTGTCGCCAGGGATGGGACGTACGGTCGTCTGCGCGCCCCAGAGGTGCTCCACCTTCCAGTAGGCGTTCAGGACGATTTTTCCGGTATCGAGTGTCACGAAGGTGCATGGAGTCTTGCACAGGGCGTTCTTTTCGGACTTTGAAAGCATGGCGCCTTCGGGATCCGTCTCTACGTGGATGTAGCTCTTGATATTTGTCTGCTTGGCCTTGATACCCTGGGATTCACGAACGAAGTCCCTGATTTTATTTGATACGACGGCATCGGAAAGTGCGTTCTTGGTAGAAATTGCCGTTTTGGCGATGCTGATGGTGGGTAGCGAATCTTCGAATAGAACCCGCTTCAGTTGTAAGTCGAGCGAATCCGCTGATTTGCTCCTGGATATCTTGCCGAAGAGTATTTCCCGGATGCCGAGTTGTGCATACTTGTTCTGGATGCAGGTGTTGTCCGTGCAATCTTCAAGCTGTTTGCGGTCGGCGTAAGTGTAGTTGGTATCGTCTTCGCTAAGCAGTTCTGCCGTTAGAGTGGTTAGCAGAGCTTCTTTTTGTGGTTCGATTCCTTCAGATTCGTAGCCTACGAATATTTTCTTGTTTGTCGCCGCAGGTGCCGCTGCGGTTGTGTCTGCATGTTCGGCTTGTTGCGTGTTTGTCGTGTCTGCTTCGGCAGTGACGGCTTCGCCATTCTGGTTTGTTGTTGCTGTAGAGTCCGTGCTTGCGACCGTTGTGCTAGAATCGGCTTTTGTCGGGTTCAGCAGGTCGTTTCCCTGCTTGTCGACAATGCTCTTGAACTGACCCTTGTGAATGCGCACGATGGTAAACTGGTCCTTGATGTAGCCCCCGAGATTTACCGTGTCGTTCTCGATGCCCAAAAATTGAGCTTTTTGCGTTGTTCCGGAAATCAGTTCCACCTGAGCCTCGATTCCCTTGGATTCGGCTGCGTGGAGCATTGTTGCAAAAATTAGGAGCGGAATGTAGAAAAACTTTTTCATATCATTCTCCTAGAAAGAAAGGATGAGCCCTGCTGACAAGACGACAATGCCTAAGCCGAGTGTTGTTCCTCCAATGGCCTTGGCTGTTTTCGCCTTGCTTCGGTTGTCTGCAAAACTGTCTTTTTTGTCTTGATAACTGTCACTGTTGCGGATACGGCTGTTCTCGATGTCCTTGCGGTCATCCCTCGCATCTTGGATGTATTTCTGCGTGACGATTGCAGAAATTGCGCTTGCGGTGAACGGAACCAGCGATGCCCAAATCAGTTTGTGCCCCAGCGATTTGCGTTTTCTGTGCGCAAGCAATTTTTTCTGGGAATTGGCTATTTCATCGTCGTAGCTTTGCTGGAGCGAGACGATGAGGTATGAAGTGTCCTTTTCAGAAAGGGAAGCCTTGATGGTTGTATCGCTGTACCCGACCTGGAATAAAGTGATGCGTACCGTGGAGTCTCCTTGCGGGACCTTTACGAAATCTGGACTTACGTAGTCGGGTTCCGTGGAAAAGTCTGCGCGGGGACGGTTGATGTAAACGTCCACTGCTGTTGGGTTTGTTGCCACATGCAGGTATCGCTCCGCTGCCGGTTTCTGGACTTTTGCATCGCTAGCCTTTGCTTGGACTTTTGCCTCGCTTGCTTTTGTTTGCACTTTTGCTTCGCTTGCCTTTGTTTGTACTTTTGCAGAATCTTTTGCCGCTTCTGCAAAAGACATGCTGTACAAAATGGCCGCAAGGATTACTAGAAATTTCATCTTCATTCTAGGTCCTCCTTGTTAATGAAGGGACCTTCGATATAAATAGCATCGCTTTTAGGATTCAGATTCCAAAAAAGAGGAGCACTCTGGTTTCCGGCGTTGTCGGCGGCTCTGATGTAAATCCTCATAGGCTTTGAAATGTTGGCGTAGACTTCCAGTCGCGTATCTGAATAGGTGTATCTTATTTCCTTGGGCTCATCGAAGTGAATGTCTATCTTGGATGGGGCGACTCCGCTTCCCTTGTCCAGAATAGAGAAGGTGATGGGAGCGTCAGATAGATAGTACGAGTTCAGGGGCCATACGGTCGGGGAAATCTTGTCTTCGAAGAACACCGTGTCTGCGTTGATTACGGAATGCTCGGGAATGTTTACTGTAAAGGATTCCGCCTTGTATTCGTCGAAATACATTTCTTCCACATATACCATGACGCCTGTTTGCGCTGCAAGCTTTATGGATTCAGTTGTTTTTTTGCTTGTGCTGTAAATTTGGCTTAATGTGTCGCCCTTGATGTTTACAATGGTGATTCTTGTGTCTGGTGGGACCTTGTCCTGGAAGAACTTGTAAGCGATAGGGATGCTCAATATTGATGAATCCGTATCGACCAGACTGGTGGAAAAGTGGAATATATTCGAGGTGTCTTTTTCCTTGACTTCGCTCCCGTTGTACACGGTCATGATGACACCCCAGTAGTATGTGATGGAACTGTTCGATAGGTCAATTTTGAAAGCGTCGAGTTCGTCCTTGTCGGGGACTAACGGTCCTTTGATGCTGACATCGTCATCGCAGGCTACGGAGCCAATCTTATGTGACCAAAGATCTTTTTCTGAATTTGAACCATATATTGCGCAGAAGGCCGATTCCCAGGGGTCCACTCCTGTTACTTCCCACTGGAGTGAAATCTTTTTATCTGAGAACGGGTCTATTTGATTGAATCCGTTTCGCGGGCTTGTCAGCGAAATCTCAGATGGAGTGTCGACAAAAATCTTTGTCGTATCGCTCAAGGTGTCTCCGAAATTGTCGACTGTTTGCAAGATACAATCGTATTCTCCCGGATTATGGAATGAGTGATGGAAGTTGGGGATGTTTATTTTTTTTCCGTCTATATTCCAAAGCAGGCTCTGGTAGTAGTTGGTTGCTACATCCGTGTCCAAAAAGTTGCCGTTCAGTTGGTAGACGGCCTGGATTCGGACATTCTCGTTTATATTTAGGAAAACTTTCTTTTTCGGTGTGTAGAACAAGTGAACGGCGCCATTAACACCTTCTGGAACTATATAGATGTTCTGCTCGAGCGTATCTGTCTGCGAGTCGGTGAAACGGACTTCGTCACCGCAAGAAGAAAAAGCGAAGGCGCATAGGACGATGCCCATTGCCGAAAGAATCTGGCGGGATTTTTTCATCATTATTGTCCCTCCAGAGTGGAAGTGCTGTCGGACTCGGCGCGCATAAACTTCTCGTAGTCTTCGTCGGACATGATGAATAACTTCGCTTTGTGAGACCACTCGCCGGAATTGCCTCCGTAGGGGTCTTCCGCTTCGACCCACCAGAATAGCGCTCCTTCGGGTAAGTCCTTGAGAAGGAGTTGGGTTCTCTTTAAGTGTTTGGACCTGTAGTAGTAGTGAGTTGTGTCCGAGGAGGTGTCGGAGGCAAGAGCGATGTTGAGTCTATACAGGATAGAATCCTTTTCGGCGTCTTCCGCTGGATACCATCTGAATAGGACCGATGAGGTTGAAACGCCACTGCATGGACTATAACAGTTGTTTTCGTAACTCATGACTGGGGGCTCGTTGAGCGTAATCGTCCATGACCTGGATTGGCTGATTCCGTTGGTGTAGAATACGGTCGTGACCACTTCCTGTTTGTTTTTAAAGAAAGCTTCGCCTTCCATCTCGTACTTGATGGATGTCTCGCCTTCGGCATCCAAGGTGATGGTTCCCTTAACGTCTCCGTTCGGGTTGATCTTGACTGAACCTAGTTTAAAGCTGTACGGGTTGTGGTCGTCGATGAAAATGGTGATGTTGGATTGTCTGGAGATCGTTGTGTCGTGGTTTGTATCGAACCAGAGTATGCTGGGCCGCAAAACGAACGACTTTGTGGTGGTGTTGCCGCTGTCATCTGTTGTGATGATGGTGACGAACTGCGGAACCCATGTGCGGTCCTCTTCGACTGTGGGAACAATCAATTTCTGAGTTTCGGTGATGTATTGCGTAACCTTTCGGTTGCCGATATAGACGGTCGTGCTGCCGATTGCGTTCTTTGCGCCACCATCGGTAATAATGAATCTGAGCGTGTCTGCAAAGTCGAGTGTGTCCGTGCCGGCTTCGGATTGGATTGTCGGGGGAGTCTTGTCGGCCATGTATAAAGTGCCAATTGTGGTTATCTGGCCTGCATTGACTGTCGCTTGGATGGTGTCGGCAACGAAGTCCTTGCCTTTTTTGCATTGGGCTGTGATGTTGTATTTTCCGGGGGGCAAAGGCTTGATTTCGAACAATCCGTTTGTTGGGGTCTTCTCTATGGAGGTCTTGATGTTTGTCGGTTTCTTTTGCTTGTCCAGGACAATCAAGTCAATGTCTGTAAAAAGGTCCTCGTTGGACATTTTGAGCTTTCCGGCAATTGCACCCTCGTCTCCGATTCCACTCGTGGTGAATGAACTGCTGATTGTAGTCGTTGATGGAACGTTGTATTCGTTGTAGGCTTGGACTGTCCAACGATATTGCGATAGAGGCTTAAGCTCTCGGTTCATGTTGAAATAGGGGGTGCTGATAATGGTGTCTATCAGGTTCGGTTCGCTGTTTTCCTCGTCCAAGAGATTCACCAGTGTGAAATGGTAATACAGGGCGCAGATGGAATCAATGTCGTAGGCGCTCCAGACAAACTGCATGTCCTCTTGCGGCGGAATGTTCTGCGATCCGTTGGCGGGAATATATTTCTTGCTGTCGAGGATGGGGGGCGAAGAAATCCACAGGTGAAGCGTGTCGGTCAGTGTGTCCCCGAAGTAGGTGATAAGGACAAAGACGATTTCGTGCTCACCCGATAAGGGAATTGCATCGTGAACATTGAATTCGGATGCGTAGAACTTGTTGTCCAACAGCCAATAGCTGTTGCGAATCCGGATGGATCTCGAAGGATAGATGTTTGCGATGAATAGGATGGAATCACCATGGATGATGGTGTCGGACTTGACCTTTATCGCAGTGGAATCAAAGGATTTCGCCATGAAGGCGCTTACGGATATGGGACTGGTGTTGTCTTCGTCAAAGACGAGATTGTCCGAATCAGTGCATGCGCTAAACATGACTGACAATATGACCACAAGAATAGTCAGGGCAAATGTATGAATCCGCTTAATCATTTGTCCCCCTTGTTCATAACGAGAAAGTCAATGACTTCGGAGGAGTCGCTGTCGCCATAATTGTCGATGACGATGACCTGGAAAGTGTGTTCCCCTTTTTCAAATCCCGACTGCCGGATGCTGGAAAAGTCTCCTACGGCGTAAGCCTTTCCGTCTAACAGTATGGTGTGCGAAAATTCTTCGTTGTCCCGATCGTGCGAAATCCATTCAAACAGGAATGATGTATTTTCGTTGCCATAAAGGGTGTCGGATGGCTGGGGCTTGATGATCGAGTCAATCTTGGGGGGCGAGTTTATGATGATGTCGAATCTTGAAACAAGGGAGTTTCCTTCGGCATCTGTTGCGACCAGCTTGTTCGGTAGACTGCTGGCCGATGCGTTTTTATTGATATGGAATTTGGTGCCGTCCCCGAGTCGGGTGGCTTTGCGGCCATCCTCTTCCCGGTACCAGTTGAACTCTAGCTCATCGGAATACTCATTCGGGTGGACTGTTACAGAAATTTCCGCAGGGTCCTGTGGATGAATCTTTAACAATGTCGAGTCGATAACTCCGTCCTGCTTCACATAGACGGAAATGCTTTTTACGCTCTCTTTTTCGTTCGGCTTGCTAGGTATCTCGAAGCATGCCGAAAGAACGATGCCGGCGGATAGCATGGCCAAAGATGAAAGAATTCTCGATATGTAGGTCTTATTCAATACCATCATATACAAATGTAACTATATTCTAAAACATGAGTACCGAAAATTTTGAATATAAAAACGCAATGGCTCGTCTTGAGGAGATTTTGTCAAGAATCGATAACTCCGAAATGGAAATAGACGAACTGGCTGGGCAGGTGCAAGAAGCCACGGAACTGCTGCGCAAGTGCCGCCAGATTCTGCTTGCGACCGAGAAGAATGTGCAGGAGGCCCTGGCTAGCCTGGACGGTGAAGCCGATGCATGATACGGACCCAATGTTGCAGGAACAGAATATTCCCGCTATCGAGGTGAACGGACTGACGGTCCGTTTCCCGGTCCGCGGTGGTGTGCTGGGTAAGGTTCGGGACTACTTTACTGCAGTCAATGATGTGTCCTTTGTTCTCCCGCAGGGGAAAATACTGAGTATCGTGGGCGAGTCCGGCTGCGGTAAGTCCACGCTCGTGAAATCGCTTGTCGGGCTGGTCCCGGCAGCGTTTGTAGACTACAAGCTGTTTGGCAATCCGGTGGTCGATGGGAAAATTTCCGGGGGCAAGCGTGTCTGTGACCTGGTCCAGATGGTGTTTCAGGACCCCTTCAGCAGTCTTAACCCGCGCCAGACTGTAGTGGAAATTTTGACAGCCCCTCTTGTTGCGAGGGGAGTGCCTTTTGATGAAGCGAGGACTCGCGCAAAACGCCTCTTGGAGCGTGTGTCCATTCCGGATGGGGCGCTCGACAAGTTCCCGCATGAATTTTCCGGTGGCCAGCGCCAGAGGCTCTGCATCGCTCGTAGCCTGATGGTCGAGCCGAAGATTTTGCTCTGTGACGAAGTGACAAGCGCGCTCGATGTCTCGGTGCAGGCTCAAATTTTGCACTTGCTGGATGACCTGCGTAACGATCTCGGCTTGAGTATCCTGTTCATCAGTCACGACATGCAAGTGGTTCGTGCCCTCAGCGACGAGGTGCTGGTCATGTACTTCGGGAAGGTCGTGGAGCGCGGAGATGCCGACAAGGTCCTCGCGAACCCGCAGCACGAGTACACGCAGAAACTGCTTGCGAGCGTGCCGGTAATTCGCCGGTAGGGCGAACCCGACAAGCTTCAGGCAACTATTGAAGACTACAAGTAGGTCGCGACGAATTTTTTCTGGTATTCCGGATCTTCGTGTGCCCAGTGCTTTTCGGCCATTGCCTGGTACTGCCAGTTAAGGGCTTTCATGAAATTTTCCGGTTCACAGAGTTTCGCGAAAATGGAGTCAAGTTCTTCGACGGTTGCGTTTATGCCGACCAGCTGTTCCTTCGGGGCGTAGCTGTACGGACTTCCGGCAAAGTCGCTTCCGATAAAGACGGCTCCGAGTGCTGCCGCTTCCTTGAGCTTCAGGTCGCTCTTTGCCTTGTTGAAGTTGTTGTTTGCAAGTGGAGTGATGTAAAAGTCGGGCTTGTAACTTGCGACTGTCGATGCAAACTGGAAAAAATTCGTGTAAGGGATCTTTGTGTATTTCCCTTCAAGATCGCTCAAAAAATCCGGCTCGCCGAAAATCTGAAAGTCAATGCTTCCGTCTTCGATGTGCTTGCGAATCCATGGAATCCATGCGCCTTCGAAGTCACCTGGAATTTCGCTCGTGAAATGTCCACGACTGCCGGCATACATCACCTTGGGTCTCCCCGTGAACGCAGATGTTCTCTGTCCCATCCCGAACAGTGATTTGGAAATCCCGTTAGGCATTACGACCGCGTTTATGCCGAGGTCGGACTTGATGCGGCTGGCGAGGTAACGTGTCGAGCAGACCACTACGTCGAAAACCGGCAGCACCTGCTTGAGACTCGTTATCATCATCTGGTCGTGATTCGGAATCTGCTTCGCATATGACGCTATGACGGGTGAAAGGTCCCACTGCAAATCGTCCAAGTCCGTTACCAACTTGAACCCGCATTCCTTCTTGAGCTTCGAATAGAACAGCGCTATTTGCGCACGTCCCGGAGCCGTCGGCTTTTGCAAAATCACCGCCCTTGTCTGGTTGAGCGCGTCTTTGTTGTTGCAGATGATTTGCGTAATCGAGGGTATGATTTCAAAATCATTCCCCCCCATAAATTGAGTCAGAGGAGAAATGCAACGGACCCAATCCGATTGCGCCATGCCGTAAGGATGCACAATAACTTGCGATTTAATCATGAAAAGAAAGGTAGAAAAAAATCAGAATGAGACCGATTTTTGTCTACACCTTCACGTGGAAGTAGTCGATTTCGGGGTGGCTGATGTAGAGGCCGCTTACGGAGGCCTGCGGGTACATGGCGCCGTTTTCGGTGAGGCTGATGCCTACGCTACCAAAATCGATGAGTTTTGCGATGTTGAAGATTTCCTTGATGTTCGGGAGCACGGGGTAGCCGACGGCCGGGCGGATGCCTTTCCAGCCGTTGTTGTGCGTGAGTTCCTGGCTCAAGTATTCGGCTCCGGCTTCGGCGAGGCGGTCGGCGACGGTCTGCATTAAGAGCACGTCGTAGTCGCTGCCGCCCTGTTCGGCCTTGAGTTTTTCGAGGCGCTTCACAAAGGCGTCGCTCACGGTGACAGCGAAGGCGCCCACGATGTCGCGGAATACATCCTTACCGGCGGGAGCGGCGAAGACGCTTGCGGTGTTCGCATTGGCGGGGGCTACGTAGTCGCAGAGCGCGAGGCAAGTGCCTTCTGGATTTTGCTGGCGTGCCGTGGCGACTTCGACAAGGTCCACGTCGGTGCCGGTACGGCCCGTGTTGAAGATGACTGAACTTGCCGTACCGGCAGCAGGGTAGAACGCCTGCACGGCACGCAGTGCATACTCGGGTTTTGTGAGCGACTTGATGAGCGCTTCGGCGTCGGCTTTGAGCTTCTTGGCTTCTTCCTCTTCGGGCTTGATTTTCCAAGTGAAGAAGAAGTATTCCCAGCTGATAAGCGGAATGACTTTTTCGAGCGGAATCGGCGGGAGCTTGCTTTCGCCCATGAACGGCGGTTCCGCGGGCTGGTACTTGCTCCAGTCACAAAGGTAACGGCGCTCTTCGGGAGTCTTTTCGGCAGCGGCCATGGCGCTTGCGGCTTCGGTCTGGATGCCGTTTTGCTTGTCGCGAATGCGCTGCTGTTCTTCGCGGTTTTCCTGAATGGTCTGCTCGCTGGTCGCGGGGTCCAAGAGCTTTTGCACAAGGCCTGGGTTGCTCGCGGCGTCGCGCACGTGGAATACGGGGCCTTCGTAGCACGGGGCAATCTTTACGGCAGTGTGCGTAGGCGAGGTCGTTGCGCCGCCGACAATAATCGGGATGCGCTGGCCTGCATCCTGCATGGCCTTCGCGACGGTACACATTTCTTCAAGTGACGGAGTGATCAGTCCGGAGAGGCTCAAAATGTCGGCCTTGTTTTCGATGACCGCCTTCACGATGACATCTTCGGGAACCATCACGCCGAGGTCCACCATTTCGTAGCCGTTACAGGCCATAATCACGGAGACGATGTTCTTGCCGATGTCGTGCACGTCGCCTTTCACGGTGGCGATTACGATTTTGCCGCGGCTCGATGCGTTGGCATCCTTGCCCGCTTCAATATAGGGCTGCAAAATTTCCACGGCCTTCTTCATGGTGCGTGCAGTTTTCACCACCTGCGGCAAGAACATCTTGCCTTCGCCGAATCGGCGGCCGACTTCGTTCATGCCGTCCATGAGCGGACCAGAAATAATTCCCACGGGGCTATCGCCGCGGTTGATGAGTTCCATCAGGTCGGGCTGAAGCGTCGTGGAGGTCCCCTTGAGGAGCGCTTCTTGCAGGCGTTCTTCGGGCGTAGTGGGTTTTGCTTCGGCGGCAGCGTTGGCGCTGTCGTCAGAAGAGCTGCTGGCACCTGTGCTCATGGCGAAAATCGCCTTCGGGTCGTACTTGGTGCCCGCTTCCTTGGCGGCTGCTGCGGCTGCGGTCATACGGTTTGCAATTTCGATGAGCGCTTCGCTGGCGTCCGGTTCCGTGTTGTAGATGACTTCGGTAATGGCCATGCGGAGTTCAAGCGGAATCGTCTTGTATTCGATAATCGCGCTCGGGTTCATGATGGCCATGCCCATGCCGTTCGGAATCGCGTAATGCAAGAAGGTGGTGTGCATCGCTTCGCGCAGGTAGTTGTTGCCGCGGAAAGCGAACGAAAGGTTCGAAAGTCCGCCCGAAATGCGCACGCCGGGCAGGTTGTCCATAATCCAGCGGACGGCGCGGATAAAGTCAATGGCGTAGGCGTTGTGTTCCGCCATGCCGGTCGCGACCGTCAAAACGTTCGGGTCGTAAATGATGTCAGAAGGATCGAAGCCGAGCTTCTTCACCATGATGTCGTAAGCGCGGGCGGCAATCTCCACACGGCGCTCGTAGTTGGTGGCCTGGCCTTCTTCATCGAAGAGCATCACGATAACGGCACCACCGAGGCGCTTGATAGTGAGCGCATGTTCGATAAACGCCTGTTCGCCCATCTTGAGTGAGATGGAGTTCACGATGCACTTGCCCTGGGCGCACTTGAGACCCGCTTCAATGACTTCGAAGCGGGAAGAGTCCACCATAATCGGCACGCGGCTGATGGCCGGGTCCGAAGCGAGCAAGTTCAAGAAGGTCTGCATTTCGGCGGTAGCGTCCAAGAGGCCATCGTCCATGTTCACGTCGATCACATCGGCACCGTCTTCGACTTGCTTGCGTGCGATGTCGAGCGCTTCTTCGTAATTCTTTTCGTTGATGAGGCGGAGGAACTTCTTGGAGCCAGCCACGTTGCAGCGTTCGCCCACCTTCACGAAGTCTTCGGCGTTGCAGCTGTCGGCACCGTTGCTCGGGCGCACCTGTTCCTTGAACAGCGGTTCCAAACCGGCGAGGCGGAGCAGCGGGCTCGTGGCGTACTTGGGCGCGGGCTTGCGACGTTCGTAATCGGCTGGCAGGGCGTCGAGCATCTTGCGCATGGCGGCGATGTGCTCCGGAGTCGTACCGCAGCAACCGCCAATCATGTTCACGAGCTTGTCGTCCAGGTACACGCCCATGAGGCGCACCATGTCTTCGGGCGTGTCGTCGTAACCGCCGAACTGGTTCGGTAGCCCCGCATTCGGGTGACAAGAAATGTAGCAGGGAGCGACCTTGCCCATGCGGCGCAGGTACGGCACCATGCCGTCGGCACCGAGGCCGCAGTTCAATCCGATGGAAAGCGGGTGCGTGTGCATCACGCTCACGGCGAATGCTTCGACCGTCTGGCCCGAAAGCGTGCGGCCCGAGGCATCGCTCACCGTCATGGAGAACATGACTTCGATAGGCTTGAGGTCGGCGGCTTTGTCGCCGGCTTTAGCTGCGCGGTCTTCCATCACCTTGGTGAATGCGCTTGCGGCAGCCTTTGCATTCAAGGTGTCAAAAATCGTTTCAATCAGAATCGCATCAACGCCTTCTTCCACCAGCACCTGGATCTGTTCCAGGTAGGCATCTTCGAGTTCGTCAAAGGTAATGCTGCGGCTTGCGGGGTCGTTCACGTCTTCGCTCATGGAGAGCATCTTGCTCGTGGGGCCCACGTCGCCCAGAATATACACCTGGCGGCCGTACTTCTTGAACCCTTCTTCGGCGGCCTGCTTCGCAATCTTTACGGCGGCGCGGTTCATCTCGGCGATGCGGTGCTCCTGGTGGTATTCGTGCTGGCTTACACGTTGGCTCGAAAATGTATTCGTGGTCAGGCAATCGACTCCCGCATCCACGTAGCGGCGCTGGATGTCCAGGATGATTTCCGGCTTCTCGATGGAGAGCATGTCGTTGTTCGCGCCCTTGATGCCGTAGGTCTGGATAACGGAACCCATGCCGCCGTCCAGCAGCATCATTTTACTTTCGAAAGCTTCGCGTAGCGTCATCTTGTTTGCCTGGTGGGGTTAGTCCCGGATTCTTTCTGTTTGAGCGTTATGCGGAAAAATTCTTTCCGAGGATGGCGGAAACATTCCGGAGGATGCCTTCTGCCACGTCGGGCTTGTTCATCGAGTAGACGTGTACGTTTGTAATGCCGTTGGCGTACAGGTCGATAATCTGGTCGCTCGCATAGATGATGCCTGCCTGCTTCATGGCTTCGGGGTCGCTACCGAACTTATCGACGAGCGACTTGAAACGCTGCGGCATGAAGGAACCGGAAAGCTTGATGGCGCGTTCTACCTGGTTTGCATTCGTGATGGGCATGATGCCGGGGAGCACGGGGCAGTTCACGCCCGCGTCGCGCAGCTTGTAGAGGAAGCTGAAGAACAGGTTGTTGTCGAAGACCATCTGCGTGGTGAGGAAGTCAGCGCCTGCATCGACCTTTTCCTTGAGATGCTTGATGTCTTCGGCCTGGTTTGCACTTTCGGGGTGCTTCTCGGGGTAGCAGGCCGCACCGATACAGAAGTCGGAATCACTTTCCTTGAGTTCGCGGATGAGTTCCACGGCGTAATGGTAGTCGCAGTTTTCGCGCCCCTTTTCGAGAAGTTCCGGGGTGAGGTCGCCGCGGAGAGCCATCACGTTCTTGATGCCCGCGGCCTTCATTTCTTCGATGCGTTGGTGGACGGTGTCCTTGCTGCTGGAAACGCAGGTCAGGTGCGCAAGCATCGGGATGCCGAACTTCTGCTTGAGGTTTTTCGCAATATCGAGGGTATAGTGGCTCACGCCGCCGCCTGCGCCGTAGGTGACGCTCATGAAGGCGGGGCCAAGGGCCGCGATGGATTCGGTGGCGGTTTTCACGCTTTCGAAGCTTGTTTCCTTCTTGGGCGGGAACACTTCGAACGAAAGACTTATCTTGTCTTGCTTCAGGATATCGACGATTTTCATATCACCTCGCGGGTCAAAACTCTTATGTGTGGGGCTGGACTGCCAGCCTTGGTTTATGCAAATATTCTAATACGTGCATAAATATAGTAAATTCCTATTAAAAACGTAGGCCAATTTGGGCATTAATCGCAAATCCATTGCGAAATGCCCCTGAAAAGATGCTTTTTAAGGTAGTTCTGCTCTTTGGGGGTGTTTCTTCGGGAATATCGGGGATCGGTTGGTCGGGTCCGGGAGGCGGCTGGTCGGGTCCAGGGGGAATCTCCTCTTCCGGAGTTTCCTTGTGGAAGGGAGTCTTCAGGTTAAAGTAGAAGGGGACTACCTGGTATATGTTCACGGCCGCGAAAAAATGCTTCGGGGTTTCGAGCGACAAGCCGAGGTTTACAAGGGATCCGGCGACGCCGAGTTCCCATATGAGGGTGTCCGTGGTGTGCTCCGAGTAAAACATGTTTGAAGTCTCGGTGCGGTTCCGCAGGTCGATGTCGGCTTTCGCATAGAAAAAGTCGGCAAAGATGTTGGGCTTTAAGCGGAACATGCCGATCCTGCGATTCCATTCGTAGCCGAGTCCGGCATCGAGCACGACAGCTTCTGCCGTCCCGTAAATGCGGAAGGACCGATTGTAGACGCTGAAGGAGAGCGTCTTGATAATCGAGCTGGTCAGGGCGCGGTTCGGGGCGAGCGTTTCGTAGAAGCGTCTGTCGTCCCACAGGAGGGCTAGCTTGAGGTCAAGGATGATTGCCCTTGCCGAGAAGGCTGACGCAGTTTGGGGATTGTTTCCGAATAGGTGCCTGAAATCCGCTTTTAACATGTTGATGTCGATACCTGCGGGTAAAAAGAAGAACCGTTTTACGCTGTTGTTCTCCCGTAGCAACCCGAAGGCATTGACGTCGGCAGTCAAGTAGGTGTAGAGCAGGGATGCGGTATTGGCTGTGCCTGAATAGGTATAGTTTGAGTTTATCGCCCAAAAATGGGACGAGTCGCTGAAAATGTAGCCGGCATCCTCGGTGGACGGGTCTGTATCCCCGTAGAGAAAGTTGAATCTTGCTGTGTGGTTCTGGATTTTTGTTCCGATGTCAAATTGCCTGTAGTGGGGCTTGTCGGAAAAAGTGGCGTTGATGTTCGGGATGACGCTCAGATTCGATGCCGAAACCCATGAAAAGTCGAGAAAACTGAATTCGCCTTGGCCAAAGGAGGCTCCGGCAAAGACGATGGAATCCGGCATGTACCAGTTCGTGGAGGCGATGAAAAACGGGAACGAGTAAACGTCAATCCTGAAATCCAGGTACCTGAAATCCGCCTGCACCGCGGCATAGCCGATGTCTTCGCTATTCTCCGATTTTATTGTCCACGAATACAGGTCGTCCTTGCCGATGTGGTTCTTGTACAGGTCAATCCCGACATGGGTGTAGCCGGCCATGGCCGAGATGTTTTTGACTTGTGTGGAATCCTTGATTGTACAGCTTCGTGCCTGGATTTTCTGGTTCTTTTGGTCCAACAGAAAAAGCCCGCTGCAATCAGCGA
The DNA here is from genome assembly GCA_017412605.1 of Fibrobacter sp. Taxonomy (GTDB): domain Bacteria; phylum Fibrobacterota; class Fibrobacteria; order Fibrobacterales; family Fibrobacteraceae; genus Fibrobacter. The sequence continues at coordinate 158,994 of JAFPWY010000004.1, read as the reverse complement.
GCCCCTGTGTGCTCCAGGCCCCGTACGAAGCCGTTGCCAGGAGCAATGCTGGTAGGATTTTTAGGTCGGAAAATTTCAAGGAAGCCTTTTATTTATGTTGTTTCCAAGAAAAATCACCTAGCCTACATATTGTCTTTTATGTCTTCCAGCAGGTCCCACACGTCCTTTTGTGTCTTGGTGTAGGGGAGGATGCCGCCAAATGTCGGGTCGGGGAACGTGATGTACGTTTCCATCTCTTCCTTCGTATGGCTTTCTCTGTCAATGAACGAGCAGAACGAAAGCGTGGAATCACCCTTTGCGTTCGTAAAGTAGTAAGAGCAGAGGTTCGTTTCGTCCGAGTACGAATAGTACGGGGCGTAATTGAAGATGCCCTTGTTCTTCTGGAAGAACTTTCTCACGTCGATAGTGACGTTGATGTCATTGGTCTTGACCTTGTACGGGGCTTCGATGGCATCGAGAGCGATGTCCAGTGCCGTGATGATATTCTGGATGTCGTCAATGCTTACGTCTGCATCGGCATCGTCACCGACAACGTAGATGTCGTTGTCCTGCATGCCGGGGGTCGTGCTTTCCTTTATGCTGTACTTGAAACCGCTACGTGCTTCTGTAAAGGCGCTGTCGAGGAGATCGGGGATGGTCTTCCAGGCTTCGAGCCTGTTGTCGTAGACCGAGGTGAACATCTTGTCGAACCCGATGAGGCTTACGACCATCTTGACGGCCTGAACCTGTTTCCCGTCGAGTTCCTTGCGGTCGGAGTGGATTGTACGGAAGTCGTTGATCCAGTCGTATGTTTTCTTGTTAGAAAATTCGAGGTTGATGCTGGATGCCATCGTGAAGAATGCCTTTACGGCAAAGAGAACGCCAAGGGCCGGGGCGAATTCGCTCTTGTCAAGTTCCTTCGGGTTGCCGTCAACGGAAATGTCGAAGGCGTAATCCTTTTCGGCGAGGATGTTTTGCAAGTAGACGATGGCCGAGTCAACAGTGGGGAGCGAACTCTTGATGATTTCGTCCTGGATTTTCTGGGTGATTGTTTTCCTTCCGGACGTGAATTCGTTTGCCGTGATGATAAGGTTGTTGATGACATTGTCTTCGTTGAGGCTGGTGGCGTTATCGCCGCTCCTGTAGACGTCAATAATGCTGTTAAGCAGGGTGTCGTTGGAAAGGTTGATTACGGAGGTGATGGCGTAGCCGACCTGCGCTTCGCAACTATTGGGGGACTTCTTGAGAATCGTCCTGTACATATCCAAAGTGCTTCTGCTGTCGGTCTTTATTTTGTCAATGTCCTTTTTGCCAAAGGCCTTGAACATTTCCACGGAGTTGGCCTTGACTTTTTCAAGTGCTTTTTTGATGGCTTTGGTTGTGTCGTCAATGCAGCGCTTGTTTTCGGGCTTTGTCACCTTCTGACTGGAGGAAGATTTTGCAGAGGTCTTTTTCGAGGAGCTGGATTTGGCTGTTGTCTTAGAAGATGAACTGGTCTTCTTCGTTGCAGACGACGAGGTCGCTTTTTTCTCTGATGAGGATGACAATTCGTTCAGGATGTCGTCGAGGTCATCCAGAGTGAACGAGGAACTGCTTTCGACAGAAACCTCTTCGTCGTCGGGAGTCGATACGGAATGGTCATCGCTGGAACATCCCGCAATTAAGAAAGAAATAGAAAAAGCAGCTGCCAAAAAAACACTTTTAACTTTCATAAAAATACTCCTTGGTTGATGTTCACTTTTTTAATATAGAATAAAAACATTATAAAAGATGAATTTCTATTATTTATTCGTTGTATGTCAAAAATGCCGAAAAAAACTCTGTTTTCGCGTAAAAGAGATACCCTTTGTAAAGACGGACTGTATTCTCCGTTACATCCGCATGGGGCTCCGGTGCAGTTGCGTATCATAAAGATGGTTCAGGGGGGCGACGGCATGGCCCGCTTGCCGGATGGACGCGTGTGCTTTGTGCAGGGAGCTTTGCCGGGGGAATTGTGCGAAGTTGTACTGACTTTCCAAAAAAAGGACTTTACTCGGGGGCGTGTTGTTCGCGTTGTTGAGCCGAGCCCCGATCGTGTCGTTCCGAAGTGCCCGCTTTACGGCAAGTGCGGCGGTTGCAGCTTGCAGCATCTGGATAGCCAAAAGCAGGCGGAATACATGGCGCAGGTCGAGCGGGAGAATTTCAGGCGTCTAGCCCATGCCGAACTGCCGGAGAATTTTGTCATCCATACCGGGAATCCGTGGGGCTACCGTAACCGAGCCCGTGTGGTCCCGCAGTTTGCCCGTAACGGTGAGTGCAGCGGTTTCGCGTTCCGCGAACAGGAAAGCAATGCGTTGATTCCCTTCGAGAATTGTCCCGTGCTGACTCCCGCGTTGAATGCCTTTTTGCAGGGGCCTGCCCGAAAAATTTTTGAATCCGGCTCGTTGCCGCGGCGCCTTGCTCGACCGGGTGATGTTTCGCTGAACGTGTTCGACAATGGCAAGGGTGAGGTGAGCTACTATTATCGCGGCATGTCTCACGAAGAATTTGGAAAAAATGCCGTCAGCATCGTTGAGATTGAAGGGCGGAAAATAGAGTCCGACGCTTCGGTATTCTTCCAGAGCAATCTGGGGTTGTTGCCGGAATTGGTACAGTCCGTGCGCCGGGCCGTTGACGAGGGCTTGTCGAACGGGAATGCTTGTAACGATTGGCTTATAGACCTGTTCAGTGGAGTCGGCTTCTTTGCGGCTCTGCTGCAGGACAAGTTCAAGCGCGTGACCACGGTGGAACGCGATGATGGTTGCCTCAAGCATGCGAAAAGGAACTTGTCTGCTAAGAATTCGGGCATGGCATCTGTTGAAAATGTCTCCGCCCCGGCGGAGGAGTGGCTTGCCGACCATGTCGTGGACATTCCTGCGACCCTCATCGTGGACCCGCCCCGCACGGGTTTGCCGGGGGAGGCGCTGGAGGCGATTGTCCGGAGTTCTGTCAAGCGGCTGATTTACGTATCGTGCGATCCGGTGACGTTGTCTCGTGATTATGCCAAACTGGCGACGGCCGGATTTGGGTTGGAACGGGCCGAGGGGTTCGCTTTTTACCCGCAGACCCCGCACATGGAAATGTTATTTGTCCTTTCCCGGTAGTTTTTTAGAGAAATTAGGCATATAATTCGTGCAAAAGTGGGTGTAAACCGCTTTTTTACATGGCTTTTTGCTACTTTACATATAGTTTCATTAGGGATGGATTGAGGTGACAGGAGCTTCATCAATGAAAAAAATTTTGGTTGCGATTTTGGTTACGGCGGCAATGGCTTTGGCCGCCACTGGATCCGAAGACAAGAACTGGGCTGTCGGTGGATGGCTGCAGGCAGGAAACCCGGGTGAACATGCTGGTATTGACGTAGAAAACCGCCTGGGCCGTGATATTACGCTGGATATCTATCTGCACTTCTGCTTCTATACGGGCGACAATGCCTTGGGTGGCTATGTAGGTTACTACTGGAACTACTACCTGAACGTGCCCAAGGAACTGGGACGTATGGGCTTCTATGTCGGTCCTACCGGTGGTATCGGCTGGTGGGATGTCGACAAGGGCCATCACTGGGAAGAGACCGGCCTTGCCATTCGTCTTGGCGTCGTCGGCGGTTACCAGTGGGAATTCCCGGTTGTCCCGTTGCAGCTTTACTTGGAATTGAGCCCGGTCGGCGAAGTCCACTTTATGTGGTGGGACTATGACGGAAAAGACGATGATGATAGTTACGACGACGATGACACGAGTTGGAAACTCCCCGACGTCTACTTCAGAATTGGTCTCCGTTTCTGGTTCTAAAAGGACTTAAACTGGAGAAAACGACATGAACTCTACAAACAAAAAAACAATCGTGATGGGATTGGCCCTTGCCGCAGGTATGCTCTTTACCGGCTGCTCGACGGAGGACCCACATGTTGTATGTGGCCGTGAATGGAATCCCGCTCATCAGGTAGTTGCAGATACAGGAGCAGAGTTTGCCATGAACGACCAACTGTTTGTACAGTTCCGCTATGGCAAGAACTTTGATTTCCCGAAACTCACGACTACGGTTTATCGTGGAACTCTGGCCAGAAAGGGTGAAAAAATCTGGGACCACGAGGTGGCCGTCACCGAGAAGATGGGGGCCTACACGCTTGTGGGCCGTGCCCACCGTGGTGGCTACATGGATGCCCGTGAACTCGCTCGAGTCCATGAACCGGGTCCGGTGGTGTTTGAATTCAGCGCCAACGGCAAAGTCCTCGCCGCGAAGGAAATCAACCTGACCCACAACAGGTTGCAGAAAGAACAATAATCATCTTTGGGGTTTCCCCCTGCGTTACGTTTATGAAAAAAGAACTGTTTATCGGTGCTTGTGCTCTTGTTGTCGCCGCTTGTAGCGACGACATGGTCGAAGTGAACTACAATGTCGGCTCGCCCGTCGAGCTGGAACTGTTTAGCGAAGGGTATTTTTCGACATACGATCTCGAAGGGCAGGAACGTGTCGGTACGATTACCGGCGCCTTCAACAACGTTACCTTCGAATCCAAGGGCGATACGGTACTGGTCAACAGGGATTACGTCATCAACAGGTCCCGCGGCTACCTCAAGAACTTCATGCCGTCGGAACTGGTCTGGCGCATCAAGAACGTGAAAATGTCGGCTGTCGACCGCGAGGTGCTTTCGATTGAAGGCCTCGATGACGGTTATGACACGCTGCTTGCTGAAACACCGATGCCGTCCCGCTGGCGTGCGCAGTTGCTCAATCCCGATTACAAGCCGCACCTGAGGCGCCTCGAGAAGCACCGCTGGGAAATGTCGCACCTGCTCAAGGGCCCCGTGCCCACCAAGGGCAACGTGACAGCCCTTCTCAAGGATCGGGGGCGCCTGAACTTCGCCCTCATTGCTATCGATTCCGTGGTGATGGACGGCTTCCATAAACTTGACAAGCGCAAGTGCCTGGGCTACAAGATTTACCTGCACGAAACGGAGAGCTTCCCGTACTACATCTGGGAACAGCATGTGGGCAGCAACATCGTGCCCGACAAGTACAAGGCTTACCAGAAGGGTCTCAAGGGCGAGTACGATACCGAGTACTGGGTGACGCTTGATCCGACGAACGGTGTCCCGTGCCAGGAACGCGAGGTGAAGGTCGGTACGCATACGATGGTTAACCCTGCGACCAACGATACCGCGACATTCAAGAGCCACGTGACTCTCGAGCGACTTTATAACATCAGAAAACCGGCCGAAGAATGATGAAACGTTTTTTGCTTACAGCCTTTACTGCTGGGTCTATGTTCCTTTCGGCTTGCTCCCTTTCGGGAGGTTCTGCTGCGCAGACGATGGCCATGGAACGCGCCAGCACCTACGAAGGCATGTACAAGGCTTACATGGAAGCCGAAGAGCGCTATTTGAACGTTCTCTTCAATATCGAACGCATGCCCGACGAGGAAGAACTCTGGTCGATGAAGCGCGACCAGATGCTGGAACTGGTTCAGCTGAGAGAAATGATGCTGAACGCGCGTGCCGATTTGGACAATGCCATCCAGGAATGGGAAAAGTATTTGATTGAAATGAAGGCGGAAGCCAAGAAGCAGAAGGCCGGGAATTTCAATCCGAATTTTACTGGGAAGGACGGCATGCGAACCAGCCCGGGGCAGCTACTCCCGAGCGAGATTCATTCTTCCAAGAGAAATTACGAGTAAAGTTTTTACTGCCAAGTATTCGTGAATCCCATGCCGATGTTCAGCTTGATGCGAGTCGGCGCCACGGATTCAGGAATGATGGGCATATCTATCGGGTTCAGTTTGCGGCTGGTGCTGCGGTCCCCGTTCTCGCCTTCTCCGATGCGGCTCAGACCACGTGCCAACGTCAGCGAGATGTCTAGCGGAACGTTGTAGAAAATCTTGTTGCTCATGCGGAAACTCAGGCCGACGGAACGGTCCCAGAAGTCGTGATCCTTGAACTTGTCCATGTCGAACCACTTGTTGTTCCAGGCAGAACCGATTTGCGCGAACAGGTCAACGTAGAAGTCGCGCGTCTCGAAAATCCAGAAGGAATTGCGCCAGTCGTCGTAGATGGGCTGCAACAGGTGGAGCTCCGCCATGGCTGTTTTTGTACCGGCAAGCGTGTAGCTTTCGGAACTGCGCAGGAACGGGTAACCCTCCAAGAAAATGGGATTGTAGTAGTAGGAATCCAGCGTATCTTGCTTTGCGTCGGTACTCCATTTGGCGATGACGCTTGTTTTACCCCCTGCGGCAACGCGTGTGCCGATAACCGGGAGCTGCAGGCTTCCGTAAAGGTTCAACCCGACTTCGTTTATATTGAAGTTCCTGTACTTGGGTTTGGCAAATCCGCTCTCGGTCACGTAGAAGCTTTCGGAGAATGTTCCCGGGCGGTAGAGGTCGCTGCTGGTGTATTGGTAGTAGGCGAACAGCCCGTTGCCCTGCCCGCTGATGCCGGTGCCTTCTTCGTCTTCGTGGTCGCCGTACAGGCCAAAACCGAGAATGGCGCTAATCTGCTTTTGGTAGGTCCAGTTGAAACTGTCGTCGTATTCGTCCAGGTCGTAGAAGTTGAAGTCGGACCAGCCGTAGCTCAGCGCGAATTGCAACGTGTCGATGGACTTGAATATGCTGTAACCGGCCAGCCCCGTGACGCTCTGGAGCGACATGGCATAGTGGCTTAGCGAGAGCGAGTCTCCGTTTTCTGAGCGCACGTCTTCGTTGCGGACGGTGTCCTTGCTGGTGTAGTTTGCATAGGAGTAAGCGAGGCCGATATCAAGCGGCGTGCTTGCGTTTTGCCACGAGGCGAAGAATTCCTTTTCTTGACGCGGGTTGATTCCGTCACTGTTGATGTAGTCGTACCCGTTGCCGAGTTCAAGTAGCAGGCCGAGCTGGACGGTGTTCTTCTTGAGCGGGTCGGAGAGGATCACGGCGAGGCCCGCTTTGGTCTTGAGTTCGCCTTCGCCGAATACGGTCAGGTCGGGGGCGTTCTCGCTGAACATGAGCATCGGGACAAACAAGGGCTGGAAGGGAAGTGGCCTGTAGGGCTTCTCGGCGCCTGCAAATTCGCGGTTGTCAAGCTGGAGGGGCTTCTGGGTGCGCTTGGGCAGGCTCCCGTGCAAGACGATGGCGGAGTCTTTCGTTGCGGAATCTCCAGCGGCGGCTGAGACCTTCACGGTGTCGCGGACTTCAATCTTTATGGTGCTGTCGCGTGTAGCGACGGTCGCCTGCGGGACGCATGTGGCCGAGTCGGCGGCCTTTTCTGCTTTTTGCGTGGAGTCCTTGAGTTCGGGGCAGGTGCTCCAGGTGGTGTCGGCTACTTTCACGACGCTGTCGCGGAAGGTGACGACGATGCTGTCCTTGGCGACTGCGCTGGGGGATGCTGCGCCGTTCTTGTAGTCCATGCGGTACAGCGAGAAGCCGTCCTTGTCGTACTGCGTGAAGTACAGCGTGTCGCCGGAACGTACCGGTGTGAATGCGCCACCCACGACGTTCGTGAGGGGGCGCTCGGCTCCGGTGGAAAGCGATTTCTCGAACAGGTTGAAGATGCCGTTCCTGTTGCTTGCGAAGATGATCTTGTCGTTGTCGAGCCATTCGACGTCACGTTCGTCAAATTCCGCATTGCTGACGACCTTGAAGTCCTTGCCGTCGCTTCCGATGACGGCGATTCCGCGGGTAGTGTCGTCAAAGAAACTGAAAGCGATGCGCTTGCCGTCGGGGCTGAACTTGGGGCTGTAGATGTTGTAGTAGCGGTATTTTGCGTCGGGGACGAATAGGTCGACGGGATCGTCGGCGACGTATTCGTCGAAGTCTTTCGGGAATGGGGCCTTGCTCAGTACGAACCGGGTGCTTGCGTTTTCGCGCCTTGCGAAGACGACCGTGGTGCCCTGCTTGTCGATCGCGGGGTAGACTGCGTCGGCGAGGTAGGTGACGGAAACCTGGTTCTTGTTCGTATCGCAGGCGATGACGTCGAAATGGGCGTGTCCCTTCTTGTCGCGGTTCTGGTAGCTGATGTAGGCGAGGATAGGTCCGCGCAGACTGTCCTCGTAGACGTCGATGCCCTTGTCGAACCAGGCTTTCTTCGCCTTGAAGCCGGACTTCGCGTAGTCCGTGATGTCTATGATGCTGGAGTCTTCGATGGAAATTTTTCCGATCTCTACGCCATCAACAATTTCGGTACTATCTTTCGTCTCTCGTCTTTCGTCTTTCGTCTTGTCAAGCGGCATCTTGAAAATCCCGCCGTCGAACCATTCTCCGCCGAAGTTCGAAATGCCGTAGATGTGCTTGCCTGCAACAATCGGGAAGTCCTGCCAGAAGGCGTCCTCCGTGAGCTTCGTGCCTTCGACGAGCGTGCCAAGGGAATCCTTCTGGGCTTGGTACTGTTCCGTGATTTCCTTTTTCCAGGCGTCGTAGAGTTCCTGTTCGCTGATGCCGAGAACCTTTTCGATAGCGGCGTCAAGTGTGACCCTGTGGAAACGCGACATTTCCGACCAGATTTTCGGTACGGCCGTTTCTCCATAGTGCTTGCTGATGTAGCGAACCAAGGAGAAACCCTGGTTGTACGGCCCGAGCTCGGCGTAAAGCGAGTTCGACGAGAAGTCGTGCATGTATTCCAGCGAGAGCAGGTCGTCGTTCAGTGCGGCAACGCGGAGGAGCATGTCGCGGTGCGTGTCCCAAGAATCAAAGCCCATGCGGCTCGATTCGTACTGCGCTGTACCTTCGGCAAGCCAGAGCGGTTGCAATGTGAACGGGAAAAGCGAGAGGAAATCTGTGGTGGTGCGTTCGTTGTAGTAGTCCGAATATCCGGTTTGGAACCCGTAGATGTTCGGGAGAATCTTGCTACCGCTTTCGATGCTGACCAAGTGGCTGAACTCGTGCGTGACAACGTCGGAAATCCAGCCGTGGCTGCTGCGGACCTTGAAATCCCAGTTGGTGAGCCAAAGGTGAATGCCGTTTTCGCTGGGGACGGCGCTGCCGTTGCTGTAGAGGGCGTTGTTCAATGTGACGCTTACTCGGCCCGGCAAATCGATACGGTAACGGCTGACGACCGAGTCGTAGACGGCTTCGGCGTATGCCGAAACGGCGGCCGCGTGTTCACTGTATTCTGTCGGATAGATGTACTGGAAGTGTTCCGTGCCGGCCGTTTTCCACTGGACGTCACTTTGGTTCCCGTAAAAACCGATAGCCTGAGCCCCGGTTGGAACCAGGGGGATGAAACACATTGTACAAAGGAGGCCAGAGGCTAAAAAGTTCGGGATAGTTCTGTGACGTTCGTTTAAGGGCATCGTAAAGTTCAGTCCTGATTAAAAATACGGCCATAATCTAGAAAAAAGAAGGGGGTTAAAAGTAGAAATAGACGATAATTACTAATTTGGAAGTGAACCCTTATGCGTTTTTATACGGAATCTTACCACGAATCCACCCAATATGCTCCCCGATTGTCGGGGGACCCGCTTTCGCTGCATTGGGAAAACGAGCCGATTCCGGACAAACGCTACCCTGGGTGTGAACGCATCGCCATGCCGAGGCACATGTTGCCCCCTTTGCCCGCTGCGACATTTGACGGGCTCGATTCCATAAATATCTATGTGGTTCTCCGGAAGTACGGAGTTCCTGACGGAGTCTTTTACTGCGATGTGGCCCGCCATCAGCTGGTGCGGATTGGGGCGGGTGCCGAAATGGAAACACTTGCGAATAGCTTTACGGATAGCGAGTTTATTCGGAATGTCCCCATGCTCTTTTTGTATGCCGGCTCCGTTAGCCGGACCGTGTGGAGGCTCAAGGAGGCCGCTTACCGCGAAATAGAGAAGGATGCGGGTGCCGTTATCGGCAACCAAATGCTGTTCTCGAATGGTCGTGGCTTCAGGACGACTGTTTTGGGCGGCTTTGTTGACGATTCCGTTGCGAATGTACTTAAGTTGGCTTCGACAGAAATTCCATTGTCTGCGCTGGCCGTGTATCCAGATTCGCTGAACGTGAATGCCCTTTCTTTGGACGAAGGTGCCGGGCGCTTTTCGTATTCGAACCGCAACGAATCTTTGGAAAAAGTTTATGCCGTGGAATCGGCGGGGGCGGGCAACCGGTACGCTTCGCGTTTTATGCTCCAGAACCGCTGCGAGTGCATTGACGATTTGTCGCGCTGCATCCGTGTGTGCCGTTTGCAGGCGCAGTCCTTGCCGGGCGATGAATTCCCGCTGACCCCGGCGAAGTTCACGAACGATTATTATTACAGGGAAGCGGAACTGCTCCCGCAAAAGCCTTTGCTGATAACCCCCTTCAAACCATATAATCTGGATTTGGATGATTTCTCGAGTATCTTGCGCTGGTTGGAACTTGGGCAAATTGACATGTTCGGTGCAGGCTTGCTCAAGATATGGGTGGTCGTGTTCAACGTCATGTTCGTGTATCCAGGTGTTTATAGGTACGTCCCGATACAAAAGTCCATCTACATGCAGTCATCGCAAGTGTCCGACAAAAAGTTCGCCCGTTGCCACTCCGCCCCGGAGCAGGCCCAGAACGCGACGTTTGCGATAATCCTGACTGCCGACTTGAACGAGTGCTGCAACATTCTCGGGGATCGCGCTTACCGTTACCTGAACATGAATGCGGGCTACATCGCCGAGTCCGTTCACGTTTCTTCACGTATTTTGAACAAAGTCTCCCATGCGGAGCATTTCTATTTCGAAAAAGAGCTGAAGACGCTGTGTAACATTCCCGAAAGCGAAAGCATACTTTCTGAAATCGTTGTCGGAAGGGAAGATTCCTGATAAAAGCGTTTTGATAATACAAAAAAGCCCTGTCTTTGGGACAGGACTGTGAATATACAAATTACAGATTGCGAATTTTCTTTTCCGAAAGTCCGGTTACTTTAACAATAAAGGATATGTCGGCACCCATATCGCGCATTTTCTTCGCGATTTCCAGCTTTGTTGTATACTCAGCCACGGCTCGGTCAAAGTCGCTCATGTCCACTGTCATAAGATACCTCGAACTGAAATTACATAATTTCACCTCGTTTTGCAATAGCCGCTTTTGAGCGATTAGTAAGGAGATCCTCGCCTCCGCGGGGATGACAAAGTAAGAGGGCCACGGGGATGTGGGAAACAAATTGCAAGAAAGTCATCAATAAAAGCGGGAACGCGCCGGTTTGCAAACGGACGTGTGCCCGCTCGTTACTATAGACGTTTATGCGGGGAAATTTTTCCGGGAAATGTGAAAAAAATGATGGAAGATGGCTCGGAAGAGCCCTGATTAAGGGGGCTCCATAATGCCAAAAGCCCTGTCTTGGGCAGGACTTTTATGGTTATTTTGAGAGATTATAGGCCAGAAAAGGATGGCATTCCCTTATTTTTTTATGCAACGAACGGATATTCCATAATTTGGGCCAAATCCATCATCTTTAATTGAATCTTCATCAGTATAAATCGTCTTTGTTTTCACTTCTACACCATCTACAGGGTATATAAGCATTGATGTTTGTCTGTATTTAGAAGATACACCTTGATTAAATGTCCCTAAAAAGTAAAAAAATCCAGTCAATGTAGCAGAGAAGCCGGACTCATTGGTGTGTACCATATTCTCTCCCCACATAGAATTATCGTTTAATTTCATTTTTTTTCCGGCAATAGATTCACCACCCAAGAAATCTATCAAAATTTTCCAATCTCCCAAAGATGGGACTTTCCATCCATCAGGACAAACAACGCGCCCATCTCCTTTTGAATCGATTAGTACACGTCTTTCATACAATCGCCCATGAACAGAGCAATCTCCTTCTATTGCAGTTCCTGATTCTCCACCACCACAAATAGTCAAGCCTCCATATTTCGTCCCTACCGTATCCTCCGGCAGATAATCAATATTTTGAGCCATCCAGACTTGAGTGCCGATCGTTACAGTTTTATATACATGGTTGTCTCGTAAATCCGTCAACGTATTGTTTTCAGCATCATATATGCTCATTAGTGCAGATGAACTTGAGACACTTGAAGAACTCATCTCCGAAGATGATGATTCAACCGGATTCAGGCTAGAAGAACTTTCTTCTGACGAAGACGAATTTTCTATCGGCCCAGGGTTCTCTGAACTGCTGCTTGAATTTTGAGTAACAATGCCAGAAGAACTGCTCTCCGACGAAGACGACCCTTCTCCAGGTTCAGGGTTCTTTACGCTGCTGCTAGACGATTTATTGTCTTTACGAGGATTTGAGGACGACGAAGAACTCTTTTTACTGCTACTTGTCTCCACTTTGCTGGAACTGGAAGACTTTTTTTCCTTGGAACTGCTGCTAGACGACTTCTTGTCACTACGAGGTGTAGAAGACGACAAAGCAATTTTTTTGCTACTGCTGGACGATTCCCCTTCGGCAGGCTCCGTGACCTTGTCACTGCTGCTAGAGTCTACCTCACCCGAACTGGATTCACCAAATTCAGATTGAACCGGAGATTTTCCAGAATCGTCATCTCCGCAAGAGACAAGCATTAGTAAAGGAAGAAGCATCAGTATCAAATATTTTGGCACGAACTTTTCCTCTACAAATTAAACATCAAGCCAGAAGGGGGATGGGCTTTGGGCATCAAAGCGACTCTCTTTTTAATCCTTTATACAACGAACAGAGTATGCATTATAAGTAACATCGTATGCTACAGTATAATCATTTGTTTTGCTAGACAAACTTATCCTATAAGCAGCATCCGGCTTGTGAAAATCTGCCGTCCAAAATCTGGTGTTATTACCTAAGCCATAGTATTCATAACTTTGCCTATTGCCCGCAGGTATTGCAGAAAAGCAGACTGCGTCTATTCCCTTGGTATCTTCTTTCTCTCCTACCCATTTTTCAGTACTTTTTAGCATTTTGGGGGCCTTGCCAATTTTTCCAACAAACAAAGTTAAAGTATCCCATTCAGCTCTAGTTGGAATGTGCCATCCTTCTGGGCACACACCTTTCCATTTTGAAGGCAATGAACAATTTTTTTCATTAAAGCCACATTTTATACCATAAGCACTATCCAAGAAAATGGAATCAATTGCTACGGTCCATGGATAAAGTTGACCGTACTCATCGCAATTAGCATTTTTCCCATCGAAACAATCACTTCGAGACGAGCCCGTTTTTCCCTTTTTATAATTATAATTCAAATTCTCCGCCATCCATTCTTGATTTCCAATCTTCACGGTCTTATAATCTTTTTCATCTCGTGTATCGTGTATAGGTTCTCCATAAATACATCCAATAGAGCTACTAGAACTATTCTCATCATAATTTGAGGAACTACTCTCTTCAAAAGAAGAATAAACAATAGAACTGGATGAGTGATCATTGTTAGTCGAAGACGACGATTCTTCCAACTTGGAACAGGAAGAGTTCTTTTCCGTTGAAGATGAATACGCTCCCGATTTTACACTGGAAGAACTCTCCTTCGTTGAGGATGACGACTCACCCGGTTTTACGCTTGATGAGCTCTCCTTTGTCGAGGATGACGATTCACCCGGCTTTACGCTTGATGAGCTTTTCTTTGTCGAGGATGACGATTCACCCGGCTTTACGCTTGATGAACTTTTCTTTGTCGAGGATGACGATTCACCCGGCTTTACGCTTGATGAACTTTTCTTCTTCAACGAAGACGACGATACAATGAAATCCTCGCTCGAAGAACTCATATCTAAACTTGTCTTTGCAGGATTACTAGAGTTATCATCACCACACGATGTTAAAATAGCAAGAGAGATGAGTATGAGAAATTTTTTCATATTAGCCTCTTCTAAGCATTCCTAGCCGTATAGCTGATAAAAACAATCACTTCTTCTATTTTTCCCGGCGCTAAATCTTTAGGACCCGTAACAAAAAGTTTCCATGAGGATTCTATACCAGCACCTTCAAACGGAGAAAATTTGTCTGTTCTAAAATTAAAATCATATTTTCCACAATCCGAAGTTGCTGTACTCGTGGCCATATTTTGAACTCCAATTCTATTTTCGATTCGTTTTTCATGATCAACATAAAGACGATTCGATTCCATATTAAGTTCTGCATTTAGCTGTACATTTTGGGAACAAATGACTTGTAAACGAACATCTCGGATACGTTCAAATTTATGTTCTTGAGCAAAATCATAATAGAAAAGATCTCTGCTTAAAAAAAACTGGCAAGATCCGCTCATTCGATTTTGTTTATTTAATTCTAGATTGTCAATCAAGTCTTTTAATGCGGTAACATCAATTTTATTTTCATCATCATCCGTTTCTGTTCTAACAATAACCTCACTTAACTTGACTGGCCTCGTTATTTCCAGCTCATTCCTGTCATTCTCGAGATATGCCACTTCCATCGCATGCAAATCGGCAAGCAGCTTCTCGCCTGCGAGCAAGCCGCTGTGCAGGCCGTCCCAATAGACGCCACTCCCCTTGATGAATGTCTTCGCTGATTTTGCGTCCATGTCGGTGTCCCCTATCTCGAAATGGTAGCATTTTTCAGCCTTGCGGGCAACCTTCGCGGCAAGCTGGAACAGCGTTTTGTACACTTTTCCGGTCTCTTTCTTGAGCCATGTGTACAAATCCTTGTTCGTGTACTTCTCCGAAAGGTGCTCGTACATCTCGTCCTTGAGCTCGATTTCGCGCTCGTAGTTCTCGAGCTGCTTCTTGGCGTAGTCAATCTTGATCTCGGCGGTGGTCTTTTTCTTCTGCACGTTCTTGATCTGGTTCGCCTTGGCAGTCTTCTGCATCTCCCAGGACTGCTCAACGCGGTTCTGTTCGCCAAGGACTTTCTTGAGTGCCGCCCCCACCTGCTTCTGGGCGAACTGGGAGGCGTAGCCCTCGGCCGCGCTCACCAGGTTCTCGGCGATCTTCGTGCCGCCCAGGGATATCGAATCGAAGGACGGGCCGCCCAGGCCGTTCATGATGGCGCCGATTCCCAAGTCCGGGATCTTGTAGGCGACGGAAGCCGCCTTCTTCATGTTCTCGACAGTCTCCTGCACCTTCTTGACCTTTTCCATGGCCTTTTCGTACTGGGTTTCCTGTTCGGACTTCTTGAAGAAGGTGTTCTGCTGCTCCTGTTCCGCAAGGAGGTTCTCCTCTTCCGTCTCGACCGCCTCGAGTTCCTTCTCGAGTTCGCTGATGTCGAGTTCCGTGAGGGTCTTCTGCAGCGTGAGCGCGGTCTTCTCGTGCGTCACGCGGAGCAGCGCGAGCGTTTCGGCATCGAATTTCTCGATGGCGTCCATCAGTTCCTGCCCAACGCGCTGCACGTCGCGCACAATCTCTATCGCCTTGGCGACCATCACCTTGAAGCGGTAGTACGGCAACGCAGACGATGCGTCGGCGAGGGCGTCGCTGATGGAAACTCCGTTCGCCCTGGCCTTCACGAGCATGGCCGGGTCTATCGGCGGTGCGAACAGGGCGAGCGTCTTTTTTCCTCATTTCAAGGACAAAAAACGCCGTAAAAACGTCTATAGTAACAGACGGACAAGTGCCCGTCCGCGAACCGGCGCATTCCGGCAAGGGAAAAACACATGATTCGAGAAGAATTTGCCGAATTTCTCAAGGAACTCAGGATAATAAACGATAACGGTGGCGATGTCGACGCATTCGTCAAGAAATACGAGCACAGGAACGTATACTTCTATAACGACGGCTGCATCAAGAAGATTCTCGCGAGCGAGAAGAACATCATGCTCACGACGGACCTCGTAAATGCAGCACTGGGCCTTATCGGCTCCGACTGCATCATGAATCCGAAACTCGTCAATCCGTTCATCCCCGGCGAACTCGGCTACCATGACATAAATCCCGATATCGGGCTTATAAATGACCGTGGCAAGGATGCCCCTCGCGACCGTATTTCTATCGAGGTCCAGCACAACATGGAAAAGTTCTACAGGGACAGGCTGGTCCTCTACGTGGCGCGCATCACGAGCAACATGGTGAAGTCGGGCAATGCCTATCAGCTGGAAAACCTGAACGTGGTCAGCTTCCAGTTCTTCAACGCCTTCCCCGAATCGGCGAACTACCGCCATACCGTGCAGCTGAAGAACCAGGAACAGCAGGTTTACTTCGACAAGCAGACGGTAACCCTCATCGAAGTGGAGAAATTCCTGAATAAGGCCAGGGATTTCGCAGGTGACACCAGCCGTCTGGCCCAGTGGCTCCGCGCCATCGACACGCTGAATCGCGAGGCCGACATCAGCGAATTTGCGAACGACCCCGTATTCAGGCTATTGCAAAACGAGGTAAAATTATGTAATTTCAGTTCGAGGTATCTTATGACTGTAGACATGAGCGACTTTGACAGGGCTGTAGCAAGGCACGAAGCGAAAGAAGAAATCGCGAAGAAAATGCGCGATAAAGGTGCCGACATTTCGTTTATTGCCGAAACAACCGGTCTTTCGGAAGAACTGATCCGAAAGTTGTAGTTTGCATGCTTAAGTGAGTTCGGGCGGCCTTAAGGCTGCCTATTTTATTGCAAAAAGTGCAAAATGGCAGGCGCGACAAATGCCGTGAAGACGCCGGCGACGCCGATGGATAGGCTGCTCATGGCTCCCTGGATTTCGCCCATGGTCATTGCGGTGGATGTGCCTAGGGCGTGACTTGCTGTCCCGATGCCGACACCTTGCGCTACGGGATCTTTTATACGGCAGTACTTGCAGACGATTGGTGCCGTGACGGCTCCGGTGATTCCCGTGACGGTGATGGCGATGATGGTGATGCTCGGGATGCCGCCGATTTGTTCGGAAACGACGGAGCCCATCGGGATGGTGATGGACTTGGGGACGATGGAGAGCATCAGGGTTTCGCTCAAATGAAAGAGCTTGCTTGTCGCAATGACGCAGAGAATGCTCGTGAGGCTACCGACGCAGATTCCGGTGAGGATGGGGAACCAATGCTTTTTAAGATGCTGAATTTGTTTGTAAAGTGGTACGGCAAGTACGACGGTGACGGGGCCGAGGAAAAACGAGATGTAGTCGCCGCCGACTTTGTACGTGTCGTAGCTGATGCCTGTCGCGCAGAGAAATCCGATGATGAGGACGTTTGCAATCAACAGCGGGTTGACCAGCGTGTGGCTGAATTTCTTATGGATAGCCACTCCGCATTCAAATGCGATGAGGGTTAGGAGTATGCCGAAAAGTGGTGTGGACATGGCGGATTCTCCTTACCTTGTTTTCTCTTGTGGTTTGCGCTTTCGCGAGAGAATCTGTACAGTCCAGCCGGTGGCGGCCATCGTGACGACGGTGAGCGCAATGCAAAGGATGAGCAGAAGCGGCCACTGGCTCATGACTTCGTCACCTGCGACCATGATGCCGATACTTGGCGGCAAGAAGAAAAAGGTGAGCCTTTTGAGGAAGAAATCGCTGGTTTCCTTGATGTGGTCGACCTTGATGACTTTGAAGCAGAGCAACAGCAGCAAGATGAGCATCCCGAGGATATTCCCGGGAATGGGGATTCCTACATACCGATGCAGAAGGTCGCCTGCGAGGCAGATTCCCAATATGACAATCAATTGAACGAGAATGGGCATGGCGCAAATTTAGCAATTATCCGTTTGGAGCCGTGCATTTCCTATATTTCTCTTCATGAAGATTGTTTTTATGGGTACGCCGGATTTTGCGGCACATTTCTTGGAGCATCTTGTTGCATCCGATAACGAAGTTCTTGCTGTTGTGACTCAGCCGGATAGGCCGGCCGGTCGTGGGCGCGTGTTGACAGCCCCTCCTGTGAAGGTGGCCGCCCAGAATCACGGGCTTCCTGTGTTGCAGCCGCTGGACTTGCATTCCCCGGAATTTGAGGCGGATCTCCGCAAGTTCGATGCCGACCTTTTTGTCGTTGTCGCTTATTCCATCTTGCCGAAGAACATTCTCGGCGTGGCGCGCTTTGGCGCTGTGAACGTACATGGCAGCCTGCTCCCGAAGTATCGCGGTGCGGCTCCTGTCCAAAGAGCTATTGCCGATGGGCTTGCCGAAACGGGCGTGACGGTTTTCCGCCTAGACGAGAAGATGGACCATGGCCCGATTCTTGCGCAGCGTACGGTGGTTATCGACCATCAGGATACGACGGCGTCTTTGCTCGAAAAGATGGTTGCTCCCGGCTGCGAAGCCTTGGATGATGCAATTGCCCAGTTGAAAAATGGCTGCGAAAAGGATTTGACGCAGGACCATGCGCAGGCTTCCGGTGCTCCGAAAATCAAGAAGGAAGAAGGCCTGATTGATTTCTCTTTGCCGGCAAAGGTGATTCACAATCGCATTCGTGCGTTCAATCCGTGGCCGGGTGGTTACGGCAAACTCGGTGGACGTATGGTGTACCTCCGCAAGACCGACACTCCTGAAAATGGTCCGAAACTTGTTCCGGGAGAAGTCGCATTTGACGGTAAACGTTTCTTTGTAGGGACTGGCGACGGCGTGCTCGAAGTGCTTGAAATCCAGGCCGAGGGCAAGAAGCCGATGCCTGTTGCCGACTTCATGCGTGGAATCCAGAAGCGTGAGGGACTTGCATTTTGCTGACGGAACGTGAAGAGGCTTATCGAGTCCTGTTGCTTTGGCTGAAGGACGGCGCGTTTATCAAGGAAAGCGGGCTTTCCCCGTTTGCCATGGAGATTGCGCTGGGTGTGTGCCGTAGGCACTTGTACTTGGAATATTTTATCAAGACGCTGACCAAGAGGATGCCTTCGCTCGAGGTGAAAATTGTCCTTGAGATGGGGCTGTTCCAGCTTTTCTTCATGGAAGTGCCCGACTATGCGGCAATCAACTCGAGTGTCGAACTTGCCCGTTCCGCTAACCTCGGGAATGGTGCTGCAAGTCTTGTGAATGCTGTGCTCAGGGCTGCCCGCAAAGCGGGTGCTCCTGAACTTCCTCCGCAGCGCGTGCGTCGTGTCTCGATAGAAAATTCGGTGCCCGAATGGATTGTGCGCCGCTGGTTCGATATTTATGGTGGCGACGAAGCCGAAGCGATGGCCCGCGCCACTCTGGAACGCCCGACCGAATGGCTCCGCGTGAATTTGCAGAAGGCGAGCGCTCCTGTGATTGTGCAGCGCTTGGGAATTCCGGGGGCTTCGATTCTTTACGACCGCTTTGTCGAATTGCCGCATGATGCAGGTGTCAAGGCGATTCTGGCCTCTCCCGAATTTGTCGAAGGAAAAATCAGTTTCCAAAACCCGTCCGCTTACGAGGTCGTGAAACTTCTGGACGCAAAGCCGGGAATGAGTGTGTGGGATGCCTGTGCGGCTCCCGGCGGGAAGACGGCTCTCCTTGCCGAAATGGATCCTTCGCTCGACATTCTTGCGACCGATCCCTCGGAACACCGCCTCGAAAAGATGAAGGACCTGATGGACCGCCTCGGCCTTACAAACGTGAAAATCGATTGCGCTGACGCCATCTCGCCTTCTTTCGTTCCTCATACCTCAAAGGGAGCCGAAGGCGACCGACCTCACAGCTCATACCTATTTGACCGTATCCTTCTCGACGTTCCGTGCAGCAACATGGGTGTTGTCGCGCGCCGCCCGGAATCGGTGTATCGCCTTACGCAGGAATCGCTCAAGGAATTGGCCGGTTTGCAGCTCCGCATTTTGGAATGTGCCGCCCGTTTCTTGAAACCCGGTGGTCGCCTCGTGTATGCCACGTGCAGCCCGGATCCTATGGAAACGACTCAAGTCATCTCGAAATTCCTCAAGGGACATTCTGAATTTGCGAAGGCTGGCGAGCCGGTACTCCCCGGAAAGAAAGATGCCCGTTTCGATGGGTTCTTTGCTCAAGCGCTTGAAAAGGTCGGGGAGGGCTGATGGATTTCGTGAAGGCTTTGTCGAGGACACTGGCTGTTGCGCTAGTTTCTTTTGCGTGCAGCTTTGCCGCGGAAACTCCTGCGCAGGATTCTGTTGCATCTCCGTCCGACATTGCTTTCTCCCATGTGGCCGTATCGGTTCAGGGTGGCGAGATTTATCCTTGGGGCGATCTTTTGGATGTCGTGGAGAACTCCGCTTATGTGGGCGTGGGGCTCCGCTATTCTTATTGGGAAAATTTTGATGGGATTTTGCATTTCGATTACACGTATTTCAAGAGCCGAATAAAGGAAGTCCCGTATCCCGGAGTCCATCAGGCGATGGGCCGCCTCGGCCTTGATTGGCATGGCCCCCAGCTTGGTCCCGTCATGTTTGGTGGCGGATTCACGTGCAACTGGACCCGCGCTGATGGCGGTGACGACAAGGAGTATGACCGACCGGGTGGAACGCTTGTCGATAACGAAACCGAGTTCGGCTATTTTGTACACTTGAATGTTCCGTTCTTGAAATATGACCGCGTCCGTGTTGGCCTGGATGTTCTTTGGGAAGAACTTTGGACGTTGCCGAAACGCTCCAATATGCTGTCGGCCGGTTTTTATGCTGAATGGAGGTTGTGGTAATGCCTGCGACGTCCTTGCATAAACTTTTCGCTTCCATTGTTCTTGCGGCATTGCCTGCATTTGCTTTGATTGAGCCCGAGACCGAGGGCATGGATGCCGTTACCCGCGATGACGGTACATTCTTGGTCGGTTCGCCGACATATAGCTTTGACCGTGAAAACGGTGCGGGCGGTATTCATTCCGAAAGTGAACTCTGGACCCCTGAAAAGTTGAGGATGCGCTTGCTGCTCAATCGCCTTTCCGGAACTCCGAGCTGGACTCCGCGGGAACCGTCGATGTGGCTGCGCACCGGCAACGAACTGGGCGACATGATTTACCAGGATCCTCTTTACGACAAGGATCAGCGGCCGGACAACAGAAATCCGATTTTGGAAGGTGGTTTCCGTTCTCCTGCGTTTATGGGCCTGTGGGCTACGGCGCGCCTGTTCCAGGTGGACCATTATTCCGACAATAGTAAGGGCGTCCGTAGAAGTCAGGTGGATGGTGATTTTTCGTGGTTTGGTGAAAATTGGCCCATGTTCAGCACGGCATACGGTGGGCTGGGCTATACCGGTCATGGCGTAAATGCTTCGGTGCTGGCTGGCGAAGAATATGTTTGGCTGTTTGGAGAAAGTTCCCGGTGGATTCCGGTGCATTATTCTCCCAGGGTGGAAGCGCGTGCGGATTTCTGGGACCTTTCGCTCACGCTTGCTTACGAGAATGCTGAATACCAGAATTTCAAGAAAAAAGAATCGGGAACCCGCACGGAATGGAACGGGTCGGCCTACTACCATTGTGGCGAACTTTGTAGGGATGGCTTGCTTTGGTTCGGTGCCGGTTTGCAATTCCGTACCGTGGAAGACGAGGGAACGGTTTATACCGGATTGGAAGACGACGTTGTTGTGTGGCCCTTTGCCCAATTACGCCTGACCCCGTTAAAGGCCTTGTCTTTGGATGCGACTTTTGGTGTGAACAACCGCGATTGGCTTTTGCAAGATAGCGTGGAGTTCAAGGTTGGTCCCATGCCTCGTCTGGGATTGATTCTTGGCGAAAAGAATGTTGCCGGGACGCGCCTGAACCCGATTGCCGATACGGAAGAATATTTTGATGGGGACACGATAAGCCTCGCAGCCGATGGCAATATGCAGATGCACGAACTGTATGCGCGCGCCGAAGATTCTCTGTCGCTGTTCCGCTTGGGGGCACGCGTCGCGGGCTGGATTGAATATGGAGCGGAAACGTTCGATACGACGGGGTTTGTCGAAGACAAGATGCTGACTTACAGGTATGGAGATGTTGCTCGGATCGAGGAATGGATCCAGGGCCATTCGGGCGAAGTGTGGCTGGGCTTTGATTATGGCAAGATGTTCAGCTTTACGGCGCTTGGCGGCTATGAACACATCTGGGGCCCGAACCGTGAATTCGAAGTTTCTCCGGTTGAATATTATGCCGCATTCGAAGGGGATTGGCTCTTGAACGGATCTTTCCGCATTGCTCATTCCTTGCGCTATCGCAGCGATGCGCGTTGGAACTTGCGTTCACCGAATCCGATGGTCATCAAGGGTGACTGGTATTGGGACGCAACCTTTGAACAGCAATTTCCGAAGTATGGAATTTTCTTGACTGGAACATTGCTGCACGTCCTTTCCGACGAAGTGCTGCAAACTCCGAACGGGAGCTACGACCGGCTACGCTTTATTTGCACGGTTCGCAAGACGTTCTAGTGCTTTTAAGCTGAAACTGTTGGCAAATGTTTCTGAAACTTTGGCTTTGGGAACCCAAGAATACGTGCCGGGAAGCGTGCGGGACTTGCTGGATTTTTTCAGCTTGACGTGCAGCACGTTGCATTCGATTTTATGGACAGTGATGTTGTGGCGGAAGTTTCCGCAATCGGAGACGCTTTCGACGTCGTCCGCGTTGATGTAGTCCTCTGCCTTGGCCGGGAGGCCTGCGGTCGCTGTTTTTGCACTTTCGAAATGGGGGAGAGAAAGCTGCCCCTCGAGGAACGCTTGCCCGCCGTTTACGGCAAGAATCTTGCCGTCGGTGCTTTCTACGACAAGCACCGTGCCGTACCAGTCCTTCTGCGTGTGTTTTTTTGTGGGCGGAAATTCCGAAATTCGGCCATCCTTGAAGGACTGGCACGCCCCAGCGAGCGGGCACGAGGCGCATAGCGGGTTCCGTGGTTTGCAGGTGGTGCGTCCTAGCTCCATGAGGGCTTCGTTGTGCATGTAGCCCTTGGGCGCGTCCGCCCATTTTTTTGCATAGTCCCAGTACGTTTCGCTTTCTTTCTTGCCCGTGGGCAAGAAGGCGAGTTCGTATAGTCTGCTGAAAATCCTGACCAAGTTCCCGTCCAGGATGGCTTCGCGCTTGTGGAATGCGAGGCTAAGAATTGCTCCTGCCGTGTATGCGCCGATTCCGGGAAGAGCTTCGAGCCCCTTGCGCGTTTCGGGAAATTTGCCCCCGGCCTCGGCGATGCATTTTGCTGTCTTGAGGATGTTTTTTGCTCGGCTGTAATAGCCCAACCCTTGCCAGTAGCGGAACACTTCGGCTTCGTCGGCCTTGGCCAGTTTTTCAACTGTCGGGAAACGTTCCATCCAACGAACAAAATAATCGCGCACGGTGGACACCTGCGTCTGTTGCAGCATGGTCTCGCTGATCCAGACGGCATAGGGGTCGCGTTCTTTTTGTAAATCCGAAAGACGCCACGGAAGTTCCGTAGCGTTTTTCTTGAACCATGCCCTAAGGGCTTTTTGTAGGGCTTCCTGCAAGGCTAGATTCCGTAGGCTTCCTTCTTGAGCTGGCGGAAGTACTTGAACTGGGCCTTGGCCGCATTTTCAAGCGTGTAGACACGGCTCTTCTCGAAGACGCGCTTGCTCATGGCTTCGTATTCGTCCGCACGGTTCTTCTTGAGGTCGTAGCACTTTTCGAGAGCTTCGAGCCATGCGTCCTTGTCGAGCGGACGGATGAACCCGCAGGATTCTTCCTTGACAATGCTCTTGGGACCACCGAAGTCGCTGACCACGGCGGGGGTGCCGCTGGCCATCGCTTCAACGACCACGTTACCGAAGGTGTCCGTGGTGCTCGGGAATACGAGGAAGTCTGCATCGGCATAGAGACCGGCGAGCGTTTCTCCGCCCTGTTCTCCGGCAAACAGGACTTCCGGATTGTCCTTGTAGATAACCTTGAGTTCTTCGAGGTACCAACCGTAGCCCACGAACATGAGCTGCACGTCGTCGTGGCGCTTGGCGAACTCCTTCCACACTTCGTTCAAGAAGGGAATGTTCTTTTCCTTGGAAATGCGTCCGCAGAACAAGAAGCGCACGGCCTTCTTCTCGCCGAAGCGTTCCCAGGTGCCTTTGCCTGCCCAGCTCGGGTTGAACTGGTCGAGCGGGAGCCCGCGGGGGAGCATCACGATTTTGTCTGCCGGGACCTTCAGCTGCTTCTTGAGAATTTCCACGTAGTCGTCGCAGGGGCTGATGACCGGGCGGGACATCGCGTAGAAAATGCGCATGAGCCAAAGAACGTACACGTGCATCCACTTGGCCTTCACGAGGGTCTTCGTGTAGGTGGGCACGTCGGTACGGTAGTGGCTGAGAACCTTCACCCCGGCAAAGAATGCACAGAAGCGGACCAGCCAGGCTCCAGGGCTCGGAGTCTCGAGTTCGATGATGTCGACCGGGTAGCGCTTCAGGAGCCTAAGTACGGGACCGATGCGCATGATGTCGAGTTCGCTGTTCGCATAGCCGAGAAGTTCCATGCTGAAAATGCGCGGCAGCAAAAAGCAGTAGCTGTTCTCGACAACGCCGCAGGGCCTTGTATTGAAGGCGATGCCGGCGAGGCCCGCCTTCATGCCGTGGGCTCGCATGTAGGGAATGATATGGCGCAGGTTGTTCGCGATGCCGTTTGTCTCGTCGAGCAAGTCGCTGTAGAAGATGACGTGTACGTCTTCGGGGTCGCGTTTTTTGCGTTCCTTGTTCATGTACCAGCGCAGCTTGAGCAATTTCGGAATGTTCAATATGCAGGTGCCGAACACGATAGGCGGAATCCAGCAGGTACGGATGTTTCCCGGGGGCTTGTGCTTCATTCCCCAGTACTTGCGGAACGTGCTGGTGACCGTCCTGCCGAATATGGGCGGTCGCGTATCCACTACGTCGGTCTTAGCGTTGACTTTTGTTGAACGCAATACAGTCGTCATACTTGACTCCTTTCCCACCGAAAATGTCCAGGGCGCTTCCGATGGTGAGGTCTACTTTATTTCTTGAAATCTCTTTGCAGTGTTTCAGGTCATCGAGGCTCTTGGCCCCGCCGGCATAGGTGACCGGAATGGGGCTGTATCTGGCCAGGAACTGGATGAGTTCGTCGTCCATCCCTTGCTGCTTGCCTTCCACGTCAGCGGCGTGGATTAAAAATTCATCACAAAATCCGGAGAGGCTTTGGAGCGTCTGCTCCGAGATCTTGACATCCGTGAGCGTCTGCCAGCGGTTAATGGCAACGTTCCAGCTGGGGCTTTCTCCGCGGGAGGTACTTTTGCAGCTCAAGTCCAGCACGAGTCGCGACTTGCCGATGGTGTTTGTCAGCAGGCGCAGACGTTCGATGTCCAGTTCTCCGTTCGGGAAAATCCAGCTCGTGACGATGACATGGCTTGCTCCGGCGTCGAGGTATTCCTTTGCGTTGACGGCGGTGATGCCGCCCCCGACCTGCAGCCCGCCTTCGTAAGCGGCGAGGGCCGCCTTGGCTGCTGTTTCGTTGCCCTTGCCGAGCATGATGACATGCCCGCCCTTGACTCCGTCACGCTTGTACATCTCGGCGAATGCCGCTGCGGACATGTCCGTCTCGAAATTCGTCTTGAGGCCGCTTCCGCTGTCGGAAAGCGAACTGCCTACAATTTGCTTTACCTTGCCGTCGTGGAGGTCTATGCATGGTCTAAACTTCGTCATCAGTCCTTGCCTCCCGTTACGCACCAGTCCACGGTCTTGCCGTTGCTTGCCGTAGACTTGCCGCGGTAGAACATGATTTCGCCGGCGGCAATCTTGAAAGCCTTCTTGGCGAACCACCCGTCGACCTTGTCGAGGATGCTTGCCTTCTGGTAGGTCTTCGTTGTGGGGAAACTGAAAGGCTCGGCGTCCTCGTTCCAAGAAAACTTGAGATCCCCCTTGGGGAATTTCTCGCCGGAGTATTCTTTCCCGCTATCGGTAATGGACTTTGCCGTGACCGTCCTGGCCTTGCCGCCGTCTTTTTGGAGGGCGTATCCGAATGTCTTGCCATCGGGAGTGATGTTTATGCGGCCAGCATACATCGGCGTGGCGGCAGTCGGATTGAAATTGATTGTGCGCTTTACAATTTTTGTCGCCTGTACGGTTTGCCAGGTCTGGTCCATGTAGGCATAGCCTTTTACGTTCAGAGTGTCATCGTTGTAGGCAATCTTGCCGCTGAAGCGTCCGTAGGGAATGTGGATGTATTGCCCGAACCTTTCTTTGCCGATTTTCCACACGCCGTCCCCGATGACCATGCCGGGTTCTGCGGAATCGAAGGTGACGTCGAGCAGGTATTTCCCGTTCTTGTCGGCGCTGAAGAGAACTCGGTGGCCCTTCCCGGGTTTGTTCTGCATCAGGTATTCGCCCTTGATGTCGAGGGTTGAGGTCGCTTTGTTTGCCTTGAGCCTTTCCGGAGGATACTGCCTGCCGATGGTGTAGGTTTTTCCCTTGAAGTTCCAGAAGGTCATGTCGCAGCCGATTTTTCTCCCCGAACCGGGAACGACCATGAGTGTGTAGTTGACGAAAGCGCGTGTGCCGTTGTCAAAGACGAACTGGTAGGACCATGTTTCGTTGAAATCGTCGGTCAAGACGGGGTGGGGCATGAAATCGTCGGTAGAGGTCGGCCTGGATTGCCCCGCAGGGGCGACAACGTCCACAGCGAAGGACGCCTGGGCCAATACGGTTGCCAAAAGAACCAGAATCCTCTTTCCAAAGAACCTCATCAGGTATAAAAATAAAAAAAGAAAGCGGGTGAAGGTTGTCCCTTTATCCGCTCGTATTGTTATTTGTCGTCTCTTTTAGAGGCGAAGGTCCTTGCCGTAGCCCATTTTGAGCTCTGTGCGGCGGCGGACCACCATCTCGTTGAATAGGTCGGTCAGGCTGTCCTCTATGGTAATCATGGGTTTCCAGCCGATACTCGAAATCTTTGCCGGGTCGCCGATCAACAGCGGGATGTCGTTGGAACGCTCGAAAATCGGGTCAAATCGGAAATCGACGCTCACGCCGGCGATGTCCACCAGCATTTCGACGAGCTCGCGGAACGTGTACGCCTTCCCGCAGCAAATGTTGTACACTTCCCCGGAGGGGGCAGTGTCGAGAATCTGGATCATTCCGCGGGCAACGTCGCGCACGTCCACCACGTCGCGGCTGATGTCAAGGCTTCCGCTGTACACGACCGGTTCGGCTCCGTAATACTTGATTTTTACGAGCTGGTAGGTGATGGAGGGAATGGCAAAACGGCGACTGTGGTGCGGACCCGTAAAGTGGAAGGGACGCACGAATACGATGTGGAGCCCGTGGGCGTTTCGGAACTGGTTTCCGAGCAGTTCCATGCAGGCCTTCGATGTCGCGTAGGGCGTGAGCGGGTTGGGAAGGTCGGTCTCCTTGTGTAGATAAGTTAATTGCTGTTCGGTGCGACCGTAAATTTCGCTACTGCTGAGCAGCATGATCTTTGCCCGCGGCACTACCTGGCGCGCGGCTTCCAGCAGAGTCTGCGTACCGAGCAGGTTGATGTTCAGCGTCTCGTAGGGCTTCTTGTAGCTGAGCCCCACCGAGGATTGGCTTGCGAGATGGTAGATGTGCGTTGGTTGCACTTTCTGCATCATCTCGAGGACATCCCTGAAATTGAGCAGGTTGCCCGTGAGGTATTCCACCCCGTCGACTTTTTGCCATGGTTGCGGCTGTTCGTCGCTGAAGCTGAATAACTCACATGTTCCGTTTAGGCTGGATAGAATATGGAAGCCAAGGGCTCCCGTTCCGCCTGTGACTAAGATACTCATACACTACAACTCCCCTGGATGGCTTTCCAGGAATTTTCGACAATCGCCTTGTCGATATTGACCACCTTTTCGACGGTCCCAATTTTTGTCGGTAGAATGTAGACACGCTTGCCCTTGGAGGCCTTCTTGTCGATGGACATGGCGTCCCATGCGGCTTCCGTGTCAATTGCGAAATGTTTCGGGAATCCGAGAGCGTCCAGGAGGGCGTTCTGTCGGGCTTCCGCGGCGCTGTCCATCTTGCCGAGCAGCACGGCGGCCCTTGCCGCTACGCGCATACCGAGGCTTACGGCGATGCCGTGGCTGAATTTTTCATAGTGGGTCAGCTTCTCGATGGCATGGCCGAAGGTGTGGCCATAATTCAGGATGGCCCTCAGCCCGTTTTCCTTTTCGTCGATGCCGACGACTTCCGCCTTGATTTGGCAACTGCGGAAAATCAGGTGCTTGAGCGTCTCGAAATCGTGGGCCTTTATCTGTTCTACGTTATTTTCCATGTAGGCGAAGAACTCTTCGTCGTAGATAACGCCATACTTGACGATTTCGGCAAGACCGGCCAGGTATTCGTTCTCGGGCAGTGTCTTCAAGACGGCAATGTCGCAGACGACCGCCTTGGGCTGGTAGAACGCACCGATCATGTTCTTGCCTTCGGGGTGGTTCACGGCCACCTTCCCGCCCACGGAACTGTCGACCATCGAAAGGAGCGTTGTCGGGAACTGGATGAACGGGATTCCGCGCTGGTAGGTAGCGGCACCGAAACCGGCCATGTCGCCCACGACGCCGCCGCTCATTTGCAAGAGGCAGCTCTTGCGCGTGAAGCCGCGGTGCAGCATGAAGCTGAAAAGCTGGTTCAGGTTGTGCAAGGTCTTGTTGCGTTCACCGGCCTGGAACTTGAATATGGGGCAGTGCCTTGCCTGCCCGCGCAGTTCGGCGAGCGTTTGGTGCTGAGCCTTTGCGATGGAAGTGTCCGTGCAGATGAGGAATTCGTATTCGTCTGCGAGGTGGAGGCCTTCCAGCATGGCGCCTGCCGCGGGGATGATATTCTTGCCGATGAAGATGGGGTAGCGTCCGCCTTCGCTGGGGTAGACATCCAGCGCGTGGTTTTCCCAGAAGCGCAGCATGTGCAGGATATGCTCGATGACAAGCCCCTCGCTGCTCTCGTTGGAACTTTCGACGCTGAAGTCGGCGCAGGCGTAGTTCTTTTCCCTTTCCTTGAGCATCACCTTGATCTTTGCAAGGCGTTCCTCGTCGCTTAGATTTGCGAGTAGCGGGCGCGTGTTCTTGCGCCCGATGCGTTCCGAAAGGACTTCGGGCTTGGCCCACAGGCGGATGATGGTCCCGTTTTCGCGGATAATCTTGAGGTTGTCGGGCTGCGTCAGCGCCCCGCCGCCGAGGGATATCACGTGCGGGTTGTTGCTTTTGACAATTTCTGCGATGACGTCGTGCTCCAGCTTGCGGAATGCGGCTTCTCCGTCCTGTTCAAAAATTTCGTTGATGGACTTTCCTGCGCGCTCGACGATAACGTTGTCTGTGTCGATGAACGGGCGACCCAGACGTTCGGCCAGGGATCGGCCGGTACGGCTCTTGCCGCTGGCCATGAATCCGGTGAAGAATAAATGCTTTTTCATCTTAATCCTGTAATCCCTTGCGCATGACTTTCACGAGGAAACTTGTTGTTTGGTTTGCGGTCTCTGCGGGAAACCATTTTTTGAAACTTTCGAGGCCCTGGTGGACCAGCATGCCTTCGCCCGTGACAATCTTGCATCCCTTGGCCTCGGCCATTTGCAAAAGTTTTGTGCGCGGAGGCGTGTAGACGATGTCGCAGACCACCTGGTCGCTGTGCAGGCATTCTGCCGGGAGTGGGCTTTCATCAACATTGGGGCTCATGCCCACCGATGTCGCATTGATGATAATCTTGTTGTTGGCAGACACGTCGGCAAATTCGGAGAAGGTGACCACCTGGACGCCTTCGCCTAAACCTTTGGCCAGTGCTTCGCCTTTTTCCCTGCTGCGGCAGACGATGGTGAGCTTGTTGCCCTGTTCCACCAGAGTGTAGGCGATGGCCTTTGCTGCACCGCCGTTCCCGAGTAGGGCGACAGTCGTGTTGCTCGGTTCCACGCCGTGTTCTTCCAGATTCCTGATGCAGCCGTAGGGGTCTGTCGTTGTCCCGCACAGGGTGCCGCCGACAATGCCGTCTTTCCAGTAAAGCGTGTTCACGCTACCCGTGAAGCGGCTGATGGGGCTGAGCTCGTCGACAAGGCGAGGTGCTCCCGTCGCGGTATCGATGAATTGAGTCTTGTACGGTATGGTGACGTTTGCCCCGCGGAACTTCATAGCCTTGAATCCGCGTATGGCCTCGTCAAAGTCTTTGCCTTCAGGGGCGTAGGGCAGGTATGCCGCGTTGATGCCGAGCTCTTTGAACAGCGCATTGTGCATCAGCGGAGACTTGCTGTGCCCGACGGGTTGCCCGAAAATGCAGAGCGTTTCTGTCTTTCCGTTTATGGAAGCCAATATATCCTCGCTATGTCTTTCCCACCTGGGGAAAAACTCTAAATAAATCCATTACAAAGATATATTATTCTGGGTAGAAGAGGATAGGGTGATAAATAAATGGGGTTATTCCCTAACCACTAGCCACAAACCACCAACCACTAGCCACAATTTCTATATTTGAGGGCGATGAAATTACCCGTAGTTTGCATTATCGGACGTCCGAACGTAGGGAAGTCCTCCTTGTTTAACCGCATCCTTGGCCGTAGGGCAGCAGTCGTGAGCGACCGTGACGGTGTGACCCGCGACCGCCATTACCAGAATGCGAACTACAAGGGCCATGAGTTTGTTGTCGTGGATACCGGCGGATTCCTGCCGGACGATTCCATCGACGTCCTTGCGGATAGCGTCCGTAAGCAGATTTTTAATGCCGTGAACGAATCGGACCTGGTGCTTTTCATGGTGGATGTCCGCGTGGGCATCACCAAGCTCGACCAGCAGTTCGCCCGCCTTGTCCGCAAGCTCGACAAGAAGGTCATCCTGGTCGCGAACAAGAGCGAAAACCAGCGTGACCGTCAGGAAAGCTATGAGTTCCTGAAGCTCGGTTTTGGTCAACCTCGCACCATCAGTGCGCTGACAGGCTATGCCTGCCTGAGCCTTTTGGACGAGGTTATCTCCGTGCTGCCGACGCCCGTGCTGGGTGAACGCCGCGAGGAACGTCCCGTCCGCTTTGCCATCCTTGGTCGCCCGAACGCCGGCAAGAGCACTCTGCTGAACTGCCTCTTGCGCGAGGAACGCGCCGTGGTCTCCGATATTCCCGGAACGACCCGCGATTCCATCGACTGCGATTTTGTAGTCGACGGCCAGAAGTTCGTGGTGACCGATACGGCCGGGCTCCGTAAGAAGGCCAAGGTCGAGGACGAGGTGGAAACGTTCAGCAACATGCGCACACTCGAAAGCATCCGCCGTTCCGACGTGTCCGTGTTGATGGTGGACTGCACCCGTGGCCTGGAAATCCAGGACTACCGCATCATTACCGAAATCCGCAAGGCCGGCAAGGGGCTCGTGGTCGTCTTGAACAAGTGGGATATCCTCCCGAATAAGAACGACAAGTCTTTTGACCACATGGTGAAGGAATTCCTCGAACGCGAGCCGATGCTCGAATACGTTCCGATTATCTCGATCAGCGCCAAGGAAGGCCAGCGCGTGAACCGCGTTATCCAGGCCATCCAGACGGTCTATGCCAACTGCCGCCGTGTGCTCGGTCGTGACCGTGTCGCCGAAAGCTTTGCAAATTTCTTGCAGGAAAAGGCTCCTCCGAGCCACAATGCCCGCGTTGTCGCGCTGACCCGCGCCTGCCAGATTATGGTGGAACCGCCCGTCATCGCCATCGAGACCCGTACACCGGAATTGGTGGACGAGTCGTACAAGCGTTACTTGCTCAAGAAGTTTTATGAGGAATTCCAGTTGCAGGGCGCTCCGCTCCGCCTGAATTTCGACCAGAAGTTAACTCTCAGAAAGGATGAAGAACTTGCACAGTTTACTGAGTCTTCCAATAGCGTACTTGCTGGGGTCGATCCCCAGCGCGATCTGGATAGCAAAACTCGCAAAGGGCCGCGCGTTCGACATTAGGGACTACGGCTCCAAGAATGCGGGGCTCACCAACACGTTCCGCGTGTTGGGCTGGAAACCTGCGCTTCCTGTGGTGTTCCTGGACTTGCTCAAGGGATTCTTTGGCCCGTGGATTGCCATGCGGCTCTGCGAAATGCAGGTGGCTGCAGGTGGTGCGGACTATTCGCACTGGATTCCGCTGGTGGCGGGTATTCTTGTGATTCTCGGTCACAGCTTCACTTGCTTTGCCGGGTTCCGTGGGGGTAAGGGCGTGCTTGCCGCGCTCGGCGTGTTCCTTGCGCTTTGCCCGATTACCGCACTTGCGAGTTTCGGCGTATGGGTCGTGCTGACTGCCACGACGAAGTACGTCTCGGTCGGGAGCATCGGCGCCTGCGTCGCGCTTGGTGTCATTTCGACACTCGGATACTTCGAAATGCCGTTTCCGCCCGAAAAAATCAATTTGGGACTGTGGATTACTTGCCTTTTGGTCGCGGTTTTTGTTATAGTTAAGCATAGGGCGAATATCAAGCGTCTCATGAACGGCACTGAAAACGGATTTGGAAGCAAGAGAAAAAAGTAGATTGTAGGAAAGGAATTTCATTATGAAGGTTACAGTTTTAGGTACAGGCGGCTGGGGCTTAACTCTTGGCCAAGTGGTTTACGAAAATAAGTGCGATGTGTCCTTTTGGACGAACTCTCAGGCTGAAGTTGACCTGCTTTCGACGGAGCACCAGTATAAGGACAAACTGCCTGGTGTGATTTTCCCGGCTGATTTTAAGTACACGACCGACATGAATGCTGCTCTTGAAGGCTGCGACATGGTTCTTATTGTGGTTCCTTCGCAGTTTATGGGCGGTGTTGCCAAGAATTTGGGCAAGTGGACCCCGGTGAAGGGCAAGGAACCGATTGTAGTCTGTGCGACCAAGGGTATTCTTGAAGGCACGAACCAGCTGATGAGCGAAGTGCTCCTTGAAAACGTTCCCTGGCTTACTGACGACAAGATGGTTGCTTTCAGCGGTCCGTCTCATGCTGAAGAAGTTAGCCGCCATATCCTCACGGCTATCGTGGCCGCCTGCGTGAACGAGGAGTCTGCAAAATTTGTTCAGAAAGTCATGAGCTGCTCTTACCTGCGAGTCTACAGCTCCACCGATATCGTGGGCGTGGAACTTTGCGGTTCTGTGAAGAACGTGATTGCGATTGCCTCCGGCGTGCTCTACGGACTCGAGGCGAGCGGCAAGTACAAGATTGGCGATAATTCCCGTGCAGCGATTCTTACCCGCGGCCAGGCGGAAATGTGCCGCCTGGGCAAGGCGCTTGGCGCCAAGCCCGAAACTTTTGCAGGGCTTGCGGGTATGGGCGACCTTATCGTGACCTGCCTTTCGCAGCATAGCCGTAACCGCTATGTGGGCGAACACATCGGTAAGGGCGAGACGATTGAACAAGTTCTCGCCGGCATGAAGATGGTGGCCGAAGGCGTGCCCACCTGCAAGAGCACCAAGGCCCTTGCTGACAAGCTCGGTGTCGAAATGCCTATTGTGAATGCCGTCCATGCTCTCCTCTTTGAGGGCAAGAATGTGGACGATGTCATCAAGGCCATGTGGGACCGCGAACTCAAAACCGAAGTGTGGGAATAAGAAAGACGAAAAATCGTTTCACTTAAGTGATGTTGTAGAAGAAT
The DNA here is from genome assembly GCA_017412605.1 of Fibrobacter sp. Taxonomy (GTDB): domain Bacteria; phylum Fibrobacterota; class Fibrobacteria; order Fibrobacterales; family Fibrobacteraceae; genus Fibrobacter. Next base: position 125,864 of record JAFPWY010000004.1, on the reverse strand, counting down.
CCGCTGGAGAAAATCCTGCGGATTTTTTTATTTCTTTTTTCCGTAAATGGCAAGCACGGCTGCGCCTTGTGCCGCCTGGAACAGCATGGGAATGTAGCCGATGAGCGCTGCCGCAAGGACGATGTCGGCGGGAATCCCGAGCAGGCCTGTAAATAAACTCACGTTCACGCCTTCGCGCAAACCAATGCCGTTCACCGAAATCGGCAACATCGAGACCGTGATGGTGATGGTCATGAATACGGTAATTGTTGCAAGGTCCACGGGAACGCCCACTGCCTGGAAATAGGCGTAGTGGATGGCGATGGATGAAATCTGCAGCCAGATGGAATCGAGTCCCGAAAGCAGGAATGCTTTCTTGTACCCGCGGTAAATGGAGAATGCGTCTTGCAACTTGAGCAGGAATGGCACCTTGGCGGTAAGCCCTGCAGGGAGCTTTATCTTGTCCGAGAATAGACCGCCGACAATCACGAGGACGGAGACGAGCGCAACGGCGCAGACGGCCCCGGTGTAGATGGCCGGGATGTCGTAACGTGCGACGACGAAGGGGAGCGTCGCAAAGAAGCAGAGGAACATGGCGAGGAGGCCCATCACGCGCGAGATGGCGACGGCTGCGACCGAGTTGGCGATGTTTCCGAAGCGCTTGCCGAAGGCGATGGTCTTGACGGCGTCACCGCCGAATCCGCTCGGGAGCAGGTTGTTGAAAAAATATCCGAGGGCTATATAGGCGTAAAAGGTGCGGAACTTTATCTTCTTGCCTTCTTCGAGCAAGAGTCCTCGCCAGCGGTTTGCCTGGATGATCATGCTGAACACGGTACAGAACAGGATGAGCAGTATCCAGGGCAGCGCCTGTGCGGTCCAGTGTCCGCAAACCTCGGCAAATGGAACTTTCCAGAAGATATAGGCGAGGCCGCCGACGCTGATGGCGACCTTCAACAAGTTGGAAAGAATCTTTTTTGCCGAGCCCTGCTGCATTCCGTACCTTTATTTTGCAGCAAGTTCCGTGGCTATTTCACGAATTTGCTTGGCGCTGTTTTCCCATGTAAACGTGCTCACCCAGGCGTCAATCTCTTTGTCGTATTTTCCCTTGTCGTCAATGGATCTTTCCAAGGTGCGCGCAATGCTTTCGGGATTTTTCGGGTCAAAGTACTTTGCCACGTCGCCACCGACTTCGGGGAGCGAGGAAACGTGGGAACACGCCACGGGCGTACCGCAGGCGAACGCTTCGAGCACGGGGAGTCCGAACCCTTCATAGAGCGAGGGGAGAACGAACAGGTCTGCTAGATTGTAGAAGTTCACGAGGTCTTCCTGGCTGACCATGCCGGCGTGGATGGTGAGATCTTCGATTCCCAGGTCCTTTTCACGGGTGTCGCGCGTGCGGCCTTCGAAAGCCTTGCCTACAAGCACGAGACGGCAATCTTCACGGCCCTGCATGCGGGCAAAACCATCCAGGAGCATGTTTAAGTTCTTGTGGGGGAGCAGGTTCCCGACGTAAAGCAGAATTTTCTTGTCGCGGGGAATGTTGTACTTTTCGTACAGGTAGTCGACTTCTTCGCGACTCTTGCGGACAAATTCCTTGCCAACGCCCAGCGGAACGACCGTCATCTTGCTTGCATCCGCCTTGTAAAAGCGGATCAGGTCGTTCTTGGTGCTTTCAGAATCCGTCATGATGCGGTTTGCTCGCTTGCAGACGAACCAGAAAATGAACTTGAAATACAGGTGAACAATCTTGGATGGCAGGAATTCCGGATAGACAAGGTGGGTGAGATCGTGGATGGTCACCATCATCTTGCCGCGGAAAAAAAGAGGCACGTTGCAGTGCGGGACGTGCAATACGTCGGGCTTTTCCTTGCGGAGCGCACTGTAGGGGAACTTTAGCTGCTCCTTGTAACCATAGATTCCGCTGATAAAGGGAATCTGGGCAGGAACAGAATCCTTGTAGTCTTCAAGATCCTTCGGGTCGCCAAGTGCTGTGCTGTAGCCGACATCCCTGAGCCAATGCTGGATGCAGGTGCCGATGCCGGAGCGGCTCACCATGCGGGCGTCAATTGCGATTCTCGGTTCCGATTTCATGTTCGAACATCCACTTTAGAGTGTCTTCGATTTTGGTGCCGTTCCAGTAGCCTAACTGCACGATGCGCGAGTTGTCGCAGCACTGGTAGGGAATGTCGACGGGTCGCATCTTTTCGGGATCTTGGATTGTTTCGATCTTGACGGAGGCAAAACCGATGATGGTATCCAAGAGATCGCCGACCTTGTGGGCGATTCCGGAACCGACGTTGTAAACGTCGTATGCCGTTTCGTTCTCCAGCAGCATGCGGTAGACGTGCACTACGTCGCGCACGTCCGAGAAGTCACGCCATGCGCTGAGGTTCCCGACCTTGATAGTGCCGGGTTGCCCGCTCTTTTCGATGTCTGCCACCTGCTTTACGAAACTCGGGAGGGCGAATGTCGTCTTCTGCCTGACACCCGTGTGGTTGAACGAACGGGTGCATACAACCTTGATTCCGTGTTTCTTGCGGTAGAGTTCGGCAAAATTTTCCTGCGCAATCTTGGATATTCCGTAGGGGCTGCTGGCCTCGCGCTCGCTGGATTCGCTGAGGGTCACGTTCATTTCGGCGGTCTGGGCGTATTCCTCTGCACTTCCGATGAGGAGAGTCTTCGCCTGCGGTGCATGCTTGACAATGGCATCGAGCAAGTTGATGGTGCCGACGACGTTTACCTGTATCGTCGATACGGGGTCTTTCCAGGAGGCGCCTACGGAACTGATGGCGGCGAGATTCACGACATAGCCGGGCTTGGTTCTTTGCAACAGGGCGTCAATGCCATCGCGGTCCAGGAGGTTGACCTCCGGAATGTCCACGGCGGTCACCTTGTGCCCTGCGGCCTCTAGTTCCCTTACCAGGTAGCCACCGACAAAACCGCTTGCCCCGATGACTAAAGTATCCATTAAATCTTGCCTTCGGCGAGGAGTTTAATGTCGCTTGCGACCATGCGCTGTACCAGCTGCTCGTAGCTGATTTCGGGTTCCCATCCAAGGACTTTCTTTGCCTTGCTGGCGTCGCCGATGAGCAAATCGACTTCGGCTGGGCGGAAGAACTGCGGGTTTACCTTTACGACAACCTTGTCCGTACCCTTGAGAGTGGCGTATTCCTTTTCGCCTTCGCCGTGGAATTCGATTTCCATGCCGGCAGCCTTGAACGCAAGGTAGACGAACTCGCGAACCTTGTGCGTCTTGCCCGTGGCGATGACGAAATCGTCGGCCTTGTCCTGCTGCAGCATGAGCCACATGGCGCGAACGTAGTCGGCGCTGTGACCCCAGTCGCGGCTGGCATCCATGTTGCCGAGTTCCAGCACGTCTTGCTTGCCGGCCTTGATCTTTGCAACGGCAATCGTGATTTTGCGGGTCACGAATTCGGCGCCGCGGCGTTCCGATTCGTGGTTGAACAGGATGCCCGAGCAGGCGAACATGCCGTAGCTTTCGCGGTAGTTCTTGGCAATCCAGTGACCGTACAGCTTGGACACTCCGTAAGGGCTGCGCGGGTAGAAAGGAGTTTCTTCGTTTTGCGGGATGGCTTGCACCTTGCCGAACATCTCGCTGGTGCTGGCCTGGTACACTCGGGTGTCCGGCTTGCAGAGCCTGACCGCTTCCAAGAGCTTGGTCACGCCGATGGCGTTGATGTCTGCCGTAGAAAGCGGGGTTTCCCACGACGTCGTGACAAAGGACTGGGCGGCGAGGTTGTAAATCTCGTCGGGTTTGGATATTTCCATGGCTCGGATGAGGGACGCGGAGTCCGTCATGTCTCCGAAAATAAAGGTGACTTTGCCTTTGAGGTGTTCGGCGTTGTTGAAGTCCAGTTTGCTCTTTCGGCGGACAAGTCCGTAGACTTCGTAGCCTTTTTCCAAGAGAAATTCCGCTAGATAGGATCCGTCTTGGCCTGTAATACCTGTAATAAGTGCACGTTTCATGTAGTAAAAGATACAATTTTTTCCTATTCCGTATAATTCCCCGGAAAAAAACATATATTTATCTGTAATTTGGGGGAAATAAAGGAGGAAATAAATGAAACAAAAAATTCTTTGCAGCCTCATCCTGAGCTCATTTGTATTTTTTGCTTGTAGTTCCAATGATTCTGCGGGTGGGGCAGAACAGGCATTGGATAATTTCAACAATTCAAATGCGACCTTATGGCGTACGCTAGCCGAAGAGGGCGTGCCGGAGTATTTTGAGGCCGCTGCCGAAGAAGGCAAGTTTGACATTAGCTCTTCGACTCCTTCGAAAATCCGCTGCGAATCCCCCGCATTGAAAATGGACGACAATACACGCTATTTCGACGAACTGGAAACGATCTACCAGGAAGGCGAATTGGTGGAGGGTGTCTGCGGGAAGGCTCTCCTGTTGAGGGATGGAGAAGTGGCTCCGCTCGGCGTTAACCTGATTGATTCCATGAAAGCCGGAACGGTGGAATTCTGGTTCCGTCCGGGAGAAGACTTCTACGATGTCTCGGCACGAACCCTTTTGGGTAACGATGGTGCCCGTGTGCATTTCTTCTACAAGAATGGGGAACTCTTTTTCCAGAAGAACCATGCCGATATCCATTACTTTGTGAATGGCGCAGTCACGTTTGAAAATGACTGGAATTTGGTTGCCGGCCAGTGGGGTGACGGCTACATGAGCTTGTGGGTTAACGGCAAGATGGTTGCCCGTATGAAACACGAGCACGGTTATGTGCCTGCCATGCGCAACAAGCCTTTCGAAAACCTTCTCGTGATCGGTTTCAAGTCGTATTGCTGCATGGAAGGTCCCGGCCAGTACGAAGGCATGACTACTTCCGGTGCGTTTGACCAGTTCCGTATATCGAACATTCCTCGCTATAGTATGGAAAATGTCGATGATGGTGAAGAAATTGTCGTAGAAACGGATACTTTGGATGTTGTCCCCCCCACGGAAGATCCTTTAGATGACGATTCCGTTGATGTGAATGTAGATACGCCTGCTACTAGCCCTGAAGATTCCACGGTTTTGGTGGATAAGGATTCCTCTGTAACGGACTCCTCGGTTTCCTTGTGGCAAAACTTTGACTTCTTGGGCGTCGCGGCCTATTTCAACAATGCTGAGGCTCCGGTAGCTTCGACCTATCCGGGCAAGTGCGAATCCCCCGCTCTTGCAATGGATGATAATACTTTGTTCATGGATGAATTGGAAACGATTTATTTAGAAGGCGAATTGGTCGATGGCGTTTGCGGAAAGGCAGTTTCACTGAAAGACGGCGAGGTTGCTCCGCTTGGTATCAATATGATTGAACCCATGGCCGCGGGCACGGTGGAATTCTGGTTCCGTCCCGGCAGCGATTTTACCAACAAGCCGGCTCGAACCCTTTTGGGCAACGACGGTTCCCGTGTCCAGTTCCTGTATCAGAATGGTCAGCTGGTTTTCCAGAAGAACCATGCTGATATCCATTACTTTGTCCGTGGTGAAGCGGCTCTTGATAGTGGCTGGAATTTAATCGCCGGTCAGTGGGGAGACGGCTACATGAGCGTTTGGCTGAATGATAAGGAAGTTGCCCGTGTTCAGCACGCTGAAGGCTATCTTCCGGCCAATCGTGACATACCTTTCGAAAACCTGCTTGTGATTGGCTACAAGTCATATTGCTGCATGGAAGGTGTCGGACTTTCCGAAGCCCTGACGACATCGGGTGCATACGACCAGCTGAGAATTTCGAATATTCCGCGTTATTCTATTTCCGAATAGTCAACGAATGTTAAAAAAGAGGCGCTCCATATGGGGCGCCTTTTTGATATTCTTCATTTCCGAAAAACGACTTGATTATTAGTTTCTAATGGTCTATCATTCAGAAATTATCTGGAAATCCTTGTAGGTCGCAGAATTAGTGATTTTTCCGTTGGGGTCGTATTCGTTATATACGCCATCCTTTATTTTGAATCCTTCGTTTTCTTCGATAATGGTTCCGGTGACTTCTATCTTGATTTTTCCGTCATCGTAAAATTCCCTGTAGCGGTTTGGCAGTTCTGCAGAGATAGTTACGATCCCGGATGCATTCCACACCGTTTTGCCGACTAGTTTCCTATCTTTATAATTTTTTTGTAGTTTTGGTTTTTTGTTTTCACAATATATTTTTACGAAGCCGTCTTGTACTTGGATTTTATTTTGGTCGTCATAGTATAAAGTTCCCACCTCTTCAACAAAAAGTGATCCGTTATCAAAATAAAGTTTTTCGTATTTCGGGAAAACAAGATCGATTTTTAGAGTTCCGTCTTCGCTCCAGGATCGCTTGGTGCCGTTTTCTAAAATAACAGTGTTGTCTTTGTAGTGGAATTTCCCTGAAACGTCCTTGGCAATTTTGCCGCTAGGGTAATATTCTTTATGAAATCCTTTTGACACATCGCCTTCTTTCTTTAGGATCCCATTTTCATACCATATTTTTTGGTCGGTCAGTTTTTTTTCTTTGTAGTTTTCATGTACACTCGGTTGTCCGTTGTCGTAATATGCTTTCCAGGATCCGTCTTGTACTTGGATTTTGTTCTGGTCGTCGTAATATAATGTTCCCTTTTTTTCAATATGTAGATTACCGTTGCTGGAATAAATCTTTTCGTATTTCGGGAACAAAAATTCGTATTCTAGTTTTCCGTTTTCATGCCATATTTTTTGGCCTATCTTTTTTTTATCTTTATATTCTTCTTGGAATTGAAGATTCCCGTTATTGAAGTACATTTTTGAATAGCCGTTCTCTATCGTATCTCCCTTTTTGCCTGTATATCCTTTTATTTCTAGAAGAAGGGTTCCTTTTTCGTTATACTGCTTGAAATAGCTTGTCGTGATATCCCATTCATAAGTCAAGGTTCCGTTTTCTCGCCATTCCTTATAGGAATAGAGTTCTTTTTCTTTGTAGATAGAATGTTGCTTCATCCGCCCGTTTTCATAGTATTCCTTTATAGAACCATTTTCTACGTCGACTTTAGTCGGAGAAGTCCAATATAGTCCTGTTATCTCTTTCTTTATTTTCCCATTATCATAATATTCTTTTACATATTTTGGGAAATCAGATTCTCTGATTAGCACACCCTTTTCGTTCCATTCTTTTTGAACAACGAGCTGTCTATTTTTCCAGTCGTTTTGCTGGTGTATTTTTCCATTTTCAAAATATGTTTCCGAGTGCCCGCTATCCATACTGAAATTACCTTGATTGTCTCTATAAATAAGGCCTGCTCCCGTTCCTTTTATTTTTCCATTGTCCCAGTATTCTTTAAGAGATTCTGGGAAATTTATGTCTTTTGTCAACACTCCGTCTTCGTTCCATTTCTTGCATACGACAACATATTTGTCCTTCCATTTTTTTTGCTCTAGAAGATTTCCACTTTCCGAATAAACTTCTGACCACCCGCTATCCATCCAGAGAATGCCTTGATTATCTTTATAAAGAAGGCCTGTCAAAATCAATTTTAATTTTCCATTGCTCCAGTATTCTTTGAAATAATCGGGGAACACGGTTTCCTTTATCAATGTTCCATCTTCGTTCCATTCTTTTTGAGCAACGGGCTGCTTGTCCTTCCAGTCTTTTTGTTCCTTAATTTTTCCGCTTTCAAAATAAAACTCCGAGCGCCCGCTATCTACACTGCAGTTGTTTGAACCGTCTTCCCTGAATAGGATTCCTGTTCCTTTTTGTTTTATTTTTCCGTTATCCCAGTATTCGGTGCATTTTTTTTGATAGTCCAGTTCTATTATCAGTATTCCATTTTCATTCCATCTTTTGCTAGCTATGGGCTGTTTGTTTTTCCAGTCGTTCTGTTCCTTAATTTTCCCGCTTTCGAAATAAATTTCTGAGTGCCCGCTATCCACTTGGATTTTGCCTTGATTGTTTCGATAAAGGCTGCCCGTTGCTATTTGTTTTGTATTTCCGTTGCTCCAATATTCTTTGATATATTTGGGGAAAACAAACTCAAGTACCAACGCTCCATTTTCGTTCCATTGCTTGCTTGCAACGGGTTGCTTGGCCCTCCAGTCGTTTTTTCTTTAATTTTCCCATTTTCGAAATATACTTCCGAGTGCCCGCTATCCACACTGATAATGCCCTGATTATCTTTATAAAGAATGCCTGTTAGTATAGTTTTGGGCTTTCCATTGTACCAATATTCTGTGGCATATTCGGGAAGTTTCTGTTCTGTTACTAATGAATTCCCCTTCTTTTGAGCCGAAGAATCCGTACCAGCGCAACTGATGAGAACTATCCCGAGGAATAGAGACAATATGGCTTTACCCCAAAATCCTTGGTTCTTTTTGTTACAAGCCATAACTGCCTCCCCTCGATTAAAATCCTAATAGCTCCATTTTAGAAATAACTTAAATATGGGCAGAATGAACAGAAAAAATTATAAAATGGGGTGGTTTTGTGATGAATGTCAATCTATAAAACAAAAAGGGCGCTCCGTTTGGAGCGCCTGTTTTATGTTCTATGGATTGCTTCGGGGCTGTTCGCCCCTTGCAATGACACACTAAGCGAGCGGTCTCACTAGTACAGGAGCGCGAACACCATACCAGGCCTAAAGTACTTGCCGGCGGTGTACTTGAGTGCCGTGCTGTGGAGCAGCATGAACAGCGCGCTTGCTTCAACTTTGTTGGCCTTCGCGATGCTGCCGAATGCCTTCGTAAAGGCGGGCAGGTTGCGCGGGAGCTTCGGGCTGATGCGGCTGTCGGCAAGGAGGGCGCCCTTCTTCAGGAGTTCCTTGTGCATCTTGTCGGCGGCGGTAGCGTTTAAGCCGAAGGCCTTCACGAGGGCTTCCGGGTGCAGGCGGCAGGAACCGTTGAATCCTTCCGGAGCGGCGAACGGGATGCGAGCTTCTTCGTAGAGGTTGCGGATCATGGAATCGCCCATGTCGGCTGCCTGCTTTTCGAGGCCGTGGTGCATCATGGCGCACATGATGCTGTACTGGATGCCAATCCACACGTCGTGAGCCTGGAAGTTGAATTCGTCGAGCGGAGAGCCGTCCTTACGCACGAGGTTGGCGGCACCGATGAGCGGGCTGTTGGCCTTGTAGTTCGTGTTGTAGACGCGGAGCAGGTTGGCCTTGGCCTTCTTCTCGTCGCTGATGGGCTTGAGGCCGAGCAGGCGGAGGTAAGTGTCGGCGAGCATCGAGTCGGCAAAGACGTCGTCGCAGTCGTTTGCAATCTTTGCGTTCCAGCTGGCGGTAAAGGCGTCCTTGCACTGGGCGGTGAGCCATGCCTTCTTAAGGCCGCGGAGTTCGTTCTTGGAAAGTTCCACGTCGCTCGGAATTTCGCCTGCGTTCAGCCATTCGTTGATGGCCTTGAGGGCGGCCTTCACGTCGCTGCCGTCGATGGCGAGCGTTTCCTTGATGGCGTCGGCGAGTTGCGGGAGCTTGTCTGCCACAACGTCCTTTGCTTCCATCGGGGTCACGAAGAAGTGGTAGTAGCCTTCGGCTTCGTCCCACAGGGCTTCGTCGAATTCCTTGTTGGCGGCATCGGCCTTGGCGTTCCAAGTGTCGGCCTGAGCCTTGTCGCCGAGGATTTCGGCAATCTTTGCTGCTGCGCGGAGGCCTGCAATCCAGAGACTACCGCAGTACACGGAAATGCCGTGGCTGGAGAGGTTGTCGAACGTGTCGTCGGTACCGTGGGTGAGTGGGAAGTTTTCACCTTCGTTCACCATCTTTTCGAGGTACTGCATGGCGGCGTAAACGGCTTCCTTGCAATCCTTCAGGTTTTCGATATCCTGCGTCTTCACGTAGTGACGGAGAACCATCAGCACATACTTCGGGGCGAGATCCTTCCATTCCTTCACGTTGTGCCAGTCGTAGGCATCGGGTTCAGCGTCGAAGGGGCTTCCGAGGTCGTGAATCACGGCGCCACGCACGGCGCGCGGGCCTTCAAGCTTCGGGTCCGGCAGGTCGGCGAACGGGTGGTTCACGTATTCGTGGTGGCGGCGACGGTTGTCGTTCACGGCGAGAATAGCATCACCGAAGCGCTTCATCACCACACCGTCGAGGCGCGGCATCAGGGCCATCAGGCTGAAGCTGCCGTAGAAGTATACGTCGAGGGAGTTGAAGAACGGATAGTCGGCGCATTCGCGGACGAGGAAGCGGTCATCCTTGTCCCACACGGTGGCTTCGGCGAGGAAACTGAGCGTGTTGATGGCAAGGCTCTTGAATTCGTCCTGCTTGGCAGCCGTCTTGTAGAGCTTGGCCACGGCCTTCTTCGGAACGAGCGCTTCGAACGCCTTGAGGCGAGCGTCCATATTCTTGTCGGCGGCGAGGGCTTCTTCGAGGATGGCGCCTACGCGGCCATAAGCTTCGGGGAAGAATGTGGTGTACTTCTTGGCAGAAGTAAGCTTGTTCAGCTTGATTTCGGGGAAGTCGAGCACCAGGTTGAACTGGAAGCTGACTTTCTGCTTCGGCTTGAGAACTGCGGTAACGGCAACGGCTCCGGCCATCGTTTCGCGACCGCTGTAAACGTTCTTGACCCAGGCTTCGCAAACACGACCGCTACGGAGAGCGCCCTTCAGCACGCTGGCAGCGTCATCTTGGTAGAACATCGGCTTCACGGAAACGTTCAGGTTGTCCTTCTTGTTCCAAGCGACAGACACGCCCATGCAACCGTTGAAGTCACTTTCGGCGAGCGGCTTTTCGTTGTAGAATTCGAGACCGCGGACTTCGCGACCGTCGCCCGCCTGCTTGCTGAACTTGACACCCTTCGGGAAACGTGCAGACGGAACGAGCACGAAGCTAGAATCCTGAACGCCTTGGCGGTCCTTCTTGGCCATGTAACCGGCGATGCAGTCCTGCACTTGCACGATCGTGATTTCGCGGGTTTCCTTGGTGGTATTTTCGAGAGTGAACACGGTAGCGTTCACCGGGAGGCTAGAAAGGCGTTCGTCACCCGGAGTCACATAGCTGGACTGGGTCTTGGTAATCTGCACGCCCTTGCCTTCGTACGTGGTTTCGCTCACCGGATAGAGGGCGGCGTACTGCATCTTGGCGGCATCGTAACCGGCCTGACCCAAGAATTCGCTGTCGTTTGCCCACGCGGCGGTGAGGGCTCCCTGACGCACGACCTTTTCGCCCACGACGCCGTTGAAGAAGTCGATGACGGCGCTGCGGTTGAGTTCGGCGCCGGCCTTGTTCAGGAGGGCGGCGGTGCGGTCGCTCCATTCGATGTGCCAGCGTTCAAACGCGGCGGCATTGTTCTTGAAGAAATCCTTTTCGGCGATGGCCTTGTTGAGCTTGGCTTCGGCCTTCTTCTGGTTGGCCAGTTCAGCGGCGCTGAAGAGTGCTTCGCCCTTGGCATCCACGAGCGGGTACTTGGCGAGCATCTGCGTGAAGCCGGCGAAGTCGCCGATTTCAAGCGCTGCCTTCGCGCCAATCACGGATTCGCGGAAGAAGAAGTTGTTGAAACGGAGGTCGGAGGGCTTTTCGGTGCGGACCTGCACGCCCGGCATCACGTTCATCACGGGAGTGGTGCCAGCAGGCGTGGCGGTGAATGTCGAGCCGATACCGCCGACAGCAATACCTGTGGTAGAGGGAGTCGTAGAAAGCGGGGTGTACCAGGGCTGGATAAATTCCACGGCGAGGCCCGGGGTCATCAGCTTCTGGACGGAACCGGCCTGTTTGGCGCCGGCGAGGTATTCTTTAATGCTCATATTGAATTCCATGATGAGGGTTAAATTTTTCGGATAGAAAGGTAGTAAAACTAGGAATCGCTGGATAGCCAAATATTTTGCTTTTTTATGCTTTCCCCTGTGCCCCCTCTTGAAAAAAAGACTATTTTGTAGGCATGACGAAATTGGTTGCACACATGATTCCCGGACTCCTGCTGATTTTGGTGTTCGCATTCCTGAAAAGTTTTGTAATTCCCGTAGAAGTCACGGTCCAAGGCTGGTTCGTGTATCTGACCGCTGCGGTTTTCATCTTTTCGGTTATTATTCCTTGCGTCATTTACTACCTCCGCACGCCTCCCGGAATTGACCATAAGTAATTGATTTTTCTATATTTGCGCCCATGTTTAAAATAGGCGTGATGGCTTCCGGTGGTGGAAGCAACTTTAAGGCGATTATCGACCATATTGGCGAGGGCGACCTCGATGCCCAGTGCAAGTTCCTTATCAGCAATAACGGGGCTTGCGGTGCGGTCGAGCATGCCCGTTCCTATGGAATACCTGTTTACCATATTTCTGGCAAGACTCATCCTGACCCGGCTGCATACGATGCGGCGATGCTGGATGTGCTGAACCTCTACAATGTAGACCTTTTGATTCTTGCAGGCTACATGAAGGCTTTGCCCGTTTGTATGATCCAGCGTATGCCGGACCGCATCCTGAACATCCACCCGTCGCTGTTGCCGAAGTACGGGGGTAAGGGCTTCTGGGGCATCCACGTGCATGAGGCCGTGATTGCCGCCCACGATACGGAATCGGGTCCGACGGTCCACTTGGTGAACGAGAAGATTGACTGCGGTCGCATTCTTGCCCAGACGAAGGTTCCTGTTTTGCCCGACGATACGCCGGAGGTGCTTGCCGCCCGCGTTCTCGAACAGGAACATAACTTGTACTGGAAGACCATTAAGGAATACGCCGCTCAGCTGTGAGGTCTTGACCTCATAGCCTCTAGATCCTAGTCTCTAGCCCCTAAACTTATGAAATTCAAACTGCCCGCATTCCTAGAAAACGTCGAGACCCCCGTGGAGGGGGAGGTGGCTTTGCGCAAATTCGCTGCTGACCCGGCATTGGTGGGTTGCGTGGATTCGCTTGACCTTTTTGCGTCGGCTGCTGCGGATGCTAGCAAAAACGTAATCGTGGTGGGTATTGACGAGGTGGGGCGTGGTCCGCTGGCGGGCCCTGTGGTGGCTTGTGCCGCTGTGCTTAAAGCCCCGGACATCATGCCCGAACTGAACGACTCGAAAAAGCTCACTCGGCCCAAACGCGAGGCGATGTTTGATGCTGTGAAGGAGGCGTGCGCCTGTTATGCGATTGCAAGCGCAAGCGTCGCTGAAATTGATGAGATGAATATCTTGGAGGCGGACTTTTTGGCGATGCGCCGGGCCTTGCAGGCTTTGGGCCTGCCCGGCCTGAACGAATCCGCCCCCGAAATTCCCGTTGAAGTGAAAGGCTCCTTCGCAGAAATTCTCGGCTCACCGCTCATAGCTCATAGCTCACTGCTCATAGCTGTCGACGGTAATCTCAAAATCCACGGCATCCCGGCCGAAATCCAGATGCCCATCGTCAAAGGCGATGGTCGCATCGCGAGCATTTCTGCCGCATCTATCTTGGCCAAGGTTTTCCGTGACCGGTACATGGACAAACTCGAAGAAAAGTACCCGGGTTACGGCTTCGACAAACACGCCGGATACGGGACAAAAGCTCATCTGGACGCCATCCGCCGTTTAGGACAAACTCCGGAACACCGCAAGTCGTTCCATCCAAAATCCCTTTAAGTTCTTTTGAACGGGAAGTTTTTTTCTGTTAAATAGTTTTTACGTCCTTTGACGGACAGATACGCTGTAGACGTTCTTTTTTTTCTTATTTCTGGTTTACAATTTGTTTTTTTACTATTTTCCTAAACGGTAAATGGGGTGAAAGCCCTTGGTTTTTCCTTGCGGAGGTCTTTTTGAACAATTCTGTCCCTCTTCTCCAAATGGTGGCGCAATCCGATATTGCGACCATCGTTGTCCTTTGCATCCTTGCCATCATGTCCTTCGGGTCTTGGGGCATCATGATTGTCAAATACTTCGAATACAAGAAAAACCAGCGCACCAATGCGGAATTTTTCCGCAAGTTCAGCACGGTTTCTCAGTTTGTGCAACTCCAGGGGCTTTGCGAATCTGCCGACGATAGCGCGCTCCGCCGCCTCACGGCCGAAGTGCTCAAGGAAGCCTCCAAGTTCAGTAACTTCGTGAGCTACGACTCCATCCAGCACCGTGCCTCCCTTTTGGAAGACACCATCCAGCGTTCCATCGAAGGTCTGCGCCTCAATGAAGACAAGTACCTGAGCTTCTTGGCGACCAGTTCCAACTTGGCTCCGTTCTTCGGCCTCTTGGGTACGGTGTGGGGCATCATGGTTGCCTTTTTCCAGATCGGCCAGCACGGCTCGGCAGACTTGACAGTCGTTGCTCCGGGTATCGCCATGGCCTTGATTACCACGGTTGGCGGCCTTGTCGTCGCTATTCCCGCTTCCGCAGCCTACAACTACTTTACCTCCTGTAATAGCCAGAACGAAATTTCCTACTTCAACTTCGGTTCCCAGGTCTTGAGTCTCTTCAAGCGTGGCGACTTGCTCGCCCTGGAAGAAGTTGCCGGCTAGGAGGGCCCTAAGTGAAGCGCAGTCGCGGAAAAGAACTCAAGCAGGAAATGAACCTCACGAACATGATTGACATCGTGTTCGCTATCCTCATCGTGTTCATTATCTCTGCCCCGCTCATGAGCCAGGGTGTCAAGGTAGACTTGCCCAAGGCCGAAGCTCCCACCATGGAGCAGGAAAAGCTTTTGAAGGTCTCCATTACCAAGAACGAGGAAATCTACATCGCCGACATGATGGTCGATTTTTCCAGTTTCAACAGCGTTTTCAAATCGCTTTGGAACGGCGAGATGGCTGTCGTTATCAACTCCGACGAGGATGTCCACTATGGTCTCGTGATGAAGGTCGTTACCCAGGTCCAGAAACTTGGTGTGACCAAGCTCGGGTTCCTTACGCTGAATCCTAAGGATAAGCCGGGTAAATGAAAGAGAGCAAGGAAAATATCCAGTATTTCTCTACGGGAGATGACGGGACAATCATAAAGATTGTCGTGTGTGCTGCGATATTCCATTTGGTCGTGGTCGCCATTTTTGCCGCCCTGCATTTTGTGGATTTCAAGCAGGAGCCCGAACAGATTCCTGTGTTCGAGATGGTGCAGGTGCAACCTCCGACTCCGACGCCTCCCACCCCGAGGCCGCAGCCGCCCAAGCCCAGGCAGGAGCCACCCAAACCCAAGGTGAACAAGGAACTCCCGCCCGAAATCAAGCCTGAACCGGAGCAGAAGCCCGAGGAAGTGCACGAGGAAGTGCCGCCCGAGCCGGATCCGGAACCAGAGCCGGAGCCGGTGGACGATTTCCCGGTGGACGACCTGGACTTGCCGAAGTCTATCGAGGCCCCGAGCTTGAATCCGGTCGGTTCTGTCGACATGGATCCGCTGATGCAGGTCTACCTGGAAAGGCTTAAGCAGATTATCATGAGCAATTTCAATCCGCCGAGTCACCTGAACATTCCCAGGGACGCGAAGACGACGGTGCAGTTTACGGTCGACCGCTTTGGTGGAATTTCGGCAGTCGTGCTTAAGAAGTCGTCGGGATACAAGTCGTGGGACCATCTGTCTGTCCGAGCGATTCGAATTTCTAAGGTGCCTGAACTGCCGCCGAACTACCGTGCCCCGAGCCTGGTGTTGCACTTCAACTTTACGCCGAACTAGGGAAGGGTAGGATGACTGGGTCCGCATTGATTATGGAGATTAATGGAGCGCTGTAGCGCAAGGTTTATATGAAAAGAATCTTTGTCTTGCTTGCTTTCTTGATGTTTGCGGTGCCGAGTGCATTTGCCGCGATCGATACCATCGCTGTCGACGTGGGCATTTCCGTATTCAAGACGATGCCGATTGGCGTTGTGCCCTTTGCCGAACCCAAGGGCAAGGTTTCCTGGATCGAGGAGAAACCTCACGAAATTGTTAGCCGCGATGCGAACCTTTCCGGACGCTTCGATGTTATTGCCTCGGACAAGTTTAATCTCGCGCTGTTCAGCCGCAACCGTGCCAAGCACTACATCACCGGTAAGGCTGTAGTGCTTTCCGACGGACGTGTCCAGCTGGACTGCTACCTGTACGTCTCGCAGACCAAGGACCTGCTCCTGGGCGAAACCTACAAGGTTCAGCAGAAAGACATGCGCCGCGCCGTGCATGATTTCTTTGACAAGGTGGTGAAGCGCCTGTGGGGCGACCGCGGTGTCGCATCGACCAAGATTGCCTACGTGTCCAAAATCGAGGGCGTCAAACAGGTTGTGGTGGCCGACTATGATGGTTTCCACCGTTCCCAGATTACTCGTGATACCTCTATCAGCATGATGCCCGTGTGGATGAAGGGAAACAAGGGCCTTGTCTACGTCAATTTCAAGACGCGCCGTCCGCGCCTCTATTTCAAGACTTTCGGCGGTGTCGAAAATCCGCTGTTCACTCACTTGGACCAGACGTACAGCCCTGCGGTCAACCCGAAGACGGGTGAACTTCTGTTCTCCTCGACTGTCGACGGCAAGACGGATTTGTATATCGGCAACATGCAGACCGGAAAGGCCCGCAAGTTTGCTTACCTGAAAAGTAACCAGACGAGTCCTGCCTGGAGCCCGTTCGCAACGGAAGTGCTCTTTACCAGCGACCGCGGCGGTGGTCCGCAGATTTTCGTGATGGGCAAGGATGGCTCTGACATGCGCCGTGTCACCTTCATGGGACGCTACAACGAGCGCGCCAGCTGGTCGCCGTCGGGTGACCGCATTGCCTACACCTCCATGGACAATGGACACATGAACATTTATACCTGCGCCCTGGACGGCTCCGACATTACGCAGCTTACGTCCAATGCCGGGAACAACGAGCATCCCACGTGGTCGCCCGACGGAAAGCTCATCGCTTTCAGCAGCAACCGCACCGGAAGCTACCAGATCTACATTATGCGCGCCGACGGTTCCAACGTTACCCGCATAACGAAGGGTGGCGAGAATACTTCTCCCACTTGGTCCTGGTTCTACGATGAAATTAACCCATAAATCCCATAAACAAAGAAGGTCAAACATGAAAAATATCACTAAGATCGTTCTCACCGCAAGCCTCGCTTGCCTTGCCCTCGTTGCCTGCTCCAAGAAGCAGCCGCCTGCAACGGATCCCGCTGCTGAAGATGCTCCGGCTGCAGAAGCTACTGCTACGGCCGCTCAGGCTGGCCCGAATGCGGATTCTCTCGCTGCAGAACAGGCTCGTCTCGAGGCTGAACGTCTTGAAGCCGAACGTGCCCGCCTTGAAGCTCTCATCAACCAGATCATGTCCGAGGACGTGTACTTTGATTTCGACCGTTCCGAACTGACCGAAAAGGCTAGGGAACTCCTTGCCCAGGTTGGCGAACTCCTCCTCAAGGAACAGCGCTTCACGATTACCATCGAGGGTCACACGGACGCTCGTGGTACCGAAGACTACAACTTCACGCTGGGTGCAAAGCGTGCCATGAAGGTTAAGGAATTCTTGATTGCCTACGGTGTCTCTGCCGACCGCATGGAATCCGTGAGCTACGGTAAGGAAAATCCGAAGGTCGAAGGTTCTACCGAGGAAGCTTATTCCCAGAACCGTCGCGCGAATTTCCGTGTGAACATTAAGTAATTCGAGGTGTTTTTGAAAATGAAGTATTTGGCCCTAGGCCTGGTTTTCTCTGTATTTGCGCTTACGGGGTGCTCTCAGATTACTATGCTCCGTACGCAAGAAATGGAGAACGTGGGCGCCAACGTACAGTCAAATGTCATCGAGTCGGTAGATTCTTCCATGAAGACTCTCGAGGACTCGCTCCGTCAACGCATCGATTCTCTTGAAGCGAAGTTGGCGCAGGCGGCTCTCGTGCAGAATCGCATGCAGGCCGAAATCACGATGCTTTCTCGCCGAGTCTCGGACGAGTCCGAACGCAATGATTCCCGCCAGGAAGAAGTCCTCTACCGCTTGGACATGTTGCTCGGCAAGTCCGACAAAATCCTTGCGAAAAAGGTGGTCGTGAGCGGCGCTCCGGCTCCGGTATCCATGGATAGCGTGGAACGCGAAGCGGAAAAGCTCGTGGAAGCCGAAGCGATGTTCAATACGGCGCGTTCTGACTATCACCGTGGCGAGTACAAACTGGCGTATTCTGGGTTCAAGCAGGTTTATGAACAAATGAAAACCGGCGAACTTGCCGAAAACTCGCTTTACTGGATGGGCCTGTGTCTGATTGATGCAAAGCAGGAAGACAAGGCCAAGAAGGTGTTCGCAAGTCTTGCGGAAGCCTTCCCTGAAGGGGGCAAGGTGTGCGCAACGATGTTCAAGCTGGCACAGCTCTATGCTGCCGACAACGATGTCGAGAAGCAGAAGCAGTACCTGCAGAAGATCTTGAGCAGCAAGACTTGTGCCTCGACGGGTGAGTTTGAACAGTCTGCCGAAATTTTGCAGGAACTGCTTGAAAAGAATCCGGCGGAAATCAAGACTCGTGGTAATTAGTTGAAACCTTTAAGGATCTCGAATGGCTGATATTTTGATTCTGGGCTATGGCCCTGCAGGAATTTCCGCGGCACTCTATGGGCTCCGTGCGGGCTTGGATGTGCTGATTGTCGGAAAAGATGCAGGGGCGCTCGCCCGCGCACATATGATTGAGAACTACTATGGCTTGGAAAAACCGCTCAGTGGCCCCGAGCTTGCTGAAGTGGGAAAAAAACAGGCATTGGCCCTTGGTGCTAAAATCGTGGACGACGAAGTTACAGACCTTTTCTTCGATGGGAACGATTTTGTGGCGGGTGGCCTAAGTGGGGAATATCGTGGCAAGGCGTGCATCATGGCGACAGGATCGGCCCGCAAGAAACAGCCCCTGCCTGGAATGGCGGAACTCGAAGGGCATGGCGTGAGCTATTGCGCCGTGTGCGATGCGTTCTTCTATAGACAAAAGAAGGTCGCGGTTCTGGGTTCTGGCGAGTATGCCTTGCACGAGGTCTCGGAACTTTTGCCGATGGCGTCATCCGTTACGTTGCTTACAAACGGGAGTGAAACGACTGCGACGTTCCCCGGAACTGTGACGGTAGAAACCCGCAAACTTGCCGGGCTTGTCGGCGAGGGCGCCTTCAAGGGTGTCCGTTTCGAGGACGGCACGGAAGAAGCCTTCGACGGCCTGTTTGTCGCACTGGGTAGCGCAAGCGCCACCGACCTTGCTCGCAAGGCCGGCGCGGCCTTTGACGGCGCGAACCCCGTGCTCGGCCCTGATTTCCAGACGACGGTTCCCGGGCTCTTTGCTGCGGGTGACTGCACCGGGGGTACGCTCCAGGTGGCTGTTGCCGTGGGCGAGGGCGCTGTGGCCGGGCTTGCGGCAATCAAGTACCTGCGTGAAAAGCGCAACGCCTCTGCGTAGCGCGCTCATGGCGAAGGGGCTGCCTTGATTCGCCGACTTACACTTTTAACCAATCCGGACAAATGCAACATGCTTTGTCCGCTTTGTTTTTTGGCACAGCGCCAGGCGAAGTTTGGCCTGGGCGAAATGCCCTTCGCCACTGTGCGCGCGGCCATCGAGAACGCCTTGAAAGAGGGACTGCGCGAAGTCATTCCGAGTACGATGGGCGAACCGCTGCTCTACTCCCATTTTGCAGAACTGCTTGAACTATGCGAGGCGAGCGGAGTCCCCTTGAACCTCACGACAAACGGGAGTTTCCCTGGAAAGTGGGGGACGGAAGAGGGAATGCGCCGCCTGTTGCATGCATGCAGCGATATCAAGGTGAGCTGCATGGGATTTGACGATGCTGTTTTTTCGGAGATGATGCCCGGCGGCGATTTTTCGCAGTGGAAATCGAACGTGGAAAGGCTCGCTTCCCTGGCCCGTACAGAGCGGGCCGCTGCTGGAGACGAACCTGTAAGCACAATTTCGTTGCAGGTCACGTTGCACAAGAAGTTCGCTCCCGATGCAGGTGCGGTTCATTCTATTCTACATTGGGCGCAGTCTATTGGAATCGACCGTATTAAATGGAATCCGGCGGTATTTTTGAGTACGGCTCCCGATGAATTGGTTCGCCAGTACGCCTTGGAACCGGACAAAATTCTTGCGTTGAATTCGTTGCTTGTTCAATCCGCAAAGTCAAGTAAAGTTCGCTGCGAGGGATCGCTCTTTTTTGAGCCCCTGCTGGCTGCACAGGAACCATGCAGGGAAGATTCGATTCCCTGCCCGTTCGATGATGAATTGTGGGTGTTGCCGGATGGAAGTGTGCAATATTGCCCCAATCCGGAGCGCCGTTATGGTAATCCGGCATCCTCTATGGCTCAGTGTTCCCGGTGCCTGATGCGCAATGCTCCCCGACACAAGTTCTGACGGCTAGCTTTGCGGCTCCTGCTCGTGGGGCTGCCCGTACATTTCCTCGATTTGTTCTGCGTACCGGGTCTCGGTGGCTTTCCTGCGGATTTTCAAGGTGGGTGTCAGGAGTCCAGATTCTATGGTGAGTTCGTCTCCGATAAGCGTCCACCTGCGGATTTGTTCCCAGTGGTTCAGTTTCTTGTTGATTTTCCCGATATGGCGGTTGATGGCTTCGCGGATGCGGTCGGATTGCATGGCCTTTTCGATTTCGAAATCCTCTTTGTGGACGCGGAGCAGGCGGCGAGCCCCTTCGGGGTTCAGGAATACCAGCGCCGAGACGAACTTGCGGTCGTTCGCGATGACAAGCGCCTGTTCCACCACGGGGTGGCGGCTGATTTCCAGTTCAATGGGGTTCGGGCTTACGTATTTGCCCGTGCTGGTTTTTAAAAGTTCCTTGAGGCGGCCAGTCAGGGAGAGGAATCCGTTGTCGTCGATAAATCCCTGGTCGCCGGTGCGGAAGTATCCATCTGGCGTGAATGCTTCGCTGTTCAGGTCGGGCCGGTTGTGGTACCCGGCAAAGACACTGTCACCCTTGACCAGAATTTCGTTGTTCTCTCCGATTTTAACGGAAAGGTGGTCAAGCGGTTTGCCTACGGAACCGACTGACTGGTTGTTTTCGCAGTTGGCGCTTACGACGGGTGAACATTCGGTAAGGCCGTATCCTTCGTAGACCGGCAACCCGACGTTCAGCAAGAAACGGCTGATACTCTTGTTGAGGGCGCTGCTGCCCGAAATAATCATCCTGAAATTGCCGCCGATGGCATCCCTCATCCTCTTGTACACGAGGCGGTCGTAGAAACGGCGCAACAGGCTCGGGCGCTTTTCGGGGTTCTCAATTTTGGCGATTTTCACGGCGCGCTTGATAATCCAGCTTTTGGGGCCGCGCGATTTGTCTGCTGCAATCGTGATGCTTTCGTAAACGCGTTCGAGAATTCTCGGCACGACAATCATGACCGTCGGCCGGATTTCTTTCATCAGGACGGCTGCATTTTTGGGGCTGTCGGCGAAGTAGATGGGAATCCCGTTCAAGATATAGTAGTATACTGCCATTCGCTCGAAAACATGCGCGACCGGGAGAATGGTCAGTGCGACATCCTTCTTGCGGTTCAGCGGGAACAGCGGCAGGATGTTCTGGATCTGCGAGAGCATGTTCCTGTGCGTGAGTTCGACACCCTTGGGCCGACCGGTGGAACCGCTCGTGTAGATGATGCTGAAAAGGTCGTCCGGTGCAATGGAAAACACTTGCGTCTTGATCCAGAGGGCGGATTCCGGCTTGTCGATGACCTTGAGCCCGTCCATAATCAGGGTGTCCCAGTAAACTCCGTTGGGCGGGAGCTCGGTGCCCGTGTCCAGCTGGATGATGGCCTTGAAGCGGGGGAGCAGCGCCTGCAGCGGGGCGTCAAGCTGGGCAATGTTCTCAATAACGAGGACCTGCACGTTGGCGTCGTCGCACTGGAATTGGAAATTTTCGGAAGAAATGTTCGGGAACAGCGGCACCACCATGGCGTGGTTGATTTGTGTCGCGATGTCGGCCAGGAGCCAGTAGACGGAACTGGGCGCGATGATGCCGATGCTTTCGCCAGCAATGATTCCGCGGTCCCTGAGGGCGAGCGCGATTGCCGTTGCGTCACGCCTCAGTTTTGACCTGGAAAAGTGGACCCATTGGTCGCCATTTCTCTGGAACCAGCCGCCGAAATCCGAGCGGTCGCAATTTGCGAAAAACATCGAAGCGAGTGATGTAAACTGAAGCGGTTCCATGTAAATGAAAATAACATTCTAAACGGCTCATGGAACGAAAAAAAAGGAAATTTTTTCTACAAAAAGTCCCAAAATACGAATTTCTCAAGGAATCGACCCCTGTTGGAGTAAACAGTAGACGGAATGAAGAAGATCCTCATCACTCATAACTCATAACTGTCAACTCACAACTGATAACTACTGCAAATCGCGTTGCAGCACTTCGCACTTCTCGCGCTTCCACTCCTCGAAGGTGTCGTCGGCGATATGCCGTTTGGCCTCGCGCATCAGGTGCAGATAGAAGTGCAGGTTGTGGATACTCGCTAGCGTGAACCCGAGGGATTCCCCGGCGTGGTGCAGGTGGCGCAGGTAGGCGCGGCTGAAGTTCCTGCAGCAGTAGCAGTCGCAATTCGGGTCGACCGGCTTGTCGAATTCCTCGGCATGGCGGGCCGCCTTGTAGCGCAGCACGCCTTCACTCGTGAATAGCATGCCGTTTCGCGCGTTGCGGGTAGGCATCACGCAGTCGCACATGTCCACGCCGCGCTCGATGAGCTCCAGCAAGTTCCAGGGGGTGCCCACACCCATCACGTAGCGGGCGTGGTCCTGTGGCAGAATGTCGGTGCAGAAATCCGCAATCTCGTACATCGTCTCGGTGGGCTCGCCTACGGAGAGGCCTCCCATCGCGAATCCGTCGGGCCCGAGTTCCGCAATGCGCTCGATGGCCTGCTTACGCAGGTTCTTGTGCATGCCTCCCTGGATAATCCCGAAGAACTGCTGGTCGTAACCGTGGATTGGCGGGTGTTCCTTCAGCCATTGCATGGCCTCCGCGGTCCACTTGAGGGTGTAATTCAGGCTATGTTCCGCCTCTTTCGCCGTACTCGGGAAGGGGGTGCACTCGTCGAGCGCCATGATGATGTCGGCGCCGATTTCCCGCTGGGCGTTCATGACGCTTGCCGGGCTGAAAAAGTGCTTCGAACCGTCCAGGATGCTCCGGAATTCCACGCCTTCGGGCGTAATTTTGCGGAGTTCCTTCAGGCTCCATACCTGGAATCCGCCGCTGTCCGTGAGCACCGGGCCGTCCCACGCCATGAACTTGTGGATTCCGCCCGCCTTGGCGATGCGCGGGGTCGTAGGGCGCAGGTACAGGTGGTAGGTGTTCGCGAGGATGATTTCGGCTCTGATGTCCTTGAGCTGGGCAGGTGTTACCGCCTTGACTGTAGCTTCGGTGCCTACCGGCATAAAAATGGGGGTGGTCACGTCGCCGTGGTCGGTGTGGACCACTCCCAGGCGGGCCTTGGATTTCTTGGATGTCTTCAGAAGCTCGAAACGGTTCATTTGACGTAAAATGTAGAAAAAAAAGCCCGTTGTCAATTTATCCATGAATATTGTCGATTTGCGCTAAAAGAGGGCTTTTTTTAGGATAGTTTAATAATGGTTTGTATGGGTTCGGGAAAAACCGAGTGAATGGAGATGTTGCAATATGAAAAGATGGGAAAAAATTGCCTTTGCGGCTACCTTGGGGTTGGCAGCTTCTGCTTTTGCGGACAACCCGATTTCAACGTATCATTATCTGGCGGACCCTTCGGCGGCGGCCGACGACAGTACTTTCTACATCCTGACCGATGTCGATGACTACAGTCCCCAGAAAAATTATGACTACGACATCGTGGGCCTTAACGCGTTCACCTCCCAGGACATGAAAAACTGGACCGACCACGGTATGGTTTTCCGCTCCAAGCGAGAATTCGGGGATTACCCCAACAATACTTGGGCATCCGGCATCGCCGTCCATAAGGGCAGAATCTACATCGTTTACCCCAACGGAGCCAGCGGCGTAGGCATGCTTACCGCGACAAGCATTGACGGTCCCTATACCGACCCCGTCAAGGAAACCCATGGCGTGAATTACATTGCCGCTTCCTTTGGCTCCAGCGTAATCGGTGGCTGCGACGGCATTGCTCACTGTTTTGACCCGGGCATCTTCATCGAAGATGACGGTACGGGTTACGTGATTTTCGGCGGCGGTGAAAACGGTCAGCGCCCCTATGGCAATAACCTGGACATCATCAAGTTTACCGAAAACAACGGCAAGATTACCATCGACAAGAATTCCCTGACGCGCGTCAGTGCACAGAATTCCTTCGAAGCCCCCTATATCCACAAGAAGGGGAGCAAGTACTACTTGAGTTTCAATACACCTCCGCAGGTCATCGATTACGGCATGGCTGACAAGATTACGGGCCCTTACACGTTCGTTGGAACGGTCATTCCCGGAATCAGTTCCGTACCCGATGCCCATAACGAGGGCGGCAACAACCACCAGGGCTTTGCCGAATTCCAGGGCAAGTGGTACGCCGTGTATCACGACCGCCGCCTGGTCACCGCGGATGAACATCCGGGTTCCTGTACCCAGTCGGGCCAGTGCACCAACTCGCCGAACAAGGAAAACCATAGAAGCGTGTCCATCGACGAACTCACCTGGAATGGCGACAAGATGAACAAGCTCACCTTCACTCGTGAAGGCCCCAAGCAGATCAAGAATTTTGACCCTTACAGGACATACAAGGCCTTGACCAGTTCCAAGCAGCGCAACGTGCGCAGCCGTACCGACTGGACCAAGGGCAAGCCCGTGGTGCATGTGCTGACTCCGCTCGCCACCAAGGAATCCTGGATTCGCGTGTCCGGTGTGGATTTCGGTAATGGTGCGCAGAACCTCCGCATCAAGGCCGCTAACGTGGGCGACGGCAACAAGATTGAAATTTACACGGGAAGCGTTTCCGGTACGCTTGCCGGTTCCTGTGAACTTGCGAAGACCAGCGGCTGGAACGACTATGCCGACAACGATTGCGAGATGAGTGGCCTTACGGGTGTCGTGGACCAGTTGTTCTTCGTGTTCAAGGGAAGCAAGGATTCTACCATGGGCGTTCTGGAATGGGAATTCCAGGGGACCAAGCGCGAACCCGAACCGCAACAGCCGTTCGGCGGCAAGGCTTGGGCTATCCCGGGCAAGATTGAGATGGAAAATTTCGACGAACCGGGCTATGGTGCCGGCAGCGATTCTTACTCCGACAACGATACCGATGACCATGGCGCCGAAAGTAACGGCGGTGCGAGCTACCGCGAAGGTACGGGCGTCGATATCTACAAGAAGGCTACCGGTTACGTAGTTGGATACAACCAGACTGGCGAATGGCTGGAATACACCGTAGAAGTGGCTGCTGCGGGCGATTACACCATTTATGCCGCGGTTGCCTCGGCCAATGCGACTTCCAGTTTCAAACTGTCTATCGACGGTGAAGACATTACCGAAGAAATTGCCGTTCCGCAGGCGACATCCGGCGAAGACAACTATGATGAATACAACAAGGTCAAGGCTAACGTGACGCTCGCTGCCGGCAAGCATATCCTCCGCTTTACCGTGACTGGGGACTGGATGGATATTGACTACATCAACTTCTTGCAGGGCAAGGATGCCGAAGATACCGAACCGATTGGCCCGCTGGCTATAGGTGACGTCAGGATCCAGAACAGGAATTCGCAGGCCTACCGCGTATATGGTCTCTCGGGCAAGATGCTCGGTACGTTGGACCTGGACGGTACGGATGCCTCTAGCGCACTCAAGGCCGCGGGCTATACCAGGGGAGTCTACATGCTCAAGCAGGTGCAGGGCGGTAAGAGTTTCCTGGTCAACACGACCAAGTAATGCTCTGAAAAAAGGTTCTCCATGTCATAGCCTCGGACTTCGGTCCGGGGTTTTTATTTGTTCTTGCGTGGGGAAAATGCCTGATTTCGCAAAAAAGAAAACCCGGCTTTTCAGCCGGGTTTCTTCTGCGGTCGGACAGACTTGAACTGTCATGGGATCGCTCCCACTAGCACCTCAAGCTAGCGTGTCTACCAATTCCACCACGACCGCGTGGTCCTTAGCGGAACGGACACAAATTTAGTTTAAAAGGATGGCCTTGTAAAGGGGCGGAATGGAAATTTTTTGAAAAAAGACAGGAAAAAGTGGCCAAAGCTATCAGCAATGAGCTATGAGCAATGAGGAGTGAGTATTAACTCGGTGCTCATGGCTCATTGCTCACCGCTCGCTGCTCACCGCTCACCGCTCACCGCTCATGGCTAACCGCTCACAGCTCGGCAACCAGTTTGTCGAAGACCTGGCCACGGACCTTGTAGTTCTTGAACAGGCCGAAACTGGCGCAGGCGGGGCTCATGATGACCGTTCCGCCCTTTCCGATGGCTAGACTGTCGGCAAACGCTTCTTCCAGGGTGGGGAAGATGTTCGCAGGAATCTGGAGCCCGGCCTGCTGGAGCGAATCAAGCATGCGCTGCGCGGTCGCGCCGATGAGCGCGATGCGCTTGAGGTTCGGGCGTTCCTCCACGAGAATTTTCGAAAGCTCGGTGAAGTCGGCGTTCTTCTCGGAGCCGCCGAGGATGAGCGCGAAGGGGCGCTTCATGCTTGCTGTGGCGGCGATCGTCGCGTCGGGACGTGTGGCGTAGCTGTCGTTGTAGAACTCGATGCCGTTCTTTTCGCCCTTGAATTCCATGCGGAAGGGGAGCGTCTCGTAGCTCTTGAGGGCTTCGAATGCGTCGGCCACCTTGATGCCCAGCGCCTTCACGACGAGGGTCGCCGCCGCCATGTTCTCGAGCTGGTAGATGCCGCGCACCTTGCAGTCTGCAAGGAACAATTTTTCGTCGTCAATGGTGAGGGTGGCGCCGTTGATGACGGCGTCTCCGTCACCGAAGTTCGGCCCATCAGCGAGCGTGATGGCATACTTGGTCGTGGCCGGGCTCTCGGCGGCAATCTTCGCCGTCGGAGCGGCGTCTTTCAAGAAGACGCAGGTGCCGCCGCGTTTCTGCCAGCGGACGAGGTTCGCCTTTGCATCGCGGTATTCCTCGACACTCTTGTGCCAGTCCAGGTGCTCCGTCGAAACGCGCAGCACCACGGCCACGTCGGGCGACAGGGAAAGCGTCATCAGCTGGAAGCTCGAAAGCTCGAGGATGCTCACGCGGTCGGAAGTCTCGGTTTCCAGCAGGTCGAGTGCCGGCACGCCGAAGTTCCCGCCAATCTCGTTGTTCACGCCGCTCTTTGTAAGAATGTGGCTGATCATGCTTACGGTGGAACCCTTGCCGAGCGTGCCCGTGACGCCCACGACCTTCTTTGATTTAGTTTGTTCTAAAAATAGTTGGATTTGGCTCGTCATGAGCCCGCCGTTCATCTGGAACTTGAACAGTTCCTGGCTCATCGGGTACACGCCTGCCGAGCGCACCACGGTCACGCAGTCCTTGAGACCGTCCATGTAGTTGTCGCCGCTGAACGTCTTCACGTTTACGCCAGCGGGCACTTCCGGCAAGCTGACCGGATTCTTGTCCATCACGACGATGTCCTTGATTCCGCTGCGGACAAGATAGTTGAACGTGCTCTGGCCTTCAACGCCAAAGCCCAAAACGCCAACGGGGGCAACAATTGAATTCTGCATGATAAAAAACCTCGGGGGATAATATAGCAATGGGCAATGAGCGGTGAGCTATGAGCAGTGAGCTGTGAGCAGTGAGGTTCGAGGCTCGAGGCGTGAGGTTCTAGACTCGGAGGCGCAAAGCGCCGTGCTCACACCTCAAAGCGACCGACGGTCGCGGCCTCACTCCTCATACCTCAGAGGGCCGAAGGCCCGGCCTCATTGCGGCGCCTTCGGCGCAAAAAAATCCACCCCGCTTGTTAGCAGGGCGGACTCTTGTATGCGGTCGGACAGACTTGAACTGTCATGGGATCGCTCCCACTAGCACCTCAAGCTAGCGTGTCTACCAATTCCACCACGACCGCAGAACTTATCCCAGCGAAAAAACTGGGACGAAAGTTTTACTTGGCTTCTCCGGCCGGGACTTCGGTTGCCGGTTCGGCCGGAACTTCAGCCGCAGGAGCGGTAAAGTTGCCCGGGAGTGCCGGAGCCGGAGCCGTCTGCTGCTGGGCAGCGGATTCGCGAGTAGCCTTCTGCATGGCGGACTCTTCCACGGTGCGGTCCTGCTTGGCCGTGATGAGGCCGAGCGCGAAAACCACGAGGAAGAAGACCACGGCGACGCCACGAGTCAACTTCTGGATGAAGGTCGCAGCACCTGCGGTGGAGAAGGCAGATTGAGAGGTCATGCCTCCGAGACCTGCGAGGCCGCCCATCTTGTCGTTCTGCATGAGAACGAGCAACATGAGGAACAAGCACAGGAAAACGTGAATGACGATCAGAATCCAAAAGAGTGTTGTCATGGTGACGATTCCTTGGTTGGTTGAAAATTACTTAGCTTCGGCAGCGTCGATGATTTCCTTGAAGGTGCTGGCCTTGAGACCTGCACCACCAATGAGACCGCCGTCGATGTCCTTCTGGGCGAGGAGGCCGGCAGCGTTGGCGCCCTTCATGGAACCACCGTATTGGATGCGCATGCCTTCGGCAACGGCTTCGCCGTAGATTTCCTTGACCACGGAGCGAACGTAGGCCTGAGTGTCCTGAGCCTGTTCGTCAGTGGCGGTCACGCCGGTACCGATCGCCCAGACCGGTTCGTAGGCGAGCACGCACTTGGCAGCGTCTTCGGCAGAGACGTCCTTGAAGGCGCCCTTGACCTGGAGGCCGAGAACTTCCTTGAGGATGCCGCCGTTGCGCTGGTCGAGAGTTTCACCGATGCAGATGATCGGCTTCAGACCGGCTTCGAGGGTCTTCTTGACCTTGAGGTTCACGGTTTCTTCCGTTTCGTGGAAGTACTGGCGCTGTTCGGAGTGACCGATGATGATGTATTCGGCACCGATTTCCTTGACCATGTCGACAGAAACCTTACCAGTGTATGCGCCCTGGTCCTTCCAGTGGATGTCCTGGATGGCGAGCTTCACGTTGGTACCCTTGACGACGTCGGCAACCTTGGCAGCGGCGAGGTAGGTCGGGGCGATGACGACTTCGGTCTTCTTCACGTCCTTGGCGGCTTCCACGATATCCTTAGCGAGCTGAACGGATTCGCTAACGGTCTTGTTCATCTTCCAGTTACCAGCAATGATATACTGACGCATAATTAACTCCTTGAGAGGTTATAAAATTTAACGGGCGTAAATATAGAAAAAAAGGGGCTGACATAAAAGGAAAAAGAGCCCGGAGAGGCTCTTTTTCTGTCGAATTGTTGAAATTTGCGTTTCTGTAGACCTAAATCGGCCTAAGGTTAGTTGTAATTGCTCGAGCGGTTGGACGTCGGGGCCGGAGATCCGCCGTAGCGGTCGCCTTCGATCTTCTCGAGAATCCATTCGTTTTCGTAACCCTTCAGACGGGCCTGCTCGGGGTGCTTCCAGATGAGTCGGGTGATGAGCTGGCCTTCGCGGGTGTAGTATTCCCACACGCAGCTGGTGTCGGTTTCAGATTCGTGATCGGGAGGTCCCCAAAGGAGGTTCACCATGTCGTTGGTCATGCCTTCTTCGATATAGCCTTGCTTGAACACGTCTTTGAGGCGCTTGTCGATGCCCATACTTTCCTTAATGGCGAAGTATTCGCGTTCGTATTCGTTTTGGCCTACGCCGCGTTCGATAAGGATCGGGGATGAAGAACGATTTGAACATCCCCAGAGTAGCATGACGCCGAGGACGAGCAGGCAAAGATGAGACAATTTCATATATGCTCCTTAGAGTTAGATGCACACAAAATAAGAATTTATAAGGCAAGTGGCTGAATATTTCGCAGATTTTACGTTCATCTGCGTAAATTTTACATTTTTATACAAATTTTAGGCACGAGGCTCGAGGTATGAGCAGTGAGCGATGAGCTGTGAGCAATGAGCTATGAGGCTTTAGGCACGAAAATAGAGACTGGAGATTAGAGGCTAGAGACTAGTGAAAAGAGTCACGCACTTCGTGCGTCAATATAAGACGGCGAAGCCGTGATATCTCTCCCTAGACCCTAGATTCTAACCTCTCACTTCCTACTGCCTCACTCCTCGAAGGGGGCGTTAGCGACCGAGCTCGAGCCTCAAAGCGACCGAAGGTCGCGACCTCATACCCCCTAGCCCCTAGATCCTAGCCCCTAACCTCTAATCACTATTTACTAAATTGCAGTCATGCCTTTTGTTCACCTGCAAGTCCATTCCGAGTTTTCCGTTTTACAGTCATCAGCCCGTCTCGACGATATTTTGAATGCGGCTGCCGCCGATAATGCACCCGCTGTCGCCCTTACGGACCATGGAGCCATGTTCGGCATCCTGGAAATCCAGACCCGTGGCAAGGACTTGAACAAGAAGCGCAAGGAACAGGGGCTTCCGCCGGTAAAGACGATTTACGGCTGCCATGTCTACATTGATTCCTCGAGCGCAAGCCAGAAGGATCCGACGACTTTTGAACGGTTGACGCTGCTTGTCGAAAACGAAAAGGGTTATTACAACCTGCTGCGCATCGTGAGCTACCGCTACGAAGAGAGCGAACGCTGGGCGGAAATTCCCTCGGTGCCCTTGGAGGTGGTAAAGCAGTTCAAGGAAGGCTTGATTGCCATTGCCGGTGATTTCTTTAGCCGGTATGGGCAGAACGTGGCTGCGGGCCGCAACGCCATGGCTCGCGAGTACATGGATTCCCTGGACAAGATTTTCGACCGGGAACATCTATACTTGTCGGTCTGTGACAACGGGGTCCCCCAGCAAAAGCTGTTGAACGAATTTAACGTGAATCTTGCGGGCGAGATGGGCCGCGAGGTTGTGGCCGTGGCCGATGTCCATTACATCAAGTCCGAAGATGCCATGGCCCATAAGGTGCTGCGTTGCATCTCGCTCAAGTCCACCCTGAACGATTTCACGGACAAGCGATTCCCCACAGACCAGTTCTATTTCCGCAGCGAAGAGGAAATGGTCAAGTTGTTCGGCCATATTCCGGGAGCAATCGAAAATACGGTCAAGATTGCGGAACGGTGCAATTTCACCGTGAAAACGGGCATTGGCGACGATTTCTGGCCGCGTTTCAAGATTCCTGATGAGTTCCTCGCTTCCGAAGAATACCAGAAAATCAAGGGATACATGAAGGCCGAATACGATGCCGAGTATCCGGTCATCCGTGAGCGCGAACTGAAGGGCGTCATCAAGGACAAGAAGAAAAAGGTCACGGAGCAGTACTGCGCCGAGAAGGGTATTGAACCGGGTGCGCTTACCGAAGAAGACAATGCGGAAATTGAACGCCTTTCTTCGCCGGAGTTCTTCAACGACGATGACAACAAGGCCTGGGACAAGAACACGCACCGCTGGTGTAAGCCCGGCGGCGACGCAGATATATATATAACGCACCTTTGTAACGAGCGCCTCAAGTGGCGCTTCCCCGACGAAGATTTCAAGTTCCCCGCGCACGAGACCGATGTGGCCAAGCGCATGTACAAGGAATTAAACTGTATCCGCAACATGAACGTGGCGGGCTACCTCCTGATCGTGTGGGACTTCATCAACTGGTCTCGCGAGCATGGGATTCCCGTGGGTCCGGGACGTGGTTCGGCGGCAGGTTCGCTTGTCACTTACATCATCGGTATTACCGACATCGATCCGCTCAAGTTCGACTTGCTTTTCGAACGTTTCTTGAACCCGGAACGTGTGAGCATGCCGGATATCGATACCGACATTGCGGATAGGGACCGTGGCCGCGTCATCCAGTACGTGACGGACAAGTACGGCCGCGATTGTGTGGGCCAGATTATTACTTACGGCATGCTCAAGTCGAAGGCGGTGATTACCGACGTGGCTCGCGTGCTGGGCCTTCCGCCTGCAGAGGCGAAAATCATCACCAAGCTGTTCCCGCAGCGTACGCTGAACTTTAGCCTCAAACAGGCTTGGACCGGCAAAGACAAGAAGGGCAACAACCTCGAAGACGGTTACAGCCCGGAACCCTTGCAGGCGATGATTAATAGCCGTGCGAGCTACCAGAACCTTTGGAACATCGCGCTTACGCTCGAAGATTTGCCGCGCCAGACGGGCGTGCATGCGTGCGGCGTGGTGATTACGCCGACTCCGATTTATAACTTGGCCCCGCTTTACCGTGCCGCTCCCGCCGATACGCCGGTGGTGATGTACGACAAGCACTACGCCGAAGACATCGGGCTTTTGAAAATGGACTTCCTTGGCCTCATCAACTTGTCCATCATCCAGGACACGGTGAACATGGTCAAGAAGAATCGTAAGATTGACCTGGACATGGGCCACATCCCGCTCGATGACAAGAAAACCTTTGACTTGCTTGGCAAGGGCATGACGACTACGGTGTTCCAGTTCGAATCCCCGGGTATGCAGAAGTACCTGCGCGAACTGAAACCGACGCGAATCTTTGACTTGATCGCTATGAACGCCCTTTATCGTCCGGGACCTATTGAACAGATTCCGCACTTTATTGCGCGTAAGAACGGCAGGGAAGAAATCGACTGTTACCATCCCGACCTGGAACCGGTGCTGTCCGAAACGTACGGCGTGATTGTGTACCAGGAACAGGTGATGAAGCTGGCCCAGATTCTGGGCGGCTACACGCTGGGCGGCGCTGACAATATTCGCCGTATCATGGCCAAGAAAATGCCCGAGAAGATGGCGAAACTCGAACCGGAATTCTTCGAGAAGTGCCTTGCGAAGGGCTACGACCGTGCCATGATCCAGAAAGTCTGGGATGCGGTGCTCCCGTTCTGCGGATACGCATTCAACAAGAGCCATGCGGCGGCCTACGCCTACGTGGCTTACCAGACGGCTTATCTGAAGGCGAATTACGGCCCCGAATACATGGCCGCCTCGATGACATCGAAGATGGGCAAGACGGAAGACATCGTGACCATCATCCAGGAATGCAAGCGCTTGGGAATCGAGGTTGTGTCGCCGAATATCAACTCCTCGTACGGCGTGTTCACGGCGAACGAGGATGGACGGATTTTGTACGGGCTCGCCGGTATCCGTAACGTGGGCCTCGCTGTTGTCGAAGACGTGGTGGCCGAGCGCGACCGTCGCGGCAAGTACAAGGATATTTTTGACTTCTGCAAGCGCGTCGTGGAATACCAGGGCATGCAGAAGGAAAAGCGTCCGCCGCTCAACAAGAAGGTGATGGAATGCCTTATCATGGCGGGCGCCTTGGACGATTTGCCGGGGAGCCGTGCAGTGCAGTTTGCGACCGTGGACCGCGCGCTCGAGGTGGCTGCCCACTGCCAAGAAGATAAGGCCAAGGGGCAGGTTTCGCTGTTCGACTTGGGCGGCCCCGAAACCATCCAGAATATGGCGGAAACGCTCGAAGAAGCGGAAGAATGGACCGCGATGGAAATGCTCAACAAGGAGCGCGACGTGCTGGGCCTGTTCCTTTCGGGCCATCCGCTCGACGAGTTCCGTCCGGAGCTTTCCGGCTTTACCACGTGCAGCCTTGCCGAGGACGAACTGAAAAAGAAAATCGGCCACGGCGTTTGTGTTGGCGGCGTCGTCACGATGATGCGCTCTATCGAGACCAAGAAAGGCGATACCATCGGTGTCGGCAAAATTCAGGACTTCCACGGCGATATCGAACTGTTCTTCAAGAAGGACATTTGGCAAGACCTCCGCGACAGCGTCTCGGAAGACGACCGAGTGCTTGTCCAGGGCCAACTGGAACAGAAACGCGACAGGGAAAAGAATCTCACGGAAGAATTCCAGGTGATTGTCGACAAGGTGGTGCAGCTCGACCGCGTCCGCGAAAGCATGGTGAAGTACGTGCATATAACGCTCTATTCCATGATGCTTACGGATGAGTTCCTTGCGAAAATGGAAGAAGGCCTCGCACGCTTCGAACCGTTTGTCGAAGGGACCGGATGCGAAATTGTTTGCCATGTCGAGACCGAGTCTCGCTATGAGCACGCCTTGACGCTGAAAAAGTCCAAGGTCGAATACAGCCCGGAATTGCTGAAATGGCTCAAGCAGGATCTGGGCGTCGTCAAGTTCTGGGTTTCGAACAAGGTTCGGTAGGTTCTATGGGTTCCCCCGGTGGAAAGCCTTTTGTCCTTTTTTGCGCGGGCGAGGATTCCGGGGACATCTTGGGCGAATCCCTGGTCCGTGAAACTATGGCTGCGGGCCTTGATACCTGCGGTGCCGGTGGCGCAAGAATGCAAGGTGCCGGACTCCGTCCTCTAGTGAATTTCGAACATCTTCCCGTTTCCGGTTTCGGCGACGTGTTGGCGAGTTGCAGAACTTTACGCAAGGATCTCGAAGAGCTTCGTTCTGCTCTTTGCAGTCCGCAATGCCTTGCGTTTGTGGCTATTGATTATCCCGGATTCAACATGAAGCTGGTTCGCCTTGCAAAGCGGCTAGGGAAGCCGGCCCTGTATGTCGCACCGCCGCAAATCTGGGCTTGGAAGTCGGGGCGGGCGAAACAGTTGCGAGAAATTCCATTGGCGGTCTTTTTTGATTTTGAGGCGGACGCCTACCGCAAGTTCGGTTGCGAACCGCGCCTGATTCAACATCCTTTGGCCAGTGCTCGGCTGCCGGTTAGGCGGCCGGATCGCGGGGAAGTGCTCCTTTTGCCGGGAAGCCGGCGTGCCCAGGCGGCAAGGAACATACGGGCTTTCTTGAAGACGGCCTTGGACGCGGCGTGCCGGATCGACGCGGAATGTGGAAAAGTGACGATTCTTGCCGCCCGCGAATCGTTGCAAGTTTCTTTTACGGAAATTGTAAGGAACCTGCCTGCGCAGTCGGCGTGCCGGGTCAAGGTGGAAGTGGCTCCTGCTGGAGTGGAAGAACGCCTCGAAAGGTATTCGCAGGCTGTGTTGGCCCTGGTTTGTCCGGGTACGGCGACGCTCGAGGTCTCGCTGGCCGGGGTACCGATGGTCGTCTGCACGAAGCCGGACTTCTTGACCTACGCACTGGGGAAAATGCTGGTGCGTACGGGAAATTTTGCGTTGCCGAACCTGGTGTTGGGCAAGGATGTTTTCGAAGAAATCATCGTGCCGCCAATGATGCGAGCGGGCATAGGCGCTGGTGCGAATTTGGTGGCGGCGTGCCGTCGCGCTGTCGAAAAGGACATGGATAGCGTGGCGCAATCCGTGCAGGGAATACTCGCCCGTGGGCAGACATTCCGCGAACTAATGCTTGAATTTCTTGGAAAGCTCGTCGAGGGACAGACGCATTAGCGTTGGGGTCCCGTAAGGCGATTTGAGCGGGTCGTCCATCGTCATTAGCTGGCTTACGAGCATAGCCATTTCTTCGGGTTTCAGCTTGTCGCCTGCCTGGTGGGCGTTCGTCCTGGCCCAGGCCTTCGCGATGGAATCCTGAATTTTGACCATGTCGTTCCTGTCGCCGTCATTGACGCCTTCCAGAAAGTCGTGTACCGCCTTGGTCGCTCTCGAAAGGGGGAGCGAGCTTGGGATGGCGCGAATCTGGTATGTGTCACCACCGAAATGTTCGATGTAGAAACCCAGGTGCTTGAGGTCGGCTTCGACGGAGTGGAACAGTTCCTGCTCCAGTTTCGAAAACTCGATGAGCTCGGGGAACAAAAGCTCCTGGCTGTCCAGCGCGGCTCCCGATGCGAGCGTTTCCAGCGCCTGCTCGTAAAGGATTCGCGAATGCGCTGCATGCTGGTCTATAATCAGTAGACCTTCGGCATCTTCACCTGCAATGTAGGTGTTTGCAATCTGGAAAAAAGTGGGCGGCGTCCAGGGTTGTTCCTGCTGTGGGGCGGCGGTGGCTTGCGCTGCAGGCTGTCCGGGCTCCAGCGAGATGATTTTCCCGAGTTCCGGCTGTGAGAACAGGTCCTGCACCGTGTCGTCTTCTACGGTGTATTTGGGCGGTTTGCGTTCGCCGAGCTTGAATCCCTCTTGCGATGCAGGCATCGGCAGCGGTTCGTATTTTTCGTCGGACAGGTCGATGAAGGGGGAGGAAGCCTCCATGGCGGCCTTGAATGTTTCGCGGATGGCGTGCGTCACGACGAGGAATACCAGGTTCTGGTTGGCAAACCGGATTTCGCGCTTGGCTGGGTGGACGTTCACGTCGAAGTCCATGTCGGGCATGTCGAGGAACAGTACGGTGACCGGCTTGCACTGGGCCCCGTAGGGCTCGTACGCTTGCGACACGGCCTTGCCGATGAGCTTGCTCTCGAAGGGCCTGTTCCGCATGAACAGGAATTGGTGGTGGCGCTTGCCGTTTGTCTCGGTGACGGGGGAGATGTAGCCGGAAACGTGAATTTGCGCTTCGGTGTAGTCGACGGGCAAGAGGTTTTTCGCAACGCCAGAACCGATGGCTTCGGCAAGGCGGTTCTTGAGTTCGCCCGGAACGCCAATGAATACGGATTTGTCGCCGACCTTGTAGTCAAAGCGGATTTCGGGGTGCGCGACGGCGGCCCTGATGACAACGTCCAGTACGCGGGTGCCTTCGGAAGTGTCGCTGCCGAGGAAAGTCCTGCGGACGGGCGTATTGAAGAAAAGGTCTTCTATAAGGAATGTCGTTCCCCGGCTTGCCTGGATGTCCAGCTTTTCGACGACTTCGCCCCCTTTCAATATGATACGGCCGCTTTCGCCGTCATCGGTGGCGCTGGTAATCGTCATTTTGGATATGGCGGCAATCGAAGCCACGGCTTCGCCGCGGAAACCGTTTGTATGCAGGTGGAAAAGATCGTCTGCACAGTGCAGTTTGGACGTAGTGTGGCGGAGGTAGCAGATGTCCAGGTCTGCCTGGCCCATGCCTTTCCCGTTGTCGGAAACGAGGATTTTCTTTTTTCCGCCCTGTTCAATTTGGACTTGAATACGGGTTGCTCCCGCATCTATGGCATTTTCAATAAGTTCTTTTACTGCGGATGCAGGGCGCTCTATGACCTCTCCGGCGGCAATTTTATTGATGATTTCGTCGGGTAATTGGTGTATTTCGGCCATTTTCATGACAAAAATATAGACAAAATCGGTTGTTTTTACAAAGTTTTGCTAAATTTTGGCAAACGAAAGTTCTAGGTACGAGGTACAATTATGGTATCAAATCTGTTTCTTCAATTGATTCACATTGAACTTCTCCTTTCCTATTCCGTCAAGGAAATCCTGACGCTGGTAAAGAGGGACCCGCGCTTCAATGTGAAGCTTCTGAACGATCTCTACTTCGGAGATTCCGTTATTGATGAAGAAACCCACCGTTTCATCGCAAACAATGTTGTTGCGTGGCTGTACGAACGTGGGGAAAACCCGGACGATTTCATTGAGCGCATTGTCAAACGCTGCTCTGACTTCGAGGCCATCCCGTCCCGTTGCGTCCTGCGTACCTATTTGCCTTTCATTTCGTCTTTCTATTCATGCAAGGATGTCCGCGAACTCTGCCTGGAAATCATTCCGAAGCGCTACCCGTTCCTGAAACAGGCGGGCGTACTTCGTAACGAGGTCGTGGCTGAAAATCGCGAGATGCTCTTTACCTATCGCTTCGATACTCCGAGTGCGCTGGTTTCTAATCCGATGCGCTGGATTATCGGTATGTTCCGTGTCGGACCGCTCCTGTTGGGCACCCCGACCTACGAACACATGAACTTCCTTGCTTCCCAGACATCCTTTATCGAGGCTATCGAAAATCGTTTGCCGGCCGAAATGCGGGATGGCGATGTCTATGTCAACGGCGAAATTGTTGGCAAGAGCACTCATTTTAGCGAATGCGTGAAAAAGTGCAACATTAAGTGGGAAAACGAAGCGGAACTGGAAATTGGTTGCGTCCTTGCGACCAAGGACGTGGTTGACCCGAAAACGAAGACCGTCCTGATTAAGGAAGGCTGCTTCTACGGTGCTCCGGCGAACATCCTCGATGTGAAGTTCAAGGCGAATATCAGCAATGGCGAACCGTTCATCAAGTTGATGAACTCTGTCGTCAAGCAGGAATTCGAAGCTTGGCAGCCCATCCAGAAGGCTCAGGAACAGCTTCTCGATGCCATGAACGATTCCGTGACGGTCGTTTACTACAAGAGCGACGATTCCATTTCTGTGAACAGCAAGCACTTGATGCGCAACGTTCCTGCTCGAATCCTCCGCAACCTCCTCCGCGAATACACGGCGACCGGTCGTGAGGAATACGAGAACCGCGAGTTCAAGCGCGACTCGGCTATCTGCATGGATCCGCTGCGTCCGAATTTTGAAAGCCGCCTGAACCGTGTTATCGCCCATATCAATGGCACCGATGACAAGGACGGCAAGGAAAGCGAAGGCGTGAAGAAGTATTTCGAAATCGAACGTCACCGCCGCGGTGGATTCCGTTTCGTCCCGAAATGCAAGATTATTTTCCGCGAAGAATAATTAAAAAGAAAGGACTTTGAAAACAAAAGTTGACGTATAAAAAATTGCTGATTCATATAAGTAAAATAAAATATCCGTCGATTTCTTTTTTGTCTATATTCAAGGTCGTGAGCAGGTGAAAGGTAAATCCTTACACAACTTTATCGTTGCTCCCCTCCTGATAAGTTCAAGGTTCTGTAATCTCTCATATTTTCTCCTTCTTAGGAAAGGGCTCTCGTAAGAGGGCCCTTTCTTTTGTACATAGTTTCGCAAGATGCAGCAAAAGCCTGCAAACAAAAAGCTCCGCGCATTGCGCGGAGCCTTTAAACACTCTAGCCTCTAGATCCTAGATTCTAGCCCCTTATCTCCTTCTTTCCGCCATCTCTTTCTTCAAGATGTCCATGACGGCGCCGAGGTCTGCCGGAGCCTTGAACACGGGGTTCGCGAACTTGGAGGCTATGTTCTCGAGCTTCTTTTCGTGGTAGCCGACCTTGAATTCGGTGAACTTGAGGCCGTGTGCCGTGCTGATGACGACCACGTTCTCTTCCTTGTCGATCTTGCCTGCGGCCACGAGTTTTTCGAGGGCGCCGAGAGCCACGCCAGTGTGCGGGCAGCAGTAGAGACCGATGCGGTCGCCGCGGTGGGCGGCATTGGCGAGCTCTTCTTCGGTGACGCTTACGACCATGCCGTTCGTCTTCTGGATGGCGCGCACGGCCTTCGGATAGCTGACCGGGTTACCGATCTGGATGGCAGAGGCGAGCGTCTTCTTGGCCTGCATCGGAACGAGCTTGTCGAAGCCGCGTTCGTAAGCCTGGAAGAACGGGTTGGCGTTTTCGGCCTGGGCCACGATAATGCGAGGAATGCGGTCGATAAGGCCCATGGCCTTGCAGTCTTCGAAACCCTTCGCGAGAGCGCTCACGTTGCCGAGGTTGCCGCCCGGGATAATCACGGTGTCGGGCACCTTCCAGCCCATTTCCTGGCAGATTTCCGGAGAAATCGTCTTCTGGCCTTCCACGCGGAGGCTGTTCATGGAGTTGGCGAGGTAGATGCGGTTGTCGGCGGTGACCTGCTGGACAATCTTCATGCAACCGTCGAAGTCGGTGTCGAGGGCGAGCACGATGCTGCCGTTACTAATCGGCTGGATCAGCTGGGCGACGCTCGTTTTGCCAGCGGGCAGGAACACGATGCTCGGGATGCCGGCCTTCGCGCAGTAGGCGCTGAGGGCTGCGGAGGTGTCGCCGGTAGAGGCGCAGGCCACGGCGTCGATTTCGTGAATTTTCTTCTTGATGATGTGGTTCACCTGGCTCACGAGAACCGTCATGCCGAGGTCCTTGAAGCTACCCGTGTGGGAGTTGCCGCAAAGCTTGACCTTGAGGCTCTTGATGCCCAGTTCCTTGGCGAGCGGGGCGGCGTCAAAGAGCGGGCTCCAGCCTTCGCGCATCGTCACGATGTCTTCGATGGGCATGTCGGGGAGCACCATTTCGCGCTTGCTCCAGATACCGCTCATGTCGGCGGGTTCGAAGCTCATGCGGCGTTCGGCGAAGAGCTTCTTCCATTCGTCGGGGCTCTTGCTGGCGAGTGCTGCACGGTCGTGTTCGACTTCGAGCAGGCTGCCGTCCACCTTGCTGCGGTAAATGACGTCGGTCAGCGGGTAGGTATCGTCCCCGTTGATGTTCCTAAAATGCGCGTTAAATTGGGCCATAATGTCCTCTTGATTTTACGAGGGCAAATATAGTAAAATAGACGAAAGACGAAAGACGATAGACGATAGAAGGCTCGGGGTTCGGGGATGGCTCTATTCGGCCGGGGTGCTGGTTGTGTCGACTGGTGTGCCGGTGCTGTCTGCCGGGGCTGTTGTGCTGTCCGCTGGTGTTTTTGTGCTGTCGGCCGGGATTTCGGCGGCTTTGCAGTCCTTGATGGCCTTGTCGACTTCTTCGCGGATGGAGTCCAGCTTTGTCTGGTAACGCGGGTTTACGGTCGTGTCTCCATCGCAAATCTGGGTCTTCGCGTATTCCCCGAAGCTTCTGCCGTCAGTATTTTCCAGGCATGCCTTCAGGCTGTCGGTAACGTTTTCGCCTGCCGCGGCAAGGCTGTCCAGTTTTTCATTTATACAGTTGCTGGAAACCTCGCCCCTTTTGACGAAGTCTATCTTTTGGCAAATCGGAGCGGGAACTGCTGAACTGCTGGATTCCGCTACGGAACTACTGGATTCTGCTGATGAACTGCTCAGGAATTTTGCCTCGTACTCTTCTTCTGTATAGACAAGGCCGTCCTTGGCATAGGGGAAAACCATTCCGTTGGAACAGGAGTATTTTATGGTTGTCTGGTAGCCTACGCAATGGCATGGGCCGGTGCCATATACGGGGATGGCTTCGTAGCACCTTTCCAATCGGTCCTCGATGGAATCCAGTTTTTCGAGTGATTCTGTTTTGTTGAATTCGAGATTACGTTGTTCGATATAGCAATCTACTGGGGGATCGTAGTCGCAGACCGTGCCCAAACAATTGCCGGTTGAATGAAAAGTTTGTTTGCAGGTCACGTTCGGGTCGCTGGCGAGCCTGTATTGCGCCGAACTACTGCTGGAAAAGTCCCCAATTGGAGCCGAGGATGACAATCCGGGAGAGCCGCTGGATGTTCCTTCGGCAGGTTCGGAGTCGTTTGAACTGCCCGATTGTAGCAAGGCGTCTTCGGAACTGCTGGGTTCGAGGGTTGAACTTGATTCCGGGGCGGGATCATCGATGCTAATGGGCTGCGGGTCGTCTTCACCGCAACTGGCCCAAAAGAATCCACTGATAATCAAAATGAATTTTCTTAAGAAAAATCTGTATTTCATGGTCGCCTCGAAATGTTGTTAAGTGTCTATGGTGAATATATGTTTTTGTATGTCGAATGTTCTTTTTTGATAGACATTTCTGTTGACTTTTTGTCTGTGGACGGCCTGCCGCAGTATGGCTCCTTTTTTTGGATGCCGTTTGGGTTGGAATAGGGGAGATTTTCTATATTTTAGTTCGAAAAAAGTTCAACACGATTCGGAGATCCGAGTGAAGAAAAAATTTGTTTTATTGTCCTTTTTGACCATAGGAACTTTGGCCCTTTCTGCCTGCTTGTTCGATTCCGATGAGGATGGTTTGAGTAATTGGCTTTCGGACCAGGGCCTGCCGGACAGTTATAAGGTTCAGACTCTAAGTATCGAGGGACTTGTTCCGTCGAAGGTTGAGGTCAACAGGGATTCCACTCCGCTTATTATGGACAGCCGCGTTGTCCTGGGTAACGCCAGCAATATGTCGCACGAGGTGGCTTTCGAGTTCTTGTATAAAGAGAAGAAAGACGGCTTCTTGAAGCGCTTTAGATCGGCCGATACAATCGGTGCGTATATCTCGCTGAATTTGCTGACTTCGTTCTATAACGAAAAAAGCATTCCCGTGGATTTGTTGCCCATCAAGGAAGACCTGAAGCTCAATGTAAGCTGGTCGCTTCGCAGTGGCAAGAATGAAGATTTCCTGGATAGCCTTTATTCTATTACGGATTCCGCTTGGGTGAAGATGCTCCAATCTTGGGAGCCGGATGTCGTTGTCGATACCACATATTCGATAAAAATTAAAGAGTCGGATGTGCAGGCAAAGAAGAAGAAAAATGGAAAAACACAAGAAGCAGATAGCCGTATTCTTTTTGAAATGCCGGGTGCTTTCTTGGACAGCTTCAAGACTTGCAAAAAGTACTGCTACCTGGAAATGCGCTTTTCTGCTCCCGAAACAGAGAACCTGTACCGCTTCTATTCCATGGATTCCAAACGCCAGGCAACCCTCAACTTGAGGGCTAAAAGTGAAGGGGACTCCCTTTACGATCTCCTGATGTATACTCCGTACCGCATGGCAAACGTCGTCGTCAGCAACGATTGTTCCGATTGTCTTGTCCTGCACGGCGGTGTCAAGGATTCGATGGTCTTCGAGTATTCCGCTGAACCCATTCTCAAGGCTTTGTCCGATTTCTACGGGGACGAATTCCCCTATAAGATGGGCGATGGCTATGATGTTCGCCAGGCTGTGGTCCTTGCCCAGTTGACCTTTGCCCGCGATGATTCCGATAGCAAGAGTTATCTTGGCCTGCCAATTTGGGTCGTGGCAAGTTCCTTCATCGATAGTTCCGGCAAGGAACGCCGCGTTCAGGAAGGCTACAAGCCGAACAGGCAGGAAATTGCAGAAAGTGGACACCCGAACATGGTGTTCTACGATGGAGATTCCCTAACGCTCCAGGTGACCCAGGGCCTTCGAGACTTTATCAATCGTGCGAGCAATGGCGCAAAGTTGAAGTTCATGGTTAACCTTTCTTTCCCGCAGTTGCAGGATAACGATTCCACGTACCGGACGCATATTATCCAGAAGGACACGGTCAAGAAGATGGTTGTCTATGGCGATACGGTTGAGATGAAGCTCTCTAAAGGCGACACGAGCTATGTGTACCTCGGTCATTATGACTATGCCCGCTATGATTTCTCCAGCATGATGCAGAAACCGGCTACACTCAAGTTGTGGCTTGCTACCAAGCGTGGAGGTGATGATGAATAAGTTATTGTGTTTTATCCTTTGTGTGGCTAGCCTGGCCTCGGCTTCCTTGTTGGGCATCGATGCCCTCGGTGAAGAACAGACGCTTGGTGGAATGGTGAATGCCGCCGGCCGTGGTTTTGCCGGTGGTGCAAAGACGGGAGATGCCGAAGGCGTGTCCGTCGTGAACCCTGCCCGTGTTGCATTTGATACCAAGGTCGTGTTCAATCTGAATTTCTACATCGAAATGATGACTGCAGAAAACGACGAATCCACGTACTCTACAACGACTATCTCCTTGCCGTCGTTCAACTTCTCGTTCCCGATGGGGTCGTACGGCGCCGTGGGACTTTCTCTTTGGCAGCACTATGCTTCCAGTATGGATGAGGAAGTGAGCGATTCCGCTTCTGGAATGGATGCGGCGGTCAAGTACCAGGGGAGCGTTTACGAAATCATCCCGGCTTATGCCGTGCGTCTGCCGTTCTTCCGCATGATGTCGCTGGGTGCATCGGCGCATTTTGTGATGGGCAATGTGGAGCGCAGCTTGACATTGGGCCCGGACAATAACAAGGTGAGCAAGAGCGATTCCTGGGCGACCAATAGTTCGGATGTGACAGATTATGCAAGTGGTACGTGGGAAATCAAGAACCATCCCGCTTACTATACCTTGTCTATGCAGTTCCGTGGTCGTCAGTCTTCGTACTACTTCTCCTACACGACTCCGTATGTTTTGAAGAATGACTTGTCCTATGACTTCCGCTTTAGCCAGCTGGACACTTTGATTCCTACCCGCTATACGCGCGAAATTGAAATTCCGGCACTCTTGGCGACAGGCGTGAATTACCGCCTGTATAAGCGC
Organism: Fibrobacter sp.; assembly: GCA_017412605.1. Classification (GTDB taxonomy): domain Bacteria; phylum Fibrobacterota; class Fibrobacteria; order Fibrobacterales; family Fibrobacteraceae; genus Fibrobacter. Next base: position 82,370 of record JAFPWY010000004.1, on the reverse strand, counting down.
CATAACGTCATGATGGATGTTCAGTGGCGTGCCTGGGATAGCGACGTCGAGAATGTCGCGGGAGGTTGGGACATGTCTAGCGTGACAAAAACGCAGAACGATTTTATGGTATCCCTTGGGTACCAGCGCGACGGAAGTCCGCTGTTCTATGACTCGTACTTGGACAGGACTGCGTTCCGTTTTGGTGGCTGGATGAAAAGCTGGTACGTGAAGGATGTCTATGAATATGGCGGTTCCATCGGAGCCGGCCTCCCCATGGGAAAGAAGGGGACGATGATTGATTTGGCCCTGCAAGGAGGAAAACGCACTACGGGTGGTCATGGCGACTGGGAAGAGTTGTTCTTCGGGATACGTCTTGGCCTGATGGGCGTTGGCTCTTGGGGGCAATCTCGCGGAAGGTAATCGCGAGTTCGGGTCGTTGGGTATTTACAAAGAAGGAGGTCCGAAATGGCTGTTAAGAAGAATGCTAAGGACACGAAAACAGAAACAAAGAGTGTGAAAAAGGTTGCTGCAAAGCCGGCTGCTAAGCCTGCGCCGAAGACGGCTGCCAAGCCCGCCGCAAAGCCTGCTACAAAGGCTCCTGTGAAGGCCGCCACTAAGGCTCCTGCCAAGGTTGCTGCCAAGGCTCCCGCCAAGCCGGCAACGAAACCCGCTGCAAAAGCTGCTGCCAAGCCTGCCACAAAGCCGGCTGCTAAACCCGCACCGAAGCCGGCCGCCAAGGCCGCCGCAAAGCCTGTAACAAAACCCGCAGCAAAGCCCGCTGTCAAGACTCCTGCCGCCAAGCTGGAACAGCCCTTCGACGCCGAGTATCTTGTGCTCATGCAGAAGGATCCGAACTGGCTGCATGCTTTCTGGGAAGTTTCTGAACAGCGTGTGAAGCGCTCCAAGAATGGCAAGGGCAAACTTGTGCTGCGCCTGTTTGACATCACGGACGACTTGACCGTACAGCGTGGCAAGAAGCGCAAATTCCACGATGTGGAAGTTCCTGCCGATGCCCGCAGCTGGTATGTCGAAAATCCTGTTGGGAACAACTGCATGGCTGTCCTCGGCTCTGTTGACGGAAATCAGTTCATGCCGATTCTCGAATCGTCCCCGGTGCTCACGTTCGACAAGAGCGCAACGGTTCCATCCTTCGACGACGAATTTGTCCGTGCTTCGCTGGGTGGCAGCGTGAATGGCAACTTCATGAGCTCCGGATTTTCCAGCACGACTGCCGAGTCTTGGCTCAACAGCCTCCGCCTGGGCAGCTCTTCGGAGTCCATGTTCTCCGGCGCACTTTCCAGTGCGGCGCTCAAGAGCAACGAAATTGCTGCCCCGAAGGATTCTGTCAACTATGGTAAGGATTTCTTCTTGTGGGTCAAGACGCGCCTGATCGTTTACGGCGGAACTCGCCCTGATGCCCATTTGCAGGTGCGCGGCGAACCGTTCCCGCTGAACCCGGATGGCACGTTCAGCTTTGAAGAGGACCTCCCGGATTCTACGAAGATTATCCCCGTGTTTGCTACGGACAAGGATGGCGATTTCCCGACGACAATTGTACCTATCGTTGTTAAGCGTACGGAATAATTCAGTTTTCGGGTGTTGTTAATTTGTCTGCACCGGGCCAAATCCTTTTCCTGTTGCATGCGCACTTGCCTTTCGTGCGTCATCCCGAATATGACCGGTTTTTCGAAGAAAACTGGCTATTCGAGGCTGTCGCGGAATCGTACCTGCCTTTAGTGCAGTCCTTGCGGCGCCTGCTCGAGAAGGGTGTGCCCGGAAAGTTCAACTTGAGTGTCTCGCCGCCGCTAATCGAGATGCTCCGCGACGAGAGCCTGGTTGCTAAAATATCCAACCACCTGGTGCGTCTGGAAGAACTTGCCGAAAAGGAAGTGGCCCGTTTCAAGGAGGGGCCCCGTGCAACTCTTGCACGCTTTTATCTGGATCGCCAGCGTGCGCTTGTCGACACTTGGGAAAATCGGATTGGCCGTGATTTGCTAGGGGAGTTCAAGGCCCTTGAAAATGCGGGCAAGCTGAATTTGCTCACTTGCGTGGGGACGCACCCGTTCTTGCCGGCATACCAGAGCGATCCCGCTTCAATTCGCATGCACTTGGATGCGACCGTGGACTGCTTCGAAAAAGCCTTCGGCCGCAAGCCCAAGGGAGTCTGGCTTCCGGAATGCGGCTATTTTCCCGGGCTGGAACGCTATCTGGCCGAATATGGCCTGCATTACTTTTTCCTCGAAACGCACGGCGTCCTGTTGGCTTCCCCATCCCCGAAGTATGGCGTGTTCACTCCGCTCCGCACTCCGTCGGGACTTTACTGCATGGGGCGCGAGCAGGCCAGTTCCATGGAGGTGTGGAGCCGCCGCACCGGTTACCCGGGACATCCTGAATATCGCGAGTTCTTCAAGGATATCGCATCGGAACGCGAACGCGCCTATCTCGGCGAGTATTTCTATTCCGGGGATACGCCAATTGATACCGGATTCAAGTATTACCGCATTACAGGTTCCGAGCAAAAGGAATTTTATCGTCCCTGGAACGCGATGCGCCTAGTTCAGGACCATGCGCGGCTCTTTGTGGCCAACAGGGAAGCGACTCTTTCTGACCTCATTCCGAAAATGGGCGGGAACAAGGCTGCCCTCCTTTGCCCCTACGATGCGGAACTCTTTGGACACTGGTGGTTTGAAGGTCCCTTCTTCCTGGAGGCTCTGCTGGAACGTGCTGCGGCAAGTTCCGTGCTTGAATTTGCAGGTGCTGATGATGTGATGACATCTTCGGCTGACCCGGACGCACACGAGCCTGCGTTCTCTTCGTGGGGGGAGGGCGGTTTCGCTTCGGTATGGATCAATCCCGAGACAGAAAGCTATTATCCGCTGTCGTACCGCATCCGCTCCAGGATTGATCACCTGAAAAGCAGGACTTCCAAGGTGCAGGATGCGAAGCTCCGCTTGCTGATGGAACGTTTCGTCCGCCAGATGGAACGTGAACTGATGCTATTCCAGTCTTCAGACTGGGCGTTTATGATTCACAATCATTCTACGGAAGGTTATGCAAAGCAACGCCTGGAATCCCATTACCTTAGGGCGGAATCTCTGTACGGCGAGGCCTGTATGGCTCTGGATGATTGCAAGGGCCGGAAGGATGTCGGCCAGGTCGATACCTCGGTCCTGACAAAGCTCGAATCCGAAGATTGCATCTTTAGTAGATGATGATGAATTTTTCGGCCTTGCCGCTGTTGCCGGCTCTGAACCAGTAGACTCCGGGGACCATTTTTTCGCGGACTTTGTTTTCTTCAATGCAGAGAAGCGTACCTAGGTATTTTTCTTGCATGACGATAGCTCCGCGGCGGTTGCGGATTTCGATATAGTCTTTATCACGCGGCAGAGGCGAGAAACAGAGCGAACCTTCGCGCCATGGAATAGGGTATGCCTTTAGCTTGCCGCTCTTGGTTACGGTCTCGACGTAGTCGCCTTCTCCAAGGCGGCTGAATATCCAGATGGTGGAATCTGCGCTGGACATGGTTCCCAGAATGGAGTCGGCGGTGTTGGTTGTCTTGATCGGGACGATTGTTGCCTTCCCCTTGCGGTAAATGGCCGCACTGGCTTCGCCCTTGTAGTTGGTCAGGTTTGGGTTTCCGCCCGAGTAATATGAAATCAGAAATTTTGTGGTGTCCGGCACGAAGTCATGCTCGTAGAGGGTCGTTATGCTGTGCGTTGAATCGAAGTTAATAGTCGCCCATTTGTTCTCGTCGTTGTGAACCCATTGGCTTTTGCTTACGGCCGAGCTGCGTTCCCCGGAGAATGATAACCTTACTGCGAAATCGTGGAAGACGGAGTCCGCGTCCATTTTTTTCTTGCTCAGATAGTTCGAAATTTGCACGTCCAGGGTTTTGTTCGGATTTTTGGAGAAATTGGTCCAGATTTCCTTGTCGAACTTTTTCTCGATGTTATTGTAAAAGTAAAGATAGAGAGGGCTGAGTCCGTATGCGAATGTGTCGAGGTCGTTGAATGGCTTGCCGATTTGTGGGAATGTGTTGGCGATGTAGCCAAAGTAGTCGTTCACATCTGGATTACCGATTTCCTCGACGCCGACAGCGGATGCCTCGAACCAGACGGTACGATTGTAGTACATGTTAAGATAACGTAATTGGCAGGCGTGGTACAGTTCGTGGAAAATTGTAATTCGGATGGCCTTGTCCCAGTGCTTGCTGAAGTCATCACCCGTGATTTGCTGCGTCAGGGGAACGGACGCTTCAATGTAGGTGCATTGGGAATTGCTTGTCATGCTTTTCCGATTGCCCATCGAAGACGTGTATTTGAAGTCGTTATCGATAAGCAGGTCGGTGGTATCGGTATTGTTTGTGTTTTGCGGATAGGTCAGCCCGAAACAACCTCTACAGGTTTCGTCCCCGAATAGATTGCGGGGGTTGCGGGCCATGTCGATGTCGATGATTTCGACGGGGTAGAGCCCGTCTTCGACATCTTCCTGGTAGTGGTAGGACTTTTTGTGGCCCAGCGGCTTGCGCATTCCCACCTCGGTTACGTGGAACTTGTATGCGCGTTCCAGGTTCGCGGCGACACTGTCGACGAATGCCTTCTGCGTAGCGTGTGGCCCATCCAGTGTGTAGAAAATCTGGAAGTGCTCGGTCTTTTTGGAAAGGACTTTGTTGTAATAGGCTTCGGGGCTGCAGTTGGCGATATTGAATAGAGCGACCGGTTTTGCGCTGGCCTGCAAGGAGCCCCTGCCATATTGCTTGTGGTTGAACAGGTTGGCCGTAGCACAGTTCCTGCCGTGCGCGAAGGCTTCCGTGCAAGCGAGTAAAATGACGAAAGAGATTGCAACTAAACGCTTCATTTGGCCTTGTCGAGAATTTCCCGGGCGCGCCTCGTGATGGCGTCAGGGACTGTGAGTGGCTTCTGGTGGTGCGGTTTGGCTCGCGCGTCGACAATGAGTGGGGCTTGTATGCTCCAGTGCTTGTCGCGGAATTCCTCGTTCAACCCGTGTACATCCTGCGCCGGGTCCGAGCGAGTGAATGTCATCCAGATAAAATCGCGGAGTTCCATGTTGTCCGTGGTGTCGATCAAGCTAATCCAGGGGTAGTTTTCGCGGTAGCCCCAGTTCTCGATGCCCTTGCGGAATGCGTCCAGGTCGGCATCCGCTTTTGCGTGGATGGCGAGGGTGCCGGGCAAGATGACCTTCGGGCTGTCGAAACCGCTTGGCAGGGGGAGCGAGTCCAGATCGTGTGCGTTGTTGCGCAGGAGTCGGCGTGGTTCTCCGACCGCAGCGATGACGAGTTTGGATCCGTGATTCAGCTTGGTGCCCGTGTAGTCCAGCGTGTCGATGGTCGTGGCTGTCTGAAAATGCAAGTCTCGTCCGAAGTCGATGCGTTCGAGCACGTGCGTGAAAAATCCAGGAAAGTCGTTCACGTCTAGCTCGGGATTGTCCTGCTTTGCGGCAAGCATCAGGTACTTGCTTAAACTCACCTGGTTGAATCCGAGCAGCGCGTTTGCGATTTTCAGGATGCTCAGGGGCTCCCTGCCGCTGTTGTACGGGCATTCGCGTTCATCGGCAAGGGCGAGGCAGAGTGAATGCACGCCTGCATCGTCGACCGCATTTATAGCGTGGACGCCGGGCACCGAGGCGGGCATCATTGGCTTTGTCACCTGGTGGATGAACTTGCCGAACAGGGTGTCTTCTTGCGGCGGGCGCCCGACGACGGTGAATGGGAAGATGGCGTTCTTCTTGCAGAGCACTTTCTTCACATTGATGTAGGGGAAGGGGTGTGCCGCTGAATAGTAGCCGATGTGGTCGCCGAAGGGACCCTCCGGCTTAAGTTGCGGAGCAACTTCTCCGAGGATGCAGAAATCTGCATCCTCGGACACGACATAGCCGTCATGGATGAAGTAGCGGAAACGCCTGCCGCCGAGCATACCGGCGAATACCAGTTCCGAGAGGTTCTCGGGCATGGGCATGATGGCGGCTATGGCGTGGGCCGGAGGCCCGCCCACGAAAATGCTCACCTTGAGCGGCCGGCCTTCTGCAAGCGCTGCCTGGTGGTGCCTTGCAATGTCCCTGCCCAGCTGATAGTGCAGCCCGCACTCGTTGGCCTGGTAGCTGTTTCCCGAAATCTGGATGCGGTACATGCCCACGTTGGTTTCCAGGATGCGCGCCTTGGGCGATGGCCGTGTGGCCACCTGAGGCAGCGTGATGAACGCACCGCCGTCTTCGGGCCAGCACTTGATTTGCGGCAGGTCTGCGAGGCTGCATTCCTCGAAATCGTGGATGCTTCCGGCTTTGAGGGGGAGGCTCGCCTTGCCGGCCTTGGCCGCACGGTACCAGCGGAACGGGTTGATTCTCCTGAAGAACCCTGCCGGGTTGGCTTTGAAGGCGACTGCGTCCGTAACGGACTTGATTTCCTTGCGGAAGAGGTACTGCATGCGCTTTTCGGTGCCGTAGATGTTGCATGCGGCGCGGAAACGCGAACCCTTGACCTTCTCGAACAGAATGGCCTTGTCGCCCCGTGCGAACGCTTCGCGGGCGATGGCTGCCATTTCGAGATTGGGATCTACCTCTTCCTTGATTCTTTTCAGCATCCCCGCTCTTTCAAGATCCAGCAGGGCCTGTTCGAGGGAGGTGTACATGGCCTACCCCGCGGTTGCGCTAGATTCTAGGCTTTCGAAGGACTGCGTCTGCTTTTTGGCTTCGACGGAGAGTTCTACTTCGCGGGCGGCCTTGCGGGACCTCAGTGCGTAGATGACGTGCGTCTTGTCAATCAGGTCCTTAAATTCGCTTTCCGAAATATCGGTAAATCCTTGGAACGTGAACTCATCGCAGCAGGCGGTGTAGTTGCCTTCTGCCTCGTACCAGTGCGTGGCCGTGAAGCCGCGGAACGGGCCCTTTTCGAGACGGACCATCAGTCTGCCTTCGCTGATGGCGCCGATGATGCCTGTCCACGTAATGGTCTTGAACCCGGCGACAAGCGTGTACTTGATTTTTTCGCCGGCGACAAGTTCCTTGGGGAGGGTGTAGTGTAAAACGGGGGAGGCGCCAATGGCCAGGTTCATTGGGGCGAATGTGAGAATCTCCTTAACCTCTGCGAGGGAAGAATCTTGCCACGATGTCTGACTCATTTGTACCATACATGACAAAGATAATAAAAAAAGTCCTCAAAAACGAAGAAAAAAGGCTTCTAAAATACCTTTTGCTTGTACTGATTACGTTAACGGCTTGATGCTCAACGAGTTGAATAAATAAAAAAGCCGCGGGGCGTTGACCCCGGCGGCGGATAATATCGGGAAATGATTTGTTAGAGCTCTTCCACGGCGTTCGCGTGGAGGTTCTGCACGATATGTTCCTGGCGGGAGGGCGTGTTGTTGCCCATGTAGTATTCGAGCATCTTGCCGAGGCTTGCGTCGGGCGGGATGTTCACCGTTTCGAGGCGCATGTCTTCGCCGATGAACTGCCCGAATTCTTCGGGGCTGATTTCGCCCAAACCTTTGAATCGGGTAATCTCGAGGTCTGTCTTGCCGATTTCCTTCGCAGCCTTGTCGCGCTCGGCTTCGTCGTAGCAGTACTTGGTCTCCTTCTTGTTTCTCACGCGGAATAGCGGGGTCTGCAAGATATAGAGGTGCTTCTGCTCGACAAGTTCCGGGAAGAACTGCAGGAAGAACGTCATCAGGAGGAGGCGGATGTGCATACCGTCCACATCAGCATCGGTCGCGATAATCACCTTGTCGTAGCGCAGGTTCTCGAGCCCGTTTTCGAGGTCGAGCGCATGCTGCAGCAGGTTGAATTCCTCGTTCTCGTACACGACCTTCTTTGTCATGCCAAAACTGTTGAGCGGCTTACCGCGCAGGCTGAATACGGCCTGGGTCTGCACATTCCTTGCCTTGGTGATGGAACCGGATGCGGAGTCACCCTCGGTAATGAATATCATGGATTCGCGGTTGAGCGCATTCTTTGTGTCGGTGAGGTGAACCTTGCAGTCGCGCAGCTTACGGTTGTGCAGGTTTGCCTTCTTGGCGCGTTCGTTCGCGAGTTTCTTGATGCCCGCGATTTCCTTGCGTTCACGCTCGTTCTGGTTGATGCGGTTGAGGAGCGCTTTCTCGGTTTCGGGGTTCTTGTGCAGGTAGTTGTCGAACTGGCTTGCGACGTAGTCCACGACCCATGTACGCAGCTGGGCCCCGCCCGGGGATACCGTCGTGGAACCGAGCTTGGTCTTGGTCTGCGATTCGAAAACCGGTTCCTGGATGCGCACGGAAATGGCTCCGATGATGCAGTTGCGAACGTCCGATGGGTCAAGGTCCTTCTTGAAGTGGTCGCGCGCACCCTTGACTATACCTTCGCGGAATGCCTGCTGGTGGGTTCCGCCTTGGGTGGTGTGCTGCCCGTTCACAAAGCTGTAGTAGTGCTCGCCGTACTGGTTGCCGTGCGTGAACGCGCATTCGATATCCTTGTCCTTGAAGTGGATGACGGGGTAACGGATGGAGTCGTCCACGTGCTTCTGGAGCAGGTCCAAAAGGCCGTTCGGGCTAGTGTATGTCTTGCCGTTCATGACGAGCGTGAGCCCGTTGTTCAGGTAGGCGTAGTTCCAAACCTTCTCTTCCATGTAGGCAGGGAGGTAGCGGTAGTTCTTGAAAATGTCCGCATCCGGCTCAAAATAGATTTCGGTGCCGTTCTTCTCGGTGGTGGCGCATTCCCTGTATTCCTTGATGAGCACGCCCCGGCAGAACTCGGCCTGCTTCATGCGGCCATCGCGGAAGCTCTTCACGATAAACTTGGTCGAGAGCGCGTTCACGGCCTTGGTACCCACGCCGTTTAAGCCGACGGATTTCTGGAATGCTTCGGAATCGTACTTACCACCGGTGTTAATCTTGCTAACGCAGTCGATGACCTTGCCCAGAGGGATGCCACGCCCGTAGTCGCGGACCCTGGCGGAGCGGTCTTCGATGTCGATTTCGATCTTCTTGCCGGCGCCCATGACGAATTCGTCGATGGAGTTGTCGATAATTTCCTTGACTAGGACATAAATACCGTCGTCGGGGCTGTTGCCATCGCCCAGTTTGCCGATGTACATGCCCGGGCGGAGCCGGATGTGTTCGTGCCATTCGAGGGATTTGATACTGTCTTCTGTATACTTGGCTGCCATGAGGTTCCTTTAAACATTTTACGGAAGATAATATAGAAAATTTTTAGCTAGTGCACTAGTGTTCACTCCTTTTTTGTTCTGTCGGACTATTATATATCGGCCTCGGCATTTCGACAAAGGATGATGTCTTTATGTTTTGCCATGCCGCAAATATGCGTTTTTTTACATTTTCGGCTAGTTTTTTAGAATTCCATGAGGAGACAAAAATGGGATACAGACGAGTCCTTTTGAGCATGCAGGCGATTTTATGGACCTGAGTGGCAACAACATCTCTTACCGGTTGTGGAGCTGACGGTAGTTTATCTCCGGAGGTGAAGAATCGCGACTACGACTATGCGTACACGTCGGCGGAGGATTTGTCGAAAACTCCGTGCAACGAAAACCGTGATGGCCGTAAAGCCGAGGTCGGTAGTGAAAAAGACCTCTACGAGTGTGTCTTTGACCGCCAGGATTCTGTCTACCTCTGGGTGAGCGAAAACGATACGCTTTCTGCCGAGGGCCGTGAGTTCCATCGTGTGGAATCGTCCAGCAGTTCTTCTTCTAGTTCTTCATCCAGTAGCGAATCTTCATCTAGCTATTCCTCAAGTGATTCTTCGCTCCCAATCGTTAAATCGCTCTTGAAGACAAAGGGTGAACAGTTCAATCCGGATGCTGTATATGGCACCATGACAGACCTGCGCGATAACAAGACTTACAGGACGGTGGAAATTGAAGGGCGAATCTGGATGGCCGAAAATCTGAACTATGCCGGAAACGAAGTGGGCGAGTCCTCCTGCTACGGCAATGATGACGCCCTTTGCGAAATATACGGACGTCTGTATACCCGTGAGGCGGCGATGAATTCGACCACTTGTGGAACATATGTCATGTGGGCTAATATTCAGTCTATTCAGCATTACTTTGTAATCAACGCAACGACAAAGAGAGCTTTTGTCCTTGACTATAACAGTAACATCGTTTATGCCAGCATCCGCTGCGTAAAGGACTAATATCCGGCTTATTTTGTCTTATTTCCAAGTAGGTCGAAGCGCATGCCGTTCTTTTCGACTTGCACCGAGTGACCATTGAAACGAATGATGGCGGAATTGTCGGTGATTTCCGCTATCGGCTTTGCAGGTATGGCGTTCGACTTCTTCGAAGAACTGGACTTTGCCGAAGACGAACTCGATTTTTTCGATTTAGCCGAAGATGAACTCTCGGGTTCTGCGGAACTCGAGCTTAGGGCGATGATGCTCGCTGTTAGGTTGGGTATCACAAGTTCATAATTGGCAAGAACCGAATCGGCTCCGACGAGTTTAAGCCCTTCCAGCTTAATTTTCTTGTTCTTTCCGGCGGTTTCGTTCTCGAAGGTCGCGACGACGGATTTCGTATCAAGGGTCACTTCGTCGTTCTTGCAAATTCCGGAAATCTTGACGCTGTCCAGGCCTTCTAGGGTTGCGTCGGTTGTTCCGTCAAACGTCTTGTCTTTTACCGAAAGGCCTGTCACCTTGACTTCTGCCGGAGCGTAGGCCATTTCAACGCCCTTAGATACAAAAGTGTACCCGCGTTGGTCGGAATTGTGGATGTCGGACATGTCCACTTCTACGCGGTTGCCGATGAGGACGACCTTGAATAAACCGGTGTAGTAACGATCGTCTGCGAAATCTCCAAGCACAGTCCATTGCGAAAGTGGTTCGTTGGTGCAGTAATTCACTCCATAGCTAAGCGGGGTAACGCTGATTTTCTTGAAGAACGCCCTAAGTACGGGCATTCCTTTCCCTTCAGCAATGTCCCATACATTCTCGAAATCGAATCCCTTGAAAAGACTCTGCTCGCGCATATGGTTATTCTCTATGTAAAATTCAATAGTATCCAGCTTGCTATTGGAGTCGACAGTGCCGGAATCGGCTCCAATAAGGCGTTGCGTCATGTAATAATTGAGTGCGTAAGTGTTTTCGACGGAACCTGTTTCCCCGTTAACACCAATGGCTCCACCTATATTCATGTCTTCCGAGAACGATACGCTAAGTATTCTTTCGTTGACCACATAGGTGTTCCTGACTATGCCTGTATTTTTTCCGACAAGGCCTCCAAGGTTATCTGTATCCCCAACATTGCCGATAAAATAACAGTTTTCGATGGTCCCTCCGAAGATCCCTGCGATTCCCCCAATGTAGGATTCTTCCGGCTTATAGCCGTCAAAAATCACGCTTCCCGTCACGTACACGTTCCGGATGGTTCCTGAACCTCCTCTGCCAACCACGGCCCCCGTAAAGTAGCCGCCTCTAACGTAGACGCTGTCCATTCCGAGACTGTCCACAAGCCCGTCCATGGATCCGCAAAAAAGCCCCTGGTAATTCTTGTTGTACATGCGCAAATTTTTAATTCGATGGCCGGCACCATGAAAACTACCGGTAAATGCTTCACAAAAGTCTCCAATGGGCGTAAAGTAATTTGTTTGCGACTCGGACGCATCAATATCTTTGACAAGACGGTAATCGGCGTCAAGACCACAGTCTTCAACGCCTACCAACTGCAGGTCGGCATACGAAGAAATTTCGTATTCGCCAGCTTCGTTTTGGGAAAGTTCACATGCCGCATGAGCGACAAACGGCAAAGCCAGGAACAAAAAATACGGTTTCATAGATTCCTCGTTTATTTAATTGACGGGCCTTTCCCAAAAATAGGATAATTTCCGGTTTTGTGGGCAAAAGTCGCATAAAGTAACAAAAAAGGCTGTGTCTTGCGAACACAGCCTAGGCATTGCCTTTTTTGGAACAGAATTAGAAGTTGATGTTCAGGTGGGCGTCGAAATACATTTCGGTATCGTCGTGACCGTAGTAGTCTTCGCCGAACTTGAAGCGGCCGGAAAGGTCAAGAGCGAACATCGGGTTGAAGGCGATGGCCACGCCGAGGTACGGTTCCACGCCGATGTCGCCGGTCCTGTTTTCGCCAGCGCTCTTGCCGTCATAGGAGGCCTTGCCGATGAACATGTTGAGGTCGATGCCGACATATGGAGTCACCATGTTGTTGACGTTGAAGTCGGCTTCTGCACCGAGGTTGAGATTCCAGGGGGCAGCAGATTTGTCGTCACCTTCGGTTTCCAGCAGGAAGCCGAGTTCCGTGCCGAGGGCGACCATGCCAAATGCCTGAGAGTATTGGACACCGAAGTGGACTCCGAGACCATCACGGTTGAATGCTTCTTCGCCGATGGGGAGGTCCAAGTCCAAGAAACCGTTCATGACGGGCATGAACTGGTAGCGGGCCATGATCGGGAGGTTGAATACACCGTCGCTTCCATCGTGACCGTCAACGTCGGTGAACATCTTGTATTTGAAAATCGTTCCCAATTCCAAGTTTTGGATGATGGTGAAGCGAGCGCCTGCGTAGATATCGCCGGTGCTCACGTCTTCGGCGGGAATGCCGTAGACAAAGCCGACCTTGGCCTGGCCTTTGTGTTCAGGGAGCACAGGGAACTTGTCCCAGGTTGCAAAGGATGCAGTTGCCACGAGGGCGGTTGCGAGAATGATCTTCTTAAGCATTTTTTCTCCTTGTGTAAGATTTCTGTATGCTAAATCTAAAAAACATTGGTGATTTTTGGGGCGGGAAAATTTTAAGTGTGATTAAGCGCAAATTCTGGGTGTAATATGGCGTTTTTTGTATATTAAACCATGAACAGGCGAATGTCCTGTGCACTTTCGGGTGCATTTGAACATCCCGGGCAGGGGCTGCCGGCCTTTAACGGTCACGGCGGGAATGCGATTTTCTTGGAGGCCCCTTGTGTGTTCTGGGTGTACGCCACCGCTTGCCGCGGCCTGTTTTCTGCTAGCAGTTTTTTTCCTATGTGTTTTTGGCCCTGTCGGGGGCTGGTGTGCGCCGTCGCGCGACGTTTCAGTGCGCACGGGCACCGTTTCGCTCGATTTTGTCGATGCCACGCTTTCGGACGTGGCGCGCAGCCTCTCGCTGGCGTACGATACGCCAATCGTCGTTGACGAGGGGGCCGAGGTGCCGGTGACGCTGCACCTCGACAGCGTGGGGCTGTTGGAGGGGCTTTCCGCGATTTGCGGGGCGCACGGCCTTGAGGTGGTCAAGGACGGCCGCGTGCTGCATATCCGCCGCGTCCGAGAGCGTGGCGAATCTGAGTTCGCGGTGTCGGATTCCGGTGTTTCGCTGACTGTGAAAGGGAAGGATGTGGTTGAGTTCGCGTCGGAGTATGCGGCAAATACAGGGCTCAATATCCTCGTGGAACCTGACGTGCAGGGCAAGGTGTCGGGGCGGCTGAGGAACATGCCCGCCGTGGTGGCGTTCCGGACTCTGATGGAGTCGCAGGGGTTTGCCGTGCGCTCCGAGGGCGGTTGCTTGCGGGTGTCGGTACGCCGCGACCGGGCGGGTCCGGAAGGTGCATCTGTGTTCCGCGACGATTCCCTGTATTCCGTTGACTTGGCCGCAGTTCCCCTGGCGAGCGTCCTGCGCGAGATCGCGGCGGCGGCTGGGCTGAACCTCGCGATGTACGGCGACATGCAGGAGCCGGTGCGCCTCAAGTTCGACCGCGTTCCGCTGCGGGACCTCGTCGGGGCGGTATTTCGGGGGAGTCGCTACGCCTACGTGCTGGATTCAGCGAATTTGTTCGTAGCCGAGACGGGGATGCGCAATGCGCTTTCGCAGACACGCCTTTATCCGCTGAAGTATATCGATTCGGAGAAGGCGCTTGCGCATCTCTCGAAGTTTATGCCCGGGAATAGTTTCGTTGCCGCCGAGGTCAAGGAACAGAACGCGCTGCTCTTGGGTGGCGTGCCAGAAGAAATCGCGATGGCCGAATCGCTCTTGGTGCAGGTGGACCTGCCGGCGCTCCAGGTGACGCTCTCGTGCATCATCGTGGAAATCAAGCGCGGCAAGAATTTCGAAATTGGTTTGCGCGGAGGCTTAGCGAGGAAAACGGCCGCGGGGGATATCGGGTTCCGGGGTTTCTTTGATTTCTTGGGGAAGGATTTGTCGAAGTCGGGGGCGTTCGGGAAGGTCGGGTTCTTGCCGGACCGCTTCGAGATGGAACTGGCGAGCCTCGAGGAGAACAACATGGCTGAGGTGCTGGCGCACCCGAGGCTTACGACGCTGAACGGCAGCAAGGCGGAACTGAACGTGACGAATACGGTCTATTACCTGGTGAGCCAAGTTTCGGCGGATGGCTACCCGATTACGGATTACCGCTCGTTCAACGACGGGATTTCGCTGGAGCTCACGCCCGTGGTTACGCGGGAGGGGAGCATCACGCTGGAAGTGTCGCCCGAAATCAAGACGGCCGGGCGGAGCTCCGGTGACGGCCCACGGGACATCAGTACGCGGAACCTCAAGACATCTGTGGTGTTGCGCAACGGGGAGACGCTCTGCCTTGGCGGTCTGATGCGCAAGAACAAGTCGGAAGTGCGCACGGCTGTGCCGTTCCTGGGGAGTCTCCCGCTGGTGGGGCGACTTTTCAGTTATACGTCCACGCAGGATGAACTGAGCGAACTGGCCATCTTCATAACGCCCGAAGTGGAGCCCTCACCTGTGGGAGGCTCCGATGTTCCGTAGGCTGGTCGCTGCGCTGGAGCGCGTGGGCGGTGTCGGGGCTCCCTTGTTTACCTGGGAGGTGTCGGTGCCGTTCGACGATGAACCCGGGGAGGCCCGACTCCGCGAAGCGTTTGCACGGGAATTTCCGGAGTCGTCTGGCCGCGGCCGCCCCTGCTTTTGGAAGATGGTCGCCTTCAACGGGGATTCGGGAAGGAAGGTGCGTTACCTTGTCGCGTTGGCGGCGGGCGTCGACGGAATGCGCCGGAGATTCGATCGCGTATTGCCCGAGGGAATCGCCCTGTATGGGCGGGCCGACCGCATTATCCGCAGTAGCGATGCCACGCACGGGAATGCGCTATTTTCGTTCTTGTGTGGAAGTCGCTTGGTGATACTCGTGTTTTGCGAGGGGAGGCTTTGCCATTGGTCCGAAGAGGAAGACTATGAAGATGGTTTTGGCGGTAGAGCCTATGCCGAGCGGATGGAGCGCTTCCGGCGCTTCCTTGCCCGAGACGAGTATTTGGCCCGGGGCTGCCCGTACGGTGAATTCCGGGAGCGGGTGGAGCCGGCGGCGATGCGCGGGGAGTTCCGCAGGGCCGCCCGCGATCCGTTCTGGAGGCGTTTGGACCTGGATTGCGCCCCGAGGGTGCGCCCGCTCCACCGGAAAATCGCCGTCGGCTGTTTTTTAGCCGTGGCCGCGTTGGCGGGGGCGCTTTTTTTTCTGCCGAATGTCGCCGTTGCGGAAGGGGAGGCGGTCGATGAAGACTTTCGTGAAGACGTCGCTCTTTCTGCGCCGCCGCCAATGCGCACGCTCCCGGCCGTGGCCGAAGTCCGGGAAACGCCGCCAGCCTCGCCGCCATCAATGCAGCCAACAATGCGGGCGCCTTCCGCAAGGTGTAATGCTCCGCCGCTCCGGTTGCGCAGCGTCGTCCAGGGAGTCCTTTTCCAGGGAGATGTCGGGGGAACGTTGGGCTGGTACCGCCCCGGTGATTCCGTCGGGACTTTTGTCGTGGATTCGGTCGGTCGCGACCGCGTCGTCCTTGTGTGCGGTGGGGAAAGGGTGGTGTTCGCGCATGGGGAGTAAGCGGGGAATGGTGCTTTCGGTAGTCCTCGGTGTCGCGCTGGTGGTCACGTTGCTGCTGTCGGGGCTTTTGCGCGTGCCGTTTGCCGTATCGAAGTATGCGCACCGCAAGGCGGAAAGCGTCGCCGAGGTCTACCGGGCGGAATCGGCACTGCTTGCGAGCCTCGCGGGGTTTCCGTCGGGGTATTTCGACGGGTTGCCGCCCGTGTCGCAGGGGGAACTGGGACCATGGGGGCTGTGGAGTGCTACCGCGGGACTGTCGGGACATTCTGGCGGGGCGGCGGTCCGTGTTTCCGTGCTGGTGGGCAAGTCGCGTGCGAAGGCTCCGTGGCCCCGCTATGCGGAGTGGGCCGACGGTGCCGAGCTGTATCGGCAGATGTTGCGCCGTCGCATCGAGGCGAATACCCGGCGGCTCTCGGGCAACCGGCGCCTCTTCAGGACGGCGTCGAGAATGGAATACTCGGTCGCATCGGGGGACCTGACGCTGGATGCGGACGGACATGTTGTGCGGGCAGCCTTTTATGTGGAGGGCTCCGCCTTGCTCAAGGGTAAACTCCGCGTGGATACGCTTCTTGTGTATGCGGAAGGCCCCGTTTCCGTGGGTGGGCGCCTGGAAGCCGGCTGGGTGGAAATCTACAGCGGGGAGGCCGTGCGCATGGAGGGGGCGGCGCAAGTCAGTGGGCATGTCTGGGGACGCATGGGCGTGACTTTTTCCGGGAACGCGCGTGCGGTATTCCCGAGTGTGGTGCTTGCGATGGGCTCGCCGCTTTCGGACGTGCAGGTTCAGGGCCGTGCCAAAGTCGAGGGTGTCGTTGCTGCCCCCAACGGGCACGTGGACGTGGAAACCACGGCGCAGTGGGATTCCACGGATGCTTTGTTTCCTTATTATGTGCAGGGGGTTCCTGTTGCGTTTGAGCAGAATACGTCAAGATAGGTTGCCTGGCCGGGAATCGGGGCGCTGTCCCGCCGAGCTCGCCACGGCAGGCTTTACGTTGGTCGAAGTCCTTGTCGCAATGTGCGTCCTTTCCGTATTCGCGATGTCCACCGGGTATTTCTTCCGCGTGTTCGGCGAAATGCGTGTGCGGGAGCGTACTGCCGTCTCCGCCTTTGTCTCGGCCACGGAATATGTCGAAAAGGCCGTGGCCGAGCCCCCGCCGTGCCGCGATACGAACTTTACCTTGCTTGTAAGCCGTGATGTTAGTTTATTTGTTGGTCAGACCGTGCTGCCAGGTAGGGCGGGACTGCTGTGGCTGTCTGTCGAGCCCGTCATCGCTCCGCCTGTCATGCCGTCCGGTCCTGTCCGGCTGGGGAGGCTGGTCTATTGTCGCTGAAGTCGGGTTTTACATTGCTCGAACTGCTGGTCGCTATGACCGCAGCCTCCATTGTCGCCTTGTCGGCCTACGCCTTCCTGGGGCAGAATGTCCGGTCGTATAACGTTGTGCTTGGGTCCTATGCGGACGAGTCGGCCGCGCTGATAAGGCGGGTCCAGGAAACGCAGCGGAAGGTCTTCCCGGTTCTACCGCAGGACGTTCCGGAAAAAAAGAAAAGGGCGGATCGAATGATCCGCCCGAACTAACCCTTTAAGTCCGACCTGTTAGAAGATGCTCGCGCCCTGTGTGGGGGCCATACTTGCGGCCTGCTTCTTGGCCTCAACGCGTGCCCTGTGCATCTCGAGCAGGTTGCTCACGTAGTGCATGAAACTCAGCGTACCCACAGAGAGGAAGCCGACGGCATAGAGTGCGAGGAACGGTCCGATGATGAACTTCTGCGCACCGATGTATTCGAGCAAACCGAAGATGCAGTAGACGCCCACGCCCAGTTCGACAATCGCCTGCCAGGGGAACTTCTGTGCGTAGTGGCTCTTGGCCTTCTTCTTGGAGCCGCCGCTCTTCGGGGTGCGGACGAAGCTGCCCTTGGAACCGATCACTGCGGAGAACACTGCGCGGGAGTTGCTCACGGCGATGCCCACGCCCAGAGCCATCAGGATGGGAAGGCTGAGCAGACGGATTTTCCAACCGGTATAGCCGGAGCAGCGCTGTGCGACAAAGTAAAGAACGGAAGGAGCGATAGCGGCAAGGAAAATAAAGCTGAAGCCGATGGTGTATCCCCAGCCCGGGATGTGTGCGACCGGTTCGAAGAAGGCGAGCAGTGGCCATGCGCAGAGCGCCGTAAAGAGCATGCAGGGGTGGATGGAGTAGTGCGTCGTGTGCAGGATGGCACCGATCTTGACGCGGAGAGGAACCTTGGCCTTGAGCACGCGCGGCAGAATCTTGATGGCTGTCTGAATGGAGCCTTTTGCCCAGCGGAACTGCTGTGCCTTGAATGCGTTGATGTCGTTCGGAAGTTCGGCCGGCACGATCACGTCGAAGACGAACTTCATCTTCCAACCGGCGAGCTGGCTTCTGTAGGAGAGGTCCATGTCTTCGGTCAGCGTGTCGCCTTCCCAGCCGCCACCGCCGTAGATGGCCTGCTTGCGCCATACGCCTGCGGTACCGTTGAAGTTCATGAAGAGCTTGCCCCAGCTACGGGCGGACTGTTCCACCACGAAGTGCCCGTCGATACCGATGGACTGGGCGAGCGTCAAACCGGATTCGGTGCGGTTCAAGTGGCCCCAACGACCCTGGACCAGGCCAATCTGTTCGTCCATCACCAGGTAGGGGATGGTCTTGAGGAGGAAGTCCTTCTCGGGGACGAAGTCCGCATCGAAAATAGCGAGGAAATCGCCCTTCGCGACGGCCATGGCTTCCTTGAGGGCGCCGGCCTTGTATTCGGAACGGTTCGTGCGGTGGATGAGCTTGATGTCGTAGCCCTTGGCTGCCAGTTCGGCGACTTTCTTCTTCGCGACTTCGTAGCATTCGTCGGTAGAGTCGTCCAGCACCTGGATTTCGTGCTTGTCCTTGGGGTAGTCAATGGCGCACACGGCCTCGAGGAGGCGTTCGACGCAGTTGGCTTCGTTGAAGACGGGCAGCTGCGTAGTAACTTGCGGGAGTTCGGAAATGGAGTGTTCGCGGTAGAACTTAAGAATCGCTTTCTTGTCGCTGAGACGGGTGTGGCGGCTGTTTTTCAGGAAGAGATAAATGCTGTAGTAACAGCTGAACCCGTATATGACCAAGCCTACGCCTGCGATAACGTAGACGACAAACATTGCGTATAGAAGAACAGTACTCATTCTATAAAAAACCTTTGCACATTTGTATGCTTGGGGCCAAATATAGAAACCATTAGCAAACTTTGCTACATTCGTAGCATAATTTTTATACAAATAATAATGATGCAAGAAAAATGCTCAAACTGCCGTCATTTTTTTACAAATTAAACCCTTGACAAAACGGGAAAATTATGTCGAAAACGCCGTTACAAAGTTGGATAGATGCAAATCGAGGAAAAAAGGGTTTTGCCGAGTCCTTGGTCGACCTTTTGGGCTTCGCCTGTGCCGAATGGCTGCGCCGTTGCCGGGGGCGTGTGCTGCCCAAGGAGGCCGCCTTTTACATTTTTTTGTCGTCCCGCTGCGGCTACGACGTGGGGGAGTGGGTGACCCATCCCGAAGACCATGCTGAAGAAATTGCCGATTTTTGCGAAAAATCGAAGGAATTGCCCCTGCCTGAGTCCATTTCCGTGGACTACCCGGATTATCTGGACCTGAGGGGTGTGGTTTGCCCGGGGAATGCGGTGCGTGCGCGCCTCGCCCTTGCCGGCCTGCCGGAAGGGTTCCGCATCAAGATTGCGCTCGACGAGGGCTCCCCGATAGAAAATGTGCCGCAGGCGCTTGTCGCGGATGGGCATAATGTCGTTTTTCGTGAAAAAAAAGCAAATTTTTGGGAAATTACGGTGGTCAAACGCGGTTCCATGTAGTAGATTTTCAGTGTGGAAAACAGAATTTTAATCATAGGTGACGAACTGATGGGCGAACAGGGCGAAGCGGCCAACCACGCTGCCGAGCTGATCCTGTGCCGCGAGGCGAATCTCCCCATACAGTTCTACATCAACGCTCCCGCACCGCAGTCGATCCCGCTGTTCCTTGCGCGTATTGCTTCTGATATCATTGGCAAGAAGGCAGGCCGCCTCGTCATGGGGCTAGGGCTTCGCGAACTCCGCCGTGCTGGCGGCAATGGGGAAGCCGTGGCCAAGACCTACGGGGCTCTCGTGGAGCGGCTTGTGAACAAGACGCAGGGACGCCTGAATTTTTTGACCATCCCCGAGGACATGTTCCCGGAAGCCCGTTTCGAGGTCGCCTACCTGAACGATGCCGTACGGGGGTTCGCCGGGCTTTCGCCACAGAAGGTCTCGGTCTGGGATTTTGCCCAGCATGCCGCCGAATTCAAGGAAAAACAGGCCGAAAGGGGCAAGTTTGCCCGTTCCCTCTACAACGAGGACGGTTCTTCGACCTCTCTGGGCAATATGTTGATGGCATTGTTCCTGCAAGAATGTATATTAAGAGAAGTAAAAAGAGGATAACCCCATGAGCTTATTTGACAACCGATTTGCATCCAAGAACGCAGCACAGGCCCGTGCCTGGGCGATGAATTCCGAAGAAAGGGCTCGCGACAATTCTACGTCCCAGCGTCGGCACGAACCGGCGGCTCCGAAGATGGGCATTTGCGACAAGTGCCATAAGGAAGCTCTGCTCAGGTCTTACCGTTCCCGCCAGACCGATGTCGTTGACGGCGCAGCGAGCTTTGGCGTGGTTATCAAGCACCTTTGCGAGGATTGCGCTCCCAAGTCGCGCCGCGAGAAGGATGCCGAGGTCCCGCAGCTCAGCAACAAGCAGGTGAAGAACCTGATGCGCTCCGCCAAGAAAGGCTTGTTGTAGCACCTTACTTTTTTCTTCCTCCCCCTTAACGGGGTTTGTAAAGTTTTCTAAATTTGGGCGCGCTTGATTGAAGGAGTGTCTAAATGCAGAATATCCATGCCAAGGAATCGGTTAAGAGTTTCCTTTCTGGCGTAAAGGCGACTGTTACCCCGGAACTGTTCCGCACGGTCCGCCGGGGCTATACCAAGAAAAATCTTGTAAGCGACCTCATGTCGGGTCTTATCGTGGGTATCCTTGCGCTCCCGCTCGCCATCGCTTTCGCTATTGCCTCGGGCGTGGGTCCGGAACAGGGCCTCTACACGGCGATTATCGCGGGCTTCGCTATCTCCTTCCTGGGCGGTAGCCGCTTCCAGATTGGCGGCCCCACGGGCGCCTTCATCGTGATTGTCTACGGCATCGTGAGCCAGTACGGCTACGACGGTCTCGCCTCTGCGACGCTTCTCGCCGGCCTCCTTCTGATCATCTTCGGTCTCGCCAAGTTCGGCGCCATCATCAAGTTCATCCCGTATCCGGTGACGGTGGGCTTTACCGCCGGTATCGCAATCATCATCGCTCTCGGCCAGGTCCCGAACTTTTTCGGACTCCGCTTTTTGGCGAAGGACCCGGCCGATGCCATCGGCAAGATCAAGCTCTACGCCTCGTCCTTTGACACCGTGAATATTTACGCCGTAATCGTGGGGCTTGTGGCGCTTGCTGTCTGCATCTTGTGGCCGAAGGTCACCACCAAGGTGCCCGGCTCCCTCATCGCAATTATCGTCGCGACCGTGATGGTGAAGGTCCTCGGTTGGGACGACCCGGTCACCGGTCACGGCGTGGTGACCATCGGCATGAAGAACCACATCCCGAGCGGTTTCCCGATGCCGCACCTGCCGAACATCAGCATCGAGATGATGCAGAAGGTGTTCCAGCCGGCACTCACGATTGCCATCCTTGGCGCTATTGAATCTCTGCTTTCGGCCGTGGTGGCCGACGGTATGACCTCTACCAAGCACCGCTCCAATACCGAACTTTTCGGTCAGGGCGTCGCGAATATCCTTTCCCCGATTTTTGGCGGTATCCCCGCGACGGGCGCCATTGCCCGTACCGCGACCAATATCCGTAACGGCGCCGTGAGCCCGGTCTCCGGCCTCGTGCATGCGGTGGTGCTCCTGCTGATTATGCTTGTGCTTGGCAAGTACGCCGAGATGATTCCGATGGCCGCTCTTGCCGCTGTGCTGTTCCAGGTGGCGTTCAACATGTGTGGCTACCGTAGCTTCATCAAGATGTTCAAGGCTCCGAAGAGCGACGTCATCGTGATGTTGGTGGCGTTCCTCCTCACCGTGATTATCGACCTCACGGTCGCCATCGAAGTCGGCGTGCTGCTGGCCGCCGTGCTGTTCATCAAGCGCATGAGCGATGTCGCCGAAGTGGAGTCCGTCACTTCCGCCCTCAAGGAAGACGACGAGGAGGCCGCCCACAACGAGCTCAGCCGCCAGGTGCCGAAGGGCGTGGTGGTCTACGAACTCGCCGGTTCGCTGTTCTTCGGTGCGGTCGACAAGTTCAAGGATACGATGGCGCGCATTTCCGACAAGCCGAAGATTCTCATCTTGCGCATGCGCAGCGTCTCGAGTATCGATGCTGCCGGTATCCAGATGATCGAAGACTTGCTCAACCGTTGTAACCGCGAAGGCACGCAGTTGCTGCTTTCCGGCGTGCATGCACAGCCTGTGGTGGCGCTGACTCGTGCTGGCGTGCTCAAGCTGCTTGGCGAAGAGAATGCTCTCGGTAACATCGATGCTGCGCTGAACCGCGCACGCGAACTGCTTGGCTTACCCATCGTCGACACCTCGCATGAACCGGTTGCTGCACCCACAGTTTCTTGGGAAAAGAGCCTCGACAAACCTTGGATGCCCGAAGAATCGAACGCTGCGATTGCCGAGGAAACGCCTGAAGTTATCGCTGAACGCATGGCTGACGAGCCTGTAAGAAAAATAGAAGAAGAGAAGAAGTGACACGGGTCAAATTTTTCCCGACGATTGTGTGATAATTTTCAAAGGAGACGCTCGGCGTCTCCTTTTTGTAAGCTTCTCGTGTGACCTGAATCTCAGTGTGATTTTGCCCACTGGCAATGTTGTTCGCTATAATCTATCTTAGGAAACGTAAAGGTCGGAGGAACACAACTATGAAACTTCACGAAGAAATGGTGTATGTGTCGGATTACTTCTTGGCGAAGTTCATCGTTGTCTGTTCCGGGGTTACTTTGTTCCTCTTGGCCACGATATCCTAAAGAGAAGCATTGGCTTTCTTTATGGGGAGGTTCGGCATAGGCGGCAACGCCTATGCCGATTTTTTTTTGTACCGCACGCACCCTTGTCATCCCCGCGGAGGCGGGGATCTCCTTACAGATCGCCCCAAGGCGGCTATTGCAAAACGAGGTGAAATTATCTAGATTCAGTTCGAGGTATCTTATGACAGTAGACATGAGCGATTTCGATAGGGCCGTAGCAAGGCATGAAAAAGCGGAAGAAATCGCGAAGAAAATGCGCGACGCGAACAAGCCTATCGAAGAAATCATCCAGTTTACGGGCCTTTCTGAGAAAACGATCCGTGAATTGTAGTTTGTATATCTGAGTGAATTTGAGCGGCCTTAATGGCCGTTTTTTTGCGCCTTTGGACGGCATTTTTGTCCGAGGCGGGGTGAAAAAAACTGAGAAAGTGTATATATTGGTCAATGAAAACTTGAAGAAGGGAGCGAATGTCCATGTTGAAGCGGTTGTTGATTCCATTGAGTGCGGTTTGCCTGTTGGTGTCTTGTGGGGATGAATGCTCCAGCAACGCTTCCACCCAGCCGGAATTTGTGGAATCAAATTTCTCCCTGGAACAGGAGGTGGAATCGTCTAGTTCTGTGAAAAGCAGGGGTTCTTCCGGTTCTGCAAAGATAGAGGAATTTTCAAGTCCAACAGTATCTGACAAGTCGTCTAGTTCAATGAAGAACGGGGGTTCATCCAGTTCTGCAAAGACGGAGGAGTCTTCTAGTTCTGAGATTGTCAATGAGTCGTCAAGTTCACTAAAGACAGGGGCCTCTTCAAGTTCAGGAATAACCATAGAATTATCTAGTAGTGTAATTGTTGAGGAAAGTTCATCTAGTGTTTTAAGCTCATCGTCTATGAATAGCATATATGATGCAGAAAACAATACCTTAACCGATTTGCGCGACAATCAAGTTTATAAAACCGTGACTATTGGTGAGCAGATTTGGATGGCGGAAAATCTGAACTACGAGACGGATGTAGGTAGCTATTGCTATGGTGATAGCGCCGAGTATTGCAAAAAATATGGCAGACTCTACACTTGGGCCACCGCCGTGGGTAAGCCCGAAAACGAATGCGGCTTTGGAAAACGATATTGCGACCTCGGTGAAGGCAATGTTCGAGGCGTGTGCCCTGCAGGTTGGCACCTGCCCAGCATGTTTGAATGGGAAACCCTGTTCTTTGCAGTAGGGCGACAAGCTCTCGCAGGAACAATGCTAAAGTCCACGGAAGGTTGGGAAGATAAGGATGATGGGACTAGTGGCAATGGCTCGGATGACTTCGGTTTTTCGGCGTTGCCTGCAGGTTCTGGGTTCAACGATGGAAACTACTCCGCTCTGGCCTTTAGTGCATGCTTCTGGAGTTCTACGGAGGTAACTTCTAACTACGCGTTCAGCGTGTATGCGTTCGGCATGTACCTGCGCAACGGTTACGACGATGGAAACTTGAACAATTTCAGCAAGAATGACGCTTTCTCGGTTCGTTGCCTCAAGGACTAAGTCTTATTATTTGAGTGTAGTTACAAACTGTTTTTTATATATTATAGGCAATGATTCAAGAATCTTTTGAATTTGTAGTGTATATGATTCACGCTTGCGCGAACAAGTGGAACCGTTTCCCATCTTTTGTCTATCAAAAGCTGGCTGCTTCCGGCTGCATTCAAAAGTTCCTTGTGCCCAATTACGAGATTCTGCATACGCAAAGCACTGATTTTGTTGTCAACGACATTGAAGAATACCTGAAAGTACGCAAGGTGGCAATATGATTGTCTATCATGGATCAACAATTGTCGTTGATAAACCGGATGTGGAGCATTCGTTCCGTCCGCTGGATTTTGGCAAAGGTTTTTATGTGACGACCGTGCGGGAACAGGCGGTTCGCTGGGCTCACAGGAAGGCCGACGTTCTTGAGGGGGCAAAACCGATACTGAATATCTATGACATGGCTGAAATTCCGGTTTCGCTTTCTACAAAAACATTTCCAGATGATTTGGAAGAATGGATAAATTTCGTCTGTGAATGCCGAGATGGTTCCATAGAATATGCCAAATACGACATTGTTATGGGCAAGGTCGCAAATGACAAGGTTTTCCGTGTCGTTGACATGTATCATTCCGGTATCTGGGATATGCCGCGGACGTTGAAAGAAATAAAGGCTTATCCGACTTACGACCAGATCGCCTTTATCACGCAAAAGTCTATTGATGCCGTCCTGAAATACAAGGGTTGTGAAGAGGTGTAAAATGGTAGACGAAGATGTCTTGGAAAAAGTCTATCAGGAACGCCTGGAAGAGCGCATTATAGCGCACCTTGCGCAGGTGAAGAATTGTTCGCTGGAACAGGCAATGGACTTGTATTATCGCAGCAAGTTGGCAGACAAGGTCCACCAGGGAAAAGATGGCATCCAGTATCTGGATTACAAGGTCTTGGTGCAGATCCTTGTTGATACGGAAATAAACTAACCTTTTTAAACAGAAAGTGTCTGCAACAGACGCTTCTTGGCCGGAGTTTCGGGCAGCGGGTAGAAGGTCTCTTTCGCGAAGCTTGCCATGAGCATCTTTTTCGCGGCCTCTTTCGGGATGCCGCGGCTCACGAGGTAGAACATCTGTTCCGCGTCGAGTTCGCCCACGGTGTTGCCGTGCGTGCACTCCACGTCGTCGTGGTAGATCTTGAGCACGGGCTTTACCGAAACGCTTGCATTTTCCGAAAGGAGAATCGTGTTTACGAGCTGGCCGGAATTCACCTTGGTGCATTTTTCCCCGACGATGACCATGCCGTCGTAGCTGGCGTAGGCACTGCCGGAGAGCAGGTTGCGCGCGAGCTGCGTGCTTACCGTGTTCGGGGCGTTGTGCCGTATCGTGAGGCGCTGGTGCATGCTGGCTGTGTTGTCCAGTATCGAAAGGCTTCTGTAGTCAAATGATGCGCCTTCTCCGTTCAGGTCGCAGTCCATGCTGATGCGCCCGATGCCCGAATCCGTCAGGATGTTCGAGAAGCGTACCGTGCTGTTTGCTGCCTGTGTGATGCGAAAATGGCGGAAGCGGAGCGGCAGGGCGCTGGCCGGGTTCGCGAAGAAGATTTCCACGTCGGCGCCTTCGCCCACGCTGATGTCGAATCGCTCGGCGACAATTTCGTGCTGGACCTTGTTGTCGAGGATTTCCAGGCTGACGTGTGCGCCTTTCCCGATGTCCAGTACCGTGTGCCCGAAGTCGTCGTTGCACTTGAGCATGGCCATCTCGTTTGCGCCTTCGGGAATTGCCTTCACCATGGTGCGCGCGTTCTTTGCGAGCGGGAGAAGTGCCGCAAAGTCGTTTTCTTTTGAAAAGTCTAATGATTCCTGTTTGTCATTGCGAGGAGCGTTAGCGACGCGGCAATCTCCATCAGCGCTCAGTACGTTCGGAATCTTTGCCACGGGGAAGAATGTCCACAACTCGTTGTTGCGGCGGGGCATGCCTATTTGCTGTATGCGGGTGACTGCGTCCATCTTTATTCCTCGATCCAGTCGTAGCCCTGTTCTTCCAGTTTCAGCGCCAGTTCCGGGCCACCGCTCAGGATAATCTTGCCGTGGCGCAGCACGTGCACGTAGGTGGGCTTGATGTAGTCCAGCAGACGCTGGTAATGCGTCACGAGGATGACCGCCTTTTCGGGGCTCATGATGTGGTTGATGCCGTTGGCGACGATGCGGAGCGCGTCAATATCCAGGCCGGAGTCCGTCTCGTCGAGGAAACTCACTTTCGGGTCGAGGATGGCCATCTGGAGGATTTCGTTGCGCTTCTTTTCGCCGCCGCTCATGCCGTCGTTCACGCCGCGCTCGCGGTAACGTTCGTCCATTTCGAGCAGCTGCATTTTTTCTTCGCAGAACTTCTTGAACTCTTCATCGCCGATTTCGGGGAGGCCGAGGTAGGCGCGCTTGCTGTTGAGCGCCATCTTCAGGAATTCCACGTTGTTCACGCCCGGAATTTCGGTGGGGTATTGTGTGCTGATGAACAGGCCCGAGTTGGCACGTTCGTTGATTTCCATTTCGAGCAGGTTCTTGCCGTCGAGTTCGACGGAGCCTCCGTCCACCTTGTAGGCGGGGTGCCCGGCGATGACCTTGGAAAGGGTGCTTTTGCCCGACCCGTTCGGGCCCATGATGGCGTGGACTTCGCCCGGTTTGACTTCCAGGTTGATGCCTTTGAGGATTTGGGTCCCGTCTTCGATGCTTGCTTTTAGGTCTTTAATGGATAGCATAAGGTTTCTCCCTTACATGGGCATGGATGCCTGCAATTGGATTAAACTTGATTTGCTGCGGATGATTTGGTCCGCAAACGTGTCGATGGTGATGAACCCCGATTTGTAATCGCGGTTGATTTTTTCCATCTCGTTTGTAAATTCGTTCAGTTTCAGGCGCTGCTGTACGCCTTCGTCGCTGTCCAGCGAAATCGCCTTCTTGTAGCGGTTGCACAGGCTGAGCGTGAAAAACATCATGGAATCGTAGAATTCGTAAATCTCGTTGGGCGGAGTCCACTTTTCTTCGGGAAGCCCTTCGATGAACAGCTTGAGCTCGGGCGAGACGCTGTCGTAGAGGACCTGCGGCGAAAAGTACCCGGTTTCGGCATACTGAGAAAGTATCGTACCGACAAATTCGTCTACGATGGAGGATTCGAGGAGCCTGATGCCGCTCGCGGCGTATTCCATGTCGAAGTATTCGCTGGCGCGGTCGAGCAGGGTGGGGTTCCTGAAAAGCAGGTTGGCGAAGCGCACCTCGATGGGCGGGAGCGCATACCAGGGAATGCTGACTTCGGGAGCGGCTTGTTCTGCGCCTGCCATCGGGTCGCCGTCAGTCAGCGGTGCGTCTCCCATTTCGGCAGGCTGCTGCGGTGCTGGCGCCTTCGGCTGTACCCTGTGCTTGGGCTGGATGCTCTTGATTTGGTCAAGTGAACGGCTCGTGTTGAACCTTTCCGAGACGAGCTTGAGGTATTCGTTCCTGAGCTCGGGATTGTTGATGCTCTTGATGATGGATTTCGCGTAGGTGATGAAGTTCGCGCGGTCTTCCAGGCTCGTCGTGGGCATCTCGTGGCTCAGGTAGCTGAGCCAGTCCTCGGCCTTGGAAAGTTCGGTTCGGAAGGCGTCGGCGCCGCGTTCGTTCACGAAGTTGTCCGGGTCAATCTTGGTGCCGTCGGGGCGGGAAAGTGCGAAGATGCGCGGGGCGATTCCCTTGGGGAGCACGATTTCGAGGCTGCGGAGCGTGGCTTTTCGGCCGGCGGCGTCGCCGTCGAACACAAGGTAGGCCGTCTTGGCGTAGCGCGAAAGGATGCTTGCGTGCGTCTCGGTGAGGGCCGTGCCCGATGCCGCCACGACGTTCGTGACGCCTCCCTGGTAAAGGCTGATGAGGTCGAAGTACCCTTCGACGATGATGACCGCGTTTTCCTTGGCGATGGAAGAACGGCTGTGGTTCAGGCCGAACAGGATGTCGCTCTTGTTGTAGAGCGCCGTGTCCGGGCTGTTCATGTACTTGGGACGCTCGAAGCCTTCCTGCTTGGGGGCCAAGTCGCGCCCGCCGAACGCGACGACGATTCCCGACTGGTTCTGGATGGCAATCATGAGGCGGTCGCGGAACTTGTCTGCGATGCCCCCGTTCTTCTTTTCGGTGGCGAGGCCCGCCTTGACGCAGTCCCTGGGCGAGAACCCGTTGCGCGCGGCATACCCGATAAAGCCTTCGCGTCCGTCGGGCGCATAGCCGATGTGAAATTCCCGTCGCGTGCTCTCGCTGATGTTGCGCTTGGCCAGGTATTCCAGCGCCTTGGGGCTCAGGGCGAGCTGCTGCTCGAACCATTCGCAGGCGAGCTCGTTGAGCTTGCGGACCATGGCGCGTTCTTCAGTGACTTCGGCGCTTTCTTTGCTAGCAAAGTTCGGGAGAGGGAACCCTACAAAATTGGCGACCCACTCCACGGCTCCGTTGAAGTCGATTTTCTCGTGTTCTTGGACAAACTTGAACACATCCCCGCCGGCACCACAGGCAAAGCACTTGTAAATTCCGAGCGTCGGGTTTACGCTCATGCTGGGCGAGTGGTCGTCGTGGAAGGGGCACATCCCCACGAAGCGTCCGTTCCCGCTTTTCTTGAGCGGGATAAACTGCTGGATGACAAGCGAGATGTCCGCTTGCGCCTTCAGCTGTTGGATGACTTCGTTAGGGTAGAACGGCATAGTTTTTTATGCGTTGTGGTGCTTGTCGTGGTTGGGGCAGCCGCAGCCGCCCTGACCGTCGCAGTTTTCCTTTTTACCTTCGCCGCCACATTCGCATTCGTGGCCTTCTTCTCCGCACTTACATTCGCCGTCGCCATTGCCGCCACAGCAGCAGTGACCCTGCGGGTTCAGTTCTTCTTCGGTCGCTTCGCGGACGTCCACGACTTCGATGGCGAAGTTCAGGTTCTGGCCGGCCAGCTCGTGGTTCGCGTCAATCACGGCCTTGTCGCCCGAGACGGACTTCACGCGGATGGGCATCGGGCCCATGGGCGTCTGGGCGTAGAACATCATGCCGGCTTCGACATTCTGGACTCCCTGGAAAACATCCAGCGGAACTTCCTGGGTCATGCGCTCGTCGTATTCCCCGTAGCCTTCGGCGGGGATGACTTTCACGTCGAACTTGTCGCCGACTTCATGACCGACCATGGCCTTTTCGAGGCCGACCACGATCATGTGGGCTCCTTGGATGTACTGTAGGGGCTCGCGTCCTTCGGATGAATCGATGACCTTTCCTTCGTCGGAGGTGAGGGTGTAGTGCATCTGGACGACGGTCTTGTCGGCTATTTTCATATGAATCCTTTTTTTTGCATGCGGGAATGGCCCGCATGAGAATGGGGGTTGGAGCCTAAATATAGAATTTTAGCGATTCGCTTGTAGAACTTACGCTTGGGCTTCGTAGTACTCGCCGCCGAACGGATGGCTCGAAATGGTGAGTGTGGGCGGGAACTGCAGGCGCTTGGCGAGCGCGATTCCCCTGTAGCGGCGGTGCCATGCGGCCATGTCTTCGGAGGCGGCCCCGTCTGTCGGGAAATGCTTGCGGAAAAGTGCCTCGTCGACACCGAGTTCGTTACAGAATTGCGTTGCTCCGCGGTCGAGGAGTTCGAGGGAATCTTCCAGGGACTTGTTGCGTTCCACCCAGTAGGCGAAGAGCCTGTCGTGGTAGGGGTAGATAATCGGGTCGCCTTTGCCCTCGTCCACGTTCATGGCTTCGCTCAGTTCGGCACTCGCGGGGATTTCAATGCTTGCCCTCGGGATGATTTCCTTGTCCTTGTTGATCTCGTGGGCGAGGGCGTACACCTGCGTTTTCCAGAGGTCGCCCAGGGCGCACATCACACCGCAGGTATCGCCGTAGAGCGTGCAGTAGCCGACCATGGCCTCGCTCTTGTTCCCGTTGCAGGTGACTCCAGCGCCAAGGATAGAGGCGACCGTCGAGAGCACGGAAGAAGACCGCGTACGGGCCTGCAGGTTCTCGTAGTTGATGCCTTCCACCTTCATCGGGGTGTTGTTACGGACAAAGGAACATTTGCCGAGGCTTTCGCGGACGGAATCGAGCATGTCGGATATGGGGACGACCATGTAGGGGGTTCCCAGGTTCTCGGCCAGGTCGCGTGCCGCATTCTTTGTCGTGTCCGAATTGAACTTTGTCGGCATGTTCACCAGGAACACATTCTCGCTGCCGAGGGCTTCGGTATAGAGTGCCGCGGAAACGGCGCTGTCGATGCCGCCGCTGGCGCCGATGACCATGCGCTTGATTCCCATGCGCTTCAGGTTCTCGCGGATCATGTAGACCAGTGCCGTGTGGATCTTGGCGATGCCCGAAAGCTGTTGCGGTATGCCGACGGCGATGCCGAAATCCGTTTCGACGGTGACCTTGTTCGCCTGGACATCGACGAGAACGGAAGCCGCCTCGAAGGCGGGGAAGGGGTAGGCTACGGAGCCGTCTGCGTTGAATGCCGCGCTGCTGCCGTCAAAGGCGAAAATGCGCTTGCCCGTGTTTTCTGTGCCGACCGCGTTCAAGAAAAGGAGCGGCTTGCCCAGGCGCTTTGCCTCGGCACCGAACGTCGACATGCGCGTCTCGGAAACTCCCATGGCGAACGGGCTGCAGTCAATGTGGATAATGCACTGGGTCAGGGGTTTCTCGGCGAGCTTGCCCGCACTGGCATGGATGACCTTGTTGCGGTTTTCGCGGTCGATGTTGCCGAAGATGATGTCGATGTTCTTCGAAAGCGCGATGACCTTTTCCCCGAACTTGTTGCACTTGTCGCGGAAGGACTGCTGCAAAAAGAGGTCGCCGGCCATGGAACCGGAAAGGCAGAACGACGGGAATACGACGAGTTCGGCGTGTGCGGCTACGGCTTCGGCAACGGAGGCCTTGATGGTTTCGAAGTTGGTTTCCGGTTTTCCTGGAACGACGTTCATTTGGCAGAGGAATATTTTCATACGGGCTGCTCGATTTTGTCTATTAACTTTACTGAATCTCTCCGATTTCTTTCAGGTAGCGGGAGAGCGCGTCCTGCCATGTGGGGAGCGGCGTGAAGCCGGATTCCTGAAGCTTTGATTTGTCCAGTCGACTGTTGAACGGGCGCGCGGCCTTGCTGAGTCCGTATTCGGCGGTGGTTACCGGGATTACGTTCGTCTTGAGGCCAGCCTGCCGGTAGATTTCCTTGGTGAAGTCGTACCAGCTGATGAACCCGCCCTCGTTTGTTGCGTGGTAGTAGCCGTACTTCTCGGTTTCCACCATGTCGACGAGCAGACGCGAAAGGTCGAGCGTGTAGGTCGGCGTGCCTATCTGGTCGTTGACCACGCGGACGGTATCGTGCGTCTTGCCCACGTTCAGCATCGTCTTGATGAAGTTCTTGCCGTTCAGGCCGAACACCCAGGCGATGCGGACAATGAAAAATTTTTCCAGGTTGCCGCTGACGGCGAGTTCCCCTTCGAGTTTGGTCTGCCCGTAAACGTTCAGGGGCTTGTAGTCCTTGCAGTCTGGTTTCCAGGGTTCTGTGCCCTGGCCGTCGAACACGTAGTCCGTGCTGATGTAGACCATCTTGCAATTGAGCTTCTTGCAGACCTTCGCAATGTTTTCGGTGCCCTTGGCGTTGATGGCGAATACCTTTTCGCGCTTGTCCTCGTCTTCGGCGAGGTCAACGGCCGTCCAGGCGGCGCAGTGAATGACGATGTCAGGTTTTTCTGCGGTAATGGTCAATTCGACCTGTGCCGCATCGGTGATGTCCATGGGCTTGTAGGGCATCGTTGTCACGGCGCTCCCATCGGCGATACCGGAATAGCTCGGTGCAATATCGCTGCCGATTCCCTCGTATCCGCGTTTCGAGAGCTCGTTCATCACGTCATGGCCCAGCTGCCCTCCGACTCCTGTCACAAAAACCTTCATGATATACTGCCTTTCTTGTTGCCAAAAATAATAATATTCTATCTTTCCGATGTGCAGAAAAAGTATATCATTTTAGTTGTTTTTTTTGGTATTTTGCTTTTGACGCCTTTTGGCGTGCAGGCGATTGACGATATTCGTGGCGAAAAGCGCTTCGTATCACTTGATATATTCAAGGACGTTGTCTATACTCCGTTCGTACGCGAGTCAAACATGTCGGCCGGGGCGGCTAAATTGGATAGTGCCTGGCGTAAAGCACGGGAGTCCATTGCGGGCGGAGCGGAGACCTCCGATGCGCTTGAACCGGTTGTCGGTGCGCTTTCCGATTTGGAATCGATCGTCCTTACAGTCAATGCCTATGCCGCGCTCGATACGGGCGAGGCTGATTACAAGTTGCTCAAGCGGGCCGATACGCTGCTTGCGACACTTGAGGACGAACCCGAGAACTTCAAGGCGGTCGATTCTACGCTCAAGGCGGTGGTCGCCGAGTTCGGGAATTTCTCGCTGTGGCGTGCGTTCCTCGGGGTCAAGCATTATGGTGTGTGGACGAGCCGCTATCTGAGAGCCTTTGAAAATAAGGTGGAAGACGAAAATGCGCTCGTGCTCGCCGTAAGGCCGCAGTACCAGCTTGCTGTATGGAATATCTTTAGTGACCCGGGTGAAAAGGTCGTGTTGGGTGCCGCGGGCGATTGCATCGGCAAGTCGTGTGGACGCGATACCTCTGTATCTTCCGACCGTTGGCTCTACTACAGGCAGGACGTGGAATTCCTGGTGCAGCCGTCCCCGCTGGATGTGCGTTCGGCAAAGCTCGACAACCCGGTGCAGGCAATTCTCAAGTTCCGCGATCAACTCAAGGCGAAGGGCGTTGAATTGCTCGTGGTCGTCGTTCCCGGCAAGCCGAGCATCTATCCCGAGCGCTTGACTGGTTCTACATCGGGTGCTGGCGCTTCCATCCGTTCGCACGGCAAAGTAATTCTTGATTCCCTTTCGAAACTGGGGCTCCATACTGTCGACCTGTACACGCCCTTGCTGGCCGCGAAGGTCGGCGATGCTGACCTCGGACCGCTGTACCTCAATGACGATACGCACTGGACCCCGCGCGGTGCGGAACTGGCCGCTGCTGTAATTGCGCTGAACGTGCGCCTGTTGGCGGATGCCGGTGTAATAGATATCGGTGAAGACGAGGTGGAATTCGTCGCTTCGGATTCCTTGGCCGACCGCATGGGCGACGTGGGCGAAATGAGCGGACTCAACAAGTTTGGCGCATTCAAGGTGCAGAAGGTGACGGGACATGTCGTGTCGCAGCAGAGCGTTTCGAAGAGTGTTGAACCGCCTGCAGATTCCCTTTCGGATTCGGTTGTCGTCTACGATACGACAAGGACTCCGTTCAAGGACGATTTCCGCAAGTCTAAAATTTTGATTCTCGGCGATAGCTTCAGCCGAATTTACCAGACGGATGCTCCGGTGAACGCGGGTTGGATTGCCCATTTTGCCAAGAATATTGGCCGTCCGGTATCGTCCATCGTGAGCGATGGCGGTGCCTCTACGCTGGTGCGCGAGAAGCTTGCCCGCAAGGCTGGCGTGCTCAAGGGCAAGAAGCTTTTGATCTGGGAATTTGTTGAACGCGACCTCCGCTTCGGCGCCGAAGGCTGGAAGGAGGTTGATTTTTAATGGCTCGTCATGGAACTCCTACGCCGGGACAGGCGATTCTCGAAGGGATCGAATGGCTCAAGATGGACAAGGTTGAATTTGCCCGCCGTATCGGTGTCCCGATGGAAACGCTCGAAGGCTTGATTGATGGTTCCGTTGAAATCACTCGTGAACTTGCTGAATCGCTTGAATCCGTGACCGGCAGCCCCGCCGCCTACTGGCGCATGCTCGCTAATAAAGCAAAGAGGAGTGAGCCTTAATTATGAATATTTCTGACGCCGTTTCTTGCATGTGTGACCTCGCGAAGGGCGAGGCGGAACAGTTCGACATCATTGCTTCCACCGATCACTCCGAAGGCCTTTCCGTTTTCCAGGGGCAGGTCCAGAATACGGAAATATCGGATCCTGTCGGGCTGGGAATCCGCGTCATCAAGGACGGCCGCCCGGGCTATGCGCATACGGAACGGCTCACGAAGGATGCTCTGGAGCAGACGCTGAAGGATGCGCTTTGTCATACCCAGTGGACCGAGAAAATAGACATTGAATTGCCCAGCGCTGCGCAGATTCCCACGGACGAGCCGAATTACGATGCTTCCCTGGAATCGCTTGACTTGGCCCAAATGAGGGATTTCTGCATCGAACTGGAAAAGGAAACTTTTGCGAAGTGCAACGAAATCGTGAATATCCCTTATCTCGGAGGCGATATCGAATCGAGCCTTTCCATCGTGGCGAACCATACGGGGCTGATGTATTCCGCGAAGTCGAATTCCGTTTCGGCGGGCGTGGGAGCCGTGGCTGTTCGTGGCGAGACCAAGAAACTCGGGCACTTTGTCAAGAACGGCCGCCGTTGGGACGAATTCGATGTCAACGAGATTGCGACGAAGGCTGCCGGCTATGCGGTGGAACTTTTCGGTGCAAAAAAGATTGATGGCGGTGTCGTTCCGGTGGTGTTCTCGGAGCGCATCTCTTCGCGCCTTGTCGGGATGTACACCCAGCCGTTCATTGCCGAGGCCATGCAAAAGGGTATGTCCCGCTTGGCAGGCAAGGAAGGGGAGACCATCGCGTCCAAGGAATTTTCGCTGTGGAACGACCCGACGGGTGATCTGTTCCAGCACCGTTTTTACTTTGATTCTGAGGGCTGCCTGACCCGCCGCGTGAAAGTGGTGGACGGGGGCGTGTTCAACGAGGCCCTGTACAATCTGGAAAGTGCTTCGAAGGCTGGTCGCAAGACAACTGGCAACGGGGCCCGCGATTTCGGCGGCAAGATGGGAACCTCGTTCTACAATCTTTGCGTGCCTCCCGGAACGATGTCGACCTCGGAACTCCTCAAGCTTTTCCCCAAGTGTCTGCTAGTCGTCCGGCTGGAAGGCAACTCCGGCTGCAATGCCGTCTCGGGTGAACTCAGCATTGGCGCTCACGGGTTCTGGTGCGAAAACGGCGTGATTCAACACCCCGTCGATGGTGTTACCTTGTCTGGAAACTTCTTCGATATCATCAAGAATATCGTCGGAGTCGGCAACGAATACTACAATCCGTTCGCAAGCTACAAAGTCCCCGCCCTCGCCATAAGCGAACTCGCGGTGAGCTGCTAGGCGTTTGCTTTCTCTTTCTTCTTCTTGTTCCTATAAACAATCACGAGCAGCCAAATCACTCCGGCCAGGATCATCAGGCTGCAGAGCGTCTGCCCGCGGCTCATGCCGAACAGGTCCACACGACCGAGGTGCGCATCGGGCCTGCGGAAGAATTCGATGAAGAAGCGGAACAGCCCGTAGCCCATCAGGTACAGGCACGGCATCTTGTCGCGTAGGAAAGGTATCTTGCGCAAGTTCCACAGCAGTACGAACAAGATAATTCCTTCGAAGCACATTTCGTAGAGCTGGCTCGGGTGGTGCAGAATCGGGGCTTCGATGGGGCTGTCGTGGGCGAGCGGGAACCACATGCCGATGGGGCTCGTCGTCACTTCGCCAAAGAGTTCGCCGTTGATGAAGTTGCCGAAACGTCCCCAGGTGTAGGCGAGCGGTGCCGCCAAAAAACTCAGGTTGAGCGTTTTCCACACGTCCATCTTGTTGCGTTTCATCCCGATGACGGCAAAAATGGTACCGAGGATCATGCCCCCGTGGTAGCTCATGCCCGAAATGCCGGTGAAGTGGTAGCCGAGCGCATCATGCGAGAGCGGCAAAATGATTTCGGTCGGGTTCGCAAGATAGTAGCCGGGCTTGTAGAAGAACACGTAGCCGAGGCGCGCGCCGATGAGGATGCCGGCGATGGCCCAGGTGAACAGGCTGTCGAACTGTTCCTTGGTATAACCCAGGTTCTCTTTCTTGTTGATTTTTGTCATGACGAGGTAGGCCGTGACAAACGCGAAGATGTACATCACGCCGTACCAGTGGACGGGGAAACTGCCGATGGTGATGGCAATCCCGTCGAAGTAGCTCGGGATGAGGTTCCACCAGGAAGGATCGGTTACGTTTTGAGTCATGTTGTCCTCACTTCTCTAAATTCTGGTGCGCCCAGTGGTTGATGATGACGGCGGCCACTTGCGTTGCCGGCTGCGAACGGATTTCCTTGTGGACCTGCATCACGACGACCACGATAGCCTTGCTCGGGTCGTCCTTGGCCTGGGCGAAGCCCATGAACCAGTCGTAGCGTCCGGCCGGGTCCTTTCCGTCGAGCGAGCCGGTCTTTCCGCCGAGGTTGAGCGCTTCGAAGTTTTTGCGGGCGATGTTCTTGCGCGACATGTGCTTGCGGGCGGTGCCCTTTTCGACGGCGCGGATCATGGCCTGGCGGAGCCCGTAGTAGGTGTTGTCGCTGAACTTGCCCACGTCGAGCGCGATGCGGCTAGAAGGGGCGTAGGGGGCGAGGTTGTCGGCCCACGGGATTTCGAGAGGCTGCTTCATGAGGATGGCGCGAACCTGGGCGGCGGCGAGGAGTGGCGGGAGCGTGATGTCTTCGGTGAAGCCGCAACTTGTTTCGGCGAGCCCGTAGCCGGTGTCGGGCGGGTTGTAGGTGGCGCGTCCGGGGATTCCTCCCGGGAAGTTCATGTTGTAGCCCAGGTTTTTCGCGCTGCTGCGGAGCTTGTTCGCGCCGACGTTCATGCCGATGATGCCGAGCGGGGCATTGCTCGACTTGGCGTAGGCGTCCTGCAGCTCGATGGTCGTGCCGGTGTAGTCCTCGGGCACGCGGAGCTGGCTCTTGTAGAGCGTGTGGCTCGCCCCGCGCATGGGAATGGGCGTGTCGAGCGAGTAGCGTCCGGATTCCATGGCCGCCGCAATGGTGACCGTCTTGGCGAGCGAGGCGGCGGGGAAGGAATTCTTGACGAAATAGTCCGGCTGGTTCTGCACTTTGTCGTCGCGGCGTTCGCCCCAGGCGATGATTTCGTTCGTCTTGGCGTTCACGACGAGGACAACGCCGTAGTCGGGCTTGTAGCGGCGCAGCATCTGGTCGATTTTCTCGGCGAGGAACACGTTTTTCTGGGACTTGATGTGCACGCTGTCGATAATTTCGGGCTCGGGGGCGTTTTCGGGGACGATTTCGGCGACGAGGGTGGCCTGCGTGTTGCTCAGGTCTTCCTGGTGCTCCTGCTCCCTTTCGATGGAATCGGCTTTCTTGAGTTCGGCGATTTTCTGCTGGAGTTCCTGCGATTCCTGCGTTGCCGTCTCCTTTTTGGGGGTGTCCTGGGGCCGGGTGTCTTTGTGGAGGAATGCGGCGCCGATTCCGAAGGCGATGAGGACAAGGATGGCTATGGCTATTACGCGGTTTCGGAGTCTCTTTCTATAGGGGAGGCGATTTGTCGTGCTATAATAATGTTTCATTGGCTACTTGAAAATGGTTTTGCGGTAGTAGGCGAGTTCGGCGATGCTTTCGCGGATGTCGTTCAGGGCTTCGTGGCGCTTTTCCTTCTGGAATTCCTCCAGTTTCGGGTACCAGCGGTAGGTGAGTTCCTTTATGGAGCTCACGTCGATGTTCCTGTAGCACAGCCACTCGGAAATTTCGGGCATATATTTATATAGGAACCGCCTGTCCTGGGTGATGGAATTGCCGCAGAGCACGTTTTTTCCCTTTTCGGTGAACGGCTTGATGAACCGGAGCGTCTCCAGTTCGGCATCGGCGAGGGAATATTGCGAATGCCGGCAGCGGTCCACGAGTCCGCTCTGGTTATGGTGACGGGTGTTCCACTCGTCCATGCCTTCGAATACGTTCTCCGGCTGGTGAATCGCGATGACGGGACCTTCGGCCAGGATTTCCAGCTCGGCGTTGGTGACGATTGTCGCGATTTCCAGGATGACGTCTTTTTCGGGGTAGAGCCCGGACATTTCCAGGTCCATCCAGACTAGGTTGTGGGAACTTTTCTTTTTCGACATGATGAATGCAAATTTAATATTTTGCTGATTGGAGATTGCCGTTTTGCGGGGTTCCTTCTGTAAAAAAATGGAGGGGGAACTTTTGCCATGTGTAAGCATTTCGGAACCTTTTTTTATAATAGGTATGGAGGACTGCCCTGGTTGGTTTGTCGCCCACAAAGGGCTTTTTTTGCCCGCTTACCTTTATTTTTGCCTTATTTGGGGCGTTTTTATGTCATTTTGTCACTTTTTTTTTTTAAAGGGCCTTAAAAAGACTTGGTTTTTCTCTCATTTTTCTATATTGGCACCATTAATTTGTTAAAGAAGGATATATATGGAAGAAGTAGTCATTACCGGCATGGGCTGCGTGTCAACCCTCGGCAACTCCCCTGATTTACTCTGGAACAGCCTCCTGCAAGGGAAGTCGGGAGTCGAAATCATCGACAGGTTCGACGTGTCCGCTTTCCCGATCAAGATTGCCGCTGCAGTCAAGGAATTCGATGCGTCCGAGTATTTCAGCAACCGCGACCAGTCCAGGTACTCCAAGTGCATCCAGTATGCGGTATTCTCTGCCTTCCAGGCTTTGAAAGATGCGGGCATTAATCCCGAAAACGAGGATCCTACCCGTTCCGGCGTGATTATCGGTGCCGGTATCGGCGGCATGAACCCCTACATGGAAAACGCCGTCACGCTCGCCAACCGTGGTCCGAGCCGCGTCTCCCCGTTCTTCATCCCGATGTCCATCACCAATATGCCGGCTGGCGAAGTTTCCAACCGCACCAAGTGGATGGGCCCCTGCTATGCGGTCGTTTCCGCATGTGCCACTTCTAACCATTCCATCGCCGCCGCCTACGACCAGATTCGTCTCGGCCGCGCCGATATCATGCTGGCTGGCGGTGCCGATGAAACGGTCAACCCGCTCGCCCTCGCTGGCTTTACCTCCATGCACGCCCTGAGCAAGCGCAACGACGATCCGGCTACCGCATCCCGCCCGTTCGACAAGGGCCGCGACGGCTTCGTCATCGGCGAAGGTTCCGGCATTCTCGTGCTCGAAAGCCGCACACACGCCGAAAAGCGCGGTGCCAAGATTCTCGCTCGCATTGCGGGTGTCGGTGTCAGTGCCGATGCTCACCACATGTCCGCCCCCCGCGAAGACGGTGAAGGCGTCCGCCTCGCTATCGAGATGGCCCTCCGCGAAGCCGGTATCTCCCCGAAGGACGTTGGATACGTCAATACGCACGGAACCTCCACTCCGCTGGGCGACGTCGCCGAATGCTCCGCCCTCGAGAAGGTCTTTGCCGGCTCCCTGGACAGCCTCAAGGTGAACTCCTCCAAGTGCATGATCGGCCACGCCCTCGGTGCTGCCGGTGCCCTGGAAGCCATCATCACCGTGAAGTCCCTGGTGAACCAGACCATCCATGCGACAAGGAACGTCTTCGAACAGGACGAACGCATCCACCTGGATGTCTGCGCGAACGGCAACGTGAACCATTCGTTCAAGTACGCTCTCTCCGACAGCTTCGGCTTCGGCGGACAGAACAGCGTGCTCCTGCTCGCCCGCGACTAATCAGTAATGAGTCATCCCCGCGGGGATCTCCACTAAGAAACTCGCCTCGCCGGAAAATCCCGGCGGGGCTTTTTGTTTATAAAGTATGAGCAATCATCTTTGAAAGATTTTAGCATTCAAAGAACGAGCAGAAAAAAGCCCTGTCTTTGGAACAGGGACGTGAATATACAAATTACAACTCGCGAATTGTCTTTTCCGAAAGTCCGGTATTTCGAACGATAATTTCTATGGGTACACCGTCTTTCAGCAACCCTTTTGCGATTTCTTCCGCTTTATCCATGGCTCCTTCATAGCGTTCCATGGCTTTGTCATAGTCGCTCATGTCTACTGTCATAAGATACCTCGAACTGAAATTACATAATTTCACCTCGTTTTGCAATAGCCTGAAAATGGGGTCGTTTGCAAATTCGCTGAAATCGGCTTCTCGATTCAAGGTATCGATGGCGCGGAGCCATTGTGCAAGGCGGCTGCTGTCGTCCGCAAAACGTTCGGCATCCTTGAAGAATTTCTCCACCTCAATCAGTGTTACTGTCTGCCGGTCAAAATAGACCTGCAGTTCCTGATTGCGCAGCTGTACTGTATGGCGGTAGTTTGCAGATTCGGGGAACGCATTGAAGAACTGGAATCCGATCACGTTCAGGTTTTCGAGTTGAGGCTCTTTCCCTTTCCTTGCCATGTTGCTTGTAAGACGAGCCACGTAGAGGACTAAGCGATCTCTAAACACTCTCTTGTCTTCGTGCTGAACCTCGATAGATATTCGGTCCCGAGGCGTATCGCCATCGCGGTTGTTCGTCAGGAGAATGT
The DNA here is from genome assembly GCA_017412605.1 of Fibrobacter sp. Classification (GTDB taxonomy): domain Bacteria; phylum Fibrobacterota; class Fibrobacteria; order Fibrobacterales; family Fibrobacteraceae; genus Fibrobacter. Next base: position 41,788 of record JAFPWY010000004.1, on the reverse strand, counting down.
CCGGCTCTGCGTTTCGGTAGCCGAGTTCCCCGGGGATGAACGGGTTTACGAGTTTCGGGTTCATGATGCGGTCGGAGCCGATGAGGCCCAGGGCCGCGTTCACGAGATCCGTCGTGAGCATGATGTTCTTTTCGCTTGCGAGAATTTTCTTGATGCATCCGTCGTTGTAGAAGTACACGTTTTTGTGTTCGTACTCCTTGACGTATGCGTCAATATCCCCGCCGTTGTTGCTCGTTTCCCTCAGTTTCCCGAGGAACTGCGCGAATTCTTCTCGAATCATATGTCTTTTCCATTCCGGAACGCGCCGGTTCGCGGACGGGCACTTGTCCGTCTGTTACTATAGACGTTTTTACGACGGTTTTTGTCCGATGGAAAATGAGGAATTTTATTTGTCTGCGTTGCAGATGACGTCAATCTGCCTCTGCGATACCTTCGAAGGTAGCCGCTGGCGGTAACCTTTACTATGTTTCGTTTGTGTAGAACAACTTAGTTCTAAAATTTCGATGGGAATATCTGGTGGCTTTGAAATAGGGGGAATGGGTTCGTGAAAAGATTTGCAAGTTTCTTGATTGTGCCGATGCTGGCTTTTCTAGTGTCGTGTACGACGGAACCTGACGATGATGGCGATGGTTGGGATGCCGCGAAGGTGTGCCCGGAAACGGGTACGAACGCCTATGGCATGCCCAATCGTGGAACATTTACCGATGAACGCGATGGACAAGTTTATAGGTATACTACTATCGGGAATCAGGTGTGGATGGCGGAGAATTTGAGATACAAGCTTCCATATCCATACAGTTATGCACCCGGAGAGGATTACTTTTATGTAGATGAACAAAAAAAGGATACAGTCTATCGCCACGATACTACGGGTCTCGGTGAAATTGGAAAAGCGATGCAGAGCAAGTGTACAGACGCAGATTGCATTGCTGCAGAATTTGTTGCGACATTTGGACGGTACTATTCCTTGATTGTCAATGGCGATGATCATGGTCCGTTAGACTGGGATATCGTAGACTCTGTTTGTCCCAAAGGATGGCATGTTCCCACAAGAAATGAATGGGAGACACTTTTTGTTCAAATGGATGGAAATATGGAACGGTTGATGAAAGTGGTTCCTTGGTGGCAAACCGTTTCAGATGTGTGCGCTTTTTCTTTCGTTCAAGCGGGGCATGCTTGTGTGCCAATTGTAAATTTTGAGAGCGTCTTTCACTCTGCAGATTATTGGACTAGTACGCAATATAGTTCTGAGTATGTTTACATCGCGCAATTGATGTACGCCACTTTCTTTGAAGATGCTAATCTACATAAAATACCCATCCGCTGTGTAAAGGACTAGTACTATGAAAACAATCATCTTTTCCCTCCTTCTCTTTTCCATATCCTCCTTCGCGCTTTCCCTTGACCAGGTCCGTGCAGAGCTCAAGAAGTCCGCTTTTGCCCGCGATTCCGTGGAGATGAGCATCAGGACCACGGTCGACACTCCTGCGGGCAAGCAGGTTGTTTCCATTTACATGGTGCAAAAGGGAACCTCCAAGACTTATACTGAGATGAAGTCCCCTCTCCTGAACCAGCGCAGTATTGTGAACGGTTCGCGTATGAAGGTGATAGACTTGAATACGAAAAAGTCGCAGATATTGCCATACAATGGCGAGGCTCTGGAGGCGCAATCCTATACGAAGTTCAATCCGCTTGATTCCGGCGACTGGCACGAACCCGTTCATGTATCGGGCGACCTGTATTCAATTGTCGGTGACAAAGGAACGTTGTATTACGATTCCGCAAAAAAACGCATAGAGAAAATAGAAAGTAATGATGCCGAAAGGAATACACTGACCACATTCACCTACGATGCTTCTGACAACCTCAAAAAGATGGAGGTTTCTGTAATCGTATCTGGCATTGAGACCAAAGTGACGACAGAAATCCTTGCATTGCGCAGTTCTGCTAAGTTTCCAGATAAACTTTTTGAATTCTAGGTAATTCGTTGTTATGAAATTAAAAATCATTGTACTGCTTTTGTGTGCTGTATTTTTTTCTTCCTGCCTTTCCGGCGGGGATGAAGAAGATGATGAAAAAGTTCACGATGATTTCGATGCCGCAGTGGTTTGCCCGGAATCAGGCACAAACGCCTACGGCATGCCGAATCGGGGAACTTTCGTGGACGAGAGGGATAGCAACAGCTATCGGTATACCACTATTGGCAAGCAGGTATGGATGGCCCAAAATTTGAGGTATAGGGAAATTGAAAAAAAGGAAGACCGGGATCGTGTCTTAAACTATTCGACAGAAGTATCTTACTGTCATTATGAGGAAGATCTCTGTACCGAGAAAGGACGGATTTATAGTTATGGCTATTCTAAAAAGTTCTGTCCACCTAGCTGGCATCTGCCAAATGGAGAAGAATGGAGTGAATTGATTCAGGTAATGGGAGGGGATTCGCTGGCATCTATACGTTTGAAATCAAAGAATGGATGGAAACCATTGAATCCCGGAGACAACGGCAATGGCTCGGACGATTGCGGCTTCAACGTTTTACCGGCCATAACAACGATATATGGATATGACGGATATAGGGCTTACTTTTGGACTGAAACACCTGTGGATCACTACAAACGATTTGATACAGATGAAAAGAAAGTTTTTGAGCCGAAGTATTCAGCAGGTTCTAGTGATGACCTGTCCGTTCGCTGCGTAAAGGACTCCGATAGAATCCATTAAAAAATCGCCTCGTAGTTCAAATTTCGGCGAGACTTATCTATCTTTACGCGTGTGAAATTGGCTGGTTCGAAAATAATCGCTTTTTTTGTGTTGGTGCTGCTTGCCGGAACTGCTGTGGCAGCTCCAGGCGATCCGTACACCTGGCGTGATTCCACGTGGGATTACCGCAGCGAGGACTCGACGGATATTGCCGCGGAGGTTTCTGTCCCGAAGGCTGTTGGCGTAGCTTCTTTAACGGTTCTCGCTTATGGTGCTGCATACGGGCTTGTCTTTGCGAAGGGCTGGTGGAACGACGAACATAGCCATTTCCATTTCGAGAACGATTTTGACTATGCGATGAACCTCGACAAGTTTGGCCACTTTTTCGGTGGTGTCATTTTGGGGGAATCGTTCTACGAAGGTTATCGCTGGGCCGGGACGAGCGAGTTCAACGCTTACCTGTATGCCGGCCTTTCGGCGATGATGACCCATGTCGCTATTGATGTGAAGGACGGCTATTCCCCGGAATGGGGCTTCAGCGTGTTCGACGTGCTTTCGGGAACGCTCGGCGGATTTTATCCGATGGCGGAACGCTACATTCCCGCATTCAAGTACATTGATTTCAAGTGGAGCTACTGGATCAATACCAAGGCGTACTACAGGCAGAGCGACACGGGTGTGTTTACCGACGACTACGTAAACCAAACTTTCTGGCTCTCGTTCAAGCCATATCGTTTGCTGCCGTCTGGGGCTAGGGCTTTTTATCCGAGCTGGCTTGCTTTCGCAGCCGGTTTGAGTATCGACGAGAAGGTTTTTACCAAGGAACCGCATCCGCGCCGTGAAGTTTATCTGGCGTTCGACTACGATTTGGAGGCTTTCCGCCCGCAGAGCCGCATGGCCCGCACCATTATCAAGTACCTGAACTATTTCAAGCTGCCTGCGCCGACAATCCAAGTGTATCCGGAATTCCATTGGTACTTGCTGTATCCGATAAAGTTCTAGCTTATCTGCGCATACAGGATTGCGCTAAGGATTTTTATGAAGAATGTCTTTGGAAAAATGATGGCCGCGCTGGTGCTGCTCCCGCTCGTGTGTTCCGCTGCCCCGCAGACGGGGTCGTTCCGCGATGGCCGTGATGGCCATACTTACAAAACGGTCGTCGTCGGGAGCCGTGTGTGGATGGCCGAAAATATCGCATATAACGTGAAGGGGAGTGCCTGTTACGACAACAAGCCCGAGAATTGCGCGAAGTACGGCCGCCTCTACAATTACGAGATGGCGACAAAGGCTTGCCCTTCGGGGTGGCACTTGCCCGATAACGACGAGTGGAAACGTTTCCGCACCTTCATCGAAGATAGCGACGGCAAGGAAGCCGCTTGGGTGAGCCTCAAGTCTCGCGACAAGTGGGACGGCAGCGACCGCTATGGTTTCGACGTCGTGCCGGCGGGCAAGGCGACCGACGAGTTCATGGAACTGGGAGTCTCCGCGCATTTCTGGAGTGCCACAAGCGAAGACGGCGATGCCTTCGGTTGGCACCTCGCGCCTCCGGGGGACTTCGGCATGGATTTCGATATCAGCAGCAACATGTATTCCGTGCGCTGCCTCAAGGATTACTAGCTGTACAAGCCGGGTTTGCTATTTGCGTAGCCTTGCCGGCGAGTGCTTGTATTACATGAACAGGAATGCATAGCCTGCGCACAGCAGGATTCCCGCATAGACTCCGCCTAGCAGGTCATCTGCCATCACACCCCATGCTCCGGGGAATTTCTCGAACTTGTGTATGCCGAGCGGTTTCAGGATGTCGAAGAAGCGGAATAGCCCGAACGCGACGGCGAGAATCCAGGGGTGGGCGAGGATGATTTCGGCCGGGATGAACGCGAGACTCATGAAGATGCCGCAGACTTCGTCAATGACAATCCAGCCGGGGTCTTCTGTGCCGGTGTCCTTCATCGCCTTGTTTACGAACGGAATGGAGGCAAAGAATACAATGAGGGCTGCGACGAGGAATAGCCCGTATGTGCGGGTGCCGGTGGCCTGCTCGTTTATGACGTGCGTGTACTGGAACCAGTATCTGGAACTTAGTATAGCCATGGGGTAGGCGACAATCGCTGCGGCGAGGCTTCCCATGGTGCCGGGCGCCTTCGGGCTCATTCCTGAACCGAAAAACGTCACGACGAGCGTGGTAAATTTGTCTGTACCGCGCCACTCGTGCGGCACGCGCTTCTTTCCGTACTTTTCTTTCAGCTCTTCTTTGTTCATTCTGGGCGAAAAAGTAGTCTTTTTGGGATGGGCGGTCAATGTAGGGGTTTGTCAAACTGTATTCTTGAGATTATATTGAGAAAGAACCGGGGAGGTGCTTATGAAAAAATTGGTTGTCTACGGAGCGGCGTTGGTGTTTGTTCTTTGGGCTTGTGACGCCGATTCGACCATGTCCTTGGATCAAGAGGAATTAGTGTCCAAGGTCGACACGTCATCCTCCGAGAAGGTTCAGAGTTCCTCGTCGCAGAAGGCGAAGTCATCCAGCGATAAATCAACTCGATTGTCTTCATCTTCGTTGAAGGAATCTTCTGCAAGCTCGTCATCAAAGGAGAAATCTTCCAGCTCAAAGGAGAAAGCCTCCAACTCAGAGGATGAATCTTCCAGTTCCGTGAAAGCGTCTTCTAGCGCGGCTGCCGTGGAGAAATCTTCGTCCAGTAACAAGACAAAGACATCATCTTCTTCTAAAGAAGATCCTGTTGTAGAACCTATTCCGCCAACACCCGAACCGGAGTCTTCTTCGAACGATGTGCCGGTTCCTCCCGTATTGGAACCTTCTTCCAGTTCATTTTCTTCTAGCTCAGACGGGGTTGTTGAATCGTCTTCGAATGTAACTGCTCACCAGCAGGCGACGAATATCGCTTCAGAATGTATGAAGGACGAAGGCGTCAAGCTTGACCGGCTTGTGATTTCGGATGACTCCTCTCCTTCGGCGACATATTTCATGAGCGCATCCGGCGAGATGAAGGTTGTCCTGGAAAACATATCCTTGACTTGTGGCGCGGTTGTCACGGACGTGAGTGCGTTCTTGTCGGGGGATACTCTTTATGCGGTGCCGACCTACGAGGAGTCCAGCCTGTGGGCCGATTGTATTTGCCCGACGCGGATTTCCTTTGAACTCGAGAAAGGGCAAGCCTATGCTACGGCTCAATATTTGACATTCGACCGCAATACGACAATGGCATTGAAGTCGGGGTCGCCTCTTTCCGAGAAGGAACGGCTTAAAAAGACTGGCTATGTAAGGGGAACGTGCCAAAAGGACGAAACCCCCGTGGTGGAAACGAGGGCGACTCTTGCGAACGGGTCCAAGGACCTTCCTGTGGCGCTTCTTGGTTTCGAGAACGGCATGTATGTCATGACGGTGTCGAATGTCGAGGACTTTTGCAAGATTGAAACCCGCGTTTTGCAGAAACGGTCGGGTGATACGTTATTTGTAGATTATGAAGATTTGTCGAATGCGTCTAGGTGCATTTGCACATTCGATGAGCATAAGTTTGCTATCGATGCGGAAAATGACGATGTTAAATATTTTTCGTTCAAGTCGACGCTATTCCGCGTAGATCGGATGGTCTACGACTGATTCTGCCGGCACCTCTTTCCATGGTGCTTCGGCGCGCTCCTTTTCGGCAGCTTCATGTGCCTCGCGTTTCTTTTTCCAGTTTTCCAGCTGTTCCTTGAAGGCGTTCTTCAGCCTTTCCATGCCGATGTTTTCCTTGGCGCTCACCTGGATGGCCTCCGGGTAGTTCTCGCGGAGCTCCGTGCGTCTCGTCTCGTCGCAGATTTCGGCCTTGTTGAACACGCGGATGCGCGGAGTGTCCTTGCTGATGATGCCTTCGAGCGTCTTGTGCGTCACTTCCAGGTGCTCGCGGTAGTCGGGAGCCGAACCGTCCACGACTTCCAAAATGCAGTCGGCATGCGCGGCGACTCCGAGCGTGCTCTTGAAAGTCTCGATGAGATTGTGCGGGAGCTTGCGGATAAAGCCTACCGTATCGGAGAGGATGATGTTTTCCCCGTCCAGGTAGAGTTTGCGCGTGGTGCTGTCGAGTGTTGCAAAGAGTTTGTCTTCCACGTACACGTCGGCGCCGGTGAGGCGGTTCGTGAGCGTGGATTTGCCTGCGTTCGTATAGCCGACAATGCCGACCTGGAAAATGTCGTTGCGCTTGTTCGCCTGGCTTTCACGGGCCTCCTCGATTTTCTCGAGTTTTTTCTTGAGCTCCTGGATGCGCTTGCGGATCATGCGGCGGTCGGTTTCGAGCTGCGTCTCACCCGGCCCCTTGGTGCCGATGCCGCCATTGTGTTGGCGGCATAGGTGCGTCCACGCACCGGTGAGCCGCGGCATCATGTATTGCAGCTGCGCGACTTCGACCATCAGGCGGCTTTCTGCCGTGATGGCGTGCTTTGCAAAAATGTCGAGGATGAGGCCCGTACGGTCGAGCACCTTGATTCCGGGCAGGCGCTGCTCCAGGTTCCTCACTTGGGAACCTGAAAGGTCGTCGTCGAACACGACCATCTTGGCGTTCTGCTCTTCGAGGGCGCGCTTGACTTCGTTCACCTTGCCTTCGCCGATAAGCGTTGCCGGGCTGAAATTTTGAACCCGCTGCAAGAAACTCTGCGCTACTTCGGCGCCTGCAGTCTCGGCGAGCCTTCCCAGTTCCGCGAGCTGTTCTCCGGCGAGCCACGGGCGTACCTTGGGCGTCGAAATGCCAACGAGAATGCAGCGCTCTTTTTGGGGTTTGTGCTCTGTTATTTGCTTCATTAAAAAATTACTTGTCGTTTCCGCTTAACTTTAAAAACCAATAGTCTTCGCTATTGATGGAACTGGCGTTCAGAATCGGATCGTCGGCCAGATTTTGGGCTGCGTCAGTTGGCGTCTGGCTTGATTCCGCGGCGCCTGTTGCCTTGTCTTCTTTTTCAAGATTTTTATCGTCCATATTCCTAATATAAAAATAAGTTTAGGCTTGCCGATAGAAAGTTTTCAATAAAGTTATTCTTATGATTTACTATATTGCCCATAGATGAAATTTCGCCTTTCGACAGAGACTTTGAACCGTCTTAAACGCTTTCGCAAGAACAAGCGTGCGTTTTGGTCCCTTGTCGTCCTTGTGGTGGCGTACTTGCTCTCGCTTACCAGCCCCTGGACAGTGAACGACGAACCCCTTTATTTAAAGTACAACGGCAAGTCCTATTTCCCTGCGTTTGCGCGTTACAGCGATGCGGACTTTGGCGGAGATTACCAGACGGAAGCCGATTACGCGAAGATTTTTGCCGAAGTGCGCGAGTGCGAGGAAGATGCCGCCGAGGGCTTTACCCGTGCCGGTGGTTGCCCCGAGACCTGGGCGATTATGCCGCCCATTGCGCACGACCCCTTGAAAGCGGACTTGAGCGAAGATGGAACGCCTCCGTTTGCTCCGAGTGCAAGGCACTGGCTCGGCACCGACAGCAACGGCCGCGACGTGCTTTCCCGCCTGATTCACGGATTCCGCATTTGCATCAGCTTCAGCCTCCTGTTGACCGTCCTCGGGACTTTCCTTGGGATTGTCATTGGCGGCATTCAGGGCTACCTAGGCAAATTCTGGGACACGGGCATGCAGCGTATGATTGAAATTTGGTCGTCGCTGCCGATGCTTTACGTGGTCATCCTTATCGGCAGCATTTATGGTCGCAGTTTTTGGCTCCTGATTCTCATCATGGCGGCGTTCAACTGGATTTCGCTCAGCTACTACATGCGCGCGGAATTCCTCAAGTTGCGCAGCATGACTTACGTGCAGTCGGCGAAGGTGCTGGGCTTGGGCCACCGCCACATCTTTTTCAAGGAAATTTTGCCGAATGCGCTCACTCCCGTAGTGACGCTTTTCCCGTTTACGCTTATTGGCGGTATCGGGAGCCTCACTTCGCTGGACTTCCTTGGTTTTGGCCTGCAACCGCCCACACCGAGTTGGGGCGAACTCATGAGCCAGGGACTCAATAATTTGTATGCACCGTGGATTTCGGTGAGTACGGTTGCCGCTTTGTTCGTAACGCTTTTGCTGACCACCTTCGTGGGCGAGGGCGTGCGCGATGCCATGGACCCCAAATCGGGAGATCGTTATGTCTAAAAAGGGATTGGTTCTTGAGGGGGGCGCAATGCGCGGACTTTTTACCTGCGGCGTTCTCGACCTTTTTATGGAAAAGGGGATTGAGTTTGACGGTGCGGTCGGTATTTCTGCCGGGGCCTGCTTCGGATGCAACCTCAAGTCCCGCCAGCCGGGGCGTGCCTTGCGCTACAATCTGCGCTTTGCGGGCGACAAGCGGTATTGCAGTTTCCGCTCCCTTTTCAAGACGGGCGACATCTACAATGCCGATTTCTGCTACCATAAAATCCCGCAAGAACTGGATCCGTTCGATTTCGATGCGCTCAAGAAAAATCCGATGGAATTCTACATGGGCGTGACGGATGTCGAGACGGGCGAGGCGGCGTTCCCGCAGCTTGTTGACGGGTGCGACAAGGACTTGGAGTGGATGCGCGCTTCGGCCTCGATGCCCCTGGCCGCGAAGATCGTGGAGATTGATGGCGGCAAGTACATGGACGGAGGCATTGCCGATTCCATCCCGCTGCAGTTCATGCAATCAAAGGGCTACGACCGCAACGTGGTCATATTGACGCAACCCAGAAATTATGTGAAAAAGCCCAACAGCCTCATGCCGCTGATACGCTTAGTTTATAGGAAATATCCGAACTTTGTCCGTGCGGTGGCAAGCCGTCACGAAATGTACAACGCCGAGACACGCTATATATTTGAACAGGAAAAGGCGGGGAATGCCTTGGTGATTTGCCCTGACGCAGCGCTCGGCATCAGCCGTATCGAGAAGAAAGGCTCCGAATTGCAGCGCGTGTACGACATGGGAAGGAATATTGCGGAACGTCGCCTGGACGAGATTAGGGATTTTCTTTCGAAGGGTTGATATGTCGGAATCTGTGCGTTTACCCGTTCTCTCGGTGAAGTCCCTCTCGGTTGCGTTCGGTTTTGATAAAAACGGGACGCCGCGCGATGGCGTCCCGCCGCTGCAGGTGACCGACAAGGTCAGCTTCGACATCTATCCCGGCGAATTTTTTGCGTTGGTGGGGGAATCGGGTTGCGGAAAAAGCGTGACGGCCATGGGAATACTCCGCTTGTTGCCGCAGCCGAGCGCCCGCATTGTCGATGGCTCCGTTCTTTATCGTTCGGAGGCTGCCGAGGGGAACGATGCTTCGCTGGATTTGGCAAAAATTCCGCTGGTCGATTTGCAGAAAATCCGTGGTTCCGAAATTGCTTGCATCTTCCAGGAACCCATGCAGGCGCTGAATCCCGTGGTGACCATCAAGAAGCAGTTGCTCGAAGTCTTCCGCTATTCCCAGCGCTCTTCTGACTGCCGTTCTAAGCATTCTTCTGATTGTCATCCCCGGCTTGACCGGGGATCTCCTTCTGACAATCTAGCCGCAATCCGCGAAATGCTCGTTCTGGCGGGCTTCAAAGATATCGACCGAGTTCTGGATGCTTATCCGCACGAACTTTCCGGCGGAATGTTGCAGCGCGTGTGCATCGTGATGGCTCTGCTGCCCAAGCCCAAGATTATCATTGCCGACGAACCGACGACCGCCCTTGACGTGACCGTGCAGGCCCAGGTGCTTGCCGTGCTCAAGGATATGGCGAGCCGGACCGGTACGGCAGTGCTTCTGATTACGCACAACATGGGAATTGTCTCGCAGTATGCGGATCGCGTTGCGGTCATGTATGCGGGGCGCATCGTAGAGACGGGCCCTGTCCGCGATGTCATCGATAGTCCGATGCATCCCTATACGCAGGGCCTGTTGGCCGCCATTCCCGAAAGCCATGGCGACATGCGGACCATGAAATCCATTCCGGGGAGCGTACCGCATCCGAGAGATTTTGCTTTAGGCTGCCGGTTTGCCGACCGTTGCGAAAAGTGCGCCAGCGGCAATGCCGAATTGCAGGCGATGTGCCGTTCGGCCCAAGTCCCGCCGCGAGTGTTTGCCGACAATTCAACGCAACACGAAACGAACTGCTTTGCACTAGTGGAGTAGGGGGCACGAAGTACGAAGTGTCAAATTAGCTTGGATTTCTGAAGATGAATCGGTTGCTACAGAAATTTTTCTTGGCTTTCATGTTGTTTGGGGTAACATCCATTTTTGCGGCGGATTATTGTAATTATTTTATAGATGAAGCGAATGAATTGAAACCGGAAGAATCGCAGGCTTTTTTCAAAGGAAAAATCGATTATTCCAGAGTTTATGTAAGGGTTCCTTTTTTAGAGGAGCTTAAGCCAGGAATTTATATACATGTTCATGATGCTGTTACTATAAATGCGTATATTCCGAAAAATGCAAAAACAGTACAGGTCTACAAGGAGCCGTCATTGCCGCGTTCTGAAATAGATCGGTTTACGCCTTGTATTGATAAGCATGTGAAAGCGAATCTGGATTATTTTCTAAAAACCTGTTTATTTGAGAATAAAATATCTCATGACGGAGTGTTTGATTTGTTCGCATCGTTTTTGAGGGAAAAAAATGAAAGTTTAAAGCAATATTGTAACTGTGAAGAAAAGATTTATACTTCAATTATTTATATAATGGATGATGGCGGTGTACGGCTAAAAGAATTCAATAGCCCAAATTGCTTGGATGAATCCTTTGACGTGGATCCGATTGTTCGGGAATGGCGTACTATTGATTCTCTTGTCAAGGAACTTGTCCAGCCGTTTGATGATAAATGTGATTGGCGTAACTTGCTTCCGGATCCTCAAAAGTTTTCGGATGAAAAATATAAAAATGCTGATGTGAGATATATCTTGACGGAAAAGGATTGCCCTGCGTTATGAAGTTCTCTGCGATTCTCATATCTTTTTTATTTATCTTCGCGGCCAATGTTTTATATGGAAAACAATCGAATGCTTTCTATTCAATGACATGCTCAAAAGCGACTTATGAATATCGAAAGCTCGATTTCTCTAAATTTTTTGGTGATTCTTTGTTTGAAAATAACGGTCTTTTTGTTTTTTATGAGTATCTTGGTGTACAACGTTTGTATGTTATGGACTATGAACATCGGGAAAATGGTTTGGTTGTTTACCAACTTCCAGAAACGCAATTGCTTCCGTGGATTCATCCTGAAAAATACATGGAAAAAAGAAAACAAATGATGGAAAAAGGAATTCCTATTGAGAAATGTAGAAGTAGGATTTCGTCGGAAGAAAGACTTGTTTCGGATTTAGATTCCTTGCATATAGATTCCCATTTGTATGTGAATCCTGATCCGATAAAACCGCTTCCGGAAAACTCATATAATCGCGATAAAAGTCATGTGATTATGGGATTTTCACAAAATGAAGGAATTCTTCGTTATTTTTATTATGTTAAATATGATGGTTTTTGGGAAAATAAAGGACCGCGTTTTAGCGTGTATGCAGATGTGTTTAAAGTTATGGAACAACTAAACAAAAAGATTGCGTTCCCGGAGTGCAAATGAAAAAAATTGGATTGTTTTTTTTATTTCCGCTACTCTTAGTTGGATGCGCTGTTTTTTTACCTGGGTCTGGAATATATGCGTCGTCCTTTAGTGCGGAGACGATTACAACGGATTATTACGAAGAATGGGGAATAATCCGTTCAACGGCGCATGGTGTGGTTGTAAAAAAGAATGGCTCGTTTGAACCGACGGAGGCTTCATTCAATAAGGTGTGCGGGGAACTTTTTGGTGGAAATGATTTTTACGCGGGGCGAATTTTTTTAGATGATTCAAGTGGAAAAACTTCGATAGAATGTTTTGCACGACCTTCGTCTCCCGTAAATTCAGAAGGATTTGTAAGGCAATTAATCCTAAGATCTTTGGGCTGGGCGTCCAATAAATGGATTGCTAAGGATTCTGTTTTTCAAATTATTTATGGTGGTGATAGTGTTCAGGTTGTTTCTGGTTTGTTTTTTAACCATAAAAAGGTTTGTGCTGAAACAAACAAGAATGATTGTTCTTTTGATGCCGATTTCGAAAAACAGAGGGCTGATATTTATTTTGATGGTCCGTTTTATGAAATCTCGTTACCTGCAACAGGGCGCGTCCGTTCTTTGACAATTCGCAAGAAAACTGAGAAATTTGACCGCCGTTATCCCTTTGTTCTTGATTCGGCCATTCTCCCGCTCGAAAGTCCCGGCTACAAGAAACTCCGCGAGCAGGAGGAATCCCTCGGGAATCGTTTTTAAAGGACGTTCCAAACAATTTTTTTGTCCATTTTTTTTTGCAAAATTATTTTGTCTTGACTTGTGCTTCTTGCCGGTTTATATTGTCGGTGTTTGAAATATTGATTGACAATATCGACAGGGGAATGTACAATGGCCAAGCGCAAGCCGCTTAAGGACTGTATTGTGAAGCCGGGCGAGAAAAGCCCGTTTGCAAATTTGCTGGTGGATCTCGCTTTCAAGAAGGCTTTTGATCCGGACAAACCTTCAAGCCGTGAAAACCTTGTGAATCTCCTGAACGACCTGCTGGAACCTCAGCTCAAACGGCCCATCAAGAACGTGTGGACTCGCAACGTGGCGAAAAACCTGAGCGGGAGCAAGGAATCCCGCACGGCTATTTTTGACCTGCATTGCGAAGACGATATGGGCAACCTCATTGAAATAGAGGTGCAGATCCGCAAGTTGAGAAATTTTCGTAAGCGTCTCGCTTTCTATGCGAGCGAATTGGTGGCAAACCAGGCGGAGCCCGGCCAAGAGTGGAAATTTGACGTGAAGCCGACCTACGTCATCGCGTTTGCACAGCATAACGTATTCGACGATGACCGGATTGTTCATCGTGCAACAACTACAGATTTGGAAACGGGAGAGCAGTTTGTCGATACCTACAATTATACGGTTGTCGAACTTCCGAAAGTTCCGTTCTTCATTGATAAGAAATCCGACGATTTGAGCAAATGGCTCTTTTTCTTCCGTTTCTTGAGTCGGCTCAAGGAACTTCCTGCCGAATTTTCCGAGCATAAGTTCGAACGCTTGACGGAAAGCTCAAAAGTATCTAATTTCAGTAAGGAAGAATTCGAGGCATATCAAAAAATGTACCACAAGGAATGGGACCATAACGCCATGGTCGACGGCGTCTTTGAGGAATTCGCGAAAGAAATTGACGCGAAGGTCGAGGAACGTGTGTCTGAACGCATTTCCAAGGAAATCAGCGAAAGTAAACGCGAAATGGCGAAGGCTATGCTCGCCGATAATGTCCCTGTTGAGAAAATTGCCGCTTATTCCGGCCTTTCCAAGGAAGAAATCGCTCAGCTCTAGCCTCTAGATTCTAGCCTCTAATCCCTAATCACTCAAACTTTTCCGCCCATTTGGGGACGACTTCTGTTGCCTTCCCTTGAATCACGACATCGGTGTAGGGGTCGTTATCGGGAACCTCGAGGTTCAGGCATGTGACTTTTGCGCCGCAGCTCTTGGCGAAGCTCTTGAAGCCTGCCGCAGGGTAGACGACGCTGCTAGTCCCGATATAGGCGAACTCGTCGCAGTTCCGCAGGGCATCCTGGATTTCTTCCATGTAGAGCGGGACTTCCCCGAAAAAGACGATGTCGGGGCGCACGGGGCTCCCGCAAATGGGGCAGCGCGTGTCCATGGTTTCTTCGCTCCGGAATTCGAATTCGTGGCCCGCGTGTGTGCAGCGGAGTTTCATCAGGTCGCCGTGCATGTGCAACACGTTCTTGCTGCCGCCGCGTTCGTGAAGGTCGTCGACGTTCTGGGTGATGAGCAGGAACTTGTCGCCCAGGCGTTCTTCCAGTTTGGCGAGCGCGATGTGCGCTGCGTTCGGCTGGTGCTCGGGCAGGCCCTTGCGCAAGAAGTTATAGAAATCCTTGACACGCTTGGGATCACGGCGGAGTGCGTCTGGCGTGCAGACGTCCTCGATGTTTTCGTGTTCCCACATGCCGTCGTTGCCGCGGAATGTGCGGAGTCCAGATTCGGCGCTGATTCCGGCACCGGTGAGTACGACCAGTCTTTTTCTCATTTTCCCTCCTTGGCGATGGATGCGAAGAATAAAGTCTCGGCAAGTATTCCGTGCTCGAAATCGGGCAGGTAAAGGCTTTCATTTTCCCCGTGGGCGTTGCATTCCGGGTCTTCGAGGCCGGTGAGCAAAATGGGAATGTCGCCGAACGTGTTGCGGAAAAGCTCCGCGCCCGGAATGCTCGCTCCACAGCCGATGAACTTGGTGGGCGTCCCGTAGGCGTCTCCCATGGCTTCGCTCATCTTCTTGAAGAACGGGTGCTCGGTGTCGGTGACGAAGGGATTCGCGCCGTCTTCTCGTTCGACCTGGAATTCCATGCCGTTCGGGACGCGTTCCTTCAAAAAGTCGATAAGCATGTCGGTGCATTCTTCGGCGTCCATGCCTGGCGCGAGGCGTATGCCGATGCGTGCGTAGGCGCTGTCTTGCAGCACGTTGCCTGCATTCTTGCGGGAACCGATTTCCATCGCCGTGACGACAAGGCTTGGCTTGCGCCAGAGTGAAATCAGCAATTCGCTTTCAGGGACATGTAAGACAACGTTGTCTAGAACGCCACCATCGTTGCGGAATACCGCTTCGGTCATGCCGAGGCTCTTGTAAGATTCCAGTTCTTCTTGGGTCGGCTTGACAAGTTTGTCTTCGAAATGCGGGATGAGAATGTTGCCGCTTGCGTCCGTGAGGCTTGCGATCATCTTGCAGAGCGCCTGGCCCGGGTCGGGGATGGGGCCGGACCACGAACCGGAATGGAGCGGGGCCTTCGTGGCGCGGAGCGTAACTGAGATGGCGCTCATGCCGCGGAGCGTCGTGGTAATGGAGGGCGTTCCCTTGGCGAAGTTGCCGAGGTCTGCGACAATCACGGCGTCGCATTTCAGGAGTTCTGCGTTTTCCTTAAGGATTTGGGCAAAACCGGCACTGCCGGATTCTTCTTCGCCTTCGATGATAAACTTGAGGTTCGGTCCTTTGTTGCCGAGCAGGTTGCGGACTTGTTCCGTGGCGGCAAAGTGCGTAATGATTCCCGCCTTGTCGTCGGCGGTGCCGCGCCCGAAAATGCGGTCTCCTTTGATGGTGGCTTCGAAGGGGGGCGTGTCCCAGAGCTCGGTGCGCATGGGAGGCTGCACGTCGTGGTGCGCGTAAAGCAGCACAGTCGGCTGGTCCGGCGATGTCAAACTTTCGGCGTAGACGGTGGCGCGTCCGCTGGGCGGACGCAAAAATTGGATGTTCTGGAACCCGGCTTTTTCAAAGAGGCTTTTGACCGCATTCGCCGAATCTTCGACGTATTTTTGGTCGAAATTGTCGAAACTGATGGAGGGAATGCTGACCAGGGCCTTCAGCAGGTCCAAGTAGCGCGGAATAGATTGGTTTATATTTCTTTCTAGTTCGTTTTTCATGGTCTTGTCGCTTTTTTTTATCTAATTTACTTATTATGGCTTTTGATTGCATCAATCACGAATATTATTTACGGTCTGGCGACAAGATGCTGGCCCTGATTCGCAGGATTTTCCATAAATATCCCGAATTCAGGCATGACTCGTTCAAGCATGTCGCCCGGCTCGCTCCGTTCATCCCGTTTTTGGGCGGAAGGCCGTCCAAGAGCAAGGTGCTCAAGAAGGTGGTGACGTTTGCGGACCATAGCAATTCCATTTACATGAGCGCTCCGATTATCCTTGCCGCCGGAGCGAACAAGACGGCAAATCGCATCAAGGACTATGCGAATGTCGGGTTTGGCGGCATTACCGTGGGCACGGCGACGCGTCATTTCCGCGAAGGCAACACGCACCGCCCGAGAATCGGTTTTCTGGAAAACGACCGCGCCATTTACAACAGCATGGGCCTGAACAACGAGGGTGTCGAGGTCATTGCCAAGCGGGTCGATTCCCAGCTGGTGGCGGCGCACAAGGTGGGGCTCAGCGTGGGTATTTCTGTCGCAGAGACTCCGGGCATTACCGACGAGCAGGAAAAGCTCAAGGACATCCTCGAAAGTTTCTCCATTGCCTACAAGGCGGGCGATTATATAGAAATTAACGTCAGCTGTCCCAATACCGGCGAGAACCGTGTGGACTTGGACATGAGCTTCTCCGAGAAATTGTTCGGCGAAATCATGAAATTCCGTAATGGTCAGGGGCTGCGCAAGGCCGTGTACGCCAAGCTGAGCCCGGACATGTCGGAACGCCACCTGATGTCGATTATGGACATGCTCGTGCGTACCGGGGTGAACGGTGTCGTTATCGGCAACACTTACCCGACGGCGAAGATCAGTGAACTCGGGACCCAGACAAAGCGCGAAGATTTGCACCCGTTGCGTGCCGATGGCGATTGTGGCGGTCTCTCGGGCCGTCCTCTTTACGAGAACATGGTCTGGAACGTGAAGTTTATCCGCGAGCACTACCCGCAGATGAGCGTGATCGCTTGCGGCGGCATCGACAGCGGTTACAAGATTTTCGACCTGCTCAAGATGGGTGTAGATGCTGTCCAGTGCTATTCCGTGGTCGCGTTCCGTTGGATGGCTGCACACGCGATGCGCCTTGAACTCGAAGATGCCTTGCTGTCTGAAGGCTACTGCTCCATTGCCGAATTTGATGACCGCAATCTGAAAAAATGAAGAATGTCCAGAAAATAGTAGCCGTTTTGATGCTGCTGGCCTGTTCCAGCTTTGCGTCTTTTTTTCTGGACAATCCTGAAGATAAGGCAATTGCGTCCATTCCGGATATTCCGGCGCTGCGATTCGGTGCGACTTTTTCTCCTGCCTTTTACTTGAACTCGTTTGGTTTTGGTGGTGCGCTTTCTGCGGAATACCGATTGCATAAGAAGCATTCTGTAGATATTTTTGCCGCGTCCATCCTTACGCAGCCGCTTTATGAGGTCGGCTTGAATTGGAGATTCTTCTTTTCGGGTGATTTGAAAACGCTACACCACGAGGACTTTTTCTTGCTCGGTGCTTCGATGGTGGCTTTCGAAAGCTTTAGGGACTATTACCGTTTTGATGAGGAAGAAGGCTTTGAGATAGAACGCGAGTATGAGTATTATTATCCGCCTCGGGCGTCCGTGGGTTACGGGCGCGACATGATCTTTTTCGATAGGGCGAATTTTCTCTGCCGCCTCGCAGTTCGGTTGTCCTGCATCTTTGGCGAATCCATACCGGAGGCCGATGCGAAACTGACGACGAGGAAGGCGAACTTTGTCTTGTATTTTGATTTTTCCATCTTTTTCTTCTAGGTTTTGCTGAATGAATAGTTTGTTTAAGATTTCTGCTGTGACGCTAGCCCTTGCGGGGGCTGGCCTTGCGGCGCCGTGGCTCGGCGTTACTTTTAAGAAGGCTCAGTACGAAAACCATCTGGCTCTAGCGGTGAAGGGTGTGCATCCGAATTCAGGGTGCTTCTCTGTTGGCATTGTCGCCGGGGATACGATTATTGGCCTGAACGGGAAAAAACTGGAATCAGTCGCTCAATTGCAGGAACTGGTTTCCAAGGGCAAGGCCGGACAGAAGATGTCCGTCGAGTACATCCACGAGGGAAAACGCCTGACCAAGGATGCAAAACTGACCGAAAGGCCCGATGACATCAGCAGCCTGACGGGCTCGGCTATCGGCAGCAAGATTGCCGAGTTCGGAAAGAACTTCTACCAGAACGGGGAAAAAAGACAGGCCAAACCCAAGGCCACATTGTTGGACTTCTGGGCTACGTGGTGTGGTCCGTGCCGCAAGACGCTTCCGGTGCTAGCCAGTGTGTACAACAAATATGCTTCGAAGGGGCTTGAAGTTATCGGTGTTGCCAATGAATCGGTGAGCGTGCTGAACCAGTTCTACAATACGCAGCATGCGTCCCCTTATCCGCTTTATCGTGATGCCGACCAAAGCCTGTGGCGGAGGTACGGGATTAGTGCGGTGCCCACTCTGATGTTGCTGGACGGCGACGGCTATATCAAGCGCGTCTGGAGCGGAGTCCCGAGCGAAGCGATGGTGGAAAAGCTCGTTCTGGAAATCCTGAACGAAAATCCCTAATAATCTCTAGATACCAAAAAAGGCCCGGGGGTTGGTCCGGAGCCTTTTTAAAAACGTACTTGATTATTCGTTGGCTGCAGCGCCCTGCTGGCCAGCGAGAATTTCGTCGTACTTCTGCTTGGAGATGCGGGCGTAGCCGGTGACGATGCCGCTGAAGGTGTAGTAGGCGGAGTCGCCTTTGACGGCCATCTTGTATTCCATATCCAGCGAGTTCTTGCCGCGGAGGGTATCATCGATGACGTTGGCGTGCAAGTCACCGTTGATGTTGCGGATGGTGTAGTCCATGCCGTTTTCGGTGAGGACTTCGAATACCATGTTGGCTTCACCCTGCCAGTAACCGATGAAATTCGGGGTTTCCTTGCTGCAGGCGAAGAACATGACGGACAAAAGAAGAAGTGCGAGAATAATGAGTTTCTGTTTCATGCCCATAAAATAGTTATTTTTCAAATCGAAAATGAAATATTTATACCTGTTGGCCCCGATTCTTGCTTTTTTTGCAGTTCTCGCTGTATATTTTCTTATACAAACGAATCGTCGGCCGATTCCGCACTACGAACCGGAGGAATTTGTCTTCGACGCCGAGGAATATTTGCGTCAGCTCAAAAGGCAACACAAACCCTTAGATTCGAGCGGGGTACATCAACTGCTGTTGAAACGAACCCGTCAGAAGGTGGGGGTCTATCTTGAAAGTCTGGAACCGGCCTTGGATACGATCGGTCTCGAAATTGTCAATGTATATCATTCGGTGATGGGGTTCGACTATGTCCCGGTCATCACCAGCGGGAACGACTGGCCTTACCATGCGCGGAAGTCGAAGCATTACGAGAACAAGGCCATCGACTTTAGGATAAAGTTCCTGATGCAAGAGGAAAAAAAGAGCATCGTCGAGCAGGCGACAAAAAAACTCGAAGGCCGTGCCCGCGTCATCTGGGAAAAAGGCCCCACGGAGCACCTGCATGTGGAACTGTTAGAGCCGTGAGCTATGAGCGGTGAGCAATGAGTTCCTCGTGCCTCATACCTCAAAGCAGCCGAAGGCTGCGACCTCTTACCTCACAGCCCCTAGATTCTAGCCTCTAGATCCTAATCTCTAGATCCTAATCTCTTATTTACAGCAGCGGAACCCGACACTCGGGTACTGGTTCTGCGGGTAGAAGCTGAACTTGCTTTCGCCGCAGTGACTTCCATTGTTCGTGTTCCATGCACCACCGGCCACCAGGTACTTGTCCGGGTGCTGCTTGTGCGTGGTGGAGGTCCATTCCCAGAGGTTGCCGTTCATGTCGTACATGCCCCACCAGCTGCGGCACTGATCCTTGCGACCGCTGCGCTTGGCTGCGTTCGTGTTGGTGTTGCACTTGCTCGGCTTGTAGGTATCGCCGTAGGAATAGCGCGTTTTGTCCTTGCCGCGGCAGGCGGCCTGCCATTCGTCCAGCGAGCAGAGGTGCTTGCCTTCCTTTTCGCACAGGGCGGCGGCCTCTTCGCGGCTGACCATGTCCTTCGGGTTCTCGTCAGCGACGTTCGGGTATTCGTAGGCGTCTACGCAGACGGTCTTGCCGCCGACGGGCACGGGGTAGGCGTTCTTGCCGCAGATGTTGTCCGAGGCCATGTCGTACTTGGCTTCTTCCCACTTGGTGCGGTTGCCGACGGAGTCCTCGGCCTGGAAGAATACGCTGCCGGTCTTGTTGTAGTCCACGGCCTTGCTTGCATCGACGGGGTGCAGCGTGTCACCGACGGAGAGGTATGTCTTGCACTTGATTTCGTCGCACTTGACCTTCAGCTTGATGGGGTCGTAGTACCTACCGGCGGGCGGTACGATTTCTGCGTTCGGTGGAATCTGGTCGGCGGCGCGGATGCTGTCCTGGATGCGCTTTTTCTCGAGGGAGTCCTGACGGGCTTTTTCGAGGGCGGCAAGCGAGTCGGCTATACGGGCGAGGCTATCGGCGCGGGCCTTTTCAAGAGCGGCGAGAGAGTCCTGGATATGCTTGAGGCTGTCGCGCACATGGCGCAGGCTGTCCCAGTTGGAATTTCCCTTGAGCGCGGCGAGGGAGTCGGCGATGCGGATGCTGTCCGCGATACGGGCGGCTTCGGCCTGGGCGATGCTGTCGGCGATGCGCTTGGCGTTGAGCACGCTGTCGTTATACATTTCTAGAGCGCGGAGGCTGTCCAGAATGAACTTCTGGCGTGCTTCTTCCTCGGTTTCCTGCTGCCTACGCAGTGCGTCCTGCTTCATCTTTTCCAAGTGGCATTGCACAATAAAAAGGCAGAGCAGCAAAAGGAACATCAATGCGAGAATGACAAGGTTCTTCTTCTTGCGGCTTTTTTTCTGCTGTTCGTTAATGTCGGAATGCTCTTCGTTCTTCACAATACGGGTTCCATGTTAAAAGTTTAGTTGTCTTCGAGGTTGGAAATCTTGTTGGCGTCGAACAAGTCTTTCCAGTGACGCTTGATTTCGGCTTCCACTTCCTTGATGGAAAGCTTGCGGCGCAGAGTGTTGCGGTAGGCGATGGAGATGCCACCGGTTTCTTCGGATACGACGATGACAATGGCGTCGCATTCTGCGGCAAGAGCCTTCGCTGCGCGGTGACGCATACCGTAACCGGCATCGCCCTCGGCGTTGCCTGTGGGCATAGGGAGGATACATCCGGCTGCGACGATGCATTCGCTGTTCAAGATGACGGCACCGTCGTGCAAGGCGGAATTGGGGAAGAATAGCGAGCGCAACAGTCTGGAACTGATTTTGGCGTTGAGGATTTCGCCGGTCTCTTCGTAGTTGCGGAGGCCGACTCGCTTTTCAAGGACGATCAGGGCACCGAACTTGTTCTTGGCCAAATCCTGGACGGCGCTGCAGATGGCTTCGGTCACGCCGTCAAGGCCACTGCTGTGGAAAAAGATGCTGCGGAGGTTCGCTTGGCTCACGGACTGGCCGATTCGCGTGAGGGCGCTTCGGATTTCGGGCTGGAACAGGATGACGACAGCGACGATACCCATGGTCGCGAGGTTACTCAGCAACCATACCAAGGTGTTGAGCTCCCACCACTGGGCCAAAAGCCAGGCGAGGATGAGCAGGAGGCCGCCGAAAATCATCTGTACGGCGCGAGTCCCGCGGAACAGGAGGAATACGTAATACAAAATGATGGTAATGAGGAGGATATCCAGGATATCCGCCATGCGAACGTCGATGATGTCGAACAGCTTAAATAGAACCATCGCTTTGCAGCGCCTCCAGGTAGAGCATGGACTCCTTGGCCTCGAGCACGTCGTGCACACGTATGATGCTCGCTCCGCCCAGGGCGGCGACGATTCCCGCCGTGACGGTCGGGATCAGACGGTCGCTCTTTTCGAGGCCACTCATTTTACCAATATAAGATTTTCGAGATGTGCCGACCAGTACGGGATAGCCGTCATTGAGAAATTTTTCCACGGATTTCATCAGGTCAATGTTGTCCTGAACCGTTTTTCCGAATCCGATGCCCGGATCGAGGCAGATTTTTTCCTTTTTCACGCCCAGCGCCATCAGTTTCTCGGCCTGGACGAGCAGTTCTTCGCGGACTTCCTGCACCACGTTATTGTAGGGTTTGAAGTCTTGCTGCATCTTGCCGAAGCTTCCGCGCATGTGGTTCAGAACGACGGAGGCTCCCGTGTCGGCGACGGCGGCGGGCATGTCGGGGTCCATCGTGCAGGCGCTGATGTCGTTGATGATATGCGCGCCAAGCCGCATGCATTCCCTTGCAACCTTGGCTTTCACCGTGTCAACGGAAATGTAGAACTTGCGGTTTCCCGGATTGTCCAGGTCTTCGGAGATGTTCGAAAGCTGTGCGAGCGCCTCGACGACGGGGCATACGCGGTCCAGTTCTTCCTGTTCGCTGACGGGCTCGCTTCCCGGGCGGCTGCTCTCGCCGCCGATATCGAGGATGTCGGCCCCGTGCTGCAACAATCCCACGGCATGCTCGTATGCCTGTTCCGGCGTGTTGTGCTTGCCTCCGTCAAAAAAGCTGTCGGGCGTGACGTTGACAATCCCCATGATGAGCGGGGACGGGCGGCAGGGGAGCACTTCGTTTCCGATCTGCCAGGCGATGGCGCGTGATTTGTCAAGGACAGGAAAAAGCATGGGAACGAAAAACTTGTTAGTGCTCGGTATTGTTGATCGAATTGGTGGCCGTCTCGTTTCCGGTCGCGGGCTTGGGCTGCACTTCGCTGACGGGCGCGTCGGCTACGGGTGCCACGGGCGGTTGCTTTCCCGGGTCGGGCGGGGGAGTTTCCTCGCGCTTTTTCTTCTCGGCGAGTTCCTCCATGGCCTGGTACTGGCGGCTCTTCTTGGTGCCGGTAAGCTTTTCGCCCGCCATGACCTTGTCGATTTCTTCGCGGTCAAGCACTTCGAATTCGAACAGCGCTTCGGCGAGGTCGATGAGCTTGTCCTTGTTCTCTTCGAGGAGCTTGCGGGCTGCCTGGTCCATGCGCTTGATGAGGCTGTTGATGGCGTCGTCGATCATCTCGGCCATCTTCTCCGACATTTCCTTGGGCTTAGAGATTTCGCGACCGAGGAAGATTTCGCCGTCGTTACGGCTGTAGCATACCGGGCCGATGTTGTCGTCGAAACCCCATTCGGTGACCATCTTGCGGGCAAGTTCTGTGGCGCGCTGGATGTCGTTGGAAGCTCCCGTGCTCTGGTGGTTGAAGAAGATGAGCTCGGCGAGACGGCCCGACATCATGATCATGATGCGCTCTTCGGCGTATTCGCGGCTGTAGCTCACCTGGTCGCGTTCGGGCAGGCTCATGGTCACGCCGAGGGCGCGGCCGCGCGGGATAATCGTAATCTTGTGGAGTGGGTCGCTGTGCTTGCACAAAAGTGTCATGAGGGCGTGGCCTGCTTCGTGGTAGGCCGTGTGGCGCTTTTCCTCGTCGGTCATCAGGAGCGTGCGGCGTTCGGCACCCATGCTGAGCTTGTCACGAGCTTCCTCGAAGTCGAGCATCGTGACCTTCTTGTTGTTGAACCGGGCGGCGAGGAGGGCCGCTTCGTTCACGAGGTTCTCGAGGTCGGCACCGGCGAGTCCCGGCGTTCCCTTCGCGATAGCCGAAATGTCCACGTCCTTGTCGAGCGGGACCTTTCTCTTTTTCAGGTGAACCTTCAATATCTCTTCTCGGCCCTTCAGGTCGGGCAGCCCGACCACGATTTGCCTGTCGAAACGCCCCGGGCGCAGCAATGCCTTGTCGAGCACGTCGGGGCGGTTGGTGGCGGCAATCAGGATGACGCCTTCGTTTGCCGCAAAGCCGTCCATTTCCACGAGCAACTGGTTCAGCGTCTGTTCGCGTTCGTCGTGCCCGCCACCGAGGCCTGCGCCACGCTGACGACCCACGGCGTCAATTTCGTCGATGAATAAGATACAGGGCGCGTTCTTCTTGCCTGTCTCGAAGAGGTCGCGCACGCGGCTTGCGCCCACGCCAACGAACATTTCCACAAAGTCCGAACCCGACATGCTGAAGAACGGCACACCGGCTTCGCCTGCGACGGCACGGGCAAGCAGCGTCTTACCGGTACCCGGAGGGCCGACAAGCAGCGCACCCTTCGGAATGCGTCCGCCGAGTTCGTCGTATTTTTTCGGATCCTTCAAAAATTCAACGAGTTCCTGCAAGTCCTGCTTTGCTTCGTCGCAACCGGCGACATCGCTGAACATGGTTTTCTTCTTGCTGCCGTTGAGTTGCTTCACCTGGCTCTTGCCAAAGCTGAACGGGTTCTTGCCGCCACCGCCCATCTGCCTGCTTGTCATGATCCAGAAGAAGGCAATGAGGAGGAGAACCGGGAGGAATGCGACCAGCGTGTCGATCCATGTTGTGGATTCGTGGATGACCTTGACCTTGACTCCCTTGTAGGTTTCCCATGCCGAAGCCATCTCGTTCGTGACATCGAGCATGTGCGTCTTGAAGTGCTTCTTGTTCGAAACCTCGCTACCGGCTTTGGTAAAGCGGGCGATGGCGCTCTGTTGCTGCTTGGCCTCGGCGATTTCCTTGTCGCTCATCAGGCGGGTGCCCTCGACAATAACTCCGTCGGGAGTCCTTTGCAACGTGAGCTCGGTGATGACCTTGTTGGAGTCGCCCATCATGGCGAGGAATTCCGTGCGCGTCATTTCTTCGTTGTTGTCGTTCGTCGCGAGCGGGAACATGACGAAGAGGAGCAAAATCATGATAATCAGGACGATGAAGTTCCTGTTCTTGAAGGGGGAGGTGGGCTTTCCCTGCATTTGGCTCATTTCAATCCTTTTCTTTTCGAATTCTCTGTTCGGATTCCGGATACGAATAAAACCCTTGTTTCCTGCGCAAATACCTGGAGCGAGTCGCGTTCCCAACGGGGAATGCCTTTTTCTTGCAACCATTCGGCAAGTTTGCGGGGGGAGATCTTCATATCCATCGGGCTAAGGATGTCGCCCTGTTGTGGGTGACGCCATTGCCCGGAGATTCCGGAAAATCTTTGTTTTTCGTTGGAAAAATACAAATTTGACGGAGCTAAGATGGTGCTGGAATCGTAAATCCAGACGATATGGCGGCATTTCTCGATAAAGCGCGTGCGGAACGAGAGCGTGCGCGACGCTTGGGAATTGTCCGTGTAGATGGGATTGGGCTTGGTAAACGTGTCGATGGGGAAGCGGAATCCCCGGGAATCTAGCCACAGCCTCAGAAGTTCAGGGTATGGCGGAATGGAGACGAGTGCGCTAGCATCGAGTGCGAGGACCTTGCCGTATTTGGCACACGACGGTTCGAATGGCCAGGCGTCGGGTGGGACGATGGCGGGGGCGTATAGCTTGTCCGCAGCGTCCAGGACTTTCTTGTAGGCTCGGTCGGCAAGGCTTGCAATGCGGCAGAGCTGAGCTGTCGCTCCCGGGCAGAAATTCTCCAGCTGGGGAAGAAGTTCGTGCCTTACCTTGTTGCGTGCGAATTTTACGTCGGAATTGCTTTCGTCTTCGCACCAGGTGAGGTTGTGCTCGCGGGCGTAGGCGAGGAGGTCTGCGCGAGAGACGGAAAGGAAGGGACGGAAGAGGTATGAGACGCGAGGTTCGGGGCTCGAGGCACGAGGCGCGACATTCTTTTCTGTCATCCCCGCGGAGGCGGGGATCTCCTTTTCCTCATTGCTCATAGCTGACTGCTCACAGCTCATCGCTGATAGCTCATCACTCATCGCTCGCAGTGGTTGGATTCCCCGCAATCCCGCAAGCGTTGTGCCGCGGTGGAGGCGCATGAACATCGTCTCTGCCTGGTCTCCAGCATGGTGTGCCGTGACGATGGAGGTACGAGACACGAGGCACGAGGCTCGAGGTTCGACATTCTTTTCTGTCATCCCCGCGGAGGCGGGGATCTCCTTTTCCTCATTGCTCACTGCTGATTGCTCACAGCTATGAGCTATTTCGACTAGTGCATTGTACCTTGCGTCTCGTGCATTTTCTTCGAGCGAGCCTTCGGCGGCCTTGAGCGCTTCGCCGTCCAACTTTTTCAAGAAAAATGGGACATTGTGCGACTTCGCAAACGCCTCGACAAATTGGGCGTCGCGGTCGGCAGTGCCTTCGCGCAGCCCGTGATGCACATGCGCAATGCCCAGCCATTCAATGCCCAAAGCCTCTTTGTTCTCAATAAAATAATGCGCCAAGCAAATAGAATCTAACCCGCCCGAAACCGCAAGCAGCAGGCGCTTAAAACCATAATGGCGAATATTTTGCGCAATGGAACTTTTCAAAAGAAGCCTTTATTTTAAATTAAATTGTTTTATACATTCTTCGAATTCGTCGTTATTGTCACTGTAGCCGACTAGCTTATCAACGTATGTTCCGAGAATCGTGCTGTAATCTTTTTGAATAAAATCTAAATCAGGGTTGTTGTCTTCGCAATACTGTTGTGTAATATCAAGGCCCTTATACCAAGAGGTACAGGTCGTTCCTTGGTATGATATGTTTTTTGTTTGTACAATGTAGGTTGTTGGTTGCGTATCTATTGTGTATGTAATATTGACTTCAAAATTTTTGTTGCCTATCAAAATATTTGCTGCGGTAGGATTTTTCTGCACAATTCGTAAATCGTTATCTATAAGCAATGTGTCTGAAGAGGGTTGTTGGTTTTTCTTGAAGTAATTAAAACAAGTTTCTTCTTTTGATTCGTCTTCAAATAATTTGTAAATTAAATAGCAGTATTCATATGGCTCATAGATTTCGTTAAGGTTCCTGTAGCTAGTTCTTACTGTTCTTTGGTTTGGCTCTAATATAAGTGTGATTTTGAAATAGGGCTGTTTGGGAGTGTATACTCCTTCGTAAATTCGACCAACAAATTCCCATGTAGAAAAAATAGATTTTGATGTTCCTACATATACATATGCGTTTTTGATTGTATCACAGGCATTACCATAATAATCACATTCGTATAGGGTGTCGTTTGATATTTTGAAGCCGTATGAATGGTCAATCATGTATTTAAGTGAATCACCATTATACTCGAATTGGAGTAAGGCGGAATCGTATTTGTCAAATACTCCAGTGTAATTTTCTGTGACCCATATGAATTTGCCTGTGGATGAATCATAATCACATTCGTCGTCTAGTAAATAGTATCTCATGTTTTTTTCATCAAAAAAAGAAAAATGATTGATTTTTACCGTAGTAATCCAGTTGTCATCTGAAATGAATTCTTTCGATGAAGATGATTTTTCTTTTGTTTCCAAAGACGAAGATGTGGTGTTGTTGCTTGAAGAACTTGCTTTTTGGCGGCTAGAAGAAGATTTTTGTTCATTCTTTTTTTCGGAGGACGAACTGTTAATCTCGTTGTCCGAAGATGATTCAACAGACGTTTCTTCCACAGAAGAACTGAGAGTTGTTTCTTCAGAAGACGATGAAATGTCATCCGTTGCAGAAGATGACTTGTCATCGCCGCAGGCGGCTAGGAGGGTGGCCGCAAATAAGATTGCAAGAAATTTTTTCATAATGGTAACCCGTTATAAGAAAAATAATAATTTCAAAATCGCTATATATTTTTATATTTCCCCCTTAAGGAGGCCGTTATGGCTAAAAACAAAGCGAAGGCGCTCGGCAAGGTTGCCGAAATCGCCAAGGAAAGCGCAAGGCTCAGAACGCTGCGCATCGACGGCTCCCAGAACGGAGCCACCCTGCGGACCAGAATCGTCCGCGACAAGACAAAGTATAACAGAACCCTTAAACACAAGAAATCCCTCGCCGAAGCGGGGGATTTCCCTTATTTTGTAAGGCTTTGCAGTTACTGGACGCCGGATTCAAGTCCCTTGACTGCGTAAGCGCGCTGCTCGCCCGCGTCGTTTTTGATTATGGCGACGCCGGCCACAAAGTTTAGCCACTTCTTCGGGTTTTCGAATACGCGGAGATTGACGGCTTTGTTTGTCATGTATACGGTCAATGGGAGCACGAAGTTGTCGTGTGAGCAGAGTACCCTTACGCGGCTTGCTGATGCGAAGTCGCCTATGAGCATATTGACCATTTCCGCATTCTTTTCGTTGAAATCGTAGAATGCATCTGCGAAATCTCCGTTGTAGGCCCATCTTGATATGACACTATGTGTGCCTCCCGTCTCCGACGAGTATTGAACAAACAGGCTGCTGTCGCTTTTGTACCAGCCGTCCGTAAAGATGTCGTTGGTGTCGTTGGGGAATGTCGCCTGTCCTCTGCCGACTGCGATATTGTAGCAAGTCTTGTAGGTTCTCACGTAGTCGGTGTGCGTGAATGTGAATTCGTCGGGACCGACCAGCTTCCTGCCGACTTCCAGTGCTTGTTCTTCGCCGTCTTCGGTAAGTTCGCCTTGCCTGGTGACATACATGTCACGTTCTGCATGGCGGATGACGAAAACGGCTTTCTCATTAGCTTGCAGACTGCGGTATACGGCTTTGATGTCGGCAAAGCCGTCTTCGTCAAGCGTGATGGCCGACGGGTCAATAGGTTGGTAAACGTCTTCGGAGGAACTGCTTGCTGCAGCCATGTCACTGCTGGAGCCCGGTGCGATGTCGCTGCTTCCCGGCAAAAGTATTTCGGATGAGGAACTGGCCTGGTCGGGGGTTGTCGGGTTGCTGCCACTGGAGGAGTCGTCGGAGCATGCGGCGAGGAATGCTACGGAAAGCGCCATGATGGGGAGTAAGGAAACGCTCTTTTTCATTTAAGCCTCTATTTTTTGTTTTCGTCTAATATATACAAATATGGGGTAATGGTCTATGGAGTAAAAGTTATTTAACGGGCAAGTTCTCCGCATGGCTATATTTTGTGCAGGCAGCCTCGTTCCTGCGCTTGAGTTCCTTGTTCAGGGGCCAGTAGATGGCGGCGAACAGGACGTAGCCGCACAGTAGCACAATCCAGTGGTTCAGGTGCAGGAATATCTCGATGTAGCGCATCTCCACGAACATGAACGGCCCCGCGATGAGGAACAGCGGGAGTTGGCGGCACTGGTCGCCCAGCGAGAATCGGCTTTCGTAGCTCACGATGGAATTCATCATCGGGAAGCTTGTACAAAATCCGCCCATGAGCCGCTTGATGAGCATGAGCCCCGCGACGACGCCCGCGATGGCCGGGGCCTTGATGTAGACGGGGAGGGGAGTCTTGTAGCGTGTTCCGGACTTGTAGGACTGCTTCTGGAAGAGGATGATTCCCACGACAAGGTCAAAGACGCATACGGCGATAAAGTAGGCTTCCCCTTCGGGGATGCGGGGCATGAGGAACGTACCCAGCGCGACAAAGAAGGCGAGTCCCGCGATGATGCTTGGGACGATGGGAATCTTCACCTTGTAATGCAGGATGCGCACGATATGCACGTACAGCAGGCACATGAATCCCGAGATGGCGTTGGCTGTGCCCATGGGGAGCCCGACCGCGATGTAGGCGAACCCGCAGGGGATGGGGATGGTCGCCGTGACGGCCTTGAGCTGGGGGTCCTTCAGGTAGGCGCTCAGCGTACCGAGGGCCGTGACCATGAAAATCAGGAGCCAGTCGTAGAAAGAAAAGTGAAAGTTCAGGGATTCGAGCATTTCGGGAGGT
This sequence comes from Fibrobacter sp., assembly GCA_017412605.1. GTDB lineage: Bacteria > Fibrobacterota > Fibrobacteria > Fibrobacterales > Fibrobacteraceae > Fibrobacter. The sequence goes on along the minus strand of JAFPWY010000004.1, from coordinate 12,026 downwards.
AAAGATAGCAATATTGCCCTAAAATCACCCTTTTTCTCTAGTCTCTAGTCTCTAGTCTCTCTTCTAATATCTATATTTTCCGCCAAATTGCATTTTTGACTGGGTCCTGTGACCAGATTCGCCAATTCCACTGGTGCAAGAGCAGGGAAACTCGGACAAAAACATGTAATGAAACAACAATCAAAAAAAGGAATGGCTATAATGGCTACTATTACTAAGGAAAAAGCTGCAGAACTCACCGCCAAGTTTGGTGCAAACGAAAAGGATACCGGAAACGTCCGCGTCCAGATCGCAATCCTTACTGAAAAGATCAAGAATCTGACGGAACACATCAAGAGCCATAAGAAGGATTTCCACTCTCTCCGCGGTCTGTCTGCCATGGTGGCTAAGCGCCGCAACCTTCTTAAGTACTACGCCGAACAGGACATCCTCGCTCAGCGTGCTCTCATCAAGGAACTCGGTCTCCGCGGATAATCTGCGGACTGGAGAAAATCTATGTCTATTGACGCATACCATCAAAAATACGGCAAGATGCTCGACCCCAAGGAAGTGTCTGTTACGCTTCCGGACGGTCGTGTCATCACGTTTGAAACGGGCCGTATCGCAAAGCAGGCTCGCGGAGCTGCCGTCGCCAAGATGGGCGACGCGTTCGTGCTCTCTACTGTCTGCTACGGCGAAGAAAAGGAAGGGGACTTCTTCCCGCTGACCGTTGAATATCGTGAAAAGGCCTATGCTGCCGGCCGCCTCCCGGGCGGTTACAACAAGCGCGAAGCCGGACGCCCCTCTGACGAAGAGACGCTGTCCGCCCGCATCATCGACCGCCCGATTCGCCCGATGTTCCCCGAGAACTTCACGCGCGAAGTCCAGGTGATCGTCCAGGTGCTCTCTGCCGACCGCAAGTTCGCACCCGACGTGCTCGGTGTTTCGGCTGCCTCCCTTTCCATCGGTCTTTCCGAGCTGCCCTTCGAACAGCAGGTCGCCGCCGTACGCGTGGCTGTGGTCGATGGACAGAACATCGTGATGCCCACCTACGAACAGATGGCTTGCGCCGATCTGGACCTGGTGGTCGCCGGTACCGAAGATTCCGTCTGCATGGTGGAAGGCGGTGCCTACGAAGTGTCCGAAGACACGATGATTAATGCAATTCTCGCCGGTCACGAAGCCATCAAGCTCATGTGCAAGGCCCAACAGGAACTGGTGGACCGCTGCGCTAAGCCCAAGATGGAACTCAAGCCGCAGCACGTTGGCGAAGCCCACGAAAAGCTTCTCGCCACGGTGAAGGAAGTCGTGTGGGACGAACTGAACAAGGACGTCCACTCCAACATGGTGAAGACCGACTTCTATCCGGCTATGGCAGACCTCTGCGCGAAGATGCTCGAAGACGAACGCATTCTCGCCATCATCGGCAAGGACGAAGAACAGGATCCTGCTCTCGTTGCCGACGCTAAGGCAATCTTCAGCGACTACGAACGCACAGCCATGCGCGAAATGATCCTGAACGAAGACGTGCGTCTCGACGGCCGTACTACGACCGAAGTCCGCCCGATCGAAATCGAACTCGGCGTTCTCCCGAGTGCTCACGGTTCTGCGATCTTCCAGCGTGGCGAAACCCAGGGTCTCGTGGTCTGCACGCTCGGCTCCAAGGCCGACGAACAGCGCTACGAAAGCCTGCAGGGCGAAGGCTCCAAGAGCTACATGTTGCATTACAACTTCCCGCCGTACTGCGTGGGTGAATGCAAGCGCCTCGGCATGAGCCGCCGCGAAATCGGTCACGGCCACCTCGCCGAACGTTCTCTCGCTGCCGTTCTTCCGCTGCCGGAAGACTTCCCGTACACCATCCGCGTGGTTTCCGAAATTCAGGAATCCAACGGTTCTTCTTCCATGGCCTCTGTTTGCGGTGGCTGCCTCAGCTTGATGGACGCTGGCGTTCCTATCAAGGCTCCGGTCGCAGGTGTCGCCATGGGCCTCATCTCCGAAAAGGGTTCCGTGAAGGAAGGTGGCAAGATCAAGATCTTGACCGACATCACCGGTACGGAAGACCACCTCGGCGATATGGACTTCAAGGTGACGGGTACTGCCGAAGGTATCACTGCCTTCCAGATGGATATCAAGATCCGCGGCATTACGCCGGAACTCATGCGTGAAGCTCTGGAACAGGCACGCCAAGGCCGCCTGCACATCCTCGGCAAGATGGCTGAACTCGGCCTCGCCGCTCCGCGTCCGAAGGTTTCCGAGAAGGCTCCGACCATGATCAAGATGCGCATCCCGACCAACAAGATCCGCGACGTCATCGGTTCCGGTGGCTCCGTGATCAAGGGTATGCAGTCTCAGACGGGTTGCACCATCAACATCGACGACGATGGCAACATCGACATTGCCGCCCCGAGTGGCAAGGCCGCTGCAGTTTGCCGCCGCATGATCGAAGAACTCACTGCCGAACCCGAACCGGGCCGCAAGTACAAGGGCAAGGTCAAGACGATCCAGCCGTTTGGCGCCTTCGTCGAAATCCTCCCGGGCCGTGACGGTCTCGTGCACATCTCCGAACTTGCCGACCACCGCGTCGAGAAGGTCGAAGACGTCGTTCACGTTGGTGACGAAGTCGAAGTGCTCTGCCTCGGTGTTGACCCGAAGGGCAAGGTGAAGCTTTCCATGAAGGCTCTGCTCCCTCCGAAGGCCGCCCCGGCTGCTGAAGCACCGGCTGCCCCGGCAGAAGCCGCTCCTGAAGCACCTGCTGCAGAAGCTGCTCCGGAAGCCCCGGCTGAAGCGTAATTTTAGATAAACTAATCTAAAAGAAATTGAAAGTCCCTCATCGGCAATGTGCCGGTGAGGGCTTTTTTATTGCTGTTTTTTTGATGGTGGGGGTGTCCGTATTACGAGCCTTTTTCTAAATTTGGGGCATGACCAAGTTTAGCGAATTCCCGTATGTAGCCGACCGCTTCAATGCGGTCCGCAGGGAAACTGTACAAGTCCGCGTTGGCGAGGCTTTGATAGGGGGCAACGCCCCCATTTTAGTTCAGTCCATGACCACCACCAAGCCCAAGGACGTCGAGAAGACGGTGGCCGAGACTTTGGCGCTCGCCAAGGTGGGGTGTGGCCTGGTTCGCATTACCGCTCCGACTTTTGCCGATGCGCAGGGCCTTGAAGAAGTGATGAAGCAAGTCCGTGCCGCGGGTTGCAAGGTGCCGGTTTCCGCCGACATCCATTTCCAGCCGAAGGCCGCGTTCGAGGCGCTCAAGTGGGTCGAGAAGGTCCGCATCAATCCGGGTAACTTTGTGGATACGGGCATCCTCACGCTCGAGAACCAGACGGACAAGATGTTCGACGAAGGCAAGGAGAAGGTCGCCGAGGCTTTCACGCCGTTCGTCCAGGAGGCCAAGCGTCTGGGACGCGCCATCCGTATTGGCGTGAACCACGGTTCGCTCTCGGCCCGCATGATTTACCGCTACGGCGACACGGTGGAAGGCATGGTGGAAAGCGCCATGGAATACCTGGCCGTGTGCGAGGCGGAACATTTTGACCAGGTTGTTCTAAGTTTGAAGAGCAGCAATCCCCGCGTGGCGATTGCCGCTTACCGCATGCTCGCCGCCCGCATCAAGCAGGAAGGCTTCAAGCCGTATCCGTTCCACGTGGGCGTGACCGAGGCCGGAGCCGGTGCCGACGGGCGACTCAAGTCTGCGGCGGGCATCGGTGCGCTTTTGCTCGATGGCCTTGCCGATACGATTCGCGTTTCGCTTACCGAGGATCCGGTGGCCGAAGTCCCGGTGGCGCAGGAACTCATCAAGGCCTGTGCGCTTCCCGCTGCTCCGACTGCTTACAACGTGCCGGTCTTCGAGAAGGACCCGTACCATTACGAACGCCGCGCTACCGAGGCCGTGAAGGTCTCCGGCGTGGAGATTGGCGGCAACAGCCCGGTGAAGGTCGGCGTGAAGGCCGACGCGATTGCGCTCACCGGCGAACGCCGCAACGCGGAATTCGCGCTCCCGAGCTTGAACGAGAAGCCGATCGTGGAATTCAAGGACGCGATGGATATCGCGGGCTTCGCCCAGAATCCTTCCGCCGTTCCTGCAGGTTCCGTATTCTGCTACACCGGCCCGGAGATGGTTTCCGGCGTGCGCGCCCTTGCTGCCGCATTGGATGCGGCAGGTCGCCAAGACCCGATTTTGCTCTACGCGAAGATTAATGACAACGAAACCGAAACGCTCCGCGTTTCCGCCGACATTGGAAGCCTCGTGACCGACGGTCTTGGCGATGCCGTCGTTATCGACGGCTACAAGGGCGCCAAGGAATCCGTGCTTTTGGCATTCGACATCTTGCAGGCAGCCTACTGCCGTCGCAGCAAGACGAACTTTATCAGCTGCCCGAGCTGCGGACGTACCTTGTACGACATCCAGCAGGTGATGGGCAAGATCAAGGCCCGCTTCGGCCACCTCTCGGACATCTCCATCGGCATCATGGGCTGCATCGTGAACGGCCCGGGCGAGATGGCGGACGCCGACTTCGGCTACGTGGGCGGTGGCCCCGGCCGCATTACGCTGTTCGAAGGCAAGACGGCGGTCAAGAAGAATATCCCCGAAGAAGACGCCATCGAGGAACTCGTGAATTTGATAAAAGAAAGAGGCAGATGGCAAGAACCTTAGAGAATTGATAATGGATAATTGATAATGAATAATTGTTATAATCGCGGCTACGCCGCCAAATTGAATAATCATCAATCATACATTATCAATCATCAATCATTTTAACAATCATCCATAAGAGGACAATACAATGGCAACTATTAAGACGATGAACAACATTTCCAAGAAAGGCTTGAGCCTGTTTGGCTCGTTCTACCAGGTTTCCGACTCTGTCGAAAATCCGGATGCCATCTTGGTGCGTTCCGCTCAGGTTGATACCGATAACTTCGACGGCCTGCTGGCTGTCGCCCGCGCCGGCGCTGGCGTGAACAACATCACCATCGACAAGGCCTCCGCGAAGGGCATCTGCGTGTTCAACACTCCGGGTGCAAACGCCAACGCCGTTGCCGAGCTCGTGATGACCGTGCTCGGCATGGCCGTCCGTAACGTGGATAAGGCCGCTGCTTGGGTCAAGAGCCTCGACGTGAACGATCCGGACCTCGCCAAGACCGTCGAAAGCGGCAAGAAGAAGTTTGCCGGTATGGAACTCGCTGGCAAGACGCTCGGCGTGATTGGCCTCGGCAAGATTGGTGTGCTCGTTGCCAACTATGCCCGTTGGAAGAACATGCGCGTTCTCGCTTACGAACCGTATCCGAACGCCGCCAACATGCACGAACTTTCGAACAAGGTTGAAACGGCTACGCTCGAAGAAGTCATCGCCAAGTCCGACTTCCTCACCGTTCACGTTCCGTTCATCAAGGGCGTGACCGAAAACCTCCTGAACCGCAAGAACCTCGCCGGCTTCAAGGGCAGCTACATCATGAACTTCGCCCGTGGCGGTATCGTCGAGATGGCCCCGGTCAACGAAATGCTCGCTTCCGGTTCCCTCCAGGGCTACCTCTGCGATTTCCCGGATGCTGACCTCATCAAGAACGACAAGGTGACCTGCTTCCCGCACCTCGGCGCTTCCACCGAAGAAGCCGAAGAAAACTGCGCCGTGATGGCCGTCGAAGAATTGAAGGACTACATCGAATACGGTTGCGTCCGCAATTCCGTGAACTTCCCGGCCCTCGTTGATCACCCGCACGCCGGCGTCAAGAGCCGCGTCGTGGTCATCAACCAGGACGTCCCGAACATGATCTCCGAAATCACGAAGGTGTTCGGTGCCGAAGGCATCAACATTGCCTCGTTCAGCAACAAGAGCAACGGCAAAATCGGCTACAACCTCGTTGACGTCGAAAGCAAGGTCGATGACTCCATCATCGAAAAGCTCGGCAAGCTCGACAAGGTCATCAAGGTCCGCGTGATTCATTTCTAAGGCTGTGCCATCCCCGGCGCATTCCTTTGTCATCCCCGACTTGGTCGGGGATTTCATTTTTCATTCACATTGTCATCCCTGCGATACACTCACATTGTCATCCCCGGCTTGGCCGGGGATCTCCTTTTAAAAAAGGCCGCTCCTTGTTATTGCGAGGGACCAACAGTCCCGAAGCAATCTATTCAGGTTGACTATGCATTGAAAAAAGTGTAGATTTCCCGAATGAGTGTCGCCAAGGGGGTATCATGAGTCGTTTCTTTGTAGGTCTTGCTTTGTGGGCCTTGTTGCTTGCGCTTGCGGCCTGCGGTGGCGACAGCAAGGGAACCGACCCCAAGGACGCAGAACTTGCCGAAATGGTCGACACCGTCGTTTCCACCTACGACGACTTGACCGTCTGTACGGACAAGCGAGAAGGCTCGACCGCTTATGTGGAAGATGAGAAGAAGGCCTATGTCTGCGAAAGCAAGCGCTGGACAGCCAATGATTCCTTGACGGAATCGATTCAGAACAAGGACTCCGACTCTGCCAAGGATGCAGAACCTGGCGAGAATGTCGATACAGTTGTTACCACTTTCGACGACTTGCCTGCTTGCACAGGGGATCGCAACGGCAAGACTGCTTATGTGGAAGACGAGGATTCTGCCTATGTCTGTAAAAAGGGGCTCTGGGCCGTTGACGATTCGTTGACTAAGGCGGTTCGGCCGGACTCGGAGAAAAAGTCATCGTCAAGCGCAAAAGCGGAGTCAAGTTCTAGTAAGGCAAGTGATTCTGGTAGCAATGCCAAATCAAGTAGCAGTAAAGATGGCAAGTCAAGCAGTTCAGGTGAAAAAAACAGCTCATCGAGTTCTGTGGTCCCTACAGTTTCTGTAGCTTCACCTTGCAAAACCGAGGCTGGGGACAACTGCGAATATGGCACCCTGACGGACGACAGGGACGGACAGACTTACAAGACTGTGAAAATCGGCAAACAGTGGTGGATGGCGGAAAATTTGAACTATAGATATATTCAGCAGACCGCGGATGAAGACTCTTCCAGCTATTGCTATAATGATGACCCCGCTAATTGCGCTAAATATGGCCGCTTGTACTTGTGGAGTGCTGCAATGGATAGCGCTGGTATTATTCCTGGTAATTCGGCCAATGGTTGCGGCGTTGGGAAAGACTGCAACCTCAACCACGTCAAAGTTCGTGGTGTATGCCCTGAAGGCTGGCTCCTGCCCAATATCAAGGAATGGAACGCCCTGTTCGATGCGGTTGGGGGAAAAAGAACCGCAGGAATAATGCTCAAGTCCACTGAAGGCTGGAATGATAAGGATGATGGGACAAGCGGCAATGGCTCGGACGCCTATTCCTTCTCGGCGTTGTCTGCTGGCCTCAGGTACTACAATGGGAATTTCTACATCGAGGGCTACGGCGCGTACTTCTGGAGTTATACGGAGTACGATAGCTACTACGCGTACTACGTGAAATTGGACTACGACGACGATGCGTACCTGTTCAACGACTTCAAGCTCAAAGGGTTCTCAGTTCGGTGCCTTAAGGACTATGGACCGGACTCGGAGAAAATGTCATCAAACGATAAATCTAGTAGTTCAGAAAAAAACAGCTCATCGAGTTCTGCGGTCCCTCTAGGTTGCAAAATCGATACAGAAGACAACTGCGAATATGGCACCCTGACTGACGACAGGGACGGACAGACTTACAAGACTGTGAAAATCGGTGAACAGTGGTGGATGGCAGAGAATTTGAACTATGCTTACACAGGCGTTCCCTTTAAAGTTGGTGATATCACCTCCGATTCCACTAGCTGGTGCTATGACAATGATGCTGCCAACTGTGCCAAATACGGTCGCCTCTACACCTGGGCTGCCGCAATGGACAGTGTGGGAACGTGGAGCACGAACGGCATGGGTTGCGGCTATTATATGGTATGCTCGCCGACAAATCCGGTGCGCGGCATTTGCCCTGAAGGCTGGCACCTGCCCGATATTACGGAATGGAACGCCCTGTTCGATGCGGTAGGGGGAAAAAGAACCGTAGGAATAATGCTAAAGTCCACGGAAGGCTGGATCAGCAATGGCAATGGCTCGGACGCCTATTCCTTCTCGGCGTTGCCTGCTGGCGACAGGAGCATCAATGGGAATTTCTACGACGAGGGCAGCAACGCGGACTTCTGGAGTTCTACGGAGGACGGTAGCGACGGCGCGTACCACATGGGCTTGGGCTACAACAACGACACTCCGTACCTGTACGGCACCATCAAGTACTACGGGTACTCTGTTCGTTGCCTTAGGGACTAGCAGGCTCGCCTAAGCGGCTTGCCGCTAGAGCGAGCGGGGCTAGCGCGCGTGCGCGCAAGCCCCCTCCAAAAAAGGCCGGCGAAGCCGGCCCGATTTTTATACTTCAGGCGGCCCTTTGCATTAAGGCTGCCTTTTTCTGTATAAACAGAAAACCACCTGTGAAACTTTTTTGCCCGCCGAAAACATCTTTTTACCTTAAAACCTCGGAAAAATTTCCCCGCATAAACGTCTATACATGCAGACGGGGGACTGTCCCCATTTGCCGTGCGGGGCCGCCGCACAAAAACCGGAAATAGATATGGGAATACTCTTCGGGTAAGATGTATATGAAACTATCCATTATAAAACTGAAAGTATTTGCAAGCAAATGCTTGTATCTGCAAGCGAAACAATATATATTTATAGCTATGAGTACCATAGCTAAAAATTTCCGCATTGATTCCGAACTGAACAATCAAGCCAACGCCCTCCTTGAAGGGCTGGGACTTTCGATGTCTCAGGCGATTTCCATGTTCCTGCGGCAGGTGGTTTTGCAGCGAGGGCTCCCCTTCGAAGTCAAGTACCCGGATCGTTCCTGCGAACTTCTCGAGGCTGTCGAAGAGGCGAAACGCCTTGAAGCGGACCCGAAGACCAAACGCTATACGGACATGGACGAGATGTGGGCGGATTTGGATAAATGATTTACGAAGTCATTTGGACGAGTCGTTTCAAGAAGGGGTACAAGCTTTGCAAAAAGCGAGGTCTCCCATTAGAAGAACTTAAGACAGTTGTAGAGTTGCTTCGGACGGATCAGGTTCTAGACGAAAAATACCGAGACCACGAATTGACTGGAAAATTTTCGGGAACGCGGGAGCTTCATATACATCCCGACTGGCTTCTGTGTTACAGAAAAAACAGGGGGATTCTGACGCTTACGCTCGTGGATACCGGAACGCACTCTGATTTGTTCAAAAGATAAGCGTGGCGCCTGAGCGGTATGTCATCCCCGCGTCCCATCCCTGTCATCCCCGCCTCCACCCAACCTGTCATCCCCGGCTTGGCCGGGGATCTCCTTTTAAAAAAGGCCGCTCCTTGTTATTGCGAGGGACGAACAGTCCCGAAGCAATCTATTCAGGTTGACGATGCATTGAAAAAGTGTATATTTTCCGAATGAGTGTCACCAAGGGGGTATCATGAGTCGTTTCTTTGTAGGTCTTGCTTTGTGGGCCTTGTTGCTTGCGCTTGCGGCCTGTGGTGGCGACAGCAAGGGAACCGACCCCGCCAGGGACACTGAACTTGCCGATGATTCCTTGACGGAATCGATTCTGGACAAGGACTCCGACTCTGCCAAGGATGCTGAATCTGGCGAGAAAGTCGATGCGGTTGTTCCCTCTTTCGACGACTTGTCTGCTTGCACAGGGGATCGCAACGGCAAGACAGCCTATGTGGAAGACGAGGATACAGCCTATGTCTGTAAGAAGGGGCTCTGGGTCGTTGATGATTCGTTGACTAAGGCGATTCAGCCGGACTCGGAGAAAAAGTCTTCGTCAAGCGCAAAAGCGAAGTCTAGTTCTAATAAGGCAAGTGACTCTAGCAGCAGCGACAAATCACGGTCAAGTTCTAGCGCGGTAAAAACGTCCAGCAGCAGTAAAGATGGCAAGTCTAGTAGTTCAGATGAAAAAAACAGCTCATCGAGTTCTGTGGCTTTGCCTTGTAAAACCGAGACTGAGGACAACTGCGAATATGGCACCCTGACGGACGACAGGGACGGACAGACTTACAAGACGGTGAAAATCGGTGAACAGTGGTGGATGGCGGAAAACCTGAACTACGCATACACAGACGTTCCCTTTAAATATAGCAGCTATACCTCCGATTCCACTAGCTGGTGCTATGACAATGATGCTGCCAACTGTGCCAAATACGGTCGCCTCTACACCTGGGCTGCCGCGATGGACAGCGTGGGAACGTGGAGCACGAACGGCATGAGGTGCGGCTATAATATAAAATGCTCGCCGACAAATCCGGTGCGCGGCATTTGCCCTGAGGGCTGGCACCTGCCCGATATCACGGAATGGAACGCCCTGTTCACTGCAGTAGGGGGAAAAGCAACCGCAGGAATAATGCTCAAGTCCATGAGAGGCTGGAATGATAAGGATGATGGGACAAGCGGCAATGGCTCGGATTCCTATTCCTTCTCGGCGTTGCCTGCTGGCAACAGGGACTACTATGGGGTTTTCTACGGCGAGGGCTACGAAGCGCTCTTCTGGAGTTCTACGGAGAACTATAGCAACGACGCGTACTACATGTACTTGAACTACGGCTACGACTGTGCGCGCCTGAACATCGACTACAAGGACCTCGGGTTCTCTGTTCGTTGCCTTAAGGACTAGGTTGCCAACCGCCAAGCCCCCTCCAAAAAGGCCGGTGAAGCCGGCCCGATTTTTTATACCTCGGGCGGCCCTTTGCATTAAGGTTGCCTTTTTCTGTATAAACAGAAAACCACCTGTGAACCTTTTTTTGCTCGGCGAAAACATCTTTTTGCCTCAAATTCCCGGAAAATTTTCCCCGCAAAAACGTCTATACATGCAGACGGGGGACTGTCCCCTGTCCGCCAACGGGGGCGTACCCGCATCCAGGCATGCCCGCATGCGGGCAAAGGGCAACATGGCAAGAAAGACAACAAAAAAGGTGGTCAAAGCGACCGTCAAGGCGAAGACAACGCGCCGCAAGCACGACCCGTTCTTCCGCTATATTTACAGCATTCCAGAAAACACGAGCGCGCTATTGCGGCTCGCGCAGCGCAGGACCCCGGCCCTCCGCAGGATGCTCTCGAATGTCGACATGGAAAGCCTGGAGCCCATCCCCGGCAGGTTCAGTTCTGTGGGCGAACAGGGCGAGGCCGACCTCGCGTTCAAGGCGAAGTCGCTCACGGGCGGCCCCGATGCGTTCGTGGGGATTTTACTCGAACACAAGTCCGTCAGGAAGGATGACGTGCTCGCGCAGATCTACCGCTACGTTTTCGAGGTGATGGTGAACAAGAGCCGTTCCGACTTCATGTGGCTCCCCACGAAGGCCATCATCATCTACAACGGGAAGACCGACTGGGATCCCGTCGCGGACTTCAGGAAGAATCGGTTTGCGGAATTCAACGGGGGTGACCTCCCGTTCGAATGCGTGATGGTGAACCTCTCGGACATACGCGACACGGACTGCAACGACGCGGACAATGCGGTAGCCGCCATCGGCACGCTGGTGATGAAGCACGCCTACGACCCCGACGGGCTCCGCGGTGCGGGAACCATCCTGAACTCGCTACTCGACAAGCTCGACAACGACACAAGGGCTACCGTTGTGAAGAAAATAGAGTTATATTTAGAATCGTACGTCGACCAGGACCTGGTCAAGGAGATGACTATGGCATTCAAGAGCATTGGACAGCGGATGGGGTTCGTCAGCATCGCCGACGCCAAGCGCATGGCTAAGGCAGCCGGACGCCGAGAAGGCCGAAAAATAGGTCGTGAAGAAGGTCGCGAAGAAGGCATTTTGCAAGAGCAGGCGAATAGCGAAAAGAAGATGAAGCTTTTCGTGAAACGCATTGCCAAGAAAATGAACATCACAGAAGCGGAACTTCTCGCACTGAAGCCCTGAAAAACACGAAAGCTGACTCTACGTGAGTTCTCATCTCGCATGATATTCCGATACAAAAAGCCCCCTGCGGAGGCTTTTTATCGAGAATAGCGAGATGGACAAAACCTTCGTTTCACTCAGCTTTTGCCCTTCGGGTTCCGCCTTACGGCGAAATCGCTAAAT
>JAFPWY010000001.1 GCA_017412605.1 Fibrobacter sp. | reverse complement strand
GGGCCGTCACTAAGCACATCTCCGATTCCTTCAAGCTGCCCGGCGGCCTCTCGGGGCCTCCGTCCCAGTCCCGTTCGGCCGTTCAGGCGTCTCGTTCGTGGGTGAGGCCAATTATAGAATTTTCAGGGAGAATGTCAAGGGTTTTTTTGAAAAAAAATCATTTTTTTTAATTTTTTTTGAATCGACCGGAAACAATCCACGTTATATCCCACTTATCAACACATTATCAACGTTTGACGTTTTTATTCGCATTTCCGCATTATTTGGAAACGCGTCCAACAGCCAATATAATGGCGTTCACAGCGAACGCAGCGACCATCAATATATCTCCCGTGTGCGCACCAAGAGATCCTGGCAGCGCAGGGCACAGTTTTCCGGCTAAAGCAAGCGCTCCGCCAGCGACAATAGCCGCCGCAACGAACTTCGGCTTGGCCTTATGCCCGAGAAGTCCCCATAATATAGGGACAGTGAACGCGCCCGCATATACAGCAAGCGCAAGCAGCAGCGTGCCGATGATGTCGGTAAACACAAGCGCGAGCAACAGCGCCACGATACCGTTCAAAAAAATCACGATGCGCGCACGCGCAACGCCCGACGAGCGCTTCTCTACGCCGAACAGCCCGCAGATGATCACGGAACTGCTGAGAAGCGTCGTGTCGGCGCTGCTCAAGACAACGCTGAGCAAGGCAAGCGCAAACAACGGAATGAGAAACGGCGGCAATACTTTGTCTGCAATAGCAGTGATACGCGCGCCAGACACATCGCCAAGCCCAGCACCATACACAGCCAAGAAGCCAATGACGAACGCAACCGGGATAAGCGTACAAGCCGCAAACGCAATGCCCTTCTTCGCCGTGGCCACGTCCTTCGCGCAGAACATGCGGCTGAAAATGTCGGGCCCCGCCGTGTACGTGGTACCGTACGTGAGCACCAGCAAGAACAAGTCGAACGGAGAGAAGTTTGTACTAAACGGGAAAGCCGGCGCAGAAGAACCGCTCAAAAGACTATCCGCAAAGCCGACCGACGGGCCACCCGCGCCAAACAGCGCAAACCCCGCCACAAGCAACAAGCCGGCAATAATCAAGCAAGCCTGGAAAAAGTCCGTACGCAAAATCGAAAGCTGCCCGCCCGCAAGCGTGTAACCCGTAAAGACAGCCGCCGCCACAATCGCCGCCGTGGTGTAGCCCATAGGAGTAAAAGTCATCAGGAGCTTTGCCGCTGCGATAATCTGCGCTGCGACAATGCCCGTCCACGCAACAGGAATCACGACAGACGCCACCAGGCGAGGCCCTTTACCGTACAGGTTCTCCACCAAATCCGGAAGCGCGTACTTCCCGTGACTATACGCACGACCCGCGAAAGGAATCAGTGCCAAGAGCCCGAGCGCCCCCACAAGCATGAACCAGCTGGCAGCCCCGCCAAGCCTTGCGCCGGAATCCACCGCACCGATCACCGCCGACCCGCCGAGAATCGTCGCGACGAGACTCCCCGCCACCGCCTTGGCCGACGCGCCCTTGCGCGCCACAAAGAAATCAGGAACATCCTTGACACGCCGCGCACTGCGAACCGCAATCAATAAAAGGAACACGAGATAGACAATCAAGGCAATAGTCATAAGAATCTCCCTTTTGCAAGAAATATGCAAAAATTCCAGCGCACCCCGCAAAAAAAGCTATAGATTAATACATAGAAACAATATGAAACGATATATATGCACCACCCTGTTTGCCGCTGCGGCCACCTTCGCACAATTCGCGCAAGGGGCCAGCGACACCGTCTCGTTTGTCGACTTCGAAAACCGCGAAGTCGGCGTGTACGGCAATGCGCAAGCAAAAGAAGACTTCAAGCGCAACAGCACCGATGGCAGCTGGTGGTACGCCATGGACAAGAACAACGGCGAGAATTCCAAGATCGTGCATGACGGCGAGGAACACGGCAACGTACTGCAACTCAAGTACCCCAAAGGCTGCGTGGGCCCGAGTGACAACGACACGCCCGCCTGCGCCGCACAAATCATCCAGCCGCTCGTGAAAACCGCCGACACCATGTGGAGCGCCTACGACATATTCTTCGAAGACGGATTCGAATTCCAGCTGGGCGGCAAACTCCCCGGACTCTGCGGCGGCAAGTGCTACACCGGCAACGCCCTGCCCGAAACCGGCGACGGCTGGAGCGCACGCATCATGTGGCGCAAAGACGGCAACGCCGTGCAGCTCATCTATTTTATGGGGCAAAGCTCCGAATACGGCGACGATTTCAAGTGGGACCTGAACGGCACCATCACGCAAAAGCAGTTCACCACCGGCACGTGGCACCGCATTGTGAACAAGGTAAGCATGAACACCGTGAGCGCCCCCGGCAACGGCGACAAGAACGGCCGCGTGCAGGCATGGCTCGACGGCGAACCCGTACTCGACGTAGACACGCTCAGGCTCCGCGACTACGACACCGTGAAAGTCGACAAGTTCTACCTCTCCACCTTCCACGGCGGAAGCAGCGCCGAATGGGCCCCCACCCACGACTGCTTTATACGATTCGACAACTTCACCGTATCCACCGACTCCATCGCGATCGCAGTCAATGCGGCCACCGATACAACCCCCGCAGCGCCCGACACCAGCGGCACCACCAGAATCATGCCCCGGGCACAAAACCGCAGCGCAGCCACCCCCGTCAAAATCTACCGCATCGACGGCACGCTCGTCGGCCGCGAGATACTACCCAACGAAACCCGCACGCACCGCCTCGAGAACGGGAAGCGGGTTAAAGTGTGGAGGTAAGGGTCACTTCAAAATGTTAAATTTTCTACGGCATATTTGTAAAAGTGCCGTAATTTTATTACATTGAGAATATGGTCATATACGACGGAAAAGAAATCGGCAATACCGAAGGCTTCATGATTCGCGAAAACATGAGCGCCTACCAGTATCACCAGGCACTGCAAAAAGTCCAGTCAGGCGAGTTGCTCCGCCTGCGCCCCGGGGTGTTTGCGGTGCCCACCACTCTAGCAGATACGATGCTCGACATAGACGTGCTTGTGCCCGGCGGCGTACTGTGCATGTATTCCGCATGGGAGCATTATGAGCTCACTACACAAATTCCCTCCGCATTTTGCATCGCCATTCCGCGCAAACGCAAACTCGTATTGCCCAAATTCCCTCCGATAACACTTTACTACTGGTCCGATCATCTGCTGGAATTCGGAACCACGACCGCGGAGGTTCATGGGCACAAGGTGCGCGTTACCGACTTAGAACGCTCCGTCTGCGACGCTATCAAATACCGCAACAAAATCGGCCTGGACGTATGCGCCGAAATCCTAAAAGCATATCTGCATCGCACTGACAGGAACATCGCGAAACTCATAGAATATGCAAAGAAACTCCGTGTTGCAGCGACTCTGAAAACTTATTTGGAAATTGGACTATGAAGTTCCCTAACTTAAGCAAACGCTTTGATGCAGAAGACATCCGCAAACTGCGCGAATACAATTCCTTGAGACATTCCAAGATGTCGCATAAGGAAATTTTGGACGATATTCAACAGGGTGCCGAAGCCTTTTTGTCGGAATTTAGTAGCTACGTTGTAGAGAAATAAGCCGTTTTACGACGCGAATGAGAAGAAGTAGCCGTAATTTTACTAATTGTAGGTAAAAGTTTGAATTTTACCTGTAAGCTGCCCCATAATGGCTGATGGTTTCGCGTTTCTTTACGACTTCGGGCTCGAAAGTGCCGTCCCTGTCTCTTGGCGTCTGTTTTTCGACGGGACCGTATTCGCTCTGCACGGTCTTGCGCATCTTGCCGTTTCTCCGGTCCTTGCCGCCGTTGCCCTTGTTCTCGGCGAGATGTTACTTATACTTGACTTGATTATTTTTCAAAAGTTCCAAAAAATCCGTTTTTTGGAGGGCTTCAATCAGGCTTTGAATATTTGCATCAGTCAGCTTTTCTGCGGCGAACCAGTTCTTTAGCGTCTTCTGCAATTTCGACTTAGTGGTGGGCGGATTCTTTGACATACCCTTCAGATTCGCCTTCGCCTTTTCGAGAGCCTTTTGCAAGTCAAAAGCCTTTTGTGGCACAGCCTTCTTCGTGGGCTTTGTCGGTTGCGGAGCGGGCTTCTTGGGCGCAGCGACCTTTTTTGCTTCTTGAGGCTTTGCGATTAGCCCCAGGCGTTTCGCCAATTCCTCGTACGATTCCACGCGTTCGCAGCGGTCTTCGCCGAACTGCTTTTGCACGTGCAGAACGAGCGGGTCGTAGTCGTGATCCTTCGAAAGAATCACGCAATGACTGTTGAACGGTTCGCGGGGCATCACCTGGCCCATGTAAAAGGCGATGTAGAAGTCGAGCGCGTTTTCTGCCTGCTTCTTGGTCATCTTCTCGGGAATCGCTAGTTCCACAAGTTCGACGCGGCCTTCACTCAGTGCGTAGCCGAAATCCTTCAGCTGCGTAAGCGAAAGGTTTATCTTGTTCGTGGAATTGTGGAACAGCACGAACTTCAGCGGCGAGCCGTCCGTATTCACGACAAGGTCGGTCAGGCCGTTCAGCCCGACATTTTCGCAGTCCACAAGGACATGGGATATGGGGAGATTTTCAGCCATAGCCAGCTCCAGCATAAAATGTTAAAAGTTATCTCTTAAAGTACTCAATCAAAATTTCTTTGATGTGATTATAGCGTCTAGCATATGAATTAGGAATGCGAATAAGTTCAAAAAAGTGATCTTTACAAATCCGCTCTTTTGCCTTGTCACACCTTATGCGGTTTTCGTTGGTTCGATGCTCCTCACCGTCCAATTCAATGGCTAAAATTGGAACTTCATACTGACCATCTTTTTCATAAAGAACAAAATCAAAGCGGCCGGAATAAAAGAGATTGTCAGAACTTTTATTTTCTTGAAACACTTGTGCTATTGGAACATCCTTTTTAACAGAATATCTTTTACGCGGATCAACAACACTCAAGACATGGCTTATATTCTCAAAGAAATCCGATTCTGTTTTGGTACTATATGTTTTCACTCCCAAGGCTCTAGAATGGGAATGTTTGGGAGTTACCTTATATTCACCTTTCGTTTGTACATATTGAACTAATTCATAAAGATCGTCATTATCTTTACGCAACCTATTCAATGTTTCGCTATTAGAAAAAATCACCAACTCTTCTTTGGCTCGCGAAACAGCAACATTTATCAATTCCTTGTTTCCTGCAAACCAATTATATGTATTCTGCGACGTTCTTTTTGTCAGGGCAAAAGAAAAAAGAATGATATCTTTTTCATCCCCTTGAAAAGTGTGGACGGTCCCGCAGGTTGCTGCAACACCCCTTGACGAAAGTTCTTGGTCTATAAGTTGCTTTTGCGCCACAAATGGCGTAATAATCCCTATTGACTTTTCTGGATGATTCGCCACAAAATCCGCAATGGTCTGCGCTTCATTTAAGGACGTATTACGATTGACAGGATCTTCATTTGCAGTTTCTTGGAACACAAGCGGAGGCGAATTTCTTTTTGGGGTATCGATTTGCAACTTATTATTGTAATACTTTTTGTTATTGAATCCAATAATTTCTTTTACAGAGCGGTAATGGTGACTCAGCAAGACTTCGTCGCTTATAGAATCTGCAGCTAAATAGGATTTATAAATGGAATTTTTCTTGTAATCATACTCGGGAGCGATCTTATACTTCTCTATCAAGCGCTTATTGTCCAGGTCATCCAACGTTATAACGGGATTCAATTGTTGCGGATCGCCTACTAGCATTAAACTTTCACCACGCAAAATAGGCAAAAGAGACATGGCTATGTTACACTGGCTTGCTTCATCAAGAATGGTCAAATCAAAATGAATTTTGGGCGAACCCAATTTCTTTGCAGACTGGCTCGTAGTTGCAATAACAGGAAACACTTTTTGAAGATTGTTTAAATTTCCGTCATCTTTTAAATATTTATTAAACCGCTTAACAGCTGCATCTCTATCTTCACAATTAACAATTTCCCAAAGTTCCTTATACTTGGGTTCTTTTAGTCGCTGAATGCATTTTGCAGAAAGAAAACGAATGTAGTATAAGAATTTTTCATAATCATTCGGCAGATATGACAATGCCTGATCTGCCGATATTTCGCCAAGACTTTCAATATCTTTTAAAATCTGATCCAGTTGTTTGCTTTGAATATTGATGCTAATGTCAAAAGCCTTATTCTGGCGTAAAAAGTCTTCAATTGCCTCTTTGCGTTCTAACAAATCCAATTTGTCTTCGTATTTTTCAAGATACACCGCCAATTTTGCAGTATTTTCTTTTTTTTCGGCATTAAAATCATCTAACGCTTCATCCCTTATTTTCCAATTCTGGGTGAATTCATAAATTTCTTTTATGTAGTCTAAGGAATTCTTGACTTCTTCATTGTTCCCTAAACGTAAAATTGGGAAAGGGATTCTTTTTTGATGAATCTCAATATTCTTTAATTGTTCAACAGCGCCATCGACAGGATGATTGTTCTGCGACGAAAGTAAAACAGTTTGATTATTGAAAAACGCACTGATAATTGTATTTACTATGGTTCTGGTTTTACCCGTTCCCGGAGGCCCTTGAATGTATGCCATTGGGTATTTGAGAGTCTTATGAATGGCAAGCAATTGGTCAAGATTGACCTTGTTATCTAACACAGCAATAGGGTAATTCTTTCTCTTTCGTGATCGACTTAGAAACTCCCCAAAGAAAGCTCGCAGCGGTGTAGAAAGATTCTTCTTGTCTAGAGACTCTGCAACGGCATTGTATTCGCTTGTCAGATCACAGGTGCTGGATTCCAATGCCACAATATGTGGCATATCGTCAACCAACTCCTTGTAATTCAACTGCTTATTTTCAATAATGGCGTCCTTGATTTTCTTTTCATTCGCGTCAAAATTTTCTAGCAAGAAAAGTTCGTCTTCGTGCAAATATTTTGATATTTTGACTGTCTGCGAAATGTTACCGTTCTTGAGCACAAATTTCTTTAAGATGGTCGGTTCTGGCTGCAACCGCAACGACCGATTTTGAATATCAAACAAGAGTTCATTATACGCCAAGACATAAAGGCCTTTTTCGTTTTTTATGCTTAACTTATTTAATCCCAACTTTTCAATTGGAACAATTTCTCCCTTTGATCTTTTATTTTGTCTATTTACGAAATAATCGATTAATGAGTTGTTTTCCTCTTCTGTAAGACGATATGTACCATTATGGAATTTAGATTCGTCCAGGTGTTCAAGCAACCGAAAAGATTTTAAGTAGCTATCGCTGGAAAGCTTTTCACATTCCTGAAGATAGTTCAATATCCCTATATTGTGGGTATTTGTGAAAATTGACGAATATTTGGAGGGGTTGGCATTAATATCATAAATCAATTTTTCATTTCGAGGTGCAAAGGAGCCTTCTATTATTTCGGCATTTCGTATGCCATCGCAATACATAAAAAGTTGTTTGCATGTCCGCAATCCCAAATGTAAGCCAAAAACATTTAATTGAACGCGGTATTTCCCGTTATAATTTTTGATTTCAATATTTGATATGCTTATCCAGTAATAAGTGGTTTTAGCATCCGCATTGACATATTCAATAGAGAGCCAACGGCCCTCATGTATTGCTCTAAATATGTTCCTAGCGACGCTCATATAGGTAATATAATACTCCAACTCATCGTTTTTATTTAAAAAAGCTTAAATTTGTTAAAAAAAGACGATTTTAATGAGTTGAATCCAGCTTTTTTCTCTTCTACAAGCCCTCATAGTATTCCTTAATTTTCTGAGCCATTAGCTTACGTCGTTCCAAGAGAAACTGGTCGTAATTTTCATACGTCCAGTCTTTTATTGTTGCAGGAATACAATTTGTGTGGAGATTTTGATTGAAATCATCAATAGTTGTGATATTTCCTATTTGCGTTTCGTCTGTAGCACAGCCATTTTGAATTTGCCTTAAGGCTTTGGAAAAATACGAATTTGGAGCGTCATCACCCACCGCAATATTCGTAGGCGTATCCAAATAGGTGTAATTTGCAACCTGGTTGTATTTACTCTTTTCGTTAATCCCATTTTTCTGCAGATATTTTTTGGGGAAAATGTGATGGACGTCGCCAATAACAGTAATCAAATTTGATACTGCACAGTTCTTGGTGAACAACGCATCATCTTTCATGCGAACTTGTGCCGCCCAGTAAACATTGATGTAAGGGCTATTTACAGCTGTAGTTTCAAAATTTTGGACCAAACCGTCATTCCAGAATACGTCAGAAAGTTCCGCACGTTCAATTTCTTCTAAGTATTTACAGAAACCTTTTTCACTAATACGGCGTAAATCCGTGTCCATTGCCGATTCTGGCGAAGCAATATAACGGCTTGTGAGCGTAGTAAGCACATACCATTTTTGAACATAGCGTTTCACCTGAGTTTTATCAATGTCAGAATTATGCAAAAGTAAATATAATGTGTAAGCAAAATCCAAGGTCAAATCAGAATTCATCAACTTATTGGATATAAAACCGGCATCCTTAATGGCTAGGGTAAACTGCTTAAAGTTATACTCGTTCATATAGTCCATTACACCGTTTTTTAGCTTCTTAAAAGACTTCTCTGCTATTTCTTCCTTGAACTCGCGAGTATCAAAATCTCGACCACTAAGTAAAGAAACAAGATCCTTCATTTTGCCGCGATTAAATTTATACATGAAGGCGACGCGAAGCATATCGGAATAGCTAGGATCATAAATGGCTTCAGTATCGTTCTTAAGCCATTCCATTTTCTTTGCATATTCAGTATTGGCAAATTCCTTGTCTTTGCACATCTCCGAATACCATTCTGGTTGTACGGCCAAATGGGAAAAATAGTCTATCGCCTTACGTAGCAAGCGGCCTTCATTCTTTTCGTCTGACGCAATCTTTGACATTGCAAAGTCTGCTTGATTCAACTTTGCTCCGCGACTGTTTATGCGGATAAAGATTTCCGTAACTTCATCAACAGTCAATTCTCTATTTAGTGTAATAACTCCAATTCTTCGGTTTTTTATATCCGTAATTTTCTGGACTCGAGCATTAATATCTTTCGATAAAATACCTGGATTTAAAGCACAATATTCATTGACAAATGTAAAGGAGTCAAAATCCGTTTTGAAAAAAATTGAAATATCAGGAATCCATCTTTTGTCTTTTAAAATGGCTGTATCAAGAACCTTGAATGATTCTTCACCTTCTTCGGCAAAGGGATTAAACGATATTTTTATGACTTTCTTCTCAAAATCCTCGTTGAGAACTTCTTTACCCAAAATTGCAGTCATCATAGCGGTAACGCGCTGCTGACCATCAATCATGATTTTCTTGCCTTCTGAAAGAGTTCCATCCTTCAGACGCATATTGGGACTTTGGGAAATAATCAAGTAGCCTGTAGGATAGCCGTTATACAAGGAATCTATCAGGTCGCGAACTTGCTTGGGTTTCCAAACAAAGGGCCGTTGAATTTCAGGAATAGCGACTTCACCAGAATTGATAAAGCCAAGAATAGATTCTATACTTTTTGTGGACGGTTCATATTTTTCAGGCATAACCTAATTCCTTATCCATTTTATATTTCCAGTTCACCGTTCATGAGTTTGAGAAGAAGACGATTGCGAAATTTTAAAATAGACATTGTTGATCTCTGAGATAGCAGAGGGTTATTTATTTTCCTTTTACTCTTTTTCCAAAAAAATTAAAATAATCTTTTACTTCTTCAACTCTCATTAAACTAATAAATTTTTTCGAATCTATATTCAAATTTAAAATGCCATCATCACTATGTTCTGTTTCATTTTCTCGCATCAGTAGTTGAATTATCCGCACAAGGGGGATATCTCGATTTCTACACCAACCAGGAATTATAGATTCCGTATTTTTAGGCCATGCAATCAAACGATAAAGTTCATACCCATTAGGAGAAATCAACTCAACTCTATCGAAACTACAAAAGCCTCTTTTGGCCATAGAAACAAAAGACTCTGAAAACAAAGTCACTTTACTCGGTAAAACTGAAGAATTTTCTGTCAATACTGATGTAAAATCTTGATTATCTAAATATTCATAACCATCTAAGCTCTCTATATATGATTCATTGATTTCCACATCATTATCATCTGACTTCGACATGATATGATCGTAAATTTCTTCCAATTCTCTAATTTTATACGTATTTCGAGGAATAAAACCTCCATTTGAGGCTATATGAATTGGAGTATCTAGTAGATTAACAAACCAATCAATATCTAATGATTTCTGTGTTGATATTCTATACATTTTTACAATCCGTATGTTTTTTGGCAGACTTCACAATATTTTATAACTCTACGGGTTCTTGGGCGATACGCGTCCGAAAAATTAAGAGATGACAGTCTTTGATTTGGTATAGATTTTAGAACTTCGTCAGCAGCATCATTTTCGGCACAAGTTCCTATTGTATGTTTTTTTCTATTAGAATCATACCATGTTTTTTCTATTTGACTTAAACGAGCCAAAGCATTACAAATATGTTGACAACACATGTTCCTTCTATACTTACGCAGAAATTCCCCGCTTTTTCCAGTTTTCTTCTTTTGACCTACCCCACACACAACAACAACTGCTGGCAAATCTCCTTTTTTATAGGATTGGCGAACATCTTCAACATATCGCCATACTTTCAGAAAATACTCTTTAGAATTATTTCTTGGCATATTCATCCCTAAAAATCACTTTTATTTCATGCAATCCATCAAAGTTCCTATATCCGATCTTTATTTTTCACTTTTAAGCTTGTTAAAATTCTGCGTGATTTCCAACTGTTTTTGGGCAAGTATTACCATTAACAGTGTATGATAAGCGTTGTCATACCACACTTCAAATTCTTTCTCGCTCCAATTTTTAGCATATTCAGGAAGAGTATCTATACCAGAATTATTATGGCGTATATTCAATTTATTCACCATGTTTCGTGAATCATTGTATAATGATGAGTAAATAGTTCCGTTGAATAAGGCTTTTAACGGTTCAACATAACTCGCCATACTAGCAAGTATTTCGCGTTTTCTATCAAGATTTCCTTTCAACAAAACGCGGTTATACTCAACCATTTTTAGCGCTAATTCAGAGTCTTTTTCTTCAAGACATTCGATGGCTTCTGTAGTTGCGGGATTCTTATCGACAATAACATATCCTTCTTTAATTTTTGCCCATCCATGATTTGTTTTTGCTAAAATAATATCCATATTATCTAGCATCATTTGTTGCAACTTTTCAAAATCATCATCCTGAAGAATGTCCCCAATTTTTTCATCTACAACATTACGCAATATTTCACAATACGTGAATAAAGTTTCCCATGATATCAAATAACGAGAATTTTCATCAATCTGAAGCGATTTCAACAAGTCATCTATTGACAAAAAAGAACTGCGACATGGGCAATTTTGAAAATTTTCGTCCAATATTTTCTTTACTGAAGAATAATCACCTTTAGAATAAGACCAAAATTCTTTATTGAACAACTCAGATAATCTATGAAATTCGTCGGTTGGATTAATTTTCCTCTTTTCCAGTATTTCAAAAATATTCATACACTACCCCAATTTTCCTTTCAGTTCTTGGAAACTCTGCAATGCGCTTTGGAGGTTTTCGATGATGTCGTCAGCGAGTTCGTCGGGAGAAGGGAGATTGTCGAGATCAGCCAAAGACTTGTCCTTAATCCAGAAGATGTCAAGGCTTGTCTTGTCGCGCTTCAGGATTTCTTCGACTTTGAACTTGCGGAAACGGCCTTCGGGATTTTTCTTTTCGTTGTAGGTTTCCTTGCGTTCAAAGCGGTTTTCAGGATTGTAGCACTTGATAAAATCCTGCAAATCCTTGTCGGAAAGCGGGTTCTGCTTTAGCGTGAAATGGATATTGGTGCGGAAATCGTAAATCCAGACTTCCTTGGTCTGCATTTCTTTGCTAGCAGGTTTCTTATCGAAAAACAACACGTTCGCCTTGACGCCCGGCTTATAGAAGATGCCCGTAGGCAAGCGAAGAATTGTATGCAGGTCGGTTGTCCAAAGCAACTTTTGGCGGATAGTTTCGCCAACACCACCTTCAAAGAGAACGTTGTCGGGCAACACGACCGCGGCCTTGCCGGTAGAATTCAAAATGGTATTGATATGCTGGATAAAGTTCAGCTGTTTGTTAGAACTTGTCGCCCAGAAATCTTCGCGGTTATAGACCAAATCTTCGTCTTCGTTTTCGCCTTCTTCGTTGGTGAACGTGATGGAAGACTTCTTTCCGAAGGGCGGGTTAGTGAGCACATAATCGACGCGAATGCCGGGGTCGGTAAGCAAGGCATCACCCTGAGTTACGGGTAATTCACCATAAATGTCGCCGATGTTGTGCAGATACAGGTTCATCAAGCAAAGTTTGAAGGTGTTCGTCACCAGTTCGTTGCCGTGGAAAGTCTTGTTCTTGAGGAATTCCTTCTGCTTGCGGTCAAGCGTGTAATTATTCGGGTCGGCGATGAATTCCTGTGCAGCAAGGAAGAAACCGCCAGAACCGCAACAGGGGTCGGCAATGGTTTTCATGGGTTCGGGGCGCAGGCTCTTGACCATGGCACGAATCAGCGGGCGCGGGGTAAAATATTGTCCCGCACCGCTCTTGACGTCTTCTGCGTTTTTCTGGAGCAAGCCTTCGTAGATTTCGCCCTTCACATCCGAAGACATGGAAACCCACTTTTCGCTGTCAATCATCGCCACAACACGAGCGAGAATAGCAGCCTTGCTAATCTTGTTCGTGGCTCCCTTGAAAATCTTGCCCAGGATACCGCCCTGCTCACCAAGTTTTTCAAGAATCTTCTTGTACTGATTTTCGAGTTCCGCGCCTTTCAGCAGAACCATATCAGACCAGCCATAGCCCTTGGGAATACCCGTATCACGCTTATAAGGCGGTTTGAAATATTCATCCGACATTTTCAAGAAAATCAAATACGTGAGCTGTTCCAGATAGTCGCCATAAGAAACGCCATCGTCACGCAAAGGGCCACACAAGCCCCAAACCTTAGAAACAATAGAAGAAGACTGTTCAGACATAGAATAACCAAAATAGATTTATGTTTTTCTCAGTGTACTAGGAATACCCAAGCCTAATACTTTTTTCAATCTAGACCCAAACGACAGCAAGAGGATTAATGCATAAGCCCAAAATCCAGTCGCGAACATCATTGATAGCATCAATGATTTTACACCTTTGCTTTTTAATAAAAGCATCCGAACAGAATCACTATATATGGCTGTAGTAAAAAACAAAGCTATCAGCATCATCAGAATGATAAAACCTAAATAGAATCTAAAAAAAACGTAATTTGGCATTTTTTCCATTCGAAGTACTTTTGAAATACTCGAAAGCATACTATAATCGACTATCTTTATTTCTTTTCCGCCTTTGATTTTACAATCTATATTCAGCGAACGAGGGCCTCCATTATGAATAATTTCAAAAAGAACGCCTTCGTTTTCATTTACAAAATCAAATGATATTTCAACTTCTTTTTCTTCAATTTTTTTTATCGCAAAAGCATTGGTCTCATCACTACACTTCAAAATTCTTGCGTCTAAAATTTTCGATTTATCGTCTGCTTTTATTTTAAGTTCTCGTCCAGATGCAATATCCGTAGACCGAATGTCAATTTTTCCACTATTCCATAACGCAAATGTAGACGAAGACAAGCAGTCTACCGGATTATTTTCATATAATACATTTAATTTCTTCAGTTTGCTAACACCAGACTGAATAATTCTAGCGAAGTAAATAGAGCACGAAAACTGTCTTTTTGATGGATTATTTAACCCAAAATACAATGTACAAGGAAGACCTATTACAGCAAATACAATAACGATTAGCTGAATAATTTGATTATTTAATAAAACATCCAACATATCATAATCCTCCTTCAAAGGCTTTTTTGAGAATACTTTGACGCATTGCTTCAGCTTGGGCTAAAACGTCATTTACTTTTTTTTCAATGTCATCACAAGCCGCCAATTTGGTTTCAATTCTTTTCACAATCTGATTTTGCTCTGATATTGGTACTTTTGGAAATCTAATCTCCCTGCAAGTAGAAACCTTAACATTATATTGTCCAGCAGTTGCCTTTGAGGTGGAATTCAGCCAAGAAACTACTTGCGGAGACATTAAATAATACGCCAAAAATTTACTTTGCACAAGTTCATTTGGGCGAAACATTACTATTGCCTGATTTATATTATATTCCTGATCTCCATCTGGTATTATTGAAACCTTACCTAATGGAGGCCCAACTATATTAATCAGCACATCTCCAGCTCGAACTTTAGATCGTTTCAACAAGCCTTCATGTACATCTTTGTCTATAAAAACAGGGTCTTTAGATAAATTTATAGAACCATCAAAAGCTAGATTATATACTTTGATGAACTGAATTTCTCCTGATGAATGCATTTTGTCACTTTTTGGCGTTGAACCACTATTAATTATTTCAACAATCTCATTAATCGGAACATATTTCCATTTTTCATTATCCATTGTCAAATCACAATTTAGTACAGCACGTCGATAAGCAGACAATTGCCCTTTTATCTTTTTTAGGGTTTCAACAGCACTATCTAATTCAAAAAAAAGTTCTTCAATTTTATTTACGATTCGATTCTGTTCCGGCAAAGAAGGAATGTCCACTTCCATTTTTTCTAAGAACTGATAATGACGAGCATATCCCTTATCGACTATTTTTTTAGTTAATAGCAAGGTATAATAGTAAAGATATTTTGAATCTACACCTTCTTTTGCACGGAGAACTTTTACACCGTCAGCTCCGGCAACAAAAGGAAAATCAATAAATTTAACACATTTTGTGTGATCACCAAAAATAATCACAGGTAAATCACATTTCACCACAAGCGACGAATCATTTGAATAGCCTCCAATAAGAGACTGTCCCTGATCAACAACTTCAAACAAGCCTTCTTTTAAATACTCTTTCTGCTTGAGTTTTTTTTCTACACCAACAGATATTTTTTTTACAATTTCTTTATACAACATAAGTTTTTCTCGCAGACCCAGACCCACTAAATTCTAAACACCAGCCTTTTTTCCATTCCTCATATTCTCTCTCAAACGAAGCATCATCTCTCTTTATATGAGTAGACAAAGAATTAATTTCTAGTGGTTCTAATTCAAGCTTCCGTTCTTTTGATGATAATTTCGTCTGGAAATAAACAAACTTAAAAAAACGTTCTCCTTCAGAAACAGAGCGCGAGCGAGAATCAATTTTTTCGTCAATAATCTCTTTGATTCTACTTCGACTTTCTTGACTCATTTTTGACCCAAATATAACTCCGACTAATTGAGAAAAATCATAATAGAATAAGCGTTGGTGTTTTGTATATTCAACTTTTCCACCCGTTATCCAAGACATCGGATTTGGCAAAAGCAACCGGCTTTCATGCTCATACGCCCAACATGCGCCTTTTTCCAAATAATGCCGTTCTAACTTTTCAAAAAAAATATGTCGTTCCTGCTCACTCGTAATTTTATATTGACTCACATATTGAGGAAAATAGAAAAAAGGATCAATCACTGCAGAGTTTTCTTCATAAATCACATCGCAAAAATGAAACTTTGGCCCAACATGTTCAGTAACATGTAGTTTAGAGCTATCATTTCTTTCAATATTGATATTTTCCCGCATTCGGTTTTTGGCTTGATACAAGCAGCCATTCAAGGATTTAAATATCAGACAGTAACCATTATGCCGATTCGCATAGTGAGACCACATTAAATAATTGTCGGGAGCCTTTGAAAAGGAAACAAAATATCTTTTTTCTCCCAAATATGTATTTAGATAATTAATCAAATTAATCAAAAGTGTATAACCAAATGGACTTTTAAAATCACCCTTTTCTAACAAAGGAAGAAAAAAATCTTTTGACATGAGTTCACATACAGTAATAGGTGATTTTGTTATTAAATAATCGCAAAATAAATTATAGAAAGATGTTTTAATTCTTTCATCAACACATTTCCATGCTAGTTCTAATAAACGATGCCACTTATCATAGTCAGATGAAAATTGTAAAAAATCCCAACATTCATGGGGATCATTGCATTCTTCCGCAGATGCAAAAAATAATTCGTCATACATTAATTCTTTTAGTGAAAACTCACTAAAAGGCCTGTATCTATAATAAAGCACAACGACCCCTATGCTACCAGTTCAACACTCATTTGATGCAATATGGTAGCATAATCTTCACCGAACAAGTCAAAGAATCTACCCAAGCCACCCATTCCGTCAAACGGACTATAATCAAAATCGCGAACTTCTATACTCAACGAAGATATGATATGTTCCTTAATTAGACGGAGCCATTTCATCTGTTCGTCGGTAAAATGGATATTACCGGCATTGCACCTCAAAGTCCACTGCATAAAGTTGTAGTTTACGCGGTCAGCAAAGGGGGCCAGGTAATCGAAAAATCCCAATTCATAGCGAATAAGGGAAATCAAATCCACAATCCGAGCTTTCACGCCCTTCTTCACTCTTTCAGGGCTCTTGATGGCGTAGCAATTCCACAAGCGTTCAACACTTATATTCTTCGCCGTGAGCTTGTCATAAAGCATATTCAGCTTTTCAATGACCATGGGACGGTCGGCGTATGCCTGATTATAGATAATCCGCAAGGCGACAATTTCATCCTTGTTTTCGTTTATGAACTCCCGGAAAGAAGTTATAGCCCTGTCGGCAGCCTTTTCTTGGTCAGTGTCAAAACCGGCAAACTCAACCTTGTCGAGATTTACATTGTCAATAATCTGTTCGTGAACGCGGCGCATGTTCTCAATGTACTGACGAACATTAGGGTCATAAAACGGCTTTACCGCTTCGCGAATGACTTCATTCTGATCTTTCCCTTGAAGGTAGTCTTCATCAAATGCATTCAGGAAATCTTCCGCAAGCTTTGCTGCCGATTTTAACACATATTTCTTGAAATCAACCCTTTCTTCGTCGGTCATCTGAGAATTCAACCGAATTATCCTATTAGCCAGGGATGTCAAGGTATCGGCATCCTTAGCACCCATGGCCACATTCATCATCAATTCCTTCAAACTGACGGAAGGCTTTCTTTCCAATGGGCGGGTATCTGTCTTTTTAGATTTCGTGACACCGACAGCATCAACAATTACAAAGTGGTCCTTATTCTCCGTCGCAGAGGGGGTCACCTTTTGCAAATCATCCTTGCTCAAGGTTCGCGTCCCGCGGCCTTTCATCTGCTCAAAATAATTACGGCTACGAACATCCCTCATAAAAATGAGGCATTCAATAGACTTAACATCCGTACCCGTAGCAATCATGTCCACGGTCACCGCAATTCTCGGATAGTAGCTATTACGATAAGACGACAGAACTGATTCCGGTTTTTCTGCCTGACAGGTAATTTTCTGGCAGAACTCATTGCCCTCGCCGAATTCTTCACGAACGATTCTTACAATATCCTCGGCATGGCTGTCGGTCTTTGCGAAAATTAACGTCTTGGGGACTTCCTTGCGATACGGGAACAGAACAGTCGAAAGACTATCCTTGAAGGCCCTGATTACAGTCCGGATCTGGCTAAAGTTGACAATGTCCCTATCCAGTTGCGACGGCTGATAATCAACTTCCTCGTCAAGCAACTTCCAGCGTTTTTCGCGAGACATCCTGTCGCGACATTCCACCTGTTGCTTTAAAATATGCCCGCCGTTCTTTCCAACCTTGGTCTCGATTACGAAAACGTCCTCGCCCACATTGACATTGTCTATGATAGCCTGTTCGCGAGTATATTCGCTCACGATATTTTCTTCAAAGAACGCAAACGTCCTTTTATCCGGCGTGGCAGTCAATCCGATAATGAATGCGTCAAAATATTCAAGAACCTGGTTCCAGACATTGTAAATGGAACGGTGACATTCATCAACGATGATGCAGTCAAAGAATTCGGGCGGACATTTTTCGTTATATACGGCTTTCTTGGGCGTATTTTTATCCGCATTCTCCAGTTCTTCAAAATGGATTTCTTCTGCAGACTCGTCAAGTTCTTCACCCTTCAAGATAGAGAACATTCGCTGAATCGTGCAAATGTAGACCTGGGTTTCCTTCGGCAAACTGGAACTCTTTAAGCGATGAACTCCATACAGTTCAGAAAACGACCTATTGTCATCCGTCGGGCGATACGCAAGGAATTCTCGTTCAGCCTGTTCACCAAGGCTTTTCGTATCGACCAGAAACAAGATGCGATTCATCTTTCCGAACTTCAAAAGTCGGTAAGATGCCGTAATAGCAGTAAATGTCTTACCCGCTCCCGTTGCCATTTGCACAAGAGCCTTGGGGCGATTTTCGGCAAAAGATTTATCCAGGTTATTGATTGCCGTCACCTGACACTTTCTGAAGCCTTCCGTACTCAAGGGCGGTAAACGCTTCAAGTTATTGCGAACGGTATCAGGCTGTTTTAGCAATAACTGCAATGTTTCCGGACGATGGAAACTAAAGACCTTGCGCGAGCGATACTTAATATCGTTGTAATCCGTAAAATGCGTCAACTTATTAGTCGCTTCGTAAGCAAACCGAATCTTGTAATCGCTCTTGACCCACTTAAACGTACTGTTGGCATAACGGGCCGACTGCGTTTCTACAGATGTCAGAGTTTCGCCAGCCTCTTCGCGTTTAGCCTCAACGACACCAACAGGAATCCCCTCGACAAACAAGGCGTAATCAACGGGACCAGAACTTGTCGGAAATTCACGCACCGCAACGCCAAGAGATGCCATGAGGTTCACCTCCTTGACATCTTGAATAACCCAGCCCGACTGGACCAGTTTTTTGTCAATTTCTTCCCGAGCCTTGGCTTCCGGTGTCATATAAGGAAATATAAGTTAATTAATGTTCAATAATATTTATTTACACATTTGGAAAGGAAATTATTGAATATTTTGGCTTATTTGCAGGAATTCATTTCCATTTTGGTCTTCCTAGTCTATTTTTCCCCATTTTAATACGTCTTTTCGAGAGGGCAAATGAAGTAAAGATTCTCTTCCAATTAATAGAACGGTTTCGCCCCAAGATCTGATTGGCGAACCCTTTTATCTAAACCATATCTTTTCGTAATATCATCAACAACATCCACAAACCATTGCGGAGCAACAGGTGATACATAAACAGAGTCAATTAACCTATCAAGTGAAACAGGAATATCAATTCCTTCTTTCTCTTCCTCAAAATCTTGAACATTATGGATTAACACTCTAACTTCTTTTTCGTGTTCAAAAGTTTTTCTCTTAAACCAAAAAGCATCTTGAGGTCCCAACAATCGATTTGTATAGTCTATGTATTGAACCTCTCCTATTTTGATATCACTTATATGGTTTAATTCTTTGCTTAGTTTCTTATATGTCGTTTTTATAGCCAATCCTTGCGTTAAATCGGAGCAATAAAGCTTCCACATAGCTTCTGACTCACAATCGTTTTTGTGCCAACAATTAATGAATGTATGTAATCGCTCCACTTTACACATCATTTTAAAGCCATCAAGCATGGCATTACAATGCGCCTCCATCTGTGATTCTGTCAATTGAGAAGACAAACCAATGGCAAATTTAAAGATGTTCTTGTAACTTGAATCCCATTTGCCCTCATTTTCTATAAGTCCTTTGGCTCCTTCAAACGGGTCATTAAATTTATCTACTCGTGAAAAAAATAAAGATTGAGTCTTTAGCATACTAACAAATTTCGGAAAGGTTAGGTAGCGCCATAAGACATCTTCATCATCGGGGATTGTATAAACCCGTTTGATATAGTTGGAAGAATAGATAGGCTGTTTTACATTTTGCTTACAGCACTTTCCTGTGCAGATTAGCGCTCCGTTAACATCAAAGCCTAAGCATACGGATTCTCCTTCTCCGAATTCCTTGTTACAAATGCTACATTTTTGATAATATTGTGCTTTAGAAAACAATTGCTGCAAAATGTCCATTTGATCGTTGTTTTGCATAAAAACACCTTAGTGATAAATTTTATATTAAATCAAGTTATAAATTATAATACTTTTTTTAGAAACATAACAATTTATTTATGAACAAAATTAAGTTGATAAAAGCTATCCGACAAAAGGGCCTTCAAAACAGTCTCATTTCCATCTATTACAACATAGGTAGGGCCCTGCCTTTTCGTGCACAAAGATTCCCTGATGGCAGAATATCTAACTGGTACAAATCACAATTTGTAGAAGTTCACGAAGTAAAACCCAGCGGGAAAGGCGGGAAATACGGGGACGCCTACGGTTTTTACTATAGAAACGGAGAACGAGCTGATGCCCGAGAAAACGACCCGGAATACAGCTGGTGCAATAAATCTGACACAACACCACAAAATATCCCCTGTGCAGCTTGTGGTTCATGGATCCTTTTGGACATTCTAGGCGAGCCAACTGCTGAACCTGCCAAAATATATGGCATCAATGACGTTCTAGAAAAAGGGCAACACAAAGGAGAAACTTTAGTTGACGTTATTCACGCCGACTGGGGGTGGGTAAAATGGGCAAATAGGGAATCAGGGCACTTTTTCTTTGATGTAGATGCGGTGATGGAAGAAAGAAAAAAAGATATCAAAGTTCTTCATCCAGATGACGTACTACCTTTCGGAAAATACAAAGGCTTAAGGCTTAAGTCTATAGCCGAAAAAGATTATAGGTATCTTAGATGGTTAGCAATGAAAACCGAAGACTTTACTATCAACTTTGATGAATTAAAAGAATTTATAACAATAGAACCTCCTCCAAATTTGAAATAGATTTTTTTATTTTATATAGAAAAAAGGAAAAAAAATGGTTAACGAATATAATGACATTGAAATTGACTCCGTAGAATCCTTCATACATAAGATATACGAATTTACTTCTGGATGCCAGTTATACAAGGAAGTTGTTGATAAATTTTTTGAGCAAGAATGGGATAAATCAGATCCATATTACTCATCTTGGATTTTAAATGAACTCAATAACTTAGTAGATCTTTGTGATTATAAGGAGAGATTTAATTGTACAACAAATGAGCTAGAGTCTATATACAAAAAATTTTTGTCTCAACTGACACACATAAAAAAAGAAGCAAAAGAAAAATTAAATGCTAAAATTAATTCTTACCTTGAGAAGGTAAAAAAAGAAAAAAATTTAATTAGCTCTGGAAGGTCTTTCATTCAATATTACTATCGTGGTGAATCAAATAAAGAATGGAATTACAGGCCCAATATCATGAGAGATGACCATACTTATTTAAGGGAATCATATTTTTATCATGAAATACAAGTTCGTTGCCCTAATGAGTTTGAGAATCTTTCATTTTTGGATAAACTGGTGAAAATGCAACATTATGGATGTTCAACAAGATTGTTAGATATAACATCCAATCCTTTAGGAGCATTATATTTTGCATGTGAAACGAAAGAAAACGATGGTCGAATCACTATTTTCCCCGTTGTCAAGGGAACAATGTCTTACGGAGATTCTGACAAAGCCTTAATTTTATCTTGCCTTCCACATTTGAAAAAATTTGAACAAGAACTAATAGTAGAAGAAACAAAGAAACTTAAAAACCAAGTATACGATAATTCAACCAATCATCCCTATCTTGAAAAACTATACCTAGAAATTTGTTCGGAAAAACCTGCTTTTCAACGTCGCATAGAACCTGGGGATATTTTATCTCCGTTATTTATCCAGCCAAACAGAGCAAATCCAAGAATTACAAATCAACAAGGGGCATTTTTGTTAAGTGGCCTTTCTTCTAATTTGGAAGAAGCAGAAAAAAAGATAAAAGCTCGCATTGCAAAAACAAGATTTGTGATTAAGTCGGAAAACAAAGAGCTAATCTTAAAGCAATTAGACATATTGGCAATAAACAAGGCCTCAATTTATCCAAACATGGAAAAGACTGCCGATTACATAAAATCGCACTAATTTTTTTATTCCCCCCGACACCTTTTGTCTTAAGAAAAAAATATACTTGGGCATTTATGTTCCAAGATGACAGGCTGTGATTTATAACATCATTTTGAAAAAAGAATTTCTCAGGCACAATCATATCGAAAGAAAGTAATATATTTTTCCAATAGCATTTTTTCGGGGTAAGTCACATGAAGAACATTGTTTTAATCAGCCTTTTTGCCATTATTTTCACGGGATGCGCGATAACCGGTTACGATGCCACGTTTATTTCGTGGTACCAACTCGATCGGCTTCCACAAGAAGCATTTTTAAAACAAAACGAAACCCCTACGATAATGTACGCTTCCGATATGGACGCAAAGTTCAGAGAAATCACATCTCGCTGGTACTGGTGTATCGGCGAGACCGGTTTTACCGGAGAACAGCTATATACTCCAATAGCAGAAAAAAAGATTCGTGAAATCTGTACAATGCAAAGAGCGAAAATCGCCGTTTGGAATGAAAGGCTCATCAATACAGAGCGCGGCATTTATTCTCGCCCGCACACGAACTTCCATTCGTACGCCTCTCCCTACGGCTATACTAGTACATATACAACCACGACCTATTCAGTCCATTCATACGAAATCGATATATATCATTATTCCGCCTACTTTTTCATTCCTATTCCCCCAGAATACCGGATGCAATACGCGCCGGGCTTTTCCGCAACGAATCTGACCCAACTAGATCGTCAGGTATTCAGGCAAAACACTGGCTGCCGCATAACTGTCGTGTACGAAAACACCGTCGCTTTTTACGCAAACCTCTTCCCCGGGGACATTATCACCCAAATCAACGGCAGGGATATTTACACCACAAAGGACCTGCTCGAAATAAGGAATGCTTCCAAAATTGGCGACACGTGGGACATGACTTTTGTCAGGAACGGCCAATTGTATAGGGTCGTAATGAAATACGACCTTTACTATTCCAACAATAGCTAGAAAGAATGACTGCAGCCAAACAGGTCTGCCAGCGCATTCTTTTGACTATGGGAAAGCTTACACTCCTATTTCCGAAAAATCGCCCGGGCCTATTGACAACGGAAATTATTGAAACTATATTTAGTGCACAAACGTTCAACCCTTCAGCTGGCTCTGTCGGGCCAGGCCGTACTTTGGGGTCGAAACTGCGAAAATGCTGCGAAAATGCCCCTTTGGCTCTGTCCAGTCATTCTGTACGGCTACGGAAACGCTGCGAAGTCGGAACCGGCCGAAATAGCCTAAAAACATCGGTCATGCAGCCGAAAAACAGTTTTGGAAGGGCTTACAGATTGAGGATTTTTTGCTAGCCGGGCACAAGTGTACAGTTTAGCCCGACAGAGCCTTTGATAGAACCTTTAACAAAATATTCTGCGTCCCCGTCTGTTAAGCCCCATTCGCATGTACGCAGGAAGGAGCACAGAATGTACAGCACTGCCAATGGCGTCGCCACCGATGCCAAATCCGCCGAAAGCGCAACAATCCATCCGCTTGCAGAGTCAAGTGTCGACAAATTGATCCAGGTTATCCGCGGCAAGCAGGTCCTGCTCGACCGCGATTTGGCAACACTCTACGGAGTGGAAACTAGGCGCATTAACGAGCAAGTCAAACGCAATATAGAGCGATTCCCCGAAGATTTTTGCATTCAACTGACTATGGAAGAAACCAAGGCTCTAAGGTCGCAAAATGCGATCTTAGAGGCGGATTCGCCCAATTTGAAGGGAAAACACTCGAAATACCGATCCTTCGTATTCACCGAGCAAGGTGTCGCGATGCTATCGTCTGTTCTGAAAAGCGAAACGGCCATCAGAGTGAACATTGCCATCATGCGAGCTTTTGTTGCGGCACGGCAAATCCTGATGCAAAACGGGGGTCTGGTTCACCGCCTTTCTAACATAGAAACAGAGGTTTTAGACCAAAAAGCCAAACTTCTCGATCACGACCGTAAACTGGACGAAGTCTTCGAGGCGATGGATCGCGGCGA
The DNA here is from genome assembly GCA_017412605.1 of Fibrobacter sp. Taxonomy (GTDB): domain Bacteria; phylum Fibrobacterota; class Fibrobacteria; order Fibrobacterales; family Fibrobacteraceae; genus Fibrobacter. The sequence continues at coordinate 122,806 of JAFPWY010000001.1, read as the reverse complement.
GCTCAAGTCGAAGGGATTGTTCTACAACAACCAGGAATTCGATGCCTATGTGTTCGTATGCGGTTTAATTCGCCAAGCGAAGAAGCGAATTGTCCTTGTGGACCGCTACGTAGACGAGAAGGTGCTCTCGATGATGCTCAAGCGCGCCGAGGGCGTGTCGGTGACAATCTACACTTACGACAAGAGCAAGGTCTTCGAGGTAGACCTGGCTACATACAATGCGCAGTACGCCGACTGTCCACTTGAAATCCTGCCAAGCTACGGTGTACATGACCGCTTCTTATTCATTGACGATACTGCCTACCATTTCGGCGCATCGCTCAAGGATCTCGGCAAGAACACGTTCTTCTTCACCAAGGAAGAATTCACACTGGAGGAAGTGTTGAAAAAATCCGAGAATAGCCAAAGCATCTCTTGACTTAATATAGCATATATGCTATATTACTAATACTATGAAAAAGACCCAAGTCCTGGATTTCATGGACTCCCTTGAAAAGGGTGACAAAAAGTTGGCTGCGTACGTGAAAATGTACGAGGCGCTGTCGGCGTTCCTGACGGATTTCGACTTCTTGAAGGATTCCCTGAGTTTGACTCAGCAGGACATCGCCGAGAAGATGGGCACGACGCAGAGCGCCATCTCGCGCATCGCATCGCTGAAAACGAATCCCTCCTACAAGCAGCTGCAGAAAATGGCAGAGGCTGTCGGCGGAGAACTCCTCGTCACCCCGATGAAAAGCATGACCGTCCAGGTGCCTTATGACTTGCAAGAGACGGTGCGCAAGCTGGCTGCGAGCGAGAAGAAGTCGACCAACGATTACCTAGAGGGCGTGTTGCGCAACGCCATAGAGCTGGAGCATTCCAGCTACATGCCCGGACACTCGCCTTGAGCAAGGTTTGCGAACCCAAAGTCGCATACGATTGCCACGGCAGAAAGCCGAAGCGTAGGAAATAACAATCAAAATGGAAGTCGCAACTTGCGATATCCAAAAAATTTTCTAAAATCGCAATTTGCGATTTTAGACAAAAAATCCCCGTTTTTAGCAAGATTTCGCCATTTACACAGGAAACATCGTCAATTTCGTGGCATTTTTAACGAAATATCTATACCAAAGGCACCGATTGCCCTGACATCCTAAATCTTTGTATATTACCCCTAGCACCAGAAAAGGTGGTATTAAGGATCGTTTCCGCGCAATGCGGGACGGTCCTTTTTTTATGCAAAAGGAGCCAAAAATGGAGAAAGATGTTGCGGCCAGAGCCGACAAGAACGAGATAGTCGTTTACCAGCCGGAGGGTGGGGAATTCCACATCGAAGTCCGGGTCGAAAACGAGACCGTCTGGCTCACGCAGGCGCAGATGGCGGAACTTTTCCATGCCACAAAGCAGAATATCAGCCTGCATATCGCAAGGATTTTCAAAGAAGGTGAATTAGACCCAAAAGTGGTTGTCAAGGAATACTTGACAACCACTCAACACGGCGCAATTTGTGGAAAGACACAGATACATGCGGTGCATCCTCCAAAGATGCGGGCAATAAGATCACGACCATCATGCAGCTAGAAGATATCGCAGTGTATCGCCCACTGTTCGAGAAGTTATTGCAAGATGAAAAATGAGGGTACGAAATTTCGCCAATTACACAGAAATCACCATCCCGCAGCGCATTTGCTGCACGCGGTCGCCCAGGACTTCGTGCAATATGGCGTAGGCGCGGTCGCCGGTACAGTGCCCGGTGTAAATCCTCTGCACATCCAGTTCGCGCAGCCTTTCTGCGAAGGCGCGCACGACTTCGTCCTTGTAACGGAAAAGGTGGAAGCCGCCTAGCATCGCGTAGATTTTCTTGCCGGGGAAGGTCGCCTCGATTTCTTTCACAATGTTATCCGCACCGGCATGGCTGCAGCTGTTCATGATGAAGAGTCCCTGCGGTGTGTCAAAGACCAGGCTTTGTTCGTGGTCAAAACTGTCGTAGCGGTACGTGCCGTTTTCCTTGACGCTCAGGTGGGCCCGTTCGCCAATGCGGTCGAGCCCTGCGGTCTTGTGCGGCACCAGGTAGACGTTCGGAGCGATCTGCATGTCGCCTTCGGCATAACGGATGCGGTCGGCAAAACGCTTGAGCCATCCTTTATGGATTCCGATATATTCATGGTAGGTCAGGCGCCCGAATAGTTTGTGTGCATGGTAGCAGTTCTCGGCAGTTCCCTTGCGCAGGTAAAAAGGCGCCGTCTTGTTGAGCGCGAAGAATCTGGCCATGCCGTTCGCGTGGTCGTAATGGGCGTGGCTCAAGATGCCGATGTCCACCTTCGTGAGGTCCACCCCCATGACGCCTGCGTTTTTTGCAAACAGGTGCGATGCGCCGGTATCCAAGAGGTAGCGCTTGCCCTCAAACTCCACATACACAGAAAGTCCCCACTCGCCGAAGAGTTTGCGGGTGCGCGATTGTCCAACAGCATCGGAGCTAGCTGTATCGGGACGGGCGGCAAATTGTGTGCCTGTAACAAAGCCTTCGATGTTGTCTATGAGGACTTGGACCTTCATGGCTCTACAAATTTATTCGCAGTCGAGGCAGGTCCATTCCACCACGCCGTCGCAGCCTTCCTTGGATCCGGTGAGGCGTTCGCATGTATAGCTTTCGACGTCAATGAGGAATCCGAGGTTACCTGCGTTCTGGGTGCAACATCCTTCGCAGTCGCTGTCGGCGCACTTGTCGTAAACAACGGCATCGATGGACTTGTCATTCTGGCGCAGCCTGAAAGTTTTGCCTCTGTACTTGTCCCAGTCTTTCTCGTGGATAGAGATGATGTTGTGCTCGCTGACCCACTGCTCGGTTTGCTGGCCTTCGATGCCCGCAAAGTAGCCCGCCCATTCGCAACCGTTGTACTTGACGCACTCCTCGCTGCCGGGGTCCGGCCAAGAAATGTACCAGGTCAGGTAAGCCTTGTTCCAGACGGTGTCGGCGGGAACAGCTACCGTGGTGGAACTGCTGGATTCAAGCACTGCAGAGCTTTCGGGTGCCGCAGAAGACGGGTCAACTGTACCCGCAGACGATACGGCTTCACTTGACGAAACTGTCTCGCTCGATGCCGGCGAAGTCCCAGCGTTCACATCAGTCGAGACGCTACTGGAATTGCTGTCGGCGCAGGCAGCAAAAAAGAACAATGTCGAGAATATACAGACAAGAGAAAGGTTTTTCATAGGATACTCCGTTTCAGCGATGAGGTGTCAGGTATGAGCTATGAGCATTGAGCCCTGAGCTATGAGTAGATTCATCTCTCATTGCTCACTGCTCACCGCTCATTGCTCACCGCTATTTAATTTCTTTCCCGTCGCTGAAGGCGTTGCCGACTCGGCGTTCCATCACATAGTAGCCGTGCCCTGCGGTGTCGTAGCACACCGGCGCAAGCTTTTCGACGGAGAGCTTGCCGTCGCTGTCCAGCACGGATTCGTCGGCGGTCACGTTCACGATTTCGCCGAGCAAAAGTTCGGATTCGTCGTCGTAGCTCACCATCTTGCATTCCAGCGCGAGCGGGAGTTCGGCAATCAGCGGGGCATCCACGTTTTCGCTCTTGACGGCGGTGAGGCCCGACTTTGCAAACTTGTCCGCGACCTTGTTGCCGCTGGTGACACCCAGGTAGTCAATAGCCTTGATGTTCTTCGCCGTCGCCATGCTCACGGTGAAGGCCTTGCGGGCAAGGATGTTCGGCATGGTCTTGTGGCTCTTGGCTACGTAGATAGCAATCTGGTTCGTATCGCTGACGCTGCCCCAAGCGGCCACCATCGCGTTCGGGGTGCCGTCTTCGTTGTATGTCGCGATGACGAGCGTCGGCTGCGGGTAAAGGTAAGTCTTGACTCCGAGATTTTTGCGCATGATAAATTCTCCAGTTGGTCAGGATGTTCTATTGACAAGATACAAAAAAAGAATTTAAATGGTCATTTTTTATCAAGAACAAGCACCAAATTGACTGCAATATAGCGTTAAGCATTGTCTTTCTTACATACATCCTATTGACATACAAACTATCAATTTATATTCTTAAAACAGTCCCATGAAAAGGCTATACGTCTTATTTTGATTAACTATTGCTTAAAATATTTTGGAATTTCTTTGTTTTTATATTATGGGATTGCATTCCCTTCAGAAAACAAAAGAGATACGTCTATCGCGGATTTTTGCGCAAATATTCTGGATGTTAACAAGTATGAACTTGTTTTAACGAAAAATATTGAAATTCCAAAAAATAAAAAATGGAACATTCCAGATTCACTTGATGGAGGTTGCACTTCTTGGGAATACAATTATCTTCTTGATGCTCCGCAATCCACAAAAGAAGATGATTTCGAGTTGTTTATGCGAAAGGGAGGACATTCCTGTTTTTCAGCGAATTTCCCAAAAAAGAGGAAGGTCGAACCATTAAAGACAGAGTTGGTAAAAGGGAATTCCTATTTGGGTTATTTCTTGGAAAATGCGAAAGAGTCGTTGAAAAATTATTATGGGAAAAAGATAAAAGGCCAGTGGTTTGCTCAGCTTTATAATAGCAAAATAAAACTTTCTTCCAATTTTACAGCGGTAATTACTGGAGAATGTTCAGAATTTCAAAATATTGAAGAACTTGATAAAAAAAACATTTCTTCCTCAGAAGAAGTGTTTGGTGAATATTGCTTCACAGAGGACGATGACAAAACGGATTATTGGGTTTTGGAGAAGTATAAGTCGAATAAACCGTATTTGTTTTCGTATTCCCAATGCTCGTATGATTATCGTCATTCCATACTTCCGGATTATGATTACTTCTTTTCAGGTCCTATATCGATGATTAAGAATTCGGTATTTGACAAGGCAAAACCGGCAAGGTGTATGCCGAACCATTATTCAGAGAAAATGGTTTATGAATCTTATGAAAAAATTTTATGGTTCTCAAAAAAACAAGAACTTGAAACAGACAGCCTATTTGGACATTACTTTAACATAGAATGGAATGTCGATTATGATTCAAGTTATGTTCGGTTAAACGCTTCCGGCTCCGCAAGATTCTACATCTCCGGTTTCTGCACCGAAGAACAGCTGGAAATGATTAGGAAACGGAAAAAAGAAAGCAGCAACTAAATGCAATATGATTAATGGATAAAAATGACTTGTAAACACTTATTTCTTTTTCTTGCCTTTGTTTGCCTTTGTGCAAATGCACAAAGCGTTTCTGTATCAGCACGTTTTTGTGCACATAAAAGTTTATCTAATACCCCACAAAAAAGCAACATTACTCTTTCCTGTTATGCATTAACAAAAAAAATGACAGATTCCATTACCTATAGCGGTCATAAAATTGGTGAGTCAGTTGTTGCCAAAGTACAAAATGCCGATTCTGTATTAAGTCCGTACATATATCTGTCTGACGGCATTGCAAATCTTGGAGAAAAAACAATTACAAAACAAATTCCCATTAACCTTGAATCCATGTCTTTTCATTATTTTTCTAAGGATTCTGCATTTGTAAAGAGAATGTTCAACACGCAGCAATATGTTTTGTGGAATTACTATCTCAATACTGATTCATCAAAACAAACCATATCAGGCAAAGAGCCCATTTACATCTCCGGTTTCTGCACCGAAGAACAGTTGGAAATTATCAGAAAACGGAAAAAAGAAAGCAGCAAATTAGAATAAACGGAAAATGCCCTTAAGGGGTAAAATGAATTTATTCTAAAATTTAGATTTCTTCTAAAAATGTATTTAGCGGCCTTCGCGGAGGCGGAAGGCAACGCAGGCGATGTCCACTTCTCGCGGCAGGCTCATTTCACGGCTCAGGCCCTGTGGCAGGTTGCGGAACCCGACGTTGCGGATGCTTTCGCACAGCTTGCTTGAAGCAGCCGACACAGAATCGCTTGCCATGCTGTCGGCGTTGCTCGCCGCGTTCTGCAACAGGTTCAAAAGCAAAAAACCGGCACCCAAGCGCTGCGACTTATCCACCAGCGTGTTGAGGCGCGAGGTGTCTGATACAAGGAAGCCGATTTGCAGCAGGGAATCTCCGGCAAGCTTCACCTTGACCTGGCGTTCCACGGCAGAGGCGGGGCGCACGGATTTTTGCAGGGGCTGCATGTAGTCGGCGAAGGCGCGGGGCGCGGGCGGCGCGAAACTTGCTTCGGAAGAACCCACTTCGGCGGATTCCACCGGTTTAGTGGACTTGGCGCATTCGGCCTTGTAGTTCGCCATTATAATAATGTTGTCCGCGAGGTCGAGGTAGTCGCCGCAGGCGCCCGCCACCAAGATAAAGCTGTAACCCGCCTGCGCAATGGCGCGGATGCGGTCGGTCAGCGGTATCAGGGGTTCGCGGTCGTCGCCCAGGAGCTTGCGGACGCGGATGTCGCGGATGAGGAAGTTCACCGCCGAGGAATCCTCGTCGATGAGGAACGTCCGCGAGCCCGCCTCGATGGCTTCGAGCAGGTTCGCGGCCTCGCTCGTGGAGCCCGATGCCGAAAGCGTGGTAAAATCCTTGGTGCTCACGCCACCCGGAAGGTCGCGCACGAATATCGAGAGGTCGGTAGCGCGCACACTGCGCCCGTCCTCGACGCCGACGCGCAGGGCGGTTTCGTCCACGACGATTCCCTCGCGGCCGTCACCCGGCACATGCGGGAATACCGAGCGCGTGAGCGCTTGCAGCAGCGTCGACTTTCCGTGGAAGGCACCGCCCGTAATGACGGTGACTCCCCTGGGGATGCCCATGCCGCGAATTTCGCGGCCACAAATTTCAAGTGTCACCGCCATTTCCGGCGGCGCCACGAACGGCACCGCGTCCTTGAGCGGGGCCTCGCTCAGGCCCGAAGCCCGCGGCAGAACCGCCCCGTCGGGCACAAACGCGCAAAGCCTGCGTTTGTCGAGTTCCGCAAGGATCTCGACGCGGTCGGCGAGCACGCCGTAATGCGCTTCCAGTTGCGCCGCCCGCGACGAATCATTATACAGGCTCGCCGACACGAGGTCGGGCAGCACCATCGTCAAAATTTCGGCCGCAGCCTCCGATTCTATCTTGCGGCCCTCTCCCGGAAGGCGAACCTGCAAGCAGACGCGCAAATCGCCGTTATCGATCCACAGGGAGTTCCGCACCAGCATCTCGGGTCCCGGATTCTCGATGGCCACGGGCGCATTTTTCTCGGGGAAATGCTCCTGCACAACCGCGCTCAGTCGGCGTAACAGGAAATCCGAAAGCGCAAGGCGCCGTTCAAAATTGCTCCCCCAAACAGGGGCATACCCGAGCTTTTGCAAACTTGTCTTCAAGAGCACCCTGGACGCAGGGGCAAACGGGTCGCCCTGAACATGCAGGAATTCTAGAACAAAGTCACCAAAATCCCACGATTTTTCGGCGAGGGACTTGTACAGACCATAATTTTTTCCGTTTAAAGCGCGAATTTTTTGGTAAAGGGCCTTCATAGTATGGAAGATAGTAATTAGTAATTAGAGGCTAGGATCTAGGATCTAGGATCTAGGGGCTAGGGGTTATGAGGGATGCTGAATTTGTCATTGCGAAGGACGAAGTCCTGAAGCAATCTCCGTCAGTTAGGAGGTATAAAGGTTTAGAGGCTAGGATCTAGGATCTAGGGGTTAGGGGTTATGAGGGATGCTGGATTTGTCATTGCGAAGGACGAAGTCCTGAAGCAATCTCCGCCAGAGAATCTAGGGGTTAGGATCTAGGGACTAGGGAGAAATATCACGGCTTCGCCGTCTTATATTGACGCACGAAGTGCGTGATAATGAGCTGTGAGGTCGGGGCTAAAGCCCCTCTGAGCAGTCAGCGATGAGTAGTAAAACGAAAAAAAATACCTCTCTCCTCACGGCTCACCGCTCATAGCTCATTGCTATTTCCCCATTTTTTCCTTATAGTTACCAAACTTTTGCAAAAAAAAAATATAAATTCGTAGAAAACTTTGTATTTTAAGAACAAACAAACAGGAGCAATCCATGAAGAAACTGTACATTTTTGCCCTTATGGTGGCTTTCCTTGTAACCGCAGCCGTCGCCGACGAAGATCCACCTCCTCGTGGCAAGGCCGCTACCATCACCATCATCACCAACCCGCCTAACAGCGAAGTCTACCTCGGTGGTGAACTCCTGGGCAACAGCCCCATCGAGAACCGCGCCGTCAAGTCGGGCCGCCAGACTCTCGTCGTCATCGACCAGGGCTACGAGCTCGTGAACCAGCGCGTGAACGTTTGGCCGGGCAACGACAAGCGCAACACCTTCGACTACGGTACCAAGATTCCTAAGGGCCACATCAAGGTGACGACCAAGCCGGGCAAGTGCCTCATCTTCGTCGATGGTGAAAACTCCGACAAGACCGACGGTGCTCCGCTCACCATCCACAACCTGGATGCCGGTGACCACGTGGTCCGTGCAGAATGCAGCAACCGCAAGTCTGCCGAAACCCTCGTGACCGTCAAGGGCGAAGAAACCATCGAAATCGAACTCGACGCCACGACCGGCAGCAAGAAGAAAAAGTAATCTTGCCGCTTATCGGCTAAAAAAGACTGGAGCCTCCATTGGAGGCTCTCTTTTTTTATATTTAAAACCGGAAATTTAACCAGGAGAAAAACATGTCCAAATTGCTCAAAATCTGCCTGTGCGCGTCCATCGCCTTGTTTGTCGGCTGCAGCGACAGCGGCAAGAAGGTCACCCGCATCGACACGAATTCCGTAACGGACCTTTCCGGCGCCTGGAACGACACCGATTCCCGCCTCGTCGCCGAGGAAATGATCAACGACTGCCTGGGCCGTCCCTGGTACGACAACATGATCCAGAACAAGGGTGGCACCGTCCCGACGGTCGTCATCGGCAAGGTATCGAACAAGAGCCACGAGCACATCAACATCGAAACCTTCATCAAGGACATGGAACGCACGCTCATCAACTCCGGCCGCGTCGACTTCGTCGCTAACGCCCAGGAACGTGCAGAACTCCGCAACGAACTCGCCAGCCAGGCCGGCAACGCCACAGCCGACACCCAGAAGCAGGCCGGTCAGGAAATCGGCGCCGACCTCATGCTCACGGGCACCATCACCTCCATCGTCGACCAGGAAGGCGGCGACCAGGTGGTGTACTACCAGGTTGACCTCGAACTCACCGACATCCAGAGCCACCGCAAGGTCTGGATCGGCGACAAGAAGATCAAGAAGTTCATCTCCAAGAACGGCGTAAAACTGTAATCCCGTAGTGAGTGGTTGGTGATTAGGGTCGTCATGTCCATAAAGCGACTTATCTTTCTGGCATTCTCGTTGTCACTCCTTGCGGGCTGTGCGAACAAGTCCATGACCCGCTACGAGGAGCTTGCGCAACCCCTCGAAAAGAAGGGCATCGACGCGACCATCGAGAAGATGAAGAAGGACCAGGACGACCTGTACGGGTCGAACAGCGAGTTCCTCTACTACTTCGACCTCGGCTGCCTCAACCACTACAAGCGCAATTTCAAGGAAAGCGCGGCAAACTTCGCCAAGGCGGAGCAAATCTACGAAGACCTTTATACGAAATCGGTAACGAACGAGGCCGCAGCTATTGTCACCAACGACAACACGCGCCCCTATAGAGCAAGGCCCTTCGAGCTGTTGCTCATGTACGAGTTCCAGATACTCAACTACCTCGCCATGATGGACATCGACGGCGCAATGGTAGAAGTCAGGCGCTCCCAGATAGCGATGAACGCCCTTTACCAGAAGGACCAGAAGAAGGTCAACGACAACGGCCTGCTGCGCTACCTCTCGGCCATGGTCTACGAGCTCGACGGCTCGTCGGACGATGCTGCCATCGCCTACATCAATACCGTCAAGGCCTACAAGGAAGGCAAGCTCAAGCTGCCCAACGAAGTGCTCGAATTCGTCACCGAGGGCCTCGTCCACGCCGACCGTGGTGACGACCTGAAGTCCCTCGGCACACCGATACCCGGAATTACGCCCAAGGCATCCGCCATCCGAAACGAAGGCCAGGAAATCATCGTCATCGGGTACGCCGGACACAGCCCCATTCTGGGCGAGCTTTACATGTCGGGCACGTTCATCAGCGGCGGCGTCATGAACCTCACCTACAAAGACGGCGAGACGGGCAGGCTGAGCACCTTCACGCTGGTGGCCCCGCCGGTCGCAGGCGCCGGTACCGGCGAATCCTTCCACATCGGGTTTTCGCTGCCCGAGATAAGGAAACTGAGGAACAGGGTGGACCATTTCGAGGTCTCGCTGGACGGTTCCCCGCGAATCCGTCCCGAAAAGGTGATGGCCGTGGACGAGGAACTCAAGCAGAACATGGAAGACGAGAAGTCCTCGACGGTTACCCGCACGGCCGTACGTGTCATTTTGCGCACCATCGCGGCACAAAAAGCCAAGCAGGCCATGAAGACGGACAATATCCTGCTGAACCTCCTCACGAGCATCGGCACCGACGTGGCGCAAAGCCAGATTGAGCAGGCCGACCTCCGCGTGGGGCTTTTCATGCCGCATTCCCTGCACATGACGCGCATCCCCGTTTCCGTCGGCACCCACAAGGTCGTCGTCACGGCAAACGGCTCCGCCGGCGAAACCGTCGAACTGTTCGAATTCGACAAGCTGAACGTCGCCAAGGGGCAAAAAGTCTTCCTCATCGTCCCCTCCATACGGTAGAACGCACCGACCAGGCGACCCCCGCCACCCCAAGCGTGGTCCCCTCCCGCATAAAAAAACAAAAAAATGCTGTATAGCATTACCAGCAAAGCATTCCCTAGACTTTTGCGGGATAGCATTATAGTCATTGAGAACTATACTTAACGTCTAGAGAATAAAGCGTCGGCCGGGGAAGGGGAGGGTGCAGGGAGGGGACCGGGCGGCCTTCGCAACTCTGAGCGTGGTCCCCTCCCGCATTTTTTCAAAAAAAACTTGCTGTTAAGCAACATTCCACAAAAAAAGAGGTATTTTTAACCCGGCCTGTGTTCCAGCCGACAATTTTTCTTTATTTTTAATCCAAAGAACGGAAAAATTTTATCAGGAGCGCAATATGAACTTTAAAATTATCGCCGCCGCGGCAGCACTTCTTGCGACGCAGTCGTTCGCAATCATTGGCGTTGGTGCCCATTATGCACCCGGTTTTGGCACAAAAATGAAGGCCGGCCCCAAGGCCAAGGTGGCCGAGAACATCAATTTCAGCCACGAAGGCTTCGACGAGATGATGCAGGGCCTCGGTTTCAAGCTTTGGATCGACCTGCTCCCGATTATCGACATCGAAGGTACCTTCAACATCCAGTTCGGCTCCTATGACGCAAGCCTCTACGTTATGAACCCGTCTTCCGGCACCGAATCGGAAATCCCTCTCGAAATTGAACTGGGCGGTACCCCGTACGGCAAGGCCAACCCGAAATTCGTGACCATGAACGGCGACCTTTCCATCACCTACCCGATTACATCGCTTCCCATTATCCGCCCCTACATCGGCGGCGGTCTCACGGTCTTCGCGAACAGCTTCGTGCTGAACCAGGCCTACGTTTCCGACTTGGTTGACGACCCGACTATTGCGGCTATGATTACGCAGGCCGCACAGGGAGGAGCAACTCCGGAAGAAATCAAGCAGCAGCAAGAAAAACTCCAGGAAGCCGGTGAAGCCCTCAAGAAGCGCGTCCAGGAAAAGGCCGCGAAGGAGAGCGTAAAAACGAGTATCGGCGGCCATGCCCTCGTCGGCTTCCGCCTGAAACTTCCTATCATCCCCATTGCCGCCTACTGTAACTTCAAGTACTACTTCGGCGGCGAATACCCGAAGGAAATCGATGCCGGACACATGACTCTTGAAGTCGGCGGCGGCCTAGCTATTTAGACTTTCTAGCACTGAGGTCACAATAAAGGAAAAAAAATGACACAGAACACGAGCAGCACGAATATTCTCATTATCGAAGACGAAATTGCAATCGCCGAAGGTCTAGTGGACCTTTGCGAACTGAACGGCTACAGCGTCAAGCACGTGGCCGACGGTGAAAGCGGCCTCAACGAGGCCCTGACCGGACAGTACGGACTTGTCCTCCTTGACCTCATGCTCCCGGGTATGGACGGTTTCACCGTCTGCGACAAGATCCGCGAAAAGGACAAGAGCCTCCCGATCATCATCCTTTCTGCAAAGAACGCCGACGAGGATATCATCAACGGCCTCAAGTACGGCGCCGATGACTACGTGCCGAAGCCCTTCTCCGTGCCGATGCTCCTCGCCCGAATCGAGGCCGTGCTGCGCCGCAGCCGCCAGACCATGGAAAACGAGGGCAAGCTCGTCGCCGGCAACCTCCGCGTGAACTTCCGCGAATACACCGGCACCCGCGGCACCGAAGAACTCGCGTTCACCCGCAAGGAAATCGAAATCCTCGAATACCTGTGGAACAACCGCGACCACGCCGTTCCCCGCGCCGAACTTCTCAAGAAGGTCTGGGGCTACGAGAACGCCGAGTCCGTCGACACGCGTACCGTGGACATCCACATTACCAAACTCCGCAAGAAAATCGAAGACGATCCCTCCCACCCGAAACTGCTCGTCACGTTCCGCGGCGAGGGCTACCAGATGCGCTCTACGCCTGAATGCGAAAAATCCACCTAATATTCGTTGCGATATTCGTTGCAATTGCGATACCGGTCATTATCCTTTTGACCCATTCGTATTCGCAGTTGCAGCTTAACGCGCAATACGCCTACAAGGAACACGCCTTCCTGGTTCTGCAGATGCTGAACCAGCGTTTTGTCGATGACATGACGATCGAGGACCAGCGGTCCTATTCCGAGTACCGCTTCATCCGCGCCGTGCCCGTTATCGGCGGCGAAGAGATTACGCTTTCCGAGCTGGCCAACTTCCCCCTCCGGAGCCACTTCAAGGGGATCGTCGGACATTTCCAGATGGACCCCGACGGCACGCTGCGCACCCCCATCCTCCCCGATGGCGTCCTCGAGAAAATCCCGATGGCCGACCGCAACAAGCGCGAGGCGGTGCTCTACAAGCTCCAGACCATCCTCATGAAGCAGAACTTCAGGATTGGCGAAATCAACAACATCAAGCCGCAACCCCGCGATTCCATCGAATCCGTGCTCGACCAGATTTACAAGCAGGACCTCGGGCTCAACAGCAAGGGCCAGAAAAAGGCACAGCTCAAGAGAGAAAAGCGTTTTGAACAAACTTCCGAAAAGGAATCGTTCGCGTTCAACGTGGAATCGGCCAAGATGGACGCCTTCGGCCTCTTGCGCACCAATATCGACACGACGCACGTGATGGAAGTGGAAATCGAGCCTTTCCAGGCGACGTTCGACAACACGCACATCATCTTCTACCGAAACGTGAAGCGCGGCACCGAAATCTTCGTGCAGGGCTTCATCGTGGAACTGCGCACCTACCTCATGAGCCTCGTCTCGAACGAGATCAAGTTCTACCCGCAGGAACAGAACCTGGCTATCGAATTCATGAACCAGAACAGGACGCTCCTCGCCTACGGCGACAGGTACAAGTCCTCCACGTTGCTGCTGACATCGCCGCTGCCCTCGCCGCTTGCAAACATCACCCTGAACATGTATGTCACGCAGAAGGAAAGCGCTCCCGGTAGCAGCATCCTCCTGTTCCTCGGCATCGCCATGCTCGTCGTACTGGGCGGCGGTCTCATCTGCATCTACAAGCTCACGCAGAGCCAGCTCGCTCTCGCATCCAAACGCCAGGATTTCGTCTCCGCGGTGAGTCACGAACTGAAGACCCCGCTCACCGCCATCCGCATGTACGCGGAACTTCTGCAGAACTCCTGGGTGGCCAACGAAGAGAAACGCCAGAAGTACTACAACCAGATCGCGAGCGAAACCGAACGACTCACGCGACTCATCCAGAACGTGCTGAACCTCTCCAAGCTCGACGGCAACCGCTGGAACGTGCAACTGCGCCGCGACCGGCCGAAGGGCGTGCTCGACGACTTTGTCGCGACCTACAGCAAGAACGTCGAGAAGCAGGGCTTCGAGCTCACCGTGTCTTCCGATACCGACGTCAAGGACATCACGCTGATGATGGACCGCGACGCCATCATGCAGATACTGATGAACCTCGTGGACAACTCGCTCAAGTTCTCGAAGAACGCGGACTACAAGATGATCAACATCGAGCTGCGCCTCAAGGACACCGACCTATACCTCGCCGTGCGCGACTACGGCCCGGGCATCCCGCAGGCCGAAATGACGAAGGTGTTCCAGGAATTCTACCGCGTCGAAAACGAGATGACACGCCAGACGAGCGGCACGGGTATCGGCCTTTCGATGGTGAAGAAGCTCTGCACGCTCACCAACATGAAAATCGAGCTCGAGAACGCGAATCCCGGCCTGCGCACGAAGATTCACTTCCCGCCCTTGTCCATCTAGGGCATTGCAGTTCCCGTAACAAAAAAGTTTCACTGGCATGGCGACACACGCCTGCCAAAAAATTTGTATTTTCAGTACGGCGTTTTTGGCGCCCGGCTTGTACAAGCCAAAGGATATTCGCATGACACAGGAAGACATTCTGCAGAACCCGGAAAAGTACGATCTCTCTATCGAATCCGTCGGACAGGGAACACTGAAGTCGCCCATGAGCGGCGTCCCGTTCGTCTCCGACACGGAACGCGTCGCGCTCACGGCCGACACGAAAAAGCTGCAGGCATTCTACAAGAAGGGCATCGACGTCCCCTCGCTCGAGACCGCCGGCCCGCGCGAGACCATTTTCCACGACCCGGCATGGACTCGCGCCGGCATCGTGACCTGCGGCGGACTCTGCCCGGGTTTGAACAACGTTATCAAGAGCCTCGTGACCGTGCTCTGGTTCGACTACGGCGTCCGTAACATCTTCGGCATCCCCTACGGCTACCGCGGACTCAACCCTTCCTACGGCTACCCGCCCATCATGCTTAACCCCGACGTGGTCGACGCCATCCAGGACGACGGCGGCACCATCCTCGGCAGTTCCCGCGGCAACCAGGAACCCTCCGTCATGGTCGACACCCTGATGCGCCTGAACATCAACGTGTTGTTCTGCATCGGCGGTGACGGCACGCTCCGCGGCGCACACGCCATCGCGCAGGAAGTCAAGAAGCGCAAGCAGCCCATCTCGGTCATCGGCATCCCGAAGACCATCGACAACGACCTTAACCTCATCGACCGCACGTTCGGTTTCGAGACCGCCGTGCTCAGCGCGACCAACGTCATCACGAGCGCCCACAACGAGGCGAACGGCGCCTTCAACGGGCTCGGCCTCGTGAAGCTCATGGGCCGCGACTCCGGATTTATCGCCGCCTACGCGGCACTTGCAACCACCGTCGTGAACTTCTGCCTCGTCCCCGAAGTGCCCTTCACGCTCGAAGGCGAAAACGGGCTCTTCAAGGCGCTCGAGAACCGCTACGACTGCGGCAAGACGCACGCCGTGCTCGCCGTCGCCGAAGGTGCGGGCCAGCACCTGTTCGACGGCCAGGAAGAACGCCGCGACGCAAGCGGCAACATCCTCAAGAAGGACATCGGTGAATTCCTGACCCTCAAAATCAAGGAACACTTCGACAAGGTGGGCAAGGAAATCAACATCAAGTACTTCGACCCGAGCTATACCGTGCGCAGCATCCCCGCCAAGGGAACCGACGCCATCTTCTGCTACCAGCTCGCCGAAAACGCCGTACACGCCGCCATGGCGGGCAAGACCGACATGGTCGTCGGCAGCATGAACGGCACGTTCTCGCACGTGCCCATAGAATACGCCGTGAGCGAACGCCGCAAGATAGACCCCAACGGAGCGCTCTGGCACGCCGTGCTCGGCGCCACCCGCCAACAGGACTATTTCACGGGCAAACGCCGCAAGAAGTAACCACGTTTTCCAAATGTTTTACTAAGTTGTCTTTATGCTGAAAAAAGAAGAACGCATTCTCATCCGCACGGCACTCATGGAGTACAGGAAGAACCTGTTCAAGACATTCCACGGACTCGAAGAGGAAAAGAAAACCCTCGCGGGAGTCAACCACATTCTGCAGAACTGGAAGGTCTAGCCCGCAAATGAAAGTCCGCACCCATCTTCTTTCACTGATTGTTCTCTGCACAGGAGTCGCCATGGCAAACGAGGATCTTCGTTTTGCCGATTCCTGCTATGCAGCGAGAGCGGAACGCTCTGTCGAAGACAGGGCGGATGCAGAGAATGCGAAGAAGATGATTGCCGCCTACAAGCGCGCCCAGGCAGACCCAGCGGTCGCCGAAGCAGCAACGGCGGGCGTCGTGCGGAGCCTCTACTATGCCTTCCGGTTTGTCCCCTTCGAAAAGAAACAGCGGGCGGCACGCCTCGACACGCTCAAGAACGTCTCCGAGGCCGCCTACGCCAAGTACCCGAAGAACAAGGAAATCGCCCACATCTACGCCTCGTCGCTTTCGATGTGGGGGGCAGAACGCGGTCCGCTCATCTCCGTCAAGGAAGGCGTTGCCGCCAGAGTCCGCGACATCGCGACCGCAGCGAACAACTACCAGGTTCTCGGCCGCGCACACCAGCTTTTGCCCTACATCCCCATCATCCTTTCGTGGCCCGACAAGGCGCTTGCCGAAAAGTACCTGGTGATGGCACTGGAACAAGATCCCAAGGATCTGTACAACTACTTCTTCCTCGCAGAACTGCGCTTCGACCAGAAGCGCTACGCCGACGCACTCAACATCATTAACCGCGGGCTTGCCAGGGGAATCCGCACAAGCTATTTCCTCGAAGACAAGCGCGGACGCTGGAAGCTCAAGGAACTCCAGAAGAAAATCAACGCAAAGCTAGATAAGAAACAGGCGAAGAACTAGTTATTTTCGTTAATGATAACGCCTATTTCAGAAGGAAGGCTAGCTTCAAGCAAATTGCAACGAGGCTTTAAAACCTCCACCTTCATCTCGGGGGTGGTGTACTGCTTCTTTTGTTGTAAATCCATGTTCTTAAGAGCGTTTTCCATATAAAGCCTCCTCTACTCACAAATAAAAATAATAAACAAGTGCGCGGCTATGGCGGGTTTTGAGCCGCCATTACCGGCACAAAGTTCGCTTTTTACCGCTTTTTCTCTACGTACACGCCCTTTGCCTTGGGCTTTGCGTTCAGGCTGCGGCCCTTGAGGTCGTAAGTGCGGGTAACAGGCGTGAATTCGCCAGTGCGCGTGTTGATGCGGCCGATGACGGTCGTCTTCTTTTCGCTACCGGATTCACCCGATTCGATACTGGCACGGCCCTTGCCCTCGACAACCACGACTTCGATTTCTTCCGGGAGCTCGTTGCTACGGTCACGCCACACGGACACATGGCCAGCCGGAGCGGGTCTCGGTTCCCCATTGGAAGTGCTGTACTTCAGGTAGGCACGCATCGGACGGATATAGGCGCCGGAACCCGCCTTGACAAACTGCCCGACTTCGACACCGTTCGAGGCTGTCGCGGCAAAGCCGTAGACGCTACCCAAGTCTGTGTCGCCCTTTTCCCATTTCTTGTATGCATAGGTTCCAATGAACTGCCAGTCGCCCGACGTGGCCACTGCCGGCTCGGTCCTCTTGATAGTATAATTTGAACCATTAAAGAAAAGCGTCTCATCCGTCATTTTCAGCATGTAGGGCGTATTCGCCTTGATATTCCCTTCGTAAGAACTGCAATCCCTATCGGGATCCACATCGGCACGGCACCAAACCCTGTTCATCTCAACCTGCAACTTGCCGTTTTCTTCGGTCATCTGCGAGAATTCAAGGATATCATCCAAACCGCTGACACTCGAGGCATTGAAGTCAAACGGGAAAACAATCGTGGAATACTTGCCCGAATCGTTCGCCGTCACCGCAAAATCACGGACAAATTCAACATAACTCACTTCGATATCTTCCTCGATATTCACCGTATCCTTGCCGTTATACAAGCCATCGATACGGGCCACCTTGATGCCATCCATTTCGCAAATCGCAACAGCAGCGGAACCGGATTTTTTCACGATCGACAAGTATAATTCCGGACCATAACTATTTCCACTAGCATTAGACTTAAAGCGGAAAGTCAGGCTACGACCGGAACTAACTACACTTCGAATATCATCACCAGCCGATATTTTAGCAAGTTTATTTGCACTTACGTCAGTCCCATCGTAAATAACCAAGGAATCTCCAACATCAGCTAAATCGTTGTACCCGTTCACATAAAGTGCATATCCTTCCGGAGCGGTTAGCACAACAATCCCGTTACTGTTGTTGTAATACACCCAATCCTCATCTTCATTTTCTTTACTGTCAGGACCACATTGAATATATTTCATCCCTTCTGGAATATCAAGCCTGAGTGTATCATTTTGCGGAATTGCGACATAAAAGCTACTATTTTCCGGCTTGTCAAAATAAGCATATATTTCAACATCTCCTGCAGGCATCACAAATTTTGCATCGTTATTATACCATGTACCACCTGATACATCAATATAATGGTATCCGCTCTCTGAATCATACCAAGATGCTTCAAGATCACTCAGCAAATAGCCTTCTTTTGGATTAGCGGTTATAGTAACGGTATCGCCCTCTAAAGCGGATTTCTTATCGACAGTTATACTGCCATTATTGCAATCAGGCAGAGATATACGGAATTTTCCACTTACATTAACAACACCAACATCAATGTAGACACCACCGGCAGTTCCCTCGTCATTAGACTTGAACTGGAACGTAAGGCTTTGACCTGTACTGCGGATTTCTCCTACTTCATCGCCAAGCGATATTTTCGCAAGCCGTACCTGATTTGTATCAGCGCCATCGAAAATGACCAGAGAATCGCCTTCATCCGCGATAGCAAAACTTATATCATCAACAAATAATTTATGCCCTTCGGGAGCAACCAATGTGAGGGAACCGTTACTATTATTGAAGTAATTCCCATAATCCCCATATTCCTTATTATAAACAGTTATTCGCTTCATCCCTTCCGGAATGTCGGCTTTAAGAGCATCTGATTCTGGGATATAGATATAAAAAGTATTCTCCAGACCACTAAAGTTAGCAGATACTTCAACATCCCCCGCAGGCATTACGAATTTCGCCTCGTTATTATACCATGTCCCTCCTATTATATCAATTGGATATTCATTATCATATTGATCATACCATTTTGCCCAGACATTACTAAGAACATAATCATCGTCAGGAACTGCAGTCACAACAACAGTATCACCCTCCGCAGCCATATTCTTACTGAAAGTAACATGACCAGACCACATATCGTCTGAAGCTATACGATGCGTTCCATTCGCACCACTAACGCCCACCCAAATTTCAGCACCATACGAATTTCCGTAACTATCTGACTTGAAGTGGAATGTCAAGCTTCGGCCAGTACTACGCAATTCCCCAATTCTATCATAGGCTGATATCTCAGCAAGTTTATCATCACTTGCACTAGATCCATCATAAATAATCAGGGAATCACCTTCATCATATATTGAAATGGATCCCCATTCAGTAAACAAAATGCAACCCTCAGGAGCCGTTAAAGTGAGCGTGCCATCGTTATTGTTGGAATAGCTCCCATCATAATTATGAACATATATCTTTTTTATCGCATCTGGAATGTTCGCTTTAATTGTATCCTTTCGAGGAATGGCAATTTCCACTTCCTTTGTTCTTTCAAAAATCGGATAAATAGCAATATCTCGGCTAGGCATTGCAAACTTTACTGAATTGTTATACCAAGCACCATCTCTTATTCGAATCAATTCATTTCCTGTATATGAATCATAAATAACGATGCCTTGGAAGATATATCCATTATTGGGCGTTGCAGACACAGTAACCATTTCCCCTGCGGCTGCACTTGTCAAATCGCTTACGATACTTCCTTCAGAAACATCAATCACATCTATATTAAGTCGCTTATTCGGATCATAAACTTCTACCATTAGCTCAACGCCCATAAGCTCTTGAGGCCAGCCCCAATCATAATCTGGTTTAAACCTTATATCTCGATCGTCCGATTTAAAATGAAAGGTTAAAGTCCGTCCCGAACTAGCCAAAGGCAACAAAGGTTCATTTCCTTCCCTTTCAAACTCCATTCCCCACATCTTTAAAATTTCTTGAGCATCGGCTCCAGAACCATCGCGTACTGATAAATAACTTGATTCATCAATGGTTTCAACTTTTGCTTCGGTAATATGGAGCTTATATCCTTCAGGAGCAGTCAGAATAAGATAACCATCGTTGTTATTCCCATATACATTCTCTGGACCACGATAATCATAAACCTTTAATGAGGATACTCCTGCAGAGAGTTCCACATTGACCGTATCTTTTTCCGGGATAGCAATGAAGAGATTTTCTTCAGCCGTGTTCGCGATGGGGATAAAATATGGAATAACGACGACATCGCCATACGGCATCTTAAATGATCCTTCATTATTTGTATACCAAGCACCACCTGTCACATTAATAAAGCCAAAGGGATATCCATAAGCCTCATCAGGTTCTCCCTTTACATCGAACACCTTAATACCGGCCAACATACAGCCTTCATTAGGCGTCGCCGTCAGCGTTACTGTCGTTCCCGCCATAGCCGATTCCAAATTACTAACAACACTTCCGCAATCGGATTCTTGCGTATAAATGGAGTGTGCCACATTCGCTTCAACAATGCTAATATGAAGTGGCAAAATATCTTCTTCAGCTTCGGTCCTTGATTCGTAATTAATAATGGTCATGGTATTTCCTATACTGGCATAACCATTAATTGGAGTAAGAACATCACCCCCATAGTCAGCTACGTCTCCTTCATAAGCAAACCAAAAACTATGAAAAGTATTGGTGTTATCTATTCTTATAAGATATCCATCGGGAGCCGTTAGTACAAGAGTTACGATGTTTCCTTCGGACGACAAAACAAGGGGTTCGATGACGAATGACTTTATTCCTTCTGGAATAATAAATCTGCCCATTTCATCTCCAGAATAAATATAGTGAGGACCTTCGTCTTCTGAAACAAATTTAGGGGTTATTGTCACTGCTGCATTAGGCATAGTAAATGTCGCTTCATTCCCGGTAAGCCACGTCCCTCCAATCATTTCAACGACATGGCGCCGCTCATCGATGATTTCAATATGATCCAAAACATAGCCATCATCAGCAACTGCAGTCAAAGTGACTGAGGCTCCTGTATTAGCTTCGGTTTGATTACAAACAACACTTCCGCCAGAAACATCTTCAACGATTATCTCATGTGGAGCATTGGCATCAACCAACGTTACGGAAACATCTATGCCTGTAGAAGTATGTCTTGAATTATATTGCCAAAAATGGAACGTTAAAGAATTACCTGAGCTAAGAGTATTTGGAATTATGTCGTCCCCAATTTTCCAAAATAAATCTTCTACACCTTCATCGGAATCATCTACACGGATTCCATCCCAAATAATCAATGCGCCCACTGCATAGCGACGAGAATTTTCTATATAGGTACCAAATAGATTTCCGGAGAAACGAAGCAACCTGTCTTCGGGAGCAATTATCACAAGATGACCATCACAATCGGAAGAAAACGGCCACAATCCACCTCCATCATCATACACCTTAAAAGTAGTTACATTCGCAGGAATGTTAAGTGTATCTACACCAGATTTAGGCATGTTGATATAATAAACACCATTACTGTTTTTTTGCAACTCCACTATATTTGCCCATGCGTTTGTTGCCATCATTGCGGCAAATGCTAAAAACAGGATTGCACCCCAGATTCCCGGTTTTGTTTTCACTTTTCTACTCCTTAGGACTTCGGCAGCCTCTAGAAACCGCCTGCTGTAAAAACACTTTGTAATAAAATTATATCATCAAAGAAACGTTGTCAATAAAAAAATTAAATTTGAGAAAAATTCCTATTGCACACAAAAAAAGCCCGGAACTTTATCCGGACTTTTTTACAAATTCCTTGATTTTGCCTGAAATGGCGGCTTTTGCTTACCCGGCCTGCACGGCGGTGAGCGCGATCGTGTAGACGATGTCTTCCACCAATGCGCCACGGGAGAGGTCGTTCACGGGCTTGGCGAGACCCTGGAGCATCGGGCCAATGGCGATGGTGCCGCGAGCGGAGCGCTGCACGGCCTTGTAGCCAATGTTACCGGCAGAAAGGCTCGGGAAAACGAATACGGTCGCCTTGCCGGCGACGGTGCTGCCGGGGGCCTTCAGGGACCCGACACTGGGCACGGTCGCCGCGTCGTACTGGAGCGGGCCGTCCACGAGCATCTCGGGGCGGGCTTCCTTCACGAGCTTGGTGGCCTCGCGGACGAGGTCGGCATCGGGGCCCTTGCCGCTGTTCATGGTGCTGTAGCTGAGCATGGCCACGCGACTCGGCAGGCCGAAGGCCTTGGCCGTGTCGTCGCACTGCATGGCGATTCCCGCAAGTTCCTCGGCGGTCGGGTTCAGGTTGATGGCGCAGTCGCCGTAAATGTAGGTCTTGCCGGGCATGCACATGAAGAACACGGAGCTCACGGACTTCACGCCCGGGGCGCACTTGATGACCTGCAGGGCCGGACGGAGCGTGTCGGCGGTAGAGTGGATAGCACCAGAGACGAGGCCGTCCACTTCGCCCATCTTGAGCATCATGGTACCCAACATCACGTTGTCGGCGAGGGCCGCGCGGGCCTGGTCTTCGGTCATGCCCTTCGACTTGCGGAGTTCCACGAGGGTCGGGACGTACTTCTCGGCGAGCTGGGCGGAGGGTTCAATAATTTCGATGTCGGCCGGGAGCTGCACGCCCTGTTCCTTGGCGACGGCGAAGATTTCGTCCTTCTTGCCGATGAGCACCGGCACGGCAATCTTACGGTCGATCACGAGCTTCGCGGCCTGGACGGTACGCGGTTCGCTGCCTTCGGGGAGAACGATGCGCTTCTTGGCCTTGGAGGCCTTGAGGAGCAGCCCGGCGCGGAACATGGCCTGGCTGGTCTTCCTTTCGGCGGGTTCTGCGGCCAAGTCGGCGGCGAGGCACTTCCCGCACTTGAGCAGGCGGCACGGGCAGAACAGGTCGGCGTCTTCGCTGTCGGAATAAATCTTCGCGTCGAGCGCGGTCGCGAGGGAGTCATTGAAGCTCTGGGCGACCACGTCGCTCATGCCGGTGGCGCCTTCCACCACGACGGCGTCCACGGAGTCGAATTCCTGCTGCAGGAAGTCGGCACAAATCTTCTCCATGAGGGTGGCTGTCCTGCCGGCCTTGATCTCGGCAGCGGCATCGGAAGCGGACACGAGGGAAAGCGGATTGTAGGAACCTACCACCAGACCGGCCTGGGCGGCGGCGTCCTTGACTTCTTGGACCTTGGCGGCCATGCTGGATGCGGCCGTCGCGACTAGATAAATTCGATTCATTTTCAACTCCATTTTTGGAAAACTGTTCCTTATAACCGAAAAAGTAGCGAAAAATGGGCAAAATCGTGTGAACATCTTCAACAAAAAACGCCCTTTTTCCGACCCCTCCAGGAGGTCCACCCCGTTTTTCAATTTTTTTCGGGTAATTTCGTTCCAGCCTTGAGGAGTTCTCAACAAGTTTTGCCTTAGGCTACTTTTTGTTTGCTTGACTTGAGCATTTCTTGAGTATATATTTAATATGTAATTGTATTTGGGTTAATAATTTATCAACGCATTTAGTCGCCCCACAGGGTGGGATTCTAGGAGCGCAATAATGAAGAACAAACTTCTATTCGGTATTGCCCTATGCTTAGGGCTGTGTTCCATGGCCTCCGCGCAATTCGGACCAGGACGTAATAACGAACAGACCACCGAAGATCCGGCGGCCAATCCGCGCGATGATGCCGGCGAAGAAGCCACTGAACCGGGTACTCGCCCCGGTGGCAATGGCGGCCGTCAGACCTCTAGCACCATAAGCATCCGTTTCATGACCCCGTGGACCAACTCCTCGGCTATCATGCACGCAGGCAACGCCACCGACTCGATGAAGCTCGTCAAGAACTACTGCGGATGGTTCGAGTCCAAAGTCCCCGCCCCCGGCGAAGGCCAGAGCGCGCAGATTTACTTCACCCAGACCCTGGGCGGAACGGCCTACGGTGCGGAAGGTATCAACAACAGCGACCCCATCTCGCTGGACAGCATCCTCGCCACCGGCGCGACGACCGTCTGGATCAAGCCGGTCCCGTACCCGAATGGTACACCCACCCTCTACAGTGATTTCCCCACCGGCTCCCTGGGCGTCTGCACAAAGAAACTCCCCGTCATGGTGTTCGACTGGTATCACGGCGACAAGGGTGACGGCGGTGTCAGCACAAGGACCAACAGGGACTCCACGACTACGATTACCTACGGCAACGGCGCCAAGGACCAGGACCCAACCCTCGGCCCCCTCTACGCCACTAGCAATGACTTTGGTTCCGGTGGCTGCGGTCGCCGTACCGCCGGCATGGTCGAACCCGTTCTCGGCCCGAACGGAGTCCCGGTTCGTGCCGCCGTGTTCCCCGAAAGCTGCCAGCTGACCGAACATATCAACAGCTGGTTCCTGCCGCAGGTGGTGGCGCACGATGCTGCGGGCAAGGAGTACACGAACGCGACTTGCCGCGAAATCGAACTCGAAATGGACGAAAACGGCATGTGGCTCGGACAGAGAGACAAGAACAGCCCCGCAGGCGGACTTTTCCTGCTTGACGATTTCCAGTACCTAGACCCAGCTGAAACAGTCAAAAACCCCTTCTACGACAACCTGAACGGACAGGGAACCAGGGGCGGCAGGCACAATTTCGGCTTCACCATGAAAATCCAGGCCCAGTTCGAATATGTTCCCGGTCAGTACTTCTCGTTCTTCGGCGATGACGACGTGTGGGTGTTCATCAACAACCGCCTCGTCGTGGATATCGGTGGTCAGCACGCACAAGAAGAAGGTGCAGTCGACCTTGACACCCTAGGCCTCACTCCCGGTGTGACCTACCCGTTCCACATTTTCTATGCTGAACGCCACATTTACGAATCCAACTTCAAGATGCTCACCTCCATCGACCTCCAGACGGAAGCGAGCCTGCTCCTGAACAACCTCTCCACGGACGAACGCAACCTCAATTACGAAATCTGGCAGATTGTCCGCGAAGAGCAGCTTTCCTGCGACTTCTCCAACACCATGCAGGATAAGGATACCTCCAGAGCGGCCTCCAACTTCAACCTGAGCGGCGGTAACCTCCCGGCCGAAGGCGTGTACCTCGACTCCGCAGGCACCTGGTACGGCGGCATCATCATCAACAAGGATATGTCCGGCTTCAAGGTGAACGTCGACGCCATCAAGGAAGCCCGCGCCCTTTCTCCGGGTCAGTACTGCATGCGCTTCACCCTCCAGAGCGATCCGACCCAGGGTGACGAAGTCTGGTTCGAAGTCGATGCCTACGCACTCCCGACCGTGGTCTTCGCCGACAGCAAGTGGAAAATCCTGGGCGGCAACCTGAACAGCCAGGTGACCCCGCTCGGCGAATGGGCCTACCAGAAGTACCAGGTCAACGTACAGTACGAAGAAGAATGGGGTGCCGAATACAACGATGTCCTCTACATCAACTCGACCGACTCCCTGATGACCGTCGTCGACTCGGCAGGCAACCCGATTTCCTCCGTCACGCTCAACGCAGGCAAGGCCACCTTCTACATCATCGGTAAGGGTGAAGTCGTGAACGCCACCTTGATGGTCAGGGGCGCCGCTACCTCGAACACCGCAGCCTGGACAAACATCAACCTCAAGCTCCCGCCCGTACCGCTTGTCGAATACGCCATCATGTATGACCGTGACGGCGACGGACGCGCAGACAGCCTCTTTGTCAAGTACACGAAGGAACTCACCGGCAAGAGCAAGATCGACTCGCTGCAGTTCACCTTCGGCGAACAGTTCCCCGTGCTTACCAAGTACATCATGCACGACTCCACGCTCATCCTCACGGCTGAGGGCGGTTTCGGCAACACCGTGTTCACGGGTTCCAGCGACACGCTTTATAACGGCATGATCGAGACCTGGTTCACGTTCTCCGACAATGGCGGCAAGTCGGTGTTCCCGATTACCGGCGACATCATCGACCGCGTGAACCCGATCATCACCTCTGCCGAAGTCGAGATTACCGACCACAACACGAACCTGGTCATCACCTTCAGCGAAGGCATCGCCGACAGCAGCAAGGATTACTTCCAGAGACTCTTCCTGTACAAGTGCTGGCGCGTCGGTGTACTGAAGGATCCTATTACCCCGATGTCCGTGAGAAGAGTGAAACCGAACATCTGGAAGATGCCCTTCAACGGCGGCCTGAACGACGTGGTCCCGGCCGTGGGTGACTCCATCCGCCTCGTCCCCGGCGACGCTCCGCTTTATGTCACGGGTACCGAAGTGGCCTTCGACCTGTCCGGCACCTCGCCCCACAAGCAGAACCCGTGGGTCCGTATCACCGGTGACCAGGAAGTCCAACTGTCTAGCGCTCCGGTCGCAGGCGTCAACGGTGATAACGAAAAGACCGTCGCCATCGTGACGAGCAAGGAAGCGACCGTGCCCACGCTCATCACCGACATGACGAAGGACGTGAAGGAAATCGTGGACGAATACGGCGTACAGGGCCACTTGATCGGATTCGACATGGCGCAGCTCGCGGCCAACGAAAATGCCGCCGTCGTCGCCGATATCGACAAGGGCAAGCTCACCGTCGACATTCTCCGCCAGATTGAATCCGGCCAGATGTCCGTCAAGGAAGCGAAGAAGGAATACGGCTTGAGCGAATCTACCGTGAACGCCATCAAGGAAGGCGCGCTCACCTCGTCCAACTTCGCCGGCGTCAAGAACGGCACCGTGAAGGTCATGAGCAAGGACAACATCA
Organism: Fibrobacter sp.; assembly: GCA_017412605.1. Classification (GTDB taxonomy): domain Bacteria; phylum Fibrobacterota; class Fibrobacteria; order Fibrobacterales; family Fibrobacteraceae; genus Fibrobacter. The sequence goes on along the minus strand of JAFPWY010000001.1, from coordinate 96,009 downwards.
CGCTCCACTACAAGACGAGCTACTTCTCGAGCCTCGGCCATTACGTGAACGGCGAATCCGGCAGCATCGCCTGCGCCGACACAATCTACAACGGCGACTGCCTGAGCAACGGCGGCAACCTGTTCCTCGCCTGGAACATGAGGGCAACCGATGGCCGCCTGGTCGCGACCGGCGTCTACATCGCCCGTATCGAAATCACCGTAAAGGCCGGAAGCAAGACCATTTCCGAGATGACCCGCGACATGCTCTGGGGCGTCCGCCGCGGAAAGATCAACGCGCTCGACCTGAATATCAAGTAAGTTTCTCTACATGATAAACAACGCCTCGCTTCTGCGGGGCGTTTCTTTTTTGCACTACGGCTAGCCTACGAAGCAGGCGCCTAGATACAGAAAAGGCCGGACACGAAGTCCGGCCTTACTTATAAACTAACTTGTAACCGCGACAACTACACGAAGTTGTACTGATCCGTGATGTCCTCGTTGTTCTTGTCGTACATCCAGAACTGGTTCACGTGCGCACTTTCGTCTTCCACGAGGGAGATCTTCATGTTGTGCTTGTATTCCAGGTAGTTGAACATGCGGTTGAGGTCGCGGCAGAGCACGTCGACGACGGCGGGGCTCACCACGAGCGTTACCTCGCGCAGCTTGCCCTTGGCCTTCGCGCGGGCCATCCAGCGGTCGATCATGCCGAGCGTGGATTCCAGCGTGGCGATACGTCCACCACCGTTGCACACCGGGCAGCGTTCCGTCTTCTCGGTCATCAGGTTCACGCGGACGCGCTTGCGGGTGACTTCCATGAGGCCGAACTGGCTGATGGGGGCCGGGCTGATAGGCGCCTTGTCGCGGCGGATAGCCTTGCGGAATTCCTGGTACACGGCCTCGCGGTCGGCATCGGTCTCCATGTCGATGAAGTCGATGATGATGAGGCCGCCCACGTCACGCAGACGGAGCTGCTTCGCGATTTCGTGGCAGGCGTCGATGTTCGTTTCGAGGATGATCTTGCTCTGGTCCTTGCCGTGCACCTTCGGTCCGGTGTTCACGTCGATGGACACGAGGGCTTCGGTCTGCTCGATCACGAGGTTACCACCGCGCGGCAGCGGGACCTGGCGCTGCAGGGAGCGCGCATAGTCGTTCTCGATCTTGAAGTACTCGAACAGGCTTTCGCTGCTGCTCCAGAGCTTCACCTTGTCGAGCTTGTCCGGCGAGAGCACCTTGAGGTACTCGCGGAGGGCGAAGTACTCGTCGCGGTTATCGATGTACACGTAGTCCGTGTTGTCACCGAAGTATTCGCGGACGGTCTGCTCGATGGAGTCGGACTCCTCGTAGATGCAAGTCTCGGCGGGCATGGTCTCGAAGTTGTACTTCGTCTGTTCCCACTTGCTCTCGAGCTCGCGCATCTGCTTGTTGATCTCGAACTCGGACTCGTTCAAGCCGTTGGTGCGGACGATGTAGCCCACGTCGCGGCCCTTGAGGCGGCGGACCACCTTCTTGAACTCGCGGCGCTTGGCCGGATCGCGTTCGCGCTTCGAGACGCCGATGAAGTTGGTGCCGGGCATGCAAACGAGGAAACGGCCAGCAAAGCTCAGGTGCGTCGTCAGACGGGCACCCTTGGTGCTGATCGGTTCCTTCACAACCTGGACCATGATTTCCTGACCTTCCTTGAGCAGTTCGTCGATGGAAATGTCCTTGGAAACGCCATCCTCGTCATCGTCGTCGCCATATTCGCGGCGGAGGAGTTCGTTCCTGTCCATGGCATCGTCCTGGTGCAGGAAGCCAGCCTTCTCGAGGCCGATATCGATGAACGCAGCCTTGAGTGCGGGGAGCACCTTCTGGACTACGCCTTTATATATATTGCCCAGAACTCGATTAGACGAGACACCTTCAACAACTAGCTCTACAAGTTCGCCATCTTCCATGATGGCGATACGCTTCTCGTAAGGTGTCTTGCTAATCAAAATTCCGCGCTTACACTTATTTGCCATTAAAACTCCTAAAAGTAAGCAAAACTTGATAGCACCCTAAGAGGATGACCAAAAGTATGGAGATCCTCCGAGCCCGAGAAGGTTCTTGACGGAAAGTACCGCCCGCCCGCTCCAACGGACCTAGGGACTTTAAATATAATAAGACGAAAGGATATTATTTAGAGAATAGGGGCTAGAGACTAGAGAAAAGAGGCTCGAGGCTCCAGGCTCGGGGGACGAGCAGTGAGCGGTGAGCTATGAGCGGTGAGCTGTGAGGTGCGAGGCTCCGGGCGCGGGGTGCGTGCCGTGAATTGTGAGATATAAAGTTCCAGGCGCGAGGCCCGGAGGTTACGTTACTTTGTTATAAAAAAGTTTTCCGGATTCACCGGAGTGCCGTCAACGCGCACTTCGTAATGCAGTCCGACACTGGACTCGCGGCCGCTCTCGGCGATAAGCGCGATCGGGTCGCCGCGGGAAACCCTCTGCCCCGGCTTCACCAGTGCAGACCCCAGGTGGGCATAGAACGTCCGTATGCGCTTCGTGTGCTCAATCTTCATCGTGAGCCCGAACCCGCGATGTGAACGGACCTCGGCGACAATCCCGCCGCCCGGAGCGAACACGGTGTCGCCTTCGGCCGCGACAAAGTCGATGCCGCGGTGAGGCAGGTTCTGCTGTGTGAACTGGTCGAAAATCATCTCGAAGCGGTTCTTGACCGTCGGGGAATTCTTGATGGGATGCAGTACCGGAATGTTCGCCGCACGCGCCGAATCCGCTTCCAGAAGCTTCACGGCCTTGCGCATGGTACGCTCAATCTCGAGGACGCTCTTGCGGTCCTTCGCCATCGGGGCCATCTCGTCGTCGGACCCTGCATTCTCCAGCGAAAATCCCATGCCGCTCAGCACCACCGTGCTGTCACGCAGGATTCGCGCCTCCTCTGCCTTGAGGATGGACTCGTCCACCTTCTCGCGGATTTGCTTGATCTGCTTCTTTATAAAGGAATTTTGCTTGTAAACATCGACCACGTTCCCGTCGGAGAGGCGGTCAATAATCTGCGCAGGGGAAAACAGGATAAAGCCCAGGACAGCGACAATGCAGGCAACCACACCCACGAGAACCTTCCACACCGGGAACTTGTAGTGTCTGCTGCCCGAGGTATCCTTGGAAAAGACATGTACTTCGATTTTCTTCACGGCCTACCGGATACCCTTCAGTTCTCTGAGTTTCCTCAGGCGTTCCTCGATGGAGCCCACCAATTCCACGACGGCCGGATCGCTCTTCATGACCGACACAAGGTCGCCCAGCACGGCATGGTACACCTTTTCGCCCAGTTTGCGGTAGTCGGCAGCCAGCTTGGCCTCCTCGCCCGTAACGTCGACACGATTACGCACCATGTCGGCATAAGACTTGGCCTTGTTTTTCAGCATATTTAGAGGGATTTTGTGCATGCTTTTTTCCTCACCGCTCTCTAAAATAGTAGATTTTTGGACATAAAACAATGGAGATTCCCTATGAGTCGTAGTGAACGCAGGCGTGCAAAGCAAAATGCCAAGAATTTTGTCCCCAAGAAGTCCAACGCTCTCGACAAGCGGGTCATTGTCCTGCTCGCAGTTATCGCGGTAGTATTCTTTGTTGGAACGATGCTTATTCAGAGAGGTGCATAATCCATGAAGTTTTCTATTGACAAAACCGTCCTTCAGAATGTTCTGAAATCGGCCATTACCGCCGTTCCGAACAAGTCCACCATCCAGGTACTCAACAACTTCTCGCTGCGCCTCGAAGGCAACTTCCTCGAAGTCAGCGCGACCGACCTCGACCTCGGCATCAGGGTCAAGGTCGAAGTGCAGGGCGAACGGGATGGCGCGGTCGTCATCAACGCACGCAAGTTCTCCGACCTCATCAACAACCTGGTCGACCCGAGCATCACGACAATCAGCCTCGACGTGCAGGACTACCTGGCCAAGATCCAGTGGAGCGAAAAGGGCAAGGCCTCCATTACCGGTTTTGACGCAAGCGACTTCCCGCCGTTCCCCGAAATCGAAAACGGCGAAACCCTGAACCTCGCCGCAAGCGAACTCGCGTTCCTCGCCGAAAAGACATTGTTCGCGACCTCCACCGACTCCACGCGCCTCAACCTGAACGGCGTCTATCTGGAAGCCAAGGACGGAAAGATTTCCATGGTCGCCACCGACGGTCACCGCCTGGGCCGCGCCAGCATCGACCAGGAAGGCGCCAACCTCGAGAACGGCGTGATCATCCCGAAGAAGGTCATGCAGCACATCCTCCACATCGCGAAGAGCGATGCGAACATCGAGGTCCGCACCTCTGCGACGCACATCCTGTTCAACACGGATTCCACGCAGGTCATCTCCAAGCTGTACGAAGGTCCGTATCCTAACTACCGCGCCGTGATTCCGCAGAACTTCGAACGTACCATGCAGGCCAACACGATGGAGCTCCAGAACAAGATCCGCAGCGTCATCTCCATGGCCAACGCCCGTACGCGCCAGATCCGCCTGCAGATGGACGGCAACAACCTCGAACTCAGCGCAACCGACCCGGATGTCGGCGGCGATTCCCGCGAAGCACTCGCCGTGACGCACAACGGTGAAGGCAGCTTCTGCATCGGGTTCAACGGCCAGTACCTGTCCGAAATCCTCGGTTTAAGCAAGAGCGAAGAAATCGTGATGAAGATGAACGCTCCCATCGGCGCCTGTGTCATCGAGCCGGTCGGCGAGAACATGGGATTCAGCTTCCTGCTCATGCCGCTCCGCCTTGTCGAGGACTAACAAGGATAAAGAATAAACTAATCGGGCCTCGCGAAAGCGGGCCCGTTTTGTTTAAGGAGCGAGGCGCGAGCAATGAGCCGTGAGCTATGAGCGATGAGTATAAATATCTGAAACCTCATACCTCAAAGCGACCGAAGGGAGCGACCTCACACCTCATAGCTTATATTACTTATGTCATCAGCAATTCGTAAACGTATCAGCAAGAAGATTACCAAGGCGCTCCACGATTTCAAGTTGATCGAGGACGGTGACAAGGTGCTCGTCGCGGTGAGCGGCGGCAAGGATTCCAGCGTGCTGCTGATGGAACTGGCAAGCCGCATGGGCAAGTTTCTGCCCAACTGCGAAATAGGGGCCATCCACATCCAGAGCGACTTTGCCGACAAGGCCCCGCGCGAATTCTTGCAGCGCATGGCAGAGCAGTACCCGCAGATTCCATTCTACTTCAAGGACGTGGCCGTGGAAGGCCGGCTCAAGGAAGGCCGCAAGCTCAACTGCTACTGGTGCAGCACGCAGCGCCGCACCGAGCTCATCAAGTTCGCCCGCGAGAACGGCTACAACAAGATTGCGCTCGGCCACCACATGGACGACATCGTGGAAACGCTTTTGATGAACATGCTGTACAAGGGCGAGTTCAGCGGCATGCCGCCGATGGTGCCCTACGAAAAATATCCGTGCAGCATCATCCGCCCGCTGTGCTACTGCGAAGAAAGCGAAATCATCGAATACGCCGAGGATGCCGATATCCGCAAGTTCACGTGTACCTGCGAGTTCTCGAAGGCCTCCCACCGCAAGAGCATCCGCGAAGAAATCAAGAGCCTCACCAAGGGTAACTCCACGCTGAAGGCTAACTTGTTCGAAAGCATGCGGAACATCCGCATGGATTATCTGCTATGAGATTCACTCTCGCCATATACGCGATAGCCGCCTGCATCTTTATAAATCTCTGCGGATGCAGCTGGTCGAAGGCGAGCATCACGGAAGGCACATTCGATGTCTACGCTCCGGCCCCCTATACAGGGGCAGCGTTCTCGATGGACGAAAAGTCAAGTGTCAAGCGCGCAAGCGTACAAATCCGCAAGTTCGACAAGGAAACGTGGCAACTCCACGGACTCACGAACGAAGAGGCGAACACGGGCGGCGGCGGATACAAACTGGAAAAGAGCGACGCAAATATCGCATACCGGCTTTTGCGATTCCCGGTTACGGGAGCATTCGACTACTTCAGCAAGAACCGGATTTCCATGTGGGGACTCGGATTCGGACTCGATCCGTTTCCCTTTATTCGCGCATCCGCCGGAATCAATTCGCGGTTTGTCGAAGCAGGCATAACGGCTTACCTAAACTTGAGCATGAACAACTTTTCTGCAAAAGGCCAGTGGATATCGGTAGAAGGAACGTTGGCAGGGGACATGGATGATTATGGAGAGCTTGACTGCAATAAATGCCATGAAACCAAGTTCCACGGGGGATTCGGCGGATTTTTAAACCTGTTCCCGATAAAGGAATTTGCCCTCTCCTACGCGCCGTTCCTTTACAGGCCCTGGTGGGACGACGAAATTCAGAATCGCGACATATCCTTCGATTTTCCCTACATCATCTCGCAATATTTCGGAGCGTCGTACCTGATTGCAAAACACGTGCAGATTTCGGCAGGGACCACAGTCTATCTCGGGAAAGCCTTCACCGGGCACTACTGGTTCTTTGACACGGGTATCGGATTCGTTTTCTAATGGCAAGGATACTGCCTGTACCATTCCCTCACCTGCTCCTGACTCCTCAAGAGCCTGCAGGTACGCTGATTCTGGGATTCGGTAACTTTGTGAGCGATAAGGTAGGTCGGTAATCCAAAAAGGGCCAAGCCCACGCCTAAACCCGCAATTGTCGACTTCATTTCGCCACCCGCAACAGCGCCTATAACTCCCCAGATAGCTGTCACGCCACCCACCCATTTAAGCGAAGACAGCAATGGGCTCGGATAAGGAAGCGAATCTATTTCGCACGGGAAAAACTCGTCACTGGCGAGAACAACCGATTGCTGACTTTGCGCATGGTTCATCCACACCAGATCGTTTGACGCTTCATAGCAGATGGAACCCGCCGACACAAATTTCGAAATCTTCTCGCCGCGCCTTTCCATCAAAAATGTGTACTTGTCCGTATCAATGGCGTACATGTTCATGCCGTCCTGATTCGTAGTGGCGACTGGGGCAACCGCAGCAGCTGTGGCAGGCGCCGGGAGCGTATCCGGGGCACTGGGCAAAGGCTTGGCGGTCGCATCGATACCTTCCCGCGAACTGACGACAATCATGTCTGTATTTATCCGCGCCGACACGCCCGCGAGAATAACCGGAACCGTGGACGCAAGCATATTTACGGGGAACGGAACTAAAAGGATGGTGATGAATCCCGTGACGGCTCCACCCATCATAATCGCATTGCCGTTCCTTTCAAAGTCGTCCGTGACAGTGAAAGTCGTGTCCAAAACGATCTTTCCGCCGTAATTCATGGTAATGTGGTGCTCGCCCTGCACAAGGGAGACATTCATCGGTGTGCTCCCCACAAACTCGCCATCGATATAGACGGCCGTAGCACCCTGCTTGTTGTTTATATAGACAAGCCCGCGGGTCGCATCCTTTGACGAATAGCCCACTTGCTTAGTTGCCGCGCAACCGCACAGGATTAGCAAGACAAGGATAACGGCGATGGACCTGAACATACGCCAATAATAAAAAGAATGCATGGGAGCGTTTTTTATATATTCGGTATATGCAGCCCTACATTCACCAGTTCGCAAATTTCCTGCGCGTCCACATGGACTCCATCTCGGTGGGTCTCGTGGCAACCGTGCTGATGATCTACGGCGCATACATCAACAACTACTTCAAGAAGATTACGCGGAGCATCCCGTACCTCGGACGGTTCGCTCTGTTCGTCGTGCTGTGCAGCGCAGGCTATGCGTTTCTTTCGTCGCAGCTGGTCAGGCTCCTCAAGATGTTCCTGCAGAACCAGGCGGACCTCCCGCTTATCGGGCTTGTCGGGGGCGCCTTCATTACGCTTGCGTTCCTCGCCCGCAGCGGAAAAGACATCTAGGCTTTCCCTGACTCCCGCAGGGAATAGATTACTTTATTTGTACTTTTTATTTCCCAAGAAGGTGGCGCTGGCGAAGCGTCGCAGTCGGGTGTTCGCGGTATATGACGGCGAACAGCTTGGTGTAGGGAATTTCGCAAAGCGCAAGTTCGCGCATGGCTTCCTTGGTCTTGGCCTTGCCCAGCTGCTTCATTGCATACGCATCGGCTTCGTATTCCTGGTTCCAGCAGTACAGATGGAATATCGCACGGAAGGGAATCGCCGCCAGGTGCAGCCACAGCACCGACTCGTAAATCGAGAAGCCGAAACGGGTCAGCATCGCTGCCAAGAACCATACCGCAACAATGAGGAAGATAATCTTCGTGACGCTGCGCAGGATGCCGTGATGTAAACTCTTGTGCCCCTCTTCGTGCTTCTCGACAAAAGCGGACGCGGCGGGCGCCTTGCGCATCTCGGGCAGCGGCACGATGTCGTTTAGAAGCGGCACAATGCGAAGGAACGCGAACACGCCGCCGCGAACCTGGGTCAGCCTGCGTTCGCGCACTTCGAGCACAATGCGCAGCACGACTTCGACACCGAGCAATATGTAGAGCAATACCTGTTCCACCGGAGCGCTACCCTTCCGGCTTCACCATCTTGGCCACGGCATTCAGGCGGCGGATGGATTCCTCGAAGCGCGTCTTCTCCCACTCCACGAAGGCCGCATCCACCGGATGCGCATCGTCGTAGTCGTCGAATATCTCACGGCCTCGTGCGCTGTCGCGGTCGAGCCCGTGACCCACACGGTCGAACCAGTCCTTCTCAAGGGTACGGAAGCGCTTGACCAGCTCATCGAACGTCTCGGGCAGCGGCACGACACGCATGATGTCGCGGTTCACGTCGCCAGCGACCAGGCGGCGGAGTTCACGCGGGGCCTGCGAGGCAAGCGAGCCGTCGTTTTCCACGAGCGATATCAGCATGTCGAGCACGTAGCGTTCCAGGTATTCCGCATAGGCGCGCAGGGCATCTTGGCGAACGCTTTCGCGCATGAAGTTCTCGCCGAGTCCGTCAATTTCGCGCTTGGTATAAAGGTCGCGCACAGTGACACCCTGCAGGCGTTCATAGGCATCGAACACGCAGCGGGCGGTCTCGGCGCTATACATGTTATAGAACGACGGAGCCACAGCCCCCTTGCCCCTCTGGGCGTACTTGTAAGCGTTGCGGTCCATCGCGTAGGCGTTCTTCGCGTAGTTCCACGCGGGGATAATCTCGTTCAAGCGAGCGGGCACGCCCATCAGCTGCGGGTCGCCGGGACGGATGAGCGAGAACGGGAACTTGAGCCGCTGCGGCAACGTCGTCACGCCGCTTGCGACCAAGGTAAAAGGCGACTCGCGATAGTTGGCGGGAAACTTGATGTTCACGCCGAGCCCAAAGAACATGCCCTGTCCCGGCATGATTTCCTGGTCGGGCATGCGACCCGTGTGGTTGCTGCCGACGTTCGCGCCATAGCCCAGGTTGCCGCAACCTTCCGGCCACAGGGCAGCAATTAGCAGCGAATGGTGGTGCATCTGCGTCATCGGCCCCACGTAGGAGCAGTTCACCTCGGCTTCCTCGATATGGCAGCACGGCGCCACGATGGAAGACTTGACGATGGCCTTGCTCCCTACCTTGCAGCGTTCCATGAGCACCGACCTCTGTATCTCGGCACCGGTATGGACGCTCACGCCCATCTGCAGGTTGGAGTTCTCTAGAATCACGGAATCGTAGACGTGCGTGGAACGTTCAAGCGAACTCATGATGATGGAATTGCGTACCTTGGCGGCACCCTCGACACGGGCGTGCTCGCCTATCCAGCTGTTGCGCACGATATTCGTATTGCTCACGACGGCACCCTTGCCCACGATGGCATAGGGCATGACGCACTCGTCGCGGTAGGCCATCAGCTGTTCCTTGAAAGCCTCTTCGGTCGCAGAATCGGCCTTATGGAAAAGCTGCACATCCACCAAGTCCGTCGTAATCTCGGGGAACACGTACACCATGCGGCCGCCCATCTCGTTGCCCACGGAAATGCCTGTCCCCATCATGTAGTTGATCTTGCCGTTGCCGACAAGTGCGCCCACGTTCTGGACGACGGCGCCGCGGCGCACGAGCGCGTTGCTGAGTGTCGCGACCTTGTACACGAGCGCGTTCTCGATAATACTGTTATGCACGAGACTATCGTATATGCCCGTCGGGAACGAGACATCCCCAGGCAAAAGCAGAGTACCAAAGAATGCAGGCAGGTAGACATCGCCCATGAACACCGAACGGTAGATGCGGTTCGGGACGAACGCCGGTTCCACCAAGACCTTCGACCAGTCTTCACAATGGTTGCCGTTCTTCTCGAGAAACTCGATTTCGGCAGGTGAAAGCGGGCGGTACTTGCCCATGGACACCTTCAGGGACTTGAATCCCTCCACCGCCGAAGCCAAAACACTGTTCTTCAGCACTTTTTTTAACTTGATCAATCTCTGCATACCCAAAAAATAGACTAAATTCCAATCGATGATGAAGGAACAGCTCTTCAATTTGATTGGAAAACACCGGTTCAATATTTCCATATACACAAAGGAATTATTTGAACGGCGTTGCCAGGAGGAAATTATCCGCAGCGACGAGGACAAGACCTCGTTCGTGTACCTCGAGTTCAACTTTGAACAGATAGCCAAGAAGCTCGGTAACGAAGAAGACAACAGCAAGTTCTGGGAAATATTCCTGGAAGCCCTGGCCAAGAACAACAGGGGATGCGATATCATCGGATTCCTGGAAAACGAGGCCGGGCTGGGCATGCTACTCCTCGATTCCAAGGCGGAAGGCTGGATGCGCGTCAAGGGCCGTATCGAGCAGACCGCCAACATAAACAACTTCCCCCATGTGTCGAGCATCCTTTCGACCCTGGTGACCCCCATTGTCTATCCCGCCTGCATCCAGGACATGCAGCAAAAGGCGGCAGCAGCAAGCACATGAAAGTTCTGGTCATCGGTTCCGTTTACCCCCGGTTCCAGGAAGACGCCGAAGTCCCCTGGCTCCGTACCTCCGTCGCGCACCTCAAGCAGGCCGGCGTCGAAATCCAGGTACTCGCCCCGGCATACAAGGGGCTCAAGAGTCACGAAATCGACGGCACGCGCGTGAACCGTTTCCGCTACGCGCCCGCTAGCTGGGAAATCCTTACGCACGAGGAGGGCGCCCCCTCCAAGATGGCAAGCAAGCCCTGGCTGCAGCTCCTCGCCATTCCCTACATCATCAGCGGGTTCTTCAAGTGCCTTTCCATCTGCCGCAAGTGGAAGCCAGACGTTATCCACGCCCACTGGCCGTTCCCGCACGCCTATATCGCTCTCGGCGCATCCAAGCTCCTGCGCATCCCGCTGGTGCTGAACTTCCACGGAGCGGAACTCCTGCTCATCCGCAAGAAGAAATGGGTGAAGCCGCTGCTGAAATTCGCTATCGGGCAGGCGCGGGCCATATTCGCGAACTCTAGCTTTACCGCGGGCAAGATCAAGGCCATCCGCAACGTAGACGTCGAATGGAGCCCGTACGGGACGACTTTAGACGAGAAAGGAGACTCGGGGCTCGAGACTCAAGGTGCAAGGAACGAGAGTGTCGTTCCGCATCCGGTCGACGGCAAGTTCAAGATTCTCTTTGTCGGTCGGCATATCGAGCGCAAGGGCATCTGCTACCTCATCGACTCCGCAAAATTCCTTCCCGCCGACAAGTTCGAAATCCGCATCGTTGGCGTGGGCGACCTCACCGAAAAGCTCAAGCAGCAAGCCTTGCAGTACCCGCACATCGTGTTCACGGGCAAGCTCTCTCCGGAAGACCTCGCGCACGAATACCGCACCGCGAACGTATTTGTCCTGCCTGCGATCGTCGACCACAAGGGCGACACCGAGGGCCTCGGCGTCGTGCTCATCGAGGCAATGGAACTCGGGCTGCCGGTTGTCGCGAGCAACGTGGGCGGAATCCCCGACGTCGTCGTGGACGGCGATTCCGGCATACTCGTTCCCGAGAAGGACCCCGAGGCACTGGCCAACGCATTCAAGCGCCTCGCCAGCGACCGCGCACTTGTCGTGAGCCTGCTCGAAGGCGCCCGCAGGCGCATCGCCGAATGCTTCGAATGGAACGGCATCATCAAGCGCCAGATAGAAGTTTATAACAAGGTCATCAACAGGCGGAAAGGCTCATAGCCGATGCCGAGTCCCCATAAAGAAAGGAGAGCCATCATGTTATCGCGTTCCAGACTCTTATCCATTATGCTTGCTGCCTGGGCAGCCTTCACGTTCTCCTTTACGGCCTGTTCCGGCGAAGACGGTGCAGACGGCGTTGCCGGCAAGGACGCCGAGGAAGTCAATGTCGACTCTCTCGCCAAGGCCATACGCACGAAGGTCACCAAGGATACCAAGAAAGTCGATGTCGACTCCCTCGCCGATGCCATACGCTCGGAAGTCACGAAGACCCTTTGGGACAGCCTCTATGCCGAGCCCTACGTGGACACGATCTACAATATCCTCTTCGACAACACCTACTCCGAAGACTGGATGGACTCCATACGCGAAGCGCTTGTCGACAGCCTGAAGGATGCCGACTACGATTCGCTCTACAAGGTGCTCTACGACAGTATCTACAACGATATCTATACGCAGCACGCCATCCGGACGCTCGACGCTGCCGTGCTGATTTCCAAGGACGACATTTACGGAGCGTTCGCGAACCAGTACTCGCTCATGTACAAGGACTTCAAGGGCTCGAAGGGAGAACCGCTTCCTGTGCCGGTCGGCATAACGGTACGCAACACCTGCGAAAAAAAGAGCAGCGTTCCCTGCCGCTGGAAAAAGATCGCTCTTAAGACCTGGATAGAGGGCGTCACCGACACGAGCGTGTCGACGGAATTCGTGAACCCCGACACCTCCGTAACCCTCGGCGCCTCGCTGAAGTTCGACAAGGATTACCTGCTCGCCCTCAACGCACCCAAGCAGGAGCAAATCCAGATCCGCGCCTACGCTCTCGAGAACGACCGCGAAATCCTCTTCTTCTCGGAATCCAAACCCACGACCGTCCATCCCATGCAAATTAACGGCGGCGAGTACAAGGGCGTCGAGAATCGCCACTGGTGGTACGGGGTCTGGGTCACGCCAAACATGGACTCCATCAGCACCATCCTGGACGAAGTCGCCAAGAAGCTCCCCGGCGGAACGCTCAAGGTCTACCAAAAATACAGCGACGACGAGACAATAGCCGAAAGCTCGGCGCGTGTGGTGGAAGCGGTGTTCGACGTCCTGAAAAAACGCAACATCAAGTATGTCGAAAACGACGGGGCAGGCTCTGTCGGCCAGAAGATAAACTACCCCATCGAGATACTGCGTTCAAAGCATGCTGTCTGTAACGAGTTCTCGTTGCTCTTCGCATCGGTTCTGGAAGCCATCGGGTTCCAGGCTGCGCTCATTGTCATCCCCGACCACATGTTTGTCGGCTGGTATTCCGAAAGGGACGGCAAATACCTTGACGTAGTCGAAACGACGCTGCTCAACAACAAGGACGCCACTTTCCAGGACGCAAACGAAGCAGCCATAGAAACATTCACGGAAGAAGTCACGGCCGAGGCCCAAAAGTCCGGAGACGCCGAGATCATCTTGCTGGATGAAGTCCGCAAGTTCGGCATCATGCCCAACGACATTCCGTAAAAAACTTCATCTTAAAAGAACGGCCCCTTCAAGGGGCCATTTTTTATACCTCGATAGTCACGCGACTGATTCTGTTCTCGTCCTTTTTCACGCGGACAATCTTTTCGATTTTTCCTTCGAGTTCGCTCACGTGACTGATGATTCCCACTAGGCGATTTTCGCCTGCGAGCGTCTGCAGCGTATTGATGGCGAGCCTTAAGCTTTCGTCGTCGAGCGAGCCGAAGCCCTCGTCCACGAACATCGTGTCGAGCTGGATGCCACCCGCCGAGCTCTGTACCTCGTCGGCGAGGCCAAGCGCAAGCGACAGCGACGCCAAGAAGCTCTCGCCGCCACTCAGCGTTTTCACCTCGCGCTGGCGTCCGCTCGCATGGTCGAGCACGTTCAGGTCGAGCCCGCTTTGGCTCCTGTTGTTCGTGGCTTCCACGCGGCGCACCAGTTCGTACTGCCCGTTCGAAAGAATCCTGAAGCGGACATTCGCCCGGCTCACGATGCGGTCGAAATAGGAAGCCTGCACGTAGGTCTCGAGCATCACCTTGCTTGTGCCCGAAAGCCCGCCGTTCGCCGTGGCCGAGAGGTTCCTTATCCAGCCGCGCCTGCGGAGTTGCTCGCCCAGCGAATCCACCGTCTTGCGGATTTGCGAAAGCGCATTTTTGTTCTGCGATTGCCGTGCCGTAACGCTGTTCAGCCGCTGTACAAGCACACCGCGAACAGCAGCGACCTCGTCGCGCTTTGCCTGCAACGCAGCCAAGTCGTATTCCGGAGCGCCCTCCAACTGCGACGCCAGCGTACCCTTGCTTGCATTCAGCTCGTTTACCTGCTTTTCGCATTCGGCAAATGCATTTGTCGCTTTTTCAAGTTCACGCTTGGAGCTATCGAGCTGCTGCTGTGTTTCAGCAATCTGCTTTTCGGCATCGGCCTTGCTTGCAAACGAAAGCTTTTTCGAAAGTTCCTCTACCGCGGCCTTGCCCGATTCCATATCGGCCTTGAGGCCCGAAATCTGTTTTTCAAGTTCTGTCGCGGCAGCCTGCAAACTATCCAGTTCCCGGCGCTTTTCCGGAATGTTCTTTTCGAGGAATGCCTTGCGCTTTTCGCGCTCTTCTTCCCTGGATACAGCCTGAGTCAGCGTCGCCATCTTGTCGCGGTTTTCGGCATATTCCGTATTGCCGCGCTCGCGGGCATTTTCCAAGCTGCACTCGCCAAAAAGTTCGTGCACTAGCGTATCGACACTAGCCTGCTTTTCGTCGTAGGCGCCCTTCGCTTGCGCAGCCTCTGCACTCTTGGTACTGCGTACCGCTTCCGCCTCGGAAGCCAATTTTTTGAACTGCTCCAATTCGGCCTGGCTCGGCGCCTCTACCGATTTGCAAGCTTTGTGCGGATGATCCGTAGAACCACAAACCGGGCAAGGTTCGTTTTCTACCAAGGTCTCGGCAATGATTCCCGCCTGTTCGTTCAGGAAGGCCCGATTCATCGCCTCGTATTCCGCATTCTTCTTTTGGTAATCTTCGTCGGCTACAACGTAGGCCTGCTTCGCCTTTTCAAACGCATCGCGTATTGCAGTCAATTCCTTGACGCTCTTGCCTACCTTCAGCAGGTCATCTTGCCTTGTCTTAAGCTTGTCCAGCTGCGCAATCAGTTCCTGCTTCTTGGAACCTGCATCGCCTAGCGATGCTAATTCCTCATCAAGCGTCGCAATCGTTGCCTTGAGAGCTTCTACAGCCTTGCGATTTTTTTCCAAATCCGCGACAAGACCATTGGCTCCGTTTTCCTTTTTCAAGATATCGGCACGGCGCGATTCCAGCTGGTCATAATCCGGCAGCGAATTCCTGAGCGTCGTGATGCGTTCCTGCAAGCGGTCGCGTTCCGGCTGCTTGGCTTCTGCCGCAACCTTCGCCTCTTTCAACGGAGCCAAGGTCGGCAAAATTTTTTCAAGATCTTCCGTAGCCTTCTTGAGTGCGCTGCGGGTCCTTTCGATATTCTGCGCCTGCCCCAATTCCTTGTCCATCGCGGCAAGGCGGTTTTCAAATCCGGAGAATTCCTCCTTCATTTTTTCTTGCGCTTCCGCATCTTCTGCAATTACCGATTCCGCAGTGCTGCAAACGCCCTGCCAGTCGGCGACCTGCCTTGCTGCGGCCAAATTCTTCGCCTGCTCCAGGTTCTGCGCTTGCGCCGATTCCTCGCTACACTGCAACTGCGCCACCATCGTGCACGCCGCATTTTCGCTATCGCTGCACTGCTTCTCGATTTCCGATGCACGCCTCTTGAGTTCGTCCTGCAGCGCGCTGAACTTGTCTGTCTTGAAAATCTTGCGGAAGATCTTCTTGCGTTCGTCTGTCGTGGCAAGCAACAAGTTCAAGAAATCGCCTTGCGCGATCATCGCGATTTGCGTGAACTGGTCGCGGTCGATACCGACAATGTCCTGCACTGCCGCCGCAACATCTTTTTCCTTGCTCACCGGGCGGCTCGACGGTCCCTGCTTTCCGCTTGCATCCGGATAGAAGAACGTGACCGAGGCGGCTTCTTTAGTCATGCCGTCGCCACGGGCCTTCGGGCGCATATACTCGGGATTGCGAACGATGCGATATTCCTTTCCCGCATATTCGAAAGTCAGGTCGACTTCGGTTCTTGTCTCGGGCTTTGCGTTCAGGCAGCGGAAGAGTTTTGAATCGTCGCGGCTGTCACCGCTCGCGCGGCCGAAAAGGGCATACGTAATCGCATCGAAAATCGTCGTCTTGCCGGCACCGGTATCGCCGGCAATCAGGTAAAGCCCGCTCTTGCCGAGTTTGTCCAGATCAATGACGGTGCGGTCCGCATAAGGACCGAATGCAGAAATAATCAACCGGGTCGGCCTCATCTTTCGCCCTCCCAGATTCCGTCGATGATACTTTGTACAAACTCACTTTCTTCACCGTTCATCTCTCGGCCGTTCATCTCGCCGAAGAACTCGCTGAACAATTGCATCGGAGATTTTTTCTCGACCTTCTCGACATCGACGGTAATCTTCTGGTTACGGGTGCGCTCGTTGTCGTAGGCGAGCATCATCAAGTTCGGGTAGATACCGCGCAGTTTCTGGGCCGCATCGGGAATGTCGTTTTCGTCGGTGAGTTCTATGTAGACGTAGTCCTCGAGGCTCATCCCCGCGGCAACTTGCCCGTTACGGAATTCCGGCGACACAAGTTCTGCAAACGTTCCGTGAATCTTGCGCACGTCGTGCAGCGGCACAAGCGGAACCTCGCGCAGCTGCAAGGCCGCATGCATTCCGCTATCCGCAAACAAGTCGCCAGCGACAGCGACGCCCGCATTCCCGGCCGAACCCAGTTCCACGACGGTCACGGACTTCTTGTGCGCTGCTTCCGAAAGCGAATACTTGAGCGGCGTGCCCGAGTAGCGTGCGCGTACCGTGCCGTCACCATCCTTCAGCACATTCTGCGGCTTGTGTATGTGGCCGAGCGCCACGTAGTCAAATTTTTCAAACACCGAGGCGTCCACGTTTTCGAGGCCGCCCACGCATTCTTCGGAGTCACTCGTCTCGGCACCTGTCACGAACTGGTGCGCCACGAGCACGTTCCTCCGTCCTTCGGTAAACTTCATTTGCGCAAGAGCCGCCTTCACGGCCGATGTATAATCCTTCACCGCGTCGCGCTCCTCGTCGCTTTCAAGGCAGGCCCTGACCATCGCAGGCCGAACAAAGGGCAGCATCCACACGTCGACCTCGCCGGACACGTCTTGCAGCGTGACCGGCTCGAAGGCGCCGCTGTACACGGGCGACATATACACGCCCGTGCCTTGCATGAGCCGCGCACCGAACGCGATGCGCTCTGCCGAGTCGTGGTTTCCACTCACGACAAACACCTTTACACCCGTCCTAGAAAGCTTCACCAAAAAATCGTCGAGCACGGCGACTGCCTCGGCACCCGGCACCGGCTTGTCGTACACGTCGCCCGCAATCAGCACGGCATCTGGCTTTTCGGCATCGACCACCTTGAGCACCTCGCCAAGGATATGCACCTGGTCGCCGAGCATGCTGTGCTCGCAAACGCGCTTGCCTATATGCAAATCTGCCAAATGCAGAAACTTCATTCATCAACCTCTTCTTTCACTTCCAAAATATAATTTCAGCGGGACGACAAAAAATGTCAAACGCATTTTGCCAACACGAACACGAGCAAAAAAGAAACCGTGCCAAAGGCACGGCGTCAAAAAAGAAATTCAGGTTCGCCTTACTGGATCTTCATGCCAGCGGCTTCGAACGTGGCCTTGTTGCCTTCTTCCTTGAGGGCAACTTCGGTGAGCCAGTTGTATTCGGCAATGCCGGCGAGGCCGACGCGAGCACAGAGCTGATCACGTGCAACGTTGTAGGCATTGAGAATCTGGACCTTCTCGTTGTCCTGCGCCTTTTCAATGCGGTCCGTCCAGCTTACTCCGAGTTCGAGGAGGGCAGCGCTTGCCTTCACGTACATCTTGGCCTTGTCTTCGCTAATGACCGGCGAGGCGGGAGCATTGAAAGGTTCGACCTTGACTATCGCTTCGACCTTGGGAGCAGTCACGACAGCCTGCTGCTGCGACTGGCGCTGGTCCTGGTCCTTAGAACAGGACACAAAAAAAGAGGCGAGCATCAAGATCGAGATTACAAGAATTCGTTTTGACATACGCGCCTCTTCTTCTTAGATAATAGCGGCTTGTGGGCTCGAACCACAGACCTGCGGATTATGATTCCGACGCTCTACCAACTGAGCTAAGCCGCCAATTTTTCCCCAAATTTAGTTAAATAGTTGAATATTTCAAGGGGTTAGTTGAAATAAACACCAGTTTCTACAAAATTTTCTCCCCATTCAATCACTTGCCAGCCCGGAGCGGAACTCATCAAGTTGAAAATGGGAGCCTGCGGGTCAATCTGCATTTGCGTAGAAGGCGCGACATGCACCTCCTGCTGCGACGGAAGCTGCAGGTGAAAATTAAAATGATAGTGGCCAGTAAAGATATGCTTGATATTCTTTATTGAAGACAACGTTTCTTGAACTTCGTCGATGTTCTTGAGCGCGTACTTCAAGTCCATGAACCTGTGGTTGCACAAGCATGGCGGATGATGCATGAACAGCAGCACCTCGTCGTTCACCTTGGCCGCTTCGACCTTCAACCAGTCCAGCTGGTCCTTGGAAACTGTACCGCACCCGCTATCCAAGAAGAGCAGTGTACGTCCGCAAATGTCGTAACGGTAGTAGCACTTTCCGTTCCTGACCTTGCCCTCTAGATCGAAATACTTTTGCATGACATCGAGGCGGTCGTGGTTTCCTGGAATCACGCACAAGGGAACAGGGTAATCCTTGAGCAGGTCAGCCACGTACTTGTAGGCGCCTTCTTCCCCGTCCTCGTTAGCCAGATCGCCGGACAGCACAAGCAAGTCAATGTCCTTCATGGACTTTGACTTCAAGGCGGACTCAAAGTTTGCACGGACGTCTATGCCCTGTACAAAACCTTCATCCTCTCCGATGTGAATATCGGATACTTGGCCTATCCTGATGACTTTCGAAATCATACGTGTAAAGAATATAGATAATACAGCGCTATGGGCCTTGTATTATTTTGCTTATGTATCTCTTTTGCAAATGTGCTTTGACCGGCTATGCCAGTTCTCAACGTGTTTTTGTGCTTTCTTTGTGAATTGCTGTCAAAGATTGAACTTCAACATCTATCCATGTTGAAAGTCGTGAATAGAATTCGAGTTTTCAATGTAATCTACATCACACTTTCGTTTCATATCTCTATGATCTTCAAGCGTATATCTCGAAAACCCGAATTTTCTATCCACAATCAACACCATCAATACTACTTCTATTTATATAAATAGATAGAAGATATTAGAAAGGCTGTTGAACTTTTTCCTTGCCGTTCGCTGCGGGGGCAGAAGCTTCCTTGGCGGCAGGAATCTCATTGGAACCCATGTTGCAGTTGCCCTGGAAAATGGCACCTTCCTGGATGATGAGCTGCTTGGTCTTGATGTTGCCCACGAACTTGGAGGAGTTTTCGAGAACGAGCTTTCCGGTGCAGTCGATATTGCCCTTGACGGTACCGGCGATGACAGAGGAAGTCACCTTGATTTCGCCTTCGATACGGCCCGTGCGTTCCACGACGAGGTCGCCTTCGATATTGACGCTGCCCTGGACGTTGCCGGCAACGCGGACGTCGCTCTTGCCGAGGATATCACCCTTGATGGTGATGCTGTTACCAATCTGCGTGATTTCTTGTTCTTTATTAGGCATGTTTTCTCCTAGTAGTTAAAGAAGGATTCGGGATTTTGGGGAACTCCGTCCTTCGTGATGGTGTAATGAAGATGCGGTCCAGATGCATTGCCAGTGTTACCGATGGTACCGATGATATCGCCCTTCTTGACCTGGCGCCCTTTGCGTGTCCTCATATCCTTAAGGTGGGAATAGCTAGTTACGTAACCGTTCCCGTGATTAACAATTATAGTATTACCGAGCTCACCTTTTTCGGCGGCAAACTCAACTGTACCCGTTCCGGTGGCAAAAACCGGGTTTCCGGCCTTTGCCGCGAAGTCGGTGCCGTTATGTCCAGTCTCTTCGTTGAACGTTTTGCTGATCATGCCGACTACAGGCAAAATATTCGGGAGTCTCTCGATTCTCTGCCTTTCCTCGAAACTTTTCCAGCCATGCAGGCCTTCAAAGTCGACCTCGATCTTCTCGGGCGGGGTATGCGTGAACTTGCTCTTGTCGATAAGGCTGTTGATCTTGTTGGAATCGTTTTCCAGGAACGTCTCGAGGATATTCTGTATCCTTTCTTCGAAAATCCAGAGGGAATCCAGGTGCGTCAGCACTTCCTCGTAGTTGGCGTTCACCTTCACGAGCTGGGCATCCGTCTTTTTCAGGGTTTCGTAACGGGCAATTTTCGCGGTCATCTTGCCGATATGGAATATGAACACGAGCGAAAATACGATAATTACCACCAGCGCAATACGGATCGCGGCAAGCATTTTCGCCGTGACATGATACTGCTTTATCTGGCGGGAATCATCCGGGATGACCTGGATGGTGTACGACTTGAACTTTAGCTTCAGGAATTTCACGATTTAGCGGTTCTCCAAAAGTTCCTGGATACGAGTCAAGTCGTCCATGGAGTAGTAACTGATGACGATGGTACCCTTGGCCTGGTCGGATGCGCTCGGGTTGAGTTCGACCTTGGTACCGAAATAGCCTTCGAGTCTGGACTCGAAATTCTTGAGGTCGGCGCTCAGTTCCGGCTTCGGCTTCTTTACGGCCGGAATCGTCGAACTTGTCGAGGAATCGATGGCGGCCGTATCGACTGCCGGGGTTTCCTCTTGGGCCTCTTCCTTCTCTTCTCTCGTCGGGTTAATATCTTCCCCGCGGATGACGGCCTCGATCTGGCGGACGTTCAGGCCTTCGTCGATAATCCTCTTGGCGAGGCTTTCGGGATATTCGACCTTGTCGCTGCAGAGGGCTCGGGCGGCACCGCTGTTCAGCTTGCCTTCTACTATCCAAGTGAGCACTTGTTCCGGAAGCTTCAGGAGACGCAGCGAGTTCGTGATGGCGGAGCGGGACTTACCAACAATCTTGGCCAAATCTTCGTGAGTATAGCCGTGATTATCGATCAACTGTTGATAAGACCTTGAAACTTCGACCGGGTTCAGGTCCACGCGCTGGATGTTCTCGATGAGGGCCCATTCGGCCATCGTCTTGTCTTCGAGATTTTCGTAAACCTGCGCCTTGATGACCGGAAGTCCGGCAAGCTTTGTTGCGCGGGTACGGCGTTCACCGCTGATAATCTGGTAACGGTCGCCGACCTTGCGGACGACAATCGGCTGGATCAGGCCGTGCTGCTCGATGGTCTCGGCGAGTTCCACGAGCTCGTCGTCGTTGAAAAATTTGCGTGGCTGGAACGGGTTCGGGTCGATGAGGTTGACATCGATTTCAACAATCCTGTCCTTTTCGTTTTCCTGGGCCGGCGCGGGAGCTTCAGTGGGTATGGTTCCACTGTTCAAGGAATGGTCCTTGAGAATGTCGGAGAGGCCGCGGCCGAGAGCAAGAGACTTTTTTCCCATTGTTAAAATCCTTGATTAATATATAAAATCTGTTTGTTGCGATTTCGGTGCCGATGGTATAATTTATTTTTCCTTGTTCAGGATCTCTTCGGCGAGTTTCATGTAGGCCTGCGAGCCGCTGCTCTGCACGTCGTACAAGATGACGGGCTTGCCGTGGGACGGGGCCTCGCTCAACTTGACGTTGCGCGGGATGACCGACTGGAACACCGTATCGGAAAGGTTTTCGCGGACTTCTTCGGCGACCTGCTTGCAGAGACTCAGGCGGGCGTCGTACATGGTGAGCAGCGTTCCCTCGATCTTGAGGTCGCCATTTAGGTTTTTCTGCACTTCGCGGATTGTCTTGAAAAGCTCGGTCATACCCTGCAGGGCGTAGTATTCGCACTGCACCGGGATGAGCACGCTCGTGGCGGCGGTCAGCACGTTGAGCGTGAGGAGGTTCAGGCTCGGGGGTGCGTCGATGATGATGAACTCGAATGCCTGCTTGAGGATGTTGATAACTCTTTCGAGACGGCGTTCACGGCTCATGGCGTTCACGAGCTCGATTTCCATCACGGCCAAGTCCGGTCCGGACGGGATGAGCTTCAGGAAATCCAGAGGCGTGTCGAGAATTGCCGGCTTGATGGTTTCGTAGCTGAGGTTGTCGGGGTTACCGGCCAAGTTGAGGACTTCGTGGATATCTTCGTCCTGCGCCTCGTTGAAACCGAGACCCTGGGAAGCGTTGCCCTGCGGGTCCATGTCGATAAGGAGTGTCTTCTTTTCGAGAGCGGCAAAACTTGCGGCCAGGTTCACGGCCGTCGTGGTCTTGCCCACACCGCCCTTCTGGTTACAGATTGCTATTACTTTACTCATTCGTTACCTCGAGTGACTAAGGCGTAAACTTGTTCTTCCTGGGGCAGAGCATATTTATATATGTGTACCGCCGGGTCGTTTTCCAAGTGAACGATATTGTTGAAACTTTTTAGAGTGAGGAACATTCCGCCCTTCTTGAGTCCGGGTTGGGCACGTTCCCAGTCGTTTTCGAAAGTCGAGAGGGCGCGGCAGCTGATAAAGTCCAGGTCCGAAAGGCCGGAGGTCTCGAAGCGTTTGCCCACTACGGTCAGGTTCTGGAGTTGGAGCTTTTCCTTGGCGTAGTTCATGAACTGCACGCGCATGTTGCGGGGTTCGACCGCGTAAAACTGGATTTCGGGCATCACGATGGCGAGCGGGAAAACCGGGCAGCCCGCGCCCGCACCCATATCAGCCCAGGTTTTAGACGAAAGATCGCTTCGCTGGTAGACGATAGACGAAAGAGATTCCTTAGTTCCTTCGTCTTTGCGCCTTGCGCCAAGACTGTTCGGCTCGGCAATGAACTCGTGGACGGTTTCATTGCACTCGCCTCTTTCGTCTTTCGTCTTTCGTCTTTCGTCTATATATATATAGGGAACCAGCGAGTCTGCGATGTGGCGGCTGAGAATTTTTTCGGAATCCTTCGGCGAAATCAGGTTGCCGAACTGCTTGGTCTCTACCACCAAATCGGCATACAGGTAGAGTCGCTCAGTTGTCTCCTTGGACAGCTGTACGCCATTCTCTGACAAAAATTGACAGAATATTTCCTGTTGCCTGGTATCTTCCGATGGTCTCATTAAGTATGTTCCACGTGAAACGTCTTGTGAATATCTGACGTAACGTTCCCTAATTTAGAATATCTTACTAACAAAAAGGCCGCCGGAAATCCGGCAGACCGAAAATTTTAAAAATATTTGTGGATAATATTTTAGTAAATGTTGAAAAAATGTTGAATCTTGTGATTTATCTATCAACACCGCCGACAGTGAAAAATAGGCCCAACTTTGTTTCACGTGAAACTTTATCGGCCCACTTTTATAATATGTTCGCTCTTGGCGGGGCGGCCGAGGAGGTCAAATTGCTTGGAATTTTTCCAGTCCGCAACTGGGTAAATTTTCTTAGAAATAATGGGAGTGGTTTGCAACAGGTCGACTGGAACATAGAATTCTTTGGTACCGTTGACGCTTTGATTATTCGCAGGATTATGATTTGTTTGGATGAGGGTATCTCCCCTTGTTTCGTATTCGTAGGTCATCAAGGTTGTCCAGGAGGTTGCCGCCTGCATTTGGTGGTTGACGGAACATCTGTTTTCATTTTCGGAATCATGGACAGTTATAGGACTTCCCTCGTTTTCGAAGATGGTGTCGTTGACGATATAGATTGAATATTCTTCATACAGGTTTTCTATTTTGCCTTGAATATTTAATGTTCTGTAATATAGAGAATCGTCTTTGAAATAGAATTCGATCTTTTGATATTCTTCCCCGTCTTTATAAAAATGGACAGTCTTGGAGTTTTCTTCTTTATCGACTTTTACGGTTTCGTTGTAGACAATCACGCGCTGCGTAGTTGTATCCGGAGTGACGTTATATTCTATGGTACTATCCAGGTGGTTGCCGGTCCTGTAATATTTAATGGATAAGGATTGCCCTTCGCCTTTGTCAGTATAAAGGCTATCAAGAACATATCCATTGTAATCTTCGTCGTACATGTTGTATTGGCTTGCGACGAAAAGATCAAATGTAGTCCGCAGGCAATCGAAAGCGAATGAATTCAATGCCATTAGTCCAAGTATAATTAATGCTCTTCTCATTAATCTTTACCTGTTCACTTTTATAATATGTTCGCTCTTGGCGGGGCGTCCGAGAAGGTCAAATTTTTTAACCTTTTCGAGAATGATTGCCGGACGGATTTTGCGATGGATTGATGTGGAGGAAGCACCATTGCGCGGAACCATATAATATATCATGACCTTGTGATCCAGTCCTTCTTCCATATAGGTTTTGCTGACGATAATCATCCCGTCCTGGACAGATGTTTCGAATCGGTCCCATGCCGTCCAGGTGCCTTCGTAATATTCTTTCTGGTAGCAGGTGTTTGTGTCCGTTTCGTCCATGACGATGATCTGGTCTTCGGAAGACCTGAACAGGGTATCGTTTTTCAAGACGTAGATGCTGGTATACTCACCGTCCTCGTCGGTTGTGGTTGCGGCAAGTGAATCCCCGTCAAAGTAGACGATTTCTTTTATCTCCTGTCCGTTCGCTGTTCCTTCTATTGTCCAGACATTTCCTTCGTGGGTGACATTGATATTCCCGTTGTACTTTGTATCGCGGTATTCCCATTTCCCTTCCCGATAGTCGCCTTCGTGTACACTGTCGAGAAGTCCGTCTTTATAGAAGTTCTTCATGATGTAGATTCGTTCGCCTCTGTTGTCGGCAGTACCCTTGTCCACGTACATGCTATCCAGGACGAAACCGTCGTAATCTTTATCGTACATAAGGTACTCAGATCTCTCGAAATCGAATATGGTCTTGATGCAGTTTGCGGAAGCTAGGGAGAAGAGAGTCAGGGCAAAAGTAAGGATGATTTTTTTCATGGCTGGAAATATAGTAATGATGTTTCACGTGGAACATGTCTCTTTTTATTGAGGCACGTTGCTCGATGCTGATACCTCTACCCGGTTTCCTTCGGGGTCGAGGACGACACTTTCATAATACCCGTCACCGGTAGTCCGGGGTTGCCCCACGACCAGGATTCCGTCGTTGGACATTTTTTGGGTCAGCTGGTCCACATCTTCTTTGGATCCGACGGAAAAGCAAAGATGGGCAAAACCGAGATGTTCCGAATGTTCCACGTGAAACGTTGGGGGTATGTCGGGACGGTGCATGACTTCGAGGCGGGTACCACTTTCGAAGGTGACGAACCGGCTCGTGAATTGTTTTGCCGGATTGTGATAAAGGGGTTGGACTGCCCCGCCGAAATACTTCCGGTAGAATTCACAGACCTTGTCGATGTCATTGGCCCAGATGGCTACGTGTTCGATCTTCATGGGTGCCTAACATTATTACTTCAGTTTCTTGCTGGGTATCACGAAGCAGCCGGATCCGCTCCCGTCAAGGATAACTGAAAGGACCATTCCCGTTGCGCATAGCGTATTTATAAATAGTAGACTGCTTCCCAGGTTGCTCTTCTTCGTGCTGCGTGCCGGCTGATCGATGGTCTTGGAAGTGTCGGCTGGCGCCTCCACATCATCATTATAGTCTACCTTGAATATCAGGGCACGGTCAATTTTTGTGGAAGGGTCTTCCGACTTCTGGGGCAAGAGTTGCGCGAACGGCAGATCAAAAACAAGTAATATAATAGGTATGAGAATACGATATTTCATATCATCAATATAGATAATTTGTTTGTTGTCTCCCTAAAAAATGTTAAATTATGGGCAGGGTATTTTTATGCAAAAGTTTTCACATAGCTATATGGTGGCCGGTCGCGATATGGACCTGGATTATCGGATGTTGCCGATGGCTGCCCTGGCATATTACGAGGACAGTTTCGCCCGTTATCTGGGTAGCCGGTTTCTTGCCGCTTTCGATATCCGGGCTCAGGGTTTGTACTGGATCATTTCCGAAATAGATATGCGGATCGATGGAGAACTCCCCCCATGGTCCGAAAGCTTCGATGTTGAACTCTGGATTTCGGAAAAGTCCAGGATAAAGATTTATTGCGACTTCACCATGAGTTACGGTGGCCGGGTCTTTGCCAGGGGGAACTGTTGCTGGATTGTCTTGGACAAGAACAGGAAGCGCCCTGCCGATACCAGGATCCTTGATGGTAAGGTTGACCTCATCGAGGAACTTGCCGCCGGTGAACACCGGAAGTTCGAATGGCAGGCATCTGAAAAATTGATGAACACACTCGAGCATCGCGTGGGCATGAACGATATCGACTTTAACCACCACATGAACAACAGGACGTACCTGGACTTGGCGGTGGCCTGCCATATGGAGAGTTCCGGTTTCGAAGATGCTGTGCGGAGAATCCGGGTGAAGTTCATGCAGGAATGTTTTGTCGGGGATGTTTTGAAGTGTCATGAATACGGACTGGAAGATAACTGTTTCGGCTACAGTCTGGAAAGGGATGGTTCCCCAGTCTGCCAGGTAATCTTGGAATTCGAGAAGAGGGCCTCACGTGAACCTATCGAGGGGATGCCTCTGGCATTGCGTCTTGGACAATTCAAACCGTAGGTGGGTTGTCGAGCGCTATCATGTTTCACGTGAAACCTTACCGCTGTATTCTTCCATACCTCGTTGTGTTGCTGATGGCATCTGCCTCATTTGCGGATGAGTCGGAAGAAGAGGAAAAAATGAGAGATGACACGTACGAATCTGGATTTGCGTTGATTCCTTGGAGTGCATTTATCGGAGGTGGGAATGCTTTTATTGCAGGAGTTGACTGGGTGTTTGGTGATTATAGCTTTCTTTATGATTCTTTTCTCGATGATTCGTCTTCCGAACGGAAGGGTTCCTCGAAACAATTATGGGTCTGGTCTCTTCGAACTCAGGTACTTTGGACTTCTAGTTATGGTATTTATTTACAGCCTACAATACAATATTTATATGTAGGAATTCCTCTTTTAGGTTTATTTAAAGTTTCGGTAGGTCCGGAAATAGGTTACAAGATAAAGAATGGTTTTGAATATGGTGGCTCAGCTCGTGTAGGCACATTCATTGATATTTTGAATTTTGAAATAGGGTATTTGGTAAAGTCAGAAAGAACCTATATGAATATTATACTCAATATCCCTTCGGGGCTCAGAATTTGGACATGATGGAGGTTTTATGATAGAGATAGAAGTTGTCCAGGGAGACATCACGAAGCTTGCGGTGGATGCCATCGTGAATGCGGCGAACTGTTCTCTGCTGGGTGGTGGCGGTGTCGACGGTGCGATTCAACGGGCGGCGGGCTCTGATTTGCTGAGGGCGTGCATCCCCCTGAACGGTTGCGAGACAGGTAAGGCCAAAATTACTCCGGGTTTTAGACTCCCGGCGAAGTTCGTTATCCACACTCCGGGACCGGTTTATCGTGACGGTCAGCACGGCGAACCGGCTCTCCTGGAATCCTGCTACAAAAGCTGTCTTGCACTTGCCGAAGAGAACGGCTGCGAGACGGTCGCCTTCCCCGCCATCTCGACCGGCGTGTACGGCTACCCCTGGGAGGAGGCTACCGAGATTGCCGTGAGGACAGTCCGGAACTTCCCGGTGCAAAAAGTCAAGAAAGTCATCTTCTGTTGTTTCTCTGCGGATATGGCGAGGATTTATCGAGAAGTGACGGCGAAAGCGTCTTGAAAAAAATGAAGTTTTATCGTTTATTTTTACCCTTTCTAATGGTACTCGTGATGGCGGGCATCTCATTTGCCAACGAGGAACAGGCCCCCAATGTAGCGCAGGATTCCGCTAGGGTGCAGCAGAACTCTGGAAAAACTTTCTTTCGGGAATTGGTTCCTTGGAATATGTACCTGGGAGGCGGCACAGGTTTCGCTTTTGGAGCAGATTGGATTTTTGGTGATTGGAATTATATATACATTAAAAGTGATGATTCCAGTTTTATACCAAGTCACATTTGGTTGTGGACTATTGGGACGCATGCTTTTTATGCGGACGGGTTCAACTTCTTGCTGCAGCCAAATATCCTATATTTCTACGAAAGGGGCATCTCGTTCAAGTTTTCCCTAGGTCCAGAACTGGGCTACATTAACGAGACTGGCTTTGATTACGGCTTTTCGCTCTGTATCGGGACAATCATCGACATGTTCAATGTCAGGGTGGGCTATCTGGTACGGATGAAGAGTCCTTATTTCCATATCTTGTTTAACTTGCCGGTAGGCATTGGTATGTGGGTATAATAATTTATATTTTAGCGGACAAGTATTGAAGTTTTTCAAAAAAAGGAACATCTTATGGAAGAAGTCGTAAAATTTCTCAAGGATTGCGGGGCCTATTTCCTCGCGACAGTCGACGGTGACCAGCCGCGCGTCCGCCCCTTCGGAACCGCCAACATTTTCGAGGGCAAGCTCTACATCCAGACCGGCAAGTCCAAGGACTGCTCCAAGCAGATCCAGAAAAACGGCAAGGTCGAAATCTGCGCCATGAACAAGGAAGGCAACAAGTGGCTCCGCCTGGCCGGCACCCTCGTCCGCGACGACCGCCGCGAACCGAAGGTCGACATGCTCGAGCACTACCCCGAACTCAAGTCGATGTACTCCCCCGACGACGACAACACCGAGACGCTCTACTTCAAGGATGCGACCGCCACGTTCTACAGTTTCACGGAAGCACCCCGCGTCATCAAGTTCTAAGAGCTTGTTCGGCCGGGCTTGACCTGCTCCAATCGGTCAGTTCCTATCCCGTTTATGTGGATAGATTTGTAAACATTCTATAAACCATATCATGGCTCCAGTATATGGAGCCATGTTCATTAGTGGATAGATTTTGGATAAAACCAGGTTTTTTATTAACAACCGCTAAGTCGAATTAAGACAAAGTTTCAATGTTTCACGTGAAACTTTTAGGAAAAAACGCCAAAAAAGCCTTTAATTTCACTAGGAAAAAGCGAAATCCGGACAGGTTTTCTCCCTGCTGGGCGTTGAACAGAGAAGTGCCGGTTTGTGGATATTATGTGAAGTTTGAAAATTGAGCGCTGTTGCATGGAGTTTGCTAATCAACAACTTATCAACACATGACCTGAAAAATTATGCGAAAAAATGGGATTTTCGTGGTTTGAAAATGTAATAAAAATTTACAAAAAATATAACATCCGTTGAAAAAATTAGTTTATTTTGTAGCGAAGAATCCATATAAAGGAAGGTAAAAATGAAACTAGTTATCTCTGTCTCGGGTGGCGGTGCCTTGGGTATCGGCCCTCTCCAGTTCATGCGTAGACTCGAAAAGGATCTTGGCGTAGAAAAACTTGGCGATGTCAGTGCAGCTTTCGCCGGTACGTCTACAGGTTCCATCATTGCTTCTGGTCTGTGTGCTGGATTGTCGGCTGATGAACTGTACAATATGTATAATGACAACTTGGCGGCCATTTTCACGAAAAGAAAGGGCACGTTGGTTCCTGAACTCGCATCGAACTACTACCGTTACGACAGTGCCAACCTGAAAAAACTGCTGTATAAGTATTTTCCGGGCAAGATGAACGATTTCGAGAAGCCCATTTTCATCCCCACCACATACATGAACGGTGCAAGCGTTGAGAAGGTGTGGAACCGTGAAGACAACTGGATGGACCGCGCCTACGCCATCCTCTCCAGCTGCTCCGCTCCGACCTATTTCGATACGCTGAATCTCGATGGCAAGATTTTCTGCGATGGTGGCATGTGGGCAAACGATCCCATTATGACTTTGGAATCGGGTATCAAGAATCCGTGCAAGCCGGATAAGAAGGATTGCAAGGCTATTGTGGATGAAGGGTTCAAGATTCTCGCCTTCAATACGGGCATGATTCACCCGAATAGCGCACCGAAAAAGAAGAATGCCCTCGGCTGGCTCACCTACATCATGGACGAGTGGGTTGCCCGTACCGGAAATTCCAACTATTTCGAGGCTTGCGCCAATATCGGCAAGGAAAATATCTTCCGCTGCGCACCGGAAGTCGAAAGCGCCTACGAAATGGACAACTTGAAGAAGACGAAGGAAGTTTCCAATATTTGGGACAAGTACTACGACTCCGTCAAGCAGAAAGTTCTCAAGTTCGTGAAATCGACAATGTAGTCGCATTCTGAAAAATTATCTCTCTCTTAGTCCCGTGGGTTTCCGCGGGATTTTTTGTATATATTGGACAGATGAGGACGTGAAGAAGTGGGAGAAATGTTCATGTTGAAACGGTTGTTGATTCCATTGAGTGCGATTTGCCTGTTGGCGTCTTGTGGCGATGACAGCTCCAGTGGCCCCTCGAAAAACGAGGAAACCGGAATCGAGACCGAAGTATCTTCGTCGAGTGAAAAGGACGAAGCAATCTCCAGCAGCGAAAAGGCCGATGCGTCTTCGTCTAGCAATAAAAAGATTGCTTCTTCGTCTTCGGCTCCTCGCAATGACAAGAAATCATCTAGCAGCGCCAAGGACGAAAAATCCTCAAGTTCGGGCAAAGTGGAGACTAGTAGCAGTAAAAAGATTTCTTCCTCGTCCTCGAATCCTCGTAAAGACAATGGATCGTCGAGTAGCAGCGTTAAGAACCCTGAGCCTGCCGAAGGGTCGTCTTCGTCGGAGAGCAGTTCTTCTGGCATTGTTACTCAAAATTCAAGTAGCAGTTCCGAGAACCCTGGGCCGATAGAAAATACATCTTCGTCAGAAGAAAGTTCTTCTAGCCTGAATCCAGTCGAATCATCGTCTTCGGAGATGAGTTCTTCAAGTGTTTCAAGTTCGTCTGCACTAATGAGCATATATGACGCGAAAAACAATACATTGACGGATTTACGAGATAACCACATATACAAAACTGTAACCATCGGCACTCAAGTATGGATGGCTCAAAATATTGATTATCTGCCGGATGATACGGTGGGGACGAAATATGGGGGGAATACTGTTTGCGGAGGCGGTACAACGGGAACCTTTAATGAAGGTGATTGCTCTATCCATGGAAGATTGTATACAAGAGAAGTTCTTATTGATCCTATTGGCGATGGACGAGTTATATGTCCGGATGGGTGGATAGTTCCAACACTGACTCATTGGAATGTATTGATTGAATATTTAGGGGGGGCTTCTGTTGCAGGAAAAAAAATGAAATTGGATGATAATTCTATGTGGGGCGAAAATATGGAACATTCGAATGAATCTGGATTCTCAGCTACTTTAGCTGGCTATTATACTATATTTAATGGATTTAACGATGTTACTGATACCTACAAAAGAACTTCAATGCTCGTATATCCTGTTGATAATTCATTGTATTCTGATGAAATAAAAACAAAAACGATTTATGATGACGAAGATACACTTAGGGATCTTAAGTACCATGGACCACAATATGCAATTTCCGTTCGTTGCATAAAAAAATAGGGTCCTCCTACGCCCAAATCCATTTGTTTCAAATAATCCCTAATTATTCCCTTGTTTCATAGTAAAACGTCCTATGGGGTGGCATAGTTTTTGCTAAATTTAGCCCGTAATTTTGCTACGCCAAGTCCGCGGGTTTTCCCTCGGCTATTATAAAGGATTACT
The DNA here is from genome assembly GCA_017412605.1 of Fibrobacter sp. Taxonomy (GTDB): domain Bacteria; phylum Fibrobacterota; class Fibrobacteria; order Fibrobacterales; family Fibrobacteraceae; genus Fibrobacter. The sequence continues at coordinate 64,357 of JAFPWY010000001.1, read as the reverse complement.
ATGAGTCTTATCGATACCATCCTCCACAAGGCATTTGGTACCCCACATGAACGCAAGGTGAAGAAACTTCGCCCGGTCATCGCCAAGATCCACGAGGTCCGCAAGTCCCTGGAGTCTTTGGATGACGCCGCCCTCGCCGCAAAGAGCGCCGAGTTCCGCGAAAAGCTCAAGAACGGGGCCACGCTCGAAGACATCAAGGTCGAAGCCTTCGCAGTTTGCCAAGAAGCTTGCGACCGCCGTCTGGGTATTTTCAACATCTTTAAGCCCGAAAACAATTTTGATTTCAGCAAGCTCGGTGACTTGCAGCAGTACACCGATGCCGCCAAGGCTGAACTTGCCGCTGGCAAGAACGAATGGGAAGTCTACATGCCGGCCGCCGTGTATGCGAAGGTCCGCGAACTCTATCCGGATTCGGTGAAGCCGTTCCGCATGATGCCGTTCGACGTGCAGATGATCGGTGGCCTCGTGCTCCACGAAGGTGCCATCGCCGAAATGGCCACCGGTGAAGGTAAGACGCTTGCCGCTGCTCTCCCGGTTTATTTGAACGGCCTCGGAGGCCACGGTGTACACGTGGTGACGGTGAACGACTACCTCGCCGGCCGTGACGCGAAGCAGATGGGCCTCGTGTATAAGTTCCTCGGACTCACGGTGGGCCTCATCGTGAACGGTCTTGATTCCGAACAGCGCCGCGAAAGCTACAACAGCGACGTGACCTACGGTACCAACAACGAGTTCGGCTTCGACTACTTGCGCGACAACATGGCCGTGGAACCGAGCCAGCTGGTGCAGCGCGAACTCAACTTCTGCATTGTCGACGAAGTGGACTCCATCCTTATCGACGAAGCGCGTACTCCGCTTATCATCAGCGGCCCGGCCGAAGACGCGACCGAGAAGTATGCGAAGGCGAACGAGATATCGAAGAAGCTCGTGAAGAACAAGGACTTCTCCGTGGACGAGAAGGACAAGAACATCCAGTTGACCGAGAAGGGTGTGAACCACATCCAGGAGATGATGGGCATTACGAACCTGTACGGCGAACATGCCGACTGGGTCCACTTCTTTGACAACTCGCTGCGTGCCTGGTACCTGTACGAGAAGGACGTGGACTACATCGTGCGCGACGGCGAAATCGTCATCGTCGACGAGAACACGGGCCGTCTCATGGAAGGCCGCCGCTACTCTAACGGTATGCACCAGGCCATCGAAGCCAAGGAGAACGTGCCTATCCGCCGCGAGAACCAGACGCTTGCGACCATCACGTTCCAGAACTACTTCCGCATGTACAAGAAGCTTTCGGGTATGACCGGTACGGCCGAAACCGAAGCGACGGAATTCATCAAGATTTACAACATGAACACCTGGGTCATCCCGACCAACAAGCCCTGCATCCGCAAGGACATGCAGGACATGGTGTACAAGAGCGAAGACGCGAAGTGGCGCGCCATCGTGGCCGACATCAAGGACCGCCACGCCAAGGGCCAGCCGCTCCTCGTGGGTACGGCTTCCATCGAAAAGTCCGAGCACCTGCACGGCCTCTTGGAAAAGGAAGGCATCCCGCACGAAGTCTTGAACGCGAAGAATCACAGCCGCGAAGCTGAAATCATCCAGTACGCGGGTCACGAAGGCAAGGTGACGATTGCGACCAACATGGCCGGTCGTGGTACCGACATCGCTCTTGGCCCCGGAGTCACGGCGCTGGGCGGCTTGCACGTGCTCGGCACGGAACGCCACGAATCCCGCCGTATCGACAACCAGCTGCGCGGCCGTTCCGGCCGTCAGGGCGACCCGGGTTCCAGCCAGTACTTCCTCAGCCTCGACGATAACCTGATGCGCATCTTCGGCGGCAGCAACGTGAAGAACTTGATGAGCCGCTTTGGCGTGGGCGAAGACGAAGTGATTACGCACCCGATCGTTTCCCGCTCCATCCGTGGTGCACAGCGCCGCGTGGAAGGCCAGAGCTTCGATATCCGTAAGCACTTGCTCGACTACGATAACGTGATGAACGAGCAGCGCAAGGTGATTTACGGCCTCCGTCGCCGCATCCTGAACGGCGAAGACATCCGCGAAGAAATCATGAACCGCATCGAAGACGCCTGCGATATCAAGGTGTCTGCCTATGTTCCGGCCAAGACCTACCCCGAGAGCTGGAATCTCGAAGGCCTGCATACCGACTTGCAGCGCACGCTCGGTATGGAATACAACCTGAGCTTTGAAGATGCGACGAAGAAGACTCCGGAACAGGTGCTCGAAGACGTGATCAACCTCTGCAAGGTGCGTTACGACAAGCTCACGAGGATTATCCCGGATACGGACTTCCGCAACATCGAACGCCGCTTCTTGCTCATGACCATCGACCAGGTGTGGAAAGAACACTTGTACGCAATGGACCAGCTGAAGGACGCCATCCGCTTCCACGGCTACGCCCAGAAGGACCCGCTGATGGTCTACAAGAGCGAAGGCTACAAGCTGTTCGAAGGCTGCCTCGAGAAGATCGCGACGCTTACCGCGCTGCGCATCTTGAACATCCGCATCACGCTCCCGAACGGCATGACCGTCTCGCCGGACCAGCTGCAGCTCAAGAGCCAGGAACAGATCGACGCCGAAAAGAAGGCTGCAGCTGAGACGAAAGACGAAAGACGAGAGACGAAAGAGGATGCACAGAATGCCGAGCAGGAAACGGAACAGCTGAGCGCCGAAGGTGCCAAGGCTGCTGGCCTCGCTGGCCAGGCCGCCACTTCCGAGACGAACGCCCTTTCCGAAGATCAGCGCGCACCGCAGCCGATGCCGCAGTCCGCTCTTCCGGGAACGCGTCCGGCCGCAGTCCGCCGTACCTATACGAATCCCGCCGTTGCCGCTGCAGCGCGCCGTGCCCAGCAGGCCGGCCCGAAGCTCGGCCGCAATGACCCGTGCTGGTGCGGTTCTGGCCTCAAGTACAAGAAGTGCCACGGCAAGGATCTCGAGTAATTCGGGAACTGCCTCATTAGAAATTAAGCCGCAGCGACGAGCTGCGGTTTTTTTGTTTCCGGAATGGACGGTGATTACAGTATCGGGATTTCGATGTCGGGAATATAATTCGTGTCCGGAACGGCACCGGGAATGTCGTATTTGCGGCCGTCGCGGATATCCGTCGGGGCGACGCCTTCGTCGAGACAGGCGGACAGGAGGAACGCCACCAGCAATGCATAAACCATCATCAGGAGTTGCCTTGTCTTCATGCTCAATTCCCCGTTTCCTGCGATTGTAGCTTGCTTCCGCAAGGATATTGCCTGAGCCATTCGGCGACCTGCTCCTTGGTATGCCTTTCCGAGCATAGTTCGGAATATACTTTCGGTGCAAGGCTTTCCGGATCGAAGCCGAAGTTGAAAAGCGCCCAGATGCTTATGGCGGTGCCGCCCGCGACGAGAGCCCCGCCCGTGGCGCTCCCCGTGATGAGAGCTCCCGGCAAGAATATGAGTGCCCCTTCCACAATCATTAGGCCGGCGAGGCTCTTCCGTTCCATCTGCTGGCAGTAATCCAGCGAATCCGCCGAAACCTTGTAGACCATGTTGCCGTAGTCCTGCTTCATCCAGACGACATCCGCACGCTCGTCGTAGCAGATGCCCTTGGTCGTTACCGCCGTGACGGAATCGACCGGATGGAATACGAACGATACGGTCTGATTGCTGTCCGCGAGCCGGAACCAGTTGCGCTTGATGGTATGGAGCGAGTCGACGTCGTTCCTGCTCGGCAGGCTATCGACGGAAGAGGATTCCATGTGCTTCATCTTCTCGATGTTCTTCTGTGCCAGATTCCTCATCACGTCGTTTCCGCCGACGGAAAGGGGAGCGGTGAATCCCCATATGTCCAGCGTGACCGAGAAGCGGTTGCGGTTTTCGTCCATATCCCGGCCATAACGGAATTCGAGCGATGCCTTGGCGGATTCGCCAAACTTGCGCGAAACGTAAAAGCCGCCGCCTGCTTCCATGTAGAACTTGGGTCTCGGGCTAGGTATGCCGCATGCGAAACAGTCGTCTTCGTCTATAAAGTAAACTTCGCGCCCGTTTCGGGACAGGTGTTCCGTGAAACCGAGTTTCCACTTGTCGTTCAGGGGAATCTGTTCAATGGCCATGCCGCCGCCGGAGTAGTGCGACATGAATCCGTTTTCGCTGGACTTGCTCATCGGAGCTGTCGCGAGGGCGGCGGTGTTGCTCCACGCATTCAAACCGAAATACGGCGATACGAATCCTCCCTGGAGGAAGGGTGTGAAGGTCTGGAATCCCCATCCGAAGGTAAAGTAGCCACCGCTGATATAGTTTGCGAACGTCGCGTCGCCCCACCATTCCGAATAACTGGTATGGTTGTACTTCTCGCTTTCGTGGTGCGCGTTGTCCAGATCTCCCGCATAGTACGAAAAGCCGATGCTTCGCACGGCATCGTTCCTGCCGTAGCTGTCCATGTACGCAGCTGCCGGGGGAGGGCGCGTAATGGAACTGCAACCCGAAAGGAGGGCGACAGCCGTCATGAGCAATACGGAGATTGCACTATTTTCGCGGAACTTCTTCATAACATCAAGCTAAATGAAAAAGCCCAGAAAATCAGAGGATTATCGTCCGTGTGTACGCCCATTTCCAAGGATATCGCATAGCCTGCGTGACCCCTGCTGTTGGATTCCTTGAGCAGGGGAAGGTTCGTGTAGCCGAGCATGTCGATTCCGTAATAGAATATCCAGTCCTGTATGTGGTAGCCGCTTTGTCTTTCCGGGTTGGTTTCTTCGCCGGTGCGGGGGTCGTGGGAGGTGTATTTGCTGTAACCGGGATTGATGATATGGAGTTGCCGGATGCCGCCGTGCATGCCGAAACCAAGTCCGTGGTTGTTCATGAACAGCATTGTTCCGCCGCCTGCGTTCAGGGCTCCGGTAAACAGCGTTTTCGAATGATCCGAGGAGAGGTCGTTCTCTTCGTCGCGGCCATAGTAGGCGCCGAGGGAGAATTCGTAGCTAGCGCCCAGGTAGATGGGGCCGAGCCACTGCACTATCGTGGGTGCGATTCCCGCTTCAAGCATGTAGGCGTAGTGCGCGTTCAGGAAAAGGCCGCCGCCAAAGTTGTGGCCGGTCCAGTTCTCGGCACCTTCGATGCTTTGAGTCTTGGGCCAGAGGAAATGGAAGAGGCTTATGTCGAATCGGAAATCGGAACCGACGATGTCGTCGTCGATATAGTGTTGTTTTGGGTCGGAGGATGTGCTTTCGGTTTTTCCGGATATGTTGCAGGAGTCGCAGGTCGCATACGATGACCTGATGGAAAAAATGCGCGAAGTTCCGGGCGCAATCTGTTTTGCGGTAAATGCGTGTGGAGCCAGATTGGATGGCGTAACGACGAAGTCGTCGGCGAGGGCTATTCCCGCGAGCAGAAGCACCAATGATAGGACAAAGACACGCATAGCAAGTGAGTCAATAATAGAAAAGTTTGATTCCCCGAAATATTTTTGCATATTTGTACCCATGAATACGGCAAAGCGTTTTTTTAGCCTCGAAGGTATTGATGGGTCGGGAAAGTCGACCCAGATAGACATGCTTATCTCGGCCCTCGAAAGCGAGGGTTACTCCGTGGTGAAGCTGCGCGAGCCGGGCGGTGCTAAGATTTCGGAGCGTATTCGTGAGATTCTTTTGGACGCCTCGTTCAAGGGAATCATGGCCGACAAGACGGAACTTTTGCTGTACAATGCGGCGCGAGCCCAGGTGATTCACGAGATTATCCAGCCGGCACTCGATGCGGGGAAGATCGTGATTGCCGACCGTTTCGCGTGGAGCACTTTTGCCTACCAGGGTTATGCACGCGGACTCGGTGCAAGTATGGTGCAGCGCCTGACGGAACTCACTTGCGACGGGTGCTTCCCGGAACTGACGGTCGTGCTTGACCTGACTGTGGAACGGAGCCGCGCGCGCACCGCGAAGCGGGGCGAGGCACCCGACCGGTTGGAAAGCGAGAAGGCCGAGTTTTTCGAACGGGTGCGCCAGGGCTACCTGGCCGCGGCTCGCGACTACCCGGACTGCGTTGCGGCTATCGATGCCGACCGGAGCCCGGAAGCCGTTTTCGCCGATTTGTACAAGCTTGTGAAGGGTCGGCTCTGACCGCCCCTGCGATTAAAGGATTATATATAAATGAAAAAATGGAGTTTTGACGTTTCCAAGGACGATACCCTGGCTGTAAAGGGTATTGCCATCATGATGATGCTGGTGCACCACCTGTTTGCCTTCCCGGCGCGACTGCTTCCCGGCACGAGTTTTAATAGTTTATTCGTATTCGCCGACACGACGACCCTCGAATGGCATGTGTCTGGCTTCTGCAAGGTGTGCGTCGCCATATTCACGCTCCTCGCGGGATATGGGATTTTCAGGAGCTATTCTTCCAAGCTTCTTCCCAGTGACGAACAGTGCGAACCGCTGCTCTCCTTTTTCGCCCGCCGCCTCAAGAAGCTCTATTTCAAGGTTTGGCCGGTATTCATCGTGTTCGTGCCGATGGGCCTGATTCTCGGCAAGCCGAACGTGAACACTCATGTCTCGCAGTGGATTAGGAATGCGCTCCTTCTCGAGACGAACTTCAATTTCGAGTGGTGGTTCCTTACGGAATACGTCATCCTCATTTTAATGACCCCGATGGTCATGTGGTTCTTCAGGCGCAAGCGGAGCAACATCTACAATGACCTGGTCTGGATTATCCTCCTGAACGTGTTCGTGACGAGGATCCTTGCCGGTTTTGTCGTGAAGTTCCCGTACACCGCTGAACTCAACGTTTCGTATTTCTGGATCAAGATGTCTATCGCGCTGAGCTTGTTGCCTATATACATGACTGGTGCGTGGCTTGCCAAGTACGACGTGTTTGAACGGGCGATCAATTCCCTGCGGACGAATGCTGTAAAGCGTGTCACCGTCGCTGTGGTGCTTCTGCTGGTTGCCTATTTCTTGCGTGACGGCTGGAGGCAGCCGGACAGGTGGGGGATTGACTTCTTCGACTTCGCGTATGCCTCGATGGTGACGCTCGGGATTGTCCTTATGGTGTACAGGTTGCGCGTGGTGAAGAGCGTGCTCGTGATTTTCGGCAGGCAGTCTATCGGAATCTGGCTTACGCACAGCTTCTTCTGCTACTACTACTTCCAGGAACTGGTCTATTCGCCGAAGAATCCTATCCTGATATTCCTGCTTGCGTTCGGCCTTTCGTTCCTGAGCGCATGGATTATCGATTTTGCGTGCAATGGCGTGTATAAGCTTGCCGGACGTACTCCGGAAAACGTGGTGCTTGTCCGCGAGGAACCCAGACGCAACCGGTTCTTCAGGAACAGGGGCCGCCGTGGCAACGGTCGCCGCCCACCCCGCGATTCGAAATAAAAAGACTGCAATTTAACAGCATTGCAATCTAGCATACCTTAGCCAAGCATTCCCGTAGTTACTGCGGGAATGTTTTTTAGTCATTGAGAAAGCAAGTATGCGTCGAGAGAATAAAGCGTCGGCCGGGGAGGGGGAGGGTGCAGGGAGGGGGCCGGGCGGCCTTCGCAACTCCGAGCGTGGCCCCCTCCCGCATATACTCAAAACAGGGAAAAAAAGTAAAATCTCGGGGAGCAGTATCCCTTTATATATTTATATTTGACTAGCTATGGCTCTTTGCTTAGATACGGAACAGTTGGAAACAGTGCAGCGGATTTTGGGCCTCCATTTCGAGGGCGTCGAAGTCTGGGCGTACGGTCCGAGGGTCAACGGCACGGATTGCCCGCCCGATATGGACCTCGAACTTGTCGTTATTTCGGAAAAGCCGATTTCCTTCGACGATATGACTGCCGTCGAGAAGGCCTTCGTCGAAAGCGAGCTCCCGTTCCGGGTCGATATCATCGACTGGGCCAAATTGCCTGAATCTCTGCAAAAGCAAATCAAAAAAGATCACGACGTCGTCCAGGCGGCCAAGGCGGAGGCCTAGCGGCGTCGAGAAAGGGTTACTATGAAACGTCTTCTTCCCTTCCTTTTTGTTTCTTTCTTCTCTTCGATGATTTTCGCCCAGGGCGATCTGTCGCAGGCCATGTCCCTGATTCAGGACGGACGCTGCGCGGATGCCATCGCTCCCCTGGTCAAGGTGTACAAGTCCAGCTTCCGCAACAGCAACGGCGAGAAGGCCGCAGTGATGCTTACGGAATGCTACCTGCGCGAACACAAGCGCGACGAGGCCGACAAGGTCTCCAGCCGCTTCCTCGAATACTATGTGTCTACCCCGTACCGCGAACGTATGGAACTGGCGCATGCCATCGTCCTGGTCGAGCGTGGCGCCGTGTACGAAGGTGTCGAGGACATGTTGCGCATTCTCGCCTATTCCAAGAACCCTGCCGCCCGCTCCCGTACCAAGGAAGTCGCCGTGCAGACGATTGCCGCCTCGCTCATGACGGCTGACCAGCTCCAGGCGCTCCTGGAAAAGTACCCGGTGGACAAGGACCTGGTCGGCTGGATGCAGCTGCAGATTGGCCGCGAATGCCAGAATGCCGGCCGCTACAAGGCCGCCCGCTACTGGTACAAGAAGGTCCTGAGTTCCGGCGCCTCCGAAAAGTTGGTCAATACCGCCGAGAAGGGCATCAACTCTCTTGAAGACTACGGTGCCGGCATGCCGACGGTTCTCGTGCTCGCCCCGCTTTCCGGTGATTTCGCCGAGTTCGGCGCCGCCGCCGTGCAGGGCGTGATTCTCGCTTTTGAACAGGCCGGCCTCAAGGGCAAGGTGAATATCCGCACCGCCGATACCCGCGCCGACGCCTCCGTGGCTCTCCTGCGTACGCAGCAGGCTATCAACCAGGACAGCATTGTCGCTGTCGTCGGCCCCATCATGAGTGGCCCCGCTGCAACGGTCGGCGCCTGGATGGGCAGCAACTTCCAGCATATCCCGATGATCACCCCGACTGCGACCGACGACGGCATCGCCCGCATGGGGCCGAACATCTTCCAGGTGAACATCACGATGGAAAATCTCGCGAACAAGATTGCCGACTTTGCCATCAAGTGCCTCGACATCCGCGAGTTTGCCGTGCTGAGCCCGCTGGGCGACTACGGCAGCGCCATGTCGCAGAGCTTCACCACCGCGGTTGAACGCCGCGGCGGCACGGTTGTCGCCTTCCGCAACTACGAGGAAGGCCGTCCGGACTACAAGACTGAATTCGACCTCATCCGCGACGTGCGCTTCAAGCAGGAAAACCGCCGCAGGAACATTGCCCGCGGCGCGGAAAACCTCGACGCCGTGAACGCCAAGGATCGCCGCTTCTACATGCAGGATTCCACGTTCCACATCCCCGGCATCTTTGTCGCGGCCACGAACCCCTCCGACGCGGGCCTCATGGCGGGCCAGATCGCGTTCAACAAGCTTTCCGGTACGCTGCTCGGCACGTCGGGCTGGTACGGTCGCGAACTTCTGGTGCAGGGCAAGCGCCTGGTGGACAGCTCCTACTTCAGCGTGCCCGGCCTCGACATGGGCAAGAGCGAGAACTACTCGAAGTTTGCGAAGGCGTTCCAGGAAAGGTGGGGCTCCGAGCCGGGTGAAGACAAGGTGAGCGGCCTCAGCTACGACGCCGCGAACATCGTGTTCAGCACGCTCGCGAAATCCCCGAACAGCATGACGAACGCCATAAACAATACGGGTTCGTTCCAGGGCGTGTACGGCGACATCAAGTTCCGCCGTGGCGTGAATGTCAATAGCAAGATCGTGACGGTCCAGAAGGGCAAGTTCGAGACGCTCAACGGCTGCCCCGAGCCCGCTCCGGCCCCCGAGAAAAAGAAGAAGTAGCCGAAGCTAGTCGGCTATGCTCCCGCCAATGGCGGCAGCGACGAAGTCTGCCGATTCCCCGTTCCTGTAGAAGGAGTAGAGGTCGTCGTCGTTCATGACGTCGTCCAGGTTGATTTCGCTGGTGGCGCCCAGTACCTCGCGGATTCTGCTCTTGAACGCGACAAACCCCGACTGGATCTTGTAGAACGAGATGGCAGATGTTTTATGCAACAGATTCATGAAACCTCCGTCTGGCTTTTTTTTCCACAATTGTCGACAGACCCAAAAAGGCTTGGTGGATAGATTGTGGAAAAACGTCCGGCCTCTACGGAGAGTTATAGAAAATTGGATTTTGCAAAACAAGCGTGTAAGAAATTGACATGTGATATGTGTCTCTTTTTTTTGTTTGCTTAGTTTGTCTTCACTGCGGTCCATAATACGGGGTCGGGTTGCGCTTAAGTCGTTGTCTTATAAGGAAATAAGACGTGTTGGAAGGCCGTTGGGTGCACTGTTTGCATATCACGGTTTTTTTATTCCAGTTTGGACTACAAACCCGCGCCGTTGTGCGGTTTTTGAAAGTTTTTTGTAAATATTCGCCGAAAACGCCAATGATGTGGAGCGATTGTGGATAGGGAGTGCTGGAGCTTTGTGGATAGGCTCTATTCGCTGGACTTTTCCGGCTGCCGTGCAAATGCTATATTTGGACAATATGTTTTTTAGGGCCCTGCTCATTACGGCATTTTTATCGCTTCCGGCGCTGGCCGGGCCCGTCTCCCTTTCGCTCCCGGATTCGCTGATGGCGCTTTCGGTGGAGGTCACGCGGCAGACGATGTCGCTGCATTACGACGAGGCCCTTGCCGCCGCGAAACGCGTGCGTGCCGCCGATGCCGGTGTGGGCTGTATCCTGGAAAATGTCGTGCGCATCAGCCTTTACGACGATCGCGGCGACACCGCTGCGTTGCAGCGGGCCGGCGCCGAACTGGAAAAGTGCAAGGCTACGGGCATGTGGGATGCTCTCCGCAAGTTCGAGTTGGGCTACGTGCAGAGCGAGTCCGGGCATTCCATCAAGGGCGCCATGCAGACACGTTCCGCGGCAAAGATTTTCGAGAACTCCGACGATCAGGAAGCCCGCGCCTTCTACGCTATCTACGCCTACTATATCGACAAGAGCTTCAGCTGGGTGCCGTTCAAGTCAGACCACCGCAAGGAATATCTCGCCGTGCTCGACAGCGCTTCCAAAAATTCCGAAAGGTTCTGGCCGCTGTTCCTGACTCCGCTCATCTGGATGCATTACGACAAGGAAGATTTCGCGACGGGCCTCAAGCTTGCGGAACGCGGCCTTTCGAAGTCGCCTGCGCACCCGGTGATGCTGCAGATCAAGGCCGACATGCTTTACAGGCTGAAGCGCTACGACGAGGCCGCCCGCATCTACGAGGCGAGCGCCGCCGATTACCTCAAGCGCACGGGCAAGTCTATCCGCTACTGGTGTTCGGTGCTGAACCTTATCCGTATCTACGCCGATGCCGGCGATGCCAAGAAGGCTGCCGACTGGCGTGCCAAACTGAAGGACCCTGCCTACGAATCCCTGAAGGAATGGATGCCGGGGTCTCTGGTGGATGACCTCAAGAAGCGCAACCTCTACTGACTTAGACCCGCTCGGGACAGGTTGTTTTAAAGATTTTACGTTTTTTTTCGCATGGGGGTGGACAAAACCCGCCGCTTCTACGTCTATAATGTGTCAAGCCCTGGACGCTGCAAAAGGAGCGACAAAAATCAATGGACGACTACCGCATTGGTTTCTTCATAGACGGGTTTACCCTCAAGAGGGTCAACGAATACTATCGATACTATCATCCGTACAGGTCGCGGATTGACTTCAAGGGGTTGAAGGGCTGGGTCAGGGCCGAAGCGGTCCATGTGTTTCGCCCCCGTGGAAACGTGTCGATGGAGGCGCATTATTACCACCCCTACAAGGACCCGAAGGCGCGCGGCTGGCATACGTCTGGAATCCTGCGGTTCGAACAACAGATTGCGGAAGCCGGGATGCAGGTCCACTACAGCGAGAACTATCTTGATAACCAGCTCAACCCGAACATGGCGCTGGTGGACGATGCCGTCGTGTTTTCGTGTTACCACAAAATCAATGCCATAGTCCTGCTCAGTACGCAGGGGCAGTATGCAATCCTGCCGCAACGGGTCTCGCGCTACAAGATACCCGTACTTCTGCTGGGCTGGGACTTTTCGTACCTGAAGAACAACGAGCTTGTGAACTGGAAGACGGACAATGCGCTCAAGGACAGGGCGTCGTACTACGTGGCGATGGAAAAGGTGGTCGAGAACCTGACGGAAGAGGATCCTCTGCGTTTCCGCATATTCCAGAGGGAACGGGCCCTTGTCAAGAGCTATTTCCGGGGTAGGGCTGCGGATAAAGTAACTGAATGGAATGTTTCGTAGACAAAATAAGAAGGCTCCTGTACGGAGCCTTTCTTAAAAAATCTTGCGGGATGGCTGTTATTAAAGCCTGTCTCTCTGCTTCTTCTGCCAGTCGCTGAGGAACAGCCAGGTGAGGCGCAGGCCTGCGAACCAGGTGTCGCCGATGGCGTCGGTGTTCTGGTAGGGGACCGTGTTGCTCATGGTGCGCGATTCGATCTTGAGCTCGTTGTAGCGGATGAACCGGTAACCGCCATAGGCGCCGATGGCGATGCGGCTGAATTCAAGTCGGAGTTCCAGTTCGGAGTTGAACGTGGTGGCGATCGTGCTGTAGTCGCGGTCTCTCATGGTATCCCACTTGCTCGGGTTTTCCATGTACACGAGGTCAAAGTTCGATGCGAAGTGGAAGTTGATGAGGTTCAAGCCGAAGCCCACGGAGGGGATGAGGTTGATAATCGTGTTTTCGCCAAAGAGTTTCCAGCCGAACATCCAGTCGATGCCGTAGCTGTACCATTCGACGTTGTACAGGGGGTACTTCTTGGTGACGACTTCGACAACGTTACCATCGGCGTCCTCGATTGCGGCGCTGGCGGAATACGTCTTGGACGGGCGTTCGGAAATCTGGGGCGGCATGAAGTTAAAGTCGAACCAGGTAAGGAACTGCTTGTACTGGGCACCGAGGTTCACGTGCAGGCCGAGGTAGTAGCTGTTGAACTTGGAATACTTGAAGCTTCCGGCGAATGCCAGCGTGTCGACCCTGGATTCTTCTCCGTCAGAGACTGTGACCTCTTCCATGTGGTAGCCGTTGCGGAATGCGATGTTGTTGACATAGTCATGGAACTCGGAGCGCATGCCACGGTAGTCTGCACCGATGGAAATGAACCCGCGTACATGGTCGCTTTCATAGAAGCCGGATTCAGCATCGGCAAAAGCGGTAGACGAGAGGGTCAGCAGGCTCGCGACGGCAAAAGTGAGAAAAGAGGTTATTTTTGTCTTCATAAAAGAACTCCAAAAGAGGATTTCGCAATATAAAATACATTATGTTCGCGACTTGTGCAGGAAATTTTATCATAAGATGTTAAAAATCAACCATTTACGACGCTTTGCAAGCCCGGTCCTCGGGTTCCGGTTGGGCCGTTCGGCTGTTCCGGGCCTCGTATTTGTCCTAGCGGGCTCCCTTTTTTGCGCTTTTTCGGGTATTGCCCTGTGCGCCTGCGGCGGTGACGCCGGATCGCGCGCGAAACCGGCCGGGCAGGTTGCGGCTGTATGCGCCGACAGCGTGGAGTTCGGCGGGATGCAGTACAGCAGGATGCAGTACAGCAGGATGCTCAGGGTGGGGAAGTCCTGCGGCCAGGGAATTGCGGATGTCCGTTCCGTCATCGGGCGGGACACTTTGGTGCAGCGTTTTGCGCTGGTGGACGATTCGGCCCTCTCGGCAGGCGGGCTCGACCTTGAGCAGGTGCAGCGCGGGGCCGCCTGGAAAGGGGCGACGGTATTGCATGTGCCGCTCCGCCGTGCGGTGGTGCTTTCGTCGGCGCAGATCGGCTATATGCTGCGGCTCGGCGCGGGCGACCGCATCGCAGGTGTCGGAGAGGGGCGGTTCGTCGTGGACAGCACTTTGTATGCAAGGATTGCTGCGGGAAAGGTCGCGGAGGTCGGGAACGGGCATGGGCTCGTGCTCGAGAAGGTGCTAGGCCTGAAACCCGAAATTGTGATGACGTTTGCGACAGGCGGCGGCTACGACGACTACGAGCGCCTGCAGGCGCTGGGAATCCCCATGATGCTCACCTCGGAATGGCAGGAAGATAGCCCGCTCGCCAAGTTCGAATGGATTAAGTTGTTCGGTCTGCTGTTCTGCGGCCGTTCGGGAGAGCTGGCCTGCCCTGTCCCTGCGGACTCGGTTTTTGAACAAAGTAAATCAGAATATGTCGCCCTGTCGTCTGAGTCCACCTTGCCGGCAGACCGTCCGCGGGTTCTAGTGGGCATGTCGTATGGCGGGGTGTGGTATGCTCCGGGCGGCAGGAGTTTCACGGCGCAGCTCATCCGCGATGCGGGCGGACGCTACCTGTGGGAAAGCGACACGACCCGGGAGATGAAACTTTCGCTGGAAGAGGTCTTTGCCATCGCGGACAGTGCCGACATCTGGATCAATCCCGGCGCATTCACGGGTCCCGACGAGATTCTCGCCGCTGAGCCGCGAGTGCAGGGCGTGAGGGCGTTCCGTGAAGGCCGTGTTTATCAGAACGACGGAATAAAGGGGCCCGGTGGCGGCAACGACTTTTACGAAGGGGCCGTCGCGAATCCGGTTGAGTTGCTTGCGAATGTGATTGGCAGCATATACCCCGATTCCATATCCCCGAAAAAGCCGGATTTGGAAAATAAACCCTACAAGTGGTACAGGAATATTTTTAAATTTTGAGCATGAAACCACATACAGGTATTGGCGACTGGATAGCCGCAACATATGAACTGGGACTTCCCTTTTTGCAGCAGGTTCCCCGCGAATGTGCCGACTATTTGCTTTTGAATGCGCAGATTCGCGAGTATGACGCCGGCGAGGTGATCATCAACGGGAATTCTGTTGGCGAGTCGTTCTGCGTGTTGCAGAGCGGGCGTGCTCAGGTATGTGGACAGATTTTGCCGGACGGCCACTACAGTGTTTTGGCCTACATCGAGACGGGCGCCTGCTTTGGTGAGATGTCCATCATCTGCAACGAGCCTACGAGCAATACTGTTATAGCAGCCGAAGATGGCTGCACCGTGCTCCACGTGTCCCGCGAAGAGTTCGTGAAGTTCCTCGACAAGAACCCCAACATCATGGTCTACCTGTACAAGGTCGTGGCAGACCGCCTCCGTGCGAAAAACCTCGCCTTTGACGAGTTCGAGAGGCTTTCTCTGCTCGCTTCTGCCAAGGTGCTGCCGTTTATCGATTTCGCGCAGACGCTCGAGAAGAGCCGCGTGACCGGCACCGTGATGTTCGAATGCAATGGCGAGAGCGGCTTTATCGCCTTCCGCGACGGCCGCATTTGCTGCGCCAAGTGCGGCAAGCTGACCGGCCCGGATGCGCTCGAGAAGCTGCTTTCTTGGGGCGACGATACCTATTTCAAGTTGGATACGCACCTGATGCCGGGTACGGTGAACATCAACCAGATGTCCGATACCACGAGCCTCATCTTGGATGCATTGAGAAATATTGATGAAAAACAAGGTGCCCAGTACTAGGGCAAAGGAAAAAAGATGAACTACGCAGACGCAGGAGTTTCTCTGGCCAGGGCCGACGAGGCGATGGTCGGTGTCAAGAAATCCGTACGTACTACATTCAACCAGGGCGTTTTGGGCGACGTCGGCAATTTCGGCGGCCTCTTTACGCTCAACCACCTCGGCATGAAGGACCCCGTCCTCGTGAGTTCCGTCGATGGCGTGGGCACGAAGCTCAAGGTCGACATCGAAATGGGCACGCATGAACTGCCGGGTCAGGACATCGTGAACCACTGCTGCGACGATATCCTCGTCCAGGGTGCCCGCCCGCTGTTCTTCCTCGACTACGTGGCCACTGGCCGCCTGGAACCGGGTGTTATGGACAAACTTGTCGCCGGTATGGCCAAGGCCTGCCGCGAGAACGACCTCGTGCTCATCGGCGGCGAGACTGCCGAGATGCCGGGTTTCTACGGACCGGGTGACTACGATATTTCCGGCACCATCGTGGGTGTCGTGGAACGCGAAAACATCATCGACGGCAAGAAGATCAAGCCGGGTACCATTATCCTTGGTCTGCCTTCTACCGGATTGCATACAAACGGCTATTCGCTTGCCCGTAAGGTGCTTTTTGACGTGGCCGGCTACAAGGTCGATACCCTCGTGGACGGTATGGACAAGACTATCGGTGAAGCGCTCGCCGTGCCGCACCGCAGCTACTATCCGAGCCTCATCGACCTCTGCAACAAGAAGATTATCCAGGGCCTTGCCCACATTACCGGTTCGGGCTACCAGGGCAACATCCCGCGTATCCTTCCGGACAACGTAGATGTCATCATCGACCGCACCACGTGGGATCCTCCGATGATCTTCAAGCTCATCCAGCAGGCCGGCTCCGTGGAGAAGGACGAGATGTACTCTACCTTCAATATGGGCATGGGCATGCTCATCTTCATCGACCCGGCCGACAAGGCTGAAGTGGTCGCTCACCTCGAAGCCAAGGGCGAGAAGTGGGTGCAGATCGGCGAAGTCGTCGCCGGTACCAAGCAGGTGAAGTTTAGGGACTAGAGTTTAGGGACTAGAGAATAGAATCTAGGATCTAGAGACTAGGGAGAAGTTTGGCGGGCCGAAGGGTCCGCCTTCTTTTTTTGCGGAACGAGGATTTTCTTGTGGAGCGTGGACCGCCTAGGGCGGTTCGCCGAATTGCCGGATCCGGTTTCGGCTGTGACGGGAATCACAATCGATTCGGTTGTTGCGTAATATTTTCGTAATAAATGGCCAAAAAAAGATTTTGTTATTTTGAGACTTTGGTCACGCAAAAGTGCGAAAGAACACTTTGCGAACACAAAATGTCGGTTTTTCGATCTTTATAAAGATATTTAGTTTATTTTACAAAGGTTGATAATTAACTGATACGGATGGATTTAGGAGCTTTTATGAGGATGTTGCGCTTTAAGTCAGTTGCCGCTTTAGGTGTCATTGCTTTGCTTTGTGGATGTTCCGAAGATTCCGGGTCTTCGCATCCCGTAGAAGTGGAAAGTGCATGTATCGGCGCCAAGGTTGTTTCACCTTCCCGTGTTTATTTTGGGAACGGCGTGCAACTCCTTATTGAAGAAGAAGGTTTTCTCGTCAAGTCCTTCGATGGGGCAAATTTTGGCCTCTATATTCCTGAAGAAGCGGCAATATATACAGGCGATGGTCTCCTTTTTGACCAGAACGTCGTTTTGGCCGCCCTTCCGCTTTGCCCCGTGAATGCTACTTATGACCCTTCTACGGGCGAAATTTTGGTGGAAAGCAGCTCGGCCGCGGAACAGGGTACCACCCCCGCGCCGACATCCACCGATACCCCCTCCAGCGGCACATCCTCCGCGACTGGCCCGAGCGACGGCAACAGCTCCAGCGGCACGGGCCCCACGAGCGCCAACCCGCAATCCGGCGCCTCTTCGTCGGGCAATCAGCCCGGTCAAGACCAGCCCGGCCAGGACCAGCCCGGCGTCTCTAGCTCCAGCGGCACTCCCGCGGAATCCTCCTCGAGCGAAATTCCCCTGGACGCGAACGGTTTCCCGACTCTTGAATCTTACGGGCCCCCTCCGGCCGCATACACCAAGAACATTCTGGACAACGGCAAGACGGGCTGGAACAGCCGTTACTGGGACGCCTGCAAACCGCACTGCTCCTGGATTAGCAACGGTCAGGAAGGCAAGACCGATACGACGACCGAGGAATCCTACCAGAAGGGCATGACGACGGCCCGTAACTGCAATATCCATGACGTGGAAGTCCCGACATTCACGCTGGGCAGCGCCGTGGACACCTACTGGTTCGGCTATGAAGGTACAAATAACGCTTGCCAGAAGGGTGCATCCGGTGTGTTCACCTGCACCGACATGGCTCCCATCGCCGTTAACGATACCCTGTCTTATGCATACGTGGCCGGCCCCGGCAGCCAGACGACTTGCGGCAAGTGCTTCCATCTGCAGTACAACGGCAGCTTCAAGAGCGCGGGCGAGAGCAACGCTCCCAAGGCGACCCACCAGGCGCTCAAGGGCAAGCATATCGTCGTGATGACATCCAATATCGGCCACGACGTGGAACCCGGCCAGTTCGACCTGATGGTCCCGGGCGGCGGCGTGGGCGCATTCGACGCGCTTTCTACCCAGGTGAACGGCCAGGGCATCAGCTGGGGCGCCGGTTTTGGCGGATTCCTCACCGAATGCCAGAACGGACTCAAGTGCGGCTACGACAGTACGCTCCAGTGCTACCAGGACTGCGTCAAGGAAATGTGCGATGCGGCATTTGGCAATGCCGGATTCCCCAACCTGCTGCGCGGCTGCCACTGGTTCGCCGACTGGTTCATGGCGGCCGACAACCCGACGTACAACTGGGAAGAGGTGGAATGCCCGCAGTACCTGCTGGACCACTACCTGACCCGCATCAACACGACCAAGACCAACAACTACAAGTGGCGTGACGACTGGTCCACTTACAAGCAGGGCGACGTACTCGATACGGCCATTTGCTGGAAGGACGGCGAGAATCCGCATGATCCCACCGGCAAGGGTGCCGGCTGCGAGAAGTAACGAGGAGTTATGAAACGTAAACTGTTCAAGTCAATGGTTGCGGCCAGTGCGGTTGTAATGATTTGCGCTTGCGGCGATGATGCTGCTTCGAACAACGCCACTGATCCGGTGGGCAATGACCCGGGTACGGGCGTAATTGACAACCCGATTTCTTCGTCCGGGATGACTGGCTCTAGCGATGCCGGCAATCCGGACAATCTGAATAATCCGAACAATTCCAGTTCCAGTGCTGGCGGCAACAACCAGAATCCGGACAGTCCGACATCGAGCGGCGTTGTGGCAGGTTCCAGCGTCTCCGTGAATCCCGGCTCGAGCGCAGTGGTGAACCCGGGTTCCAGCGGCTCTGTTGCTGGTTCCAGTGCCGGCACCGCTGCCGAAAGTTCCAGCAGCAAGGAACCGGAACTCGACGCGAGCGGATTCCCGACTCTTGAATCTTACGGCGCTCCTCCGGCCGAATACACCAAGGACATCAGCGCTACGGCAAAACGCGGCTGGAATACCCGCTACTGGGACGCCTGCAAGCCGCACTGCTCCTGGCTTAGGGAAAGCGCTAACGATATAACCCGTGCGGACACGTCTTCCAACGAGGCGTACCTTGCCGACTTTGCCACTGCGCGTAACTGCAACATTCACGATGTTGAAGTCCCCACCTTTACCCTGGGGGATGTGACGAAGTCCTGGTTCGGTTACAACGGGACCAGAAGCGCTTGCGGCGACGAAAAGGAAAAGGGCGTGTTCACCTGCACCGACATGGCGCCTATTGCCGTGAACGACACCCTTTCTTATGCATACGTTGCGGGAACTGCCGATAGCAAGTGCGGCAAGTGCTATCACTTGCAGTACGACGGTCACTTTAAGGATGAGTTCGAGAATAACCCGCCCAAGGCGACCCATAAGGCGCTCAAGGGAAAACACCTGGTGGTGATGGCCTCCAATATCGGTAACGATGTGGCGGGCGGTGACGCCAAGTTGCCTGCGGGCCAGTTCGACTTGATGGTCCCGGGCGGTGGCGTGGGCGCCTTTGACGCTCTCTCTACCCAGGTGAACAAGGGTGCCGACTTTAACTGGGGCGCGGGCTTTGGCGGGTTCCTTACGGAATGCCAGAAAAACACGAACTGCGGCACCGAGGGCTCCCTGGAATGTTACCAGACGTGCGTGAAGGACATGTGCGACGCGGCTTTCGGTGACGCCGGCCTCCCGAATCTTTTGCGCGGTTGCCACTGGTTTGCCGACTGGTACATGGCTGCGGACAATCCGACCTACTACATCGAGGAAGTGGAATGCCCGCAGTACTTGATCGACCATTACATGACCCGATTCAACACTACTCTGGAAAACAACTACAAGAAGGTGACGGACTGGTCCACATTCAAGGAAGGCGACGTGCTCGATACGCTCCATTGCTGGAAGGCGGGCGAGGCTCCCCCGGAAAACGGCTGGACGAATCCGAGTGCCGGTTGCGAGAACTAACCTCGAAAAGCCGTTAGCGAGTTTCAACCTCCGCATAAGCGGGGGTTTTTGTTTATGGGGAGTTGACAATAGTTCTAAATTTCGGCTATGCCGATATTTCTTTTTCTGTTGTTGTCGGGCCTTGTCCTGATTTATGTCAACGTGAGCGCGGTGGTGCCCGGACGCAAGGGCAAGCTTGTGGCGCTTGGCGTGCTTGTCGCGATTTTTGCGGGGATGTCGCTTCGCGGGACGTTTGCGGGGAGCCTTGCCGTTTCGTTCTTTGCCGTGTGGCTCTGCCAGGCGCTCCTGCTCTACATTCTTTGGGGTTTGTTCCGTGCGGTACGCAGGATCGTTCTGCGCCGTGCGATGCCTGTGCGGACGGTTGTGCTTGTGAGCCGCTGGCTGCTTGTGGCGACGGTCGCGGTGACGCTAGGGTTGATAGCGTATGGTGTGCCGCATAATGCGCGTTACGTGTTGCACGAGACGACAGTGGAAATTCCCGCGACGGTCGCCGGAGATTCGGCTGCTCCCGCGAATTTTACGGCGGTGTTCTTCAGCGATGTCCATGTGGACCCGCTGTTCGACCGCGCGAAGCTCGAGCGCATGATTGCCGACGTGGATTCCATAAAGCCCGATTTCCTGCTCTTTGGCGGCGACCTGGCGGATGTCCCGATGGGGACGCTTGACGAGTGGGGTTACGACAGCCTGTTCAAGAAGCTCACGGCGGGGGCGAAGGTGGCCGCCGTCGCGGTGAACGGGAATCACGAAGGGATGCAGGAACGCCCCGGCTCGGATCCTGGCGCCTGGATGCGCAAGGTCGGGTTTGTTTTCCTCGATGATGCGACGGAATGTATCGGCCCTGCATGCTTTACGGGACGTACCGACTTCCAGGTGGCCCGCCGCCGCGACATGGAACGCCGCCCGCTTGCAGAACTGGTGCCTACAGATTCCAGCCGTCCGTGGATTCTGCTCGACCACCAGCCCAAGGGAATCGAGGAAGGCTATTCGGGCCGCTTGCCCGACTTTGCGTTCTCTGGCCATACGCACAACGGACAGTTCTTTCCGGGCACAATTGTCATCAATTTCGTATGGCGCCTCGCTTATGGCGAAGACATGCTTGATGGCGTGCGCTGGCTCGTGAGTGCAGGTGTCGATTGCTGGGGCCCGCCGGTCCGTGTCGGCTCCGATGCCGACATGTGGGTGGTGAAGTTTAAGCGGAAGAAGTAACCCCTATTTTTATATTTATCGTGTGAAGTTTTTGAAACTGGTTATCTGCACCTTGCTGGCCTTGTCTCTTGTGGCTTGTGCCGTAAGCCAAAATCCGAACCCCGTTATCCGTTATGGAGTCAATACGGGAACGTCCTTGGCGTTTCCTGGCTTGATTGTGTTGATGTTGGCTGGGTGCATCGCCTCGAATACAGATGAAAAGGAAAACCCTACCGAACAAGATCTCCAGCGTGAAAGCGACCTCGGTGAAGCTGCCGCGTTGGGTTTAGGTGCCGCCGGAATAGGCTTTGTGGCGGGATTTGCAGTTGGCGGTACAGTCGGATTTTTCAAGTGGGCCGTCAACGGTTTTGAAAATGACAGCATGCCCAGCAGTATTCCAGAAGAACTCAAGCCCCCGCCAGAAGAGCAGCAGGATACCACCGTCCATAAGCATTACATCGATATGGGCGGGTAGAAAGGTTAGAGCGATTGTTTTGCGGTTCTATCTTGCGAGGTGCAACTTGCGCAGCACCTTGCCGAGCAGCTCGTTCAATATGTCCTTAGCGTCCTTGCTGCCGAGGTAGCGCTGGATAATCAGCGTGAGCGTAAACAGCGCGATGCCAGCGGCGCAGGCGTAGACAATCAGCACGACAAGATTTGCGTTGCGCACGAACTCGCCGGAGACATGGTCGAGCCCGATGGCGGCAACAATCATGATGCCGAAGGCGACGAGCGCTCGGAACATGTTGAGGAGGGCGTCCTTCATGCCGTCGGTGCCGTTCTTCTTGGCCCACATGAAAATCATCGAGAGCACCTGGAGGATAGCGCCTGTCGCACCAATAATCGGTACGCTCTTGATGCCGAGCCCCACTTCGGGAGCGCCGAGCAATATGTATGCGGGGATGGTCGCGGCGAAGATGCCGGTGTTGAGGAGGGTCGGCACCCACATGCGCTCGCAGGCGTAGAAGCTGCGCACGAGCACCGCCTGCAGGCAGAGCCCGAGGCTCACGGGCAAGTACCAACGGAGGATTTCGGAAATGGCTTCGGTGGTTTCGCGCTGGAAGGCGCCGCGCTCGAAGAGGATGCGCACGGCGGGGAAGCTGAGCGCCCACACAGCGACCACTGCCGGAATCAAGATGCAGAACATGCGCGAGAGGCTCTTCCAGATTTTGCGGTTGAGCTGCGGGAAATCGCCTTCTTTTACGAGGCGTGCCATGTCGGGGTAGCTCGTGACGCTGACCGAGAATCCAAAGACGGCGACGAGCGTGTACATGACGCGGTAAGCGTAGTTGAGGCTCGAAATGCCGCTGGTACCGAAGTTTGCGCCAAAGCTACGGATGATGAATTCGAGCCCGAACATGGAACCCACACCCAACGACATCGGGAGCATCATCTTGAAGTAGCGCGCGATATCGGGATGCTTGGGCTGGACAATGAATTCGTAGTGCACGCCGCCACGCCGGGCGCCGAAAATCTGGAGGGCGAAGAACCCGATGAAGGCGCCCACCGGCACGCCCCAGGCGAAGCCTTCGAGGCCGAAGTCCGTGCCGGTGTACTTACCGAGCGCGAGCCCGGCCGCGCCACCGCCCACGATCGCCACGTTGTAGATGAGGCCAGTGAGTGAGGGAATCAGGAACTGCTTGCGCGTGTGCTGCACAGCTACCAAAATACTGCCCACGAAGATGAACACCTGGCCGGGGAGTATTATGCGGCCATAGTACGTGGCGCGCTCGATAAGTTCCGGCGTGGCGCCGTCGACCGTCAGCAACTGCAAAAGCTCTTTCATCCAGATAAATGCAGGAACCACCAAAATCAGGAGAGCTATCCCGAACGTGTTCAGCACGTTGCTGAAGAACTTCCATCCGCCCTTCTCGTCACCGGCCACCTTGTAGCCTGTGAAAATCGGGATGAAGATAATCGAGAGGAAACCTGTACTCACCACATGGTTCAGGATGTCCGGAATCATGAATGCGAGGTCGAGCGCGTTCTTTTCGAGCGACACGCCCGCGGCATGGGCCAGGAGCATTTCGCGGAAAATCCCGAGCACGCGGCTCAGGAGCATGGATACGGCAACGATAATGGCGGCTTTGTTCATAATAAGACGAGAGACGAAAGACTAGAGACGAGAGAAAAAGTGAACGATTTATTGGAAAGGTAGTAATAAGCGAAAGGGGTGTTTCCTTTATCCCATAGATTCTAGCCTCTAGATCCTAATCGCTCTCGTCTATTTTTTTATATCTTTTTGGCATGAAGAAGAAAAATTTTATTGCCGCTATTCTTTCTCTGGCGGGCCTTTCGCTGGCCGCCAATATCCAGGTCCTTCCTCCTTCCGGTGCAGATTTTGCCACTGACGCCCCCAATATGGTGCAGTCGATCGTGCGTGCCGCTGTCGGCCAGACGGGTAACACTCCCGTGGAATCCGGTGCCGAAATCCAGCTCCGTACGACCCTCATGACCATGGGTTCTTCCATCGTGGTTGTCTGCGAACAGGTGAAGGACGGGGCCATTGTCGGGACGGGCAAGCAGAAGGCCCCCTCCGTCGACGACCTGGATGTCGCTATCGAGAGCGCAGCAAAGCAGGCGCTGGCCAATGTCGAGGACGATTCCGGATATTCGCAGGCCTATGCTCCCGAGCCGAGCTCCACGAGCGAACCGCAGGTGGTCTACGTAGTGCCGGTCGAGCGTTCCCAGGGTTCCGGCGAAGATCCGGACGAAAGCTTTGCCCGCAAGCGTCCCACCCGCAACTACGTGAGCTACGGTCTGGGTATGGCCATGTGGCACAACTACGACTTTGTCGAGGATCGCTGCAAGGGCGATGCCGACTGCCATAAGGCACGCGATACTAAGATGACCTGGGAGCAGGCTTTTGTATTCCACTATGCCCGCATCTTCGAAGTGATTCCGCAGGCCGCCATCACCATCGTGAACAACATGGACATCTCGTTCGGTGACGAATGGCAGTGGCACGAAGCCTTCTTGATCGGTGGACGCTGGTTCCCGAGCACGGGCGTCATCACTCCATTCCTCGGTGCAGGTATCGGCCTCGGCATCCAGTCGGACGACCATTACTACGATGCCGACGAAGGTTTTGCGATTGGCCTTGCCGGTGGTGCCGAACTGGGCGTCATCTTCTTCCGCAATTCCTCGGTCCAGCTTGAAGTGGGTGCTGCATGGGATGCCCTGTGGGACGGCTTCGAGAGCTTCGACCGCCGCTTCGGTGCCGGCAGTTTCTACGTGGCCATCAACTACTAGTAGATTTCTTGACTTGAAAAAAACGGCAACAGGCTAGAACCTGTTGCCGTTTTTGTTTTCTCGTCCTAACTATACGTCACCAACCTCGCCGGTCTTGACGAAATTCCGCACGGCTCTTGTGATGCGCATGCTGCAGAAGTTCGGGCCGCACTGATAAGAATGCGAGCAAAGACAAAAAGATTCCATTAGGTTAGTTAGTCTTTGCTCGCCCTTCGCCTCGACAACAGGTTTATACCTGTTGCCTCGTCTCGGCGCATGTGCGGTCCTTACTATACATCTCCCACTTCACCTGTGGCTACAAAGTTTCTTACTGCACGTGTAATACGCATTGAACAGAAGTTCGGCCCGCACATACTGCAAAAATGGCTTGCCTTCGCCTGGCTGCCGGGGAGCGTCTTGTCGTGGAATTCCATCGCCTTCTCGGGGTCGAGCGATAACGCGAACTGGTCGTTCCAGCGGAAGTCAAAACGGGCGCGCGAAAGGGCATCGTCGCGGAACTGTGCTGCGAAATGGCCCTTTGCAAGGTCGGCCGCATGGGCGGCGAGCTTGTAGGTGACCACACCGGCGCGCACGTCGTCGCGGTCGGGGAGGCCCAGGTGTTCCTTGGGCGTCACGTAGCAGAGCATCGCGGTGCCATACCAGCCGATCTGAGCCGCACCGATGGCCGACGTAATGTGGTCGTAACCGGGGGCGATATCGGTGGTGAGAGGGCCGAGCGTGTAGAACGGGGCGCCGTGGCACTTTTCGAGCTGGCGCGCCATGTTGTCCTGAATCTTGTGCATGGGCACGTGGCCCGGGCCTTCGATAATCACCTGCACGCCGTATTCCCAGGCAATCTTCGTGAGTTCGCCGAGGGTGTCGAGTTCGCCGAATTGGGCTTCGTCGTTTGCATCGGCGAGGCTTCCCGGACGCAGGCCATCGCCCAAAGAAACTGCAACGTCGTAGGCGGCGAGAATCTCGCAGATTTCGCGGAAGTGCGTGTACAGGAAGTTCTGCTGGTGGTGGCGCATTTGCCAGAGGGCAAGAATGGAACCGCCGCGGCTTACGATACCCGTGGTGCGCTTGGCGGTCAGCGGAATGTGCTCCAGCAAGAGGCCTGCGTGAATCGTGAAGTAGTCCACACCCTGTTCCGCCTGCTCGATGAGCGTGTCACGGTACAGTTCCCACGTGAGTTCTTCGGCCTTGCCGTTCACCTTCTCGAGCGCCTGGTAGATAGGCACCGTCCCGATAGGGACAGGACTGTTGCGGATAATCCATTCGCGCGTCTCGTGGATGTGCTTTCCGGTGGAAAGGTCCATCACGGTGTCGGCACCCCAGCGCACCGACCACGCCATCTTCTCGACTTCTTCTTCGATAGAAGAAGTAATGGCGGAGTTGCCGATGTTGCTGTTGATCTTGGTCAAGAAATTCGTACCGATGATCATCGGCTCGCATTCGGGGTGGTTGATGTTCCCCGGCAGAATCGCGCGGCCTGCGGCGATTTCGTCGCGCACGAATTCCGGCGTAATGGGGGAGCCGGCAATCTTGATCTTGCCCTGGGCCATGAGCTCGTCAAGGCGCTGGTTTTCGCGGATGGCCACGTATTCCATTTCCTTGGTGACGATTCCCTTGCGGGCGTAGTCGAGCTGCGTCAGGTGGTGGCCAGCCTTCGCGCGGAGCGGGTGGTGTTCCGCATTAAAGCGCAGGTGGTCGAGCTCGTGGTTTGCACGGCGGGCGCGGCCATAAGCAGACGTCATGTCGTCGAGCTGTTCGGCGTCACCGCGTTCCATAATCCAGGGTTCGCGAAAACGTTCAATCCCCTTCGTCACGTCGAGTTTGGCGTCTACATCGCTGTAAGGGCCACTCGTATCGTACACCGTCACGACAGGCGTTTCGGGGTCTTCGGTCAAAATTTCGCGCATTCCCACGCGGATGTCCGGGTACATTTTACCCGGAACATACACCTTGCGGGAGTTCATAAAAGGTTTAAGGAGAGAATCCATCAAATCCTCGCTTTTCCTACGGCCACATTACTGGCACAGGTTCAAGGGGTCTTTTCTCAGCCGCGGCACTCGCCAGCAGCACCCCCAAGCACCGGCTATTGCCGGATTGTTTCGGTTGAAATATAGAAATCCCTCGGGATTTAGAATTTGCGGCTGAGAACGAACATCACCACACGCAAGTCCCATTCGCTCCCGACTTGTTTCTGCAGCAGTTCTTCGGTAGTCGGGTAGCGCCGGTTTTCGAACACGCGGTCGCGCGAAATGACGGTCATCAGCATCCCGTTCCACTTTTCGCTTATTTTAACGGTTGCCATGGGCGTAACGCTCACAGTCACGAATCCCGGATTGTAGTCTTCGTATGTTTTGTCGAAGTCGTATTCGTGCTTGAACCCGCTTGCGTTGACCGATACCATGGCCATGGGCACGCGCCTGAAGGGCATCATGTAAATCAACGTCCCGCCGTATCTGTATTTGAAACCGTTCACGCAGTTCTCGTTTCCGGCTTTCCACACTTCTTTATTCTCGGCACCGGTATAGCCCGAATAGGTGAGTTCGGCGGTCCCCTTCAAAATAATTTTTGTCCAGTCGGATTTGGGCAGCAGTGCAAGTAGGGGGAAGGTCAATGCGGAATGGTAGCGCAGCCCGTAACCATATTCCGTAAACATGGCATCCTGCCGGTAGTTCCTTTTTTCGGGGTCGTAAACGCCCATGAATGTCGCTGTCTTGCCGTAGTTCAGCGATGTTTTTGTGTTAGCTTCCACGCCGAGTTCAAGCAGGTGGATAAGTTCCATGGCAATTCCTGTCTTGATCCCGATTCCTGCAAAGCTCACGTCTCCCGATGCATTCCCTTTAAGGCCGAGGAGCTTACCGAAATCCTTCCGCACATTGAAATTGTATGCCCACGAAGGAGCGTCGAACGCAAAGAAGGGCCAGTTGTGGAGCGTTTCGGAATTCCGGAGCGAGTTGTGCGGCAATATAATCGACATGACGGAAAAGATGTTCTCGCTTGTAATCTTTAGCGAGGCGGTGTCGGGATTGACCGTAGAACTGTCGGCGGAAAGAGAATCCTGTTTGGCGGCGGAACCGTCTGCAAATGAGAACGCGGCGCAAAACAGCACCGACATCAACGCAGACCTGCAGGTTCTTCGTAAAAACATGGTTTTGTGAATATAGCAAAGGTCATTAGTGTCGCTTGGCCGCCTATTCCCATTTTTTGTATATTCTTGTGCACTGAGGTTTATATGTCTCGAGTATCGAATCGCCTTACCTTTATTGCCGCACTGACAGTCTTTTTTGCAACTTCGGTCTTCGCCTTCGATGTTTCCGTGAAGGCGAATGTCGATAACGCCCAGGTGTTCGTGGGCGACATGTTCAATTACGAAATTTCCGTGACGGCGCCCGAGAGCGCCAGCGTGGAACTCCCGAGTTTTGTCGGGAACCTGGGCAGTTTCGAAGTCAAGGAAATGAAGAACGAGAAGCAGACAGACGGCATGCCCAAGGGGACGGCCAAGTTTGTCTGGCTTGCGACGCTAAACACTTTCGTGAGCGGTGACTTCATGATTGCGCCGCAGGAAGTGCTCGCCGTTATTGGCAAGGATACCGTAAAGACCCGTACCGATCCCGTGGCCGTGAAGGTCTCGCCGCGTACCACCGGCGAAGAGACGGATATTTTGGAAGCGGAAGACCCCATGGACGACCCGCGTCTGCCGCAATGGTTCTACATCGTGCTTGCCGTGTTGGGTTGCGCCCTGCTCGTGTTCCTCGGCTGGTTCCTGCATAAGAAATTCCGCAAGCAGGGCGAGGCCCCGCGCCTGCCCCCCTACGAGGAAGCAGTTCTTGCGCTCAAGGATTTGCGCGGCAGGAACTACCTTGCCGAAGGCAATCAGGGCGACTACTTCATGGGACTCGGGTTTATTGCCCGCCGTTACGTGGAACGCCGCTTTGGCGTGGACATCCTGGACGCGACCGTTGTCGAACTCAAGCAGCGTATGGCGCATGTAGCGGGCCTCCCGCAGGCATACAAGGAATCCATGGTGAACCTCGCCGTCGAAACAGAACCTGTGAAGTTTGCGAAGATGAAGCTCGAAGGCGAACGTTGCAAGTTCTGGGACGAATGGGCCGACCGCCTGCTCGAAGACACCAAGCCCACGCCTGAAGAAGAACAGGCGAAGAAGTAAGAATTCAAGAAAATCTCTTGTTTACGGGCGGAACCATTTTCGCTCGTATTTTTTTTCCAACGTTTGCCCGATTAGGTTATATTCCTTAACGAGGTAAAATGATGAAATTTGCGATTTTGGGTTGCGGGCATATCGCTACGAAGATGGCCGTGGCGGTCAAGTGCCTAGAAAAAAGGGGAGACGGTGTCGAGGCCTATGCAGTGGCGTCGCGTACGCAGGCGAAGGCGGACGATTTTGCCCGACAGTACGGTTTCCAAAAAGCATACGGCAGCTACAGCGAACTGGTGGAAGATCCCGATGTCGACCTCATCTACATCGCGACCCCGCATTCGCAACATTACGAATCTGCGCTGCTTTGTATTAATGCGGGCAAGAATGTGCTTGTCGAGAAGGCTTTTTGCGCAAATGCGCTGCAGGCTTCCGAGGTGATTGCGCTTGCGGAAGAAAAAGGCGTTTTCCTGTGCGAGGCGATGTGGACGCGGTTCTTGCCGGCGGTAAAGATTGTCAAGGACTGGATTCTTGCAGGGCGTATCGGGAAGGTGGAATCGGTCGAGGCGGATTTTTCGATGGCGCTTTCGCATGTCGAGCGGCTGCGTAACCCTTCACTTGCAGGCGGCGCCCTCCTGGATCTGGGCATTTACAGCCTGACTTTTGCGGATCTGTTCCTGGGCGACCCGCAGATTGGTGGTGAAGGCAATACGGTCGTCAAGACCGAGAGCAAGTCGGTGCTCTTCGAGACAGGGGTCGATGCGACGGACTGGATTAACCTCACGTACAAAAACGGGCAAAGGGCCTACCTCAAGACATCGATGGTCGCGCCGACGCACAACGAAGGCGTCATCCACGGTACGGCTGGGTTCATTCGGGTGCAGAACCTGAACGACATGGTGGAACTCCAGCTCTTTGACAAGGCTGGAAAATTATGCGAGACGCTGACACCGCCGAGGCTTTCCAACTGCTACGAGTACGAGGTGCTCGGCTGCAAGGATGTGCTGGAAAAGGGATTCAAGGAATGCCCCCAGATGCCGCATGCCAAGACGATGCAGTTCATGGAATGGATGGATTCGCTGCGGGCAAGCTGGGGCGTGGTCTACCCGTTCGAAAAATCGCCCGCGCAGGTGTGGGACCGCTCCGGCAACAAGTCTTGCCTCCAGGTTTACGATACCGAATCGGGCGAGACGCGTGTGCTCCATGAGTTTGACAAGGTCATCGAGGCTCCCAACTGGAGTGATGACGGAACGTTCCTGACATACAACAGCGAAGGTCGCATTTACAAGTACGAGCTGGAAAGCGGAGCCATTACGGAAGTGCCTTCCCACTTTGTCGATAACTGCAACAACGACCACGTGCTGGCGCCAGACGGTTCGGGACTCTACGTGAGCCACCATACCAAAGAAGACGGGCTTTCGCGCATCTACAAGATTTTCTTTGACGGACGCTTACCGGAACTTGTGACGCCGCTGGGCCCGAGTTACCTGCACGGGATTACGCCCGACGGCAAGACGCTTGCCTATTGCGCCGAACGGAACGGCGAATACGATATTTATACCATTCCCGCTGTGGGCGGCCTCGAGACCCGCCTCACTACCGCCCACGGGCTCAACGACGGTTCCGAATTCGATGCCGGCGGGGAATATATCTGGTTCAACTCCGTGCGTACGGGTCGCATGCAGGCCTGGTGCATGCAGGCTGACGGCTCGGAACAGGTGCAGATGACGTTCGATAGGCATTGGAATACATGGTTCCCGCATATTTCCCCGGACAAAAGCAAGGTGGTAATGGTCGCCTATCACGAGAAGGATGTTCGCCCCGGCGAGCATGTGCCCAACAAGGACGTGGAAATCCGCCTGATGGAACGCAAGGCGCCCGGCCTGCCGCAAAATGATGTTGCCGGTTGGACTGAACCCAGGTGCATCTTGAAACTCTTTGGTGGACAGGGAACCATCAACGTGAATTCCTGGGCGCCCGACAGCCGCCGCTTTGCCTTCGTGAGCTACGTTTAGGCTTCATTTTTTTATACTTTTTTAGAAAAGTCTTTTTCAAAGGAGAAATTATGACCGCAGCTGTTGTCGTTGCCGTAGTTGTCGTGGTCCTTGTTATCATGCTTATTTCTATGTACAATGCGCTGGTGAAGCTCCGCAACAACCGCGAGAACGCCTTTGCAAATATCGATGTGCAGCTCAAGCAGCGTTATGACCTGGTGCCCCAGTTGGTAAATACGGTCAAGGGCTATGCGACCCACGAAAAGGAAACTCTCGAGAAGGTGACTGCCGCCCGTGCCGCTGCGATGGGTGCGACGACGGTCGACGAGAAGGTCGCTGCCGACAAGGCGCTGACCGGTGCGCTTGCCGGGCTCCGTGTTTCGCTCGAGGCCTATCCGGAACTCAAGGCGAACCAGGGCTTCTTGCAGCTGCAGACGGAACTTGCCGACATCGAGAACAAGCTTTCTGCCGCCCGCCGCTTCTTCAATTCCGCGACGCGCGAATTCAACAACGCTTGCGAAGTGTTCCCGTCCAATATTATCGCTGGCATGTTCCATTTCAGTCGTGCTCCCATGTACGAGGCTAGCGAAGGCCGCGAAACCCTGAACAAGGCTCCCGAAGTGAAGTTCTAGAGAGCTATCGGCAGTGAGCTGTGAGCAGTGAGTTATGAGCGGTGAGGATTCATACCTCAGAGCGAGCTTGCGAGCGACCTCATTGCTCAAAGCGAGCACCGCGAGCGACCTGTAATGAAATACGTCGGTATCCAGACACAGATTTGGCGAAACAACAGGAACACGGTCATCCTGCTGTTCCTCTTTCCCGTAATCTTGCTCGCGATGGTGCTGATGGTCATTGCCGGCCTGGACGCCGTCGGCGTTTTCTGCTATTCGCAGTCTCCCTACGCGCACCTTTGTATCGACAATCTTTCTTCGCCGGACGTTTTCCACTGGCCGCTGATTTGGGAATGCTTCCTGCAGGCGCTGCCCTACACGCTCGGGGTGACGGTCATTTGGTTTGCCATTGCCTACTTTGCCAACACTGCGATTATCCGCCATGCGACCGGTGCGCGCCCGCTCGAGCGCAAGGAGAACCTGCGCGTCTACAACATTGTCGAGAACCTCTGCATCGCGGGCAACATCTACATGCCCAAGATAAACATTGTCGACGATCCGAGCCTGAACGCCTTTGCAAGCGGGATAGACGACAAGTCGTACACGATAACGCTTACGACCGGAATTATCGAGAAACTGGACGACGACGAGCTATCGGCCGTGGTGGCGCACGAGCTCACGCATATCAAGAACCGCGACACGCGCCTGCTCGTGGTGTGCATCGTGTTCGTCGGTATTTTTTCTACACTCATGACCATTTCCATCAAGATACTTTCGGGTATGGGTCGCGCGATGACCGTGGGTCGCGGGCGGCGCAAGGGTGGAGGCGGTATCCTGATAATCATTGCCGGAGCATCGCTCCTGCTGCTTTGTTCTTCCGTTGCCTTTTTCTTCAGCACAATGACAAGGCTTGCCATTTCGCGCAAGCGTGAATACGTTGCCGACGCGGGCGGTGCGGAACTTTGTGGCAATCCCATGGCGCTATCGTCTGCCTTGCGGAAGATATCTGCCGAACCCGGGTTGGGTCAGGTGAAGCGCGACGATGTGGCGCAGCTCTACATTGTGCATCCTGACGAGGAAAGCGATGGAGCGCTTACGGGCCTTGTCGCGAAAGTGAACCTGATGTTCTGTACGCATCCGGACACGCCTGAGCGCATAAAGTTACTGGAACAGTTCTAGGCCCGGGCCTTATTCTTCCCGGCCGTCATCAAACGCGCATTCAAAGCGGTATTCCTCGACGACATCGTAGTCGCTTCCACCGTTGAACACGTTCGAATTTCCGTAGACTTCGTCTATCCTGCGCATTTGCGCCTTGCAATGGAACCTTTCGGAAAGCGCCTTGCAGAGGCTTTTGAGGGTATTTTCGTTGATATCCCTAGCCAGAGAGGCGTCTTTCAGGCGGCATTGACCGCTTTTGATAATCAGTGGAACGTCGTTTAGGGTAAATTCACCCTCGACTTCGCATAAAATGTTTCCGTAGATGCTGTATTCGTGGTCCATTGTATTCCAAAAGATAGCCAAATCTGTTTGTAAAAACTTTTATACAAACTAGGAATTCTAGGCAAATTATGACCGAAATTTGCCGAAAATGGACGAAAATTCCTGTTTTTCTTGTATTCTAGAATATCTTTAGAATTTCTTGTGTTCTGTAAAAAGTGTGAAATAAATCATATTTAGCAAGGAATTGTGTTCCAAACAATTGACATTTTTTAAAAACGAATTTATAATTACAGACAAACACAACAAGACAGTGTAAAACTCAACACTAGGAGAAAACAATGATCAAGAATTACACTTATGCCGCATGCATTGCCGCAACGCTCTCTCTCTTTACGGCTTGCGGTGACGACGTTACCGAAGTGACCAACGTGAGCGAGAAGGCCTCGCTGGACCAGGTCGAAAAGTTCAAGCAGTTGCCGAAGTGCGAAACTGAAATCGAGGGGTCGCTTGTTTATGTGAAGGACTCCGCGAAGGTGTTCGCCTGTACCGGTGACGGCTGGGTTCAGCTGAACGGCAAGGATGGCGAGAAGGGTAAAGATGGTGAAGCCGGTAAGGACGGCCAGACCAGTTCCGGTTCGACTTGCTCGGTGA
This sequence comes from Fibrobacter sp., assembly GCA_017412605.1. Taxonomy (GTDB): domain Bacteria; phylum Fibrobacterota; class Fibrobacteria; order Fibrobacterales; family Fibrobacteraceae; genus Fibrobacter. The sequence continues at coordinate 31,141 of JAFPWY010000001.1, read as the reverse complement.
CTAAAGCCGATAACGGCGATTTCAACGTGAAGTGCGACGGCAAGACGGTCGGCTCCATCAAGAACGGTGCTGACGGCAAGGATGGCGAAAGCTGCTCCGCAAAGGAAAACAAGGATAAGAAGGGCTACGATATCATTTGCGCAGGCAAGACTATCGGTACCATCAAGAACGGAAGCGACGGCAAGGACGGCGGCGACGGTGATGATGGCGAAGATTGTAAGCTCGTGGAAGGCGAGAATGGCGAAGTCACCGTGACTTGCGGCGAAAAATCTGCCACGCTGTTCAAGGCTGTTTGCGGTACCGGTTCCTACGACCCGGTGACGCAGCTTTGCGCCTCTTATTATGATAGCAAGACCAAGAGTTATATATACGGCCCGATCCAGCGTTGCAAGGACTGGAGCAAGGCTTATACCTGGTATACCGAGGAAGACGACAACTCGAACTGGACTTACGATCCGAGTGAATATTTCTGCGACGAAAATAGCGTCCTGCAGCCGATGTGCCATTGGGAAGACGAAGATGGCAACCTCGTCACCAAGAAATACGACCCGGAAAAGGAATACTGCGACCTTATCAACAAGAAGATCGCAAAGAAGGTCGCCTGTGCCGAAGGCAGCAAGTACATGAGGAAGCCGACGGAATACTGCTTTACCACAAACGACAATCCAAAGATGCAGACTGCCGAAATGCCGGTTTGCGGTAACGGAAACAGCGCGAAGAAATACAGCCCGGTGACCCATTTCTGCAAGAAGAGCACGGGTGTCCTTGGCAAGAAATCGATTTGTGCCAAGAAGCCTGCCAAGGCTGACCAGTTCAATATCGATATCCGCTATATGTCGGAAGAAAGTGTGGATGACAATACCAGCCAGCTTTGCGATACCCGCGATTACCAGATCTACAATACCGTGACTGTCGATGGCACGACCTGGATGACGCAGAACCTGAACTATAACAACAATCAGAAGACAGAGGAACTGGATTCCAGCAGCTTCTGCCTCGACAATGATCCTGAAAAATGCAAGGTGAGCGGCCGCCTCTATCTTTGGAGCGCTGCTATTGACTCGGCTAGCCTCGAGGCCAATGGTACGTATTGCGGCAATGGTGAAGCGATTTGCGAGTTTAGCGAACCTGTTCAGGGTGTTTGCCCGGACGGCTGGCACTTGCCGAGTATCGACGAATTGGCCGAGTACCCCTATGCGCTCGTTTCTGATGCCAAGGCTTCCAAAATATGGGGCGAATATACGGATGGGTTGCACACGTATTCCATTAACAGCCTCTATCTCTGGTCTTCTACGGAAGACGTTGAAAACGATGGCAGTGTATTATACGCCTATTATTCTTCCTCTGAATTTGACCAGCACTATGCGCCTAAGGCAGAACGCTTGAATGTGGTCCGCTGCGTCAAGGACAGCGACGAGGAAGCGACCGAGAATTAATACCCCTGACCTAGATCAATCCAGAAACGGGCCGGCTCTGCCGACCCGTTTTACTTTTCCGATTCGTTTTTTTCCTTGCGGATTTGCTTGAGCTGCGCAAGGCGTTCGCCCAGTTGTTTTTCCTTGCCGTAGGGCTTGGGGCGGTAAATTTCTGTGCCGGCGAGTTGCTTGGGCAGGTGCTCCTGTGCGGAGTAGGCGCCAGGGCTGTCGTGGTCGTACTGGTAGTCGTTGCCGTAGCCGAGCTGCTTACCGACGCGGGTCACGGAATTGCGGAAGGCGCGTGGCACGGGCAGTGTCCCGGTCTGCTTGATGATGCTGTCGGCGGCCATGCCGGCGAGCTCCACGCTGTTGCTCTTGGGCGCAAGTGAAAGGTAGATGGCCAGCTCGTCCAGCGCGATGAGCCCTTCGGGAATCCCCATGAAGTCATAAGCTTCGCGGGCGCTGGTCGCAAGCAGTAGGGCGTTCGGGTCGGCAAGGCCGATGTCTTCCATGCTCATGCGCATGAGACGGCGCAAAATGAATCGCGGGTCTTCGCCGCCCTGGATCATGCGGTGCAGCCAGTAGAGTGCGGCGTCCGGATCCGAGCCGCGCACGGACTTGTGCAGCGCCGAAATCAGGTTGTAGTGTTCCTCGCCGCTCTTGTCGTAACGCAAAGGCTTCTTGTACTGGAATTCCTCGAGCAGTTTCTCGTCGATCTTTTTGCGGTCGCCCAGGCTGTTGCCAATCCATTCGATCTGGTTCAGCAAAAAGCGGGCGTCGCCTTCGGATTGTGCGATTAGCTTGTCTACAACGGAGTCCTCGATTTCGACATCCTTGAGTTGCAGACCCCGCGGGTGGTCGCGCAGTGCGCTAAAGACGAGGGTACGCAAGTCCTCCTTGCTCAATGGCGCAAAGAGGATGAGCTGGCAGCGGCTGAGGAGAGCCCCGTTTACCTCGAATCCCGGATTTTCCGTGGTAGCGCCGATGAGCGTCACCGTGCCGTCTTCCACCGCACCAAGGAGCGCATCTTGCTGGCCCTTGTTGAACCGGTGGATTTCGTCGATGAACAGGATGGTGTCCATGAAGGCGTTTTTCATTTTGCGCGCTTCACTGAGCACTTCCTTCACGTCTTTGACTCCGCTCGATACAGCAGAAAGCGCGACAAAGCGCTTGCGCGTCTTTTGCTGGATGATGTGGGCAAGGCTTGTCTTGCCACAGCCGGGCGGACCCCAGAAAATCATGCTGGGGACGGAATCGTTCTCAAGGCTCCTGCGCAACATGCTCTGCTCGCCCAGGATCTTGTTCTGGCCGAGGAGTTCGTCGAGAGTCTGCGGACGGAGGCGTTCTGCTAGGGGCTGGTCCATACAGGAAAAATCTAGATATTTTCAGGCTTGCCGAAAATTTTTGCCTCGATGGCGCTGAACGTGGCCGGGCGCTCGCGCGTGGGCCTTCCGTTTTTCGTGAAAATATGGACGGTGTGGCCCGAAGTGCAGAGTTCCCCGTTGACAAACGCCTTGTAGTTGAAGCGGCAGCGGAGCTTGTCGAGGATTTCCAGCGTGGTTTCCACGTCGACAAAATCGCCGTAGTGGCAGGGACGCTTGTACTCTACGCCAAGTTCCAGGACGGGGCTTGCGAACCCTTCTTTTTCCATTTCGGCGTAGGGGGCGCCTGCAACGCGGAAAAATTCGGTGCGCGCCTGCTCAAACCAGATAGGGTAGGTGGCGTGGTGGACGATTCCCATGGCGTCCGTTTCGGCATAGCGGACTTCGATACGAGCGGTGTAAACAAATTTGTTATCCATGCGCTAAATATAGTCAAGGAGTGATGGTGGTGTGGAATTTGCATCGGGCAAAAGTGAAAAGTGGCGAAAAATGGCCTTGGGATAGGTTTTTTCACGAATTAGTTATAGACAAAAACTATTAGTAAGCAAAATGTAAGCAAATTCTCTGGCGTTGGCGGCTTTTTCCTATTGAAGTAGTAGGTTTAAACTTCTAATTTACCCCCTGTCGGGCAAAAACGACGCCCAACAAAGGCAGGATAGCTTATGAAAGTTCGAATGTGTAACAGTAATGAGGCTTGCGGAGCTTAAATCCGCCTGGCTGGGCCCCGGCTTGTAAAAATGGGGCACAAGTTTACCAATCACTGCGCCGAAGGCGCGAAAAGGACTTCAAACCATGACGACACAGAACAAACTCCACTTCGAAACGCTTCAGCTCCACGTTGGCCAGGAACAGGCCGATCCCGCCACCGATTCCCGCGCGGTTCCTATATACCAGACCACCTCTTACGTTTTCCACAGCGCTCAGCACGCTTCTGACCGTTTCCATCTGAAAGATGCAGGCAACATTTACGGCCGCCTCACCAACACGACGCAGGATGTTTTTGAAAAACGCATAGCCGCTCTCGAAGGCGGTATCGCGGCCCTCGCAGTCGCATCCGGTGCAGCAGCCCTTACCTATGCCATCACCGCTCTCGCCCGCCAGGGTGACCACGTGGTGGCGCAGCGTACGATTTACGGCGGAACCTACAACCTCCTGCAGCACACGCTCCGCCCGTTCGGCGTCGATACCACGTTCGTGAACACCCGCGACCTCAAAGAAGTCGAGGGCGCCATCAAGGAAAACACGAAGCTCGTGCTCATCGAGACGCTCGGCAACCCGCATTCCGACATTCCGGACATTGAGGCGATTTCTGAAATCGCCCACAAGCACAAGATTCCGGTGCTCATCGACAATACCTTCGGTACTCCGTACCTGATCCGCCCGCTGGAACACGGCGCCGATATCGTGATTCACTCCGCGACCAAGTTCATTGGCGGTCATGGTACTACCCTCGGCGGCATCATCGTGGACGGCGGCAAGTTCGACTGGGCTGCATCCGGCAAGTTCCCGCAGTTCACGGAAACAAACCCGAGCTACGGCGTTCCTTTCACGGCTGCTGCAGGCGCCGCTGCCTACATCGTCTATATCCGCGCTATTCTCCTGCGTGACGAAGGTGCCGCGATTTCCCCGTTCAACGCCTTCCTCCTGTTGCAGGGCACGGAAACGCTTTCACTCCGCCTTGACCGCCACGTGGAAAACACCAAGAAGGTCCTGGAATTCCTTTCGAAGCACCCGAAGGTGGCAAAAGTCAATCACCCGAGCTTCAAGGACCATCCGGACCACAAGCTTTACGAACGCTACTTCCCGAACGGCGGCGGTTCCATCTTCACGTTCGACGTGAAGGGCGGCCAGGAAGAAGCCTTCAAGTTCATCGATAGCCTCAAGATTTTCAGCTTGCTCGCTAACGTCGCCGACGTGAAGAGCCTTGTGGTTCACCCGTACACCACGACCCACTCGGAACTCACTCCGGAAGAACTCGCCGCTGCAGGCATTTCTCCGGCAACGATCCGCCTCTCCATCGGTACGGAGCATTACGAAGATATCATCAATGACCTCGATCAGGCACTGAACAACATTTAACAATTAACAAAAGGAATTTCACCATGTCAAAAATTTATACCTCTGCCGACCAGCTCATCGGTCACACCCCGCTTCTCGAGCTCACTCACATCGAGGAAGGTCTCGGCGCCAAGATCGTCGCGAAGCTCGAATACTTCAACCCCGCCGGTTCCGTGAAGGACCGTATCGCGAAGGCGATGCTCGACGATGCCGAAAAGAGTGGCAAGCTCAAGAAGGGCGCCGTGATTATCGAGCCGACTTCCGGTAATACCGGCATTGGCCTTGCCTCTGTCGCTGCTGCCCGCGGTTACCGCATCATCATCGTGATGCCCGAAACCATGAGCGTGGAACGCCGCCAGCTGATGAAGGCCTACGGTGCCGAACTCGTGCTCACCGAAGGTGCGAAGGGCATGAAGGGCGCTATCGCCAAGGCCGACGAGCTCGCGAAGGAAATCCCGAACAGCTTCATCCCAGGCCAGTTCGTGAACCCGGCCAACCCGGCTGCCCACAAGGCCACCACGGGTCCCGAAATCTGGGAAGACACTGACGGCAAGGTGGACATCTTCGTGGCCGGTGTCGGCACGGGTGGTACTGTTTCTGGCGTGGGTGAATACCTCAAGGAAAAGAACCCGAACGTGAAGGTCGTGGCTGTTGAACCGGCAAGCTCTCCGGTGCTTTCCAAGGGGACTGCTGGCTCCCACAAGATCCAGGGTATTGGCGCGGGCTTTGTTCCTGACACCCTGAACACCAAGGTCTATGACGAAATTATCGCTGTCGAGAACGAGGCCGCTTTCGAAGCCGGTCGCGAAATCGGCAAGAAGGAAGGCGTGCTCGTGGGTATCTCCTCCGGTGCCGCTCTCTGGGCCGCCAAGGAACTCGCCAAGCGTCCGGAAAACAAGGGCAAGACCATCGTCGCGCTCCTTCCGGATACCGGTGACCGCTACCTCTCTACGGCCTTGTTCGCCGAATAGTGGAATATATCTCCAAGGGCTCCGGGCTTTACGCTCGGAGCCCTATTTTTTATATTTGGATTATGACCGCAGACGAACTCTTCAACAGACTGAACAAGATCCAGCCGGGCGCCGTCCTTTGCCACTACACCAGGGAAAAGGTCGACCAGATGCTCCCGCTGATCAACGAAATCAACGAGCGCAAGAAGGACCAGGACACTGTCATCCTCGCACACAGCTATTGTGCTCCCGAAATCGTGCTCGGCGTCGCCGACTATACGGGCGACAGCTACAAGCTCAGCGAAGATGCGACGAAGGTCCCGCAGAAGACGATTCTGTTTTCCGCTGTCCGCTTCATGGGCGAGACGGCCAAGATTTTGAGCCCCGAAAAGGACGTGCTCATCCCAGGCAAGCTCACCGGCTGTAGCCTTGCCGATTCCATTACCGGCAAAGACGTGATGGCGCTCCGCGAAAAGTACCCGGACCATGCCTTCATCTGCTATATCAACACCACCGCCGACGTGAAGGCGGCCTGTGATGTGTGCGTCACGAGCGGCAACGTGATGAAGATTGTGGAAGCCTACCCGAACGACAAGATTTGTTTTGTGCCCGACAAGCTCATGGGCCAGAACATCATCAGTGAAATGGAAAGCCGTGGTGTCAAGAAGGATATCGTGCTTTACACGGGCAGCTGCTACGTCCACGAAACCTACGATGCCGAACTCATCCAGTTCTTCCGCAGCCAAAACCCGGGCCTCAAGGTGGTGAGCCACCCCGAATGCAACCCGTCTGCGGCATTCTACAGCGATTTTGTGGGCAGTACCGGCCAGATGGTCAAGTACATCGACGGTCTCCCGCCCAAGAGCAAGGTGCTTCTCCTTACGGAATGTGGCCTCAATGCCCGCATGCACTACGAGCACCCCGACATGGAATTCATCGGTAGCTGCAGCATGTGCAAGTACATGAAGTCCAATTCTCTTGAAAACATCCTCGAGACGCTGCGTCACCCTGAACAGGCGAACCGCGTGGAACTCGACGAGGACATCCGCGTGAAGGCCAAGAAGTGCATCGACGCGATGTTCCATTACGCAAACCTCTAGGCGAAAATTTCCAACCCGCGAAAGAAAGCAGGCAAGAGCATGACAAAGAAGGTAGCAGTCGGACTTTCCGGCGGAGTGGACTCCGCCCTCGCCGCTTTCCTACTAAAACAGCAGGGTTACGAGGTCATCGGTATGACGATGGCCACGTGGGACGGTTCCATCGACATGCCGCACGTGGAAGGCCGCGAGGGCTGTTTTGGCCCCGGCGAAGATGCGAGCATTGCCGAAGCGAAGACGGTCGCCGACCGGCTCGGAATTCCGCATCACGTGGTGCGCATTTCCGAGGAATACAAGCGCCAGGTCCTTGATTACTTCCGTGCGGAATACCGCGCCGGGCGCACCCCCAACCCGTGCGTGCGCTGCAATCAGTACATCAAGTTCGGTGCGCTCCAGACAGCGGCCCGCCGCATGGGAATCGACTTCGACTACTTCGCCACCGGCCACTACGCCCGTCTCGAATTCAAGAACCCCGACGTTCCCTTTTTGTACGCCGCTCTCGACCACGGCAAGGACCAGACGTACTTCCTCTCTCGCCTTACCGCGGAACAGCTTTCGACGGTCATCTTCCCGCTGGGCGGCATGACGAAGGTCGAGGTGAAGGAACTCGCCAAGCAAATCGGCTGGATTGATTTTGCCACCAAGAAGGAGAGCATGGACTTCCTCGAATGCGGGGACTATTCCGTTCTTTTCGACGAATCCGACAACGTTCCCGGCGACTTCGTGGACATGCAGGGCAAGGTGCTCGGCCAGCACAAGGGTATCATCCACTACACTATCGGTCAGCGCAAAGGCTTGAACATTGGCGGCCAGCCCGAGCCCCTCTTTGTGGTGGCGATTGACGTGAAAAAGAACCAGGTGATTCTCGGGCCCCGCAGCGCGCTGAACTGCACCGAAGTTTCCGGCGTGGACCTGAACCTGATGGTATCGGAAAGCTCTCCGCTGCTCCAGGGCGAACTGACGGCGCACATCCGCCTCGGCCACAAGGGCGCTCCCGCCCATATCGAGGCTCTCGACACGCAGAAAGGCCTAATCCGCGTCCGTTTCGACGAACCGCAGTTCGCCTCGGCCCCGGGCCAGGTGCTCGTGCTCTATGCCGATGCAGGTGTCGTCGCCTCGGCCATCATCACCGCCGGTTAATAGCGCGACAAAAATCCCCTTATAAGAGAAAAAAGGAGTTTTTCCTTGGTTTTCTGCGGATAAGGATTTTTTTTGATCCCGCTTTTTATTTTTTGTTAAAACGTTTTTATATTAAGATAAAGTATTTCTCTTTATTAGGAGGAAATGTGGATATGAAGCGTATCCTTGTTATTGTTGCTTCGTTTATGTTCGTTCTGTTGTCGGGGTGTGGAGAAAGTTCCGGCGATGTCGGTTTTTTGAAATCTGAAGAAGAACACCAAGAAGAATCCACAAACGACCGTTGTGTTGAAAAATTCGATATCGAGGATGATGTTTGGTCTACCTCGCTTTCGGAAAACAGCTATATAAAAAATCAAATTTGTGACTATGCTGTAGATTTATTTGATACCTACGATATTGAGATGTCTTGTTCCGTAAGGTATAATTCAAGACTAAACCATTTTGAAATCACATTAAGCGAAAAAAGCAACGCATGGGATTTTGACGTCGCAATTTCGGGATGCAAGTTTAAACTGACGACTGAAGGGCCCTTTAGTGCCATAATTACGGATATGGGCTTCTGGACTATGGATAGGTGCCTTTGCAAAGAAGAAAACGGGGATGCTTATTATCGCGAAGCTAAATCCGATGCCGAAGTAGAATCTAGTTCTTCTAGCAATGAATCCGATGACATGGAGGTTTCTTCGAGTTCCGAAGAGATTCAGTCGTCTTCAAGTTCCGAAAAAAATCAGTCCTCCTCGAGTTCCAAGAAAAAACAATCGTCTTCAAGTTCCGAGAAAAAGGGCTCGTCCTCGAGTTCCGAAAAACAACAGTCGTCTTCGAGTAAACAGGTCGTTGTCGCCCCAATTGAGGATTATGAGTTTGTAGAGATTAATTCCCAGTATTGGATGACAAGGGATTTGCACGTGTTCGTGGAAGGGAGCAGGTGCTATGACGACGATCCTTCCAACTGCGAGAGATATGGCCGTCTTTACACTTGGGCTCAGGCGATGGCTATTGACGAGAAGTACAACTCGGAAGAATTGGGCGAAATTTCCTTGCCGTACCAAGGAATCTGTCCTGAGGGAACACATCTTCCGAGTTATGGGGAATGGGAAGACCTTTTTGATTTTGTCAACGAGCACCCCGAATACAAATCATATTTTATGAATCAGATGGGTGGTGCGTATGATTATCATGAATATTACAGATCCTTGGAAGAAGAATCGCTTTTCTGGTCATCTACGGAATATGAAATCACGGATAGTAGCGACAAATATGAATATGCCTGGCTTTGGGCTTTCCATGATGATTCTGTTACAGTGTCCGATAATGGACATAAAATTACGGGTGCCTACATTCGTTGCATCAAGAATGATGCTCCGTAATCCGGTACCCATTTTTATATCTTTTAGCTCGTAAAACAACAGGCCCAGTGGTCGTGACTCTGACCACTGGCCACTATATCTTGAGGTTTATATGAGCGTTTCGATGCAAGAGGTAATGAAACAGTCCGGCGTGGCTTTTGGCACGAGCGGTGCCCGCGGCCTGGTGACCGCGATGACGGACCGCGTGTGCTATGTGTATGCGCGTTGCTTTATCAAGTACTGCGAAGCTAGCTACAACTGCGAGCATACGATTGCGATCGCGGGTGACCTGCGCCCCAGTACCGAACGTATCTTGAAGGCGCTCGTGAAGGCGGGCGAGGACAGTGCATGGAAGGTCATCTACTGCGGCCGCATCCCGAGTCCGGCGATTGCGCTGTACGGCATCGACAAGGCGCTCCCGACCATCATGGTCACGGGAAGCCACATCCCGGCCGACCGCAACGGAATCAAGTTCAACCACCCGAAGGGCGAGATTTCCAAGAAGGACGAACAGGGAATCGTTTCGCAGGCGGTGGATTTTGACGAAGGCATTTTTGATGCTCAGGGCATGCTGAAGAATGCGCCCGCGCTCCCGGCAGTCGAAGCAGAAGCTGAAGAGAATTACTGCAAGCGTTACCCGGAATTCTTTGGCACGAAGGCGCTCTCGGGCCTCACCATCGGCGTGTACCAGCATTCCGCCGTAGGCCGCGATATTGTGGTGAAGGTGCTCGAAAGCCTGGGTGCCACGGTGAAGCCCTTCGCGCGCAGCGAGACGTTTATCCCGGTCGATACCGAGGCGATTCGCAAGGAAGACGAAGACCTTGCCCGCGACTTCGCGCACAAGGACTTCGTCGACGCGATTTTCAGCACGGACGGCGACAGCGACCGCCCGCTTTTGGCAGACGATGTTGGCATGTGGCTGCGTGGCGACGTGCTGGGCATCCTCGCTGCCCAGGCGCTTCACATCAAGCGCATTGCAACTCCGGTGAGTTGCAACACGTCGCTCGAAAAGTCCGGCAGCTTCGAGAAGATTTGCCGCACCCGCATCGGCAGCCCCTACGTGATTGCTGGCATGGAAAGCCTGGTCGACGCGAACGACCCGAGCGTTTCTGTCGCCGGTTACGAGGCGAATGGCGGATTCCTGCTGCAGACGAACTTGACTCGCAAATTTGAAGACGGTACCCGCACGCTGCCGGCTCTCCCGACCCGCGACGCGCTCCTCCCGATGCTTGCCGTGATGGTGATGGTCCGCGAACAGAAGATGTGCGTCGTCGACCTGCTCAAGAAACTCCCGAAGCGTTTCACGCTCAGCGACCGCCTCAAGGAATTCCCGACCGAGACCTCGAAGGCGAAGCTTGCTGAAATCCGCGAGCAGAAACTGGGCGCAAAGTTGTTCGGAGCACTTACCGCAGTGCCTTCCAAGTTCAAACCCAAGGATGGCCCCGCGCCGCAGCCGTTCCATGGAGAAGTTGTCTCCATCGACGAGACCGACGGCTACCGCATGGAATTCGATTCCGGCGATATCGTGCACCTGCGCCCGAGCGGCAACGCTCCCGAGTTCCGCTGCTACGTGGAAACCGAGTCGAAGGACCGCTCCGCCGAACTCCTCGCCGGCTGCATGAAAATCATGGAAGGGTGGAGGAAATAGGCTCGAGCAGTGAGTCTTTGAGAGACTAGAGAATAGAGACTAGAGGCTAGTGAAAAGAATCACGCACTTCGTGCGTTAGTAACAGACGGCGAAGCCGTGATATTTCTCCCTAAATCCTAACCCCTAATCACTTCCTACTATCCCATACCACAAAGCGACCGACCTCACACCTCAAAGCTCTAGATTCTAGATCCTAGCCCCTAATCTCTAGCCCCTTTTTTTTGTATCTTATTCTCCGTATGTTCAAGAGATTCCTCGCACTTGCCCTCGCTGCTGGTTCCCTCGCTTTTGCTGGGGAATATTGGAATAACGATGGCGTTACAATGAAATTTCTTTCCATGTCGGCCTCGGCCAGGTCTGCAGCCATGTCCGGAGCCGGTGTCGCCGATGCCGGGCGCGTATCGGAAGTATCGCGGAATCCGCTTGCCATGAGCACTGCTTCCAGTGCCGAAATCGGGTTGAACCAGATTGTCTTTGACGAGGCCAACGCAGGGAGCTATACCTCCGTCTATTATGGTCTCCCTTTCTGGAAAAAGTATGCGACCTCCTTTGCCATCGAGTACCTGGGTTACGATGACCTGAAGGGCTATGATGAAGAAGGAAATGAAACTTCGGAATTCGGCGCCTATGCCTGGGCTTTGCAGGCGGGGCTCGGCAGCAAGAACAAAGTTTTCAATTGGGCTTTTTCGGGACGCTTCGCAAGCCAGACTATCGACGACGAGACCGGTTTCCTCTTTGCGGGTGACCTGGGCGGATCGTTCCGCGTGAACCGCTATCTTGCCTTTGCCACGACACTCACGAATGCAGGCTATGCGACCAAGTATATCGATGAGAAGAACTACCCGCCGATGGCTTTGCAGGCCGGCTTGACAGGGACGGTCCCGTTCGGAGAAAACTGGGCGCTGCACCTTTCTGCCGACGCCTATCGCCGTGCCGATACCGATCCCCAGTGGCTTTTTGGCGGCGAGCTTTCGTTCTATGAAATCCTGTACCTGCGTGGCGGTTATGCGATTCGCCCGGATACCGAAGACGGCATCAGCGCGGGTGTCGGGCTTGCGTTCGGTGCGATTGTCTTCGATTACGGCTACAGTCCCCGGAAAGCCTACAATGGTGGAAATCACCTCTTCACGCTTGGCATGAAGTTCTAGTTCCTCAACGGATTTTCTTGCGGCGCACCGTCGGTGCGCTTTTTTATTTGGTAGGCAAGGCAGCCCCTGCTTATGCCGAGGGAATGTGCCGCCTGGCTCTTGTTGCCTCCGTAGCACTCGATAGCCTTCTCGATGATTTCCCAATCCGGGGCGTGCATCCGTGCATCGTAAGGCAGCCCCTTTTCTCCTGCGGCCAGTTTTGAGAATTCGTCGTCAAGGATTCTCGAGAGCGAGTAACCATGCGGCTTGAGCAATGCGTAACGCTGGATGACATTTTTGAGCTGGCGGATATTGCCCGGCCATTGTTTTGATCTGAGCAGGAACATTTCGAATTCGTCAAAATGCCTATCTTTTTTTGATGCGTCAGGGATAGTGGAATAAATCTTTTGGGCGTCGTACCATAAGTCATTGGCAATGTTTTCAAAATCAGCGCGCTCTCGGAGAGGTGGGATCGTTACGGGGAAAACGTTTATCCTGAAAAAGAGATCTTCGCGGAAATTGCCCGCACTGATATCTGCCTGTAAGTCCCGATTGGTGGCGCAGATGAGCCGGAAATCTACCGGGAAAGCTTCGTAATCACCGATGGGTGTGACAGTCCTTTCTTGCAGTATTCGCAGGAGCTTGCATTGTGTTTCGAGCGGCATCTCGCCGATTTCGTCCAAAAAGAGCGTACCATGGTTCGCTGAACGCACAATACCGAGGCGTTCTTCGGAAGCTCCGGTGAATGCGCCCTTGCGGTAACCTTCCAAAATACTCTCGGCAAGCCCTTTCGCGATAGCGCCGCAGTTAAGTGCAACAAATGGGCCGTTAGCCCTCTTGCTGTGATTGTGGATAAATTGTGCTGCGACTTCCTTGCCGGAGCCGGATTCCCCAAGCAAAAGCACCGAAATATCGGAGTCTGCCGCGATGCGTAACATGGATTCGTGCGAGTTCATATAGCTTTTCAGTTATATGACGTTTTTATCGGGAAATTTATCCCAAAAAAATTATGTTTTTTACATTCGCATTGGAATTTTTACAATAAGCTATAAGGACGCAACTGCTTTTTCCGATATTTCTTGAGTTTTTTTGCGACTTCGGGGGCGGAGTACCCATCAAGAGGGTCGTACTTCTTGTATGCGATACCCGTGATGCACTGCTTGAATTCTTCTTCGTTGCTGCGGTTGTACTTTTCTGCCTCGATAAACTGCTCGCCATTGGAGTAATTTTTTTCATACGTGCTGAGGTTGTCTTTGTATTCTACCTTGCAGTAGTCGGCATTCATGTAGTGGGAGAAGTACTCGCCCGTACAGGTTGTAATGCCGTCGCTCACTTCCACTTGGACATCCCTGTTCTCGTTTGCGACATAGAAACCTTCGCGGTTCAGGTTCATATCCACATGCATCACGTTGACGGAATATGTTTTGTCGCCCAGCACGAAGGTGGCGCTTGTCTTGGTCTTTGATGTAAATACCACTCTATCCTTTTCTGTTGCGGCTTGCACGCTCGAGGAATCCATGAGCCAGATATCGGACAGGTAGGCTTCGGGATAGTTGCCGTTGAGCGTGCGGATGAGTGACGACATGAAATAGGAATTCATGAAGTCGCTGTTGTGTTCTAAGTAGTGGTCGTAGTAGACCTTGTAGTAGATTTCGGCCTTTCCATTGGAGAAGGTTATGGTGCGGAGTGTGTACCGTAGGGTCTTTTCATGGCATGTAGTCGTGTTATTATTCTTGTTATAATCGCATCCGGTGTATGTCCATGTACCATAGAGGTTCCCCGCAGTGCCGCCGACCAGTATGTCACCGTCATCTAATTCTGGCTGGCCATTGTAAATATCGTAGAGTATCAGCGTGTCGTTACGGAATTCGTACATCATGGGATCCGGCTCTTCAGTGATGTGTACGGTTTTCCAAGTATAGCCTTGCTCTTCTACGACGCACATCATGGTTTCGTAGTCTTCAAGCCCCATTATCAGCATATGTTCCGATTCGTTGACGTAAAGCGCTACTGTCCATGAAAAGGCATCGTCTCCTATGGACTTGCCAGATCCGTTATTTGCGTTGGAAGAGGAATCATCCCCGCAGGCGATAAGCGCAAGTGAAATTGCAACGGCGAACAAAAATTTTTTCATGATAGAATATCTGGATAGCTTTTAGAATGGGGAGGGTTCTTACTGAACGGCGATGCTTTGAATGCAACTTTTGAATTCGGCGTTATTGCTTTTTTCAAAGTTGTATGCATGGATGAATTCATTGCCATCATCGTCTTTCCAATCAGCGGTGTTAAAAAATTCTGCATTTTCGGCCTTGCACAAGGATTCATCCAGGTATTTTTTTTGATAGGCAAGATTGCACGTCGTTTTGCCGTCCGTTACTTCCACCTGGACTTCCATATTTACGGAACCCCTGTCGTAGCCTGTTTGGATCAGATTTAAATCGGCTTGGAGTATCTCGACCGTAAATTTTTTGCCGCCCAATTCAAAATCTTTGGACTTTGAGTTCATATTTATGATTTTAATGGTGTTGTGATCTATGGTGTCGCCCTCGAAAGAAGTTTTTGGGGAAAAGATAAGGGCACCGTAGATGTCCGCATCGATTCCGCTTAAATTACTGTACAGGCTTTCCATGAAGGCGGAGTTTATATAATTGCTCTTGTCCGTAATATATTTTTCCCAGTGCCATAAGATGCTAGAGACAAAGCGATCTTCCGATATCGTAAAGTAAACTTGCATGTAGGTATAGTCGTCTTCGCACCATTTTAATTCCTTGGTTTCGGCATAGTACAGGCATCCTGTAAAGGTCCATTTGGAATAGATATTTCCCGGTGCGCCGCCAACAAGGACTTCTGCGCTTTTATCTATTTCCCCGTTGCGGATATTGAAGAACATCAGGGTGTCGTTATGGAATTCGTACTTGACGGAATCAGGGATCTTGTAAATCGGCATCGGTTTCCAAGTATAAGTATCGCCATCCTTCACGCACAAATCAGCATTTTTCTCGTCGGCAGTTATTGTCAGAATGTGGTTCTCTTCATCGACAAGAATACTGTGCGAAGCATTGATTGTGATATCGCCGTTTTTCGAGATGACTTTCTCAATGCCAGAGGAATTGCTGTCAGCGGTGGACGTGTTTTTGCCCACAGAAGAACTGTCGCTTTCGGTTGGTGTGTCAATGACGGTGGAGGAATTGTCATTGGCATTGGAAGAGCTGTCGTCGCCGCAGGCGGCAAAGGCGAGTGAAATTGCAATGGCGAACAGGGCCTTTTTCATGGAAAAATCCTTTTAAATCTTTTTTTTGTTAATATAACATAAAACTATCTAAAGTGCATAAGAATACATGACAATTTGTGCAGGAGCTTTGCCAATCCGTCCCGATTTGGGCATGTCGGGGAGCTAAAAACCTTGCCGCATTTCCCTCATTTTTCTAAATTTGCCCCCGCGCGGCGGTAAAATGCCGTCGCAGACATAGACACCATAAGGCGACCGCTAAAAAATGCTTTGAAGTGGAAATTTTGGCGAGACCGAGTGCAGGCAGGAACGAAAAGTGGTGAATACTGGAAGTCTTTACCACTTTGAGTGACGAAACTGCACGAAGAGTCGCAGCCAAATTTCTGAAAATGATTTTTTAGTGGGCGCCGGAAACCAAAGTGGCTGGCCAGATGGGTAGGCTTGGGCACGACGGTCGCGAGGAAAGCGATTGCGCTCGAAGCTGAGAGGTTTGGTGGCCCGAAAGGAAAAAATGAGTCAAAGAATCGTATGCAAGTTCGGCGGCAGCTCTGTCGCCGATGCCGGCCAGTTCAAGAAGATCAAGGCCATCGTTGAATCCGACAAGAACCGCAAGGTCATCGTCGTTTCCGCCCCCGGCAAGCGCAATCCCAAAGAGACGAAGCTTACCGACCTCCTCTACAGCACCTACGACCTCGCCTCCAAGGGCCTCGACTTTTCGACGCCGTGGAACCTGATCCGTCAGCGCTATGACGAAATCTGCAAGGACCTGGGTCTCGAAGACAAGCTGACCGAAGACCTCGACAGCCTCGAAGACAAGCTGAAGAACCAGCCCGAATCCGTGAGCACGGACTTCCTCGTGAGCCGTGGCGAATTCCTCTGCGCACGCCTCATGGCCAAGTACCTGGGCGCAAACTTCGTCGACACCTTCCCGCTGATCACGTTCGACGACAAGTACCGCATTGTCCCGAAAACCTACGAAGACATCGCGAAGACGCTCTCCGACGAGAACCAGCTCTACGTGCTGCCGGGCTTCTATGGTGCAAACCTCCGTGGCGAAGTCAAGACCTTCAGCCGTGGCGGCTCCGACATTACGGGCGCAATCCTCGCTAACGGCATCGATGCCGCCAAGTACGAAAACTGGACCGACGTCTCGGGCATGCTCATGGCAGACCCGCGCATCGTCGAAAATCCGCTGCCCATTGAATACGTGAGCTACCGCGAAATCCGCGAACTCGCCTACTCCGGCGCAAGCGTGCTCCACGACGAATCCATCGCTCCGTGCCGCGCGAAGAAGATTCCTATCAACATCCGCAACACGAACCGCCCCGAAGACGCTGGCACCATCATCGGCCCCACTCCGGAAGAAGCAAAGCTCCCGATTACGGGCGTTGCCGGCCGCAAGGGCTTCTCCATGATCTACATCGAGAAGTCCATGATGAACAAGGAAGTCGGTTTCGGTCGCCGCGTGCTCGCCGTGCTCGAAAGCGAAGGCCTCTCCTACGAACTGTGCCCGAGCGCTATCGACTCCATGAGCATCGTCGTGGATTCCAAGGCCCTCGACGCCGTGCAGGACGTGGTTCTCGAAGACATCACGCAGCAGATGCGCCCCGACCGTATCAAGGTGTTCCCGGGTATCGCGCTCATCGCTACCGTGGGTCACGGCATGACGAACAAGATCGGTGTTGCCGCGAAGCTGTTTACCGCTCTCGCCGAGAACAAGGTGAACGTCCGCATCATCGACCAGGGTTCTTCGCAGATCAACATCATCACCGGTGTTGACGATGCCGATACCGAGAAGGCCATCAAGGCCATCTACGGCGCGTTTGTGAAGTAATCCGCGAGTGGCGAAGCCACGAAGGATCTAGCTTATTACCCCCGACCATGACGGCCGGGGGTATTTTTTGAAGGTTAAAAATTGCCGCCGCCTATGCAGAAATTGATACGGTAGTAAAATCCGTGGGCAAATGCGGTGTTCGGGGTAGCGTTTTTCCAGGGATGCGCTTCGTTGTAATCGGTGAAGTTGTAGCCTATTCCGAGAGACGCCTGGAACATGGTCTTGAAAACTTTCAGTACACCGGTTCTGAATTCAGGCGCAATCGAGAAGTAGTCCTTGTGGTTTCTGCTTACGTAAAGGTAGGTGGGGAAAGCGTGAATTCCGCCGAACAATGAAAAAGAATTTTTGGTGAGGTGGTCCGAAATCATTTGACCATCTTTGAATGTTAAGTATTGACGGTAACCGATCCCTAAAGAGGCTGCTGTCCAGGTTCCGTCTTCCGTAAGGTAATGTGCCCGTGATAATTCCGGAGAAACGACCAAGGCCCCGTTATGTACAATTGTTTTATCAATGTCGAGATTCAGCACGGGTTGTGTAAAAAGCGTAAATAACACCCGTGAATCAACGAAGATAGATGCGTGCAGGGATCCCGCAAAAGCGATGATGAGGAGGAAGGCCTTTTTCATATAAGCTACAAGGTAAATATATAATCCCTGATTTCAAAGTAATATAAAAATGACGTGTAAATTTTAGTCCATAAAATACGACCCGGAATAAAATCCGGGCCGTTTTTTATTACGTTTATGTTCAAAAGGAGTCCCGCTTATGAACCAATCGTTACTTCGTGTTTGCTCCGCCTTGTTTATCGTGAGCGGGCTGAATACTATTGCAGGGCTGTTGTTGCGGCTGCTTGCGGCCGGGATGTCGGACGAGTCGCTCATGGCGGGCTATATTGGCTCAATTGTGATGGGTGTGCTCGGCATTGCTGCGGGTATTGCCTCGCTTGTTAAAAAGACTCCTATTTTTCTGATGATTCTCTCCGTGCTTTCGATTGCGATGCGGCTTTTTGGTGCCGTGATAATCCCTTATACCTATTCGTCGATGGGCTTGGAAACCGGTGTGATTTTGAATGCGTTCGTCGATAATTTCGTGGACCCTTCCCTTGTCCTTTGCATCACGACGTTCTTTATAGGTTTGAAGAAGACGGTGGTTGAAGAAAGTGGCCTGAACCTTGGTTTGCTCCGTTTCTGTGCGGTCATCTTTATTGTCGATGGCGCGAATGATTTGTTCAAGATTCTGTTGAGCTACTTTATGAAAACTGCAAGTGGCTTTGTGCAGCCGCTTTCCTGGTTTTCTATTGCGCTGGTGGTCGTTTCGATTGCGGTGGGTATTTTTGCGATAGCCAAGAGGAATTCACTCGTCTTGAAAGTCTATGCGCTGGTTGCGTTCGTGCAGATTCTGTGGAACAATTTCGCATACGTTCGCGAGCATATGTTTGGCGGCTTCTATATCGGCAATGCAATTGTCGGGCTTGTTTTCAACATGTTCTTTGTGGTGGGCGTCGCCACGTTCTTCGTTAATGTGGAAGAAACCAAGTTCTATTTCCAGAAGTTGAAGAAGTTGTTCTTCAGGAGAAAAACACTTACTTGACTTGGGCGCCGTTCGTCTTGAAGTATTGCGAATTCTCGTCAAGTGGGCGGTTGTTCTGTAAACGTCCGTTCAGGAACAGCTCGCGTTTCTGCGTTTTTTTGTCGCGGGCGTTGGATGCGCGGCGGGTCTCGCGATTTTTGCGGTGTACAATTCTGGTTGTCGGCTCTACGCTCGATTCCAGCTTCCATTTCTCGAGGGAATCGAGGCCCGCGTTCCCGAGGACGGCCAAATCGTAGCCGATGACTTTCACGGCACCTGCGGCGTATGCGGTATCGAGCTGTGCCGAGATTCTTGCGCTGTCTGCGAGTGCTTGTGAATTGTCGGTGCGGAACAGTTCCATGTCGATCCAGAATTCTATCCCGTATTGCTTGCATGCGTCAGCCACCGAGCGTTCGTAGTTGCCCACGGTCGCGGTTTCGGCATGGGCTTTGCCCGCGTCACTTGCGCCGACACCGTCCTGCACAGCGATAATGTCGGGCTTGAATCCTGCGGCAAAGAGCTTTTCGAAAAATGATTGCAACTTCTCGGGCGTTTCCAGGTTCTGGTTGTAGAACGGGGCCGCCATCACCTTCCAGCCCTTCGCCTGTGCAGCTTCGGTGACCGGCTTCAAAAAGTGTTCCGTGAGCATTTCCGGAGTTGCGTCATCGCGCAGGCCGTCCCAGTAGTAACGTGCAATTTCTTGTGGAATATACACGCCCTCAATGACGCCCTCGTTCCCGTATAGCGAATGGACTTCTTCAAGTACCTTCTGGTTCCTTGATGTTAGCGTGTCAAGCTGCTCGGCAGTCGGCGGGGTGTACCAGTTTTCACCATTGTAGTAGAGCCCGAGCCAAATTCTTGTGCTTGCGGCTTTTGCCGCCTCGATGCTCTTGGGGAAAAGCTCGTTGTTCTTGTATTGCGTATTCTGCAAAAAGTCCAGTTGCGAAGGGTAGTACAAGTGCGTCGCCTCGACGGCGGCATATTGTAAAACAACTTCGTCCATTCCGAGCGCGTGCAAGCGCTGATGCATGTGCGTGATGGAATCCTGCGACTGGTAGGCAGTTGTCCAGCCGGCATCGAACACGCCTGCAACTCCCGCGGCATGAACTTCACCGGCAAACGGCCCGGCAGCAAGCACAAAACCTCCCCACAGGAGTGCGGGGAGTGTACTTTGCAAGAGGTGCAATGAAGAGGCCATATTTGAAATATAGCCTCTTTTTCTTGATTTATTTGATTATTTGGATAACAACGCCTTTGCCGACGGTTCGACCGCCTTCGCGAACCGCGAATGGGGTTCCTGCTTCCAATACGAAGGGCTCGCTCAGTTTCACGATAGCAGTTAAAGCGTCTCCCGGGAATACCATATTCACTTCAGGGGGGAACTCTAGGGTTCCAGTTACACCGTCAGTGAAAAAGTAAATCTGAGGACGGTAGTTGTTAAAGAACGGTGAGTGGCGTCCGCCTTCATCTTTCGTAAGGGTGGTAATTTTGGCCTTGAATTCGGTGTGTTCACTGACGGAATTAGGAGTGGCGATGACCATACCACGTGCAAGGTCTTTCCTTTGTGCACCACGAAGAAGGACACCAACACTGTCGCCCGGCAGGGCCTCGTCAATGTCCTTGCGGAACTGTTCTATAGCAGTAACGAAGTATTCGTCATTTTTGCCATGTCCGACGCATGCAACTTTATCGTTTAAATGCAGTGTGCCGCGTAGGACGCGTCCAGTAGCGACAGTGCCACGGCCAGAGATTTCGAAGACGTCTTCGATCGGCATAAAGAGAGGCTTATCTTTGAAGAAAGGAGGCTGGATGTATTTGTCGCAGGCATTGACGAATTCTGTAATTTTGGCCAGCCATGTCTGTTGGCCTTCGAGAGCTTTGCTCAAGGAACCGCAGATAATTGGCATATTCTTATCGTCAAGTTTGTTTTCGTAGAACAGTTGACGGATTTCCATATCAATAAGTTGGAGCTTCTCTGCGTCGTTGATTGTATCGCAATTGTCCAAAAAAACAATAATGTTGGAGACTTTCATTTCTGCGGCAAGTGAGAGAAAATCCAGCACTTTTTTTGTTGGTCTTTTGGTCGCATCCATGATGAGGACAAAGGCATCTGTCGATATAGAATAGTTTATAAAGTCGACATCAGCGATTAAGTTAAATAGGGTGTATTTACGACTGGCAGTTTCAAACGACGGCTGTGGCGTCGAGGTGCTCGAGCAGACTTTGCTGATTGCCTGGAATAAGTTGTTGTTGGTTTGTTCATCATTGGCAATGAGCCCGAGTGAGCAATGAGTTTTTGGCATTATTTTCTCCTTGTTGGGGTAAGCGTTTGTGCACGATATTATATACAAAATTAAATAAAATGTATTGTGTAAATTTATTTTATCTAAAAATGACAATAGGGCTCCGCATGGAGCCCTTTTTGCTAGCTTTTTGTTTGATTGGTTCGAAACAGGTCTAAAACTGTACCGTCAAGCCGAAGGCCACGGGGAAAAAGATGGTGTCATTGTTGAGTCCACCATCGTCTATGTCGAGGTATGTGTAGTAGCCGCCTTCACCTGCGTAGAATTCAAAGCCCGTTTCCATGAAGACGCCAAAGTGCTTTGTGAACATATGTTGCAAACCGAAACCGAAGACCAAGCGCCAGTAGTTGAATCTATTATATTCATCCTTATTGTGATCAGATACTCGGCCGGCAAGCCAATCAGAGGAGTGGAATACGTACGGGCCGGTCAATCCCTTAAAACGGTAAGCAACACCCAGACCGCCCATGAAATCGTAGTCGGAATCGTAGCCGAGCCAATGGAGGTTCACGGACAGATGTTCGTTCAAGAACGTTTGTTCTACACCGACCATTCCGTGGTATGCTCTACCGGTAGCTACAAAAACTCCGGTTTGTGCGAAACTTGCGCAAGTCAAAAAGGTGAGAATTAAAATAATCTTTTTCATTTTCAATTTCCTTTGTTCCTATTTTATCACAGATGATTTTTCTGTGAAGGGCAAATTAGGAAATCGCTTTTTTTGAAACAACGGGATTAACAAAAATGACGAATTAATTGCAATACCGTCACTCTCATTAAACAAAAAAAATTATTTTTAGACAGCATAGGGGATTAGACCTTCTTACAGGAGGTAGATGCATGACAGATACACCGAACAAAGAGCAAGTTGCTTCCGACAAGACTGCAGACAGCGCCGCTGACAAAGCTGCTGCAGAACGTCGTGCTCGCATCAAGAAAATGCGCGGATGGCTTTCGCCACGCGATTCGGGGCCGGATGACTTTGGACCCGAGGATGCCTCCGTTTATTACGGCGAAGGGCATTCCGGGTGGAATAGGTAAAGGGCACCTCTAAAAATCTAGACGCATTATCTATTTTTGGACGCATAAAACCTTTTCAAGGATAACTATATGCGTTTATTGAATTTTTTGTTTGTAGTTTGCAGCTTGTTCCTTCTGGCTTGTGGCGATGATTCGTCTTCGGCGAATGATTCCCAAAAGGGTTCTAGTGCGGTTGGTGGAGCCTGCAAAGGGGATGCCTATGCGAGCGAGATTGACAGGAACCAAAACACGATTACGCTACATCACATAAAATACCGGACAGAATGTGATGTGCAGGGCCCTGTTCCCACATTTGCGAGCGTAGGAATTGCCCAGGACCTTGTTTACGACTACCAGTTCGTCGGTGACACGTTGATTATTAAAGCACGCGGCGATGGCTTTAAGGAAATTGTGATGGTGGGCGGCAAGAACGGAAATCCCCTGGCGCGGTGGAAGGTGCTGTCGGGATACAATTTTGTCGATGGTGCCATCGTAAAAGACGAAGAAAGTGAAGAAGATTCCTCGAACGACTATTTCAACATTGCTGAAAACTGCATGTCCATCGAGAACGACACCTTTGATTCATGGGATTATATGGAGACGCAGATGGTGGCGTGGATTTATGACGAACTTTTCTCGCATTACAAGTTTGATCATTTGAGTAATGCCTATGGCGAGTTCCTGTTTACCAAGGGTGGCGATCATGTCGCGTCCGATATCGAATTATACGGAATATCGGTTATAGAAAAGACGAAAACCTCCGAAACCATCTCGGCATACGATCAGACTGTCTCGATCCGATTCTCGGATATCGTGTATGACAGCCGTGATATCCTTTATTCGTCCTACAAGGCGACCGTAGAAGCGAACGGTTCCACTTGCACCTACGAGTATCTCTATGCGAGTTCGGTGCCGGAAGAGCTTTGCAAGATCGAGTATAGGAACTCCATGGAAGTCAATAACGGCAAGGCGGTACGTATCAATAACGACGATACGGAAAGCTTTGCCAAGTGCCTTATGGAATTGCTCCCGTAATGAGATGTTCTAGAAAGAAGGCCAGATAAGAGAGAGAAAACAATGTTTAAATTGGATGAGTATAAAAAGCAAAATATTTTTTTGGTGGTAACAGTATCAAACCTTGGATGGGCATCTCAATCGGCTACAGATTGTCAATACCATAATGTGAAGGGAAATAATTTTTGCTGCCGGTATCGGCGCAGAATCAACGCATTTCTGGTATGAATGATTATATTTATCAATATAAATTAGAATTAGGGAAAAGTTAATTAGGATTAATCTGATGGAACAAGTAACATACAAAGCTAATGTTGTATATGCAATAAGAGCTGGTGCTTTATTAATTTGTTCGATTATAGATACATACCTTCTGTTTAGCGTTTTTGTTTTGGGGAGTTTAAACGGCAAAGACGGTTTTTTTGATATAACTCCTTTCGTTCTTTTTTTGACGTTTTGGGTTGCTGTTGGGGTCTATCTTTTTTGGGGACTGCCGTATAAGGTTGAAAAAAACGAAAAGGCATTTACATTCTTTCTTTTGGGAAAAACAATAGAATTTACTTTCGATAAGAGTGAATTACAGAAATGCGGGAGGGATCGATTTGGGAAAAAGGTTCTTTACTTCAAAAAGAAGTATCGATCTTATGCCATTTATGAATCTATGTACCCCGAGCTCTTTAAGATTATGAAAGAAATCTATATGGAAAAGCCTAGCGATCCCGACCTTAAAAAAGTTCCTGCAAATTAGAATCCCACAAAAAAACTCTGACGCATAAACGCCAGAGTTTTTTTAAGCCTTTTTAATAGAGATTGCTTCCACCACGCTTCGCTCGTGGCAGGCTCGGCTATTCGCCCCTCGCAATGACAATGCGTACTTTGCGCAATGGCAAGTCGCGCGATTAGTACCTATAGTGATCCGCCTTGTACGGGCCTTCCACAGGCACGCCGATGTAGTCGGCCTGGGCCTTGGTGAGGGTCGTCAGGTGAACACCGAGCTTTTCCAAGTGCAGGCGGGCGACCTTTTCGTCGAGGATCTTCGGGAGCGTGTACACGACACCGCTTTCGTACTTGATGCCGGCGACGGTCTGCTTGCCCTGGGCGTTGAGCCAGAGGTCGATCTGCGCGATGGTCTGGTTTGTGAAGGAGGCACTCATCACGAAGCTCGGGTGACCGGTAGCGCAGCCGAGGTTCAGCAAGCGGCCTTCGGCGAGGATGAGGATGCTGTGGCCGTCGGGGAAAATCCATTCGTCGTACTGCGGCTTGATTTCGTTGCGGACGATGCCCGGAATCTTCTTGAGGCCGGCCATGTCGATTTCGTTGTCGAAGTGGCCGATGTTGCCCACGATGGCGCGGTGCTTCATCTTGCTCATCTGCGCGGCAGAGATGATGCCGGTGTTACCGGTGGTAGTCACGAAGATGTCGGCGTAGCCAACGACTTCGTCGAGGGTCTTGACTTCGTAGCCTTCCATGGCGGCCTGCAGAGCACAAATCGGGTCGATTTCGGTGATGATCACGCGGGCGCCCTGGCCGCGGAGGGACTGGGCGCAGCCCTTACCCACGTCGCCGTAGCCGCAGACGACTGCGATCTTGCCGGCCATCATCACGTCGGTGGCGCGGTTGATGCCGTCGATGAGGGAGTGGCGGCAACCGTAGAGGTTGTCGAACTTGGACTTGGTCACGGAATCGTTCACGTTGATTGCCGGGAACTTGAGGCGGCCGGCCTGGGCCATCTGGTAAAGGCGATGCACGCCGGTCGTGGTTTCTTCGGAAACGCCGCGGAGAGCTTCGCGGGCGCGGGTCCACTGTTTGGGGTCCTTCTCGAAAATCTTACGGCAGGTGGCGAGGAACACGCCCCATTCTTCGCTGTCGGTTGCGGGGTTGAATTCGGGCACCTTGCCCGCGTCTTCGAATTCGGCGCCGCAGGTCACGAGCATGGTGGCGTCGCCGCCGTCATCCACGATGAGGTCTGCGGTCTTGCCGTCGGGCCACACGAGGGCGCGGGCGGTGTTTTCCCAGTATTCTTCCAAGGATTCACCCTTCCAGGCGAACACGGGCACGCCCTGCGGGTTCTCGATAGTGCCCTTCTTGCCGACCACGACAGCGGCAGCAGCGTTGTCCTGCGTGCTGAAGATGTTGCAGCTGACCCAGCGCACGTCGGCACCGAGGTCCACGAGCGTCTCGATGAGGATGGCGGTCTGCACGGTCATGTGGAGGCTGCCCATGATGCGGGCGCCTGCGAGCGGCTTCTTGCCGGCGTATTCCTTGCGGAGAGCCATGAGGCCCGGCATTTCGGTTTCGGCGAGGTCGAGTTCCTTGCGGCCTTCCACTGCAAGGTTAATGTCTTTAATTTTGTATTCCATAATGTTTCCTTTTGGCGTGAGTTTTGTAACCATTTTATAGTGGTATTAACTGCGCCGGCTTTATTTATGCATAAATATAGTTATACGCATAAAAAAGGTCAAGCCGCACGTTCCCGTACGGCCCGAAACGGAACATTTTACGCTATCGACTTATCTGGACTTTCTCGGTAAAGAGCGTTCCCCTGCTGCGGACGACCACCAGGTAGCTGCCCGGAGCAAGCGTTCGCCGCGGCATTTCGTTACCCGCAAGGGAGAATATGCGGACATCCGCCGTGTCGTCGACGTTACCGACGACGATGTTCCGCCCCTGCACGCTGATTTGCGGCACGGCGAAAGCTGTCCTGCGGGCGTGAGCGCGGATAGATGTTGTGGAATCCGTGCCGGTGCTGTCATCGGCAACCGTGCTGTCGCCGACAACCGTACTGTCGCCTTCACTGGAATGTCCTGCGGCATAGAGCGGAGCGAGCGCCTCTGCCCACAGGTGGTGCATCGCCTGTCCGCCGCCTTCCGAATTCGGGTGCACGCCGTCGCTCCCGAGGAGTTCGGGATGTTTCAGGAAGTAGCTGTAGAAGTCGGGCCCCTTCGGGAGGTCGTTTGCCTCGACAAGGCTGTCAAGCGCCGTGAGGAACTTGGGGTTTATCTGCCACTTGTTTTCGGTTTTTTCCGGGTTCGTGGCGATGATGCGCGCAATCACCGGCGTAATGCCGTGCGCCTTCGCCGCATCGATAATCGTCTGCATGTTCTTCACGTACGTCGCGAGGTTCCAGTCGCCGCCTCCCCAGGCATCGTTCGTGCCCATTTCGATTGCCCAGAACTTGACGTTGCCCACGTATTCAAGGTACTTTTCCAAGTGCTCCACGACCTCGGTGCTGTTGATGCAGCCGATGCCCCCGCGGAGCATCGCGGGCGTATATTCGGGGAACCGCGCATGTATCAGCTGAGCCGTCGTGGAGTCGGTCTCCTGCTGCTTGATTCCCATCTGGCTGATGCTCGTGCCCATGAAGAACCACGTGTCGTTCCCGCCGCTGGTCATGTCGAATGCCTCGATCTCGAGAATCTTCCCCACGTCGCCTTCGCTCACGAACTTGAACCAGGACTTGCCTTCGAAATTGATTTGTACGCCGCGCGCCATCACGGGGTTGTTCTTGACGGTCGCCGCTTCTTCCCAGTCACCGTCGCTTCCGTCGGTCGAATTGGCGGATGTCAAGATCTTGAAGTTCGAAAGGGCCACGCCGCTATGCCCGCATCCGTTGGTAAAGTCGGTGGCCCATGCGCAATCGCCGTAGGATTCCCAGTTGATCAGGAGCTTTTTCGGCCCGGCGCCCACGTTCAGCGCGATTTCCTTGGCGCTGCTGCTCTTCCAGTTTGTGAGGTATCCGTCGGTGAGGTACTCCGTCGTGGTTGCGCCTGTGTGTGCGGGCAACCCGCCCGATACCAGCTTGTTGGGGATAATCGCGAACGCGGAACTTGCAAGCGTCGTTACGCCGAATAGTGCCGATACCGTGCACCCTGCAAACACCTTCCTTTTAAAGGATCCCATAAACTCTCCATTCAAAAAAGGGCGATGCCGGAATCCGGTTACCCTCTCATCCAATATATAATGTTCGGTTCGGGATTTTGAAAAAAAAATTAGCGTCTGTGGACAGCGCGTGGACAAAACGATTCTTTCAGGATAAGGGAATCGTCGATGTACTATGTAAATGGAGCCTATAAAAAAGACATCCCGGAAAAGTTCCGGGATGTCTTTTTTTTATCGAGGAAAAATTATTACCACTTGGCCTTGAGTGCCTGCGGGCATTCCACTTCCTTGGATTCGAAGTTCGGGTTGCCTGCGGCTTCCATCCATGTGGCGAGGAACATGCAGCCTTCCTTGGCCTGTTCGTCGTTCTTGAAGACTTCGTTGCATTTCCTGGAGAGGCATTCCTTGCGCTTGTTCAGGAGGTCGCCGTCGTAGCCGACTTCGTTTTCACAATCGGAGAGAAGTCCGCCGTACTCGTTACCCTGATTTCCCCAACCCATCTGGTTGCAACCGTTCTTGAACATGCCGAGGCCACCGCCCGGGATCATGATGTCGAACTGGTTACCTTCGACGTCACCTCCGATATTCGATGCCATCACGACGAGGGTCTTGCCGGCGAGTGCCTGGTGGTTAGCCTTGCTTTCGTATTTGCCGCTACCGGTAAAGGTGAGGGCGAAGCACTTGCCGCACTTACCGCCGGAGTTCGCGTGCGTGGCCGCAAAGGCGTAGGCGACCTTGTCGCTCGCGATGATAGGAATCTGGCTCGTGCAAGTGGTGTTCTGGCCGCCGGCGCAAATATTCTGGCCACCTTGAACAAAGTTCTTGCCCTTGGCGTCGCAGGTTTTGGTCGGGTTTCCGCCGGAGTTTTCGGGCCAGGCGCAACTGGGCATGCAGCAGTCCCAGTAACGGGTTGCAAAGCCCTGCTGGCCGCCCTTGCCCGCGTTTTCGTACTTGGAGGCTTCGGGGTCATTGCTGCTGCCCTTAGAGCTGGAAGACTCTTCTTTGCTGCTGGAGCTCGACTTCGCGCTGCTAGAAGAGGACTTCGCGCTGCTGGAGCTCGACTTTGCAGAAGACGACGAGACGGCTGCGGTGTCTGCGCTCGAAGCGATTGTGGCGCTGCTGGCCGGTGCGGAAGAAGACGAGACCGTGGTCGTCGCGGCTACGCTGGAGCTCATTGCATCTTCCGGAATTTTCGGGGGATCGGCCGGCTTCACGACAACACCGTCGTCAATGCGGGTTTCGGAGCCGTCAAGTCCGATAATCGTCCTTTGGGGCGTAACGATGAGCAGGTCGTTCAGCTTGACATCCATGAGGATGATGTTGCCCTCGGTATCGAGGATGTTGCCCGTCGAGGCATCATAAATGCCAACCGGATTGCTTCGCGTGTCGGTCACGACCTGTGCGCCGGTTTCATTGGGCTGATGGATAAGGTAGCCTGTCTGGCCAGACAAAAGTAACCACGTGTTGGCTGTAACGGTGAGCTCCGGAACGTTGTTATCGGCGTTCGGAGACGAAGTGGAAGAGTCATCCGTACAGTTCCATGCTAGCATCAGTGTGGCAGCGATTGCCATGGACTTGATGAACATATGCTTCATAATTTTTTCCTCGTAATGTAATACGATGAGACCTCCCATAAAGCCTCAACATTTTTCACCCAAGTCAAAGATAGATTTGTATTTACGAAAAAGATGTAAAATTTTGTAAGGTGTGAAAGGGGTCAATAAAAAACGGAAAGATGGTAAACAAAAAGCAACGTTCAGGGGCATGAACGTTGCAAAATGGTGATTTAGAGCACTATCGAAGGGGCCGGCGGGACTAGTACTTGTCCTTGAGCACGTCGGGACATTCCACTTCGACGTAATTGTGTTCGGGATTGCCTGCGGCATGCATGAATTCGGCGAGGAACATGCATCCCTTCTTGGCTTCGCTATCGCCGCTGAACACGCTGTTGCACTTGTTCTTGAGGCATTCCTGGTACGAGTTCGCGTTGTAGTTGCTTTCGGTTTCGCAGTCGCTGAGGAGCCCGCCGTATTGCGCACCTTGGCCACCCCAGCCCATGGAGGAGCATCCGTTGAAGATTCCTACGCCGCCGCCCGGGATCATGATGTCGAACTGGCCCTGTTCCACGTCCTGGCCGACGTTTGTGACCATGATGATGAGCTTCTTGCCCTTGATGGCGTTGGTGTTCGAGTTCGTGGAGTTGTAGTGGCCCGCCCCGGTGAAGGTGAGCTGGAAGCACTTGCCGCACTGCCCGCCGTTGCTTGCGGGGACTGCTGCGAAGGCGAATCCCATGTTGTTACAGCCGCTGACCGTGAAGGGAATCTGGCTGATGCAGGTCATTGCGGAACCGCCGCCGTCACAGACGCTTCCGTTTCCGTAGTTCGTGTCTTGGTTGCGGCCCTTGTTGGTGCACTGCCTGGAGAGCTTTCCGCCTGCGTTTTCGTTCCAGGAACAGCTGGGCTTGCAGCAGTCCCAGTAGCGCGTGGCCCAGCCGCTGCCGCCGCCGCCCTTGGTCTTGATGGCCGGGCAGCCACCGCTTCCGCCGTTACCGCCGTTGCCACCGCTAGAGCTGCTGGATTCGGGCTTCTTGGAGCTGCTCGATGCGCTGCTCGATGGCTTCGACGAGCTGGAGGATGTCGGTCTGGCCGGGCAGGCGATGTTATTTTCTTTGCTGATGTAGTCGAGTTCTGCGGCGTTCACGTCTTTCACGAGTGTTTTGCCGTTCTTGTCAACGATATCGCCGCCGAGGTGGTTGGTGATGGTGCCGATGATGTTGCAGTTCACGTCGGAGACGTCACCGTTGTTGTAGATGAGGTAATCCTGGTCGGCGTGGAGTACCCAGGCCATGTCGTGGACCATCTTGTATTTCCCGTCCGGTGCAGGCGAGGAGGTGTCCGGAATTTCGCCCGACTCTTCTGCAGGCGGGATGTAGGGGGTCACTATGCTGAGCTCGCCCAGCTTGAGCATCTGCACGATGGGCTCGCCGGTCAGGTTGTCGATGATGGCGTTCCCGGAATTGTTGAGCGTTCCGACAGGGGTTCCCTCGGCGTCGGTGACGATTTTCGTGTCTTTGTAGATGAGCAGGTCGCCCTGGCTGCTGCCGGGGTATATGTAGGCGTCGCCGTAGAGCACGTAGCTGTAGGTCGAGTCGAAAAAGCAGGGGACTTCTGCAACAGGGCAAGAGGGCGTGGTCGGTGCGGTCGCCGTTTCGTCGCTAGAACAGGCGAACACGAGCAAACCGGTGAGGGCCGCGCATGGTAGGAAGGCTTTTTTTAAAAACAGACAACTCATGTAAACCTCTTCCGCCCATCCCCTAGAAATATATGTAAAAAATTTCAACAGGATTGTGACATGCAAAGATAGTGAATTTATGGAAGATTAGTCAATGTGGGGTGTGATGTAGGCGACAGAGGAGAGGTGCCCGGTGGCGGGGAAGGGGTCGTCCCGGGAAAAACCGAATGTAAAGTTTTGTAAAATCTCAAATGTAAACAAGATTTTACAAATGGGAAAGCGGCTGTTTTGGGGTGCGCCGCGGCTTGTGTTGATAGATTGTATATATAATGGAAATTTATTGAGACGAAAATTGTTTAACCTTCAAAATTTGAATAAAAACGCCATTTCCGTCCGGCGCCCAAATTGGCCTTCCGGCCGCCCGGCCGGGGGCCCTTTATTATGTGGATAAGTCCGTTTTTTGCCGTTTTCGCAAAAAATCGAAGAAAAAACGCTTGAAAAAAAATCCTCATTTACTAAATTTGTGGCTCCAAATTCGAAGAGTACCGCTTCCTATGCTCTCCGGATTACGGGAATCCTAAAGGGTTCCTTGAACTTGAAGCGATAAACCTTCTGCTGAAGAAGAGGAAAAAATGGCAAAAGAACATTTTGACAGAAGCAAGCCGCACTGCAACATTGGCACCATCGGCCACGTTGACCACGGTAAAACCACTTTGACCGCTGCAATCTGCACGACCCTCGCCGCTAAGGGTCTCGCCAGCGCCAAGCGTTTCGACGAAATCGACAACGCTCCGGAAGAAAAGGCCCGTGGTATCACGATCAACACCTCGCACGTGGAATACACCACTGCCAACCGTCACTACGCTCACGTCGACTGCCCGGGGCACGCCGACTACGTCAAG
>JAFPWY010000003.1 GCA_017412605.1 Fibrobacter sp. | reverse complement strand
TGGCACTTGCCTGATACCACGGAATGGAGCAAACTGTTTACCGCAGTGGGCGGGAAAAGTACTGCAGGCAAGAAGCTCAAGTCGCTGACTGGCTGGGCTAGTAATGGCAACGGTACGGACGCCTACGGTTTCTCTGCGTTCTCTGCTGGTTACAGGTACAACGATGGCAGCTTCTACGCTGAGGGTAGCAGCGCTTTTTTCTGGAGTGCCACTGAGCGCAATACCTACTTCGCCTACGGCATGCTTCTGTTCTACGACGAGGAGGATGCGGGCTTGGGCTACCGCGATAAGGATTTCGCATTCTCGGTTCGTTGCCTCGAGAACTCTAACTAGGACCAACGAAGGTGGTCCTAGCAAGCCCTAGCGGCTCCTCTCCCTGCCTAAAGCAGGGAGGGCTTTTTTGTTGTTTTTTCAATTCAATGTATAAAGAATTACTTCGCTCTTTAATGGGTTATCCTGAACGAGATTCCGATGCTGTGGACCGCAAAGGAATCCTTATATGTAGCGTCTCGTTCTTCTTCATCTTTTTCGTTGTATGCGCCGAAGTTATAGAAGAGTGACGTTCCGAAGCTCCATCGTCTGCTTATCCACCATTCTTTGCCGATCTCAAATGTGCCAAACATGTCGATTAATGTATCGGTGTCATGTCTGTTCTTTTTCCTTTTTTTGTAGGTATAGCGGACGATGTCCATTACGACGCCTGAACTTAATCCGAAGAATATGCCGTAGAATGGGCTAGTATTTCGTTGTAAAGACCTGAACCGTTGAAAATATCGTTGTACTTTGTGTAATGGTCCTCAGTATCTCCAACGTAGATATGGCGGGTGTATATATAAGAAAAAGCCAGGCTATTAGAAAAGTAAAGGCCTTTGTGGGCGTGAAAGCTTCACCTTTTTTTTCAGTTGGAACTCTGTTTTTTGGTTAGTGCGCAATTCTTAGCGTTAAACCGAAGGTGTGGCTTGTTGTGGTTTGCTCCTCTTTTCTTGAACCGCTGTAATCGTAATTCGGGGATTCTGTGTGCATGAATCCGCCGAAGGTGTAGTTGAACGATGCGCCAACTCTCCAGCGCGTGCAAAACCACCAGTCGTAACCCGCTTCAATTCGGCCAAAGACATTGTGGAAAGTCTCGTCAGAGTTCTGGAAGTGATATTCGGTGGTAATTTCCGCTGCTTCAAATGCAAAGCCCCCGCAAAGTCCGAAAAATAGGCCGTAAAGCAGGCTTTCCTTGTCTTGAAACGGGTAAAAATCGGCCCCTAGGCCGAGAAGTATTCTCATGGTTGTGGCTGAGGCCTTCTCCTTCCATCCTTCTTCATCATCCCTGTCGGGACCGGTGCTTTCAATGTCGCCTGTCCCGAGGCCGAGTGCAAATAATCCGTAAATGCCGGCGACGTTGAGGTAGTAAGCGCCAAGCCTGACTTCGATAAGGGGAGGTATCCAGCCCTTGAAAGAATTGTCCTGGACGTCTGTGGTGCTCCAGCCATTGTTTTTGTAATGCTTGTTTAAGGATTCGTAGGCGAAGGTGAATCCTGTCGAAAAATATATTCCGTCGTGAGCGTGATAGTAGTAGTCCGTCTTGTCGACGGTCCGTTTTGTCTCGTTGCCGGTTTGATCAAGTTGTGCAAAAGTGAACGATGCAAATAAAAGCGTTGCCGCTATGATTCTGGTGAACATGGATTTTTTCATAGGATGTGTTATCGTCTTTTGGAAATTAAACTGTTACGGCAGTTCGGAACACATGGGCGACTTCGTTCGGGTTGTCGCTTTTTAGCCAGCTGAGCGTCTCGGTGCCGCGGTAGCTCCAGGCGAAGATGTTGTCGATGCCTGCGGCACGGCTTTCTTCGACGGCGATGGCGAGGTCGTTTTCGCGGCCCGCCTCGATCTGGTACGCCTTGATCCACATCTGCACGGCCTTTCCGTATTGGCTGGCGACATCCACAAGCTTCTTTGCCGTTTCGGCGTACTTCTCGCGGACCCATTCCTCGGCGGCGCCACGTTCCCAGTACGGGTCGCTGGCCACTTCGTCGACGCTTTCGAGACTCGCCACGCGGCCCCAGTCGTCAAGCCCGGCGGGGAACCACGGCGGGAGCATGCACACGCAGTTGCGCTTGCCGCGGGCGTGTACATCTTCGGTCATTTCTTTCAAGAAGTCGATGAGGCTGTCTTCGCGGAACTTCAACACGTCGTCGGTGAGCTCGGCGGGCATTTCGTAGCCGAACTGCTTGCGGAACTTGGCTTGGCATTTCTCGCAGCGGCAGCTCCAGTTCTGGAGTCCGCCCTTTTCGAAATAGAAGTGCGGCTCGTCCCAGAAAATCGTGTCGACCTTCGTCGCGCACACGGTCTCGATCCAGCGGTGCATGTAGGCGCGGAATTCGGGGTGGTTCGGGCAGGCGGCCACCTTGGGCTGGCCGTCGAGCGCCACCTGGCACAGGTCGTGGTTCCTGGCGGTGAGTTCGGAATAGGCCTCTCCGCCGAACACGCGGCCGACTCCCCAGGGGTTCACGTAGACCTTGAGGCCGAGTCCGGCACTCTGGTCCACGATTTCCTTCATGGTGTCAAAGTAGTATTGCAGGTCCTCTTCGCTCCACGTGTGGAGCACCGCGTTGAAGCCCGCGGCCTTGATACCTTGCATGTCCGAAATTGCGTGCTTAGGCGAACGCACGCCGAAATAGCTTACGCCCTTGACCTTGACGGGGGCTAGGTTTCTACCTTCGCCCATTGCGGAGACCCACTTTTCAAGAGGACCAGGTCCAAGGTCTCGTCCCATTCGTCTTCGGTGAGCGGGCGGCGCACCCAGAACAGGTTGTCGTCGTCATGCTGCACGGGCATGTTGTCGGGAACGAACTCGATGACCCAGGATTCGGGGATGGCATCGCGGAGCGCCTGGCTGAACGCGATGTTCTTTTCGGTGGGGCGGTCCGAATGGTCAAAGATAATCAGCGTGGGGGACTGGCCGAAGTTGAGCGCCGATTCCAGGAGGCTGGTGGCGTCTTCGATGCTGTTGCACGTGTACATCGTGGAATCGATGGCGAGGTCGCGTTCCAGCAACCACCGCAAGGTCCACTGGCTGAGTTTTTCCAAACTGCCGGGCGATGAAGGTGCTATGAAGAATATGTGTCCCACGGCATTAAAGATAACTATTTTCTTATGTAATTAGTATTCTATTTTTTGGCCTTTTTTTATTTTTTTTGCCCAATTCTCATTTAATTTCTAACTTATGCACATGTTATCCCCAAAAGCCAAATTTCCGCCCCTCGGTGAGTTCCGTTTTGTCGAGTCCATTTTGGACAAATCGGCCTCGATGGAAGCGCGTCCGCCGCGTTACCGGGAGTGGTTGCCGGTCGGGGACGACGCCGCCATTTTTGACGGTTGGCTCGCCACGAAGGACTTGTCGGTCGAAAACGTGCATTTCCGTATGGACTGGTCTACTCCGGAGCAGGCTGTCGAGAAGCATATCGTCTCGAACGTGTCCGATATTTCGGCGATGGGGGGCGTGCCGCGCATGGCCCTGCTGGGGGTCTGCCTGAACAAGTCGTGGGATGCGCCGATGCGTTCCCGCATTTCGGCGGCCCTGGCCGATGGCTTCGCGAAGCGCGGTATTGCGCTGATTGGCGGCGATACGGTTGCCGGCGATGCGACCGTATTTTCGACAACGTTGTTAGGGGAGATGGCTTCCGAGAAGCCCCTTTTGCGGAGCGCCGCATGCCCCGGGGACGGCGTCTACGTGACGGGGACGCTGGGGAAGTCCGCCGCCGGGTTGTGGCTGCTCATGAACCATCCCGAGGAAGCCTCCCGTTTTGCCCGCCTGGTGGAATACCACCTTTGCCCCAAGATTAAGGAGTCCGCTGGTGCGGAACTGGCCCGGCTGGGGGGCTGTAATGCCTGCATGGACATCAGCGACGGCCTCTCGTCGGAATTGAACCATTTGGCCCTTTCGTCCGGCGTTTCGATGGAAATCGACCTGGAAAAGCTCCCCATCGACCCGGATGTCCTCGAAATGGCCGACTTTTTCAATATTTCGGCACTGGATTTGGCTCTGAATGGCGGTGAAGAGTACAATTTGCTGTTTTCTTTTGCAGATACAAAAAGTATATTGTTGAATGATAACGAACACCTAGGGACCGTTTCAAGGATTGGAACGGTCTTGGCTGGTTCCGGGGTTTTTGGCCTCGGGCCGGAAGGGAAGAGGAATTTACTTAAAGCACAGGCTTGGTCCCATATATGAATAGTAGTGCAAAATTGAATTTAGGGCAGCTCCTGCTGCGCCAGGGAATCCTGGACGAAGACCAGCTCGCTCATGCGATGGCCGAACACAAGCGCACGGGATTGATGTTGAGCAAGATTCTCCTGCGTTTGGGCATGGTGAGCGAAGATACGCTGACAAGCATTCTCGGTGTCCAGATGCAGTCCACCACCAAGATGCGTATTGGTGAAATGCTGCTCAAGCAGGGCTATATCAACGAGGATCAGCTGAACAAGGCGCTCGAGATGCAGAAAACCTCGGGCAAACGCCTGGGACGCACCCTGGTCGACCTTGGCTTCATGCCCGAAGAGCGCCTCATTGAGATTCTTTCGATGCAGTTCGAGGTCCCGTATGTGAGGCTCGAAAACTTCATCATCGACCCTGATGCCTACACCTATCTTCCTGAGGACTTGTGCAAGACGTACAAGATTGTCCCGCTGTTCGTTCTGAAGGCGGAGGACGAGCGTCGCATGCCCCGTGTTTCCTTGACTATCGCGATGACCGACCCGACCAACATGCGCGTCATCAACATCGTGAAGTTCAAGGTGAAGATGGAAGTGGATATCGTCATGGCCTCCGAGAAGGATGTGCTCAAGGCGATTGAACGTGTTTTTTCTGGCCACGGCCCTGCCGAGGAATCCCTTGCAGAACTCATCAACGAGTCTAGGGAAGAAGGCGAACTGGAGACCGTTGACCGCGACGCGAACAACAACAATGAACCGGAACTGAGTGACGAAGAAGGCCGTGCGGTCGTGAAGATTGTGACAACGCTGATTCACGAAGCCATTGCCCGCCACGCATCCGATATTCACCTGGAGCCGCAGGAAACGTTCCTCAAGCTCCGCTACCGCATCGATGGTGACTTGCAGGTGATGTCCCCGATTCCCGCGCGCCTGATGCCGCAGATCCTTTCGCGTATCAAGCTTTTGTCCAAGATGGACATCGCCGAAAAGCGTAAGCCCTTGGACGGCCGCTTTACCGTGCGTTACAAGGGCGCCGAAGTCGACCTTCGTGTGAGCTCTTTCCCGATTTCTTTGCGCAAGCGCGGCGTTTGCGAAAAGATCGTTATGCGTATTTTGGACCCGAACTCGGGTCAGTTCCCGCTGAAGGACATGGGCTTCGACGCTCGTGTCCTCAAGCAGTTCCTCGATTGTATTAATGCTCCGAACGGCATTGTGCTTGTGACCGGTCCTACGGGTTCCGGTAAGTCTACCACGCTTTACGCCTCCATCCGCGAGATTCTTGATTCTACGATTAACATTTCTACCATGGAAGACCCGGTCGAATTGAACATCGACGGCGTGAACCAGGGGCAGATTAACAATGCGGCGGGCTTCACGTTCGCTGCGGGCATCCGTGCCTTGCTCCGTCAGGACCCGGACGTCATCATGATCGGTGAAATGCGTGACCAGGAAACCTCGTCCATGGCTATCGAAGCTGCTTTGACAGGTCACTTGGTCTTCAGTACGCTCCATACGAACGATGCTGCCGGTGCATTCCCCCGTCTGCTCGAAATGGGACTGGAACCGTTCCTTGTGTCGACCGCTATCAAGGGCGTGCTTGCCCAGCGCCTTGTGCGCCGTATCTGCAAGTACTGCAAGGAGCCGGTCGAGATTTCGGATTCCCTGCGCGAGGAGCTGCACCTCACTCCGGACATGCAGTTCTACCACGGGCGCGGCTGCGAAAAGTGCGACGGTTCGGGCTACAAGGGTCGTTGCGGTATCTACGAGTTTCTCGTGCCGAACGAGACGGTGCGTAACCTCATCATCAAGCGCTCTTCGGGCGACGTCATCAAGCGTGCCGCCATGAAGGAATGCGGGATGATTACGCTGCGTATGGACGGCATCCAGAAGGCCTTGGACGGCGCGACAACGCTCGAACAGGCTGTGGGTGCATCCGCCGCCGATGATGCTTAGTGAGGCTCAAAGCTAGAGAATAGTGTCTAGAGACAAGAGGCTAGGGAAAAAGAATCACGCACTTCGTGCGTTAATAACAGACGGCGAAGCCGTGATATTTCTCCCTAGCCCCTAGCCCCTAGATCCTAACCCCTAACCCCTAACCCCTAGATCCTACCCTCTAGATCCTCTAACCGAGATTGCTTCAGGGCTATTCGCCCTTCGCAATGACAAGTCCTTTCGTCTCTCGTCTCTCGTCTCTCGTCTATTTCCCTAGCCCCTAGCCCCTAGCCTCTAGATCCTAACTCCTATTTTCTATATTCCCCTCCCGTATGTCTTATAGGAGCGTTTGATGGCGAACATTGTTGATGGAGCTGTACTTGATCGTGAACTGAACCCGGAGCAGGCCGCTGCCGCAAAAAAGATTGACGGCCCGATGCTGATTCTTGCCGGTGCCGGTTCGGGAAAGACCCGCGCGATTACGTACAAAATTGCCCATCTCGTCTCGTATTATGGCGTGGAAGCGAACCGCATTTTGGCGGTGACATTTACAAACAAGGCCGCCCGCGAAATGAAGGGCCGTATCCAGCGGTTGTTGGATTGCAACGTGCCTTTCAACTGGATGGGAACGTTCCATTCCGTATGCCTCAAGTTGCTCAAGCTGTGTCTGGGCAAGGATTTTGTCGTGCGTGCACTTGGTGAAAAGTGGTACGACGCGAATTTCTCGATATACGATGACGATGACCAGCGGAAGGTCTTGAAGGAAATCCTGAAAGAGGAACTGGGCGAGTCTTACGACGTTTCCGACCTCAAGAAGGTCCATGCTGCTATCTCGCGGTACAAGAATACCATCTTGTATAAGGGAAATTCCGTGGTCTTGCAGACGCCCGAGGTGGCCATGGCCGAGGCCGAGTTTGCCGATGCGGAGAATTACGCACGATACTATGCGGAATACCAGAAGCGTCTCAAGGAATCGAACGCCATGGATTTCGATGACTTGCTGTTCAATACGGTGCTCATGCTCCAGAAGGTGCCGAGTCTTGCGGAACAGCTGGCAAGCCGCTTCCAATATGTTGTGGTGGACGAATACCAAGATACGAACGACGTCCAGTACGAACTTCTGAAATTGCTGATAAACGAAAATAAGAACGTGACCGTGGTGGGCGATGACGACCAGAGCATTTACGGCTGGCGTGGCGCGAACATCAAGATTATCCGCAATTTCCACCGCGACTTTGCTCCGGTGACCATCGTGAAGTTGGAACGGAATTACCGCTCGACGAGCAATATTGTCCAAGGCGCCGGTTCCGTGATTGCGCACAACGTTCGCCCGCAGGAAATGCAGAAGGTCGTTTATTCCAAGGAAGAGGCGGGCGACCCGATTCGCGTGCGCCACTTGATTGACGACCGCTCGGAAGCCAGCACAATTGCTGACCTGATTGCTGTCGCGGGTCCGGAATATTATTCAAAGACGGCTGTTTTCTATCGCACGAACGCGCAGTCCCGCGCCTTGGAAAAGGCGCTGAACGACCGCCGCATCCCGTCGGTGATTTTTGGCGGTACCCGGTTCTGGGACCGCAAGGAAATCAAGGACATTCTCGCGTACCTTCGCCTGATGGCGAACGAAAAGGACGATGCGGCGTTCCTGCGTGTTATCAACACGCCCCCGCGTTCGATTGGCAAGACGACTGTGGAAAACATTCTCGGGCTTGTCCGTATGGGAAGCGGGACGTTTTGGGAAATGCTTGTCGAGGAAGCCTCTAGTGCAAGCCGTGCCGCTGGCAAACTCAAGCCCTTCGTGGAACTGGTGAACACGTGGAAAACGCTGGTTGCTGCGGGGGAGACTCCGCTGCCTATCCTTGTCGAAAAGATTATCGAAGATTTGAACTACAAGGATTTTCTGCGCAAGGAAGACGAACTGACCGCCGACGAGCGCATTGCGAACTTGAACGAAATGGTGAACGCCGTCCGCGAATTCGACGAAGACCATCCCGGTGCTACGCTGGATGCCTTCTTGCAGGACATTTCGCTGTTGACCGACGCCGACAAGAAAGTGGACGAGTCCAGGGATCACGTGACGCTGATGACGATCCACATGGCCAAGGGACTTGAATTTAACACGGTGCATATTGCCGGTTGCGACGAGGAGATTTTCCCGCTTATCCGCGGTTCGCTCCTTTCTTCTGAAGAGAACTTGCGCGAACAGATGGAAGAAGAACGTCGCCTGTTCTATGTAGGCTGTACTCGCGCCGAGAAGAAACTTTACCTGTACCATGCCGAACGAAGGTTCTACCAGGGCACGGTTCGTCCGTTTGCTCCTTCGAGGTTCCTTGGGGAACTCGATCCGACGGTCGTGGAATTTACCCCGTGTATCGATGAGGGAACTCCGTCTCCGCGTCCGAATATGCCTCCGGCTTACGCCCGTCGACCCGCTGCATCTACAGGTAGCTACGGTCGTAGTTTTGGACAATCTTCTGGTTTTGGCGGTTCCAGTTTCGGACGGTCTTCGGGTAGTTACAACCGCCCGTCTCTCGTCTCTTCGTCAATCAAGAAGAACGACAAGCATATTGTCTACCGTAACCCCATCAAGGTCCAGAAGGCCTCGACATCGGGCCCGCAAATCGTTTACGACGAGTACAGCGAGAATCCCTTCCACGCCGGAGTCAAGGTGAGCCACTCCAAGTATGGTGTCGGCGTCATCATGAAGGCCTACGGGACCGGGGACAACGCCCGCGTAGACGTGCGCTTTGCCCGCGACAACGTCGTGCGAACAATAATCTTGAAGTACGCTGCTCTAGATATAGTAGGGTAGGGGCTAGAGGCTAGGATCTAGAGGCTAGGGAGAAATAACACGGCTTCGCCGTCTATTATCAACGCACGAAGTGCGTGATAATGAGAGGTGAGGTCGGGGCTAAAGCCCCTTTGAGGTCGCTTTGCTTTGAGGTATGAGAAGTAGGATGTGGTTAGTAAAGAGTAGTTGGTGGTTAGGGAAAGACGTGAGAATTTATAAAATTGCGGCTTTGCCGCCATACTTTGACTCAAAGGGAGCCGCAGGCGACCGACCTCATAGCTCATAGCTCATTGCTCACCGCTCACTGCTCGTCTCTTTTTACTATCTTATTAGTGTAAGAAACGAGGTTTTATGCTTGAAAGTGAAGAAGTCCTGAAACTTGCTAAATTGTCCCGTCTGAGTATTTCCGAAGAAGAAATTCCCGCGTTCAAGGGGCATTTGGACAAGATGCTGAATCACCTTGATGCGCTCAAGGCGCTCGACCTTTCGCATGTGGAACCCATGACGGCTGTCGAAAACGGCGCTACGATCCTTCGCGAAGACGAACCGGTGCAGGGCTTTACCCTGGAACAGGCTTTTGCGAACGCTCCTGCTGTCGAAAACGACCACTTTGCTATTCCCAAGGTGATTGGCGGCTAGTTCCGCTGGCCTGTAATGCCTGTACACTGCATTGTCCCCGCCCGGATGGGGTCTTCTCGTTTTCCCGGAAAGCCCCTGGTCAAAATTGGGGGCAAGGAAATGATTGTCCGCACGCTGGAACGGGCCCGGCTGGCAGGCTGTTTTGAGCGGATTGTCTGCGCCACCGATTCGGAGCAAATTGCCGAGGTGGTTTCAAAAGCAGAATTTGAATATGTGATGACCGGCGCGTGCGCTACGGGCTCGGATCGTGTCGCCGAAGCGGCGCGTGCGTTGGACTTGGACCTTGTGGTGAACCTGCAGGGCGACGAGCCGCTGGTGGAGCCTTCCGTGCTGTGCGATGTGGCCCGCGAGCTGGAGGCCCATCCCGAATGCTGGGTCACGGTTGCCTGTCCGCTAAATCCGGCAGAGGCCGGACTTGCGACGGTGGTGAAGGTCAAGGTCCAGGACGGTTTTGCTGTTGATTTTACCAGGAACGTGACGCCGGAGGAGGCTCCGTCCTGGTTCCAGCATCAAGGGATTTACGCCTATTCCAGGGCGGCCCGCGATGAATTCTCCTCCCTGCCGCAGAGCCCCGTGGAACTGGTGCGTTCGCTGGAGCAGATGCGCATATTGGGTTTGCGCCCGATTCGTATCATCCAGAGCCCCTATCCCTCGGTTTCGGTGGATGTCCCTTCCGACGTCGAATCGGTGGACGCTTTGCTTCATAAACGTCAATAGGCGGATTGATTACATATAAAGTAAAACATCCGCTGGGAGGGATTATGAATTCTCCCGAAAAGAAACTGCTCCACTTGGCTTTTTGCTTGTTTGTGGTGGGCTTGGTCGTCCGGTTCTTACCATGGGGACTCCCGTCGATTGTCGAAAACGACGTCGCAGAGACGTCCTTCAGGGCTCTCGCGGTGGCGGACTCTTCGTCCAAATTGGAATATTCACAGGTGCGACTATCCAGGGAGGACGAACCTGAATCCGGACATTCCAAAGGGAAGTCCCGTTCTCGGCAAAAAAAGCCCAAAGTACAGCTCCCGGTGCATATAAATACGGCTTCTGTTGAGCAACTTTGCGCCTTGAAGGGGGTCGGACCCAAGCTCGCGGAGAAGATTATCGCCTTCCGGAACGCCTCCGGACCCTTCCAAAAGCCGGAAGACCTCGAAAAAGTGCCTGGAATCGGTAAGAAAAAATTGGAAGGGCTCCTTCCGGGGGTAATTTTTGATTAGTTTTGTACTATCAAATTTATCATAAGTCGTTGATTATATGAGTGATACGAAGTTATACCTTGGAATTGAAGCCGGCGATGCTTCCTTGAAAGTCGCCCTTCTGGACGCTGCCGAAAAGCGTGTTCTGAAGACCGCCGTCCTGAACACGGAGACCTCTCCGCTCGATGACGTTTTCTCTTTCGAGAGCGCCCTGCAGGACTGGGTGGACGAGAACCAGATTGAAAACATCCGGGCCATCTCGGTTACGATTCCGGCTTTCCGTTCCGTTGTCAGGCAGATTTACGTCCCCGCCGAGGCCGTACCCAACATGGAGGACTACCTCAAGTGGTACCTCGGGCTCATTACCAATGCCGATCCGGGTGCCTATGTCGTTGACTATAAAGTACTTGCCGGTGGTAATACGTCTTTGGGACAGTCCGTACTTCTTATCGCGGTCCGGCGTGAATGGGTCGATGCCCTGCGCAAGGGTTTCCGCAACAAGTCCCTGACTCCCAAGTCTCTCGAAGTCGACGTGCTTTCCGTGATGAACCTGATGGATGTCGCCGAACATATCAAGCATGCGGAATGCGTGGTGAAGGCTGACTATAGTGGTGTCACGCTGATCTGGCTTTCTAAGGACAACCTGCATGCCATGCGCGCCGTTTCTACGCTTTCCCTCGTGGACAAGTCCCGCGAAGAGGCGTTCGATTTCTTGGCCACGAACATTGTCGAGCAGATTTCCTTGGCCCAGACGGAAAATGGCGCCCCGGATATCAAGCAGATCCATCTTTGCGGCGATGTCGCCGAGGATTCGCTTTTCGTTGAACTTTTGCGCAAGAAGGACCCGGAACTGCAGATTGCTCTCATGGATTCCTTCTCCAATCTTCGTCTCCCGATTGACTCCGATGATTCCGCGTCCGTGCTCTGCTGTGCTGGCGCCATTGGGGCTGCACTGACCGTGATGGAGGGTGTATGATTCGCTTAAACCTTATTGAAGTTGCCGAACGAGAGTTCGAGGTCGACAACGTCGCGTCTGTCAACCTGACCAATCTTTCCGACGTCCAGCGCAAGTCGAAGAAGAAGGCGCTGAACGTTTTCCTCGGCTTCATTTTCCTTTGTGTCGCATTCTGCTGCTTCTTAAGCGTCTGCGGCGTTCCCACTGCTCTCCAGGGCATTTTCCCTGCGCAGTTCCTCGACCTTATCGGTGCCGAGGACCCGAGCCGTTCAGCCCTGTCTTTGGGTGCTGGTCAAATGACTACGGCCGGTGGTACGCTCGAAGCTCAGCAGATGGCCGCCATGGCAGAAGCCAAGCGCCGCGAGGCCATGACCGTCAAGGGATTGGTCGGGGCGATCAACCACCAGGCCTTGTTCAACAACAAGCGTCTGGACTACACCTCTTACTTGCCGCTTGAAAGGCTTTCGTACCAGCGTACGGCTTTGAACCAGTTCCTCACGTTCATGTCGA
The DNA here is from genome assembly GCA_017412605.1 of Fibrobacter sp. Taxonomy (GTDB): domain Bacteria; phylum Fibrobacterota; class Fibrobacteria; order Fibrobacterales; family Fibrobacteraceae; genus Fibrobacter. The sequence continues at coordinate 352,983 of JAFPWY010000003.1, read as the reverse complement.
CGGCGACGCCCGACGATGTCGGTTTCTCGGACTGCGTGTTCGAAGCTCCCAACTACTACTACGTACGCGGTGCCTCTGTGAAGCCCACTTCGCAGCGTGCGTTCCTCGATCGCATCAAGACGGTTAGCGGAAACTTCAAGACTCCGCCTCTTCCGGAAAACGCTCCGGCAACAGACATCACCGCCTTTGGCGAATTCAACGTGACTGGTCCTAACCTTGCCGCAATTACTTCGTTTGTACCTGCTGCCGAAGCTGCTTCGGAAGTCAAGAGCCTCAAGGCGCTTGCGACTACGAACAAAGTTGTGCTCTCCGGAATGGACAAGCCTGCCATCGAAGATTACGGTGTATACAAGCGCTACACCTTCACGGCAACATCTCCTGCCGACTTTGTTGATTTGCAGGCTTTTGTTGCCGCTCTTGCTGATTCGCCTATCCGAGCCAGCATTCGTAAGGCCGATTTGAAGTTTGTCAAGAAGGACCTGCTCTCGACGCTGTATATCGTGATGCTGGTCGGACAGTAATATGTCCATTCGCATCACCGGCGGGATGCTCCGCGGAAGGAACATCCCTTCGCCCGATTCCATGAAAACTCGCCCGACGGCTTCCCGTACCAGGGAGGCCCTCTTCAACATATTGCAAAGTGTGGAAGGCTTCAGGATGCTCGACCTTTTTGCAGGGAGCGGCATCATGGGCTTGGAGGCTATAAGTCGCGGGGCGGCAAGCGTCATTGCGGTCGAGATGGCTCACTCACAGGCTCGTATGGTCTACCAGGCTTACAAGGCGCTGGGTCAGGAAGCTAAGTTGCAGCTGCTCGAGGCAAACGCTTTGACTTTGGACCGGGATAAGTTCTGCAAGGACGGAGGCTTCGACCTGATTTATGCGGACCCTCCGTTCAAGAACATGGAGTACCCGGACTTGCGCCCGTTCATCGATTGGCTGGAACCGGGTGGCGTTGCCGTATTCGAGGCCCCGAGCCGTGCGATCCCCGCTTGGGCAAGCGACGCCGAAGTGCGCCGTTACGGCGAATCCTCGCTGCTGGTGTATAGGTAGCGATGAGCAATGAGGTCGGCACTTCGTGCCTTTGAGCGATGAGCAATGAGGTCGCTTCGCTCTGAGCAATGTGGTATAAAACCTCATCGCTCACTGCTCACAGCTCAAAGCTCATTACTCACTGCCCATTGCTTTTTCTACATTTGAAGTATGAAGAAAATCGCTGTTTTCGCTGGTTCGTTCGACCCGTTTACGCTGGGGCACCTTGACGTGGTGCGCCGTGCTGCTGGCTTGTTCGATACGTTGTGGGTGCTCGTTGCGCAGAATTCTTCCAAGCGCAACTTGTTCTCTGCGGAAGAACGCAAGAGCTTTGTCGAAAAGGCTGTAAAAGAGTTTTCCAACGTGCAGGTGGCTTCTTTTGAAGGGCTGACTGTCGACTATATGAAGCAAGTCGGGGCGCGCTACCTTGTCCGCGGCATCCGCAATTCTTCCGATCTTGATTTTGAACAAACCGTCGCTTGGAACAACAAGGCTTTGTATGGCGATGCCGAATCCGTTTTCTTGCTGAGCGCTCCGGAGCACCTTTCTGTGAGTAGTAGCGTCGTGCGTGAACTTTTGGCAAATGGCGTGAAAGATGTTGCACTTCTTTCTAAATTTGTGCCCGAAATTATTATTCACGATATAGTCCGCAATAAAGGGGACCGATGAAACCTTTGAGATATCTGGCCAAGCCCATTCGCGTATTGCTCCTCGCGAACCTGGTCGTATTCCTGCTTGCTTTCCTGGTCGGTGGAATTTTAGGGCTCCACCTGAATATCCCGGGGGCAGGGTACGGGAACCTCCGCGATTACATTACGTTCTTCGGGGCCTTCTTCCCGGCGAGCCCGTTCGAGGTCTGGCGTTACTTTACCTACATGTTCGTGCATGTGGACTTTTGGCATTTCCTGTTCAACATGCTCATGCTCTGGATGTTCGGCGACGAGGTCGCGGAATGGATGGGTACAAAGCATTTCACGGGAATGTACTTGTTCTGTGGCGTGTTTGCTGCCTTCTTTAGTGTCGTCATGTGCATCTTGGGGCTTACCAACAACCCGATTATCGGCGCGAGTGGCGCTTTGATGGGTATCTTTGTTGCCTATTACCGCTTTTTCCCGGAACGTCGCCTGCTCCTGTTCTTCTTTTTCCCGATGAAGATAAAGTATGCGATGTGGGTGATGGTCGCAATTGATGTGTTCATGGCTCCGTCGGGAGACGGCATTGCGCATTTGGCCCATTTGGGCGGTGTCGTGGCCGGATTCATCTACATGTATCTGTACGAGGGCGGTTTCCGCCGTCTGTCGGGAAAACTGAATTTCCGTGGCCCGAAGGTGAAGGTGACTCGTGGCGGCAGGACTTCCAGCGACGACGTGCGTAACGAAGATTCCTCCGATGCAATCGAAGGTGAAGTTTTTTATGTGGACGAAGAAAAGCGTATGGATGAAATCCTCAGGAAGGTCAGCCGCGAGGGCGTCCAGTCGCTGAGTTCTTCGGAAAGAAAATTCTTAATGGAGGCGGGGGAGCGTTTGCGCCGCCGCCGTGGAGATTGATTATGAAAAAAGTTCTTGGTATGGGCGCTGCCCTGGTCGATATTTTGGCGAATGTGGACGATGCCTGGATTGAATCCCAGGGTGTGCAGAAGGGTGGCATGAACATGGTGGATTGGCCCCAGATGGAGAAGTTCCTCGGGGCTCTCGACAAGCCCCTGCGCGTGCCGGGTGGCTCGACTTGCAACACGATGGTCGGTCTTTCTCGCCTGGGGGGCAAGGCTGCCTTTATTTCGAAAATTGGTGATGACGAGCTCGGAAAGCTTTTCCAGGAACACCTGAACAAGAATGGCGTGGAATCGAAGCTCGGCATTTCGGATGCCGCGACGGGTTGCGTGTTTAGCGCTGTAACTCCTGATGCGCAGCGATCCATGTGGACTTACCTCGGAGCCTCCGACTTCCTTGAAAGTGACGACTTTGTTCCGACGCTTTACGATGAAGTCGGCCTGCTGTATGCTGAGGGCTACAGGGCTTTTAATGCAGACTGCTTCAAGAAGGCGTTTTCTTTGGCTAAGCTGCTCGAGGTAGAGACAGCTCTTGACTTCAGTTCCTTTGGCGTGGTGGAAGCCTGCCGCAAGACGCTCGACGAACTGTTCGAGCAGAAGATGGTCGACATCATCATTGCAAACGAGGACGAGGCCTTCGCCTATGCGGGAGTCAAGGAAGAAGCGGCTCTTGAAGTGCTTGCGAAGAAGGCGAAAGTCGCTGTCGTGAAAATTGGCAAGCGCGGAGCTTTGATTGCCAAGGACGGCCAGGTGACGCGCGTTCAGGCGGGCCCTGCCAAGGCCATTGACACGACGGGTGCCGGTGACCTTTGGGCATCGGGATTCCTGTACGGCTATATGAACGGCTGGGATATGGAACGCTCCGGCAATCTCGGCAGCATCGTCAGTAACGAGGTCGTGCAGGTCATGGGCGCGCAGATTCCCGATGACGGCTGGACCCGTATTTTGAATAGCATGAAGTTATAGCCATCGAATATCAAGTTTTCTTTTGTTTGCGGCGCAATCCGTAAGGTATGAGTCTATGAGAACTTGATAGGGAATGCCGATTTCTTTTGCCATTTTTTTGAAGTAATCAATAGTTTTTGCATTTAATCTTATGGTAATTTGTTTTTTGAGAATCTTGGCGTAGGGATTCTTTACTCCGTTCATTTTTGAAAAATCGTATTCGGCTTTCATTAGTAAACTCCTTTTCTTTCGTTCCAGTAGTATTGAATTTCTCGTTGAGTTGCTTTTCTTGCGCTGATTATTCGATTAATAATTTTATTGCCATTGTTTTCTAGGCGTTCTGTAAAAACGATAACTAATGTTTTTAACGTCATTGATAATCCGATAAGGATGGATCTATCCTCCAACGACGAATGTTCTGCGTCATAGAATACTTTGGCATATTCGTCTTCGAAACATGTTTTTGCTTCTTCAAATGATACTCCATGCTTCTTTTTGTTTGAGGTGTTTTTGTTTTCATTCCACTCAAATTCTATTTGCATTGAGAATTCTCCTGGATAATTATAATATAATTATAAACGATTGAAAAAACAATCTGTTCGTCTTTTTTTTCCATTATTTCCCTTTGCAGTTTGTTGATGTTGGTTGCTTTTTATTTTATAGACGTTTTACAAAGGAAAATTGTCCAAAAAAATGTGTAAAAAACGACAATAACAAAAGAACCGCCTTGTTTGAACAAGGCGGTTCTTTTGTTTAAGTGCGAGTGTTTTTTACTTCACACCGATAAGGCTGAGATCACGAACGGCACCCTTGTCAGCGGACGATGCCATGGCGGCGTATGCCTGCAGAGCCTTGGACACCACGCGGTCGCGATGTTCCGGCTGCCATGCCTTGGCGCCGCGGGATTCCATTTCCTTGCGGCGTTCGGCGAGTTCGTCGTCGGTGAGCTGCACGTTGATGCTGCGGTTCGGGATGTCGATTTCGATGACGTCGCCCGTGTGCACGAGGCCGATGTTACCCTTGTTGGCGGCTTCCGGAGAAGCGTGACCGATGGAGAGACCACTCGTACCGCCGGAGAAACGACCGTCGGTGAGCAGCGCGCAGGACTTGCCAAGGTGACGGCTCTTGAGGTAAGAGGTCGGGTAGAGCATTTCCTGCATGCCGGGGCCACCCTTCGGGCCTTCGTAGCGGATGACGACCACGTCGCCAGCCTTCACCACGTTCGGGTCGAGAATGCCCTTCACGGCATCTTCCTGGCTTTCGAACACCACGGCGGGGCCGGTGAACTTGAAGATGGATTCGTCGACGCCGGCGGTCTTCACGATGCAGCCGTCTACGGCGAGGTTACCGTACAGAACAGCGAGGCCGCCGTCCTTGGTGTAGGCGTGTTCGCCATCGCGGATAGCGCCCGTAGCGCGGTCGAGGTCGTGGTCCGGGTACATGAAGTTCTGCGAGAAGGCGACCAGGTTGTACTTGCGGCCCGGGCCGGCGAGATAGCGCTGCTTGGCTTCTTCGGTCGGGTTGCGCTTGAGGTCGTTTGCTTCGAGAGCTTCGCCCATGGTCTTGGCATGAACGGTCTTTGCATCCTTGTGGAGCAGGCCCATGCGGTCGAGTTCACCGAGAATGCCCATGATGCCACCGGCGCGGTTCACGTTTTCCACGTGGATGTTGTGAACGGTCGGGGCCACCTTGCAGATGCACGGCGTGTTGCGGGAGAGGCGGTCGATGTCCTTCATGGTGAAGTCGACGCCCGCTTCCTGGGCCACGGCGAGCAGGTGGAGCACGGTGTTGGAGGAACCGCCCATGGCGATGTCGAGGCGCATGGCGTTTTCGAAGGCGTCCTTCGTGGCGATGCTACGCGGGAGGATGCTGTCGTCGTTCAAGTCGTAATACTGGTGGCAGAGTTCCACGATGCGCTTGCCGGCGGCTTCGAACAGCTTCTTGCGTTCGGCGTGGGTCGCAACGATGGTGCCGTTGCCCGGGAGGCTGAGGCCGAGGGCTTCGGTGAGGGAGTTCATGGAGTTCGCGGTGAACATGCCGGAGCAGGAACCGCATGTGGGGCAGGAGTTCGCTTCGATGGCGGCCACGTCTTCGTCGCTCACGGAACTGTCGGCGGAATCGATCATGGCGTCAATCAGGTCGAGGGCGCGGTCCTTGCCGTCCTTCGTAGTCACGTGGCCTGCTTCCATCGGGCCGCCGCTGACGAAGATGGCGGGGATGTTGAGGCGCATGGCGGCCATGAGCATACCCGGAGTCACCTTGTCGCAGTTGGAGATGCACACGAGGGCGTCGGCGCGGTGGGCGTTAGCCATGTATTCGGTGGAGTCTGCAATCAGGTCGCGGGAGGGGAGGCTGTAGAGCATGCCGTCGTGACCCATGGCGATACCGTCATCGACCGCGATGGTGTTCATTTCCTTGGCAACACCGCCTGCGGCTTCGATCGCGCGGGCGACTACCTGGCCCAAGTCCTTCAAGTGAACGTGGCCCGGAACAAACTGGGTATAGCTGTTCACCACGCAAATCACCGGCTTGCCAAAGTCTTCCACCTTGGTTCCTGTTGCGTGCCACAGGGCGCGTGCACCGGCCATTTCACGGCCTTCCATAGTCTTGAGCGAACGAAGTTTCGGCATTTTTTATCCTCTTTTTTTGTGTGGCAATGCCGGTAAAATGCGGCTTGCCCGTTATTCTAAGTTGAAATATAGCAAAAAAAGGGCATTCGACTTTTGTGGCGGCGGTCACGTAATATGCGGGCTGGGGGGTGATTCGTTTCACAAGTAGAAAATAAACTTTGCGTTTATTTTCTTACTATACTATATTTTTGAATAAATTGAATATTTTGTTGTTACTAACCCCCCAAGGAGAAAATTATGAAAATTTTAAAAAAATTGCATTTCTTTCTTTTTGTGACCGCCCTTTTGGGAATGGGCCAGGCTTTTGCTCTTGACTGTGCCACGGGTACGGGTTGGGGTGATTTCTTGACCCAAGCAGCAACCAAGGGTAGTGATGACTATTATGAAATCGACACGCCGGAAAAGTTGGCGTGGCTTTCTTGCAAGATGAAGCATGATAATAACAATTTTAAGGCTGCCAAAGTTAAGTTGATCCAATCCATCGACATGCAGGGCAATCTCGGAAAAGTTTTTATCCCTATTGCGGCTGGAACTGGATCACCTCCGCTTTTTGCAGGAATTTTTGACGGCCAGGGCTTTACCATTTCCAATCTTTACATCAATGCTTCTGAAATCAATAATGCCGATGTATCTACTTATACTGGGAAATCCAAGAACGGTGCTACGGCCTATGCGCAGAATATTGGATTGTTTGGCATTTTAAGTGGCGGTACTATTAAAAATTTGACTTTAAAGGACGCTCAAATTTATGCGGCATCTTCTGCTGGTTCTACGGGTATCAATAGTGATAAACCGATTTCTGTAGGAACGCTTGTTGGTTGGGTAAATGATGCTAGTACAATCGAAAACTGTGTGGCGTCTGGTTCTATTGAAACGAGCGGAGCAACGAACCGTGTCGGAGGTATCGTTGGAAATGTGAAGACTATAACCATCACTAATTGCGTTAGCTCGGTAAGTGTGACCGCCAGTGGCGAAAACACAAATGTGGGCGGTATCGTCGGTGCTCTCCGTAATGGTGGAAAAGTTAATATGTCTTCCTGTGTTTATTCTGGAAATAGCCTTTATACGGTTGACGGTAGTGTTGGCGCCATTGCTGGTAGTTATGAAAAAGTAGGAAGCATTTCAACTGAAGATTTGTACTATTCCGAAGAATATTGTGAAAATTTGGATGAAGGTGATACTTGCTCCGGCATAGGTTCTATACCTGATAATGCAACCTTTAATAGTACTTCAACGGATGATCTTAATTCGGAAGAAGTTGTTTGTAATCTGAATGGGGGTACATGGGAAAATGATTCCTGCTCAGGTGCAAAAACGGACGCATGGTCCGTCGGTCAATCTGATGTTTCCATGAACGGCTCGGATGGCTACAAGATTACATTCAATGCAAATGGCGGTACATTTGCTTCTGGCGCAAAGACTTCGAAAATCCTAGCCAAGGACGCTGTTGTGACTGCGGATGAAATCGGTGTGCCGACTCGTGAAGGGAAAAAATTTGCCGGATGGGCTACAACAGCAGATGCTGAAGAACCTACAGATCTCGGTGTTGCCCATGCGGCTGCAACCGTTTATGCTGTTTGGTATGATTTCTATGAGGTGTCCTTTAAAACGGGTTGCGATACAGCGTTTTTTGATGCGAAATTCCCTGATTCGACCAAAACGAAAACCGTTTCTGTGGCCAAGCATGGCACGATTTCTGTAGATGGATTTTCTGTTCCCACGGTATATGAAACTGGATCAGATGAGAATAAGGAGAAATATTACTTTACCGGCTGGGCTTATGCGCCAAAATCATTTGGTGCAAATGATACTATTGCTGAAAAAGACACGCTCCACCTCTCTGCTATTGATGTGACTGCACCTGTTACACTGTATGCCGTTTGGACGAAGGCTCCGACATTCTCCGTCACTTTCGATGCCTCTTTACACGGAAAGACGGAAGTCCATTTTGTCAGAATGTATACTGCAGGAGAAACTGTTTCTCGTCCTGATACGGTCATTACGGATGCCGGATATAAAGTTGTTGGATGGTGCATCGCTGAAGAATGCACGGAAGAAAATGAGTATTCCTTTGCAGACTCGTTAACAGGAAATCTTGTTCTTCATGCACGGTGGGAAATGGAAACCTATTCCATTGTTTATGAATTGGATGGTGGTGTAAATGCCGATACGAATCCGACCACATATAACGTCAATAGCGGAGACATTGTTTTTGCGGCTCCGACTAAGGCCGGTGCCTCGTTTGAGGGCTGGTTCTATGATTCTGGTTTCACTAATCCGGCGACTCAGATTGGTGCGGGTTCTACGGGTGACAAGACTGTTTATGCCAAGTGGACATATGCAACTTATACGATTCAGTATCTTTCCGGGAAAGCAATTTCGGCAACGGTGAATGGCACTACAAAAATTCATGGCGATACGATTGCGCTTAGGGATGCTCCGCCTCAATTTGCTGTTGTCGGGTGTACGCTCGATGGCTGGTCCAAGGTTGATTATGACCAGGAAGGGTATGCCGTAGATTATGAATTTGGAGCTTTGTATACTGATAATGCGGATCTCAAGTTGTTCCCGCATTGGACCTGTGGCACGTATAACATATCTTATGAAATGTACGGTGTTTCTGCAACAAATAGGAATCCTTCAACCTATACTGGACCGGGTAAGGTTTCGTTAGAGAATGCGTTTGATCCGGCGAAAAAAGACTACTTCATGGATCAGTGGTATAAAGACGCTACATTTAAGACCGTAATACGCGATATTCAGAATATTGATGCCGATTTAACCCTTTATGCCAAGTGGTATAATAAGATTACTTATAAGCCTGGTAGCAATGTGAGTGGCGCGAAGGATTCTGTATATAAGAAATATTTTGATACAACATATACATTCAAGTCTTCTATAAAAACGTATGTACGTGCAAACTACACTCTCGATGGTTGGTCTACGACTGATGGCGGCGAAAAGGTTTACGAACTTGGTGGATCGTATACGACCAACGAGAATTTGACGCTGTATCCGCACTGGGCACCCGAAGCATTCCCGATTGTTTACAACAATATCGAGGGGGCCACGTTCGAGACGCCGAATCCGGAAACGTACACTGTTGAAGACGGTGCTATCGTGCTCAATAGCCCGTCTAAGCCTGGCTACAATTTCTTGGGTTGGACCATAACTGAAAACTCGGATGAGTATGTTGATGGTATTGCGGCCGGCTCTACCGGTGACAAGACCTTCTATGCCCAGTGGGAAAAGGTGTTCCCGTTCCTTGTTGGCGATTATGGTGCTATCAAGATTTATGAAGGTGTGGGCGGAAAGTTGGCTGCCGAGCTGGACGGTTCCTCTAACGAAACTGTTGATATTCCTGCCAATGTCCGGGTGGATACAATCCGCTTCAACCGTGTGTTTAACAGTGGCAAGATGTCGACGGTGATGTTCCCGTTCACCATTGATACGAGCGAGGTGCATGGCGGTAAATTCTATGAGTTTGCTTTGCTTGAGAAAAATGGAAACAAGTGGACGGCTACCGTGAATCCGCCGGAAGCGGGTACCATCGTGGCTAACAGACCCTACTTGGTAATGCCGTCTGAAACGGCTCCGCTGACCTTCGACCTGAATGGACCGGTAACGTTCAACACGAGCGAAATGCAGCCCTCCACCAGCGGTGACTGGTCGTTCAAGGGAACGTATGTGTACAAGAAATTTACCGCGGATGATCCGGAATTTGGACGTGCATATGGTTTCGCCGCCTCGGCGAGCAATAACGTCCAGGTCGGCCAGTTCGTGAAGGCTGGTTCTGGGGCATGGCTGCGTCCGATGAGAGCCTACCTGGTTTATAATGGTGCCAGCTTGACTCGTTCCATCAACGCGTCTGCAAGGAATTTGACGAATGTTGCTGAATTGCCCGAGTTGATCGATGTGAAGATTCAGGACGGCAAGGGCAAGGTTATCGGCTGGGGCTCGCTCGATACCAGGACCGGGGAATTCAAGGTGGACCGCTGGTTTGACTTGCAGGGCCGCAGGCTCAACGGCAAGCCGACGACAAAGGGAACCTACTACAACAATGGCAAAAAGGTGATTGTGAAGTAGTTTGACACTAGTCGTAGAAAAATTCTTTACTCTTTTACGGATAGCCCTAAGCTCCTCTGGCGAGGGGCTTTCCGTTTTTCCGGTGTGTAGCGAAGAGGAATGGCTTGAACTGCAAGATATTGCGACCAAGCAGAACTCTCTGGGGCTGACCTATAAGGGAATTTCTCGCTTGCCAGCCGAAAAGCGTCCTCCGCTTGGCTTGTTGCACCAGTGGGCGGGTGAGGCGGAGCTCATCAAGGGCCATAATGCTATGCTGAACCGTGAGGCGGCGCGCTTGACGGATCTTTTTGTCGCGCAGGGGAGGCATACGGCGATACTCAAGGGGCCCGCCAATGCGCGGCTCTATCCGGACCCGTTTTCTCGGCAGGGCGGGGACATCGATATTTGGGTTTCGGGCGGCCGGGATAAAGTTATTGGCCTGTTGGACCAACTCGGTTTGGACTATGTCCGGGATCCAAAAATTATTGAGTCCAAGCACCATATACGCCTTGTCAGAAGTTCTCAAAAATGTGCGGTGGAAGTTCATTTTAGCCCTGTTCCCAGGAGCAAGAATCTGTTTGTGCGTTCAAGGATTCTGCACTACTTGGAAGACGAAATCCAAAATGCCGAGAGAGTACCAGAGGGCTTTTATGTCCCGTCGCTCCGCTTTGCGCTCGTGATGCAACTTTCCCATATCCAAAAGCATTTCTTGCACAACGGTATTGGCTTGCGGCAGCTGACGGATTACTTTGTCCTTTTGCAGCATTCAACCCAAGAAGAGCGCAACGAGGTGGCTTCGCAGCTGGTGCGGCTTGGCCTTGCCCGGACTTGTGCCGCCTTGATGTGGGCGCTTTGGCGTATATTCGGCCTGGAATACGACCGCATGCTTTGTAAACCCGACAAGATGCGTGGCAAGTGGCTGCTTGAGGATGTGCTTGCGGGGGGCAATTTCGGATTTTATTCTAAAAAGGAACAGTTGGGCATTTTGCGCGGATGGATTTGGAAAAGGTGGCGGTCTATTCGCTTTTTTGCGTTTGACCCTGTTGAGACCACTTGGAATGAATTCTATTATTGGAAATGGTTTTTTAGATCGATTGTGTCGCGAATAAAGCTGCGACGCCTGTCATTGAAGGGCTTGCACGGATGATCTCTCGGGTTTACAAGGTTGCAGGACATACATTTTCTGTTGAATCCAACCTGCCGGAATCGGCTGGCGTGGACTTGTTTGCTTTGATGGACAATTACGAGCCCTTTGCCGTGCAGGCTGGGAACGGTAATGCGTCGGAAAGCCCTTTGTTTACCCTCGCTGTCGAGCATTCTACGGCCCTGCCAGGATTTATCGAAGAGACTCGCCAAGAGGACGAGGGGCAGGAAATCCTTTGCGGTCATAGTGCGGACGGTTCTTCCATGTTCAATTTCCGGTTGCGCGGTGCGGACGTGGGAATGCTCCTCTGTTCGCCCGGATATGTGCAGGCTCGCCTGGTTGTGCCCGGCATTTCGAACCAGAATTCCGTGAAATTCGCCGTGAACAATTCCCTGATGGTGCTTTACGCCCTTGCGACGGCCAAGCTCGGGACGGCTCTTTTCCACTCGGCAACGGTCGAGTATCATGGGAAGGGCTATATGTTCCTTGGCAAGAGCGGTACGGGCAAAAGCACGCATGCACGGCTTTGGCTGCGTTACAACGAGGGTTCGGACTTGCTCAACGACGACAATCCCGTGGTGCGCTTTTTTGCGCCGGAATCCCCGGAAGGGGAGGCCCGCGCTGTGGTCTATGGTTCCCCTTGGAGCGGGAAGACCCCGTGTTACAAGAACGAGAGCCTGACTTTGGGCGGGATTGTCTTGCTTTCTCAGGCCCCGTTCAACAAGATCGAGCGTTTGCGCGGAGTCAAGGCCTATGCGGCCCTGGTCCCCAGTATTTCGGGCAAACGCTGGGAACGCTTAATTGCCGACGGACTGCACTATACCGAAAATGCCCTGGCCTCGAATGTTCCCGTGTGGTACTTGGAATGTTTGCCGGACGAAGGCGCTGCACGGCTTTGCCGCGAAACGATTGTGGATGGGCGTGATGGTTAGCGACGAAAGCATAATGCAGGAGGCCATCCGCTTGGTGGGCGAGGGCGTTTCTGTCACGTTCCCGGTGAACGGCCGGAGCATGCTTCCCTTTATCGTGGGTGGCGAGGACAGTGTCGTGCTCGTGAAGCCCGAAACCTTGAAAGTGGGCGATGTCGTCCTTGCTCTGGTAGAAGGTGGGCGGTATGTCGTTCACCGCATTGTTTGCCTCGATGGCGATGCCGTGACCTTGATGGGGGACGGAAATTTGGCTGGCCGGGAACATTGCCGGCTTGCAGATGTCCGGGCCCGTGCGACCCATGTGGTAGGGAAAGGCGGAAAAAGGCGCTCTTTGGACTCTTTGGGCAGTCGACTGGCTGCAAAAATTTGGTACGCGGTGTTACCTTTTAGGAGGTGGCTCCTGGCAATTTATAGAAGGATTCCGATATGAAATTGAAAAAAGGCTTTGTTTTGCGTGACGTATGTGGCGAAAAGGTGATTATGGGCGAGGGCATCGGTGCCCTGGATTTTGGCCGCCTGCTTTGCCTGAACGAAACTGCCGCCTGGCTGTGGGAAAAGGCGGAATCTTTAGGTGAGTTTTCTGTAGGAGCCCTTGCCGAGGCGCTTTGTAGCGAATACGAAGTGGACCTGGAACGCGCAAAAGCGGATGTGTCGGCGATTGTCGGCGAATGGCAGAAGGTTAAAGTAGTCGAATGAGCTATCTCGTCTGGCTTTGGCGCTTTACGCGGGGTTTCCGTCTGAATATAGCGGCTCGGGTCGTTATGGGGGCGCTCCGTGTTTCGCTCGGGCTCTTGATGGTCTGGCTCTCCAAGCGGTTTATCGACGAGACTATCCGCACGGGGAGCGATGACGATATTGTTCGCATGGTTGTGCTGCTCGTGCTGACCGTGGTGGGAAGCGTGGTGCTGCGCCAGATATGCTTCTACATGACTGCTGATGCGTCGGTCCGCTCGGCTAGCGGGCTGCGCCTCAAGATGTTCGAGGTCCTGTTCCGTCGCAAGCTCTACGATGTCAAGGAACTGCATTCCGGCGACATCACTTCCCGTTTTTCCAAGGATATCGAGACCATTAGCGAAGTTTCGATGGACACGCTCCCGCAGATTATCGTGACCACGCTGCAGCTGGTCGGCTCGTTCCTGTTGTTGCGCTGGTTCGATCCGAGGCTTGCTTGGGTGCTGTTGCTCTTGACTCCTGTGGCCGTGGTGTTCGGCAAGTTGATCTCGCATAAGCTGAAGAACATGACGCTTGCGATTCGCGAGAGCGAAAGCCGCATCCAGACGCAGGTGCAGGAGGGCATGGAATACAATGCTGTGCTGCGCTCGCTCGGCAGCGAGGGCTGGGTCACGGGCTTGCTGGATGAACAGCAGGGCCTGTTGAGGCGCAATGTTTGCCGACGGGCGCGCTTTACCATGGTGACGCGGTTGCTTTTCGGCTGTACGCTTGGGCTCGGCTACTTGGTGGCGTTTGTGTGGGGAGGAATCGGACTGCGCAACGGCGTTATAACCTTTGGCGTGATGACGTCCTTCTTGCAGCTGGTCGGGCAGATTCAGCACCCGATTTTTTCGCTCTTGAATATGGGACCCAAGGTGGTTCACGCCATGGCCGGAATAGACCGGCTGCAAGATTTGGAAAAACAGCGTGGGTCCGACGAAAGTACGGCCGAAGCGGCACAGGTCATGGACGGTCGCCTTGGCGTCCGTCTCGAGGACGTGAGCTTTGGTTACGTGGGGCAGAACCACGAGGCGATTGACCATTTTAGCTACGATTTTGAGCCCGGGAGCAAGGTAGCCGTGATGGGCGAGACCGGAGCCGGGAAGACGACGCTGTTGCGGCTTTTGCTTGCCTTTGTGCGGCCTGATCGCGGCAGGATGCTGATTTATTCGGATTGCGCGGTTATGGTGCTTACCGAGAAGGCCCGCGCCAACTTTGTGTATGTGCCGCAGGGCAACACGCTCATGAGCGGGACCATTCGGCATAACCTGCTGCTGGCAAAACCCGATGCCAGTGAAGACGAATTGCGAGAGGTGCTCCGCCTGGCATGCGCCGAATTTGTCGATGACTTGCCCAAGGGAATTGATACGGAGCTTGGCGAACGCGGTGGCGGCCTGAGTGAAGGTCAGGCGCAGCGCATCGCGATTGCGCGCGGCCTCTTGCGCCCTGGCAATATCCTCCTCCTTGATGAAATCAGTTCCGCACTCGACGAGAACACGGAACGTGAATTGTACGGACGTCTGTTTGCAGGCCTTGCCGACAAGACGATTATCCTCGTGACGCACCGCTCGGCGGTCGCCGAAATCTGTGACGACGTGGTACGGCTATGAGTTTCCATCCCATTCGGCATTTCATCACGATAACGAAGCACCGTAACGAGGTGGTTCGCCTCTGTTTCAAGGCGGGCATCGGTTTCCAGGGGCTGTTTCACGACCTTTCCAAGTACAGCCCGACCGAATTTATTCCGGGGGCCCGGTATTACACGGGAGACCAGTCGCCTAATAACGGCGAACGTTTCGATAAAGGCTACAGTCTGGCCTGGATGCACCATAAGGGCCGCAACAAGCACCATTTCGAGTTCTGGTACGACTATGACATGAAAACCAAGAAACTCGTGCCGATGGACATGCCCGACCGCTACATCAAGGAAATGTTCTGCGACCGCGTGGCAGCCTCCAAGACGTACAACAAGGCCGGCTACACGCAGGAATCCCCGCTGCTGTATTTGACCAAAAGTACCGCTCACGAAAAAATGACCGAGACGACTTACCGCAAATTACTTTATCTGCTCCAGATGCTGGCCGAGAAGGGCGAAAAAGAGACGCTTCGGTTCATGCGTCGGACGAAGAATCTGCCGGTGGAGTGAGATTCGACTCCCATATAAAAAGTCAAGAGACGTTAAATTTTTGCGATTATCGCGTTCAGGCTGAGGCCGCCGTGGCTTGTGACGATGTTTTTTGCGTCGGAGTTTTGTTGTGGGTCAAGTGCGGGGCATTCGTGCAGCAGGTTCGCGGTGCAAGTGTATTTGGAACCTGGGCGTGAATCGTCTTTAGGGGCGAGGATGGCGACCGTGAGTTGCTTGCCGAGGGGCGCAAGTTCGCGGGCAAGTTCTGCGAGTTTCTTGCCGATTTGCGTATAAAGTTTTGGTGCGTCAAAGTTGAGACGCTTGCCGTAGGGCGGGTTCAGCACGATGACGGGGGAGGATTCTCCGCAGAGGTCTGCAATTTCTTTTGCCGTGTAGCTGAAAAAGTCGCGAAGCTGTGGGTTGATTGTTGGTGCGTTAGCGCTCGGAGCGATATCTGCAAGCGGGCAACATTCCACATTGTGCTGGATTATTTCAACTGCCCTTTCCGAAATATCGGAGGTGACAATTTTTTGAATCGGGCTTTTGATTGCCGCAGTCACTTCGTTCCTTCGCAAGGACAATATGGAATCATCATTCCCTTGCAATGACAACATGGAATTATCGTTTCTTTGCAATGACAACTCGGAATCATTGTTCCTTCGCAATGACGGATTCGGGTTTGCGTTTGCCGAATTGACAATGTGGTTCCAGGTTGCGGGTTTGAATGCTGGCTGGTGCTTGAGTGCGAAGTCTCGGCATTTGCCTGGAATGAGCCCGTTTGCCACGTAGGCCGCTTCGAGGCTGAAAGTGCCGCTGCCGGCCATGGGGTCGATAAGGGTTATGGGGTTGTTTTTTGAACGATCTGCCGCTTCGAAAAGCATCCCGGCGGCGATGGTTTCCTTGAGCGGGGCGTCATTCACGAACCGCTCGTGACCGCGCTTGTAGAGTTCTTCTCCGGCGAGGTCGAGCCAGAGGGTGCAACGGTCGTCAATCAGCGTGACGTAGAGGCCTTGCGTCAGAACAATCTCTTCGTTTTTCGGGGCTTCCGCGAGGGGGAGACTTCCCCCTTCAATAACTTTTTGTAAGCGTTCGGCGACGGCGTCACTGTGGTACAGGCGCGAATGCTTGCAGCTGACGTGGATGTCAACTCGTCTCCTGTCTGATAAATAAAGTTCCCACGGAATTTCGGCGGCTTTCTTCTCCAACTCGCGGAAGTTCTCTGCCTTGAAGTCGGCGATGTGCATCAAGATGCGGTTCGCGACACGGCTGTACGCTACGGCCTTCCAGGCTTCAACAAGTTTCGTCGTAAATTCGACCTTTCCGTCACTGGCAATTTCTACGTCAAATAAGCTCGAATCTTGAAAATCGCCCCTTTCTTGCCCAATAAATCCTAGTTCATCGACAAGTGTTTGCTCGAATCCGAGCGGGACCACGGCCAAAAAGCGGTGAGGCTTTCCGATAACCTGCCGCTTGATTCTTTTTTCAAATGCCGTAATTTTTTCCGGGGCGTTGTCCACGGGCTTAAATATAGTTTTTACTGCAAGCTATTCAAGTGCGTCGCATTCGGCGGCCTTTTCGTTTGTTTCTTCGAGTATTTTCTTGTACTCTTCGCGAGCGAGGCTGTCTAATTTTAGAAGCGCCCTGATATATTTTTCGTCTACTAGAACTTCGCCATCGTCCTCGCATCTATACCAAGGAGGAACTCCATAATCGGGTGTCGCATCCCAATAGCTGTATTTTAAATTCAGGATGCAGTTGCGCTTTTCTTCTGAAAATGTTGCCCCGCGAGGGCTTCCCAGGAGGGAATCCAGTTCTGAATTGACGAAATCCATTGCGTGATTTCTTTCCTGGCCAACTAAACCGTATTCGTAAAAATTTTTGTCATAGCTTTCCATCTGTATTACGCAAGATTGCATTGAGGGAATGCATTGGCCAATGAGTCCGGTTGTGTCTTGGCTCATGGCGGATAATGCTTGATCGATGTCAAAAGTCGCTTTTTGGGGCGGTTCCCTTTTGGCGGACGACGAACTTGTGGGAGTCTTGCATGAAATCGGGGCTTTTTTGCTGGAGGAACTTGCTGCGCTGATTGAAGAACTTGAAGGAACATTGTTAGAAGAACTGGAATTTGCCTGTACTTCGCTAGAACTTGAAGGGCTTTCGCTTGAAGAAGATTCTTCTGTTTTTGATGAGAACTGCTCGCTGGAAGAAAATGCTTCGCTTGAGGATGAATTCTGGTTGGCGATGTTGGATGGACTGACGGGAATATCGCTGTTTGAGTCGGTACAACCGAACCAGTAAAAGGCTGTGCATGAAAGGAATATTTTTCCCACTATGTTATGGATTTTTTTGAACATGAATAATCCCCTTTAGGTGAGAAGCCGGATTAATTGCATTTTTCCATGCCTTGATTGATTTCTTCGAGAGTGCTTTTAACGGTTTCGTAATAATCCTTTTCTTTTCGCAGAAGGGCTTCTATATAGGCGTCATCAATGTGGACTTCGTTATAAAGGGAAATGTCATTGCCTTCTGTTTCGCATGGCGTAAATCCAGGAATAGGGCATTCAGGAACTCCATATACGGGGGCGTTCCCTAAGCCACTCAATAAGTTGCTATAGCAACGATTATAACCGTACCAATAGTTTGGCTCATCTTTGTGTTTTTCCTCGATTTTTGCGACGGCAATTGATCGTGCATAAGATTCGGCTTCATAATGACTGCTCCATCCGTTTATTGTTTCGCAATAGCGATGTTCGGGAATGCATTTCCCCCTGAGCTCTGTCGTATCCGTTGGCTGGAGTTTCGAAAGTTCCTCTTCGATATTGATAAAGGCTTTGGATGCGCCACTAGAACTACTGGCAGGAGTTTCGCTGGAAGAATTCGGAGCAGGAGTTTCGCTTGACGCAGGATTTTTGCTTGACGAAGAAATTGAAAATATTCCGTCCGATGAAGATGTTGGATTAATGCCTGCAGTGTCTGCTGCTTGCATATTGATGGGCGTGTTGTCGCAACTCATCCAGCAGAATGCCGTTGCCGAAATGAACGCTTTTCTCAAAATTTTGCGCACGCTTTTATTCATACCCTAAATATAAATTAAGGAATGCAAAACGTGAGCGAAAAAAATGGGTGATGTAAAATTTGGTGATGTGCTAGGCCGCAGCCTCAAAGGATGCTATTCTGGAGATTCACACTCGGCAAGAAGTTCATCGACTCTTTCGAGAGTGCTTTTGAAAGCCTGGCGGGACATTTCGTCTGCTTCTAGGAGGTCATTGATGTTCTGGTTGTCAATGGTGAGCTCTTCAGCATATGAACTGCAGATTGGGCTGGATTCCGGTGAATCTGTAAATAATAGCGTAATGAGCGTGTAACAATTCTTTAAATTGTCGGAAAGAGAAGCTCCTTTGGAACTTTCCAAAAAATCTCCTATTTGGGTTTCTACAATCTTTCCCGCTTCGAATTGGCCTTTTTCTTCTATAAGAAAAAAGTAATCCGACCTTTCATTGGTTATAATCCGTGTAATGCAAGCGTCATATCCCGACACGGTTGTCCCTATTAATCCGGTCGTATCGCGCTTTTCCAGATCTAGTAAGGCTTTCTCGATATCAATGGAAGGATGGGAGGAACCATCATCCGTGGTGTTGTTGGTGGAGTCGTCGCTACAGGCGGTCCAAAGAAACGCCGCAGACGAAATGAATAGACTTGCTATGATTTTACGAATTATTTTGTTCATATCCTTAATATAAACAAAATAATTCAAAGAGGTTAAAAAATGTAAAATTTTGTGATACACTAGGCAATTTGCCGCATTTTGAATAAATTTGGCTAAATATATGATTTGCCCTTCGCAATGACTGGTTGTCCCTTGTGCCTCTATGGTCACTATTCAGGAGATTCACACCCGGCAAGATGTTTATTGACTCTTTCGAGGGCTTCTTTGAAATCCTTGCGCTTGATTTCGTCTGCTTTCAGGAGGTTGTTGATGTACTGGTCGTCAACGATAACATCATCGGAATAGGAACTGCAGGGAACGACGCCGTAGTCTAATGCACCTGCAGAAATGAGATACGTGGCGGATTTGTAGCAGTTCTTTAAACTTTGGGAAAGAGACGCTCCTTGGGGACTTTCCAGAAACGCTTCTATTCTGTTATTTACAACGCATTCAGCCTCGAATTCGCCATCTCGTCCTATATAACTGAGGTATTCCGAATTTCCATCGGCTAAAATTCCTGCAATGCAGGCCTTATATCCAGTTACGGTTGTCCCTCTTAATCCAGTCGTGTCTGGCTTTTCCAGTTTTGAAAGTTCCTCTTCGATATTGATAAATGCTCTGGAAGCTCCATTAGAACTTGTTATCGATTCGCTAGAAGATGTTGGAATGGGCTCACTGGAAGAACTGGCAGGATTGTTTCCTGCTTGGGGAATGGTAATGTCCGCTGCGCTGGCGGAGTCGTTACCACAGGAGGTCCACAGAAACGCTGTAGATGTAATGAACAGATTTCCCAAAATTTTGCGCACTCTTTTATTCATACCCTAAATATAAATTAGGGGATGCATAAAATGTGTAAAAAAGAGGATTATGTAAAATTTGGTGATGTGCTAGGCGCTGCACTGCGTCTCGACTAAAGACAACCGAATATATGATACGATATAGGCTCCAGGCTGGTGAAAAGAATCACGCACTTCGTGCGTCAATATAAGACGGCGAAGCCGTGATATTTCTCCCTAGCCCCTAGCCCCTAGCCCCTAGATCCTAGCCTCTAGATTCTAAATCCTAAATTTTCTAGTTGAGATTGCTTCAGGGCTATTCGCCCTTCGCAATGACAACTAGTCCCTAGAACCTAGATCCTAATCTCTAATCCCTAGAACTGGAAATAAATGAACGGGCAGCTATCCGCACTCATGAACTGGTATATCACGAAGATGATAAACGCAGTCGCGGCGACCATTCCGGGGAGCGGGAGAGATGCGAATGCAATCCTGTAACGGCTCTTGAACTTCTTGGGAATCCAGTGGATGAGCATGCCCGCGATGAACACGAGGATGATGTTGATGTGCTCCCAGGCGATTGTCCAGAGCGAATCGTCCCATTTCCAGGCGGTGCCCATCTGCTGGACCATGTTCTTGGCCGTGTTCCAGGCGACTTCGTTCGCTTCCGCGGGGTCGAGGTTGGAACCTGCGCGGAAGAAGAGACGCGTGAACGTGATGAATACGAACGTGAGCGATACGTTCCAGGCGACATAGAGCCAGTGGAAATATTTGTCGCTGAACAGGCGGAAAAGCATGACGGCGTAGATGCCGACGAACAGCACGCCGAACCATACGGCCGAAATGGCGCAGATGGCGACGTCGTAGTTCTTGTAGATGATGGCGCTGACAGCGAAGAAGAATAGTGCCGCAGATGCCCTGAACGTGCGGCTCCTCTTGACCCAAATCTTGTTGAACACCTGGCCGAATCCGTTGAGGCCACCCCAGATGATGAAGTTCCAGCTTGCTCCATGCCACCAACCGCCCACGATTTGCGTGGCCATGGCGTTCATGTTCGTGGTGATGAACTTGCGGGATTCCGGCTTGAAGTATGCATAAATTGAAATATAGAGGAATAGCGCGATGAGGGCGACGGCGACCCACACGCTGCCCGAAAGCAGGACGGCGACAAGGCTTAAGAAACCCATCCAGAAGAACGTGCCGACGGAGGCTCCGCGGTTACCGCCCAGAGGGATGTAGAGGTAGTCGCGCCACCAGCTCGAAAGGGAAATATGCCAGCGACGCCAGAATTCGGTAGGACTGAGCGCCTTGTAGGGGCTGTTGAAGTTCTGCGGCAGACGGAAGCCCATGAGAAGCGCCACGCCGATGGCGATGTCGGTATAGCCCGAGAAGTCGGCATACACCTGCAATGAGTAGGCGAAGAGCGCGATGAGGTTCTCGAGGCCGGTAAACAGGAGTGGCGTATCGAAAACGCGGTCCACGAAGTTGGTGGCGAGATAGTCGCTCAAGATGATTTTCTTCGCGAGGCCGTTCAGAATCCAGAACACGGCGATGCCGAATGTGCGACGGGGGAGGAAAAACGGCTTGTAGAGCTGCGGAACGAACTTGTCGGCACGGACGATCGGGCCTGCAACCAACTGCGGGAAGAACGACAGGTAGAAACCGAAGTTGAGAATGTTGTCTACGGCCTTGATTTTGCCACGGTAGATGTCGATGCAGTAACTCATCGCCTGGAAAGTGAAGAACGAGATACCCACCGGGAGGATAATTGTGTCGACAAGCGAATTCGTGTTGAACAACTTGTTGCTTGCCGCCGCGAAGAAGTTGTACACGTGCAACTCGATGCCCGTAAAGTCGTAGAGCGCATCCAGGAAGAAGTAGGAGTATTTATAATAACAGAGCACCAGCAGGTCGATGATGACAACGATGATCATCAGGAATTTCTTTTTCCAGTGCTCCTCGGCCTTTTCAATCCATTTACCGATAAAGAAGTTCGCAATGACACAGAAAATCAGGATGCAGACGTAGCTTCCGCTCGTCTTGTAGTAGAAGAAAAGACTCGTGAAAAAGAGGAACGCGTTACGGAGGAGGAGCTTGTTGTGTATGAGGGTGAGTACTGCAAAGACAACGGCGAAGAAGCCCCAGAAGTAGAACTGGGTAAATAGCAAAGGCGAGTTCGGGTCGAACGCGAAGGTGTGACTTAAGAATGGAATTAAATGGTCTAACATGGTCCTATTTCTTTGTCTTGGACGGGGCCTTGGTGGAGTCCGCCTTTTTGGGTGCCGGCTTGGGGGCTTCGGGCTCCAGCGCGGGCAGGCTTGCTATATGGTCCTGGTATGCTTGGATGATCGCCTTGTAGAACAGGTCGCCGAGAAGGTTGTAGCCGGCTAGCTTGAAGTGCACCTTGTCTTTCTTGGCGAGGTTCGCTTTTTCCCATTTGGCCATGGAACCGAGTCCGCCCATGATGGAGAACTTGTCCCAGACGCCCGCCTTGTACTTGTCGGCGAGAATGAAGAAGGACTTGCGGGCGACTTCGCCGTTGGGGTGCTGTACGTATCTTTTCCGCTTTGTCATGCGGAAGGAATCGTTGTTCGTTTCGAAGATGAATGCCGCGTTCGGGCTGATTTTGCGGATTCGCGTAATCAGCGTGTCGTAGTTGGCGCGGAAGCCCTTGTCGTCGAATCTTTCGACGTTGGCGTCGTTGATGCCGATGGCGAAGATGACCAGGTCGGGCTTGAGGAATGCGAGTTCCTTCTCGAAATTCGGGCAGACGGCTTCGAAGTAGTTGGGAACCTTCGCTCCGTTGATGCCGACGTTCGTGTACATGATGCCCGGGGCGTCGCTTTCCGTATAGATACCTGTGATGGTGAATCTGGGTCTGCCGGGCTTGGAATCGTTGGACGACGTATCGAGCGGGGCAACAGGTTCGGGCTCGAACGGAGGCGGCTCATCCAGCGCGGTGTCGATGACGCTGCTGTCCTGGAACATGGAATCGAGCGGGAGCGCGACATTGTCCGGAATGGCCACGAGGCTCGGCTTCTTCTTTGAGGAATCCTTCCGGGCCAGGGAATCTTTTGCCAGAGAATCGGCGAGGGCCGCGGCACGGGCGATGGAGTCCTGGCGCAGCGAGTCCGTGATGAACCTTGCAATTTCAGCTTGCTGCAGGCTGTCGAGCCAGCGGAACGAGATGTGGATGGAATCGATGGGACGGGGAAGCGAGAACGTGAAGCTCTGTGTCGCGGAATCGAGCTTGCCCGGAATTTCCGTGGAATCCACGTGCAGAACGGGAATCACGTCGCCGTTGTCGCTGTAGCCGAAAAGGCGGACGCGCGTCTCGCTCCAGATGGGCTGCGGGTTGTAGCGGTTCAGGAGAATGGAAAATTCTGCGCGCGGGTCGCTGGTGCTCACGGCGATGCCGAGGAGACCTAGCGGCTTCTTGACTTCGCGCAGCACGTTCTTGCTCATGTCCCAGATGCCTTTGTAGGTGCTCCCGTAGCTGGAGGGCGTGTTGGTCTTGGCGGCAGAGAACGGGAATACGAATCCGCGGCCGGCGCTTGCGCCCGGGTATTCCTTGACCAGGTGTTCGCGGATGCGGCCCGAGATGACGTCGGCCTGGATATGCGATCCGCCGATGTGCAGGATTCGCACCTGTCCGCGGTTCTCGAAAACGAGCGTGTCAAGCTTTTTGAAGAAGGGTTCAAAAGACTTGTTGCCTTTCGGAAACTGGATTTTGTTGAGAGAGGTGTCTATAAAGCCGTACTTGGACAGGTCCAAGGTGTAGTCGCTGGGGGAGGGCGCTGGCTCCCTGGCGAACACGCAACATGCGAGCATCGCAATGATTAGTGCTACCTTTCTCATCTCTTTTCCCTTCTTGTTGTAGATGTTGTCGGCTGCTTTCTAGACGAATTTGTACTGGATTCCTGCTTCTGCTTGTCGTCGAGCTTTTTCTTTCTCACCTTACGCTTCGGCTGGTCGCCGGTTGTGCCCGGCGTTCTCTGGGTCCTGTTAACGTCCTGCTTGCGGCGCTTCACCTGCGTGTCGCCGTCGTCGCGCCTCTGGCGCTTCTTTCTGACTGTGGTCTTTTTCGCCGGCTGTTCGGCCGTGGGCCTGCGCGTCGGTTGCTCTGCGACGGGCTTGCGTACGTGCTGTTCCGCTGCCGGTCTGCGAACCGGCTGTTCGGTAGTCGGCTTGCGCACCGGTTGTTCTGCGGCGGGTTTGCGCACGGGTTGTTCTGCGGCAGGTCTGCGTGTCGGCTGCTCTGCTGCGGGCCTGCGTACCGGTTGTTCGGCAATAGGCTTGCGTACGGGCTGTGCGGGGGCCGTAATCGGCTTCTTGGCCGGTTCCGTGATCGGTTTCTTCGCGGGGGCCGCGACCGGTTTCTTCGGCGTAGGTGCGGGTGCGGCGACGGGCTTCTTTGTGTCGACGGAATCGTTGAAATTACGCAGGTCGCGCAGTTTCTTGTCCGAGATGTTGTGCCTGCCCCTGAATTTGAAGAAGTCGTAGTACATGCGCAGCGAAGAACTGAACAGGTCGCCCATGTGTGTTGCGCCGCGGCGGGTAAAGTGGATATGGTCCGTGAATCCCAGCGGGGGTTCGCGCTTGACCCACTTCGACATGGTGCCGTTGCCGCCCATCACGCGGTGCATGTCCCAATAGGCGACGCCGTTTTCGAGGGCGACTTCGCGGAGGGCTGCGATGGTCATGCGGAGAGCGGGGTAGGTCTTCCAGCGACCGTCGGACTGTCTTTCCATGTCGGCAGGCCCGATGAATATGATGTCTGCATCCGGGTTGGCCTTCTGGATGGCGAGAATCTGGCGCGTGACAAGCTTCTTTATGTAGTCGATATTGGATGTGGATATGCTCGGAACCATGTTTCCGCCGTATTCCATCATAATCAGCTTCGCGTTCATCGCCTTGTACGATTCCGCGAGGAGTTCGGAGTCGATTCTGTGGAAAATTGTTCCCGAGGACCCGCGCATGGCTACGTTGTCGACGGCCACGCCGTAGGCTCCGTCTGCGGAAACGGCGTAAATTTCGGTATTTCCCGTGAGGGTAATCTTTACAGACGACGTTGTATCGGGAAGTTTCCACGTATACACATTAAGTTTTGTGTAAGAGGAATCCACGACCGGAGGATCCGCCTCGACCATCTTGACCGAAGTCTTGATCTTTTCCGTGCTGTCCGGGTTCAGACCCACAACAGTCGTGAACGTGCGGTCGTAATCCAGTTTGACCTTGAGCCTGCCGCGCTTGCCTGCGAGAACCTTGATGGTGGCATAGCCGCCAGCGTGCGGGTAAACCTTTGTTCTGTCCTTGCGGTCCAGACGGCGCTTGATGCCGATAACAGCCGTGCCGTTCAGGTTGGCGAACTGGGCGAGCGGACCGTAGCGGCTGTGCGTTGCTTCCTCGTCCTTTGGGCCAAACAGGATGAAGCGCTCCAGGGCTCCCCGGTACCAGTGGACCGTCGTCTGGGGCTGTATTTTCAGGACGGGCGGGAGCATGCCCGGGCCCGCGCCGCCGAATTCCTCTTGCAGATCTTCGCGGATGGTCGACGAGATACGGTCCTCTTCGAGCTGCGAGTCGCCGTAGTGTACGATATGTACAACAGAACTGTCCATCGAAGCCAACTGGAGGTGCAGGAAGAACCGGTCAAACCACGTAGGGTCGTTGTTGGGCAGGTCGAATCGCGTCTTGCCGCTGTCGAAAAAGTCCTCGTAAAAGCGGAGCGAGTCGGCGAAGGCGGCGAACTGCTTTTGCCGGGTCGCTTCCATCATGGCCCTGATTTCGTCTTCCGGGTCGTGTTTCTTGTTCGCGGAAGAGTCGGCTACCGGGAAAACGTCGGCCAGGGACGGAAAACGGAGGGATAGCGTTTCGCTTATGTTTATGCCATCGGTGGGAAATACGATGGCCATAAATCCTAGAACCAGGAACAGGCTTATGATGGTAATTAACGCTTTTTTCGGGGTCATTGATTATTCGGGCTTCTTAATCTCGGTTTTCAGTCGTTCCACGATGGCTTCGGGGTTTCCGACGAACATCTCGCTGGTGCGCATGTCTTTATATTCGAATTCGCCTTCGCCTGCCTTGGAGCCGTCTACGTAGACGACAATCTTTGCGCCTTGGTAGTTTGCCTGGTCGAGCTGCTTGCCCATCTTCATGGGGGCCAGCGGGTGGGCGACCGAGTACGGCTTTGCGCCGGGCTGGCTGCGGAAGGCCTGCGCTGTCTCGAAGACCTTCTTCATGTCGTTTGTAAAGCTTGCAATGTAGAAGTCCACGCTCTGCTTGGGGTTCGGGAGCAGGTTGTGCTCGGCCAAAAGGTCGGCCAGCACAACGTCGCCCATGCCGAATCCCACGCCCGGGATGCGTTCGCCGCCGAGCTTTTCGGTGAGGCTGTCGTAGCGGCCGCCGCCGGCGATTGCGCGCATCGATTTGCCCTTGTCGAACACTTCGAATACGATGCCGGTGTAGTAGGCGAGACCGCGCACGATGGAGAGGTCGAGATTCACGCAATCGCCGTAGCCCGCGGCAGCGAGCGTCTCAAACAAATCTTCGATTTCTTTGAGAGCGGCGGCCGCGTTTTCGCTGTGCACCGCATTGCGGACTTCTTCGAGGCTCTTGCAGCCCATGAAGTCGTCAAGCTTTTTCACTTGGTCTTCGGTGAGGCCGGCTTCGGCCAATGCCTTCGCAAAGGCTTCGGGGCCGATTTTCAGGCGGCGGTCAAGCACCGGGTAAACGAGGGAGGGGTTCGGGGCACCGATCTCTTCGAGGTAGGTCGCCAAAAGCTTGCGGCTCGAGACGCCAATCGCGAATTCGCCGTCCTTGAGGCCGAACTTGCGCAACATCGTGGCGATGGCGGCCATGAGGTCGGCTTCGGCGTAGATGCTCTCGGTGCCGATGATGTCCATGTTCAGCTGGAAGAACTCGCGCAGGCGGCCCTTCTGTGCCTTCTCGTAGCGGAAGAGGCGCGGCATGCTGAACCACTTGAAGGGCTTCTTGAGCTCGCGTGCCTTCTGGATCACGAGGCGGGCGAGGGTCGGGGTCATTTCGGGGCGCAGCGCGATTTCGCGGTCGCCCTTGTCCTTGAAGTTGTAGAGCTGGCTTACGATTTCCTCGCCGGACTTGCCGGTGTATAGCTCCAGATGCTCAAACATCGGGCCTTCATATTCTTCGTAGGCAAAACTTTCGGCGACTTGGCGCCAGGTATCGAAAATGTAGTTCTGGATGCGCTCGGCTTCCGGGTAAAAATCACGCGTGCCCTTGGGCAGCTGAGGGATAGAAATGCTCATAGTGAGCTAAAATTTAGAAAAATAGACGATTATCAGAATAATCAATCAAAAATTATTTGCCGCGATTTTTACGATAGATGCCGGTCTTGATGATGCGTGTTTCCTTGTGGCCGTCCTCGAACTTGAAGAAAATCTTCCAGATGTAGATTCCGGTGCCCACACGGCGGCCCTTGTCGGAACGCTGGTCCCAGTGCAGGAAGCCCTGCTTGAACTTGTCCCCGGGATTGCCGCGGGCGGGGTCTTCCATTTCGCCCTTGTTGCCGAATTTCTGCTTGAAGTCCGTTACGTACGTCCCGATTCCGTCGAAGATGAAAATTTCGGCCTTATACGGCATCATTGCCTTTACGCTGATGGCGGATATGGAGTCCGGGAGTTTTTCCCAGTCGGAACCGTCGGGAGGAATCCACTTTGCGCTCTTGCCCTTCCCGCTGACGGGTTTTACCGGCCTGACTTCACTGAGGTAGATTGAACCGTCCGTTCCGCTGATTTCGATTCCGCCACGACCGAGGCTATTTCCAGCGAGGTCTTCGTAGGTGGCCGAAGGGTCCGTGAACAGGCAGTTGCCCGCCTTGAGGGTGTATTCGTCAAGGATGATTGTCCATTGCCGCCCTTTATCGTGAATTTGAGGTGCATGCCTAAACTTGATTTCCTGCGATACCGTGTCTTCGCAGTTGCTGGAAAAGCGGAATATTTTTTCCCAGGCGTTGTCTTTGCCGACGTTCGTGATGGGTTCCGACATAGTCACGATGAGTGTGTCGGGAGGTAATTCCGAATTCGGGTCCATATACTCTTCGAGACCTATTTTTCCTGGGAATTTTATTGCTTTTATAGGAACCGCTCCGACCCTGTCTGTAAGCACGACGTTCTCGAGCTTGTCGGAAAGGGTGCTGGTGAAACTCAGGAACGGCTTGTGTATTGTGTCGGCCTTGGTCAAGCCGTACTTGTACGGCTTGTTGATGTAGGCCCCGTACCATTTCCCGTCCGCACGGTCTTTCTTGATTGTCCCCTGCGGTACGTAGCGCCATTCGCCGCGGTTCGAGTTCCAGAAGATGGAGTCGATGCTTGAGATGTTGTCATCGTTCTCTTCCTTAAAGTGAACTCGGACGTAGTCGGCGCGACCGTCCAGGTCCTTGTCATAAATTTCGGCGGTATCGGCGATGAGTGAATATTCGATAGAGTCGCGTGGCGACGGGGGAAGGATGGAATCCTCGGGGATGGGGTCCGTCACTGTCGAGGTGTCGTTCGGATCGTCTACAAAGTGAATCCTGCAGGCTTCCGTAGAGAGTATTCCTTCTGTCGGTGCGCGGACGGATGCGCCTGTCGCATCCGTCACGCGGAGGTAGTAGAAGATCATGTCGTAATCGCGGACATTGGCGGGGAATTCCGCGGTCCACGTGTCTTTCTGCTCGGAGTAGGCCAGTGGGAGCGCATCGTAAATGAACTGGCTCGAATTCTTGAAATAGAGAATCGCGCTGCCGATTCCATCGCTGTCGCTAAGACGGAAGGTGAATGTCTTCGTGTCCGTTGTGGAGTCCTCGCATGCTACAGAGACTGTCTCAACAGAGGGAATGTCGTTGTCGATGAAGATGGTGAAGGGCTCCATAGACGGAGTCGCTATATTCGGGGATCGGCCTATTTGTCCTTCCTTGTCCAGCGCAATTACGTAAAAGTCTAGCCCCGGGGCAACGACAAGGTTTGCCGGGACGGTGAATTCCCAGAGACTATCTCGCACGTGCTGCAGGGCGTAGGGAGAAAATTCCTCGACGAGGGCGTTGGTTTTCTTCAGGTAAAGGTTTGCGGTTACGATTTCCAGCGAAGTCCTTATGTAGACACCGATTGTTAGCGGTGTGTCCGACGGCTGGGTCTTGGCGATCAGTTCCTTTGTGTTCTCGGTGAGCGTGATTATCGGAGGCAGAGTGTTTTCGCTCCACCGTGCGGTATCGCTTGTGCTGATTTTGTTCAGTTTCGTGCCGATGACGACCGTGTGCGTCTCGCCGTTTTGGACGGTGTCGGGAGTTTGGTAGCAGACCATGTACTGCGACATGACGTTGTCACGGATAGCTGCGTAGATGCCGGCTAGTTCGCTTGCATCATCTGCGAATGTAAGCGTGCCGCCTGTGTTGACGGCCAGGTCCTCTAGCGGGTATCTCGAGTCTGTCTCGAGGCCGATGCTGTGGATGGGGGTTTTCTTTGCCTTGGAGAGTTCTACGGCATCTCTCAGAGATTTATGGCCGCCATCGTCAATTCCGTCGGAGAAGATAATGACCGCAGTCGGGTTTATCTCGTCTACGATTTGTTCTAGGCCGACGTACGCGCCTACGATTATGTTCGTTAATGCGTTCATGTCTGGGGCAAGCCTGCCTACGGCAGCCGTCAGCAGGGACTTGTCCGAGGTCATTTTTTGGTGAACCACGGTAGAATCCCATCCATGGAAACCAACGATGGCCGTACGGTCATAGGCCCCCATGTTGTCGATAAAGTTCTGGATGGATTCTTTTGTCTTCTCCATGCGGTCGTTGTATATCATCGACCCACTTTCATCGACCACGATCACGACGGATACGCCAGTGACGTTGTTGATGCTCGTGACTTCCGGCGTGACCGGGACACCGTCCTGGGTTACAGTGAAGTCTTCGGAAACAAGACCGTAGAAGGAGTTCCCCGAATTCTTGTCCGAGACGGAAACCACCGCGCAGATTTCCGGGTAAGTACCCAGGTCGAGTTTGGAAATGTTCAGCGAGGGCTCGGCCGAATGGTCTACCGTGAAGGTGGCCTTGATGGTACAGCTTGAGTCCTTCAGTGTAACTGTTGTACGGGAATCCTTCGGTGAATCGATAACCATGTCGCCCTCGGTGTTCACCCATGACTTGAACTTGTAGCCGCCATGCGGCCATGCGGTCAGGATGGTCTTGTCTCCGGGGGCGGTGTAGATTTTGCCGGACGGGTATGCGGCCCCTTCCTTGGCGGAAATCACGTTCAGCACGTAGGGCGTGGATATCCAGGCCTTGAACGACGTGTTCGGAATGGCGCTGCTACTGTCCTGCAGCGTCCAGTAGAGCGGGACGCCGGGGGTGCCGCGCACAGTGAAACTCATCGTGCCGGAGACTTGCTTCTCGGAGAGAGCTGTCGTGAACGTCGAGTCGGAGCGGTATTCCTTGAATATACTGCCCAATGGGTCGACCGCCTCGAAAGTGATGATGTGCGCGTTCGCGTCGGGTGGTGTCCACTTGAAACGGATTGCCGAACGCGTGCTTTCGCTGTAATAGTTGTCCTGGAAGTTGAACGTCTTCTTGTTATCGGAGAGTGTGTAGACTGAGCTCGCCTTAAAGCGTGCTTTCAGTTCTACGTTGTCTTGGATTATGACGTAGGTATAGGGGGCATTGGAATCGTCGATCGTGGGGGATCCCGATACGATCTGCCAGTTCGAGAAGCGGAAACCTTCGGCGATTGATTCGGCCGATATCGAGTAGCGCGAGCCGGCGTAGGCTGTCGCATAGCCCCCCGCGGGCAGGACCTTGCCGTAGGAATCTGCGCTGAGGAGTATCCTGTTGGCCTGCGTTGAGTAGCTGATGTAGAATGGGTTCGCGCCTTTTCCCCCGTTGCCGATGACGATTGCGACTTCATCCCCCGCTGTGAGGTTCATTGTCTCGACATGGGTTCCGAGGAAGCGCTCCTTCACAGTTTCGGTCTTGTAGTCGGTAGCAGTGTACCGGATGTAAACGGCGGAATCCTGGGTAATCTCGTTCGACACGACGACCGTGTAAGTGCCGGAGTTCGGGGCAACGAACAGGAAGCGGACACCGGCACTTCCGCTGGACGCCTGCTTGGCATACACATGATCGTTGAAGTTGTACCGTGTGGGGGTGCCTGAAACCGGATAGACGACGCCTGCGCGGAATACCGCCCGCACATTGCAATCGCTCTTCACGTTGACGACGGCAGTCGTGTCCTTCGTATTGTCTAGAACGGAACACGAACCGGAGACGACCTCCCAGTGGTCAAATACGTTGTCGTTTCCGGGAACGGCGTATATCTTGGAGGTGTCGGAGCTTACAACCCAACTGTAGGACTGGACTCCTATACCTGCACCATTTTTTGAAATGGAGTCAACGTAAGCAGTTCCATTGCCAGTATGGGACATTTTTAATGTGTAAGTCTGTGAGACTTTGAGGAAAATGGAATCCTTCATGTTGACTAAGGGATAACCCGATGCGTAGAAAAACAAATAGTAATTTGTGTCTGGTTGAACGTTGACAATGCATTTTCTATATCCGGGAATATTATAACAATCCCTAGCCCCGGAAAAAGAGTCCGTTGGCGCAAGAGGAACATACGTTTTGAAAGTGGAATCTCCGTAGAAGTATAGAAACATAGTCGTTTCTTGGAATTTGCTTGTTATCAGGAACCGCCCCCCTTCGCGGGAATCGAAAAACGCCCGGATACCATACAATGAGGAGGTTGTGGCAATAGAACTATGTTCAGAATAGATAAACTTTGTATACGAATCGGTTATTTCGTAAATGGGCAGGATTCTTGTCACCCTTCTGATGACGACATTATTTGATGAAGGGATAAAACCCGTCGAGTCTTCAGTTGCATCGGTAAATGTACCCGTTCCAGAGACGATTTCCCACCTGACAAAGTTCTCGCCAGCTTGAAGGTCCTTCCTGGAGGTAATAGAAAGCGTATCGCCGATGGCGACTTCGTATGGGGTGGAATTTCCCTCAATAGTGACGCTTGCGCTGACACTAGTGGCAAAAAACAGGGAACAAACAAAAATCAAAAAAAAGGCGAACACCTCAACCCCACACAAAAAGGAAGAATATCTGATTGCGAGACAATTTGATTATGTATAAAATATAAACTTATTTTAGTTGGAATGCAACAAAAAAACGAGGGCTTAAAAGGAGTATGAAGAAAAAAGGCGAATTCCGAAGAATCCGCCCTTTCTTGTTGACAATTAGCGGATAGACACCTGCTTCATAGCAACGAGCTTGTCGCCAGAAGTGATGCGAACCAGGAGAATGCCCTTGCCAGCGAACTTGGCAAAGTCAACGTCCTTGGCCATGCCGTTGAAGGACACGCTGTGGAGCAGCTTGCCGTTCATGTCGAAAACGCGAATCATCTTGGCGTCAGCAACAGTGGTGGTCACGCTGAGCGTAGCATTCTCGAAGGAAATTTTAGTTTCACCGAGAGTCGTAGCGGCCTTCGGGGAAGCTTTCGGTTCAAAAGCACGAGCCAAAGAACCCGGACGAGCAGCACGAGCCGGGATGGTGTCCTGGCAGAGCGTTTCAACCCACCACCAAGCATCGTCGGCATAATCATTCATGTGACCATATACCGGAGCAGAACCATCACCATTCGGCTGAGGACCCCTATCCGGGTTCACTGCATAGCACTTATTTGCTTCCATGTGATGGAGACCAGAATTGTAGCAGTTATCGGTATAGTGACCGTTGCCGTTGACAAAGGCTACGCACTTCTCTGGGCCAAGAGTCCAAGAACCCGGATTGCGCGGAGTGATAAACTCCTTTTCGCAGGTGGTTTCAACCCACCACCACGCATTGTCGGCGTAATCATTCATGTGACCCGTTTGAGGAGCAGAGCCATCCGCTACTCGAGCCGGGTTAACTGCATAGCACTTGCCCGCCTGCATATGATGCAAACCGGACTTGTAGCAGTTTGCTGCATAATTGCCCGAGCCATTGACAAAGTTGATGCACTTGTCAAAGCAGTTCGGGTCGTCAGGATTATTGGCGCAGAAGTTCTCGTCGCATGCTCCATCGGTAGAATTCTGGAAGCAGAAGTCCTGGCAAACGGAACCATTGGGGTCAGTGACGCATTCATCAGGACGAGTGGTCGAAGGAGGATTGGTTCCACTGCCCGGCTGCGGGCATATCGGGTCGCTGGTGTTGCCGTTGCAATATGCTTGGCAGCCGATGCTATTGAGGTTAACGGAACACTGATTGCGGCAATACTGATTCGTAGGATCGTCTCCACAAATCACAGCTTCACATGCTTGATCGATGCTTGGATCGGCAAGGCATGCTGTCAAGCAGGCCTGGCTATTGGGGTCATCGCATTCAGAAGTCTGCGGATTTTCAATAGGAAGCAAATTATAGCATTCCGTTTCGACCCACCACCATCCATCGATAGCGCTGTTGTTCATGTAATCATTTTGAGGGAGTGTACCGTCGCCTTCAGGAGCCGGTTTCCTATCCGGGTTCACCGTATAGCACTTACCCGGCTGCATGTCATACAAGCCGGAACTGTAGCAGTTTGCTGCATAGTTGCCCGAGCCATTGTGAAATTCAACGCACTTCGGTTCTAGGGTGTAGGTGCCCTCAATAGGCGCTTTGACCGTATGCTTGGTGCATTCCGTCGGTTTCCAAAACCACGTATTGGCAGCATCGTCATTCATGTGCCCGACTGTAGGGATAGAACCGTCGGCAATTCTTGAGTTCCTTACTTTGTAGCAGGTGCCCGGAGCCATATTTTTGAGACCGCTAATATAGCAGTGATCAGCATAATGACCTGCACCATTTACAAAATGAATGCAATCGTTTCGCTCTTCGTCTCTGTACTGAATTTGACCAAATGCGACAGATGCAAGCATTGCCGCAGCCATTGATGAATAGATTATTTTATTCATATTCCTTCTTTTGCCTTGGTTGTGAAGTGTTATTTTACAAGGCGAATTTTAATATAGTTAAATTTTCTAGTTTGAACGAAACGAACAAAATAATTTTGAATTTATTATTAATAATATGTATAAATTATATTAACACAATTTTGTTTGTAAGAAAATGTTTGTGTCTATTTTTGAAATGTAAAATGTCGAATGTAAGAAAACAGTTTCGTTTTGTTTGGTAGAGAAGCGTTTGTGGATTGTGTAATGATTTTTTGTTTACAATGTGGCCGTATTCGTGCTGTATTTATTGCCGTTACTGGGCTTTGAAGCGGGGTCGCGGTAGGCTTCGTTTGCTTTTTAGGCGTGAATTTGATGCTTTTTGGGGGTGTTTCTTTTTGTGTTCCGTGAAAAAAATGAAGGCTCTTTA
Source organism: Fibrobacter sp. (assembly GCA_017412605.1). Lineage (GTDB taxonomy): Bacteria > Fibrobacterota > Fibrobacteria > Fibrobacterales > Fibrobacteraceae > Fibrobacter. The sequence goes on along the minus strand of JAFPWY010000003.1, from coordinate 319,030 downwards.
AATCTTTTTAGGAGCGCTCTTTTTGGGGCGTGATGTTCACGGATTGTGTTAAAAAAATGCTGATTCGGCTTTCAAAATTTTTTTTCTAATAAATTCAGAAGATTTGCTTTTTTTGGAGTTGACACCGCCTTAATGATACAGTGCGCTAGTAAACGCATCTTCTTGAAAAAAAGCAGGAGCATTCTTTATACAAAAAAACTGACGGCCGATGCCGCCAGCTTTTGCACAACAAAAACTCGTTAGTTAAAGTTCTTGCACTCGCCTTTCCATTTGCCCTGTTTGCCAATGATGTTGCCGTTGATGTACTTGCCGCTTGTGCCGACGAAATCTGCTTTGCGGAAGTCTTCGCCACCGAGGTGCCAGCGCATCCAGGCAATCGTAATGGCCATGCCGTCCCATGGGCCGGAACCGTGGCCGTATCCGCCTTCGCTGTTCATCGGGCCTCCCGTCATTTCAATCATGCAGGCGGGAACGCTTGTTGCACTCCTGTAGTCAGAGATGGCATTGTCGTGTTCCATGCCCTTTTCGCCGAAGACGACACCGGCTGTCTTTGTGGCGGGAATGTTCTTGAATGCTCCACCACCGCGGTCTCCGCTGTTGTTGAGGAACGCCGTGATAACTCGTTTGTCCTTAATGGCTGCTTGCTCGGATTCAAGGCCGCCCATGGAGTGGCCGGAGCAACCGACAGTATTCATGTCGAGCTTGCCGTTCAGCGGGCTGTTGGAATCCTTGTTCTGCTGTTCCAACCAGTCGAGAGCCTTCATGGCTTGGCTTGCGTCGCCCGGAGATTCCTTAAGTGCAATCACGACGAAACCGTGAGAAGCGAGTCTTCGGATCATGCCTTCATAAGCGTCTGGCTTTTCGCCGCCACCCGGGCCCCACACCACGACAGCGTGCTTCTTGTCGCTGGAGAGCTGTTCCGGATAAGCGAGAATTCCTTCGCCATCCCAACCAGTGCGTGTCTTATAGACGACCTTCATCTGGTCTTTTTCTTCTTCCTTGCCCTCGGCGAGGAAAATGCCGCCGCTAGCCTGGGCGACTTCGCTGGAGCTAGCCGGGGTGGTTGCCTGGCCAGCGCTGCTGGAGCTTGCCGGAGCGACTTGCCCGTTGCTGGAGCTACCTGGAGTTGCCTGGCCGTTGCTGGAACTGCCCGGAGTTGCTTGGCCGTTGCTGCTGGAATTGGCTTCGGCGCCACCGATGTTTGAACTGGAACCCGGTACAGCTTGGCCGATGCTGCTGGAGCTTCCGGTAGCGGGTGTGCCGCCGATATCCGCTCCGCCGATGCCTGCTTGTTGGCTTGTACCGCTAGAACTGCCGGGGATGGTAAGCCCGTCCGAACTTCCCGGTAATGCGGTTCCATCGCTGGAACTCCCCGGTAAAGCGAATCCGTCAGAGCTTGAAGTGGTTAAATCCGCGATTTGCGGGGTGGTTTCCGATCCCGGACCGGCGACGGTCGATTCCGAGTCATCGCAGCTCGTGAGTGCGAATATGCCGGTCAAAACAACTACGCTGAGTAGTTTCTTCTTTGCCATAAGGCCTCCTTTCCAAAAACATTTTTAATCTATCCTGTTTTTGTGGCGTTAAATCGGAGGCTAGGGGAGAAAATGTTGATTATTTATCCAAAGATTTGTAAACATTTTTTAAGAAGTTGGGGCCCAAAATGGGGTGGCAAAGTAGCTTTTTTTGCAGTTGTTTTAATCATTACTATGTTGAGTATATATTCAAATGTTTGCATTTTTTGCTATATTTACAGCGAAAAATTTCAATACCTTAAAAGGAAGGTTAATCATGGCTAGAAAGAAGATTGCACTCGTTGGTGCTGGTCAAATTGGTGGTACAATGGCTCTCGTTATTGCCCAGAAGAACCTTGGCGATGTCGTCCTTATCGACATTCCGCAGACTCAGGGCATGCCGAAGGGCAAGGCTCTCGATATCATGGAAGGCCGTTCCGTCATCAACTCCTCCGTCGATCTTCAGGGTTCTACCGACTATGCCGACCTCAAGGGTGCAGACGTGGTTATCGTTACCGCCGGTTTCCCGCGTATGCCGGGTATGAGCCGCGACGACCTCCTGGACAAGAACTGCGGCGTGATCAAGACCGTCGCCGAAGCCATCAAGGCTAACGCTCCGGACGCTTTCGTCATTGTCATTACGAACCCGCTCGATGCTATGGTCTACAACATGCAGAAGCAGTCCGGTCTCCCGGCCAACAAGGTCATCGGTATGGCTGGCGTGCTTGACTCTGCCCGTCTCGCTTGCTTCGTCGCCGACGAACTCGGTGTTTCCGTGGAAGACGTGAAGGCCCTCGTGATGGGCGGCCACGGCGACACGATGGTCTCCATCATGGAATGCGTGACTGTCGCCGGTATCCCGGTTTCTCAGCTCATGAGCAAGGAAAAGTTTGCCGAACTCGCCAAGCGTACCGCCGGTGCCGGTGGCGAAATCGTGAACCTCCTCGGCCGCGGCTCCGCTTTCTACAGCCCGGCTACTTCTGCCGTGCACATGGCCGAAGCCTACCTCCTCGACAAGAAGAACGTGTTCTCCTGCGCTGCCATGCTGAACGGCGAATACGGCGTGAAGGGCCTCTACTGCGGCGTGCCTGTCGTGGTTGGCGCTAACGGTGTCGAGAAGATTCTCGAAGTCTCCATGAACGACGAAGAGAAGGTCGCCTTCGCGAAGTCCGTCGAGGCTTGCAAGAAGAACGCCGAATGGGTCGACGCTCACACGTAATCAAATAAAAACCCTTTAAAAAAATCCCTCGGCGATGCCGGGGGATTTTTGCATACTAATCTTTTTTGTATTGCTTTACTTCAATGTGATTTTCTTCGTGAAATTGACGTTCTTCCCGCTGATGCGTATTATGTAATTTCCCGCATCGAGCGTTGAAAGGTTGAGCGTTGCGTCGTTACCTATAGTGCCTTTCATCACGACTTGCCCGAGCGAATTGATCACTTCGGCGGTTGCCTTTATGCCCGTGAATTCGAGCGTGCGCCCGTTTAAAACCGCCTTGTTTGCGGATGTTTCGCGGACAATTTGGGGCTCTGCACTTGATTCTCCGCATTTTTCCGGACATGATCCATCTTTCGGCCCGACGGCGCAAATGTTGAATTTGTATTCGCCCGGGGCCGCTTGAATTTTAAAGTGTACGCCGGCAAGTTGCTTTGCTGCTGTTTCTCCATCAAATTTAACAGAGCCGTCGTACCATGAAGGTTGTTTAAAGTCGGACCATGAAGCGACAACCTTGTTCCCTGTTTTGGATGCAGGGAGATTTACCGCCGGATTTGCGTAGTTGATTGTGGAGTCGACGTCGTCGCCAAGGCCGAGTTCCAAAGCGATATCCGTGTCGGATGTGTAGGTCACGCAGAGCCCACCCCAGGCAGATGCGTCGCCGGTGGCTGGATTATGATTTGTTGTTGATGTTTCTCCAACGACGTTGAAACCCACGCCGACGTACGAATTGCGCTCATTTGATCCATTGCCTAGAATCGCCGTGCCGCAAAATCCTTTGCACTCGTAAATGACGGGCTCTAAACTTTGTTCGGCGTAAAGAGGTTCTATCATTGCAGGCCAAACAATTTCAGACGTTTCCGGGTTGCCATAGTAATAATACCAGTAGCCTTCTGTTTCGAGTCCATTGCCAAGACCTGTATGGATCTGAGGATTGGAACCTTCATAAACTTTGGCCCCATCCCAGGTTTCGAATGTGCCTGCGAAAACGGCTGATGCGGCACAGAGAGCGGACAATATGATTTTTTTCATAGTTTGACAGCTCTTGCTTACCTGTAGTTAAACCAGTAAGCGACGTTGAGGTAGATTCGGTGGCCGACCCAATCCGCATTTGAGTATAGGTTGGTTAGGCCGTAGGTAAACATACCATTGATTTCCAGGCCAAAGGAGAAAATGTAGCCAACGCCGCCGCCGATGCCGACGTTGAGCGTATTCTGTTCGCTGATGTCAACATATTCGTCCGTGAAGTATGGCTTAAATTTTTCGAAAAAATTTATGTCGATGATGGTGCCGAGTTCTCCGTAAAAGCCATCGAAGAGGAAGTAACGCGCCATCAAGGGTATCGAGAGGCCCACGGAGTAGTCCATGTCTTCGTTTTCGCTGGATTCCGCTGTCCATCCGCCTGTTGTTGAAACGCCCATGGCGTTTACGGTGTCGCGTATATCGAACGAGAAGTAACGGTATTCGATGCCGAGTCCCGCATGGATCGCGAACTCCGGGGTAATTGCGAACATGGTGCTGGCGTTGAGCGAGAGGTACATTCTGTACCCCCCTTCGTCTCTGTATCCTGGCGCGTCGGGGCCGGCAGCGTATTCGATGGCATCTATGAGTTGGAGGCCGAAAATGAGGGGCTTGTTGGCGTTTGCTGATGCATTCGAGGTGAATGCCAGGAGCATTATCACGGCAAGGAGGAGTTTTTTCATGGTTTTCCCCGGATGAAGGTTATATGAAATATAATCAAATATTGTTGACTATGTTTGTTTCCAATAAAAAAATTTCTTGGCGATACCGGGGATGTTTTTGTTAAGTTGTTTGGTGAAATGCGGTAAACTTAGAGTGTTGGGGGAATGCCAAAAATAAGTTCGTTGCCTATATAAAGGGTGATGTATGGGTTAATCGGGGTTTTTTCGGTGTCTCCCTGATCCTTTTCCCATAGGGGGATTCCATCGTAGTCGGCTCCGTCTACGTCTTTTTGGTGGGCTATCCAGGACCAACCCCCGCTAGTTGAATTAAGTTCTTTTTTTGCCTTGGTTCTAAGGGTTTCGCACATGTTGTTCTGGTAAATTCCGCTCGAAAAGTTTATGTCAATTCTCAGGCGGCTTAATGGGGGAATTTCCAGATCTCCGAGAGAGACTGGTATATAATAGGCGTATTCTCCTGTTGATGCGTTATAGGAGTACTCTAATTGTTTAGGAATGGAACGTCTAAAGTTGTCTCTTAGTGTATTGTTAGCGTCCGTTCCATCTGTAAGTTTGCAGGGAGAATCAAATCCTGCGCTGTCGATTATTAGGCAGATATCTTCGTCAATGAGGAGCGGGCAAGTGCCCGGCTGATCTCCATCGCCTGAAACGGGTTCTATGTTTTCAGGTTTTCCTGATACATATAAAAAAAATGTTAGGTCGCTAATAGCTTGTTCTTCGTTGTTGTAAATGACTAAGTTTAAATTGTCCATATCGGAAAATTTATACTGGTATACACCTACGTTGATGTCGCGGATTGCAAAAATAATAGGGGCTTTCTCGGAAGAGGAGGATTCTGCAGAAGAGTCCGGTTCTGCGCTGCTGGAACTTTCGGTGTCAGAAGACGAATCTTCGGTTTCGGACGAAGATGGCTCGTCTGTCGCGGACGAAGTGGGTTCCTGGGTGTTGTTGGTTTCGCTAGAAGAAGCTTCGCTGCTAGAGGAGTCGTCCTCGGTTTTAGAAGACGAGGATTCTTGGGAAGATTCTTCAGGAGTCCATACGTTGTTTTGGCAAATGTAGCTCCGTTTTTCGTCTTTAACGTAAACGAATGTTCCTTCCTGGGTGTCGGAACAGATTGGTAGGTCGTCGTGTGTTTTTGCGATGATGTCCGAGTCTTCAAAGAAACCTTTGACATTAGAAGAGGAATCGTCGCTGCAAGCGGTGAACAGAGCGATGCTGCATAAAAAGATAAGTGCAATTTTCTTCATGATATGAATTTAACATTTTTTTGGCAAGCGTTTTTCGTGGGAATTTTCTGCCGTGACGTCAATTTGGAGCGGCTTTTAGGAATATTTGCTTAAATGTGGACTTTATTATTTGATTGATTTTTGTAAAATCACTTACGATTGTTTTGTTTTTGTAAAAATGTAGACTTTTAATAAATATTTTCTGTTGACTTTTGTGAAAATAAAAGATATATTAGGGGTAAACCGTCAGGGAGTATTATATGTGTTTGGGATTTCGTTGCCGTTTGGGCGCTATGTTTGGGTGTGTGGGCCTGGGGGTTGCGTTTGGAGTGTCGTTTGCTTTTTCCGCAGATTGGTATGCGAAAGACAACCTGCAGCCCGGTCACGACCCGAGCATGGTGCGGTTCGAGGACGGCTACGCCCTCATGAGCACGAACAACAATCTGCAACTGTGGACCTCCGAAGATGCCTACACCTGGCACGACCATAAGTCCACCGTGAACGCGATTCCGCAGTGGGCCTACGAGTATGCACCCGGTACCGAGGGCATCTGGGCTCCGGATCTTTACTACATGAACGGCGAATTCCGCGCCTATTATTGCGTTTCCGTTTTCGGCAAGCGCTCTTCGGCTATTGGCTACCAGGCGACGACTTCGATTATGCCCGGAACGGAGGGCTACGGCTGGAAGGACCATGGCCATGTTTTCCACACCGTGACTTCGGACAAGTACAACGCGATTGATGCCGACGTGGTGCGTGATACCGAGGGCAATTACTGGATGGCATTCGGTTCGTTCGGGCTCGGTATTCAGCTGATCAAGCTGGACGCGCAATCGGGTTACCAGGCGAGCGATGACAAGACGGTTTATAACATTGCCCGCCGTACGAGCAAGGCGAGCGAGGGTGCGGAAGAAGGACCGAGCCTCATTGAACATGGGGGGAAGTATTTCCTCTTTACAGCTTGGGACAAGTGTTGCCAGCAGGGTGCGAACATCGAGCAGACCACCTACAAGACGGCTTATGGCCGTGCCGACAAGGTGACGGGCCCGTACAAGGACCGCGCAGGGAACGATATGGCGACCGGTGGCGGCACGATTCTCTTGGAACGTTACGGGCGCTACGTGGGGCCGGGCGGCGGCGAGGCCTTCCAGGACTTGAACCGCGTGCGCTTTGTGCATCACTACTATGATTTGAATGGCGACAAGTACAACCATATCCACATCCGTGATGTCGTGTTTACCGAGGATAACTGGGCTGAGATGGGACAGCCCTTCCTCGGGCGTTATTTGAGTGCCGAGGTGGAGCATGGCGTGCTGACGCGTGCGGTGTCGGGCGACCTCGCGATTACGCGGAGCAATACGGCCTCGAACGGGGAATACCTTGCGTACGTGAATACCGAGGGCTCCAAGATTCGCCTGCCGATGAACATTATGCAGGCGGGGGACTACCTGCTGCGTTACCGCTACGCCAACGGTGGCGATGCGGCCGCGACGCACAAGGTGACGGTGAATGGCAAGTCGCAGACGGTGACGCTCCCGCCAATGGGGGAGTGGGGCACATTCCCCGAAAAATCTGTCGTGATGGTGCCTGCAAAACTCAAGCGTGGCGGCAACTTCATCGAACTGGAGCCTTCGCCGAACGGCAATTTTGCGGAACTCGACCGCATCGACTTCTTGCGCGTGATTCGCGATACGATTCCCGCGAACGGTTTTGACAACGGCATCCGCGTGCGTCTGACGGCAGATGACGAGTTCGCCATCAAGGACGGTGGCTACGCGATTTTCGAGAACGTGGTGACGGATTCCATCAAGTCTGTGGACGTGGCTATCGAGGTGAAGAGCCTTACCAGCGGCAAGCTCAGCATTCGCGACGGCAAGAAGGACGGGACCGTTCTTTCGGAATGCGAACTGGTGGCGGCCAATGCGAAGTCGGTTGCTAACGGATGGACAACGGTGACTTGCTCGAACCTCAAGAGTATCGGCGGTGTGAAGGACTTTTACCTGACAGCATCCAGCATTTCGGGCGAGGCGATTGTCAGGAACATCGTGTTCGCGAGCTCGTCGGGGGAGATTGTCTGCAATCAGGAACCGTGCGGCGAACCGCTTTCCAGTTCCTCTTTGGCAGATTCAACGGCCTCATCTAGCAGCTCGGAAATTGCCGGTATTTTGTCCAGTTCTTCGGGCACGGACGCAATTGTCCCGCGTGCTATCCGCCACGATTCTCAAACGCCCGCTCGCAAGGCCTACCGCGACCTGAAGGGCCGCGCCTTCGACAGGCAAATCCCGTACAGGGTGATGTTCTAGGGGATCTCCCAAAAAAAGTTTTTGTTATGCGTAAAATTTTTTCAATCGTTCTGCTCCTGGCTGCGGCTTGTCTCGCGGCGAATCCGCTCACGACTGATTTTTATTCGGCGGATGCGGCGGCGCTCGTGTATCACGATAGCCTGTTCATTTTCGCGGGGCACGACGAGCAGGGCCCGCAGGGCAATAACAACAAGGCGTTCGTGATGAACGACTGGCACGTGATGGTGACCGATGACATGGAAAACTATCACGACTACGGTGCGGTGCTGAGCGTCAAGACTTTCAAGTGGGCGAATGCGAGCGCGTTCGCGGGACATTGCGAATACCGTAACGGCAAGTTCTACTGGTATGTGGCGGTGCACCATGCGACAATCAAGGAAAATGGTAGCGAAGGCTTTGCGATTGGCGTCGCGGTGGCGGACCATCCGTCGGGCCCGTGGAAGGACGCTATCGGGCAGGCGCTCGTTACCGACAACACGCAGAACGACGTGGCGCTGAATATCGACCCCGCGATTTTCTACGATGGCGATGATATCTGGATGTATTGGGGCTCGTGGAATGCGGGCCGTCGCGTGAAACTCAAGGAGAACATGCTTGAACTTGCGAGTACTCCCGAAGATATCAAGATTAAGGACTTTTTCGAGGCCCCGTGGATGCACAAGTACCGCGGCAACTACTACTTCAGTTACGCTTCGGGTTACCCCTCCACGACGAACTACTCAATGGCGCCCAGTTTGAATGGCCCCTGGACGCAGAAGGGCGTCATCAACGATAAGCTTGACAATTCCGAGACGAACCACCAGGCGATTTTCAAGTATCTCGGGCACTGGTATTTTATGTATCACGGCGCGAACTCTCCGGGCGGCTGGACTTACCGCCGTTCCGTGAATATTGACTACCTGTATTATGACGAGGATGCGAATATCCAGAAAATCAAGCGCACCTCGACGGGTGTAGACAAAGTAAACAACGCTCCGCTTGCCGAAGGGGGCTACCGCCTGACGGTGACGCATAGCAACATGGCACTCGAAGACGAAAACGGCATCGTGGTGCAGCGTCCGACGGACGAATCTGCTGATGCTCAGCTGTGGGTGATTGCAAAGGGCGATTCCGCACGCCATTACACGCTCAAGAACTTTGCGACCGGTCGCTATTATTGCCCGCCCAAGGCTTTGCTTGATACCGTCAAGACATCTGAGACTGCTTGCAATATCCGCATTGAAAATGCGTCTGTGAACAAGGGCTATTACGTTTATGGCGATTACGATAGCGACTTCGTGGGCGATGTGCTGAACATCTCGAAGGATGCGGGAATGCCCGTGATTACGTGGGTCCGCACCGGGACGGATAACCAGAAGTTCCAATTCAAGGCGGCGAAGTTGCCGGAACCTGCCGTGGAATCCTCGAGTTCGGTGAATATTTCAAGTTCGGCGGCCGTTTCCAGTTCTTCGGAAATTGCGCCGGGTTCAAGCGACAGCGGAATTTCAAGTTCGTCCGGAACGACGGCTATTGAACCGAGTGTCGTTCGCCCTGACAATACGATGTCGCCCGCCCGTTCTAATAATTTGAATGGCTACCACGACCTCAAGGGGCGTCGTTTCGATAAGCAAATCCCGTATCATGTGATGTTTTAGGGACATAGTCGATGCTCTTTAAATGCGAATAATCTTATATTTGCAAAAAAAGAGAATTTATATGACACGTTTCGAAAAGAAAGTTTGGCTCAGTAGCCCTACGATGCACGGCGACGAAATCAAGTACGTGACCGAGGCCTACGAAACCAATTGGATGAGCACCGTCGGCGCAAACATCAACGAATTGGAACGCATGGTCGCCGAGAAGGTGGGCTGCAAGTACGCTGTGGCGCTTTCCGCTGGAACCGCAGCGCTCCATCTATGCACGAAGCTCGCTGGCGAGGCGCTGTACGGCATGCCCAAGGTGGGCGAGGGGGCCCTGCGTGGCCATAGGGTGTTTTGCAGCGACATGACTTTTGATGCGACGGTCAACCCCGTAGCCTACGAGAATGGTGAGGCCGTGTTTATCGACACTGAGTACGATACCTGGAACATGGACCCGGTCGCACTCGAAAAAGCATTTGAAATCTACCCCGATGTGCGTCTTGTCGTTCTTGTTCATTTATACGGAACACCCGGCAAGGTCGACGAAATCCGCGCGATTTGCGCCCGACACAAAGCTCTCCTTATCGAAGACGCCGCCGAGAGCTTTGGCGCGACCTACAAGGGCGTACAGACTGGCAATTTCGGCGACTACAGCGCCATCAGCTTCAACGGCAACAAGATCATTACCGGCAGCAGCGGCGGCATGTTCCTCACCGACAGTAAGGAAGATGCCGATAAAGTGCGTAAGTGGAGCACGCAGTCGCGCGAGGCCGCCCCTTGGTACGAGCACGAGGAAGTCGGCTACAACTACCGCATGAGCAACGTCATCGCGGGTGTGGTCCGCGGCCAGATGCCCTACCTCGAGGAGCATATTGCCCAGAAACGCGCCATATATGAGCGTTACCGCGAAGGATTCAAGGGGTTGCCGGTGCAGATGAACCCCTACGATGCCGAGAATTCCGTACCGAATTTCTGGCTCAGCTGCATGATAATCGACAAGGATGCCATGTGCAGGCAAGTTCGCAGCGGCTCCGATGCGCTGTATGTCCACGAGATCGGCAAGAGTTGTCCCACGGAAATTCTTGAGAAGATTGCCGCGATGAACGCCGAGGGCCGCCCCATCTGGAAGCCCATGCACATGCAGCCCATGTACATGAGCCATGCTTTCGTGACTGCACAGGGGAATGGTCGGGCTCGCACCAACGCCTACATCGCTGGCGAATGTACGGATGCCGGTGCAGACATCTTTGCACGCGGGCTTTGCCTCCCGAGCGACAACAAGATGACTCCTGAACAGCAGGATGCTATCATTCAGGCCATTAGGGACTGTTTCGTTTAATTGAATAAAAGCACTCTTATTTAATAAGAGTGCTCTGTAGTTTCTGCGACTTTAGCTGTGCAGGTATTCCACGATGGCGTCGTGGATTGTGGTGAACACGCTGCGCAGTTCGTCTTCATCCTCTTCGAGGAGCGTCACGCGGAAGCCCTTCAGGTCGGTGCAGAAGCTCGTACTCGGCACAACGCAGATGCCCTTTGCGCCCAGCAGGTAGTACACGAAGCGGTAGTCCAGGTTCGTGGTCTTGCTGCACCATTCCTCGACCTTCTTCTTGATGATCGGGTTGTCAATCTTTAGGCTCTGGTGGCTGTTAAGCGTCCCTTCGCGGAAGATGATGGTGTTGTAGAATGCACCGTAAGTCGGGTTGAAGTAAAGTTCCGGGATATCGGAAAGGATTTCGTTGATGATGGCACTGCGGCGGCCAATCTTTTCGTTCAGTGCGGTGCGGTGCTCAATGAAACGCTTGTCGCCCAGCACGCGCGGAATCGTCATCTGCGGGAGCGTGGTCGAGCAGACTTCCACCATCTTGGCGTTGTCGATAGCGCGGCAGAAGGCGTCGAACTGCTCGTCCTTGTCGCGGTTGTAGTATTCGGCCCAGCCGCAGCGAGCGCCCGGCCACGGGTATTCCTTGGAAATACCCTTGAGCGCAATGCCCGGCACGTCACCGATGTATTCGGCAAGCGCGTAGGCGTGGGCGCCATTGTAGGTAATCTTGTTGTAGATTTCGTCGCAGATGATGAACAGGTTGTAGCGCTTCGCGATATCCACGATTTTCTGGAGGATTTCGAGCGGGTAGACCATGCCGGTCGGGTTGTCCGGGTTCAAGATGAGGATGCCCGCGATGCTCGGGTTGTACTTCACCTTGTTCTCGAGTTCTTCGAGGTCCGGGTACCAGTGGTTTTCCGGCTGGAGCCTGTAGGTAATCGGGGCCGTGTGGGCGTGGGCCGCTTCGGCAGAACTGTGGGTGGAGTAGGCCGGGGCCGGTCCGATGATACGCGTGTTCATCGAGAGGAGGCCGTAGATGGTGGCGATGGCGTCACCGAGGCCGTTGAAGAACAGGATGTCGTCGACGTTAATCTGGGCGCCGCCCAACTTGTTGTTCTCCTTCACCAGAAATTCGCGGGTCTCGAGCATGCCCTTGGAGGGGCAGTAACCGTAGCTGCGGTTCGTCTTGGCGAGGTCCACGACGATATCCTTGATCCAGTCGGGAATCTGGCACTTCTTTTCGATCGGGTCGCCGATGTTTTCCCAGTGGATGGGGAGGCCGAGTGCCTTGAGCTGGTTTGCCTTCTTCACGATCTCGCGGATTTCGTAAGAGAGTTCCTTGGCACCTTCGCTCAATAGTCTTCTGCGCATTTTATGCTCCTGTATAGGTATCGAAAATTCTCAAATTTTACTGCGTAATTATAGAATAATATTTATCTAAGAACTTCCGGTTCCTAGGTTAATAGTTAAAGATTTGGGTAAATAGTTAGGGCAGCCGTTTGCGGGGCTGCCCTTGAAACTTTTGGTCTGGATTTTAGCGCTATGCTTTGCAGATCTTGGTTTCTCTGGACAGCCCCATAATAGCTCGGGCTGCTGCCGGGCTTGCTGCAATCATCGCTGCTGCGAGGTTCTGTCCAAAGATTTTGTTCACGATTCTAAATATAGTTCATAGGTTTGTGAAGTGTCAACCCCGCCGAAAAATTTTTATTTTATGAACCCGTCATCCATCATCAATTATCAATTATCAATTATTAATTAATTATATGCCCCACGGAACGCTATATGATCCCATCCGCAAGAAGGATGTTCCCGCCACGCCCGAAGAACACGTGCGTCAGGCGACTATCCAGTTCCTGCTGAACGAGGTCAAGGTGCCTGCCCACCTGATTGCGGTGGAGTTCGGCCTATGCGCCATCGATCCCAAGACGGATGACCGCGTCGACATATTGGTGCACAACTTCCGTGAGGGTGCAGCTCTCGACAAGCCGTGGCTGCTGGTGGAATGCAAGGCTCCCGGCGAATACACATGGGAAGCATTACAGGTCCAGCTCAACAAATACTTGAGGATTCTAACGCCCAAGTATGTGATGCTTGCTCTGGGTGACTCGGTTCGCTTTTTCCAGCTGGAAGGCCAACGGTTCAGCAAAATCGCTTCGCTCCCGACCTATTGAAAATTACTGAAAAAAAATGACACGTTTGTAGAGAGGTTTCTATTCATAAAAAGAATCCCGCAGAAGACCTGCGGGATTCCTTAGTTTCAAGGATTTCTTCGATTAGAAGAAGATGAAGCCACCGAGAGAGGCAATCATAGGATCGCCGTTGAATCCGCCAAGAGGATCGTTGTAGAAGTTCTTGGCGATGTTCGCTTCGAGGGCGTAGTTGTTGTACTGGAAGCGGATACCCGTATCAACCGTCGTCTTGCTGGTGTAGAAGGTGATTTCGGAGGTTTCCGTCTTGCCGACCGTTTCCGTCGCATAGTCGAACAGCGTCCAGGTATGGGCAACGCCGGCATGGATGATCCAGCAGTTGGTGAGGGCCAGTTCGCCGAGGATGTTCGGAGTCGTGTTGAGGCCGAATTCCATGGCGCTTTCGCGTTCGTCATCGATATCATCATAGATGATGATAGGAAGTTCGGTGTTCAAGCCGATAAGAATGCGTGCGTTCTCAGCACTCAGGATGGTTCCGCCGATGTTGAAGTACGGGGAGAAGAGCAGGTGGGAGTTCGGATCTGTTTCCGTGACTTCCTTGCCACCCTTGGGCTTGTTCGTCGAGGTGAGGTTGTGACGGAGGAAGTCCAAGCCTACGCTCCAGAACACGTTCTTGCCGGACGGAGTGTTGGAAAGGCTCACGTTGGCGGAAATGTCGAAGAAGTGGTCGTCCTTTTCGTTGTTCTTGGTTTCGACGTCGTTGTCTTCGGCAATGGTGAGCCAATCAGCGCTTACGGCCAGTTTGTAACCGCCCAAGATGAAGCCGGCGCTAGCACCGATATCGTCACCCGGCTGCGTGGTGGAAGTTTCGGTGTCGGCGTTGTCGTCGACATTGGTGAAGGTCTTGCCGAGAGAAGCCCTGACACTAACACCGAAGGTCTGCTTTGCCAAACCGGCAGTGAGGAGGCCGAGATCTCTGGAGTTGTCAAAACTGAGGAAGTAGGTCGTGGCTTCGTTACCGAAGGCGACTGCACCGGTCTGGAGGGTCGGTTCAACATAGAAAAGCTTGGAACCAAACATGTCTACAGGGATAGCCATGTTACCGCCAATGGTAGCGGCAGCGGCTTCGTTACCCACGGCGTTGTAGGAGTTGCCATGGAGAACATCGAAACGGGTTGGAGCTGCGGCTTCTTCGGCCGGGGCGGCTTCGGGTGCCGGTGCCGGAGCGGCTTCAGGAGCCGGGGCCGGTTCGGGTGCCGGGGCCGGAGCAGCGACCTGTTCGGCAGGCTGTTCAGCTGGAGCGGCTTCTTCGGCCGGAGCGGCCTGTTCAGCCGGAGCGGCTTCGGCGGCAGGGGCTGCCTGTTCTGCTGCGGGCTGTTCAGCCGGAGCGGCTGCAGGCTGTGCTGCTGCAGGCTGGGCTGCGGGCTGAGCCGGGGCGGCCGGAGCTGCATTCTGAGCCATTGCTGCAGAAATAGCTACAGCGGTTCCAAGAGTCAAAAGTTTAAGGTTCATTCATTTCTCCTTTGTTGATTAAACTAAGGAGAAAATAGTTAAAAAAAAGAAGAATAAGTCTAAATAAGTCTAAAATTGGCTATTTCGCTTGTCAATCCAGGCTAAAACGGCCTTTTGTGCTTGTTCCGCAAGGATTTCCTTCTTGTTTTTCTTCTTCATTTCCATTTTATGCGGAAGAAGTCCGAAATTGAAGTTCATCGGCTGGAAATTCTCGTTCTCTTCGACAAGGCGGTTCATGAGCGAAGCGATACAACTCTCGTCCGGGAGAGGGTCTGCGACACCGTGCAAGAGGGTTTGTGCCATGTTCCAGGCAGCATACCACCCTGTAGCCACAGCTTCGGTGTATCCTTCGGAACCGGTAATCTGACCAGCGAACCAGGTTGGCGGAATTCCCTGGGAGCAGGGAAGGTCCGGACGCAGGCGCAGCGTCGCGTCCAGGAATTTCGGAGACTCGATAAAAGTGTTCCGGTGCATGCAGCCGAGACGCGCGAACTTGGCGTTGCGCAACGCCGGCACCATGGTAAAGATTTCCTTTTGTGTGCCCCACTTGAGACGGGTCTGGAAGCCGACCATGTTGAAAAGCGTTTTCTGCTTGTTCTCGGCACGGAGCTGAATGACGGCATACCACAGGTGACCATTGTTGCCGAGCCCTAGCCCAATAGGGCGCATGGGACCATGGCGGAGTGTCTCGTAACCACGGCGGGCCATTTCCTCGACAGGGAGGCAACCCTCGAACAGCTCGTTCTTTTCGAAGGGGCGCGGTTCTACGGCTTCGGCTTCGCAGAGCTTGCGCACGAATTCCGTGTAGGTTTCCTTGTCCAGCGGACAGTTGATGAAGTCCGCAGTTTCGCCCTTTTCCCAGCGGTTCATGTAAAAGGCGTGGTCAAAATCGATGCTGTCGGCCTCGACCACAGGAGCGATGGCGTCAAAAAAGTGGAGACGGTTGCTTCCCAGGCGCTTGAAAATGTCGTCGGCCAAGGCATCGCTGGCCAAGGGCCCTGCTGCCACTAGGGTAGGGCAGTCGCCTTCGAGGCTGGTTACCTCTTCGCGGCGAAGCGTGATGTTGGGGTTTTCCGCAATTTTCTTTTCTACCGATTCGCTGAAAATGTCGCGGTTCACCGTGAGGGAATCGCCAGCGGGGACTGCCGCTTCCCGTGCGGAGTCAAGCAGGAAACTGCCCAGCATCGTGAGCTCCTGCTTTAAAAGCCCGTGAGCCGATGTAACGCCCAAAGCCTTGAAACTGTTGGAACAAACTAACTGCGCCAGGTGACCGTCCCTGTGTGCAGGCGTTTGCTTTACCGGCCTCATTTCGTACAAGTCAACCTTGAAACCGCGGCTCGCCAACTGGAGAGCCGCCTCGCAGCCAGCAAGGCCACCACCGATGACACGTACACGTTGGTCGATCAATTCGTCACCATCTTCCGGTATGTCTTGGCGTTCCCGATCCAGAGCTTGACCAGCAAATCCTCAAGCGAGGCCGTACTGACACATTCCGGGTCGGCATCCTGAATTTCGTCGGAAATCAGGTTGGCCTGGGTCTGATTCAGCATGCCGTAATACAGGGCTTCCATCAGCTGTGAAAGGAATTCCTTTGAAACTCTGGCGATGGCTTCCATGTCGTTCAATGGCGGCAACTGCGTTGTTTCAGGATGGAACTGGTCTAGGTTGTCCATGGCCCACATGTCCGCAGCCTTGTACATTTCTGGAGAAAGCGACAGCTGCTTGAGGAGCTTGCGGTAATTGCCCCATTCCTTCTGGGTTGTTTTACCCTTCTTGCGAACGTCCTTCAAAAAAGAGAGAACCGTATAATACAGGTTTTTCTCTTTTTGGACGGTTTCTTTTGTCGATGCAGGAATCATGACAACCTAATATGCTTAGTGGCGGAAGTGCCTCATGCCGGTGAACACCATGGCGATGCCGAACTCGTCGCACTTCTCGATGGAGAGGTCGTCCTTCTTGGAACCACCCGGCTGAACGATGTAGCGCACGCCGGCGTCGTGGGCGGCTTCTACGTTATCCGGGAACGGGAAGAAGGCATCGGAACCCATCACGACTTCGCCGAACACCTTGCGTTCCAGGGCCTTGAGTCCGGCCTCGTCGATAAGCTTGCCGGATTCGTCGAAGAACGGCTTGGCTTCTTCCAGGCGGGCGACGTTGTCGCGGACGCGGGGCTGGCAGAGGCGGAGGTTCGAGTCGATGCGGTTGGGCTGGCCGGGGCCGAGGCCCATCACCTGGAAGTAACCGGGCTTGTATTCGTAGCCCATCACGATGGCGTTACTCTTGGTGTGCTTGGTCACGAGCCAGGTAAAGCGGGCGAGGTCTTCCTTGTTCTTCGGGAACTGGGCCTTCGTCACGCATTCAAACTTTTCGTAGGTGTCCACGTCGCGGTCCTGGACGAGCATACCGCCGATGACGTGCTTGTAGACCTTGCAGTGGGTAGCCTTCTTGATTTCTCCGACTTCCAAGAGGCGGATGTCCTTGGACTTGTTCTTGAGGAATTCGAGAGCGTCGTCGTCGAATGCCGG
Organism: Fibrobacter sp.; assembly: GCA_017412605.1. Taxonomy (GTDB): domain Bacteria; phylum Fibrobacterota; class Fibrobacteria; order Fibrobacterales; family Fibrobacteraceae; genus Fibrobacter. The sequence goes on along the minus strand of JAFPWY010000003.1, from coordinate 301,950 downwards.
AGCGAGGAGAATTTCCACGAACTTGCCCTTGAGGAACTCGGCTGTCTTGAGGTCGACCTTGCGGGTCACGGCAATCACGGAACCGAACGCCGACACCGGGTCACCTGCCCAGGCGGCTTCCATGGCTTCGCGGAGCGTTTCGCCGGTAGCGAGTCCGCAGGGGTTCATGTGCTTCACGATGACGACTGCATTGCCGTCGCTGAATTCGCGGGCCATCTCGAGGGCGGCGTCAGCGTCGACGATGTTGTTGTAGGAAAGTTCCTTGCCCCAGAGCTGCTTTGCGGTGGCGAGGCTTGCTTCAGTGCAGGTCGGGTCGCGGTAGAACACAGCGGACTGGTGGGAGTTTTCACCGTAGCGCATCGGCACGGGATCGACAAATTTCAAAACGAGTTCTTCGGACATAAAGTTTCCTTTGATAATTACAGGATGCAATATAGAAAATAGCAGTGAGCGGTGAGGTATGGGCAATGAGCCGTGAGCAGTGAGCAATGAGCTGTGAGCGGTGAGGTATGAGCTGTGAGTTTTGAGGTGTTCTCATACCTCATTGCTCAAAGCGACCGGAGGTCGCGACCTCATAGCTCGTAGCTACTAAAACAGACTGGGTGGCGGATTGTTGTCGTCCAGCCCGGCCAAATTGCGGTCGGCATCGGACATTTGGTTCGGCGGGAGGTTGTCGAGCGGATCCTCGGGTTCCACAATCAGGTTGTAGTACACGTTGTTCTTGAGTTCGTCCTCGATGTAGAAGAGCGTGCCGCCCATGGCTGAACCGCAACCGGCGCATGCGCCCTGGTAGCGGATCTTGAGGCGATTGTCTTCCGTGAGGTCGAGGATTTCCACGTCGCCACCGTCGCCCTGGAGCATTCCACGGACGGACTGGTGCAGCCAGGCTTCGATTTTCTCGATTTTTTCGTGTTTCGCGAGGGCGTTCCACTCGGCGTCCGCTTCGGCGCGGCCTTCGGCCGTCTGCGTGCGGTACTTGATGCGCTCCATCTTTTCGCGCACGAGGATGGCGGTGCCCTTCTTTTCGGGGTAGGCCTCGAGGATGCGCTTGATGAGCGTATTCATCTGCTTGATTTCGGGAGCGTTTTCGGGGATGGCGCGTACATCTGGAGTATCGCGGAGTTCGAGTTCCAGGCTCTCGGCCGTGATGGCGCAGGCCTCGTCCACCGTCACCATCTGGATTTTCTTGCAGAACGTGTCGGCGAGGGCGGTGAATATCGGGCCACCGTAAGTGAAGAACCGCGTCTCCAGAATCTTGTCGCATTCCGGGTCTATCATCAAGTAGACTTTGAGGCTGGATTCTTTAACGTCTACGAGGGCAAGTCCCTTTTCGTCGGCTTCAATCTGGAAAATAGCCCCGCGGTATTTGGGGGCCTTGGCGGCCTCCTGCACCTTCTGGGAAAGATTTGCACAAAGTTCTTCGCTCATGATGCGGTCAAATGTAGAAATTTTAGGTTCGAGGCACGAGCAATGAGCTATGAGCGGTGAGCCATGAGGTATGAGGTATGAGTATAATCTCTGCGGTTTTACTGCTCATCGCTGACTGCTCAGAGGGGCTTCAGCCCCGACCTCAACGCTCTACTGCACATCCACGGTCACTTTATACATCGCCTTGCGATTGTGGCTGTTGAGCGCACCGGCAGGAGCGGTGATGACCTTGATGTTCTTCTTCGTGACGCCGTTCTGCTGCATCAACACCTTGAGCAGGTCGTCGTTGCGCTTGGCGGCAAGTTCGGCCAGTTCCTTCTTCAGCGATTTCTCGTCGACTTCCGCTGCATGCTCCTTGGCATATGCCTTGAAGGCGTCGTCGCCGTCCTTGATTTCAAGTATGGCGCGTTCGTCGAGCTCGTTCAGGGTCTGCTTGCCTTGGCTTTGCTTGTAGAAGTCCGTCTTCAGCTTGTGCTGCTTGATTTTTTTCGCAGACTTCGTCGGGTTGTAGTACTGCGTAAAGATGAGCTTGAGCTTCGGGTCTTTGACAAGTGCCTCGGTCATCTTGGTTGCCTTGGCGTACTGTTCGCTTGTGAATGTGGCGCTCTTCACGTCAATGATAATCTCGTCGTCATTGCCCAAGTCGAGACCGACCATGCCGGCTCCGGTCGTGGCGACATTGCCCACAACCTTCAGCGGGGATACGGCCACCTTGATAATCAGGTTCATCACGGTCTTCCAGATAATCTTCAGCACGGAGAATTCCGGGTCCTTCATGTTGCCCTTGACCGGCACGTCGAACTGGATCTTGTCGTTCTTGTCCTTGAGAATGTACAGGCCAACCTTCATCGGGACCATGAATTCCGGGTCGACAGAATCGTCCTTGTCACCGACGTCGATATTGTAGATATCGATGGTGTTCTTGCTTTCCAGGTTGAAGTCCTGGATCTTGTTCTCGCTCGCGAAGGCCATCGTACCGGCGCTAATCGGGTAGCCCGTGTAGTGGAGGCTGTAGTTGCTGAAGTGCTTCAGGGCGAGGTTCTTCACGCTGATGTAGGCGTCCATCGTGCCCATATCGCTCAATGCGCCCTGGTACTTGACCGAAACGCTGCCGCCTTCGGGGAATGCCGCAGTGACGTTTACGGTGCACGGAGTGTCAAAGTTGATGTTCGAGCCGTTCACGGTAATGCCGCTCACCGTGTAGTTGAACGGCTTCGTGAGGGTCTGGTCGTTCGCGCTGACCTTGGTGTTGTGGACGTAGAGCTTGCCGACCTTGGCGACCATCTTCTTGGCCGGGGCGGGCTTCGCTTCTTCCTTGGCCGTGGTGTCGGGAGCGCTGCTGTCGGCCGGTGCAGCGGACTTCTTGTTCAGCGGGGCGAGCAGCACGTCGATGTTCGTCTTGCCGTCCTTGTACATGTCGAGGTGGGCGTATGCGCCATCCACAATCACCGAGTCAATGAGGAATTTGTTCTCGTTCAAGTTTGCCTTGCCGATTCCGACGCCGACATGCTTTACGCCGATAGTCTTGCCGCTGGTTTCGGTCAGGACAACGTTGTCAACGGAAACGACGCCGCCCACGTTGCTCGAGAGCACATCGCCCAGGTTGCCGGCAACGGAAATGTCGGTGGAGACGCTGCCGCTGAAGTCCTTGTAGGCAATAAAGTCGTTCAGGTAGGGCTTGCCGCTGGCCAGGGCGAAGTCCTTGAGGCCCACGTTCACGTTGAAGTCGTTTGTTGCCGCATTGACAGACACCTTGACGTTCAAGTCGCCGCCGTCGGCAAACTTGAGGCTTACGCCCACGTCCGTCTGCTTGTTGCTCAGGTAGACTGCCGGAATGGCCACGCCAAAGTCCTTGATATGGATCTTGGAACCAATCTTCTTGTCTTCATATATAATGTTGCCGTTCTCGAACACGATATTCTTGACGGAAATGTTGACCGGGAGGCCTTTTGCGATTTCTGCTGCGTTGACCATGCCGGTGTCGGATGCTGTCGTGTCGACCGCAACCGTGTCGGGGGAGGCGGAGTCCGCCTTGGCAAGGAAATCCAGAATGTCGCTGAAGTTGAACTTGTCCCCGTTCTGCGTCACGTGTACGTAGAGGCCTTTCATGTAGATTTCGCTGACTGCGGCGGTCTTTGTCACAATCTTGAGCGGGTCTACGTTGATGCGGAACTTCTCGAAGGCGACAAACGGGGTCGTGCCGTCCGGTTCGAGCAAGGCGAACTTGTCGACATTCACGGTAAACGTGAACGGGTTGAGGCTGACGTCTTCGATCGCCATTTTTCGACCGATAAACTCCTCGGAATGGGCTACTACGTAATCCTTGATGAATCCCGGGGCGAATTTGAGGGCCGCGAGAACGAGGACAATCAAGGCGACAAGGGAAATCAGGGTAATCTTAATAGCTTTTTTCATGCCAAATAATCTAGAAAAAAGCGGCTTCGGCTATTATAAGCCACACCATCAGGGACCCAAAAGAATTATATATTAAGAAAAACAACTTTGCACACCCCTAACCCCTAGATTCTAAATCCTAGCCTCTATCTCATGATTTCACTCGCTCTTACACGTTTTGAAAAAGTTTTTCCCGCAAATCTTAAAGGCAAGCGCCTCGGCGCAGTCCTCCACCCGGCTTCAGTTTTGCCCGATTTACGCTATACTCTCGACCTTCTGAAGGAATACGACGGCAAGCTTTTCAAGCATTCTGCGCTTTTTGGCCCGCAGCACGGCATTAAGGGGCATACCCAGGATAACATGATCGAGTGGGAAGGTTACACCGACCCCGAACTGGGAATTCCCGTCTACAGCCTGTATGGCGAACACCGTGAACCCACCCCCGAGATGCTCAGCCATGTGGACATGATGCTCGTGGACCTGCAAGACGTGGGTGCGCGTTACTATACGTTTATTTGGACGCTGTTCCTGTGCATGAAGGCCTGCGAAAAGGCCGGTATCCCCGTTATCGTGGTGGACCGTCCGAACCCCATCAACTGTATCGACGAGGAAGGCCCGGTGCTAGACCTGGACTACACGAGTTTCGTGGGGCTCCACAGCATCCGCACGCGCCATGCGAAAACGATTGGCGAACTTGCGGTGCAGTTCAAGGAAGAACGCTTCCCGAAGTGCGAACTTTACGTGCTCGGCATGGAAGGCTACGACAAAAAGATGTGGTACGACCAGACCGGACTTCCGTGGATTCTGCCGAGCCCGAACATGCCGACTCTCGATACCGCCATCGTTTACCCGGGCATGTGCCTTTTCGAGGCGACCAACGTGAGCGAAGGCCGTGGTACCACGCGCCCCTTCGAAATTTTCGGTGCTCCGTTCATCGATGCGGTCAAGCTCTGCAAGTACATGAACGGACTCAAGCTCCCCGGAGTTTATTTCCGTGAAAACTACTTCCAGCCCACGTTCCACAAGGGCGCAGGCCAGATTTGCGGCGGTGCGCAGATACACGTGCTCGACCGCGACAAGTTCCGCAGTTTTGATATGGCGGTGAAGCTCTTGCAGTACATTTTCAACGAATACCCGAAGGATTTCGCTTGGAAGCAGCCGCCTTACGAATATGAGTTCAAGAAGTTGCCCATCGACATCTTGCTCGGCAACGGCACCTTCCGTAAAGAATTCATAGAGAGTTGTATTTAACCAAGGAGACACAATGACCCAACCCATCAACGGAAAATTTGAAATGCCCGCTCTCCCGTACGCGGGCGCAGACCTGGCCCCGGCACTGAGCGCGGAGACCATCGAATTCCACTACGGAAAGCACCTGCAGACCTACCTCAACAACCTGAATGCGGCCCTCCCGGGCAGCGCCTTCGAAGGCAAGTCTCTTGAAGAAATTGTGAAAACGGCCGAAGGTGGTGTTTTCAACAATGCAGGCCAGTTCCTGAACCACTCCATGTACTTCTTGCAGTTTGCCGCCCCGAAGGCTGACAACGCCCCGACTGGTAAGATCGCGGAAGCCATTGCTCGCGACTTCGGCTCCTTCGAAAAGTTCCAGGAAGAATTCCAGGCGAAAGGTGCCGGCCTCTTCGGTTCCGGCTGGGTCTGGCTCTCCGCCGATGCTAGCGGCAAGCTCGTGATTACGCAGGAAGGCAACGCCCAGAACCCGCTCACCAAGGGTCTCAAACCGCTCCTCACGTTCGACGTGTGGGAACACGCCTACTACATCGACTACCGCAACCGCCGTCCGGACTACCTCAAGGCACTCTGGAGCATCGTCAACTGGGACGAAGTCAACAAGCGTCTCGGCTAAAGCGCCGCAAAAGGCAAATTATTGCGGGCGTTCGGGGTTCATCCCGGACGTTTTGCTTTTATTTTGATTATTCTCCGCCCGTATTTGTCCCGCAAACGCTGAAAAAGAATATATTCATTTATGAAGAAAGGCTTTGGCGGTTCGGATAGGAGTATTACGATGAAAAAATGGGCAATCGGTTTCGCTGTTCTGGGCGGTTTTGTCGGCGCTAACGCTGTCACCTGGAATCCTGTGTGCGAGACAAAAGGGCATACGCTTATCCTTGCTTCCGACCATTTCGAAATCTGCCGCAAGGCCAAGTACGACGACGGCTCCACGAACAATGTCGGCGTCTCGCGCGACGAGGCGCAAAAGGGCCTGGATATCCTCGAAAGCGTTTTCGTTTTCTACCACGACTCCCTCCAGTGGATTCTGCCGCAGCCCGGCGATCCGGACAACAAGTTGAAAGTGGCGGTCTATGTATTCGACGACGAAAAGATGGGCGCCCTTTATGGCGGCGACAACAGCGAAGCCTGCACCGATGCGGGATGCTCTCCGGGAATCTGGCTCGGAAAGGGCTCGCTCAAGGACCGTTCGGGCCTAGCGCACGAATATGCACACGGCATGCAGAGCCTTACCGGCTGGATGGGCAACAACAGCCATACCGGGTGGGTCTGCGAATCCCACGCTAATTGGATGATGCACCAGTTTATCCCGAATGAGGCTCCCGGCTGTTCCGAATACCTCATCGATTTCCCGTTCCTCTATTACGGTTCCACGCGAGACCGCTACTGCAACTGGCATTTCATGGAGCACCTGAAAGAGGAATTCGGCGGCGGAATTGAAGGGGTCAAGGAAGTGAACCGCATCTGGACGGAATCCATCAAGGACGGCGAAGCCGGCCGCATGGAACAGACTCCCTTCAGCGCGATGATGATGGTCTACAACTGGACTCTCGATAGCCTGAACCAGCAATTCGGCAAGTTCGCGATGAAGCAGGCGACGCTCGAATACACGCCCGCCAAGAAAAAACTCTACAAGAAGGCCTGGGGCGACTATGAATTTTCTACGCGGCGCAGTGTCGGCGTAGGCTACCCGTACAGCAATCACGCCCGCATCACGATGATGAACAAGATTCCATGCCCGGATCTGGCGCAGGAGGAAGGCGCGGAAGAAGAGTGCCCGGACCAATACATCACCCCGAGCTACTGGGCCCCGCAGCGCTGGGGCTACAACCTCGTCCGCATCTATCCGGACAAGGCGGGGAAGGTGACGGTCAAGTTCCGCGGCATCGTGCAGGACAAGCCGACTGTCAAGGGGTACACCTGCTTTGGCGACAACGAGGACGACTACCTGGGCAAAAAATACAAGTGGTGCAACTACGCTCCGGATGCTCTGCCCGACCCGGCTTCGGGCTGGACGGTAGGCCTCGTGGCCGAAGGCAGCGACGGTACGCCACGTTACAGCGAGATGAAACACGGCAAGGGTTTCAACCTCGAAATCGAGACGAAGGATAGCGACAAGGCGCTATGGCTTGCCGTGACGGCGACCCCGACCGAGATGCAGACCATTATGTGGGACCAGTTCTACTACAGCATCTACCGCTACCCGTACATGATCGAAGTGGTTAACGGTACGCCCGAAGGCTACAACAAGGATTTCTGGAAACCCGCGAACACAAGCGGCTACAAGCAGCACAGCAACGGGGGTGGGCTCGTGAGCAGCAAGGCGAGTGTGGCCTCCACGGTGTTTGTCGGGCCGAATGCGGTCGTGAACGGCGGAACCATCACCGGAAACGCCCGCATCGAGGATTTCGCGGTCGTGGACGGGGGCAAGGTCAGCGGGAACGCAGTGCTCCGCGGGCGTGCCTTCATGAGTGCAGGGTCGGTCAGCGACGATGCTGTACTCGAAGAAGATGCTTGGCTCGTAAGCGGAAGCATCAGCGGAAACGCAAAGGTCGGCGCACTTTCGGTCATCTTCGAAAGCACCATCAAGGACGATGCCGAGGTCTACGGTGTAATGTGGCCGCTTGAATACAAGACCATCAGCGGGACGGCGCAGCTGCGTGGCGACCTCGAGAACAACTTCAGCAAGGAAATTTCCAAGGGAATCTTCTACGGCATGGTCGACGACGGCATGCTGAACAATGCAAATTATGGCGCAAACCTCACGACTCCGCCGACCGAGGCGACGGCAAGCCTGGATTTGGCACGCTGGTATGCCGTGGCAGACGATTCTACGGATTTGGACAGCAGCACAACGGCTATCGGGCTCTTGCAGCAAGTGCGTCCTATGGGTACAAGCGAGCCCAAGCTGTACTTCGACAAGAAGGAACAGGCGGTATTTATCCGCTACAAGAAAAACGGCCGTGAATTCCGCTACCGCGTGACAGGCCGCAAGAACTAGGGATTTCTCTGGATATGAAAAGCCCCGGATTTGAATCTGGGGCGTTAATTTAATGCGGGATTGTGATCGCCACGGCTTCGCAAAGCGAAGCCTCGCGATGACAATTAGCCAATCTGCGGAAGCTGGGCGAGGCTCTTGGCGATGTCTTCATCCGTCGGGATGTAGTCGCTCATTTCGCCGTCGTTGAACTTCTGGTAGGCAACCATGTCGAAGTAACCCGTACCGGTGAGGCCGAACACGATGTTCTTGGCCTGGCCGTTTTCCTTGCACTTGAGGGCTTCGTCGATGGTTGCGCGGATAGCGTGGCTGGATTCCGGAGCTGGGAGGATGCCTTCGGTCTGGGCGAAGAGCTTGGCGGCTTCGAATACCTTGGTCTGTTCCACAGACGTTGCACGCATCAGGCCCTGATCGTAGAGTTCAGAGAGGATGCTGCTCATGCCGTGGTAGCGGAGGCCACCGGCGTGGTTGGCAGACGGGATGAAGCTCGAGCCGAGCGTGTACATCTTGGCGAGCGGGCAAACCTTACCGGTATCGCAGAAGTCGTAGGCGTACTTACCGCGAGTGAAGCTCGGGCAGCTTGCCGGTTCCACAGCGAGAATATCGTAGTCGGCTTCGCCACGGAGCTTTTCGCCGACAAACGGGCTCACGAGACCACCGAGGTTGGAACCACCGCCGGCACAACCAATGATGAGGTCGGCCTTCACGCCAATCTTGTCGAGGGCGGCCTTGGTTTCGAGACCGATGACGGACTGGTGGAGGAGCACCTGGTTCAGCACGGAACCGAGGACGTAGCGGTAGCCTTCCTGCTTCACGGCGGCTTCCACGGCTTCGGAGATGGCGCAGCCGAGGCTACCCGTGGTGCCCGGGAATTCGGCGTTGATCTTCTTGCCGATGTCGGTCGTCATGGACGGGGACGGGGTCACGGATGCACCGTAGGTGCGCATGACTTCGCGGCGGAACGGCTTCTGTTCGTAGGAGACCTTCACCATGTAGACCTGGCAGTCGATGCCGAAGAAGGCGGATGCCATGGAAAGGGCGGTGCCCCACTGGCCTGCACCCGTTTCGGTCGTCACACCTTTCAGCCCTTGCTTCTTGGCGTAGTAGGCCTGGGCGATGGCAGAGTTGAGCTTGTGGGAGCCCGAGGTGTTGTTGCCTTCGAACTTGTAGTAGATGTGGGCCGGAGTGCCGAGGGCCTGTTCGAGGAAGTAGGCGCGGACCAACGGCGACGGACGGTACATCTTGTAGAACGTGAGGATGTCTTCGGGAATTTCGAAGAAGCGGGTGTCGTTGTCGAGTTCCTGCTTGATGAGTTCGTCGCAGAACACGGGCTGCAGGTCTTCGAAGGTTACCGGCTTGCCGGTACCGGGGTTCAGCAGCGGAGCGGGCTTCTTCTTCATGTCGGCACGGACATTGTACCATGCCTTCGGGAGTTCGTTTTCGTCGAGGTAAGTCTTGACCGGGCCGTCGAGCTTGAGCGAGTTTCTCATTTTATTTTCCTTTCTTTGTTGTAGTTTGCGTCAGTTTCAGGTTCTTTGCCGGGTTTCCAAAATTTTTGCAAAAAAATTGGCTCCCTTTGAGGAGCCTGCTTCTTTTGAAAACCGTACCAAAAATACCAGGCTCCGTTTATTGGGCCTGCCACCACCAGAAGTTGATGCTTGCTACGAATTTCATGTGCCGAAATATACCTAAAAATGGGCTTTTTGGCAAAAAAGAAATGTAAAAAAACGTTTAAGTACGCTTGTTTGCCCAAAAAACGGAATTGTTCATTTGTTTTTTTTGGCAAAATAGATTATCTTGAATAATTATCTCTTTACTTCATTTAGCTTTTTCCATTTTCGCTTTCACAGGTACGATTTATGGCTATAGACAACAGACTTTTTACGGGACAGTATTCCTCCTTCGGCGAGGAAAAAATCGAGCACACCCTTTCGGCGACATCCAAGGTCATGCCGCTGCATCCGGGCAACAGACGCCCGAGCATTCATCGTACACCACGAAAACCGGTGCATAAATAACAAGCAGAACATTTTTTTCGGGGCAATACAGAAGATGCGATAATTTTTTAATTTTATCGCATGGAATCCTATTTCTTTATCGGTGTTGCGGGCGTGGGCATGAGTGCCATCGCCCAGTATCTTGTTGGCAAGGGCGTTTCTATTAGCGGCTCTGACCGTCAATTTGGCGAGTTCCTTGCCGGTAAAACGGAAAAACCGCTCGTCATGGGCCAGCTCGAAGATTGCGGTATCAAGTGCTTTGCGCAGGACGGCTCGGGCGTAATTGAAGGCCTGACCGCCGTGGTGGTGAGCACCGCCATCGAGGACACGAATCCCGACCTCAAGCGAGCCAAGGAACTCGGAATTCCGGTGATGCACAGGAGCGAGATGCTCGCGAAGATTTCGAAAGAGGCGAAGACCATCGCCGTGAGCGGCACCAGCGGCAAGTCCACCGTGACCGCGATGATTTACCATATCTTGCAGTATGCCGGCCTCCAGCCCTCGGTGATGACGGGTGCTGGCCTCGTGAACCTGCAAAAAGAAGGCAAGATCGGCAACGCCGTGAGCGGCAAGGGCGAGTGGCTCGTTGTCGAGGCCGACGAAAGCGACGGAACGCTTGTGCGCTACGAGCCCGAAATCGGCCTGATCCTGAACGTCGACAAGGACCACAAGGAAATGAGCGAACTCCAGGAAATCTTCCTCAAGTTCAGCCACAACATCCTCGACAACGGGAAAATCCTCATCGTGAACGACGCGCACCCGCTCGCCAAGAAGTTCAGCGCAGGCCGCGAATTCGATTTCGGCTTCGAAAGCTACGTGGGCGTGCAGGGCACCGACTTCAAGTCTGTCGGTACCTCCATCCAGTTCCGCGTTCGCCACAAGGCCGAACTCGTGAAGTTTATCGTGCCGCTCCCGGGCAAGCACAACATGGAAAACGCTCTCGCCGCGACGGCCGCCGCCTTGTTTGCGGGAGTTTCCCTGCATACCTGTGCCGACGCACTCGCCACTTTCCCCGGCGTATTCCGCCGTCACCAGATTCTGGGGACGTTCAACGGTATCACGCTTGTGGACGACTTCGCGCACAACCCCGCCAAGATTGCAGCCAGCATCAAGAGCGCTCAGGACTTTACCGATGGCCGCGTGATTGCCTGGTTCCAGCCGCATGGTTTCGGTCCTACGCGATTCCTGCGCAACGACCTTGTCGAATTCATCTCGAAGACGCTCCGTCCTAAAGATTTTGACGACGACCGCGACAACGACATGATGTTCTTTAGCGAAATCTACTATGCCGGCGGTACCGTTACCCGCGATATCAGTGCGGGCGACCTCGCCGACGACCTGTTGCTGAAGGGCTGCGAAGCCATCTACATCGAAAATCGCGATGAATGCGCCAAGAAAATGGTGGAATGTGCCCAGCCGGGCGATACAATCCTGCTGATGGGCGCTCGTGACCCCAGTTTGCAGGCCTTCGCCCAATCTGTCCAAAAACTCCTTGAATCACGATGAACGGTGAGTAATCTTTAGCCCGTGAACCAGAATCCCTTCGAACTCGTCAAGACAAGCGACCGCAGCAAGGCTCGCCGTGGTCGCCTGCATACAGCCCATGGCACCATCGAAACGCCGATTTTTATGCCGGTGGGCACTCTTGCAAGCGTGAAGGGACTTTCTTCTCGTGACCTGCGCGAAATGCAGGCGCAAATCATTTTGGCGAACACCTATCACCTCTACTTGCGCCCGGGCACGGAACTCGTGGCCAAGATGGGCGGCGTGCAGAAGTTCATGGGCTGGGACGGCCCGATGCTCACCGACAGCGGCGGATTCCAGGTCTGGAGCCTCAAGGACTTGCGCCACATTACCGAAGAGGGCGTGGAATTCCATAGCCATCTGGACGGCTCGCGCCACATGTTCACCCCGGAATCGGTGATGAAGGCCCAGCGCGAAATCGGCGCGGACATCATCATGGCCTTCGACGAATGCACGCCTTACCCGAGCACCGTCGAGGAAGCTTCGCAATCGCTCGACTACACGCTCAAATGGACCCGCCGGGCAGTGGACTGGCTCCGCGAAAACCCGCCTGTCCATGATTATCCGCAGTATTTCTTCGGGATTGTGCAGGGCGGCATGCACAAGGAACTTCGCCAAAAGTCCATCGACGCCCTCAAGGAAATCGCTCCCGACGGCTACGCAATGGGCGGCCTTTCTGTAGGCGAACCTGTGGAGACCATGTACGAAATTGCGGATTTTTGCACAAATTCGCTACCTGCCGACCGCGCCCGCTACGTGATGGGGGTGGGTACGCCCTGGAACTTGCTGGAACTCATCAAGCGCGGGGTCGACATGTTCGACTGCATTCTGCCGGCCAAGAACGCCCAGGATGGCCTTGTGTACACCAGCAGGGGAGTGCTCCGCTACAAGAACGCCAAGTTCGCCGATGACAACTGCCCGCTCGACCCGGAATGCGACTGCCATTGCTGCAAAAACTACACCCGCGCCTACGTGCGCCACCTCTTCAAGACCAAGGAACCTCTCGGCTGGACGCTTTCGACGCTCCATAACCTGCATTTCTACCTGCACTTGATGCAACAGGCCCGTGACCACATCGAAGCCGGCGATTTTGAAGAATACTGCGGAACTTATCCCGCAACTTCAGCAGGAAGCGGAATAGATTCGAGATATATGTCACTAAAAATTGCAATAATCTCTTTTTTTTCCTTTAAAAAATAACGCTATCCTCAATTATGTATATATTTCGAGATGAAAGAGAGAGAGTCTTTCATGCTGGGGCTTTATGTCAAAAGTCATCTGTCCTCTCGTCTTTTCGCTTTTCCTCGCCGGAAATGCGTTCGCCCAAACTAGCTCGACAATCACCTACATCGATTATGACTTACGGGGCGGAACAAACCATCCTGCCAATATATCTTCTTATGAATGCATCGGAGATGATGGTGGCTGGATAGACTTGCAGCCGCCGACCAAGGAAGGTTTCGAATTTATAGGCTGGTACCTGGATTCGGACATGCTTGGCGACAACTATAGTATGGATGGCATTCGCCTGTGCAATTCGATTTATTTATCCAAGGACCATAGAATTCCCGTTTATGCCCGTTGGGGAGTGGTTTCAAAAAGACCGGAACAGGACGCTTCCGGCTGCATGCATGTCCACGACGCTGCGGAACTTTATGGAGCCGTGCAGATTGCCGATAGCCTGGCAAAAAAATTTGAGAAAGTCTGTATTTCCATCGAAGACGACATCGTTGTCAATAAAGACCTCCTTGCTGCCGATGGCTCTCTAAACGACGGGGACCATTTTTGGTGGAATCCCATTGAAGGCTATTTTTCCGGGATTATCGAGGGCAATGGCCACACCATATCGGGGTTATATGGCAATGTCGCTCTTGTCGACGAAGTCTCGCACGCAAAAATTCAAAATTTGGGCATTATCGATTCTTACTTTGAGGGAATTCATGTTGCCTCTTTTGCCGCAAGCTCGTACGAGCTATCGCTCAAGAATGTGTTTAGTACGGCCACCTTGGTGAGCACTTCCGGTTATGATGTGGGTGGCTTGGTCGGATCAGCGAATACTTTCATTAGTGCATGCTTGGATGACGATCTTGGAATGGTGTATGACAGGCCGCCGATGGCAAGAAAAACATCCATTATTCGATCTGTTTACTATTATTTAATGTCTATTGAAAATTCTTATTATGCAGGGCGCATGTCCGGGAAAAAAGGTGGTGGTTTGGTCGGAGAAACCGATGCAATATCAATCAAGAATTCCTTTTTTGCGGGAACCGCCGACATAAAAGAGGATTTTTCCCCTATAGCAAAAAAGTTGGAGCTGGAGTGTACGGAACTTGTGGGAGATGCCTTCTCTTTTGAAAATGTTTTTTATTTGGCTGATTATGGCGCTTCCGATTCTGGAGCTACGCCCATGTCCGCATTGGATTTTGTGGACGGTACCGTTCTTGAAAAACTCTTGGACGGGAGCGAGTATGCTATTTGGTCGCAGACCATCGTGGAGGATGAGTACCCGAAATTGAACGCTCCGTATTTTGACATTACATACGTTTTGAATGGTGGCGAAAACGATGCATCCAACCCTAAATACTATACGCCAAAACAGGAAGTATCGTTGCAGCCTGCTACAAAGGAGGGGGATGTCTTTGAAGGATGGTTCTCCGATTCCAATTATACAACCCCGGTAACGGCGACGCCATCCTCGGCCAAGGGCGACCAGGTATATTACGCCAAGTGGAAAAGCGGTTATTCCATTACTTATATAAGCGACGGGGCAAATTACAACGAAATGTCACGCAACCCCTCTTACCGTTATGCGGATTCTGCAACTTATCTACTTAGGGATCCCTGGGATATCGATGGTGGGGCGCGAACATTCGATGGCTGGTATTTGGATTCCACTTTCATGGTCCGTGTGACGGAATTGCCGACGGGCAACACCGAAGACATTGTTCTTTATGCAAAATGGATTCGCAGGAAAATTCAGCTCATTTACAGCCTGAACGGAGGCATTGTAACGGAGGGCTACTATCCGCAGGAAGTCCTGAACGGCGATACAATCCATCTTAAGGCTCCGAAACGGGACGGTTACCTGTTTCAGGGGTGGTTCCATTCGAACGAGACCGATGAACACCAGTTGGGTGAAGCAGAACAACTTTTCGTAGTCAATACGCGGTATGATTATGAATACATATACGCCAAGTGGATTGTCGCTCCTGCAAAGCCGGCAAAAGATGCCGATGGGTGCTATATGGTGACAAACGCCAATGAACTGTACTATTTCAACGAAGTCGCAAATGAAGTCATCGGCGTAAAACCGCCAGCAAATTCATGTATCAAGATCATGAACGATATTCTCGTGAACCCGGGCTATACCCACCGATACTTTGAATCTTCTGACTGGTATCCAATGAACCTGAACAATCCCTTCGTCGGGACCATTTACGGGAACGGCCATACAATCTACGGCCTGTACATGCCATACTGGTATCCGGATTCAGATCCATTTTACGGGTTGGTAATGAACAAGCCAAGCAACGGGGAATATCCTGAAGTCAGGAATTTATTCATCGAAAATTCCACCTATGGCCAAATTACGTATGATTGCAAGGTCCCGATCAACGTGAAAGGTGGACCTGTAAGCATTTCTAGAAAGCCAGTTCCGGCGCAGAACATGATGAAACGCGCCCGCAGGTACGACATCAAGGGCCGCAGCGCAAAAGTGCGCCCCAACTACGGCGTTTACTTCTAGAGCCCTATTTGATTTTGGAGCCGCAAAATTGTATTTTCTGGAAGATGATAGAGTTTAAGGCTCCAGAGCTTTCTGACCGAGTGGCGGTGGCAAATGCCGTGGCCGACTCGGGCTATACCGGCAGTGACGCAAGTTTCGCAAACATCTTTCTGTTGCGCAAAAAGTACGGCACGCAGATTGCGTTGCAAGACGGGTTCCTGTTCCGCTACTACAACGGGCAGGGGAGTCGCCGGGGCTATGCTTTCCCGCTAGGGACAGGGGAGCCGCAGGCTGCCTTGAAGTTGATTGCCGAAGATGCCCGCGAATCGGGCCGTCTGCTGGAATTCTGCCTAGTCGACGAACCTCGGGCACAGATTCTGCGGGAAAATTTTGATACCCTTCATTTCGAAGAAAATCGCGGCGACAGCGACTACATCTATTCTGCCGAAGGTCTCGCGTCCCTTGCGGGCAACCAGTACAAGAAAAAGCGCAACCACGTTTCCCGATTCAACAGGACTTATTCGGACTACGAAATTCACCCGCTTACGCCCGAAAATTACGCGGATGCGCTCACGGTCGAAAAGAGCTGGCTCAAAGTGGAATCTTTAGGCGAATCCGGCGATTCCGACTGTGAATGCACCTGTGAATGTCGCGAAGCCGCTTGGGCAGAACGCTCCGAAGATGAAAAATCCCGTATGGCAGAATACTGCGCCATTGTGGAGGCTCTGGAAAACTTTGACGCCCTCGGCATGAAAGGGGCGGTGCTCTATGTTGGCGGTGTTCCCACCGGCATGACAATGGCTTCCGAAATAGCTCCCGGTGCATGGGATATACACTTCGAAAAAGTCATCGACGAATATGCGGTGAATGGCGGGTACGCGATTATAAACAAGCTTTTCGCTGAACGCCTCGTGGCTGCCGGAGCAAAATTCATCAACCGCGAAGAGGATATCAACATCGAAGGCCTCCGCAAGGCAAAGCTCTCGTACTACCCGCAGACAATATTAGACAAATGTCATGTTATGGTGGGGACGTAATGCTATCCTCCATCCTCTCTAAATCTAGTTGCGCCGCCTGCAAGTTCTGCTGCTCCTTCCGCAGGCAGAGCCTTTGGGAAACCCCGCTTTTCCCGCCCGAAGTCGCCGAAAAACTCAGCAACCCCAACGAATACGGCGTGGTGGGGGAGTTTCGCGACGGCCAAATTATCCTTGGCGGCTACCGCACCGACGACCCCGAAGAAGAAGTTCCCTGCACCTTCCTGGACCCGCACAAAGGCTGCATCTTAAAGCCCGAAGACAAGCCCTTCGACTGCTCCATCTGGCCGCTCCGCATCATGCGCAAGGATGGTGAACTCGTCATCGCGCTCACTCCCTCGTGCCCAAGCATCGGCGCGACACCTCGGCCCGAGCTGATTGAACTCGTAAAATCTGGCCTCGGCGAACAAATATTCGAGTACGCCAAGACGCATCCGTACATTGTCAAGGAATACCGTGAAGGTTTTCCTGTTGTCTATTTTTAGCCCAGTGTCAATGGAAAACCCCTCAAAATAACCTCCAGGTGTATCAAATTCGCCAAATTAATCATATATTAGGATTAGGTATATGGCGGTATTGGAGTAAAACAAGAGGGATCTATGTCAAAAAAGATTTTTTTTGCCATTCTTTTCTTTGCAGCAACCGTCTTCGCCATAGAAAACGGTGATACCGTCTATATCGATTATGACTTGCAGGGCGGCGTAAACAACCCGAATAACATAACCTACTTTATATACGATTATAACACTTCCACTAAATATGGCCTGTTGCCGCCTACTAGGAAAGGTTACGAGTTCCTGGGCTGGTATTGGACGAATAACGACAACCGTCTTGACATCAATTACAAGTTGTCTAGCCTTTCTTCAATTGACAAGCCCAATCATACACCCGGAAACATACTTCAAATCCATGCACGCTGGGGTGTAGTATCCAAAACTCCGCAGCAAGACGAATCGGGCTGTTATCTAATTCACGATGCAGCAGAACTGTATGGCGCCGTGAAGGTTGTCGAAAACTCGTATCTACGAAAAAGATGCATGTTCATCGAGAATGATATCGTTGTCAATGAAAATCTATTGACACCGGATGGCAACCTTAACAAAGGAGATTTCTATTGGTGGGAACCATTTAGATCCTTTTACGGGGTTATTGAAGGGAACGGTCATACTATATCGGGCTTATATGGCAATGTGGGACTCCTTCTAACAAACGCAGATCTGGTTATCCAGAATCTGGGGATTGTAGATTCATACTTCAGCGGCAGAGATGCTGGCTCCTTTGTATCAAGTGTTCATTCTTCTCTTCTGCTGAAGAATGTATTCAGTACCGCCACCGTAGTCGCTACCTACGGCTATGTCGGAGGGCTTGTTGGATTCGCAGATTTATACGGCGACCCCTGTCTGGCTGTGGCGCATGCTCCCAGAAGCAACGCTTATGCATATACAGCACCCTCTTCTAATTTCGTTGTAGAAAACTCCTATGCCGCCGGATATTTAAGGGGCGAGGAAGGTGGGGGACTTGTTGGAAAGATGGACATGGTTTCCATCAAGAATTCATTCTTTGCGGGCAAAATTGATGTGGCGAAGACTTTTTCGGGAATCGGTTTGCAACAGGAGAAAAGGTGTGTTGTCCTTTCGGAAGATGCTACGACGTTCGAAAATGTTTTTTACCCGGAAAATTTCCCGAACAATGGTTTTGTGGCAACTCCCGTTTTGGCTTCGGAATTTGCGAACGGAACCGTCCTGGAAAAATTGAAGAACGGCACCGAAATTCCCATATGGACCCAAGACTCCGGGGATGCTTACCCAAAACTGAATGGGGCTTATTACGATATTCGGTATTATCTGAACAATGGAGTCAACGATCCATCCAACCCCGCCTATTACGCATCCCAGCAAGAGGTGATGCTGATGCCGGCCACAAAGGAAGGCGATGTCTTTGAAGGGTGGTTCAGCGATTCCATCTTTACGATTCCGGTCGAAAATATTTCTTCGACGACAGAAGGGAACCTGAGGTTGTTTGCCAAGTGGGAAAGCGGGTATTCCATTACATACGTGAACGACGGTAATTACGGCCCTAGTGCCAAGACAAATCCCAAATACCGCTATGCGGATTCTGCAACGTTCGTCTTGGAAGAACCTATACGGGACGGCGCTACATTCGAGGGATGGTACACGGATTCAACCTTTACGACTCGCGTAACGGAACTGCCGCATGGAAATACAGAAGATTTTATCCTTATCGGCAAATGGAATGGCCGCGAAATCACGATGATTTATGATTTGTACGGCGGCACGATGGGGGATTCCGTGAATCCAGAAAAGGTCGTGAACGGAGATGAAATTTACTTGAAAAACCCGACCCGTGAAGGGTTTGTTTTCCGCGGTTGGTACGATGCCGTCCATTCTTATACTTACTTGAACTCCTCTTTTACAGCCTATAGCGCCAAGTACGACACGATTTACCTTAGCGCCAAGTGGGTTTTTGAAGCCCAAAAACCGGCGATAGATTCGAACGGCTGTTACATGGTTACCAACGTCCATGAACTGTACTTTTTTAACGAGTTCGCGAACAGTTTCCTTGAAGAAAAACCGCCGGTCTATGCATGTATCAATATAATGAACGATATAGTCGTTAACGATGAAATAAGCGGATTGGCTCCTAAATACTCCAGATATAATGAGATGATAGAGTGGGAACCTCTAAACGGCCATGACAATCCATTTGTGGGGATTATTTATGGGAACGGGCATACTATCAACGGTTTGTTTATGACCAGCATTATTCCGGAACCCGATATATTCAACGGACTGATATGGAATTCAGAATACGAAGGCTGGTTTCCCGAAGTACAGGACTTGTACATTGCGAGCTACTATTATAAATACGAAGTGTACTATGAGAAACTCTGGATTAATGCGATGGGGAACAGCGGAAATAGCCGTAAAATAGGCATTTCTAGAAAAAATCCCCCAGTCCCGCTTAAGAAGAATCACGTCCGCAAGTACGACATAAAGGGCCGCAGCTCGAAAGCGCGACCCCATTACGGCGTTTACTTTTAGACATTGACCATGCAAAAATCCCGGACCACCGCCCGGGATTTCTACACATATGCCATTCCAGCATCCTGCAGTGTCATCCCCGCCTCCGAGCGGGGATCTCCTTTAACAGGATCCTTCGACTTCGCCCTATGGGCTTCTACCCAAAGGGCATAACTCAACTACAGAACTAAAGTTCTAAGTTTCGTATAGCTCAGGATGACACGTCAGAGACCCATCTTTCGTCTTTCGTCTATAGCGAACAGAGTGAGCGTTCTTTCGTCTATTTAAACAGATTCTTCATCTTTTCAAGGAAGCTCTCTTCCTGCGCGGTTTCCTTGTCGTGGCGCAGTTCCGCGAGTTTCTGGTAGAGCTCCTTCTCTTCGCGGGAGAGGTCCTTCGGGATTTCCACGCCGATGTTCACGTACAGGCTTCCACGGTCGCCGCGCTTGTTCAGCGGGTAAAGGCCCTGTTCGCGCAGGCGCAAAATGCTGCCCGCCTGAGTGCCGGCCGCAATCTTGATCTGCACTTCGCCGCCGTCGAGCGTCGGGATACGTTGCGTACCGCCAAGGACCAGCTTGTGGATAGGCACCTTGACTTCGCAATGCAGGTCGTCGCCTTCACGAGTGAAGAAGTCGTCGGGCTTCTCGGCAATCACCGCCAGCAAGTCGCCGCAGGCACCGCCGCGAGGCCCGCAGTTGCCTTCGCCACGCAGGTTCAGGTACTGGCCTTCGCTCACGCCCGCCGGAATCTTGATGGAGATTTCTTCCGTTTCCTGCACACGGCCCTCGCCGCGGCAGTGCGGACACGGCTTGGCAATAACTTCGCCCATGCCGTTACAGTTGGGGCAGGCGCTCTCGGTAATCATCTGGAAGAAACCACCCGTAGAACGGCGTACGCGCCCCGTTCCATGACAGGTATCGCAAGTCTTGATGTCGGAGCCGCCCTTGCCATTACATTCCGTACACGGCGTGTAGCGTTTCAGGCGAACCTTCTTGGTGCAACCCTCGAAGATTTCCTTGTAGCTGAGCGCCACCTTGATCTGCAAGTCGTTACCGCGCGGAGGCCCGGCCTTGCGACCGCCACCACGACGTCCACCGCCGCCAAAACCACCGAATCCGCCACCGAAAATATCGCCAAAGTTCGCGAAAATATCCTCGAAACTGAAGCCCTGGCCGCCGAATCCGCCGCCACCAAAACCGCCACCGGGGGCGTTGAAGCCGAACTGGTCGTACTGTTTACGCTTTTCGGGGTTGCTGAGCACATCGTAGGCCTCGGCAGCCTCCTTGAACTTCTCTTCGGCTTCCTTGTCGCCCGGGTTCTTGTCCGGGTGGTACTTGATGGCAAGCTTCTTGTACGCGTGCTTGATCTCGTCTGCACTTGCGTCCTTGCCAACGCCTAGAACTTCGTAATAATCTCTTTTTTCAGCCATTTTTCGCTCGCTTTGCTCGCAGGTCGGTCGCCTAGCGGCTCCCTTTGAGCAATGAGGTCGTGCCTAAAGGCACTTTGAGGTCGGGGCTAAAGCCCCTTTGAGGTTAAATTCTATAGCAAAAAGGTGTTCCCGGTCAAAAAACGGGGAAACACCATTTAAGAGATCGCTTTCAAGGCTCACTCCTCAGAGCGCAGCGTCCTCAAAGCGAGCTTGCGAGCGACCTCACGCCTATTAGTCCACCACTTCCGCGTCGACGACTTCCGGACCGTCGCCCTTCTTGTCGTTCTTCGGCTGTTCAGAAGCACCCGGCTGCGGACCCGGCTGAGCCTGGTTTGCACCGGCGGCCTGGGCCATGGAGCTGATCATGCCCTGAAGCTTGTCCATAGCGGCCTTGATCTCTTCCTTGGTGCCGTTGTCCTTCTTGGCCTTGATGTCGTCGATGGCTGCCTGCAGCTGGCTCTTGGTGTCGGCCGGCAACTTGTCGCCAAATTCCTTCAGCTGACCTTCGGCCTGGTAAGCCATCTGTTCGGCCTGGTTCCTGATGTCCACCAGTTCGCGCTGTTCCTTGTCCTTGGCAGCGTTGGCTTCGGCATCCTTCACCATCTTGTTGATTTCGTCTTCAGACAAGCCGCTGGAAGAAGTAATCTTGATGGACTGTTCCTTACCGGTTTCCTTGTCCTTGGCGGACACGTGCACAATGCCGTTCGCGTCGATATCGAAGGTCACTTCGATCTGCGGCACGCCACGCGGCTTCTTCGGGAGGTCGGTCAAGTCGAACTTGCCGAGCGTACGGTTGTCGCGAGCAAATTCGCGTTCGCCCTGGAGCACGTGAATCGTCACGGCCGGCTGGTTGTCTTCGGCGGTAGAGAACACCTGGCTCTTCTTGGTCGGAATCGTGGTGTTACGGTCGATGAGCTTGGTCATCACGCCACCGAGAGTCTCGATACCCAAGGAAAGCGGGGTCACGTCGAGGAGCAACACGTCCTTCACGGAGGAGTCGCCGCTAAGCACGGCACCCTGGACGGCGGCACCGATAGCCACCACTTCGTCCGGGTTCACAGTCTTGTTCGGTTCCTTGCCGAAGAACTTCTTCACGGCTTCCTGAACGGCCGGGATACGGGTCGAACCACCGACCAGGATCACCTCGTCGATTTCGCTCAGGGAGAGGCCGGAGTCGGCGATAGCCTTGCGGCAGGGTTCCATGGAGCGTTCCACCAGGTGGGCGGTCAGCTGGTCAAACTTTGCACGGCTGAGCGTGAGGTCCAAATGTTTCGGGCCCGAAGCGTCGGCAGTGATGAAGGGGAGGTTGATGTTCGTGGAAGTCGTGGCAGAAAGGTCGATTTTCGCCTTTTCCGCGGCGTCCTTCAAACGCTGCAGGGCCATCTTGTCCTTCTTCAGGTCGATGCCCGGATTGTCCTTCTTGAATTCGTCGTTGATCCAGTCGATGATGACTTCGTCGAAGTTGTCACCGCCGAGCATCGTATCGCCGTTGGTGGCCTTCACGCTGAACATGCCGTCGTCGATTTCCAGGATAGAGATATCGAACGTACCGCCACCGAGGTCATACACGGCGACCTTTTCGCTCTTCTTGGAGTCAAGACCGTAGGCAAGGGCTGCTGCCGTCGGTTCGTTCACGATACGCAGCACTTCGAGGCCAGCAATCTTGCCGGCATCCTTCGTAGCCTGACGCTGGGAGTCGTTGAAGTAGGCAGGGACCGTAATCACGGCCTGCGTCACCGGCTGGCCCAGGTAGTCTTCGGCAATCTTCTTCATGGTCTGGAGAACCATGGCCGAAATCTCGGGAGGAGCGAACTGCTTGTCGTCCACCTGCACGCGGACCGGGTCAGAACCCGAGCCCACCAGCTTGTAGGGCATGTTCTTTTCGGCAGCGGAGCATTCGCCGGCCGTACGGCCCATGAAACGCTTGATGGAGTAAATGGTCTTTTCGGGGTTGGTGATGGCCTGGCGCTTTGCCACATGGCCCACCAGACGTTCGCCGTTCTTGCCGAAAGCGACAATGGACGGGGTGGTGCGGAAACCTTCCGCGTTTGCGATCACGACCGGCTTGCCGCCTTCCATCACGGACACGCAGCTGTTGGTCGTTCCCAAGTCAATACCGATAATCTTGCTCATAATGAGTCTCCTATTTTTAAATTCTTGCCGCCCGCGAATCAATCTGAACGGGGCGATTTTTTACGCCCATACATAAGCAAAACCCGTGCCAAATGCTAATAACTGGCAAAAAACGGCCATTTTGTTTCGTTCTGAAACAAGAAAAAGGCCGAAAAAGGGGTAAAACCGGCTTGTTTCATTATGAAATGGTGGTTAGGAAGGCTGCGGGATGTGTCATCCTGAGCGGAGAGCCGCAGGCTCGAAGTCGAAGGATCTAGACCATCATAAAAGGGGAGGGGGAAGCCTCCCCCTGATTCGCACTCCGTTGCTCACCACCCCCTCGTGCGGGCGCTCGCCGCCCCGCAACGCCCCGGCATCTCCTTTTCTATCCGAGAAAGGCGAGTTTATCAGAAAGCGCTCCGGCTTGTCTTGGCATAAAAAAGAGCGAGTCTTTGTCAAGATTCGCTCCAAGTGAAATCAGGTGGCGCTTATGCAGCTATTTATTGAATTTCCTGTTCCTTGTAAACATCAGGCCAGAAGAGGATGGATTTGGGCATAGAGGAACGCCTTTTTTAATCCTTTATACAACGAACAGAATACTTTGATTTTTTATATCGAACACAAGTACCTCCAGATTTTCCGATTATCAAATCTGAATCATCCTTGTATACTTTGTAGCATAGTCTTGTATAGGTATAACAGTCTTGGGAGCCACTCTTATAAGAGTCTTTCATCCAAAACAAAGCATTTTGACCGAGTATCCACCAGCCATCAATTAAATCTTTCCCACCACCTGGAACAGCGCTAAAGCCAAAGGCATCATAACCGGCCCCTAATCCAGAAACATTCCAAAGCGAATCTGTTCGTAAATTCTGTCCAGAATACCCCTTTTCACTATGTTCTCTTACAAATTGACTTAATGTAAGCCATTCTTTTTCTGTAGGCAAATGCCATCCTTTAGGACAATCATTTAGAGCGCCATCTCTGTTATAGAATCTTCCGTAAATATCACAATTAGGATCGTCGGGATGACACTCTGATTGAGTAGTATCATTGTATTTCAGATTCTCAGCCATCCACCATTGTTCGCCAATTTTTACGGTTTTGTAAGTTTGTCCATCCCGTTCATCGTATAAAGAACCATATGTACAACGATCCTCTAGTTCCGTTTTGCAAACACCTGAGACTTCTAAGCTGCTGGAACTGTTTTCAACAGCACTTGACGAACTACCAAACATTGAAGATGATGATTCATCAGGCTTAACACTCGAAGAACTTTCCTCCGACGACGAAGATTTCGCGGAACTCGAACTCGATTTCTCGCTTGAAGAACTTTCCACAACCTTTTCGCTGCTGCTGGATTCTACAGGTTTTTCGGAACTAGAGGACACCTCTTTCTTTTCGGAACTAGAAGATTCTTTCGTCTTTACAGAACTGGAAGAGCCTCCGTTCTTCATTGAACTGGACGATTTGTCACCCGGTTCAGTGTCCTTACTGCTGCTGGACTTTGCAGATTTCTCGGAACTGGAAGAGGCTTTGCTTTTGAGCGAACTGGACGATTCTTTGTCTTTGGCGGAACTGGAAGGTGCCTCTGTCGTAGAACTCGATAAAGTTTCATCGACGCTCGAAGAAGATTCTTCGGCGGCCAGCACCGGCGAGCTGTCACTCGAACCGTCGTCCCCGCAAGCATTGCCAAGCAACGCCGCCACCACAACCATTCCCCCCAGAACAAACTTCTTCAGCATAAAAAACCTCACCCCTAAATATAACCCATAACCGCCCCAAAATCAACCACCCCGTGACTAAATACACCGGATAAGCCCATTTTTGTCATAATCTGACATAGCAAATGAATTATATTTACTCGCAGACATAAAATCATAAATTCCGCCTTTTTATGCTTGTAGGCGGGAAGGAGTAAAAAATGCCAGAATTATGCCGTTTTTTGGGCATCGTTATCCAAATGTACTTCAACGATCACATGCCTCCACACTTCCATGCGATATATAATGACTTGGAAGGTGTCTTCGAATTATCTACATTTCAGATGCTGGAAGGCAATCTTCCGGCAAGGGTCAAAGGTCTTGTTGTCGAATGGGCAACTCTTCATAAGCAGGATTTGCTAGACAACTGGAATTCTTTGACAAATACCGGAGAATACAAGAAAATCGATCCACTGGTCTAGACTATGCTTCATGTGACTGACGCGAAATATATTGGCGATTACAAGATATCCGTCGAATTCAACGACGGATGCTGTTTTATCGCTGATTTCGAAAGCGTCATCAAGTCGGACCACCGACCCATTGTGCAGCAACTTGCAGATATCAATACCTTTAAAGATTTCACGCTGCAAGCACACACAATCACATGGTCAAACGGCGTCGACTTCGCCCCAGAATTCATCAAGAACCTTCAGTAAGCCGACATAATCGTCAAACGTCTTCGTAATGTCCTTTGCACGAAAGGATGTCAATGTAGTCGTCCCAGGCTTTGTCTGACCAAATTTTCTTCATCAGTCATCTACCTCAATAAGTTCGTGTTCGACACCTTTCCCGGCGTTAAGCTGTTCGATGCCTTTCTTGAGGGCTTCGACGTCGTTTGCGTTGTAGCGGGGGGAGGGTTCGCGGACTTCAAAGGGGATGCGGCGCTCGTTGATGACGTTTTTCACGAACATGTAAATGGCGGCAGAAGTGGACAGCCCCACATTGCTGCAGAACTTGTCAAAGCTTTCTTTGTCCTTGCTGTCGATGCGTGCGGATATCGTTGCCTGTGCCATAAATGCTCCTTTGTTACCTTACAAATATACATTTATCAACTACAAAACGCTAGCTATTTTAAGAATTTTACTGCATTTTTGATAAAAACTCTGCATTTTGCATAAAACTGCATTGACTCTTTGACACTAAAAAAAACGGCCTCGTGAGCAAGCGACCCAGTTCAAAGCGATGTGACAATGATACCTGTTATCGCCAAGTTTTGAGTAATGCCAGAAAAGTGGTTGTATAGGTCCCGAAACCTTTAGTGATTGCAGTAGAGCCTTCAGCTTGTTCTGCACCGCTCTAGGCATCGTTTTTGCCGAACGATCCGCTTTTTTGGTTATGGTTACTCCTTTCCGATGTCAAGAAAAAGTACAAGATTTCATTTATTATTATAAATTTAGACTGAAATGCATGACTTTACGGAAAAACACGTCGTTTTGAGCCTACGTCTTGGGTTGAGGCTGTTTAACGGGGCTGTCTTTCTTTATGGCTTTTACTTTTTTAGCGAAGTCCTTAATATAGTGGAAATGTTCCATTCTCACTGGTTTCTTCCCATTGCAGCCCTTGCATGCATGTCTTTCTTCTTTTTTTCAGCCTGCTCTATTTATGTTGTGACGAAGGAAGGAGTCCGGTGGCAGTTGATGTTTGGACCCGCGCTAAGTCCCTCGAAAAAACGCGAATTTACGCCATGGAATTACGAAATTCTTCAAGTCCGCGCCGTATTCCCTTTCTACTATATGTTTGCATTCCTACGCCAAGACAATACTTACCATTGTGGGGGAGATATTGATCTCAGTCCAAAAAATTTACCCTATGGACGGTCTATACCATTCTATTTCTGCAGAAACTTTTTAGACCTCATTATTTTCATAGACGAAAACATCATGTGTGATAAAGTGAGCCCTAAATCCAGAGCGCGATTCCGGGAACTCGCCGACAAATACCGCCGATTGAAAAACAATCATCCGGCAATATACTGGATTTTGAATAATGTCTGATTTGTGAGAAAAGGGGAGGAGATTGTGCGGGATTACTTCCCGGACGAGACAATCACCTTCGCGGTCTTCAAGATCTTGTTCTTGAGCTTGTAGCCCTTCTGGAAGACGGTCACTACGTGGCCTTCGGGCACGGTCTCGCTGGGCTGCTGCATCAGGGCTTCGTGCATGTTCGGGTCGAATTCCGCGCCGGTCGGGTCGATTTGCTCAAGGCCCGCGTCGGTCAAAATCTTTGCGAACTGGTTGTAAATCATCTGCATGCCTTTTTCGAAGGCTTCCAAATCCTGGGCCTTGTTTTCGCTCGCGAAAGCGCGCTCGAAGTTGTCCTGCACTTCGGAGAGCTTTTCCAGGAGCTTGCCGTTCGCGGTCTCGATAAGTTCGAGCTGTTCCTTGGCGCTACGGCGGCGGAAGTTGTCGAATTCGGCCATCAGGCGCAGGTTACGGTCGTTGGCGGCAGCGAGTTCGGCTTTGAGCACGTCCTCGGCAGATTCTGTAGATTCGGGAGCTTGGTCAGCGGGCTGGTCTGCGGTTTCAGCGGGTTGCTCGGCGGCAGCTTCGGCCTGAGCTTCGTCAGCCTTGTTCGCCTCGGCTTCCATCTTCATTGCGTCTTCGGCGGCCTTGAGCACGTCCTGTTCGAATTTTGCCTTTTCTTCTGCGGTCGGTTCCTGTTCGTTTTTATCTTCAGCCATTTCAAATTGCCTTATATATAATCGCCCGAGAAAACCCTGCGGGCGCACGTTTTACATTTTTCGTGCCAAAGATAGCAATTTTTATGCCAATTCAAAGCGGGGAAGCCCTGTTTCAATTTAAAACGACAGTTTGGCACATGCTTTACCCGGGATAGATTTTTTGTCAATGGGAAATTTCCCTATTTGCGTCAAATAACGCCATTCCTGACCTATATTCATATTGTTGTTTGTATGGGGTAAACATGAAAAAACGCATCCTATGGACTGCGGCTATGGCCGCATCATTCTCTTTGGTCGTACCTGCGGCGGCAAAAACGCTCCCGACTGCGACCGAAATCTTCAACCAGATGGGCTTCGGCATCAACATCGGCAACACGATGGAGGTTCCGGGCAATCCGACCGGCTGGGGCAACAAGTTCCCGACGGAGACCTACATCGATTCCGTGAAAGCGGCGGGTTTCAGCACCATCCGCATCCCGTGCGCCTGGGATAGTCACGCCAAAGACGGTGTCATTAACCAGAGCTGGATGGATTCGGTTCAGGTGGTGGTCGACCGATGCATGCGAGCCGGACTTGTCACGATTCTGAACATCCACTGGGACGGCGGCTGGCTCGAAGGCAACCTGAGCGACGACAAGAAAGACGAGGTAAACGCCAAGCAGAAAGCCTACTGGACGCAAATTGCCACGCATTTCAAGGATTATAATGAGCGTTTGCTTTTCGCGAGTGCAAACGAACCCGCCACGACTGACGACAATTACCAGCACGAGACGGAAATCCTGATGACGTACCATCAGACCTTCGTGGACGCCGTGCGCGCGACGGGCGGCAACAACGGGAGTCGTACGCTGATCATCCAGGGACCTTCGACGAGCATAGACCGCAGCTGCGAGGTTATGCCCGTGAGCAAACTCCCCAATGATGTCATCGAAAATCGCCTGATGGTGGAGGTGCATTATTACGATCCGTACACGTACACGCTCATGAACGAGCCCGCCGACTGGGGTGCTATCGTCGAGCCGCAGTATTACTGGGGAACGGAAAACCTGGCAACGGGCGAGGACATCGTACACAACTGTGGCTACAATTCCTGGGCAAACGCGATGGGGGACCCCTGCACCGGCGACCGCATGGATGACCAGTTCGGGAAAATGAAGGCGAACTTCGTGGACCAGGGCGTGCCCGTGATTATCGGTGAATTTGGTGCAAACGACCGCGTAGGCGTGCTTACCGGTTCGAATTACGATATGCACCGGCAAGGCCGACTCGCCTATTACGACTACCTGATGAATTCCGCCAAGAGGAACAAGGTCGTACCCATCGCCTGGGACACCGGCCATGAGGGCGAAAACAACATGACCGTCATCCGCAGGCAGAGTGAACCAGACGGCTCCGTGTTCGACATGGAAGTGCTGAATATAATGCGCAAGGCCTACGGGCTGCCGGATTACGTGAACAACGGGATTACGCACATGGACGACTTTGTTGAAGGCGGCTCTCCATCATCGAGCTCCAGCGTCGCTTCGCCAGGGTCATCCAGCTCGGTACCTCTGTGCGACGCGATGATTCCCGAATGTGGCTGGACGGGCTTGCGCTCGGTGCCTTCTGCCACGGTAAAATTCTCCACAGGACTTGCCCGCGATGGATGTTTGCTCCGGGCATCTGCCAACATCCGTCTGTTCGACATGAACGGCAACCTGGTACGCAGCGCTGGCAAGAACATGAACCTGCAGGGACTGAACCGCGGGCTCTACGTGGCGAAAAGCGGCAAGGAATTCC
This sequence comes from Fibrobacter sp., assembly GCA_017412605.1. Classification (GTDB taxonomy): domain Bacteria; phylum Fibrobacterota; class Fibrobacteria; order Fibrobacterales; family Fibrobacteraceae; genus Fibrobacter. The sequence continues at coordinate 272,796 of JAFPWY010000003.1, read as the reverse complement.
TGAAAGTCGACATCAGGTAGGTGACACGAAAAAAGCCCAAAAGGAGAACGGAGGTATAGAACCTCCGTTTTTTGATTAAAATCCGATTATTTAGTTTACATAATCCGCATTATCGGCAATATAGCGTAGGCTAATTTTCGAGGATTAGAATCACGGCAAAACGCCACTTTTGGCTCCTGCGCCTTTTTGGAGCCAAGGCTTTCTCGTTAATTTGTTATATTGTCCTTAGACAGACGAACCATGAGATTTACAGAAAAAATATGGGACTAGGGAGATTTACGAGCATGCTTCGACTTTTTGTTCGTTCGCCGGGAATGGCGGCTTTTCTGCTTATATCTTTCCTTTGCCTCGTAATGTTCTCTAGCTGTGCCGTCACCAAGAAGATTACGGCGGCCGATATCCTTTCCAAGACAAAGCTGGAATTCGAGGCTATCTCGCTGGACTCGGTCAATATCAATAAGGCGCTTTTCCCGGAAAAGGGACTCTCGTCAAGCCTGCTGCCGAACCCCCAGGTCGTCACGACGTTGCAGAATTTCTCCCGCGGCATTATCGAGAAGGAACTCGGGACGGCCTGCCTGGGTATCGCTCTTTCGGCGACGAACGGGAGCAAGGACACGCTGTGGATCCGCTCGTTCAACGCGAACATCACGCTCGACACGATTATCACGCTGCCGGTGTCGCTCAAGGATTCCAGCCTGCTCAAGCCCGGCAAGAACAGCCTGTCCGTCAAGACGCAGTTCCCGCTGGACTGGCGCATCTTCAAGCTGCCCACCGTCCGGCATTTCAAGATTGTGGGCGTCATCGAGGTCGCCCTGGATTCCGACGGCAAGACAATTCCGCTAGACTTTAACATCGAACGCGACATTTCCGACGAGGAAATGAACAACATCATGGAAACCGTAACGACTTCCATTATCAATGGCATCGTGAACAACTGGGTTGGGGCTATTTTGCCCGGAGGCTTTTAAATGACTCGCAAGTTTGTACCGCAAGATTTTAATCCCGATAACGTCGCACTGGTGACTTCCCTATTCCAATCGCTCCTCACCGCCGAGCTCGCGCCCTCGCCCGACGCCCTGCGCAACTGGATTTTCAATTGGAGCGAGCTGGATTCCGTGTTGGCCGAGGTTTCCAGCCGCCGCTACGTGGCGATGACGCTGAATACCCAGGACGAGGCCGCCGCCAAGGCCTACGGGGATTTTATTGAAAATATCGAGCCCATCTCGAACGAGTACGACGACAAGCTGAACAAGAAGCTCGTCGCCCACCCCTGCTTCAACAACCTGAAGGGCGAATTCGGCATCTGGTTCAAGAGCGTCCAGGTTTCGCTGGACCTGTTCGACCCGAGAAACATCCCCCTCTCGACCGAAGAAACCAAGGCTATCCAGGACTACCAGAAGATTACCGGCGGCATGAGCGTCGAGTTCGACGGAAGCGTCAAGACGCTGCAGCAGGTCGGAGCCTACCTCGAAAGGACTGACCGCGACTTGCGCGAAAAGGCCTGGCGAACCGTCTGGGAACGCCGCCTGCAAGACAAGAAGCCGCTCGACGACGCCTTCGACAAGCTTTTCCAGATCCGCAACAAGATTGCCAAGAACGCACACTGCAAGGACTACATCGACTACATTTTCCTCGCCAAGCGCCGCTTCGACTACACTCCGGACGACTGCAAGGCCTTCCACGAGAGCATCGAGAAGCTTGTTCTCCCCCTCCAGCGCGAAATGTACAAGCGCCGCGCCCAGAAGATGGGCCTCGAACGCCTGCGCCCGTGGGACTTGGATGTTGACCCGCTGAACCGTCCGCCGCTGACTCCGTACAAGACCGGCGAGGAACTTATCGAGAAGGTTGACCAGATTTTCGAGGGTGTCCACCCGCAGGCGGGCAAGTGGGCCCGCGAGATGCAGGCCAAGAAGCTCATCGACCCGGATTCCAGGCTCGGCAAGGCCCCGGGCGGCTACCAGATCGGTTTCGACGAGAGCCGCCTCCCCTTCATCTTCATGAACTCGGCCGCCACGGACCGCGACATCTACACGCTTTTGCACGAATCGGGCCACTCGTTCCACCAGTTTGCGCTTGCAAACCAGCCGATTTTCCCGTACCGCGATGTGCCGGCGGAATTTGCCGAGGTGGCGAGCATGAGCATGGAACTCATCGGCATGTCGAACCTCAAGCCGTTCTACGGCGACGACAATGAATCCATCCAGCGCAGCGTCTTGGGCGAACTGGCCGACGTCGTCTGGCTTTTCCCGTGGGTGGCGAGCATCGACAGCTTCCAGCACAGGCTTTACGAATATCCCGAACATACGGCAGAAGACCGCAGCGACATCTGGGACGAAATCATGTCCCGCTACGACGCTGGCGTGGACTACTCCGGGCTCGAGGCTGTCCGCCGGAACCTCTGGCAGAAGCAGCTCCACCTGTTCGAGTGCCCGTTCTACTATATTGAATATGGTATTGCTCAGCTGGGCGCCCTGCAGGTCTGGGCGAACTTCAAGAAGGAAGGTCCGGCTGCCATCGACAAACTCTTCAAGGCTGAAAGCCTCGGCTACAGCGTGTCAATCCCCGAAATGTTCAGCACAGCGGGCATCAAGTTCGACTTCACCCCGAAGACCATTGAGCCGCTGGTGCAGACCGTTTGGGACGAAATTAGCAAGATGTAGGGTATGAGGCACGAGGTTCGAGGCGCGATGCACGAGGCTTGTGGCAATATTTTTTGTTTTTTTCGCAAAAAATATGCAAAAAAGCGCCCAAGTCGCTTGACAAACGAAATGGAATAAACTATATTTGGCTCCACATCCTAAGGAGGGATGGCCGAGTGGTTGAAGGCGCACGCTTGGAAAGCGTGTTTACTTTACGGTAACGAGGGTTCGAATCCCTCTCCCTCTTCTAAAACTTTTTCCAGAGGTCCAAATGCCTGATCAGAGAGTTTACCTGGACGACATCTATTCCAATGAACAATGTCAGGGCTCTGTATTTCGTGCTGTCGTCATGATGGCGCACGAGGCTCGCTTCATTAATAAGCAAGCAGGACAGGGATTCATTCAACTCACCAAGAAGCCGACCACGATTGCCATGTACAAGTTCAAGGAAGGCAAGCTCTCGATGACCGAAAAGACCTCCAACGACGCTCCCGCCGAAGCTGCTAGCGCAGCCGCTTTCGCCCCGGAAGCCGAAGCCTCCTCTCCCATCACGGAAATCTCTCCGGACGTGAGCGCCCAGGCTGACGACGCCTTCGGCATGTAATTCTCCGGAATCGGAAAAGAAATTGGACCGTTCAAACGAACGGTCTTTTTTTGTGTTCGCTGAAAAACGTAAGTCTTTATTTTTCAACGACTTACGTTAAACTGCTGATTCGTGATTTCCCAATTAAAAAGGCCGCTTTGCAAGCGGCCATTCACGTTTAAGTTCTGTATTTACTTGCGGAATATGACGGTATGCGAGGCGCGGTTGCGACCGAGTGGCTGCCTGCCGAGGCTCCTGCCCTTGAGGTCAAATGCCCTGGCCGGAGCGAGGTCAACCTTCGGATCCCGGATTCGGGCGATTGACGCCTTTGACGAGTCTCCGGTTTTGGAAGAATCCGCAACTTTTGAGGTGTCGGCCGGCTTCGTCGGGTCGGTAACCTTGGACGAATCTGGCGTCTTTGAAGTATCCGCGACCTTTGTCGTATCCGGCGTCTTTGTGGTATCTTTGGCCTTGGTCGTGTCGGCAGTCTTCGTCGTGTCCGGGGCCTTGGAGGTGTCGGGCGCGGAGGCGTCCTCCTCGATTTGCCAGATGAAGGATTCGTCGCGGTCTACCTTCCGGTTCTGCTGCACCTGTGTACCCACTGCCTGCAGGTAGAGCCCGCTCTTGTGGTTCTTGAGCAGGAACGCGTTCGGCATATTGACTCCGGCATCGTCGAACACGTACCGCTGGTGCGCACCGCCGTTGTAGCCGTAGGTCGAGGCGACAATGCCTGCAGCCGTGGATTCGTTCGGGATATCCACCACGCGGCTCCCGAGCTTAATATAATAGGTGACCGGATTGTCGCCCACGGAGAAAATCTTCACGAAGGTCTCTTCCTTGGAGCAGTCCATCAGCTCAAGCGCGTTGTCGGAGGTAATCCCCATGCACTTGGAGTTGGCGAGGGACTTGATCCTCCCCTGCTTATAGAACGCCTCTTTAAATAGCTGCTGGTGGATAAAATCGACGAGCTGCACATGGATAATCAGGTCCTTCTCGGACTTGACTTCGCTGGCCTGGTTCAACCCGTACGGCCAGATATGCTGCCTGTCGCAATGGAGCTCGTCACTTGACTTGCCGCTCAGTTCACGGAGCTTAGCCTGGACCTTGTCGTTCCTGAAAACTCCGTCCTGGCATGCATCCCAGTATTCCTGGGTCGTGCCGATACCCATCGTATGCCCCATCTCGTGCATGGCCGTCGGGACCACCATGTAACTGCGGTTTTCGCCAAAACGCAGGTCGCCGTTGCTGCTGGCCTCGGCCGTAGGCACTCCCGGCGAGTAATAGACGTTGATGAACTTGGAGAGGTTCGAGTAAGTATTGTACAGCTTGACCGCCGAATCCATGACGGCAGTGATGCGCTTGTAGGCATCCTCTTCGTCGGCAGTCGGGTTTGCCGACTTGTGGAGCGTGTACGAGACACCGCCCTCCGCAAAAGATACTGTCGAAAGCACGGCCACGGCAATCCCGGCAACAAGGAACGAACGGAAAGACATAGATACCCCTTATAAACCCATACTCCCTAAAACTAGATTTCCCCGGGGCAAAGTGCAAGTAAAAAGAGATGCCATAATGCATTGTTTGTTGACCGGACAGTCCATTTTTTGTGGCGAAACCTCCATATTTTGATTATTAACTTTTTTACGTAAGTCGTTGAATTATATAAAGTTAGGAAATTTCAAAAACACGCCGCCAAAGGGGTGTTGTTGGCTAAAATTCGCATTCGGGATGCAACAACACGAAACAGGGCGCCCGCAGCAGCAGGATATCGGACCCCAGCAAAAAAGGGAAAGATTCCAGGTGCGCATCATGGAATAAAGATTTATATTGCCTTAAAGGAACATGCGTTACGGCAGTCTTAAAATCGAAAAGGTCTACTGGTCCACGAGGGAGGTCTCCGAGATGATCGGGGTGCCGGAGTATACCCTGCGTTATTGGGAAAAGCATATTCCCGAACTTAGCGTCCCCCGGAACCGGGCCGGCAAGCGGAGCTGGCGAAAACAGGACATCGACCTCGTGAAGGAACTGAAGGCGAAGAACGCCAAGCCCCTCCCCCCGCACGATCCCGACCCGGAAGTTCTCCGGGAACTCCGCGCACAGGTCCTGCAGGCCCTGTCCAAGTTGCGCAAGTGAGCGCTCCCCCATCAACGCTTTCACCATTGATATTTTTTCGTTCCCGTGTTTCCAAACGGGTGCGATTTTGCTAAATTTAGCCCCGTAACTTTAAACCGGCGGCCTAGGTCGCCACACAATCAAGAGGTAAATCAAATGGCAGTTTCTTACAAGGAACTCGGCCTGGTGAACACCAGGGAAATGTTTGCAAAGGCTGTTAAGGGTGGCTACGCTATCCCGGCTTTCAACTTCAACACCATGGAACAGATGCAGGCCATCGTGCAGGCTGCTGTGAAGCAGAAGTCTCCGGTGATCATGCAGGTCTCTAAGGGTGCTCGTAACTACGCAAACGGCACCATCCTCCGCTACATGGCCCAGGGTGCTGTTGAATACGCCAAGGAACTCGGCTGCGCCAATCCGCAGATCGTGCTCCACCTCGACCACGGTGACTCTTTCGAACTCTGCAAGGACTGCATCGACAACGGTTTCTCTTCCGTGATGATCGACGGTTCCGCTCTTCCGTACGAAGACAACATCGCCCTCACCAAGAAGGTTGTTGAATACGCTCACCAGCACGACGTGACCGTCGAAGCTGAACTCGGCGTGCTCGCCGGTGTGGAAGACGAAGTCCAGGCTGAAGAATCCCACTACACCAAGCCGGAAGAAGTGATCGACTTCGCTACCCGTACGGGCTGCGACTCCCTCGCTATCTCCATCGGTACTTCTCACGGTGCTTACAAGTTCAAGCCGGAACAGTGCACTCGCGACCCGAAGACTGGCAAGCTCGTTCCGCCTCCCCTGGCATTCGACGTGCTCCACGCCATCGAACAGAAGCTCCCGGGCTTCCCGATCGTTCTCCACGGTTCTTCTTCTGTCCCGCAGGACGAAGTCGACACCATCAACGCCCACGGTGGCAAGCTCCCGGATGCCGTCGGTATTCCGGAAGAACAGCTCCGCGAAGCTTCCAAGTCTGCTGTTTGCAAGATCAACATCGACTCTGACAGCCGTCTCGCCATGACTGCCGCTATCCGTAAGTATTTCGACGAACATCCGGAACACTTCGACCCGCGCCAGTACCTCAAGCCGGCTCGCGAAAACATGCAGAAGATGTACGAACACAAGATCGTTGACGTTCTTGGTTCTAACAACAAGCTTTAATCGTAAATGCGGCTTGGCCGCATAAGCCAAAAGCTTTAAAAGCACCTCGGATTTTTTCCGAGGTGTTTTTATATTTGCAGTAATTCTTTAGGAGTATACAATGTCGCATTTCTGTATTACTAAGCAGTTTGTTCTGATTTCCACTACCATCCTCGCCCTCGGCGCAACAGCCTCGGCAAACACCTGCACAGACGCCCTCTTTAGAGTTTATGCAAATCCGCTGCTCAATAACGACGGAGGAGACCGAGTAGATTCTCTTTACAGTTCCAACAGCACGAAATACAATTACGAGAACGGGAAACTCGTCCATATCCATAAAGACAAGAGAGAAAATAGCAGCGATTACATGGACTTGTACATCTACTATACTTCGGATGAATCCGCATTGAAGAGAAAAGGGCGCGAATACCTCGTGTCCGACTGCAGCGTGAAAGATACCTTGTGCTTCAAGCAGAAGGTGTACGACGAAGGGATGGCGTACGAAGGCTCGTTGACAACAAAAATCACGAAAAACTACGTCAGCCACGAGACGATAGAACCTGCCGGGAACAAGTTTGAAGAAGTCATAATGATGAAGGACACCGTCATCGACAGAACCATTCTTGGCTCCAAATCGAATCCGCAAAAAGTGAGCGAGATGCTCTATTCTGCCGACAAGAAAGACGACAAAAAGTGCTACATAAACATGAGCGGCAAGACTTACGGCGAATTTGCGTACAAGCCCAACGACAAGGGTTATTCCATAGCCTTCAGCATTACCGAAGGCAAGACGTCTTTCGAGTATTTCGTAACCAACGCCGGTGAAGCCCAAGCCATCCGCAAGACACTTAAGCCGGTCATGATTTCCCCGAAAATGCGCTACTTCGACCTTCTCGGCCGTTATAAATTCAGCAAGTAAATCATCAATTATCAATCATCAATTATGCTCTGCCCTCACTGCCACGCCCCTCTCAAAGATAACGCCACGTTCTGCCCGCATTGTGGTAGCGACGCCGACACCGGCTGGAAAGACGGTGCCGAGTTTGCCGACCTCGAATCGCCGGATTACGACGAGATTGTGGAGAATGAGTTCGGGACGGACGAATACGGCAACAAGAAGAAAAAGGCAAAACCGATTGCCGTCGTAGCGGCAATCGTCGTCGCGCTCGCGTTCATCGCCGCCATGGTCATAAGGTAGCCGGCGCATAGCAGCCAAACGGCCAGATCTTTTCTGGTAGACTTATCAGCCAAACGGCTTGGCACTGCCTAGCGGATCATGCTTTCGAGTTCCTTGATGAGCGTCATGGCTTCGGCGAAGTCGTAATCGTTCACCTTCTCCTTGATCGTGCGCAGTTTCGCCTCGATTTCCTCACCAAAAGCGATTCCTTCGAGTTCCTCGATAACGCGCTTGCACTTGGTTGTCGAGCAGGCATCCACGAACACCCTGAGCTGGGCAAGCTGCTTCTTGAGAATGTTTGTCGCTTCCGGAGTGCGGTTTTTCTTGACCTGGCCAGCATGTTCCGGCAAAGTAATCACCTTCAGCGATACTTCCAGGTCAGAGATGAGTTCGAGAAGTGACTTTTCGAATTCGTTGAAGGTGTCGAAATTCTTGACTTTCTTGACCAGTTCGCTTTCGAGTGTCTGCCCGAGACGGTGCAGGTGGTTCGACCCGATAGTCCCGCAAAGGCCCTTGATGGTATGGACCATTCGCGCCGACTCTTCGAAACGGTTTTCCTCGAGCATCTTGCGGAGTTCTATGGAGCACTTTCCGTAATCGCGGACAAAGCCCTGGACAATCTTGAGGTAGAGCGACATCGAGTTGTTGGCGTGGTACAGGCCCGTGGTGGCATCGAAATTGCGTACCTTCTGGAACTGCATGACAAAGGCCGATTCCTCGCTGTCCGGCTGCGATGGCGGCAATAGCTGGATTGTCGCCTCCTGCTGGGGTGCCTCCCCCGCAATCTGCAGGAACTTCGCCAGTTCCTCGTAAAGCAGCGGCGGATCGATCGGCTTGACAATGTAGGAGTTCATCCCGACTTTTAAGCACTCGTCCTTGTCTTTCTGGAAGGCGCGAGCACTCATCGCGAGGATAGGCAATTTCTTGAAATACTCGTCATCCATGTTGCGGATGAGCTTTGTCGCGGTAAAGCCGTCCATCACGGGCATCTGGATGTCCATGAGCACAAGGTCGAATGCCTTCTCGGCCAGCTTTTCGATGGCCTGCTTGCCGTTCTCGGCCACCATGGCGGTAAGACCCACGCTGTTCAAAAGCGATACGGCCAGTTCCTGGTTCATCTGGTTGTCCTCGACCAGGAGAATCTTGGCTTCCTTGAAGTATATCTTGCGCTTTTCCTTCTTGACCTGCTTCTTGTAGCTGAGTTCCAGCCCAAAGGCCTGCTGCATCGCGCCGAGCAGGTTCACCATCTGCAGGGGCTTGGCGACACAGCTGTTGTAGTGCAGTTCCTCGGTCGCCTTCTTCGCATTTTCCTCGTCAAAATTGATCGGGTGCATCAGGATTTTCGGGATATCCTGCATCGTTTCGGGCAGCCCGTGCGCAAAGTCGAAGCCGCCGAGGAAAGGCATGTCGTAATCCACAATGAACAAGTCGAACCGGGCCTCCCCTGCCGCCTCGTGGGCCTGGATCACGTCGAGCGCCTCGTCTACGGTCATGGCTTCCTCGACAACGCACTGCAGCCTTTCGAGCAAATGACGGAGGACCTTCCTGAGTTCGGCGCTGTTATCCACGAGCAAGACGTTCTTGCCCTTGAAGGACTTTTCTTCCTTCCACTTGGGTTCTGCCGTCTGCGGGGCAATCGGGAACGTGAGACGGAAGAAGAACTTGGAGCCGACACCGGCTGTACTTTCCACGTTGAGCTGGCCGCCCATGAGTTCCACGAGGGACTTCGTAATGACAAGCCCAAGCCCGGTTCCGCCGTACTTGCGGGTCGTGGAGCCGTCCGCCTGGGTAAAGGCATTGAACAGGCGCTCGACTTGTTCGGGAGTCATGCCGATACCCGTATCCGACACGCTGATGGCAAGCCTTACGTTCGTGTCTGTCGCCTGCTCGATTTCGATACGGAGCGTGATGTTGCCCTTCTCAGTAAACTTCGTCGCGTTGTTGATGAGGTTCGTGAAAATCTGCGAGAGGCGCAGCGGGTCGCCCAGGAGGACTTCCGGGATGTCGGGATCCACGTCGATAATGAGTTCGATGGGCTTCGATGCAATACGGACCTGAGCAAGCGTCGTGACTTCGCTGATGACATCGTGGAGCACGAGCTGCGTGATTTCCAGTTCCTGCTTTTTCGCCTCGATTTTCGAGAAGTCCAGAATATCGTTGATGATGGCGAGCAGGGATTTTGCCGCATGGCCAATCCGGTCGACGAATCCGCGCTGGCGGTTGTCGAGGTCGGTTTCGGCAATCAAGTGGACCATGCCGATGATGGCGTTCATCGGGGTGCGGATTTCGTGGCTCATGTTCGCAAGGAACTCGCTCTTGGCCTGGGTCGCCTTCTCGGCAATTTCACGGGTCGCGACCACTTCGGAAATGTCGGTCATCGAAAGCATGTAGCCCACGATGGATTCCTGCGCCTTGAGCGTCACGGCTTCGCCGCGGAACCAGATGTCGCTGCCGTTCGCGAGCGAGAGCATGAACGAATCCTTCCATGTATCCTGGAAGCGGAACGCCTTGCCCACGGATTCGCACACGGTCTCGGGCAAGCCGAATTCCTGCAGCTTGTCGAGCGAGACGCCGAGGAGATCGCGCCAGTTCTTGTCGAATATATCCGCAATCTGCTTGGACATGTACTTGACGTTCATGTTCCTGTCGAAGATAATCAGCAGCGAACGGTCGCCGGAAAGCAGGATGGTATCGAGGATGGTGTCTTTCTGGATGCCGCTCGTCTCATCGTTAATCATGAAGAGGTAGCGGATGGTGCCGTTGTCCTCGACCAGAATCTGGAAACTGATTTCCCACCAGACTTCTTCACCTTGCTTGTTCGTCACCGACACGATAATCTTGCGTTCGCTTGGATAGAGGTCACCGCCCATGGCCACGCGGTGCGCAAAATGCTTGAACTGATCCGACGGAATGTAGTCGAAGAGGATTTGCCCCTTCATCTCCTTCCCGTCTTCCTTGAAGAATGTCTCGATGTTCGCACTCGCATGCAGAATGTCGTAGGTGTCGCTGGTCAAAATGAGCGAAAGGTGCGGGCTACCCAGCAGCGTGTCGAACAGCGTACTCGAATGCACGCTTTCGCGCAAGTCCTTCTTGATGAAGAGCCGGAACAGCACGCCCGAAATAAATACCGAGAACGATATAAGCAAAAGCACGATGAGCGCCATGATCAGCTGCATTGCGGAAAGATCCTTCTTCAGCTTCATGACGACCTTGTTCTGCTGGAGCACGTGAATCATGTAGAATGGCGCATGGCTCATCCGCACAATCATGAACACCATGTCTTGCCGGTGGACGTTTGTCTTCTCTATACGCAAGACATTCCCTTTCCGGAGCGTGTCAGGATTGAAAGAGTCCTCGATCAGGTGGAAAAGATCCATTACGGTATCTTGCGTGACCTTCCCCGTATTGAGCATGTAGGGGAAATGGGCAAAGATGTTATTGTTCTGGGAATTGACGAGAATGGTGATGCCGCCTTCGTCGCGGACAATCCTACCCATGCTCTCGCGCAACTTGCTTATGCCATAGTCTTCGGCAACAATTCCCCGAATCTTGTCGGCCTTGTTCCAGATGGGCATGGAAAGGGTCATCACGGGTTTCTTTTCCATTCCCAAGTTCTTTGTCGTAGGCCCGGTGATAGCGAGTCCCTTGTTTCGGGCGGCTTCCAGGTACCACCCCTTTGTACGGAACTCCGCGTTGTTCTTGTCCAGCGAAATGTCGCGGGCGCTGACGAAGAAACCATCCGAGCCCCCGTAATAGGCGTCGAACATGCTGTTTTTCGACTGCACGTGTTTGAGCAGCTGACTCTTAATCGCATTCGGCCTGGTAACTCCCGCGAGTCTCCTGGGCAACAGCATAAAATCTTCGCTGATCGACCTGAGGTACGATTCCGTATCCATGGCCGTCTTTTTCAAGTTCTGCTCGGTACTGGTGTAGGAGGCTTCGATCAGGAAGTTGCGGATGTAAAACGAAAAGATAAATACCATAGCCAGAGCAACGACGAACATCGGTGCTGTGTACACAACAGAAATGCGCCAGCCTAGTTTGCGACGCTTTATGTTCGCCGGACTATGGATCAAGTGGCTTTTTCCTTATCGTCAAATTGTTCGTAAATCTTGGGCAATTCAGGAGCGATTTTCAGGAAGGCCTCGACAACGTCGGGGTCGAACTGCTTGCCGCTCCCGTTGCGGATTTCCTGGACTGCGACCTCGAACGGGTACGGTTCCTTGTAGGGCCTGCGCGAAACCAGCGCGTCGTACACGTCGGCCACGGCCATCATGCGCGCCCCGACCGGAATCTGGTCGCCCTTCAGGTGGTTCGGGTAGCCGTTGCCATCCCAGTGCTCGTGGTGCCCCAGGGCCATGTCGGCCGCGATACGCACCATCGGGTTGCCGTTGAGTTCCTTGGTCGCCTGCAGCAGAACCTCGTAGCCCATCTTGGGGTGCATCATCATGACGTCTCGCTCGGAATCCGAAAGCTTGCCCGGCTTGCGCAAAATCTCGTCGTGGATGCCCACCTTGCCAATGTCGTGCAGCGGTGCCGCCGTGGCATAGTAGTCGATATACTCGACGGACTTGATGTACATGCTGAAACGCGGATGGTCCTTGAGCTGTTCGGCAAGCTTCTGCACAATAATCTGCGTGCGGCGAATGTGCTCGCCCGTTTCGGGGTCGCGGTATTCAGCCAGAGAACCCAGACTCGTGAGCATAACCTTCATCGTCTTACGGATGTCGGCTGTCTTTTCGAGAACAAGGTCGTTCAGATGGTCGCGCTGGAACTTGAGGTCAAGCTGGTTCTTGATGCGCAGCTTTACGAGGGAGGGGTTGAATGGCTTGGTAATGTAGTCCACGGCTCCTAAATCGAGCCCGGTCTGTTCGCTCTTGGCATCTGCTTTCGCTGTAAGGAAGATGACGGGAGTGTCGCGCAGGATTTTGCGCTCGTGAAGCTGGCGCAGCGTCTCGTAACCGTCCATTTCCGGCATCATCACGTCCAACAAGATAAGATCCGGATGAATCTTGTCCGTTAGCATAATGCCTTTTTCGCCATTCAAAGCCACATAAATATCGTAGTCCATAGACAGTATGCCGTCCAATACGTCGATATTGGTCTTGGTATCGTCTATAACCAGAATTTTGGCACGGGGTTTGTCCATATATTTGAATATATGCCTTTTTTTAAAAGTGGAACAATCTATTCTATTCCAAAGTGGAATATGCAAGACGCTTACAAATAATAAGATACGTTTTTTTTGGCCAAAAATTCCCTCAAATGAAGAAATTAGGCCAAATGGACAATTTTTCTATGAAAAATAGGGTCAAAACAGGAGTGTGACGCAAGTTATATTTATATTGAGGTGTATACAGGAATCTGAGTATGAGAAAAACGTGTTTCGGTATGGCATTTTTGGGCCTCGCCTTTGCGGGGGGTGTTTTTGCGCAGGAAGTCGTCGAGCTGGCCCCATTCTGGCAGACATACGACTATTACGTGGTTGACTCTAGCGCAGGCGACCTCTACAACGACATGAACCTCCCCGACACCATCAAGGAGCACGTTCCCGTCCCTGTCACCTGGGAAAGCAGCGACACGCTCTTTTTGGGCCATGACGGCCGAATCAAGGGCCGCTTTGTCGGCGAGAACAAGGATGTCACCTTGACGGCGAGCATGACCAACATCGAATCCGGAAAGGTCGAAAAGAAGACCTACCAGATTTCCATCCACGGTTTCGAGCCGTATTCCAACTACCTTTTCGTGTATTTCCCCGCAAACGACAACGAGAACATCTATTACGCGCTGAGCAACGACGGGTTCAACTACACGCCGATGAACAACGGCAAGCGCGTGGTCGCCGCCGATACCGTGAGCGTGAAGAAGGGACTCCGCGACCCGCACGTGATGCGCGGGCCCGACGGCTGGTTCTACATGGTGAATACCGACATGAAGAGTGCCGAAGGCTGGGCTAGCAACCGCGGCATCGTCATGATGAAATCCAAGGACCTCATCAACTGGAAGCACAGCACGGTGCATTTCCCGGACCGCTACAAGGGCAAGAACTTCGCGAACGTGACCCGTGTTTGGGCTCCCGAGACCATCTGGGACTCCAATCACGAGAACAAGGACGGAAGCAAGGGCCGCCCGCTCGTGTATTTCTCGCTTTTGACCAACGACGGGACCATTGAATTCGACAAGGTGTACTTCGCCTATGCGAACGAGGACTTTACCGACCTCGAGAGCGATCCCATCTTCTACTTCAGCCGCGGAAAATCCACCATCGACATGGACATTGTCTACAACCCGGCCGACAAGTACTACCACGCCTTCTACAAGAACGAGGGCGACGGCGGCATCAGCAAGGTCAGGGCGCTGGAACTCACCAAGGCGAACGGTACGGAAGCGGCCACCTGGTACCGCAAGAAAGACGGCCTGCAGCAGACGACCGAAGCCGTCGAAGGCGCTGGCGTATTCAAGCTCATCAACCAGGGAACGTGGATTCTGATGTACGACTGCTACAACAACGGGCATTACCAGTTCACGAGCAGCACCGACCTCGAAAACTTCAAGTTCGTGCAAGATACCAAGACGAGCGGAGCCTTTACACCCCGCCACGGAACCGTACTCCCCATTACAGCCCAAGAGACCGCGGCGCTGATGAAAGCCTTCCCCACCCCGGATTTCGAGCCGAGAGTCATCGAAATACCCGATTCCGTCGGCGTGAGCGAGGGTAAAAAGGTTGTCGGGCCGTGCAGCGGCACAAAGATCATTCCCTACGTGAAGATTGGCGATGGCGAATGGGACGAAACCACGGAAGTCAAGGTGAAAAAGGGCGCAAGCGTTACGTTCGGCCCGCATCCCTGGGACGGCAAGATATGGAGCTGGACCGGTCCGGACAAATTCAAGTCCACCGACCGCGAAAACACGCTCAAGAACGTGGACGGCGACAACAGCGGCTACTACACCGTGGTCTACACCAACGAGACCGGCTGCAAGAGCGAGGCCAAGATAAAGATGGTTGTCGACGACCCCGACAAGCCCTACGTGGATGAAGATACTACGACAACGGCAATTGCCCGGGATTACCGCGATTACGTGAAAAGCATGCGCCGCAACAGCGCCCCCGCCTACTTTGACCTGCTGGGTAACCGCCTCAAGGGCAAGCCCAGGAACAGCGTCTACATAAAGAGATAAGAACTATTCCTGGCCGTCGATATCGGCATCCAGCGGCTGCTGCACGTGCAGTGTCCGCTGCGGGAACGGAATCGTGATGCCCGCCTTGTCGAACCGCCGCTTGATTTCGTCCGTATATTTCCACAGGAGCTCAAAGTAATCCGCATTCTTGGACCATGCCCTGAAAGCGACATTCACGGAGCTGTCCGCCAAGGCGGAGACAAAGAACTGCGGAGCCGGAGACTTGAGGAACTTGGGTTCTTCTTCGACCATTTCGCGCATGATGGAGAGCGCCTTGTCGGTAGAGTCGCCGTAATCGATACCCACGACAATTTCCAGGCGGCGGGTCGCGTTCTTGCTGAAGTTCACGATAGGATTGCCCGACAGCGTGCTGTTCGGGGCCGAGACGTACAGCCCGTCCAGCGAAACAAGCGTCGTGTTGAAAAGGCCGATGCCCTTGATTTTGCCCTTGATGGAGCCGCACTCGATATAGTCCCCCGCCTTGAACGGCCTGAGGAACATGAGCAAGAGTCCCGACGCAATGTTGGAAAGCGTATCCTTGAGCGCAAGACCCACAGCAAGGCTAGCCGCGCCTACCATGGCCACCAGCCCCGCCGTGTTGACTCCAGCGATGTGGAGCACAATCAGGAGCGTGGCGACATAAATAGTGTAAGAAGCGAGGGAATACACCAGAGGGCTCGCGGCAGGGTCCATCCTATGGAGTTCTGCGCGGGCAATGAGGCGTTTCAAAAGAAAGAGCAAAACCTTAGCAAGGCCAAGCACCAAAAGCGCAAGAATAAGCCGCTGCAACAGCGAGTGCTGCATCAGCGAAGCCATTCCGTTTTCAAAAAAAGCAAAGCCGTTTTCCATATATCTTAAATATACAAAAAACGGCTTTGCTTAAAATTAGTTAATGCGAATTCAGGATGCCATTACCTGACGGTGACGCGCTGGGAGAGCGTACCGACGCGGACCATGTAGACGCCAGCCTTGGAGACCGGAATCTCGAAGCTTGCGGATTCCACGCGGCCCTTGCGCACAACATTGCCCTGCATGTCGAACACGGTATAGACCTTGCCCGTCAGGGTGCTGTTCACCTGGATGTTGCGATCCATGACATGGACCTGCAGGAGGCTTGCCGGAGCACGAGAAGCAAGTATGGATTCCTTTTCCTTGTTCTTGTCTTTCTCCTTGTCCTTGTTTTCCTTTTCTTCCTTCTTGACGATGGTCAGGCTACCGTCCGTAACCTTGAATACCACGTTCGAGTAGTTTTCGGACAAATTCTTGAAATCTTCCGCCTTGATGCCCATCGGATACGTACCGGGTTCAATACCGGAAACGATCGCATAGTCCTTGAAGATCACGTTATCAAGAGAATAGGCCTTGTTGTTGCAAGACATTTCGTAACCCTCCACGCGATGCTTCTCCTTGTCGTATTCCACGGTATCCTTGTGACCCTTGATTGTCACGATGATTTCCTTGGAATTCGGCCTGATGGTAAAGACACCGTCAGACGTGCCAACATTGTAATTCGGGTTGGACTGCTTTTCGACCGCAACCTTGATGGCGTATTCGCCCAGGTCTTCACCGGTTTCGCGGACCAGCGAAACATCGTTCAGCTTTTCGTCCTCAATGAGCCCAAGGACATCATAGCTGAATTCAGGATCCTTTTCGCCGTAGTCCTTGCTTTCGTTCCTTACAGCCAGGTAGACAAGCTTCTGGGTAATCACGAGGCTACCGTCTTCGATAACGAATTCCACGTTCGGGTAGTTGACGGAAGTGTTCTTGAAGTTGTCGGCAGAAAGCTTCATGATGTATGTATTCACGTCCTTTCCGACCGCAATCGCGTTACCCGAGAAGCTGACAGAGTTGACGGAGTAGGCAGCATTGTCGGCAGTGGCGCGGAATCCGGTTACAGCCTGAGACTTGCCGTTATATTCCAGGGTGTCCTTGTTACCCGTGATGGTGACGATAATCTTCGTCGTGTCCGGCTTAATCGTGAACACGCCGTTGTTGACCGTCACAGCATAGTTCGCATTGGAATCGGCATCGACCGTCGCCGTAATGGCGTACTCGCCCGCATCCGAACCTTCTTCGCGAGACAGCGTCACATTCTTCAGGGAATCCTCGATATCATTGAACGTGAGGAGGCCTTCGACCGTGTAGCTGAATTCAGGATCAACTTCACCGAGGTTCTTGGAAGTATCAGCAACAGTCAAAGTGACCGGCTTCGGGAAGATTTCAAGACCACCGTCCTCGACAACAAACGACACGTTCGTGTAGTTGACGGAGGAGTTTGCGAAATCGCCTTCGGCAAGGCCCATGGCGTAAGTCTTCGCGTCGATACCGGCTACAGCGGCATCGCCACTATAGGTGACGTTATCCACGGAGTAGGCTTCCACGCTAGATACCATGTCGAAACCGCTTACAGAATGTTCTTCGCCATCATACACCACCGAGTCCTTATGTCCGGTAATCGTGACGACAATTTCCGTAGTATTCGGAGCAATCGTGAACTTGCCGTTTTCTACCGTCACTGCGTAGTTCGGGTTGGATTCAGCATTCACGGTCGCGCTAATGGCGTATTCGCCCACGTCTTCGCCTTCTTCACGGGCGATTTCAACATCCTTGAGCTCTTCCACAGCGCCATCACGTTCGACAAGGCCTTCGACAGCGAAACCAAATTCGGGGTCGGTTTCGCCAAACATCTTCGAAGTATCGGCAACAGTCAAGGTGACCGGCTTCGGAGCAATCGTGAAGGTCTTTTCCAGAATGCCGCCAAAGTCACCGACACCGGTGATCGTCACGGTGGCAACGCCAGCTTCCACGTTATTCGCGTAGCTTACGACATAATCCGTCTCAGCGGTCAAGGGTTCGCCGCCTTCGAGGGCAACGACCACAGCAGGCGTCAACGCAGCGCCGCTATAAACGAATTCGCTTTCGGCAAAAGAGGCTTCGTAGAAAGCGATGTCAGCCTTCCAGTTGGCCTTGAAAGCCTTGTTGCCCGACTTATCATCGGTAACCTGGACCGTTTCAGACGTGCCGTCTATGCCGGTGCCGCTCCAGCCAGCGAACACATACCCTTCCTTAACCGGGTTGTTGAGCTGGAACGGTTCGGTATCTTCGGAGAGGAACACGTTGGGGTTGGCGGTCGGCAAAGTACCGCCATCGAGATCGTACGAAATAAAGAACGAATTCTTGAGAGCGTTGTCAATCCAGGCAATGCGTTCTTCCACCCATGTCTTCATGTAATCGACTTCGCTCTGGTACGTGAGACGTTCTTCATAACCAGCCGAGTTCGTATGGACCTTCTTGCCAAGAATATCCCATTTCATAAAGTTGGTTTCGGCAGAAACAGAGTCACTGCTGGCCAAGGACAGGAACATGTCTTGCACAGAAGCGTTCAGGGCTTCCTTCTGTTCGTTCCAGCGTTCAATCACGTTATGAACAAACAGGGAGTCTTCGAACATGCGGATTGTCCAGAAGCCGTTCTTGACATACCATCCAGTGACGGCAGCAACTTCGCCATCGCCATCGTTACCGAATCCAACGTCGAAATCCCAAATCGGGCCGTAATGCAGCTTAGAATCGGTAGGATCGTAGAATTTGTAAATAGAGGAGGAATCCTTTGCGTCGTGGTTACGGGCAATTTCGTTCACGAAGAACCAGTCGATTACGGATTCTTCGTCGAAATATTTACGCCAGCCATCCACAGCATCCTTGAAATTGTCGCTGTACAAGGCATTTTCCGCAGTCTGAACAATAGTCCTCACATGTTCCTGGATGTCTTCGGATACTTCGTCGGGGTCCTTCAAAGCAACAGGAGCTTTTGCTTTTTCCGATTCGAACCAGAATTCAGCATCCCTCCAGCCATCGATTTCCAGGACAAAGCCTCCGTCGTACATATCGACTTCGCCATCACCATTCGCGTCTGCGAAATCGTCTTTACCAATATTTGAAATGTCCTGGACATCAACACGACCCGCACTGACGGTATTCCTTTCGCACAGGATGTAATTACCCTGATAGACGCCGTTCCACACCACTTCTACAGGGCGGAAGGAGGGATTCCATTCCGCATTGAAGATGTTTTTTGCCAGCAAGGACGCATAGACGTTACGCAACAGCGTCTTGTCGGCGTAGTTTGCGATAATGCACCATTTCTTGGCGGCGGCAAGGCCGAAAAGCTGTTGCTTCTTGTCGAACTTGATGGCGTATCCCTTCTTGTCCATTTGCCAGGTCGTATTTCCACGACCCTTGATGCCTTCTTTTTTCTCGCCATTTTTTTCTTTCTCGAATTTATAAGCAAAGTTGGTGCCGTCTTCGTAGACAAGTTTCATATTTCCGAAAACGTACACATCCTTTGTTATTTCCTCCATCGGGATTTCGGTGTTGATGTACAGCACCGGGAGGCCCGTGTAGGCCACCGCGGCGACATCCGAGGTCACGGATTCTTCGCCGGCGGTCGCAACGCAGAAGTAATAACGGATGCCCTTTTCGGTAAACACTTCCGTGCTGAACGAACCCTCGTTAGCCCCTTCGATGGCTTCTGCGTTTTCCGTAGAGCCGTCGGCAGACTTGAACCACTGGTACGAGACAGTTTCTTCACCCTTTTGAGCTTTGAAAGTGATCGTAACCGACGAGTCCTTCTCTGCAATGGAAATCGCAGCAGGTTGCCCGGTAACGACCAGTTCAGGAGTGGCGACTGAGGCGGTATCCTGGGCAAAAGCCATTGCCGCCGAGAAAATTGCCGCTAAAACGGACAATTTCCAATGAGAAAACAATGAATTTTTAACATTCAACATCATCTCTTCCTTTTTTTAAAGTGTTTTAGACTTATACTATCCGAAACGTATAAAAAACTTACACGGATGTCAATACCCCAAATGTGGAACAAACTCTAAAGACCCTGCCGGCCATGACTTAGCCACGATGTCGGCTTAATTCCGTCGAGTCTTACGTTGTCAATAAAGATTTCCGCGTCTTCTTCGATAATGAAGTTGATAGCCTCGACCGCAGTCAGCATGGAGCGGGCCGGGGCAAACGGATAGGAGTAAGAACTCCATGCGGTGTCGAGCTCCAGGATTTCCGACGTAACATAGTCCGGGCTACCGGAATGGTTGTTCTTGAACTGGATTGAAAGGCTTCCGCTGCCTTTCGCGTCGAACGAAAGGGACTTCGCGTCACTGATATCGTAATATCTGAAGCCTTCGTCGTTATCGGTCGAACCCTTGCCAAGCGTGAACCCGGCGACAGCATAGTGATTTTCGGTTTCTTCATCGATATCGACGTTAAGGTACAGGCAGTAGCCCATCATGTCGTCGTAGCGGAACTTGTCCTCGTCGGCGAATCCCCCCTCGCCCTTGAAGCGGCTGCCGCCCCCGTTCGTCGCGTCGGTACCGAAGTATCTATAGCCACCGAGCCAGAACGTGTTTGCGGGGACGGTGCGCCCGCTGGACCAATCTTCGAAATCGTCCAGCATCATATATTCGCCATACTCCCAGTGGATCTGGTTCACAACCGGCTTGTCCGAGTATCCAATCCGCGTGGTCGTCGGGACTTGGTAAACACGGGTTTCTCCATCGTATTCGACCGTCATGTAGTGGACGCCGTCGGGAACATATTCAAAAGAGAAGTAGCCATCGTGCTGCGTTTCCATTTCGATATCCAGAACCCTGATCTTGGCCTTGTTGATGCCAATGCCCATCTCCTTGATGTAACCCGTTAGTTCGACCGGATAGTCTGCCATATAGATTTGGGTTTTCATGTCTTTCTTGAAGTCGATCCACCTCATGGCAGCATTGTATTCGAGATTCATCTCGACAAGATAAAAACCGCTCAAGGACGAATCTATCTTGATCATGTTCTTGCAGTCAAGGGTATCCGTCTTGACCAGCTCGAGGCCGTCTTCCGCCAAGGCCCAGATGTGAACCTCCTTATTTTCGATCTCATTGAATTTCGCGTCGTTCATGAACCCGATATAGCCGTACTCGCGCTCGTCGTCGTCCACGCATTCCGCACTGCTGCTACTGGACTTATCTTCTTCTTCGTCATTGGCCTTGCTGACCTTGACGGAGCGGCTGGAAGAAGAACGGCTGTGATCGCCCTTGCTGCCGTAGATATCCGTGGCGCTGGAGGTGTCGTCGCCACATGCGGCCAGGAAAGCCAGAAGCAGGACGAATACGGCTGAAAGACAGATTTTTGATGAATGAGTGTTACCCATATCCCTGAACCCCCAAAAACTACTTGACCCTGTTCCAGTCAAGTCGCTTGTTGTTTATCTCGAAATGCATCTTGTCGTCGCCATCGAGGACGCAGACCAGCGGAGAATCGTCGCCCGAGTCGACCACGACCTTGTTCCCCTCGACCACGTACTTGACCTTGCTAGACATTCCGCACATATACATCCGCGTAGACGTAAACTCGAGGGACCTGCAGTTTATGATGTCGAAGACAAGGTCATCCGTGGCGGCCTGCCACTTGCCCTTGATAGGGGTGTCATTGCATGCGCTCAGCAAAAAAGCGAGCAGGAGCATAGCAGAAAGAACGATCTTTTTCATTACGGGCCCGTTAAGTGTACATTAAAGCGGTTTTCTAGCCTTGAAAGATACACATTTGGGGGCAGGCGGTCAAGCCGATTGCTCGGACAGTAGCCCAGTTTGTCCTAAATCTGTCGGATAAAGTTATTGTTTTACCCTTTAATAAAGCAAGTCTATACACCGCAACGAAATTTTTTCTCAATTATCCAAAGCATCAAGCATCTTGTTACTGCACAAATTATTCCTTGAGTAAATGATTCGACAGACGACGGTAAATTTTTGTCATCAAACAAGAGCCAATTTGCTTTTTTAAAATTCGCAGAACAAATTGCCTTTATATTTTCAATACCATCTACGGGAATCGTTGTGTCATTCCCATGGCAAATCGTTTTGTTTCTTCGGAGGACTGGGCGGCGAGAAAACCATAAAGAGAATCAGGCATCCGAATACCAGGCAGCCCCCTAGCAGAATGAACACAAAGGCATGGCTCGACATGAAATCAAGAATCCAGGTGACAAGCCCAACGGCAAAGACTATCGCAACCAGACTACCGCAAACCTGAAGGGTCTTCTGCGGCTTTTTCTGAATGAATATGAAGAAAAGGGCAATACAAAACGCCAAAGCAAAAAGAGGCGTCATATTCAATCCCTGCTCAACGACCGCCCCCGTCATGATTTCTCCCAAGTCCTCATTCGATGCACCAGAAAACGCAAACGAGGATGCAAGCAGGAGGAATAGAAGGATTATGTTCATGGGGCAAGCCTTTTGCTTAAATATAAGTATGTTTTGGGAGAACAAAGCCCCATATCCGTTTAAATAGAACGCCTTCCATTACTATAGACGTCTTAAAATTGATTTTTGTCCTAGATTTTTTGAAAAAATGTGTAAACTTTTGGATTAGAAGGGCGAATTCGGCAAGACTCTAGAAAGGCCATTTGCCTTCGGCCCTCAGCTTAGTTCGCATTCTTAATGAAAGACTCCGCAGCTGCACCCGTCAGAATCGGTATGTCGCTAATGGGTAGGGCCATGTTTTTTCCTGAGTAAAGCAAGTTTTTTCAAACCGTTAACTCCGCTTAGAACTTCTGCCTTGACACGGCAGACGGAAACAGGGGACTTCAATGAGCGATCCACGGCCTTAACGAAGGACTCCAATATATTAATCAAAGGAAAAACACAAGTTCTCCCCTATTACGGGGATATATCGTCCTGTTGAACTATAAAGAATTTCTTTATAGTTGCCTCTCTCGGCAGTTCCATGTCCACATAGATATTCTCTATGTGCTGGCCGATATTTTGACAGGTAGTCTCATACAACTCAATAAACTGAACCGGCCGTTTCCCTTCTTGTCGAACTAGCAAGAAATCCTTGTTAGTTGCAGTGTTATCCAAACATCGATTGTCAGCTACCTGTCAGTTACCCATTTTTAGGACTGGTTTAAAGTATACAATTCATGCGGAATTTTTTCATTGGAAAAAGGGCCGTATTTATAAGCCACTCTTACCATTATAATTCTTTCAATAAAGTCATTAATCGCCCCAACTCCGAGTATGTATATTCTCTTTCATCCTTCTGCTTTTCCGCCATTGATCTTTCAGCATTGGCTACTGCATTATCAAGACTTCCTTTGTTCCGTTCAAAGTAGCTGTGCAAACCCTTTCTGAAGAACTCATTTGCCTTCTTGTAAATCACACACTGATTCAAATCATTTAAAAGTTGTTCTTGATTTTCATAAGGACGCGATGTGTATCGGAAATAGTAAAGGAAGAACAACTCTGTACAGCGATGTGTTTCGAAAAATTCGACCTTACAGTCAATACCTTTCTTTGGTTTTTTGATTGGTTCGGCATACTTCTTTTTCAACTTTTGATATTGAGTATGTTCGGGTTCTTTGTCCTTCGTGTCCATATCGATAATGCAGAAGATATGGTTGAAGCCCAATTCAATGCCCTCTTTTATCTTAGCCTCAAGTTCCGTTAGGTTCGTATGCTTTGGAGAGTCTGGTTTGATGGTCAAACGTTTGAATACATCGCACAAGGACTTGAAGTAATAGAATTCAGTAGGCCCTTCACCTAAGATAAGAACTGTTTGACGTAGTTGGCCCATATCAATCATCCAGATTTATAAAGATACTACCAAGTTCGGGCTTAGCTCCAAGTCGGCCAATGCGATATGAATTGTAAAGGGATAGGTTCTTATGCAATCCAAAAGAATCTCCACGAGAATATGTCGACGATGCAGTCTCTTTGTTTTTATCAACAAACCATACAACGCCTCTATTTTCATTAATCAAATCTTGAGACAAGAGCGTCGTTTCCTGACTCGTGATAATCAGTTGCGATTTGCCTGAATTGAAAATGAAAACGTTAAGGTAATAATACAACAAGTCATTGTGTAGATCCTCTCCTAATTCATCAAGGTAGTACACATGAGAGCCGGTAATCATATCGTATAAAGCATCTAAAATGCGGATGTATTTTTGGGTCCCTTTTGACTGCCAATTAAGAGAAATTTCAAAATCGCCATCGACAGAATGATTGACAAATGCCACAGAATCGACTGTTGGCTTAAGCAATTCATCCTTCATTTTTTGGGGAAAGTTTTCCCTTTGAAAGTATTCTCGATATTCTGCAGGCATTAAATTATCTTCCACAACAGGCCGATATTCCACAATGTTCAAATCAGCCTTCTGTAGCATGGCGTTATAGAACTTGCGTTTCCTTGGATTATTATAAGCCTCCGTTAGAATTTCAACAATACCCCTTTCCCCATCGCCATCCACATCATGATAGTTGTCCATGACCCAACGATGAAGCTCGTTGAAGGGGGCAATATCCTCTTTCAGCGCGGCCTTTCTGCAAACAGATAAAACACTATGGTTGTTCAAAGTGTTCTCGCGAATACTTTCTTGGGTCTTAACCTGTAGTTTCAGACTGGTTCCAAACTTGATATCGGCCTGTATATTTTCGCCAACAAATGAACGTTCATAGAATAATGATTTAGACTTGTTGGGATAATAGTACAAGGCTTCATTCAAAATGTATTTTTCATTGAACTTTACATCATAATCATATCTAATACCATTGGCATAGAATGACACATGCATCTCTATGGGTTCATCTTTTGTGAGAGCAAACGGAATGCTTCCGTAAATTTTCTTGCTTGCATCTGATTTCGACAAGACCAATATGCGGAACACTTCATTCAACGCAGTAAGCATGTTCGATTTTCCAGAAGCATTCGAACCATAAAGGATACCCAATTTATATAAGAATACACCATCGGCAACTTCCGCAACAAGTTCCGACGAGGGCCCCTTAGCCAAGAAACTTAATTCTTGCTTGTCGCGAATGGAAAGGTAATTCTTTACCCAAAAATTTCTTATCATGGACGAGCCTTTCTGTATAAAATTCGTAGTTACGCTACAAAAATATACAAAAAATCCACCTAAAACAAAAATATTTTACAACAAATCGTAATATTTCTACATTTTTTACTATCTTTGTAAGAGAAAAGGGCTCCGCCCGCTAAGGCGAAGCCCAATTCAAAGGACCGAATGGTTCGGCTCCATTTGAGTGATAGGAACCCAAATATAGCCGAAATCCTCCAATTTGTCCAGAGACAATCCATTCTAGTCTCTTTAACACACCTTTTTCGATCCACTAGACCTGCACTGCAGGTTTAACCATCGAATAGGAATCACTCGGATCCACAAAATCCAGGAGCGATAAAGTGGCAAAGAAAGTAACTTCGCCTAAAATCGCGTCGAAGGCTTCTCGAGCACTTCGAGATGGCCGAACCAGCAAAACTACGAAAAGCATAGCTGGTAGCGCCCTTTCGCAAAGAGAGCCAAGACGCAAATAACCAAGCAACTTCAAACCAACGAAAGGACCGCCTTACGGCGGTCCTTTTGTCTTTCCCTACCCCACAACCATCCGCTTCAATCGCCCAAGCAGTCCCCGCACACGGGTATACACACGCTTCAAAGGTGACGGGAAGGGGCAATACTTCTTTATCAACTGGTCTAGAGTGTATTTGTCCTGTCAGCTACCCATTTTTAGGATTGGTTTAAAGTATACAAAATCACCCTGTTCTCATCAACCGATACTCTATTGGAGCGAGTTTGTTTAAGGAGTCGTGTCCTGAAAATGTGGGCGTCAAGAACAGCCCTTCGGTACGATCCGTTAAACCGTTCGATATAGCTGTTCTGTGTCGGACACCCGGGCTGCGTGTACAAAATTTTGATTCCGCTTCCATCGCACCAATCTTGAAATTCATGTGAAATGAATTGTTGGTAGCCTCGGCCTTCTGCCGTATCGCAGCCTCGACTTCGGAATCGTCCTTGGTTGATTCGTAGTACCATTCGGCTCTAGAGTTTTTTTTCGATAACCTTGCGGAGAATCTCGTTGTCCAGGGCGAGATTGGCGTACATCTTCTTGAGCTTGGCGTTCTCTTCTTCGAGTTCCTTCAGTTTCTTAAGCTGGCTGGCATCAAGTTCGTTTACGCTTTTGACGATTTCCGATTCGGAATGAGTCAGTTTCTTCATGGCTGTTCCTTTGCTACCAAAGGAAGCATTTTGACGCAGGCAGAATTGCCTTTTGTCTAGTTATGAACAGTCCTAATTATGGGGAAGCTTACAATTATGGGGAAGCTTACATGGAGGCCTAACGCAGAAAGCGGGAAAAAAGATGCTCTATTGCAAGTGGCTGGAGGCCTAACGCAAAAACTACCGTTTAGCTAAAAATTCTTCGCGCACAAGTTCGTAAATATAATCGGCGCTACGGGCACGCAATCCCGTGTCAGGCGCGTTCAACGACTCAAACACCTTCGTTTTGTATATAAAGGCAAAAGCGGACTCCAAATCCAAGGAGAACTCGTTCATCAAAAGCTGAACGTTTTTCTCGACAATTTTTGATACGAGAGATTCGCTTTGCGCTGCCGTCATTATTTTACCCGATGCAAAAGTGAAATTGCCCGATCCGTCAAAAAGCAGAACTGGTTATTCAAATCTTTGTATTCAAGTTCCTTAGCCAACTCTTCTAAGGTTCGCAAGCCTTCTTCGTACAGATTCAACAAGTAAGCAACGCCATCATCCGCTATAGGCCCTATCACGACATCATATTGATGGGTAAATCCCGCCGAACGGCTCCGATTCTTGTATATGAAATCCGCCCATTCAACACAGACTTTTTCAAATCGCAGAATTTTTAAAGCATCCGACAGAAGAACGCTTTCGTCAAAATCATATTCCTGAACAACCGGGATTCCACCCCAAATCCGACAACGACTTTTTGCCAAATCAACAGCCTGTTGTTAGATATCGGTTACATAAAAACCTTTTCCAAAGTCCTTGTAGGGCTTGGTCTTCCCCAGATTAATTTGGGAAAAGTCGCAATTAGTCCCATGGTACAGGATCATCCGATGGCTCCACCGTTACTCTTGCAGACGGCGACAAGGTCGTCCAAGGCATCTTCCACAGGCAGAAGATGTTCCGAAGGATAGCAGTCATCCAGAAACCGAATTCCCTTAAACTTGCACAGGTAATCTGCCGCCCCCTGAAGCGTCATTTGGAAACGCCGCGCAAAAAGGCGGATGCACATGTTCACGTAAGGTATTTTGTACTTGTCGGCCATAATTTGAATATAGATTATGTAGTCGTTAAAAACAAGCCGGATTTCATTTTCGGGCAGAAAAAGGAGTCAAAAACATATAAATGGCGTTCCCTGCTGCGCAGTTCCTTTTGTCAGCTACCCATTATGGGGAAGCTTACACGCCTTGTTGTCAACAACGATATGTCCGAAACGGGTCGGAGCAGTCTGGGCGACACCGACCACTACCCCGCCGTCATCCAAGACGCGCTCCGCCAAGACGGTGAAGATTCCACCGCTGGAAGACTGCAGACGGACAGACTCATCCTTTGCACAGGCGGCCGTCGCATTCGACACCGGGCGTTCCCTGCTGCGCAGGGGCGGGCTCTCGCGGCATAAATACTCGGCTCGGATACGAAAACATGCCAGCATGTTTTCGCTCACTCGCCTTCGATATTTTCCGCCTAGAGGGCCGTGCGCGGGATACGGGCGGCCCTCCCGGCCCTTCGGGCTTCGATCTCCCCTAAAGGGGACCATAGCCACTAAGCGGCACAGCCGCAAGTGGCTGGAGGCCTAACGCAGAACGCAAGAATTGCAGTTGTTGCATTTTTTGCAACTGTTCATGGGGAAACTTACAGAGAGGCCTACTACTTGAAATAACTCTGCTCGACCTTATTCAACATCGGGCAGGTCTGCCCCGCACGTAGGACAAACGCCATCGAGATTTCGTTCAACAGGCCCACCGGTACAAACACGCCCTTACTCATGTTATTCAGAAAGACATTCACATCTATCGCAAAGATCTGCGCACAGTCTACAAAGGAATCGTGATGCAGAAAGTCGTTCTCGCTCTTCAGAATCTTGGGCTGCGATTCCTCCGGCTTGAAACGGTAGCGTTCCGAATTGATGGAACAGCATACCACTAGCGATTCGGTTTTCTTGACAACCAGCAAATACTTGCCATGGTCCGTTTTTATAACAGAATTGACTTCCGAATGGACCACAGCACTGCGCTCAGAATACAAGCGCCCCGTTAACTCCTTAGGCAGTTCCATAATTAAAGCGCCTGCCTGAAGAGAATATCGTCTTTTACGTATTCGCGGAGTTCGCTGTCCGCACCAATCTCATCAAGGATTTCATCTATCCTGATAGACGTATTCATGCCCGCGTTCCGGGCCGAATTCCAGGCATGTTTGTGGGACAACTGGGTCAATTCGTCGAATGACTTGTCTTTGTACAAATTAAGCGAGTAGGTCAGGGCCTCGACATCGGTCTCCGAAAGGTAATCCGCATTGACACTCTTCAGCGGCACCACGAAGCCCTTCTCGTTTCCGCGGTCGAAACGCCGGAAGGCATCGCCCTCCGACGGGTCCGGCTTCATCTCGTCGTACAAGACAGACGGCACAGGTCCATTATTCATGGCGATATACGTGTCGCCAGTGACGGTCCTGCCGTATTTTTTCAGGTGGTACAAGTCCGCAAACCACAAGATTTTGAAAATCTTGTGCAAGCGACACTGATCCTCGGGCAACCTCGTGGCGACCCACAAGGCGGCATTGATCAGGACATCCTTGCCGAACAATGGTTTAAATGCGGACATGCGATTCCTTTCCCCTAAAAATATGAAATTTCAACATTCGAGTCAACCCCCTCTATTGGACCTAAGTCGGTTTTGTTCAAGGATTTATGAACAAATTTTGCATATAATGCACATTTGTTCACTATCAAATATACACAAACAAACAGCCAAAGTCAATACCCGCGGCGAAGATTTGTCATTTTGCAACTATAGTTGACAGTGTCAGCTACCCATTTTTGTAAGCTTCCCCATAATTAGGACTGTTCATAACTAGACAAACGGCGATTTTGCCATTGTCAAAATGCTACCTTTGGTAGCGAATGAACAGCCATGAAAAAACTGACTCACTCCGAATCGGAAATAGTCAAAAGCGTAAACGAACTTGATGCCAGCCAGCTAAAAAAGCTCAAGGAACTCGAAGAAGAAAACGCCAAGCTCAAGAAGATGTACGCAAACCTCGCCCTGGACAACGAAATCCTCCGTGAGGTCATCGAAAAAAAACTCTAGCGCCGAATGGTACTACGAATCAACCAAGGATGATTCCGAGGTCGAGGCTGCGATACGGCAGAAGGCCGAGGCTGCCAACGATGGCTTCTGGAAAATATTCAGGCTGATTCGCAAGGATGGGCATCCGTGGAACCACAAGAAGGTCTACCGTGTCTACGAGGCGATTCACTTCAACAAGCGCAAGCCGTTGCGCAAGCGCTTGCTTGCCCGAGTCAAGAATCCGCTCGTGACTCCGGAGCAGGAAAACGTAACCTGGTCTATGGATTTCGTGACGGATGTCTTGCAAAGCAACCGCAAGTTCCGCGTACTGAACATCATCGATGACAGCGATAGAGTTGCCGTCGCTCAAAAAGCGGCGCACTCCATACCGGCATCTCGCATGAGTTCCAGGAATGGTGCGAGGGTAACGGGATCAAGATCTTGTACACGCAGCCAGGACGCCCAACTCAAAACAGCTATATCGAACGGTTCAACGGGTCGTATCGCAGGGCTGTTCTGGACGCATATATTTTCAGGACTCTAGACGATGTAAGGGAAGTTACCGAAAAATGGATGGACTACTACAACAACGAAAGACCCCATGACGCCTTAAACAACCTCGCTCCAATGGAATATCGGTTGGCAAGAACTGGGTGATTTTGTATACTTTAAACCGGTCCTAAAAATGGGTAGCTGACAAAACAAAGTCCGATTAAAATACATTTGGCTTTACAAATACTTCAAGCAGAGTTGGGGCATAGATATACCGAATTATAAGGAATGGGTTTTATGAGCAATATTTTTGTTGATTTGACATTAAAAAAATATGGCAATGAAGAAGAATTCTCGTTAGAAAAAGCCCTGATAGATAATGGCTTTGTCATTTTGCTAGGCAATCCAGGAAGTGGCAAAACAACCCTTCTCAATCATTTTGCCCAAAAATTCAATGCAGCTTTATTTAGCATAAGAGATTTTCTCTATAGGAACGATATTATTTCATATACAATCAAAAAAAACTATTTACTAATAGACGGATTTGACGAACTTCGTTCTTCTAGCATTGACAAATTTAAACCCCTCTATGATATTCAAAACATCATAAATAACATCAAGAAGAAAAATAAAAACATAAAAATTATTCTTAGCTGCAGGGCCATGGATTGGTATGATAGTGAAGATTTGCAGATTATCAGCAAAGATTTTGCTCCTGTAGTATTTTTCATCCAGCCATTAAGCGTGAAACAGCGAATTGAGCTTACAAAGCAACATCTAGGCAACGCATCTGATTGTTTTCTTGAAAAAATTGGCAACTGTCCAATTTTAGATAATCCGCAAATATTAACAATGTTCCTTGAATCATACAAGGACACGAAAAATAATTCTTTCCCCAAAACAAAGAAAGAAATTTACGAAAAATTCATAGAATCTTCACGCGAGAAGAATAAGAAACGTCAAAAAAATTCAGCAGTTTTATCCGTTGATGAAATATATAAATATGCCGGTTATCTTGCATACTACAATATTTTCGCAGGAATGAATCAAATCGACGAAAAAAACATTTCTGAAATTGCAGACGAAACAAATGGATATTCCAAAAATAAATTAGAGGAAGTACGAAATACAAATCTTTTTAAAAAAGAGACCTCCTCCACATTCACTCACAGAACCGTTGCTGAATTTCTATGCGCAAAGTTTTTGTTAGACACAGGCGTTCTCTCAACAAAGAGACTCACAACCCTATGTCTGGTTCCAAAAACAACCAAAATCGCATCTGAATATAGAGGAATTTTCGCATGGCTATGCTGTTTTACCGAAAGCGCTGAATTATTCGAAGTCGATCCTTACGGGCAGTACATTTATGGAGACAATTCTCTTTTTAGCATTAACAACAAGAAGAAGGTTCTGCAAGGAATAAGGACTTTCGCAAAGGAATCACCTTATTTTCTATCCATTGGCCGTAATTACGGTCCAAACACATTCTATGAGCCAAAACTAGACAATTTTCTCATATCAGAATACAGGTCTGCTAAAAAAGAGGACAATCATTACCTATTCTTGCTAAGCGATTTGATGCAATCAGCCCTAAAGCCGTCTAAAGACCTGCAAGACTTCGCCTATTTAATGATTTGTGACCCAGATCTCAAGGACATGTACAAGAAACGTCTATTGCCATTATTAAACGGCAATAGCAAACACCTAAAAAATATTATTGAAAAAATATCTAATGAAAAGATAAAGGATTACGATGACGAAATATTAGACAAAGCCATCGGATATCTTTACCCATCAAACATTAAATACAACGAAATTATAGACTACATAAAGATGTATAAAGAAACATCTGAAATTCATCATGGTCATTTTTCATATTTAAGAAAGGATATTTCATACGAACATAAAAAGGTTATTGTTTCGCAAATTTTTTCCTCAGATTCTGAGAAATTAAGACGAGAATTTCGTCGTGCTTACGATTTAGAATGCTTTGTTGGCGATTTCTATTATGAAATGTTGGAAAAAGAAACAGCAGAAGACGCATTCAGCATTTTACTGCAGCACAATAAAATTGATATATCCTTTTCAGAAAATGCCTTGAGCAACATCTCTAAAAAGATAAAACTATGGGACGAGAAAACAAAGCAGAAATTTTATGTCCAATTTATCGAGTTCATTCTTCCGCAAGACGACAATCATATTAGTGAATGTTGGAAAAAAGAGTTCGGCCTTCGACACTTAGAGAATTCCATTTTACCCCAAAACAGCTATGAAATTTTGAGTAAAATGATTCAAAAGAAAACTGAGTTATCTTCAAAAAAATTTTTGCTCCGAAAGATATACGAGGGAATGCGAAACAAGAAGGAAACAACAAAAATCGCCAAAAAACACTGTACTGAATTAGCAAAACAGTATGGCCTAGTAGATTTTTGGAGAAATTATTGGAAAAAAGACCCAGAAATAGCGAAAATGGAATCAGAAGGCAAGAAAATCCAGGCCGAGCACAAAGAAAGATTACAAAACATCATTAAAGATAACGAAGCGAAATTTACGACATTAACAGATGAACAAAAAAAGAATGCATGGAATTTCTTTTTTTACGTAACACCACACTATCTATTAAACAATGAATTCAAAGAGGAGTCTGTAGGTCTAACAAAAAAAACATACCAACAGATTCTTGAATTGATGAAAAAAAATCTATTAAAAAACATCGGAAAATCACCCTACAAAGAATATCTCTCTTTAGATTCACTGGCGCAGTATGCTCCTGGAGCAGGGCGTAATATCGATGATCTGTATTATGCCTGTCTTTGTCTCAATTCTACCAAAGATTACAAATCAATCCGCCCCCAAAGTATCAAGGATTATCTATACATTTTATCCTTACTTGAGAAACGGATCGGCAACATAAAAAAGAATTCCTTCAGTGATATTATTGAAAAAGAGAATCCTAATAAAACAACATCCCTAATAGTGGAGTACATGAAAAAAATCATCCACTACAACTTCCCTGAAAAAGAACATATTTTTTCAAAAATCATCTTGGAATTGAAAAATAAATGGCCCAATAAAGAATGCCTAAGCAAAACAAAGAGTTTGACACATGGACTATTTTCTTCTTCTGCAAAGGAATGCGCTACAACGTTATTCAAGAATGTAATTGACAACTATGGGCTCACATTATCGCATAACCTGATTAAAGAAATTGGGAAAATTAATGAAGGTATTGACAAAAAAACAAGCCTTATCCTAAAATTCCACGATGGTTCCGATGATTGGTCCATCGATGAGGCTGTTTTACTATTTAACATGCTCAGTCAAAGCAACAATGTATACAAACATCTTTCTTCAGAAAATCGATTTAAACTGGTAAATATATTTCTATGTACATTCAACAATGAACAGACTCTCGAATTTCATTCAGGAATTCAGTCATCACAAGACATGTGTGCTTGGTTTGTCAACCATACAATGTGGAACCAGATGGACGAACCTAAATGGAAAAATATCCTAGAAAATCTCAAAGACAAACATCCAAACGATTATTGGACAAACCGTATTCAAAGCAAAATATACGAATTGGAAACAAAAAAGAACAACGAGAATTCTATTACATCTATTGACATTAAGCAGGCAAAGGAATTCCTTTTCAGTAAGACATACTCAAGCGATCGTGACTTTTGGATAGATGTATGCGAAAAAATTGAATCAATTAAAGATGATATTGAAAATGGAGAAGACAATCAAAAAGAAATATTTATGCTAACCAAAGGTGATGAGAATCAGTGTCGAAATATTCTCGTTCAACGCTGGCGAGATCGTTACGACAAAATCGCCACAGCAACACGAGAACACCTTATCGGTGACAACCGAGCAGACATCAACATAAAATGGAGAGAGAAAGAAGAATATACGGTCCGCGTAGAATGCAAAGTTGATAAAAATCCAAGTCTGAAAACAGCCATTAATGACCAACTTATAACGAAGTATCTAGAACACACACATGTCAGTTATGGCATCTATTTAGTTTTCTGCTTTAAAAAGAGCTCAGACAAACTTCAAAAAGAATTGCAAGAATGTGTAACAGGCAAATACAAGAATAACATCCGTATTATCTGTATTAATCTGAAAGAACACCCTTAAAAAACAATCTCATCAGAAAAGGCCAAACGGTACAGGTTGCCCGGGTAACGAGCAGGGCGAACTCGAATGGCTTGGGCTGTTCGTGGTAGTGGTCGTGCGGCTCTTTGTGTAGTTCTTCCTCGGGATGTTCTGTTCACGCCAACGTCACTTTTTATGACAATTTTTCCGCTTAATCCACCCAAGCACCCTTCGCACGCGGATATATGCTTATTTTTTTGGGGAGATGGAACGGCAAT
Source organism: Fibrobacter sp. (assembly GCA_017412605.1). Lineage (GTDB taxonomy): Bacteria > Fibrobacterota > Fibrobacteria > Fibrobacterales > Fibrobacteraceae > Fibrobacter. Next base: position 238,929 of record JAFPWY010000003.1, on the reverse strand, counting down.
TTGTCTTTATAGGTTGGCCATGCTTAGTCAAGGCCATACCTCTCGTCAAGGTATTCCAATTTCTCTTTGCGGCACTCCATCAACGAGGCGGATTTGATGCTACCAGTGTAGTGGTCGTAAAGTTCGATTACCTTAGCATCGGTCATTTTCGGCTTGCCTAGTTCGTCTATGAAATTTTGCAGTTCTGTATTCGACATACCCCGGTTACTCCGACTATAAGCCAATATACATTCATTTTGCGGCTGATGCACTTGACAAGCCTCCATTTTGCATGATAGCATATATTTTCTTTCGCATAATCCATTAATGGAAAAACATCTATCTTTTTTTACACATCTCTAAAATGACCAGACAACTCAGGGAGCTGTTCGGATATTCCGAACAGCTCGAGTCTGCCCCTTCCCTGCTATTTTCTGGGGTAAAATCGGTAAATTTGCCTTTTTGGTTGAAATTCGTTACTGTTTCTTTATGTATCGGGTGATTTTGGGATAGTAGAACACGGTGTTGACGGTGGCGATTGCGGGGATGCCCAGGGCGATTGTCTTGAGTGCCAATATGCTCCAGCCGAAGTAAGTGGTCGCGTGCAGTTCTTGGATCGGGCCCAGGACATAGTACACCAGGCCGACGAACAATGCGATCGAGCAGGCGTCCACGCAGAGGTGTTTCGCAAAGGCCCAGAGGCTGCGGTTTATCACGTTCCTGGAGATGTACCACGCCAAGTAGCCGACCTGTCCGCGATAAACCCAAAGCATATGATGAACGTTTCTCCAGTACATTCGCCATTCCTACTGTTTTTATATATTAGATAATATGATGCATAATTTAAAGCATTTTTTCATTTCTTTATTTGTTGGATCGATATTTTCATCAATCCTGTTTTACATACCAGGGGTAAACTACCGCTACTACCTCATAATATTTTTTTGCGTATTTGCAATTTTAATCATTGTTTATCCCATATCACGAAATAAAAAGCTTTGGCTTACTATTTGTATCCCTGCGATAATTGCTTTTGCCCTGATTCACTTCTTTAGTTCTAATTGCAGCTGTTGCGTATGGTATATAATTGCCGCATTATCTGGATTAGCTGTTGTTATTGAAATTTGCAGACTTATAGCAAAAAATATGTACAAGAATAAAAAAGCTAAAGAACTTCCAAACTATTTTTTTGAAAGAAAATACGATTTAGATAAAATTGAAGAATATCTTGAAAAGATTAATGTTGTAGGCATCAATGCACCATGGGGAGGAGGAAAGACTTATCTTTTCAACATTCTAAAAAGCAGGCTTAACGAGAAGTTCCATTTTGTAACAATCGAAGCAATGGCATCGACTGTTGACTCCATAGAAAGTTATTTTATTTCAGAACTTGGTCATGCACTTGAAAACAACGGCTATTTTTCAACTTCAACGACCAGAATTAAAAGACTTTTGAAGGATTCTAGTTGGTCGTGGCTTGCGAACTTCCTATGGGGGCAAGATTCATATACCAATTTAATTCAATCTCTAAAATCAGAAATTTGTCGCCTCGACAAAAAACTTCTTATTGCAATAGAAGATCTTGATAGAGTTTCTGAAAAATCTATCGTTGAAAAAATATTTTATTTATCAGAACAACTAACCAGTTTAAACGAAAACATCAAGGTTCTATTCCTTTATAACGAAAATAATTTGCTGAATCTTCTCCAACAAGATCGTTATTATATAGAAAAATATATTCCCTATGTTGTAGACTTGACTCCTGTTTCCTTACGCACCACAATAGAGCGGGTATATGAAAACGAGAAACGCTCTTTACCGAATATTGACACGAAAATATTGAAGGACATTTTCACTCCTTTTTATACAGAGTATTACACTAAGAAATTATTTAACGCCGACCTAACCATTAACTTTGTCCCCAATGGTGTAAATATCCGAAGAGTAAAATTGTATTTAAATGATGTTAATTCGGCCCTAGACACGCCACCGCTAAAACAGAATGCCAGGGCCGTTTATGCCTATTATTTCACAAAGCATTTTGTTTATGAAATATACAAAAAGATAGATGTTGCCACACCTTTTAGCAAACTTAAATTGTTTAACTGGAAAGGGGAATCTATCGCCATAAAGGATATCCCTGAAATGCAAATTCAGGATTCTCAAAGATTTATGGAAGATATATATAATGAGACTGCCTTTGCCCTTTTCCGCATCTTTGACTACAAACTTGATGTCCTTATTGATAGGGAAATGAAAAAGTTTGACGACAACTTCGAAAATATCAAAGTCATGAAATCTCAGGAACATAATGATAAAATTGACAGGTTGATTCGTTATTTACGTTGGCGCGGAAAATCAGAATATACTGATTTAGAAAACGCAAGATTACAATTCATAGAACACGTCCTTAACAAAAATGACGATAATCTAGAAGCAAACTTTCACGCCTTCATGGAATCTTTGTATCATAATTTATCTTCTAAAAGAGATAATAGAACTATCATGAGATATACTGTTGATTGGTTTTACACGTTATTGCCCGCTTTTGTATTACACGAAGAAGATTCCAGTGTATTCAACCGTCTGTTGGATTTTTATATCAAAAAAGAAAATGTGCATACTATTAGTTATGAGCTAATAAAAAGTCTAAATTTATGCTGGGGAATAAGAAGAGATGTGTATTTGCACATTTTGAAGATATTCAACGAACAGAATATTGTTGGAAATATGAATGCGAACCCCGAATATCAAAAATTTCTCGTACTTTTTTTGAATGGAATGTCGAGATATGGCTTTGTTGATACGCGCAATGTTGGCCTACTTGAAGAAAAAGATTTTAAGATTATAGGCAATGACGAAAAACTCAATTATTTGATATTTGATTCATTGACCGAAAAACTACAGAACTTAAAACAGAATGTAACAGAATCAGTTAGAAAAGATATTGACACCATGATTTCTTTTGTTGAAAAAAATAAAAAAATGGTCAATACTCAAAACGAAATGAATCCGCCCCCAAAAAAAGATCCTTTTGAAATTTCTTTTGTTCCACAAAATTTCAAAAAAGAACTTGAAATGGTAAAATCTGCGCATTTAAGTAATGCAGAATTTGATCAGTATGTCGACGCGATGTACAGGAAGGAGGAGTTTTCTGTGGATTGTGTGAGATTCCTGATGCAGCAAAAAAAGAACCTTATTGTGTAAGTTTTCTCGATATCGCCAATGCCGAACTTACTTTCCCCACTATATTTCCTACCTAACATACCCCTGAAGCGGATATACACCCATTTTATTGGCGAAGGGAACGGCGCAGTTCGGGCAATACGCATATATAGACGTTTGAAATCCGATTTTTGTCCTGGAAAATTCGCAAAAAGATGTTTACCTCCCCCGTCGGCAGGTCGGGTGGCCTGGCGGGGCATCATCCCGGGGATAGCGACGTTTCAAACCGGATTTTTGTCCTGCCATTTTTGAAAAAAGGTGTAAACATGGAAGGGTCCCATGCGAATGGACGTTTCAGATCGACTTTTTATCCTTAAATTTCTGTAAAAAATTTGCCCGGCGTTCTAGGGGGTGGACGCGTTCCGTGGCATCCCGCGTGACGTGGACGGGAACGGCGCAGTTCGGGCAACACGCATATATAGACGTTTGAAATCCGGTTTTTGTCCTGGAAAATTCGCAAAAAGATGTTTACCTTCCCCGCCGGCAGGTCGGATTGCCTAGCGGGGGTTCATCCCAAGAATTGCGACGTTTCAAACTTCTAAAACTTTAATGAGGACATTTCATTGTAATGTTTTTCATAATTGTTTTCCACAAATACAGATTTAAAAGCCTCTTTAAAGATTTCTGGGTCATATTCCTTAAAATCAAAAATATTCTGAGTTTCCGAATGAGATTCTCTATTAATAAATCGATAAAAGGCTTGATATTTCGGGTCACGTAGTTTTTTTATAGACATAACAGTATTCAATTGTTTTCTTTCCACAAAACCAAAGAAATATTCAATAATATTACGCATACAGTTCGCTTGTAATATCGGATTTACATCTTGCGAATTAACAACAGACCAGTATGATTCATATTCATTTTGAATTTCATTATACTTCATCGGGACGATATAACTCGTAGAATCCAACTTTTTTATGCGGAATAATGCTTGGTTATTCTCTTTTTCATTACCGTTGGAATTCCTTTTATGAGGAATAGCCATTTCATAAAAGAAATACATATTATGCGTTAACAAAAATATTTGCTCATATTTTTTTGTATTTTTCTCATCTAAAGGATCTTCACTTGTAAAAATTTTCTTCAACAACATTCCAACATTAAAAACATAAATATGCGAAAGACTTGAAATAGGGTCATCTATAATAACAATTTTTCTTTTTGAACCCGTTTCTCTGGCGATATTTCCTTTACATGTTTCAATAAAATAAAGTAAACTAATCATCATTTTTTCGCCCTCGCTAAGACTTTTAAAAATATTTGAGCGAGAGCCTTCGCGTTCTATTTGATACATATCATTATCAGCTTCAACGATTTTAAAATTTGTTATTCCAATATCTAAAAGCCCGCTATTAATATGATTAATAGCCTCATGTACATTAACAACTTTCTTCTCTTCAGAGGAAATAATCATTTGTTGTCTTTTTATTTCGTTTTGTCTATCTATTATATCATTATTTTTATTTTGACAAAAGTTTTTACAACTTTCATATAATCCTTCAAGTTCATTTAATAGACCGTCTTTTTCATATCGCATCAAAGCCCAAAATTCTTTTTTTAATTCCACTAATATTTTATTTGATTCAGAAAGATTTTTATTAAACTTCACTATCTCATTATTTATCAAATCAACCACAGAATTAAGTTTGTCAATTTTATCGCTTGTTTTGATTAATTCTATTTGATTTCCCGGATTATTTTTCTTTTCTTCAAGATTACGAACATTATCCTGAAGAACACCCTTTAATTCAGCAAAAGCAGAGACATATTGAGGTTGATATATTCCAAGCAAATGTTCGTTTTGCACAAGAATATCTTCACAATTAGTCACTAAATCAACAAGCTGCGTATACTTTGTATAAAGGACTTCTATGCCAGCGACATCTTTCTCATATGAATCATCAAAATATTTCTTTATATTTTCCGCAAGAACCTTTGCATTTATTTCACTCTGGCAAAAAGGACACACGTTTCGTCCCTTCTGAATTAATCTATCAAGATAATTAGCGCCCTTCTTCACCCAATCAGAGCATTCAATTTCATTAATAAGATTTGAAACAACGCTATCTGTTCCACCAATTATATGTTTTTTTAGCAAAGGATCTTCTTCAACACTTTCAAATGCCCCTGCAATCTTAGATAATGGCACAATCGGAACCTTGTCTTTTTTATTATATAACGATGCGTCTCTAGAAATATCCTCTATACCTCTTTGAGGCTTTATTTCAGGTAAATGCACCGACTTAATAAATTCATACAATTTCTGTTTATCCGACTTTAATCCATCTAAGCAATAATTTAGCGGATTAGCAGAATCAGAATATTTCGTCTTTATCTCCCAAATGGCATTATTGGTTTGCTGCTGTACAGCGCGTAGTTCCGATTGTTTTCTTGAAATCTCATCATTCAAAGCAATAATATCTTGTTCTTTTTCCTCTATAACTGTTTTTGCATTTTTTATATTTTGCAAAGCAGTCTTATTTTCACCAGATAACGTAAACACACCCTTAAGTTTTTCTTCATAAAAGTTATCTGTAATAAATTGGTTGTTAAATACGTGAAACTCATAGGAATTTTCATCTCCTATATCATATTCTATTTTACATTTATCAAAACATTCATCATGGATGTTGTACAAAAAATTCGATATTGTACTTTTGCCAACACCATTTAATCCATATATAAGATTTACTTTTTTTTGCGTTTCAAGAATGGTTGGTTGTTTAAAAGACGCATACCCATCCATTGTAATTTTCTTTATCATTTTTACTCCTTACCTTTGTTCTTTGGCATTCTTCTCATTCTGTTATAGAATCACCATTCTTTTATCTATACGAATTGATTGTTGAAAGCTTAACTTTAACTTCTTCCATTCCCGATTCTTCCAAAAGAACTTCAAATTGTGTTTTATTTACTTCGCGTTCAGGACATTTCGATCCAAGAATAACTTGACATAACTCCAGTGGAAAATCATCTTCCATTAACGAAACATCAATAGATGAATTAACTATATTAAATTGTTCAGATAAAATCCATTCTTTATCCTTCATACCATCATTTACAAACACCAATCTAATTTCTTTTTCAATCTTATATTCTAGGGGTTTGTAAAAATGGGCCCAACTATGAAAATCGTATGGTGCAAAAGGAATTTTTGTTTTTGCCAAGATCTGTTCAAAAAAAGTATTTATTTTTTCAATTGATTCAATTGGCAAATCTCTATCTAAATAAGAAACCTTTCCCAATTTAAAACGACTCTCTTTCAATTTTTTTACCTTAAAAACTAAACAAACTCCTTTTGCATCATTTCCATATAAGCGCCAATGCGTCAAATTATCAATTGTTTTTTCAGAACTACAGGACATTATATAGACATTTCTAGCAAGCCTTTGCAATCCTGGTATTTTATCCATTCCGTCATAAAGCATTGATTCAATAAAATCTGGTTCTGTAGAATCATTCATTCCTATAATACAATTCATTTTTAAAGATTTATTTTTTATAATCTTAAAAGCAGTTTCTAAAGAAAGATATCTACAAACAATTTTTTCGTTTGTATTAAACGAAGGAAATCGATTTGCAATGAAATCTTTATACTCTCCTACAAAAGAAAAAGCTCCATTTTCATACACAATATCTTTTTTTCCCAAACCGGGATAATTTAGTTTATTTTCATCCAAAAGATTCTTAATAATCGTATAATTTTTAGGAACAAATAAATTCTCGGCTTCAGGGAATAGAGTTGTTACAAGTTGATTAAAAGAAAGTTTTTTAAATTGATTCTCTTCCTGAGATGTTTTATAAAGATAAAATCTTTTTTTTGCATCCGTCAAAATAGAGAATGTTGGTTTCTCTTTTACTTGTTCAAGATAATCAAGAAGTTGTTTTTTCCCGCTTTTACGAGCAAAAGAACTATTTAATAAACTCTTAAATTCAATAAATACATAAGGTTTTTTTCGAGAATCAAGAATGCAACAATCAATTCGCCCTTTATTTTGTATTTTAAAGTCTTGTTCTAGTGAAAATTTTTTTTGGTTCATATATTTTTTTAATTCTAAAAAAAAATCTTCACGGATTTTATATTCATCATGTACTTTTATTTTCAACATATGCTATTCCTTTTTTCATTCAAATATAATCAATAATTTATTTAAGAAAATCCATGTTTGTCGTAAAATACATACTAGTTAGCCAAGTCAAGTTCAACAAACTCAATGACAGCCGGGGAACATTGGCGAGAAACCCATTGACGTATATATAGACGTTTGAGATTGGCTTTTTGTCCGGATTTTTTTTTAAAAAATGTAAACGGGGCGGGTTCGCATGTAGGCGGCCTCGTATATCTAATTCTCTTAATCAAGGAGTGGTTTTGTTGGATACGGAAAGGGTTGCGTTCCGTGGCATCTCGCGTGACGGGGATGGGAACGGCGCAGTTCGGGCAATACGCATATATAGACGTTTGAAATCCGGTTTTTGTCCTGGAAAATTCGCAAAAAGATGTTTACCTCCCCCGCCGGCAGGTCGGATGGCCAGGCAGGGCTTCATCCCGGGGATAGCGACGTTTCAAACCGGATTTTTGTCCTGCCATTTTTGAAAAAAGGTGTAAACATGGAAGGGTCCCATGCGAATGGACGTTTCAGATCGACTTTTTGTCCTTAAATTTCTGTAAAAAATTTGCCCGGATGACGCTACTTTTTCTTTTTCAGCAGCGTGGTGATTCTACGGCCGTAGAATATTGCGTTTACGAGTCCGACAGAGGCGATTCCTAGAATCAGGACTTTAACGGCTTCAATCATCCAGTCAAGATAGGAAGAGGCTGTGATTTCGGTAATTGGGCCAAGAACATTGGTCGTAAGGCCAAGAAATGCAGCTACGGCGATGGCATCGACACACAGGTGTTTCACGAAGGCCCAGAGGCTGCGGTTTATCACGTTCCTGGAGATGTACCACGCGAGGTAACAGGTCCGGTAGACCATCGCGACCAGGGTTCCGACGGCGACGCCGACCAGGCCGAATTTCAGGACGAGGACGACTGCGGTCACGAGGTTAAGGACGGCTTCGATAATCGCGCTCGCCTGGGTCTGCTTGTAATGCCCGACGGCCAAAACAACGATATTGTACGGAAGTCGAATACAATACATCCCCCACGCTGCCGTCAGCATAATTCCGAATACAGGAACAATGTAGTTCGCGTCGGTTATCCCATGTGTATAGACTCCAACAAACGGGACTATCAGCACGGCCGTAGATGCAAAAACTAGCGAGACGACAAAGTGCAACTTCCACTCAAAGTTTTCAAAATTACTTTTGAATGCAGTCATATCCCCTTTTGCAAAGAGGTTCCCCAAAAACGCCTGTATGCCATTCGTGACGGACATCGTCAAATTGCGGACACCATGCACAACGAGGCTATAAATCGCATAAACGGATACATTTTCCAGCGTAGAGAGAACTGTCAAGACGACAATACCGGAACTCTGGAGCACCACCGTAGAAATATGCTGAGCAAGTCCATTCCACTTTTGCGGGATTGCAGACTTGTCAAACGCAACCGTTCTGTCAATCTTGTGCCAACGGCGAGCAATAAACGAAACCGTCAATGGTTGCAGCAAGAAAACAACGGATGAAGCAAGCTTGACAATATGCACGGACGCGCCCCACTTCATCAAGCCAACACTGGCAACGAGATTCAAAGAGAGCGCAACAATCTGTACAATAATCGGAACAAAACCAAATTGGTCCGAAAAGAGAAGCAACCTATATGTTATCCCGAAATAATACTGAGCGAAAGAACTAATCGCAATGATTAAGATAAGAGATGCTGTGTAAATGAATTCAAATTGTCCATTGACGATATTCGGGTAGATGATTACAAGAACTGCGGTATATACAAGCAAGAGCTTCGCGATATTCCTAAAGAAATGCTCCGCAGCAACAATAATCCTCGAAAGCTCACCTGCATCTTTTTGGGCAAGCGGCTTATAGAGAGCAGATTGAACAACAGCCCCCACACCACATTCAGCCAACGCAATAAAACCAAGGAACTGCGTAATTGACGAAACAAGCCCGTTGACAGCAGAACCGAAGTATTCAAGGAAAAGCCTCGGCAGAATAAATCCATATACAATCGTAAAGATTTGCAGGAACAACGCAAATCCAGATGTCAAGTGGAGTTTTCGTTTTTGACTGAGCATAATTTTAGCAAGAAAGGCCTAAACGTTCTCTGAATTTCCTAATTCTTTCGTCTATAACACAGCCTTCTCTAATGACAGTAGCTGTTTTTATATTCTCCGGATATTCATTACTTGATTTTTCAATTAAGCAATCAATGTATTTGGAAACACCTTCGCTCAAAACTTTCGATACTGTAATTGGGTACATTGCTGGAGTGTTGTCCACCGCATAATGGATAATGCCATCAACTTCGTATACTGGGTTGTCAATGGTCGTTGGGTGCGATGTTTCAATTTCAAGATGCGGGTCACAACTTACGTCAATAATCAATGTTCCTGGTTTCATCTTTTTTAAATCTTCTTTATAAATAATACGATCCGTTCTTGACGTATCCCACATTACGCAATTCACTAGAACATCATAATCAAACATCTTCTTTTTGAAAAGGGACTCTAGTTTACGACCATATACATCAACTTTCGCGCCCAACCCATGAAGGATTCGCAAAGCCCCTTTTGTCGTCTGCCCATTCCCTAAAATAGCCACCTTGGTGTCATAAGGCATTTTGCCGCAATAACGGAATGCATGCATAATAGCAGCTTCGCCAGCCACTTCCCTATTACGGTGGAAAATGTAGCGTCCATCCTCAAAAATTTCTTCCCAAGCAATAACAGTATGCTTCGCTTTTATCATTTGGGATGTAAACTCAACATTTTGAACCGTATGAGCCCACCCAAAAAGGATTTTTCCATCTTCAATAGAAGACAAATAGTCCGCATCGCCCAATTTAACATCGGTAATAATGTCGCAGGAAAATATCTTTTCTCTTGGAACGACGTGACAGCCGAGTTTTAGGTATTCATCATCAGAGACTCCAACAGCCACCCCATATCCCTGCTCAAAATAGAGGGAATCAAGATTTCTGATTTCCTTCATATGCTCAGGCAACAGAGCCCTTCTACATTCACCATTTTTATGGCTAATAAGAAATCCCATTTTCTTCATTTGAATAATCCTTCTTATTTATTCAACCCATTTAAATCAATCATTGTACCATAAAGTTGATCAATTTCAGGCAATATAGCAGCATCAAAGCCAGAATCTGGATAAAACGTCATTTCACCAAAATACATATGTCCATCCAAATCATAAAAATCAACACGAACGAAAGGCATTCCTTGAGAAAGTTTTTTTGCGCTTTCGTACATCAAATCTAACGATTTCGGCTTAGGCAATGTAAAACCTTCTGGCGCACTTTTCCCCCTTAAATTATGCCTCAAGAGATTCCATTTAAAATCAAATGAATAAAACTTTGTTGGTTCATCTTTATCTCTATCAAGGCACAACATTACCTTGTATGGTTCACCATTAAAGCAATAAACCTTATAATCGATTGGAACATGCCCATTATCATCAAGAAATTCTTCAGCAATAATCTGCGATGGAACATTTTTATACGGCCATTCTCTTCCTTCATAATAAAAATTCTTTTTCAAACATTTTTCAATTTTCTTTTTTGCAGAAGGAATGTCAAGCATATTCTTATCTTTCACTACAACCAATCCACCTGAATCATGGGTGCATTTTAAAACAAATTTTTTCGGTAATTCACCAAAGTTGATTTCATCAAATTTTTTCCATACACCCAAATTTGGTACAATGTGATTAGCACCAATCTTTTCCGCGACCCAATCTTTTACTGCGCACTTGTCAACCAAAATCGTGTAAAGAGAATTTCGATCATTTAATTTAAGCCATTGAAGTTTTTCATTAAAAGATTGAGGATTATTCAAGTTTAATCTTTTTCGAAAATTTGCAAAATAAACAAGCTTAATAAATAATGAATCAGACAACAAACGACCTATACAAGTTTTTTGCACATTTTTTATTAACGCGCAAATGATTCCGAATCGATCATTTTTCAATAATTTTAAAAATGTGTTCAACTTATTCATGTACGTTGACCTCTACTAAAATAATCCATAATTTTTAGCACGAAATAAATAATAACAATAGCTATAATTTGTATTACATAAGATCTACCTATTACAAAAACACCTTTAATCAAGAATAAATAATATGAAAAAAGAATATACACATCTGATATATCAAAAGACTTCTTTTTGATAAACAAATAACAACAAAGATTCAGCAACAAACCACAGATAATAGTTCCTATTTCGCCCCAATCAACATACAACCATCCAACAAAGGTATAGAATCTTGTACCCCAAAGTCCACCAATTGATAAAGGCGAAAAACTTTTGATTCCATATAAATTTCCTAACGTATAATCTCCATATAGGAAATGGTCCAAAATTCCGAACATTTGTGTATTAAAGACTATTGGAGCCTGTCCCATATACGACAACATTGAATCAAAAATACCTCGTGATTCAAATCTAGATATGGTAACATCAATAAAGAAATGAAGAACATAAAGAAGAGATAGCAAAATCACAGTATTGATAATCTTCTTTCTTTTATTATCTATGTCATTGTAGAAAAATAAATATATTGCTGGTAAAAGTAGAAATATTTCAAATATCATGGATCGCGATGTACAAATAATAGCGCTAAAAATTTGCGTTACGATCCCAGATAAGATTAGAAAAAATGCAATATATTTATATTTCAATAGCTGATACTTTCTAAACATCAAAACGCCCAATATTAATGCTAAAAGACGAGTATAACTAGTAAAAAGAATCGCCACATATTCAATAAAATTAGAATAAATGACAGGTGTTTCTTCACGATATGACGCAGCCCAATCACCTAATTGAAGCATCAATGACGCAAATGGTATTGAGATTTTAATCGTAATTAAAGAGGCTGTTATATACAAAAAAGCAAAGATCAAATAATATTTGTTGATTTTAAAAACCACCTTTGACGAAGACAAGTCTTTTTTTGAATAAAGAAATGGAGCAAAGAAAATCAAATAAGCAATAATAAGATATAAATAAGGCAGGAATGTAATAATCGATATATTCAATTCCGAATTAGGGAAAAGACAAAGGCCGATTGATGCTAAAGCAATAAACCCATAAGAAATAAGAAGAAATATTCCTAAAATATTACTTTTAATCTTTATAAAAAAGATTATCAAAAGAACAATAATTGTAAAGTATAGGAAAGTGTCAAGCATGTTTATTTAAGGATATTATCCATTTTTTAAATAAAAGAGGATTATAAAGAAAAGCTATAAAAAAACGAACAATCTTTCGATTTCGCAAATTCATTTTTTTTATTATAGCTTCATTCACAAATGTCAAAATCATCATTCTGAGTTCTTTTCCATAAAATTTTTCGTAGAAAAACTTAAAATCAACAAAAAAGTCATTGTTTTTTGTATTAAGAATTCTTTCTAATTGAATAATATAATATTTTTTAAAAGCTTTTTTATGGACATTCCTTTGAGGTGAAGACAAAATAAGTTCTTGAGTTTTATTAAATAAATATAATGTAGACTTATATTTTTCTTCTGAAATGAACGACGATGTCATTGCATTTTTTTGATTTACACGATATAGATAATCTTCTCTGGAATCTATGGAATAATCATATTTATAGCCAGTCATCAAGATTGGTAGAATGTAACTAAAATCCGTGTAAATTTTCACATTTTCATCCCATAAGAGATCTTTAAACACAGAGGATCTATAGATGCAATTCCATATTGAGAAGGGATAATCATTGCTTAAGAAAGAAATTATATCATCTTGATGTCTTTTCCGGCCCCATCGATGATTAATTATATGAATTTTCGAATCGCCATCGGAATAAAAAGAAGCCCCTTTAAACACAGCATATTCCAATGATGGGTTTTCTTCCATAAACAATACCCGTTGTTCCAAACAGAATGGTTCAACTAAATCATCCGCATCAAAATGGATAATGTATTGTCCCTTTGAATGTAGCATTCCTATATTACGACACGTCAAGGATCCCTTAGGTTGTCGATCTCTTTTAAAGAGAAATATTCTGGAATCCATTTTTTTTATGGACTCTATATAATTTAAAGTAGATTCATCCGAACCATCATCTATAAGAAGAAGTTCCCATTTGGTATATGTCTGCGCTATAATTGATTTAATAAAATCAATTACAAGGCTCCCTGTATTAAAAACTGGAACTACGACAGAAACTAAGGCGGAATCAATCATTAGTAAAATCCTTTTTGTCAATAGCAGACTTCAAGGCATCTAAATATCCTCGACCATATTTCAAATCCGGTTCCATATGATTTCCCTCGCCCCATTCATTCCACGCCTTTATCATCACAATCTGTCTTGAAGAGGTTTTGTTTTGCAACATAGAAATCACATATTTCACCAATTTGAAGAAATAAACTGGTTTACAATCGTGTAGCAAAATCGAGTTTCTACCAGATCGCGGAGAATGATCCCAATTCGGGGAAATCACCGGAAAAACATCATCTTGTAGCGCATCTTTAGTTACCATATATTTAATTGCATCTTTATACTTAAATATAGTAGGCAACTTTAAATACTTTCTTTTAAAATAAAGCCACACTTTAGAAAACATTGATAAATTATGATGAATGTTATACACATTATCATCATAAACAGCATCAAAGCCATAACTAAAGATTTTCTGTTTATTTCTACAAGCAGAATCTTTACCGCAAAAGAAAAAATCTCCTAAAGATTCTTTTTTGGCCAATTCACGCCAAACATTTATAAATTTTTTTATTTCAGCATTTGCTAACGGATCAAAAATACATACAAACAGTTTGCCTTCTACACGAAAATAACGATTGTCTTTGAATAATGGTAACATTTTATAGAAAAAATCTACATAATCCTGCTCACCCAAATATCTTTGTTCAACAATAAGTTCCTTACTTCCCTTACTATCCCACAATTTCTTTTCCCATGAATGATTAGCCCAAGCTATGCAAAAAGGAAGTGTTATTGTTTTATCTTTTAAAACTTCAAAAATGGGCATTTCTAACAATTGTTTGCCGGCCCCAAACCAATAAGTCCAATAACAAAAAGCCGATACACCAGCATCATATGCCATGGTTGCCTGTTTACGTCTAACCTCAGGCAAGCGTAAATCATAAAATCCTAAATCGGCAGGGATATGTGGCTGATAATGCCCACGAAAAAGAGGCTTTGCCTTTGCGACATTCGTCCACTCCGTAAATCCAGGTCCATACCATTTCTCATTCTCTGCGACAGGATGAAATTGTGGAAGATAAAAAGCAACAAACTGAGCCATTATAATTTCTCCATGACATCAATCAGCTGATTTGATGCTGATTCCCAAGAATTTGTTTTGTAAAGACGTTCTATTGCACTTAAAATAAAATGCATGTCATTCTGCTCAAAAGCATACATCTCTATCAATTTTGCCAAACTTTCAGCATTTTCATTTTCAAAGAAAACGTCTTTGCCAAAACCAGCTAAAGTCTCTTTAAAACTCGGCAAATCCGAAACAATTATTGCTCGTTTAAAACTTAATGCAAGCAACAGCACTCCACTTTGAGAAATTTCCCTATATGGAATTACTATTACATCTGACTCCGAAATTTTATTATACAACACATTGTCAGGAACAAATTCTGGAATCCATTCGACATCAAGTGATTTCGTCTTTTTTCGTAATTCAGCATAATAATTTGGAGCAATTTTCCCAACAATCACCGTGTGAACAATTTTCTGGCATTCTTTAGAAAGCAATGTCAATGCATCTACTAAAATATCTGTACCCTTATAGTAGCTTTGATTACCATACATAATCAAATTAAGTTTCTCACCACGCTCACATGGTTCAATTTTTATTCCCTTAGGCTCAAATATTCCATGAGGAACTACGCATGTTCTAGCGTCTTCAATAGCAAAATCTTTGCAAAACTCACGTCTAGACACCTCTAAATGGAGTATAAATTTATCGATAAATTCCTGAACACCTTTAAATCTTTGTCGATAGGCAGTCTTTTGGACTTTACTAGAATTATGTGGGTAAAGATTGTGTACCGTAAGAAGGATTTTAGTCTTTGGAGAGACAAACCTAATTATACGAAGAAATTTTTTTTCGATAGAACAAATCTCAAGGAATGGCAACCATTGCAAATGGAGTACGTCTATCTTGTGCAACAGAAGATAAAGAATCAAATAAAGATAGTTAACAACGCCTTCCAAGGCCTTAAAAGATCGTTTTACAATATTTTCGCTATTTTGCAACGATTTTGGTATAAGGCTTATTAACTTTCGACAATCACATTTGATTTCTGCAGGAATGATATTTGCAGCCAGAAATTTTAGATGGTCATTAGGAGGCAAAATTTTTGATAACGATTCGCATAAGGCGATATCGTAATTCAGCACTTTGCCGGATATATCTACCATCAAATAATTCATTTCTATTGTATAATCCTGCAAGGTACGCCAACAGCAGTTGCTCCGCTGGGAATATTTTTATTAACCAAAGTACAAGCCCCTACAACGGCATTTTGGCCTATAACAACACCATCTTTTGTTGGTGTTTTTGATATAATGCTGGCCCTCATACCAATATAGGCCCCGTCTTCAATCTTTATTGGATAATGATCTTGATTTCGTCCATGACAGGCAAAATAAACGCCATAAGATATAATGCAATTATTGCCAATGGTCATCAAATCATAGCACATATCATCCAAATAGCAATGCATTCCGATAAATACGTGCTTACCGATTTTAAAGCCGCACATCCTATAGATTGCTATACGGATGAAATTAAATGGACACAACGGAGCAATAACATTAGTGAAAAATTTCCTAATGGGTTTCATGAATATAGTCCATAAAGAATAATTGTAATAATAGGGCGCGGGGCGCTTCTTGATCTTTTCGTATAGCCACTTCACCAGAATCATGCTGCCCTCTCCACATACTTAATCTTTTTCCAAACGCCGAAGAACAGGTTCCGGCCTGTAATCCAGAGCGAACTCACCGGGTTCAAGCCTTCGGCCTCCCGATAGAGCTTGTAATGCCACTTAATCAACGCCACATAGCTGTGACGGCTGATGGAGCCGCCGCGCTTGCGGTAGCTGGCTAACGTTTCGGGGAGCAGGTAGCAGTCCGCCTTGCGGCATGCTTTGAGCCAGATGGCGTAATCGTTGTTCTTGCGGATGTCGGCTATCTGAATATCGCCCACGACTTCGCGATTGTACATCACGGTAAGGCAACCCGGCCAGCAGTAATTGAACATCCCCGTCTTTGTGATACGCCTGGGGCCGCCCACGAGCGTCCCTGTCGGTTTGCCGTCCTCGCCCATTTCTCCGTAGCAGGTGTAGCTGAACGCGTAGCCGTTTTGGGCCATGAACGACAGCTGTTTTTCCAGCTTGTTTGGCGTCCAGAGGTCGTCGCTGTCGAGGAAGGCGATCCATTTGCCGCGAGCTTCGCGCAGGGCCCGGTTCCGGCAGACTGCCGCGCCGCTGTTTTGGGCGTTTTTAAGGTAATGGATTGCTTTGCTTCGTTCGCAATTCCGTTTCAGGTCTTCGACAACGGCATCTGTGTCGTCGGTGCTGGCATCGTCTACGATAATCAGTTCCCAGTTCGTGTAGGTCTGGGCCAACACGGACCGTATCGATTCGGCGATGAACCGGCCGGTATTGTAGCTGGGCATGATTATGGAGACCAGGCCGTACATGCTAAACAGCCCCTTCCAGCATTCCGCGACGCATGAAAAATCCTATGTGCAGTCGGTTAAGCAACAGCCTCGAACCATGGTTGTGTCCGGCGAATCCGGACGGTTTGTGTCTAAACTAATATATAGTAAAAAATGTAATTATTCCGTAAGAAGCCGCGCGGGTCTGCACTGCCGTCGCGGGTCAAGGGATTTTATCGTGCAAAATATCGAATCCACCCACGAAATAATGCATGTTTGTGCAGCACGCATGTTTGACGTTCATCGAAGCTGCGAGGCGATGAGCTGCTTGGCTTCGGTCTGGCCCTGGTCGTACTGTTCGCGGGTGATTTTGCCGCTTTCGAGCAGGTAGTCGCCGAGGTCGGTGGCGGTGTCGGAGCCTTCTTCGGTGATTCCGTCGCGCTTGAACACCTTGCCGAGCGTGGCGAGGATGATCCTGATGTCGCCCAGGAGGGTGATTTTGCGGATATATTCGAGGTCGTAGCCGATTTTCGCTTCCCAGGTGACTGCATTACGGCCGTTGATTTGCGCCAGCCCGCTGAGGCCCTGGCGCACGGTGTGGCGCTTGCGCTGTTCGGGAGTCATGAAGACCATGTCGCGCACGAGTTGCGGCCTCGGCCCGATGACGGCCATGTCGCCCTTGAGGATGTTGAATAGTTCGGGGAGTTCGTCGAGGCTGGTGGAG
Source organism: Fibrobacter sp. (assembly GCA_017412605.1). Taxonomy (GTDB): domain Bacteria; phylum Fibrobacterota; class Fibrobacteria; order Fibrobacterales; family Fibrobacteraceae; genus Fibrobacter. The sequence goes on along the minus strand of JAFPWY010000003.1, from coordinate 221,201 downwards.
CGGAGGAACTTGCCGTAGGCGTTCAGACGCTTGTCGTCGGGGAGCAGGTTGCCGCTCGCGTCCTTCTCGTTGGTCATGGTGCGGAACTTGACGAGCCTGAAGATTTTCTCGTTCAGCCCGGGGCGCGGCTGCGTGAAGAAGGGGTTCCCACGCATCTTGATGGCGCCAAGGAGCGTGAGCGCAACCAGCAGCGGGCTCAGGCACACGATGGCGAGAGCGGCGCAGCAGAAGTCAAAGAAGCGCTTGAGGTGGTTCTTGTACATAGGTCCAATTTTTTGTGTCTAAACTAATATATAGCAAAAATATCTCGGAATTCGACAAAAAAGTCCGGCGTCATACCCGCCGGACCATATCCTTAACTGATGTAAATCAGTTCATCACGCAGCGTACGCTGATGTACATTTGTGTGCTGTTATACGATAAGACCGCTGCATGGTTATCTTCGCTGCGAATTAATAAATAAGTCTGCATGCCTTCGTCATAAACCCACACGAAAGCATCGTCGCCGAGGTGCTCGAAATGCTTACTAGAGTCGAAGTCTCCGGCCCCAATCAGGGAGAACCCAAACTTATCGGTTGCTGCTATAGACTCATTCCAGCTCTTCGCCGATATCAGCGGCAAGGCCTTATTGCCCGCAAGGCTTAATAGGTCTCTCATTTCGGCTGTTGACGGAATGTGCCAGCCGTTGGGGCATACGCCCTGTATGGGGCCATCGCCCAGGTCGCAACTAGTTTTGTTGCACCCGGCGTTATTCATTGCCGCATCGCGACTGTACAGGCGTCCGTAAATATCGCAGAAACGGTCTTCGTTGTTGAAGCAGAATGATTCCCCTATTTTGTTACCGGCGTAGTTCAGGTTTTCGGCCAACCAGGTCTTGCCAGCGATTTTTACGGTCTTGTATGTCTTGTCGTCACGCGAGTCTGTCATGGTGCCGTATGAGATTGCAGAGTTGAACTGCGTGCCGGCATCCAGGTAGGGAACGAATTTCGAGCCTTCGCCCTTTATGCAGCGGACTGTGGCATAGTATTCTCTCGCATTATAGTCCCAGATGTCAGCAGAAGAGGATATCAGGAGGAAATACTGGTAAGTACTCGCTGCGTAAAGCCACATGGCTTCATAGTAGTGCATATCCTCAAAACCATCTTCGCTTTCCCAATTCCCGGCTCCCACGAAGGAGAGGCCATAGTTGTCGGTACCCGGAGTGTACCAAGTCGATGCCGCCGATTTCAATGATGCTGTAGAAGTGACGTAGCTCAACAAGTTTTGCGCTTCTGCCTTTGTCGGGATGTGCCAGCCGTCCGGGCAGATGCCCTGTATGGGGTCATCGCCCAAATCGCAGCTTTTTCTGTATGCGCACCTTTTGTCGTTCATCACCGCATCGCGGCTGTAATGGCGACCATACAGTTCGCAATTGTCGGGATTTTCGCCGTAGCAGTCGGATTTTCCTATGGGGTGGTATTTGTAGTTCAGGTTTTCTGCCATCCAGGTGACGCCATTGACAACGACGGTCCTGTAAGTCTTGCCATCGCGGGAATCCTCCATTGTCCCGTAATTGATGTTCGGGTTGAAGTGCGATTCCTTGATGTCTTGGAGTGTTGCGCTCGAGGAACTGTTGGAGGAAGAACTACTGGAGGAGGAACTGCTCGAGGAGGAACTGCTGGACGAAGAACTGCTCGAGGAGGAACTGCTGGACGAAGAACTACTCGAGGAGGAGCTACTCGACGACGAACGCTTGCGTGAAGAACTACTGTTCGACGACGAGCGCTTGCTGGAAGAACTGTAACTCGAGGAAGACCGAGAACTGCTGGATTTTTCCTTATCCACGCTCTTACTCGAGGAAGAGCGCTTGCGTGAAGAACTGGATTTCGAGGAAGACCGAGAACTGCTGGATTCATCATCTTCTTCATAGCTGCTAGACACATGTGACTTGTCGGATTCATTCTTGCGAACGAACTCCTTGCCGGTTGCCGTGAGCGTGTCGTTATCGCCGGCCCAGATATACACGGAATCGCGTTCGTCGAACTGGCAGGAGTAGCTATCCTTTTCGCTGCCCACAACGGCCTCTTGGCCCTCGCGCACCTCGCCGCACGGATAATCTGCGAATTCCTTATTTGACTTGAACTCATAGTCGGGTTCGTGGTTCTTTTCGACCGTAGATAAGCTATCGTCACCACCGCAGCCCGCAAGGAACACCGTTCCCAAGAGCATTGCAGCCATCAAATTTTTTTCTATACCTTTTATTTTCATGTTTTTCCCCTTTTTTGGGGAAGAATGTAATAAAATTTATAGACATTGTTCTACGGATTAAATGTCGATTTCAGCGTAAAAACCTCAATTCCAGCCCCAAAAACCGCTTTTTTGGGGGTACAATTCAGGAAAGTAAAGATTAAATTAAGGATATGGCTGCGTAAAGAAGGGGTTGCCCTTCATCTTGACTGCGCCAAGGAGGGTGAGCGCGACCAGCAGCGGGCTCAGGCAGCACAGGGCCGCAAGCGCGCAGCAGAAGTCCAGGACTCGTTTGAGGCAGCGTGGGTACATGATACGAATATAGGATATTCGCGAACGGGCAACGAACAAATTACCCGGAAAATGTCAAAAAACATACACACCCGGAGGCCCCAAAATGAACCACGAGAAGCCTTTTTTGTAAAAAAAGCCACATTAACAAAATTTTTCGGACAAAAATGCGCGTAAAAACGTCTTATAGGGCAAACGGGGCAAAAAAGAGCCCTTACAATTAAAGGGCCCCTTACTTGATTTAGCGATTAGTAGTAATTTAAAGCGATGCAACGCAGTGTCTTATATTTCTTTTTGTTGACATCCGTATAGTATTCGTAATTCTGTTCGAATTCGTTTACTTCGACATACCACCAATAATAGCTGTTGTGGGATTCTAGCCACAAATAGGAGCCGCCACAAGTCGCGGACCATTGTGATGTCGATAAGCCCCAATCTCGGCGGAATTCTTCCATTTGAGCGTCGGTGAGATAGGACATGTCACATGTTTCTACAAGTGAAAAACCGAATGGATTGGTATAATTTTCAGAATTTTTCCAATCACCGTTGGCTGTTTTTAGAGCACTTAACGTAGTATCACCCGTGAACTGGACCAATTTGGTAAAGTCATCTCTTGACGGATTTGTCCAACCGTACGGGCAATTATATCCGGCCTGGTAATAGTAGCCTTTCTTGGTTGAATCAGTATCGTAAGAATTTGCCCCCGTCAAGGAGTCGTTGCCCTGCGTGTAGGCCAGATTTTGTGCCATCCACAGCTGTTCGCCGATATAGACGGTCTTGTAGACTTTGTTGTCTCGGGTGTCCAGGAATTCTCCGTAGGTGACGTTTGGGTTTAAATACTCTGTGGTGACACAGTCGTAAACATTACAATCGTAGGTTCCAGCGGGTACGTATCCGACCAGGTACAGTTCTCCGTTGATATTTAAATGCCGTCTCCAGGCCCATTTAATGAGAGTGTCCGCTTTGTAGGATTTGCAGACTCTCCATGTAGAATCATCTTCGATGTAGGCTCTTTCATTTTCCAATTCCGGTTTGCAGTCTTCCAGGCTATCGATGGATGCCACGCGATAATCGACCGAAGTTCCTCCAGGACCGGAAAGCGATGAATCGTCGTCGCTACAGGCGGAAAGGCTGAACGAAAGAACCGCTAAAAGAGTTAGCATGCTGAAGCTGAATTTGTAGAACAAGGTAGTCTCCTCAAAAAAAAGATGGGCCAAATATAGTTTTTTTCTGCAAAAAATACAATTTGCCCATTCCACCTCTACCCTCTCACGGTTCCTGCGACCAACTTCCATTTCCGTTGCAAGTCCACTGACGCGAGTTAAATTCAACCGTTTCTATTCTACCTTCACGATTGCACTCACCATATACATCGGTGATGTTAGCCAAAGTCCATCCATCCGACTTACAAATGTATGTATAGTTTTCCGAAGCTTGCGCAACTTTTCCCATGGACTCTTTTGATCCACAGTAACCTATAACCGAATCAGGGTACGAAAGCATTGTCCATCCGTCCCATAAACAGACAAAGTGGTTGTTGTTCACCACGTACTCCTTGTACAGGCTGTCGTCGTTGCATGGGATTTGAAGGTGTACAGGCGTTGCCATAACCCAATCCAATTCTTCGCACGCAAGCAAGGCCCCGCTTTTGCTATGATACAACACACCTTTGGGATCATTACACACCATTTCCGACCTAGATGAAGCCACCCACTGTAAAGTTTCCTGGCTACAGGCATATGACATCCCTTTTTCTAGAACAGAAATTCTGAACATATTCGATAAAGAGGAATCACATTTCGGGAGGTCGTCCAGAGTTTCAACCATGGAGCGATATTTCACGCACCGCACCGAGTAAAATTCCTTGTCCGAAGTTTCCTGAACTTTATAGGTCAACTTTCCGTTCGCATCCTTGGTAAGAACAACCGCCTCGCCTCCATAAGCAAGGTATCTCGCCGTTTCGCCAAGCCCCGAACATTCCAAGGAATCCTTCAGGTCGCATACTCCCGCAAGCACGGGATCAAAGTCAACATCGTTATCTACAAGGTCCTTCCACAAGCCGCTATAAGGGAGGTCAAACCCCAAAGGGCAAAGCGACGACGGTTTGCTCTTGTCATGCGACATATAGAGGCGGCCATACTTGTCGCATTTTTCATCATCGTAACCATAGCAAGTTCCCTTGACGTTGATGGCATTTCCCTCATCCAGGTTTTCCGTCATCCAGGTTATCGGGCCGCGATCTAACGTCTTGTACGTTCTTTCCTCGTGCGATTCGGCGCTCGTTTTCTTGCCGTCATTTGTCTTTTTACCGGTGCTACCTGCACTTTTCTCGGTATCGGTATCAGAAGAATCGGACGAGGCTATTTCTTCGTCAGGTCCGGAAGTCGACGAAGAAGACTGGGAACAAGAGCTAGCGAGCACACCAAATCCAAATAGCACCGCAACAATAAAAGGAATACAATTCAAGTTCTTCATTTCTTCCTCCATATGAGTCCATCACACTCGTACGGTACGCCATCCAGTTCTTCGACTTCTCCTTCTGTTACGCATTCACCCAACATTAATTCAGCGTAGGTTGTAAACGTCCATGTCCAATATTTCGATTTTTTACAGACATAATAAAAGCTGTCGAGGGAATCGACTTTATCTTCTATTTCTTCTCTGCAAAGTCCAAATTCAAGCTCGAGCTTCGTCATTTCTGCCCACCCAGTGTCGGCGCAATGGTATTTTTTTTGATTAAACTCAAAAATCTCATACAGGTTATCCGCAGTACATTCCCCGGCATCATCGGACACCACAATTCCGCGCCAACGGAAGTCATCACAGATGAAATTTCCAGCGGAATCTCTCGCGCCCTGCGATTTAGACGAACACACTCCAAAAACCGAATCGCGATAAGTTAATTCGCGCCAAGCATTCGCTTGACAGACATATTTTACACCTTCATGAACCTCGATTTTATCGTCCGGGATTTCGGGCGTACACACCCCCAGATAGTCGGTCAATCTTGGTTCACGCCAACCAGAGGAGTCGCAGCAGTACACCTCGCCATTATCCGTTGTATCTAGGACTCCTATATGGCCTAGTGTACATAATCCCATCTTTTTTTCCAAAAGATTGAAGCGCCTCCAACCGTACCCGGCTAGGCGTGGCTTATCACAAACCCATTTCATATCTAGGTATTCACCTATTTCGTAAAGCCTTGTACTGTCGCATTTTTCAAAATAATCCGTAAAACTAACCTTTTCCCATTTGAAAGATCTACAGACGTACTCTTCATGGAAAACAACGGAATCATCGCTATTCAAGCCGTAACGCGTGTAGAAAAGGGTATCAATCTCCCCTTCCCTTTCTTTTGTACATAATCCAAATTCTTTGTCCTGGTTATTAGGTTTATCCCAAAAACCTAAGGAAGTACATTGGTACGTTATTCCGTTTAATTGATAGGTGGCCCCCACATTTTCTTTGGTACAATCGGGACCACCGACATCCCTCATATTCGCCAGTTGCCATTCTTCATCTTTGCAAATATACGTGCTGTCCTTATAGATAGAATAAGTTCCCGGCTCTGCGTCAGCGCAAGTATTCGTAAACACATCGATCCAGTGGTCATTCATGCAACGGAAATTGGACTTTTCCTTCATCACAAAATAGGGCAAAGGTACGTGATGGTCGGAATCGCACAGAGGCAGGTCCTCTTCGGTTGCCACAATGTACGAATAACGGACGCAGCGTACCGAGGCGTAGTCATTATCTTCAAGAGGCTCAAACGTCACGGAACCTGACTTCACTCGGGCTGTATACCCCCCGGAGGTAAGATAAACCCCTTCCTCGCCAAGCAACATATATGTTTTGTAATTGCAGTATCCCCCCAAAGGGAAGGTCAGGGCCGCTTCGACTTCCGGGAACTGCTCCCGGTACTTCATGGCCATGGTCCAATCTTCTCTGGACGGGAGATAAAAATTCGGCGGGCAAGCATTACGTGCATCGTTGTGATAAAGCATCCCGTAGGCGTCGCAGTTTTCATGATTGCCGGAATAACACCACGTCAATCCGGACACATTCGCGTCTGACCAGGCATTTTTACCGGTCCAAATATACGGGCCGAACTGAACCGTAGGCATGTCGATACGATGACGTGTATCATAAATCGTGTCGAGTATAACATTCGGAGTATGGAGGCTATAATCGGCATCGATCTCCGAATCGCCAGATTTCTTGCTTTTTGAACCCGAACTGGTCCCAGGTTCATCGGACGGCTCCGAACCAGACGAAGAATCGGAATCGCACGCAAAAACAAAAGCCGCGACAAAAAAGCAAACAAACCATAAAAGAAAGTGACGCTTACGATGAACGCTCATGCGTTTCTCCTTTTATCTAGAGTCAACATCTCGGACAACCCAATGATAATAAAAACAGTTTAATCAGTCCACCGAGAACTGAAAATTCATTCCTAGAGCGATATTTTTAGGCAATTTTGGTCAATGTTTGCAGAGAGCCAGCACCCCTAACTTACAAAAAGATTATTTAAAAATTAAATAAGATCCCTTTCCCGGGAGCCTCGTCTTCTTTACAGATAAAAGAGAAAATTAATTTTTTGTTTACATTTAGATTGACTTTTTTGTCAGACGCATCGTCAATTCCTTTACGTACAACATTTTCACCCAATTACAACACTACGCAAATTTTAAAATTATTTGTTTACATTGAAAATTAACTTATATACAACTTTTTATTCATTTGTTCAAGATGACTTTTTCCTCATTTTTCGCCTATTGCACACAACATTGTTTGTGGTTATATTAATTTGTACTCATCACAAACAAAGGAAGGAAAGATGAAGAAAATCCATTTAGCAATATTACTTGCCGCATCATTAAACCTGGCAAACGCATACGTGATGCAAACGTATCACTATGGAGACCCTTTACCAGAGACAAGCGGCTATACTTTAATTAAGGAAGTCCCAGATTGGGTTACTGTCTATGGCAGTTCTCTCGGAGTTTCATCGCACAAGTGCTGCAATGACAATCAGATCATTCCTGATGGCAAATCGGGCCTGGCCAGATCGTACACAATCCACAACAACACTGGTTCGGATATTCCGGGTTTTAAATTTTACCACTATTTCAACGCCCCTCCTTCTAAGAATTTCAACGCCCGTCTGTACCATTTCTTCTACGCAAAACGCAGTGACCGCGGAATTGTAATGAAAGACTACGGCATTCAGCCTAGAGAAATAAAAATTGAAAGATTGTCTGCTGTGCAGTATAGGGTCCTCCTTGATTTCAGCAATACCACCATTCACGCAGGCGAAAATTTTCCGTTAGAAGGCGCAATGTACATCAGAATGGAGTCTACCGACCCCGATGCTCCTTTGACCTACGTATCAGATTGGGCCAGACCGGGGCACGAACTTAGCGGATTTGCCATTACGTCAAAATCTGGAACCGTCCTGTACGGGCCTGAGCTGAACAACAATGGAACAAAGACACATCCCACGGTAGACAACGCCAGAAGAGTCGGCCTTTTGACAGAATATTCTTCGCGGTGCCGGAACGAAAAAAACTATGCTTGGATTATGATGGATGCGGAAGACACTTATGCGGCATCTACTTTTGAAATAAGCCCAAGACCTAATGGTGCTTATGTATACCCTAACAAAAATGTGGGATTCGATTATTGCGTTCAAGCTTTTACAAGCATGCCGAAAGTTCCGTTCGACTATATCGTATTGAAGATGGATACCACGTGTCCCTCCGGTTCGTACGAGTTCGCTCGTATTCACCACACGGAAAACAGCAACAAACATACGGGAGATGTATGGCCGAATGTTGCTAAAGCAGGCGAAGATATGAAATTGGAATATTGCCTTGTAACGAAAAACAGCAGTTCAACGAAAGATTATCCCGTCGACAAGTTGTTCAGCGTCTTCGCCAACTACGAGGTTACTAACAAGATTTCCCGTAGCAGACTCTATATAGATGACGAAGACACGAACAATCATAATTCGTGGGACTGGAGAGGCATGTCGAGCTCTAGACAAACCAAGGTTCAGAATATCATATACGGCGATTACGATACAAGAATGTATGGCATCAAATGGATTGGCGGTGGTCTTGCCAAGAGCGAAGCCTCGGTGAATATGGACAAGGCCGTAGCCACCGACATCTCGCATGCTCCTGCAATCCGTGGCTTTGACCACTCTGCAGTAAGTGTAGAACTCCAGTCTGCCGGCTATGCCAAGGTCACCATTGCTAACGTCAAGGGTGCCGTTGTCGCCAAGATTGTCAAGGAAAGCCTGCAGCCGGGCGTCCACCAGATTGAATGGAATTCCGGAATCGTGCCGAACGGCATTTACGTCGTGACGGTTGAACATAACGGCAAGATTGCCGCAAAGAACGTGATTCTGAGATAAGCCAAATTATCGTCAATTACCATTGTTCAAAACGAACAGCTCTTCGCCCAGCGGAGGGCTGTTTATTTTATTACTATTTTTTTTCAAAAAGGAGAATATCCATGCGCAAAATTGCCCTGATTACCCTGGTCCTGGTTTCTGCAGCCCTTTGTTCCGACGCACTCCGTTTTTCGTGCTCGTTGGCCAGCCGTGATGGATCCATCGAACAGTCGTTCAAGGGCACCTTCTACGACGGATTTCTCTTCGGAAAGATTCATAAGAAGCAGTCTACGCGCGCTGTGTGCAAAACAGTCAAGAACGACGTGGTAAAGGCAAAGCTTTTGAACCCAGCTAACGGCTCCCCGCTTGTCGAGGGCTCCGCCGAAGGCGAATCCGGTTCTATTGCGCAGGATTCCGTATGCACCGAATACGCCGATTACAATGTCAAGATGCATCTCTCGGAAGACACGCTCGAAATCGCCCGCAAAGGAACTGACGACTGTCTCCTATTTGAAGTTCTGGTGAAGTAGAAAATTATGTCTGTTCGTTGCGTAAAGAACAGGGCGCAGACAGCCGAATCAGATTAGGTGCTGATTAGGTTATTTTGGCAATCTTTTGGTTCTTCCCAAAAGGTCGTACAGCTTGCCGCTTCTTTGTGGCATCTGTTGTGCTTTGACCTTATGGATGCGAGTCGTTGCTTGTTCTGGCACTGCCAGTTTTTGCATCGGATCTCCGATAATCGATTCTCCATAGAACCAATCGTAAAGGTCTTCCTTGTTACTGTACTGGTTCCTTTTTACCCTTTCGTTTACCCATTCCCGGAACGATTCGCCAATGAATTTGTGCTCAAAGGCGTAGTACATGAAACCATCCATTTGGTCGCTTCCACTGGTTTTGGATGAACCGATACTTACAAAACCGCCGTTAATCGTGTTAAAGATATGCTCGCTTCCAACAGAGGCGCTATTGGCGTTGCCGTAGAAATCATAGCAGGTAAGCGGACCGCAGCAGGCAAAGTGGAAGAATCTCGGCGACACGCACATGTTTCTTTCCACTCGTGTTATATCCAGCCCGTTTCCAAGACCCGTCTGGCCTCCGTGCCCACCGTATAGGGCCCAATCATACTTATCTGATTTTATGTTGTCTAGATATTCCTGCCCGTCAGCGATAGACTTATCAAGGGAGTCTGGGGAATAAAGAAGACTCAAGCCATCAACGAATTTCTGGTCGAGAGGATTGTTTAGGCCACCTTCCTCAGTTAGGAACATGGCACTACGCGTACGTTTCTTGAACAAACCGAGATAGTAGTTGTGGATTTTGTCGAAATAGTTCAATAAAAGTGTTTTTGGGTTACCGTAGAAACCTGCCGTGTTGGGGTCAATTCGAGAGACCCATATCTCAAAGGAATCAGAAACCGCGCCACTTTTGGAATAGTGCCCGTCAAAAACTCCATTGGATTTTCCAGAAATCCAAAGGTGCTTTACGTCTTCTTCGGGGAGCGAATCCTTCATGAAAATATTTCCGAAATAGGTTTGGTTGAGACCGGGAGTGCTCTTGTCATTTTGACGCCAAACAGAATCAGGGATTGGTTCATAGGAGGCATCATCCCCGCATTTCCATTTTAGCGTAAGATATGCGGCGCCATATTCCTCTGCATAGTTCAGTTTGAATTTGTAGAGACTGTCTTTCTTGAATTGAAAAGCGCTGTAATATGGAATGTCCCAGTTGTTGAACCATGCGTCAATGAGCAGGGAATCGTTAATCCAAAGCCGCCTGTCGTTGTCCGTGGTAAGTTGCAGGGAACAAAGTGCGGTGACTGGAGATTTGAGGTATCCGGAATATGCAATTGAAAAAACTATCCGCCGGTACTTTCTCTGGTATCGGAGAACCGTCGCGTACATCGAAGTTTAATGTTGTCGTGGTGGTATCAAACAACTTTCCGCCATAGGCTTCGGGGCCTCCGGCAGCAGTGTCTTTCCAAACACCGTCAAGATCCATGAAGTAAAAGTCTGTTACCCAACGTTGGTATCGGAATCCTTCTTCTGTTTTCTGGTAGAATTCAAATTGAGCTCGCGGAATGTCTCCAACAAAAATGGCTCCCGTGATGGAATCCTTCTTGCTTACGAGCATTTCTTTCAGGTCGGTGACTTTCCCGCCGTTCTTCTGGGATTTGAAAGATACGATAGAGGCATTTACTTGATAAGTATTCCAAATGTCATCTGTATAGGTGTTTATGGCATTCCTGATTTCGTTGTCCTTTATCATTTCGTCGTCAACGACGATGAGGATATCAGATGCTTTGCTCCATGCGCAAACAGAAAACAGGAGAAATATCCCCAAAAAATATTTAAGTGTATTTTTCATGAAAGCCCCCTGGACTTCATTAAAGACAAAAATCCTTTTTTGGGAAATATATATTTTTAAAGTGCACTCTGGTTAAATATCCAGCTTGTCATCTCGACGGTTCCCTTGAAACCACTCGGGAACGTATCTCCATTCCTCGAAGAGGCTATCCAGGTCATCTGCTTATCGCTCACGCCGTAACCGGCATCAAAGTCGCTGGCGATGGTCCTGCCGTCTGTCGACACGTTCATTTCACCATCCGCATTGGAAGTCGTCAACAAGGTTCCGTTCGGGAACGAAATCGTAATCCCTTCACCCCCCACGGATGGGCTCGAGGGGTTCGCCGCCCCAGAAGGAAGAACCGCAGCAGAAGCCTCTTCCGGCGTGCAGCCCATTGTGCACCCGAAGAAGGGTTCGCTCGACTGGGCCCAGACAATTTTCAATGTCGTTATGCCCATCACGTCTGCGATACATTCCATGGCTATATTCACCGTAAAGCTGTTTGCGCTCCAAGTTTCGGAACCTTCGGGCTTAGTCCTGTATTCGAAACGTCCCATGTACGACCCCGCATACGGAGAATTCTTGTACGAACCCGTCTCTGTAATGCACTTGCCCGAAACTTTCGGTGGCGATATGGAGGATTTCTGCTCTTTTTCTTTTGAATTCGATTCAAATTCCCGTAAATCGAGATAATAGATGGCATTCATTTTTTCAAGCCAGAAAAAACCTCCTTCCACCGCGACCAGGGTTCCGGACTGGGAACTCATCGCGGCCATGACCGTACTGCTATATTTCGTCAATTGCGTCTGGGTTCCATCATCCAATGAATAGCGATAGTAATACCCATCGGAGGACTGGAAGAACAGCTGATTGTCATAAGATGCCAGTCTGTAGTTGTTGAATGCAAATAAGGCCGACGACTGGACAATCTTTTGTTCACCCGTTCTCTTGGATACACAAGTGAGGCTTGTTCCGTTGATACACACGTAATCCTTGGTCGCCTGGATATCGGTCGGAGAACCTAATCCGTCGGCAAATGTCTTCAATTCCGGGCGTTCCCCATGCTTCCAGTCAACAGCGTTCAAGTCTACGCTCACGACGGTGCCATTGGGAGAATCCCAGGCAACGGACGCATAAAGCACATTTTCAGATACGATAAGGTCCGTAAATGCGGAATAGGCGTTATTCTGGTTATAGACCCTGTCGACAAGTTCTATCGGGAACACGGACAAATCGACATATCCTTTTTCCATCGGAAACACCTTGATTGAACTACCTTCCTTGTAGTAAATCCCGTCGGCATTCACGGCAAGCGCAGTCCGTTTACCCGATGAACTGAGTCCTTGGACAAGCGTGTCTATCCTGATGATCGGGTTGCCTTCACCATCCTTATTCCAGATGTTCACGGCCATCAACTTGTCGCCCACAATAAAGGCGACGAGGCCATTATCATAGGCTGCGATAGCCGTCAACGTATCGGTAGTGGCAAGACTGAACGATTTTTTCGCGAAATCATCGGAACCGAACCAGCCAATCGTAACGCCCTCTTCGTTTTGGGTCGTATAGATAATATCCCGCTCCATGGGAATGGCATACCTCAAATCCCCGTCAGAGACGATCCGTTTGGTTCCTTCCTGTTGTACTACAGCAGCGCCCGAAGCGCTATCTGAATCATCGGAACAGGCTAAAAGCCCCAAAAGGGCGGTTGTGCAAGTTAAAATATGGATTAATCTACGCATGTCATGCTCCCTGTTGACATCCTTAGCAATCTATAATAAAAATTTACATACCGTACCCGGCCCATTCTTTTTTTGGGGTCTATTTTGGAATAAGGCATTGAAGAATCATTACGACATCATAAAGTACAGGCGTTCAAAGCCGCCCAGAACATATAGTAAAGGCCCTCTTCGTTGTTGGCGTAGTCTGATCTAGATGTATGATCTGAATAGAGGTCTTTTATACGAACAGATATTGAATCACTGTCGTCAATAAAGTACTGAAATTCATCATTAAAACCATCGTTTATGAAATGCCAGGTATTTATGTCGTCCATTAGTATTTCATCGCACTGGTATAATTTATCTGGATCATGGGGTATGCCAGAATGGGATGTTTCTTTTTCGGGATAATCCATAAGGCAACGAATCGAAAAGCCGAAATCCTTATTTTCATGCGTCGCAGCATAGGCTCTGTCGCTGCTTGTAAAACCTATAGTAACGATTACACTCTTTCCGCTTTCATCAGAAGTCCAAAAATCTGTATTTCAGCGGACACCATTGCCCAGAAAGTCCAGTGGTCAAGCAATACGCCGACAACCTTTGCCGTGTTCTCCGCTACGGGCGTGCTGGTGAAGACTTTCGTGGCCATCCCGCAGTCTGCCGAAGATTCCTTCAAGGCCCTGCAGGTTCCGCATGGAACATACTACCTCAAGGACCTGAAATCCAACTACATCAAGAAAGTAGTGAAATAAATTTAATCGACTCAATAAACTAATCTTGTAATAAAAAGTCGTCCACCATGTGGGCGACTTTATATATATTAGTAAACAAACTAAGGCTTATTTATGAAAAAGCGACTATATCTATCATTTGTTCTAGCCATCCTAGTCCTATCTAGTTGTGCTCTTTTCAAACCAAAATTTAATGAAAATTTTAAACGGGATGATTTAACCCCAGCCGTTGCCGATTCACTAGACATTTTCTTCGGTGATACCTACAAAATGAAACCCGAATACACAAATGAGCTCATCGTGGCATTAATTAGAGCAAATACGCTCAATTTGGAACAAACAAGTGTTTACGTCCCAACCCTCATCAACCTTATAAGCTTGAAGAACAGCGATTACCTTGACGAAAACTGGATCATGTCGCACCTCGAAGAAAAAGAAAAAAAGGATTTTCAGCGTGTCTTCCCCAAAGGATTCCCGAAACAGCAAAGCATAAGCAAGCTAATTCAAGGTAACGAATTTTTTATGGATTCTGTCACATGCACACCCGAAGATGTCGATGCCCACTGGGCCTACTTCGCTGCTACAGGCGATACAAAGGTGATTGATAAAATCGAAAAAACACTGAGTGTCCATGACAGGAAATGCTGTTTTGGATGCATTCGACACGGATTGTGGTTCAGGGCTGCAACAAATAAGGATGTCTACGACAAGCTTGTCGATATTCGCGCCACAAAATGCCCAACGGCACCAGATCCCGCAAGATGCGCTAGTTACATCCCGCGAGTAGACGACTGCGCATGGCTTAAATAAGAAAAGAAGTATGGTGCCGAAACTGTATAAAAAGTCTTGACAGAGCCATTTAAATGGCTCTGTCGGGCCAGGCCGTACTTTTGGGTCGAAACTGCGAAAAAGCTGCGAAAATGACCCTCTGGCTCTGTTAGGCCAGGCCGTATAGCTGCGAACATGCTGCGGACCGCCGAATGGTCATTTCAGCGTAAAAACATCGGTCATGCAGCCGAAAAACAGTTTTGGAAGGGCTTACGGATTGAGGATTTTTTGCTAGCCGGGCACAAGTGTACAGTTTAGCCCGACAGAGCCAACTATATTTGTACAAAAGGCTAGTGGGAAAAAAGTAAAATTTATTTTTTTATATATATTTCTTATAATACAAGAGGATGGTGATTAATGAAGGAAAATAAATTTTTTAAGGGATTTTACACTGCATTATTGTTCCTTGTGGTTGGGACCTATGCAGCTATTACGCCAACCTTGCCTTCGACAAATGCCGATGGTTGCTACCTAATTTCAACCCCCCAGGAACTTTATGGTTTCGCAGCCATTGTGAATGGCTCCGATGGCATGTCAAAAAATACTAAGGCGTGTGGAAAACTCATAAACGACATTATTGTTAACGAAAATACTTTTGTAGCTGTCGATTCCTGCTGTAGATCTGGACTTACTTCATGGACTTCATTAATCAAATTTGAAGGTTCGTTTGATGGCAACGGACACACAATTTCGGGTTTATACCAGTATTTCTATGGAAATGCAAGTGACACCTATATAGGTTTTGTCTGGAAAAGTGCAGGCAATGCCGTTATAAAGAACCTGATCATAAAGGAATCTATTTTTAGTGCACGCGAATCAACTGTTGGAGGCCTTGTTACGGAAGTCACAGAAGGATCGACTCTAAGTATTGAAAATACTCATGTAGATGCTCGCGTTATAGGTGGGTACACCATCGGAGGACTAATCGCAGAAGCATATGGCTCTGTAGTGATAGATGGAACTTCTTTTGTAGGAGAATTTACGTCCGCCTTTTTCGTGGGTGGACTAATTGGAAGAGTTCGTGATAATTCGGAAGTCTCAATTACCAATAGTCATACCAATGCCAAATTTGCCAATCAAGATTATCAAAATGCTGGCGGCATAGTGGGGTCCGTATATGGAAAAATAACCATAAAAAAATCATATGCAGACGGGACTGTTGAAGGTCGTAGCGGCGCTGCAGGCCTTATTGGCGAAACAACGGGAAGGACGTTTATTAGTGAAAGTTATAATGTCGCTACGGTCAATGGGGGAGGACGAGCTGCTGGCTTAGTCGGTCATTTTGGCGGAGATACCCTGATAATTGCGAATAGCTATAATGTTGGCTCATTGAACAGCACTGGACGTGTGGGTGGGCTTGTAGGAACATATGACGATACCCCGATTTTGAGGGGTAAGATGGCTCTTATCGCAAACAGTTATAATATGGGCGAAATAAAAGGACGCAATGATTTGACGAGGGGAATTGTTGTCGCCAATACAGGAGATTATTTGACAATAGAGAATTGTTTTTATAGTACAGGTGTAACCAGCCCTAATGGGGGATTTGAAATTACTGATGAATTTATTCAAAATGGTTCCTTGGCAAAAATGTTACACACCTACCATACTGGAGCGATTGATGGATCTGTATGGGGGCAGGAAATCGGCAAGGACGACCATCCCATATTTAGCGGCGTAATCAAGAATGCCAAAGAGGGCATATTCCACAAGCTATCCTTTGTTTCGTTCAAAAATGACAAAACAGATTATCCGAAGCAATACCAAGAGGGCATTGCTATGGACTTCCCGAAAATAACCGACAGCAGTTATATTTATGCCTGGTATGACAATCCAGAATTTACAGGCGAAAAATACTCAAATATTCCGGTTTCTGCCAAAGGCGACCTGACTTTGTATGCAAAGCTGATTAAGGTTGCCGAGCCTCCGATGGATTCCGACAATTGTTATTTGATTTCGGACATGGTTTCCCTTTACTCTTTCGCCTCAATTGTCAATGGAACGAATGGAATGATACAAAATAATTCGGCTTGCGCAAAATTAACAGCCGACATCATTGTGAACAAGAACGTACTAGACGCTGACGGAACCGTTCGTTTGGCAGATACATCTAATTTTTTCCCGTGGACACCTATGGATAACTTTGGCGGAAAATTTGATGGTCAAGGTCATGTTATTTCGGGTATTTATCTCAATGAAATACTCCGTTTTTCAGCCGGCCTGTTTGATCGCATGGAGGGCCCAGTTACAATCAAAAATTTGGGCTTTGTTGATTCTTACATAAAAGGGAATTCAAATGTGGGAGGCCTTGTTGGAACTGTAATTTATAATAATAAAGATACGGAAATAATTAACTGCTATAATTCTAGTCATGTCGTTAGTGTAAATAGTGTTGCTGGCGGATTTGTTGGGTATAGTTCCCACAACAAATTGCACATTTCGGAAAGCTATAATTCAGGTGTTGTCGAAGGAATGAGCATTGTTGGCGGACTTGTGGGGCAAAGTCGCGCAACAATTGATGTCTCAGATAGCTATAATACGGGAACCATACGAGGTGATGCTGCTGGCGGAATAATTGGATCGTCTGGGGGGTGGATTTCTAGGTGTTACAATGTCGGTGCTATTGAAGGTTCTGGTGTTTCTGCAGGAATTATTGGCTATGTAGAAAATATTTATATATCGGAATCGTACAACAAGGGAATTGTTGGAGTGAATGATTTGGCTTTGGCAAGTAGCTCGCGTGACTGGTATTACGCCGGTGGGCTTGTCGGACTCACAGGAAACGACAATACACTGACTATCGTTAATAGCTACAATGTGGGTGATGTCAACGCAGGAGATAAGACCGGCGGCGGCCTTGTCGGATATCTGTATTCGGGTGTCCAAATGACTGCAATCAATAGCTATAATGCTGGAAAAATTACGGCGAGTATTGGTAAATTTAAGCATGGCGGTATTCTAGGTGAATCTTATTCGCAAAACGATGTCGTTATAGATAATTCTTATTATCTGAAAGGAGATAGTTGCCGGTATGGCGGAATCGTATTTGATAATTCTGAACTTGCCGACGGAACGTTGTACAAAAAACTACATGAATATGCAAAAGATGAAATTTTTGGAACTGTATGGAAACAGAATGTAGGTGAAGATGCGTATCCCGTTTTGATGGGACGCGCCTACAAACTTGAATTTATGGTAAGTACTACGGTTGTAAAAACAGTTATGGTGTACAACGGAACTAAATTGGCTTTGGTGGAATTGCCCGAAAGAGCGGGATTTAAATATGAACCAATTGATTTGCCAGAATTTATGCCTGAGCATGACCTCATTATTTATGGAAAATTCAAGAAACCTGAAGATAGCTCTTCTTCTGTTTCTAGTTCTTCTTCTGTGACAACTTCTTCTTCAGCCAGTTCTTCATTTGTAACATCTTCTTCTTCCGTAATTACTTCTTCGGCTGAAAGTAGTTCGTCTTCTGCGAAAACTTCATCTTCCTCGCATTCTTCTGCAAAAAGTTCTTCTAGCAAAACAAAAAAGTCATCTAGCAGCATCAAAAAAGACGCTGTTGTTGTTGCTCACGAATCTCGTTTTGCCATGATTGTGGAAGGTCGTAGACTAATAATTAGGAATGTGGTTCCCGGCAATGATTTTGCCATCATGGATATGCAGGGACGAGTCGTTCTTGCTGACAATGTAAGTCAATCCCAATTCAAAGTAGAACTACAGACTGCGGGAGGGTACATTGTACGAATCGGCCAATCAATGAGAAGGGTTAATATTAAGTAGGGAATGATGAAATCTATGAAAAAAATTTGGTCTGTTCTAAGTGTCCTTTTTCTTGTTGCTTGCGGGGACGATTCGGTCTCATCTATTGCCGATGATTATTCCGCGGCAGAGACGAGTTCTGATTCCGCTACTTCTAGCTCATCGAGCTTGCTTTACTTTAGTTCGGCAAAGTCAAGCTCGTCTTTGAAGAGTTCATCAAGCAAGGCGAGGTCCAGTTCAACGAAGGCAAGTTCTTCAAGTGTAAAAGACTCTAGTTCTGCTTCAGCAAGTTCTTCTAGTAAAATTAGTTCGAGCACTGTTGTGGAAAGTTCTTCAAGCAAGTACGATTCTAGTTCCGCAGGGTCAAGTTCTTCGAATGAGATTCTTTCGTTAAGCGAATCATCTTCCTGCTCGGAAAGTTCAAGATCTGTTGTTGAATCGTCAAGTAGCTATTACTTTGTCATTCCTGAAGGCCCTGCCCAAAAGGTCTTTTCAATAAGTCTAGCCGAAATCAAACAAAATATCAACAAGGCTATGTCGAGTGACTTGTTTGCAACAGATACTTTTGAAGTCAATTACACGGTGAGTGGCGTTGCAGCTGGCATGAGATATAGTGCAACATATTACTTTGTCTCGAAGGGAAAAGATAGGTGCTATTATGAACAGTCTATGGATTCGGATTACTTGAAAAAAACACGCACTGTTATCAATGGCGATCGCCGAAAGGTGATCTTTTTTGATGGAACTGCTGCGAGAATTCTGGCTACAGAGCAATCTTATACGGACTCTATAAGGAATGTCCTTGGAAAACAGTTTAAGAACCCAATGGATTCCATGGAATGGAAGGAGCCAATCCAAGTAGATGACAGCATTTTCCGTGTAGTTCGCTTTGATGGAGCTGAACTCTATTACAATACTAACAAAAAAAGCTGGGAACTTTTTCAGGAACAATACATAAGCGATGATGGCGATATCGTTGATGCGGAATACCGCCCGGAATATGAAAACGGTCTTGTAAACAAGCAGTACTATGTCGCCATTATTCATTCGCAAGATCTTGGTAGAGATGTCACAAGCACAATTACATTAACAGCATCCTACCGGAGCGCAGATAAATTTCCGGATAAATTGTTTGAATTTTAGAAAAGCATCGAAATAAGACCTATAAATCCGTCCGCAAACCGATTTTTGTGTACGATTTGACTTGACAGAGCCTTTAAATTGGCTCTGTCAAGCCTTTTTATATAGCTGCGTGGTTATTTCCGAAAAACTGCGGTTCTGCTGCGGTTTTGACCTCGGCTCTGTCAAGTCTGGTCGTACGGCTATTTTTTGGCTGTGGTTATGCTGCGGCGCCGAAACCTAAAAACTACCTAAATATGGCGTTTTTGAAGTAAAAATGCAGTTTTCTATGGGCTTACAAATCGAGAAAAGTTTGCTAGCACCTACTTTTTATACGGATTGGCTTGACAGAGCCTTTAAATTAGTATATATTTGTGCAGTACGTATATTTGACAGAGCTATAAAGCCCGTAGCCTTCAAAGAAATCGTCAGAAGTTGACTAGAAAGGCAAAAAAATCTAGATTGGGGGAAATTATGGCTCTTGAAATAAGAAACATCCCGGTTCTTACTGGCTCTACGGCAGAGTCGTTTATTCGTGCTGCCGAAGAACGCGAAAAGAATCCACGCCATCTCTCTCTCAAGGTTTCCTTTGCCCAGATTGACGAAATGGCCGCCCGCGCGCGTTCTTATAAAGAGGCCCATAATGGAAAGAATCCGTTTAGCATCTGATTGCACAATCTACCCCATCGACAAAAACACCGACATGTCTTCGTTTTGTTGCGGAGACGATGATCTGGACGATTTTTTCAGGAACGATGCGTACCTATATTCCGCGCAACTCTTGGGAAAAAGTTACATCGCCGTGACAAACTCGGAATCGCCACAAATTGCGTGTGCGTTCACGCTTGCCAACGACAGCATCAAATCCACGATGATTCCAAAGTCCTCAAGAAATCGCCTAGAACGAAAAGTTCCCAACGCAAAGCATACACGCACGTATCCTGCACTGCTGATAGGGCGTTTAGGTGTCAACGGACAATTCCAGCGAAGTGGATTGCATCTAGGGAGCCAGGTTATAGACTACCTAATTTCTTGGTTTATCCATCCTGACAACAAGACCGGCTGCCGTTTTATGGTTGTCGACGCATACAATAGGCCCGAGACCACAGAATTTTACCAAAAGAACGGTTTCCGGTTTCTGTATTCGGACGAAAAATTCGAAAAAGAGGCTTTTCACATTAATGTCAATCAAACACTAAATACGCGGATGATGTATCTAGATTTGATTGATTTTGTTTCGTAGAAAGAACCGCCGAAATAGCCTAAATTCTGCAATTCTGTAGTGAATAAACAGCTTCGGAGTAGCTTACGAAACCGATTTTTTTTGCTATGACGACGGAACCGTATAAAATGTCTTGACAGAGCTATTTAAATAGTATATATTTGTGCAGTAAACATTCGTACACATCGTTTAGAGGCTCTGGATGATTGAACGTATTCGCGGAATTCTTGTCGAAAAGTCGCCCACTTTCGTGGTGGTGGACGTGAACGGTGTCGGCTATGGCGTGAATATTTCCGCCTATACGGCAGGCAAGCTGCCCGAGGTTGACAGCGAGGTGCTGCTGTACACGAACCTCGTTGTCCGCGAAGATTCCATGACATTGTTCGGGTTCGCCGACAAGACGGAAAAGGACATTTTCCTGATGCTGTTGGACGTGAACGGTGTGGGGCCCAAGATGGCGCAGCGCATTCTGAGCGGAGTCTCCCCCGCCGACTTGCTGAACATGATTGCAAGCGACAACAAGAGCGCCCTCGGCAAGATCAAGGGGCTCGGCAAGAAGACATGCGAACAGATGGTGCTTGCGCTCAAGGACAAGGCAGGCACGATGCTCCAGGCCCTCGGCAATGTCGAAGGTTCCGGCGTCACAAGCATGGGTGCGCTCACCGGAGCAAAGATGGAGGCCGTACTCGCCCTGCACACGCTTGGCGTCAAGGATCCCGCTGCAGAAAAGGCTGTCGTCAAGGCAGCAGAAATCCTCGGGGACACGGCTGACGCGGCCACGCTTATCCCGGAAGCCCTCAAATACCTTTAGACGGAGATTCAAATGGAAGACAACCGCATCATTTCTCCGCAAAAAATCGCCTTTGACGAAAACGATACCGACAGAAATTTGCGCCCGCCCAGCCTGAACGACTTTACCGGCCAGGACGACATCAAGGAAAGCCTTTCTATTGCCATCGAGGCGGCCCGCCACCGCGGTGATGCACTGGACCACTGCCTTTTTGCGGGCCCTCCCGGCCTCGGCAAGACGACACTCGCCGGGATTATCGCCAAGGAAATGGGCGTGAACATCCATGTAACTAGCGGCCCGGTGCTCGAGAAGGCGAGCGATTTGGCCGGCTTGCTTACCAGCTTGCAAGAAAACGACGTGCTGTTCATCGACGAAATTCACCGGCTGAGCCGCGTTGTCGAGGAATACCTCTACCCCGCCATGGAAGATTTTCGGCTCGACATCATGCTCGATTCCGGCCCTGCAGCCCGCAGCGTGAACCTGCCGCTCAAGCATTTTACGCTCGTGGGCGCGACAACCCGTAGCGGTTTGCTGACCAGCCCGCTGCGTGACCGTTTTGGCCTGCAGTACAGGCTGGAGCTTTATAGCGACAAGGATATTGCGAAGATTCTCGTGCGCAGTGCGGGAATTCTGGGGGTTGAACTCGCCGAGGACGCCGCCGAACTTCTCGGCGCTCGCTGCCGCGGGACGCCCCGTGTCGCAAACCGCGTGCTCAGGCGTTGCCGCGATGTGGCCCAAGTCCGGGGAACGGGCGTTATCGACGTGCAATCCGCCACAAAGACGCTCGACATGCTGGGAATCGATAGCGAGGGCCTCGACCCGATGGACCGCAAAATCCTTTCGACCATGATTGACAAGTTCGACGGCGGGCCTGTCGGCCTCGGCACCATCGGTGCCGCCCTCGGCGAAGAAACGGACACGCTAGAAGAAGTCTACGAGCCCTACCTGATTCGCAAGGGTCTGCTCAGTCGTACGCCCAGAGGCCGCGTCGCGACCACCAACGCCTACAAGCTGCTGCACAGGAGCATTCCGTCTAGAACATTTGCAAACGAGACAGAACAGGAAAGTTTCCTTTAAAAAATCATTGTGCCTAATCTTTTAGGCAACGAACATTGATTTGTTGATTTTTTTCTCTTTGACCGAATCTAGGAAATTCATCCCAATTTCTGTCAAATTCAACAGAAATGGCGTACTTAGCGCTATAAAACAGATAATGAATCATTTCGTCATCAAAATCGGTTAAAAAACCATCAGACAGCCAAAGCGCCCCTTCGGTTTTCCGTTTATTTGTTGGAATAATTGATAAACCCGTTTCGTTTGTTGAATACCCTTCATTCCAACCATACTGAGATTTTAACAAACGACTTCCCCACAAGTCATGTTTACTATCATAAAGCTCCGTAACCGTATTTTTTAAAATGCGAAACTCATCAAATGAGGGTACATGCCACCCTTCAGGACATACCCCCTGAACAGTTCCTTTTAGAGAACATATAGAATCTTTAGGACAATCCTCCATCCTTAATCCCACTGCATCATTCCAAGTGTAAACCCGACCATGAATCTCTGAAGAATCCAACCCATCTGTATAAGAGCTAGATTCTGTTTCAAAATTCAAATTTTGAGCCATCCAAGTCTGACTACCTATTTGAACCGTTTTATAAACCTGGCTATCCCTTACATCAAGAAATTCACCATAATCTATATCGGGATTCAAATAAATCGTACTTACACATTTGTACTGAGTACAGTCATAATTTTTATAAGAAATTTCAACAGGAATCCGATCAAGGGTGTTCTTTACAAATAGAGAATCCACTACATCAAAATTTTCAATTCTAACCGAGTCAATATGCTTGTTTTCATCTTCAATGTAGATGCCTAAAAATATATCTTTATAACTTTTTATAGAATGTTTAAAATTTATATCAACAACGACAGTGTCCTTATCAAGATCAATAAGATCACGATATGCATAAACTCCTCTTGCCCGGCATGTGACCTTCAAAAGTTCGCTCTTTCGTCCTAAAAGATTATCATATAACTTCAATTTCACATTGAAATTTCTAACTGTAATTGAATCATTTGCTTTAACAGAATACTCGCTTTTCAAAACATCAACAATTTTAGCGGTTGTTCGGTCAAGAAAAAAGTCCTTTTCTATTGTAAGGCCGTAAACACCATCCCTCATGTTTCCATCAGAATCAACGACATAAGACCAAACGGCAGCGCTGTCATTGTTGATTATATTATTATAAACATTTGAATCTGGTGCAATTCTAGTCGAAAAGAATTCCCAACGAAATTTATAAGCTCCATCAGCCAATGTATCTACATATTCGTTCAATTTACAAGTATATAACACATGCGGGTTTATTAAAGAATCAAAAGCGATTGGATATGTTTTACCATGAACTGTGTCAATTAAATAACCTCTGTACTTAATATCGAATATAGCATCAGGAAATCTTGCATTCACCTCAATATCTTCATTGGATTTCCAAAGAATCTCAAAATAAAAATTGGGTTTATCTCGCACTAAATAAAATTCAACCGGATTTTCATATTCCCCCTTCCATACAATTTTATAAAGTCCATCTGCAAAAGGAGTTTGTTCATCAAAAATACTGAAATCAGCAATATATTGACCAACGTTTCCATTGTTTTCATCAAAAATTGCAGTCACTTCAACCGTGCCAATCATTTCCCAATGCCAATATCTATCCTCATAATACAATGTTGCTGTCTTTATACGCTTATTAGGATCGCAAAAAAAATCGTTTCCATAAAGTGAAACCTCTTTCAATGACGATATTTGCATTAAATATCCTGGCCAACCATACTTATAAGTCGCTACTACGAAACCGCACTTGTCCGTTTCGCTTGAACAACTAGATTTATCGCCAGCTTCTGAGGAGGATGAAAGATTTTCAGATATAGAATCAATTTGCGGAATTTCAATATCACAATCAGTATCATCCCCGCAAGCAATCCAAATAAAATTGAGGCAAAGAATTAATAATGCAAATACAATTTTTTTCATACGACCCCCTCTTAATTGTAATAAAATTTACGAGAACTTGATTCTCGGGTCTACGAGCGTATAGAGGATGTCGCTGAAGAGGCGGCCCACCATCGCCATGAGGCTGCTCAGGAAGATGATGCCCATGACCACGTTGTAGTCGCGGTTCACCATGGAGTTGTAATACAGAAGGCCCATGCCGTCGATATCAAAGACCTTCTCGATGAGGAGTGCGCCCGCGAACATGAGCGTGCAGATTTCGGAGAGGCGGGTGGCAATCGGGATGAGCGCGTTACGGAGCGCGTGGCGAACGAGCGCCTGGTTGAAACTCATGCCCTTTGCGAGTGCGGTACGCATGTAGTCCCTCCCCAGTTCCTCGAGCGCGGAGTTCTTCATGAGGAAGGTCAGGAATGCGAACTCACTGATCATGTAGCAGAAAATCGGGAGAATCAGGTGATGCCCGAGGTCTGCGATTTTTCCGAAGAACGAGAAATCCTCGAAGTCGTCGCTCGTGAGGCCGCCCAGCGGGAAGATGTCGAGGTACGAACCGCCCGCAAGGAAGATGATGAGCAAGATGCCGAGTGCATAACCGGGCATCACGTAGCCCGAGAAAATCACGCCCGAACTAAGCGAATCGAGCTTGCTCCCGTGATGCACCGCCTTCCACAGACCGAGCGGGATGCAAATCAGGTAACTCAGGAAGAACGAGGTGATACCGAAAAACAGCGAAATCGGGAAGCGGCTCACGATGACATCCCAGACCGGGAGACCGTAGGTGTAGCTGGAACCGAGGTCGAGGTGCAGCACGTTCCAGAGCCAGGTCAGGTAGCGCTTCCAAGCGGGCTGGTCAAAGCCGAAGTACGCCTGGATTTGGGCAATCTGGTCGGGCGAGAGCGCCTTGGAAGCATCTACCCCGCCCTTCATCGCCGCGGCCTGCTGCGCACGTGAAATCATTTCCTCCACGGGACCGCCCGGCAAGAGCTGGATGAGTATAAAACACACCAGCGAAATCCCGATGAGCGTCGGGATCATGAGCAGCAGACGTCGGAGGATATAAGAACGCATAATAGGTATGAGGAGTGAGGTCGCTCGTTTCACTCGCTTTGAGGTATGAGGTCGCTCGTTTCACTCGCTTTGATAATTCTAACTCAGACCTCAAAGTGAGCCGTTAGGCGAACGAGCTCATCGCTCAAAGCACGAAGTGCGAGCTCTAACGCATCTTTCCGGAGCGCAGGACGTCCATCATGTTGAAGGGTTTGGCTGTACCGGCGGCAATCTGCTCGGCAAGGAAGTTCACGGCGTCCACGGTGCCTTCGGCGTAAATCTTGCGGCCGCACACGTTGTGCTGGAACTCGAAATGAACGGTTCCGTCGGCGCTGTCGAGGCTGTAGGTGTGGAAGGCGTGACCGCCGAGGTATTCCTCGGGCACATGCATGCGTTCCATCTGTTCCTTTTCATCGCGGACCTTCTCGATATCGTCCGGCGTGTAGGCGAAACCCATCTTCTGGAAGGTACCCACGACCGCGCGGGCCGTACCGCTCGTGTCGGCCTTGGTCTTCTGGTGGCTCTCGACCACGGAAAGCTTGTAGCCATCGAATGCAGACGGGAACTCATTCGCGAGGAACTCGATCATGCTCTGGAAGGCGACAATCTGCTTCGCCATGTTCGGGGCGATGACGCTCGGGTGGTTCGCTTCGGCGACAAGGCGGGCAAGCGCTTCGCGGTCGCCACCGGTGGTGCCCATCACGAAGGGAATCTTGTGCTTCACGTAGAAGGCGGCATTGTCGTTCACGGCTGTCGGGTGCGTGTAGTCAATGCAAATGACGTTCGGGTACTTCGCGAGCACTTCGCCAATGCGTTCTTCGCGGTTGCTCGGCTTCAAAAGCTGGATTGTTCTCCCAGCCACAACAGATTCGTTTTCGACGATAATTTCACCCGTCAAAGAATACGGGACCAGTTCCAAGCCGCGGGCAATGCAAGTTTCGGCCACAATGCGGCCCATGTTGCCCGGGATACCATTAACCATCACTTGTACAGACATAAGTGCTCCTAAGTTTTTAGGTAAAAGATAGAATTTTAGGGATTAGGATCTAGAGAGGCTAGGATCTAGGAAGTATAATTTTGGGGTTAGAGGCTAGGATCTAGAGACTAGGCTTGTCATTCGCCTTGGTTGTCATTCGCAGGCGCATGACTCGTCGGCTCAGCCATGCCGAAACGCAAGCGTTTTGGCATGTCATTCGCCTTGGTTGTCATTGCGAAGGGCGAAGCCCTGAAGCAATCTCCAGGATAAGGATCTAGGGGCTAGGGGTATGAGGTCGCGACCTTCGGTCGCTTTGAGGTTTCTCACGGCTCATTGCTCATCGCTCATGGCTCACTGCTCGAGCCAGCGGTTTGATTCGTAGTTATTGAGAACGGCAAGTGCGTCTTTTGACTTTTGCTTTTTTTTCGGGGAATCTGCATTTGCCGTCACTTGCGACAATGCGGTTCCAACTCGTCTCGCAAATGCGCCCACCGTTTCGCCAGTTTCGCGGCGGTATCCGCAACGCGCAAGCGCCCGTTCCGCTGCATTCAGTTTTTTCGCCCATTCAAGCGCCTTGGCCGTTACAATTATGCGGTTTTTCCGCCGTTTCTTGTAGGCAATCCGCATTTTGTGGGCAACAAGGCCAAGCACAAGCGCCAGGAGCACGCCATACAGCACCGGGCTTTCGACAACGGAGCGCGAACGATCCTGGAGACGGTCCACCACGAGCCTCCACCCACCTTCTTTTAGCAAGTGCATGATGTACACAAAACGCCCGCGCAAGCCTTCCCACTTCAGGTTCCACCAGCCCGGTTCCGAGCCAATAGCAATGCGCAGCGGTGGCGTCGGGTCAAAAATTACCCAATGGCCGTCGACAAAGACCTCGGCCCACGCATGCGAATTCTTACGGCGGAATACGGAATACGGACGGCCCTCCACCACTTCGGGGCGCGCAAACCCTGTCGCATAGCGGGCCGGAAAGCCCAGGCGGCGCAGCACCAGCACGGAGAGCGTCGCATAATATTCGCAATAGCCCTGCTTTTCGCGCCAGAAGACGGCCAGCGGGTCACCGCCCGAATTAGTGCCGAAACGCCTGCGCAGCCCGGGAATCGAAAGGGAGTAGGTAAAGTTCTCGCGGAAGTACGTCAGGATTTTATGGAGCGTCTCCACGCCGTGCAAGGTGTCACCCAGCGAGTCTCCCAAGGAATCACCCGAGAAATTGTGCAGTCCCATCGCCACGATGACGGTATCGACCAGCGGAATGCTGCGCGGGGGAATCTGGAAATCGCCCGACGAGGGCTCCTTAAGCGAATCAGGAACCTGGACGCAAGCATCTTGAGCCGCCCCTTCTGCCGGACGACACACAAAATAGTACCAGTCCGAGCGTTTTTTGCTGTCCATGCCCTGCACCATGCCACCCGCATAATAATCCAGCGAGTCAACGTTCTTTTCGGCAAAGCCTACCGCGCCATACGGGGCAAAAAGGAAGCCAAACGTATTGAGCGACGACTGTACCCAGACTTCATGGGCTCCGGGTTTGCGCGTCGTGGAATCGGAAAGCTCGAACACGGGGTAATCCACGCGATAATAAGCGGGGAACAACCTTGCCGCAGGCACCGTCGGCAGTTTCCAAAGACCGCCGATATATTTTTCGTAGCTGGCCGCCTTGAGGTATGTCGGCGGGAGCGTATCCCACACACGCAGCACCACCTGGTTGTTGTAGCGCGAACTGAAGTTGCTGCCGAAAGAGCCCAGCGCCACCACGGGATCGAAGCCCATCACGCGTTCACGCAGGTAGTAACTTTCGGCCATTTCTGCACCGTAATGGTAACGCTGCGTTTTCCAGTACCGCCAACCGCCATAAGATATTCCCCCAAGCGCGGCTAGCACGAGTATAAAAATCAGGTACTTGTACGGAGAAGTCCCGCGGCGAGTATAGGCGCAGAGTGCAAGCAAAAAGCCGAACAGCCCGACATGCCCCCAACCATGCGGAACCATATACATTCCGAACAGCAGAGCCGCCACGCCATCGAACGCGACAAAGACTTCAAAGCCGCCGTTTCCGCGGCTCCGTTCCTGCAATGCCGCCAAGTAGAGCAGATAAATCCCCGGCAAGAAAATCAGGTAAGGCGATACGCCGTTTTCGACTGTCGGAGTCATCACCCAGAAGAGCGCAAGCGGGACAATCGCACCATACGCAAAGATTTTTTTATAGCGCGGGCGCTTCGCAAATTCACGGCGGGATGTCGCATTCAATATGCCGATTACCACGAAGTAAAGCGCGAACAAGAGCCCGAGCCAAAGGAAATCGAACGTGTTCCCGAGAGTCACCGAAGCGATGCAGAGGAACAGCACCTTGAAAACGTAACGGATGTCTACTTTTTCCATCATAGCACAACCGTCCCGCGTTCAATGCCTTCGCAATCTTCCGGCGAAACCACCAGCAGCTTATCTTCTGTCGAGGCAGGCTGCGTCCCTACCACGATATGCTTGTTTACAAGCGGTTCATCACTTGCGTAAAGCCCGATGCGGAGCACCGGATCCATCGGGCGTGCCGCCGGAGCCCAAGGTGCGGGCTGCCTAGCAGATGCAAGCGACGCTGGCGGAATACGAGCCAAGGCGTCAAGCAAGTTCTTGCGGCTTTCGGAACCGCCGTCAAGCGCAATCTCTTCACTGTCAATAAAGAATCGCCCGAGGATTTCTCGGTCCAGGAGCCACTCGCCCACCGCCGCCGCCAAGCGAATCGCATGTTCCAAGTACTGCCGCGACTTGAAATTCGGAGTCGCCGTATCCAAAAGCAGAATCACGCCCGCACCGCGCTCCACCTCGAATTCCTTAGTAAACGGCTTGCCGTAACGGGCAAAAGCCTTGTGGTGCAAGTCGCGCAGAGAATCGCCCTCGCGGTAAGGCCGCACGCCTATAAAATTCATCCCGCGCGTGAGGCTCGGCATCAGGAACGGTGCAAAAGCCATACCCGATGGCCCCTGCGTGAGGAACGGGAAATCCTGCACCTTGAGCGCACGCGGGTAAACGAGCAGTTCCACGGAACCGTTGTAACCATAAGGCCAGCGCAAAAGGCCCATAATCTCGGGCACGTTGGCCGAGACCTTGCCCAGCATGTAGGAGCCGCGGCGCGTCGTTTTTACGAAGCATTCCAGCTTGCGCGGAGGCTCGCCCACCTTGATTTTCACGTTATCGGACTCAATGCCCGTCAAGGAAGGAGGCAAACGGTTTGCGCCCAGGTTCACGCAGTCAATTGTCGAACGCACTGCCAAATAGGCCGTCACCGTCGCCGTCTCGCCCTCGCGCACGCGATTCACCGAAACGCTTTCGACTTGAATCTTGCTCCGCTTCGCCGTCACGAACAGGCTGAACACGAGTCCCAAAAAAAGCAGAAAATCGAGCCCGCCGAAAATCCACGCCGCCCAAAAACCTGGAATGGCTCCCGCGAACATCGCCAGCAGAAAGAGCGAAGCAAACGCCCGCCCCGCCGGAGTGAAGTAGTCCAGCCACCAAAAGTATATCGCCATCAGGAGTCCCGTTTTTTTCGGGGCCCGCGGAATCGAGCGAATGAACCAGTGGAAGAGGGACATAGTTAGACGAGAGACGAAAGACGAAAGACGAAAGACGAGAGACGAGAGACGAAAGACGATAGGAAAGAAAAAAGTTGTCATTGCGAAGGACGTAGTCCTGAAGCAATCTCTAGGTTAAGGATCTAGGGGTTAGCGCTCTCCGCTCATTTCGGCACCGCCACTTGCTTCAGGATTCCCTGCAATATCTTCTTGCTGGCTTCGGGGTTGCCGGTGTCCTTGGCGAACACGCGGTGTTCCATCACCGGGAAGAATACACGCTGAATGTCATCGGGGTTCACGAAGTCGCGTCCATCCACGAACGCACACGCCTGCGCCATGCGCACCAGGTTCATCCCGGCACGCGGACTTGCCGCCAGGCGCACGCCGCCATCGTTACGCGTCGCCTGCACCAGCGAAATCACGTAGCGTTCCAGCGCCTCGTCAATGTGGATTTTCTGCACTTCGCTACGGGCCTTTAAAATCGCCTCGGGAGTCGTCACCGCCGTCAGCGAGTCAATCGGCCGACCGTTACGATGCGCCCGTAAAATTTCCAGTTCGGTCTCCGCTGTCGGGTAACCCACCGAGATGCGCACCAGGAACCGGTCCATCTGCGCTTCGGGCAGCGGGAACACTCCATGAAATTCCACCGGATTTTCGGTTGCCAACACCATGAAAAGTTCGGGCAGTTTGTAACGCTGCCCCTCGAGCGAAACCTGCCGTTCTTCCATCGCCTCCAAAAGCGCGCTCTGCGTGCGCGGCGAGGCACGGTTGATTTCGTCGGCCAACAGCACCTGCGTAAAGACAGGCCCCTTGCGGATTTCAAACTCGCCCGTATTCGCCTTGAACACGGCACCGCCGGTCACGTCGGCCGGCAGCAAATCCGGCGTAAACTGGATTCGCGCAAAATCTGCACCGATGGCGGCGGCAAGCGCCTTCGCGAGCGTCGTCTTGCCCGTGCCGGGAACATCTTCCACCAGCACGTGACCGTCCGCCAACAGCGCCATTACCAATAGCTCTACCGTCTCGGGCTTCCCGAGCAGTATCCCCTCTAAAGCATGAATTAAGTTTTTAATCATGCTTTAAATATATATAAAAGTGGTTGGCGGTTGGAGCCTCAAATATCGCATTTTTGACAAATTGTAGCCAAAAACATTTGTATTTTTGACATTTTTTGCTAAAAAGCATTTGTATTTTTGACAAAAAATTGTATATTTTAATTACACTTTTGACAAAAAGCTAAAAATTCGCAAAAAACGAGGTTTTTTAATGGAATTGAAGCGCAAAAGCGAAAATACCATTCGTGAATGGTTCAAAAACGGCCAAAAAAAAGCCTTGCTTGTAAAAGGGGCTCGCCAGGTGGGGAAAACACACGCTATCAGGCGCGTGCTAACTGCTGAGCGTGCGAATTTTTTCGAGATAAACCTCATAGAAACCCCCGCTGCAGTAGATGTACTTGCTGCCGCACAAACTGTCGATGATCTTATTCTGGGTTTTTCTGCTCTTAGCACGCAGAAACTGGAAAAAAACAAGACAATCATCTTCATTGACGAAGTCCAAAAATACAAGGAGATGATTACCAAAATCAAGTTCTTTGTAGAAGAAGGGAGTTTCCGATATGTTTTGAGCGGATCGCTTCTTGGAGTGGAACTGACAAATCTCGACTCCGCACCAGTGGGCTACATGACCACGGTAGAAATGTTCCCGCTGGATTTCGAAGAATTTCTGCAAATCACAAACATCGATGAAAAAATCATTTCTAGCTTGCGTTCTTCCTTCGAAAATCGGACGCCAGTCATGGATGCGGTTAACCAAAAGATGCTGGACATGTTCACCCGCTACCTTATTGTTGGTGGCATGCCGGAGGCTGTAAGCAATTTTGCGGACAACAGCAACTTGAACGATGTCATGCGGATTCATCGAGACATTATGAGCCAGTACAAACTCGACTTTACGCAATATGAAACAGAGGATAAGCGCCTGTTGTTGACGAACGCGTATGAACTGATTCCCGCAGAACTTTTAAAACATAATCGACGCTACATTGTTACAGACTTGAAAAAAGGCCTTCATTTTGATCGTGTGCAAAGTACGTTTCTTTGGTTAAAAAATGCAGGTGTTGCACTTTCTGTTTTTAATAGCACCGAGCCAAGGATTCCACTCAAGCTGAACGAAAAAAGCAGTTTGTTCAAACTTTATCTTGCTGATGTCGGCATGCTGACTTCGGAATACGGAATGAACACGAAGTCCATGCTGCTGACAAAAAATCAAAACCTGAATGCTGGTGGAATCTACGAAGACGCTATAGCGCAGGAGCTTTATTCAAAGGGGTTCCAGCTTTATTACTACAATTCAAAACGCTTGGGTGAGTTAGATTTTGTAATCGAATACAACAATCACGTTATGCCCATTGAAGTGAAAAGTGGCAAGGATTACACCATTCATTCCGCCATGAACAACTGTCTTGCGAATTCCGAATACCAAATGCAGGAGGGCTTCGTCTTTGCTAACTGCAATGTCTCCCAAAAAGGGAAAGTGACGTACCTCCCCATTTACATGGTTATGTTCTTGCAGAAAGATTCTGAACAAATCGTACTAGACAAGATTGAATTCTAAGATTGATCCAGCCACCTCTGCAATATTATTGCGGCGGCAAGCTGGTCAATGACGGCCTTGTTCTTCTGCTTTTTCTTCTTGCTGAAATACGATGTCTTTTCCTGCGCCTGTACGCTCGAATACGATTCGTCCTGCGTGTAAATCGGGATATTCGGGAAGCGCAATTTCAGGTCTTCGACAAACTTTTCCACTACCACGTTCTTGCCGTCGGCACGCCCGTCTGGATGGTAGGGCATCCCCACCACGAAAGCGTCGATCTTGTTGACTTTCACCAGTTCGTCAAGGCGCACAAATAAATTAGTCGTCTTCTGGTCTATCGTTTCACGGGAAAAAGCCATGCGCAGCTCGGAGTCGGCGAATGCGACCCCAACGCGGTGCTCACCATAATCAAGTCCGAGATAGTTCATAGAAACCAATATAGAATAACTTTTGCCCCAAAATCCGCCAGAAAGTACTCAAAATAGAGTTTCGGCGTTTTTGTTTTTTAGCCCAAAATCTGTACAATTTAGGCCCAAATCACAACATTTAGAGAATTATAGCCATATTTTTATTGGTGTGATTGACTTTTGAACGCAATACAAAGATGCGCAAAGCGGTCCACGCCCCCTGCCCCGCTTTGGGCGGGGCTGGGGTCTGCTAGGGTTTTCTAGTGGCGCTACGCACCCCTAGTTGGAGTTCTACAAGCGAGTTCTCGAGGCAACGAACCGAGAGTGCGATGTCCTTACTGCTGAGGCTCAAGTACGCACTCTCTTTGCTGTAGTGCAGAAACATGATGTCGGCGTAGCTGCTATTGCTCTCAGTGGCACTCCAGAAGTTGCCGTAGTAGCCAGGTACGATGAAGTTGCCACGGTTGTCCCTTTCGCCAGCAGGGAGCGCAGAGAAGCCGTAGGCGTCCTCGTTGGTGATGCCGTCTTCCGCTTTCCAGAGTGTTGTACCCTTGAGTTTCCGGCCTGCTATGTCCTGATCGCCCACTGCGGTGAACAGAGCCTCCCATTCCGCCTTGCTCGGCAAATGCCAGCCGTCGGGACATACGCCCTGCACATCGCCCGTGCCAAGGTCGCAATCGTAGCCGTAGCCGCACGTGGACTCGTCCTTGCCCATAGCCGTGGCCCATGTGTAAAGGCGACCGTAGGTTTCGCAGTTGCCTTCCGTAGTTCCGCTTCCGCCACCGCACCAACTGTTTTCGGTCTGGTAGTTCAAATTTTCCGCCATCCAAGTCTGCGTGCCAATGGTCACCTTCTTGTAGACACGTTCAACATCATCGCCACGCATTGCGCAGAATTGATTTTCCGGGTCGTAAACCTTGCCATCGCAAAGGTCGTACGGTTTCAATCCATAGCAGAATTGATTTTCCGGGTCGTAAACCTTGCCATCGCAAAAGTCGTACAGTTTCAATCCATAGCAGAACTTTTTCGACGGGTCAAACGGCTGATTTCCGCACACTGCCTTGTACAGCGTCACGGCGTCTTCATCGCCGCATTTCAGCGTAACGACACCATTCCCCTTCTCTTCGGACGTGCAGTTTTCACCCTTTGCACCATCCTTACCCTTCAGCGATTTAAGCCATTCCTCTTCGGTACCTTCGAATCCTGACAGCTCGTAGGCCGACTTGCCGTCGTCGCCGCTCTTGATAGTAGCGACCTCTTTACCTCCGCACGAAATCGTCACGGAGCCGTCCTTGTTCTTCTTGCCCTCGCAAGAGGTTCCCTTCTCGCCATTCAAACCGTTGGTGCCGTCCGTACCATTCGTAATCGTTCCGACAACCTTGCCACCGCAAGTCAGCTCGAACCCCGACTTGTCCTTCAACGCAGTCGCCGTGCACGACGTTCCGTTTTCGCCGTCCGTACCGTTCGTAATCGTTCCGACAACCTTGCCACCGCAAGTCAGCTCGAACCCCGACTTGTCCTTCAACGCAGTCGCCGTGCACGACGTTCCGTTTTCGCCGTTCTTACCGTCAGAACCGTCGGAACCACCCTTTCC
This sequence comes from Fibrobacter sp., assembly GCA_017412605.1. Lineage (GTDB taxonomy): Bacteria > Fibrobacterota > Fibrobacteria > Fibrobacterales > Fibrobacteraceae > Fibrobacter. The sequence goes on along the minus strand of JAFPWY010000003.1, from coordinate 186,564 downwards.
GTCGGAGCCACCCTTTCCGTCGGAGCCATCCGCGGCGGAGGCGCTCAATACGTTCCATACGCCGTCGGCGCACAGGTACGCCGCCGCAGAATCCTTCACGTACACGAGGTCGCCCTCGTTTTCATCGGTACATTCGGCAAGGTCCTTGAACTTCGCGACCGATGTCGGGCCGGTCGTCTCGGTGACGTTGGTCGTCTCGTCGCAACCGAAGAGAAGGAATGAGGATAGAGGTATGAGGAGAGAGAGTTTTTTTATGAATTTCCCCTTTTAGGAATTATTTTGTTTTTAGTTGACATTACATCACCATAATCAAGTCCGAGATAGTTCATAACTTTACCGCACTTTCACGAAGCCACTCTTCGCAACCATTTTGCCATCTACCCGCAATACGGCCAGGTAACGGCCCTTCGAGAGGCCCGACGCATCCCAGCGCATATCGCCACGGCCCGAGGCGTATTCGCGCCCAGGAACGGCACCCACTTCGCGGCCCTGGAAATCGAAGATGCGGACATCCACCTTGCCCGAACGAGGCAAGGCAAAGTTCATCTCGACGCTTCCGTGCGTGTAGCGGCAAGAGAACGACACCGCCAGCCGAGCCTTTGTCACCGGAGCCTGCTTTATGTCGGTCTTGCCGGGATCTTTCTCGCTCGGGGGAACATATCGCTCGATTTCGCTCCCGAAGAATCCCGCAGAATCCTTCATGGTCGTGTCGAAAGCGACATTCTTTAGCGTCGGGAAACTTGCTCCCGATTCGAACGCCCACTGCTTTTCAAAATTGAACTTGTCGAAGCTTTCGCTGGATTTCATCTGTTCGCTCGTCAGGCCGATTCCGTAATTGGCACTATCGACGACGGTGCAGTTGGAAATGTTCCAGTAGTACCCTTCAACGCCTTCCACCATGCTCGTGGCGCAAATCTTGTCTACATGCAAGACAGAGTTCGATACCGCCCCCATGGAGAAACTGTTCTTTATCGTAGAAGCGGAGTCGGCGACTGCGACAAAGGAGCCCACATTCTCGAAAACGTCATCCGACGAGTACACGTTACCGGTCGAGAACGAATTGGTCACAGAGGAATTCGTGACGGACGAAACAAATCCGGATACCTGGATATGGCCTTCCAGCACGTCACCTGTTGAATAGCACTGGTCAATGGAGGAATTCTTGACGCCGCCGGCAAAACCGCCCACGGAAATCTCGCCCAGGACAAGGCCCGTCGAGTACGACAGTTCCGTAGAACCGCCATCCTGCTTGCCGATAAACCCGCCGATATTCGAGGCCCCCTGAACATGGCCGAGGGAATGCGACTGGGAAATCTTTCCCATATTTTCACCGGCAAATCCGCCCGTGTTCACATAGCAGTTCACGTTGCCCGTGGAATAGCTTTTTTCAACAATTCCCGAAGTGTCGTTCTTGGCGACAAAGCCACCAGCAGTCGAAGCGGTGGCATCGACACTCCCCGTAGCGTAGGAATTACGGATTTCACCGAGATTTTGGCCGGCAAAGCCGCCCAGATAGGCGGAACCGACAATTTTTCCCGTAGCGGAACTGCTATCGATCTTTCCGCGATTCGTTCCGACAAAGGAACCGCTATAGGCGAGCGTCTTTACCTCTCCCGAAGCCGTACACCCGATAACTTCGCCAAAAGTGATACCTGCGAGCCCGCCGGCATTGCTCGCCGTCGCCGTCACGTTCCCGCTGGCATGGGAGTTGTGGATTTTGCCGCTATCCACGGCCACAAGGCCACCCAGGGCAGCCACACTTTTAACATTGATGCCAAAATTGTCCGAGCCGCCAGCGCCATAGATGTCCACGGACGACGAACAACGTTCCACTGTCCCGTAGTTGATGGACGCGATACCGCCGATATTCGTTGAACCGCGAATTGTGCCAGAAGTCTTGCTATTCCTGATAGTTCCCGTGTTGTTGTACGAGATGCCGCCAAACATCGCCGCCTCCCGTTCGGTGCTCCCATTCTTGAGAACCGCCTCACAATTGGAAATGGTTCCGCTATTATCGTAGGCTATACCGCCCAAATAACCGCCAAGAATCATTCCGGAAAAGCTGCTATTCGTAATCGTACCGTGGTTTTCGCTCACGATGCCGCCTGCAGCATGCACAAAATCAAGCGTATCAGCATCGATATGGACACCATTGATTGTCCCATGGTTTACTCCCGCAATGCCACCGGAATAGATTCCCTTGAAATAATAATTTTTGAGCGTCAAGCTATCCAAATTTGCCAAGGAATCGATCTTAAAGAAGAAACCTGTCGAAGGCACGGCAAAATTCACGATATGCAGGTTGCTGATGACGTGCCCCGCACCGTTAAACAAGCCCGAGAAACCGACGTTCGACGCAATCGTATCGACAACGATCGAAGAATCCGACTTTACAACCAATTTCTGCCCAATCGGCTTGAATCCACTCGCCGAAGAAGCTTCAATACCCGGGAAAACTTCCGTTTTCGAGGCGCTGGCATCGATATCTGCGACAAGGCGATAATGCCCGTCCATCGTGTAGGGGGACTCACCCACCATTTTAAGGTCTTCGTAGTCGGCGACCTGCCAGGGATTGGTCCGAGTCCCAATTCCGGCCATGGTTCCGCCCGTCGCAAAACAGGCTACAGGAATGATGAAAAATAGAGGCAAAAAATTACGCATAAAAAACTCTCGAGTATTGCTCTTAAATTACTTTTTTTTTGAAAATATCAAAGATTTCTTCCGCAAAATGAGGAAAAAACCTTCTAGAGCCGTTTTCGTGCATCTTATCGCTTTTCCTATCTTATAATATTCTGTTAACTGCCTATTTTTTCTATCTTTACGCCCACTATGAGCATTTCTAAGAATGATTTATGGGTCGGCGTGGACGTTGGGTCCACCACCGTGAAGATTGCGGTCGTCGATCCCGAGACATCCAAGCTTTTACACTATACTTACCAGCGCCACAATGCCATGCAGGCCCAGAAGGTTCACGAGGTGCTTCGTGAAGCCCACGGCCTTTTCCCAGGCAAGAATTTCAGGGTCGCCTTCTGCGGTAGCGGCGGCCAGCCCTTTGCCGAAGCCACGCGTGCATTCTTTGTGCAAGAGGTCGTCGCGAACGCTCTTGCTGTCCGTGCCACATACCCCGATACCCGTGTCGCTATCGAACTGGGCGGCCAGGACGCCAAGGTGGTCTTCTTCGAAAAAGACCGTACCACGGGCAAGCTCATTGCCTCCGACATGCGCATGAACGGTGTGTGTGCGGGCGGTACCGGTGCATTTATCGACCAGGTGGCCGAACTCCTCCGCATCAAGACCGAAGCCTTCGAGGGCTTTGCCAAGCGCGGCCAGAAGGTCTACGAGATTTCAGGCCGTTGCGGCGTGTTCGCCAAGACCGACATCCAGCCCATGCTCAACAACGGCGTTGCCAAGGAAGACATCGCCCTTTCCAGCTTCCACGCCATCGCCAAGCAGACCATCGGCGGTCTCGCCCAGGGTATGGAAATCAAGCCGCCCGTGATTTTCGAGGGTGGCCCCCTTACGTTTAACCCGACCCTCGTACGCGCGTTCAAGGAACGCCTGGGCATCTCCGACGAGCAGGCCATTGTACCGGAGCACTCCGAAGTGCTCGTCGCCATGGGTGCAGCCCTTTCTCTCGGCTCCATGTTCGCCGATCAGGAATGCCAGTACCGCATGGAAGGCTCCCTCGACGCCCTCGTGCATTTCAACGAAATACGTCAGGCCGAGAACAAGGCCAAGGCGGCCGCCGACCTGTTCTTCAAGAACGACACCGAATACAAGATGTTCCTCGAAGAACACAAGATGGCCGACAACCACTACCCGCAGCCCGCCTCCGGCTCCACGCTCAACGTGTACCTGGGCATCGACGCCGGTTCCACCACCACCAAGTTCGTGCTTTTGGACGAGCAGGACAATGTGGTCGACGGATTCTACGCCAGTAACGACGGTGAACCGCTCGCCGTTTTGAAGCGCGCCATGAACGAACTTGCCGACCGCTACGAAGAGTACGGCTGCAAGCTCAATATTTTGGGCGTGGGCACTACCGGTTACGGCGAACAGCTCTTTGCCAAAGCCGTGCATGCCGACTACCATACCGTGGAAACGGTCGCGCATGCGAACGCCGCCCAGCGCCTCTGCCCCGACGTGAGCTTCATCCTCGATATCGGCGGCCAAGACATGAAGGCCATTTCCGTGCAAGACGGCGTGGTCACCGGCATCATCCTGAACGAGGCCTGCTCCTCGGGTTGCGGTTCCTTTATCGAGACATACGCCCGAAGCCTCGGCATCCCGATGGAAAAGATCGCCGAACTCGCATTCAACGCGAAGAGCCCCTCGCAGCTCGGCAGCCGCTGCACCGTGTTCATGAACAGTTCCATCATCACGGAACAGCGCGACGGCAAGCAGCCCGAAGACATCATCGCGGGTATCTGCCGTTCCATTATCAACAACGTCTTTACGAAGGTCATCCGTATCCGTAACCTGAACACTCTCGGCAAGAAGGTCGTGGTGCAGGGCGGTACGTTCAAGAACAACGCGGTCCTCCGCGCCTTCGAGCAGTACACGGGCCTCAAGCCCATCCGTCCCGAACGTCCGGGCGAAATGGGCGCTATCGGTATCGCGCTCCTCACCCGCAAGTTCATGGAAGAACGCCGCAAGGAGAACCCGGACCTCAAGTCGAGCTTTATCGGCCTCGAGGCCATGCGTACCTTCAGCTGGCACAACCAGCCGGGTCAGCTCTGCCAGTACTGCACCAACCATTGCTCTCGCACCATCGTCACCTTCAGTGACGGCCAGAGCTTTGTCACGGGCAACCGTTGCGAACGCGGCGAAGTCACTGCCGACCCGAACGACCCGAAGACGAAGGCGCTCATCGCCGAAATCAACAAGAAGATGCTCTCCGTGCCCGACATGATCAAGCGCACGAACCAGCTGTTGGTGAAGGACTACGCACCGGCCAAGCTTGTCGAAAACACGGGCAAGACAATCGGTATCCCGCGCGTGCTGGAATTCTGGGCATCCCTTCCCTTCTGGAAGGCTTTCTTCACGAGCCTCGGCTACACCGTCGTCGTGAGCCGCCAGAGCGACTACAAGATGTTCGAGGAAGGCCTCCACAGCGTGCCTTCCGACACCGTCTGCTTCCCGGCCAAGCTCGTGCACGGCCACGTGCTCAGCCTTATCGAGAAGAAGGTCGACCGCATATTCTTCCCGATGATGGTGGCAGTCCCCAGCGACCATACCAAGTTTACCGCCACTTCCGTGTGCCCCGTGGTGCAGGCCTACCCCAACGTCTGCAAGAACACCGACGAGCCCGAGAAGAACTACGGCGTGCCGATGGACCAGCCGATTTTCCACTGGTTCAACGCCAAACTTCGCCGTAGCCAGACCATCGAATGGTTCCACGAAAACTGGAAGCTTGACAAGAAACTTTTGAACAAAGCCATAGACGAAGGCGAGAAGGCGCTCAACTGCTACAAGACGACGCTCCTGGAAGAAGGCCAGAAGGTCTTGGACGAAGTGCGTGCGAAAAACACGTTCGCCGTCGTGATTGCAGGCCGTCCGTACCATGCGGACATGCTCATCAACCACAACATCGCAAGCCACTTCACTGCGATGGGCATCCCCGTGCTCACCACGGAATCGCTCCCCGGCGTGTACGACCAGGACGTGCCGAGCCACACCCGTATCGAAATCAAGAACACCTTCCACTTGCGCATGATCGGCGCGACGATGATTGCGTCCAAGGACCCGAACATCGAACTTGCACAGATCGTGAGCTTCGGCTGCGGCCATGACTCCATCTTGACCGACGAAATGATGCGCATGATGCACCGCGATTCCAACAAGGAAATGCTCATGCTCAAGCTCGACGAAGGCGACGCCCGCGGCCCCGTGGGAATCCGCATCAAGAGCTTCATCGAGACCGTGAAGGCCCGCCGCGCAGCCAACCTGCCCGACAAGCCCGAAAGCCACGAACCGCTTTACCACACGCCGTTCGTGGAAGAAGACAAGAAGCGCCGCCGCATCTTGACGCCGAACCTTTCCCCGGCATTCTCCGTCCTTGCCGGCGAATACGTCAAGGCGAAGGGATTCATGGCCGAGAACCTGCCCGTGGCCGACAAGGAAGCCATCGAGCTCGGCAAGAAGTTCGTCCACAACGACATCTGCTTCCCCTGCCAGGTGAACATCGGCGAATGCCTCAAGTGGCTCGTGAACCACCCCGAAGTCAAGCAGACCGAAGTTTCCATGTGCCTTGCCAAGAACTGCGAAAACTGCCGTGCAGTGCAGTACCCGGTGCTCGCCCGCAAGGCCCTCGACGAAGCGGGCTTCAAGGACGTCACCATCATCACGACGGGTACCGACTACAAGGGAATGCACCCGGGCTTTACCGTCGGCCTCGACTTCCGCCTGCACATGCTGTGGGGCATCGTCCTCATGGACGCCATCGAGACAATGTACCGCGCTGTCCTGCCCTACGAAGTGAACAAGGGCGATACGCAGAAGGTCTATGACCACTGGATGCCGCTCATCATGAGCATGGCTGGCCAGCTCAAGAAGAGCGAACTCCGCCTGCCCAAGAAGGTCCTCGACATGTTTGCCGCTGCCGTGGAAGCCTTCAACTCGGTCGAAATTACCGAAGACCGCAAGAAGGGCATCCGCAAGCCGCGCGTGGCCGTGCTCGGCGAAATCCTCATGAACTACCACCCGAGCGCCAACGGCTTCGTGGAAAAGTACCTGATGGACAACGGCATGGAAGTCTACCTGCCGGGAATGCTCGACTTCTTCCGCGTCGACGAAGTGGTGCGCGCCGAAAAAGTGACTCGCGGATTCTCCGCGAACCCCATCATGGACCGTGTCGAAGGAGGCATCACGGCAAAGGTCTACACCTACGCATACAACTGCGTGCAAGACCTGATGAAGGCATTCAAGCTCTACGAGCACCATGCCGACTGCTACGAGCTGAGGAACTACGTCAGGGACATCATCGACCCGACCTACAACACGGGCGAAGGATGGCTCATCCCGGGCGAGATTCTCTACAACTCAAAGCATGGCGTGAACAGCTACGTCATCCTGCAGCCGTTCGCCTGCCTTGCGAACCATATCAGTGGCCGTGGCCTAACCAAGGCCGTGAAGGAGCGTTGCCCGCACGTGCAAATCCTGAGCCTCGACTACGATCCGGACACGAGTTTCGCGAACATCGAGAACCGCTTGCAGATGCTCATCATCAACGCCCGCGAACTGGAGAAAGCGAATAACAATTGATAATGGATAAATGATAATGGATAATCTGTATTCTGGTGGAAAAGCTTTATGAAGAAAGACAATTTAATTGCCGAAAAAACAAAAGCCTTCGCCATCCAAATTATCTATCTTTATCTTTATTTGTCCAATGAGAGAAAAGAGTACGTTCTATCCAAGCAAGTTCTTAGAAGCGGAACAAGTATCGGTGCAAATGTAAAAGAAGCAACACAAGCACAGAGTAAAGCCGATTTCATTTCGAAAATGTCCATAGCCTTAAAGGAAGCTTCAGAAACAGAATATTGGCTAGAATTACTTAAGGAAACATCATTCCTTAAAGAAAACCTATTCAAAGAAATTTACGCGGAAAATGAATCTATTATCAAGATTATTACGAAAATAATCAAAACATCAAAAATTCTTCCTAACAACAATTAATCATCAATCATCCATCATCAATCATCAATTAACTAAATGCTCAACGTCTCTAATGTCAGTCTTCAATACGGTAGCCGCGTCCTCTTCAAGGAAGTGAACCTCTCCTTCAAGCGCGGCAACTGCTACGGAGTCATCGGCGCGAACGGCGCCGGCAAGTCAACATTCCTCAAGATCCTTTCTGGCGAACTCGAGCCCAACACCGGCGAGGTCACCAAGGACCCGGGCGAACGCATCGCCGTCCTCAAGCAGGACCACTTCGCCTACGAACAGAACACCGTTCTCGAAACCGTCATGATGGGTTTCCCCGAGCTCTACGAACTCGGCAAGAAGCGCGACGAACTCTACGCGCTGCCCGAAATGACTGAAGAACAGGGCATGCAGGCCATGGAAATCGAGACCCGTTTTGGCGAAATCGGCGGCTACGAAGCCGACTCGAACGCCGCGGTGCTCCTCAAGGGCCTCGGCATCCCCGAAGAATTCCACTACAGCCTCATGGCAGACCTTGACGGTGGCCAGAAAATCCGCGTCCTCCTCGCCCAGGCCTTGTTCGGCAACCCCGACATCCTTTTGCTCGACGAACCGACGAACCACCTGGACCTGGAAACCGTCGGCTGGCTCGAAGACTACCTCGAACGCTTCGAGAACATCGTGATTGTGGTGAGCCACGACCGTCACTTCCTCAATGCGGTCTGCACGCACACCTGCGATATCGACTACGGCAAAATCAACATCTACGGCGGTAACTACGAATTCTGGTACGCGGCAAGCCAGCTCGCACAGAAACAGCGCAAGGACCAGAACCGCCGCGCCGAAGAAAAGATCGAAGAATTGAAGGCGTTCATCCGCCGCTTTGCCTCTAACGCAGCCAAGGCCAAGCAGGCCACCAGCCGCAAGAAGCTCCTCGACAAGATGACCGTCGAGGAAATGCCGGCCTCCAGCCGCAAGTTCCCGTGGGTCAACTTCAAGATGGACCGCGAACCGGGCAAGATTGTGCTCGAAGTCAAGAACGCCGACATCGACGGCGGCGACGGAATCGTCTGCAAGGGCCTGAACTTCAGCCTGAATAGCGGCGACAAGGTTGCGCTCGTCGGCGAATACGACACGCTCAAGACGGCATTCTTCCAGCTCATCGCCGAAGAGACCAAGTGCCCGGAAGGCGTGCTCAAGTGGGGCAACACCATCAGCTACAGCTACTTCCCCAAGAACAACGACGCCTACTTCGGAACGGACCTCTCCCTCGTGGATTGGCTGCGCCAGTACAGCAAGGAACAGGACGAAACGTTCATCCGCGGGTTCCTCGGCCGCATGCTCTTCACCGGCGAAGAAGCCCTGAAATCGGCAAACGTGCTCTCCGGTGGCGAGAAGGTGCGCTGCATGCTCAGCCGCATGATGCTCAGCAACGCGAACTGCCTCTTGCTCGACGAACCGACCGCCCACCTCGACTTGGAAGCGATTACCGCCCTCAACAACGGCCTCACCGCCTTCCAGGGCCCCATCATCTTCTGCTCGCAGGACCACGAATTCGTGCAGACCATCGCGAACCGCGTCCTGGAACTCACGCCGAACGGAGTGCTCGACAGGAGCATCACCTTCGACGAATGGCTCGAGACCAAGAAGAAAAAGAAGTAAGCTTCTAAAAATTGAAAACACGGAGCCCGGCAATTACACCGGGCTTCTTTTTTTGGCTACGGACATGCGGTCTCGCCACAAGTGTTCTTATAAAAAAAGCCTCGCAGATTTTCTGTCTGCAAGGCTTTTTCGATAGCTTTATCGAAGATTAGGATCTTTTCTTTCTCTTTTTCTTCTTGGGCTGGTCGGCGTTTTCGTCGTCCTTGTCCTTGGCCGGTTCTTCAGCCTTCGGAGCTTCCTTCTTCTTTTCGCCGCCGCGGAGGTCCTTCATCTTGAAGCTGACGTTGACTTCGGCAGTTTCAATCTTGGAGAACGCACCACCCGGGTCACGAACCTTGAACGTGAATTCGTCAAGGCCGCTGAAGCCCTTATTCGGCATGTAGGTGAAGGAACCATCCTTCTCGTTCAGAGAGATCTTACCGTTGCGCGGCTTCTGGACGACAGCCACGGCAACCGGCTTTTCGCCATCCGGATCGTTGACACCGGACATCAGGCCTTCAGAAGCCGGAACAGAGAGTTCTTCGCCTTCCTGGGTCATGTAGGTGTGCGGGACAGCAACCGGCGGGTCGTTCACGGCAATCACCGTAAACAGAGCAGCCCTGCTAGCCTTGGCGCCTTCCGGGTCGGTCACTGTGAAGGTGATGCGTTCCGGCTTGCCATTCCAGTTCTCGTGCGGCTGAGAAATGGTCACAGTCTTCTTGAACTTGTCGTGCTTCACCTGCAGGTACTTGTTGCCGGTGAAGGTCCACTTGAGTTCTTCGAAGCGGTTGTCCTTGTCGCGGGCATACTGGTCGAGCTTGATGACCGCGATAACGCCCTGACGGTCGTCTTCCTTGATGGTGAAGTCAGGAATGTCGCGCATGACAGGAGCGGAGTTCACGTGCTTGACGACGAACTTGGCAACGGTCTTGTCGCTTGCGCCAGCCGGGTCGGTGGCAGTGAACACGAGCGTTTCTTCGCCGAACCAATCCTGCTTCTTCGGCCTGATTACGGCTTCGCGGCCGCCAGAAATCATCACGTCGAGGTTCTTGGCACCGGAGACCTTCCAGCGAATTTCATGGACCTTGTTATCCGGGTCGGTCACGAACTCGTCGAGCTTGATGGGCTTGAAGCCCTTGCCTTCGAGCGTTTCCTGGCCAGGAATTTCCTTGACGGTCGGAGGATCGTTCACCGGCTTGACAACGAACTTGACATCGATGGAGGCCTTGGCGCCGGCCGGGTCGAACACGTTGACCGTGACGACTTCGGTACCGTTCCAGTACTTGTTCGGGATTTCAGCAGTGAGAGTACCCTTTTCGTCGATGTTGAAGTTGATTTCGTGCTTCACAGAGGGACGGCCCATCTTCATGGTAATGCCCTTCTTCGTCTTGATCGGCATCGGCCTTGCATCATCGAGAGACCAGGTCAGTTCTTCAGGAGCGTTATCCGGATCGGTAACGAGCTTCGAGAAGTCGACCGGAGCGAAGGTCTTCTTTTCTTCGATAATGAACGGCTGGATCGGCTTCATCATCGGAGGATCGTTCACGGCAATCACTTCGAAGGTCGCATTGGTAGATGCGCTAGCACCGGACGGATCCTTAACCGTGAAGGTCAGGGTTTCCTTGCCGTTCCAGTTCGGGGTCGGGGTCAGCACCATAGCGCGGGTACCCCTGATGTCCACCTTCAAATCCTTGTTGCCGGTAACACTCCACTTGAGTTCGTTCGGCTTGTTGTCCGGGTCGGTAGCAGCCTTGGAAAGGTCGATCGGTTCGAACTTTTCCTTTTCCTTGACTCTCTGGCCAGGAATCGACTTCACGATCGGCGGGTCGTTGACCGGCAGGACTTCGAAGAGAATCTGCTGGGTCGCCTTGGCGCCTTCCGGGTCACGGACAGTAAGCGTAATCTTTTCGGAACCGCTCCAGAACTTGTCCGGAGTAGCCACCCACAACTGGTTCAGCTTGTCGATAGAAGCCTTGAGCTGGCGAGTAGCGTTGACTTCGAACTTGAGGCTCTTGACCGGATGATCCGGGTCGCTGGCGATGCCGTTCAGGTCGATCGGCTTGAACTTTTCCTTCTCGTTGATGGTCTGAGTCTTGATGACCTTCATTTCAGGAGCGTCGTTCACAGATTCCACGAGGAAGTTGACAGTCTTGCTAGCCTTGGCACCTTCAGGGTCTTCGACCGTGAAGATGACGTTGCGTTCGCCGTTCCAGAACTTGGACGGGAGCTTGACATGAGCGATGTTCCTGCTGTCGATTTCGACTTCGAGGTCGTCATGCTTCGGTTCCGGAGCTGCTTCTTCCTTAGCTTCAGTCTTTTCGTCAGCCTTAGCACCCTTCTTGGCCGGCTTCTTCGGAGCGGGCTTCTTCGGAGCAGGCTTCTTCTCGGGAGCGCCGACCTTGGTCACCTTCACGCTCCACTTGAGTTCGTGGTTCTGGTGATCCGGGTCGTGGACAAACTTGTTCAGGTCGATTTCCTTGAATTCGCCCTTCTCCCTGATCTTCTGGTTCGGGATGTCCTTGAGCACCGGAGCATCGTTCACGGAGGTGATTTCGAAGGTCACCGTAGCGGAGGTAGAAGCACCTTCCGGGTCGGTAGCTTCGATCACGAGCATTTCAGGAGCGCACCAGAAGTGCGGATCCGGAGCGGAGACCGTGAGCACGCGGCCGCCGGAAATTTCAGCCTTGAGCTTCTGGGAGCCAGAAACCTTCCACTTGAGTTCGTTCGGCTTGTTATCCGGGTCCTTCACGAATTCGTCGAGCTGGATAGGCTTGAACTTGTTGCCTTCCTTGATCTTCTGGTCCGGAATTCTCTTGACGAAGTTCGGGGCGTCGTTGACGCGCGTGACTTCGAAGGTCATCTTGTGGTTAGCAGAAGCGCCTTCCGGGTCGGTCACGGTGAAGGTGATCATTTCCTTGCCGTTCCACTGCGGATCCGGGAGGGCCACTTCAACCGTGTTGTCCTTGCGGTGGTTCACCTTCAGGAACTTGTTGCCGGTGAAGGTCCACTTGAGGCTCGAAGCCGGGTGATCCGGGTCGGTAGCGAGGTTGGAAAGGTCGATAGTCGTGAAGCGGCCGTTTTCACGGATGGTTTCACCCTTCGGAGCCTTATCAGAAATCTTCGGCGGGTCGTTGATGGAGCGGACTTCGAAGCGAGCCGTCTTGGAAACTGCAGCGCCTTCCGGGTCCTTGGCCGTGAACGTGATGTCCGCGGCGCCATTCCAATACTTGTTCGGGATGACGATGGTAGCGACATGCTGGGCGTCAACCTTCACAGAGAGTCCGTTGGTCGTAGCCGGAGCAGCGGCCGGTTCGTTCTTGCCACCCTTCTTGGCCGGAGCGGCAGGAGCAGCCTTGACGGACTTCACGTCGAAGTACCACTTGAGATCGTTCTTGGCATGGTCCGGATCATTGATGAGGTCATCCAGGCGGATGGTCTGGAACTGCCTCTTTTCGTCGATGGACTGGCCCTTAAGTTCCTTCACGAACACAGGAGCGTCGTTCACAGATTCAACCGTGAAGGTAACAGTCTTGCTGTCGGAAGCGCCTTCCGGGTCAGTCACGGTGAACTTGATCTTTTCGGAACCGTGCCAGAACTGGTTCGGCTGGGTCACAGTCACCTTGTGGCTAGCATCCATGGCAACCTTGAGTTCCTTGGCACCTTCGATCTTCCACTTGAGCTTGTTCTTCGGGTGATCGAGGTCGTCGACAAAGTTGTCGAGCTCGATGGGCTTGAACTGGCCCTTTTCCTTGATGGTCTGGCTAGCAATTTCCTTCATGACCGGCGGGTCGTTGATGGACTTCACGGAGAAGGTTGCAAACGTAGAGGCCTTGGCGCCTTCCGGGTCGGTCACGGTGAACGTGAGCTTCTCGGAACCGTTCCACATCTTGTTCGGAGCCTTGACAGTCGCCTTGCCTTCCTTGCTGATGTCGACCTTCAGTTCCTTGTTGCCAGTCACTTCAATCTTCAACTTGTCGTAGGAGTGATCCGGATCCTTGATGATTGCAGCAAGGTCGATCGGAGCAAATTCCTGCTTTTCTTCGACAGCCTGGTCGTTGATCTTGCCGATGGTCGGAGCATCGTTCACGGATGTCACAGTGAACGTGGCAACGCAGCTGGCCTTGCCGCCATCCGGGTCAACAACGGTGAACGTAATCTGTTCAGAGCCGTTCCAGTACTTGTCCGGAATAACAATGCGGGCCATGCGCTTGTCGTCCACCTTGACGGTGAGCTTCGGAGTGTAACCCTTCGGGGCACCCTTGGCACCGTCAACCTTGAACGTCCAGGAAAGCTGTTCCGGCTTGTGATCCGGGTCAGTCACGATGTCGCCCAGGTTGATGATAGCAAATTCGCGCTTTTCCTGAATGCTCTGGTCCTTGATGGGCTTGGTGAAGACCGGGAGGTCGTTCACGGATTCAGCAGTGAAGGTCACAGAGCGGCTGTCGGTAGCACCTTCCGGGTCGGTCACGGTGAACTTCACCGTCTCGGTGCCGTGCCAGAACCTGTTCGGAGTAGCAATCGTAACAACGTGCTTTGCGTCCATGGAAATCTTCAGGTCCTTCTGGCCGCTGAAGGTCCACTTGAGCTGAGCCTTGTCGTGGTCGAGGTCGCTGACGAAGTCGTCCAGGGCGATCGTCTTGAACTGTTCCTTTTCCTTGATCTTCTGGCTCGGGATGTCCTTCATGATCGGCGGGTCGTTGATGGACTTCACGGTGAACACGGCTTCAGACTTGGCAGAAGCGCCTTCCGGGTCGGTCACGACGAAGGAAATCTTTTCGGAACCGTTCCACATCTGGCTCGGAATCTTGACGCTGGCAACACCATCCTTGTTGATGTCGACCTTCAAGTCCTTGTTACCAGAAATCGTCCACTTCAACTGGGAGATGCTGTGGTCGGGATCGGAGACGAGTTCAGCGAGCTTGATATCGGTGAACTGCATCTTTTCACTAATCATCTGGTCCGGAATCTTCTTAAGAACCGGCACATCGTTCACGGATGTCACGGTGAACAGGGCCTTGGACGTAGCCTTGGCGCCTTCCGGGTCGGTCACGGTGAACGAAATTTCGTTGGCACCATTCCAGAGCTTGTTCGGAATAACAATCTTGGCAACATGCTGAGCGTCGATTTCGACAGTGAGGTCGCCACCCTTGTTCTTTCCGCTCGGAGCCGGATGCACGCTGACGGCGAAGTTGAGGTCGCTCAGCTTGTTGTCGGCGTCCTTCACCATTTCACCAAGCTTGATGACCTGGAACTGTTCCTTTTCCTTGATGGTCTGTGCGGCCACCTGCTTCAGGAATTCCGGAACGTCGTTCACGGATTCAACGGAGAAGGCCACAGAGCGTTCGTCCGTTGCACCATCCGGGTCGGTCACCTTGATAACGAGCGTTTCGGAGCCGTTCCACTGCGGGCTCGGCGGGGTCACCTTCATGATGCGGTTGGCGTCGATAGAAACCTTCAGTTCACGCTGGCCAGTAATCGTCCACTTGAGTTTGTCCTTACCGTGGTCGAGGTCATCAACATACTTGTCGAGTTCGACGGGCTTGAACTGGCCCTTTTCCTTGATGGACTGTTCCGGAATATCCTTCATGACCGGCGGGTCGTTGATGGACTTCACGGAGAGCTTGAATGCAGAGGAAGCCTTGCCGCCTTCCGGGTCGGTTGCAGTAATCGTCACCGTTTCAGCGCCGTTCCAGAGTTCGCTCGGAGTCTTGAACGTCACTTCGCGGGTCTTCTGGTTCACGTTGACCTTAATGTCTTTGTTGCCGGAGACATCGAACTTCAGCTTGGAGAGGTCGTGGTCGGCATCGTTCACGTATTCGTCAAGAATAATAGAAGAGAATTCGCTCTTTTCTTCGATGGCCTGGTCCGGAATCTTCTTGAACACCGGGATATCGTTGATGGACTTCACCGTGAAGGTGACTTCCTGCTTCACAGCAGCGCCTTCCGGGTCAGTGCAGGTGAACATAACAACAGCAGCGCCATTCCAGTAGGTGTCCGGAATTTCAACGGTAGCAACGCGGCTTTCGTCGATGCTCACGTTGAGCGTGCCGGATTCCGGCATCTTGCCCTGGTGCTTCACGTCGGCATCCCAGGAGAGTTCGGAATGCTTGTGGTCGGCATCCTTCACGTATTCGTCAAGCTTGATTTTTGCAAACTGCTTCTTTTCGTCGATGTTCTGGTTCGGGATGGCCTTCACGAATTCCGGCTTGTCGTTCACGGAGTTCACTGTGAACGGAGCTTCAGATTCAGCGCAGGCACCGGCCGGGTCGCAAACCTTGAACTTAAGCGTCTCGGAGCCGTTCCAGAGCTTGCTCGGAACACCGATAGTAGCGGTCTTGCCGTTCAGGGCAACCTTCAGGTCCTTGTTGCCAGAAATTGTCCATTTAAGTTGTTCGAAAGCATGGTCCGGATCCTTGACCAGCTGGTCCAGTTGAACCGGCTTGAAGTCCTGCTTTTCGTCGATCGTCTGGTCGGGAACGTCCTTGATGAACTCGGGAGCGTCGTTCACGGACTTGACCGTGAAGGTCGCCGTCGTCTTGGCAGACGCACCAGCAGGGTCGGTCACGGTGAACGTAATCTGTTCGGAGCCGTTCCAGAATTCGTTCGGAATCTTGATGTTCGCGGTACCGTACTTGTCAATGTCGAACTTGAGGTCCTTGTTGCCGCTGATAGACCACTTGAGCTTGGAGACGTCATCATCTACGTCGCTAACGAAATCGGACAGGGAGATAGATTCGAATTCGTTTTTCTCTTCGATCGTCTGGCTCGGAATCTTCTGCAAGACGGGCGGGTCGTTAATCGGCTTCACGGTGAACGTAGCGGTCTTGGAGTCGCTTGCGTATTCGCCGTCAGTCGCGGTAAACTTGATCTTTGCCGTACCATACCAATGCGGGTCGGGAATCACAATCGTGGCGACACGCTTCGGATCGATTTCGACATTGAGGTCTCCATCAGCTTGATCCTTGCCCACCGGTTGGATGTCAAATTCCCAAAGAATCTGGTCCTTCGGGTGGTCGGGGTCGGCGACAAAGTTATCGAGGTTAATCTTTGAGAACTGCTTTCCTTCGTCCACGGTCTGGTCTGCAATCTGCGAAACCGTAGGCGGATTGTTCACGGACTCGACAGTGAAGTTCACCGTTTCGGAGCCGACCGCACCCTTGGTGTCAGTCGCGGCGAAAGTCAGGTCTTCCGAGCCGTTCCAGTACTTGTCCGGTGTTTCGATTGTTACGACTCTGTCCTTAATAGAAACCTTGAGTTTCTTGTTTCCAGAGACAGCCCACTTGATCTGTTCGGGCTTGTCCATGTCGTCAGATACATATTTATCCAACTTGATCGTAGCAAACTTTCCGCCCTCCTGAATGGATTCGCCAGGAATGCCGTTCACGGAAGGAGCATTATTTTCAACTGCAGCAGCGCCACCTTTTCCATCTTGAGCAATAACAAAAGATGCCAAGACGCCAGCGGAGGCAAGCAACGCGGCCATAGACTTCATTCGATTCATTTACGTTCTCCCATTAAAACACATAATTTCAATTGGTTCATCATTTTACGCTATCGACCCGATAGGAATTCTCAAACGAACCGCTCGACACGTTACGTGATAACAATCACCAAATATAATGTTTTTGGAAAGGAAATTGTAAAATATGTTTCGTTTTTAGCAAAAAAAAGACACCTTTTGTAAAAAAAGCATCTTTGCAGAATACGTAAGTTGTTGAGTATCAACGACTTACAAGCAAAATTCATTTCAAGTGCAAGAACTCACGCCCGTGTACGACGGTTCACGAAGATACGCGATCACGATTTTTTTGTAAAAAAATTGTAAAAACGTTACTTTTTCGGCCAAAGCGGGGCTTCGGCACGTCCCAAAATGCTGACAAACGCTCCAGAAAGATTTATTTTGCACTCATACATTCAAAAAAACAAGGACACACAATGAAATTCGTATTTCTGTGCGACGCCAACTACCTCAAGGGCGACCTCGTCAACTTCGTAAACAACTTCCCCACCAACCACGAACTGGTCACCATGACCTCCGATGAACTGCTCCAGTCCAGGACAATCTTCGAAGGCACATTCGCCATCCTGGCCGAACGCCAGACTTGGCAGAAGAATTTCAGCCTGTTCCGCTATTTCGGCCTGCTCCCGCTGCTCGAAGTGCTCCCGCTGGGCGTCGTTTCTCGCCCGCGCCGCCAGGAACCGCTCAAGGGCCGTAGCATGAACCGCAACCAGGAAATCTACTTCAACCCGACAGCTTCCCCCGAAGACCTCTACATGCAGGTGGACAACTTCGTGAAGGCCCCGCCTTCCGGCGTCACCTACCCCAAGGGCTCCGCAAAAGCCTAATTTATGCAAAGGAAAGTCCTAGACTACCTGTATAATCAAGGCGGATTGACTCTGGTCGCCTATCCGGGCGAAAAAGAGATCGATTTCGAAGCCTTGCAGAAATTCGCGCTAGCGCTTAACGCTGGCGCGCGTTTTTTAGTTGTCGACCTTTCGTGCAAATATCACGGATCCGCCCCAGTTTCTACGGACGACCTTTTCGCAAAGCCGATTGGGGAAAAAGGAATCGACGCGCTTACGCAGGTAGACGAAGGATGCGGCCACATCACGCCAAAAATCGGCCACGTTCCCGAAGACGAGAATTCGTTCAGGAATTTCTTCCACAATATAGAACAAATTAAGCAGAAGATTCCGCACGTCATCGCGGTCCTTCCCACAGACGAAATCAACGGCGGCTGCGACAGAGTTCTCACTATAAGCCGACTGCTTATTTTATCTGCAAACAGTGCGGCAACGGCATCGAGTTACCTCGCCGACGCAAAGAATGTCGGGAAGTGCACTATCCTCTGGGACGTGCCGGAAAAGCCGGACAAGAAGAAGCATCCAAGCGTAGCGAAAGCCGTAAAGAAAAGTCCTTTCAAACTCAAGGGATTCAAGGGAAAGCGCTTCAAGGAGAACCCGGAAGCATACACGCATGTCGTGGGCAACCTCCACAAGATGGGTATTCTGAAGAAGAACCCGATTGACGGCATCCCCAAGATTTTCCTGATGCTGTTCCCCCTGTTCTTCCTGCTCGCGTTCATGCTCCCGTTTGCGAAGGTCACCAAGGTCACGGCGTCCATTTCAAACGAGCGCAACCGAATACAGGAACGCAACGCACTATCCGTCGCACCGTCTTTCGAATTCACGTTCGACGGAAAGGAAACCCTGCAACGCATCGGGCGCTACGCCATAGGCCGCTTCAACGCCATCATCACTACAGAAAAGATGGTGCAGCAGTACGTTGAAACGACTCTCGAAGAAAACAACTACCCCACCAACTCGTGGCGCGTCGAAAATTTCAACATCCCGCCGGAAGGCACGGTCATCAAGTTCTCCAGGCCCGACAACCTGGGGCGCGAAGCTGCGGACTCCATCGGTGCCGCCTGGAAGTACTGGACATCCATCGTCTCCGACAGCATCGCCTACCTGACCGAATTTTATCACAGGGAAGCCACGCAGAACCAAAGGCTTCACCACGGCATCGACCTAGCCAGCAAGAAGGGCGCGCGCATCCTCGCCCCCTTCTCGGCAAAGGCGTGGACTAGCCGCGACAAGAACGGGGGAATTATCATTGCGCTTGTCCGCGAGAAAGATGTCATTCTCTTTATGCACTGCGACCAGTTGCTTTACCTTGACGGGCAAGAAGTCATGCCCGGCGATCCCATCGCCACAATCGGCGTCACGGGCCGCACGACAGGGCCTCACGCGCACATTGTGACAGGCCTAATTTCAAAGAACGGAGACAAGACCATCGGCGGCGTTAAGTACAAAGTAATCGACCCGATGAAGTGGTTTTACATGTTCAAACCGACCCCTCCGTGATAGGCGTCACGCCCCTAAAAAGCTACGCTCCGTGAGCCCTATCACAAACACAGTAAATAACAGATTTTTGACACGTTTTCAGGCCTTTTATTGCGTTTATTTTACAATTCAACTATCG
This sequence comes from Fibrobacter sp., assembly GCA_017412605.1. Taxonomy (GTDB): domain Bacteria; phylum Fibrobacterota; class Fibrobacteria; order Fibrobacterales; family Fibrobacteraceae; genus Fibrobacter. Next base: position 167,294 of record JAFPWY010000003.1, on the reverse strand, counting down.
TTTTTTCCCCGTACTTTAAATAACTTTGAATGTGGGATTGATAGAAAGGTTAAAAAGTCAAAAAGGTATTGAAAATGAAATTAAGCATCCTGGCAACACTCGCCATCGCCGCAACAATCCTCATGGGCTGCGGCTCCGTCCAAAAACCCACCGTTGAAGTTGCCAATCACGACTCCGACCACAACATCCCCGCCATCGACCAGATGATCGTCGAGATGAAGCAAGCCTATATCGAGAAGTGCTACCTGCCGGTTGCCAACCGCAAGCCGCCCGAGAACGCCTGCCAGTCGGAACTCTTCCAGACGCTTGAACGCCGCTACCACCTCGACTACAACCAGAACCACGTCGCGATGGCCAGCAACGACCTCTTCTTCAAGGATATCGACGCCGAACTCCGCAAGATGCTGCGTTCCGACCCCGAAATCCGCCAGGCCGCCCGCAACGGAGGCTTCAAGAACGTCGGCGAAATGCTTGCCTACTACAAGGACAAGTACAAGTTCGACACCCAGCTGGAACAGTACTAAGAAAAACGATTTTACGAGAGAGAAAAGCCCGCAACCCATCGGCTGCGGGTTTTTGTTTTGGGGTTCGTGGTTCGTGACGAAAGGCTAGACGCGCATTTTCGTTTTTTCTATATTTGTGCCGCAATCAAACGGCTCCGTTCGGACATTTGCGTAAATGCCCGGACGAGCGCAAAAAAGAGACACAATTATGGGAAAATCACTCTATCAGAAGATTTTTGAAAGCCACACGGTAGCAAAGCTCCCGAGCGGCCAGTGCCAGCTCTTTATCGGGCTTCACCTCTGCCACGAAGTCACGAGCCCGCAGGCTTTTGCGCAGCTCCGCGAAGAAGGCCAGAAGGTTCTGTTCCCGGAACGCACGTTCGCCACGGTCGACCACATTATCCCGACCACCTTCCCGGAACGCAACCGCCCGCTCAAGGACGGCATTTCCGAAGAGATGTTCTCCCACATTGAAAACAACACCAAGAACAACGGCATCAAGTTCTTTGGCCCCGCTACCGCCGAACAGGGCGTTATCCACATCGTGGGCCCCGAAGAAGGCGTGACCCAGCCGGGCATGACTGTTGCCTGCGGTGACTCCCACACGGCCACCCACGGCGCATTCGGCGCTATCGCATTCGGTATCGGTACAAGCCAGGTGGCCGACGTTTTGGCTACCCAGACGCTCGCCATGAGCCCGCTCAAGACTCGCCGCATCAAGTTCACCGGCAAGCTCAAGCCGGGTGTGACCGCCAAGGACGTTGCCCTAGCCTACATCGCCAAGCTCGGCGTGAACGGTGGCGTTGGCTACGCTTACGAGTTTGCCGGCCCGGTCATCGAAGAAATGGGCATGGAAGGCCGTATGACGGTCTGCAACATGGCTATCGAAGGCGGCGCCCGCGTCGGTTACTGCAACCCCGACGAAAAGACTTTTGAATACCTCAAGGGCCGTCCGTACGCCCCGAAGGCCGACAAGTGGGACGAAGCCGTTGCTTACTGGAAGTCCGTCGCTACCGACGCCGACGCCCAGTTTGACGACGAAGTCGAAATCAACTGCGACAACCTCGAACCGATGGTCACCTGGGGCATCACTCCGGCCCAGGCCATCCCGCTGAACGGCAACATGCCGAAGATCGATGAATTCGAAGGCAGCGAAAAGAAGGTCATCTCCGAAGCCTACGAATACATGGGCTGGGAAGAAGGATCCAAGATGATTGGCCGCCCCATCGACATCGCGTTCGTGGGTAGCTGCACCAACGGCCGCCTCAGCGACTTGCAGGCCGCCGCCGAAATCATCAAGGGCCACAAGGTCGCCCCGACTGTGAAGATGTGGGTCGTTCCGGGCTCCATGAAGATCAAGGTGGAAGCCGAAGCTCTAGGTCTCGACAAGATCTTTAAGGAAGCCGGTGCCGAATGGCGCGAAGCGGGCTGCTCGCTCTGCCTCGCCATGAACCCGGACAAGCTCAAGGGCCGCCAGGTGAGCGCAAGCTCCAGCAACCGCAACTTCAAGGGCCGTCAGGGCAGCCCGTCGGGCCGCACCATCCTCATGAGCCCCGCCATGGTGGCTGCCGCCGCCATCGAAGGCTGTGTCACCGACGTCCGCAAGTACATCAAGTAACGCAAGGAGATTTAAAAAATGAATTCTATCGACATTGTTAAAGGTTCCGGCGTTCCTGTACGCGGCAACGACATCGACACTGACCGTATCATCCCGGCACGCTTCCTCAAGTGCGTGACTTTCGAAGGCCTCGGCGACAACGCCTTTGCCGACGATATCGCTGGCCTCGCCGCTCAGGGCAAGGTTCACCCGTTCCGCGATCCGGCCTACAAGAACGGCTCCATTCTCGTTTCGAACCAGAACTTTGGTTGCGGTTCCAGCCGTGAACACGCTCCGCAGGCTCTCAAGCGCTGGGGCATCCGCGCCATCATCGCCGAAAGCTACTCCGAAATCTTCTTCGGTAACTGCGTCGCTATTGGCGTGCCTTGCTACAAGGTGAGCCACGAAGTTGCAGACAAGATCCTCGCCTGGATCGAAGCACACCCGAGCGAAGAACTCGTGACGAGCACCGAAAGCCGCACGCTCAAGATGGGTGACGAAACCATCGAGCTCACGCTTGCCGACGGCCCGCGCGGTCAGTTCCTCGACGGTTCTTGGCACGCACGTTCCGCCCTCATGGCCAACGCCGACAAAGTGCAGGAACTCGCCAGCAAGCTGCCGTATATGAACTTTCTGAAGTAGGAATGAGGTGTGAGGTCGGCACTTCGTGCCTTTGAGGTATGAGGTGCGAGACTTGTCATTGCGAACCCCGAATAGGGGTGAAGCAATCTCCTACCCTAATTGTCATCCTGAGCGGAGGCGTGAAACGCCGAAGTCGAAGGATCTCTCACGAAATGTCATCCCGGACTTGTTCCGGGATCGCCTTTACGAAAAACGTCCAGGTTAAAAGCCAGGGCGTTTTTGTCTTAAAATAATTTATATTAAAAACATGCACACACTTTCAAACTATGCATTAGTATGGTTATTCTTTAATTTAGCGGCTTTGGGAATTTCTGCAAAGCATTTTGCTGGATTAAAAGAAACTTTGTGGAATTTTCTGTTCTTTAATATTCTGTATTTTGCATATATATCAGGATTATTATACTTAATTAAAGGATATTGCGTCAAACTAATTGGATTATTCATTAACTAGAAGAAACATCCACACCGTCATCAGCATTTCAAAAGCATCCAGGTTAAAAGTTTGGACTTTTTTTATCTTCATCAATCACGACCTCTAAAATTATTACATTCTATATGATTTTATAAACCGAGAAAAACATAGTTTTGTTAAAAAACAACGAGAGAAAAAATGAGAAAAAAAACAAAAATAGATCCAGCAATACGACAAATTTTCAATATACCTGATAATATTTCTGATGAAGACTTAATAAAGCAGAGTAAGGCTAAGATAGGAAAATATTGCAAGCCCTGTTGGGAGCTTAAATATTGCCCATATGGACCATTAGTAGAGCAATTTCCTTTATTACCGCTTCCTTTAGAAGAAGCCCAAAAAGATAACAATTATATGAAAGATTGTTTACGAGCAAACAAAACAAAAGAAGGAAAAAAATTATCAAAAAAACAAAAAGAATTTTTCGAATTTATGGTAAAATCTTTCAATCCTAATGATTATCTTATCAACGAACCACCCAAATTTTTCACTGAAATGAGTTGTAAAATATTTGGTCATATTTGCCCAGTATTCTTTTCTGGAGAGGAATTTACTGAAACCAAAACGCTACGAAATAACAGTCGAAACATTCCTCGCGATGTACTAATAAAAGTTATAAAAAGAGACGGACAAATATGTCAAAAATGCTTTAAATATGTTCCCGAAACAGAAATTGAATTAGACCATATTATTCCAATATCCAAGGGTGGACCAACTTCAGTTGAAAATCTCCGAGTATTATGCATTAATTGTAACAGAACAAAATTAAATTCTATTTCGGAAATAGTAGACGAGAAACCTTTAAAAAAACACATAGATAAACATCCATAATGTTTCATATACTTATTTGAAAAAAACATCGAATACTCTTGCGACATCAAAGCAAATCAGCAGTGGATTTCCGATGACGGCAAGATTTCCGAATCATCCTATAAAACTTAGACGTTTTTTTATTTTGTACGTTTACAATTGTTGAAAAGCATCTGATGAAAATTCCACGAACATCCCTCCTACTTTTACTAACATTTCTTTTGTTCTCTTGCTCATCGGAAAAGGAATTTCCTAAAGTCATGATTACCTCACCCATCGACAACATTCTCGTAGAAAAGGCAAAGCGCCAAATGCACTTGCGCAACGGCGAGAGTGTTGTCAAGACGTACAGAATTTCTTTGGGCAAGGATCCAGTCGGAGCAAAGGTCAAGTCCGGTGACAACAAGACGCCCGAGGGCAATTACACCATCGAGTGGCACAATCCTAAAAGCAAGTTCCATTTATCGCTCCGAATTTCGTACCCGAACGCAGAGCAAATCAAGGCCGCAAAAGAAGGCAACTACGAGCCCGGCGGCGATATCATGATCCACGGCTACCCGAACAAGGTCCCTGCATTCCTCTTTAAATTCTGGCACAGGTGGAAAGACTGGACCGCCGGCTGCATCGCCGTCACGAACGACGAAATCGAGGAAATCTACGACGCTGTCAAAGACGGAACACCGATAACAATTAAGCCTTAGAATGTTGAGCGCCAAAGAGATTAATTTTAAAAACAAGCAATATGGTTCTCGAGCGTTCATTTAACATTTTGTATATTACAAAATGTTAAACGAGACGTTTATGGGAACCCCTTTTGTTTATGAAGTTTTTTTCTGAACTTCCCTATAAGTTTCTTTTGGATTTCTTGATTTTTTTCAAAAAAAAGCTAAATTGCGGGCCAAACGGAGATGTTCTTGATGAAAAAGGTTTGGTCTTTTCTGTCGCTATTGTCCCTCACACTTGTCGCTTGCACGGGTTCGGGTTCCACGACACCGTCTTCTGAAATCGACGTGGACCGGTTCATCGTTACGGACATGATGGCCTATGAATTCACCGACTCATCTCTGATTCAGATTCAGGGCCAGTGCGAGGAAGAACATGGCGAACTTGTCTGGTCAATGAACGGGAAGCAATATCAATCCCCGGCTTCGCTGAACAAATCGACAGATTCCCTTAGGATCGTCTTTTCGGACGGAGTTGTCCGTTTTGCCTACGAAGGCGATTCTTTCCCGATAGGATTGTTCCGCTCGACAGAACCCGATAAAAACATAGGAGTAATATTTGAAAAAAACGGAACGATGCAATACCTTGTCTACTACAAGAACGAATGTCTGATCGACGAACTCAACATGACGATAAAGCCCGAAGACAAACGCATCGATTGCAACACGGTATTGCGGGGCGACGGATCCTACATGAAAGTGTTGCCCCCGGAAGGAGCGATTTTCAAATTCGAGTTCTCGGCCGGCAATGTCACTTGCTCAGCCGAAACCAGGACGCTTTTCCCCTATTACGAACAAGACTGCAAGGACGCCTATAGCAAGTTCCAGAAAGACACATCGTCAACCAAGGTTTTCGATTTCAAAGAATACAGAACAAAGACAACACTGGATTCGAACTGTTTCAAGGACCTGGCCGTCGAACTTGCAGCCCCGCAGCAGCATTAGCCCCTATCGATTACACGTTTTTGCCCATTATTTCTGATTTCCCCTAGCCTCTGGTGCTTGCGCGCCAGCGCAAATAAAGGTATATTCAGAAAACATAACTTATAGGGGATTTCTTATGAAACTTAAACTTCTCGCAATCGCATTTGCAGCATCTTTCGCCTTAACAGCCTGCGACAGCAGTTCGACGTCATCGGATGCGAACGAGCCCGTATCCGAAAATTCCAATCCGGGACAGGACCAGCAAACAACCGAAGTAAAAAAGGATTCCACCTCAAGCGAAAGCTCTGTCGATAAGGGCAAAACCTCCACAGACACTAAGGATAACGAAGAAACGGCTAAAACAAGCAACGGTTCCAACATCAATCTCGAAGGAATCGGAATGACACAGGAACAGTATAATCTTCTCAGGGCTTTTGAAACGAAGATGGGAGATGTGGATGACACCGGGAAAAAATTTTCGGATATTTTAAACGACGGAGAATGCCAAAATGGCGACGTTCAGTCGGCCGTCTACCTGGGCCAGAACGTGCAATGGACTTGCATCTATGAAGAGTGGGTCCCGACTTCGGGCTTTGACAAAGTGATTGAGGCAATCCTTCCCGAGGAGTTGGACGAAATTCTCGCAGAATCGGGTATGACCAAGGAAGATGTGCTGGCGATGCTTAATTTCCTGTCGAACTTGGATATGTCCAAGAACGATGCAGATGTTGTTTGCGAAGGCGAATTGACGGACAACTTCTGGAAGATAAAAATGACCGGAACCTTTGCAGGAACTGAATTCCTCATGAAGGGCGACGTGACCTTCGAAGGGGACTCGATGATTACGAACAGCACCATGGAAATGGACTGGGGTACAGAAGGCACTTGCAAGGCTTATATGAACACAGAAGACGAGGAAGATGACGAGGACACTTTTGACAAGGAACTTTATGGGGATGTCGTCGAGTCCGTAGAAAGATGCGAAGGAAGCCGCATGGTTCAGGTGGAAAAATTGGTCAAAAAGAATGTGACGGACGAATCTCGCACTTTAGTCTATAAAGAGATGGTCGGCAAATGCAAGGACTATCGCGATGGAAAAATCACATACGAAGAACTGATGATGGACTAGACATAAAAAAAAGCCTCGAAAGAGGCTTTTTTTTTTGTTCTTTTTTATTCATGATTTGTACTTATGCCCATGAAGGCAACTTCAATGGGATCCCATCCATCTTCCGGCCGTATCTGGAAAACCATCTTGACGGCTTTTTGAACAGCTTCTTCACCTGTGATGGTATATTTAAAGTTTTCCCGATCTTTCCCCCATCCTTCCTGTTTGAAATCGCTCCAAGCAAAGCACCTTTTGGTAAATAGATCTATAAAGTCTAACGCCGGTGTTAGTTTCACAACGGGCAAATCGTACCCCAGATCCCGATTGACGGAATCGCCAAGATCAATTGCCAATTTTATGTCAGACGTGACCAGATAAGCAACGCAGATTCCATCCCAGTTACTGATATCTGCCGATTGAGCAACACCATTTGAATCAAAACCGGCTACGTAGAAACCAATATTTGCATAAGAATCGATATCCGGTTGCCCGCCGTTAAATTGAATGTATGCATAAAGCTCACTATTATAGCCTCGCGTCGCAGCTATGCTCCATACAGAATCAGAGATTGTTCCCCAATTAACTAGAGTGTTTCCTCCAATCGCAGAATCCGACTCATAGAACCATTCTCCTCCCCTTACGAGATTTTCGGGCCATGTCGAATCCGCATAAAGATTCGTCTTGACAAAATCATCTCTTCCATAGTTCCAAAGTTCACCGTAATCCATATAAAGTTCGTAAGCGCTGTCTACAGGAGAAACATCAGGAATCAACGCATCTTTCACGAAATCAATCATTTCCTGCACTTTCTGAGGAGCTACTTCTTCTGCAATTTCGTCATATCTGTTTTTTACATCCGAATATTGCTGTGAGAAGCGAAGAGAGCCATCTGAGCAACGCAGAATCTTGGGCTCAGGATTGTCACAGGGTTGAAGAGTTTGCTCTCTACCTTTATCATTTAAAATTTCCATCCATCTAAACAGGTCGAGTTCATACAGAATTTCTTTTTTAAATGATTCACTCACAGAATCAGCCAATATTTTTTCAACTTCTTCCAACCCCCTTTGATATCCCAGTTCTTTACCAGTCCTTACCGCCAAGGAATCGGAATAATTACACAAACAGAAATCTTCTATCCTTTCGGGAGAATCACAATCATCACCAACCACGGGGAGTTTTTCCTCATTCGCTTTTTTTCGATCTCTTCCTGTATATCTCCCCAACCGAACTATATTGAACATTACAGTCGCATCGGACGCTACATCATACCTGAATCGAATGCCCTCCAGGTGCTTAAGAGCTTGTTCGAGGCTAATGGGAGGATAACCGGGATAATCGGAAAAAGGATCATGGCTCACTACCTTAAAGTCGCTCCAAGCAAAGCACTGTTCTAGATATCGATCATCTTCAGGTCTATCTTCATGCATAAAATCATAATCCAATTCTACACCATAAGAGCCATTGGTAAACAAACCATTTATCGTATCGCCAAAATCAAGTGTCATCTTGATTAGCCCGTTTGTCGCATAACCTACGCACAACCCTTTTAAATCGCTTGCATCAACAGCATCAAATTCGCCAGAAGAATTTTTTCCAGCCATGCTGAACTCAATTTCCACAAAAGGAAAACCCCATGGATAATAAGCCGTATCTACGTCCACCGCAATATGACCACAAACACTTCCTCCGCAGGAGCTAATCACATTACTCAACGAAAGAGAATCATAGGCTTCGCTTACTTCCGCCGGCCATTGAATAGATGGATGAAATTTCTCAGTAGGGTCAATCCTCCAAAACCATATACCCGACGTATTCGTACCGTTGTCAAATCCGGTATGGACACGATTTCCCGACTCCGGATTCCACATTTCCGCACTCCAGTCGCAATCGACGGACGCATCCGCCATTTGCGAAGTTCTGCACAATCTCGGCCGTCCTTCAAGGATCGAGCCATTATTTATCAATGTGTTCGGGTCTTCGGATGTGCCTCCGACATTCGGCGAATCTTCCGAACAGGCCAACAGAGCAAAAGCGCTCAAAGCCATATACATAAACTTTTTCATATTATGCCTCCTCTTTTCCCTTAACATCCCTACTAAGGGGGAACAATTGTAAATTCAACCTGTAAACCTGCGAAAGTTCCGAATATTCCGAACAAATCGCAATAATCCTCTTGCGGCAGGCAGTCAGTTCCTGCACAACCCGTTCGTAGCATTCGCGGTTTACGCCTATCGTAAGGCCGGTGACGTTGCGCTCATCGGCAGTAAACTGGTCTAGGGAGTCGATGGCGAGCCTCCCCATCTCCCGGTGCATCGCGCGAATGGCAATCGGGAGCCCTTCCTTGGAACCTGCAACATCCTTCTCCGTCTGCTCGTAGGTATTCGGTTGCGTCTGGCGGAGGAATCCTGCCCGTTCCAGGAACTGGAGCGACTTGCGGACCTCCAACGCCGAAACATCCTGACAGCAGACATCGGCAATTTCACCGGGCATGGCGCCGGGCATCATCGGGGCGAGTTCGCGGATCGCTTGATTTTTCCAGGTAGAATAATATTCGAACGCATCCTTGTCGATGATGCGCACCTTGTGGTCTCGCGCCATGGCCTGCATTTCCTGGAGGAACTCCATCTTGATCGAGTCCTTCTTGGCGTTGCCGAACTTCACCATGGTCTCGAAATAGGTCACCTCGTAGCCGGTAAGCCCCATGGCCTTGGCCACGCGCCCCATGGTCACCTTGCTCAGACTGCTCTTGCCTTCGCACACGAGCTTCAGGTACGAAGGCGAGGTGAATCCGGCAATCTTCGCAAACTCCCGCCACGAGAAGGCGGAAGTCCGCTTGCGCTCTTCGTAGAAGTCACCCATGAAGGCGCGGTAATCTTGATATTCGATAATCGGTTTCATACCAAAGAATATACCCACAAAAAACTGTGTTGTCAATAGTAAATAATACAAAAGTTTAATTTTTTATCAGAAAACAGCGTTTTTAACAAAAGTTAAAACGTATTTTTAGTCTAAATGATACACATCGTTTCATATACAAAAAAGACCCCCGGGAGGGGGTCGGAAAAAACGAAATCTAGCAGCTACCACTCTTCTTCATAGAGTTGTTCGCAACTCTTCGCCTTATCTACAGAATCGTAGAAGTATAGCAGCAACTCATCGAACAAACATTTCTTTGAAGAAGTGGGACAACCCGTTCCCAGAGTGCCGCCCTCTTCGTTACAGCCTATCATGAAATCGTTCACGCCACTCGAGGATTGGCTTATTTCGCCACAATAGGAATGGCCGGAAGACGTTGCCTCGCATGAATAGACGCTCCCCGAGATTGTCGCATCGCTACCGCTCTGTATAGTCGAACTTCCGTAATAGTCATCAGGGACGGTATAGTCTCCATCATAGTAGGTACCGCCATCATAAGAAGAAGAGCCTCCGTCATCGCCGTAGCCATAATCGTCATCGTCGTATTCATCCAGGCAAGAATTGACTTCGGCGGCCGGCCCATAGTAGTAGGCAACGATGCCGCCGCCCTGGTCACACTTTTTCCCTCCGGAAGGACATCCCGTGCCGACGGTGGCCTTAGCGAAGCCCTCTACGTTTTGCGCTTGACAGGTTTCCTTGAACAAGTCAATTGTCTTATAGGATGTCGGGACCTCGGAACAGGACGCAGACCCGTCCCCACCAGGCAACTCCACGTAGCACGAAACGACGCTACCGGATTTAGATCCAGAATTGGAAGTTTTTCCCGAGCTGGAAATTTTACCAGAGCCGTTTCCTATACCGGCGCTTGAACTGGAACCGCCGAATGCGGATTCTGTCCCGTCAGCCCCAGAAGGGGCGCTGCCATCGCAGCCGCAAAATGCTAAACAGACAGCAGACACGGCCGCTATTGCCAATAACGATTTTCTTGTTTTCATATGCCCCTCTCTTTGACGTTAGGTTTGTAAATAAAATATAACGTTTTCCATCAAAAAGGAGTCGACAAGAAAAAAATTTTATCAGGGCCCCCAATTTTGTGAGCCCCGTCATATAGAGGTCAAGACCTGTAACGGCTTTTTATTCCCCGAGCTGGTCGGGATTCAGGCACTTGAGTTCGTCGACCACGAACAGGCCGTCCTTGCGGATAAGCTTGTCGTCGAACCAGATTTCGCCACCGCCGTATTCCGGGCGCATGATGAGCACGAGATCCCAGTGGATAGCACTCTGGTTACCGTTGTAGGCGTCCTCGTAGCACATTCCCGGCGTAAAGTGGATGCTGCCGGCGATCTTTTCGTCGAAGAGGATGTCGCACATCGGCGCATTCACGAAGGGGTTGAAACCGATGGCGAACTCGCCCACGCGGCGTGCACCTTCGTCCGTATCGAATATGGCGTTGAGCTGGGCGTTGTCGCCCGAGTCACAGGTGGCATCCACAATCTTGCCTTCCTTGAATACGAGGCGGACTCCGCTGAAATGCTTGCCTTCGTAAAGCGTCGGCGTATTGTAGTGAATCACGCCATTGATGCTCCCGTTCACCGGTGCCGTGTAGACTTCGCCATCGGGGATATTCATGTTGCCGCAGCAAGGCACGGCAGGGATTCCCTTGATGCTGAACGTGATGTCGGTGTCGTTTGCCACAAGGCGCACCTTGTCGGTCTTGTTCATCAAGTCAATCAGGTTCTGGGCGGCACGGCCCATCTTCGGGTAATCGGTCAGGCACGCTTTGAAATAGAAGTCCTCGAAGGCTTCGGTGCTCATCTTGGCGCCCTGGGCCATGGAGGGATTGGGCCAGCGAAGTACGCACCATTTCGTCTTGTTCACGCGGTAATCGAGCGTTTCCTTGGTAATCTTGCGGTACATGAGCATTTTCTCGTCGCTCACGTCGCAGTTTTCCATGGCATTGTCCGCGCCACGGATAGCGATATAGGCCTGCATGCACTTCATCTCGGCAAGGGCTAAATCTGCCGAAAGCTTCATCTGGGCTTCGCTTGCAGAAAGGAGAACTTGACGACGGACACGGCTGTTGTAGTTGTGGACAAAGGCGTTGCCCCCCACTTTTTCGACAGCCTTGACCAGTTCCGTGGACAGTTCGTCCGGGGTGTCGGTCGTCTCGATGAGGATATTTTCTCCAGCCTGGAGGCGGACAGCGTCGTTGATTAAATTCGTAGCAAGTTGTGTAATGCGAGGGTCGGTCATTTCAAAGTCTCCATTTTGTTCCGCGTGAGAATATAGCAAAAATGAAAAACAAGCGCAAGAACTGGAACCCGCTCAAAAAAATCGAAGAGGGACCGCTTCACTCGGCTTGTCAGTCCTGGCGCTACTACGTAGCGCAGATTACTGCGCCTCGGAAATGGTCGCTCAAGTAAACTTGGCGACCGCTTCACTCGGCTTGTCAGTCCTTGAGGCAACGAACAGAAAAACCGTCGAACTTGTTGTCGCTGCTCAGGCACGCAACGTCGTAGCTGTAGTTCAAGTCCATGTAGTACGCGTAGTTGCTACTGTTCTCTGTACTCCAGAAGTACGCGAAGTTGCCCTCGTCGCTGTAATCCCCGTTGCCGTTCCTGTAGCCGGCAGGGAGAGCGGAGAAGACGAAGGCATCCTCGTTGGTGATGCCGCTATACGCCGTCCAGCCAGTCGCGGACTTGAGCATTTTGCCAGCGGTTGATTGACCGCCGACTGCCGTGAACAAAGTTTCGAATTCCTCTTCTGTTGGCAAGTGCCAGCCCTCTGGGCAAACACCGCGAACAGGATAAGTCGGAGAACAGGTTGTGTCATAACCACAGCCCTTACTATTTGCACTCCATGTACCCACGCTGTCCATAGCCGCCGCCCATGTGTAAAGGCGACCGTACTTGGAGCAGTTGTTTGCGTCGTTATTGTAGCACCAACTGGTGGAATCAGAGGTATAGTTTCCTTGTTTATAAGGAACATCAGTATAGGCGTAGTTGAGGTTCTGGGCCATCCAGGTCTGCGTGCCTATTTTTACGTATTTATAGACCTTATTGTCGCGTACATCGCAAAACTGTTTTGCTGGATCATACGGTTCCATGCCGCACATGGCCTTGTTTACCATGATCGTAGAATCCCCGCAAGTAACGGACACAGTTCCGTCCCCGTTGTCTGCCAGGCTACAGTCTGTTCCATCTTCGCCATCCTTACCATCGTCCCCTTTCGGGCCCTGTTCACCCTGTTTTCCTTGGTCCCCTTTCTCCCCTTGCTTACCTTGTTCACCTTGGTCGCCCTTTTCACCTTTCGCACCGTCCTTCCCATCGGCGCCATCCTTGCCGTCTTGGCCGTCCTTTCCGTCAATGCCATCCTTGCCGTCTTGGCCGTCCTTACCGTTAAGCGAGGTCCATTCCCTGTTGACGCAGGCATACGCCGTGGCAGAATCCAGCGAATACACAAGTGCGCCCTCGTTTTCCGAGGTACACTTGGGCATTTCCTTGCCCTTTTCGATAACTTTCATGCCCGTTTCGTTCACCTCGGTGATTTCAGTGACCTCATCGCCGCAAGCGACAAGCAGCAAAACGGAAATTGCAGCAACAACAAAAGAAAACCCATGTTTCGCCTTTAGCATAACCGATCCTCTACCAGAAATTCTTGTTTCAGATAATCTATATAATTTTTCTGCATCCACAAATGCGTAGGCCTATTCCACAAGGCAAAAAAGGAATTCCGGCAGCCGTGTGGCCACCGGAATGGTATCATTTACAGGATTTCAGAGTCCTATTCAGTGAACGTGAAGGGAATGGTCACCGTGGTATTCCCCGATTTGACCTTGCTGAATGTCCACCGACCGACGGCATTCTTGATGTCGGCGTCGAATTCGGCGTAGCCCGTCGTAGAGGAGACCACCGCGATGCTGACGACTTCCCCGCCCGGGGCAATCGTGAACTTCAGCGTGACCTTGCCCTGGAAGCCGGGCTTTTTCTTGAGGAACTTGTTGTAGATATGACGCAGTCCCGGAGTACGCTGGCGGACCACCTTCATGATATCAGAAGCAGAACGCGAGGAATTGCCCTGACCCACGTCGATATCCCGCTCAGAAGGAGCCTTCAGTTTCCCGATGGTCTTGGTGGAAATGGCCCCGGCAGAACCGCTGATCAGGCCATCCAGCGCATCTCCGATTCCTCCGCTTCCGCCCGAGGCGACGCCCTCGTTGAACCCGGCGTCCAGCTTACCATGACGGGTCGCCGCAATTTGCGTCTTCCCGGTCACCTGCAAACCGTTCACGTTCTTGAGGATCTTATCGATATCCTTCGCAAACTTCTGGTTCGTCAAGTTGTAGACTTCGGCATTCGCGTTCTGCGTCCGCGCGGCGATGATCTTGAGAATCCCCCGCTGCTCGGGAGAGCGAGGTTTCCCACTACCAGCACGCTTACCACCGCCGCCTTGCCTCTTGCGTTTGATTTCTTCTTTTACGACTTTCTTTTCTTGCTTTTCCAGCTTCTTTTCCTCCTTTCTTTCGATGATGTTCATGGTTGTCGCAATCTCCACGGCCGCCGTCTTTTCGAAGACAACCTCGTCGATTACGCGTTCATACGTAGTCGCCCAGAAACCGACCGAAAGCGCGGCAATGACGGACGTACCGGCGATACGCCACATCCTCTTGTCGGAATCCGGCAGCAGGGACTCGATGAACTTTTCTGTTGTTTGTTTTTTGGTTTGCGGTTTCATGATTTTATCCTCCGTTTTATTGGATTTGAAGTTTTTGAAAATAAGGGAACTTACTACCCCGTTGGCGGGGCATACTTCGGGAACGCAATGTCGAGGGGACAAAAACGGCTAAGCCAAAGGAATTATGTTATTTGTACTTCCGTTCAATATTCGTTCCTTTGTTCGAACAAAGAACGATTTGTTACTCTCTTTAATCTTAAAGTACACCGAAAAAAATTTTTCGTTGCGCGCCAAAGCGTAAACAAAAATTCATCGATGCAATTGTAAACTTGAACAAATTAGCGAGATGCGCTTAGATACTGGGCTCGGGAGCGATTTCACTGCAAGCGCAACTTTCCGGTTTTTACAAAAAAATATCTCAACCGGTTCTATTCCAATCTAGACATCTCCAAGTTAAACGCATTCTTTTTTTACATGGCCTTGTGGCCGGTTTGTGAAGAGTTTCCTATATTATTCTTACCATGAAACTTTTATCTACCCCACCCGACCTGAACCGTATCGCGCGCCCGAACTGGATTGAAATCAATCTTGACGCCCTGTGCAACAATATCAAATTCATCCGGAGCCAGATTCCCGCCAACACGAAGATCCTGATTCCCGTGAAGGCCGACGCCTACGGCCACGGGAGCCTCGCCTGCTCGTTTGCCGCCAAGTTCGGCGGTGCGGACTACCTCGGCGTGGCGCACATCAACGAGGGCATGCTCCTGCGCCAGTACGGCATGGACCTCCCCATCCTGGTGCTCGGGCCCTGCACCCCCGCCGACTTCGCCTATTTCGTGGAATTCCAGCTGACCGCAGCCATCACGGACCTGCGGACAGCGCAACTTTTTGACCAGTTCCTCGCCGAGACGGGGACGACATGCCTCGCCCACCTCGCAATTGACACCGGCATGAACCGCTATGGCTTCGACGCCGAGGACTTCGACAGCATCAGGACCGCCCTGCATCTCAAGCACATCACCTTCGAGGGCATGTTCACGCACCTCGCGACAGCCGACATGCCGGGCAACCCGAAGACGGACGTGCAGATTCAGCGTTTCAGCCGTCTGGTCGACGTGCTGGAAGCCGAGGGCATCCGTCCGCAGATTTGCCACTGCAGCAGTTCGGCAGGCACGCTCACGCACCCCGAAAGCCATTTCGACATGGTGCGTCCTGGCCTCACGCTCTACGGCTACAACTGCATGGGTCCGACCCCATCGCAAATTCCCATCCACCCCGTCATGAAGATCAAGAGCACCATCCGGCACATCCACGTCGTGAAGCCGGGTGAAACCGTGAGCTACGGCGGCTACTGGATGGCCCAGCAGCCGACAAGGATCGCGACCATCGCCATCGGCTACGGCGACGGCTACCTGCGTGGTGAATACAACAAGGGTTTTGTGATGATCCGCGGGCAAATCTGCCCGATTCTCGGCCGCGTGTGCATGGACGCGACAATGGTCGACGTGAGCCACATCCCCGACGTGCAAGTCGGAGAGACAGTCGATGTCGTAAACGGCGAACTGGACTTCCGTATATCAATGGAAAGTGTGGCGGACGACCACCACACTATTCCTTACGAACTCACTAGCCGCGTTGCACGGCGTCTTTACAGGAAATACTTCTGGAAGAACCGCCTCGTCCGCTGGGATTACCTCAAGCAGGAGTTCGGCGTTCAGGAATATAAGGAATACCCGTTAAGGTAAACCTTAACGGATTTATTCCTTGATGCAGCGGACAGAATAGCCCGCTCCTCTGCTGTACGACTTGACGGACGCATCGCCGTAGTAATTGACAAACAAGGCAAACGATTCAGAATCGGCGTTCGCTTCGCTGGACCAGAGGTATGCGCTAACCTTTGCATCAAAGAAGTCCCCTGCCTTGAAGCCGCCGCCCGGCAGCAGATTGAAGCCCCAGAAATTGAGGCCATCATCATTTTTCCATTCATCCTTAGAACGAATGAAACGCATGTCCTGGTGGTATTCAATCAAAGCATTGAAATCAGCCCTTCCCGGGAGTTTCCAACCTTCGGGGCAAATCGTCAGAGCCGCTTCCCAATTGTAAAGGCGCCCGAACTTCTTGCAAGACGAGTCGTCGTTATTGTAGCACCAGCTGTTTTCGGTCTTGTAGTTCACGTTTTCGGCCATCCAGGTCGTCTGACCAATCTTGATGGTCTTGTAGCTCTCGCCACCCACTTTCATAGTGCCATAATCAAACGGAATTTCGGCGATATAGGAAGAGTCAAGGTCGCCTTCTACGGTCAAAGACGCCTCAGCCGCAAGGATGCAGCGTACAGACATGCCATGATCCTTGTAATAATCTCCGTTATCCACGCCTTCCTTATTGTGGTGGAAGGAGAATCCCCTGGCAGTGCCGGCATCAACCTCTTCCGAGGTCCAGACGTAAGCGTACTTGCCGCCCGAGAGGAATCCGCCATCGTTGTTGAGACGACCTCCAGCCAGCATGTTGAAACCGAAACGGTTCATGCCTCCCGGGACGGAATCATTTTTGTCCCATGTAGAAATCGACTTAAGACTCGTTCCTTTTCCTTCATCACCATTTAGGCTTCCGACCTCATCCAGGAGATCATTCCACTGCTTATTGGATGGAATTGTCCAGCCGTTAGGACAGACGCCCTGGAATTGCCAAACTCGCAATGAACCCGCTTTCTTTGAAAGCAAAGAATCGTCCAGGTCCATGGCCGCAGTCCATGTGTATAGAGGGCCGTACTTTTCGCAATTACTGGATTTGTCATCCAGGCAGCGCATGTTCCCTTTCAGATTCTTGGTCTTGGAACTGTCCGCATAACGCAGATTCTCGGCAAACCAGTAATCGGAACCAATTTTCACAACCTTGTACTTGTTCTTGTCGCGGGAATCGGTAAAATAGCCATTCTTGATCACGACTTTTTCATATAAATTCTTGTCGCCACTGTCGCTTAAATCAATAGATTTGTCATCATCGCCATCTCCAATACAACCGGAAACGACAAAACTCAAAGCCAAGAGACCAAACCAGGACTTGTTCATAGTTTCTCCTTAAAAGAAAACACGTTATATTGCTCTTTTGCTAATATAACATAAAAACGAAGTTATAACTAAAAATTTTACTTTTTTTCTTGCGGGACCAGGCGTTCCACAATTTTGAACAGTTCGTTGTAGATTTCCAGGAAATCCTCGACCCAAATCGGGTCGCGTTCGCCGACGATGTGGAACGTTTCTTCAAGTGTATGGCGTGCGTTGTAGGGGCCAATCTGCGTTCCCGGAGGCAAGGAACCTCCCTGGTAGACAGATGCTGCGGCAAGTCGCGCACGATAGCTGCGGCGCAAGCGAGCAATCAGCGCAGAACGTAACGAGAGAAGTTCGTCATGCGCCTTCAGGAACTTGCCTTCACCAATCCAGCCCTCCACCACGTCGAGGCGGCGCAAAATGGAATCGCGTTCCGTCGAGGGGACAAGCAGGCGCTTAGCCGCAAGCGTCTTCTTGATTTGTGCCGAGATGTCCGACAGGAGTCCCTTATCCCAGAATTCGATGGGCTGGAGACGAGCCATGCTATGGTCTTCCGCCTGCGGAGTGTGCGTTGCAATCCAACGGTCAATCTTCGCCGCGACAAGCCTTGCCTCGGGTTCACGGTCGACCGCGATGTATTCCTGGGCACGGTTCAACAGGTACTCGGCGTAGACCATCCGCCAATGAGGCACCTTGCCTGTCTTGCGGATAGCGTCAACGCGCTGCTTGAGTCCTGCCACAATTTCGTCCATGGCCTATTCCTTGAAGCTGGTCTTCGTGAGCGGGGTAACGCCGATTTCCACGCGGCGGTTCAGACGACGGTGTTCTTCGCTGTCGTTGGGATACTTGGGCTGGTGTTCACCGAACCCGGCCGCAAAGAGGCGGTCTGGGGGGAATCCCTGCGCAACAAGCGCCTTGACCACGTTCACCGCGCGCTCCGATGAAAGGTGCCAGTTGGTGTATGTGGAAGACTTCACCGGAGTGTCGTCCGTGAAGCCGCTCACCATGATGACATCGCTGGAATCCAGCGCGTCGAGCAAGCCCTTGCTGATTCCCTGAATCACGCTAACACCTTCCGGCGTGAGGTTCGCCCCGTTCAGCGGGAAAAGGAAACTTGCCTGGATCTGGATTTTGCCATCTTCGAGGGCGATAAGGCCCGCCTCGATGGAAGTCTGCAAACTTTTGGACAGGAGAGCGTTGCGCTCGGCCGCAATCTTGCGCATCTGCTCCTGACAGCTGAGCACTTCTTCTTCAGTACGCGTCAGGTCTTCGGCTTTTTGCTCCTTGAGAGTGGCCATCGCCACGAAAGCGAGGATGAACAGGGACACGAGGGCCACGCCCAAGTCCGTATAGGCCATCCACGGATTACGGTTTTCGTCTTGCTTGAACCGCATAGTTATTCCTCGGCCTTAGGCTGCTGGGCAACCGACGGGGCGGAAGATACGGAGAAGCGCTGCATCTGTTCCATGACCTCGAGGAGGATTTCCTGCGTCTTGACGGCATTCTCCATAAGCACTTCGCTTGCGCGCTCGTGGAAGGCTTCCAGCGTCTGGTTAAGGTGCTCGACAAAGTTGTCCTCGTCGTCGCATTCGGCCGTATCGCCGTTCAGCTTCTCCATGATGGATTCGAGGCCCGTGCGGAGCATCTCGAGATTTGCGCTCAGTTCGGACTGGTTCACTCGCATGAGTTCCGCCGTCTCGACGATGTTGCCGCCAAGAGCGTCTGTCGCTTCCTTCTCCTTGACCACACGGTTGTCGATGCTTTCGGTAAGGGCCTTCTGGGCCTCGAGCAGCACGGCGGAGGTTTCGGAGAGTTTCTGGAATGCGCCCAAAATGTCCGTGGAGAGCGCGGAAATCTTTTCGGAAACGGACTGGCTGAGTTCGGCAGAACCGGCCTGCGCCTTCTCGGCAACTTGCAGGGCGACGTTCTTGAGCGTTTCGAGGCTTTCCTTCTGGTATTCCGTATTGGAGTCGGTCTTGGCAGAAAGCGCATCCATAAAGGACTTCCACTGTTCGCCGGACTGCTTGACCTGTTCGGTGACGGATTCGGCAATGTTCTTGCTTGCCGCGGCCGTGACGTTTTCGAGACCGGCCTTGACTTCGTTGCCGATGCTGGCGAGGCCCGTCTGCAGCGAGCCGGAGAGTCCACTGAGCTTTTCGTCCAGCTTGCCCGGGATAGAATCGACCGATTCGGCCAGCGACTTCACGCTCTTTTCCATCGGAGCAAAAGAGGACGCCACGGAATCGCCGAGGTTCTTGCCCAAGCCGTCCATCATGGAGTTCAACCCGGACACAGCCTTCGACATGTCGGAAGAAAGCTTTTCGACGGACTGGCCGACGTCTGTAGAAATTTTCTCGACCGAAGTATTTATGTTGCTTGAAATGCTCTGTGTCGCAGCAGCGAGATCCGTCCCGACCTTATTGACAATACCGGAAAGGCTTTCCTGTACGGAGTTCACGACATCGTTCAAGTTTTTCGTCACCACCTGGAAAAGGCGTTCGATTTCGCTCTTGTTTTCTTCACCAGCTTCGGCCACCGAGCCCTGCATATCGAGCGTCATGGAATCGAGGCGGCTCATGAAGGCTTCACGGTTAGCAATCAGCACACTGCGTGTCGCATTCAGGATAAGCGCAGCAAACAGGCCGCAAAGGCTCGTACCGAAGATACCCTTCATTCCCTGGAACAAGAGCTGGATGGTATCGAGAGTCGCCTGCGTCGTAGAATTGTCAATGGCGCCACCGGCGGTCGCGACCGAGTACATGAGACCGAAGAACGTACCCATAAGGCCAAGGAGAATCACGGAGCCACTCGCACTGCGCGGAATGGAGATGGACGAACCCGTCGAGAGCACCTCGAAAGCCACCGGAGAATCCAAGCGGACGCCCTTGTTCAACAGACGATCTGCCAGGCGGATTCTTGCCGCGACAACCCCGTCACCGCTCGCCGAATAGATGCGGCGGCGTTCGCACTCATCGATGATTTCGCTTTCGGCGGACATCTGCCTAAGCTTCTTGAGTGCCAGGGCCTGTTCCACAATGAACACGGCGAAAATCGCTATCATGATAATCCATCCGAAAAGCGGAGCGCCGAAATAGAATGCACCCGCCAGTAATACAGCGAGGCCAACGACGCTAAGAAGCAAGATCGAAGTGAAAGCGTTCTTCATGTATATCCTTACGAATTGGTTTTGGCCTGATAGAGGGCCGGGGTTTCAAACAAGTTTAACTGTCCCCGCGAGAACCCGCGGAGGAAAAGCGCCCATTTGCTCTGATACCATTCAATAATCTGGATGGTGAGCCCACGGGCATAATCACAAAAATCATCGGTAAAGGCGAGGAAACCGTTTTCGTACGCACCGTGCGGATTCCAGAAGCGCCCGACATTCCTTGCGCAACCGGCTGCGGAGGCGTAGTAACGCGTAGCGCCCTTGCCCATAAATGCAGCGGCGAAACGTTTCTTGGCAATCGAGTTCAGCGTGCTGCGGAGAGAAAGGACCAGCGCGTTCTCCTTTTCGCGGAGCGATGTCTCCAGGCAGGGCAACAGCTTGGAAACGGCATCCACGGCACTTTCGCCGTGCCAGTACTTGCAGAGCTTTTCCTGCAGCTGCATCACGCGGCCGTGCATGCGGACGAACAGCGGTTCGGCATCGCTCACCAGCAAGTGGATGGTCGCAGAGTAGAAGGCGCTGATGTCCTGCTTGTTGTTCTTCACGGTGAGCGCCCAGCCCTGTTCCTCGTCGTGCGTCAAGAAGTCGCCGCCTTCGAGCAGAAGCCTTAGCACCTCTTCCGTAGAGAAGCGCTGCATCCACTTGGCGCGGAACTCGTCGTACAGCGCGTTTGCATCCTGGATAATCTGCGGGAAGCTGGAATCCGCCAATTTCCAGGCGGACTTGCTGAAAGAGATGAGCTCGGAGGCGCCGACCATGGATTCCGCATTGGACATCATGGCGTCCAGGTGTTCGAACAACGCGATGGACCAGGTGACCATCATCGACTGAGACAGCGACGCCACCATGGACGACCTGTCCGGCCGGACAGACAAGCGAACGCTTGTCCCGGTCATCTTACGTATTGCTCGACGGAACGACTCTTCCACGGTTCACTACCTCAGAAACGGGCCTCAACTCTTTGCCAAATATTGCGGCGAACCCTCTTGCCCTTGTTGGCAAGCTCATCGGATTCATTACGGACGTCCGCTTCCAAATTGTTCGTGACAAGCGCCATATCCCCGTTAAACTTGGCCTTGGCCTCCAGGTAAAGGCCATAGACATTGTTGGAGATGTTCGTATTGTTTGCAGTCACGTTGGCGGCACGGAGCGACAGCGCAAAGCGGTTACGCGAAAATTCACAGTCAGTGAGGTACATCTGGGAGACCTCGTCCACCCAGAGCCCATAGTAGTTGTTGACGAATTTGACCTTGTCGAAAATACCATCGGTGCGGAACACCGTGTTGCGGAAGGCATTTTCTATCACAAGGTTTCGCACTTCAAAAGGCTTGCTGCTAGTGACGAAATGGATTCCGTTCCAGCTTTCGCTGGAGTCGGCGCTGCGGAATGTAATCGGTTTTTCAGGCGTTCCCTGGATGCGGACCGGACCGCGAAGCATAATCTTGGCGTATTCACCCATGAAGACTGTCACGCCGGGTTCAACATAGAGCGTATCCGTAGAAGAGAACACGACGCCTTGCTCCAGGATGTAGGGGCTATCCTTGGCCTGCAGACGAACCATACCCTTTTCTGGCTGGGGGAAGGGCATCTCCCCTGCTATCGCCGTCGCCACAAGCAAAAGCGAAGCGGCCAATAAAGTTTGCGGACGACGCATCAAGGTTCACTCCTCATCTTGATTTTCTGTATGACGTGCATGTTCGGGATGGAATCCTGGGCAACAAGGTCCTTGACGTTCAAGTCGCCGTTGATTTCAAGATTCGCAGAGGCTACGGCCCCATGGCTAACATCGAAAAGGATGGAGCCCGAACCAACGATAAATCCCTGACTTTCCATATGCAGGTCGGACGTGGAATCCGGTTCTTCCTTGTACTTGAGGTTCATGCCGATCTTTGCGATTTGCGCCCCGTCGTGAATCATGACATCCTCGAGGGTGAAGGACTTGTACACGGTCGTAATCGAATTGGCACCCGGTATAGTCACCATTCGTTCCCAGGTCTCGCCTATGGAAACTGGCTTGGCCGGCAGTACCGGCTGGATTTTCAGGAAAACCTTCATGAGGTCGATATCATCGTCCCCCAGCCTGACTTCGGCATCTTCGACAACCGGATCGCTTATTGTCCCGTCAGAGGCCAGCTTGAACTGGAAATGCTGAACGGAAACAAGCTTTTCAATATTGCGGAATTCCTCGACAGACCGCTTGTCCGAGGTATATTCCACGGAATCGACCTTCATCTCGAATCGAGCGGAGCCGTCATCGTAAGGGACCAGCATGTTAAGCGTGCTGCGCACCTTGATATGGGATTGCATGGACTCCGGCGTAGCATTGGCGGAATCTTCGGGCAAGAGTACGTTCAGGGACGACTCAAGATAAAAAGTACGCAAGGAGGCATCCTGGGTGTTGAAGGCCAGGACGACATCGTTCTTGTCACAAGAACACAGCAAAAGCAGCGCTGCGGATGTAGCGCAAAATTTGATAAAATTCATGTTTTGAATATAGAAATAGAGGAGGGACTAGAGGCTAGGGGCTAGAATCTAGAGGCTAGAATCTAGGGTTAGAGGCTAGGGGCAAGGGGTTTGTCATTGCGAAGGGCGAAGCCCTGAAGCAATCTCCGTCAGTTTGCGCCCCGCTCACCGCTCATTGCTCGGGCCTGGAGCCTCGAGCCCCGAGCCTCCCTTATTGCCGGAATCGCCCTTTTCGAGGCGCATTTGCTGGAAAAACGCCTTCAGGAGCCCGAGGCACTCGTCGGCGAGCACACCACCCACCACCTCGACCTCGCGTTTGAGGGCATTGCCCGTAATCACGTCGACCGTCGTTCCGCAGCCGCCAAAACGGGTATCCGGGGAGCCGTAGACCACGCGGGAAACACGGCTGTTGAGAATGGCCCCCGCGCACATCGGGCAGGGCTCAAGCGTTACATACAAAGTACATCCATCCAGACGCCAGTTTTCCAAGTGACCCGCAGCCGTCCCGATGGAAAGGATTTCGGCATGGGCAGTGGCGTCCTTGAGCATCTCTATCTGGTTGTGACCGCGGCCGATGACCACGCCATCCTTTACGATAACGCAGCCGATAGGGATTTCCTTCTCCTCGAAAGCCTTTTGCGCCTCGCGGAGCGCCATACGCATGAATTTTTCGTCGTCGTTCGTGTTATCCATCATCAACCATTCTCTTCAAAATCTTTCATTTGCCTTTTATATTCAGCTTCCTTTGTTGAAGTGTTCTTCCCTTCACGTTTTTCTTTACAGATATTCATAGCCGAATCAAAAAGATTACTCACATCATCATCCACTTCATCAGGTTTTTTTTCCCAACGCTGAGATAGTCCTGAAGAACCAAAAAAAACAACTGCTATCAAGACAAGCCAAGTTCCCAAAGTAAACCCTAGCCACGCTAATATATTACTCAAATCAAAATTGCTAGAATCGTCTCCACAAAAAAATTCAATAAACCACAAAGCACAGAATGCCGGTAATGAAATTAGCCAAACTTTCCATTTAAGATTTTCTCTTTCGATATACACCTTTGACTTAAGCAAAGAAGGTATAGCGACGAAAATCAATATTATCAGAATTACCGGCCAATGAGCCACTACTTAATCCCTCTCCCGTAGGCGCAGTAGGAATCTTCCTGCATGTAGTCGCCGTCGTGATAGTAGGCGGCGCGGGCGCGACAACCGCCGCAGCGGTCGTTGAACTTGCACTTGCCGCAGGCTCCGGCATAGGCCTTGGTACGTAGATTCTTGAACACCTCGGCGTTCGTCCAGATTTCGTCGAACGGCGTGTCGTGAACGTCGCCCGCCTCTTCCATCATGTAGGCGCAGGGGCGCACCTTGCCGATGGGGCTCACGATGCAGTAGTCAAGACCGGCGAGGCAGCCACGGCTATAGCGGGTCTTGATATCCAACTGGTCTGCAATGCGCAGGAACTGCGGAGCGCAGGTGGGCTTGACGGGGATGCCGAGCGTACGGCTCTTTTCCATAATCTTGCGGAGCAAACCTTCATATTCGGCGACGCGGAGGGCGTGACCTTCGATTTCCTTGCCGCGTCCCACGGGGATGAGGAAAAAAATCTGGTGATTCACCGCGCCAATTTCCTTGACCCAGTCCATGATGTCGAAAATCTCGTTCTGGTTCCAGTCCATGATGGTCGTGTGAATCTGGAACGGGAGGCCTGCCGCCTTGCAGTTCTCGATGCCCATCATCGTGAGTTCGAAGGCGTTCGGGAGGCCTCGGAAGTCGTTATGACGGTCATGGTCGATGCTGTCGATGCTGATACCCATCGCCATCGCCCCGGCCGCTTTGAGCTTGAACGCCAAGTCGTGCGTGATGAGCGTGCCGTTGGTGCCGAACACCGGGCGTAAGCCCTTGCTCGAGGCGTGAGCAACAAGGTCCACAATGTCGGGGCGGGTCATCGGCTCGCCACCGCTGAAAATCATGATCTTGAACCCCGCCTTCGCGATTTCGTCAATCAGCTTGAGGGCTTCCGCCGTCGTGAGTTCGGCCGCCTTGTTCTCGCCCGCGTCCTGGTAGCAGTGCTTGCAGGTCAGGTTACACTTGTTGGTGGTCATCCAAGATACAATCATCATAAACCTCGTTCAGAACGCCCTACAAGATAGAAATCCTTGTCGCAAAAATCACACTTGACGCGCCAAAACAGCCTTTTTGCCTTTCCAGACAGCAACATCCATGCAAAAAAGCGTATATTGGAAACATGTCAATCAAAAAACTTCTTCTCCTCGCGCTCATCGTAGCCGCTCTCTATTACACCTTTGGCGTAAAGGGGTTCAGCCCGTTTACCAAAAAAATCCGGGGAGACGTCCAATTGATTGCGCTCAACGGGGAAACAAAAATTTTGGATGACTACGCTGGAGAAAATGGCACACTTATTTTCGTTATGGGCACCTGGTGCCCGCACTGCGTCGAAGAAGTCGCGTTTTTAAAGTCGTTGACAGAATTCTTTCGTATCCACAAAATTAGTGTAATCATTTGCATGAACGGATACAGCACCGACGAAATCAACAACTGGGTTTACAAGCAAGATTTCCCCTGGGACTGGAAAACCATCTACTTACAAGAATCACTCTATGACGCATTCCACATGAAAGCAGAGGGCGTCCCCCACCTGGTAGCCCGCAACAAGAAAGGCGAAATCACCTTCAATAAGGCCGGCACATTCTTTACGAATATGCTTTCGCAAATTGCCACCGACATGCTAAAAAGCAACAAATAGGTCCATTTACTGGCCAACAACATCCTTACGACGGAACAAAACCCAAAGGATAACGGCAAGGGTGGCTCCGATGAGACACATGAACATGTCTGACTGGGTATCCCAAATGTAGCCCTGCGTGCCCAAAAAAGCCTCCGTATCGGTCGGATTGCTCAAAGACGCGAGCCACTCGATAATCTCGTAAAGCGCGGAAATCGCCTCGGCAACGCAGATTGCCAAGAAAACGGTCCAGCCTGTAGTCCGGAGCGGAGTTGTTCGGCGCAAAAGCTCTATGGTCAAGAGCGCCGGGGTAAAACCTTGCATGAAATGCCCAATCTTATCGTAATTGTTGCGCGTAAAGCCGAACCAGTCCTCCATCCAGAAACCGAGCGGAACCTTCGCATACGAATAGTGCGCCCCCACCAGAAGGACAGCCATGTGGAACGCCATCAGGGCATAAAGGTACGTGGGCATCCGGAATTTATTGTACGTCAGCAAGAGGACGAGAAGCCCGACAAGTGCGGGAGCAGCCTCCAGGACCCAGGTCAAATAGGTATCGACAACCCCGATACCGGACCAAAGAATCGTCGAAATGACAAGTACAAGCAGGACAAGGTGGGATTTGGGAATATCTTTCATGCCACAAAAATAGAAAAAAAGCCTAAAAGCACAAATTTTTTCTTTTTCTTGTTAAAAGCAGGAAAAAAAAGTTATAATATTACAGAAACACTTCTTTTTTATTACATAATACTTTTTGGTCACGATTTTGGGCAATGTATTAATGGTTCATAGATAAAAAACTATCTTTACCCCCAAAAAAAGGATCTTATGAACAAGAGAAGAATTGTAATTACTGGCATGGGCGCGATCACTCCAGTCGGAAAGACCGTACCCGATATCTGGAGCGCCATACGAGAGGGCAAGAGCGGCATCGGACCCATCACGCAGTTCGATGCGAGCAACTGCCCGGTTAAGATTGCTGCAGAAGTCAAGGATTTTAAGCCCGAAGAACACGGAATCGACCCGAAGGAAGCCCGCCGCATGGCCCGCTTCACCCAGTTCCTGGTCGGAGCCGCGAACGAGGCAGTCAAGGATGCGGGACTCACCCGCGAACAGCTGGCCGAAGACACCACCGGAATCGTGGCCGGGAACGGCCTTGCCGGCATGGACATTCTCGACGAGACCTATAATAAGTATATCGAAGGCGGCAAGCGCAGGGTTTCCCCGCTCGCTATGCCCGAACTCATCCCGAACGAGGCGTGCGCGAACGTCTCCATAGCCTTAGGCATTACCGGGCAGGCCCACACGATCTGCACCGCCTGTGCCTCCGGCACCGACGCCATCGGGGTCGCCCTGGATTCCATCCGCTCGGGCCGCCTGGACGTGTGCCTCGCCGGCGGATCCGAGAGCGGGATTACCGAATATTCCATCAAGAGCTTCGCGGGCATGCACGCCCTCACCGACAAGTTCAACGACGACCCCGAAAAGGCGTCGCGCCCATTCGACAAAGACCGTAGCGGCTTTGTCATGGGCGAAGGCGGTGCAGTGCTGGTGCTCGAAGAACTCGAACACGCGAAGGCCCGCGGTGCCAAGATTTACGCAGAACTCGCAGGCTACGGCGCATCTGCCGATGCCTACCACATCACGAGCCCCCGCCCGGGCGGAGAAACTTGTGCCAAAGCCATGATCCGCGCCATGAAGGATGCAGGAATTGCTCCGACCGACGTGGACTACTACAACGCTCACGGCACGTCCACCCACCTGAACGACCTCACGGAAACCCAGATGCTGAAAATCGCTCTGGGCGAGCACGCCTACAAGATCAAGGTGTCGAGCACCAAGAGCATGACCGGCCACTGCGTGGGCGCCGCCGGCGTCATCGAGGCCATGATCTCGACACTCGCCATCCGCGACTCGTTCTTCCCGGCGACAATCAACCTCGACAACCCCGACGAGGAATGCGACCTCGACTACGTACCGCACAAGGGCGTCGAAGGCAACATAGACGTTGCCGTATCGGCATCCCTCGGTTTCGGCGGACATAACGGCATCGTCGTCATCAGGAAATACAAGGAATAGGGGCCTTGTAAAAAATTAGGAGGGGGAAAATGATTATTCAGCCTTTAATTCGGAATAACATATGCGTCAACGCGCACCCGACAGGGTGTGCCGTTGCCATACGCCGTCAAATCAAGGCTGTCCAGGAATGGAGAGCCAAACAGGGCACCCCCAAGGACGCCCCCCATACCGCACTCATTATCGGATGTTCCTCCGGCTACGGACTGGCCAGCCGTATTGTCGCCGCATTCGGATTCGGGGCAACGACCATCGGAGTTTCCTTCGAAAAAGAAGGAAGCGACTCGCCAACCCAAATAAGCGGCACACCTGGCTGGTACAACAACAAGGCTTTCGACAGCGAAGCAAAAACGGCCGGCCTCAATTCCCTCACGATCAATGGAGACGCCTTCTCCCATGCAACGCGCAAGCAGGTCATCGAGGCCGCGCAAAAAATGGGCAAAAAAATTGACCTCGTCATTTACAGCATAGCCTCGGCCGTGCGCGTAGACCCGGATTCGGGCGAACTCTACCGCAGCGCAACCAAGCCCATCGGAGAGCCCTTTACCGGCGAAACCATCGACTGCATGACCGGCAAGATAAGCACCATCAGCGCAGAGCCCGCCACCGCCGAAGAGGCGGCCAACACCGTCAAGGTGAGGGGCGGCGAGGACTGGGCGCTTTGGACCAGGCAACTCGCCGCGGCGGGCGTTCTCGCCGAAGGCGTAAAGACGGTCGCCTACTCCTACATCGGCCCCCCACTCACCCATGCCATCTATCGAGAAGGAACGATCGGCAACGCCAAGAAGCACCTCGAAATGACGGCAACGGAATTGAACAAGGAGCTCAAAGCCAACCTCAACGGCGAGGCTTACGTCTCCGTAAACAAGGCTATCGTAACCCGATCCAGCGCGATTATCCCCATTATTCCGCTATATCTCTCCGTTCTCTTCAAGGTCATGAAGGGGCAAGGAACCCACGAAAGCGGCCTCGAGCAGATGGAACGGCTCTTTGCCGAACGCCTCTACACAGGCGCCTCCGTCCCCATCGACGAAAACGGGCTCATCCGCATCGACGATCTCGAAATGGCCCCGAAAGTCCAGAACGAAGTCAAGAAGCGCATGGCAACCATCACGCAAGAAAACTTCGCCCAAATAGGCGACTTCAAGGGCTACCGCCACGATTTCCTCGCCACCAACGGATTTGATATCGAAGGGGTGGACTACACCGCCGATGTTGAATCCGTAGAAAGAATCTAGCATTTACATTTTTTTCGTCTAAAAAATGTATTTTTATGAAAAAGCACAATGCCGTGCGAAGGAGCGTCGTATGTCCGATTGGCTGTTCAAATCATGGCTCAAGATATCTGCACTGACAGTCATCTTGTTTTTCTTCTACCACCTTTTTATTTCCCAGAAGCTCGAAGAAGAGCATTTTTCTTCGGACAACGACAATTAATCGAGGCTTTCCATGGAACACAACAAGGACATCGCCGACATCCAGGCAGCCGAAGAGAGCTCCCGCAAGAAGAAGAAATTCATCCTGTGCTACCACAGCTTTAGCGTACTGAACTTCAAGAGGACGCGCAACCAAATTAGGAAGATTGCGGACGCCGCAGGCTCCCCCATCAGCATCGCCGTCATTCCGTCTTTCGGGGCCGCACCGGAATCCGAGGCGGAACAGTTCCGCGAAGAACTCGAGAAGTTCGTGAACGAGGGTTACGAGATTATGCTCCACGGGGCCCGTCACCGCGCGGACCTTTCCCTCAAGCGCAGCCTCCAGGGCAAAATCGCCCTCTGGATTTCCAACAACGAAGCCGAGTTCGCAGGCCTTGACGAACGCTTCACGCAGGCTCTCCTCAAGAGGAGCCTCGCCCTGTGGAAAGCACACGGCACAGGAAAGCCCTCCGGATTCATCCCGCCCATCTGGTTCGGGAACAAGTTCCTCAAGGAACAGGCCCTGGAAATCTTCGACTACTACGAGGACTACCACGGCATCTACCAGAAGGTGGACGGAAAGACAAAGAAGACCGGCTCCGGGACACTGAGTTTTTCCATCATCCCGACCCCGCTTCTCGGTATTGCGCAGACATACGCCTGCCTCAAGATGCTCCTGCCGGGTGGCGTACACCGGCTGGTTTTCCACGACAAGGATTTTAGGACCATCGGTGAAAAACGAATTTTGAACATGGTGCGCTACACCTCCACCATGCGCGAAAAAATCATGTACAGGGATCTGTAAGACCCGTCATCACTGGATTCAAGACATGATACTCAACAAGTTTCTCTCCCGCATAGATTACGAGTCTTACGAGGACCTTTACAAGAATTTTAAGATTTCCATCCCGGAAAATTTCAACTTCGCCTACGACGTGGTCGATGAATACGCGAAGACGGAACCCAAGCGCGAAGCGTTAGTGTGGTGCGACGACAACGACGAAAGCCACATTTTCACGTTCAAGGACCTCTCGCTCGCCTCACAGCGTACAGCGAACTTCCTTATCGAACAGGGAATCAAGAAGGGCGACCGCGTGATGCTCATCCTTCGCCGCCGCTACGAATTCTGGTTCTTCCTGCTTGCGCTCCACCGCATCGGCGCCATCGCCATCCCGGCAACGAACATGCTCGCCGCCGAAGACCTGGAATACCGCTTCAACGCGGCCGAAGTCAAGATGATCGTCACATACGACGAACCGACCCTGCAAAAGGAAATCGACAAGGCGAAATCCAAATGCTCGTCCGTAGAAAAGCTCGTGACGGTCGGCCAGACGGCTCGCCAGAACTGGATAAGCTTCTACGACGACTACGAAATTTTCCCGGCCAAATTCGAACGCCCCACCGGCGAAGACGCCATCAAGAACGATGACATCATGATCGTGTACTTCACGAGCGGAACGAGTTCGAACCCGAAGATGGTGGCACACACCTTCACCTACCCGCTCGGCCATATCGTGACCGCCAAATACTGGCAGCACGTGGTTGACGGGGGCCGCCACTTGACCGTCGCCGAGACCGGCTGGGCCAAGGCGCTCTGGGGCAAGATTTACGGGCAGTGGATTGCCGGTTCTGCCGTGTTCACCTACGACATGAAGGTTTTCATCCCCGGCAAGTTGCTCGAGAAGATGGCAGAATACAAGGTGACCACATTCTGCGCCCCGCCCACCGTCTACCGCTACATATTGCAGCACGGCATCGGCAAGTACGACCTTTCGAGCTTACAGTACTGCACCACCGCCGGCGAAGCCCTGAACGTGGACATTTACAACAAGTTCTACGAGCAGACAGGCATCCGCATGCAGGAAGGCTACGGCCAGACCGAACTCACGCTCACCACGGGCAACTTCGGCTTCAGCGAGCCGCACCCGGGCTCCATGGGCAAGCCCTCCCCGGGGTACCGCATGGAAATCGTAAACGCAGAAGGAAACCCCTGCGCCGACGACGAAGTCGGAGAACTCATCATCAAGATTGACCAGGGCAAGCCCTTCGGCATGTTCGGCGGCTACTACCGCGACCCGGAACGCACCGAACGCGTGTTCGAGGGCGGCGTCTACCATACGGGAGACACGGCCACCCGCGACAAAGACGGATATTACTGGTTCGTGGGCCGTAACGACGACCTCATCAAAAGTTCCGGCTACCGCATCAGCCCCTTCGAAGTGGAAGAAGTCATCCACAAGCACCCCGCCGTGCTTGAAGTGGCCGTCACGGGCGTAGAGGACAAGGACCGCGGTCAGGCTGTCAAGGCGACCATCGTGCTCCAGAAGGGCTACGAGGCGTCGAAAGAACTCGCAAAGGAAATCCAGCTGTTCACCAAGAAGATTGCTGCAAGCTACAAGAGTCCGCGCATCATCGACTTCGTGACGGAACTGCCGAAGACCATCAGCGGAAAAATCCGCCGCGCAACCATCCGCGACAAGGACGCCGAAGCGCAGAATGCTGAAAAAGCCGAAAACGCCGAAGCGACAACCAGCCCTGAAACAAATTCAGAGCAAGAAGGATAAAGGCGTTAAAGCGTCTTGAAAACTTTCCTTGCGGCATCGACGGTACGGTCGATGTCGCTTTCTGTATGCATGGCACTCACGAAGATTGCCTCGAACTGGCTCGGGGCAAGGTAAATACCCTCGTCGAGCATGCCGAGGAAATACTTGCGGAACAGTTCCAGGTCGGACTTCTGCACGTCAGCGAAGCATTCCACCGGGCCCTCGGTAAAGAACACGCAGCCCATCGCCCCCACCTGGTTCACAGCCAGCGGGATTCCAGCAGACTTAGCCGCATCCTTGAGGCCGTCAAGCAAGCGAGTTGTCATCGCTTCGGCATGTGTGTAATACTCGGGATGAGCCACAAGTTCCTGCATCGTGGTTAACCCAGCAGCCATCGCGACCGGGTTGCCCGAAAGCGTTCCCGCCTGATAGATGCCGCCGAGCGGTGCAATCTGCTGCATCACGTCCAGCCGACCGCCGTAAGCGCCCACCGGCATACCGCCGCCGATAATCTTTCCAAATGTCGTCAAGTCCGGCTTGATGCCATACAGGCCCTGCGCACAGTGGATACCCACACGGAAACCCGTCATGACCTCATCCACAATCAAAAGTGCGCCGTGCTTCTTGGTTTCTGCGGAAAGCGTCTGCAAAAATTCGGGCTTCGCGGGAACGACACCCATGTTGCCGGCCACCGGTTCCACGATAACGCCCGCAATCTCGTCGCCGATCTTGTCAAAGAGTTCCTTCACGCCCGACACGTCGTTGTACTGGAGCGTGAGCGTGTACTTTGCGAGGTCGGCCGGAACGCCCTTGCTGCTCGGCTTGCCCGTCGTGAGCATGCCCGAACCCGCCTTGATGAGCAGGCTGTCGCTATGGCCGTGGTAGCAGCCCTCAAACTTCACAATCTTGTCGCGGCCGGTAAAACCGCGAGCGGCACGGATGGCGCTCATCGTAGCCTCGGTCCCGCTGTTCACCATGCGGATCATCTCCACGCTCGGCACCAACTCCATCACGAGTTTCGCCAGCTTGGATTCGAGCCCGCACGGGGCACCGAAACTAAGGCCGTTCTGCGCCGTCTCGGCCACAGCCTTGACAACGGCATCGTGGGCGTGTCCCAAAAGCATCGGGCCCCAGCTACCCACGTAATCGATGTAATCGTTACCGTCCACATCGTAGATGTGGCTGCCCTTCGCTCGGGCGATGAACGGAGGAGTCGCCCCCACGTTTCCAAATGCACGCACCGGGCTGTTCACGCCGCCCGGCATCAAGTTCTTGGCTTCTGCAAAAAGTTTTTCACTAAGAGAGTGGTTCATGATGAAAAAAATAAAAAAAAGGTCTTCCCCGTAAGGAAGACCTTGCTGTCATCAAGGAAGATTTTACTTCAACAGACTAGAGCTTGCTGCTAATCGTCAAAAGATTATCGATGCAATCAAAAAACTCCGCCTGAGCTCTTTCAAAACGAACGCTTTCAGTCAGAAGCTTTTGCTTTACGGCATCCGACAAAACAGCAGATTTGTAAATCGGACCAGGGTACGGAATACCTTCAATAAAAGGACGACGAGGTCTTCTCTTCTTCGTCTCCTTCAAATATTCGACGGCTTCAGCGGGAAAGAACTCTTTCAAAGCCGCTTTCATTTCTTTGGACTGCTTAGTCGCAAGTGTCAATGTTTCTTTTTTTGCAGTTGTTGTAGCCATGTTATCCTCTTTGGTTAGGGTTTAGGGTTGGTTGGAAAACTTTTTTGCGCCGAAAAATCACGAATCAGCTTTGCGGCATATTCGTCGCAGATGGCACATAAGATCCTTTCGTGCGTGCAAACTTCCGGCGAAATCTTATCCAGCGATCCGGTCGAGTAAAAAGAAGTGCATCCACATTCATGCGCAAGACAGCGATACCGTATCGCACAATCTCTACACTCCTTCCTGTCGCTGTTGATAAAACGACTAATTTTTTTTGGGAAAATACCTTTATACACACCACTCTGCTCATCGAGAACATTTCCCGTGATATAGGGTGCATTCTTTTGGCTGGAGATAAACCGCGAACAAGGGAATGTGTTACCATTCGCAGCAACAACTAGCGTTTGGGAGTTTATGAAGCAGCCCGTTTCTTTCTGGCGCATTCCCCAAATCGACATATCCACCTTGTTTTGAATCAGGCCCAAACTTATGTCCATGTGCTGTTTCTTGGAACGGAACCAGAAGCGAGCCAACTTTTCATATTCAACGATCAAGTCGTCAAAGTCTTTTCCGGTCCATTTGCCGTTAAAGTCCTGAGCCACGCCCACATACTTGAAACCTTGCTTGAAAAGCCATTTTATGGAATCTGCGAAGCCCTTTACATGTTGTTGGGTAAGCACGCTTACCACACCGGCCCCCATTTCCACTAAAGTCGGAATATAAGGCTTGATAGCCCTAAAGCTCCCCTTTCCGTTCGCCGTCACCCTTGCAATGTTATGCTTTTTCTCGGGACCATCCAGGGATACAGTCACCCTAAACTTTTCTTTCTTCAAATAACGGACAATATCGTCCGTCAGCAACGTTCCATTCGTATCAACCGTGAAAAAAAGTTCGAACGATTTATCCAATTTTGCCGAGTTCTCTTTTACTAACGCTTTTGTAAACTTCACCGTTTTCTTGATGAAATCCATCCGCAAAAGCGGTTCACCGCCAAAAAACGTAATATTGAGAAAATCGTCGCCAGATTTTAGGATTTTTTTGAACGCCAACCGAACGGTCGCCTCCATGACCTCATCGCTCATTACGGAGCAACGTTTTGCATGGGAATCCCTATAATAGCAATAACTACATCGGAGATTGCACTGTTCGGTTATACTTAATTCAACGTTCATTATATAGTAAAAACTCGAATAAATTCAGCATTTATTATTTTGTCTTTACCAATAATATATTATAAAATTATAAAAAATTTCTTTTGTTCGTAAAAAACAAATTAACAAAAATACGCTGTAAATACATAGTATCAACAGCGCATTACAATCACTTTACCAAGCCCTTCTCGAGTGCTTCTTTTGCATGATAGGTAATGATGATGTCGGCTCCGGCGCGCTTGAAGGCTAGCAAATTTTCGCGGATGATGGCGTTTTCGTCAATCCACCCCATCTTTGCCGCAGCCTTCACCATGGAATACTCGCCGCTCACGTTGTACACTGCCACCGGGACGTTGCTGACTTCGGCTGTCTGGCGCAAGACATCAAGGAAAGCGAGGCCAGGCTTCACCATCACGATGTCGGCCCCTTCCTCGATATCGAGTTCCACTTCGCGCAGAGCCTCACGGCCGTTGCGCACGTCCATCTGGTAGCTCTTGCGGTTGCCGAAATGCGGGGCGGAATCGGCCGCATCGCGGAACGGGCCGTAATAGGCGCTCGCAAACTTCGCACTGTAAGCCATGATAGGCGTATTCGTGAACCCATGTTCATCGAGACATTTGCGGATGGCCCCCACGCGGCCGTCCATCATGTCGGAAGGGGCAACCATGTCGGCTCCGGCCTCCGCATGAGAAAGCGCTGTCTTCGCGAGGAGTTCCAGCGTCGGGTCATTATCCACGTCGCCATCCTTGATAATCCCACAATGCCCGTGACTCATGTACTCGCAAAGGCACACGTCCGTAATCACGTACAGATCGGGGAAATGCGCCTTGATGGAGCGCACCGCACGCTGCACAATGCCATCGTCATCATAGGCGCAAGTCGCCATTTCGTCCTTGTGGTGCGGGATGCCGAAAAGCAATATCGACTTGATTTCCAGCGCAACGCAGCTTTCGAGTTCCTTCAAGATTTCATCGATAGAGAAACGGAACTGCCCGGGCATCGAAGGGATTTCTTCCTTAACGCCCTCCCCTTCTACCACGAACATCGGGTAGACGAGCGAATCGGGGTTGACTGCGGTTTCCGCAACCATGTTGCGGATGGTTTCATTCTTGCGTAAACGACGAGGACGGATAATCATAATATCATGAATTTAAAAATTCGCGTTCGATCTGTTCAAGGCCGTCAGCCCATTCGGCCTGGATTTTCTGTTTGAGTTTCTTGGCGAGCGAAGGGGCTCGGCCTTGCGTGGAGACGGTCACGGCAATGTTTTCACCGAAATCCATGCGAGCGGGCACGATAAAGTCGCCGTCGAGGTAATCACAGGCGTTATTGACCAGAATGCGGCGGGCGCGGGCATCGTTTGAAACTTGCGCATTGACGGCAGGCTGGTCGGTGCAGATAAAGACCATGAAGACGCCTCGGAGGTCAAGCGGCTCGTAAGGGCGATTCAGCAGTGAGCACTGAGCTTTGAGCTTTGAGCCCTCATCGCTCATAGCTGACGGCACTAGGCTATGGAATTCTGGGTCGAACTGCGGCGCAACCACGGTGATGCGGGCTCCAGTCGGCAAAAGCGTTTTGACCTTGCGCAGCGCAATGCGGCCACCGCCCACCACGAGGACGTTCTTGCCTTCGAGATTGACTTCGATGGAGAAGAGGTTCGAGGTTCGAGGTTCGAGGCTCGAGGATGATGAAGGGGCGCAAGTGCGCGGTTTCTGTGCATTACGGACACCGGCGACGACCATGTCAGCGAATTCTTTCCAGTCGCCGAGGCAGGGCAACAGCGTTATAGGAATCTGCGGGAATTCCGCCTGCAATTTCGCCACCACGCGCGGCACATCGTTCTTGGAATGCTGACCGTTCAACAGCAAATAAGGCAGGAGCGTCACTGACTCCACATCTTCGCGCAAGAGCGTGCGCAGGTCGTTTTCCAAATCCAGGAGACTCGTGCTCGCCACGCGCGTACCGGGCAAGTCGTGATGCAACTTGTCCAGGATTTCCTCGAAACCCTTGTAGGCCCCGGGCAATATGCAGTGGTGCGCGATAATCAGGATGGCTTTCATTATGCGCCCTCCCCTGCATAGTATTCCGCAATTTTCTTGACGAGCGAATCCATCGTCGTCTCGTCGGAAGTGACGGTATCAAAGCCGTGCTTGCGGGCTGCGGATTCCGTCATGCGGCCGATGCAAAACGAGGTACGGGGTCGCGCCTGCGGCGCTTCGAGGCACGAGGTCGCACCTACGGTGCTTTGAGATAGAAGTTTGACAAAATTATCAACAGCGCTGGTGCTGGCGAACACGACGGCATCGGCGCTGGCAACGGCTTCACGCTTCCATTCAGGGAGTTCCACCACGGGGAGCGTCTCGTAAACCACCCAACGGGTCGCCTGCGGGAGGAGTTTGAGCAAAGTGTCGTCGGCGAGGTTGCCTTGCAGTAGGAGGATGCGAGATTCATCCAAATTCGTGAATTCAGTTCCCTTCGACAAGCTCAGGGAACTTGCTAAAGTCTGCGAATTTGTTGAGCCTCTTTCGTCTTTCGTCTGTAGCGAGTTTACGAGCGTTCTTTCGTCTAAAATGCTTCGAAGAAGCATTCCGAGGCCTTCGCCGGTATGGTCTTCGGGGACGAAATCGCAGCGGATGCCGTATTCGAGCAACTTCTTTTCGGTAATTTTCCCGACGCTCGCAATTTTCTTGCCCGCAAGGATGCGGATGTCGTTGCCCGAGGCGAGCAATAGCTTGAAGAAGCTTTCCACGCCATTTGTGCTGGTGAAAGCGAGTAGGTCGAAATTTGCGAGAGAACTGAAGTCGGCAGGGCTAGATTGCCGCGCCCCTTCGGGGCTCGCAATGACATGCGAGGCGAGTGCAGTGACAGGCTGTTCACAGACAGGCATTGCCGAGCCGATGCTGTCATGCGCTTGCGCCATGACAAGAGGGCGTTCCAAAGTGCGGGTTTCGATCATCGGGGTTTCGATGACTTCGGCGCCGAGAGCCGTGAGGCGGGCAGTAATCCCACTAGCCTGCTTGGCAGCACGAGTTACCACAAGGCGTTTTCCCGAAAGCGGCAAATTCTTTTTCCAAGCAAGCGTCTTGCCCAGTTCCACAACGCCACCCATAATCGTTATTGCAGGGGCCGTCACATTTTCACGGACGATGGTCTCCCCCGCCGTTTCAAGCGTCGCCATGACGGTGCGCTGGTACGGGGTCGTCCCTTTTTCGATAAAAGCAAGAGGAGTTTTCGGGTCCTTGCCACATTCCATCAAGCGCTTGGCAATGAAATCCATGTTGGCGATACCCATCAAGAAGATGAGCGTGCCGGGGCAATGCGCAAGAGCAGGAAAATCTAGACCTACCGGCGCAGAGGAGATCCCCGCCTGCGCGGGGATGACATCAGTGGGCGCGGGGATGACATTGGAGGAAGATTCCGCCTTTTCATGGCCGGTGATGATATGGAAACTGGTCGCAATGCCACGATGGCTCACGGGAATGCCCGCATAAGCCGGAACCGAAATCGCCGAGGTAATACCCGGAACAACCTCAAATTCTACGCCAGCTGCAAGCAATTCCAAAGCTTCTTCGCCACCACGCCCGAACACGAACGGGTCGCCCCCCTTGAGGCGGGCAATGGTCGCATTCGGCATTTCACTAGCAAATTGCACCAATAGTTTGTTAATTTCGGACTGTTTGACCTTGTGGTGCGTCGGCATCTTGCCCACATCCACCATCTTGGCCTTCGGATTGCAAAACCCGAGAATGGCGGGCGAAACAAGGCGGTCATAAACCACTACGTCTGCCTTTTCGAGCACGGACTTTCCGCGCAACGTCAATAATCCCGGATCGCCCGGCCCGGCGCCAATTAGATATACTTTTCCTTTTTTTCCCGAATTTTCTTTCATCGCCTACAATTTAGAAAAGCGGCGCAACAAAACAAACGCTTCGCGCCGCATCAACTGGAACTTTTTTATATTTGGGTCGAATTTGAAAATAGGCGCATCATGAGTGAGAATTACAAGTACGGTTTTGTAACGGATATCGAAAACGAGGCTTTTGAAAAGGGCCTGAACGAAGATATCATCCGCAGGGCATCCGCGCTCCGCGGCGAACCGCAATTCATGCTTGATTTCCGACTGAAAGCGTATGAAAAGCTCAAGACCATGGAGCAGCCGAACTGGGGCGAGCTGAGTTTTGCACCGGTCGACCTGCAGGACATCGTCTACTACTCCGCCCCGAAGACCAAGAAAAGTCACGAAAAGATTGAAGACGTGGACCCGGAACTCCTGGCCACCTTCGAAAAGCTGGGCATCCCGCTCGACGAACAGAAGCGACTTGCCAACGTGGCCGTGGACGCAGTTTTTGACTCGGTGAGCATTTACACCAGCCACAAGAAAAAGCTCATGGA
Organism: Fibrobacter sp.; assembly: GCA_017412605.1. Classification (GTDB taxonomy): domain Bacteria; phylum Fibrobacterota; class Fibrobacteria; order Fibrobacterales; family Fibrobacteraceae; genus Fibrobacter. Next base: position 128,251 of record JAFPWY010000003.1, on the reverse strand, counting down.
AATGGGCATCCTGTTCTGCTCCATCAGCGACGCCATCAAGGAATACCCCGAACTCATCGAGGAATACCTGGGAAGCGTGGTCCCGGCTGGCGACAACTATTTTGCGGCACTCAACAGCGCCGTCTTTGGTGACGGAAGCTTCGTGTACATCCCGCCCGGAGTCAAGTGCCCGATGGACCTTTCCACCTACTTCCGCATCAACAACAAGGAAGCAGGCCAGTTCGAGCGCACCTTGATTATCGCCGACGAAGGTGCCAGCGTGAGCTACCTCGAAGGCTGCACTGCGCCGGAATATTCAAGCAAGCAGCTGCACAGCGCCATCGTGGAACTGGTAGCGAAGGACAACGCTTCAATTAAGTATTCGACCGTGCAAAACTGGTACGCAGGCGACCGCGAGACGGGAGCCGGCGGCGTGTACAACTTCGTGACCAAGCGCGGCAAGTGCGCGGGCAAGAACAGCCGCATCAGCTGGACGCAGGTCGAGACGGGTTCCGCCATCACGTGGAAGTACCCGAGCTGCGTGCTTCTGGGCGACAACTCCGTGGGTGAATTCTACAGCGTGGCCCTCACCAACGGGCACATGCAGGCCGACACCGGCACCAAGATGATCCACATTGGCAAGAACACCAAGAGCACGATTATCAGCAAGGGTATCAGCGCCGATTACAGCAGCAACGCCTACCGCGGCGAAGTCAGCATCCGCAAGTCCGCCACGGGCGCACGCAACTACACGCAGTGCGACAGCATGCTCGTGGGCGACAAGAGCGCGGCCCACACGTTCCCCTACATCACCGTGGCAAACGCCAGCGCCCAGACCGAGCACGAAGCGACCACCAGCCGCATCAGCGAAGACCAGCTCTTCTACTTCGAGAGCCGCGGCATCAAACGTGAAGACGCCATCCAAGCCATGGTCGGCGGTTTCTGCAAGGACGTATTTAAGGAACTTCCCGGTGAATTCGCGACCGAGGCAAGACAACTGCTGACGCTCAAGCTTGAGCACAGCGTCGGATAAGGATTTAAACAAGGGAAGGAATCATGAGAATATCGACAAAAGGTAGATATGCCCTGCGCGTTATGATTGACCTTGTCCAAAACAGCCCAGACAACTTTACCAAGCTGCAGGATATCGCCGAAAGGCAGAACCTCTCCATCAAGTACCTCGAGGGCATCCTGGGGACACTCGTCAAGGCGAAACTGCTCACGGGCGAACGCGGCAAGGCCGGCGGCTACAAGCTGAATTGCGACCCCAAGACCTGCAGCGTCTACGACATTTTGAAGACAACCGAGACATCGGTCGTGCCGGTATCCTGCCTCGACGAAAAAGCCGGGAAATGCCCGAGAATGGCGGAATGCGAGACCTATCCCGTGTGGGAAGAACTCGACAAGATTATCCAGGGCTACCTCACGAGCGTAACCCTAGACCAGTTCGTCGCATCGCAAGGCGTAAAACGCGGCAAGAGCAAAAACCCGTCCAACTGCGGGCTGTAACTATCTAGCCACGACCTGCTTGCGGATTTTCTCCGAAAGTTCGCGGCCACCCAACTGGGCGATACATTCAAACGCAAATTCTTCGGCAGTGCCAGCGCCACGGCTCGTGACGATATTCCCGTCTACGACCACGCGGTCTTCGGAAAATTCATTGCAGACAAGCTCCGTTTCGCAACCGGGGAAGCATGTAACAGTACGGTCTACAAGAATTCCCGCCTTGCTGAGCACAAGCGGGGCCGCACAAATGGCAAAAATCCACTTGTTCTGGTCGTTGAAATCGCAAACAACCTTCTCGACCTCGGCACTCGCCTTGAGGTTCTGCACTCCCGGACCGCCGCCCGGCAGCAGGATACCATCAAATGCGGCCGTATCGGCTGCATTCAAAGCGAAATTGGCGGCAATTTTCAGCCCGTGCGCACCCACAACTTCGGCCTTGCCAGAAACGCTCGCGAGCGCGACCTCAAAACCTGCACGCTGCAAGTAATCGAACGGAGTCACGAACTCAGTTTCTTCGAAACCATCGGCCATAAGGAAAAGTATCTGCATAGTTTACCTCTTTTTGAAAGAATGTAATAAAATGTGGAGAGGTGCGAGGCAAGAGCAATGAGCAATGAGCGATGAGCGGTGAGCGGTGAGCGATGAGCGGTGAGCGATGAGCGGTGAGCGATGAGGTTTTTACTACTCATCGCTAACTGCTCAGAGGGACTTTAGCCCCGACCTCACACCTCAAAGCGAGCTTGCGAGCGATTTCAATGCTCAAATCGACCGAAGGTCGCGACCTCACATCTCATAGCTCAAAGCGCAGCGACCTCAAAGGCGCAACGCGCCGACCTCACACCTTTTTACTATCTTTGTGCCCATGAATTTCAAGGACCGCATCATCCGCGCTACGGGCAAAAAGACGCCCTTCCGCCTGATAGTCGTCGATTTGACCGCGACGATGAACGAAATCGGCAAATTCCACAATGCGCAAGGTTTCGCGTTGAAACTCCTCGCCGAGAACTCCATCGCAAGCATTTTCCTGAGCGCAAGCCTCAAGTTCCCCGGCACGGTGAGCCTGACCACGCGTTTTTCGGGTGAAATCACCCACATCCAGTCGGACTCCACGCCGCAGGGCCTCGTGCGCGCCATGATTCCACAGCCCGAACTCCAGGCCGTCGGTGGGAACGAACCGGCCCTCCTCCCGCAGAGCGTGAGTGTCATAAAGCTGAACGAACTGGGCAAGCGCGTCCACGAAAGCATTATTGAAGCGCCTTCCGTGTCGATGGGCCAGAACCTCGCCACCTACCTGCTGCAGTCCGAGCAAATCCGCTCCGCTGTGGGTATCGAGGCAGCCTTCAACAAGGAAGACCCGAGCAAGCTCGACTACGCTGCCGGTTTCTACATCGAAGCCTTCCCCGACCTTGAAGACAAGGACATCAACCTGATCGAAGTCATCGTGCAGAACCTGCCGAAGTTCAAGGACATGAACACGCCCGAGGGCTTCAACCTGGACGAACTTTTGGACCAGCTGCGCGGTCCCTACGATATCGACATCGTAAAAGAGATCGACCCGAAGCCGTACTGCCCCTGCAGCAAGGAACGCACCGTCGCAACGCTCGCGACCCTCAAGACGGCCGACCTGGAAGACCTCATGAAAGAGGGCAAGGATCTCGAAGTCGTCTGCGATTTCTGCCGCACCAAATACAAGATTACCGTAGAAGATTTGCAAAGCATTATAAACGAGAGAAAGTAAAATGTTCACTAAGCAATGTGTCGTCACCCTGGACCTTGAAGGTGTCCTTGCCCCTGAAATCTGGATTGCCGTCGCCGAAAAAACCGGCATCAAGGACCTCCGCCTCACCACCCGCGACATTCCCGACTACGACGTGCTCATGAAGGGCCGCATCGCGATTCTCGACCGCGAGAACATCAAGCTTTCGGACATCCAGAACGTCATCGCGAACCTCGGCTTGCTCGATGGCGCCCGCGACTTCATGGACAAGCTCCGCGACGAAACGCAGGTGATCATCCTCTCGGACACGTTCCAGGAATTCGCTTACCCCATCATGAAGAACCTCGCTTTCCCGACCATTTTCTGTCACAACCTCATCGTGGAAAACGACCGCATCAAGGGTTACCGTCTGCGCATGAGCGACCAGAAGACTCAAGTCGTGAAGCACCTGCAGGCCCTCAACTTCAAGGTGTTCGCCTCGGGCGATTCCTTCAACGATACGGGAATGCTCAAGCAGGCCGAAAAGGGCGTGTTCTTCTGTGCGCCGGATTCCATCGTGGCCCAGTTCCCGCAACTCGAGGCCACCAAGACCTACGACGAGCTTCTCGAGAAGTTCCACCAGTTCCAGTCCACACTGTAACTGAGCCATTTTTTCGATTATTTTAGCCTTTCTGACCATCGCTGCACAACCATAAATGATTCGCAACCAAACGCTCCGGCTTGCGAATATTCTAAAAAAGTGAAAAAATGTGCAGTGAAACTATTGACATTTGCCCAAGAGTGCACTATATTTATATAAGTCGCTGCTAAAACTGGATTTACGATTAAAATTGCGAATCCGGGCAAGGCAAAACAAACCACTGCGAGGCTAAAAAGCGAGGCAAAAGATGGACAACACGAAGAAAAAGGAACTGACAGACCGTCAAGCGGAAATCTACGAGTACATCAAGAAGTACTCCAAGGAAAACCACATGCCACCCACCGTGCGCGAAATCGGCAACCATTTCGAGATTTCCTCCACGAACGGGGTGCGCTCCATACTTGCCGCCCTCATCAAGAAGGGATATATCAACCGCTCCCCGCGCCTCAGCCGTGGCCTCGAGATTCTCTCGAATGGTAACGACAGCCAGGAACCCGCAGCGAACAACACCATCGAAATTCCTATCGTCGGCCGCGTCGCCGCCGGCCAGCCGATTCTCGCTGTGCAGAACCTCGAAGGCACCGTCACCATCGACCGCGACTTCCTCGCCTGCCGCAGCGACGTTTTCGCACTCCGCGTCAAGGGCGACTCCATGATCAATGCCGGCATCTTTGACGGTGACCTCATTTTCGCCCGCCAGCAGAAGAGCGCCGAACAGGGTGAAATCGTTGTCGCCCAGATCGACAACGAGGCTACGGTCAAGTACTACCACCCGAGCTCCGACCACATCGAGCTAAGAGCCGCAAACCCGAAGTACCGCCCGATTATCGTCAACAACCGCAAGGATTTCTCGATTGCCGGCCGCGTCATCGGCGTGATGCGCAAGGTCAACTAAGCCCGACAGGCAAAACAAAAGCCAGCCCGCATATTTCATACAACATAAAAAGGACCCCGAGGGGTCCTTTTCGTTTTAGACTTGTGCGAACAGTCGACTATTCGAAATCGGCGAATTCTTCTTCGGCGTCCTTGATATCGGCTGCGTCCGGTCCTTCGCCAAACTCGCTATCGTCCTCAGCCTCGTCAAGGGAGTCGCCGCCCATGGCGCCGAGCTGGTATTCGACCTTGCGGGCTTCCTTGGACTGGCCGAGCTTCAGGATGGCGGCGCATTCCTCGCAGTAGCCGAGATGCTTGTCCACCCAGAATTCGGGAGAAACCAGGTTCTTGTTGCAGCGCGTGCAAATCTGGGTAGCCGCCTCACGCGTGAACGCAAGATTCTGCTCTTCGAGTTCCTTGAGCAGGCGCTCGGTCAGCTCTTCCTGCGTTTCTTCAGCAAGCGAAATCTTGTGACGGATGGCCGAGGTCGGCTTCATGTCGAGGTTCTTCATTTCGGAAGAGACCTTCTTCTTGTTGGCACGTTCCTCGTTCTCGTCTATTTCGAAGAAGAAGATGGACTTGCTCAGTTTCTTGCCGCCTTCGAGCAGGACAGCGTAGGGGATTTCGACCTTTTCCTTGCCGGACTTCTTGCCCTTCGTTTCTTCGGCGACTTCGGCCACAGGCTGCGGTTCAACAGCAGCAGGAGCCTCGACTTCGGCGACCTTCTTGACAACCTTGGCTTCCGGTTCAACGGCATTTGCCTTCTTGGCTGCGGGAGCATTTGCAGCCTTCGGAGCCGGCTTGGCGACCTTGGCAGCAGGCTTTGCAGCAGGCTTCGGTGCGGGCTTAGCGGGCTTTGCAGCCGGTTTTGCCACTGGCTTGGCGGCCGGCTTTTTGGCCGGGGCCTTCGGAGCCGGTTTGGCAGGAGCCTTCGAAGTGGACTTCGCAGCCGGTTTCTGCGGCTTTGCCGCTGGTTTTGTGGCGGGCTTTGCGGATTTGGCAGGAGCCTTCGCCGGTTTCGAAGCAGGCTTTGCGGCAGGCTTCTTTGCAGCAGCCTTCGGAGCCGGCTTGGCCGACTTGGAGGGCTTTGCTACAGGCTTGGCAGCCGGTTTTGCAGCAGACTTCTTTGCAGCAGCCTTCGGAGCCGGCTTGGCCGACTTCGCCGCAGGCTTGGCAGCCGCTTTCTTGGCCGGAGCCTTGGCCGCCGACTTGGCTGCCGGCTTAGCAGCGGGCTTCTTTGCGGCAGGTTTCTTCGCCGGAGCGCTCTTCGCAGCGGATTTTTTCGAAGACACTTTCTTAGAACTCATACTTATTTCTTTTCCACAATTTTGATGTTAATAATCGAATCAAACTGTTCCACGCGGCACACCACGTCATGCCCCTTGGTTACGCGGCCAAACACGGTATGCTTTCCATCCAGGTGGGGCTGGGGCATTTGCGTGATAAAGAACTGGGAACCGGCCGTATTCGGACCGCGGTTCGCCATGGAGATAACCCCATATTCATGACGCAACTTGTTCGGCTCGTCGTCGATTGTGTAGCCGGGGCCACCCGTGCCGTTACCGTCGGGATCGCCACCCTGAATCATGAATCCGTTAATCACACGATGGAATGTAAGACCGTTGTAGAACCCCTTCTCCGCAAGGTCGACAAAATTGGCGACCGTGTTCGGGGCTTCCTTGAAATTCAAATCGATGACGATTTCACCTTCTTCGGTAGTAATCGTAGCCTGGATTTCCTTGATGCCACTATAATCTTTGTTGAAAACTTTCCCTTCGGCAAACACCAAGGAACACAGACCAAAAAAGGCCAAGAATAGAATGATTTTTTTTACCACGTTCAAGACTCTCAATGTTGTGCAGCACAACACACGGAATGTGCATTCCAAATATACATTTTTTCAAATCAAATATTGTGCAAGGCATGCTGCGGCCCTCGTCAATCGCCTATTTTTCTATATTTACCCCCAAAAAAGACTCACAACGATATTTTTATCGCATCTATGCCGCAAAACGACAACATCAGAAATTTTAGCATCATCGCCCACATCGACCACGGCAAGTCCACCCTCGCCGACCGCATGATCGAACTGACCAAGACCGTGTCGAAGAACGAGATGACGAACCAGCTCCTGGATGACATGGACCTGGAACGCGAAAGGGGCATCACCATCAAGGCCCACGCCATCCGCATGATCTACGAACGTGACGGTAAGGAATACATCCTGAACATGATCGACACGCCGGGGCACGTGGACTTCACCTACGAGGTGAGCCGCTCACTGGCCGCCTGCGAAGGTGCTATTCTCGTTGTGGATGCTAGCCAAGGTATCGAGGCCCAGACGCTTTCCAACCTCTACCTCGCCCTGGAAAACGACCTTGAAATCATCCCGGTTCTCAACAAGGTGGACCTCCCGGGTGCACAGCCCGACCACATTGCCGAACTCGTGGGCGACCTGCTGGGCTACGATCCCGAAAAAATCCCGCGCATCTCGGCAAAGACGGGCCTGAACGTTGAGCAAGTGCTTGACAAGATTGTCGACGAAATTCCCGCCCCCAAGGGCGACAGCGGCAAACCTCTCAAGGCCCTGATTTTCGACTCCGTCTACGACAGCTACCGCGGCGTCATCAACTACATCCGCATCGTGGAAGGCACAATCAAGGCCGGCATGAAGATCAAGATGATGAAGACCGGCGCCGAGTACATGGTGACCGAAGTCGGCACGTTCAGCATGCGCCGCGACCCGCGCGACGAGCTTTCCGAAGGCATGGTGGGCTACGTGCTTGCGAACGTAAAGACCATCAGCGACGTGAAAATCGGCGACACGCTGACCGACGCGGCAAATCCTGCAGAAGAACCGCTCCCCGGCTATAAAGATATTTTGCCGATGATCTACTCCGGCATCTACCCCATCAACCCGGAAGACTACAAGGACTTGCGCGAAGCTTTGGAAAAGCTCCGCCTGAACGATTCCGCACTGAGCTGGGAACCGGAAACCTCCGATGCGCTCGGCTTCGGATTCCGCACGGGCTTCCTCGGGCTATTGCACATGGAAATCGTGCAAGAACGCCTCGACCGCGAATTCAACGTGGACATCATCACGACCGTGCCGAACGTGGAATACCACGTGTACATGAGCGACGGAACGATGGTGAAAATCGAAAGCCCCTCCAAGCTCCCCGATGCGAGCCGCTACGACCACATCGAAGAACCCTACGTGAAGGCGCAAATCTTTACGCCCAAGGAGTTCGTGGGTGCGCTCATGACGCTCTGCGACGAGAAACGCGGCGAGTTCGAGACGATGGAATATCTCGACGAAGAAAAGGTCATCCTCAAGTACAACCTCCCGCTCGCCGAAATCATGTTCGACTTCTATGACCGTTTAAAGTCGGTAAGCCGCGGCTATGCGGGCCTCGACTACGCTCCGAGCGAATACCGCAGAAACAACCTCGTGAAGCTCGACATCCTGCTGAATGGCGACCCGGTGGACGCGTTCTCCGTGATTATCCACCGCGACAAGGCGCACACTTACGCGAACGCCATCTGCGTGAAGCTCAAGGACCTCATTCCGCGCCAGCAGTTCGACGTGGCCATCCAGGGTGCGATTGGCGGAAAGATTATCAGCCGTTCCACCGTAAAGGCCGTTCGCAAGGACGTGCTCGCCAAGTGCTACGGCGGTGACATCACCCGTAAGCGCAAGCTCCTCGAAAAGCAGAAGGAAGGCAAGAAGCGCATGAAGAGCATCGGCTCGGTCGAAGTGCCGCAGAAGGCGTTCCTCGCCGTGCTTTCGCTTTCGGACAACTCCACCAGCAACGGCGACTAATCTATATTCGAAAGCGATGGCATACCTGGACAGAAAAGTTAGGCGATTGCAGTGGCGGACATCCAAGTCCCGCCTCTTCTTTGCCGTCTTCATCATGCTCATCGCCTTCACCGGAGCACTCGCCATCCGCTACTACGCCATCGAGCCGATACTTCTGCGCGACACGGCCATGCAGCCCCGCATCAAGGAAGGTTCTCTGATATGGGTCTGCCGTCTACCGCAATGCATCGACAAGGCCACCTTCGGGGACATCGTCTGGGCCAAGCAGCCGAACGACGAAACGCTCGTCCGCAAAATCATAGGCTATCCGGGCGACACCATCGAAATTTCGGACAAAGGGCGCATCAAGACCAAGCAAAAGCGCTTCATGTGGCGTGGCGAAGACTCCTTTATCGAGACGCGCAAGTTCTATGTACCCAAGCAGGGCGACACAATCATCCTTTCTGCGCTCAATGACGTGGAAGAGGACTACATTCTCAGGCTGATGAACGAGCAGGGGCTCCCCCTCACCATCAAGTCCACTCTTTGGCAAGGAAATCGCGAAATTTCCGTTGAACGCATCGGGTCGACCAAACTGGGGCACCGTCTGGTAAGCCTCAAGGAACTGGACGTGCTCCCCTGGCAAGACAGGCGCCTCATCGAAATGCAAATCCGTCAGGCGGAACCCGGCAACTCGCCAATCAAGATCAAGCGCCAATTCTTCATGGAAGGGGATTCCGTCCCGATGGACACCTTCATCGTCGAAAGCGACAACTACTACCTCGCCTGCGAAAAAGGAAACCACTGCGTCGACTCGCGCGAACTCGGCTTTTTCACCAAGGAACGTATTCTCGGGCGCTACATCAAGCAGCCCGACATCGCGAAGCAATTTGTCCTAAAGAAGTTGCAGGAATTTCAGAAGACCATCCTCCCCATCAAGAAAAAGGAAAAGCCGAAGGACGCTCCGAAGAAGAATCCCCCAAAAATAAAAGCGGAAGTCCAGGCAATCAATGTGGATGAAAGACCGGACCTCCGTCAGAATGTCAACAAGGGGACGGACGCGCTCAGCGACAACAGGCCCCGCCCCAATGTAAACCGAATCAGGGAAATCAGGAGGCCGCACGCCCCCAAGGCCATCGACCCCAAACCGGCAACGGAACCGGTAAAAAAATAACCCCGGACAGCGAACCATCCGGGGCAAATTCCAACTAAAACAAATTAGTCGAGCGAGTGGACCAACAGGCCATCGCGCAGCTTGGGTTCAAACCAAGTGCTCTTCGGCGGCATGATTTCGCCGGCGTCGGCGATGTTCATCAGCTGGTCGAGCGTCGTCGGGTACATGGCGAAGGCGCAGGCGCATTCACCACTATCCACGCGCTTCACGAGCTCGCCGAGACCGCGAATGCCACCGACGAAGTCGATGCGCTTGGAAGTGCGCGGGTCGTCGATGTCGAAGAGCGGCTTCAGGATGAGTCTCTGCAACAGGGCAACATCCAGGCTGTCGACCGGGCCAAGGTTCTTGAGGTATTCCGCCTTGAAGCTGCAAGCGTACCACTTGCCGCCCATGTAGAAGTTCACCTGGTTCTGCTTGGCAGGGCTCTGCATGCTATCGAGTTCGACAATATCGAACACCTTCTTCATCTCGGCCATGAGCTGTTCCGGAGTGCGACCGTTCAGGTCCTTGAGCACGCGGTTGTAGTCGAGAATCTTGAGCTGTGTGCTCGGGAAGAGGATGGCGAGGTAACGGTTGTATTCCTCGGCTCCCGTATTGTTCGGGTTCTGCTGGGCGCGGTAGCTGGCAGCGCGGGCACCGGCAGCGCTCCTGTGGTGGCCGTCGGCAATGTAGCTCACCGGCACAGCCTCGAAGGACTTGCGGATAGCTTCGATTTCGGCGTCATCGTCGATAACCCACACCGTGTGTCCAAAGCCATCACCCTTGCTCACGAAGTCGTAGACCGGCGGACGCTTGGTCACGGCGCCGAACACATCGAACTGGCCCTGGTCACGGTAGGTCAGGAACACCGGACCGGTGTTGGCGTTCGTGGCGAGCACGTGACGCAGACGGTCTTCTTCCTTGTCGGCGCGGGTCAGTTCGTGCTTCTTGATAATGCCGTTGAAGTAGTCGGCGGCAGGAACGCAGCAAACCAGGCCGTACTGTTCGCGGCCGTTCATCGTCTGGCGATAAACATAGAGGCAAGGCTTCTTGTCGTAGGCAATCACGCCGTCGGCAATCATCTTGTCCAGGTTCTCGCGGGCATGCGCATAGACCTTCGGGTCGTAGGCGTCCACGGAGTCGGGCAACTCAAGTTCCGCACGCGTGACGCGGAGGTAGGAGTGCGGGAGCCCTTCGGCCATAGCTTTGGCCTCGGCGCGATTCATCACGTCGTACGGGAGGGCGGAAATAGTTTCGGCTTCGGCCGGGTTGACCGGACGCAAGGCCTTGAACGGATAGATGTGCATCATAGGCTTCTTTCCTTTGTGGGATTCCTTAATTAAAACTTCGTCCTCGGAAATGAGGTTGTGGATGTAGCCGGTCTTGCCATCAATCCATTTCTTCTTGCGGTAGCTCACCACGAAATACGCAATGGCAAAGAACACGAACGCCGTCGCAGCAGCCATGATGGTAATACCAATCATGAAAGCAATCAAGTGGTCGGCGGCATTCACCCAGAGGTTCTTGAGAATCACGACGCAGTTGCGTATGGACATGCGCTCGAACTCGCCCAAGAAGTCAAAGGAAATGGTGTCCGGATTGTAAATCTTGCAACCGATGTAGTATCCGCCCGGGTAGAAGAACCCGAACTGCGTGACAGGATTCGCGACAAAATCCGCGATAACACCGGGAACCTTTGGGAGCCTGAAAACGGCACAAAGGGCAACAGTGAGAATAATGGCAAAACCAATAGTGGGCCAAACGCCAATAAAGACACCAATAAACACGGACCACGCAACCTTAAGGGCATCCTGGCGGCGCGGGAACATACGATTATAGTAAATACGGCTGAGTCGCTTGTACTTCGACTCATTACGATCAATAGGGGTGTGCTTAAAACGAATCATTGCGTGCCAAATATAGAAAAATATAGAGGCTAGAATCTAGGGGCTAGAGGCTATGAGGTCGGGGCTAAAGCCACTTTGAGGTGTGAGGTATGAGGAAAGTGGGAAGTAGGAAGTGATTAGGGGTTAGAATCTAGGATCTAGGGAGAAATATCACGGCTTCGCCGTCTGTTATTAACGCACGAAGTGCGTGATTCTTTTCACTAGCCTTTAGTCTCTCAAAGACTCACCGCTCACTGTTCGTGCCTCGAGCCTCGCCCCTTTTTATATATTTTACGCTCTATGAAGCATTTGATATCCAAAGAAGGTTTCGAAAAACTCAAGGCCGAATGGGAACACCTCAAGTACGAGGAACGCCCCGCCATGATCAACCAGGTGCAGGCCGCCGCCGCCGAAGGCGACCGCAGCGAAAACGCCGCCTACACCTACGGACGCATGCGCGTCCGCGAGATTGACCGCCGCCTGCGCGAACTGGACCGCATCCTGGACGGAGCAAAGATTGTCGAAAACGTCGCTCCCGAAGACGGTTCCATCAAGTTCGGTGCGACAATCAAAATGGTGGACATCAAGACAAAACGCGAAAAGACATACAGCATCGTCGGTGAAAAAGAAATCGACCCGCTCAAGGGACGCATCAGCATGAAGTCGCCCATCGGCGAAGCTCTGCTCGGCAAGAAGAAAGGCGAAACCGTGCAAGTACAAGCCCCCCGCGGAACGATCACGTACGAAATCTTGGAAGTTACTTATTAGAATCTAGAGAATAGAATCTAGGGGCTAGAGAAAATTTAGACGCATGAAGTGCGTGATTCTTATTCACTAGATCCTAATCTCTAGCCTCTAACCACTAGCATCATGTTCATCGATACTCACTGCCATATTGATTCCTACGAACGGCATGCCGGAGAAAGTTTCGACAGCCTCCTCGCCCGCCTCCCGAACGATGCGGACAAACAGGTCTTGTTGCCCGAAGCCTTCATCCACGTAGCCTGCGACCCCGTCGACTTCGATTACGCCCGCGAACTCACCGAGAAATACCCGAACGTCTACGCCGCCTACGGCATCCACCCGGAATATGTCGAAACAGAAACCGCCGAAGACGAAAAGCGCATGATGGAATTTCTCAAGCACCCCAAGTGCGTCGCCTGCGGCGAATTCGGGCTCGACTACCACTACGGCGCAGAAACAAAGTACAAACAAGTTAAGCTATTCGAGCGTCACCTACAACTCGGCATCGAGAGCGGCAAGCCCATAGTACTACACCTGCGCGAAGCCGACGACGACGCCCTCGCCGTACTCCGGAACGCCGATATCCAGGGCAAGAACATACACGTCCACTGCTTTACAGGCTCTCCTGAATTTTGCGAACAAATGCTCGATCTCGGAAACAAGGGCGCAAACATCTTTATCGGATTCACCGGAATCATCACGTTCAAGAACGCACAGAATGTGCGCGACGCCGCAGCCATTGTCCCCACAAGCCAAATGCTCCTGGAAACGGACTCGCCCTACATGGCCCCCATCCCCTACCGCGGCAAGCCCTGCCATTCCGGGTACATTCCCTACATCGCCCAGGCGCTCGCCACAATAAAAAATGAACCCGTAGAGGCTATCTACGGGCACTGTCGCGAAAATACGCGCCGCTGTTACGGCATCTGAAGCGCCATGGAAACCTGCGAAGAACTCGAATCGGCAGAATAATGCCTGCGCAAGTAGGCCAGCGCAGCCTCGGAGTTCAACGGCTTACTGAAGAAGAATCCCTGGATGAACCGGCAACCTTCGCTCCTAAGGAAGTCAAGCTGGTCCCGCGTCTCGACACCTTCGGCAATGAGTCCCAAGTTCATCGAATTGGCAATGCCAATGACCATGCGCGCAAACGAAGCATCTTCCTCGTCATCCGTCACGTGGTCGACAAACGACTTGTCCATCTTGAGCGTATTCACCGGGAAACGCTTGAGATAAGCCAAACTGCTGTAACCCGTACCAAAGTCATCGATGGAAATCTGCAAGCCCATGCTCGCAAGCGCACGCATCATCTCGATGGTCTTTTCCGATTCACACAGCGCCGTGTATTCCGTAATCTCCAGTTTCAGATTCTTCGGGTTCAGCTTAGTTTCTTGCAAAATGCGGCGGACATCGTCAACCATGTTGTCGAGCGCAAACTGCTTTGCACTGAAATTGACCGACACCTGGATATTCTCGTAGCCCATGTCGACCCAGACCTTTGTCTGTTCACAGGCCATGCGCAGGATCTGGGCGCCCATCGGTACAATCAAGCCCGTCTCCTCGGCAATGGGAATAAACTCACCCGGAGAAATCACGCCGCGTTCGCTGTTGTTCCAACGGACAAGCGCCTCGAAGCCCACAATGCGGTCGCCGTTGCTAATATCGACGATGGGCTGGTAGACCAGCATAAATTCCCGTGCCTGGATAGCCCTGCGGATTTCGAATTCCAGCTTGTAGAGGTTCATCGCCTTCTCGCGGATACCTCCCGTAAAGAACTGCACACCGCCATGGTTGCCGCCCTTCTTCATATCGCGAAGGACTGCATTCGCATTGGCCAGCAGGTCTTCCACGCAATCGCCATCCTTATTAATCACGACAGACATCGAGACGCTGATGTAAAGTTCCTTGCCTTCCAGCTTGAGCGGCATCTTGACCTTGGAATGAAGATTCCGCACAATGGAAATAAGTTCGGAATTCACGTCGTTCCCCTGGACATCCCTAAATATCAGCGCAAAGACATCGGGACCGATACGGGCAATGCAATCTCCCGTACGCGACGAAGCCGTGATGCGGTCTGCGACAATACGCAGAACCTGGTCGCCAACATCAATGGAATAGGAATCGTTAATCGCAGCAAAGCTGTCAATATCCAAAAGGGCGATTGCAAAAATATAGTCCGGACGCCCGGCAGCCTTCTCGACATCCTTCGCCAGCTCATTCAGGAACTCCTGGCGGTTGCTGACACCCGTCAGCGAATCACAGGTCGAGAGGAAATCGTTTTCGCGAACCAGGTCATGCGAATCGGAAATTGCCGAAAGCGAACCAATCACGCGGATCAGCAAGCCAGCATCGTTGCACTGCGGACGGCCAGAAACAACGATTTCTTCGCAGCTAGCATGCTTGTTCAAAAGGCGCATGCGAATCGTAAAGTTACGCTTGTCGTTCAAGCATTCCTGCAGGGACTTACGGAAGGACTCCCAGTCGCTTTCCAGCACACAGCTCTTCACGACATCAAAAGAGTCCCCCAGAGATTCTATCCCGAGAATCTTCCCCACCTTGTTTGACCAGAACACCTTGTCCGAAGAGACATCAAAGGTCCAGAAGCCTTCAGAAGATACGTCGATCATCATTTGGAAAAGGCGGTCCTTCTCCTGCAGGTCGCGCTCGTAATTGCGGATGGGTTCCAGAACGACTTCGTTCACGTTGACATCGCTGCGCATCTTTTTCTGTGCAGACGAAGACGGAAAACGATAGAACAAGGCAAGGTAGACAAGGAACAGAATGCAAATTGCATAGGGAACGAGAATAAGCAGGTGGTCAGAATGGCTGACAAAGTCCGGAATAAGCGCAGCAAAAATGAGGCTAGCAATCAGCAAAGCGAAACGCAAAACAACATGTTCATCAAAAGGTCTCATCTGTGCTCCGATTTATGACAAAAAAAATATACATTCAAAATATATTTCAGGATGGAATAATTCATTACAAAAAGAATACAAAGACTTTCCAAAAAGCAACCAACAAAAATTCACTCCAAATTGCCCGAAAACGCTCCAAAAAACGGGTTTTTTGAATGTTGCATATAAAATAAAATAAACTAAGCCAAAAACGCTTGTGTGACCCAGCCCACACTTAGAACAAACGAGAAATATGACGCCCGTCACATCGGCGCAATAAAGGCCGACGGCCGGGCATTATCGGACTACAATTTTAGCCATCTGGTACTTGTTCCGGACAATATACACGCCCGCCTTTTGGACCGGAATTACGGCGGATTTTCCCGTCCCGCTCCAGACGCGCTTGCCGCGCAGGTCGAACAGGGCCGTATTTACATCCTCTATCATGTTGTCGATACGGATCTCTCGCCCGGCGACACTCACCTGCAGCGCCTTGTAGACAAGCCGTTGCTGCTTGACACTGAAGGGTTCGTCAGGATCAAAGCCCCTATTGTCGGAAAAGATGGGGAAACCATTGTTCACGCCATTGGCATCATACTTAAACGCCTCGCCCATCTTTTTGGCAAAATCCTTGGTCTTCATTTCTTTCGCCGTCATGGGCGTTCCGTAATTCACGCAACCCTTACGATTCTTGTCCACAAAGTAGGAATTTATGACATTCTGAGCACGCCTAGTATCACCGTTTTCGGTGCATCCAGTTCCCGCATCATACACATTCTTTATCTCCACAATACCTTCTCCAATTAAAGCAGTGGACCAAACAATACCAGCGCCAGCCGTCCCCACATTATACGAATTGGCGATACGCATATTAACATTCCTACGGGCAACAAAATCTGTTCGATAAGGAACATCTACAACCACTCCAACAATTCCCGCACTGGCATCACCCGAGCGAATAGTTCCTCCATTATACGCTTTGTTTATGTACACTTCACGGTTTGCAATAGCCTGATATTCTTCTAAATCGGACATAACGGCATAAGTAGCAACAACCCCTGGATACATCACGCCAGCAATACCCCCTGCAACATCGGAAGCCTCCACAACGGCATTCTTATTCCAACAGTTTTCAATAACTCCGGCATTTATGGCCACAATTGCGCCAGCGGTATCGCCATAAATGTGAGAATCGGCAATACCCAAGTTTTTTATGGTTCCAAAATTATTTAAAAACAATCCTCCCCTTATTATAGTGTAGTCATCTTTTCTCGTCGAATCAACATAAATCCCAGATACCGTATGTCCGTCCCCATCGAAGACACCCCACACACCTATATAAATAGGAACCCAAGGTTTCTTTGCAGATGCTTTCAAATCAATGTCGGCAATCAGCTTGTAATGCGAATTCTGATATAGACTCATCAGTTTAATATCACAGCAGGCCAGTTCACTTAGTTTCCATAAATCATCTGCGGTTTCGATAAGGTAAGGCGAATCCGACGTGCCATTGCCTTTAAGCATTTTAAATACAGGATATCCACCATTCTCATTCTTTTCATCGGCGCCATATAACGCGCCCAATTCCTTTGCCCCCGCAGACTTAAGCGTTTTAGAATCAACGGCAGCAAAAGCAGCATCCGACACAAGACTTGAATCGTTTCCATTTACTATACGATACATGTTTCTTGGATCGTTCATCAAAGCTTTGTCATAAAGCATCATGGAATCTATACTTTCTTTCCAATCCCATTTTGTATTCAAAATACCAAAGAAAGCCCCATAATCTTTTTCTGCCGTCACATTCGACGCATTGTATGAATTAGTTATATTAGTATGGAAAGTGCCTGTCGATGCCACGGCAAACAACCCGCCGGCCGGACCTTTTTCGGCAATGATATCCCCCCTGTTATAAACATAGCTGTTCAAGATTCCTTCTAATTCAATTTCACTAACAATTCCAGCAACATAAGCATTACCTGTCACCTTGCCATGGTTTCGCACGAAACGAAGCAAATCCACATTGATAGACTGTCTTGTATTTGTAATTCCAGAGACATATTTCCTTCCAGATACAGTTGCATGATTTACGACATCATGAAATTTTGCAATAGATACGCCAGCAATGCCCCCAACTTGAAAAAGTCCTTTGACAGTTCCTTCCACAGAAACACGCTTCACAATGGGAGAGGGTCCATAATTACATCCAATGAGGCCTCCTACTTGAAAGTCACCCTCAACATCTATATCTTTGAGTTTTAAATTGTCAATCGTAGCGTCTTGAATCCTCCTGAAAAAACCAGTGCATCGCGAGGCTTCCGTATATCTATCTAAATTGGTAGAATAACTTGTAGACGCATCTATCTGTTTTAAAACAGTCGAATCAACTTCTAAACGCGCTTCATGAATAGCGAAACCCGAAATTGAATGTCCCCCGCCATCATAGTGGATCTTGTTTACCGTTACAGGAGTCCATTCGTTATTCTCCTTGGGGAATACAATATCGGCAGTTTGCCTATAGTATCTATAAGTATCCTTCCCATACTGCGAAGTCCTCAACGCCGCATGGCGTTCAAAACGGCGTAAATCATCAACACTAGCAATCAAGAACGGATCATCGTGAATCCCATGCCCATGACTGTAGATTTTTTCCGGATAGAAATATGCCGATACAGGCAATCCCTTATTGATAGGCGACGCTCCTGTATCCGGGAAAAAATAGGCTCCCATGGAATCCGCATACTCATGGATCGAGTCCGCGTGTTCAGTAAACAAGTCATAGACATGCAAAGTATCAAGACATTCACGAGAACAGGAATCATCGTAAAATAGAGGAGAAACCACCGAATCACCCGTAATTTCACCAGCATTATAGGAATTGTATATGTTTCGACGAATCTTCGAAATATCAGAATTTACCAGTCCAGCTACTCGGCTTTTACCCGAAACCGCCCCCAAATTTGCCAAGTTTTCCAAGTCCGGGGATTCATTATACGCAAAACCACCTATTATACCGGCTACTTTTCTGGTTCCTTTAACAACGCCTGAATTAATAAAACTATTTGGCGAAGATGAATTATACGAATATAAATAACCAAAAATCCCACCCACATCAAAAGATCCTGTCACGGAAGCTTTGTTCCATAGCCCCATACAATCGTTAGATACACTTATATAACTACCAAATATACCGCCAACTACAGAATCAGCCTGGACTGAACCCGATACAGTAAGATCATACTGATAAATGGGACTATAAGAACTGCTACCTTTTGATTCATAAGAAACGTAGCCATTCGAATCAATTGACGCTTTCTTTTCATTGAGCAATCCACCCAACCCACCCACAAAATTGTGGCCTTCGACAACAACATCCGCATCTATATTTACAATATGTCCATTGTTCTCGTTTCCAAAAGGATTAGGACGAGTTAAAAGCCATCGTTCTTCAGAGCCAAATACACCCGCAAGCGTCCCTACATAATTACGCCCCTTGACATAGGAATTCTTGATTTTAATATTTGCAACGACACCGGTCCAGGCACCAAACAAGCCCTGATAATCCTTGTCACTATTGATATAAAGGCCGCTGATCGAATGCCCTTCACCGTCTAGATGAACCCGGGCATATTTAGCCGTATCGCCATAAACAGTCCATTTATTCTTCGGAGCCTTCTTGGCCCAGTCCTTGGCATCGCCCTCGTTCAAGACGATGTCCTCGGCCAAACGGTAATACGCCGAATCGGCATATTTTTTAGCCATCAAGGCAAATTCTTCGGGGGTCTTGATAAGGTAAGGGTCTTCAATTTTGCCTTCACCATGTTGGAACTTTTCCGCCACCTTGCCGGTCCATACCGATGGTGCGGCAAAAACGGACAAGTGCATCAAAGACAATACAATCCAAATCGTGAACAAGCGCATGCTCTCAGGGCCCCTTTATACAATCAATTCAAATCTAACCTTTTTTTGGAAAAAAACAAAAAAAATCCCCCGGTTTTTGAAACCGGGGGATTTTTTGCAAGATTTTGCAGTCAGTTTATAACTGATCGCTCAATGCTCATAGCTCATCGCTATTACACAGCGCCCTGCCACTTCATGGCATCGGCAACCTTGAGGAAGCCGGCGATGTTTGCACCCATCACGAGGTTGCCCTTCTGGCCGTACTTGACAGCGGCAGAGGAAGCAGCGGCGTAGATGCTCTTCATGATGCCTTCGAGCTTCTTGTCCACTTCTTCGAAGGTCCAGGAGAGACGTTCGGAGTTCTGGGACATTTCGAGGCCGGAGGTAGCCACGCCACCAGCGTTAGCAGCCTTGGCAGGTCCAAAGAGAACGCCAGCCTTTTGGAAGGCTTCGATAGCTTCCGGAGTAGACGGCATGTTTGCACCTTCGGCAACGGCCTTCACGCCGTTAGCGATAAGGGCCTTGGCACCTTCGAGGTCGAGTTCGTTCTGGGTTGCGCACGGAAGAGCGATGTCGCACTTGACCGTCCAAACGCCCTTAGAACCTTCGTGGTATTCAGAACCCGGGACGAGCTTGGCGTATTCGCTAATGCGGGCGCGCTTCACGTTCTTGAGGTCGAGAACGACGTCGAGGTTGATGCCGTTCGGGTCGTAGATGTAGCCGTTGGAGTCGGACATGGTCACGACCTTGCCACCGAGCTGAGTAGCCTTCTGGCAGGCGAACTGAGCAACGTTACCAGAACCGGAAATCACGACGGTCTTGCCCTGGAAGGAGTCGTTGGCGAGGTCCTTGAGCATTTCGCGGGTGAAGTAGCAGAGGCCGTAACCGGTAGCTTCGGTACGAGCGAGAGAACCACCGTAGGAGAGGCCCTTACCGGTGAGAACGCCCACGAATTCGTTGCGGATGCGCTTGTACTGACCGAACATGTAACCGATTTCGCGAGCGCCAGTACCCTGGTCACCAGCCGGAACGTCCGTGTCGGCACCGACGTGCTTGCAGAGTTCAGTCATGAAGGACTGGCAGAAGCGCATCACTTCGTTGTCGCTCTTGCCCTTGGGGTCGAAGTCGGAACCACCCTTGCCGCCGCCCATGGGGAGCGTGGTGAGGCTGTTCTTGAAGATCTGTTCGAAGCCGAGGAACTTGAGCATGGAGAGCGTCACTTCGTTACGGAGACGGATACCGCCCTTGTACGGGCCGATGGCGGAGTTGAACTGCACGCGGTAGCCGCGGTTGACCTGAACGTTACCCTTGTCATCGAGCCAAGGCACGCGGAAGGTGATCACGCGTTCCGGTTCGACGAGACGGTCGATAACGCCGTTGGTTTCCCAGGACTTGTCCTGTTCGAGGACGGGGTCGAGGGATTCGAGGAATTCACGGACAGCCTGATGGAAGAGGGCCTGGTCCGGATCACGGGCGACGACCTTGTCATAGACTTTCTGAAGGTAAGCATTCTTGATTGCCATTTTATATATCTCCGTTGAGAGTTTTGATTGTTAAAGTTTTTAACGGGTCTAAAGATAGCAAACCCGCGACAAAAAGTGAAAAACAGAGCCAAAAATCTTCAATTTCTTACATTTTTGTAAGTTACTTTTTTGAAATAAATCAAAATAGCCAATTTTAACAAAATTTCAACGAGCTACGGAACAAAAACTTACATTTTTGTAAGTCAGCGGTTTTCCAGCACAAAAGTAAAAATCATTTTACATCGTTACGCAGTTCACGAGCGTTTCATGCAGGATGCCGTTCGAGAACACCACCTGCTCGCCATCCACGAACAGCATCGGGGACCCGTCAATATGGGTGGATTTTCCGCCGGCTTCCTCGACAATCAGGGCTATCGCAGCGATATCCCAAGGGTAGCTCATCGTCATCACGAAGCAGTCGATGCGGCCGCACGCGGTAAAACACCCCTCCACCACTGCCGAGCCAAAGCACTTGACTCGCTCGAACACCTCGGCCTCGCGGGCGAAGTTGCGAGAGTTCTGCGGATTGATCTTTTCGGGATTGCCCACGTTGAAGTCGCCGTTCGAAACGATGGCGTGCACCGGGTCGGCTTCTTCGCTCACATGGATTGCTTTGCCGTTCATGAAGGCGCCACCACCTTTCACAGCAGTAAAGACTTCGCCCAACCGAGGAAGGTTTACGACCGCGACCAACGGTTTGCCCTCGAAATGGAGCGCGATGGAAATACCCCAGAACGGGATGCCGCGGCTAAAATTCACGGTTCCATCCACCGGGTCAATTATCCAGCAGTAACGCGAGTCCGCGCCCTCGATGACGCCCGCCTCTTCGGTACGGATGGAATGCGTCGGGAACGCACTCCTGAGCCCATCGACAATCAGTTTCTCGCTAGCGATATCGGCGCGGGTCACCACGTCCTTCTTGGACTTGTACTTCACGTCGCCCAGGTTCTGCTGGAGTTCAAGACAAAGAGCCCCCGCCTGTTTCGCGAGAGCTTCAGCAACAGATAAAAAATCTTGATATTCGGACATAAGTGTTAGCGATGAGCTATGAGCAGTGAGCTATGAGGGGGCTCACGGCCAGATTATTCGGGGTATGCGCAGCAGCGGAAGCCGATAGACGACGACTTATAGAACGAGGCCGCCATCCTGTAGGGGACCTTCTCACCGGTAAGGAAGACCTTTTCAATATGGTCGGGCACATAGACCAAACCATTAGAAATGGACTTCAACCATTCTTCACCGCCATTTTTGTACTCAGAATAAGGAGCATAATCGACACCGAGGGAATTCCCGCTGGAATCCTGGACATTGAAGAACTGCAGCGAATCCTTGAAGTCCTTCTTCGTAAGTACCTTGAACAAGGTCCTCGATGTATCCGCCTCATAAACAGTGTCTACCCTAGTCCCTTCGCGGTACAGGAAAACGGAATCCTTGGTATAGGCGAGACGAGTAAAGACGGGGAATCCCCTATTGGTGCACTGCGCCTGCGTCTCGATGTCAAGCCCGTTCATCGTCTTGTAGGAACCGCCCTTGAGAACAGCGATAGTATCTTCGGAACGTCCATTGACCCATTCCTGCAAATTTCCCGACAAATCATGAACGCCCCACAAATTGACGCAGCGATGATTTCTCTTTGCCAATCCCACCGCAGACGAGGAGTCTTCAGAACCCACACCGCAGTTTTCGAACAAGAACGAGGACATGGGAATGGTGTCGTCTTGAATTACGCCATACGTGAGCGTACCCCCCGAAAGGCAGGCCAATTCCCAATCGCGTTCGTTGCAAAGGCTCACCTTGAAACCGCTCGCCGAAATAGCCTCGCAGGCAGCCTGCGCTTCGGAATGGAAGATATCACGAACAAACTCACCGGAGTCGTTCATGTGTTCAAACCTCTCCATGCAGAACTTATTCGTATCAGAAAGGGAAATCGCGACAAAACCTTCCGGACATTCAAGTTCCTTGGAGAGTGCGCCCGGTGATACATAAACAGTGTCAATCAGTGCACGGGAATAATAGCCGGACACATCCCTGGAGCGTATTCTCAAGATAACCGTATCTCCCGGAGATACCCAGCGGATCGTATCCGCAATATAGCGACCGCCATCGACAACGACCATTTCGCCGTCTTCCCAGTCAAAATCCTTCACGTAATTTGACGAGGGGCCGCCAGAAAAGCGCATCGGTTCCCAGGAGTCTTTCAAAGGATTATAGCGCAAGATCTCGTACGACGCAACAGAGTCGTAGCAGGAAGATTCAACGCAGCCCTTCGGGAAGACCAAGGTCGTATCTGCCACGATGCCATGATCCATCATGAGCGGGTCGACCGAGCGGCTCCAGAAAATGACAAGCCTGTTGTTGCTGTCGAGCCTTGCAAGCCCGGTCCCGGGATACAGCGTATCCTCGATTGTGACAACGGCCGTCGACAAGAGCGGGGCAATGGAATCCGTGGTGCTGAGCACATGGGAGACCTCTTTCGACGAGTTACCTGCGGAATCCAATGAAGTGATACCGATAGTATACTTGGATTCACTATGGAGTCCCCGAATCGTCAATTTGAAGAGGTTGGCGGAATCGTTCTCCATGTCAAACCCATTCCCATCGAGGACGGCCAAGCGCAGGACATTCTTTTCCTTTGACGAGCGCGACGTGGAATCGACGACCAGGCTATCGTGAAGCATGCGAATCCTAGCATGCCGGACGGTATCCGAAAACGCACCTTCCATAGACAGTTTGAGCTTGCGCAGGTCCTCACTCTTGTCATCGCTCGAAATAACAACGTTATAACCCGCAATCGGACCTGATATCTCAGATGGCGTATGGAAATTTCTCTGATCTGTAGGACGCGTCCACTCGATCCAGCCACCCAAAGTCCACACAGAGTCGCGGATGCTGACAAGGGACGGAGCCTGGCTATCCCTCAAGAAGAAAAACGCGCGCTGAACAAGGCCCGCATCGCCCTTGGAATACTTGCAGTAAATCGCCACCTGAAGGGTATCGTAACTCCCCTTCTTGAGAAGCTTCTTGACTTTACGGGAAACATCAATCGTGTCAACAGTCTTCCCCTTCTTTTTGGAATACTTCAGAACGGTGTCGCTCTTGTCTAACTGCGAAGAAGACACGCTCTTCGACGTGTCGTCAATGACATCGGTGCCCAGCCAAAGATAAATCCCCTCCAGCTTATCCGTCGACATCGGATACTGGAAGCGAACCCGGTAGCACGAATCGCCTTCGGCAGCCTTGGGACCGCAAGTGAGCATGACGCTCATATCCATAACCTCGCGGTCGAACGGGTAGTCCGTACCGTCGTCTTCGTCGGAACAGGCAGAAAGGATTAGCGCAAGAACCGAAACAACAAAAAAACTGTAGAGTCTAAAAAATCGCATGTAATTCACGACATTAATTTAGAAAAAACGGAAGACGACAAACGAGAAACGGCGGGCAAGAGACAAAAAAACCGGACGCAGATGCGTCCGGTTTTCAAATTCGACTCAAAAGAGTTAGTTGGCTTCTTCCGGGTAAACGGAGACCTTCTGACGCTTTGCATCGAGGCGTTCAAACTTCACCTTGCCATCAACGAGGGAGAACAGGGTAAAGTCCTTGCCCATACCGACATTGGTGCCCTTGTGGAAGTGAGAACCGCGCTGACGAACGATGATGTTGCCAGCCTTGACGACTTCGCCTGCGTACTTCTTAACACCAAGATACTTGGCGTTACTGTCGCGGCCGTTACGTACTGAACCTTGACCTTTCTTATGTGCCATGGATTAAGCCTCCTTAGCCTTGCGGAGAGAGTTCTTCTTGACCTTGGCCGGCTTGGCGATACCCTGGGCAATCTTTTCCTTACGAGTGAGGGGCTTGTTCTGCTCCTTCTGCTTGGCAAGGGCAGCCACGCGAGCGCGGTTGCGTTCGATAACCTTGGAATCGACCTTTGCGGATTCTGCGCCGGAGCGAAGTTCCGTGACCAGCACCTCGGTATAGCCCTGACGATGACCGTTACGGCGTTCGTAACGGGTGCGACGCTTCTTCTTGTACACGATGATGGTGTCGTACTTGCCGTGGGCAAGGACTTCGACCTTCACGGAGGCGTCATTCAGGACAGGGGTGCCGACTTGCACTTCTTTTCCTGCGAAAAGAAGGACGGACTTGAGCTCCAGTTCGGAACCAACAGCGGCGTCAAGAGTGGGGACCTTGTAGGCCTTGCCCAGCTCGACTTTATACTGGAAACCACCTGTTTCAACAATAGAATACATTTTGTAATCCTTTTTTGGTTGCTATTGGGGCCACAAATATAGTAAAAGTTTGGGGAGTGTAAAGGGGTTTTGGGGAAAAAGAGCCAAATTCCGCATTTCAAGCATATTTCTCTCGCACCTTTCCACTCGTCCCCTGTCTAATTTCTATCTTTACACCGAAATTTCCATAAAGGACACCCGAATGAACAAGATTATGAGCCTTGACGGCGACTGGCAGATGAAATGGGACACTGAAGATTCCGGCATCTCCAATCGCTGGTATGCGACATACCCCGAAAACACCGAAACCGTTACTGTCCCCCACATCTGGGAACGCGCTTTCAGCAAGCTCCTGATGTCCCAGGATTGCGCATACTACTTCAAGCGGTTCACCCTGGACGACGAAAAGCTGGTCGCGAAGAGAGTTTTCCTGCGTTTCGAGCGCATTTCGACCCACGCCTCCATCTGGCTCAACGGTAAGTTCCTGGGAACGCACTTTGGCGCCTACACCTCCTTCATCCTGGAAACCCAGAAGGCGCTCAAGATTGGCGAAGAAAATATTCTCTGCGTGCGCGTGGCCAACATGGGTGCTGCAAACAGCCGCATCGACTTCGGCCGCGAAAGCCGCGAAGGCGCCGACGACCGTTACGCCCACCCGAGCGAAATGCCGGTCGGCCTCCCGTGGAACCAGTACCCCTTCGGCGGTATCTACGGCCACGTGGACCTCATCCTCGGTAACGCGGCATTCATCTCCGACGTCCACCTCGAACCGGACATGGACCAGGAAAGGGTCACCGTCGAGACGACGTTCAACAACCCGCGCGGATTCCAGACACGCCTGCGCATCCTCATGAAGAGCCCGAGTGGCGACGTGTACGAAAGCTACAAGACGCTCAAGCTCGACCGCGAAAACGCAACGACCAAGATGGTCCTCGGCATCAAGGACTGGAAAAAGGACAAGTGCGTGTGGAGCCCGGACAAGCCCAACCTGTTCGCCATCGAGCTCCAGCTCGAAATCAAGGGCAACAAGGGCAAGGCCCCCGAGTATTCCTTCCCCGTCGTCAAGACGTTCAGCTTCCGCAAGTTTGACTGCCTCAAGGGCGACTACTACCTGAACGACCAGATTCTCAAGATCCAGGGCGTCAGCTACAACCAGCAATGGAGCGAAGGCGGCCTCTGGACCACCGACAACCCCAAGCTCGAAAAGGACCTCCGCGCCGTGAAGGCGGCGGGATTCAACGCCATCCGCAGCTGCGGCGCCCCGCTCAGCACCGACGCTCTGGACATCTGCGACCGCATCGGCCTTTTGGTGTTCCAGGAATTCCCGTTCCACACGATGCGTTCCACCCCGCAGGGCCTCGAAATCGCGAAAAAACTCATCAACGATATCGTCAAGGAACAGCAGCACCATCCGTGTATCGCCGTGTGGGTCCTCGGCTCCGAGAACGGCACCTTCATGCTCCAGAACGGCAACAAGCTCCTGAACATGATTAGCCCGCTCGACATGTGCCGCCCGGCCATCAGCAACCTCGACAGTATCTACCTCGACAACGAAGGCGCCTTCTACAAGGATACCGGCAAGCTCCTGCCCGTCTCGAACGACAGGATTTTCCAGTACGCCACGTTGCGCATCAACCCGCGCCTGAACCCGAGCGCGGCCTACACGCATTACCTCGCCCACTGCTTCGACAAGGAAAACGACGAGCTCGACATCCCGGATACCGGCCTCGGCGACTCGAACTTCCAGGAAGGCGAAGAAAACTTCGCGGCCGACATCGAGAACAAGCTGCTGGTCACGCTCAAGAACCACACGCTGCTCCCGAACAAGCCGACCAACATCAACGGTCCGCGCTGCATCAAGAGCCAGAAGGAAATCAAGAACCTCTACAAGGCCGTCGAGACCTTCCTGAGCGAAAGCGGCAAGTCCGTCTGGGCGTCCTTCGAGGACTTCAACAAGGACCTCCGCGCCATCGCGACCAAGAGCAAGCTCGACCAGATTACCGCCCTCCAGAGCAACCCGCAGGTCGCCGGCTTCTTCCTCGACCAATGGGCCGACTACGGCACCGACTTCAGCGGCATCTGCAACGAGAACCGCGAAAGCAAGGGCCTCGAGAAGTTCACCCGTGAAATCACCGCGCCGAGCCGCGTGCTCATCAGCGAACTGGAACACGTGGTCACTCCGCAAAGCGAAATCAACTTCCAGCTCACGCTGCTCAACAACAGCCGCTACGAAAACGTGGAAGTCGAAGTCTCGCTGCTGGAAAACGACAAGGTGCTTTCTACCCAGACCATCACCCCGGAAGAGCCCGCCGGCAAGACGAGCCTTACCCAGCTGGGCATCTGCACGATGGTCGCCCCGCGCAACCTGGGCTTCTACCAGATCAAGCTCACGCTCAAGGACAACGGCAAGGAAATCCATTCTTCCTTCGAAGACCTGATTGTCATCGAGCAGTCCGACGTGAAGAGCGCGATGAAGAAGGTCTGCTTCCTCGACGAAAACGAGGAATCGAGCGACGCCCTCGCCGCACTCTCCGGCCCGGAGCAGATTATCTTCACGGCCAACCTGAGTTCCTGGCCCGACGAAATCCTGTACAAGATTATCGACGTCACGAAGAACGGCGGCAAGACGCTCCTGCTCTCCGACCTCACGACCGAAGATATCGACTTCCTGAACCAGAGCCACCACTTCGATTCGACGATCGAAGCTCAGTGGTCTACCGGCGCAAAGGAAATCAGCGTCCACTACCTCCCCGAAGGTTCCCCGCTCCTGCACGTGTTCGGCAACAAGAAGGTTCTCGATCACAACTCGGCAGCGGCCATGCCGGGCATCTCGCTGAACGAGCTCCCGAACGCGACCGTCTACGCACGCTCCGTCAGCATCAAGGACGGCGAAGTCAAGACGGGCGTCGACCTGCAGCTCTACCCGTTCGGCAAGGGACGCATCATGTTCAACCAGTTCAGCGTTATCGAAGGTCTCGAAACGAACGCGCTGGCCGACAGGCTCTTCAAGGCCATCGTCGACCTGCTCTAATTGGTTATACGGTTAGTTTGAAATCGGTCCGATCCGTCGGGCCGATTTTTTTTGGTTTATTTTATTCGTTTGCGGACGAGTCCTGGACACAGCGGACGGACAGCCCGAATTCTGCATAAGTCTCGTCAATGGAGCCCGAAGCACGGCCGGAGACAAAACCCGCACTGTTCATGTTGTTCGGGCGCACTTCGGTCGATGTCCACAAGTAGGCGTTCTCGCCGCCGTAAAAGAAGTTCTTCATGTAGTAGTAACCGCCCGGCACGATGCGCATCCCGTAAGCATCGTCGTTCTTGTCGGATTCCGGCCAGCCTTCCGAAGCCTTCAAGGCTGTTCCCGCCACTTCGACACCGCCGACATCCTCGTACAATCTCATGAATTCTTCCTTGGAAGGGAGATGCCAGCCTGCGGGGCAAACCTTGGCCGCAGCGCTCCAGTGGTAGAGCCGCCCGTAGGTTTCGCAGTTCTCCTCCACGTTGCCGTAGCACCAGGACTTGCCGTAAAAGTCCCCTTTCTTGTCGGCATCATAGAACTTCATGTTCTCGGCCATCCAGACTTGCTCGCCCACCTTCACGGTCTTGTACACGCGATTGTCGCGGGGGTCCGTGAACGGGGTACCTTCCTGTACTAAACTTTCTACCGCCGGTTCAGCGGGCGCATCGGATTCCGCGTCGGTACACGCCCAGACGAGGACGGCCAGAAACGCTGCGCCCAGCATGAAATTAACGGAGATGTCCTTTACAGAAACGTTCTTCACAATCCCCCACTACAGATGCACATGGAAAGCGAGTCCAAACGCAAAAAGGAAAAAGAAATGTAGCATAAAATGGATTTCTGGCATCTAAAAAAATGTTTTCATCCAGAAAAACCGATTTTTATGCACAAAAAAGGACCCTAGCGCAGAGAGAGAGCGCCGGGCCCTAATCACCCAAGTCCGATATTCGCAACTATTCACCCTCGTCGCAAATAAAAACAAACCTGTAAATTTTAAAATAACTCCAAACGGGAAAAAATCCAAATTTCTATATTAAAATTATGACTCAAAAATATTCCAACTTGGACCAATACTCTGACATTTTGGCAAATAACGCCAAAAACGCAAGCAAGAACCTCCGCACGCTGACCGCCGAGAAGAGGAGCGCCGTGCTGAACCTCGTGGCAAAGCTCATCCGCGAGAAGAAACCGGAGATTTTGGCCGCCAACAAGCTTGACCTCGAAGCCGCCGCCGGGAAACTCGACGACTCGAAGATGGACCGCTTGACCCTGAATGACGCCCGCATCGAAGCCATGGCCAAGGGCGCCGAAGAAATTGCCTCCTTTGCCGACCCGCTGAACCGCGTGCTCGAAAGCCGCGAACTCAAGAACGGCATCAAGATCAGCCGCGTGGCCGTGCCCATAGGCGCCGTGTTCTTTATTTTCGAAAGCCGCCCGAACGTGACGATTGACGGCGCATGCCTCTGCTTCAAGGCGGGCAATGCCGTGATTTTGCGCGGCGGCAAGGAATCGCTCAACTCCGCGAAGTGCCTCGCCGGGATTTTCCACGAAGCGCTTGCCGCAAACGGCGTTAGCGAAGACGCCGTGCAGCTCGTGACCGAAACGAGCCACGACCTGGTGGGCATGCTTTTGCAGCGCAACGACTGCATCGACCTCGTGATTCCCCGCGGTGGCGAACGCCTGATCCGCGCCGTCGTGGAACAGAGCAAGATTCCCGTGATCAAGCACTTCAACGGCATCTGCCACGTGTACGTGGACAAGTCCGCCGACATCGACAAGGCGGTGAACATTCTCATCAACGCCAAGACGCAGCGCACCGGCGTGTGCAACGCCATGGAATGCGTGATTATCGACCGCCATATCGACGACGCCAACGTCAAGAAACTGATTGACTGCCTCGCCGACCGTGGCGTGGAACTCTTCGGCAACAAGGACGCCCAGAGCCACGACAGCCGCATCGCAGACATCGGCGACGACAGCAACTACCACCACGAATACTTGGCCCTCAAGGCCAGCGTCAAGTTCGTCGATAACGTCGCCGAAGCCTGCGATCACATCGAGAAGAACAGCAGCCGCCACACCGAAGCCGTCGTTGCCGAAGACACCTCCGTGCAGGACTACTTTGTCGCGAACGTGGACAGCAGCAGCGTGATGGTGAACGCCAGTACGCGCTTTGCCGACGGTGGCGAATACGGCCTCGGCGCCGAAGTGGGAATTTCCACCGACAAGTTGCATGCCCGCGGCCCCATGGGCGTGGAAAGCCTCTGCAGCTACAAGTGGATTCTCCGCGGCAACGGACAAGTAAGAGGATAGTTGAAAGTAGGAAGTAGACAGTACGAAAATTCGTCTACCGAGGTAAAAAAAATTATGTTCATTAAGAAAAAGGGACTCATTGGAGCGGCCCTGATTGCGGCAGTGTCCATGTTTAACGCATGTGGCGACGACGCTTCTAGCGAGCCCGATAATTTTGATTTAGACAGTTCTTCGAGCATTTCGACAGACACCGCAAACGGATCGTCGGACTCGGGATCCAGCGACTCTTCTGACAGCCAGCAGGGTTCGGAATCCGGCGATTCTTCAAGTAGCATGCTGGACTCCGCCTCTACAATAACGTCCAGCAGTTCCATAAGCGAAGAAAGCAGGTTGCCCAAAGTAGAGGACCAGGATGGTCCACACTACAGGTCATACGCAATCAATTCGATTACTGAAAAAGACGGGTTCACCATTGTTGATTATGATCGTCACTACTGTAACGGAACGACGTACAATAGTGGCGGTATTTCATCGACTTACCAATGGGACTTTGGGTCGAACGGCTATAGAATCTTACTCATGAAAAAAGTCGACAATGGGCTCTATGTATCAAGAATTGGCACAAGCTCAATGGATTACATAT
The DNA here is from genome assembly GCA_017412605.1 of Fibrobacter sp. Classification (GTDB taxonomy): domain Bacteria; phylum Fibrobacterota; class Fibrobacteria; order Fibrobacterales; family Fibrobacteraceae; genus Fibrobacter. The sequence goes on along the minus strand of JAFPWY010000003.1, from coordinate 97,490 downwards.
ATGACGAGATTGCAACAAACCAGGATCCAGATTCTTTAGCAACAATGTCCTTCTATTCCGGGACCTCTGAGAACATCTACGGCGAATGGACTCTCCAACGCAAAGATACTTCAACTCCCAGAGAAGGTGAAGCCATCATCTTGACACAGGATAGCGTTCACCTCTTAACTTACATAAACCCCGAAATCAATTACACAACCCCCAACGAACTTTATTTTCTATTCGGCGATATTTTCGGCAGCGGAATTTACCATGAAATTTCAGATGACTTCCATGCCGGATACAATATCTTAGGGGACATTCCCACTCGCGGAATCAAACTGACACAAAGCGATTCCAGTATTTTCATCGACATGAACGGTCTGAAAATAGAATTCCTTGTCAAAAAGAAATACACAAAAATGACTACCGCAATTCAACACATCCTGAGATCCGAAGACACCCGCTGTTCGTACACGAACTACACGCAGGAATTAATGACGTCCGAATTCTGCGGTCGCACATACAAGGATTATATCAAAATAAGGGGCTATAATACACAAAATAAAATATATGAGCTAGAAGACTCTGGTTTTGAATCCACCTATAAAAATTGTTTCAAGGAAATGATCAAGGACAATCCTGCCTGGGAGAAAAAAACTAATTTATAGAGGAGGACTGTTCCTTGCTGCTGGAAGACTCCGGTTCAGCAATTACCGATGACGACGGTTCGTCAGGGACGACAGGATTGTTCCCTGATGATTTATCATCGCCGCATCCAATTAGGAAAACGAATGTGAACAGAAATAAAAGGAATCTTTTCGCCATCTTCATAAATTTAAAACAATAAGCCCTGTATTTCACCAATGCAGGGCCGTTTGTTATACGTTGCTTTTAGGACTCTTCCGTATCTTCATTCTGCAATTTGAGGACCTGTTTCTTGTAAAGGCCCGTTGCTGCGCAAATTTTTTCAACGGAATCCCCCATGGCGAGCAGTTTCCTCGCTATCGCCTTGGCCTTTCTCTCTTCGCCGATGTATTCGGCGTAAACGACGTCCATCACCTTCATACCCTCCTTCAGGAGATATCCCGAACTAAAGTTATATAATTTGACGGCGTCGCGCAAGTCCTTGAAGATAGGGTCGCCCTCGAATTCGCTGAAATCGGCCTCGCGGTTCAGCGTGTCGATGGCGCGGAGCCACTGGGCAAGGCGGCTGCGGTCTTCGGCGAATGCGCTTGTCTGCTCAAAGAACTTTTTCACCTCGATGATGGTGATGGTCTGCTTCTCGAAGAAAAGCAGATGCTCCTGGTTCCGAAGCTGCACCGTATGGCGGTAATTGTGCGACATGCTCCACGGGAACGCGTCGAAGAACTGGAAACTGACAAGCTGGAGATTCTTGAGTTTCGGAATCTCGCCGCTCGCCACCATGTTGCCGGTGTGGCGCGCCACGTAGAAGACAAGCCTGTCGTTGTAAAAATCGCTTCCCTCGTGTTGCACTTCCAGGGAAATCCGGTCGCAGGGCTCGCCGTCGTTTCGCTCGTTAACAAGCACCAAGTCGGGTTCGCCCGACTTGTATCCCAGCTCGCCGGGGATGTAGGGGTTCGTCAGTTTCACGTTGGCGATGCGGTCTGAACCCACGAGGTTCAGGCAGGCGTTCACGAGATCCTTCGTGAGGGCGATGTTCCTTTCGTCAGCGAAAATCCTCTTGAAACATGCGTCGTTGTAGACGTAGACATTTTCGTTCTCGCGCGCCTTGACGATAGCGTCGATGTCCTGGTTGTTCTCCTTGGCCGTCTTGAGTTCCTTGAGAAATTTGGCAAATTCTTCTCTTGTCATATTTTTCCCATTCCGGAACGCGCCGGTTCGCAAACGGGCGCATGCCCGTCTGTTGCTATAGACGTTTTTACAGCCAATTTTGTCTGGAAAATTTTCTAAAACTTTATCTTGTAAATCTGCGGCCAGTTTTTCCCTGTGACCCACAGGGTCTTGCCGTCGTAGGCAATTCCGTTCAGCACGTCGGCGGAGGGATAGCGTTTTTTCACGTCCTTGGCCTTGGCGGAGAAATCCAGATACTTGACGACCTTGCCGCTGGGGAGTTCAATGACGGCGATTAGCGCAGTCTGCCAGATGTTGGCGTAGAGGGTGTTCCCGACCACTTCCAGTTCGTTGAGCATGGGCACAGGCTTGTCCCCGTCGGTCACGCTGATGGTCCCGGTGACATAGAAGCCGCCCAGGGCGATTTTCAAAAGTTCATCCGAGCCGTTGCTCATGAGCAGGGCGTCGTGCCAATACGTAAGCCCCCATCCTTCTGTCGGGATGCGGAACTCGCCCTTCGCCTTGAACGGCTTGCGATTGTAGATAAACGCTTTTTTCGATTTCCAAGTGAGGTAGAAGATGTCCTCCCCCACGGCCACGGAACCCTCGCCGAAATAGCGTTCGACAAGGCGCGCGGAATCGAGGATTTTCCCTTCGAGCGTGCGGCGGTAAAGTCCCGAGCCGCCATACTGGCCCGTACTTTCGATCAAATCGGAGCCATCAAAGAAAAGGCCTTGCGTAAAATGGGACGTCTCGTGCGAAACGGAATCCACAATGGTCGGCACAACGCGCGGGGTTTCGGCGAATACGAGAGACGAGAGTAATAAGACAAGAGGCAGGAGACGAGATACGAGAGAGGATCCCTTCGGCAGGCTCAGGGATCTTATCACCAAAAGAAAACTTCGGTTGAAAATGCTCATGGCGTAAAATTACTAAATTACTTGGCATGGGCGAACTCAGGACACCGGCCAAGGTGAAGATTATCGTGGGCATCCTCGCAAAAGATTCGCAGGCGGTCGAATCGGTACGGGAGACTTTGCGCGAAAAGTTCGGCCCCGAGGACCTGAACCTCGACCCCTTCCCCTTCACGTTCACCAACTACTATGTCGACGAAATCGGCACAGCACCCGTCCGTGCGTTCTTTAGCTACGAGAACCTGGTGGAACGCGAAACCATCGTAGACATCAAGCTCTGGACAAACGATATCGAGCTCGAAATCGCCGAAAAGAACGGCACTCCGGGGTTGCGGCCTGTGAACCTCGACCCGGGCTACATGACGCTCGGGCAGTTTTTCCTCGCCACCACCAAGGACCAGCGCCAGCGCGTGTACATGCAACGCGGAATTTTCGTGGAGCCCACGCTGTACTTCCAGGACGGGCATTTCCACGCCTTCGATTGGACCTACCGCGATTACCAGAGCGAAAAGTATATCCAATATTTGGAACAAGTCCGCGCCCGCCTCGCCTACCAGATGAGCACGGGAAAGCCGTATAGGCTGAGAAATCAGCAGTGAGCGATGAGCAATGAGGGACGTAGTAATGCTGAATTTATGCTATATATTGCTCACTGCTCATGGCTCAAAGGGAGCCCCCGGCGACCGACCTCATACCTAAACCACTTCCTACTTCCAACTTCTAACTTCCTACTAAACATATGAAAGCCGGAATTTTTACCATCATCCTCCTCATCATCAGCAACGTGTTCATGACCGCCGCCTGGTACGGCAACCTCAAGCTGAAGGAAATGCACATCAGCACCGACTGGCCGCTCATCCTCGTGATTCTCGCATCGTGGGGCGTGGCCCTCATCGAGTACTTCTTCATGATCCCAGCAAACACCATCGGCAGCCGCATCAATGGCGGGCCGTTCAGCCTCATGCAGCTCAAGGTCATCCAGGAAGCCATCTCCATCACCGTATTCACGGTCATCGCGACCACGGTATTCAACAACGAAGCGCTCCAGTGGAACCACATCGTCGCCTTCGTGCTGATTGTCGCCGCGGTGTTCTTCGCATTCCTCAGGTAGCCCGCAGGAGTTTACCGTGCAGTTTTTCCGGAAAGTAGCCCTAGGCAGCATTCTCGCCCCCATAGTGCTTTCGCTAGCGTGCATAGCCACGCCCGCAGAAGCCGCGGCTACTACCGGAGCAAAGAAGGACGAGAAGAGTTCGGTCCAGGACAAAAGCAAAAGCACGGCAAAGAAGAAGCCCGCAAAGAAATCCAGCCCGGCAAAGAGCAAAGGCAAAAAAAGCAGCAAGGGTTCGGACAAGGTCCTGATTGACGCAAACGACCCCAAGGCCTTCACCAAGGCCATCCTCATGGAAAAGAAGGGAGTCAAGTACGAAGTCGTCGGAGAAAAGCGTCCGGCCGCACCCAAGGTCGAACAAAAAAAGAAACCCATAGACATCTACCTCGACCTTTCCACGATGCTTGTGCCAATCACGCACGAGGCTCTGGTCGGCTCCCCTTACGGAATCCGAGACCACCGCCTGCACAGGGGTGTCGACGTGAACGTCATCAAGAACGAACCTGTCGTCGCAGCGTTGCCGGGCAGAGTCATCATGTCAAGGTACAATGCGGGTGGATACGGGCACTACATCATCGTGGAACACGAGAACGGGCTCCAAACCGTTTACGGACACTTGTCCGAAAGATTGCAGAAAGTCGACGATTACGTCTATCCCGGAGATATCGTCGGACTGGCTGGCAGCACAGGCAAATCCTCGGCAGCGCATCTCCACTTCGAAATCCGTTATGGCGAAGTCAATATCGATCCCGCCACCGTCATTGACTTTCCGCACTGGTCTTTGAAAAAAGGCGTAGAAAAGTTTTCGATAAAAAAAGCCACTATCGCCCACCGGAATATTCAGAACAAACTCAAGAAATACAATTATTATGTGGTCAAGAAAGGCGACACCCTCGGGGATATCGCCAACTGGTTCAATATTTCTGTTGAGTCGCTCTGCAGAATCAACAATCTCAATAAAGACGCCCCGCTACGGATCGGGTTGAAACTGCACGGAAGCAAAAATTAGAATCTCGGGCCTCGAGCCTCATTGCTCATAGCTCACAGCTCCAAGAACGCTTGCTTGAGTTCGCGGGTAGCAGTCTCGGGGTCGGCCACCTTCATGATGGCAGATACTACGCAGATTCCCGCGATGCCGGAGCCCTTCAGCACAAAGATGTTGTCCTTGTTGAGCCCGCCGATGGCGTTTACGGGAATGGGCACGGCCTTCACAACGTCCTTGAGCGTTTCTACCGGGGTAATGACCGTGTTTACGTGAGTCGTCGTGGGGTAAATTGCACCGCAGCCCAAGTAATCCGCACCCTGCTCGTAAGCTTCGAGCGCCTGCGGCACCGTCTTGGCCGTAACACCCACGATCTTGTCATCACCCATGAGCTTGCGAGCCAGATGCGCCGGCATGTCGCTCTGCCCCACATGTACGCCTTCCGCACCGATGGCAAGCGCCACGTCCACGCGGTCGTCGATAATCAGCGGGATTCCATAACGGGCGGTAATTTCGTGCGTCGCCGTAGCAAGCCGCATGTACTCCCGTGTAGACTTGTCCTTTTCGCGCAGCTGGATAATCGTCGCGCCGCCTTTGCAAGCAGCCTCCACCACGGGCAAGAAGCGTTCTTCGGGAACGCAAGTGCTGTCGGTGATAAAGTAAAGCGTCATATCGAGATTTTTGCGCATAAGCAAGTCCTACACGTAAAGGTAATCGTTCAGCACGGGCTGTAAACCTTCGCCCGAGATGTCGCTGTACATGGCGTTAAAGCTACGAGAGTCGTTGATTTCAAACTGCTCGTCGCCACCTTCCCCGTCATCGTGACCGCTGTACTTGCTTTCGTGGTCGCCAATGCCCGTCGAAACGCCAGCGGAAACCTTGGTTGCTGCAATCTTCACGATGCCGTTGCGGAATTCCTTGCTTTCGCGGCTCGAGACCGTGATGCCCACGAACGGGAGGAATATGCGGTAGGCGCAGAGCACCTGGCAGAGTTCCTTCTCGTGAACGTCGAGCGGGTCAATCTTGTCGTTGTTGATGATAGGGCGCAGCCTCGGGCAGCTGAGACTCATCTCGGCATGCGGGTACTTCTTTTGCAAGTAATACACGTGCAGCGCGGATGCAAGCGCATCGCGGCGGAAGTCCGAGAGGCCGAGGAGTGCGGAGAACGCGACACCGCGCATACCCGCCATGAGGGCGCGTTCCTGCGAGTCGAAGCGGTATGGGAATACGCGCTTGTGGCCCAGCAGGTGGAGCTTTTCGAAACGTACCTTGTCGTAGGTTTCCTGGAAGACGGTCACGTAGTCCACGCCGCATTCATGCAAATAGCGGTATTCGTCGACATTGACCGGGTAGACTTCCACGCCCACCATGCGGAAATACTTGCGTGCGAGTTTGCAAGCCTCGCCGATGTATTCCACGCTGCTCTTCGCGCGGCTTTCGCCGGTGAGAATCAGGATTTCTTCCATGCCACTGTCGGCAATGACCTTCATCTCGTGCTCAATCTGCTCCATCGTAAGCTGCATGCGCTTGATGTGGTTGTAGCAGTTGAACCCGCAATAGACGCAGTAGTTTTCGCAATAGTTCGCGATGTAGAGCGGCGTGAAGAAATAGACGTTGTTGCCGAAGTGCTTGCTCGTCTCGATTTTCGCCTTCGCGGCCATCTGCTCCAGGTACGGGGCGGCCGCCGGAGAAAGGAGCGCCTTGAAATCTTCGAGCGTGCAGCGTTCATGTTCGAGCGCGCGCTTCACGTCCTTGCCGGTGTACTTGCTGTAATCGTAGTTCTCGGATTCGGAGAGGACCTTGTCGGCAATGTCCGACTGAATGACTTCCATGCCGGGCAGGTAATCCATGATGTTCGTGCGGGCGCTCGGATCCGTCTCTATGCGGTGCTTCTTCGCGAGAGCGTCTTCCGAAAGGTTTCCGGAATCGAACAGGTAGTTGTTGTCTTTTCTTTCTGAATTCATTTTATTAGATCCTTCGACAAAGCACTTCGGCTAGTTCGACAAGCTCACCAACCAGCTCAGTGACCTTATGTCGAATCTCGTTTCTAATCTCTCAAGAATCCCGTGAGCGGGTCGGACGCGGAAGCGCCGCGCGTGAGAACGCGCCCAAGGCCTGCGAGGTAGGCCTTGCGACCCGCCTCGATGGCAAGCTTGAAACTCTGAGCCATCAGCGGCAAGTCGCCCGCAGTGGCAAGCGCCGTATTCGCCATGATGGCGGCAGCACCCATTTCCATCGCGGCACAGGCTTCGGAAGGCTTGCCGATACCCGCATCCACAATGATGGGCAATTCAATTTCATCAATCAGAATCTGGATGAACTCACGTGTGGAAAGGCCCTTGTTGCTACCAATCGGGGCGGCAAGCGGCATCACGGCTGCGGCACCCGCGTTAGCGAGGTCGCGCGCCACGTTCAAATCCGGGTACATATACGGCATCACCACGAAACCCTCCTTCGCGAGGGTTTCGGTCGCCTTGATTGTCTCGTAGTTATCGGGAAGCAGGTACTTCGTGTCGCGCATGATTTCGATCTTGACGAAATCACCGCAGCCGAGTTCGCGGGAAAGGCGCGCGATGCGGACCGCCTCGTCGGCGGTGCGGGCGCCGGACGTATTCGGCAACAGCGTCACGCCCTTCGGGATGTAATCCAGAATATTCTCGTGGTCCTTCGTATTCGCACGGCGCACCGCCAGGGTCACAATCTGTGCCCCCGCATCGCGCACCGCGGCTTCAATCAACTTGAGGGAGTATTTTCCCGAGCCCAGGATAAAGCGGGAAGTAAATTCATGCCCGCCGATAACCAATTTGTCGTCCATAAAGCCTTCTTTATGAAATTTTTCGGAGGTAAATATAGAATTAGTGATTAGGGGTTAGGGGCTAGAATCTAGGGGTTAGGGAAAAATATCACGGCTTCGCCGCGATTATCTACTCTAGCCTCTAGCCCCTAGCCTCTAGTCTCTACAACAAAAAACTCCCAGCCAACGAGGCCGAGAGTTTTGCAAAACACCTTCTTCGCTATTACAGCGGGATGTTGGCGTGCTTTTTCCAGTGTCTCTTCTGTTCCTTGGTCTTCAAGGCGTCAAAAGCAGTCACCAGGCGCTTGCGCACGTCGGCAGGACGGATGACCTCGTCGACCACGCCCATGGAGGCGGCCACGTAGGGGTTCATCAGTTCTTCTTCGTACTTGGCAATGCACTGAGCACGGGCAGCCACCGGATCCGGAGCCGCAGCGATTTCCTTCTTGTTGATGATTTCCACGGCACCTTCGGCACCCATCACGGCCACCTGGGCAATCGGGAGGGCGAACACGTAGTCGGCACCCACGTCCTTGCTGTTCATGGCGATGTAAGCACCACCGAAGGCCTTGCGCAGAATCAGCGTCACCTTCGGCACGGTCGCTTCGGCAAAGGCGTACAGGAGCTTTGCACCGTGGCGGATAATGCCCGAGTATTCCTGCTTGGAACCCGGCATGTACCCCGGAACGTCAACAAGCGCGAGAAGCGGAATGTTGAACGCATCGCAGAAGCGCACGAAACGGCCAGCCTTGTCGGAACCGTCCACATCCAAGGAACCCGCGAGCACCTTGGGCTGGTTCGCAACAATACCAACAACTTCACCATCCAAGCGAGCAAAACCGATCACCACGTTCTTGCCCCAGTCGCTCTGCACTTCGAAGAAGCTGTCGACATCGGCAAAGGCGGCAATCACCGCCTTCACGTCGTAGGCCTGCTTGTAGTTATCCGGAACAATGTCCTGGATTGTTGCGCTGTTGTCGAACGAAGCAGCCACATCGCTTGCTTCGGCCTTGGAGAACAACTTCTTGAAGAAGCCCGCTTCATCATTCTTGGCGGCTTCGGCAAACTTGCAGCTGCATTCGGCAGATCCCTTGCGGTTGCTCTGCGGCAAGTAGCTCAGCAACTTGCGCACGCCTTCGAGGCAGGACTTGTCGTCGTCGTACATGAAGTGAGCCACGCCAGACTTGGAAGTATGCACCGGAGCGCCACCCAGTTCGGCAGCGGTAATGTTTTCGCCCATCACCTGCTTCACGACGGCCGGGCCAGTCAGGAACATCTGGCTCGTCTGCTTGGTCATGAAGATAAAGTCGCTCAGAGCCGGAGAATAGCAGGCACCACCAGCGCAGGGGCCCATAATCACGGCAATCTGGGGAATCACACCCGAAGCCCACACGTTGCGGGCCATGATGGCGCTATAACCGGCGAGCGAGAACACGCCTTCGTCAATGCGGGCTCCACCACTATCGTTCAGCGCGACAAACGGGGCACCGGCCTCGACGGCCATATCCAAAACGCGGCAAATCTTTTCGGCGTGGCACTGGCCCAAGGCACCGCCACCCACGGTAAAATCTTGAGAAGAAGCAAAAACAAGGCGGCCATTCACCTTGCCATAACCCGTCACGACACCGTCGCCCAAAATAACCTTGCTTTCTTTAAGGACGCGGTTGCTGGACTTGCGGAGAGCGCCAATTTCGACAAAGGTGCCTGCATCAAACAGCATTTCCATGCGCTCACGTGCAGTAAACTTACCAGACTGGTGCTGCTTATCGACACGTGCCGCACCACCGGCCGCCTGGGCCTGAGCCAGGAGGCCTTCCAGTTTCGTCATATGCTTTTCATTCCACATAGTGTAAAGAACTCCTTTACTGTAATAATTTCGTAGCCAAAGATAAAAATTGTTAACAATCCGGTCAACTCGGAAAAAGGACTTTCAAACCCGCATAAGAAAGATGGAAGATTATTTTAAGCAAGCCGCCCCGGGGCTATCTAATCCATGCCAAGAATCAGCCGAACCGCCGTAAGGGCCTGGTGCGCGGCACAAAGCATCACTCGCGGAGCTACCAGCCCGATTCCGTCGGCAACATCGCTCACCCCGTCGCCGCAGAGGTAAAATTTGTCCGTAATCTTGCGGGTACGGATGGTGTTCCCGCCTTCGAAGCCCGCCATTCCGGACGCCGCCACCAAAAACTTTTCGGGCATCGTCTCAAGGACCGCATTCACGAGCATCGCCTTCGCCTCAGCATTGTCGAACGCCTCGCAAACCACGTCGGCATTTGCAAGGAGCGTCGCTACATTCTCGGCAATCACCTTCTCAAAATGCGTTTCGTATTCCGTGTACGGGGCAATCTCTTTCAAGTTCGCAAGCAATGCTTCGGGTTTAGGGAGGCCAACCTGACACGCCTTGTATTGCTGGCGATGTAAGTTCGTCACATCGACGCGGTCAAAATCCACGAGAATAAGTTTCCCTACACCGGCACGCGCCAAAGAAATCGCGATATTCGAGCCGAGCCCACCCAGTCCGCATACAGCAACGGTCGCCGCCTGCAACTTGCGCACGGCATCGGCACCCTGGCGCTTTTCGAGCGCGGCAAGCATCTCTTCGCGAGTCGGCACGCGAGATTCCATCACCCGCCACCTACAAAGTTCACGACCTCGACCACATCGCCATCGGCGAGCACCGTCTCGGCATACTTCGCCTTCGGAACAATTTCTTCGTTCCGCTCCACGGCAATGCGCACGGTATTGTACCCCGCTTCTGCAAGGTATTCAGCAACGGTCTTCCCCGCCGCATCGACACTCTGTCCATTTATGGTAAGCATGGCACAAATATAGAATATACTAATGGCATCCACAACAATATCGGCAGCATCAGCAGCATCGGTGCCGTTATTGGAACCGTCTCAGGCAACAAGAAGGACCGATGCAAAGATCCCTACCAGCGTAAGGCCTTTCGCACCTACCATAAAAGCACTCAATCGCTTCATTTTACCCCCGCAGTCCAAACCTTTTATTCGTTATGAATCGCAAAGAAGACAGGCTAAAGAAACTGCTTGACAAGGACTTCGCAAAAGATGTATCTTTAGAAGGGTATACCGATATCACCAAGTTACCCAAAGAAAAGGTCCTCAAGTTGAGGGCGCAAGCCACAAAGGATTTTGCATCTGCATGATTATAGCAAAGAGCCTCCCGACGGGAGGCTCTTTCGTTACGATCCTCCTTAATTTTTTATTTTTCGCCCTATGAGCGACTCGTCTAAAATTTCACGCCACATTGTCCGTTTTTGTACTTCCCTGTTCGGTTTTTCCGTCCTGGTTTCTTGTGCCGGGAACCCGGCTCCCACCACCGAGCCCGACGCGCAGCAAAGCAGCTCCAACGCAAGCAGCTACTACAGCGACGACTACACAGCCGACTTTGACGGTTCATCCCTCCCGGCAAGCGGGAACAACTCCGCAGGCATTTCCCTCAAGAATGGGGTCATAGATGCACCGGGCTACCGCTTTGAGCCTCCTGCAGGGAACTGGTCTATCATCGGCGGCGAAGACGGCGCCCCCTACGAATTCTACAACGCCGAAACGGGCCGCCGCGCCGTGCTCGTAGAGGTGGAACTCCCCCAGGGCGAACCGATGCGCCTGATGGACCGCGCCCAAATGGAAATGCAGAGTTTTGAATCGAGCGGCAAGAAGGCGACGCTCGCCGAGACCTACCCCGAAGAGGCTTTCGGCGTCACGGGCGCATTCTTCGACGTGGCCGGCAAGCGCTACGAGACGCCCTACGAGGCGGTCGGGCTTGTCACGGGCTCCGGAGGCAAGGTCTACACGCTCACGCTCTCAGCCACCGACGTGACGCTAGACGCAGGGGCGCTCAAGCAGGAATGGAAGGAATTTTTCGCCTCCTTCGCGATGAAGGAAACCACGCAGGAATCCGGCCCGGAACTCTCCCCGGAAACCATCCGCGAACACAGCAGCGACGCTTTGGGCTACCGCTGGGAAGTCAAGGACAACTTCTGGCACATCTGGAACGGAGTCGCCCGTCAGAACGAAGACCCGGATCTGGTGCTCAGCAACAAGGACGAAGACATTTCCATGTTCGTGTACGGCGCCATGGTCCCGAGCGACGAGGTCAGCCAATCCGACATGTTCAAGGTACTCCTCACCCGCCTCGGCGTCGACCCGAATGAACCGAGCATGGATGTCCGCCGAGTCAAGGTCGGTGACCGCTACGCCCAGGAATTCACGCTCACGCACGTAGTGAACAAGTTCGACTTCTACTACAAGGGCCGCTATTTCTACGACGACGGCCGCGGTATCCTCGTGGTCAGCTGGACGCAGGGCATCAACAAGAAAAAGTACGCAAAAATCATGGACAACGCCGTCGAAGGCCTCAAAGTCGGTGCAAAGCCGAGCCTCGCCAACGACAAGAAACAGGCGAAGTTCAACGCTGCCATCATGAGCCAGGTCGGCCTGTTACGCCTCGTAGAAAACCAGCCGCTCGTCGCGCTCAGCTATTTTGAACGCGCGAACAAGATGGACCCCGAAGAACCGCTGTACCTCATCAACTGCGGTTTCGTGTACCAGCTCAAGGAACTTTACGGGCCGGGCATCAGCTATTTCACGAGCCAGATGGATCTCGTGCGCAAGAACGGCAAGCTGCTCTCCATTCTGGGCGAAATGTACGAGGCGCTGTTCGACTACGGGCACGCCCGCGAATGCGCCGAAGGGGCGCTCCGCTACACGCCGAACAATCCGGAATACGTCATCAACCTGAGCGACGCGCTCTGGGGACTCGGACAGCGCAACCAGTCGCTCATCGTGGTGCAGCGCCTGTACGACACGCAGCCCAGCAGCCGCCTGGGCGTCTACCTCGCCAAGACCTACATGGGCCTTGACCAGTACGCCGAAGCCGTCGACGTGCTCTACGGCGTGCGCGGACGCTTCGGCATGAGCGTGGACCTCGGTTCCACCCTCATGGACGCGCTCGTGTTCCTCGGCCGCTACGAGGAAGCCCGCGCCATCAGCGAAGAGACCATCGCCAAGGACCGCAACAACTACAAGACATGGACCACCCAGGGCAAGATCCTCTTCTATAGCAGGAACTACCGCGAAGCCGAAAAGTCGCTCACCAAGGCGCTTTCGCTCAAGCCCGACAACGAAGACGCCAAAAGCTTCCTGAGCGCCACCAAGGCGTTCCTCGGCAAGGCCGACAACCGCACGCTGCAAAAGCCCATCACCCCGGTCGAGGAGCGCACGGCAAGCATCAAGGGTCTGCTCTCTCCCTCCGCGAAGAAGGCCGGGACCGAGGGAGACTTCCCCGCCGTCGTGCATTACCACAAGGAAGCGCTCAAGGCCGAGAAGGGTTCCAACTGGGTCCGCACCGACGAGATGCTCATGGAAATTCTCGACCTGCGCGGCACGGCCATCTACCGCGAGTTCACCTTCGACTTCCTGCCCGGTTTTGACCGCATCTACATCAACGCGCTCGAAGTCTACGACAGCAACTGGAACCTGAAGCAGAAAGTCGGCCTGAACGGGGCCTACATCACCTACGCCACAGAAATCGGCGGCGGAAACGAGAGCCAGACGGCGCACTTCCCGCTGCAGGAACTCGAACCGGGCGACTTTATCTACGTGCAGTTCAGCCGCACCAACATCGAGAACAAGGGCATGATTCCCTACACCGACTACGTGAGCAGCAGCGACGTGCCCGTAGGCAAGAGCATTTTCCGCATCTATGCCGACCCGAACCGCTTCGTGACCGAAGAATACGGCCCGCTCGAGAAGAAGACGTTCAAGGGCGGCGTGGAATGGAGCATCGAGAACCCGGTCATCGTGCGCAAGGAAATGTACATGCCGGTGTACCGCGACTTTGGCGCAGGCCTCATGCTCACCGGCAAGCAGGAATGGAAGAACGTGGGCGAAGACTACCAGAACCTCATCAAGCACCAGTTCAAGCAGGCCGTGAGCGTGCGCGAGAAGGCTTTCGAGGTGCGGGGCAGCCGTATCGGCGACGAGGCCGTGAAGGCGATTGTCAACTTCGTGCGCCACGACATCCGCTATCGCGATGTCCGCTTCGGCGGTCACAGCCTTATCCCGCAGACCGCCGAAGTGACGCTCAAGGAGCGTCGTGGCGACTGCAAGGACATGGCCCTGTTGCTCAAGGAAATGCTCGAGGCCATCGGGGTCAAGAGCCATCTCGTGGCCATCCACCTCACCGAAGAAGGGTTCGAGCAGCTGCCGACCATCCAGCAGTTCAACCACATGATTCTCTACATTCCCAAGCAAGACAAGATTAGCGAACGCTGGATCGATGCAACCGACAAGACTGGCAACGACCGACCCGTGCCGCTCGACATGGAAGGCAAGGTCGCGCTCATCATCGACGACGACAACAGCAAGGTCGTGACGACGCCTATCCTCGAAGACAACCAGGAACACCAGATTGCCATAGAGCACCGCCTCCACATCGGCACCGACGGAGCCTGCGAATTCCGCGATTCCGTCACGCTGCAGGGCAAGTTCGCGTCGGCAATCCGCAACAAGTTCTTTAGCCACGATGTCAAGGAACAGGAAACCCTGCTCGAGGACTTCCTCGCAAGCGGAGTCCCCGACGTGAGCATCGGCAACGTAAGAATCGAGAACCTGAACGAGTTCAACAAGCCGCTGATCATCGTGAACACCTACGCCTCGAAGGGATACTTCGGCCAGGGCGGTTCCGAGCTCAAGGGCCGCTTCCCGAACGTGTGGGAAAGGAGCCTGTTCAAGATTCCGAAGGTTTCCAAGCGCCACCACCCCATCCGCATGCCGCACGAGACGCAGTTCAGCTACACGCTCAAGGTCACCGCCCCGAGCGGCCATACCGTGACGGTTACGCCGCCCAAGGCGTACCCGAAAACGCCGGACTACGTGAGCTTCGAAAAGGGTAAAGAATCCACCAGCGGGGCAAGCGCAGGCACTTCCATCCGCTGGACGACATTCGCCCTGTACGCGGACCCCGCCGAATACGAGAAAATCCGCGCCGAGTGGAACTACCTGCTGAGCGAAACGAGCCCGATGATTATGGTAAAGTAGCGATGAGGGATGAGCTATGAGGTCGGCGCAAGCGCCTTTGAGGTATCTAGACTCACCGCTCATTGCTCACTGCTCATTGCTCGTTGCTATTCCTGGAGCCTAAAATGAAATCCCTCATCCTATCTGATATTCATGGTTCTGCGATTGCCGCGAGGCAGGCGCTTTCCTTCTTTGAAAAGTTCCGCTGCGACCGCATCTTCTTGCTGGGCGACACGCTCTACCACGGCCCGCGCAATCCGCTCCCCGCAGGGCACGGCCCCATGGGAGTCGTCGAGGCGCTGGCTCCGTACAAGGAATGCATCACCGCCGTGCGCGGCAACTGCGACGCCGACGTGGACCTGATGATGCTCGATTTCCCTGTCGAGGACAGCTACACCGTCGTGGAAGACGCCAACGAGAATGGCGCATCTTGCCACCTCTTTTTGAGCCACGGGCACATCTACACGCCGGAATG
Source organism: Fibrobacter sp. (assembly GCA_017412605.1). GTDB lineage: Bacteria > Fibrobacterota > Fibrobacteria > Fibrobacterales > Fibrobacteraceae > Fibrobacter. Next base: position 82,380 of record JAFPWY010000003.1, on the reverse strand, counting down.
TTTCCCCGCCGACGCGCTCCAGAGCCTCGCCCCGTACGCACCTGATCTCGAAAAAGAGAATCCGTACCCGAAAATCGACGCCTACCTGTACGGCCACACGCACATCTGGAAACTCGAAAAGAATTTCAAGGGCGTCCTGCTGGTGAATCCGGGCTCCACGAGCCTCCCCAAGGGCGGCAACCCGCCTACCTTCGGGCTTTACGAGAGCGCAAGCGAAACCGCCCCCGCCAAATTCAGCATCCACAGGCTCAATGACGGATGCGAACTCGCTAGCCAAACTATCGGCTAAATTGCTTTAAGACATTTTCTATCCGCGGAACCATAATGGCCGCAGCTTCGTTCAGCAAATGATCCTGATTGTACGCAAGTGAATCGGGATAGTCATGCAATCCCATCTTGTTTTCGTCCATAAAACGGAAATTGCCGTAGACATTTTCCAAATCCTTGAGCTCATTCAGAAGGCTGTCGGCTTCGCTCCGCCTAATGCCGTAACGGCCAAAAGAGCCCGTTTTTCTGTATCCGGGACTCTGCGGGAACACAATCCCCACCACGTTCACGTCATGGAGTTTTGCAAGGCCAATCAGGCGTTTCAGTGCTTCCAGATTCTTTTTGTAATACTGAGGATAAGTATCTAGCCACGTGCTGTCGTGTTCCACGGGAGGGTTTTCAAACCAGCCCATGCCGCTCAGGAGCCACTGCATCCCGCGATTTTTTGAATGTACAGTCTTGTCGAGGGCCACATAGAGGTTGTTTTCCGTATATTCCAATAGATTTTCTGGGTAGCCGTCCTTCCAGAAATCGTGATTTTCGTCGTACACGAATCCCGGATAAGACTTGTATTCGTAAGCAAAGAAGTAACTGTCCACATCGTCTTCGGTGCGCCACCACAAATCGATATCAAGTGAAACGACCACATACTTTAATCGGGACATGTGGTTCAGCACATAGTTTTCGAACAAGAAGCGGTTCAGTTCCATATTGTCCGGGATGCACGACATGTTGAAGGCAAAAATGCTGTCGCTAAATACAAAAGGATCCAAGCCCGACGAGGGGCGCGACGAGCCAAGAATGATAAGATTCACGGAATCCCTGTAACGCCAGAACATTTCCATTTTTTCACGCAGTATCGAAGCGGCCGAACTGCCATTTTCTACGTAATAAACACCCGCACTGTCCGGATTTAGAACAAATTCACCATTCCCCGAAGATTCAATTTTTTGCATCCAAAAACTGGGATGCCATATTTCGGTCCCTGTAACGAGTTCAGTCACCTTGTTTGTCGACAAGTCTACAAGGACAATCCTGGAATGCGCCCCGTTCACATTCGTCAGTATCGCTACAACCAAGCCCGACTTGTAAGCCCATTCCGTATGGTCAAACGCATACCCGTCCGGTGCCTTGGCATACTGGACTAGAGTTCCTGTGCTATCGGCAACGAGAACGTATCCGTGAGTTCCATATTTTTGCCCGACAATTTCTTTCCCGATAGCACCGTCAAAATCCAGGAACAAGACGCGATTCGATTCATCTCCCGAGAGCGACGCATTACAGGCCTGCGCCCCGTCAAACCACACCGTATCTTTCCCGTCTACCCGTACCCGAAGAAGTCTAGCCCCACTCACAGCCAAGGAATTCTCCGACGAAACCCCGTCACGGTAAGCACCATCAAAAAGTTTTTCCGGCTTCTTGAATTTTCCGCCAGACCAGACGACCTGCCATGTAGAAGCCTCATTCCAAACCATTTCATCACTATTGATTCCGGCATTGGTCACATACACGATAGCCGTATCGCCCGAGGGCAAAATCCTCCACCGGGGAACCGCCGCCGATTCCACATCTAGCCGGAACACCTTTGTACTGTCTTCGTTCATGGAGCGCACATACAAACTAGACTTTCCCGAAGCACCCTCGTACTGAGTGCAAAAAGCGACCCAATTCCCGTCAGGTGAAATTTCAGGATGATAGACGTCTATCGTATCTTGAATTTCGAAATACGTCTGCCCGTCGGCAGCGAAATTGACAAGCACCAAGTTCCCTGTCATATCGTTCCGGAAGGCAAGCCGCATGTTGAATGTGCCCGTAATAGGCCTGAGCGAGGTTCCCGAGGCTACAACCTTAATATTGGATAACGCATCGGCACTGGACTGGCCACTCCATTCCGCATCGGGAATGCTTCCGTAACAGAGCCTAAACCCCAAATGGGCATAGCGGTTCGCCGAAAACACGGTATAAACATCGCTGCGAGAAACCAAGCTGACATGCTGCGGGTCACTTCCGTAGTAGCCCCCCTTCACGACTCGTTCGCCCAAGCGCCCTCCGTCTTTGCCACCCACGAAATTCGTGTAAACCGTATCGGCAAAGTAGGAGAACCAATCCTGCACCCACTCGACCACATTGCCTTCCATGTCACAAAGTCCCAGGCCGTTTTTCTCTCGAGAACAGACCTTGTGCATCTCGTAACCGGAATTACCGCCGCTCCAACTATTCTCCACATTCCATCCGTTCAATGCGGCAAAAACCCATTCCGCCTCGGTCGGCAACCTGTAAGCTTGAACTTCAGGATGGAATTCCAGTCCTTCCAAACTAATACAGTTTCCCAGGGAATCGAATTGTGCAGCCGTGTACGTGTAAGCCGTATCTATTGACTCGGAGCGGCTTTTGGCATTGGCAAAGAGAATCGCATCAAAATAAGTCACACTTGTCACGGGAAGAGAATCGTCAACGGATGCATCCGCAGGCCTTTTCAGCAATTTATGGAATTCACCACGGGTCACTTCGCTTTCACCCAGAGCATAATCGTAGGTAAAATCAACCCGCATCGCCGGAGATTCCTTGACAGAGGCCCCTTCGGCAGAGGTTCCAAGAAACACGGACTTCCCATGTGCGGCAACATAGACCATTCCACGGGGAACTTCGAATTGAACTTTTCCATCATCAGACGAACTGGAAGTGCCACTATTGGAACACGAAACAAAACATCCCAAAAGAATCAATAGAATTGGAAATACGAAATTCTTGGCGGCCATCATGGACGAAAGATAACTTATTAAGGGCTGATTCCGACTTTTTTTATTTAAATTTTCAACATGGTTCTAAACGTCATTTGGCTAATCTTCTTCTTTGGCGCGTTTGTCGCGTGCATGGTGCAGTGGCTCGCCTTCGGCGACACCGGAATCTTCAACAAGGCCATCCTCGGCGCATTCGACATGTCGAAGACTGCGTTCGAGATTGCCCTCGGCCTTACGGGCATACTTTCCCTCTGGCTCGGCATCATGAAGATTGGCGAGAAGGCGGGAGCCGTCCAGATTCTCGCGAAAATCGTCTCCCCGCTGTTCAGCCGCTTGTTCCCCGAAATCCCGAAGAACCACCCGGTCGTGGGCACGATGCTCATGAACATCAGCGCGAACATGCTGGGCCTCGACAACGCCGCCACGCCGATGGGCCTGCAGGCGATGAAGCAGTTGCAGGAATTGAACCCGAACGAAGACAAGACCGTCGCAAGCAACTCGCAAATCATGTTCCTCGTGCTGAACGCGAGCGGCCTTACGCTCATCCCGGTCAGCATCATGACGTACCGCGCACAGCTTGGGGCCGCAAACCCGAGCGACATTTTCCTCCCGCTCCTGCTTTCGACGTTCTTCAGCACCATGGCGGGCATCTTCGCGCTCAGCTTTTTCCAGAAGGTCAAACTCAAGGACCCGGTGACGGTCGCATGGCTCGGCGGGCTTTCGGCCTGCGTCATCGCCATCATGTTCTACTTCAGCCACCTCACTGCCGAAGCCATCGGCACCACGAGCCTCTTCATCAGCGGCATCGTGCTGTTCGGCATCATCGTCGCGTTCCTCGGGCTCGCCGTGTACCGCAAGGTGCAAGCCTACGAAGCGTTCGTCGAAGGCGCAAAGGATGGTTTCCACACCGCCGTGATGATTATCCCGAACCTTGTCGCCATCCTCGTGGGTGTCGCGGTGTTCCGTGCAAGCGGCGCAATGGACCTGCTCATGAACGGGATTTCCTGGGTGCTCGGGCTGTTCGGCGTCGGCAACGACGTTGTGCCCGCACTCCCCACCGCATTCATGAAGCCCCTAAGCGGTAGCGGCGCCCGCGGCATGATGATCGACGCGATGAAGGCGCTCGGTCCCGACAGTTTTGCCGGCCGTTTAAGTTGTATGTTCCAGGGAGCTGCCGATACGACGTTCTACATCATCGCGGTGTACTTCGGTTCTGTCGGAGTCAAGAAGACACGCCACGCCGTCACCTGCGCACTCATCGCCGATGCCGTCGGAGTGATTGCCGCCATCGCGATTGCGTACCTGTTCTTCCCGCCAGTTTAGGCCGGCGCGTTGCGCCTCTGAGCTATGAGGTATGAGGTTCTAGCCTCATAGCTCACTGCTCATAGCTCATTGCTCATCGCTCTACATCGCTTGCGCTATCAGGAACCCAATGTATCCTACGTAAATGGCGAGGAAGGCCGATCCTTCGAGGCGATTGATTCGCCCAATCCGGAGTCCGTTCGCATCCAAACGTTTCTTGCGCACCGGCAGCCCGAACAATAGCAGCAACACTGTCAACACGGCAACCACAGGCAAGTCGCGGCTGAACACCAGCGGGTTGACCGTACGCATCGGCGAAATCGTCGACGCGATGCCCACAACCGTAAGCGTATTGAACAAGTTAGACCCGACAATATTGCCGAAAGCCAAATCGTTTTCGCCCTTGCGGGCAGCGGCTATGGAGCTCGCCAGTTCCGGCAGGGATGTTCCCACGGCCACGATGGTAAGGCCAATCAGGAGGTCGCTCACGCCCAGCGCCTGCGCGATGGACACGGCTCCCCAGACAAGGCACCTCGAGCTCAGCACGAGCAAAGTGAGGCCGAGCAAAAGCCAGGCAACGGATTTCGGCAGAGAAGCTTTCCCGGACTCATCACCGTCTTCGGCTTCCTTCTGCAGTGCAGAAGCCTTCTTTTTCGCACGAATTTCGCTCCAAATGTTGAAACCCATGATTCCGGCAAAAAACAGGAGCAGCACGACGCCGTCCAAGCGGCTTATGGAACCATCCGCAGCCTGGATGATAGCAACCGCAGTCACCCCAATCAGGATCGGGACGTCGCGTTTGAGCGCTTCGCGTTTCACGATGACCGGGGAAATCAGCGCCGTGACGCCGAGAATGAGAGCGATATTTGCAATGTTGCTGCCGTAAGCGTTACCTAGGGCGAGTTCAGGCGCATTTTCCATCGCCGACAAGGCCGACACGACCATTTCCGGAGCAGAAGTCCCGAAGCCGACGATAACCATCCCGATAAGGAGCGTGCTCATTCCAAAGAAACGAGCCACGCCCACAGCGCCATCCACAAATTTATCCGCGCTCCAGACCAGGACGGCAAGGCCAAGAACAACAGCAACTATAGGAAGGAGCATCTATTACAGGTAGTAAGAAAAACCTATGAGGAACGCAGACGAGGAAAGGTCGCTCAGCTTGATGACATCGTCCTCGAAGGAATCATACAGGTCGGAGAAGCCACCTTCAAAGCGGACATCCAAGGCGATGTGCTTGTTAGCCCAGTACTCGATGCCGAACACCAGGTCCCAGCCCATCTTTTTGCGGTAACCTTCGTCGAGCATGTCGATTCGCTCCGAATGCTTTTTTCCGCCTTCTTGTGTAGTAGAAAGTTTGAACTTGTCATACACGGCGAAAGACGCCTGGAGGCCCAGATCGAACATGAGGCCGGAATAAGGAGCCTTGAAAGAGAACAGCACCGGAACGTCGATCTTGCGCTGCTTGAAATCCAGAGTGTAGACCGTCACGGAACGCGCACTGCGGTCGTCGTAGTGCAGCGTGCCACTAGCCAAGCTCTGTTCGTAAAGGACACCGAGTTTCAAAGCCACAGTGAACTTGTTCAACGGCAAGACAGACGAAAGACCGACTCGCCAAGTATAATCGCTGAAGGAGTTATCGTAATAGGCGTAATCGTTCAGGAAATACCCACCGAGGAAAGCCTGGGCACCAATGGCGAATCTCAGGGGGACAAGGCCACGGAGTTCGTCAAGCGTAACAGAGTCCTCGCCGGACCTTTCGGCTACATAGACCGTCTTGACCGGAACGGTGGTTGTGCGATAGACAACTGCCGGCTGGAGCGTGTCCACGTCGACACGGCGCTGCTGCGTCGGAGCGGGAGCAGCGGCCACGGGGGCCGGTTCTGCCGGAGCAGGGGCGGCTGCGACGGGAGCGGCCGCATCGGCGGCGCGGACTGCGGTCGGGGCAACCGGTTCAACAACAGGTTCTTCGGCCGGGGCGGCTGGGGCCTGAGCCTCGGGAGCGGCAGCGGGTGCGGCCTGGGCTGCAGGGGCAGCGGGAGCTGCTTCGGGAGCAGGAGCAGCAGCGACAGGAGCTGCAGCATCGGCGGCACGGACCGCGGTCGGTGCCGCAGGTTCAGCGGCGAAAGCGAGCGCGGACATAGCAAGTACGGTTACAATGGACTTCATCTTGATATTCATAATTCACTCCATTTTTCATTATATACGATTATTATAGTAATTATCAAACGAAAAAAGCTACTATGCACCGCCAAAAAGCGCCCCTAACCCACTTTTATTCTAAATTATGGAAGTATGAAACTCAATATCATTTCTTCCGAATCCGCAAAGGCCCAGGATAACAAGGCCTACACCCTATTCTTTGTCAAACAGTCCATCCAATTTTCCAAGGTGCTTACCGAAGCCGGTAGCGCCCAGGTGGAATCCGTCCTCGAAGGCATGAAGGACGGCCCCTTCGAAGACCTCGAACTCCTGGAAATCGACGGAGACAACACGATTTTCGTCGATGCCGCCAAGGAGCGCGGACTTTCTAACCTTGACCACCTGCGCATGGCCGCCTATCGCCTCGCCGGCCGCGCCATGAAAAAGCAGATTCCCTGCGTGAGCATCTTCCTTGCCGATGCCGCCGACGAACAGTTCAAGGCCATCGTCCACGGTCTGCATTACGCGAACTACAAGTTCGACGCCTACAAGAGCAAGCAAAAGAAGAACTTCGAAGTCACCTACGAAATTATCGCCGGCGAACACGTCGCCGCATTCAAGAAAATCGCCGAAGAAGTCGCCATCGAGCAGAAGGCTGTCGTTCTGGCAAAGAACCTCATCAACACTTGTGCCGCCGACCTCTACCCCGCCGAATTCGTCGAGAACGCAAAAACCATCGCGAAGTACACGCCGGGACTTTCCATCAAGGTGCGCGACATGAAGCAGCTCGAAAAGGAAGGCTTCATGGGACATGTGACCGTCGGCAAGGGCAGTTCCCGCGAGCCCTACATGATTACGCTCGACTACAAGCCCGCCAAGCGCACGTCCAAGGACCACCTGGTCATTGTCGGCAAGGGACTCACGTTCGACACCGGCGGACTTTGCCTGAAACCGCCCAAATCCATGCCCGAGATGATTAGCGACATGAGCGGTGCGGCCACCGCGCTCGCCGCCATCCAGGCCATTGCGACACTAAAGCTCCCCATCCACGTGAGCGCCGTCTGCTGCCTCGCCGAGAACGCCATCGGCAACAAGTCCGTACTACCGGGCGATATCTTTACAGCCAAGAACGGCAAGACCGTCATGGTCGACAACACAGACGCCGAAGGCCGCCTGGTCCTCTCCGACGGACTTGCCGAAGCAGGTGAAATCGGAGCAACGCATATTGTGGACCTCGCCACCCTCACGGGAGCCATGGTCCGCGCCCTCGGTTATGCCGTCGCCGGATTCTTCAGCAACGACGACGAACTCGCCCTTAAGGTCATCAACTGCGGCGAAGCCTGCTGCGAAAAGTTCTGGAGCATGCCCCTCGAAGAAGAGTACGCCGACGCGCTCAAGGACAAGTTCGCCGACCTCAAGAACACCGGAAGCGATGCAGGAGCCATCTCCGCAGCCCTATTCTTGCAGGAATTCGTGCCCGAAGACACCGCCTGGGCCCACTGGGACATCGCAGGAACCGCCTTCGTCGATAAGAAGTGGAAATACACCGAGTACGGTGCGACCGGATTCGGCGTGCAGACACTTATCGAGCTTGCTCGCGAAATGAGTGCAGCCGAGTAAATTTCTATCTTTGAACCGTATGAAAAACGTTGATACGATTGCCGTTTTGGACTTTGGCGGGCAGTACGCCCACCTGATTGCGAACCGCGTGCGCCGCTTGGGCGTGTTTACCGAAATCCACTCCCCCGCCGCCCCGGTTTCTGAACTCGAAGGCGTGAAGGGAATCATCTACAGTGGCGGCCCCTCCAGCGTGTACGCGGCCGACGCTCCGGAATACAATCCCGAAATTTTGAACCTCCCGGTGCCGAAGCTCGGCATCTGCTACGGTCACCAGCTCATCGCCCAGCAGTTGGGCGGTCACGTGGAACCGGGCAAGGTCAAGGAATACGGTATCGCCGACCTCATCGTGGGCGACGAGAAGTGCCCGATTTTGAAGAATCTCCCGAAGGCATCCCCCATGTGGATGAGCCATGGCGACCAGGTCACGAAGCTCCCCGAGGGCTACAAGATCGTGGCCAGCACCAAGGACTGCGAAATCGCCGCCGTCGCCTTCGACAGCGACAAGCCCGAACGCCAGATTTTCGGCATCCAGTTCCATCCGGAAGTCACGCACAGCAAGTTCGGCATGAAGTTACTCGAAAACTTCATCGACTTCACGGGCGCCAAGAAGACTTGGAACATGAAGAGCTACCTGCCGCTCATCACGCAGCGCATCAAGGACCAGGTCAAGGACCGCAAGGTGTTCTTGCTCGTGAGTGGCGGCGTGGACTCCACCGTGGCATTCGTGCTCTTGAACCGCGTGCTCGGACCGGAAAAGGTCTTGGGCCTGCACGTGGACAACGGCATGATGCGCCTCGGCGAATCCCAGAAGATCATGGACTTCCTCACGAAGGAAGGCATGAACAACCTGAAGGTGCGAGACGCGAGCGAACACTTCCTTGCCAAGCTCAAGGGCGTGACCGCTCCGGAAACCAAGCGCGGCATCATCGGCAAGGAATTCCTGACGGTGAAGGACGAGGAAATGGCGAAGCTCAACCTCGATCCGAACCAGTGGATGATGGCTCAGGGCACCATCTACCCCGACACCATCGAGAGCGGCGGCACCAAGAACGCCGACAAGATCAAGACGCACCACAACCGCGTGCAAGAAGTCTTGGACCTCATGGAAAAGGGCCTCGTGCTCGAACCGCTCGCCGACCTGTACAAGGACGAAGTCCGTGCTCTCGGTGAAGAACTCGGCATCCCGCACAACCTCGTGTGGCGCCACCCGTTCCCGGGTCCGGGCCTCGGCGTGCGCCTGCTCTGCAGCGACGGCGTACTCGCCAATGACATGGTGAAGTTCGAAGACGTGAAGGACACCGCCGGTCAGTCGCTCGCCGACTACCTGAAGGCGAACAACATTGCGGGCCGCCTGCTCCCCATCAAGAGCGTGGGCGTGCAGGGCGACGGCCGTACTTACGCACAGCCGTTCCTCATCACCACTCCGGGCCTCTCTTGGAAGGATTGCGAAAAGTTCTCGACCGAACTGGCCAACCGCTTCAAGGCTATCAACCGCGTGATTTACCAGATCGGTAGCGTCGCTGACGAAGATCCGAAGCTTGTCGAACAGTTCGCCACCCGCGAAAATTTCGATACGCTCCGCAAGTTCGACAACATCTGCACCGAATTCCTGCAGGCAAACGACCTGTACGAAAAGATTTGGCAGATGCCGGTCGTGCTCGTTCCGCTCCGCACGGCAAACAAGCCCTGCATCGTGATGCGCCCGGTGAACTCCACCGAAGCCATGACCGCAAACTTCGCCGAAATCGACCAGGGAATGCTCGCCGGTCTTTGGCGCAAGTTCGAAGCCGAAGGTGCTGGCAGCCTGTGGTACGACGTGACGCACAAGCCGCCCGGAACCATTGAGTGGGAATAAGCGGCTTCGCCGCAGTAGACAGTAGACAGTAGACGGTAGGCAGTAGAAAGTTGGCAGGCATTACATACGAAATAGACGACAAGAACATTGTCGAACAGATTCGTAACGACGCGATGAACGCCGCTAAGGAACTTGTAGAAAAAGCACGACTTTCCGCCGGAAACATCGTGGTTATCGGTTGCAGCACGAGTTCCACACTCGGGAACGACATCGGGAGCCATTCCGTTCCCGAAGTCGGCAAAGCGATTTTCGAAGGTTTGCAGTCCGTATTCAAGCCGCTCGGCATCTACATCGCGGCGCAATGCTGCGAGCACCTGAACCGCGCCATCATCGTCGAGCACAAGGCCGTACCGAACGTCGAAATCGTGAACGTGGTGCCGCAACCCAAGGCGGGAGGTTCTTTTGCCACCGCCTGCTATAGTGCTTTTGAACAACCTGTCGCCATCGAGCATATCAAGGCAGACGCCGGATTAGACATCGGTGGGACGCTTATCGGCATGCACCTGAAAGAAGTCGCGGTACCTGTTCACATGCAGCAGACGCATATCGGCAAGGCGATTTTGATTGCGGCACGCACCCGTCCCAAATTCATTGGCGGAGAACGTGCCCACTACGACGAGAGCCTCAAGGACGGCTATCCCGTTTTCTAGTTTACTTGAATTCCGGTGCGATGGTAATCACCAGTTTTATACCCTGGATTCCATGGAAGCCAAACTGCAGGCGGAAGAAATACATGTCTGGTCTGCGTACACGAACACCAAAGCCCCATGAATTCAGGAACCTGTCGAACGACCAGTCATTGATTTCGTCGGAATAAAGGGCATACTCGTCAAAGATGACGCCGTCCACATAGCGGTCCACCGGCCAACGGTATTCCGCACTCAGGCCCATCAAGTTTTTGGACATAAGGAACCCACCGTAGCCACGCAATGGGAATCGAGGATTCAAGACCGGATAGGCATTGAAGGGGGCTCCGCCCTTTTCCATCTCGTACATGGAAACAAACCTGTACTGTAGCGCAATCACACGACGTTCAAACAAGTTTTCCTTCATGTTGTTGGGGTTCCATACACGTGCAGCCTCATTCCATGAGAAATTCGTATAGAATCTCCTGTTCTTGCGTCCCTCGCTCGAAGACATCACGTACTGCTGCGCCTTGCCAAAATAAAAATACTTCTGGAAAATCAACTCACCAATAAAATAATTGTGGTTAAGGCCACCGTCTTCCAGAACCTCGCCCTCGTAATCCCCTTCCAGTCCCAGTTCGTCGAATCGGACTCCCTTATATTTTTTGACGAACATGTAGTCTCCGCTCAACACAAATTTATAGCCCTTGGATGGAGCGTAAGGAAAATCAAGGTTGTCGAAGGTAAAAGTAAAGCCCAGCGGATACTGCCAATGTTTCTGGTAAAGGCCCCTGTCCTCTATACGGAAGTCGTCGCCAACATAGATGCTGTCCTTGGCCACGTTAGGAACACTCGCATCCACGTACTTTATGCCCGAATTAAAGCTCAGAGAAAGCGTGCGCGACGAGTTCAGCGGGAATCCGATGTTTCCGTCAATCCTGTAAGACGAATCCGGTTGCACATAAGAATCCCACTTTCCTGGCAACGTAAATGACGCATCGCGGTCCATATCCATTGTGAACTTCGTCCCCAAAGACACCGGAACGCCAAACAAACTGTGCTTGCTATAACGGGTATTGAAATAAATATCTCCATTGGCATAATAATTCGTATTTAAAGCAAAGTAATCCCGATACAGGAGCATTTCGCGATGACGGTAAGAAAAGCCGATAAGCGTCGAAGAGCCCGGTTTGAAGTTAAATACTGGATAAATGAAAATATTGCGTTTTTTGCCGAACGTTATGAGGTTTTGAAACGTTTCAATGACTCCGTTGTCGAATGCATAATGCAACGGAAGCGAAATAGGCATAATCATTGCATTGAAGAACGGCTGCATCACGTTGTCCAAAGTCCAGGCGAACGGATTGCCCACCCCAGATTCCTCTTCCGCGTTATTTTCTGCAGTTGTCTCTGCCGCCGCGGCCGACTTATCCTCGGCTTTTTCTCCTTCGGCAAAAACAGGTACGGCAGCAAAAGCCACCACAGCGGCCATAAGCAAGCCACACTTCAACATGCGGAAGAAGCTAAACATACCGAAAAAACGCAACATTTCGACTACAATTTATAATTATATTATTGTCGATGTTTTCCTTCCTTGCAAAATTAATTCGACATATATCAAGATTTCCGAAAGCGGTCATTGCCGTAACGTTTGTACTCCTTTGTCTCTGCCCCTATTTCATTTCGAACTTGAGATGGGAACTGCAGCTCCAGGACATTCTGGAAAAAGACGACACGGTAAGCCAGGACATTGAATCCATCGAGAAATCGTTCGGGGGGCTCGGCAGCCTCACCGTCGTACTGCGGTCCAACGACAGCCTTGCCAACTACACGCTCGCAAAGAACGTCGCGAACCAGCTCATGACGTACAAGGACATCATCCACTTTGTCGAGTTCGAGACAGACATCAACTTCTACGAAAAATACAAGTTCTTCTACATCAACAACGACGATCTCGACACGATTATCAACCGCGTCGAATTGCTGCGCAACTCGCATGTGCTCAAGCACAACCCGCTTTATGTGGACCTGACGGATAAGAGCAGCAAGCAAGACTCTACGGCACAAGACTCTATAACGGCACAGGACAGTTCCGAGGTCAGCGCCTTTGCGAACTTTGACCTAGAAGACATCGAGAGCAAGTACTTTGACAGGCTCAAGCGCAGCCATTCCAATAGCGATGGTACAATCCGCGTCATTGACATCTACCCGACCCATTCCATTGCGGACCTCTACGCAAGCAGGGAACTCGTCGCAACCGTCCGGAAGTGCATCGAAAACACCGTAGGCTCGGACGGAATCGAGGTGTACTACACAGGCAAGGCCTACGACGTCATCCAGACCGGACGCGCAATCCTCCCCGAAGCGAAGAACGCCGGGAAAATCATGGCCATCCTCATCCTGATTCTCCTCGTCATCAACTTCCGCAAGCAACCGCAGCTAATCCTCATCTCGGCAATCCCCATCGGAATTCCGCTTCTGTTCGTCCTTTCGATTGCGCAGGTCCTGTACGGCAGGATAAATCTGTTCTCACTCGTACTCGTACTGTTTCTGCCGGGCCTTGCAAGCCAGATTATCACGCATATTCTCACGCGATACTTCAAGGAACGCGCCCATAACCTGAGTCCCGACCTCTGCATTGAAAGCGCCATCCTCGGAATCGGCCCCTCCACTGCGGCATCCGCACTGATGATGGCACTGCTGTTCGCCGGGCTCACGTTCATCCCGCTCGCAGGAATCAAGGAACTCGGTGTGCTGGGCGTCATCGGCTGCCTGTTGAACTGGGCGGTATGTTCCACGTTGGTCGCTTCGCTTTTGCGCATTCTCCAGAAAAAAAAGCCGTTCAAGATCCCGAAGTTCAACTTCAAGTACAACTACCGCTTCACGCTCATGTCGTTCAAGACAAACTCCATCGTGCTCACTGCGGTCGTTGTCGTAAGCCTTGTCGCATTGTTCTTTGGCGGCACAAGCCTCCGTGTGTTCTACGATTTTAGCCGGACCGAGCTCCAGCACAAGAAATCCGTGGCGGATTCGCTCATCGCGCAGACTGAATTTCCGCAGTACGATCCGATTATCGTGCAGCTACCGAGCGCAAAGGCGGGCGACTCGCTGGTAAACAACTTCCAGCGGCTTAAAAAGAAAGGGCTAGCGAAAAACATCGACAAGATACTCACGCTTTCACAGATTTCTCCAGCTCTCCAGCCCGAAAAGAAGGCCAAGCTAGAAAAACTCGAGTCCATGATTTCGGACAACATTGTCATCGAAAAGCTGACCCCGGCAGAAAAGGCGACCTTCCGGCGAATCACCGCAAGTCTCAACGTACACTCTTTCGAGGAAACCGAGTTTACGCAGGCCCTGCGTCAAAAATTCAGCGACAACCAGGGTAACCTGGGCGTTTTCGCCTTCATATTCCCGAACATCGACCCCAACAACGGGCTGGAATGCCGCCGCCTCGTCAAAGACATCAAGAACTTTGACGGCGTCATTGACGGTTCCCTGAAATTCAGCGGAACACCCATCCTGAGGGCGGCACTACTCGACAAGATTTTCCCGAACCTGTACAAGCCTATCATCTTCGGCTGCATCATCGTGTTCTTCATGCTCCTGGTTTTCTACAACAACCTGAGCCGCGCAACGTTCACCGTGCTTCCATCATGCTTCGCCGTAAGCTGGCTGCTGATCGCACTCAAGTTCCTGAATATCGAGATTTCCATTTACAGCGCCATCGCCTTCGTGTTCCTTATCGGGGCAAGTGTGGACGGATCGCTACAGCTCTGGGCATCGTTCTACGAGAAGCAAGGCGGCACGGCACTCATCGTGCTCCAACGCAAGTTCACTGGAATCGTGATTTCGCAGATGGCATGCCTTGTGGGAACATACGGGCTCCTCATCTCGTCGCATCCTGGACTCAGGAGCATCGGCGTGCTCTCGCTCATCGGGCTCCTCTGCATCTTTGCAGCGCAGCTCACCATATTCCCGCTGATAGCCGGGGCGCTAGACAACTACAGAATTCGCAAGAAACAATCAAAACATGACTAAACCCATTTCTACTCGAACCCAGAACATCGCCGCCTCCCTCACCGTCGCCATCGACACGATGGCCAAGCAGATGATTGCCGACGGCAAGGATGTCGTGAGTCTCGGATCCGGAGAGCCCGACTTCCCGACACCGGAACCCATCCGTGCTGCGGCATGCAAGGCCATAAACGACGGCAAGACGCGCTACACCGCTCCCGTGGGCATCCTCGAAGTCCGCGAAGCCGTGGCAGACAAGCTCCGCACAGAAAACGGCCTCGACTACGACGCATCGCAGATTATCATGACCAGCGGCGCAAAGCACGCCATATTCAATGCGCTCGCCGCACTCATCAACCCAGGCGACGAAATCATCATTCCCGCCCCCTACTGGGTCACCTATCCCGAACTTGTCAAGTGGCTCGGCGGCACCCCCGTCATCGTGAACACGACGATTGAAAGCGGGTTCAAGCTCAGCCCCGAGGCCCTGCGCAACGCCTGCACCGACAAGACCAAGGCCATCATCCTGAACAACCCGTGCAATCCGACCGGGGCCACATACACAAAGCAGGAACTGGCTGGGCTTGCCGAAGTCATCGTTGAAAAAGACATCTACTGCATCTCGGACGAGGTGTACGAATACTTTGTCTACAATACGGAATTTTGCTCCGCCGCAGCATTCCCCGGCATGCCGGAACGCACCATCGTCGTGAACGGATTTTCCAAATCGCACTGCATGACCGGCTGGCGCATCGGCTACGATGCCGCACCCGCCCCCATCGCGAGGATTATCGGAAAAATCCAGGGACAGGCGACACATCATCCGAGCAACGTTGCACAGTACGCAGCGCTAGGCGCACTGCAGATGGACAAGAGCCACGTGAACGAGATGCTCGCTGCCTTCAAGCGCCGCAGGGACTACATGGTCTCCCAGGTCAGCGAAATCGTGCCCGAGCCCGTGCGAGCCCCCGAAGGAGCGTTCTACCTGTTCGCCCCCGTGAGCGCGTTTTACGGCAAGTCCACGCCGAGCGGCAAGGTTATCGGCGGTTCCGTCGAACTCTGCTCCTATCTTCTCGAATCCGAGGGGCTAGCCATCGTGCCGGGTGCAGCATTCGGTGACGACAACTGTGTCCGTTTCTCCTATGCGGCCAGCGACAGCACACTGCAACAGGCTTGCGAAAGATTCAAGCGCGGACTGCAATCCCTGAAATAGCACGGGGCGCCAATGACCGAAGCGTTCCAGATTGCATACCCGGATCCGGAAGTCCCGTTCACCATCGGGCGCAAGCAGGAAAATTCCCTGTGCATCCAGGATATGCTCGTCTCGCGCCAGCATGCGGTCATCGAATTCCGCGAAGGCAAATGGTTCCTCAAGAACCTCACGCAGAACAGCATCACCGAACTGAACGACGCCCCGATTGACGAGGCCGAAATCAACGACGGAGACGTCATCCACATCGGGCCGCACCAGCTCCGCGCTATCATGAAGGACGGGCGTCTTTCGCTCATCGTGCTGGAACTGAACGACATCCCGCTGCAAGCGCAACTTTCGGAAAATTGGGAAACAGTCCCTCTCGGCGAAAGCGAGAACCGCTTCGAAAAGACGAAGGTACGCGTCGCAAACGGCGAAGGGGAACTCCTCCTGCCCCATTCCGTCACCGACGAGACAGGAAAAAAGCTCAAGCGCATTACGCTCAAGAACGGCGAGCACGTAAGATTTCCCTGGAGCGACATTTCGTACAGGGAAGGAATACTTTATTCACAAAAAGCGCCCGTCGGCTACGATGTTCACGTGAAGGATCTCGAAGTCCGCACCGGGAAGAAGACGCTACTCAAGGATATCAACTTCGATTTGCCCGCAGGAGAGATACTCGCCATCATCGGGCAATCTGGGCAAGGAAAGTCAACGCTGCTCCGCCTGCTCGAAGGCTTGCACCGGGCGCAAAAGGGCTCGGAAGTGCGCATCGGCGGGATTGATTATAGGAACAAAGACATAAGGCAGAGGATTGCAATTCTCCCGCAAGACCCGGAACTCCGCAAGGACCTGACCGTCCGCGAGACGCTCGTGAACGGGGGCCGCGTCTCGATGGACAAGAAGGATTTCCGCGAAAAGGCCCAGGGGCGGCTCGAAAAGTTCGCGGAACTTTTCGGGCTGAGCGCGCGACTCGACAGCCGTGTCGCGACGCTCAGCGGCGGCGAAGCCCGCCGCGCCGCCCTCGCCCAGGAACTCATGGGAACCCCGGGGCTTATCCTGCTCGACGAGCCGCTTTCCGGGCTCGACCCCTACAACTCCAGGATTCTCTGCAACCACCTCAAGCAACTTGCGTTCCTCGGCCACACCGTCATCCTCACGACGCACAGCTACGAGGCGCTGCGCATCGCGAACAAGGTCCTGCTTTTGCACAGGGGCCGCCAGGGATTCTTCGGCACCACGCAAGGCGCTTTCCAATATTTCAAGACAAACGACGCTGAAGAAATCCTGAACAACCTGGACGACGAAACGAACGCCCGCTGGGAAAAATCCGGGGCAAAGCTTTCGAGCGCCGAAGCCACGCATTACTCGCACTACTACTTCCCGCGCACAAAGCGCCCGGCAGCGTTCTTCTACACGCTTGGACTTTCCGCCAAACAGTGGGCCCGCGACAAGGGAAAACTTGCGGCACTGCTCTTGCAACCGGTCATCATCGGGTTCCTGCTTTCGCAGATATTCTCCAAGCAGACCCCGCTCGGGATAGCCGCCTTCGCGCTCATCCTTTGCGCCAACTGGTTTGCGCTCTCGCTTTCCATCCGCGAGATTGTCCAAGAAAAGAAGATTCTCGTTAACGAATTCCGCAAGGGGACCGGCATTTTTGCGGTCGTCTCGGCAAAGATGGGCATGCCGCTGCTCGCCTCGTTCTTGCAAATCGGCATTACCTACGCCTGCTGCGCATTCCGTCTCTCGGCACACCCCTCCGTGGCGCTCGTGGCCGCGGCATTCGCCTGTACCGTCGCCCCCGCCGTCGCCATCGGCATCATGGTGAGTTCGATTGCAAGGAACGCGGGGCAAGCGAACGCATTCCTCCCCCTCCTTATCATCCCGCAGGTAGCACTCGCCGGAGCGCTCGTTCCTCTCGACCAGATGCAACAGGTCGGCAGGGCCCTTTCGGCAATCATCTGGTCGCGCTACAACCAGGCATCCCTACTCAACGTGTTTCTCGAACGCAAAGACGACATCCTGAACATCGTCGCGCCACTCGCCTTGGCCGCGGGTTTTTATATTATAGCCATACTGATTCTCACTTACTCTAAGAGAGCGAAATGAAAGCATCTGCACAGGACGGAAAAGCACCCCGTCCGTTCAACGAGAACTACGACATCCTCGACACGCTCGGCAAGGGCGGCATGGGCTGCGTCTACAAGGCGCTCGACAAGAAGCTGAAACGCGAAGTCGCGCTCAAGGTTTTGGACAAGTCCTCCGACAACGAAGCCATCCAGCGTTTCTACCTCGAAGCGCAGGCGATGAAGGAGATGGACCACCAGAACGTCGTCCACGTGTTCGATTTCGGGGAACAGAACGGTCAGCTGTTCATCGCGATGACCTACGTCAAGGGAATTTCGCTCGCCGACATTCTCGAAAAGCAGAACAAGCTCCCGTTTGAAGCCATCGAAATCATCATCAAGCAGATTGCAAGAGGCCTGCTCTACGCGCACTCCAAGAACATCATCCACCGCGACGTGAAGCCCTCGAACATCATGATCACGCACGACAACCGCGTGTACATCATGGATTTCGGCATCTCGTACATCCAGGAGATGGAAAAGGAGCACCTCACCAAGACGGGCATGACGATGGGTACGCCAGAGTACATGAGCCCGGAGCAGTGCCACGGCGACGAAGTCACCATCCAGTCCGACATCTATAGCATGGGCGTTATCTTGTACGAAATGACATGCGGCAAGTTGCCCTTCAACGGGAACCGCCCCATCGAAATTGCGCTCAAGCACGTGCAGGAATTGCCCCCCGACCCGAGGCAATTCCGGCCCGACATGCCGCCGGGACTCGCCGAACTCATTCTCAAGTGCCTCAAGAAAAAACTCAACGAACGCTTCCACGACATGCAGGAATTCCTGGATGCCTGCGACCAGGTGTTCCCGCAGAAAGACGGCACTTCGTCCGCATTCCCGAAAAAGCAGTCGCTCCTGCGCATCGGCAAGCGTTCCTTCGCCGACGCGGCCACGCGTTTCCCCTCGCAGGCGAACAAGATTCGCCTCAAGCTCACCGCCATTGCGCTTTCGCTGTTCCCGCTCATCATCATCCTCCTTGTGCTGCTCATGTTCACGCACAAGCCGAGCAACATGATGCAGCAGCTTGAATGGTCCGACGCCCTCGGCAACTTCGAGCAGACCAGCATGGAAGGCGACGAGACCAAGGGCTACCCGCTTTCGAACCTGGAAGACGGCGACCTGCGCACTGCATGGCTCTACACCATGCCGCAGAAGCCCCAGAACCCGATTCTCACGCTGTTCTTCGATAGTCCCGTGTTCGTCACCCATATCGGCATCGCGACCGGCTACCAGAAGTCCATCGACGATTCCTATGGCGACCGATTCCGCATCTTCAAGAAGCCGAAGACGCTCACCATCGAAACCAAGAACGGGTTCAAGCAGAAGGTCAAGCTGGAAAACATCAAGGGCGTGCAGTACCCGAACATCCAGGCGCTCGAGACGAGCGAAATCAGGATTTACCTAGACGACGTTTACGAAGCGGAAAGCGACGACTTCGCCATCTCGGAAATCCGCCTGTTCGGAATGGAACTGTAGACTAAACCGGGCGCAAGGCGCCCACGACAATCTTATTGTGGAACGTGCGATGCCAGCACGTTCCTTTCTTTTTAAGGAGGCAACATGAATGGTACAGATACAGGCGCGCACAACGCCAAGCAGCAGAACAAGCCCAAGGGCAACTACATCGAGAGACTCGCAGCGGAACACCTAAAGCGCGAGGGCTACGAAATCCTCGCCCGCAACTATGCCTACCGCGGCGGAGAGCTCGACATCGTCGCGCGAGACGGGAACACCATCGTCTTCGTGGAGGTGAAATCCGTCTGGAACAACCAACAGGGAAATCCCGCAGCGCGTGTGAACGGCAAGAAACAGTACAAAATCTGGCAGACGGCATGCCACTTTTTGTACACGCAGAAAGACCTAGCGCCCAAGGGATTCGATCAGCCCTGCCGATTCGACGTCATGAGCATGCGAGCCTACCATCGCCCATTGCAGTTCAACCACATCAAGAACGCATTTGAATGCTCACAGGTCATCCCGAGGTGCTAGTGGCGAACCCTAGGGTTTTCACCATCTTTTTGCTACATTTCCGGCATGCGATTTGAAGTACATCCAGACAACCCGCAAGCCCGCATCGTCAAGCTTGCCGCAGCAGCGCTTGAAGACGATGCCCTTGTCCTCTACCCGACCGAGTCTGGCTACGCCATTGGGTGCAGCGCGGAATCCCCGAAGGCCATCCACAAACTTTACGCCCTCAAGAAGCCGATGAAGAAGTTCTTCATGGCGCTCATCGTCCCCGACATCCGTGCAGCGACGGACTACGCCCGCATCGACAACTTCGCGTTCAACGTCATGAAGCCCCGCGTCCCGGGCCCGTACACGTTCATCTTGCCGGCGGCCCCGCACATCGCAAGGCGGCTCGACGTCAAGCGCCCCGAAATCGGCATCCGCATGCCCACGCACCCCTTCTTCAAGGAACTGTTCCAGCACTTCGACAAGCCGATACTTAGCACGGCAGCAAAACTGAGCGAGGAAGACATCTACGAAGTGGACGAACTCTGGAAGACATTTCAGCATTCCGTCGACATGATGGTGGACTGCGGCAACATCGAAATCAACCCGACGAATATCGTGAGCCTCGTCAACGGCGACATCGAAGTCATCCGCGGAGAACTGCTGGATCCATAACTAGAACAAAATCCAGATGGCTATCCAGAACACCATCAGGCAGAATTCCATTTCCTTCGAAATCCTGGATAGCAGCGTACTACAGCAACACAGCGCCAATATGGCGAGCGCCCGAGCCCAAGGGAATTCTATACCCCGATAGGCAAGCGAAATACCGCCAAACAAGACAACCCAGAACCAGAGCGCCTGCGCCATCACGAGGTAGCGCCTTCGATAGCGCGGCAAAGACGTGGTCGAGAAGCACAGGCAAAGCGCGAGCATCTGCAGCGGGTAATGTTCAAGCTGCGGGTCGTTCGGTGAACCCACAAGCAACGTGAACACGCACGAGATGACGAAGAAGCCGAACAGCAGCAAGCCTTCCTTGAGGAGGCTGATCTTGCCGCGCCACAGGAAGAACGCCTGGGCGAGTGCCATCACGCAAGCGAGCGAGGACATCAGCGGGGTCATGGTCCACCTCCTTCGCCGGCCTTCGCGCGGACACTGTCTTCACGGGCATTTTCGGCGAGCAGGCGCATGTAGCGGACCAGCCCACGGGCCATCTGCGGGCTGACCCGGCCCGAATAGGGATTCATGTTCGTCCTGCCGTTAAGGACAACGTTCACGAGCGAATCTTCCCCGAGAGCATCCATCCGGGCCAAATCCAAATTCTGCGGGACCGGATAGTATTCACGGACAAACTTCTCGTTCAGGCGGCCGTCGGCACCGTGGCACCCGGCGCAACGCGCCTCGAACACGGCCTTTGTGCGAATTACGGCCACGGAATCCAGCGCAGAAGTAGAATCCGGCAAAGCATTGACGTCGAACATGTCTCCCGTACTGCTGACCACAGCACCCGACGGGGCGGAAAGCGGCTCCGAATAGAACATGGCGGCAACGATGCCGAAAGCAGCAGCCAACACGACTAACAAGGCACCGCCGACCTTGCCGATGTACATCACCAGCGGGCGCAAGCAAAGCACGAAGCCTGCCACGGCCGTGACGATAGGGCATGTCAGCGGAACAAGGTTGGCATCAGTGAACGCAACGCCATTTTCTTCGAGGCTTCCGACGACCCAGACAAGGAACAAAACGCACGAGAGAATCCCCAACAAAAGCGGAAACCGGAGCGCCCTGAACTCGGGAGTCGTGAACGGAGGGAAATAGGTCCTGCGACCGGCAGGGGCGACAGCCGACGCCGTCTCATCCACCTCGCCCATCAGCACTTCCTCGCCCTCGATCAGGCGGGAAAGCTTGAGGCGCGCAACGAGGAAGATTACCCCGAACAGGCCGAAACCGAAGCAGACCAGGCCCAGGTCGACCCAGCCGATTCCCGAGCCGCCCGACGGGAAAACGAGGAAAACACGCTCGAGAAGCATGCCGACAAGGACGGAAGACGCGACCAGAACACGGCCCAAGGTCGATTCGCGAATGGCGGAGACAAACCAGAACTGCGGAAGCAAAACGGCGAAAATAAGCACGACGACATTCAAGTCACCCTTGAGCGCCCAGTCCCACAACAGGAACGCGCCCAGGAACCACGAGCCCACCAGCATGAGCTTTTCGAGCTGGCGCATCCGGTAGCCCTCGCCACAGAGCATGATGTTCACCATCGCAAGCCCCGAGAACACCGCACCCACGATAAAGTAAACCGGGAAGAACGCACCGCGCCATGCCGGGACAAACGTCGCCGCGAAATCGAGACTCACGACAGTATGCACCCAGAGGACCATGGGGAAAAGGAGCCAGGCCAGGGGACGGTGAATCGAGGCCGCCACGGGCGACTTTTCGGAGAGCATGTGGACGACAAGATAGACGACGGACAAAAAGCCATAGGCCAGTATGCAGCAGAAATCCCACACCAGCGGGGAGCACACGTTGGCCATGCTTCCCCGGGAATCCATGTACGGGGCGACCATGTAGAAATTCTCGATGACGCCGAGATGCATCAACGGAAAGATGACCGCCACGGCAAGCGAGCACAGCGTCGCAAGTTCGGCGAGGATAGACGTGCGGCGTTCCATCTTGACATCGAGAACGAGGAAAATCGCCGAAATCAGCGTCCCCGCGTGGGCAAGGCCAATCCAGAACACGAACAGGCTTATGGGCAGCCCCCAGAACACTCCCGTGTCCACGGACCATGCCGCGGGCCCCTGCCACAACGAATATCCCATGGACGCAAGCCCCGGGACAAGCAGGCAGAGAAAAACGATGAAGAGGATGCGGACCACTACTTACCCCCCATCATGTAGACAATCGAGGGATCAAGGCCAGCGAGATCTGCCGGAGCGTACAAGTCGCGGCGACGCGCCACCTTCACGAGCGGGGAATCCGGGTCGAGCCAGTTACCGAATACAATGGCTTTCTTGGGACAGGCCTCGGCGCAGGCGGTCTTCACGCCACGGCCGCGCCAGACACCGCCAGCCGTCTTGACTGCCAGGCGGTCGTCTTGCAGCCTATGCAGGCAGAGCGAGCATTTTTCCATGACGCCCTTACTACGCACGGGCACCTTGTCGTTGAACTTCAGCGAAAGCCCCTGCTGCACCGCATCGTTGAAATTGAACTTGCGCGCATGTTCCGGGCAGTTCGCGCCGCAATAACGGCTCCCGGTGCAGCGCTTGTACATCATGGCGCTCAGGCCGTCGGGCGTATGGTTCGCCGCCCCCGTCGGGCAAGCCCTTTCGCAAGGAGCATTCCCGCAATGGGCGCACATGAACGGCACTCCGCCGCGCATCTCTATCCAGTGCATGAACCTCCCCTTCGCGGCCTCGTCTTCGGTCACCAGGGGGATATTGTTTTCCTGGATGCAAGCCAAAATACACTTGCCGCAACCATCGCACGCATCAAGATCGATGGCCATGCCAAATCGGTTCTCGTCGGAAGCGCCGGGCCGATTGAGCCGGCCAGGCATCGAGACGCGCACCAGCTCCATCCTGTGCGAAGGCATCGACATAGCGCGCCGGACCTCGGCCTCGAACATCTTGAACGAAGGCAGGTCCTTCTTCGCGGCGTCGCCCACGAAGGGCAGCTTGCGGCAGCCGCCGAGCATCGAGCCCACGGCCAGCAAGGAACACCACTTGATAAATTCACGCCGATCCATACCCATAAACCCTACCGATGACACGCCGCGCAATATACCGCGGCCTTGAAATTCTTATCCCGGAACGTCTTTCCGCGGTGACAGTCCAGGCAAGTCCGCATGTCAAACCTTTCTCCCCCGTACACGTCCTTCGCGTAGCCGGTGCCGTGGCAATCCGCGCAGGCCACACCGGCGCTATGGTGGACTCCGTGGTGGAACACCACGTGTTCGGGCAACGAGGACTTCCGCGACCAGGGATGTCCCGGGGCCTTCGACAAAGCCGAATCGAGCGCCTCGATACCGGCGCCCTCGGTAAGCGGCAAACGGTGGCAGTCCATGCAATCCGCCTTCGAGGGCAGGTACGCCCTGGCGGCGGCAAAGGCGCCCGTATGGCAGGCGCTGCACGGGAGCCCGATGGAATCCCCGTGCATCGCGTGCACAAAGGGTACGGCTGCACCGTCACCGCGACGCGTCGGTTCCGCGACGCGGTTCATCAGCAAATCCGCGAGGAAAAAGGCGCACAGCAGCGCAACGAGGGCAACGAGAGACCACTTCATGGCGCCATCCCTATTTCGGCCTCCCCGGATCGTCCGGGTTCTTGAGGATGTACAGAAGCCAGGCGGTCATCATCTTCGCCTGCTCCTCCGTCAGCGGAGTAATTTCCATCGCGGGCCATTCGTCCGGATGCTGCGGAGTCGGGTGTTTAAGGTATTCAACCATCGCGGCAGGGTCGCTGGCATAGTGCTGCACGTTGTCGCGCATGGGCGGGGCCGCGAACTTGCGCGCCCACCGGTGGCACCCCTTACACTCGTTGTTGAAGAACTCGGAGGCGCTGGACTTGAGTTCCGGCGTCACGTCGGGCAGCACGAACACGTCCACGGCAAAAATCCCGCAGGCGAGCAGGAGTACCAGCCAGTATGTCCTCGATACCTTTGTCAAAGAAATTCCCTTGAAAACTCGGATACTATGTAAATATATTTATATTTTTTACAAAGAAACACACAAGAAAGAGACACGTATGGAATGGACCGATTTTACAAGCTTGACTAGGGAGCAGATGCTCCCCATCTGGGACTTTTACTGCAAGGACCCGTTCGACGTGCTGGGTATTCACCCGCTCGAAACGGATCGTGGCATCAAGACCGCCATACGCACGTACCAGCCGCAAGCGAGATTCGTCCGCGGTGAATCCATCGACGGCGAAGTCGAGTTCGATTTCGTCAAGCTCGGCGACACCGGGTTCTTCGAGGCCATCCTCGACATCGAATTCAAGCCCTTCTTCTACAACCTTGTCATCAAGCAGGACGACGGCAACGAGTACAAACTCACTGACCCGTACGCATTCCAGCCGGTCCTCTCCGAATTCGACAGACACCTCATCGCCACCGGCACGCACTACGAGCTCTACCGCAAGCTCGGCGCGAACCTCGTGGAACACCAGGGTTTCAAGGGCGTGCAGTTCGCAGTCTGGGCCCCCAACGCCAAGGCCGTTTCCGTCGTCGGCAACTTCAATAGCTGGGACGGGCGCCGCCACCAGATGCGCATGCTCGGCAGTTCCGGCATCTGGGAAATCTTCATCCCGAACCTCGGCGAAGGCGAACTCTACCGTTTCGAAATCCACGGCGCCGACGGAAACCTCCACGTGAAAGTGGACCCGCTCGCGAAACTCAGCGAAGTGCGCCCGGCAACCGCCTCCATCACCACGCACCTCGACGGCTACGAATGGGGCGACGACCTTTACATGAAGACTCACTGGGCCACCAAGGTTTTCGGCTCGCCCATGAACATCTACGAAGTCCACGCCGGTTCCTGGCGCCGCGACCCGGCCAACCCCGACCGCTTCCTCGACTGGGACGAGCTTTCCGAACGCCTCATCCCCTACCTCAAGGAAATGGGCTACACCCACGTGGAATTCCTGCCGCTCGCCGAGCACCCGCTCGACGAATCCTGGGGCTACCAGGTGACGGGATACTATTCCCCCACCAGCCGCTACGGCACCCCCGACCAGTTCAGGCACTTCGTGGACCTGTGCCACCAGGCCGAAATCGGCGTGATTCTCGACTGGGTCCCCGCACACTTCCCCAAGGACGCGCACGCGCTCGGCCGCTTTGACGGCACCGCCTGCTACGAGCACGCCGACCCGCGCCAGGGCGAACACCCGCACTGGGGCACCTACATCTTTAATCTCGGTCGAAACGAAGTCAAGAACTTCCTCATCGCGAACGCGATGTACTGGCTCAAGGAATTCCACTGCGACGGCCTCCGCGTAGACGCGGTCGCCTCCATGCTCTACCTCGACTACGGCAAGGGCCCCGGCCAGTGGGTCCCGAACAAGGACGGCGGCAACATCAACTACGACACCATCGAGTTCCTGAAGCACCTGAACAGCATCATGGGCCGCCTCACGCCGCACGCCATCCTCATCGCCGAGGAATCCACAAGTTTCCCCTCCATCACGCGCCCGCCGGAGCAGGGCGGTCTCGGCTTCCACTACAAGTGGAACATGGGCTGGATGAACGACTTCCTGAGCTACATCGAGCACGAACCTATCCACCGCAAGTACCACCACAACCAGCTCACCTTCAGCATGGTTTACGCCTACAGCGAGAACTTCATCCAGGTGTTCAGCCACGACGAAGTGGTGCACGGCAAGGGTTCCATGCTGGGCAAGATGCCCGGCGACAACTGGCAGAAGTTCGCGAACCTCCGCCTCACCTACGCATTCCAGTACGCGCACCCGGGCAAGAAGCTCAACTTCATGGGCAACGAATTCGGGCAGTTCCGCGAATGGAACGAGAAGCAGTCGCTCGACTGGCACCTGGTCAGCTGGGACAGCCACGGAAAGCTCTTGCAGATGATGAAGGTGCTGAACCACCTGTACAAGGAAAACGCACCGTTCTGGGAAATCGACCACTACTACACCGGTTTCGAATGGATCTGGTGCGACGACGCCGACAACTCCATTGTTTCGTTTGTCCGTAAAGACGACCACGGGAACCAAATCTTGTGCGTGTTCAACTTCACGCCAGTGGTCCGCTACAACTACCGCCTGGGCGCGCCCACGCGCGGCAAGTGGAAGGAAATCTTCAACACGGATTCCGACATGTTCGGCGGCAGTAACGTCGGCAACTTCGGTGAAGTCTGGACGCAGGACGTCCCGTGGCAGAACCGCGATTGCAGCCTGAACATCAAGCTCCCGCCGCTCGCAGCCGTGTTCTTCAGGCTGGAAAGGTAACAGCAACAATTTGAATACAAGAAAAGCCTCGGCAATTGCCGGGGCGATTTCTTTGGGCAAACTAGTTCTTTAATAAAAAATTCTTTTTCATTTCTCTAAGATGATGTTTTACTTCAATGTTTATTTCCGCAGTTTCAATGGCAAAATTGTTTACACAAGACCCCTGCCTAACCGCATAAACAGTCATGTATAACATCATCTTTCAGTACAAAACTTCAACCGCAAGCATTTGTAGTAAGTCCATACAATATACAGTGATACTTTAAAATGTTGGCACGTTTTTTTTTCGAACCAACATTTTTTTTGCAATAAAGACCACTTCTAGAACTAGCCAACTATTTTTGTTCGATAATTTTTATTTCTTCATCTGTTAATCCATATAGTTTGTAAACCTCTGAATTGATTTGCGTATCCAAAATTTGAATGCGCTGTTCTAAAAGTTTTTTATCAGAGTCGGATTTTGCAGAAGATAGTTGTTTGTGAACGGCAAGTTGTTGTTCTGCAAGAGACGAAAGCTTTGGTGAACTTGATTCATCTAATTCTGGAAGTGGGAAGGGTTCAAGATATTTTGTTTTAAAGCAGAAAAATCCCCCACCCAAAACATAACCCGTCTGGGAAAGGAAAAACCAAAGTACATTTGAATTCAAAATAGCAAGATACGCCATTACATTCTTCTGGTGCTTTTCATCAAACAAAATGGTATAACATTTTGTGTTATGATAAAGATTTCCTGTATCATAAGTCATATTACAGCCTAACGATATTTCGGCAGTAATAATTTTCGGCTGCTCAAACATATTCATATCCCTAGAACGATGCAAAGTATACCAATATTTCGTATTCGTCTTGTATTTGACTTTTTTTTCTTTTAATTCTTTTTTAAATGGTAAAAGATACTCATAAGTCAGTGGGAAAAGAGTTTTCATCTCATTTTCTTCATAAGGAACGGTTTTTCCTTTAACGAGATGATGAGGATATATTTCATAGAACGTATTTTTTAAGACGGCATATCGTTTTACATTTTCTCCAACTAATAGGGGCTTCATAATATTCTTTTCTAACTTAATTTCTTTTTTTAGCCTGTCGGAAAAACCTATAAAAAACTTTCCTTCAAAATGTCCTTGCATTACTTGCAAGTCATCCCCCATACTTACAGTTCCTTGACTGCATTTTTTTATGATATTCTTTAAAACAATAGGTTGTTTTCTCATTTTATCAATTATCGTCGCTTTGCTTTTATCCTGAAAGCTCCATTTTTTGACATCAGAAAGCGTTTTGTAATTGATGTTTCCGAATTGTACATCAACTTCAATTTCTTTTGGCTTTAGCTGAGCATAATCAAAGGCTTTATTTCCATGGGAAAGTCCGACAATGCAAGTGTAAACTTTTGCCTTTTCAAAAACCTGTTCTGCACCAAAATGCACTAGATAATGTAGGGCTTTATTATCGTAAATAAAATCGCGGATTCCGATCCCAAAATCGGAATTGATAAACTTATGCGGAAGAATATACGAGAGTATTCCGTTTTTATTTAGTAAAGAAAAGCCCCGTTCCATAAACAAAACATAGAAATCAAACCTACCTGTAGCACTCTTATATTTTTGTTCATAGAATTTAGACTCTTCCTCATAATTTTCGCGTAAATCTTGAACACGTAAATACGGTGGGTTTCCTATAACGCAGTCAAAACCTCCGTTTTTAAACACTTGCGAAAATTCCTCTTCCCAATCAAACGTATTAACTTTACGTTGATCATCGACACTGAATAGCGACAGATCCTTTTCTTCATAAAAATCTGAACCAATGAGCGAGTTTCCACATTTTATATTATTCATCAAGCTTGGCAAAATTTTAGCGTTGATGTCAGATGTTCGGAAAAGTTGAACCTGTCCCGTTGAACTCAGTGATCGGCCTTCATTTTCCAAAAGTTTTAAAAAGAGCGATAATTTCGTGACTTCGACTGCTTGTGCGTCTATATCGACGCCATAAATATTATTCAAAAGAATCTTACGTTTTGTTTCTATGCTGAGTTTGTAATCCTGAGTATACGCATCCTTATAGATTATGCCTTTTTTCTCATATTTATCAACATCATCCAAATAGTAGCTTAGATGCCAATCCAAAAGATACTGATAAGCACCAACAAGGAAACTTCCGCTTCCACAGGCGGGGTCTACAAAACACATCTTGGCGACTTGTTCTGGCGATTTTCCTTCAATCTTTTTACCAATGGTTTGCTTAACTATATAACGGACAATGTATGGCGGAGTATAAAAAACTCCTCCCGCTTTCTTTACTTCCGGTTTTTCAACAATCTCTATACTATGTCCATTTTTTGTTTTTCTAATAAAGCGTATTACTTTTCCTAAAAAACGTTCGTAAATGGATCCTAATATTTCAACGGGTAGAACAGAAAATTCGTACTGACATTTAGGGAAATAAAGTTCATTTATAATCGTTGCAAGCGTTTTGTCTTGAATTTCAAGAGAATCAATATATTCATCAATAGCGAAAAGACCTGCGTTAAACTTAGCATTCGCTGTCGCAAAGAGGCTTTTCAAAGCCTTATATATATCAGATTTTGTATCTGCAATTTTCTTGAGCGTATTTCTATCTTCAATTTCCTTGTCTTCGCAAATTCGTAAGAATAATATACGGTCTATTATTTTCTGGACGACACTTGTCAAATTAAATGCATCAATATTTTCGTTGTGTAAAGCGATGTCTTCTGCTAGAAGGATTCGCCATTTTTCAATCATTTGTAAGATGTCTTTGTCGACTGTAGCTGTTCCCTTCTTTTCGCGGCTTGTTTCCCAATAAGTGTCAAATTTTCCAAGGTCAACAGCATTCCAGGAAATCCGGTCAAAAAGTTCTTCAAAATGTTCCACATACTGCTGATATGTCAAATATTCTATTCTTGCCGTTGCTGCGGTATCATTGGCCTTCGGCTTTATTCGTGTGTCATAAATAGCCAACTCTTGAAAATCAGTCAGAATTGCGATAGGCATTTTGCTTGTGTACGCATAGCGACGAACCTGAAGTGCGGGCTCTGGGTCTTTCTTTAAATCAACGCTCGGTTGTTTCGCCTCAACATAAATTTTACGTTCACCACCATAGCAAAGCGTATAATCAGGATGCTTTACTTGACCCGATATTATAACGCGATCTTCAGTAATAACTTCTTGACGATCGTGACGCGCTCCTTTTTCGTTTTTCACGTCCCATGCAAGAGCTTCAAGAAACGGGTCAATAAACTTGCTGCGAACTTCAGCTTCAACAAAGTCTTTGCTGGTGTAAAATTTTTCGTTTTCTCTAAATTGCTTGACCAGACGAGCCACAAGCGCCTTTCGTTCGTCCAGACTCATTGATTTACTTTTGACATCAGCCATTTCAAAACTCCTGCGTTTATTCTATTCCTATTATAGTTTTTTTAGAAATAAAATGCTTTAGTTTTTACAAAAAATGACCAATCAATGCGTTCGGACTATCCTAGCAAAACTTTCCCGCTTGGTAAGTCTCCTCCGAAATTTTTTTCAAGTAGCATTGATGTTCTTTCGGTGAAATCAATATTCGGCCCGTTGCAGCTGTTTGACTTAACAGTGTTTGCGACCTTTTTTTTTGCGAATTTCGGGAAAATACGAATTAATCTGACGGAGTTGTATACTTTGAGCAGCAATTGTGGATTTAATAGGGATGGGGGTAATAGATTTGATGATGTTTTACTTCAATGTTTATTTCCGCAGTTTCAATGGCAAAATTGTTTACACAAGACCCCTGCCTAACCGCATAAACTGTCATGTATAACATCATCTTTCTCTAATATGAAAAATATTACACCCTACGGGAATGGTTATGGATCCCTCTAAAACCCCTTCTTGTATAAGAATTCCCTGCAAATTGAGTATAGCATATTTCTTCCCCTTTAATTGATCAGGGACAACAAGGACCCCATCATTATTAATCGAGAAGACACGTTCCGCTTTAGTTGCAGGAACGAATAAAATTGCATTTCGAGCATTTAAAATACTATCGACCAAATCGGAGCCATTTACAGGAGAGCCGACAACTTCGCTGACGCATTTACGGTTTCCTTTAAAACAAGCTTCGTAGCCAAAGCTTAGCAATCCCGCGGAATCAAGTTTCGGAGAAAGTTGGCTATCAATGAGATAAAACAAAGTATCCATCTCGGCCTTGTTTAAGGTAAGGAACATGCATTCGTTATAATGTTGCAGTTCATCCTTCAATACTTCCGCAATACTTCTTTTTGCTCCTGTAATTTCGTAATATTCAAAAACATTGATTTCATTATAATAGCGAATAAATATGTTTGAATCTAAAATGCTTTGGCATGTTTCTTTAGAACAAGCAAACAACTCGTTACGCTCGTTTGAACGTAAATATGTTTTACAAACATCTGCCTGGTCTGCTTGTAATTCTTTATTCCAAATGTCGTCAGGAAAATGAACGCTCAACGCATGTACAATTTCCTCAATAGAAAAAGAATTTACTGCAAGAATAAGAACAAGTATAAATAGAATTCTCATTTGCTATTGTCTCCTAAACGCATAAATGAGTAAGCTACCATTTTTAGGACTGGTTTAAAGTATACAAAAAGCCCCGCCGGGATTTTCCGGCGAGGCAATTCCTTTTTCGCGATTCAGCGATTAGTCGATCGTGATGAGGGTCAGCGTGCGCTTGCCGACCTTGATGCCCTTGGAGACATCGACAGTCTTCGACTTCTTGGACGGGTCGTTGGCCCAGCCTTCCTTCAGCTTTTCGGAGGTCTTGTCCAGAGTCTGGACCTTGGCCTTACCCTTGAAGCCTTCGATGTCGAGCTTGATGTCGAAGTCGCTGTAGGGGCTCTTGTTCACGAGCAACAGCTGCTTCTTCTTGCCCTTCACGGTGTAGTAGGCCGTGAGGAGAGCATCTTCGTCACCGGTAATCGTCGTCTTCATGAGCTTGCCGCGGAGAGCGTCGGAAGCCATCTGGAAGGCCCAGTAGCTCGGACGCGGGCAGTTCATGCAGTTTTCACCGGAACGGGTCAGGTAACCGTAGTCACCGCCTTCCGGAGTGATGTCGTTGTGGATATCCCAGTACTGGGCGTTATCCACGTTTTCGGTGGCGAGCATACCGAGGTAGTCGGCGACGAACAAGCCGTTCTCGACAGAGAGAGTCTGCGGGCCCGGGTTGAAGTCAACAGAGTTCCATTCGGTGAGCCAGAGTTCGATCTTCTTGTCCTTCTTGTAGTGGGCAGTCCACTTGTCCACGACCTTGTGCAAGCGTTCGTAGATAGCGGTGAGAGTCTGCGGAGCAGAGAGGAGCGCGAAGTCGTTTTCTTCGCCGAAGTGCTGCGGGTAGTGGTGGACGATAAGACCGTCAGCGATGTCACCGGTTTCCTTGAGCACCTTCTCGTTCCAGTCGCCTTCGAGAACGCCGAGCACAGCCACCTTGATGGTCGGGTCGACTTTCTTCATGGCTTCGATGAACTTGCGGGCGCGCTTACCATAGATGGTACCGCCGTCCTTACCATACTTTTCGTAGTACGGGTGCCAGTTACCATAGACTTCGTTACCGATTTCCCAGTAGAGGATGCCGGCCTTCTTGTCGATGTTGGTGTGCTTCACCCAAGCGGCAGCTTCCTGTTCGGTGCCGGAACCGAAGTTCACGGTGAACATGGCGTTGGAGCCGGTCTTCTTCAACCATTCGAGGAATTCGTCGGTGTCGACCATCCAGTCGTGGTTGTCGAGGATTTCCTTCCAGTGGTCGTCATCAGCACGGAGACCACCCGGATAACGGACGATACCGTGGTTGATGCGCTTCACGAAGTCGCGAGTCTGAACCTTGAAGTTCTTGTTGTCGAGCATGTCGCCATCCCAGAGGGCGGCGTTGATGCCGAACAGGCCGCCGGAGATTTCCGGGTTGAGCACGTCGCTAGAGCCCTTGATGGCCACCTTGATGACGGCCGGGCGTTCCTTGGCCTTGACTTCGCGCTGGTTGGTGAGCCTGATGTTGTCGATTTTGAAGCCACCAGCAGTACCTTCGCCACTCGGCTTGAAGTCAAGAGCGACGACACCCTTCAGGTCGAAGATGCCGTTTTCCTTGGCCTGGGGCGGCTGGTAATACGGGAACTTGCTGAACGTGCGGAACGGCACGAGCAGAGTGGTCTTGCCCTTCGGAGCACCGACGTTAGACACGAAGATTTCGTCGCCAGCGTCCTGCACCTGCACGGTGATGGACTGCCAAGCCTTTTCGGAGTACACGTCGAACATGATGCCCCAGTGCTTGGTCCAGTCGCGGTCAGCAGCCGGACGGCCGCGCTTGTTCATGTCGAGCACGACGTCGACCCAGTCGGCGAGGAGGTAGTGTTCGATGTTCAAGCAGTTGCTCTTGAATTCGGGGCAGTTTTCGATCTTGAACTTGAGCTGGGACTTCGGGCCGAATGCCGGTTCCCAGGTCTCGCTGCCGTACTTGCCTTCGAAGTCAGAAATCACGAGATCCTTAGCCGTAGACTTGAAGTTGTCCCACTTGAGGTCCGGGTCAACCCAGTCGATGTTCTCGGTGAAGGTAATCTGGTCGACGAAGACGGTCACAGGAGCCGGCTTGCCCGGTTCGCCTGCGTTTTCGCCCTTGCCCACGGAGAAGCGGATTTCCTGGATCTTGTTCCACTTCATGTCCTTGGCGACTTCGGCCTGCTTGTTAGCATCCCAAGCCTTGCCCTTGTCCATGAAACGCTTCAGAGGAATCTTGACGAGCTGCCAATCCTTGCTGACCTTGATCCAGTCGTTGAGACCGACCTTGGTCTGGCTCTTCACGTCGTTGCCCTGGTTGTCGAGGATACCCACGTACAGCTTTTCGCCGCCGAGCTTACCCTTGATCCAGAAGTAGAGACCGCCCTTGTTGCGGACCTTGGAAAGGTCGATGAACTTGCCTTCGCCCAGCGAGTAGGTCACACCGGACCAGTCGTTGTTGTCGATGTACATGGCGAGCACGTTCTTGTTGCCCTGGGTCTTGGACTGAGCTTCGCGCTGGGCGGTGAGGCCACCGTAGCTGTAGCTGAAGCCCTTGAGCTGGTTGTCGTAGAACGTAGCGAGCGTCTTGGCCTTGCCGTCGAGCTTTTCGGGGTTCTTCGGGCCGTCGATGACGTCGTTGTTTTCATCCCAGTAAACAACCTTCTTCTTCGGCGGGGCCTTCTTGTTGCCCTTCACGATTTCAATGTTGTCCACCCAGATTTCAAATTCAGAAGCACCGCTCTTGTCGATGGAGAAACGGATTTCCGCAATCTTGTCCCAGTCGATACGGGCCGGGAATTCGGACTTGCGGGTGTTGTCCCAGTAAAGGCCACGGTCCGGGAAGTCCACGAGAGGAATGGAAACCTTCTTCCAGTCCTTCGTCACGGCACCACCCTGGATGTACTTGTTCATGGGCAGCACGACCTGCGTCTTCTTGCCGTCGCTGACTTCTTCGTCGAGGAGGCCAATCTTGACGTTTTCGCCGCCGTTCTTGCCCTTGATCATGAACTCGACCTTGGAATCGAGCATGAACTTGTTCAGGTCGAAGAATTCGTTATACAAGCAGATGGAGGCACCGGAATATTCCTTCGGGTCCAGCTTGATGTTCAGGGCGGCCTTGGACTTGTATCCGCCGTCCTTGGTAATCGTGACGCCCTTGCTCGTGCCACCGTAAGAATAGTCGAACCCGCCCTGACGATACTGTTCGTCAAAGAACTTGTAGACGACCGTCTTCGGCTGCTTCGGCTGCGCCATTACGGCCACGGCCATGCCCATTGCGGCAATAGCGGCGACCTTCATAGTTTGCTTCATCATGATTAGCATCCTTTGGTTTGTGTTTTAAAATCTATCCAGAATATATTCTTTTCAACAAAAAAAGACGTAACCGATGGACAATCCACCGGTTACAGTTGTAAACGCTACTTGGCTTCCTTCAGGAGCTTTTCGACCAGTTCCGGAGAGAAGCGGTCCTGACGCTTGCCGTTGATGTAGAAGTTCGGGGTACCCTGAACGCCGACCTTGACACCCAGTTGGAAGTCCTTGTCGATGCGGGCCATCATAGCAGAGTCGAGCACCATGTCCTTCTTGAACTTTTCGATATCGAGGCCAACTTCCTTAGCCACGGCGATGTACATGGAATCGCTGAGTTCGCGGCTGTGCGGAGCGAGCGCATAGCGGAATTCCCAGAACTTGCCCTGCTTGTGAGCGGCGATGGAGGCAGCGGCAGCGGCCTGAGCGTTAGCATGGAAGCTGAGCGGGAAGTGCTTGTAGACGAACTTGATCTTGTCCGGGTACTTGTTGTTGAGTTCCTTCATCGTGGGAGCGATACGAGAGCAGTACGGGCACTGGAATTCGGTGAACTCGACGATGGTGAGCTTCGGATCCTTGGTATTGCCGAAAATCGGGCTGTCTTCGTCGGGAATGTCCCAGACCTTGTTGTCGGCTTCCATCTCGGCACGGGCCTGTTCCAGGGAGATGCCGCGCTTGTCGAGAGCGTACTTGATGATTTCAAATTCTTCCTTGACGACCTTGAAATCCTTTTCAAGGCTGTCCAGGCGAGCCTGCTGGTTGAACGAACCACCGGCAGAAGCCTGATTGCAACCGACCAAGCCGACTACGAGAAATGCCATGGCGACGATAGAGAAGTGTTTCATATTTTTCCTTTATTGATGAACATAGGTCAGACCGGACATGCCGGCCCAAAGTCTGCAACGAAATATATTAAATGTTCGGTGTCAAAAAAAAGAATTGCTTACATAAAGTAAAAAGAGAAATACGTTCATGTTACGGAATGTTTACACAGCATTCAACCTATCCAACGATAGCGACGACATCCGCTCATTCATCCTGCTTCATACCTGTTTTTTTGCACGTACCTCGCTAGCGCCGCGGTAGGTTAAAAAGCTAAATTGCTTTTGCATCATGCTAAAGGAATTGCTGACATCGACGGCCGTGCAGGAGTTCATCCAAGGCGCACTCGCCAAAAAAATGGACGAGTTGCAGGTATCAAGCGCACTCGCCAAAAAGTACAGTTTCGACGAGCGCGCCGCCATTATGGACTACATGGCGCTCGTGCCCAAATTCCGCGAAAAGTTCGGGACAGGCAAAGCGTTCCTCCTGTGCGACAAACTTGCCCTGGAGCAAAGCACAGCACAAGATATCGGCCGCTACAAGGCGGAACTGTGGCCAAGCGGGCCGGACGCGGGCTCGACCGTGCACGACCTATGCTGCGGCATGGGCGGCGACAGCTTTTTCCTGCCTAGCCACCTGCACGTCACCGGGATCGACATGGACACAGACCGGCTCGACATGTACGCCTACAACAACCGAGCACTGCGCGGCGAAGGGCGAACGTTCCAGGCCGACGTGCGCGACATCCCGAGCAACGAACGCGCCGACTACTTCACAATAGACCCGGCCCGACGCGCAACCGAAGGCGACAACCAGCGCGACCTCACGAACTTCACCCCCACTTTTGCCGAAGTCCTCGAAATTGCGAAACGGTACCGGGGCGGGATGGCGAAGCTTCCGCCCGGGTACCCCACGGGCGAAATTCCCAAGGATACCGAAATCGTCTATATCGGCGGACACTCCGACTGCCGCGAATGCCTGGTCCTGTTCGGCGAAATGGCGAAAGCGCCGGGAACCGTACGCGCCGTCATCGTCGACAAGGCGGGCAAATTGGCCGCGCAATGGAGCGCCGAGCGGGACGAGGCCCGCGAAGTCCGCGCCGAAGCCGAGCAACGCCTGTTCGAAGAAAATTTCCAACGCGAAGGACGCGACAGGGTCTACCGCACTGCAAGCAGCCAGTCGGACCTCCCCCTCGGCGAACTTTCCAAGTACATCTCGGAACCCGCCGCGGTCCTCGTGCGCAGCCGCCTTTTCGGCATTGCGGCACGGACTCACGACTCCGCAGCCCACCTCATCTCCGAAGGGATCGCCTACGTATCGAGCGACTCGCCGCTTCCCTCGCCCGGATTCACCTGTTTCGAAGTCATCGACCACTCGGAACTTTCCACGAGTGCGGTACGCTCCATGCTCTCCGCCCACAGCATAGGAAAGCTCACGCTAAAGCTCCGCGGTGTCAAGCTCGACCCCGATGCCGAAATCGCGCGACTCAAGCCCAAGGGCAAGGAACGCGCCATCCTCTTCTACACGCGAGCCTACGGAGAAAAAGTCGCCATTTTGGCAATGAGGTATGAGGAATGAGGTCGCACCTACGGTGCTTTGAGGTATATGAGTCAAGCCAAGCAACCATCCCTCCAATATTTATATTTTAACCATCAATTACTGTCTACCGCATACATCCATTTCCCATGTCTGTAAAACTTGAACAATCCTGGCTTAACCTGCTCGCCGACCAATTCGAGCAGCCCTACTTCAAAAAAATCAAGGAAGTTCTCCTGAAGGAGAAAGCGGAGCACCACATCGTCTATCCGCCGGGCTCCAAGATTTTCGCGGCACTCGACTTCTGCCCCGTCGACAAGGTAAAAGCCGTCATCATCGGCCAGGACCCCTACCACAACCCAGGCCAGGCGCACGGACTCTGCTTTTCCGTTCCCGTCGGCATCGAGCCGCCACCATCGCTTATCAACATTTTCCAGGAACTCCACGATGACCTCGGCATCACTCCCCCGCCTCACGGCAACCTGGAATGCTGGGCCCAACGCGGGGTTCTCCTGCTGAACGCATCGCTCACCGTGCGCGCCCACATGGCCGCAAGCCATGCAGGCATCGGCTGGCAGCAGTTCACCGACACCATCATCCAGAGGCTCTCCCAAGTCCGCGAAAACCTCGTGTTCCTGCTCTGGGGCAGCTTCGCCATCAAGAAGCAGGCGCTAATCGCCCCGAACCGCGGTCACCTGATTCTCACGGCTCCGCACCCAAGCCCGCTTTCGGCCTACCGCGGATTCTTCGGCTGCAAGCACTTCAGCAAGGCGAACACCTATCTGCAAAGCAAGGGGCTCCAGCCTATCGACTGGAGCATTGAATAACGGATACAGAAAAACCGGCGCGCATAGCGCCGGCAAATATCGAACAAACTAGCAGGACCAAACTAGCGGAAGTTATATTCCAGTTTGCCCTTCTTCGCGGTGACCTGCAAATACATGCTGCCGCCCTCGAAATCGAGCACACGGTAATCCATGAGCGTGTCGCCACTTGCATCCTTGCTCTCGGTGTACTTCACGCGGATCTTGAACTCGCCAATCCAGTCGCCCTCCTCGACGCGGCTGCGTTCGCCGGGCAGGACGGTCTCGCTAATCCACGAGGAATAGGCGGTGCCATCAAGCGAGACAACATCGAGCGAGAGGATGGAGTAATCCTCGGTCGCATTTTCCAGCTGGAGTCTCGTCTCGGATTCCAGGAACCAGTGGCTCAGGCAACCCGTAAGCACGAGCGGCAAAGCCAGGAGAGCACAACAGGCGAGCAAGGAGCGCGTCCACTTCTTCACTATGCGAGAAATCATTGCTTGCCTCCGTTTCCGTCGCCGGACTTTTCGTAACGGATTCCGGTCGCTTCAAGAGTTTTCGGCTTGTTTCCGACCGATGTCGACGCATCCGACTGATTCAGGTGTATCAACTTGTCACCTTCGGGCATCTTGTCCTTATTCTTCTTCTCCACGGTGATTGTCTCGAGCGGAGCCGAACGCGTTCCTCCGCGTGCGAACAGGAAACCATCGATGGCGGCCAGGTTAAACTGGAATTCCACAATGAACGTCCCCTTGGCATGGAAGAAATTCTCGTAATCGTAGGAGGAATTATAAGCAAAGCGGACAAACGGGAATTCGACACCACCGCCCCACAGGAGGTCGTCCGTACCGTCAATTTCCTTGTTGCGGCGAATGCACGTCGCCTCGAAAGCCACCATGCGCGATGCATCCGGATAGTACTTGAGTGCGGCCGAGTGGAAGCCATCATCGGGGAAGTCGTACGAGACCTCGGCATAGAGAACCTGCCCGTAGAGGTTCTGTTCCCAGTTCATGCGGTAGGTGTCGGCGCTGAAACGGTCCGCGGACTTGTTATAGACCGTGAAATCGACATTCGGCAAATACGTCAGGATGCCGCGGGAACGTCCGCCGTAGACAAGTCGCGATTCCAGGTCGAGCGACAAGCGCAGGAAACGAACGTCAGAGCGGTGGAAATTGCCCTGCAAGCTGAAGTGGCTCCAGCGCAAGTGCGCCCAGGAGTAGAGCAGGGAATCGTTCTCTTCCGGGTAGACATCACCGACATGCTCCACGTTGTAGTGCTGCATACCGCCGGCAAACGTCACGTCGTAGCGGGCCTGTGTCAGCGTAAGGCCCCAGGTCGTCAGCGACGCCACATGGGAAAAATCGTTATACTGCGGAAGGACAAAGAAGTCTTCGCCGTCCCAGCCCGAACGTTCGAACCAGAGCAAAGCGCCCAGCTGCGTGTTCCGGGCTACCTCGCCGCTACCGAAGCCGGCAACGTGCTGCTTGAAGGCAAAGCCGTCATGTTCGCCATAGGGGCTCTCCAGCGGAAGCTGGGTCGGAAGGGGTGTGTAGTTGAAGCCCAGATCGAGGAAACCTCCACGGCCACCGCGCATGACATCGCGAATCTCGCGAAGCTGCTGGTCACGGGCCTGGGCTCCAGAAGCCGAAAGGGCGCCAACGGGAATGGCATCGGCAAAAGAGAGGCCGAAAGCCAACGGGACCATGCACAAGGCACGTCTGAATACATTCCGCATCTGCATGCCCATAAGTTAGTAAAAAATAAAACTAGAACTGGAAATAAAGGAACGGGTTGTAGCTTTGCGTAAACAGAGCAAGCGTTGCCAGCACAAAAAGTCCGAGCGCGACAACCGCCTTCCAGAACTTCACGTCGTTACACCAGTCAAAGCTACGGAACCTCCAGAACGAAAGCCATGCGGCCACCACCATGAACACCACGCATGTCGGCGTGAAAATCTCCGCCGAAAGGATGGCATCGGCAGTACTCACCGGCATAAGCCCGAGCATCGATTTCCACATGCGCCACGCCTCGCCAATACTATCGGCACGGAACAGCACCCAGCCGAACAGCACGATAACCTGCGTAATCAGAATCTGCACGACCTTCGGAGCCTTCCAGTAGAAAGCGTTCTTGTTGTTCGCACGTTCCACAATCATGAAGAAGGCATGGTAGAGGCCCCAGCAAACGAACGTCCAGTTTGCGCCATGCCACACGCCGCTCAGGAACATGACCATGAAGAGGTTAAAGTAAAGGCGCTTTTTGCCCACACGGTTTCCGCCCAGGGCAATGTAGAGGTAATCGCGGAACCAGCTCGTGAGCGAGATGTGCCACTTCTTCCAGAAGTCCGTGATGCTCACCGCACGGTAAGGGCCGTTGAAGTTGCGCGGGAAATGGAACCCGAGCATCAGGCCAAGGCCAATAGCCATGTTGCTGTACGCCGAGAAGTCGAAGTAAATCTGGAACATGTACGCGATGGCACCCCACCACGTATTGAGTACACCCGGAGCATCGGCGGCAAACACGCGGTCGGCAATGATGCCCACCTGGTTCGCAAGGAAAATCTTCTCCGCAAAACCGAAACTGAAGAACATGATGCCACGCACGAAGTTCTCGAGCGTGTGCGTACGAGTCGCAAGTTCCTCGGCCACCGTATTGTAGCGCACGATCGGGCCCGCGACAAGCTGCGGGAACAGTGCCACGTAGCAGGCGAACGTCACGAAGTCCTTGACCGGAGGGGCCGTGCCGCGCCACACGTCGATGGCGTAGCTCATGGACTGGAACGTGTAGAACGAGATGCCCACCGGCAAAAGCACCGTCATCACCGAGAACGGCTCGCAGCCGAGCTTTGTGACCACGTCGTTGATGACGCCCATGCCGAACATGTAGTACTTGAAGAACCCGAGCGCACCGAGGTTCACGACAATCGCCGCAAGGAGCGCCAGGTTACGCTGCCGTTTACTCGCACCAGGCGCGGAGATAAACCGCCCGCTCACGTACACCACGAGCGTGGAACCGAACATCAGGAATACGAGCCATGGTTCGAGCCAGCCGTAAAAGATGTAGCTGAAAATCGTGATGAAGAAGTTCAGGCCGGAATGCTTGACCCCGGCACGGAACAACACAAAGTAGCCAACCAGGAACGTCGGCAAAAAGTAGAACAGGAAAATCTGGGAAGAGAAAACCACGGCTTACTCGTTCACTTCAATAGCCAGATAACGCGTAGATTCATCGTCAAAGTATTCGTCTTCGACAGCTCCGTCCCAATTACCTTCGAGCGGCACAATCTTGAGCGTATGCTTGGCCTTCGCCTTGAACTCGCCCACGTTGCCCTTGCTCTTGTCGGCCATCTTGTCCTTGACCTTGCCGCGGGCAATGAGCGGGTTGTACACGCCCACGAGGATTTCCTTGGCGTCGAGCTTGCCGGAGACCACCTTCTGCACCTTGTACTTGAACACGTACACGTAGCTGTACAAGTCGTTGCTCGGCATCTTGCCCGGGATTTCGGTCAGGCGGGCTTCGACAGTGATAGGATCAGCCGCCAGCGTGAAAGCCGCAGCCGCGAGAATAGCGATAAAAAGTTTCTTGAGCATACGCTAAATATAAAAAATTTACTCTTTTAAAAAATATGGTATTGTACCGAAATGCCTAAACCACCAAAGGTATAAGCCGAAGCAGACTGAAATGTTTCTTTTTCCCGCAAACCGGTATACCTTATGTCATAAAAAAGGCCCACTTGCCATTTTTCATCCAATTTATAACCAAGTCCAGTACCCATCGCAAAACCTACGAAAGGAGGTCCATGAACAGATTTATTGCCTACAGCTTCAA
Source organism: Fibrobacter sp. (assembly GCA_017412605.1). GTDB lineage: Bacteria > Fibrobacterota > Fibrobacteria > Fibrobacterales > Fibrobacteraceae > Fibrobacter. The sequence goes on along the minus strand of JAFPWY010000003.1, from coordinate 40,765 downwards.
TGTCCTCTAGATCATCGCTCGCAAAGACATACATAATCGAGAAATAGCTTCGTAAATAAATTTTCCATATTCTCAGCGTCCATAACAGGGGCTTTACGCCAAAAGACCAGAACGCTACGCTTTGTTCTCCATCGTGATGGGAATATCCAAAGCGTCTCATTTCAAGCGACATCGCGAAATCCGAAATGCTTTGCGGCTCATCAAAAGCACCCGTTTCTAGAGAAAGCCCAATGATTCCTGCCGGCTTGTAGATCTGATTTTTGACTAGCATACGGCTATCGCCAATCCCGCCGGCGACAAAAAATGCATTCGAATAAGCAACAAGGAGAAGGACTAACGCCAGTATTCTATACATACACTGTCCCCCACTTGATTAATATCATCGGAAAGCAACAATGCGCCATTCTCATACGAAATAGACTTATGACCGTTCTTCTTGACAAAGGAGTAATTACGTTGATAACTTCCTATTTGCATGTTATGTAGAAAAGAGCCTTGTTTTGCGGGATGAAGAATACGCAAATTTTCCACATTCTCTTTTGATTCCGGAGGATGCAACCAATCAACTTTTGAATAACCGCTATCTGTATAAATTGTCGTATTGAAGTAAAAAATCACACTATCTTCAAAACATTCCCTTATACATTCGACATAATAAAGTTTCATCCCATCTTTTAAATCTGAATGAGTATGGCTTCCTACATTAAAGTAACATCCCCGAACATCATCTTCTGAAAGTTCTTCCGGCGATATAGACAAGCCATCCTCGTCAAAATAGGCCGAGCACCCATTCAAGGAGAGCGCCACCATCAAGACAAAAAGAGCCCCATATAAATTTATTAGCTTGTCCATATTTGAAAATGTAATAAAAAAAAGACCCACCATGAAGGCAGGTCTCGGTTGTATGACTTTTTCTAGAATTTCAAGTAGAGGGTCGACCCATCGGAACTTCTATCTGCATAGAAAATGTGGATATGATGCCAGGTTCCGTCTTTCCAGGCCCCATCTTCATCCACACGACCCTCGCAAAAAGCCTCCAGAGGCTCCCCGGCATGGCATCCGAAACCAGCCTCAGCAAGTTTTTTCAAGTCAAGATTCCCGTTCGCCACCAAGTGCGTGCCCCCCAGATCCAAAGCAAGCACGCCATCGACAAAGACCCACAAATCACCAAGAGAGGCAAACTCGAACACCTTATTGGCATCCTTCTTGTACATGAACGGGGCATAGGCCATCATGGTAAAGCCGGAGTTACGGAAGTGCCTCAATCCGTTGGAAGTCTTCATTGCAGCATTCAATGCGGCTTCAGGGACTCTCGGTCCACCCTCGTGTAGCCATGTCATACACAAACTGGCCGTGCTCTCGCCCTTGTTATCCGTCTGCGTTGCAGCATACTGATATTGGTAGGGAGGACAATAAATATTCATGGATTGGGGACCGAACTGGTTTTCAAATTTCTCATTCACCTGCACCCATTCCATTCGCTCCGAAACAGAATCCAGCGGGTAGAAGCCGCCATTGTTCCAATCCCGCTTAATTCCTGACGAAGTTTCATCCAACGAATCTAGAGCGATTGTCCCGTCGGAACGTTTGTTAAAATCGTTATCGGAAAACCATTGTTCAAAGTACTTGTTGTCGCAAGCATCGCGGGCCTTCACTATGAGCGGTTCACGCAAGTTCGGCTTACCGTTTTCATCCTTCGGGAAGGCCAGATTCTGCTTGACCATCCCCTGAGTAACATAAACCTGCTTCGACCAAATATGGAACGAACAGAACTTATCACAATCCTTTTGGGTATCGGGATTCCAGCCTTCAATCGCATCAGTACAGAGGTCGGTGACAAGGCCGCGCATAGTCGTGGATTGATTCGTTCCTCCACATAAGCCAAATTCACCATACCACACGTTAGTCAGTATCGTTCCATATTCGGGAGTCGTCGCATTACCGCAGCCGTAAGTCGCATAGCCCGAAGGAATCACGCGGCGAGACGTCCAATCCTCATTGTCTGCGTAGCCGGGATATACCCAGGTATCAAAATCATTGGTGACAGTCTGGCTTTCATAGGCTTCCGACTGGAAATTGTCGAAATCCGGATAGCCCGCCTGGAAGTCTCGTATAACAACTTCCAATTCCTTTATATCTTCACTTGCGTCAATCGTGTCGATTGCATTATTCGAAACCTGATTAGACGCATCATCCTGCGAATCCGTTCCCGAATCAACCACAATTGCACTTTGAGCATCATCTGACGACGAATCACAGCCAAAAGCTGCAAGAAGCAAAAGGCCGGCGAACCCCAAACAAATATTCTTATTCATTTTTCTACCCCTTTTTTATACAAAATAGCAACAATTTTAGCCTTCACTTTATTTGTCGCCGCAGAATAAACAAAGAACCCCGCTCTTTCGAACGGGGTTCTAAGCTGCTTCACTTGGACTCGAACCAAGGACAACGCGATTAACAGTCGCGGGCTCTACCAACTGAGCTATGAAGCATCGTCTGTTAGACGACCCCAAATATAGATAAAGAACGTACGTTGTCAAGGGGAATTTTGGAAAAAAATCTAAAAAAAGAAGAAAAAACGTTTTTTTTATATATGCGGGAGGGATACCTCCCCTTCCCTGGCCGACGCTGATAATGTTATGCTGTATGCTTGCGCATAAGCGCAATTTCGGCGGCGTAGCCGGGGAGTTCGTTCGGAGTTTCCAAGTAGAACGGCAAATCCTTCAGCGCTGGGTGGTTCACCACACGCACGAGCGCATCCAACCCGATAAATCCACCACCGATGACCTCGTGCCTATCCTTGTGGCTTGCAAGAGGATTCTTGCTATCATTCAAGTGGATAGCGCGCAACCGCTTTAACCCGATAATCTTGTCAAACTGCTCCAGCACCCAGTCGAGGTGGTTCACGATGTCGTAACCAGCATCATGCACGTGGCAGGTGTCGAGGCAGACCCCGACCTTATCCGTCAGTTCCACGCGGTCGATAATCGTACGCAGTTCCTCGAAGGTTCGCCCGACCTCGCTACCCTTCCCAGCCATCGTCTCTAGAAGCACCACGGTTTTCAAATCGGGGCGAAGGATAGCGTTCAGATGTTCGACGATCAGTTCTATCCCACGCTCGGTTCCCTGCTTCACATGGCTCCCCGGATGGAAATTGTACATCGCACCCGGGAAATGATCCATGCGCCACAGGTCGTCCTTCATCACGTCGCGGGCGTACTGCCTGAGGCCTTCGTCCGCGGCGCAGGGGTTGAGCGTGTAGGGAGCGTGCGCGAGTATGGGACCGAACCCGTTCTCGCGCAACAAACCGACCAGAGCGGAAGCGTCGCCCTGGTCAAACGGTTTTGCGGCACCGCCGCGCGGATTACGAGTGAAGAACTGGAATACGTTCGCCCCTATAGAAAGGGCGCACTCCCCCATCGCAAGAAATCCTTGCGATGAAGAGAGATGACATCCAATAAGCATTAGCGATTAGAGGGCGATACGGGCGCTGCGGGTTACGCTGCCCACGCGAACCATCAGCACGTACACACCGTTGCGGGCGACAGAACCAAGACGCATATCGTTCGTCCCAGCCTGAGCCTTGCCGCGGGCCATCGAGATCACGTTGCCGTTCATGTCAAGCAGGCGCACCTCGGCAACCTTGCCCGCCATCTCGGCAGGAACGTTGAAGTTCACGGCAAACTGGCCAGCGGAGACGCTGTACTTCATGTCGGCAATGCCCTTGGAAACCGCAACCTTAGCGTTGGCCGGAACGACCTTCAGTTCGGCGGTCTTGGAGCCAGAGGCATCCACGCTAATCGTGGAGGATTCACCCCATTCGTAGGTCTTGTCATCCATGACGAGCACGGCACGGTAGCCCATGGCACGGACATCGTCCAGGCCTTCGAGCGAGAGGTTCACCTTTTCGCCCTTTGCAGACTTCACATTCACCTTCCAGGAGTATTCATCGCCGGAGGAAGCCCTAGCGAGGATGCGCTTGGCAAGCAGGTCTTTGCCGTCAACGAAGGAGACCGTCACGCCAGATTCCATTCCTGCAGGCGGTTCTGCAATGGCGATATCCTTGGAACCGACACCGAATACATTCCAAGAGTCGGACACACCGTTATCAGACGAAGCAACAAGCACCATGCTCCAGGAATTCTTGGTAGCGCTCCTGAAGAGAGAGTTTTGCTTCTTAGGTGCAGCCTTGGGAGCCGGGAATACCGGCTTCGTGCTGACGCGCAAGGTGCGCTTCTTATCAGTTCTGACCCAGAACGCCTCGTTGGCGAACAGGGTGTCGGCAACTTCGTAGCGGGCTTTATCGGAATTCCAACGCCAGACAGGAGCCTTGTTGCTTTCCGAGGACTTAAATTCAGCCACAGAACCCACATAAAGGTTCCAGGAATACGGGTTGGCAAGCAAATTCCAGCCGCTGAACTTCTTCTCGACCGTCCAGCTCAAGGAATCGGATTCCGCCGTCTTGAGCGGCAAATCCAAGCTGAAGTTCAAGCTCGATTCGGAACGGACCCAATAGCCGGTCATCTCGTCGGCCTTTTCGCCCTTGGGGAACGATTCATACTGCCAGTAGTCGCCGATAGCGTTCGACTCGTTCCATGTATAAATCGTCGGATTAGCCTTTTTCAAGACATTCTTCGGCCAGGAACCGTAAGCCACCATGTTCCATGCGCGACCGCGAATTTCGATGTCGGCAGAGAAATGCTGCTTGATGGTCTTGGTCTTCTCGGAAGTCACTTTGACCATGAACGTGTACGCACCCGGTTCAAGCGGATAGAACACAAATTCATTGGTATTGCTAAAGGCGACATAGGAATCCATCAACTTCCCGTTAGGACCGGAGACGGTAACCTTGGGGTTTATCTCAGACTTGCAGGGATCCGGAGCATCAAGCTTGAACGCAAACAGCGCAGCAGTGCCGGACTTGGCAACACGAGATTCGACAATCTGGACTCGGTCAGCACAAATGTTGGAGGGAGGAGTCGGAATGTCCAGAGTGTCCGGATTGTCGGGATTGGTCGGGTCAGACGCGTTGGTCGGATCCACCGACGGATCGTTATTGTCCCCAGAAGGTTCATCATCAGACTTCTTGGTACGAGCCTTCGCCATAATTGTCAGCATATCATCATTCGACAGAGCCGACGACAGATCAAACTCCTCATTAAACAGGACTTCTTCGTAGAGCACGTTGCCCTTGGAATCGGTAACGGCAAAAGCGATGGTCGAAGTATCCGGGCCACTAAGGAGATCAACAACAGACAGCTTCTCGGTCTTCGGCAAAAGGACAAATTGAGGCATGAAGGAAACTGTGTCTCCCTGTCCCATCGTGGTATAATGAACCTTGAGACTTCCAGAAACATTTATAACGCCCAGATTTGTCTGGAACTTGTAATCTTTCAAAGCATCCGGATTCATCTTGACAAGTGTTCTCAGGCTATCCAAGTCAAATTCCAGAGTCACCTTGGAAAGCAATTCTTGGGCTACATAGTTGATCACGTCCACAGAAGAGGACACCGGCTGCGATGTTCCGGCCACTTTCCAGAAACGACCCTTGTAGATGGATTTCTTGCCATTATTATCCGAAAGGGCAAATATAACCCAAGGCAGGGAATCATTATCGACAACGCTGTAATCAGATTCATCCCAGAACAGGACTCCTTCCGAGGCGCTTAAATCCGAAAATTCAAAGTCGAATTTCACCTTGGGAACATCAGCATACGTCTTTTCGAACACCATGCCGCTGACAAGATCATCCGCAGTCTTTTCAATACCTTTCCACACGAGATCGCCGTCTTTCTGTTTCCAGAAGACAATCTTTTTCTTCTTGGAATCGTAAGTGCTTGCCTCAAGGTTATCGCTGAACCTCTTACCCGTAGCAGTAAGTTCCCATTTGCCATCGGAATCGGTGTAGATTTCGATATCGGCCGGAGAAGATCCGTCTTCTTCAAAGTCGATCAGAGTCACCTTCTTCGTGGCCTTAAAGATAGCGCCCTTGATATACCCCAACTGCGGGAGGCCTTCGTTTTCATTCGCATCATAACCCCAGTGAGGAGTCGATTCTCCCTCGTTCAGGAGATATGCAAATGCAGGAGAAGACGGTTCCACAGTAGAGCCCTCCAAAGCGTCCAGCGAGCTGAACAAATATGCGCTCGAGAGGCTCGGCTCAATTCCCTTGACATGGACAAGGCTATCAGCCGCCGCTTGCGAATCGTACACATAGCTGTTTTTCACCGATACTTTAGCAGTATTCGGAACGTTCGAAAGACCGATTGCGCCAGAAGCCACCACTGTAGTCGGGCTGGTTTCCTTTGCCACAAGGGCGCCGCGATAATACGAGTCCGAAATATTAACATTGTCGGCATCATCATAATGACCAACAAATCCCGAAACATAGGAAGTACCGGAATTTTTCATACCCGTCGAAACAATCGCACCGACCACGAAAGATTCCTTAATCGTCACGGTAGGCGGATAGAGGACGTGGTTACTAGCAGATCCACCAATAAAACCACCCTCCTTTATCGGAGAATATTCATCTGTCCCAGTAAACTCCGTTACCATCAAAGTATCATTTGTACCTACGACACTGGACTTTTCGATAGAGACATCAGAATCCTGGGATTTGCCAATAAAGCCGCCAACATACTGATGTTTATCGCCACCCTTGTATGCGCGATTAATTGAAAGTCGGCCTTTGTAATCAACGCTCTTGAGATCTACAGAGACCATTGGACGATACTCAAAGACTCCGTTAACCATTCCTTTAGTTGACGGAGTTCCCGCATATCCGACAACACCACCAACAGACAAATCCATGGTTTCTGTCAGATCCGGCTTATAGCTTTTATTGTCATAAACAAAGACATCACCTTTAATGGTAGATTTTTCAATCTTTAGAGGCACCGAAGAAAGAACACCGACGGCTCCACCAATTGCCGCACCCATTACCGAAGGAAGCGAAGCCTGAATAGTCTCCTCCATAACGAAACGGTCCACATTGACACCATCCGCGTCGGACACATATCCCAAAAGACCGCCTATATTCGCATAAGCACCGACATACGTGATTGACGAGTCCTTCACCGCAACATCATTAAGAGAAATCGTACCGCCATTATAAGTTCCGGCAAAACCACCTATAGCAACACGCGCATTGGTTGAAGCTTTATAATCAATGGCTCCAAAAAAGAAGGTCCTATTCGCAACAACAATATTTTTCTGTAATGAAATTGAACCGACAAATCCACCGACAGCAGTAGTACGGGGGGCATCAACTTCATCAAAACTTGTAGAAACAGTCTTCTGCTTGGATTCTACGAAAATATCCACATCGGAAACGCAATCATCCATGTTTAGAGTTTTACTTTCCGTCTTTGAAGACCCCCAAAAACCAATGGCACCACCGACCAAGAAATCCGCCGGCTGCGAAGTCTCACCCGAACCCGTCACATTATTGATGACGTTGATCTTTCCAGAAACAGAATTCGCACTCCATTCCATTCGAGTGTTACCGGATTTAGCGACAATACCACCAACATAGGCAGCAGTTTGATAGTTACGTGTTATAAATTCCAAGGAATTCAATTGAATCGAAGATTTCTGCATCTTAAATTCAGACGATTCCGAAATTACACCAACAATACCACCTGTCCAAAAAGAAGCCCCATTTCTGGGTCCACCATCCGGCCCCATATTTAAAACGGAGATATTTTTAAAGTGGCTATTTTCCACACGGAAATTGTTGACCCCACCAATCAGACCCGCTGCCGTATCGGCCGATACAGAATCAATGGCCAGATCGGAAACGGAGACATCCGAAATAACAGCATTCTTTGCACTAGCAACAAAGAACGCTGCAGTCGAAAATGGCTGAGCCCCGCCATCGGCATGGGCTCCACCCTTCAAACCAACGTTTGTAAACGAAACATTGTTCAGGTAGAAATCAGCCTTCGTAGAATCCACTATAAATGCAACTCTGCCTCTATCACCCTCTGAAGCCGACTCCGCGAGCATATAGCAATTTTTGAAGTTCAAATTTTCGATATAGAGGTTATTGACATTCTCAAATAGGGCATCGGTATTCAAAACGAAACCCGATATGGTATGATTATCGCCAACGATATAGATGTTCTTGCCTTTAGCATTGACAACAGCGACCTCGGCAGTGGTCCCAGAGGCCGGCATCGCAGCGGTATTGGAGATTTTAACATTCCGAGTAACCTTGAGAACCACATCATTACCTGGTTTTCCGTCTATATTCATCGAAAGGGAGTCCCAGCTCAATTTAGAAGCAATATTTATAACGGGAACCCCATTCGGAACTTTCGGCAATGAAGGCAAAACGGCAAAGGCATTGCCTGCCAAAACCAGAGTGGCCATTCCAAGAACGCACTTAAACTTTTTCATACTGTTGTCTTTATTAAAATATTTCATCTTTCACCTCCCCTCTTGCCTAGAAAGCATAATTCAATGAAAGTATTCCGTAGAAGTCCTTGTACTCGTCAGAGCGGCTATCCGGACGGTAGTCGTACACGGCTCCGAACGTCCAGTCCGTAAAGAACGTCTTCGTGAAATACACACGGAACATCACAGAACCATCCACATCGATTTCCTTTTCGGAGACATCCTCACCCTCGTCGGTGTATTCCAGAAGTTCGTGACGGAGAGCCCCCGAAAGAGTCAGCTCGAGGAAGTTCCTGGAAATGCCCCATGTAAAGTTGTCGGACAAGTACCATTCGAAATCGGTCATGTCGTTACGGTTAAACACCTTGTAGCGCGGCGTGAACGAAATGACGTTCGTGAAATCGCCCACCGTGGTCGTAAGGCTGACGGGGAAGCGATTTTCATAGTAGTCGCCACCATGGAAGTAGTAACCGAGGAGCCCGTAGGTTTCGTCACTGAAGTCAAAGTCATCCATGGCATCGTCTTTTGCAAATTCGGAGAGATCCGTACGGAACGTGAGGATCCAGCCAAGGCTAAGCACATTGAACGGCACCTTGATATCGAAGTTCACCTGGACAGACTGTCTCAGCAATTTTTCGGTAAAGTCGGCAGCAAGGTAGTCGTCCTGCACATGGGAATAATATTCAGCCCAACGGGCGGAGTCGATTTCCAGGGAATCGTTCACCTTCAGCGTAGCACCCCCTCTAGCCTTGAACCAATCGTCCTCGAAAACGCCAGAAGCCTTGTCAAAGTCGGCATAGAGGCGCGTAGGACGGTGGTGGCTTCTGTAGTTCAGTGCATAACCGAGAGTCAAATCAAGGTGAGAGCCGATGTTGATGAGGTTCTTGATGCTAGCATCCTGTGTGTTGACGGCGCGATTCTGATCCAGCTCGTGTTCCTTCTCCCAGCTTTCCGGAGCCTCGTTGAACAAGCCCCAGGTCGTACCTTCGTTGAATCCGAAGGCGTTGTACTGGTTACCGTTACCGGCATTCTCGACATCCACGTCGTAAGTAATCGTCATATTCCAGAAGTCAGAGAATCCCTGCTTGTAGAGGGCGCCGAACTCGCGGAAGTTCTGCGTCTGGTCCGGAGATCCGGCACTGTAGAATTCCGGGCCCACAGCATGGAGGTAAGCGCTCAATTCGGTCTTGTAGAACGTCCAGCGGAAATCTGCACCGAAGGCGACATTTTTTCCGTTCCATTCAGACAGGCGATCGTTCTCGTAACCGTTGCGGGCATACTGATTGCGGACCTGACGAGCTTCTTCGAGCAAGCGCTTGAGTTCGGTCCTCATCTGGGACGTAGTCATCATGGAGTTGTCGCCAAAGATGGCCACAAGTTCCTTTTCACTCATGCGGGAAACTTCACCCGGATTCTTCATCAGACGGTTGAGCAAGTTGTAATTGGACACGCTCACGCCCGCATCCGAGAACACCTGGTTCACGGCCCGCATCGAACGTGCGTTCGACGTATCAGCCGCACCCATGGCGATATTGCCGTGGAATTCCATGTTACCCGGGTAGGCAATCCAGCTACCTTCTGCGAAGGCCGTCTGGGAGCTCCTACGCGGGGTGGCAAGCACCGTATTTTCGTTCATGCCGTCGCGGAGGAACGGGTCGTCGATATAGTCCTTGCTACCCATAAAACCGAGAAGTCCGGAGAACTGCGGATGCATGTTCCAACGGACCATACCGCCAGCAACCATTTCCTGGGACTCGGCCTCGCCAAACTCTACGTAGTCCTTGTAGATATCCGGGTTCTTTTTGCCCTCTTTCAACGGATTGCGTGTTTCACCGGCAAAGGCGCTCACGACAAAGAGCGGATCGCCGTTACGGTTATGCAAAATCTTCAAGTCGTAGGCGCCACCGAGAACATCGATGCCTTCAAGGTAGGTGTTTCCGCCGGAGAGGAAAATATTACCCAAAGACAGTTTCTGGAACGGGTCCGTATAGATAGCCTGCAATGTATGGGGATTAAAGCTGTTCCAGGTATCGCTGGAAACGTCGAGGGTAAGTTCCAAAGAACTGCCCCACGGGGATTCCAACATCATGTAGGCGTTCAGGTTCGTAAAGAAGCCTGGCGTCTGGAAGTAATTCTCGTAGCGGTCGCCGCGCTTGATAGTATCGTTCACACCGCTGTAGAAAACCTTACCCGTATGGTTGTGGCGGGTACGCACAAGATGGTAGCCCACATCGGAGACCACGTTACCGGACATTTTCCAGCGAGCGTCGGGATCAACGTCATCGAGAACAGGATTGTTGCCGCTGTAGCTGCCCGCATTGGGATTCTTCGGTTCCTTGGGCAAAGTGGAATGGAGCTTTCTTGCGTTGGAGGCAGCATCCTCGTCGTTATAGCTGATAGCCTTCCTGAACTTCACCGGGAATTCGGTAGAAACAACACCCACCTTGTTTCCCGTTATGGAAGAATGCGTTTCGGTAACATTGTTGTCGCCCATGTTCAAGACGGCGGACTCGTTGGAACCAAACGTAGTGGAATTGAGACGGACTTCGGTATTCGCCTCGGCAACAAGACCGACCTTGTTTCCGTTGACACGAACATTATCCAAGCGAAGTGTAGCCTTGTCGGCAGCCCAGAAGCCCACGCCCAGAGAGTTCATCATGATGGAATTCTGGAGCGTAACTTTTGCAGAACGGGCATAAACACCCGTTTCAAGCGGCTTTTCAATATAAGCGTTCTGAATCGTAAGCGTTCCGTTTTCCACAGAAACAGCGTTGACAGCGTTACGGATAAAGACGTTCTTGAAGTCGGCCTGCATGGGGCCCGCAATGCGGATACCGCCCCAGTGACCCATCTTGTTGAACGGACGGAAGATAACCGGAGACTTCTCTTCGCCGGCGACGGCAAGGGAACCACCACGGACATCAAGGATGGCACCCGGCTTGAAAGCAATAATGACCCCGGGCTGAATGACGAGGGCCTGGCCTTCGCCAACAATCAGGGAGTCGCTAATGAGGTACGGGGAATTTGCCTTGGAGAGGAATCCAGAAACCGAGCCCGAAAGCGGGGTTCCGTTCACAACGGGCAAAGTATCGCCGGAAAGGGCATCTATATCTTCAGCCGCTTCTTCTTCGTTCGCCTTTTGCGCTACTTGCTGCGGAGCAGGGGCCGGGGCAGGAGCCGGGGCGGGAGCCTGTGCTGCCGGAGCGGGAGCAGGCTCGGCTGCTTGCGGGGCTGGAGCCGGTGCCGGAGCGGGAGTAGGAGCCGGTGCCGGCGCAGGGGCCGGGGCTGGCACAGGGGCGGGCGCTGCAGCTGTCTGAGCGTCGGACGAAGCCTGGGAGGATTCTCCTGCTGCAAATGAAAGAGGGGCGATGAGGAAAGCTAGCGGGAGAATTCGATATAGGAATTTCATTTAAAAGACCTCGTATACCTTCTGAGCTTTTACAATGTAACCACTCTTATGAGTGACTTCTACTTCTATTTTGTTGATACCTTTGCGCACCAGCTCCACAGGGACCTGGTAATCCAGAGCCTGGATCTGAGTCAAAGTTTCCTGCAAGACAATTCGTCCATTCTGCTTGACGACAACCTTGTAGAGAACGCTCGGATCGCCACCCGGCACGCGGACGGTAAACTGGACCGTCTTCACAATCTTGTCATTTCCTTGCGGAACTCCTGGAGGATTGGTGACAGTCTCGCGCTTCTGGCCGAGGATCTGGACGTTAAACTTTTTCGGCGGAAAACAGCCCAGCTTCTTGACCAGCTCGATCTTGTTCTTTGCCATATCGACAGCAGAGAACGTATATTCATGCACTCCTTCGGAAAGCTTGACGCGCTTCAGAGCATTACGGGTCAGGGATTCATGAGTCTTCGGGGTTCCATCAACGTTCACGGAGAAAATAGCGGCATCGTCTTCAAGGCCGGAAACCGTGACATTCGCAATGCAACGCAGGGAGTCGTAATTGCTGAAGCGAATCTGAGCGGGAAGCGTATTCACCTCGGCGCAGCTCTTGTCCGCCGTATAGGAAACCGTCTCGGACACAACCTTCTCACCCGCAGTCAGGACAACATCTGCAGAATTGAGCGTCCAGAGCTTATTTTCGTCGGTTACGGGGACACTCACGCTAAACGTATGCGTCTTGCCATCGGTAGAAGTGGCAAGGTTCTCGGAAACAAACGAACCAATCTTCACGACAAGGGACGCGGTAGAAACGGCCGTACGATAGGAACCTTCAATTTTGAGACCGCCCGAGCAAACTTCAGACGAAACGGAGGAGACCTTCATGGATTCCTCGTCGAGCGGAGCGTTTTCCTTGGCGGCAATCGAAGAATCAGCCACCTTGGCAGCCTCGACAATCTGATCAATCGTAAGCGTCGTATCTTCGGCGACCTTCGTCAGAGCCTTGGCGAGAGACGGACTACCCGAAGTCGAAAGTTTCAGCACGACAAGGGAATCGCGCCCCACGGCGGTTTCGCCTGCCCCAATGGCAAACTTCCTGCCGCTCTTGGTCGAGGTAATCTCGAGCTTACCTTCCTTCAAGCTGCCCACAAAGCCCTTTTCACCACCGATAAAGCCCTTCGTACCGCGAATCGCTGCGGTCGCCGTACCGGTTTTGAACTCAAACGAAGAGTTTTCCGAAAGCTTCTTCACATCGAAATTGACGTGACCCTTCTTGATATCCAACTTGGTCCTAAAAGCGCCATTCTTCTCAAAAAGATCGGCAATCACCATTTCCGCGTTTTCCGCAATCGTCACGGCGCTTCCATCCGGCAGGCCGAAAACAACCTCGGATTCCGTACCCGTACGAACACGGTCGTTCATAAAAATGCTCGCACCAACAGCCAATGGCTTCCACGTTTGTTGATTTTCTTTCTGGCGATTGACATCGCCTAACTTAGAACGGACTTTACCGGCAGTAGAATCGGAGAAAGCCAACGTGGGAACAAGGAGAAATCCCAACATTGCCATACAAAGAGAGTGTTTAAACATAGATACCCCTGACTGAGTAATGAACCAATAATAGTAATCTATGTAAACTTTTTGTTGGAAGGTTTTTAAAAGTAATCTAAAACACACCTTTTGAAGAAAAAAGGCGCAGAGTATGATTTACATCAACTTTTTGGGGGTTAACCGCCCGAAATTTTGACGGTAAAGCCGCGTTTTTCGAGTTCGGCCTTGAGAACCGAACGCTTATCGCCCTGAATTTCGATGTTAAAATCCTTCACGGAACCGCCGACTCCACATTTTTGCTTCAGGGCACGGGCAAGATCCTTCAACTCGGATTCGTCCAGGGGCACACCCATAACGACACTCGCCATCTTGCCCCCGGAAAGGCGCTTCAACATGATACGGACGACACCGTCACCACTGGGACGCTCGGCCTTGGGCTTTTCTTCCTTGATACGGCCGACACCGGAGACAAAAACTAATGAGGAGCGTTCTTCGATAGACATAGTTGCGTAAGATTATGTTAAACAAAAAAACATAGAGACGTGTCTTTCGTCACGTTTCAGTGTGTTTTTTGTCACGTTTTTGGTTGGACTGCCCATTCAGGTCTGCCCTGCGGTTAAACACAAAAGCAATGCAGACGGCGGCGAGCACGTACAGGCCCACCGCGGCCAACAGCGCCAAAATCTCGGAACCAGAGGCAGCCGCCACCTTGAGATAGAGCCACACGGACAGCGGCGTGCAAAGCAAGAACAATATACCGGGCAGTCGTTTCATGCCATAGAAATTAGCAAATCACGGCCTACCAGACATCCTTGTCGAAGGTCTTGTCGCCGACTGTCACCTTGTAGCGGCCCTTGAACCCGTGGAACTTCGCGATGCCGTCCGGGCCAGCCGTAGCGGTAGTGTCCGTCGTCCATTCCTTGTGCCACAAGTCGTAGACACGCTTCGCGGCGGGCTTCTCGCGGCCGTCGGCAGCGACGATACCGCCGTTCTTGACCCAGTGGCGGTTATCCCAGAAGCCCCACAGCACAATGCCGTGCACGGCCGGATGGCTGAACGCCGTGCGGATGAAGGTCTCGAACTTCTCGGCCTGCACCTCCTCGGACTCGTTCATGCCGACCTGCCAGTCGCCCACGTCGAACTCCGTCACCTTGATGGGGAGCCCGAGAGCGGCAAGCTTGTCCAGGCGCTCCTTGATGAGGCCCGGCACCACGGGACGCAGCCCGAAATGGCACTGCACGCCGATGCCGTGGACGGGCACCTTGCGGTCAAGCATTCCCTTGACCAGGTCCACGTAGCGGTCGGTCTCCCCCGCCGCGACGACGTTGTAGTCGTTGATGTAGAGCTTAGCCGTAGGATCGACGCGGTGCGCCCAGATGAACGCACTGTCGAGAATGCCCCAGCCGCAGGTGTTGAAGGCGTAGGCCTCGTGGAGCGGCTCGTTCCACACGTCGTATTCCGTAATCTTGCCCTTGTATTCCGTCAGGTCGCGCTCGATGCGGGCCTTGAGGTACTTCGCGAGGTCGCCGCACTGCTTGGCCGATTTGGGGTTGGAGTAATGCTTGTCGTAGTCGTAGCCCTGGTGCGCCCACATGATGGCGTGGCCGCGCAGCTTCCAGCCGTTTGCCTGGGTGAACTTCACGTAGCGGTACATCTCGTCCTTGCGGAGCTTGCCCTTCTTGGGCTCGTACTCGGGCCACTTGAACTGGTTCTCGCTCACGGCGTACCAGAAGAGCTTCTTGGCCTCGGCCTTGTACCAGTTCTCGATACTGTCGCGCGGGTTGTCGGTATGGATGTTGAGCGCGGTGCCGAACGGGAACGCATGGCGAACAAGCTTCACGCTGACCTTCTCGCCCGGCTTGGCCTCCACGGTAAAGTCCTGCTTGCGCAGCCACTCGATACGGGAATTCGCCTTGGAATACCATTCGGAATCCATGGACTCGGCCTTCTCGATTTCCACGTCGTCAATCTGCATCCAGCCCTTCTGGAGCCCGACATGGAACGTTACGTTGTTCAAACCATAGCCTTTCTGGTCGGCAAGGAACGTCATCGAGAACGTTTTCCACTTGTCAGTCAGCTGGAAACTGCCGCTCTCTTTTTGGCGATAATCGGGAGGCCCGCCCTGCACCACGGCGTTGATGGGCATGTTGCCCTTCGCCTTGAAGGTGAGCGTATAGTAGCCGGTATCGGGAGCAAGCCACTTGGGCGGCTGGAGCTGCAGGCCCCACCAGTCCTTGGGAAGTTTCGTCACGACCACCTTCGCGCCTTCGGAATTGTCGACACCGAGGCCCATCTCCCCTATCTTGGTCTGCACCTCGGCCGGGCCGGCGGGATTGTTCCAAAGGTACCAGCCACCATCACCATACGACAAGTCGCCATTGGTCAAGAGGTTCTGCGCCAACAGCGGAGCAGCGACCAGGGCCGCGGCAGCACACGCAAACTTCACGCTCGAAAAATTCATAAAGACCTCGTCTGTTTCGCCTAGAATATAATTACGGCTAGGCACCTATCTGCCTATAAAATGCCTTTTTTTCGGGAATAGGGGCAAATTGGATTCTACAAAAACGTCGAAAGTGTATTAAGTGTATCTATGGCAAAAGGGGATTCTATTCCTCCGGCTTTTTCTCCAGCATTACACAGCGGACGGAATAGCCAAAGGCTTTCCGACTTCCCTTATCTTTATCAGTTTCACCTCCGGCAGAAGCTGTCACATACGCAGAATGCACCACCGTAGCCATATCATAATCATGCTCCTGTGGATACGCCCAATGGATTGCAGTTTTTACATCATCAAACACGCCCGCCGCCCTTCTCAAACCACCCCCCGTAAGGGAGAATCCACTCGCATTCGTCCCGCTAAAACCGTATGTCGAGCGCAGGCCTTTGATTCCGTCACCGTTTTCGTCCTTATAACCTCGGACAATTTCATAATCATCGTACGTGAACAATCGCCAGCCTACCGGGCAAATTCCCCGATGATCTTCCTGAATCAAGTCGACACAGCTTTCCGTGTTGCAGCGGCTCGGCAGCTGCATCATCTCTGCCCACTGGTAAAGGCCTCCAAACTCGTCACACTTAGTGGTATCGTTTTTGTAACAGTAACGTTCTATTTCGTTGTCATTGTTCTGATCATCGGCTCCTGGAACCATTTTGCCAATGTTCAGGTTTTCGGCCATGACAGTGACAGATTTCCCGCTGTAATCCGACGTGATTGTAATGTAATAGTAGCTACGGCCATTTCGCGGATCCGTAAACGTCTTATAGGCATCTTCGCCTACCTTGTAGGCACCGGCCAACGTTTGCGAATGGTCGAACGGCACATATTCGCTGCTGCTGGATTCTTCGGCAGGCTCCGTACCTTTGCTGCTGCAGGACTTATCGTTGTCAGAACTCGAAGATGAAGACGAAGTTTTTCCCTTACTGGAAGACGAAACTTTTTGGGAAGAGGATGACTTCTTTTTGGCGCTCGAAGATGATTTCGCAGAACTGCTGCTGGATTCTTCCAGATTGTCATTGCGAGAGCTCGAAGAGCTCGTGGCAATCTTCTTACTGCTGCTGGAATCATCGCAGTCTTCGCAAATGGATGAAGATGAATCCTCATCGCGCGGGGCAACGCTGCTGTCGTCATCCCCGCAAGCGGAAAACGCAAAGGCGAGGCAAAGAAATGGCATGCCCAAAAATGCCTTTGTACAAGCAAATCCCTTCATAATTTCTCCTAGTCCTTATTAAAATAACAAGAAACATGAAAAAATACACGTTCCACCCCCAAAAAAAGCCTAATTTCGGTGACTGGCAGGCGTTTATCGCCTATCGTCTATAACTATCTTTCGCAATATGCACTACACTCCCTACCGCGACCTGCTCCTCAAGCTCTTCCCCAACTACCTCAAGGTGCGCAAGCTCCCGCTGAACGGCGGCATGAGCTGCCCCAACCTCGACGGTACCAAGGGATTCTCGGGCTGCAGCTACTGCAACAACCGCAGTTTCAGCCCGGTGTTCGACCAGGCGAAGGTTTCCATCCAGGAACAACTGGACACATTCGTGCCGAAACTTCGCGAAAAATACCCGAATGCGGGCATCCTCGCCTACCTGCAGCCGTACACGAACACGCACGCGCCGCTCGAACACCTGAAAGGGATTATCGACCCAATTATAAAGCACGAAGAAATCGCCGGGCTTGCCATCGGTACGCGCCCGGACTGCCTCGAAGACGAGAAAATCGCATACCTCGCGGAAATGAACCGCATAAAGCCGATTATCGTGGAAATCGGCTTGCAGACCGCCAACGACCTGACGCTTGCCGCCATCAACCGCAGGCATACCCTCGCCGAATTCGAAGATGCGGTCAAGCGCTGCCAAGCGGCGGGTCTCACCGTCACCACCCACGTCATCGTGGGGCTCCCCGGCGAGACGCTGGCCGATTTCAAGAAAACCGCCCAGGTGGTGCACGACCTGCACCTCGCCGCCGTGAAAATCCACCCACTGCACATTGTCGCGGGCACCGTGATGGCACAGGACTTCGCCGCCGGCGAAATCAAGCTTCTGGATTTTGAAGAATACTGCGCCGCCGTCGCCGAGATGATCAAGATAATCGGGCCGAATACCGCCATCGAGCGGTTCAGCGGCGAAAGCCCAAGCGAGATGCTCCTCGCCCCCAATTGGTGTGGGGAAAGGGACAGGATTATCGCGAAGGTGGAAGAAATTTTGAGTAGGGATTAGGATCTAGGGGCTAGGGAGAAGAATCTAAAGATTAGGGGAGCAAATGAAACGTATCGAAGACTACATCATTTCTGTTCCGGATTTTCCGCAGCCGGGAATCCTGTTCCGCGACATCACGGGAATCCTGAACGATGCCGATGGCCTCAAGCTCACGCTCGACGCCCTCTACAAGGCGCTGGAAAACATCGAATTTGATTTGGTCGCCGGGCTGGAAGCGCGCGGGTTCCTGTTCGGGGTCTCGCTCGCCGAACATTTCCACAAGCCATTCGTGCCCGTGCGCAAAAAGGGAAAACTCCCCCGCGAAACCGTCGGCATTACCTACGATTTGGAATACGGGCAGGCAAGCATAGAGGTCCACAAGGACGCCGTGAAGCCCGGCCAGAAGGTGGTCATCATCGACGACCTGCTCGCGACAGGCGGTACGGCCAAAGCCGCGGCACACCTCATCGAAAAACTGGGCGGCAAGGTGGAACTGCTGCTGTTCGTCATCGAGCTATTCGACCTGCACGGCCGCGAAGCCTTGAAAGGCTACAACATCGAGACGCTAACAAGATTCCCCGGACACTAAGAAAGCGCTTTAACTTTCTATATTTGCTCGCATAAAACAAAAGGATCTGAAAATGGCAAAGACTAGCGCAAAGAAAACTGAAAAGAAAGGCACCCAGACCAACATGTGGACCGGCCGTTTTGCTAGCGGCATGGCGCAGAGCATGGTGGACCTGAGTTTCAGCCTGCAATTCGACGCAGAACTCATCGAAGAAGACATCGAAGGCAGCATCGGCCACGGCAAGGGCCTGGTGGAATCCGGCGTGCTCAGCAAGGCCGACTACAAGAAGATTTGCGATGGTTTGGCCAGCATCCTCAAGGACTACAAGGCCGGCAAGAACCTGTGGCAGGAATCCGACGAAGACATCCACATGGCCGTGGAACGCGTGCTTACCGAACGCATCGGTGCGCTTGGCAAGAAGATCCACACAGGCCGCAGCCGTAACGACCAGGTCTGCACGGACTTCAAGCTCTACATGCGCCACCGCGCCGCCGAAATCCGCGCCCTCGAAATTTCTCTCATGGAAACGGTGCTCGACCTCGCGAAAAAATACTTCGGCAAGATGATGCCGGGCTACACGCACCTGCAGCAGGCACAGCCCATCTACTTCAGCCATTACCTGATGAGCATGTTCTTTGCCGTGAGCCGCGACGTGAAGCGCCTCGATAATTTCCTGGAACTGCACAGCGAACTTCCGCTCGGTAGCGGCGCCATGGCCGGTTCCGCATTCCCGTACCACCGCGCCCTCGTGGCGAAGGAACTCGGATTTAACGGCGTTAGCCCGAACAGCATCGACGCCGTGAGCCACCGCGACATGATGCTCGAATTCGAAGCCGACCTCGCGATTATCGCAAACACGATGAGCCGCTATGCAGAAGACTTTGTGAACTGGAGCACCAGCGAATTCGGCTACCTCACCCTGCACGACGCCTTCTCCAGCGGTTCCTCCATGATGCCGCAGAAGAAGAACCCCGACTCCATGGAACTCATCCGCGGAAAGTCCGGCCGCATGCTCGGTAACTTCAGCGCCCTCTACACTCTGGTGAAGGGTGCTCCGCTCAGCTACAGCCGCGACCTGCAAGAAGACAAGGAACCGATTTTCGACTCCGTCCATAACGTGAAGGTGATTCTCCGCGTGATGAAGGAAGCCCTGGAAAGCGCACGTTTCAATTTCGACAAGATGCATGCGAAGATGCTGCCGGCGCTGCTGGCTACCGACCTCGCTGACTTGCTGGTCGAATCCGGCGTGCCGTTCCGCGATGCCCACCACGTGGTCGGTAGCCTGGTCGGCGAAGCCGCCCGCCAAGGCCTCGAATTCACTGACCTCAGCGACGAGGCCTGGGCAAGCGCCGGCGTCCCGAACGTGAAGCAGATGAAGAAGACGCTCACGTTCGAATACAGCGTGAGCCGCAGGAACATCGAAGGCGGAACGGGTCCCAAGTCCGTGAAGCAGCAGTTCGTAAAGGCTGATGCAATCTTGAAGAAGTTCAAAAAGTAACGAACGGATCAAGAACCAAGATAGCGCATCTTGAACATATTTCAAGAAAAAGTCCCGTTTTGCAACGGGGCTTTTTCAGTTAAATCGTTTATCTAAAAACTAGAGTTCGATATTGTCGATCAGGCGAGTCTTCCCGAAGAATGCAGCGACAAGGATTGTCACCGGGATATCATCTGGAAGGAGCCCGTTGCAGCGCTGGAGCGTCCTGCGGTCGACAATTTCCACATACTGCACGATGCCGCGGTTGCCGAGGATGGATTTCAGCACGAGGTCACGGAGCTTGGCAACGCCGCGTTCGCCCGAACTGTAGGCAATCTTTGCCTTCTTGAGTCCTTCGTGGATGCCGAGCGCCTTGTACTTCTCGTCGGAAGAGAGGTATTCGTTGCGGCTGGAAAGGGCAAGGCCCGATTCCTCGCGCACGATGGGGACGCGGACAATCTTGATGTCGAAATTCAGGTCGCGCACCATCTTCTCGATCATGAACACCTGCTGGTAGTCCTTCTCGCCAAAGTAGGCGACATCCGCACCGACAATGTTGAACAACTTAGAAACTACGGTAAGCACACCGCGGAAGTGTCCGGGGCGGTAGGCACCACAGTACATTTCCTCGAGTTTTTCGTCGCGGACGGTCGTCATCGGCGAGCCATCGGGATACATCTCGGCAACAGACGGAGCGAACACGTAATCGGCCCCCATGGACTCGGCAAGTTTCACGTCGGCTTCGAGGCGCACGGGATACTTTCCAAGGTCCTCGTTCTTGCCAAACTGAATCGGGTTCAAGAAAACGCTCACCACGGTCACGTCGCATTCCGCGGCAGATGCCTTGATGAGCGCACCATGCCCGTTGTGGAGCGCACCCATCGTGGGCACGAGCCCGATCTTTTTTCCTTGTCTAGCGAGAGGTTTCAACTGTTCGCGAAGTTCGTCAATCGTCTTGACTAAAAGCATTATAGACTTCCTTGTGGTACAAAATATGTCGTTTGGGTCGGGCACGCACTGATTGCGTCAAGGATCAAATTCAAATGGTTCTCGTTGTGGACGAAATCAATGTTGTCCGTGTTGATGATTAAGACGGGTGCACTGGTGTAGTGCCAAAAATGATGGTCGTAGCGTTCCTGCAAATCCTTGAGGTAATTCCCTTCGATGGCCTTTTCCATCGCACGACCGCGGCTGCGGATGCGTTCCAACAAAACAGGCACGCTCGCCTGCAGGTAGACCACGAGGTCCGGCTTGGGAATGTCCTTGTCCAAGGAGCGCGCGATAGTTTCGTACATGGCGTACTCGCTGTCGGACAGGTTCTGCGAGGCAAAGATCTGGTCCTTGTCGTAGGTGTAGTCGCTGACCAGCAAATCGTGGAACAGGTCGCTCTGCAAGCCGCAGTTCTGCAGCTGCTTGTGACGGTCCAACAAAAAGAACAACTGCGTCTGGAAGGCATACGCCTCGGGATTCTCGTAGAACTTTTCGAGGAAGGGATTCTTGTCGTAGTTCTCCTCGATGCTCATGGCGTTCCAGCGCTGGGCGATAATCTGGGCTAGAGTCGTCTTCCCCACCCCGATGACGCCCTCGATGGCGATAAAATGGATTCCGCTGTCTCTTAGCATATTAGGGTTCCACCTCTGTTATCGTGCGGAACGGGATTTTCTCTTCCCGTGCCAGGAGAGACTGCAGCATGGCGCTCACGGTTGCTCCGCTGAACGAATCCACCCAGTCCGGGGCGATGTCGTTCAGAGGCACGAGCACAAACTGCCTCCTTTCAATTTCCGGATGCGGGATGCAGGGGCGACCCGCCTGGACAATCTTTCCGTAGTACAGCAAGTCCAGGTCGATTTCACGCGAGTTCCAATGTCCGCGATCCTTGCGTCCAAGAAGAATCTCCGCGCCCTTCAAGTAATTGAGCAGACGCTTGGGCGTCCCGGAATACATGAAGCTCACGACCTGGTTGAAATATGGACCCTGACCCGCCGGACCCACCGGCGGAGTCTCGTACACGGGACTTTCCATCCAGCCGCCCGAAGAGATGCGACGGAGCATGTCCCTGCCGGAAAAAAGGTTCACCCATCGGGGAGGCACATTGCTGCCCAGGGCGATAAAAACTCTTTCTAATGAATCCACGGCACTAATATAACTATTCCAAAAGTGCGGGAAATGCCCAAAAATGGGAAATACTTCGTATTTATTCGTCAAAAAAAATTTTTTTTCTTTTTTTTGAGTTTTTCTATGACAAAGCCGATAATTTTATGTATCTTATGGCAGTTCTCGAGTAGAACGTTTTATTTATTCCAATCAAATTTTCGGAAAATACAGACTTGCAAGCCAAGCTGTTCTCCAAATCTTCAATTCACAAAAAAGTTTTTTTAATTCAATCTACAGAAGGACGCTACAGTGCCTAGAACAAAGAAAATTCAAGATCAAGATAATGCATTGGAACTAGAAACTGCACCTAAGCCCGAAGGCGAAGAAGCGCAGCAGCCCAAGCGTCGCGGACGCAAGCCCAAGGCGGCAGCAGAAGCAGATAAGAAAGCCGCCGAACCCGAAGCACCGGCACCAGCACAAGAGACCCGCGCCCCTCGCCCGAAGGCAGAACGTGCGATAGAGCCCACCTTCGAACCCGCCTTTGAATCCCCGCGCCCCGAGATCCAGCGCAACGAGCCCGTCGACGGCATCGAGGCCGCAGAACGCCGCCAGGCCCGCGAACTCGGAATAGAGACAAACGAACAGAAGGCCCCCGGCCAGGAAGGTGCAGCCCCGGCTCCCGAAGGCGCACAGGCACAGGCCGGCGAGAACGGCCAGCAGAACGCCAACCCGCAGAACCAGGACGGCAACCAGCAACGCCAGCAGTTCAACAACGGCAACAATGGCAATAACGGGAACAACGGCAACAACAAGTTCAACAAATTCAACAAGTTCAACAAGTTCAAGAACCGCCGCAACCGCTTCTTGCCGCAAGACGATATCCTCGACGACTCCGTGCAGCTGCCGCCCCCCGACCCCGAGAAGGTGGCCGCCTCCCGCGCCAAGTGGAAGGAACTGCGCGGTCTCCCGATGTTCGAACTCCAGCGCCAGGCGATGGAACTGAACATCCCCGACTTCAAGAAGATGCGCAAGCAGGCGCTGATCTACCGCATCCTCAGCGCGACAAACGGCGAAGACACCCCGATCTACGCCGAAGGCGTCCTCGAAATCATGCCCGAAGGCTACGGATTCCTCCGCAATCCCGACCACAACTACCAGGCCGGTCCGGACGACATCTATATAAGCCAGAACTGGATCCGCCGCTTCGACCTGAAGATGGGCGACACCATCACTGGACAGGTCCGCCAGCCGAGAGAACAGGAAAAGTATTTCGCGCTGATGCGCATCGACACCGTGAACTTCGACGTCCCCGAAAGGACGAAGCGCCGCGTCGCGTTCGAATACCTCACCCCGATCCACCCGAACCAGAAGCTCAACCTGGAATGGAAAAAGGACGAGTTCAGCACGCGCGTCATGAATTTGTTCACGCCCATTGGCAAGGGCCAGCGCGGCATCATCCTCGCTCCCCCGCGTACGGGTAAGACGGTGCTCCTGCAGAACATCGCAAACGCCATCACGCAGAACCATCCCGAAGTCAAGCTCATCGTGCTCCTCATCGACGAACGTCCCGAAGAAGTGACGGACATGCGCCGCCACGTGAAGGGCGAAGTCATCGCCTCCACGTTCGACGAACCGCCCGAGCACCACACCCGCGTCGCCGACATCGTCATCGAAAAGGCGAAGCGTCTCGTGGAAAACGGCAACGACGTGGTCATCCTCCTCGACTCCATCACGCGTTTCGCCCGTGCGAACAACGTTGTCATCCCCCACTCCGGCAAGATTCTTTCCGGCGGTGTGGACGCGAACGCCATGCAGCGTCCCAAGCGCTTCT
Organism: Fibrobacter sp.; assembly: GCA_017412605.1. Classification (GTDB taxonomy): domain Bacteria; phylum Fibrobacterota; class Fibrobacteria; order Fibrobacterales; family Fibrobacteraceae; genus Fibrobacter. The sequence goes on along the minus strand of JAFPWY010000003.1, from coordinate 16,749 downwards.
TCGGTGCGGCACGTAAAATCGAGAACGGCGGTTCGCTCACCATCATGGGCACGGCGCTTATCGAGACCGGTAGCCGCATGGACGAAGTGATTTTCGAAGAATTCAAGGGTACCGGCAACATGGAACTCGTGCTGGACCGCCGCCTTTCCGAAAAGCGCATCTGGCCCGCCATCGACATTTTCAAGTCGGGTACGCGTAAGGAAGAGCTCCTGCTCACCGAAGACGAGCTTCAGCGCGTCTGGATTCTCCGCCGCTACCTGCAGGACATGACCTCCACCGAAATCATGGACTTCATGATCAGCAAGATGAAACTCTACGAGGACAACGAAACGTTCCTCAACTCTATGAACAAGTAAGGTAAAGCCATGAGTGAAAAAATTTTCTTTGCAGGCACCGGCAACATGGGAGGAGCGATCCTCCGCGGCCTCCTGAACGCCGGCTCCAATCCCAAGGACATCCTCTTCTTCGACCCTAGCGACAAGGCCGCCGAAGCCGTCACAGCTCTCGGATGCGTGCGCGTGAAGGATTTCGCCGAAGGCGTCAAGAAGGCCGATGTGACATTCCTCTGCGTGAAGCCGCAGATTTTCAAGAGCGTCGCTCCCGAATGGAAGAACGCCGTCAAGACCCTCAAGGGGACAAAGACCTTCGTGAGCATAATGGCGGGTGTCGCCCGCAAGAGCCTCACCGATGTCCTCGGCGCCAAGAACCAGGTGCTGCGCGTGATGCCCAACCTCCCGCTCACCGTGGGCAAGGGCACAGTGGCTCTCGCCACTGACGGCGTCAACGAAAAGACGCTTTCCACCGCCGAGAAGATTTTCGGCACCATCGGAGTCACCTGCCGCGTCACCGAATCCCTCATGGACGCCGTCACCGGACTTTCCGGTAGTGCCCCCGCGTACGTTTTCGAGTTCATCGAAGGTCTCACCCGCGGCGGTGTCAAGGCCGGCCTCACCCGCGATGTTGCGCTCAAGCTCGCCCTCGGCACAATCGAAGGCAGCGTCGAGCTCGTCAAGCAATCCGGCAAGAGCCCGAGCGACTTGTGCGCCATGGTCTGCTCCCCCGCCGGGACGACGATTGCAGGCGTGAACGCCCTCGAAGAAGGAGCTTTCCGCAGCTCCCTCATCAAGGCTGTTGTCGCCGGGACGGAACGCTCCAAGGAACTGGGCAAGTAAAGCCCGCCCCGTTAAACGAGAAAGATGTTACCCATCGACTTTTTCACGAAAGAAAATGCGACGTCCTCGTTCATCCAGGACGTCCTTTCTTCCGTGGATTATCCGGTGAACATCTTCCCCATAGCGCAGGCCGCCAATACCGACAACCGCGCCTCGCTCGTCATCTGGGACCTGGACGCATTCGCAAGCGAAAGCGCGGACGCGCTCTCCAAGCTGCGGCGCCGTAACCCGGACACGATGATTCTCGCCTACGCCGAGAACCCGGACAAGTTCAGGGAAATCCCGAACAACCTCTACGACATTCTCCTTTCCGTCGAGGCGTTGCGGCTCCACCTGATGAGCAAGATTGCGCGCCTCAAGGAAATCTACACCGCGAAGCGTACCTTCCGTGAGAGAATGTCGCACCTCGTCGGTAAAAGCGAGGCCATGCAGGACCTCCGCAAGACCGTGGAAAAGGCAATTTTGCACACGGGTTCCGTCCTCATCCAGGGCGAATCGGGCGTCGGCAAGGACCTCATTGCGCGCGCCATCGCCTGCGTGTACGACAAGTTCGTCACTGTGAACTGCAGCGCCATCCCCGAAGCCCTTTTCGAAAGCGAACTGTTCGGGCACACCCGCGGGGCCTTCACCGGAGCGCAAAACGAACGCATCGGTCTTTTCGAAGAAGCGAACGGCGGCGCCATATTCCTCGACGAAATCGGCGACATGCCGCTCCACGCCCAGGTCAAGCTGCTGCGAGTCATCCAGAACCACGAAATACGCCCCATCGGCGCGAACAAGACGCGGCATATCGACGTCCGCATCATCGCGGCCACAAACCGCGACCTCCGCGAGGAAATCCGCGAAAAGCGCTTCCGCGAGGACCTCTTCTACCGTCTGAACGTCATCCCGATGCAGCTTTCGCCCCTCCGCGAACGCAAGGAAGACATCGAGGATCTCGCCAACTACTTTATCCGCCAATATGCACCGGAAGGCGAGCCCTACACTCTCTCGCCCGAAGCCCTGCAAAAGCTGCAGGCACACGACTGGCCCGGCAACATCCGTGAACTGGAAAACGTCATCCAGCGCACCCTGTGCTTCACCGCCCCCGGCATATTGAACGCCGAAGATTTGCAGATCGATACGGGCATGGGGCTAGCGGCAAATATGTCCGGAAAATCCAATGGCGGAAACACCATTTCTGCAGACACGTACAACGAATTTCGCGAAAAGCAGATGGACGAGGAAAAGGAATTTCTCAAGGCAAAAATTCTTGAATGTAACGGATCCATCAGCCTCGCCGCCGACAAGCTCGGCATGGTCCGCACGGCACTGTACAACAGGCTGGCCCGTCTCGGCCTGAATGTCAAGGATATCCGTTAATCAGAAGCGCTGCACCGTGAGTCCGCGGCGACGCAGCAGGTCCACCACGTTGTCCTCGTCAAGCACCAAGTGTGCAGCCCCCACCACGACAAACACGTTCCTGTCTTCCGAGAGGAATTCAGCAATACGCTCCGCCATCTTCACGTTGCGGGACTTGTAGACCTTTTCGTCCAGTTTGTCGCTGAGTTCCTTTTCCGCAGTTCCCTCGGCATAATCTTTTTCGTCCGCCATCGTCTCGCGCAACAATGCATCGTCACCCGTTTTCCAGGCACGCACAATCCGTGCCACCATGGAATCCAGCTCCGACACCTCACGCAACGTGGACTTGAGATAGAAAATACCCGCCGAATCGGATTCCGTCGTGTCGGCCAGGGCGCCAATCTGCTCGCTCGCCGTCTCGAGCCCCACGATAGCCTTGCCGTCATGCGCCGCACGGTCCAGCAGCACAGCATCTACACCGAGCGTCGGGTCGATACCCGCACGCTGGATGGCAAAGGCACTCAGCGTCATCGCAGCAAGCCACGGGCGCATCACCTGCAATGTTATGGAAGGGATTCCCCAGGCGTTACAGATGCTATCAACGGAATTCCACATTTCCGTGGGCAACAAGTCCTGCAAGCGCTTTCCCGCAGGCATCATCCCGTGCTGCATGCTCTCCGAGGCAATCTCGGTATTCACGGAATCATCGGTCACGTCAATTTCGACAGCCAGCTCCTCGGCATTCACAAAGGCCGTTTCAATAACGGAATCGAGCGGATAGAACGAAGAATCGGCAAAGTGGATACTCCCCAGGAGCCACACGGAAGAATTTGAATCCGACACCTTCCAGAAAAAATGCTGGGGCGCAGAAGCACTTTGGGGCGCCGGCGCTGCCGATTCTGCCGTTTCGCGCGGGGCGTTTCCGGCGCAAGACAGCAGCAGCCATCCCGACAACAGCACGCACAGCACCTGCAAAACCAAGCGAATCATCACAAAACCGACCTTCATTCCGCCCTCGCCCAGTCCAAAAGTCCGAGGTTGCGAGCTTCAGAAGCAGGAGCCACACGGAAGTTTCCACCATCAATGACGGCGATGCGGTCGCAATACTTTTCGGCATACTCGATGGAATGGGTCGAAACAATGATTCCCATTTTGCGCATCCCGACAAATTTTTTCAGCAGACGGAACAGCGCATGGCTCCTCGGAATATCGAGAAACGCGTTCGGCTCGTCGAGCAGGAGTACGTTCACCTGTTGGGCAACCGCCTCGGCCAAGAACACACGGCTCCGCTCGCCATCGCTCAGCTCCGTAAAAGGGCGCTCCGCAAAGCAGGATACATCCGTAACCTGCATCGCGTCGTCCACGATCTTTTCATCTTCTGCCGTCCGACCATCCAGAAAACCGGAATACGGCGACCGGCCAAGCCCAACAAATTCCCGAACCGTCATGCGGTCCGGAGCCGAGCCCGACATGCGGACAAGCCCGACACGACGGGCCCGCTCGCGGGCGTTCCAGGCTTGCAAAGGCGTCCCATCCAAGAACACGTCCCCCGAAACCTGGGGAACAAGGCCGGCAAACGTCTTGAGGAGCGTACTTTTCCCGCAGCCGTTCACGCCCATCAGGGCGACGACTTCGCCGGCATGCAGATCAAACGAGAACGGTTCGAAAAGGGACTGCGGACGATCGGCGCCCCGTTTAGAGCGGACGGCACCATAACCTACACAAAGATCCACGCACTGGAGCAAAGAATCGGAAGCCATCACCACCACCCCGTCCTAGAGCCGCGGACAAGCACATAAAACACGACCGGCACGCCGACAATGCTGAGTACCGCATTCAGAGGGATACTCACCGGGAACAGCCCCGCCAAGAGGCAAAGCACCGTGCCACACAATGCGGCCCCCGGCACAAGGACGCGGTGGTCGGTTGTTTTGAACAACATAAAAGCCAAGTGAGGAACGGCGATTCCCACAAACGCCACCGGGCCACAGAACGCCGTACTCGCCGCCGCAAGGATACTCGCACCGAGCAGCACACACTTCTTGGAAACTTCCACGCGCACACCGAGACCGCGGGCAAAATCATCGCCCAGCCTCGCTGCATTCAAGTAACGCATGCTCACCACCACGAGCACAAGCCCCGCGGCCACGGCGAGCGCAAAGACCCACACCCCGTCCAAAAGCACTCGACCAAAACTGCCCATGCTCCAGGTCACGTACACGCGAAGCGCTTCGGCCTCGCTCCCCGCAATCAGCACGCTCACGATAGCATCGATCAAGTAGCCAAGCAGAAGACCCACAATCAGGAGCACGCCCACATTGCGGAATCGCCCGGAAACCCACATGACAATAATCGTCACAACGGATGCACCCAGCGCAGCCGCGCCGAGCACGCCAAAATTGCCAAAACTGAATCCGGCCAGCAACGAGAGCGCCACCCCCAAGCTCGCGCCGCTGCTGATACCCAGCACGAACGGCCCGGCAAGCGGGTTGCAAAAGACGGTCTGCAGGGCGAGGCCCGACACGGAAAGCGCAGAACCCGCCAACACCGCCGCACACATCCTGGGCACGCGGAGCCGCCAAACAATTTGCGATGCTATGGAATCAGCCCCGACCTCAGCCGATGGTCCGGCGAAAAGGGCCGAAAAAAAATCAGGCCACGAGACCCATACAGGTCCCGTAGCCAATGTGCAAAAGCTCAGAGAGACGGCGACTAGAAAAAGGAAACCAAAGCAAAACCAAATGCGGTTTTTCATCGGCCCTTATTTTTTTCTCTTCGCCCAGAGTTCCGCAGTCTTCTTCATCTCGGCGGTGAGTTTCTCGTCCTTGATGTAGACTTCCGGCGGAACATTGTCGAAGCCCTGCAGGGCATTCAACCAGTTGTCGTTCATGTCGCGGAACTCGAGTTTCTTGAGGTTGTAGGTCAAGGTGTCCTCGAGTTTGCGGAACGCGATGTAGTCCCAACGAACCACCTGGCGGTCAGCAAAGACCTCGCGGGTGACCATGGACGTGTCGTTATCAAAACGGTAGCGGGCCTTGAAAGTGTATTCGCCCGTCATCTGGTAGCGGCCCGAATCAGAGTAGGTGCGGGTCGTTCCGTAAACAGTATCGTTCATGTCGAAGCGCAACTCGGCATCACGGAAAGCGTGGCCGTGAGCAACGATCGGGGTGCGCCAGATACCATAAATGGATTCCTTCATGCTCTTCTGGAAAACAGTGTCAATCTTCCAGGAATCAAAGTTCGACTTGTCGTACTTGGCCCTCTGGACGTACTTGCCTTCCTGGATCATCTTGCGGACGCTGTCCGCCTTGACCTTGGCAAGACTGTCGGAACTTGCAGAAACCGGAGTGCTCACCTTGACCTTGCTGAGGGAGTCGAGCTTCTTCTGGATCATCTCGTCAAGGGAAGAAGCGCCTCTCGGAGCGACGTTGACCGGCACGCTAGGTACGACCTTCTGTTCAGCCTTCTTGGCCGGAGCAGCCTTCGGGGCTTCCTTGGCAGGAGCAGCCTTTGCGGGAGCCGGAGCAGGAGCAGCCTTCGGGGCTTCCTTGGCAGGAGCAGCCTTTGCGGGAGCCGGAGCAGGAGCAGCCTTCGGGGCTTCCTTGGCAGGAGCAGCCTTTGCGGGAGCAGGGGCAGGAGCAGCCTTCGGGGCCTCCTTGGCAGGAGCCGGAGCGGGAGCAGCCTTCGGGGCCTCCTTGGCAGGAGCCGGAGCGGGAGCAGCCTTCGGAGCTTCCTTGGCAGGAGCAGGTGCGGGAGCAGGAGCAGCGGCAGGAGCCGGAGCAGGTGCAGAAGCGGGAGCGGGGGTAGCCGCGGCAGGAGCTGCCTTAGCAGGAGCAGGTGCCGGAGCGGGATCCGCAGCGAATGCGAACCCAGCTAAAGCTATCGTACAAATAGATGCGATAATACGTGTATAAGAAGACCAAATCATTGCTTTAAATTTAGTTAAAGGATTTTTTAAAAGACAAGAAGATATCATAAAAAAACACTTTTTTTCATGCAAAACAACCCCAAAAAAGGGCAAAAAAAGCACCCTTGGCTTCTTTTCCTATATTTGGCACATGCCCGATTACACACAAGCCACCAGTCCCTGTTTCGTTCTGGACGAAAAGCGCCTTCGCCGGAACATGGAGATATTGAATAACATTCAAGAAAGAACCGGCGTCAAGATTATCTGCGCCCTCAAAGGCTACAGTTTCTGGAGATCCTTCCCCATCATTGCGGAATACCTCCCCGGAGCAACGGCTAGCAGCCTTAACGAAGCGAGGCTCGCCAAAGAAGAGATGGGCAAGGAAGTCCACGTATTCGCGACGGCATACGAAGACAGCGAAATCGACGAGATTCTCAAGTACGCAGACCACATCACGTACAACAGCTTCTCGCAGTGGCAGAGATTCAAGGAAAAGACCATTGCAAGTAAAATAAGCGCAGGCATCCGAGTCAACCCCGAATTCTCCACCGTGGAAACGGACATCTACAACCCCTGCGGCCTGCATTCCAGACTGGGCGTGACCGAGGCCGAGTTCAAGCCCGAACTGCTGGACGGAATCGAGGGGCTGCACTTCCACGCCCTCTGCGAGCAGGATGTCGATGCGCTGGAAGGAGTCCTTGCAGCATTCGAGAAGAAATTCGGACGCTACCTGCCCCAAATGAAGTGGGTAAACTTCGGCGGGGGCCATCACATTACCCGCAAAGACTACCACCGCGAAGAGCTTGTCAAGCTGCTCAACGATTTCAAAAAGCGCTATCCACACCTCGAGGTCGTCATGGAACCGGGAGAGGCGGTCGGCTGGCAAACGGGCGAACTAGTGGCGACGGTCGCCGACATCGTGCACAACAAGATGGACATCGCCATCCTGAACGTTTCCATCAGCGCACACATGCCGGACTGCTTGGAAATGCCCTACAGGCCCAACATTACAGGCGGAGCACTGCCCGGCGAAAAGAAGTTTACATACAAAATAACTGGAAATACCTGCCTGGCTGGCGACCAGCTCGGTGACTACTCGTTCGACCAGCCGCTGCATGTCGGGGACCGCATCATCTTCGAGGACATGATCCACTACACCATGGTCAAGACCACGTTCTTCAACGGGGTTCGCCATCCGGATATCGGCATGTTCGACATGGACGGGAAATTCCACTTGCTGCACAAGTTCACGTACGAGCAGTTCAAGGACAAGCTGTAGGTTAGGGGCTAGAGGCTAGAGGTTAGAGGCTAGAGGCTAGAGGCTAGAATCTATGGTGTTTTACAGCGAAGAAGAAACGTTCAACTGGGCAGCCGAATTCGGGAAGTCGCTGCAGCCGGGAGACCGCGTGGCTCTCTACGGCAACCTCGGCGCGGGCAAGACCGTCATCAGCCGCGGAATCTGCAAGGGGCTGGGCTACACAGGCACGGTATGCTCCCCCACCTACACCATCCTCCACGAATACCCGAACGATCCGCCCATCTTCCACTTCGACCTGTACCGCCTCGAGGGGGACGCCGACCTCTACGAAGTCGGGCTTGACCCCGATTACCTAGAAAGAGGCATCAGCCTCATCGAATGGCCGGAACGCCTAGAAGGAAACGACGCAGGCATTACCCACGTCATCCAAATAAAAATCCTCTCGGAAACCGAGAGGGAAATTACAGTCGAGAAGCTCCGCTAAGACAATATAATGTCTAGCCAACTTCCCTATTAATTATACCGCAGAACTACTTCGCCGCAGCGGAATCTCCGGCTGGTGCAGCAGCAGCCTCGACGGCAGCCTTCAGCGCACCCGCCTTGGCAATGGACTCCCAAGTTTCGCGGTCGCTCTTCGGCAAGAGCATCGGGCCATTGTAGCCGTTGACCAGCTCGAAAGCCTTGGCGGAATCGCGGTCGGCGATGGCGTCCATGACGTCGGCGAACAAATCCTTGAGGTGGTTGCGCTTGTCCTCGATGGCTCCCAGGCGGTCCTGGCGGAGAATTTCCATGGAATCGCTCACGAAGCCAAGATCCCACGTAGCATTGTAGCAGGACTCCGCCTCAACCAGCTTCGACGCTTCCGTCTCGGCCGCTACGTAGAGCACATCGCACTGGGCGAAAGCTTCTGCGCTGCTCTTCTTGGCATGCTGGTAATAGTAGTAGCCGCCAACAACCAGACCCACGAGCACGATGAGAAAAACGACATCCTGCCAGCCCATCGTCGGAGTAGGGAGTTTCGGCTTGCCGGACGGATTCTCGCCAGCTTCCAGTTTTTCTTCAGCCTCGTCAAAGGGGCTCTTTCCACTCAAGAAACTAAAAGACATGTTATCCTACCTATTTTTTGGAAATTGCGTCAAAGACGCGAGCATATAAATATATCTGCTTGATAAGACTAGCAAAACCGTTGGACCGCGTTGGCGAAAGTCCGACATTCAGGCCAATATCCTGGAAGAACTTCGCATCCACCGAAAGGATATCCTTCGGAGGCAGATCGTTGTAGATCTGCAAGGCAAGCGCACCGAGACCGCGACTAATCAGCGGATTGGTCGTTCCACCTTCCACTTCCATCTCGAAATGGACAATCCCGGATTCAAACTTGGGAACCAGGTACATCGTAGACGCACACCCCTGGATGATGTACTTCTCCGCCTTCAAGGAAGCGTCCATCCCCTTGTGCGCACGGGCCAGGTCCAAGAGGAATTTCCACTTGTCGTCCTGATCCGAGAACGAGGCGAACTTCGAGCGAACCGATTCCAATCTTTCTTCTATAGCCGACATCACATTACCGCAAGAAGGAGCGCATTTTCCAAATCAGCGAGGGGCATGCGCTCAAGACAGTGAAGAATATACGCCAGAGGGAGGCTTTACCCTGAGGGATACGGGAGAGTTTTTCGGCGGCTCGGTCGAACTGGGCATCCGTAATCTTCCCGAAAGTGCGCTTCGCGTTTGCAATCTGCAGGTGGGCACGACCCTGCGCCTTCATCCAGCGGTCGAGCACAGAGGATTCCACGCGAGCGCGTTCAGCATCAGAGCTGCAAGCCAACCATTCCACAACCGACTCGGCAACAATTTTTCCGCAACGGAGGGATTCGACAATTCCGGAACGGCTTATCGGGTTCACGCAGCTAGCAGCGTCCCCGGCCTTGAACAGGCCGTGCATCGCGAGCGGGCGACGGGACTGCCCGCAAGCAATCATGCCTCCGTAAACAGCCTTGATTTTCGCGTTCGGATAATGCTTATTTATATAGTCAAGCAATTTTTCCCTTAGCGGGACCGCCGTCTTGTGGTCCTTTCCCAAAACAAAGCCAATGTTGACTTCCACGCCGTCGCGCGGGAAAATCCAGCCATAACCGTTCGGGAACTCGCTCCCGAAGAAGAGCTCGATATGCTCGCGACTGTGTTCAATGCCCTCGGCCACCGCAAAAATGGCCGGTTCCAAATCCGTATCACCGGACTCGATGCCCTTGAGGCAGTCAATATTCCTGGTCAGCCTGCATCCCGGGCCCGTAGCGTCCACGACAGCCTTAGCCGTAACCGTCAGGGTTTCGCCGCCGCACGACACCTGAACCTTCCAGGAGTCGCCTTCGCGGGAGAGCTTGGTCACCGCAGAATCGAAATGGCATTCGACATTGGCTGCAACGCAACCATCCGCCAGGGCATGGTGGAATCGAGACCGATCCAACAGGGAACCGCAGTCCTTGCTGTAAAACTCGGCCCTGTAGCCCTTGGGCGATGTAAAATAAATACCGGAAATACCACCGCGGACCCATTCCTTGGATATCGGCCAGAGGGCGTTCAGGCGCCCCGTCGAGACGGCTTCCGCACAGAAAATAGGCTCTTTCCAGGGTTCCTTCTTGTCTAGAAGCAGAACCCGTCCGGCACCGCCCGTCAGCCTTCCATAGGTACAAGCAGCCATCAAACCTGCGGGACCAGCCCCGCAGACCACGACATCGTATTCCAAAGCCTTAAATTCTGACATTTTTGCCAAAACTAGCAATTTTTGCAAAAGAATGGCCCTAGGTAAAGGAAACAAAACATTTTTTTAGATGTTTTTTTTTTATTTGGTTTTTTTTCACGAAATTTTAGTTATTTTAGGGCTATCCGTTATATTTGTTCATAATCAAAGGGAAATTTATATGAATATGATGAAACTATCCAAGTTGGGACTCGGTCTCGTCTGCGCAATGACGTTCTCGGCATTCGCACAGCAAACGGACTGGTCCGGCAAAGACTTGAACATTTCTTTCCGTGACAAACGCATTGACGAATTCAACTTCTCCAAGTCCAAGGCCGTCAAGCACGTGACGGACTTCCAGCGCGCAGCTGGCGAGAACATAAAGTTCGCGGACGCAAACCTCCCCGAAGTGTCCTTCCAGAACGCGGTGATTAGCAACGCGAACTTCAAGAACGCCAACCTGACGAAGGCGACGATTAGCGGTGCCGACATCCGCTCTTCTAACTTCAAGGGCGCAAACTTCGAAGGCGCAAACCTCTACCGTGCAACCTTGCTGGACAGCGAATTCCCGCAGGCGAACTTCAAGAACGCCCGCCTCGACGCCATGAAGGTTTCCGACGGTGCAGACTTCAGCAAGGCAGACTTCACGCAGGCCTCTGTCATGGACGTGGACCTCACCAACGCCGACTTCAGCAAGGCCAACATGACGAACGCAAACTTCTCGCGCTCTCTCATGGCAAACACGAACCTCAAGAAGGCAAAGCTCGTCAAGACGGACTTCACCGCCTGTAACCTGATCGCCGCCAACTTCGGCAGCGCTGACCTGCAGAACGTGAACTTCGCCAAGGCCGGTCTTTCCCAGGCCAACTTCGGTGGCGCCGACTTCAACAACGTCAACCTCCAGGAAGCCGACCTCTCCCTGACGTCCTTCAACGATGTTGACCTTTCCAAGACGCAGCTCCAGAAGGCCAAGTTCGCCCAGTCCTCCCTGAAGAATATGAACTTCAACAGCCAGGACCTGACCGGCGTCATCTTCGACAAGGGCAGCGTTTCCAAGAGCTCCTTCGAACGCACCAAGCTCAACAAGGCCTCCTTCTTTGACTCCGACGTGAACAAGGTCGTGTTCAAGGAAGCCGAAATGATGAAGGTCGTTTTTGATGGTGCCTATATCCGCAAGAACATCTTCGACAAGGCCGACCTCACGAAGGCCAACTTCTCCAACTCTACCATCGAACGTACGGACTTCAACCTCGCCACGCTCTCCGGTGCAAGCTTCGCCGGTGCAAAGCTGGTCAAGGTTAGCTTCCTCAACGCCAACATGGAAGGCGTGAAGATCGACGCCGACACCAAGATGGACGACGTAGACTTCTCCGGTGCAGACCTGAGCAACGCCAAGATCGAAAAATTCACCGCCAAGAAGGTCATCTACGACAACAGGACGAAGTTCCCGGGCGGTCTCGATCCGCGTCAGTTCGGCTTCACCAAGCGTGGCGAAAAGGCCGCCGACATCAAGGTCGAAGGCACTGGCAAGAGAAAGCCGCGTGAAGAAGCCTCCGACGACGATGATGCTCCGAAGAAAAAGAAGAAGAAAAAGCACTCCGACGACGAAGAATAGTCTTCCCTACATAACGGATTTAAAAAGGACGCCCTGCGGGGCGCCCTTTATTTTTGTTCAGCGTGAACGGACCTCCGCGGCCCGTCGATGTCACTTCTGGTCCATGAGCCACGCCACGGCCTCGCCGAGACCACCGACGCGCACGACCCGCATGTTTCCGACAGACTCCGGCAACTTGCCAGCCGAGGGAATCACCGCGACGGTCATCCCTAGACGCCGAGCCTCCTTGAGCCGCTGGTCAAGCAAGCTCACGTTCCGGACCTCGCCCGACAGACCGAGCTCCCCTATCGCGATGGTCTGGCGGCCCAGCGGGATTCCCAGATGGTTGCTCGCGATAGCGAGCGCGAGGGCCAGGTCGGACGACGTATCGGTTACGCGGATGCCACCGGCAATGCTTGCAAACACATCGCACATGCCGACACTCACGCCGCCGAACTTTTCGAGCAAGGCGAGGATGATGGTTAGGCGCTTCGGGTCGATGCCCGCGGCGACACGCTGCGGCACGGCAAAGTTCGTCTGGTTCACAAGCGCCTGCGTCTCGAAGAGCAGCGCGCGCGAACCCTCGAGCGTACAGCAGACCACGCTTCCCGGCGTCGGAGGGACGCCCTCCTGCAGGAATACACGGCTCGGATTCGGCACGGCGGTCAGCCCGTGGCTCGTCATCTCGAATACGCCAATCTCGTCGGTAGCACCGAAGCGGTTCTTTATGGTGCGCAACAGGCGGTACTGGTTGTTGCGGTCGCCTTCGAAGTACACCACGGTATCGACCATGTGTTCCAGAATGCGAGGGCCGGCAATTTGCCCGTCCTTGGTCACGTGGCCGATGAGGATGGTGATGCAGCCCGTGTTCTTCGCGAACACCATCAGGTCCAGCGTACACTCGCGCAACTGCGAAGCCGACCCCGGCGTTCCCGGCAAGTCGCCCTTGTACACCGTCTGGATGGAATCGATGACGAGCACCTGCGGCTGGATTTCCTTCGCCATCTCGATAATCTTCTCGAGCCCCGTCTCGCAGAGCAGGAGCATGTCGCTCCCGGAAACGTTCAGCCGTTCACTGCGGAGTTTCACCTGGTTCGCGCTCTCCTCGCCGCTCACGTACAGGGTCTTCACCCCGGCGGCGGTCATCGTCGCAAGTGTCGTGAGCACGAGCGTGGACTTGCCTATACCCGGGTCGCCACCGATCAGCACCAAAGAACCCGGCGCGAGCCCCCCGCCCAGCACGCGGTCGAATTCCGTATTCGCCGTACTCAGCCGGCGCGTGTCCTCGGTGGAGACATCCTTGAGCGCGACAACCTTGTGGACCGGGCCGCCCAGGCCACGTCCCCCGCGCCCTGCGCTATCGGCAACCGGGATTACCGCATGTTCCTTGAGGGAATTCCACTCCCCGCAGAACGGGCAGCGCCCCACCCACTTGGGCGTGGTGTTGCCGCAGTTCGTGCAAAGGAACTCAATCTCTTTTTTCGCCTTGGATTTATTTACTGCTACCATGTGCACTAATATAACAAAATCCAGATGACACAATATGTCACCCCGGCAGAAAAATTTATCACCCGACACCCCACCCGCAACACGCAAAAAAAACATTAGCAACAATACAATTATTTCGGTACTCAACGAGATAAAAATCCCCATTTTTTGCTATATTTCGCAGCACTCGACGATTTGTGTACCAAACCGCCACGTTCAATGAAGGCATTTCGATGGAAATCAAGATTCTCCCTCAGCCAGACGATGTTACGTGCGGACCGACCAGCCTACACGCAGTCTATGCGCATCTCGGCTACAATATTCCCCTCAAGAAACTCATCTCCGAAATAGAATTCCTCGAAGAAGGCGGCACGCTCGGCGTGTTCCTCGGCATCGACGCGCTCAAGCGCGGATTCAAGGCGACCATTTATTCGTACAACCTAAAAATATTCGACCCCACCTGGAGCAAGCTCAAGATGCCCGAGCTCCGCGAGAAGCTCGAAAAGCTCCACAAGGCAAAGCACGCCCCCAAGCTCCGCAAGGCCATCGAGGCGTACATCCGCTTCCTGGATTTGGGCGGCACAGTCGCCACGGCCGACCTCCGCGCAAGCATGTTCGAGCACTACTTCAAACGCGACATCCCCGTTTTGTGCGGACTTTCCGCCACCTACCTCTACCGCAGCCCCCGCGAGTACACCAACGACAAGGACCAGTCCGTCTTCGACGACATCCACGGCGACCCGATGGGGCATTTCGTGGTGCTTTACGGGCTCGATGAAAAAAGGCAGTTCCTCGTGGCCGACCCGGACTGCACGAACCCCATGGCGAACGGCCCCTACTACAAGGTGGACAAGTTCCGGCTCATCCACAGCATCCTGCTCGGGGTCATGACCTACGACGGTAACATCCTCGTCGTCGAGAAGAAATAGCCCCGTAGCGGACCCACTTGAAATGATTTGAAAAAAAGGCGCCCATTTGGAGCCTTTTTTTTCTTTTGCGCTATATTTTTTCCCCGATTTCTATGTAATTTTAGTTTCGGATTTTAATATTCAAAATTCAAACTCAAAATTGGAGACACACATGGCAAAAAAGATGATTGCGTGTGATGGTAACGAGGCCACCGCTAGCGTAGCGTTTGCTGTTAGCGAAGTTGCGGCAATTTACCCGATTACACCGTCTAGTCCTATGGCTGAGCACGCCGACAACTGGAGTGCTGCAGGCAAGAAGAATATTTGGGGTCAGGTACCCCGCGTGTTTGAAATGCAGTCCGAAGGTGGCGCTGCCGGTACCGTTCACGGAGCGCTCCAGGCCGGTGCCCTCACCACGACCTTCACCGCTTCCCAGGGTCTTCTCTTGATGATCCCGAACATGTACAAGATTGCGGGCGAACTGACCCCCACGGTCTTCCATGTGACTGCCCGTGCCCTTGCCATGCAGGGCCTTTCTATTTTCGGTGACCATTCCGACGTGATGGCCTGCCGCCAGACCGGCTTTGCCATGCTCGCCTCCAGCTGCGTGCAGGAATGCCAGGACCTCGCTCTCGTGGCCCACGCTTCCACTCTCGAAAGCCGCGTTCCGTTCATGCACTTCTTCGACGGTTTCCGTACCTCCCACGAAGTGATGAAGATCGAAGCTCTCGAAGACGGCGTTATCCGTAACGTCATCGACGAAAAGTACGTGAAGGCATGCCGGCAGCGCTGCCTCACTCCGGACCGCCCGACCATGCGCGGTACCGCCCAGAACCCGGACGTTTACTTCCAGGGCCGCGAAACGGTGAACCCGTTCTACGCCAAGGTTCCGGAAATTGTCCAGAAGTACATGGACAAGGTCGCAAGCTACACTGGCCGTCAGTACCACATCGTGGATTACGTCGGTGCACCCGACGCCGAACGCGTAATCATTTCCATGGGTTCTTCGACCTGCACCATCGGTGACTCCGTCAAGTACCTGAACTCCAAGGGCGAAAAGGTCGGTCTCGTGAACATCCGCCTGTACCGCCCGTTCCCGATGGAAGCCGTCGTTGCAGCCCTCCCGAAGACCGTCAAGAAGATTGCCGTCCTCGACCGCTGCAAGGAACCGGGTTCCGCTGGCGAACCGCTCTTCCAGGACGCCCTGACCGCTATCAGCGAAGCCGTGATGGCAGGCAAGATGGCCATGCCGAAGATGATCGGCGGCCGCTACGGTCTCTCTTCCAAGGAATTCACCCCGGCCATGGTCAAAGCCATCTACGACGAACTTGCCAAGGCCGACCCGAAGGCACGCTTCACCGTCGGTATCAACGACGACGTTTGCCACACGAGCCTCACCATCGACCCGAACTTCAAGCTGGAAAGCGACTTCTTCCAGGCCATGTTCTTCGGTCTGGGTTCCGACGGTACCGTGGGTGCCAACAAGAACTCCATCAAGATTATCGGTAACGAAACCGACAACTACGCACAGGGCTACTTCGTTTACGACTCCAAGAAGTCCGGCTCCATGACCACCTCTCACCTCCGCTTCGGTAAGAGCATCATCGACGCCCCGTACCTGATTGGCGAAAACGAAGCCGACTTCGTGGCATGCCACCACACTCCGCACCTGGAATCCGTGAACATGCTGAAGTACGCGAAGGATGGCGCTACCTTCCTCGTGAATACTCCGCACTCCGCCGACACCGTGTGGGATACCTTCCCGCGTCCGGTGCAGGAAGAAATCATCAAGAAGCACCTCAAGGTGTACGTGATCGACGCTTACGCCGTTGCCGCTAAGACCGGCATGGGCCGCCGCATCAACACCGTGATGCAGACCTGCTTCTTCTCTAAGCTCGGTAACGTGCTCGATGCCGAAACCGCCATCAAGTACATCAAGAAGTACGCCGAAAAGACTTACGCCAAGAAGGGTCAGGAAGTGGTCCAGAAGAACTGGGACGCTATCGACGCCTCTCTTGCTAACCTGTTCGAAGTCAAGGTTCCTGCTACTGTCACCAGCACGAAGGAATTCCGCGCTCCGATCCACGGCGACGCTCCGAAGTTCGTGAACGAAGTCACCGCAGAAATCATCAAGGGCAACGGCGAGCTCCTCCCCGTCTCCAAGATGCCTTGCGACGGCGTGTTCCCGACTGCTACCACCAAGTACGAAAAGCGCGACCTCGCCCTCAACATCCCGTCCTGGAATCCGGACGCTTGCGTGCAGTGCGGCAAGTGCGCCATGGTCTGCCCGCATGCAGCCATCCGCGTGAAGGTCGTTGACGAATCCGCCGTGAAGAACGCTCCG